>NZ_VJVZ01000002.1 GCF_007097145.1 Flavobacterium zepuense | reverse complement strand
TTCTTTACTGCCCGCATAAGCCGGGTTTATTACGTTCATGTTGTACATGTACTGGGTGTAATGCGGGTCCTGCTGCGCAGTGGCATCCAGCAGGCCTCCCAATGCCATTAATGCTGCAAAATAAATTTTCTTCATGCGGGTATGTGTGTTTTATTGGGTTGAACAAAAGCTTTTTACCGTAATAAAAAGCCCTGATTCGTGGTGGCTAAAGATAATTATTTTTCGTTCATTAACATTTATTTAAGAAAAAAATTACGCTTTTAGCTGTGTTAAAATTTTTTAATGTAGAATTCTCTGGCCTTTACGGTTTATTGTGATAATAAATGCAAACTGCCATTTATAACAAACGGCAGTTTGCAAGGTATTTAGTTTTCCTGGCGGTTTATGTAAACCCAACCGGTTTTATTAATGCCGCCACTTAGCTCAACTACATAATAATATGTGCCTGTTGGCAGTTCTTTACCATTTTCCTGCTGGCCATACCACTGGTTGGTGTAATTATTACGAGTGTATACTTCCTGGCCGTAACGGTTAAACACGCTAAGTTTTTGCACATCAAAATAAGAAAGGTCAAACGTGTCGTTAAAACCATCCCGGTTGGGCGATATTCCCTTAGGTATATCACAAGCGCCGGTTTGCAGTTCAATTTCGGCGAAAGCCTCACAGCCATCGGTAGTTTCGGCACGAACGTATACTGTTAAATTCCCGGTGGTAATTTCATACGCCAACGGATTGGCAATGGCATTTATATTGTTATCAGCATCTTCCTGAGATGTGTAGTAACTAAAGCTAAGGCCTGTGCCACTAACTGCTGTGCCCAGATTAAACGGTGGGCAGCCCTCTATAACCAGGCTGCCGCCTATTTGCGGTGCAGGGAGTGTAATAACATCAAACGTAGTAACGGTGTAACAATCGCCACTGCTTATACGTGTATAAATGGTTTGTATTGTTCCTGTGCTTTCAAAAGCATTTGGCGTGGCAAGGGCATTGATGTTACCCTCTGCGTTGGCAAGGCTTGTAAAATAGGCAACGGTATATCCTGACTGCCCTTGCAGGGAAGCGGTATGTACTATAAGATTAAAAACATTGGTACAGCTTTGCAAATCTGATACCGCTGTGGCTGTTGGCACCGGTAATGCCTCAATAGTAAAAATGGCCGTGCCCGTACATCCTGTAGTGCTGTTGGTTACCACTGCATAAATGTTTTGGGGGTTTGAAGTATTAGGAAAATTAGTGGGGAAAATTACCGGGTTCACTCCCCCCTGGGCATCGGCCATTGTAGTATAGTAAGCAACAGTACCTGTAATGCCGCTTAAAAGGGCACCGTCCTGTTGCGTTAAATCAAAATTTGTAATCCCGTCCTGAGCATTGGTATCGCATTCCTGTAGGTTACCAACCGATGGCAGCTGCAGTGCCGGGAGCACGTCTATACTAAAAGAAGTTACGCTGTGGCAACCTGAGGTTGTAGTAACTGTTGCGTATATAGTTTGCGGGTTCACTGTATTAGTAAATGATGCAGGTGTAGTAATGGCATTGGTGCCGCTGTGAGCATCAGCCTCTGTAGTGTAATAGGCAATGTTTGCACCTGTTAACCCTTGTAATAAAAGTGCATCCTGCTGGGTAAGGTTAAAAATTGCAAATCCATCTATAGCAGCGGTATCGCAGGTTTCAAGATCAGGCACAATGGGAAGCACCGGCGCCGGACTTGCAACAACATTAAACTGTGTGTAGCTGGTACAGTTGTTCCCGTTATGGGTAACAGAAACATATATTGTCTGCCCCGCCGATGTAAATGCAGCCGGTGTGGTAATTTCATTGGTGTCGGCAAGCGCATCAGCCACAGTAGGGTAATAGGTAACTGTGTATAAGGTAGCATCTAAACTCCCTAATATAATAGGTGTTTGCAGGCTAAGGTTAAATGTTGCAGTTCCGTTAGCATCGGCACATAAGGTCACAGCCGTTGGCGTGGTAATATTACCATTAGGGTTGGTAACAATTACCTGCCCTGTTGCTGTTTGTGTGGCGCCATTACTGGTTATGGTTGCGGTAACTGTGTAGGTGCCGCCTGTAGTGTAGCTGTGCTCTGCAACGGTTGATATGTTATCGGCACCGCTGGCCGGGTCGCCAAAATCCCATGTAATACTTGTAGCATCAGGTATCCGGAGGAGGGTAAAGGCGATATCGCCGGGGCATCCCTCCTCGGCTAAAATACCCGACTCAAAGTAGCTTTGTATAAAGGCGGGGGTGCCTATGCTGCTGCCTAAATTAATAGCCGCAGCTGTAAATCCTGCCGCAACGCCCTGGTTGTTAGGGTAGCTAATGGCATTTAATACTTCGCCCACCACATCTTTAATATAGATCTTTCCATCTGGGCCAAGCTGCATGGCACAACTGCCATAGGCTGACCCTGATGGTAATGTAGCAATAATAGTATTAGAGACGGCCACATCGGCTTCAGTACCGAGGGTAGCATCATATTGATGTACCGTACCCCCAAAAACCCACCCTCCGCTGGGATCCGACACATACAGGAACCTGCTGTTTGGCGAAAATTCCAAACCGTATACCAACCCTGTATTATCAGATAAATGTTTGGCGTTGCTAACAATACCTGTCTGGTTGTCAAAATCAAGAAGATCTACTCCTTTATTGGTTCCGTCCAGTATGGCGGCGGCTAATTTAGTGCCATCCGGCGATGCTTTAAGCTGCCCAACGCCCCCATTATTGCCTGCAAGGTAAACATCATTCGGGTCTATGCCCGAGTATGCGGTACCTACTGCACTTACCACAGGAGTAGTGGTAACGCCGGCCGATGTTACCAGATAGGCAACAAACTCGGCACTGCCTGTCCTGTGGGTAATTACCCAAACGCCTTCGCCATCGGCATGATGCACGGCTGTAATTTTTTCTACACCCACCATGTTGTCCAGCATAATATTTTTATTTGCCGTAACACCGCCAAGGCCGCTTGCCAGAGTAAGGTCTATTTCCGAATAAATAAGGCCTGTAATAGCGTCTGGGGTATTAACATTAAAAAGGTAATAAATATTAGTGCTGCCCGGTTTTTGCACAAACACGCCCGATTGCGTGCTGCTATCGCCACCACCTAACAAATCATTGCCGTTTAGCATAATCTGATGGTTTTTATTCCATATTTTATGCTGGCCCGCATAAAAGAGCAGTTCGCCGTTAACATCTGATATTGTTGTAGAACCCTCCAGCGCCGATAGTTGTACACCTGTAAAAATAACGGGGCTGCCGCTACTAAAATTAATGCCCTTGTTATAGCTGTCGCACCAGTTGTAAGCCTGCTTGCCCACCCATAAATCCTGCTGCCACTGGGCATACGCCGATGGTGCCAGTAGCAATAGCGCCATACCCACGCCCCTGCGTAGTAATTGTAATTTTCTTTTCATGGTTATTTTGAGTTGTTTAATAGCAGGTAGCGATTTACTAAGCAATACCCCCGGCAAAATTGGGGGTGTGAGCAGAATAAAAATGATTCTTAAAGGCAGTTGCCCATGTAATGATGGGTTAATGCCTTATTAGCAAATGGTTACGGCAACATTACTCAAAAAAAACAGGTGTACGGTTTTTTACCTGTTTAAAAACCGGAAAATAAAGCGACGTAAAGTGATAATTTTGGCGACGGGTAATTTTTAAACTGCTGATATATAATCAAATAAATCAACATTTTTAGGAATTTCCATTTTTGCGGCAATGCGTTCTTTTCGCTTCTTACACGCTACTACAGTAATGTTTAGTATAAAAGCAATCTCTTTTATGCTAAGGTTCATGTACGTATAGGCAATAAACCTGATGTCGTTACTGTTTAACGATGGGTGCAGTGTTTTAAGCCTGTTTAAAAAGCCCTGATTTACCTCCTCAAAATGGGCAATAAAGTTATCCCATTCGTTATCGGTCTTTAAGTGGTTTTTAAGCGATTGAATGTAGCTAACAATGGTAGGGTCTTTTGCAAGGCGTGGCTTTTTAGAAAGGTAAGTCACAAAATCCTCAATAAGCTCATTACGGCCTGATAGGTACAGCGCTTTGCTGGATAATTTTCTGTTCCTGTTCTCTACCTCATTTTTAAGGCGTTCCTGCTCTAATAGAGCAGTAGTAATTTGTTTTTCCAGAAGGAGGTTGTTGGTCTTTTCTTTCTCAAGCTCAAATGCCGTTATATGCTGGGTACGCTCAGCCAGCATCTTTTTTTGGCGCAATGCAAGGGTAATAATTATTACCAGCGCTGCAATTACTGCCAGTACCGAATAAAATAAAATGCGCTCGCCGGTTATCTTCTGCTCGTTAGCGTTTATCTGGTTCTTGTAATTTTCTATTTCAAAACGTACACGGTTGTTCTCGAACAGGCGGCCGTTTTTACTGTCGTTTATTCGTTTATCAAGCTCAATTATCGAGTCCTTACATGCTAATGCCTTATTAAGGTTATTTGATTTTTTGTAGATGCGTGCCAGCAAGTCAAATACATCGCGCCTTAAATCGGGTTCGGGGTTTTGTGCTAACAATTTTTTAGCATAAGCTTCGGCATCCTTAAAATTATTTTCCTCAAAATAGCTTTTTGCAACTATTTGCCATATAAAATAATCAAGGTTATCCAGGGTAGGGTTTTCCATAGATTCATACATTGCCCAGGCACCATCCCTTGCTTTTTTTGTATTGCCCATTAAAAGGTCATTTTCCAGCAGCAATACTTTAGCTGATAAATAATGAGTTGGTATTTTTACCAGGTAAGGCATAGACTGCTCTATGTATGGGCGTGCCTTTTGTGGCTGGTTTTGCAGGTTGTATATATAGCCCAGGTTCATGAGCGGTAGGCCCATGCGCGACTCTATATTTTGTTCTTTTGCTGTTTCGTAAGCGCGGGTGTAATATTCTTTGGCTTTTTCGTATAACTTTTCCTTAGTATACAGATTGGCAATATTGTTTAAGGAAGCAATTTCTTCTTTTGGGGTAAGGTATTTAACCGCTGTGGTATAGCTTTTTAAAAAATACTCTAACGCTTCGCCATAATCCAGCATTACATAATAATTATTGCCAATATTTATTTGGGCATCATATTCCTGCTTGTCCCAATGGTTTTTTTCGGCAAGGGCCAGAGCTTCAGTATACAATTCGAGCGATTTGGCATAATTGCCGGCGGCATATTCTGCGGTTCCTTTTTTTAAAAGGGCATTACAATGGTCCATAGTCTGGCCGTTGCATAAAGAGCATAGCAATAGCAGCAGCATAATGCTGAACCACATTTTTGTACGTCCTTTTCTTAACATCTTTTTAAGTAATTTTTTGCCAAATATAGTCAATGTGACAGTTTACATAAAAAGAAACTGTGAAATTGTTGAATTAGTATATGATATTGTTAAATTTTTATACTAAAACGATTGTAGTAGTGATTTAAATTGCCGAAAGATAATCGTAAAGTGTTGTGTTGGGAGGCAACTGCATTTTTGTGGCAATGCGTTCTTTACGTTTACGGCAGGCTTCGGCGGTAATATTAAGCATCGATGCAATTTCTTTAGTGCTTAAATTCATATATATATAAGCTATAAAACGCACATCGTTCGCTGTAAGGTTAGCGTGTTTTTCTTTTAAGCGGTTTAAAAAGTTATTGTTTACCTCTTCAAAATGGGTAATAAAGCTGTCCCACTCATCATTAGTTTTAAGGTGGCTTTTTAAGGTTTTGATGTGCCCACTAAGCGATGGGTTCTTTGCCAGCTCTGTAGTGCTGCTTAAAGAGGAAAGTATCTCCTCTATAAGTTCGTTCCTGCCTGAGAGGTATAATGCCTTGGCAGATAGCTTACGGTTACGGGCCTCTATCTCGCTTTTAAGGCGTTCCTGCTCTAAAAGTGCGGTAGTTTCGCGTTCTTTTATTTGTTTTTCCAGCAGCAGGTTTTCGTTCTTTTCTTTTTCAAGCTCCAGCGCCATTGCATTTTGGTTGCTTTCGGCAATAAGCTGTTTTTGCTTGTGTTTAACCGAAAGGTTTCTAAGTATCAGTATAATAATGGTTACAATGGCTATAATTACCGCGATGATGTAGTAAAAGAGTTTACGCTCTGCCGATAGCTTCTCTTCATTAATAGCTATCTGGTTTTTATAATCCTGAATTTCAAACTTTACACGGTTGTTCTCAAACTGGCGGCCATTTTTAATTTTATTGAGTTCACCTTCTGCCCTTATAACCGAATCTTTATAGGCCAGTGCCCTGTCATACAATTTGCTGCGCGTGTAAATATCGGCATATACCTCATAAATACTTTTTTTAGCTTCAAGGTTAGGCTTGTTTGCCAGGAGGGTCTTTATGGTATTTATCGCTTCGGTATAATTGCCCTCCTTAGAGTATGCCTTTGCAATAACAAAGAGTAACGATTGCCCTAAATCGTTAAAATTAAGGTTATTGACTTCTTTATATAAGCTTTGTGCTTTTTCGCGTGCCCGTGTAGCGTGCCCCAATAGCAAATCGTTCTCAGCAAGGCCTGTCTGTGCCATAAGCGCAAGTTCCGGCGCTTCTTTTAATAGTGGAATAGACTCTAAAATATACCTGCGCGCTTCGGTATAATTACCACTCTCATTTGCTACGTTGCCCAGGTTCATGGCATAGAGGCCTATCTTTATAGTATCTTTATTTTCTTTTGCAATTTCGTAGGCCTTTTTAAAGTAAAGCCTTGCCTTTTCGTAATTTTCTTCTTTACTGTACAGGATAGCGATGTTATTTAGCACCACCATTTCAGATGTTGGCTCCAGTTCCTTAACCGCTATGTTGTAACTTTCCAGATAATAGTTAAGGGCTTCGCCATAATCCAGTCGCGAATAATAGTTTGCACCTATGTTGTTGGTTGCAAGGAAAAGCTGCTTGTACCAGCGGTTTTTTTCGGCAAGGTTACGGGCTTCGGTAAGGAGTTCCAACGAGTGCACGTAATCTTTTTTCCACATGGCATCAATGCCTTGTTTAATAAGCGAATCGCAATGTGCAATAGTATTGGCTGTAGCCGATGTACCAAAAAATAAATACAACAGCACAATGGCTATCTTTATATTTATCTTGTTTTTTGGCATTTTCATACAATTTTAGTAACGCCAAATATACGGGTTTATGCGTTTATGTGAGGATTTGGTAATTTGTTTATTTGGATGACATGGCAATAAAAAAGGCTGCCTAATAAATAGACAGCCTTACTTGAAATTGCAGTACGCAATTATTATTTTTTACCTGATGCTTCAAGGTTACGTTCAATTTTATGTCCCGGGCGCGTCCACCTTGGTTTTTCGCCAAGCGGTGCAAATTCCGAATCTTCTGCCTCAACAGTTTTTGGCTGCGATACTTTTGTAAATGGCTTTTGAGCTACAAGGCCCAGCATTTCAAACATTTTCATGTCTTCGTTTACATCCGGGTTAGGGGTAGTAAGCAGTTTATCACCTGCAAAGATGGAGTTAGCCCCTGCAAAAAAGCACATGGCCTGGCCTTCACGGCTCATTTGTGTGCGCCCGGCCGATAAACGTACCTGTGTTTCGGGCATAACAATGCGGGTTGTGGCAACCATACGTATCATTTCCCAAATTTCAACAGGTTTTTCGTTTTCCATAGGGGTACCTTCTACCGCTACCAATGCATTAATAGGCACTGATTCCGGCTGCGGACTTAATGAAGCCAATGCTACCAGCATGCCGGCGCGGTCTTCTACACTTTCGCCCATACCTATAATACCTCCGCTGCAAACGGTAACGTTAGTTTTCCTTACGTTTTCTATGGTTTGCAAACGGTCTTCAAAACCACGGGTTGATATTACCTCTTTGTAATATTCTTCCGACGTATCAAGGTTGTGGTTGTATGCGTAAAGTCCGGCTTCTGCAAGCCTTTTAGCCTGGTTTTCGGTTATCATACCAAGGGTACAGCAAACCTCCATGTCCAGTTTATTAATGGTACGCACCATTTCTAAAACCTGGTCAAACTCCGGCCCGTCTTTAACGTTACGCCATGCAGCGCCCATACAAACGCGCGATGATCCGCTGGCTTTGGCCCTAAGTGCCTGAGCTTTAACCTGTGCAACCCCCATAAGGTCGTTGCCCTCTACTTTAGTGTGGTAACGTGCTGCCTGCGGGCAATAGCCGCAATCTTCGGGGCAGCCCCCGGTTTTTATAGAAAGCAGGGTAGAAACCTGCACTACATTTGGGTCGTGATGTTCTCTATGAATGGTGGCTGCCTCAAAAAGCAGATCCATTAACGGCTTGTTATACAGTGCTATAATTTCTTCCCTGGTCCAGTCGTGCCTTTTTATGCTCATAACGGATTTTGTGTGTGTATTATCGGCTTCAAAAATAACCAATTTCCCGTTAATGTAGGCCCTAACTTACCCAAAGTTTAGTGGGGGTTGTGCGCCCTGTCATCTACAGTGTCAATTTTTTCTACTTTATCTTTCCAATATTGCATCAGTGCGAATGATACAATTACTGATGATGCAAGGCCTTCTATAAATAAACCTACACCAAACTGGTACGGCGATGGATTACTGCCGCCAAAAATGTAAGTGTCGGCAAATTCCTGCAGGTAAGCTTCTCCACCCTGGGCTTCGGCATACAGCATAAAGGCAAATACACCAAGAACTAAGCTTAGTACACCTGTAAGTATTGCCGATGCGATATTGGTAAAATACCCGTTGATGTTATCTTTAAAATTGCCTTGTAGCGTGCGGTTAATACCATAAATTACAAATACAAAATTTACAAGCCTTAAATACACATTTCTATGTAAGCCAAATACCTGCATTAACAGGAAAAAAGCGCCCATAGCTACAAATATTAGTATACCGTTGATGATGATTCTCGAAGCTTTCATAATTCTTTTACTTTTTGTGTTCTTATTCAGTTAATATTTTGTTTTACAGACTATTGAAAACATAGTTATTATTGGCTAAAGTGTGTGTAGAGAGGCCTGATAAATAACCATACCCGAATTTACCAATAAAATCGGCTAACTAAATGTGAATTAATAAAATTTTAATAAAAGAAGTATTATAAATTTAAGAAATTGTTAAAGTGTTTATTTAATAGGAATATTATTATCATCATATAATAAAATCCAGTCGCAGTGGGCAAAGTAGTCCCATGGTACAGCAGCAAGATCTACGTTAGGATCTATAAATATTTTATTAGGATCTGCATTAACGCCCACAGTGCTGTTAGCGTGTACTTCTACCTCTTTTCCCTGTTTTGCAAAATCCTGTTTTATGCGCTGTGCCATTTGCCAAATCATATCGGGGCGGGTGTTCATGGCGCTGCGTTGCTTAGGCGTAAGGTTTTCGCTAAGGCTATAATTAAGTTCCTGTTTTGTTTGCTTGTCTATTACTACAAAATGCGTCCTGCCGTTGCGGTTGCGCAACATCATGCGCCAGCTAAGGCGGTGGCCTTCTTCCGTCCACAGTACATCACCTTCAATAAAATAATGGCGCAGGGGCAGCAATACCTGTATAATAAGGTAGGGTACAAAAAAATAAAGCAGGATCTTTTTACCTTTATACGATGTGCCTTCGCTTAAAAAAGCTGGCTTCTTTTTAAGGAATACCCTCTTTATTGTATCGGGCGGGTAAAAGAATACCGCAAAACTTAAAGCAAAAAACGGGAAGATGCCTATTTGCAGCGTTATCGAATTAAATATGTGAAAGATTATAGAAGCGATAAATGCTATTGTCCTTGTTCTTTTATAAAGCATTAGCGGTACTATGAGTCCGTCGAAAGCAATACCCGCATAAGCAATAAACAGGTAAAACCACTTTTGGGTCATTATATCATGCAGCCATGGTATACTTACCGATGAGTCTAATAAATTTCGGGTAAAAGTGCCGTCTAACCAGGCAGGGTAAAATTTTGCCAGCGTAGCAAAAAAGTATACTATGGTAACCTGTGCTATCATAACCCAGGAGCACCACGCGGGCATGCTAAGGGTTTTAATTTCGGGGTTTTGCTTAGCATCTATAGATGCGTAGCGGTGTGCCGGTAAAAAACACATTATAAGGCATACCAACACTAATAAGTAGTAATGGTTGTTGTATGATGTTTTTTGCATAAAATATACACCACTCCATAATAAAGTAAAAAGCGCTATACTGTACCGGTATTTATAGCCAGCCATAACCATTAGTCCTAAAATACCCATAACCGCAAAATAAAAATACATGCCGTAGCCGGGCAATGGCTGTAGCCAGTCCATTCCTATAAACGAAAAGGTAAACTTAGGAGTGATAAAGTTATTTTTTACCCAGCCTGTTAAGATGGCGCCAAAGGTTTCGCAGGCTAATAAAAAGCCAAAGAAAATCCTGAATACCACCAACGGTGCATTATCTATTTGCTTAAACAGGCGTTCCCTCATACCTCCTTGTTCTTAAAAAAATCTATAGTTTGCAGCCTGTCGTTTTGCAATTGCGCTTTAAGAGCGTCTATACCGTCAAATTTTTGTTCGGCACGCAGCCTGTAGTGAAGGTTTATTTTAAGTTCCTGTCCGTAAATATCGGCATCAAAATCAAGAAAATGTACTTCAATGGTTTGGTAGGTGCCATCAACCGTAGGGCGGGTGCCTATGTTCATCATGCCCAAAACGGTTTTGCCATTTATTACAGATGACACAGCATACACACCCTGTGCGGGTATTTGCTTGTAGTCTTCGGCGATGGCAATATTAGCAGTAGGGAAACCTATGGTCCTGCCCAATTGTTTGCCGGTAGTAACTTTACCGGTTAAAAAATACGGATAGCCCAAAAAGCGGTTAGCCGTATAAATATTACCTTCTACCAGTGCATTCCTTATTTTGGTAGAACTTACCGATACCTCATTAACCTCAAGTGCGGTAATTTGTTCTACTTCAAAATTATATTCCTGCCCAAAGCGTATCAGGTCATTAATATCGGCAGTGCGGTTGCGGCCAAAACGGTGGTCGTGCCCTATAATTATTTTACAGATGTTAAGGCTGTCTACCAATATATCTTTTACAAATTCTTCGGCCGTAAGGCGCGAAAACTCCATGCTGAACGGGTGGATAATAAGGTTGTCTATACCGCACTGCTCCAGCAGCCAGGCTTTTTCTGTAATGGTATTGAGTAATTTAAGGTCGCTGCTTTGCTGCAAAACCATGCGCGGGTGCGGAAAAAAAGTGAGCACTACGCTTTCGCAGCCCGTTTGTTTGCTGCTTTTGGTGAGCTTTTCTAAAATGCTCTTATGGCCTTTATGTACGCCATCAAAAGTACCAAGGGTTACAATGGTTTTTTTGGCAGCGCTAAACTCCTGTATCGAATTAAAAATTTTCAAACTGCAATATTATGTTAGGCAAATTTACTTTATCTGTTTGTAATTAAAACATTAAACGATAAAAAAAGCATTTTAAAGGGTATGAATGACGTGATATTATAAAAATATGTTAATAAAATGTAAATGGCAATATATTTTATTAATGAAATCATAATATCAGATATCTTTGCTTCCCTATACAACAATCTAATGGTTGTTTAAGTAGCTGCTAATGCGTTTTTCGCTGTAAGGTAGTAGTTTAGATGGTATATTTTGCGAAAAAATTGACTTCACATCATAATTTTATGATTATTTGTGTAAACTCAACCGTTTTAGTGAAAAATTCTGTGCAATAAATTACACATTTTGGAGTTACTTATGCAATTGATTAACTAAACTAAATAAATGAAAAAAGAATTACTCGTGGGAATGTTATCCATTTTTAGCCTTACGGCGGGATACTCACAAACTAAGGAATTCTGGACGGCAGTTGCCCCACAAAAGGCAAACACGCTGGGCCAGGTTAAAAAAGCTTTTGAGCTTAACGACGGTACACTTAAATTTGTATCGCTGGATGCTACAAAACTAAGGTCGGCCCTTGCATCGGCTCCAACAAAAGAGTCGGGTGCTACAGGCGTTATCATCACTATACCTACATTAAATGGTACTACAGAGCATTTTAGGGTAGTAGAAGCTTCTAACTTTGCACCGGGCCTACAGGCTGCGCACCAGGATATACGCTCTTATGCAGGTAACGGTGTAGAAGACCCAACAGCTTACTTAAGATTTAGTATTTCGCCAAAAGGCATACAAACTATGGTATTGCGTGCAGACGGTAATACCGAATTTATAGAGCCATACACTACTAACAGTGAAGTGTATGCTTTATTTACATCGGGAGCAAAACGTGCCCAGAAAGGCCAGTTGCCTTTTACCTGCTGGACTCCGGAAGACCAGGCTGTACACAATGCTGCACAGCATGCATCTGCGGCAAAAGGCTTATCGGACGCGCTTACATTTAAAACATTCCGCCTTGCATTATCTTGTACTGCAGAGTATACTATTTACCATGGTGGTGCTAAGGAAGATGCCCTTGCTGCAATGAACGCTACCATGACACGTGTTAATGGTGTGTATGAAAATGACCTTGCTGTGCACCTTAACCTGATAGAAGACGAACTGGATATTATCTACACCAGCACATCTACAGATCCTTACTCGCCTGCAAGCGGTATTAATAACTGGAATGGCCAGCTGCAAACTACACTTACAAACGTAATTGGTGAAGCTAACTACGATATTGGCCACCTTTTTGGCGCCAGTGGTGGTGGTGGTAACGCCGGCTGTATTGGTTGCGTATGTGTAAATGGACAAAAAGGTAGCGGTATTACATCGCCAATTGATGGAATACCGGAAGGTGACAACTATGATATTGACTATGTTGCCCACGAACTTGGCCACCAGCTTGGAGGCACCCATACCTACTCTGTTAATGATGAAGGTTCCGGTACTAATGTAGAGCCCGGTAGCGGAAGCACCATTATGGGCTATGCAGGTATAACAGGATCTCCAGACGTGCAAAGGCACTCTGATGATTATTTTGCTTACATCACAATAGCTCAGATACAGGCTAACCTTGAAGATAAAGCATGTGCTGTAAATACAACACTTACAAATCCTGCGTTTACAATTAATGCCGGCCCTAACTACTCTATACCAAAAGGAACTGCATTTGTTTTAAGGGGTGTAGGATCTGACGCTAATGGTGATAACGTAACTTATAACTGGGAGCAAAATGATGATGCTAACGGAGCGTTTGCCCAAACGGGTGGTTTTCCAAGCGCAACGTCTACTGTAGGTGCAAGTTTCCGTTCAGTGCCGCCAAGCGCTTCAGATGTAAGGTATATGCCTGCATTTAGCCGCGTTTTAAACAACCAGTTAACCTCTACATGGGAAACTGTATCTAACGTAGCAAGAACACTACATTTTACACTAACAGGCAGGGATAACGTTGCCGGAGGCGGACAAACTGCTACCGATGAGGTGACTATTAACGTAAGAAATTTTGGCCCTTTTGCCGTAACTTCTCAAAATGCTGATGACCTTGCGTGGCCATTAAACAGCCAGCAAACTATTACATGGGATGTTGCCGGTACTACAGCCAATAACATTAACACTGCTAATGTAAACATTTTATTATCTACAGATGGTGGTGCAACATTCGCAACGGTTTTAGCAGCAAACACATCAAATGATGGTAGTGAAGTAATTACTGTTCCTGCAGGTGTAAGCGGTACTAACTGCCGTATTATGATAGAGGCAGTAGGAAACATATTCTACGCTTTAAACCAAAAACAATTTGGAATAGGCTTTACCACTAATACAACTTGTGAAGTTTATACTAATGATGCTAACATGAGCATACCTGATGGTGCTGTTAATTACACAAGCCAAACGTTAACGGTTCCTTCTACAGGTACTGTTACATCGGTTAATGTTACTGCACAGGTTACACACTCTTATGTAGGTGATCTTGTTGTGGCGGTTACTAACCCGGCAGGTACTCAAATTAACCTGTTTAACCAAAGTTGCGATAGCAGCAACAATCTAAATGTTACTTTTAGCGATGGTGCCCCTGCGTTAACATGTAGTACTTCAATATCTGGTACTTATGCTCCACAAGATCCTTTATCTGTGTTTGCAGGTGCTGATGCTGAGGGAACATGGTCTTTAGATTTTATTGATGTTTTCCAGGGCGATGCCGGTACTTTAACATCATGGTCTTTAGAGGTTTGTACGCAAAATGCTATACCATTAGGTACAGAGAACTTTGGCTTAAGTAATTTTAGTGTTTATCCTAACCCTAACAAAGGTTCATTTACTGTAGCATTCAACTCTGAAAGCGACAGCAAAATTGGTATTATGGTACATGACATCAGCGGCAGGCAGGTATTTAACAATACTTACGAAAACACAGGCCTGTTCTCTGGCAACATAAACCTTAACAGTGTACAATCGGGTATCTATATGGTAACTGTACAGGATGGTGCACGCAAAGAAGTTAGAAAAGTTGTAGTTAACTAATTAGTTACTCACTTTATAATACAGGAAAGGGCGCTTATGGCGCCCTTTTTTATGCTCTATGTTTTGCTATTTAGTTTCGGTAAAGTGGGCGCTGCCCTCATGATCAAATGGCAGGTACAGGCGTTTCCAAACATCGCCTTCTATAAGCCTCCAGGTATGCCCATGCCCGTGGGTATCTTCTGCAATTAAAATTACCCCGGGTTCTATAATAAAAGTGTCGCCACTGGTAACCATAAATTCTAGCCTGCCCTGCAATGTAACCACATACTGCTTTCTTGGAGCAGGATGGCTGGTTTTTTGGTAATCATCTATATGCGTTTGGGCAAAGAACCCTTTGTTCGCTATGGTGGTACGGTTAGGCAAAGTGCCTGTTTTAAAGGTACAGCTGCCATCGGGCAGGTTATACAGCCAGATGGCTTTTATTTTGGTTTCGGGTGGTGTTTTCATCAGTAATAATTCGGCCCAGGGCTTTGCTACCCTGGCGGATGCCAAATATACTGCACTAATGTTATTTAAAAGAAACCCAAATATCTTTTGTTAGCTGTCCGTCAAAAATATTTTCGGGGAGCTTTATGTGTAATTTATTGTTATTGTATTCAACTTTGGCGGCAATAACTACATAGGTACCTGCTTTGCCACGGCAAAAACATTGTACGGTAACATAAACCTCCTCAGGATGGTTGCCATTAGTGAGGTTAGTAAAGGCGGCATCGGTTTCTATGGCAACAACCTCATTATAAAAATCATCGGGCAGGGCAGGGTTGCGGGTTTTGTTGTAGGCATATTTTATAACCACTTTTCCGGGTGCATCAATGATAGTGTAATAGGTGCGGCCTGTGTTATCTTTTACTACGTTCAGCCCCTTGTCTTTTAATACCTCAAAATTACAGGTCCCGGCGGTGGGACAGTCGCTCTCTATAACAGGAGTTGTCGTAGCAAAGTTCTTTTGGGTTTTACAGGCAGTTAGCGTAAGCAAGATTATTACTATTATAAAGCGTTTCATTGGTTTTAAATTTCGGTATTATTAAAGATATGTATAATCGTATAAGGTAATGTAGTGAATTGCAAATATTAGCTGCGATATCATAAATAAATGTATTAATAAATTGTAAATTGCTATATTCGTGAACTTTAAAAACTAACGCACAAACTATGAAATTAAAATTACTCTACCTGTGTTTGGCAGTTTTGTCGTTAACCACAGGTTTTGCACAAACGCCTGTTTGGGGCAGGGCAGACGGCGCAACCATTGCCCCGACCGATAAGCTGGAGAGGGCATCATCGCCCACGGCTTACCATCTTTTTACGCTTAACCTTGCAGCACTAAAGCAGCAGTTGCAGGCAGCGCCCATGCGATTATCCGGTACAACGTCTAATGTGGTTATAGCTTTTCCTGACGGGGACGGGGTACTAAAAAACTTCCGCATTTATGAGGCACCTACCATGCAGCCGGGCTTACAGGCAAAACACCCTGATATGCGCAGCTATATTGGTAAAGGAATTGATAAACCATCCGAAACCATTCGCTTTAGCATTACGCTTTTCGGGTTTCATAACATGATGTTCGCTAACGAAACTTCATATACAGATCCTTACACTAAAGACCATAACTACTACATGGTATACAAGAAAAAAGACCTTGGCGCAGGCCGCTCTTTTTATTGCGGATTTGAAGAGTTGAACCCAAATGCCGCCGCCAAAACTTTTGGCGCTAACCTGCCGCAAACAGTACAATCTACCGATGGTACTTTTAGGGTATACCGTTTGGCAATGAGTAATACTATTGAGTATGCGGCTTTCCATATTAATGCTGCGGGTCTTAATAACGGCACGCTGGCGCAGAAAGTAGCAGCCATACAGGCCGCAATGGTAGTTACCATGAACCGCGTAAACGGTATTTATGAAAGGGATTTTGCCGTAACAATGGAATTTATAGACAATAACGAAGACCTTATTTTTATAGATTCGGACGAGTATGATAACTCTAATACAGATAATGCCCTTTTAGGCCAAAGCCAGACAACTATAGATGCCATTATAGGCTTTGATAATTATGATATAGGCCATACGGTAAGTACCGGTGGTGGCGGGGTTGCCTCATTCCAGTCGGTTTGTTCCGGCAGTAAGGCAGCGGCTATAACCGGTTTAGGGGCACCTGTAGGCGATAGCTATGATATAGACTTTGTGGCGCACGAAATAGGCCACCAGTTTGGCGGTAACCACAGTTTTAATAATGAGTGCGGTGGTAACCGTAATAATGATACAGCCTACGAAACCGGTAGCGGCACCACTATTATGGCTTATGCCGGTGTGTGCGACCCTAACGTGGAGTTTCACTCCGATGCGCAGTTTCATGCCCAGAGCATTATAGAGATGTCGGCTTTTATAGCAGGCAACGGCAACTGTAGTGTTAACACCATTACAGGTAATGTGCCACCGGTAGTAAACGCCGGTAAAGACCATACTATACCTTTTGGCACACCATTTATATTATCAGGCTCTGCTACTGATGAGAACGGAGACGACCTTACCTATTGCTGGGAGGAGATGGATAAAGAAATATCGGTACAGCCACCGGTAAATACTGCTGCACAGGGGCCTAATTTCCGTTCGGTGCCTATTAAAGATGTGCCGGAGCGTTTTTTACCCGATATTGATGATGTTTTAGATAATAACCTGTACCCAACGTGGGAAGTGATAAGCAACGTAGCGCGCGATTTTAAGTTTAACCTTACCGTGCGCGATAATAATGTACTGGGTGGCCAGGCCGTGATAGACGATATGGTAGTGCATGTATCGGGCACAGCGGGTCCGTTTGCAGTGACATCGCCTAACACCAACGTGAGCTGGCAGGCGGGCACCAACCAAACCGTAACGTGGAATGTAGCGGGTACTACAGCAAATGGTGTAAACACACCGTATGTAGATATTTTACTTTCTACCGATGGTGGTTATACCTACCCTACTGTTTTAGGCGCTAAAGTGCCTAACGATGGCAGCGAAACCGTTACGATACCAAACATACAAGGCACTACCAAAAGGATAATGGTAAAAGGTTACGACAATATTTTTTACGACCTTGGCAATGCTAATTTTACCATTACGGCACCGGCAACCACTATGGCTTTTGCTGTAAACGGCGCGCAAAACATTACAGCCTGTAAAGGTAACGATGTGGCTTATACGCTTGCTTACAACGCTTATTCGGGTTTTAATACAGCTACAACATTTGCTGTTACGGGTAACCCTGTAGGGTCTGTAGTAACATTTAACCCGGCGAGTATTTCGGCAACGGGTACGGTAGCGGTTACCGTTAGTAGTACCACAAGTGCTGCTACCGGTTTTTATACCATGACGGTAACAGCAACATCAGGTTCGGTTACTAAAACCTTCCACCTGTATTTAGATCTTTTAGATTCAGGTTTTGGCCCGGTAACGCAGTTATCTCCGGCTAACGGCGCAACGACTGTGCCATTGGCGACAACATTTGACTGGGAAGATACCGCCAATGCAGGCCTCTATGAAATTGAGATCGCTACCGATGCCGCCTTTACCAACATAGTAGAACAGGCTACCGTTACCGAGAGCAGCTATGCCACAAACCTTGGCGAAAGCTTTACCTATTACTGGAGGGTTAGCCCTGCAAACGAAGGCTGTACAGGTGATGCCAGTACAGTATTTTCGTTCACCACCGGCTTTAACCTGTGTGTAGATTATATATCAGATGATGTTCCGGTACTGATATCGCCAACTGATGTGGCTACGGTTACCTCTACCGTTATGGTGGACGATGAAACTCCTGTTGAGAGCATTACCGTGAGCATGGATATTACCCATACCTGGGTGGGCGACTTAACCATAAAACTGATAAGCCCGCAGGGAACCGAAGTGCAACTAATAAGCCAGGAATGCGCACAGGGCGATAATGTTAATGCAACGTTTAACGATGACGGTGCTGTGTTTAGCTGTGGCGATAACCCATCTATTGGCGGCATAATTATTCCGGATGTACCGCTTTCTACTTTTGATGGCGAAAATCCTGCAGGCGAGTGGACACTGAGTGTGTTTGATGAATTTGGCGAAGATGGTGGTGCGCTTAACAGCTGGAGTATAAATATTTGTGCTACGCACGAGTTTGTTGCCAGTGTAACTGACACTAAATTCACAGATTTCTCGGTGTATCCTAACCCAACTAATGGCAACTTTACCGTGCGCTTTAATCCGGCTACAGCCGATGAGGTAAGTATAATGGTATACGACATTAGGGGCAGGCAAGTGCTTAACCGGGCTTTTACAGCACCAGGCAGTGTGTTTGAGCAAACGCTATCTTTAAGCGGGGCGCAATCAGGCATCTATCTTGTACACGTAAAACAGGGAGCAACATCTGTAACAAAGAAAATTGTGGTCAACTAAAAAAACCACAATTGTTATAAAACTAAGCGTCCCGCAATTTTGCGGGACGTTTTTTATTTACCGTTAAAGGCGCTCATGGTGTCGGCAAGGCCGGCCAATGCGAACGATTTTATCGCTTCGACTGATTTATCCAGCCTTTCGGGCAGGGCCAGTTTTTCTTTATCATCCCATTCTCCAAGCACATAATCTACCTGTTTGCCTTTTTTAAACTCATCGCTTATACCAAACCTAAAACGCGGGTAATCGCTGGAGTTTAGCAATTGCTGAATACTTTTTAGCCCATTATGGCCTCCATCGCTGCCTTTTGCCTTAATACGTATAGTTCCGAAGGGTATATTAAGGTCATCGGTTACAACCAAAACATTTTCGGCAGGTATGTTTTCTTTTTCCATCCAATACTTAACAGCTTTGCCGCTAAGGTTCATATAGGTGTTGGGTTTAAGGAGTATAAGGGTACGCCCTTTGATTTTATATTCGGCTACAGCACCAAACTTGGCGGTTTCGTAGCTAAGGCCTTCCTGCTGTACAAGGCGGTCTAATACTTTAAAGCCAATGTTGTGGCGTGTGTTTACATATTCCGCACCAATGTTGCCAAGGCCGGCTATCAAAAATTTCTTCATAGGGTCGGTAGGTTCTTCTTTTTGTTTTGCAAAAAGGTTGGTAAGCCATTTCATGGGGCAAAAATAAGATTATTTGTTGATTTGGTTATTTGTTGAGTTAACCGATTTTGTACTTTTACTATAAACCGGAGTATTATGCTTACTATGCGTTACATTGCTTTTGGGCTATTTGCCATTATTTCCTGTTCAGATCATAAAGTTTCGCAGGATATCCTTCAGTTTGTAATAGGAAAGGAGATGAATCCCGCTTCTCCCCGTAGGGGTATTAAACTTACGCCCGACAGTTTGTATTACTGTGAGGAGGTGCTTCCTTACATAGGGGAGTATAAATATTATGCAAGAAAATTTGAGAAAGACAGTTTTAATGTTTTTAAAGCTAAAGCTGAAGATTTATTTGGAAACATAGGCTTTACGGAGATTGATATTGCTCATGCAACCGTGTATGCTATAACAATGCGAAATGATAAAAAGCTTAAATTTAGGAAAGAATTTATTTATGAATACCTTGATAAAGACAGGCTTGATTTTACATTGAAACTTGAAAAATTGTTTTACGGAAAATTTAGTACATCTGCAAATTCGGCAATAATCGACGGGCTTTTGATAGACATACCGCCTGAACCGCCACTTCCACCAAATCTTTCTTCTTCGGGTTGTATTAGGTAGAAAGCTGTTTAAAATTTGATGCTGAATGAACAAAATTGAGGTATTGCACTATAGTAAAGATTTCAGGTTGAACAGGTATTTGGTGTTAGCTGTTTAACGTTATAAAAAAGAACCATTAAATTTTGTCCCGGCATTAAAGCTATCCGTTAGCCTCTTAATCTCATCTTTAGAGAATAGTGTAGCATATTTATCTAAAAATTCTTTTAGTGCCAGGCTGTCTCCGGTTTTATTATCACCGTCAACTAAATAGAGTTTATCTTCAAATTTTAATACTTTATGTATAATGCGTGTAGACATCGTTCTTGCTGTAAAACAATAAGTATATAAGCCGATGCAATTTTTACCTGAAACTTCGGTTCCTAAGAACAAAACCTTAGATAATTTGTTTTTGTTAGTAAAGTGGCTGTTTACTAAAAATTTTACTTCTTCTTTATTAAAACATGCGGCGGCTGTACCGTCAATTTCCATACCCTTATATTTATTGCCCGCAGAACAACCCAATAATAAACTCATTGTGAAAGCAAAGGCTACACAGTAAAATATTTTGTAATGATATTTCATGCTTAATTTTTAAAGCAAGATAAGCTTTTTATCCATAAAAAAAGCGCCCCGATTGGAGCGCTTTTGATATATCTGTAAAAGAGTCAGAATTATTTTTTCTTTCCTTTTGCAGGAGCTTTTGCAGCTTTTGCAGCCTCCTGAGCAGCTTTCATAGCAGCACGAGAGATACGAACCTGAGCAACAACAGTGTTGTCTGGCTGAAGCAGTTTAAAGTTATCCTGTACAAGTTTAGTTATGTAAAGTTTGTTACCCATTTCAAGTTCAGAAATGTTAGCCTCTACAAAGTCAGGAAGGTTAGCTGGTAAAGCTCTTACTTTAAGTTTACGTTGGTTAACACGTAAAACACCACCACCAAGTACACCCGGAGATGTTCCTGTAATTTTAACCGGTACATCCATAGTGATTTCTTTATCATCATGAAGTTGGTAAAAATCGATGTGAAGAATTTTGTCGCTTACCGGGTGAAACTGGATATCCTGAAGGATAGCGTTGTAAGAAGCTCCCGGAAGTTCAATTACCACTGTGTGCACGTTTGGAGTGTAAACAAGGTTTTTAAATGCAATTTCTTCTGCATTAAAATGCACTGGCTGATCTCCTCCGTATAACACGCAAGGAACCATTCCAGCATTACGTATCGTACGCGTTGCCGCTTTACCTACGCTTTCTCTTTCAGATCCTTTAATCGTAATTGATTTCATTTGAAATAATTAATATAGTTAATAATAAAAAAATTCTATTGTAAGAACTTGCCGCTAATAGAGTTGTTGTTTTGCACCATGTGCATAACCTCTGCAAAAAGGTCGGCGCAGCTTACCACTTTAATTTTAGAAGTTTCCTTCTTAAGCGGAATGCTGTCGGTAACAATAAGCTCTTTTAATTGCGACTGTTCAATTTTTTCGTAAGCACCACCACTTAATATAGGGTGCGTACAAATGGCGCGCACACTAAGTGCACCTTTTTCCATCATAAGGTCGGCTGCTTTTGCAAGGGTACCGCCAGTATCTATCATGTCGTCTACCAGTATAATGTTACGGCCTGTAACATCACCAATAAGCTCCATAGTTTCAATTTTGTTGGCCTCTTTGCGCTGTTTGTAGCAAATTACAACATCGCTGCCTAAAAACTTACTGTATGCATAAGCCCTTTTAGAGCCGCCCATATCCGGCGATGCAATGGTAAGATTATCCAGGTTAAGGCTTTTTATATACGGTACAAAGATGGTTGATGCAAACAGGTGGTCTACCGGTTTCTCAAAAAATCCCTGTATCTGGTCGGCGTGAAGGTCCATGGTCATAATCCTTGTAGCGCCGGCGCTTTCTAACAGCTTGGCAACAAGTTTAGCCCCTATTGGCACACGCGGTTTATCTTTACGGTCCTGCCTTGCCCAGCCAAAGTAAGGTATAACGGCAGTAATATGTCTTGCAGAAGCCCTTTTTGCAGCGTCTATCATTAACAGCAGCTCCATAAGGTTATCGGCATTAGGAAAGGTAGAGCATACCAAAAATACGCGTAAACCCCTTATAGACTCTTCAAACGACGGCTGAAACTCGCCATCGCTGTAAGTAGAGAAGGTAACCTTGCCTAACGTTGTGTTGTAAGCAGCCGCTATTTTTTCGGCCAGGTAGGTGCTTTGAGAACTTGAAAATATTTTAGCTTCCGGTTCTTTATAAGACATTACAAATAGTTGTTTAATAGTTAGTTAGTGCTGAGCTTTATAAACAGGGTGCAAATTTAGAAATTTAATTTAATACACGCGGTAAATTGTTGCCTATTTTTCTGAGTTTTAAATATTATTTTCTAAATTTGCACCCACAATAAGCATACCGCATGCCTGGATGGCGGAATTGGTAGACGCGCACGACTCAAACTCGTGTACTTAGGTGTGTGGGTTCGATTCCCACTCCAGGTACAAAACCTCTCAGCAATGGGAGGTTTTTTTATGCTTCATGTTTTCATTACGACGGATAGCGCGGATTTATAATTATAAGTGTTTGAAATCCGTTATATTTACGTGGACTGAACTCTGTTTTAACAATGCTTGTAATATGAAATTAAAAATAGTTGCTGCATTTTGTTTTTTATCGCTGATAGTGTTTTTAATAGCATCTACTCAAATTAAAATGAGGAAGAAGGGGAGGGAAGATTTCAAAAAATTTAATACAGCATCAATAAAAGAACAACTTGATGTTGCGTACAATGGCAACAGAGAAGGGAGTGCATTTACTATTAAAAACGGCGAAAAATATGTGTTTATGCCTTTTCGTGCTTACCGCCTTAAATTTTTTGACACTTCATATAATCCATCATTTGACGAGGTTGCTAAAAAAGGGGACAGTATAATAAAACGGCCTTGTAGTGATACGCTTTTCTTAAAAAAAGATACAATAACCTACAGCTTTACATTTATAAAAGCTGAATGATTAAGAGTCAATGTTGTATGCAATGTGTTGCCAACAGCCATAACTAATCTGGTAATGTAGTCATATGATATTTTAGCGTCACTATAAAAAACTATAGCGACAAAAATTCCATGATATTGTTTATAGCTGTACCTTTGTTAAACAAACGTTTAATTTTTTTTGGACTTTCTTGTAACAAAAAAGTAAATCATTCGTTTAATAGGTATCATCAATCATTATGAGTTATGCAAAACGATCATCAAATTGTGTATTTCTTAGACCATTCTGACATTGCAATAGTAGAGGTAGAGGCCGCAGGCAGTGGCTTTAAAGAGATGCTTTGGTTTATGTACCACAAAGCCAGCCATACTATAAAGCGCTTTAAATTCAGGCCGCTAAGCGCCACTACAAAAGTAAATGGCAAGGCCGATAAAAAAGGTTTCCTTAAGTTTACCCCTAAACCAGGCAGGTACAGTATTGAGATAGACCACACAATATTCGACTTTGATGAGCAACTCCCCGAACAGATGTCTAATGATGCCCGCACCGATATTTTACGCTACCTTAACGCGGCAGTCATTTAGCAAATCGCCTGATTTTATGTAGGTTAATTTGTGATAAAATTAAACAATACAGCGAAATTTTTCTTAAATAAAAGTTAGCAGCTTCTTAAATAGAATGTGTTTCTGTAATTTTTTTTTAAATTTAATATAGCATTCAGCAATTAGGATACGTATGTATTTAGCAAATGTTGACTGGCTATATGATGATGGAGAAAGATAAATTACACATTGCTATTGCAAACGATGATGCCGAGGACAGGCAATTTTTTAAGGATGCTTTTAACCAGGTAAGGGTGGCTACTGCTGTTACATTGTTTAAAAGCGGACGCTCTCTTACCAACTATTTAAGGCTTACACCTAATTTGCCCCACCTGGTGCTTATTAACTTAAACAAACCATCGGGCGCGGGTATGGAGTGGCTTATAAAGCTAAGGGCCAACAAAAAACTGCGCGATGTGGTGGTGGGTATATACTCATCATCATCTTACATGCTGCATGTAGAAGAGGCTTTTATTGCAGGTGCCAACATTTACATTAAAAAGCCGGATGATTACAGCGCCTTTAAAAAGGTACTTACAGATGTAGTAGGCATTAGCCTGCTGTATTTAACGGACGGACTTAACCGCGAAAGTTTTATGGTAAGTTATTTAGAAGACGGGTTATAAAGCCCGTCTTTTTTATTAACTATTTGTTACAGCGGTATGTTGCCGTGTTTTCGCTTAGGTGCTTCTACCACTTTATTCTCTAACATGCTAAAGGCTTTAAGCAGTTTGCGGCGGGTTTCTTCCGGTAGGATAACCTCGTCTATAAAGCCGCGCTGTGCCGCACGGTAGGGGTTGGCGAACTTCTCGGCATACTCAGCTTCTTTTTCCAGGAGCTTTGCAGCAGGGTCCGGCGCTTCGGATATTTCCTTTTTAAAGATGATCTCACTTGCACCTTTGGCTCCCATAACGGCAATTTCGGCAGATGGCCACGCAAAGTTCATATCGGCACCTATGTGTTTGGAATTCATAACATCATACGCACCACCGTAAGCCTTACGAGTAATCACGGTAATGCGCGGTACGGTGGCCTCGCTAAGGGCATACAGCAGCTTGGCACCGTGAACAATAATACCGTTCCACTCCTGGTTGGTGCCCGGTAAAAAACCCGGTACATCTACCAATACCAACAGCGGAATATTAAAGCAGTCGCAAAAACGCGTAAAGCGTGCTGCTTTGACTGAGCTGTTAACGTCAAGCACACCGGCAAGGTGCTGTGGCTGGTTAGCCACAATGCCTATGCTGCGGCCACCCAGGCGGGCAAAACCCACGATTATGTTCTCGGCAAAATCTTTATGTATCTCGTAAAACGAATCTTCATCTATAATACCCTGTATAACCTTATGCATATCATACGGCTTGTTGGCATTTTCCGGGATGATGCCAATAAGCGACTCACGAATTTCATCTTTAAAGTCAACCTCCAGTTTAGGGGTGGTTTCGCGGTTGTTTTGCGGCAGGTAGCTTAGTAACGACTTAATATCCTCAAGGCATTGCACATCGTTAGCCGATGTTATGTGCGCTACACCGCTCTTGGTAGAGTGGGTACTGGCACCACCCAGCTCTTCGGATGTTACGGTTTCGTTAGTTACCGTTTTTACCACGTTGGGGCCGGTAACAAACATATAGCTGGTGTTTTCTACCATCATGGTAAAATCGGTCATGGCCGGTGAGTATACCGCACCACCCGCGCACGGGCCCATAATGGCGCTTATTTGCGGTATTACCCCACTGGACTGCACATTACGGAAGAAAATATCGGCATACCCGCCAAGCGAGCGTACGCCCTCCTGTATACGGGCACCGCCACTGTCATTTAACCCAATCATAGGTACGCCGGTTTTAATGGCCATATCCATAACCTTGCATATTTTCTCGGCATGTGTTTCGGATAAAGCACCGCCAAAAACCGTGAAATCCTGCGCAAAAATGCACACCGCACGGCCGTTTATTGTGCCGTAGCCGGTAATAACACCATCGCCATAGTAGGTTTCTTTATCCATGCCAAAATCGGTAGTGCGGTGGGTAACCAGCATGCCGGTCTCTTCAAAAGAGCCTTCGTCCAGCAGGTACTCCACACGCTCGCGGGCAGTAAGTTTCTTTTTGCTGTGCTGTGTGGCAATTCGCTTTTCGCCGCCGCCCAGCTTTGCTAATGCAATTTTATCGTTAAGGGCCTGTATCTTATTTTCCATGGCTTACTTTTTTGGTAATCGTAATGTTTTGCGGTCTTCAAGGTAATGCTTCAGGGCAATGTAAGCGGCAATTTCGGCTTCGGTATCGGCCTTGGCCTTTAGGGCAGCGCTGTCGTAATATTTCTTTACAAAGTGCGTATCAAAATTACCCGACCTAAATGCCTCATGCTCCATTACAAATGTGCCAAAGGGCAGGGTAGTGGCAACGCCCTCTATATGGTAATTGGCAATAGCCTCTATCATTAACTGTATGGCGGCCTCGCGGTTTTTACCGTAGGTAATAAGCTTGGCCAGCATGGGGTCGTAATAAATAGGCACATCCATACCCTGCTCAAAACCGTTATCTACACGGATGCCTTCGCCTACCGGGATATTGTAGGTACTTAAATGCCCTACGCTTGGCGCGAAGTCATTTACCGGGTCTTCGGCATATACGCGAAGCTCCATAGCGTGGCCTTTAATGTGCAGGTCTTCCTGCTTTATATCCATAACCTCGCCGCGGGCAATTTTTATCTGGAGTTCTACCAGGTCCAGCCCCGTTATCATTTCCGTTACCGGATGCTCCACCTGCAGGCGGGTATTCATTTCAAGGAAGTAAAAGTTGAGGTTTTCATCCAACAGAAACTCCACCGTACCGGCACCAAGGTAATTGCAGGCCTTAGCCACCTTAACGGCAGCCTCGCCCATAGCCTTGCGTATTTGCGGGGTAAGTACCGAAGAAGGTGCTTCTTCCACCACCTTTTGGTGGCGGCGCTGTATGCTGCACTCCCTTTCAAAAAGGTACAGTACATTGCCGTGGCTATCGGCCATTACCTGTATTTCGATATGCCTTGGTGAGGCAACGTATTTTTCTATAAAAACCGATCCATCGCCAAAGGCTGAGGTAGCCTCGCTTATAGCACGGTCCATTTGCGACTCAAATTCGGCTTCGTTTTCTACAATACGCATGCCCTTACCGCCACCCCCGGCCGAAGCTTTTATCAAAATAGGGAAGCCAATTTCGGCAGAAATTGCTTTGGCTTTAGCCACATCGGTAATGGCTTCATCTACGCCCGGCACCATTGGTATGTTGTAGGCCTTAACAGCATCTTTAGCGCCCAGCTTGCTGCCCATAATGCGGATGGCATCGGGGCGCGGGCCAATAAATGTGAGTCCGCTTTTTTCTACCTCTTCGGCAAAATTGGCGTTCTCGCTTAAAAAGCCGTAACCGGGATGTATGGCATCGGCACCGGTGGTTTTAGCCGCCTCGATAATTTTATATCCCAAAAGGTAGCTTTGAGATGATGGCGCTTCGCCTATATAAACCGCCTCGTCGGCAAATTTTACGTGTGGGGCGTTCCTGTCGGCAGCACTGTAAACCGCCACCGTTTTAATGCCCATTTTTTTTGCGGTCTGCATTACCCTAATGGCAATCTCGCCCCTGTTTGCAACAAGAATTTTTTTCATGTACTTATTCAAATTCAATTAAAAGCTGACCCTTATCTACCGCTGCGCCCTTTGTAACCGCAATAGATTTTATAACCCCGGCGCGTGGCGAGTTAAAGGTATTTTCCATTTTCATGGCTTCCAGTATCAGTAGCGGGTCGTTTTCTTTAACCTCCTGGCCTACGGTTACATTAATTTCTAATATAAGCCCCGGTATTGGTGCCTTAATTTCGTTAACCTGTTTTGTAGCGCCTACCTCAAAGCCCATATTTTTAATAAGCTGGTCCATAGCATCGGCAATATGCACGGTATAAGACGTGTTGTTAACCGAAACCGTATAGGTCTTTGCGAAAAAATCCTGCGCTATAATGGTGGCTTTGTACGGAATATTTTCTGTAAGGATGTGATAGTTATCTGGTGAGGTGGCAATAGCATCAAAGTCGGCAATTTGATCTGCCGATAGCTCAAAACTGTTGCTGTTGTTTACTGTAACATGGTACGTAGTGTTCATAAACCAATATTTTGAGGTGCAAATATAAATAAAGAAAACGTTGTAGTTACCCCTCAGGTTATATTTAAAATTGCAATTTGCTGTTGAAGCAATTTACGGAATTCTTGCTAATGGTTTGTATAAATATTGATTCACCTTAACTCTTACCAACATGTTGGTCCTCTCCCCCGGCCCCTCTCCGAAGGAGAGGGGGAAGCTACACTCGGATGTTGCTTACTCCTACTGTGCCTGTCAACGGCTCCTTTTTTTATAAATACTCTTCCTTGGCTTACAGTCCTCACCCCAACCCCTCTCCGAAGGAGAGGGGCAACTTCACTCAAACGCTATGATCGTCATGAAAAATTGCGAACTGTTTCCGTTCCAAGCTCCCCTGTCCCTCGGAGAGGGGTTGGGGGAGAAGACTATTAAGGTAGCTTGAGACGGAAAAGGCAACTCTACTTATCGGAAATGAATGATTGTACTATCACCTGCAAATTGCCGCACGGTACCCGTTCCTGGCTCCCCTCTCCTTCGGAGAGGGGCTGGGGGTGAGGTTATCAAACAGTTCGGATTTAAAATGGGGCAGCTTCACTCAAACGCTATAATCGTTATGAAAAATGCAAACTGTTCCCGTTCCAGGCTCCCCTCTCCTTTGGAGAGGGGCTGGGGGTGAGGACAAGATTGGCGAAGGGCTGGGATATATGATAAACTTATAATTTACTGAAAAACAGATTTATACGATTAAGTAGTTTCTTTCATTTTATTAGGACTACCTTTATTGGCTTAACCATTTGTACACACGTTCTTAAACCGGTAATTGGTTAGGCCCAACTAATAATGGCTAACCGGCTACATGTTGTACTGGCGGATGATGATGATGATGACCGCATGATTTTTGAAGACGCCTTTAACCAGGTGCGTATTGGGCACACTTTAGATATGGTTGATGACGGTTATGCCCTGATGCAGTATCTTGAAAATGCAACGGAATTCCCCGATATTATTTTCCTGGACCTTAACATGCCCGGAAAATCGGGTAAGGAATGCCTGAAAGAAATTAGGGCCGACCCAAAGTTTAGGGAGGTAGCTGTGGCAATATACTCTACATCGGCCTCTGCCACCGACCTTGAAGATACTTTTATTGCGGGTGCTAATATATATGTAAAAAAGCCAAGCGATTTTTTAGAACTCAAAAAAATTCTGGCGCATATACTCAGCATCAGTAAACTATATGTTACTGACGGGCTTAACCGCAATAATTTCATGATGAGCTTTTTAGAAGGCCCAAAAGTGCGTACCCCTAAAAGTGCGATTGTTTTGCCACTCGATATTCCTCCAGATGTGCGTTTAAATTAATCCCTTTCCTCCAATATTTTTATCATCCTGAAAGATTTTAAAAGGTGCAGTAATCCGGGAATAATTAATAGTCCCCCAATGATTAACGAGATGCCCAAAACGCTGATAACGCTTTGGGGGGCACGGTTGGCGAGCAGGCTAATCTCGCCACTTCTTGTAATGATGAGGTTAGGAAAGTGCGTACCAATGGCTGCAAACAATATAAGCAGCACCTGTAACCCTGCAAAAAAGCGGCACCAGATGATTCTGCCTATGCGAATGCTCTTCCACAAAGGGTAAAGCAGCAATCCGGAGAGTGCCACGGCACCAATGGCGTAGTAGTTGGAGAGAAACTCCTGTGTAAAATTGTTACCCGCTACGTAGCCTGAAAGTATAGTTGCCATACCCAATACCACTACCACAACGGTTGCAAAGGCCGCTTTGCGCATGTACATGCGTTTCTCATAATCTTTAGCTTCACCTATTAAAAACGTAGCAGAGAGAAACACACACAGCGCGCTGAAAAAGAACCCCGTTAGTATGGGAAACGGTTGCAGCCACGGGTGTACGTACAGGGCGTAGAAGTCAGCTTTGGGGGAGTCTTCCAATAACATTATGTCGCCGTGCAGGAGGGTGCCGAACGTCATCCCCAGGAAAATAGGGGTAACCAGGCACGAAAACTCAAACATACGGTCGTACAGATGCTGGCTTTTGTCTTTAACGGCATCATAATGGCGAAAAACAAATGCTACCCCGCGCAGCGTGATTCCCAATAGCACCAGTGTAAGCGGAATGTGCAGGTAAATAATTACCACGTTGTAAAATGCCGGAAAGGCTATCCACAAAATAACGATAAGGATAATGATCCAGATGTGGTTGGCTTCCCAAACGGGGCCTAATACACTGTACACCGTCTTTTTAATCGACTTTTTATGGTCGGGGGCCGAGAACATTTCGAGTATGCCCGCACCAAAGTCGGCGCCACCCAAAAGCACGTACAAGAAGAACGACAATACGGTAAAAAACAACACTACATACAGCATAATTTATGAGTTTTGGGTGGTGTTAAGCACTTTTATCTGGCGCGCCATAAGCCAGGTAACCGAGATGGACAGGATAACATACAGCACCACATACATGTAAAAACTGTATATCATGCCCGGCATGGGTGTAACGGCATCTTTAGTGCGCATAACGTTATGGATGATCCAGGGCTGGCGGCCAACTTCGGTTACGATCCAGCCGGCTTCGAGGGCTAAAAAGCCAACGGGCGCCATAACGGCAAAGTACAGCCAGTAGCGTTTGCTGTCCTGCCATTTGCGCTTTTTAAGGCTTATAAGGTATATGGCAGAGGCCAGCATAAGCAGCGTGCCCAGCCCCACCATAACCTGAAACGCGTAGTGCGTAATGGCAACCGGCGGGCGGTCCTGTTCAGGGAAGTCGTTAAGGCCCTTCACCTCGGCATCAAAGTCGCCAAACGCTAAGAATGATAAGGCTTTGGGGATTTCTATTTTATGGGTAACCTCGTGGGTTTCTTCGTTCACGATACCGCCTATGTACAGCGGTGCGCCTTTCTCGGTTTCGTAGTGCGCCTCAAGGGCGGCGAGCTTGGCAGGCTGGCGTTCGGCAATATCCTTGGCGGAATAGTCGCCGCTAAGGGGCTGTAACAGTGCGGCTACAGCGCCAAATACTATGGCAATATTAAAAGCGGTTTTGTGTACAAGGGTGTTCCTGCCCTTATAAATTTGCCAGGCGTGTATGCCTGCCACGGCGAATGATGTTGCGGCAAAGGCAGCGAGCGTCATGTGCAGGGCCTGTGCAAACCAGGCGTCGTTTAAAAAGGCAGCAACGGGGTCTATGTTAATAAACTGCCCGTTAATGTAGTCAAATCCGCTGGGGGAATTCATCCAGCTGTTGGCCGAAACCACCAGTATACCCGAAAGCACCCCGGAGAGCCCTACGATTACACCTGTGAGCAGGTGAAAGCGTTCGGGTATTTTGTTCCACCCGTACAGGTAAAAGCCCAGTGCCACGGCCTCTATAAAAAAGGCGGCACCTTCTAACGAAAACGGCATGCCGATGATGGGCCCGGCGTACTTCATAAAGTTAGGCCACAGCAGGCCGAGCTCGAACGAAAGTGCGGTGCCGGATACTGCACCCGTAACAAAAAATATGGCTACGCCTTTTTGCCAGGATTTGGTTAGGGTTAAAAATTGGGGCTTGCGGGTTTTTAGCCATTTGTAGTGCGAAATGACCATAAAAAAGGGCATTACCATACCTATACAGGCAAAAACAATATGAAAAATGAGGGTGAATGCCATTTGCATTCGGGCTGCATCTAAATTATCCATGAAGCGGTGTTGTTTAGGCGTAGTAAAGATACGCCACAAACATTTCTTACCCTAACGCGGCACAGACTTTTGTTTTAGGTTTTTGGGGATGTTGTTTAGGTTTTTGGGGTGGGGACATCATTTCATAAATGAAGTTTAAATTATAATTATTAGATGTTTGTTAAAATATTATATTTGGCTGCGACTTGTAAACCATTTCTTTATGATTTTTATTCCGCCATTAGAGATAGCTTCTAAAATTATGACCTTGATACAGGATGCCGATAAGGAGGTAATAATTGTGTCTCCTTACGTTGATCTATCTAAGTGGGATAAGATGCGAAAGTGTCTTCAAAAAGCTGTTGAAAGAGGGCTTAAGATCACATTTATTGCTCGTAGAAATGCAAAACAGGATATGTCTTTCTTAACGAGCATTGGTATTCATCCGATACTTATTGATGATTTACATGCAAAGGTTTATATTAATGATGATTATGGTATTGTAACATCACTCAATCTTTTACTATACTCTGATATAAATTCGATTGACATCGCCTATAAAACGGAGGCAAAACACGAGCGCAAAGAATTAGTAGATTTTGTTAATAGGTATATTGTTGATGTAAAGAAGATTGCTAAAGAGCAATCGAACAAAATAACTCAGAATATTACCGAAAAAACTATATTTTTCAATGAGTATCAAGTTGGAAAAATATTAGATGCTTTTGAAAACAAATTTTGGGATGCTAAATTTAATGCAACTGCTACCTATGTTTTTGGTTCTGGCTTATTTCCTTTTGGAGATGCAATGTTTGATTCCAGGCTTACAATAAGAATTTCCAAATCGAGAAGTGATTTCAATGATATAATTCAATATTTAGAAACATTACATTTTGAGGACTACCACGAATTTAAAGTTGAACTCAATTTAAAAAGTAAAAATAGTTACCATTATCTTGACTTTGTACCTACACGCCCTATTAAGCTACAAGAACTGGTGACAGATTATTTACATGTGGTCAAAACTATATTAAAGAGTGATATTCGTAAGGTGTTGAAAAAGCAACAAAATACTTGGTAGCAGTCAACTTTACCCTCCCATTTTACCTAAGCCATTTTATGTTATTAGCCATCCGGGTATAGCCTACAGTATTCCGCTGACTACGCAAGCGGCTGGCTACGTAACACCTAATGAATTTTCGTACTGCATTATATACCTTTTTCTTTACGCATCATGCTTAAAAAAGCGGGAGTAATACCCAAAAAAGCAGCAATATGTTTTTGTGCAATGCGCTGTTCAAGGCCGGGGTACTGCTTCCGGAACCTCATGTAGCGTTCTTGGGCAGTAAGTGAGAGGTTATAGGTAATACGCCGCTGTAAAAGGTCGTAGCCGTTTTGCGTTAAAACCAGGAAAAAACGCTGAAACTTTGGTATGTCGTTAAAAATCTCCTCTATTTGAGAAAAGCTAAAACAAAAAAGTTCGGTGTCTTCAAGCGCCTGAATGGCGTTTACAGCGGGGCGTTCCTTAAAAAAGCTTACAATATCGCAAGCCCACCAATTTTCCGGGCAAAAGTTAAGGTTGTGCTCAAGGCCGTTCTTATCGGTATAAAAAACACGCAGGCAACCTTTGTTAACAAAGTAAATATAACGGTTAACCTCGCCCGGTGATAGTAATGTTGTGCGCTTTGTAACTGTTTTATGTTTAATCTTTGCAACTACATACTGCTCTTCTTCTGCCGAGAGCTTAATGTGCATTGCAAAATTAGATAAAATCAGGTCGTACATAAAATCAGCTATTAAATCACATGGGTTGTGTCATAAACAAGTGCAGCTCTTTTGTTGCTTTTAGGCGGTGCGGGTCGGCAATTTCATGGTATAGTTCGCTTTCGGCAATCCTTTTAAACGCATCGGCACTGGGGTATTCTACCAATACTATAGCATCCCAGTACACATCTTCGGGAGCCAAAACCGGTGCAATTACCTTGTTAGCCAGTACAACTTTAACCCCGGTAATGCCAAGTTGTTGTGTCACTTTCTCAAAGGCAGGTATGTACGTATTAAAGTAATACTCTTTATCATTATATTTTAAGAGGTTAACCATTGTTACCGGGCCATCGTTTGCTGTAAAGTTAGGTAGTTTTATCATTTTCCTTTTATAAAAATTATACTTCATTCTGAATTTGTGCGTGTTTACAACACATTACAAATGAATGAACAATCCTGAACTTAAAAGTTCATGTAGTTGAAGATTTTTAGGAAAGGCAATATTTTTTAAGTAACTACTTTTGAGTAGTTACCCCCCCCCGACTTTTTGGTTGATTAGTATCAATTCCTTTCGGAAAATAGTTGAGGCTTTTTAAACTCCGGATTTCCTGCCGTTTACTTGTGTTGCTCCCCACACCACAATCCCCAACGCCAGCACACACCACAGCAGCAACTGCCATGTTACCATTTGCCAGCCCCCGGCGTTCCAGCATTGTATGCCTACAAAGCTGCCCAGTGCGCCGCCTATAAAATAAGTGGTCATGTAGGCGGTGTTAATGCGGCTGTGCGCGGTTTCATCCAGCGTATAAATAGTAGCAACGTTGGTTACCTGCGTGGCCTGTACGCCAACATCTAACAGCAATACCGCTACAATAAACGCGGCTACCGATGTGGGGCAGACTTTTACTAACACGATGCTTACCAATACTAAACTTATCGATATAAGCTGTGCACGGGCAGGATTGCCTTTATCGGCCAGTTTGCCAAACAGGGGTGCCAACAATGCGGCGGCTATGGCAAGGATGCCGAAGAGCCCTATAACATCTGACTTAAAGTTGAACGGGCTGGCCCCAAGCTGAAACGTGAGGGTTGTCCAGAACGAGCAAAAGATGCCAAAGGCCAGTGCGCCCAGCAGGGCGGTTTTGCGCAGCAGCGGGAAACGCTTAAACTGGTAAAGGGTGCTGCTTAGCAGGCTGCCGTAGTTGCCCTTAAAGCCGGGGGTTACGTTGGGCAGCGCCAGTTGTATCATAACCGTGCTTACAACCACCATACCCGCCGAAATTCCGTACACGTAGCGCCAGTTGAGCCATTCGGCAATAAAGCCGCTAAACACCCGTGCGGCAAGAATGCCTACCAATATTCCTGTAAAAATGATGCCCACATTGCGGCCCCGGTTTTGGCTATCCATACTTGCAGCCATGGGCAGTATAACCTGCGCGGCAACGCCCAGCAGGCCCGTGAGCAGGCTAAAGATGCACAGCCAGAAGAAGTTTTGCACAAAGGTAATGCCCACCAGCACCGCTACTAAGGCGATCATGAGGGTAAGGATAAGTTTTTTGCGGTTTACCTTGTCGCCCAGTGGCGTAAGGAAGAACAGTCCCAGTCCGTAACCGGCCTGCGCCAGTACCGATATGATGCCGGCTTTGCTTTCGGTTACTTTGAAATTTAGCGCTATATCTTTTAAGATGGGCTGGTTGTAGTAAATGTTAGCCACACAAATACCTGCCGCCACACTCATAACCGTTATTTGGGTTTTTGTAATAGATGTATTCATGGGGGCAAATTTCGGGAATAATGGGCAGTTAGCGGTATGACGAGGTTATTTTGTTGTAGATTTTCAGGATTAAGAATGACGACACGAATTTCACGAATTTTCTCAGATTGATGGATTTTGATCCGTCCAAATTTGTGGAATTTGTATCATGAAAATTTTTGCTATGATTTTTGCTGATGAAAAAAGGTCGACACGAATTTCACGAATTTTACGAATTTTCTCAAATTTATGGATTTTTTGAATTCGTGCCAATTTGTGAAATTTGTGTCGAGATTTACAATGCTGTTATTTTTAAAATTTTCTTTCTGATTTTTTGCGTTTTCGTAAATAACGATATATCGTGAAAAATTTCAACCGGTTTTGAAGATTTGCTGTTGGAACGTAACTTGAATAATTTTTCGATATAGGAATGTTGGAAACTCAGAATCCAAAAGTGAAATATTATGCTTTTTTGGCTTTTTTAGCCCTGATTTTTGACCCAAGTTTGCCCATTTCAAAATCCAAAAGTGAAATATTAAGCCCTTTTTTGGCTACTACCGTACCAATTGAAAGTTGTTTTCCACCTTTATAAACATTACCGATTGCCCATCGTTAACAGTTAGCGATCCCTCGCCGTTGAGCATAAGGTTGCCGCCGCTGTTTCCGGTATCGGAAGACAAAAACCTTAATTTACAGCCACTTACCTGTATAAATAGGGTTTCGCCGGTGGCGATATCGCCATAAATAGTTGAAATATCTACCGTACCGTAGCTTGATGAGGTTACCTGCACAACTTTCTTACTACCAACATCTAACGTTTGATACACCGGCTGTATGGTTTGCAGGGTGCCTTTTGTCTTGCCAAGCTCCGGAATCCTGAATGTATTATTCTGATTATCAATAGTATTATCGTTACCGTTGCCTATAATAAAGTACTGATTTGGCAGCGAAGGATAGTCGATTTGCGATACATCATGGTGGTTGTTTGCAATGGTAACGTTGCTGTTTTCTATCTCGAAAAGTGACCCGGAATTGCCTGTGTGCGAGAAGCTTTCGTTTAAAGACCCCGCCCCCGCGGCATTGGCAAAACGGTTGTTTATAATTTGTATGTGCTTGCAGTTCAGTATCTTAAAAGCTGTATCCATGCCTTCGTAAAAGCCGGTATCAAACGTAATTTGTTTAGAGTTTGTGATTACCGCTCCGTATCTTGAATAACCCCCAAAGCCCGAATTTATGAATGATATAGCATAAGACCCCTCCTGTGTAGGGGGCATATCGTTAGAAGTTATGAGTATACAGGCCCCGTCTATGCAGTTTTCTGCGGGGGTAGGCATAGTATCGGCATTCCTGAACTCGCAGTTGGTAAAGGTCATGTTAGCGTTATAGCCAGTCATTTTAAGCGATGGCTCTTTAGGGTTAATGCGGGTTACCCTTACATTCTCAAAGATGATGAACTGGTGGGGCAGGTTAAAACCCTGCGATGCTTCACCACCTTCCAAATAAATGCCTGGATTTGAGGCTTCTGTAATAAATATGTTTTTAAAAACGGCATCCCATAGCCCTCCATGCTGCATACCTTCTTTAGTAAATGCAGCTTTAAAATGCATGCCTCCAACTCCCTTTTGCTTGTTGCAGTTTATATGGAAGTTTTCCATCCTTACATGGGTAACGGGTCCTTTATCAAGGGTAAACATATAGTCGTACTTGTCGCCTTTATTGGTTAGCAGTGTACCGGGGCTGCCCAAAAGCTTAACCCTGTCTTTAATAATCAGTGGCTTATCTATAAAATACTGGCCGTTAGGGAAATAAATGGTTACATCACTTTGCTCACTATAGATGCTGTTTGCCGATGCAAAATCGATCATGTTCTGTATTCTGTCGGAAACTGATATGCCACCTTTCTGCTCCCATGCTCTTAGCACCCCAAAGTAAGCCACATTCATATATCCGGAATATTGGCGCAGCCAGCGCCCTGTTTTGGCATCAAATATAGTACCCATGTTGGTAGGCTGCTCATTACCATGTTTATAAATAAAAAGTCCGCCTCCATCGTCTCCGGGCTCAAAGTAACCCTTAACGTATATAAGTTTGTTATTTGCGTTGGCAGTAAGGGTTAGTTTTTGCATATCTGCAATGGTGTTTACCACTGTAAGATCTTTGCTGGTAAAAGGGTTCTCCGCGCTATTTGTTATAGTAGCTGCCCTTTTAATTGCGGGATTTTGAGCCACAGCAGTAAAATATAAAATCAAAATTATAGAGGAGGTAAATTTTCTCATTCGGGTAAAAATGTTCTTTATTGGTGGAACGGCGAAACGCTTTGGTAAAGTACGTTAAAAAACACAAAAAAGCTGCGATTACATGTATCGCTACCCTATTTTTTTGATAACATACGTAACAATACCCCAAATAATGATCTGGTTATCTTCATTAACCTTTATGGGCTGATAGGCAGGGTTTTCGGGCATTAGGTACAGGCAGTCGGTTTGCAGTTTAAGGCGTTTTACGGTAAACTCGCCATCTATAAGGCAAATGGCAATGCGGCCATCGGCAGGTTCCAGGCTACGGTCGGTAACCAGCATGTCGCCATCATCAATCCCGGCACCGGTCATAGAGCTGCCGTCTACTTTAATATAAAAGGTTGCTAACGGATTGCGTGCCAAGTGCTTATTAAGGTCTATTGCATGCTCCATAAAATCCAGCGCAGGCGAGGGGAATCCCGCCTTTATACTATGATCTACGAGCGGTAATCCTGTATCCTTATCAAAATCAGGGCTGTAAAAGGTTAATTTAGGCTTGTTGTTCTTATCTATTGGCATTGTACAACAAGTATATCGTTAATATCGGTAGTATAACGGTTAGAACGCATTTCCTGCTTCATGTCCCAGGTTTTTTTGGCCTGGGCACCTAAACGCACAATGCGGGCTCCGTTCTTTTTGTTCAGATGGTCCATAGCCTTCATAAGCGCGGCATGGCGGGGATCTTCATCTGTAAATAGGTTAAATTGCTTGGTATTATCAGGCACCAGTTCGCTTACAATAACGCCTGCTTTTTTAAACTTAATGGTTTCAGTGCTTTGTAGCAGGTCTTTTAAAAGCTGTATGGCAGCATTGTTTATGGTTATGGCCGAATTTGTAGCAAACGGAATGGTAACTGCCTTGCTATAGTGATATTTAGGGATGTCTATACTGTGCTTATCCGCCACAAGCATTACAATAACCGTGTGGCACATAGAGTTTTGTTTGCGAAGCTTCTCGGCAGTAACAGTAGCAAAGGTGCTTACGCGCTCCCGAAGTAAATCATAATCGGTTAGTTGTTTAGGGAAACTGCGGGTGGTGGCAATACTCTTTTTCTGGTCGGGTACGGCGCCATCTCCCAGTGTGGGGGTGCCCTCCAGTTCCATTTTGATGCGCATGCCTACCACGCCCATTTCTTTTTTGATCCAGTCGGTTATGTGCGGAAGCGTAAAATCATAAGCCGTAACCACATTACGGGCTTTAAGCTTGCGGGCGGTGCGGTAACCTATGCCCCAAACGTCTTCTATTTTAAGCCATTTGAGGGCTTTAATGCGTTTCTCATCAGTATCTATAACGTATACGCCCTGGGTATGGTCCTGGTATTTTTTAGCAATACGGTTGGCTGCTTTAGATAGTGTTTTGGTTGGTGCAATACCCACACAAATGGGCAGGCTAAGCCAGTTTAAAACACGGTTACGCATTTCGAGTCCGCGGCTGTGGTAGTCTTCCACATCCACACCGTTAAAGTCTACAAAGGCTTCGTCTATACTGTACTCTTCTACATTAGGAGAGAACATCTTCATGATGCCCATAACGCGCTGGCTAAGGTCGCCATACAGGGAATAGTTAGACGAAAATACACCTACACCGTTATCCCTCAGCATATCGCGGATCTTAAACTCCGGAACAGCCATGCCAATGCCTAATGCCTTGGCCTCTTCGCTGCGCGAGATAATACAGCCGTCGTTATTAGACAATACAACAACAGGCTTACCCTGCCACTTAGGCTGGAAAACCCGTTCGCACGAAGCGTAAAAATTGTTGCAGTCAATCAGGGCATACATACTGCAAAGGTAGCAGATTTTGTATTTGACTGTCATTTTTTAACGTGCTCTGTACAATGCAAAACATCCCTGCATTTTATTAAATACAGGGATGTTAAGTGGGCAGAAATTATTAAGCAGTATACTTTTCAAGCCATTTTGCTTTAATGGCGGCACGAGCCTCTATAAACTCAATATCGGTACCCTGTGCAATGGCATCCAGCGGTAAGCGAAGCGGCCTCTTGCCTTGTGGCAGATTTATTAAGTGCAGTATGCCATCGGCAATTACCTGAGGGTTCATATCAAACTGTGCCATTTTACCAAACAATGCGGTGCCTATGCTGTTAAACATTTCTGTAGCAATGGGGTCATAAGCCGCAGTAATTTCCTGGTTATTAGCATTTACACCCGCTTTGCTGCCGTTGTTCATCTCGGTAGGGTATACGCCGGGTTGTATCGATACGTTGTCTATACCAAACTGCGCCAACTCATCCTGCAGGCCCTCGGTAATGCTTTCCACACCAAATTTAGAAGCAAGATAAGGCACCATAAACGGCAGGGTGTGGCCACTGGCACCGGAGGTAAGATTAATAATAAGGCCCGACCTTTCTTTACGCATAGCCGGAAGCACGGCCTGGTACGTGCGTATTACGCCGTAAAAGTTGACTTCGAACATGTTACGGATCTCATCTATACTATAAGCTTCAAATAATCCAAAGCCCGATACGGCTGCGTTGTTAACCAGCACATCTATTTTGCCGTATTTGGTAAGTGTATAATCAAATGCGGTTTTTACCGAGGCATCGCTGGTAATGTCTATGTCTACTACATCAATGTTAGGGATTGATGATAATTCGGCAGCTACTGCCTGGTTAGATCCTTTAGTATTGCGCATGCCTGCAATTACGGTGTGGCCTGCATTTGCAAGGGTTAAAGCGGTTAATTTACCAAAGCCTGTGCTTGTTCCTGTTATAAAAATTACTTTGCTCATGATTTCTAATTGTTTAATTATTACATGACAAAGTTGCGACGGGAAAGGGCTAAATTACGTTGACATTTGTTTGAAAAAACCATTGATGTGCATCAACGTTTTTTAGAGGCGTTACGCCTTATGCGGGTAATGGTTTCGGGCGTTATGCCCAGGTATGAGGCTATCATGTGCTGCGGAATCCTGTTGGCTACCAGTGCATGCTTTTGCAGAAAGGCATTGTAAAGTTCTTCTGCCGAAAGGCTAATGCTATCATTAATACGCTTTTGCGATACGGCAAGGCTTTTTTGTACCAGCGTATTAATAAGGTTGTTAAAATTAGGAATCGTACTGCACAGATTTTTAAAATCTTCATGCTGTATCAGCAGTACCGCAGTGTCTTCCAGCGCATCTATGCTAAACCTTGCGGGTGTGCCCGCCATAAGGCTTTCAAGGTCGCCTGTCCAGTAGTTCTCGGGGCCAAAATTCACAATGCGTTCGTTACCTTTAGCATCTATAGAAAAGGTTCGCGTAAGTCCTTTGCAAACAAAGGCGTTGTACTGCCATACCTGGCCCTCCTGCAATAGCATCTGACGCTTGCGCAGCTTTTTAATAGCGCTCACAGCCTCAATTTGCGCCAGTTCTTCATCAGTCAGAGTGACCTTATCCAAAAGGTAATTTTTAAAATCTTCAAACATAGATGGGTTTGGCGTTTACATTTCAAATATAGGTAAATGTGGGTTATATTTATTTGAGTGTTAAACTTATTACAAATGCTTCTTTTTGAGTCAATAGAAAGATGTTATTCGCTAACTTTATGATATAAATTCTAAAAAATAGAACATATGTCTTTATTAGCAGGCAAAGTGGCTGTTGTTTCCGGCGCAGGATCGGGAATAGGCCGCGCCATAGCCGAAACATACGCCCGCGAGGGAGCAAAAGTAGTAGTTGCAGATGTTAGCACAGAACACGGCGAAGAGACCGTAAAAGCCATACAGGATGCCGGTGGAGATGCTTTTTTTGTGAAGGCCGACTCCTCTTTACCCGAAGAAAATAAGAAATTAGTAGAAGCTGTTGTGGCTAAATACGGCCGACTTGATGTTGCCTGTAATAATGCCGGTATTGGTGGCCCCGCTGCCCTTACAGGCGAATATGAAATAGATGCCTGGGATAAAGTTATTGCCCTTAACCTTAGCGGTGTATTTTATGCCTGCCGTTACCAGTTAGAGCAAATGGAAAAAAATGGTGGTGGCAGTATTGTAAATATTGCTTCTATTCATGGTACAGTGGCGGCGCCAAACAGTGTGGCGTATACTGCTGCTAAACACGGTGTGGTAGGACTTACAAAGAATATTGCAGCTGAATACGGTACTAAAAACATACGCTGCAACGCTGTAGGCCCGGGCTATATTGAAACCCCGTTGCTTACTGCACATTCTAATAAAGATATGCTGAAAGCCCTTGAGGCAAAAGCGCCTATGAATCGCCTGGGCACCGCACAGGAAATAGCCGAACTGGTTACTTTTTTAAGTTCTGACAGATCGTCTTTTACCACAGGCAGCTATGTTATTGCCGATGGTGGTTATACAATAATTTAATTTTCAGATACCCTTACTTTGCAAGCTGTTTCTTTACCGGAGCAGCTTTTTTTGTTGGATATTGAGATGCCTTTTTTAACATAAGAGAATAAAGTTGTGTGCATTAGCACATAAAACAGTAAATAATTACTTTTGTATTCTAAGAAAAAAGAAAATGAGTTTAAAAAAATTGTTTGAAGAACGATCAGATATTGCCTGGAAGGCAAATATGCCAAGCGTATCTATAGATTGCGTGGTGTTTGGGTTTCATGATTCGTCTTTAAAAGTATTGCTTGTACGTTTAAAAGATCAGCCACTGTGGTCATTGCCGGGTGGATATATGGGAAAAAAGGAAGAGCTTAAAGATGCGGCGGCAAGAATATTGAATGAACGTACCGGTGCTGAAAACATTTACCTCCAACAGTTTAAGGTATTTTCTAAGCTAAACAGGTCGGAAGATTTTTTTAAAGATTATGATGACACACTTTGGCACAAGCAGCGTTTCCTTACAGTTGGATTTTATGCATTAGTAAATTATACTGATGTTGAGCCTGTTATTGATGAGTTATCGGATGCATGTGAATGGGTAGATATTAATACCCTTCCGGAAATGATGATGGACCATCGTGAGATATTTGATAAAGCACTGGTTACATTACGAAGGCAGTTAAATTACAAGCCTATTGGCTATAGCCTTTTACCTGAGGAATTTACAATGCCCGAGCTACAGAAGCTATATGAGATAATTTTAGATAAAAAGCTTAACAGGGGCAACTTTTACCGAAAGATGACAGGCTATGATATCCTGGATAAGCTGGACGAGCCCCGTAAAGGCGGTGCACATAAAGCACCCAATCTTTACAGGTTTAATCTTGATAAGTACAAGGCAGCCCTGAAAGACGGATTAAAAGAGGGTTGGTAAAATAAAAAAGGCGCTGTTCAAATCATGCGCCTTTTTTATAGTTTAATATTTTGTTATCTCACAAGGCTCATAACAAATGATGGTACAAGGCCAATGATTATATTTAATGCTATTGAAGCTACGGCTACAGTTGTATAAGCTACAGGAACGGGCTGTACTTCTTCTGTACTTTCTTTTGTGTACATAGCGAGGATAAGCTTAAAGTAGTAACCTACGCTTATAATAGAGCTTATTACGGCAAAGATTACAAGTATAAGGCGGCCTTTATCTAATACCTGGTCAAACAGGAAGAATTTAGCAAAGAAACCTGAGAATATAGGTATACCTGCCATGCTTAAAAGCGCACAGGTTAATATGCCAGCCAAAAGCGGATTGGTTTTACCAAGCCCGTTAAAGTTGTATATTTCTTCGTTGCCTTTATTGCCACACACACTTAACACTACTGCAAACGCTGCAATACCTGCCAGGGCATAGGCTGCTGCATAGTAAAACAGGTTGGCCTGTGCATTGGTATAATCTAAAAACTGGAAAGCAAGCATCATGTAACCGGCATGCGCAATACCGGAGAATGCAAGCATACGCTTAACATTTATCTGTCTTAAAGCAATAAGATTACCTACTATCATAGAAAGGACAGCAACGATGTTTATTGTGGTAAGGAAACCGGGTAAATGCGGATTAAGGCTTGTAATTAGTTTAAAGAATGATGCCATTGCCGCAACTTTAGCCAAAGTACTCATGGTAGCTGTTGTAAGCGCAGGAGATCCTTCGTATACATCGGGTGCCCAAAAATGGAAAGGTACTGCCGCTATTTTAAACAACAGGCCAATTGCAATTAAAACCGATCCTATAGTATACCATGATGGCAAATTAGCATTGTTTAAAGACATTATTGTAGGGATATCAAAAGTGCCGGTAGCGCCATAAATAAGTGCGATACCAAACAACAATATACCCGATGCAAATGCCCCCATAAGGAAGTATTTCATACCGGCCTCGTTACTTTTTACGTTTTTAGGTTCGCTGGCAGCCAATACATATAATGAAATAGAAAGGATCTCTATACCTAAAAAGAACATAGCCATATTGCCAAAAGTTACCATTGCAATAGCTCCCGTTAAAAGGAATAGCTTAATGGCAACAAAGTCGGATATTTTAGGTTGGTGGTTTTTGTGGAAATCGGCGCTTAAGGTAACCAAAAATATGGTAAGCAATATAAACAGGCTCGAAAAGGCAAGGCCGTACTTAGTACTCTGAACCATATTAAAATACTGGCTTTCGTCTAACTCCCAATTTAACAAGGTAGTGCCATACATAGCTTTGTAAACAGCATGGCCAAGCACAGCTATAAGGCCAATAACAGTTACCGGCACTATGGCTTTCCTCAGGTTAAAAATTTCAGCTATAAGGCTTAAAATGCCTAATATAGCAACAGCTATTAAAATATCCATTATTTATTAAATCGGTTTATAAAGACTAATACTTTTTCCAGCTCCGGCGTTACAAATTCAGTTATAGGTTTAGGATATAATCCAAAAAACAATAACACGGCCAGTATAATTACAAACACAGCACCTTCGGTAACGGTAACATCGGCAAAGAATTTCTCGTTCTTTTCACCGAGCATAACATGCTGAAACATCCTGAGCATGTAAAAAGCACCCAGTATTATAGTAGTACCACCCACTACTGCCAACCAGATGTTAGCTTGTGCAAGGCTGTACAATACTTCAAATTCACCAACAAAGTTAAAGGTTCCCGGTAGTGCTACAGAAGCCAGTACCAGTATCATAAACATAGAGGTAAATTTAGGCGATTGTACCCTTATACCACCCATCTGTGTAATTTCGCCAGTGTTAAACCTGCGATTGATGACTTCAGCTGCAAAGAACAGGCCTACCACGACAAAACCGTGGGCTACCATCTGTAATACAGCGCCACGAAGCCCATCAAGCGTAAGCGTATAAACACCCGCAGCAATAAGCCCAACGTGAGCTAATGATGAGTAAGCCAATAGTTTTTTAAGGTCGGTTTGCTTGAGGGCCAGTACAGAACCGTATATAACGCCTGCAAGACACAGACCTATAACAATATATTTGTACTCATTGGCTGCCCAAGGTGTAATAGGCAATTGCCATCTGATGATGCTGTATAATGCCATTTTAAGCATAATACCTGATAATAACATGGTACCTGCAGCAGGTGCTTTTTGGTACACATTAGCCTGCCAGGTGTGAAAAGGTATAATAGGCGTTTTAATAGCATACGCTAAGAAAAATGCTGCAAAAATCCAGGTTTGTTCTTTAGCGCTAAGCATTGCTTTATATAAGTGCAGGTTAAGGAACGAGCCTGTTTTTTGATACAGGTACACAAAAGCAACCAACATGAACAATGATCCTGCAAAAGTGTAGATGAAGAATTTTATCACGGCTTTTTTACGCTCTTCAGCGTCGCCGTTACCCCAGATAAGGGCGATAAAGTATATAGGTATTAATGATAGTTCCCAGAATACGTAGTAAATAAGGCCGTCTACGCTTAAAAAAGTACCTACCATGGCAAAAGCCATAAACAGGATCAGTGCATAAAATGCCCTCGATTTAGGAAAAAGGTTACCAAAAGAAGATAACACAATTATAGGTGTCAGCGCTGTGGTAAGCAATGTCATGGTTAAGGATAGCCCATCTGCCTGAAAGCCAAGGAATATACGCGGCGACTGATTCCAAAGGTAAATAAAGCTTACTTTTTGGCCCAAGTTATAGCGGTATATTACATAAAGCGTTGCCGCCAGGGCTGCTGCGCTAAATATAAGCGCTGCTGTTTTAGCAAGTTTATCGCCTACAAACCATGTGGCTCCCGCCCCAAATAATAAGATAACAAGTATAAAAGATACGTCCATCAGTATGAATTATTTTACCAGAAATATATAACCTAAAATAGAGCAAACGCCTAAAACAAAAACCAGCAGGTAAAAGCCTACGCTTCCGTTCTGTATGGTTTTGCCTTCGTTGCCAAGCAGTGTTGCTGCCCTGCCAAGGCCAAAAACAAAGCCCGATAACGCCACCTCAATAACATTTTTAAAGAAGCTGCCTATGGCATAAATAGGTTTTACAATTATGGCTGTATAAATTTCGTCTACATAATATTTGTTGTACAGTACATTGGTAACACCGGTAATTTCGGCATCGGCAGGTGGTACTTCGCCTTTTTTAATGTATTTGGCATACGCAATACCAATACCAATAAGCGCACCCACAACTGCAATTCCCATAAGCATATACTCGGTATTACCCAAATGATGGTGCTCTGCCGGTTTTGCCATTACAGGGGCAAGGTACTCATTAAGCCAGCTCATTCCCGGTAAGCTTATAGCGCCACCTACTAAAGCAAGTATGGCTAAAACGATAAGCGGGAAGGTGATAAGGGATGGCGATTCATGCAAATGGTGTTTCTGTTCTTCAGTACCCCTAAAGTCTTTGTAAAACGTAAGGTATAAAAGGCGGAACATATAAAATGCCGTCATAATAGAAGCCAGTGACCCGATGATCCAAAGCACTTTATTATGGTGGAAAGCCGTCATTAAGATCTCGTCTTTAGAGAAAAAGCCCGAGAACGGTGGTAAGCCTGATATGGCAAGGGTTGATATAAGGAATGTGATAAAAGTTATCTTCATTACTTTTCTAAGTCCGCCCATATTACGCATATCCTGTTCGCCGTGTAGCGCGTGGATAACAGATCCTGAACCCAGGAATAAACAGGCTTTAAAGAAAGCATGTGTTATTACGTGGAATACTGCAATTTCGTAAGCACCAAGCCCAAGGGCAAGGAACATTAAACCTAATTGCGATACGGTAGAGTAGGCCAGTACTTTTTTAATATCATTCTGAACCAAACCTATAGAAGCAGCAACCAATGAGGTTACAGCACCCACTACAGCAATTATTTCAAGAACATCAGGCGTTAAGTTGAATAGGAAGTTTAAGCGCGTTATCATAAAGATACCCGCCGTTACCATGGTAGCCGCGTGTATTAACGCCGATACCGGGGTAGGCCCTGCCATTGCATCAGGCAGCCAGGTGTATAAAGGTATCTGGGCACTTTTACCACAGGCACCTATAAACAGGCACAGCATTGCAATACCTAACCATGTTTTATCTACTGGCCAGCCGTTGGTAAGCTCGGTTTTCATCATATCGTATTCCACTGTGTGGAAAAGGTAACCCAGTATAAAGATCCCGATAAGGAAACCTAAATCGCCAATACGGTTCATGATGAATGCTTTCTTGGCAGCATCGTTATAAGTCTGGTTTTTATACCAAAAGCCGATAAGCAGGTACGAGCAAAGCCCAACACCTTCCCATCCAATAAACATTATTAACAGATTGCTGCCCATTACAAGCGTTATCATAAAGAAAACAAACAGGTTTAGGTAAGCAAAGAACTTGTGCATGTTCTCATCATCATGCATGTAGCTTATAGAGTACATGTGGATAAGCGTACCAATACCGGTAACGAACATTAACCACAACAGCGAAAGCTGGTCTAACTGAAAGCTGAAGTTTACGGTAAAGTTAGCCAGTTTAAGCCACTCAAAAAGGTTTACCATTACGGGTACCTTTGTGTTCATTACCTGCAAAAAGAAGAATAGGGTAGCCGCAAAAGATACGGTAACGGCAAGTGTGCCAAGAATGCCCGAAGCATTCCTTCCTAATTTTTTCCCGAAGAAAACATTAATTAAAAACCCTGCAAATGGGGCAAATAGTAATAGTAAGGCCAAATTTGTCTCCATCAGGCGTTATCCTTTTAGTTTCTTTAAATTATCAATGTCAATACCATTATGGTTACGGTATACTGCTACCAATATGGCAAGGCCTACGGCAACCTCGGCAGCGGCAACGGCCATCGAGAAGAACACGAAAACCTGCCCTGCTGCATCCTGGTGGTAGGTAGAAAAAGCTACCAGCAACAGGTTAACGGCATTTAGCATAATTTCTATAGACATGAACATAACAATGGCATTACGGCGGTACAATACCCCAAAGATCCCTACGCAAAACAGCAGGGTAGAAAGGTAAATGTAGTTGTCTATGCCAACTTGTTGTAATATATTTTCCATACTAATTATTGATGTGTTCTTTTTTAGACAATAGTACCGCACCAATCATAGATACTAATAACAGTACCGATGCAAACTCAAATGGCACCATATAGTTGTTTAGCAATACCTGCCCCAACACTTTAATAGACTGGTAATCCTGCCCTGATACTTTGTACTCGTTTATTACCGGCTGCGATTTGATAAAGGTAGCCAATAGTATTAATGCCACAAGGCAAAAAGATACGGCAGCCGCCACACGCGATAATATAGGTTTGTTCTTTTCGTCGGCCTTATTAAGGTTCATAAGCATTATCGTAAAGAGCATCAGGATCATGATAGCGCCTGAATATACAATGATGTGTACTATGAATAAGAATTGTGCATTAAACATTAAATAATGCCCGGCTATAGAGAAAAAACAAAGAACCAAATAAATAGCACTGTGAATAGGGTTTTTGCTTAGGATAGTTAAAAACGCTGTACCTAAGGTAATGGCCGATAAGATGTAAAATAGTGTTAGCATGTTTAGTTAGCCGTTTGCATTTGGGTATTTCTTATAGCCATATCCAATGGCATAACAAGTTTTTCTTTTCCGTAAATAAAATCTTCCCTGTTAGTGTTAGATTTTACCATTACGCGCGATTTTGTAAGGTAGATAGCCTGTTTAGGGCACGCCTCTTCGCACAGGCCGCAAAAAATGCAGCGCAGCATGTTTATCTCGTAAATAGAAGCATATTTCTCTTCCCTATACAGGTGTTTTTCCTCCGGCTTACGCTCTTCAGATTTCATCGTGATAGCCTCTGCAGGGCACGAAAGGGCGCACAAACCACAGGCAGTACAACGCTCGCGGCCTTCTTCGTCGCGCATAAGCATGTGCTGGCCACGGTAAACAGGGCTAAGCTCACGGGTTTGTTCCGGGTACTTGATGGTAACCTTCCTGGTAAATAAATGCCCAAGGGTAATCCATAAGCCTTTTGCAATAGCTACAAGGTATAGGCTCTCCAAAAAGGTCATCTTTTTGTTGGAAACCTCCTTTTTACGGCCGGATAATGATATGGTTTCTATTGACATTGTATTATTCTTTAAACCTGAAATCCAGGTGTTGTCTTTATTCTAAAGGTTTTGGTCTGCCAGTAATATTATAATACCGGTTACAATAATGTTTGCAATGGCAAGCGGTATAAGCATCTTCCATCCTAATTTCATCAACTGGTCATAACGGAACCTTGGTATTGTCCATCTAACCCACATATAAAAGAAGATGAAGAAGCAAATTTTAGCGAAAAGCACTATTATACCGATGATATTAGCGCCATTAGAACCTATAACGCTCTCAACCCAATCCATACCAGGGTAGTTGTAAGCACCAAAGTACAATATTGCTAATATGGTTGATGATATAAACATACTTGCGTACTCTGCAAATAGGTAAAAGCCCATTTTCATAGACGAATATTCGGTGTGGTAACCGCCAATAAGCTCGGCCTCACACTCGGCAAGGTCAAAAGGTGTACGGTTGGTCTCTGCAAAAGAGCACACGAGGAATATCAAAAAGCCCACAGGCTGGTAAAGCACGTTCCATCTCCAGCTGTGTTGGCCGGCAGCAATTTCGCCAAGGCTAAGGCTTTCCGTCATCATTACTAACGAAACGATGGCAAGACCCATTGCAACCTCATACGATATCATTTGTGATGAAGCACGCATGGCACCCATCAGCGAGAATTTATTGTTTGATGCCCATCCGCCTATCATGATGCCGTAAACACCTACAGATAGCACGCCGAAAACGTATAGCATGCCAATATTAATATCGGTAGCCTGAAGTACAACATCGCGGCCAAAAATGCTTAGCTTATCGCCCCAGGGTATAACGGCACTGGTCATTAAGGCAGTGGTCATAGATATGGCCGGGCCTGCAATAAACAGGAACCTGTTCTCGGTATTAGGAAAAAACTCTTCTTTAGAGAACAGCTTTAAACCATCGGCAAGGGGTTGTAAAATACCACCCGGGCCCGCACGGTTAGGGCCTATACGGTCCTGGAACCAAGCTGCAATTTTACGCTCGGCTAATGTTTCGTACATTGCAAAAAGCATTGTAATGGCAAAGATCACCACTATAAAAATACCTTTCTCTATAATTATTGCCTGATCCATAGTTATACGTTTCCTTCTTTATAAATTTCGGCCTCTTCGCGCTTAAGCGGAACAGCTGGCATACTTATTTTTTTACGGTCCTGGTCGCGGCCTAACAAAATGTTATGCTCGGTCTCTATCTTAACAGGCTGAATTTCCCTTGTATAGTTATTTTGGTTAATAACCGAATCTTTCTCAAATTTACGAGGCCCTTCAATTACCCAGTCTGCCGTGTCTTTATGGTCAAAACGGCATTCGTTACAAATAAACTCTTCCACTTCGTGGTAAACGTCTTTACGGGCAGTAACCCTTTGTATCTCGTTACCAAACATCCAAAGCGTGGTTTTACCACAGCATTTAGTACAGTTTCTATGAGCGTTGTACGGTTTGTTGAACCATACCCTTTGTTTAAACCTGAAAGTTTTATCGGTAAGCGCTCCAACGGGGCAAACATCGATCATGTTACCCGAAAACTCATTGTTGATAGCTTTAGATATTGCAGTAGAAATTTGCGAATGGTCACCCCTGTTCAATACACCGTGTACACGGTTATCGGTAAGTTGGTCAGCAGTCATTACACAACGGTAGCATAGGATGCAGCGGTTCATGTGAAGCTGAATCTTGTCGCCAATATTTTCGGGTTCAAAAGTCCTTTTCTCTTCAATAAAGCGCGTTTTAGCAGCACCGTGCTTAAAGCTAAGGTTTTGCAGGTCGCACTCACCAGCCTGGTCGCAAACAGGGCAATCCAGCGGGTGGTTGATCAAAAGGAATTCAGTAACCGATTTACGGGCATCTACAACCCTTTCAGATGAGATGCTTTTCACTTCCATACCATCCATAACACCGGTTACGCACGATGCCATAAGTTTAGGCATAGGGCGAGGGTCGGCCTCACTACCTTTAGAAACCTCTACAAGGCAGCAACGGCATTTACCACCGCTACCTTTAAGTTTGGAGTAATAGCACATGGCTGGCGGAACTGATTCGCCGCCTATCATTCGCGCAGCCTGCAGGATGGTGGTCCCCGGTTCTACGTCTATTTCCTGGCCGTCTATTGTTACTTTCATTGTAATTTTTTGTTTGAAAGTTTCAGGTTTCAGGTTTCAGGTTGCCAAAAGGCACCTTACATCAAAAACGTTACAAACTATATTTTAAAGCCTTTGCACGGTTTTATGCGTAGCGTTATGACTTTTAACTTTTAAACTTTATGACTTACTTACACTACCTTGTTTTACCACCAGGTGCTTAACCTTTTCAAAAGGCTCGTTTACAAAGTGGTTTCTGTCTTTAATCTTTTCAGGAAAACGAACATGGTATTCAAATTCATCCCTAAAGTGGCGTATGGCTGCTGCCACCGGCCATGCTGCTGCATCGCCAAGCGGACAGATGGTGTTGCCTTCTATTTTACGCTGGATATCCCAAAGCAAATCAATATCTTCTTCGCGGCCGTGGCCGTTCTCTATACGGTGCAGTACTTTTTCCATCCAGCCAGTACCTTCACGGCACGGTGAGCACTGCCCACAGCTTTCGTGGTGGTAAAAGCGGCTAAAGTTCCAGGTATTACGAACTACACAAGTAGTATCGTTATACACTATAAAACCACCTGAACCTAATGAAGATCCTGTTGCAAAACCACCATCGGCAAGCGATTCGTAGGTCATTAACCTGTCTTCTCCTGCTGCTGTTTTGTAAATAAGGTGTGACGGTAATATAGGCACCGATGAACCTCCGGGAATCAAGCCCTTAAGAGGCCTGTCGTTCATCATTCCGCCAAGGTATTCATCAGAATTCATGAATTCATAAACCGTCATACCCATATCAATCTCGTAAACACCAGGGTTTTTACAATGGCCTGAAGCCGAGAACAATTTTGTACCGGTACTGCGGCCTACGCCAATTTTAGCATATTCCGCTCCAGTGTTGTTAACGATCCACGGCACTGCCGAGATGGACTCAACATTGTTAACCACGGTAGGGTTAGCCCATAAACCGCTAACAGCGGGAAATGGTGGCTTGATGCGTGGGTTACCTCTTTTACCTTCTAACGACTCAATAAGTGCGGTTTCTTCGCCACAAATGTAAGCGCCTGCACCACAATGAACATGAAGGTCAAGATCCCAGCCCGTACCTAATATATTTTTACCCAGCCAACCGGCAGCGTAAGCTTCTTTAATTGCTTTTTCTAAGATGTGGAAAACCCACATGTATTCGCCACGTATGTAGATGTACGATAAATTACAGCCTAATGCATAGCTTGAAGTGATCATTCCCTCTATTAAAAGGTGCGGAATGTACTCCATAAGGTAACGGTCTTTAAAGGTACCGGGCTCCGACTCATCGGCATTACAAACAAGATGCCTCGGCTTACCTGATTTCTTGTCTATAAAACTCCATTTCATACCCGTAGGGAAACCGGCACCACCACGGCCACGAAGGCCACTGGTTTTAACCTCTTCAACCACTTCATCGGGCGTCATGCCTTTAAGTGCTTTTTCTACAGAGCGGTAACCACCATTTTGGCGGTACACTTCGTAGGTTTTTATGCCGGGAACATTTGCATGTTCTAATAATATCTTTGTTGCCATTGTTATTCAGTAATGGTCAGTTTATGTAATTCTACTTTTCCTGCCCTGCAATCATCTATAAGCGCATCTACCTTATCTTTAGTAAGGTGCTCTTTGTAATGATCGCCAAGTTGCAGCATAGGTGCATAGCCACAGGCACCAAGGCACTCTACGCCCACAACGGTAAACAGTCCGTCTGCTGTGGTTTCACCCTCTTTAACACCCAGTTTATTACAGGTATATTCCATCAGGTCTTCAGATCCGCGGATGGCGCAGCATGAAGTCCTGCAAAATTCAAACATATATTTGCCGATAGGCTTTTGGTTATACATGGTGTAAAAAGATACCACCTCGTACACCTCTATAGGCTTAATGCCAATGATCTCGGCAACTTTATCCTGAAGTTCAATGCTAAGCCAGTTATCGTGTGCATCCTGTACTTCGTGAAGTATGGGCAGCAGTGCCGATTTTCTTTTATCTGCAGGGTAGTGGCTTAAAAGCTCATCAATGCGTGCGGTTAGGGCTGCATCAATATTTATAACCTGTTTTGCGTTACTAATTTCCATAATCGTTAAGCGTCTAATTCGCCTGCAATAACATTGAGGCTGGATAATGTTGCAATGGCATCAGAAAGCATTTGCCCCCTTACCATATCGTTAAAGGCCTGGTAATATATAAAACATGGCCTGCGGAAATGCAGCCTGTATGGCGTGCGGCTACCATCTGTAATAAGGTAAAAGCCAAGCTCGCCGTTACCGCCTTCTACCGCATGGTATACTTCGGTTTTTGGTACAGGTACTTCGCCCATTACAATTTTAAAGTGGTAAATAAGCGCCTCCATGTTGTTGTATACCTCTTCTTTTGGAGGAAGGTAATAATCAGGCACATTAGCGTGAAAAGGCCCTTCGGGCAGTTTTTCTAACGCCTGTTTTATAATTTTAAGGCTTTCCCATACTTCGGCACTGCGCACGCAGAACCTGTCATATGTATCGCCTGATTTCCCTACGGGAACATCAAATTCAAAGTCTTCATAAGAGCTGTACGGCGTTGTTACACGCACATCATAATCTATACCGGCAGCCCTAAGGTTAGGGCCGGTAAAACCGTAGCTCATTGCCTTTTCGGCAGATATAGGGCCTACATCAATAGTACGGTCCATAAAAATACGGTTACGCATTAGCAGGTTTTCAAACTCCTGCCATATTTTAGGGAATTCGTCTAAAAAGTCATTTATTTTTTTGAATGCGGCAGGGCTCCAGTCCCTTTCAAAACCGCCTATGCGGCCCATGTTTGTAGTTAGGCGGGCGCCGCATATCTCTTCATATATTTCGTATATTTTTTCGCGGTACTGAAAAACGTATAAGAAACCGGTTAATGCGCCTGTATCTACACCAAGTACCGAGTTACAGATGATATGATCGGCAATACGGGCAAGCTCCATAACAATTACCCTAAGGTATTGCACACGTTTAGGAACTTCAATATTCAGGGTTTTCTCTAAAGTCATCCACCAGCCCATATTATTAATAGGCGATGAGCAATAGTTCATCCTGTCGGTAAGCGGGGTTATTTGGTAAAATGGCCTGTTTTCGGCAATTTTTTCAAAAGCGCGGTGTATGTAGCCTACGGTACCTTCGCCATCAAGTATCCTTTCGCCATCCATTAAAAGGATGTTTTGAAAGATACCGTGTGTAGCTGGGTGTGTGGGCCCAAGGTTTAATATAGAGAGTTCGCTGCCGTCTTCATTCTGCTTTTGCTCAATCATCTTGGCATAGCGGTGCTCTGGTGGTAATAACAGGTCTGACATTTTATATAAAAATTTATTCCCGGTTAATTATTGTTTACGTTATCCGGCTTGCGGCCAAAAAAACGGTCATCTTTATCGGTACGGCCGCCATCTTCCAGCGGAAACTCCTTACGCATAGGGAACGATACCATCTCATCCATATTAAGGATCCTTTTAAGCTGCGGGTGGCCTTTAAATATGATTCCGTAAAAATCATACGTTTCGCGTTCCTGCCAGTTAGCGCTTAAAAAGTGGTTGGTAGCAGTTTCTATCTCAGGGGTTTCTCCGTTAAGGAAACATTTAAAACGGATCCTTGCGTTATCATACCAGTTGTGCATGTGGTATACCACGGCAAACTGCCTGTCTATATCATTATCAGGATAATGTATACCGCAAACATCGGTAAGAAAATTAAAACGCAGTACAGGGTCTTCTTTAAGATAACCCATTACCTGGGCCATTGATCCTGATTCTACCTCAAATGAAAATATATCGTTAAGCTGTATAAAGCCGGTAACTTTGTCGCCAAACCTGCCGGTAAGCTTTTCTTCTATTACAGATGTCTCTAAAGCCATTATGTTATGTTATAAGAAGCCATTAATTCCTGATACTCCGGCGAACTCCTGCGGCGAACCGATTCGCTCCTTACAATGTCCTGAAGCGTCATGATACCATCCAGTATCTGCTCCGGCCTTGGCGGGCATCCTGGTACATAAACATCTACCGGGATAACTTTGTCGATACCCTGTAGTACAGAGTACGTATCAAACACACCACCCGATGATGCACACGCACCTACGGCAATAACCCAGCGTGGTTCGGCCATTTGTTCATACACCTGACGTAAAATAGGGGCCATTTTTTTAGCAATGGTACCCATTACCAAAAGCATATCGGCCTGGCGTGGAGAAAAGCTCATACGCTCCGACCCGAAACGGGCCACATCATAATGCGATGCCATGGTAGCCATAAATTCTATACCGCAGCATGATGTTGCAAAAGGCAATGGCCAAAGCGAGTTGGCGCGTGCCATACCTACAACGGTATCAAGCTTGGTGGCAAAAAAGCCGCTCCCTTCCACTCCCGGAGGGGCATCAACTATTTTAATATCTTTTGAATTGCTCATTGTAATTTAGTTTTTGATTATCAGGTATATAATGCAATAAGCATACCCAATAGCTCTTTCTTTATTCCCACTCAAGGCCTTTTTTCTTCATAACGTAGAAGAAGCCTACAATAAGCAGGAACATAAATATGCCCATTTTCATTAATCCTTCAAAACCCATCGCACGGAAGTTAACCGCCCACGGGTACATAAATATAACCTCTACGTCAAACAAAACGAAAAGTATGGCTACAAGAAAATATTTTACAGAGAAAGGAATACGTGCATTACCTACAGATTCTATACCGCACTCAAAGTTTTTATCCTTGTTTAGTGAGTTTCTTTTAGGGCCCAAAAGTCCTGATACAAAGATGGTTCCTACTACAAAACCTACTGCCAGCAGCGTTTGCATTAATATAGGGAAGTAATCTACCTGACTTGTTTGCATAAACAGATGTTTAATTTTGTGAAACAATTCACAAATATACACGTCATAATGAAACAAATTCAACGTTTTGTTGAGAGAAAAAGAATATAACCCCAATTTTTACTGGTTCTAAATAAAAGCTGATTTCGTAATGAAATAGGGCTTATATGCAGATTTACTATATTACTTTTTTAATGTTTGTCAATTTGTTAAAAAAACAATTAAAAAGATGCTTTTATGGAGCGTTTAATAAAAAAAGCCACCCGTTTGGGTGGCTTGATTCGTTGGAGGTAATGATAAATATATAGAATATTAGTCAATGGCAGCTACCTTAGCAGCTACTTTACCTTTTTTGCCGTCTTCTTCAACATAGCTCACTTTGTCACCTTCTCTTAGGCCTTCAACCTGAAGTCCTGTAGCGTGTACAAAAATGTCTTTGCCTGTTTCGTCGTCTGTAATGAATCCAAAACCTTTAGATTCAATAAAAAATTTTACTTTGCCTGTTCGCATTATGCAATAAAAAAAATAATTAATAATGCTTCAAAGGTAAAATTAATATTGACACTACAAAGCGAAACGTTAAAAAAATTAAATAATAATTAAATTAAACTCCTGTTTTTTATTATGTTGCAAAAATTATTACAGTTCAAATGCCCAGTTTACAATTAGGTTGAAGGCGTTTGTCTTAATTACATCTGAATATCCCTCAGTGTCGTCTATATTAGATAATCCGAAATTATTTCTCAGCTCAATATTTATATCGGATGTATTGCCAACCTTTAAGCGTGTGCCTGCGCCCAGATTTACCCCGAAGTCTACAGGTTTAAAATCGCTTGAACCTCTCCATTCTCTTATCGTTTCGCCATTTACCTTTATAATGTCATCTACGTAAAAACTTACATACGGACCGGCATTTATAAAGAAGTTTTTCTTGGATCCTATGTAATACCGAATATTTAGAGGAACCGTTATGTATTGTAAAATTACCTTTTGTTCGTATCGCATCATACCTTCAAAACCAGTGTTGTAATCATAACCATATTCCATAAACGTAGCCTTTGGTGTTTTACGCTCATAATTTATGTTCATAAAGGCGCTAAATTTATTGTTGAGGGGTACTTCTAACGATAATCCGGCTAAAAAATCAAATCCGTATTTGTATTCATCTGCTACATCGTTGCCGGTAAAATTAGCCAGGGTAGCACCTGCATTTATGCCTATTTTAACCTTATCTTTTTCCTGAGCAACAATTAATGTTGTAAACAGGGCGCATAGTAAAATGTGTAAAGTGTTTTTCATGGATATTTATTATTGAGGTGTATAATTGATAACAAACTTAAATAAAATAGCCACGCTTATAAATTACAGGCGTGGCTACTTATAGCTGTTTTATAAGCTATTTTAATTTAATATGAAGCTCATTGAGCTGTGCATCATCAATTACAGATGGTGCATCGATCATTACGTCGCGGCCGGAGTTGTTTTTAGGGAAGGCAATAAAATCGCGTATGGTTTCCTGGCCGCCCAGTATGGCAACAAGCCTGTCAAAACCAAAAGCAAGGCCACCGTGTGGCGGTGCACCGTACTGAAAGGCATCCATAAGGAAGCCAAACTGTGCTTTTGCCTGCTCCTCTGTAAAGCCTAAATATTTAAACATAAGTGCCTGGGTAGCCTTATCGTGTATACGTATCGATCCGCCGCCTATTTCATTACCGTTAAGTACAAGGTCGTAAGCGTTAGCGCGTACAGCACCTGGATTGGTCTCTAATAAGGCGATATCTTCCGGTTTAGGGGAAGTGAACGGGTGGTGCATCGCGTGAAAACGCTCAGATTCCTCATCCCACTCCAATAGCGGGAAGTCTACCACCCAAAGCGGTGCGAAAACCTCCGGATTACGCAGGCCAAGGCGTGTGGCAAGTTCCATACGCAGGGCGCTAAGGCGCGTGCGGGTTTTGTGCGCATCACCACTTAGTACTAATATAAGGTCGCCCGGTTGTGCGCCGGTAATTTGTGCCCATTGCTGTAAATCAGCGGCATCATAAAATTTATCTACGGATGATTTTATAGAACCATCAGCTTCATATTTGGCATACACCATACCGCTGGCACCTACCTGTGGGCGTTTTACCCACTCTATAAGCTCGTCAATTTGTTTGCGGGTGTACGATGCTGCCCCAGGTACTGCAATACCCACAACAAGCTCGCTGTTATTAAATACTGTAAAGTCTTTGTGTTGGGCAACGGCGTTAAGCTCTCCAAACTCCATCCCAAAACGGATGTCCGGTTTGTCATTACCGTATTTTTTCATTGCCTCGTCATACGTCATGCGTGGGAATGGGCCTGTTTCAACACCCTTAACCTGTTTAAGCAGGTGGCTGGCAAGGCCTTCAAACGTTTGTATAATATCTTCCTGCTCTACAAAAGCCATTTCGCAGTCTATTTGTGTAAACTCCGGTTGGCGGTCGGCACGCAAATCTTCATCACGGAAACATTTTACGATCTGGAAATACTTATCCATACCACCTACCATAAGCAGCTGCTTAAAAGTTTGTGGCGATTGCGGCAGGGCATAAAACTGGCCTTCGTTCATACGGCTTGGCACTACAAAGTCACGTGCCCCCTCCGGGGTAGATTTTATAAGTATCGGTGTTTCAACCTCTACAAAGTTTTGTGCAGAAAGGTAGTTACGTACCTCCATAGCTACTTTGTGGCGAAACAGCAGGCTGTTTTTTACCGGGTTACGGCGAATATCAAGGTAACGGTATTTCATGCGGATGTCTTCGCCACCGTCAGTCTCATCTTCGATAGTAAAAGGCGGGGTAATAGATGCGTTAAGTACAGTAAGCTCGCTTACCAGTATCTCAATATCTCCGGTTGCCATAGCAGCGTTTTTGCTTTCGCGCTCTATAACAATGCCCTTAACCTGTATAACAAATTCCCTGCCCAGTGTAGTAGCTAACTCTAACACCTCTTTTTGAGTGCGCTGCTCATCAAAAATAAGTTGGGTTATACCGTAACGATCCCGTAGGTCTACCCATATCATAAATCCTTTGTTACGCGATTTTTGCACCCATCCTGCTAAGGTTACTTCCTGGTTAATATGCGAGGCATTAAGCTGCCCGCAATTGTAGCTTCTGTACATTACATGTAATTTTTTGTGCTGCAAATTTAGTAACTATTACCAATAATGTATAAGAGCTGCCCAAAAACATTTTTAAGGCTGTTTTTTAGCCTTATCAGTTTCTTTAAAAGTGTTTATAATCTGTGCCATTTTTTCCTGATTGTCTTCTCTTTTATCTTCAAGCGTCCACACCACTATCTGGTAATACGTGTTCTTGCCCTCTATAAAAGCAAGCTGCCAGTATACCGGAATTTTATCTACAACGCCGCTTGCACTAGTAACGATGGCATTAAGGCCGTTGATTTTAGTTTCTTTTAGCACAGGAGCTGTGGTAATAGAGCTGCTCTCTTTCATATTGTCAACAAGTAAATCGGCATAACCCTTAAGGGTAGAGGTATATTCCAGGCCATTTTCTTCAAAACTATCATGCACCGTTTCTTTAGACTCATCCAGTACAATAATATAAAACTCCCTAAAAGTATTGGCATATTCTAACGACGCATCGTCGTGGAGTTCTTTGTCTTCAGTTAAAAAAGAGGGCAGGTCTACACGGTAGCGGCCATCTATATTAACGGTTTGGGTACCTTCATCGCACGATATGAACAGCAACAGGGCAAGTGGGGCTAAAAGTAATTTTAATTTCATTTTTAAGAGATTGGTTTGTAGCTACTAAAGTAACAAAAAGCAATAAAGTAAGATGTTATAGTAATCTAATTGTTTTTCATTATTTGTATTTAGGACGGCAGCTAAAATAATTGAGGCATTTTGTGGTTATATGTCATACTAATCTTTAATTTTACATTCATTAAAAAATAATACTGATATGAAAAAAATCCTGTTACTGTTACTCCTTGCAGCTACCGGTACTTATGCCCAGGCTGATAAAGTAAAGTTTACGGCTAAGATACAAAACCGCAATAGCGATACCCTTGTTATAAGGTCGCGTGCCTTTACAAAAAACATAATTGCTGATAAAAAAGGTGTGTTTACCGACTCTTTTGAAGCACAGCCGGGCATTTACCAGTTGTTTGACGGTACTGAATATGCTACCCTTTACCTAAAAAACGGTTATGACCTTAGCATGACGATGGATGCTAAAAAGTTTGACGAAACCATTGCCTTTAAAGGTGCAGGCTCTAAAGAGAACAATTTTCTTGCGCAAAAAACGATTGGTGATGAGAATATATTGGCTGAAGTTGGCGCTGCCGGCGATGAAGCTGCTGTAGATAAATACCTTGCAGCAAGGACTGCCAAATACGAGGCTGCCCTTAACGATAAAGATATTGATGCCAATTTTAAAAGCATGATGGGCCAGCAGCTTAAAGGTGAGGCTGAGCAACTAAAAGGTATGGCGCTGCAAAGCATTCAGGCTAATAAGATGAAAGGCCAGCAATCGCCTACATTTGCTTATGAAAACTTTAAAGGCGGCACAACCAAGCTTGAAGATTTTAAAGGTAAATATGTTTATATTGATGTTTGGGCTACCTGGTGTGGGCCATGCCGCCAGGAAATACCTTTTTTACAAAAGGTAGAAGAGAAATACCACGGTAAGAACATTGAGTTTGTAAGCCTTTCTATAGATACCAAGAAAGATTATGAAAAATGGAAGAAAATGGTAGGCGATAAAAAATTAGGTGGTGTGCAAATTATTGCTGATAACGACTGGAAATCAGCATTTACGCAGGCTTATGGTGTTAACTCTATACCAAGATTTATATTAATTGACCCACAAGGTAAAGTAGTTGAAGCCGATGCTAAACGCCCATCTGACCCTGCGTTACAGGAACAACTTGATAAATTGCTAAAATAAGCAAAACGCTTAAAACCCTTATAAACCCTGCCACTCGCAGGGTTTTTTGATTTTTTCAATGTTAAGTTTTTCTCAATGTTACCAAATTGTTAAGCCAACGTGTCTTTTGTGTAAATTAATTTACATATATTTGTTTTAAGAATATGTATAACCTTAAACGCTAAACAGATATGAAAAAGATTATTGTTGCCGGAATGCTGCTTTTTGCAGGTGTTTTATCAGCCCAATCAGTTAAGCCTACTCACGAAATAGAGAACAATATTATAAAATCTACTTACTATTACGATAACGGCAACGTTAAGCAATCCGGATACTATAAAGACGGAAAGCTTCACGGAAGCTGGGTTGCCTATAATGAAGATGGCACCAAGCAATCTATGGGAGAGTATGTAAACGGGCAAAAAACCGGTAAATGGTTCTTTTGGACAGGCGCAGTACTTAACGAAGTAGATTATAACAACAGCAGGATAGCCGATGTTAAAAAATGGTCTAAAGATGCAATTGCAGTGAATAAATAAAATTACCCTTTTATAATAAAACAGGCAGCCAATTGGCTGCCTGTTTTTGTTTAGTATCAATTGTTCCGGTTGATGTAAACCCAACCTGTTTGGGCTGCTTTTTCTTCAAAGTAAACAATATAATAGTAGGTGCCGATAGGTAGTTCGTTATCGCTGTTGTCCTGGCCTTCCCACTGATTGGTATAATTAGTATGGCTGTATACCTGCCTGCCATAACGGTTAAATATCTCAAGCTTATTTATGGTGCCCAATTCGGTAAGGTCAAACCTATCATTCATGGTATCACCATTAGGCGATATACCTTTTGGTATAAAAAACGGCGGGCAGGTAGTACACGGCTCCGGCCCGGTAGCGCAGTCAAGGCATGGTGTATCTGTGTCAACAGCCTTATTATTACCAAGAACGGGATCAAAAATATCGCTTTCGGCTGTAGCTACATTAATAAGATTTCCCTCAAAATTATCCGGTATCGTAAGGGTTACGGTGTATGTAACACTTTCGCCCGGTAGTAGGTTATTTACCGTTTCATTAAGCGCGCTACTACCTGCAGTTGCGTTACTGCCTGTCCATTCCATAATAGTTATACCAGCTGGAAGGTTATCATGGATATCAACATTATAAGCTATAGATGGCCCATCATTAGTAACTGTAATGGTATACGTAACGATAGTTCCCGCCTGATACACCTCCTGATCGTTGGTTTTTGTAACCTGAAGGTCGGCTTCTACAACAATATTAGTTATAGTGGCATCTTCCTCTTCGGCTGTAGCCGGATCGTCTGAACTTGCCTTTACAAAGATATCGTTATACGTTTCGCCAATAACGGTAGCCTGGTTAACCACAACACCTGCAGCAACATCGGCGGGAGTAATAGTATGCTGGGCCGTAATGGTAATACTTTCTCCGGGAGTTAATTGCACAATTTGACTTGGAATTATACTTCCTGCATCGGCGTTATCGTCGTCAATAACAATATCATGTACCGTTATATTGCCTGTATTAGTAAGTATAAGTGTATACGTTATAATTTCACCTTCGTTGTAATAGGTAGTATATTCAGCAGCTTTGCTTAAATACAATTCTCCGTTAGGCGTTACTGATGATGTATTACTAGCCAGTTCAATGTCATTATTAAGTCCGGTTATGGTAGCAGTGTTGGTGTGATCACCGCTAACATTTACGGTTGCCGTTATAAACAGTTCATCTTCATTGTTTACTGCTAAATCGCCAATATTCCAAAAACCTGTGATTGGGTCGTACGATCCGGTATTTGTAGTATGCGATGTATAAATATATCCTGTAGGCAGCACATCGGTAACAACCACATTGTTGTCATTTTGCGGGCCTGCATTTTTCGCGGTTAACTTAAAGGTAACTTGCCCGTTTACTACATCGGTAATGGTTTTAATAATCTGTAAATCGCTGCATACCGTTACAGCCACAGCATCCGACTGATTTGTAGGCCCACATGCTAAAGTACCTGTTACTGTATAGTTACCCGTTGCAATAGGTGTATGTTGAGCTTCCGTTGCACCCGTAATAGCTATACCGTTAAAATACCATTGGTAAGGTGCCATGCCCGGTGTTGCCGCAATAACAGGATTACAGGCATCGGTTTGTGTTATTACGGGTGTATCCATTGGCGCAGTAAAAGGATACAATACCATACAGGTGCCATTATCGGTAATTTTTACAGCGTAATCCTGAATACCATTCCCTGTTATCACAGTATATTGCGGCCCTGTTGCACCCTGAATTGCGATACCCTGATAATACCATTGGTAAGTGGTGTTGTTGCTTAAAGGCTGCGCAGGTGTGGCTGTAAGTACATTACCGTTAATGCAGATGTCCCCGTAGTCTACTTCAAAGATCGGTGTTTCATTCAAAACAAGGTTGTCGAACAAAAAGTAGGGTGAGCATTGGTTTGGAGGATATAGCGACGTGAATACAGGGTAATTGGGAGGCAATATGCCTTCCGGAGGGCCAATGCTTATCGCCCTGATGTTAGTGGGCGGAGTAAAGTTGAGCGTGAGTTGCGACCACTCTACAGCGGGGTCGTAGGTTGCGCTCCCCAAAACGAACCATGCCAGATTTTGTGTAGGCGCATTAACACCGGCTACCATCAGATTAGTACAGGTAGCCGACCCGTATATGGTAACCTCTACCGGTTCATAATCCGGTGTATTGCCGCAGGTTATGCCTGCCGGATGGTATGATGTATTAGTTAGCGGAAAGCATGCAATCAGCATTTTAAGGGTATAGTTTGTGCCCGCTATTAAATCGGACGGCAGGCAGGTAGCCAGGTACTCTTTATAATCGTTTATAAAGGCGGCACCCACAACACCATCGCCATGCGGAAAGGGGTATAGCCCTGTAGCAGGGAAATCCTGCAGCAAAAAGCCACAGGAATTATAATAATCGGTGCTGGTAAACAAATTACCCGATACCCATGGCGTGCTGTAACTCATTTGCCCGTAGGTCGTGGGGCATTGCGAATGGTTCTCGAAAGAAGAGTTAAGGATAAGCGATGGCAACTGGCAGGTACATTCCGGGTCGTTAAGGTCTATAAGGCCATCACCGTCATCGTCTATGCCGTTGTCGCAAATTTCAGACCCCTGTGCATATATACTACAGGCAAATAATGCTTGTAGAAAGAATAATATAGCAAATTTTTTCATGTTGAAAGAAAATATAAGAAATTAAGCAGCTGCCATTAAATGGTTATTGCTTTACTACTTTAAATGTTTTAGAACTGCCATTAGCAAGGCTCGCTTTAACCATATAAATACCGTTGCCAAATGCCTCGAGGCTTGCTGTGTTACCTTTTACAGACTGCACCACTTGGCCTAACGCGTTGTAAACCTCTAAACTGTTAATGGCATCTGCGGGTGTAATAGTTATAGTGCCCAATGTAGGGTTAGGATAAAGTGCAAGGCTGTTTTTATAGATATCATCAAGGCCCGATGTACTTTCCTCGGTAATGTTTATAGTGTAGTCTTCTGCCTGTCCGTAACCTAATGAGTTGCAGGATGGCGCTGTGCCGTTAAACTTTTTAATTACCCTCAGGCTTGTTGTGCCAAGTGGGGCATCAGCCGGGGCAGTAATAGAACCCGTTGCAGTAATGGCATCGCCACCGGTTGAATTTGTAATGGTGCCAACTTCAAACATTTCGCCTTCGTCTTCAAAGCTGTTGTTCCTGTTCCAGTCTGCATAGGCTGTAATATGATGCGTAAAATTACCGTTAGTGTTACCTTTAACGGTTATTGGTAGTGTTTCGCCAAGGGCTATATTTGCCATAAGGTTTGTAAAATCTTCCTGTGCCGGTGTAGTTCCTCCCACTGTAGCCGATGACTGGTTGTTTAGCCCTCCAAAAGAAACCAGTGTGATAGGCTCAACGTTACCCGGGAAGCTTACTTCGCAAGGATGCTGGTTGCTTATAGTGATGGTTATTTCATCTAATATGTTGCCGTTCTCGGCAGATGTTGCCCTAACAACTACAGTACCGTTAGCAAAGCCGAATACAAGCCCGTTCTGGTCTATTGTTGCAAATTCAGATCCTGATACAATTTCCCATATAACCAGCTGGCTTACATTTACCGGTGTAACGACAGCCGTTAGTGGCAGGCTGCCCAGGTTTTCAGTAATTTCCGGTGCAGCTTCTTGTAAAGTAGCAACGGTTACATCTTCAACCATGTTAGAAACTTCGTAGTGTATCTTAATGTTTGGGCGGTCTTTAAACTGTCCGCCACCACTATTGTGGTTTAGAATTATTGTTTCGGTAGCATCCATATCTATAGATGGCAAAGGCCATGCGCCGGTCATGTAATCTTTGTACCCCGGTGTAAACTGCCATGCAACAAAGCTGCTGAATTGCGCTGCGGGATAATTGGTATGGTAAAATACAGATGCTACTTCAAGTCCGTTGCCGGTATATTCTATGGGCTCTTCAAAATTAAAATCAACCCAGCCCTGTGCGGCAGACAAAGTAAATTCGCTATTGTCATATACCTCGGTATGTGATACTTCTATATCGGCTAATGTTGTCTCCATACTCAGCGGTGCTGTATTGGTAGAATTTTTTACAAGTAGCTTTACACGCACCGGTGCAAAACCATCGCTGGATGCATTGCTTACCTTGTTATAGGCAACTCCGGTTATCATTGCGCCTTGTGGTATCTCAGTTGCCTGCAATTCTTCAGCAGAGTATAGCATGTTAGAGACACCACCTTTTCTTGTAGTTACCATAACATACATTACAGGGCCGTACAACGAGAGATCCTGCCCGGTACCCTCACCAATTTGTACGGTATGAGGCGTAGCAGAGGGGAGTGTGCTAAACGTTTGTGTAGCCCATTCACTTGTATCTTCCGTACCACAAAGCGAGCGTACAGTTAATGTATAATCAGTATCTGTAGTAAGGTTTAATACAAGCAGGTTATTGGTTTGTGCCGTGCCTTGCTGTATGGCGGTATCGGTACCTGTAACTTTAATTTCCCAGCCGTAGCCGTTGGCAGGTAAAGTGGCGGGGGCTGTCCAGTTAAACAGGCCGTGAGCCATACCGCTGGCGTTTAGTGTCAGCTCTTGGGGTGTTGCACAATCCTGTGCAGGCGCAGGCGTGCACGCAAGCATAAAGAGCACGGCCATAGCTTTGGCTGTACTTAGTAAAGAATGTTTCATAGAATTATTTAAAATTGATTATGTACGTAACAACAGCCATTAATTTTGTTATTGTAGTAGTAGTTATAACATTTTAATAGCCTCTATATGTATTTAGTCTAAATAATAATAGTTAGATTTGTGCAAAATTCTTAAACTAATTAAAATCTGTTGTTTGATAAACGGATTTTGATGTTTGTAAAACGGATATTTTTAAATTGGTATGGATACAGCAGCTTTTATAGATGAAGTAATTTGCCGGATTAACCTTCCGGCAGATGTAGGTACGCCTAAAGAATTGACCGAACGGGATATATCATTTACCTACGGCTACGGCAGGACATCGTTTAAAAAAATAAGCTTTAGCGGTGTAAGGCTCCTTTACGGCAAACTGCGTTTTAAAAAGCCGTTTCCGGTTAAGATAGAAAACTCCGAGCCGTTTGTTGAGATGTATTTTTCGCTCACGGGCTGCCGCCGGATGGTGTTTACGCAAAATGCTGCACGCTGCAATGTAGCCAGTGGCCACCACAACTTATTTTATATACCCGATACCGAATTTTATATTGAACCTGCCATAAACGATGAAGAGAACATTACTTTACAAATACAATTTACCGAGGCTTATTTTAGCCGCTTTACCCAAATAAACCATCCGCTTTTAGTCTCGTTTATAGAGAATATAAGTAAAAAGCAATTCTCAATTTTGAGCGGCTTTGATTTAAAGATTACCCCACAAATGTATGCGGTGCTGGATGATATAGTGCATTGCGAAAAAGAGGGCATTATAAAACAGCTGTTTATAGAAACCAGTGTACTAAAGCTTCTGCAATTGCAGTTCGAGCAATTTGAAATGGTTTTTGGTGGGCTAAACCATCCAAAGATAAAAGATTATGATATTGAGAAACTGCGCCGTGCCAAGCTGCTTTTAGACAGTAATATTAGCACTGCGTGGTCTTTAGCCGAATTGTCGCGCCAAACCGGGCTTAACGACTTTAAGCTTAAAAAGGGGTTTAAAGAAGTGTATGGCGATACCGTATTTGGCTACCTGCACACCCAGCGTATGGAAACCGCCCAAAAACTATTGCTGGATAACAGCAGGAGCATCTCTGAAATTTCAGAATATTGCGGGTATGCCTATGTGCAATCATTCATTACAGCCTTTAAAAAGAAATATGGGGTTACCCCCGAGAAATTCAGGAAATAAAAATAGCGGCTAAGGGCCGCTCTTTTAGTATATAAATTGTTTGTATTATGCTTTTGCAGCAGCACCTTTTTTATAGGTGCGCCCATACCATATTAAAAAGCCCGATATAGGCAGCAGCATACACACAAAACTGGCTATAAAGGCAATTATTTTGCCGGGTATGCCCAGTATGGCACCCACGTGAATATCGTAATTTGCGGTAATAAGTTTCTCACCAAAGTTTTTTTCCTCCTGCCTGCGTTCATGTAAAAGTTTGCCGGTATACTGGTCAAACTGAAGGCTGTGGTTTACATAATAAACCCCATCATATTGCTGAATATAGGCGCTTATAACAGCCGTACTGTCGGCAGCGGGCGTCATAGAAAAAGCGCTTGCATCGGCATATTTTTTCTTAATTACCACGTATGCGTTTTCTATAGCAGTATCCTTATCGACTTTTTGTATCATTACCGATTTTTTCTGAACGTTTTCCGGTGGTGTTATACTACCCGATCCTGCCACATACACTATTGCCTGAAACCAGCTAAATGCCCAAACCATACCTGTTAAGGCGATAATCAATGCTATGGTTGCTATGTAAAAACCCAGTATATTATGCAGGTCATAATTTTTACGGCGCCATTTAGTAGTGCTTTTCCATTGAAACCATATTCTTTGCTTGCGTGCCGCTTTGTTCTTAGGCCACCAGAGTATTATGCCTGTAATTAGCATTATCACAAATATAAAAGTAGCCCATCCAGTAATTTGCTGCCCAATAGGATGCGACAGGAGCAGGCTCCAGTGCAGCATTTTTACGATATGAAAAAAGTCGAGTTCCTCATCATAAACACCTAATACCTTACCTGTGTAAGGATCGGTATATATAGAATAATATTGCTCAATATTCCCAAAATACCAAATGGATCCTTCGCCAGCTTTGTAGCTGTTAAAGACTACCGCCTTTTGCGGGTCATTATAAGTAGTGACTCCCGTAATGGTAATAGGGCCTACAGCTTTTTGTGTCTGTTGCCACAATTGCGTTACCGGTATGCGGAATGGCGTAATCTTGGGGACATAAATTTCGTCGTGGCGTGCCCAATTGCTTATCTCCTGGCTAAAAACATAGATACAGCCCGTTACTGCCAAAAATAAAACAATAAGCCCGGAGGTTAATCCGAGCCATAAGTGGGCTTTGCCTGCCCAGTATTTAAAATCTTTTTTCTTCTTTTTCTTAGTAGTCATAGGCTGCTGCTAATTTTTAGCCAAAGGTAGGGTGTAGGTGGCACAATGCCATATAAACTGATAATCCTTACCGTTATATTTACCCGGCACTTGTTCTTTTTTAGTAACTTCTACTACATATTTTGTATCCCAGGGCTTTGTGAATTTCACAACTCCATTAGCATCAGTATACAATTTTTTAGACCACTGGTCGGCTACAAAAACAGTTACCTCTGCCTCTTTAATGGGCTGGCCTTTGTATAAAATTTTAAGGGTGGTTTCTCCTTTTGCTTTAGCTTCTTTAGCAGTAGCATCTACAACGGTAAGCCCGTCTGCATTTACAGCAGCGGTTTCGGTTGGCTTGCCACCTATCTCGGTTTTTACCGTAGCATGGTAATGCGTTTTAAAGATGCCAAAATCATACTGCGTATAATCTATCACATCAATTTTATTGTTGTTAAGCACTATGGTATACGTGCCGTTAGTTTTTGGTATAAAGTAGGCACTATAGTATAATTCGCCCGGCTGTAATTGCAAAATGGTTTTCTCACCGTTAGGTGCCACGGCCCAAACTTCAAAATTTTTCATTTTAGCAAACGCTTCCCCAGCAACTTTTTCCTGAAGCCCGTAGGTATATTCGCCAAAGAAAACCTTTACTTCCTGTTTTTGGTTTATTTTGCCGGTAGGGTTGGTTTCTACCCACATAAAATGGGCAAAAGCATTGCCTGAGGCAACTATCATTAGCAATAAAAAAAGATACTTTTTCATGTTGTTGCAATTTAACAAATTTGAGATACGGTAAATTGTAAAAGCCCCTTAATAATTAAGGAGCTTAAATTTATTAGAAATTGTAGGTAAGGTTAGCTGCAAAAATGCGTGGTTTCTGCGGGCTTATAGTAGACCAGCCTTTGTAGTAATCCTTGTCGGTAATGTTATCTAATTTAAGTGTAATGGTAAAGGCTTTTTCAGTGTAAAAAGCCGATGCATTTAGCACAGTATATTCCGGCAGGGTAAAGGTACCTGCAAGCGTTCGGTTAAATATCTTGTTCTCGCTGGCATAGTTACCACCAAAACCAAGTCCAAAACCTTTTAAAGTAGCATTCTGGAACCTGTAGCTTGCCCAAAAGTTAACAAGGTTTTGCGGGCCTGCACTTTCCGGCCTCCTGTTAGCAAATTCGTCGGTAGCTGTACTCGCCGTTAATTCGCTGTCGTTGTAGCTGTATCCGGCAATAACGTTTAGGCCATCTATAGGGTTTGCCGCAAGGCTCGCTTCAAAACCTTTGCTGTAACGTTTACCGCCCTGTGTATATTCAACCTGCGGAATGATCTCTAATACGGTGTTATCTACCTTAATATCGTAATAGCTAAATGTAGCTGTAATACGGTCGTTTAGCAGGTTTAATTTAGTACCTACCTCAAACTGGTTGGCTTGTTCTGCTTCAAAAGTAAAGGTACGGCTACCTGTAATAACAGGTGCAACATTGCTAAAGCCATTCATGTAATTAGCGAAGATTGACACCTTATCTAATATTGGCTGATACACAAGGCCAAATTTAGGAGAAAAAGCCGTTTGGTTATAGTCGTCTTCGCTTACGTTGATGTTGCCTTTGTTAGAAAAACGGTCAACCCTTAAACTTGCCATTGCCGATATTGCCGGTGTAATGTTAAATACATCCGATGCATAAGCACTAAATATCTCCTCTTTAGTTTTTAATGGGCTGATAGGGGTGCCTGCAATAAGAGCATCGGTGCCTGCCTGGTTAAGAACTCCGGTTTCATCTACATACTGGGTAGGATCTGTAATACCAAGAACAAGCTCATTAAACTGTTGCAGGTTATCGCCTATATAAATGCTTCCGTTACCTACATAGCTGCTACTATTGTTTACGGTGTTGCGGTTAAAGTAATCAACACCTACAATGATCCTGTTCCTAAACTGGCCTAGGTTAAAGTCGCCAATAAAGTTCTGCTGGATATCGGTTCCGTATGTTTCAGAGTTTTGTTTGCTTATGTAGCGGCCAAGAACGATACCATCGGTAACATCGGTATACTGTGTACCTTCATAAAGGTATGAATAGTAACCGTCTGATTTGGCCGATGTTCTTGAAAACACTGTTTGAGATGTCCAATGCTCGTTGATCTTGTAATTCATTTGCGCCTGAAGGCTGAAAGTAGGCGTGTTCATATATAGGTCGTTACCTGTGTAAGAACGCTTGTTGTCGTATTTAAGCTCATCTATGTTATGAACCCTTAATTCGGCGCCCCTGTCTAAGAACAACATTGTCTGGTTGGTACCCCTGTTGTTGTAAAATTCGGTATTTACATAAAATGTTAGCTTTTCGCTGGGTTTGTAAAACAGGGATGGTGCTACGAAAAACGATTTCCTGAAACCTGCGTCCTGAAAGCTATTCTCCGTGTGGTACGCCGCATTAAGCCTTACCGCTGCTGTTTTATCTTCGTTTAATGGTGTATTAACATCAAGAGTGTAACGGTTTAATCCGTAGGTACCGCCTGTGTACGATATATTTCCACCAAAGGCATCATAAGGCTTTTTAGTGGTAATGTTTATAAGGCCACCATAAGAGGTTAGCGTACCGCCAAATAAAGTTCCCGATGGGCCTTTCAAAACCTCAATACGTTCAACATTCTGAGGATCCGGACTACCGTTTGTTATACTTGGCAAACCGTTAACCATAGTTGGTTGAACGGCAAAACCGCGAAGTGAAAAGTAACCTGCGCCATCGCCGCCACGGCCTGTTGATTCCCAAAGCTTATCTAAGCCAGGTACGTTTTTAAGGGCATCCTCAAAATTAGTAACTACCTGTTCTTTTAAAAGTTCAGCAGTAACGGTATTATAAACTTGCGGATTCTCAATATCTTTTAAGGGCATTTTAGAAACGATATCGCTTTTAGTCCTTGCAAACCTGTTTGCGTTACCGTTAATAACCACCTCATTAAGTTGTTCCTGACTTTCGGAAAGGGTAAAGTCTTTTATTTGTTTTTCGCCGGAAGCCAGCGTTACACTTTCTTCTACAGGTGTAATGCCAATGGCAGCAATCCTTAAGGTATAGGTGCCCGGCTTTACATTTTTAATTTCATACTGGCCCTGTGCATTGGTAATAGCACCGTGCGAAGTGCCTTTAAGCGCTACCGAAATATTTTCGGCCGGAGTGTTGCCGCTTAGGTTAATAGTACCTGTTAGCGTAGCCCTGTCCTGCGCCCATGTCGTCAATGAGAACAGCAGGGTTATACTAAAAATTACATTTTTTAAAATATTTGTGTTCATTTGTGTGGATTTATGGTGGCACAAATGTAAAAACCAAAATAGTATTACGCAATACTATTTTTAATTATTCTAAATAAAATTAAGAATCAATGCCTGTTTTGCGAAAGCCTTAAAATTTTCTTAAAATTATTTTATACATTAAAAATTTTAATGCAATTAGTTACTTATATCAATGAAAAAACCCCAAACTGAGTTGGGGTTTTTGAAGGAACTGAATTAATAATTTTAGTGTTTAGCGGTAAAACCGTCATCACTAAGTTCGGTATGCTTATAATCAGCAACCATAAGTTCGTCATATTTAGGCGGATCTTTTTTGCTCCACCTGCGTATAAGTCCGTCAAAGATAGAGTACACCACCGGTACAATAATTAAGGTAAGGAAGAGTGAACTTGTTAATCCACCAATAACTACCCATGCAAGCCCGTTATTCATTTGTGCGGCACCACCTGTTGCAAGGGCAATTGGTATCATACCAAAAACCATCGCAATAGTTGTCATAAGGATAGGCCTTAAACGGGCGTGGTTGGCCTGTATAAGAGCGTTGTAGGTACTTTCACCTTCTTCCTTACGGTGGTTGGTAAAGTCTACAAGTAATATCGCGTTCTTACACACAAGCCCGATAAGCATAATAACCCCTAATATGGTAAAGATGTTAAGCGAGTTGTTTGTTAACGCTAATGCAAGCAGAGCCCCAATAAATGATAGCGGTATTGAGAACAATACCACAAACGGGTATACAAAACTGTTATAAAGCCCTACCATTACAAGGTACACCAATATAATAGCGGCAAGTAGCGCAATACCAAGCGTACCAAAACCTTCGCTCTGGTTTTCCATATCGCCACCCCAAACGTAGTTTACGCCTGTTGGTTTTTGCATTTTTACAAGATAATTGGCTTCCCATTCCTGTGCTACCGTACCACTGGCGCGGCCTGCAGTTTGTGCCTGTATGGTTACCGATGCACTCTTATCCCTACGCTCAAGGAAGCTCGGCCCCGAACTTTCGGTAACATCGGCAAACTGCGATAGTTTTATCTGCTGGCCTGCATCATTAATAAATACAAGGTCTTTTACATCGTTAATATTAGAACGGTTGTATTCGTTAAAACGGATGTTGATATCGTACTCATACTCCCCGGCGCGGAATTTACCATCGGTATTACCATTAAAGGCAGTTTGCATGGTAAGTCCTACCGTTTGAAGCGATAAGCCAAGAGACGACATTTTATCGCGGTCTACCTGTACGTTAACCTCTGGGCTACCACCTTCGTTAGTTAGTTTAATTGCTGTAGCACCCGGTACTGTAGCCAGCTTTTTAGCGGCTTCGGATGCGAATTTTGATGCAGATTCTAAATCCGGACCCGTTACGGTTAATGAGATAGGAGCTTCATCGGCACCACCCATTATACTTACCGGTACGGTTTTAATTTTTGCACCTACCAGTTTTTGCTCCAGGTCGCGTTTAACCTTAGCGGCAAATACAAACGTATTGTCGTCACGCTCTTCGGCATCAACAAGGGTTACTTTTATCTCGCCTTTGTAAGCGGTAGATTGCGTTGCACCCATACCCTCGCTGGTTTGCCCAACGGTTGTAATAACACCTGTAACTTCCGGCTTGTTTCTAAGGTATTCTTCTGCTTTTTGAGCGATGAAGTTGGATTGCTCTACCGATGCATCTTTAGGCAGCTCCATTTGTACAAGGAACTGGCCCCTGTCTAACTTAGGGAAGAACTCACCACCAATAAAGCCAGCCATTAAAAGACCTATAGAGCCAAAGAACATTACAACTACAATAATTAAAGTAATCACTTTATGTGAGCGCGATGCAATACACCATTTAAGGATATCAGTTACCCAATGGGTAAATTTGTCAAGGCCTCTTTCAAAACCAAGGATGATCCTTTCAAATAAATTTTTGCCGGTTAAGTGCTCCAGTTTACCAAAACGTGATGAAAGCCACGGTATAAGCGTGAACGACGATAATAATGATAGCGCCGTTGCAATTACTACGGTGACACAAAACTGCGATATAATGTTAGATACTAGGCCTGTACTCATTGCAATTGGCAGGAATACTACGATGATTACTATGGTAATGGCCGTTACGGTAAAACCTATCTCGGCAGTACCATCATAAGCGGCGCGTACACGGTTCTTGCCCATTTCCATGTGGCGGTAAATGTTTTCCAGTACCACAATGGCATCATCCACAAGGATACCTACCACAAGAGATAAGCCAAGTAAACTCATTAAGTTTAGCGTATAGCCCATAAGGTAAATACCTATAAATGTTGCTATAAGCGATGCCGGTATAGATACCATTACAATAAACGCATTACGTATACTGTGAAGGAAGAACAACATTACAAAGGCCACAAGGAACACCGCAATGAACAAATCGTGTATTACATTATCTGCCGCAGTAAGGGTAAATTCACTGCTATCATCGGCAATTTGAAGTTTAAGGCCGTTGGCTGCATAATCCTTTTCTATCTTTTTAACCGCTGCCTGGATCTCCTCACTTACCGATACGGCATTGGCATCAGTTTGTTTGATGATCTGGAGGATGATAGCGCCGTTACTGTCTACACGCGATATTTTTTCTACTTCTTTTTGCGAATCCTGCACATCGGCAATTTCGCCGAGGCGTATCTGTATACCGTTTTTAGACGATACCACAAGGCTGCGCATCTCTTCTACATTTTTGTATTTACCGGATAAACGTACCAGCATAGAGTTTTCCCTCGTTTGGATGTTACCGGTAGGGAAATCAAGGTTAGAGCTGATGATAGCCGATTGTACTTCGGGTATCGAAAGGCCGTAGCCTTTTAGCTTGTCCTGATCCAGGCTTACCTGTATTTCACGCTCTTCACCACCCACAAGGTTTACCTGTGCCACCCCGTTTACACGGGCAAGTATAGGCTCAATCTTTTTGTCAAGTAGGTCATAAAAGGCAACCTCGTCCATTTTAGATGTTGCTCCTATAGTAATGATAGGCAAGTCGCTCAGGGAGAATTTACTTAACGAAGGTGGGTCTACATCCTCCGGTAAATCTTTCTCAATGGCGTTTATCTTACGCTGGGCATCGTTAAGGGAGTAGTCGGCATCGGCTTCAGCCTCCAGCGTTACCATTACAACTGATAAGCTTTCGTATGATTTAGATTCTACCTTTTTAACCAGCTCCAGCGATGATACCGCATCTTCTATCTTTTTGGTTACGGTGTTTTCTACCTCGCCGGGCGATGCACCGGGGTATACGGTAGTAATAGTTACCACATTGATCTCGAACTTGGGGATAAGCTCGTAGCTCAGGCTGCTGTAGCTAAAAAGCCCTCCCAGCGTGAGTATAATGAACAACACTATAATAAGCGTTGGCCGTTTTATGGATATTTCTGCTATTTTCATTTTCTACTTTTATTCCCCTTTGGGGGGTTAGGGGGCAGTTATTTAATTGTGTTTACTTTAGTACCGTCGGTTAGGTTTATCTGTCCGCTGGTTACAACAACTTCGCCTTCGTTAAGGCCGTTAAGCACTTCTACCTGGTCGCCAAATATGCGTCCTGATACAATTTTAACCATACGCGCAGTGCTGTCTTTAACTACAAATACCTGGTTGCCTGCTACACCACCAACAAATGCAGTGCGAGGTATGGTTTTAATAGCCGCTTTTTGAGCAGAATTACTGCCAAAGGTTGCTGTTCCGTACATACCGGCTTTAAGCTCGTTGTCAGGATTGTTGGCAACTTCAATTTCTACTGGGAAGTTAAGCGAACCGTCTGCCTTAGGGGCAATAAACGTAATTTTGCCGCTAAACTCTTTATCAGGATAAACACTTGCTTTTACCTTAATGGTGTTGCCTACTTTAAGGCCTGCAACGTGTTGTTCATCTACATTTACCTTAAGTTTAAGGGTAGATACATTTACAAGCTCAAACAAAACAGTACCAGGAGCTACTACGCTACCCGGCTCTATGTTACGCATGTTTACAATACCGTTAATGCTTGATTTTATGCTGGCATCGCCTACGTTAATACGGGCTGCATCATACTGTGCCTTAGCATTGGTAAGTGATAATTTTGCCTGATCCAGCTGTTGCTTTGTAACACCACCTGTTTTAAAAGCATTTTCATAGCGCTGGCTATCTGCCTTTGCATTTTCGTAAGCTGCTTTTGTATTTTGAAGCTGTATGTTAAGCTGGTCGCCTTTTATAACCGCAAGCACCTGGCCTATGCGCACTCTGTCGCCTTCATCTACCAATACTTTAATTACACGGCCACTATTTTCTGCCGGAAAGCTTAACTCCTGTGACGGTGCAAACGTACCGTTAGTTGTATAATCAAGGTTAGGTACTTCGTTTTTAACGGTAGCTATCCTTACCGCAACCGTAGCATTCTTTTTAGAGATAAGTTCGGTCTCGGCTTCGTTCTTCTTTTTATTGTTGGTTAGTATGTAAGCAATTAGCCCTATTACGGCAACGCCTATAACTATATATAATACTTTTTTCATGACAAGGATTTAATTAGTTAGTGTTTTAAGTTCGCCTTTGGCTTTTATAAGCTGCACTTCGGCCAGTTTAAAGTCAAGCAGTGCATTGGTATAATTGTTTTGGGCTTCTATATATGAGTTTTCTGCATCTAAAAGGTCGGTAAGTGTGGCAAGCCCGTTTTGGTAGTTGTTTTGGGTGTCATCCATTACTTCTTTAGCCAGTTTTACGTTTTCCCTTTGGTTGCTTATGGTAATAAGGCTGTTTTTAATCTGGGTAGCCGCATTTTTATAGTCCCTGTCTAAAGACAGTTTAGTATCCTTAATGTCCTCTTCGGTCTTTTTAAGGTCTATAGTAGCTTGCCTTACACGGGCACGCGTACCAAAACCGCTGAAAATAGGAATTTTAAGATTGGCGCTTATGGTAGAATAATCGGTCCAGTATACGCCATCTGCCGGTTTTTTAAACCACGGCATTTCCGGGCCCTGACCCAAATAGTTATATCCTGCACTCATAGATAATGACGGGTAATACTCTGCAACAATGGCTTTCCTGTTATAGTAGTACAATTTTTCCTGCTTTTTCAGCAATTGATACTCTGATCTTATAGTTGTATCCGGCATTTCTTCCAAGTTTAATGGTGTAACCGTAAACTGCGTATCCGGGATCACGATAGGGGTTTCTATAGGCATTCCCATATAAAACTTTAAAGTGTTTTCCTGTAACGCTACTGCATTGATAAGCGTTTGGCGCTGTGTGTTAATGTTGCTAAGGTTAACCGTCATCCTGTCAAGGTCTATTTTACGTGCAAGCCCGTTATCAAACTGGCCTTTAATCACGTTGCGCACCTCCTCGGTATTCTTATAGGTACTGTCTAAAACCCTTAGCTGTTCGCGCTGCACATACACCTGGTAGTAATTATTAGCCACGCGTTCTATAACCTGCTCCTCAGTAAGCTGGGCGTTAACCTGGTAAAACTCGCGGGTGGTACGTGCCGCCTGCAGGCCGGTAAACACAGCCTGGTCAAAAATTGTCTGAGTAAGGTTTACCCCGGCGTTGCTGGTCCATTTTTGCCCCAACGGAGCAAGTATGGTAGTGCCCGGCGCTCCAAAAAAGTCGCCAGGTAACGCATTTTGTTGTAGTATAGGATTATAGGTAAGGCCTGCACTACCTGCAATGTTAGGCAATGCACGTGCGCGTACTTCCTGTATCTGGTACTCAGCATTCTCTACCTCAAGTTTTGCTTTTTTGGCATCGGCCTTATTTTTCAGCGCATAGTTAACGGCGTCTTTTAGCGTAAGCACCTCCCCCTGGGCTTGCTGCGCCCGTAGGGTAGGGGCGGCTAAAAAAGCCATCAGCAATGCGATGCTCTTTAAGATTTTGCCCGTTTTTTGATTGATGGTTCTCATTGTATAATAACAGTTGTTAATTGAATTGATGTATGTATTTATTTTATAAAAAGGGTATTCATAATCACGTCTTTACGCTCTTCTAAAAGCTTGTCGTAGCCTTCTTTAGTAAAGCCCATGGTTTCCTGCAACAATGGCCTCATAGAAACCGGGAACGACATTAGCGACACAAAGTTGAGTACAAACTGCTCCGGCCTCATACGCTCTATATTGCCTTTTTCCATTTCTACAGCTACTTCCAGGTAAAACTTATCCAGTAGCATGTTCATGTGCTCCTTGTCTTTATAGCAGTTACCCTGGTTCATTTGGGTAACCATATAAATTTCCAGGTAAGGGTATTTTTTGGTCTGTTCAAAAAACACATCAAGGTGCTGACTCAGCTTCTCTTTGAATGACAGGTTAGAAAAAATAATTTTCTCCATCATGTCATGCTCCTGTACCTGTGCGTCCTGAAAAACAATATCAAAGAGGTTGTTCCGCGAGCGGAAGTAATAGTTTATCAGTGTGCGGTTTACTCCTGCGGCATCTGCAATTTCCTGGGTGGTAGCATTAAAGCGGCCTTCGCTAAAGAACACTTTCTTAGCGGTGTCTTTAATTAATTGCTCGGTATCTGTATCTGTGGCTTTCGCTGACATATTTGTTTAACATTAATGTTTGACATAATTGTCAAATGCAAAATTATTGCTTTTTTCGAAACGCAAATCAATATTTTAATTTTTTTTAAAATTATTTTCCGCAATGGTTTTCGTAAGCTCTGCCAGTCCTCTTTCGGAAACGATGCCTCGTAAATGATATTCAAGGTATTGAATTGTAAGGGTTTCCATGTTATACATGGTTTTAGGGAAAATTTCGTCATCCTTAATTCCGGTAAGGCCGGTAAAGTAAATTCGTGCTGCAAACTCAATATTAAGGCCGGCTCTGTAAAGCCCTTCCTTTACACCGCGCTCTAAATTGTTTAACATGCAGCCATGCAGTTTTTCAAATTGTTTGATACGGAGGCAGGCATGAATTTTAGGGTAAAATTTTTGCAATTGATGATCGGGCGATGCAGTATCGTTCTTTAATACTCCCTGCAAATACTGCCTAACTACAAAAAACTCCTGTATAGGGCTTTGGTCTATCTGGCAAATGGCATCAATACCTGTAGAGATGGTTTCAAAAAGATGATTAGCAGTGGCTTCAACCAAATCATTCTTGTTTTCAAAGTGCTGGTAAATGGTTTTTTTAGAGATGCCCAGTTCGGCAGCAATATCATCCATTGTCACACTTTTAAAACCAAGCGATAGGAACATTTCAGTAGCTTTTATTAATATGGTCTCTTTCATTATAGTTCTCAAATTGAGGCGCAAAGGTAAATAAGGAAACTTTAAAAACCTAAATAGTTTCCAAAGTTTTTATTAAATTTTAAATGTTTAACAATACAAAATTGGTAGTTTGTATTCGTTAACAGCCTAAAATACTGTGGTATTATACCAATGGCGTTTGTATAATAATTATGGCTGTTAGTTATTTAAACCCCTGTTTGGTGTTAAGAATAGCAGCGCAGTTTTTGATAAGAAGTTGGAATGACTTAATTTAGCAAAAAAATACTTCATGCAACCCATTGGGCACTACCAGCAAGTTATTACAGACTATTTTGCAAATGCAACTATAAATAAAGAACCCGCAAACCTTTATGATCCAGTAAATTACATTTTATCGCTTGGCGGTAAAAGGATGCGCCCGGTGCTTACCCTTATGGCTGCAGAGATCTTTAATGCCGATTGCCGTGCTGCCTTGCCTGCCGCCGTTGCGGTAGAGATCTTTCATAATTTCTCTTTGGTTCATGATGATATTATGGATGATGCCCCGTTAAGGCGTGGTAATCAGACGGTTCATGAAAAGTGGAACATCAATACGGGGATACTTTCCGGCGATGCAATGCTCATATTGGCCTACCAGTATTTTGAACAATATGAGCCTGCTACCTTTAAAGAGCTGGCAAAATTATTCAGCAAAACGGCGCTCGAAGTTTGTGAAGGCCAACAGTGGGATGTTGATTTTGAGACCCGTAGCGATGTTTCGTTGCCGGAATACCTTAAAATGATAGAGTACAAAACAGCGGTTTTAGTAGGTGCTGCTATGAAAATGGGGGCCATTGTAGCCGGTACATCTAAGGAAAACTGCGAGCGCATCTACAACTTTGGGCTTAATTTAGGGATAGCGTTCCAGCTACAGGACGACTACCTGGATGCCTTTGGCAACCCGGAAACCTTTGGGAAACAGGTAGGTGGCGATATTATAGAGAATAAAAAGACCTATTTATACCTAAAAGCACTGGAGCATAACCAACATAAAAACGACTTACTACAATGGTTTGCCACTCAGCCTGAGGACAATACAACTAAGATAGCAGCGGTTAAAGACATCTTTATCGCTACGGGGGCCGATGAGCTAACTACCAGTGCTATAGAACAATACACTTTAAAAGCTTTCGCCACATTAGATGGCATGGATATTGAATCCGATAAGAAACAGTTACTCCGCAAATTTGGCGAGAACCTGATGCTCAGAAAAGTATGATATTTACACCACCGCCCAATACCGACCTCCTGCTTAGTGAAGCACAAAAGGAAAAGCTTTATATTCAGTTAGTTGCGCAGCTAAATAAAGACCTTACGTTGGCCAACGAATCGGTTGATATGGATGAAGAAATTTCGCCAATCAACTTAAAACTAACGCTTCAGGATAAGATATACAGCCTTATCCAGCATAAATTTGCCGAATACCTTAACCTGCTATACATTATAGATGTGCCCGAAAAAGACATTAAAGCCTTAAACGGCAGCGATATAGCCGACCTTGCCGAGCAGGTTTCGTTCCTGATCTTAAAAAGGGAATGGCAAAAAGTATGGTTCAGGAATAAGTATTGATTTTCGATTGCAGTTTAGATTTTCAATTTTGCTTAAAATGGGAAAATTTATCCCAAAAAGGGCTTAATATTTCACTTTTGGATTTTGGATTGCCTAAAAAAGCATGATTTTTCGCTATAATAAGTAGCGTTAAACTTACAAATGCCTTAATATTTCACTTTTGGACTTTGAGATGGTTATTTTTCATAATTAAATTTAAAGTGGGATTTTTCAGGAATTTTTTCTTCAATAAAAACTGAAATTTCTTTCGCACTTTTTTGTAAAAGTTATTTAAAAAAACAAATTACAAAGTTTCGCAAGCAAATTTGTAAAATTTCTTTTGTGATTTATTAAACGATAATTTTTATGTTATCTTACCAAAAGAAATTTATCCGGTTCGTCATTGCGAGCGGAGTGCAACGGAGCGTGGCAATCTCATTCGTAACTAATTTAGAATGGTATGGAAAAACGTTATTAAGCTACCTGTGAGATTGCCGCGCTCCGTTGCACTCCGCTCGCAATGACGGGGCGTAAAGAAACCCGTGCAAACCCGCGCCTGCGCAGCATCCGTGCAATCCGCGTTCCATTCTTCCTCAAAAATAAACCCGTACAAAAGGCATAAGGGCATCACTGTACACCAGGTCGCGGTCGTTAAAAAGCACATTATAGCGCACGCCAATGGTTACATTATCCATGGCATAGCCTGCACCCACAAACAGGGCAGTATTCCAAAAATTACGGTCCTTAAAATTCAGGTCGCCATAATACTCGGCGTAGCGCTCATCCACATCAAGGTTAACGCGCAGTTGCTCCACTTCAACCGATAGCTGCACCTCCGGTATCGGGTTAAAAAGCCCTATTACAGATCCGCCGTATAAATAAGCATCATAATAGCTCTTTTGGTGCACATAGGTACCCTGTAAACCGGCGCCTAAAGCCACATACTCGTTAAACTGGTAAATAGCGCCCGGTGCAAGGCTAACATCGGTATAACCGCTGCCAAAACCCGCACCCAGCGAACCGCCAAAACGCACATGGCTCCAAAAGTCGGTTTCCTGTGCGCTAACAGTGCTAACGGCCAGCGCAAAGGCTGCTGTTGTGAGCAATTTTGTTAAGGAAAATACAAAGTATGATTTCATAGTGGCTGCTGTGTATATTTACTAAGCATAAATATATAAAAATCGTTGAAAGATGTTTACAATTATTGTACTTTTGCATTGAATTTTTTAAAAACACGGTCACAAACACACACGTATGGACAGGTTTTCCTTTTTAAACGCAGCACATACTGCTTTTTTTGCAGATTTATACGAACAATATATTGAAAATCCGGATAGCGTAGAGCCAAGCTGGCGCGCGTTCTTTCAGGGTTTTGATTTTGCCGCTTCAGATTACGGAACCGGCGCAACAGAAGTAACTTCTGCACTGCAACAGCAACCACAAACCGCCAAGGCTACTGCCTCTGCCCCGGTTTCTGATTATTCGGGCGTACCCGAAAAACTTCAAAAAGAATTTAAGGTTATCAGCCTTATAGAGGGGTACCGCACCCGCGGCCACCTTTTTACCAAGACCAACCCCGTTAGGGAGCGCAGGACGTTTAGCCCCACGCTGGACCTGACTAACTTTGGCCTTAGCGATGCCGACCTTAACACTGTTTTTGATGCAGGTAAAGAAGTAGGCCTGGAAAATGCTACCCTTGCCCAGATTGTAGAGCACCTGCAAAAGGTGTACTGCGGCCACATAGGCATAGAGTACATGTACATCCGCGATCCTAAAACAAGGCAGTGGATACAAAACAGGCTATCGGTTAACCAAAACCAGCCTGATTTTAATGCCGACCAAAAGAAAAATATCCTTGGTAAACTTAATGATGCAGTTTCTTTTGAGAACTTTCTTCATACCAAATATGTAGGCCAAAAACGTTTCTCGTTAGAGGGTGGCGAATCGCTTATACCGGCGCTCGATGCGCTTATAGAAGCAGCAGCCTCTAAAGGTGTAGAGCAGTTTGTTATGGGTATGGCACACAGGGGCCGCCTTAACGTGCTTGCTAACGTATTTGGTAAGTCAACTTCAGATATTTTTAGCGAGTTCGACGGTAAAGATTATGATGATGACGCCCTTTTTGATGGCGACGTAAAATACCACCTTGGGCTTACAGCCGATAAGGTAACTAAAGAGGGCAAGCAAATAAACCTTAACCTTGCGCCAAACCCATCGCACTTAGAAACTGTTGGTGCGGTTATAGAGGGTATTGCCCGTGCAAAACAGGATAAATATTTCCCGGATGATTTTAGCAAAGTACTGCCTATAGCACTGCATGGCGATGCTGCCGTTGCAGGCCAGGGTATTGTATACGAAATTGTTCAGATGGCTAAGCTGGACGGTTATAAAACAGGTGGTACCATTCACGTAGTGGTTAACAACCAGGTAGGTTTTACAACCAATTACCTTGATGCCCGCTCAAGTACGTATTGTACCGATGTGGCAAAGGTAACCTTGTCTCCGGTACTGCATGTAAATGCAGATGATGCCGAGGCTGTGGTACATGCCATGCTTTTTGCTTTAGAATACAGGATGGAGTTTGGTACTGATGTATTTATAGACCTTTTAGGCTACCGTAAATACGGGCACAACGAGGGCGATGAGCCACGTTTTACCCAGCCTAACCTTTATAAATTAATTGCCAAGCATAAAAACCCGCGCGACCTGTATGCCGATGTGCTCTTAGGTGCCGGTGTTATAGATAAAGATTATGTAGGCAAGCTGGAGAAAGAATACAAGGCCGTTATGGAGGAGAACCTTGAGGCTTCCCGTAAAAAAGACCTTACCGTGATTACCCCATTTATGCAAAATGAGTGGGAAGGTTATGAGCAGGCAGGTGCCGATGTGATGCTTCAAAAAGTAAACACTGCTTTCTCTAAAGATATACTTACTGATATTGCAAAGGTTATAACAGAGCTTCCTGCCGATAAGAAATTTATAAGCAAGATACAAAAGCTGGTTAACGACAGGAAGAATATGTATTTTGAAACCGATAAGCTGGACTGGGCCATGGCCGAGCTTTTAGCTTACGGGTCGCTGCTTACCGAAGGGTATGATGTGCGTATATCGGGCCAGGATGTAGAGAGGGGTACCTTTTCGCACCGCCACGCTGTAGTTAAGGTAGAAGATTCTGAAGAAGAATATGTAGCCCTTAACAACATTAAAGATGCAAAAGGTAAATTCAACATCTTCAATTCACTACTGTCAGAGTATGCTGTGGTAGGTTTTGATTATGGTTATGCCCTTGCCAACCCTAAAGCGCTTACCATATGGGAGGCCCAGTTTGGAGATTTCTCTAACGGTGCCCAGATAATGCTGGATCAGTACATTAGTGCTGCCGAAGATAAATGGAACAACCAGAACGGCTTGGTTATGCTATTGCCACACGGTTATGAAGGCCAGGGTGCAGAGCACAGCAGCGCCCGTATGGAGCGTTACCTGCAACTTTGTGCCAACCACAACATGTATGTGGCCGATTGTACTACACCGGCTAACTTTTTCCACCTGTTAAGGAGGCAAATGAAAACCACGTTCCGCAAGCCGCTTATCGTGTTTACTCCTAAGAGTTTACTGCGCCACCCGCTTGTGGTATCTACGGCAGATGAGTTTGCAAACGGCTCGTTCCAGGAAGTGCTGGATGATACTGCTGTACAGGCAGACAAGGTTAAAACGCTTGTTTTCTGTACCGGTAAATTCTATTACGACCTTATTGCCGAAAGGGAAAACCTTAAACGCGATGATGTAGCCTTTGTAAGGATAGAGCAACTGTTCCCACTACCGGTAGAGCAGCTTAAAGAAATTATAGCCAAATACCCTAATGCCGATGATTATGTATGGGCACAGGAAGAGCCACGCAACATGGGTGCTTACAGCTATATGCTAATGAACTTTACCGAGGTAAAACTTCGTGTGGCATCGCTTAAAGCATACAGCGCACCGGCTGCGGGTAGTTATACCCGATCTAAAAAACGCCATGCCGCTGCTATAGCAATGGTTTTTGATAAGAATTTATTTAATTAATTGTATTTTTGAGTTTTCAATAATATAGCAACACAATATAAAATTATACCAATATGATTTTAGAAATGAAAGTTCCTTCGCCGGGGGAATCGATTACAGAAGTTGAAATAGCAACATGGCTGGTTAAAGATGGTGATTATGTAGAGAAAGACCAGGCAATTGCCGAAGTAGATTCGGATAAAGCAACCCTGGAGCTTCCTGCCGAAGCAGCAGGTATTATTACTCTAAAGGCAGAAGAAGGCGATGCTGTTGCCGTAGGGCAGGTAGTATGCCTTATTGATACCGATGCTGAAAAGCCGGGTGGTGGCGATGCTGCCCCTGCAAAAGAAGAAAAGAAAGAAGAAGCGCCTAAAGCCGAAGAGAAAAAACCGGAAGCACCTAAAGAAGAGCCTAAAAATGAAGAAGCTAAGCCTGCTGCACCTGCTGCAGAGAAAAGCTATGCTGCGGGTACTCCTTCTCCGGCTGCTAAAAAAATATTAGACGAAAAAAGCGTTGACCCTGCAACCGTAAGCGGTACAGGTAAAGGCGGAAGGATAACTAAAGACGATGCGGTTAATGCTAACCAGCAAGTTTCTATGGGTACCCCCACAAACGGTAACCGTGGCAGCGAGCGTACAAAACTATCTATGCTTCGCCGTAAAGTGGCAGAGCGCCTTGTGGCTGCCAAGAATGAAACAGCTATGCTTACCACGTTTAACGAGGTAAACATGACACCTATTAACACGCTTAGAAACGAGTATAAAGATGCCTTTAAAGCCAAGCATGGCGGTTTAGGCTTAGGTTATATGTCGTTCTTTACTAAAGCGGTTGTAAGGGCGTTACAGTTGTTCCCGGATGTTAACTCTATGATGGATGGCGACTATAAAGTGGCTTACGATTTTGTTGATATCTCTATTGCCGTATCGGGCCCTAAAGGCCTTATGGTACCGGTGGTAAGAAATGCCGAGACGCTTTCTTTCCGTGGTATTGAGGCAGAAATTAAACGCCTTGCACTACGTGCCCGCGACGGACAGATCACTGTAGATGATATGACAGGGGGTACGTTTACCATTACCAATGGTGGTGTGTTTGGCAGTATGCTTTCTACCCCTATCATTAATCCTCCGCAAAGCGGTATCCTTGGTATGCACAACATTATAGAGCGCCCTATTGCCGTTAACGGTAAAGTAGAGATACACCCTATGATGTACGTTGCCCTTTCTTACGACCACAGGATCATCGATGGGCGTGAGTCGGTTGGTTTCCTTGTAGCGGTTAAAGAAGGCTTAGAAAACCCAACAGAACTGCTTATGGATAACAATCCTAAAAAAGCATTAGAACTATAGTAAGTTACTAAGTTTTATATATACAAAACGCCCACTATTTAGTGGGCGTTTTTTGTTTTAATACGTAATATCAAAAGTACCGTTTGTAATTGTCCGCTCCTGGTAATCCGGAGAATCTTCAAAATAACCGTTTGTAAAGGTGCCGCTAAAAGTACCTTTAAGTTTATGGTTACTATTTTGGGTATAGGTAAGGGTTACCTGGTTGTTATCAAAAAAAATTTGGTTATCGGCCATATATTCTATTAAGCCGTTGCCGTTTACAGCAGCATCTGTAACAGGGAAGGTAATGCGTATGGATGTGTTGCCTTCACTTTCTCCAGCAAACGCAGACCTGTAACCCTCATTTTCGCGCTCATAACTTTGCGATGGGTGTATTGTTACATCATTAAAAACATGTTGTTCACCATTAATAGTAAAACTTATGCTGCCGCCTTGTTTTGCAGCGTCATCATCATTAGAGCACGAACTAAAATTTAGTGTAAAAATACAAAGGCAGGTAAGTAGTAATATCTTTTTCATCAATACAAAATTGGGTTTAAGGGTGCTAATATAAATAAAAAAGCCCTGTTTAAATTAATAAACAGGGCCTCTGAAATTATCAGTAATGATTATCTGTTGATATCAAAAGTACCTTCGCTGATTGTTTTAGTTACAGTTTCCTGGGCGTTGGCATCGTAAATTGATACTGTTCCGGAGAATGTGCCTTTAACTTTATCATTATTGTTGGTTAACGTGTTAACGTTAAACTCATTATCCCAGTAGTAAGTTACGTTGTTCTCAACGTACTCAAAATAGTTTGAAGCATCAGCACCAACTGCTTCTTTTTCAAGCTCGAAAGTTACAAATTCTGAAGCCGAGCCTTCGGGTGAAGCTGTAATAGTGATCCACTCAAACGTTTCGCCATCAGATACTTCAGATTCCGGATTAACAGTAATAGTGTTGTATGTTTTAGCAACACCATTTACTTTAAAAGTTACTGTACCTGAGGTGCCGTCAGTTTCGTTAGATTTGTTATCATCATCAGAACAAGAATTAAACGTTAAAGCTAAAGCTGAAAGGCATGTAAAAAGGAATAATTTTTTCATGGGTAATTGATTGTTATAAGTGTTTTTGTTAGTGCTGCAATGATATTTAAATTTTATAAACTGGTAAAATTAATTGCTATTAAGTTTACAATATATTTACATTGAGTATGTGCTTGTTTTTCAGTTAATTAAATGAAAATATTTTAATAAAAAGTATAATTTTGGCTAATTTCTTACAGATGATATTCGTTTTTTAACTATTTGTCTTTTGGTAAAACGTCAAAATGATATGTTTTTCAAAAAAAGATAAATTATCGTATGATAATCAATAGCGGTTATCAGGCAGAAAAAAAGCCCTGCATTGCAGAGCCTTATGTGATTTGTGTGTAAACAGTTTACTGCTTAATTACCCTAATAGTTTTTTGGGCATTGCCACTTTGTATTTTCACAAAATAAATACCGCTATTAAACGAGCTGAAATTTATTGTAGCTCCTGTTGCATTAGGCTTTGTTGTAAGCACCTGCTGGCCTAATGTGTTGTAAACCTCTATAGCATCAATAGCAACAGTATTGCTAATGCTAAGGTTGTTTACTACCGGGTTAGGGTAGTATCTAAGCGCGGCAAATTGGTTATTATTTACGCCTAATGTTACCAGGTGAACCGTAACAGCTAAACGTTGCGTGCTTTCCGTCCCGTCTATAGATTGTGCTGCATAATATGTTGTTTCATTTACCAGCAGTGTTGTCATTGCAAGCGGATTATCACCTGTTTCAGTAGCATACCATTGTATGTTTTCGCCTTCCACTTCCACGTCGGCAAGGGTTTGGCCCTCTATCAATGTTTGTATGGACTCGCCTACAGGAGCCGTTAACATATGGTCAAAAGTTATGGTTACAGCATTTACGCAGCCGTTCTCTATCATTAGAGAATATTGGCCAAAAGGCATATCTGTAAAGATGTTAGACTCCTGTGCAAAGGGTAACACTATAGGTGCCCCGGCTGGAGCAGCAACCACGGTGTATTGATACAGCCCTGGCGCACTAAGCGTTACTGTAAAATCATAGCCAACAGACACTATGTTTTCAACTTCAAATGTACTTGTTACGATTAAATCAAAGTCTGCCACTGCAAAATTATCAGAATTTTCATTTTCGCTCACCCTTACATAAACCGTTTGGTTGTAAGCAATGGTATTACTGTAAAAAACAGGTATCGGGTTAGCGTTTGCCTGGGCATCTGCATTGGTTTGAAAGTAAGCAACCGTGTAATCTTCCGGGTTTAATGTTCCTAAAGCAGATTCATCGTTCCAGCTCAGGTCAAACGTGGCAAACCCATTTTCATTTTCGTCGCAGGCATATAGATCTTGGGGCATGCCAATGTTAGGCTGTGCATACATGGTAATGCTAAAAAGTAATAAATAAAAAGCGTAGAGTTTTTTCATGGTAGTAATTTTTTTCAAAAGTAATAAAAACTACCTACTAACGTGATGATTAACTTAAATCTCTTCTCTGGGAATAAAAAAGCTCCGCAATTTGCGGAGCTATAGAAATGTAATATCTTTTACTATTGCTTTACAACCTTAATAGTTTGCTGGTTTTTACCGGCTGTAACTTTTATAAAATAGATGCCATTGTTAAAAGCCGAAAAATCTATTGTTCCCTCAGTGCTGTTGATAGCCGTTGTAAGCACCAGCTGGCCTAAAGTATTGTAAACACTTATGTCATCTATAGTGTTGCTATTTGTTACTGTAAATGTGTTTTTTACCGGGTTAGGGAAATAGCTTAATCCCGGTATAGTGTCATTATCTAAGCCTAAAACCTTTGTAACGGTAACGCCAAGCCTTTGTGTGCTCTCTACACCATCTATAGTTTGAGATGCATAGTAAATGGCACCATCTACAAGTAAAGTCTCAATGTTTAATAGATTATCTCCGGTTTCGGTAGCATACCATTGTATGTTTTCGCCCTCCACTTCCAGGTTGGCAAGGGTTTCGCCTTCGGTAAAAGTTTGTGTTGTTTCTCCAAGAGGGGCTGTTAAAATGTGGTCAAAAGTTATAGTTACAATATTTCCACAACTATTCTGTATCACAAAAGTGTATGAGCCAAAAGGCATATCCGTAAAAATATTGGAATTCTGGCTGATTAATTCGGCCGATGTCGGTGCCGAGCTTATTGTGTATAGATATGTTTCGGATGAATTGAGTGTTATAACTATATCATTGCCAACAGATGCGATACCTTCAACTTCTAAATTATTTACTACCAATTGTTGTTCGTATATTTGAGAGCAAACAGGTTCGTTAGGGTTAGGTGCTGGTATGGCTACTCTTACAAAAACAATTCCATTTTGGCTGCTGTAGGTAGTAGGGTTGGGAAATGGATTAACATTGTTTAATGCGTCTTCTAAAGTAGCATAATGGGTAATAATAAATGAACTGTCATAAAGATTGTTATTCTGGGTAAGGTCAAAAATTCCATTGCAGGAATATAAGTCAGGCATTCCCATATAAAGTGGTAGTGGCAGTACTTTAATAGTTAATGTGGTATAAGCTTCACATCCATTTACAGACGTCACTTTTACATTTAGCACTTGCGGATTGGTGTAGTTAGTAAAATTAGTAGGATTGTCAATAAGAGAGTTATTTTCACTCCAAAAATACTCAACACTACAGCCTATGCAATCTCCGGTTATTTCGTTGTCTTTTGTAGTAAGGTCAAAAGATGTCATAAAATCGTTTGGTAACGCCTCATTGCAACGTACAAGTGCCGTTGGATTATTAATAATCGGAATAATGTTAATTACAATAGAAAAATACGCAATAGCGAAATTGGCAGGCTGACCTATTTGTGCAACTTTAATAAAAATACTTTGGCCATTACTTACGTAGGCTGCTTGAGGATTTTCTATCGCGTTAGTACCGTTAACGGCATATTGTTCTGTTTCATAATATGACACGCTATATTCATCTGGGCTAAGCCCGTTCAATACAATAGTGTTGTTTACAGTAAGATCAACGAATGTAGCACCATTCATGGTGTATTCGTCCTGATCGCAAACAACAACAGTTATAGGCTCGCCAATATTAGGTTGGGCAAATGCAGAAACACTGAATAATAATAATAGTAACAATTTTTTCATAGCTAATAATTTAAGTGGTTTTAATATCAGATGCTCTATAAGCTTTTAGGTTGCGTATTTTCTGAATAATAAAATCATTTAATTTGGCTAAAGAATAATTGTTATTGCATTTAATGAACGTGCACTACTTCAAATACAAACAAAAGTTATTGTAATCTATTATTGCCTTGCCTTTTATAAGAATATCGGCCCCAATTATACCGTGTACAGGTTTGGCTTTATATTGTTGCAATGCCTGGTTAACGTGCGACATATCAAAAATAACCAGTGCCAACTTTTTAGTGCTCCAGCGGCCCAGCTTTAAATTGTTTTTGACCGATGTTTGCGTTACCATACCTATACCGCCTGCACCTGCGGCACGGGTATCAGAGTCGGCTGCCAGGAGGGTAAAATGGTTAATGCCTTCAAAGCCCACGCAGCTGTTAGAGGCTCCGGTATCTAATATAAAGTGGCCGTCTATGCCATTTATTTTGCCTTTTAGCAGCAGGTGTTGTGTTTTGCTAATTTTAAACTTTATGCGTTTGTAGCCTTTGTTTTTTAAGGTGCTTTGAAGGGTATCCATTTTTTAGAACTGGTTTCTGGTGATTCAAAAATAATTTAAATTTAGATATACAGGGCAAAAGCCACGCCAAGTTTGTAATTTTACCGTTTAGAAATACAACATGATACTTACCGATACACATACGCATTTATACAGCGAAGAGTTTGCGGCCGACCGGGATGCCATGATGCAGCGCGCCTTTGATGCCGGTGTTAGCAGGCTTTTTGTGCCGTCTATAGATTCTACCTACACGCAGCAGATGTATGCAATGGAAAAGCAGTACCCCGATAATGTTTTTTTAATGATGGGGCTGCACCCCACCTATGTAAAAGAAAATTATTTAGAAGAGCTGGCGCATGTAGAAGCGCAGCTGGCCAACCATAAATTTTATGCCGTGGGCGAAATAGGGGTAGACCTCTACTGGGATAAAACCCGGCTTACCCAACAGCAACACGCCTTTAAACACCAGGTACAGCTTGCAAAAAACTATAAGCTGCCCATAAACATACATTGCCGCGATGCCTTTAATGAAACGTTTGATGTTTTAGAAGAGGAAAAAGGGGCTGATTTGTTCGGGATATTTCATTGCTTTACCGGCGATTTTGAACAGGCACAAAAAGCCATTTCTTACAATATGAAGTTGGGGATAGGCGGGGTGGCCACGTTTAAAAATGGTAAGATAGACGAGTTTTTAAAAGACATACCCCCGCAATACATTGTGTTAGAAACCGATGCGCCTTACCTGGCCCCCGTGCCGCACAGGGGCAGGCGCAACGAGAGCAGCTACATACCCCTTGTTGCTCAAAAGCTTGCCGAAATTTATGGGGTTACGATAGAAGAAATTGCGCAGATAACCACTCAAAATTCTAAAGATATATACGGGATTTAACAAAGAATTTCGGTTAAATTCAATAAATTTTTGTTCATTTGCAGATAGTTTAAACCTTAATTAAGTACATGTCGAAATTTGATCATATCAGGCCTTTTTATGACAGCGAAGTAAATGAGGCCCTACGTAGTGTAGTACACCACCCTATGATGAAAGCGCTCATGAGCTTTACTTTTCCCGACGTTAAAGAAGAGGTTTGGGCAGAACAGCTCACCAAAACTCATTCTAAACGCGATTTCCAGGCTAATTTTATATACAACGCAGTACAAAAAGTACTCGAAAAAAGCTCTGAAGGCTTAACAACCTCCGGCTTTGAAAAGCTGGATAAGCACGCTCCTTACCTTTACATATCCAACCATAGGGATATTATCTTAGATACCTCGTTGCTTAATGTTTGTTTGTTAGATCATGGCCTTATCATGACGGCTTCGGCCATTGGCGATAACCTGGTGCAAAAAACATTTTTGCACGTACTCTCAAGGCTTAACCGCAACTTTGTTGTACAGCGCGGGCTTTCGCCACGCGAACTGCTGCAAAGCTCTAAGTTAATGAGCGAATACATTTGCCAATTGCTTACGCGAGAGAACCGCTCGGTTTGGATAGCCCAGCGCGAAGGCCGTACTAAAGATGGAAATGATAGTACACAGCAGGGCGTTTTAAAAATGCTTGCCATGGCATCAGACGAGCAAAACCTTATGGATTTCTTTAAAAAGGTTAAGATCGTACCGGTTTCCATTTCGTATGAATATGATCCTACCGATGCACTTAAAATGCCACAGCTTTTAGCCCAGGCTAAAGCCGAAGTGTATGTAAAAGAAAAGAATGAAGACTTTAATACCCTGCTTAGCGGCATTATGGGTCAAAAGAAAAGGATACACATACACGTAGGAGATGTACTGGACACCGAGCTTGATGCTATTACGGCCACTAACGAGAACGTAAACAAGCAAATACAGGCATTGGCACAGGTTATAGACGATTCTATACTCTCTACCTACAAGCTTTGGCCTACCAATTACATTGCATACGATCTTGTACACAATACTACCCGTTTTGCCGATAAGTATACCGAAAAGGAAAAACAGGTGTTTGAAAGGCGCCTTGAAATGCGTATAGATATTGAAAATAAGATATTGCGCGATGGTTTCCTTGCCATGTATGCTAACCCGGTAGTTAATAAAATGAAGTACCAGGATGCCTAAGCCCAATATCCTGCTTATATATACCGGTGGTACCATAGGCATGGTTAAGAATTTTGAGACCGGTGCGCTAAAGGTATTCAACTTTAAAAAACTCCTGCAAAACATACCCGAGCTTAAGCAGCTGGACTGCGATATACAAACGGTATCTTTTGACAGCCCCATAGATTCCTCTAACATGGAGCCTGGCAAATGGGTTAAGATTGCCTTGTTAATTCAGGAAAACTACAATAATTATGATGGTTTTGTAATACTGCACGGCAGCGATACCATGTCATATTCGGCATCGGCGTTAAGCTTTATGCTGCAAAACTTAAACAAGCCGGTGGTTTTTACGGGCTCTCAGCTACCTATAGGCGATTTACGTACCGATGCTAAAGAAAACCTTATAACGGCCATACAGATAGCCTCATTGCGCCACGAAGGCCAGCCTGTAGTACGCGAAGTATGCCTGTATTTTGAATACAAGCTGTACCGAGGTAACCGCACCACAAAAATCAGCGCCGAACATTTTAATGCCTTTACATCGCCCAACTATCCTGCCCTGGCAGAAAGCGGCGTACACCTTAAGATCAACAAAGAATATCTTCTTCAAAAAGAAAATAACCAGGAACTACAGGTAGGCTTAAAGTTTGAAGACGATGTAGCTATTGTAAAAATGTTTCCGGGCCTAAATGTGCAGGTGCTTCAGGCTATTGTAAACATCCCGGGCCTTAAAGGTATTGTACTGGAAACCTACGGTGCCGGCAATGCCCCATCCGAAGACTGGTTCATTAACATACTGCAAAATGCTATAAATGGCGGACTGCAAGTGGTTAATGTAACCCAATGCTCAGGAGGGCGTGTAAACATGGGCCATTATGAAACCAGTACCCTGCTTAAAGAAATAGGCGTTATTAGTGGCGCCGACATTACTACCGAGGCTGCCATTACCAAGATGATGTACCTGCTGGGGCAGGGCATTCCGCATACAGATTTTAAGCACCAGTTTGAAACCGCACTGCGCGGCGAATTATCGGAATAATTTTAAATATCCGTTTTTTAATTCTATTTTTGCAGCCGAATAAAACATAGAGGGGTGGCCGAGTGGTCTAAGGCGCACGCCTGGAAAGCGTGTATACTCCAAAAGGGTATCGAGGGTTCGAATCCCTTCCCCTCTGCAAAGCAAAAAATGCTCCCATTCGGGAGCATTTTATATATCACTGCTGCCAGAATCTTCAGTTCTCCTTTAGCTGTATAACAAATAACCTTTATGCAGGTGTTTCCAACCGCAGCACAGCATTCTCTCAAATGCCGGTTAAACATAATCACACGGTATGCTTATTTTGATATCTTAGATACAGATAATCTCTGCGTGAGCTCTGGGAAACGTATTACGGCCGCAATCCATATAGCAGCCTCAAAGAACATCGGAAATAAAATATTATGCTGATGCTGTAAATGAGTAGCAATGGCACCACCTAAATAAGATGATAGTAATAGCATGCCCAGGATTCCTGTCCTTGTATACAGGAACAATATAACTGATAGAATCTCGATTATTCCTAATATGGAATACACTGTTGAAGATAATCCGAAGGATGCACCCATTTTTAAGGCATGTTCACTTCCTATGATTTTGTCAATAGCAGATGCACCAAGCATTAGACAGATCAGGGCACTTAATACCCAGCCAGTGATAGTTTTAGTTTTTGTATTCATGTTTAATTTGTTTTAAATTATAAAGCCATACCTCCGTCAATAAAAAATTCCGCTCCGGTAATAAAAGAGGAAACCGTATTGTCTGATAAGTATGCCACCATTTTTGCCACATCTTCTGGCGCACCCATTTTGGCGAGAGGTACCTGGCTAATCATCTTGCTTTTCATGCCTTTTAATGTGGCTTCATCCATACCGAACTTGCTCTGCATTTCCGTTTCTGTCGGACCCGGATTAACTGTATTAACCCTGATTTTTCGTGAAGAAAGTTCTTTCGCTGCGATTTTTGCCAAGTGGCTGACTGCAGATTTGGTGGCAGAGTAAACCGAACTGTTTTCCATAGCAAGTGCTGTATTTCCCGAGGTTAAAAAGATGACAGAAGCCCCATCATTTAAAATAGGAATGAATTTTTGAAGTGTAAAAAAACTTCCTTTAAAATTCACATTAATCATCGTATCAAACTGCTCTTCTGAGGTATATGCAATGGGAGCAAAAGAGGCCACACCTGCATTAATAAACAAAATATCAACCTTTCCTAAAGAGGATTGTATTTCAGCTACCAGCTCATCGATATGTTTTAAATTTGCCTGATCAGTAATTTTCGCTTTTACGCCAAGCTCTATTGATGCTTTATCCAAAGCATCCTGTCTTTTCCCTGTTATTAATACCTTTGCGCCCTGTAACTTAAACTCTTTTGCGGTAGCATAACCAATGCCACTATTTCCGCCGGTAATTATTACAACCATGTCTTTAAATTTTTCCATTTCCATTTATTTTAGTTAAAGTACAAAGGTGGGTAGTTAATACGGTATATTTGTAATCAATTACCAAAAGGTAAGTAGTTACAAATAGGATACTATGAAAAATAAATCATCAGGTGTGGCGTGCGAAAACGTACATTCTGCAATACAGGATACGCTATATGTAGTAAATGGGAAGTGGAAATTGCTGATTCTTTCGATATTAGTAAATGAGGGCACCAAGCGTTTTGGCGAGTTGTCAAGAGCATCGGGAATTTCGCCGCGAATATTATCAAAGGAGTTGCATGAGCTGGAAATGAATCAACTTGTAAACAGAAAGGTATGTGATACAAAACCGGTTACTGTAGAGTACTCTTCAACAGAATATGCCGGGACGCTTAAAGAAGTTATTGATGCTATGATTCGCTGGGGTGAAAACCACAGAAAGAAAATTACGGCACAATAGCAGAAAAGATAGCCGCTACAAATTGTGAAATAAATTTTTAAAATTCTAAATTCAGTAAATCACTTATTTAATGGTTTTAAAACATAAAAAGAGGTGTAAGGTGTTAGACTAGAGTTCCTTTCTCCTTTGCAACAAAAAATGCTCCTGATAAGGAGCATTTTTTATTTTGAGGCGTGACTAAGCGAAGATTACTAATAAGCATTTTCGGGATTTAGTCAATCCTTATTCCAATTTTACCATAAAAATCTTTATCGCCGGCTTTGGTTTCTAATAAACTATGCGCTTTGCCTATCTCTTCCAAGGTAAAGACCTTATTTAAAATTGGCTTCAGCTTATTGTTTTCAACCAACTTGGTTAACTCATCCATTTTATTCCTGTTCTGTCGGGTAAAGACAAAATGATAGGTGGCATTTTTTCCCCATGCCTCAATAAGATTTTGTGGTTTGTCAATATCAACAATGGTAACTACCTGCCCCAACTGGCTGAGTATCTTGCCGCTATCCGAGAGAGTATTCCCCCCAAGGGTATCAATTATAACATCAACTCCTTTATTATCAGTCAGCTGCTGAATGGCTGTGATGTAATTTTCATTTTCGTAGTCAATCACATAATCGGCACCTAATTCGAGAAGAAATTTATGGTGCACTTTTCGTGCTGTAGTATAAACCGTTGCGCCCATAGCCTTTGCAATTTGGATAGTAGGTATACCTACACCACCCGCGCCACCGTGAATAAGGATAGACTGGTTAATCTTCAGCTTCGCCCTTGTAACCAGCATTTCATAGGCTGTACCTGCTGCCAGCGGAAGCGTAGCAGCCTCCAGATGGCTAAAGTTCTTTGGTTTCAGGCCAATGATAGACTCGTGTGCACAATGGTACTGAGCATAACTTCCGTATCCCTTAAAGATCTCTGGGGTGTAATACACTTCGTCGCCAATTTTAAAGTTCTCTACCCCTACGCCGAGTTCGACTATCTCTCCCGATACGTCATGGCCTGTGATGACAGGCAACTCCAATTCGTTTTTATAATCTCCGCGGCGTACCTGGTAGTCTAAAGGATTTACAGATGTTGCATAAACCCGCACTAACACTTCCTTGAATCCGGGTTTAGGGGTTGGAATTTCTGCAATTTCGAAATTTTCAACAGGACCAAATTGTTTTAATATTGCTGCTTTCATTTTTGTTTAGTTAATTAGGTAAATACCTAAATTATATAATAAATTTTTTTTATAGTACATCTTTTATGTGCATTGCCAAATCCTGAAGCAATTGCTCATTCCTTTTGTAGTAGGTCCACTGGCCTCTTCGGGTGGCAATCAAAATTTTAGCTGATGACATTGTTTTTAAATAATCCGAAACGGTAGGGATAGACATCTCTGCTTTTTTAGCAATATCAGATACACATACACCTAATTGTGGTGTATCCTCACTAAGTTCCTCTTCAGGAAAATGGGCATAAGGGTCTTTTAACCATTTAAGTATATTTAAACGTGTCTCGTTTGATAATGACTTGATTATATCTAATATTTCCATAGCACAAATTTAGGTAATTACCTAAATACCTACAACCGAAATTTATTTTTTAACACTTATTTAAATAACTAAAAACCTGCAAAGTACCTATTGCAGGTTTTTTATAATAGCCTGAATGTACTTAATTATTAATTGGCCTTGCCTCTACAATTATAAAATGGCCGATACGCTGTGCAATTAACCATTTGTTGTTCAGAAATATATAAGTGTCGTCATATCTCACACTATAATCGGTAATAATGTCTTTTCCCTCGTGCTCCCGTATCATTTTTATTGTAGAGAAAGAGGTGCCCGTTGCACTGTCTCCACTTATTTTTACATTGTGCTGGCCATTTAGGGTAAAATACGTTTTTACCGCGCTTGCATGCCCATTAAATTCTTTCTGTAAATTATCAGTACCTTTAATGTCTGCCACTACAATGCCATTCATGTAAACTGTATATACCGCATCGGGTGTAAATAAGGACATTTGTTCTGAGATCTTTTTCTCATCACCTAATAATGCATAAGCATCTACTAATTCTCTCAACGTTTCTTTAGTTCTTAATTTCAAGTGTCATAATTTTTAATTTTTTAATGGTTACTATAAACACAATGTTTATATCATTCGAAATTATGTTATATTTGATTACAATTTATTAGTTGTTACTTAAAGGTTACTAACTAATATAATGCGAGTAGTATGAAAGATATGTCAGAGCATGAGGTAAATAAAGAATTTACCGATGAATGCACTAAGGTGCTTACCGCGGTTAGCGATGCACTTTACGTAATTGGAGGGAAGTGGAAACTGATGATAATTATTGCAATGGCGCGGGGTAACAATCGTTTTAGCGAGTTGCAAAGGCAGGTTAAAGGTATTTCTGCACGAGTACTATCCAGTGAATTAAAAGAACTGGAGATGAACGGTTTTATAATAAAGAAAGTAGCTGTGGGATATCCTGTAACTATTGAGTATGAGCTATTACCCTATAGCCACACACTCGAAGAGCTTGTAAGTGCCATGACCCGATGGGGTATTCAGCACAGGGAAAAGATTAAAACCGAACGTTAGTAATTAATAAAGATCCAAACGGATAATCATTATGATTATCCGTTTGGATCTTATAGAAATCTTATTTTATTACGCAACTTCCTAACGGAACCAAAGCCCTATCCTTAAGGCTCAAAAATCATTTAGTAGTGATAGTTGTAGCCCCGATACTTCGATAGGGCTAAATTAAAATTACTTAAGTGTAATTGTTTGTTTTTGCCCATTATAGTTTACGGTTTGCCCTTCGGCATCATAAGTAAATGCTTTAGGTTTGTCTTTGCTAACGGTTACAATAGTAAATGTGCGGTTTTTAATCATGCCCGTAAATTCGCCTTTACGCTCGCCAATGGTTAATGTGTTATTGGCATTGTTATAAGTAAAAGCAATGTTAGAATATTTACCTGTTTCGTAGTTGTAGTTATTATCTTCATCCTCATACAGTGTAAAGCTGCCGTCTTTGCCTTTGTAAACGTACAACACTATTTTGTCGGCAGGTTTTTCATTACTGTATTGCATTTCCGGCCCTACAGGAATAATTGCGCCTTCGCGGATGAATAACGGAATATGCTCGTAAGGGGCATCCACACTTAGTTGCTGGCCACCGCTTATATATTTTCCTGTGTAAAAATCGAACCAGTTAGAACCGGCAGGGAAATACACATTACGCTTGCGTGCCTCATAGCTATAAACCGGGCATACCATAAAGGCAGGGCCAAACATAAACTGGTCGCTTATGTTCTCGGTTTTGCTATCAGCTGCAAAGTCCATAAATAACGGACGCATTATAGTATAATTATTAAAATAGGTCATACCGGCCATAGTATATATGTAAGGCATTAACCTGTATCTTAAGTTAGTATAATATAAGATAGATTTGTAAGCAGGGTGCGTATCAGGTGCTATGTTCCACGGCTCACGGTAAGGAAACTGCCCGTGTGCCCTGTATAACGGTGCAAAGGCACCAAACTGGAACCAACGCGTGTTTAGCTCCCTCCACTCTTTATAATCGCTGTTTTCTTTGCCATCTTTATCATAAGCCTGTTGTCCGCTCACGTACCTATCTTCTACACAAAAGCCACCAATATCCATTGTCCAGTAAGGGATACCACTTACTGCAAAGTTAAGTCCGGCAGATATTTGTGCCTTCATATCCTCCCAACGGGTAGCGATGTCGCCACTCCATGTTGCCGTGCTGTAGCGCTGTAATCCTGCAAAGCCCGAACGGGTTAACAGGAACACCCTTTTGTTAGGTTCAACACTACGCTGGCCATTATAAATAGCTTCGGCATTCATCAACGCATAGGTATTAAAAAACTCTGTAGACGATCCTAATGCCGTAGGGCCACACAGTGCTTTACGGTATTCCATATCAGTACAATCAAGTACGTTAGGCTCGCTGGCATCCATCCACCAGGCATCAATGCCCAGCGGGTATAAATTGTCATAGATCTGTTTCCAGAATAATTTACGTGCCCCGCCCGAATATGCGTCATAAAAAGAGCCTACATAGCCCGGGCCTACCCAGTCGCGAACATTATCTTTAATGGCCTGCTGATACATCCAGCCTTTGGTGTCAAACTCTTTAAAATGCTCGGTGGTTTTATAGAATTTCGGCCAAACCGAGATCATCATTTTAGCGTTTAATGCATGAATATCATCTACCATACCTTTAGGGTCAGGGAAACGTTTTGCATCAAACTCATGGCTTCCCCATGCATCCTCTTCCCAGTAATTCCAGTCAAGTACTATATTATCTATAGGGAATTTTCGTTTCCTGAATTCTTTTAAATTACCTACTATCTCATCCTGGGTTTTGTAGCGCTCGCGGCTTTGCCAGTAACCCATAGCCCATTTAGGCATAACCTGAGATTTACCGGTTAGCGTTCGGTAGCCTTTAATAACCTCGTCGGCATTATCGCCATAAACAAAGTAATAATCCAGTTTTTTGCTCATTTCGCTCCACCATACCTGGTTGTTTTTTTCGTCAACCGGCTGAGGTGCAAGTGCGCGCAAACCACAATAAGATGTACCGCCGTCAGGACGCCACTCTATACGCAAAGGCACGCGCTTACCGGCCTGTAATGGTAATGAGAATTTATAACTGTTAGGATTCCAGGCTGTCCTCCAGCGTTCTGCAACTACTAATTTGTTGTCTAAAAATACTTTTACATAACCTGCATAGTACAGGGTAAATTTATAATCGCCGCTTTCAGGTGCTTCAATTTCACCCTCGTAGGTTACATTGGCATTCTTTAAAGGAAAGTTTTGTGGCAGGTTCTTAATACTCTTAATATCTTCAAAAAAGATAGATTCTTCTTTGCGCTCAATGTTTTTAACATCTTTAACATTAGAGATATACGTGCCTGTTAAAGACCCAGCATTGCCTTTTTTATCATACAGTTTAAAAAGGGTGTTTAGCTGCTTGTAAGGGCGGCTATCGCCAAAACGGCTTAAAGAATAGCTGTCCCACAGTACTCCGTAATTTTTGTTTGATACAATAAACGGTACCGAAACTTTAGTATTGTATTGAAATAGCTCTTCGCTTTTACCTTTGTAGTTAAACTCATCTGCCTGGTGCTGGCCCAAACCGTGAAAAGCCTCATCTGCCGGGGAGTTAAATATTTGCCTTACCGAATAGCCATTGGTGCCCTCTACCTCTATTGGGGTAAATGTTTTACCGCCGCCTTGTTTTTCGGCTAAAATAACCTTGCCGTTCTTATCCTTAAAGTTAACACCACCGTCTTTTCTGGATATCATAACTCTTAAACGTGAGGTAGATACCATTACCGAGTCGGCAACGTCTTTAACCGTAAACGGCGTTGTCTTTATTCCGGGAACTATTATTAAGCTGGAATCTTTAGGGAATTCATTTTGGGGAGTGGCCGATATATGTACAAGCTCATCACGTAACACCTGCACACGAACTTTTTTAACATCGTTAGTACCGCTGCTGTTAATGTTTACAACAACACCATCATCGGTTTTTAGATATTGTGTAGATGAACAGCCTGCCATTACCAGTCCTACTAACAGGAGATTCAGTTTTTTTGGTATCATTTTCTATTAATTAATGTGCTGTAAATGTGTCTTTTATTAGAATATAATTATTACAGCGTATTTATAACTAAGCTATGAGCCTTTTAAAATCAGGGCGCAATTTACAAATTCAAAAGCAATAAAGTCAAAATGACTATAAGTTTATTGTGATCTTTTTGGTAAAGATTATTCTGTCTCTATTTTTACAACAAAAGCTTTATCGTCTACTTTTTGGGCAGGGGTTGTAAAATGCAATCCGGCATCGTCAAGGTGATATTTTATAACTTCAGCCGACCCTAAAACCCTTAAATTTTTCACTTTCGGAATCTGGTTTAGCGTTTTACCACTAAAAGATTCCAACAGCATCTCAGTATTGCTCCCCGGCCATCCTAAAACTATGGCATAGATAGTTTTGCCTTTGCGGGTGTAACGAACATCTTTAGCGCCATAAGTAACCTTATCTACAAACATGCCGCCTTTTTCCTGTTTTGCAGGGCCTTCGCCAAATACATTCCAGGTGCGCGATGCATAAATAGCCTCTCCGTTAGTGTTTAGCCAGCTACCAATTTCTAACAGGATGTCCTGTTGGTTTTGTGGTACGGTACCATCTGCCTTAGGCGATACGTTAAGCATTAGTGCGCCGTTCTTGCTTACAATATCGGCCAGCAGGTCAATAATATCATCAGCGGTCTTTAACCCCAGGTCGTTGGTGTAACTCCAGCTGCCAACCGATACCGTTTCATCGGTAAGCCAAAAATCCTGCGTAATGGCGTTATTACGGCCCTTCTCAAAATCTTCAACGCTTACGGTTTTAGGGAGTTCACCTTCTTTATGGGTAACAACCACCTGCTGCTTTGTGGCAACCGAGTGGTTAAAGTAATGCGCCAAAAACTCCTGCTTGTACTTTTCAGGGATCTTGGTCATTTTACTGTCAAAGTAAATAAGGTCGGGTGAGTAATTGTCTATAAGTTCACCCAGTTCGCCCAGCCAGTTCTTGTAAAATTGCTCCGGCGGTATATTGCCGTACATGATACTCAACAACGGATCGTTAGACGACGTTGCCATATTAGGGTTATACGGGAAATACGAAATATCGTCGCCCCACTTATCGGGGTTATCCTTATTAATTTGCAGGTTACGGTCTTTATGAAACGACGTTACCAGCTTTAACCCACGGCCATGAATGGCTTTAGAGAGTTCGCCCACCAAATCGCGGTGCGGACCCATAGCCATACTGTTCCACGGGTTAATTTTGCTGTCCCAGTTGCTCCAGCCGTCGTGGTGCTCTGCCACTACGCCGCCAAATTTAGCGCCCGCTTTTACAAACAGGTCGGCCCAGGCATTGGCATCAAAATTCTCGGCCTTAAACATGGGCACAAAATCATGGTAGCCAAATTTATTAAGAGGCCCATATGTTGCCACCTGGTGCTTGTTCTCGTCAGACCCTATAATGTGCATGTTGCGTGGGTACCAGTCGTTAGCATACGCCGGAACCGATAGCACACCCCAGTGTGCATAAATGCCAAACTTGGCATCCTTAAACCACTCAGCGGTTTCATCATATTGTGCTAACGATTCCCACGTGGGTTCATAATGGCGTTGCGCGGGTACATCTTTATGCGATGCACAACCGGTTAAAGCCAGTGCGGACAGTAGTAATATGTTTTTTTTCATAGTTTTACCTCACCCCGGCCCCTCTCCGAAGGAGAGGGGAGCAGACAGTGATTAAACATTAATATATTGATTAGTTTTCACTACTACATAGTGTAGCTGGTCCCTCTCCTTCGGAGAGGGGTTGGGGTGAGGTTACTTTATAGTAACCGTAACTTCCTGTGTAATATTTCTTGACGAATTACCCAGTTTAAAGGTATACGTGCCCGGCTCTACTGTCCATTTTTTGGCAGCAACATCGTAGTAAGCAAGTTCTTTAACAGGAACAGTAATGGTAACCGTTTCGGTACTTCCGGCTTTAACCGATACTTTATTGAAACCTTTAAGCTCTTTAGCTGCACGGGTAACTTTAGAATCTGCTTTAGCAGAATACAACTGTACTACCTCTTTACCATTGGCCTTACCGGTGTTTTTAACATCAACTGTAATTTTGATGGTATCTTCTGTACCGTATGATTTTTTATCGGCTTTAACCCCTGAAAGTTCAAATTTAGTATATGATAAGCCATAACCAAAAGGGTAAAGCGGTTCAACATTTTTAGTATCAAACCAACGGTAGCCTACAAGTAAGCCTTCTTTATATTCGGCAGTGGCACCACCAGGAAAACTATTGGTAGCATGGGCAGGAGAATCGGCTATTTTTTTAGGCATTGTCCACGGCAGTTTACCCGATGGGTTTACTTTACCAAGAAGGATGTCTGCCAGGGCGTTACCACCTTCAGATCCGTTATACCAGCTCCAAACAATGGTTGAATTTTCTTTTTCTACCGTGTTGATATCAAACGGTGCACCGGCAACAAAAACAACAATGGTTTTAGGGTTTGCGGCTTTAACGGCAGCAATAAGTTTTTCCTGTCCAAAAGGCAGGCTAAGGTCCATACGGTCTGATGCTTCTGTTTCGTAATTACGGTTAGAACCTACAAACAATATGGCGATATCTGATTTTTTAGCCGCAGCAACTGCATCGGCAACCATTTTAGGGTCAAGCTCATTTACGGTTTCTTTAGCTTCCTGGGTAACTTCGCCAAACTTCATTTCCTTTTTAGGTTTGAATTCGGTTTTGTAACCTTCGGCATAGTTTATAGTTACCGATTTTGGCAATTTAGCCGTAAGTGCTTCTAACGGAGTAACCTCACGTTTGGTTTTTACACCCGCGCCAAAACCACCCTGTGAGTGTTTTGCAGTGGCATTAGCACCAATAACGGCAATGCTTTTAAGCGCATCTGCTTTTAATGGAAGCAGGTTCTCATTGTTCTTAAGCAATACAACCGATTCTGATGCAATGTTGTAAGCGTCTTTAAAATGCGCATCGGTACTAATGCTGCCTTTTACGCGGTCTTTAGCGGTACCCATTGCTTTAATATTATAAAGCATTTTTAAGATCCTTTTTACGTGCTTGTCTACTTCGGCTTCGGTAACGGTACCGGCTTTTACAGCGGCAAGAAGCGGTTTTGCAAAGTAAAATTCGTCAAAAGACGGTTTGTTGGTACCCATTTCAAGGTCAGATCCTGCCTCAAGCGCTTTTTTGGTGCTGTGTATCGCATCCCAATCCGATATCACGATACCTTTAAAGCCCCACTCACCCCTAAGAATATCCTGAAGCATGTATTTATTTTCGCAAAGGTAATCGCCCCTGAATTTGTTGTAAGCGCCCATTACACTATATGCTTTGGCTTTAGTTACCGCAGCTTCAAAAGCAGGCAGGTAAATTTCGCGTAGCGTACGTTCATCTATAAGTACATCCACCGTACCACGGTTGGTTTCCTGGTTGTTAGCGGCATAATGCTTAATACATGCAGCAACATTTTGGTCCTGTACACCTACAACGTAAGGTACAATAAGGGTTTTGTTAAGGAACGGGTCTTCGGTCATGTACTCATAAGTACGGCCGCCAAGTGGGGTACGGATGATATTGAATGCCGGTGCCAGTAATACATCTTTACCACGGGCACGGGCTTCTTCGCCTATCGATTTTCCAAAGGTGCTTGCCATCTCCGGGTTCCATGTAGCCGAAAGGCCTGCACCGGCAGGATAGTAGGTGGCAAAGTCATCGGTACGGCCTGCGGGAGCCCAGCTCATACGCTCAATTTCTTCACGAACACCCAGTGGGCCGTCGGCCATATGCACTTCCGGTATGCCCAGGCGCTCTACACCTTCGTTAGTGAACATGCTATAGCCGTGCAGCATGCCTATTTTCTCTTCAAGGGTCATTTTGCTAACAATCCCATCAATCTCTTTATCAAACTCATCACTCATTTCCTTACCTTCATAAACAGCGGTTTCGCCATTTTTTGCGGTGTCATTCGTAGTAGTTTCGTCTTTGCATGCAGTAGCCAGCAGTATCATGGCAATAGCCGAAAGGCTTACAATTTTATTCTTCATAAATATTTTGGGTTAATTTATATTAATGTTCTTCTTCAGGATAATGGCATCCGATGCACCACCGGCCTGTAATTCTATAGTTCCTTGTTCTAATTCAAATTTTTGAGTTTTGGTGTTCCAGTACTCCAGGTCTTTGGCACGTAAAGTTAGGGCAATCGTTTTAGTTTCGCCTGCTTTTAAGGCCACCCTTTTAAATGCCTTAAGTTCTTTTACGGGGCGCTCTATTGCAGAGTTAAGATGCTTAACGTATAGCTGAACCACCTCTTCGCCATCGCGGCTGCCGGTATTGGTTACGGTTACATTTACGGTCAGGTTGCCATTTTTAGATAACGATGGCTTATCTATATCTAAACTCTTATACACAAATGTAGTATAACTTAGGCCATAGCCAAAAGCATACAACGGCTTGCCTTTAAAATACATGTAGGTACGGCCGTTACGAATGTTGTAATCCAGGAAAGGGGGCAGGTCTGTAATATCGCTTACCCACGTTTGGGTAAGCCTGCCTGCGGGGTTGTAGTCGCCAAACAATACATTAGCCAGTGCAGTACCGGTTTCCTGGCTGTTTTGTGCCATGTGAACTATTGCCGGTACATTTTGCTGTGTCCAGTTTATAGCATACGGAAAGCTGCTTATCAAAACCGCGACCGTATTGGGGTTGGCCTGGTAGACGACTTTAATTAAATCTTCGTGCTCTAACGTAATCGACTGTCGGTCTACCGCCTCTTTACCGTTGCTTGGCACGGGACAGTCGGCCCAGCCGGCGTTGCACCACGGGTGGTTGCCCACCAGTACAATAACCAGGTCGGCCTCTTTAGCCAGTTTGGCGGCTTTGCCATCGGTATTGCTAAGAGCGTAGGTAATCTCTATAGTTTCGCCTGCTTTGGCCTTAATACCCGCAAGTGGGGTAATAGTGTAGGGTGGGGTACCGCTATACCAGTCCAGCAAAACTTCGTCTGCCCGTGGGCCGATTACCGCAATGCGTTTAACCTTGGTACGGTCTATAGGTAGCAGGTTTTTGGCGGGGTCGTTCTTTAAAAGCACGACCGATTTCTCCGTTGCCTCTAACGCCAGTTTTTTATGCGCGTCAGATAACCACGGGTCAACAGCATCTTTAGCGGTGCCAATAGCCGCGTAGGGGTTGCCTTCGGCAGGGTCTAACATGCCCAGCTTTATCATGATGCGATAATCGCCACGCAGTACATCATCAATGTCTTTTTCTTTAAGGTAGCCGTTGGCTACTGCACCATAAACACCATCGGCATAATCATCTAAAAACTGGTTGATGCCCGCTTTAACCGCTGCGGCAGCGCCCAGGTATTTATCGGCATAATATTTATGATCCGATAACAATAGCCCAAAAGCGCCGCCATCGGTACAGATGATACCGTTCTGGCCCCATTCTTTTACCGTTATATCTTTAAGCATAGGGTGTACCATTGCCGGTATGCCATTAACTTTATTGTACGCCGCCATATAGGCGCGGCTTCCACCTTCTGTAATGCCCATCCTGAATGGCACCGAATAATATTCCCTCCACAAGCGCTCATCAAAATCAGATGATGTGTAGGTACGGCCATCTTCGTTACTGTTGGCTAAAAAGTGTTTCATTAAAGCTGCCGTTTGCCAATAAGTAGGGTTATTACCCTGAAGCCCTTTTACAAACGCTACCGTAAGTGTGCCGTTAAAAAAGGCATCTTCGCCATAGCTTTCTTCGGTACGGCCCCAGCGGGGGTCGCGCGCTAAATCAGCATTTGGGGCACGCACTACTAATGCGCCACGGTTGTAATGCTGAAGTGCATAGCGCGTCTCTATAGCCTCTGCATTAGCTACTTTTTGAAGCATATCAACATCCCACATTTCACCCAGGCCATACGCCTGCGGAAAGGTGGTTGTAGGTACGGGCTCTTTATCTTTGCCGCCCCATTTTGCAGGGCCGCCAAGCGCCAGGCCATGAAGCCCCTCTACATGGCCGGTGCCTTTAACGCCTAAGCGCGGTACCGATGGGTTGGTGCTCAATGCCGCAATTTTTTCATCGAGCGTCATGAGCGAAAGCAGGTTATCAATACGCTTTTCAATATCCAGCTTAGGATTTTGGAAAGGGTATTTTTGCTGCGCTTCCGCAGGCAACGCCATTAATGCTAATAGTATATACAGTGCAAATTTGCCCATACAATTGTTTTATTTAATTATGAAGGTTCATTATAAAACCGGGACTCTGGAAGTCAAAACAAAGCCCCGGTTTCTCTAAGCAACTAACCCAAATAATTAACTTATTTTATCCATTGTGTTGTAAATGTTGTCTTTGTACCTAGCGGGTTCTGGCTTAACTCAAAGGCAGTACCTTTTTTAGATGTTGTTACCGTTTGTACGGTATCGCCGCCCGGTAAAAATACCTTTCCGGTTGCTGTTGCAGTGCCTTCGGTGGCATATACTTTTAGGATAAGCTTGCTCCAGTTCATATCCTGTGTTGATTGTGCCAGTTGTATGTGCGGAATAACCGCACCGTTTTTAACTAACACTACAATAGGTATGTCGCCTGCCTTTATTTTGTACCATCCGCCATCGTATACTTTTTTGGTCTGATAGTCTATCCATTGCCCCGGTGGCAGGTAAACGTCCCTTTCTGTAACTTCTTCCAGCAGTGGTGCAACCAATAGATCCGACCCAAAAAGGTATTGGTTATCTATTAACCACGACCCAGGATCGTTAGGGAACTCTACAAACAGTGCACGAAGCATTGGCAGCCCTTTTTCCGAACTTTCTTTAGCTTGTGCATAGATATATGGCATAAGTTCATAACGCATATTATCCGCATTCCTGAAGCCTTTTAAGAAGTCTTCACTGTACAGCCAGGGTTCCCTTGGGGGCTCGCCGTGGCTGCGCACATGCGATGTTAACATGCCAAACGGCGCCCACCTGCGGTATAAATTTTCCGGCGACTTAGTAACGAAACCACCTAAGTCGTGGCTCCAGAAACTAAACCCTGATAACCCTAACGATAAGCCACCACGAAGCGTAGCCGCTATAGCGCCGTTATTGGTCTCGGCATCACCGCCCCAATGTAACGGGTAACGCTGGCTACCGGCCCAGGTACTGCGCGCCCAGATAAGGGTATAGCCTTTTTCTTTCTGCGTAATTTCTGCCACCGCCTTGTTGTAACGCAACGGGTACAGGTTATGCTCGTAAAAACCGGTACGGCCGGAATGGTAAAGGCCATCTACGGGTGCGGCTTCACCAAAGTCGACTTTAAACACGCCAACACCCTGATCAAACAAATGCTTAAGTTTTGCCTGGTACCATTTTACGGTTGCAGGGTTACTAAAATCCAATACGGCATCCTCATAAGGCAGGTTGCCTTTTTTGTCTTTTACGGCAAGCCCCTGGCTTACAATTTCGTTAAACAGGGTATTTTTTGGTGTAAAGTACGGCAGCTGCCAAAGGCATACATTAAAACCGTCTTTTTTCATGTCGGACATCATTTTAACGGGGTCGTCAAAGCGTTTAGAGGCAAACTCGTAATTGTTTCTCCAGTCTACATCAAACCAACCGGTATCAAAGTGGATAACATCACTTGGTATTTTGTTTTTCCTAAGGTTTTTAGCTACTTCGCGGCCTTCTTTTTCTGAGAAATACGTAATACGGCTCATCCATAAACCGAACGACCATAGCGGCGGCATCGATGCCTTACCGGTCAGGTCGGTATACTCATCCAATATATCTTTCGGCTCACCGATGAAGATAAACAAGTCGGCAACATCGTCGCCCAGCATCATTTTATTGGCAGTGGTGTAGTACTTACCAAAATCGACCGTAATAGGTGCGGAGGTATGCATAAACACACCATAACCGCGGCTGCTCATGTAAAACGGAATAGGTTTGTACATGGTTTCGTTCTGTACGCCGTTGGCATCATCGGTATACAAAATTACCTTTTGCCCACGCTTATTAAAGTTGGTAAACGATTCCCCGCAGCCAAATATTTTTTCGTCTGGCTCGAGGCTAAACACCGGTGCCATACTTGTGCTATAATCGCTGTTGCGGCGCACGTAAGCAAACGGCAGGGTAGGTGTATAGGTGTTTTGTAAATCGGCGTCGTGCAGGGTAGATGTTAGCAGTTTACCGGCAGCATCATACACTTTTACATGCCAGGGTTTGGCGATTATCTCTACCTTACCATATTTACTGGTATAAGTGTGGCCTGTTGCTGTCTTGCTATATTTCCAGCTTTCCGGGTGGTTGGGAGCAGTACCGTTAACCAGCATAAGCGATTCTTCCGGCTGGTTAAACTGTGGCCTCGAACTCATTTTTATCCTTACGGTACGGTCGCTCACAAACTGGATGGCAAAAGGCTGAACGGGTGCAACCTCATATTCCGTAGTAGGAAACTCGTTTGGCTCCGCTACATACGGCTTCATCTCAATATTATTGAAAGCCTGGCGCGTTTTGTAATTAAACCTTACATATTTAACCGTCCCTTTTCCGGTACCAGGGTCAAACGAGGCAAGCTCATCGGCAAAATAAAAGGTGTTGAGGTAATTTTCAAAATCTTTGCTCACATCTATAGGAGCATTAAGTACATCTGCATTTTGTACCTGTGCCGTAGCGACACTACTAAAAAGCAGCAGGGCTGGCAGCGCCAAAAGACATTTTAAACTATTATTTTTATTCATGTTTACTACTGTTGGTTTGGTTATTTATTGGTAAACAGGTATTATTTTTTGGTTGTGATGCTAACCGTAGATTCTTTTAAGCCTTTAGCACTGGCAGTTAATTCAAGATTGTCGGCTTTATCACCGGCCTGAACTATTACAAGGCATTTGCCGCTAAGGGCTGTATGCTTGTTGCCTTTATACGATTCATGGCTAACCGGGTCGCCACTGCAAACACCAACAATTTTACCGTTGCCCTTAAGGCTAAAAGTAATTTCGTTGTTGGCTGTTGCGGCAAATACACCGTTAGCATCGGTAATGTCTACAGTAATATAGCTTAGGTCGGTGCCATCTGCGTTGATGGTTGCCCTGTCGGCAGTTGCTTTTAGGGCAGCAGGGGCACCGGCAGTTTTGATTTCTTTTTCTAAAACAGTTTTTCCGTTTTTACGTGAAACAGCTTTTAGTGTACCCGGCTGGTAAGGTACCCTCCACATAATATGCAGGTCATCGCCTTGTTTACTCTTTTTGCCTAACGATTTTCCGTTAAGATAAAGCTCTACTTCATCGGCATTGTTGTAATACGCCCACACATCTACATCCTGGCCTGCCTTCCAGTTCCAGTGCGGTAAAATGTGCAGTACGTCTTTGGTAGTCCACTCACTTTGGTACATGTAGTAAACATCTTTAGGGAAGCCCGCAAGGTCTACAATACCAAAATACGAACTTACCGATGGCCACTCATATGGTGTAGGCTCACCTATATAATCAAAGCCCGTCCAAACAAACATGCCTGCAAGGTAATCGTGCTTTTTAATGACTTTCCAGGTGGTTTCGTGGGTAGAACCCCACGGTGCCTGAACCTGGTCGTAAGCCGAAACGGTATTGCCCGGGTTGCCATCATGAAAAGGGATATCCCAACGCTTAGGCCACATTTTTATAGTATCTGATTTTGTATCATAATAACCACGTGTGGCTAAGGCCGATGTAGTCTCTGTAGCTATAAAAGGTGTGTTAGGAAAGTTAACCTTATGCTTTTCATACGTTTGGTGCGCATAGTTGTACCCTATGATATCTAAAGCGCCCGATCCTGCCAATGCATTAGGCTTATCGGCGGTTTCATGAAACTGGATATTGGCTTCGGTAGGGTTTACCGCAATAGGTGGGTTCATGGCAGCCGTTACAGGGCGTGTAGGGTCTATAGCCTTAACAATAGCGGATAGCTCTTTGCCAATAGCAGCACCTTTCTCGTTCCATTGTTCCGGTATTTCGTTACCAATGCTCCACATAAACACACTTGGGTGGTTACGGTCCCTGAACAATTGGTCTTTAAGATCTGTTACATGCCATTTATCCCAGTCGTTACTGTAATCAAAAGGATTTTTTTGCTGTTTCCACATATCATAAGCTTCATCCATAACAATAAAGCCCATTTTGTCGCAAAGGTCTAAAAGCTCCGGTGCGGGAGGGTTGTGCGATGTACGGATACCATTAACGCCCATATCTTTCATTATCTGAAGCTCGCGCTCCATAGCACGGGTGTTAAATGCCGAGCCCAGCGGCCCAAGGTCGTGGTGCAGGCAAACGCCTTTTATCTTAATCTGTTTGCCGTTAAGGATAAAACCTTTGTTAAGGTCGAAAGTAAACGTCCTGATGCCAAAAGGTGTCGCATAAGTGTCTAAAACCTCGTCGTCGGTTTTCACTTCGGTAACAGCCGTATACAGTTCAGGGTGCTCTATATCCCATAAAACAGGGTTCTCTACTGTAGCTTCCTGTTGCAAGGTTTGTTCAGCATTTGCCGATAGCTTGACCTCTTTAGATACCTCTGTAATTTTACTGTCATCTTTAAAGATGGTAGTGGTAATGGTTGCTGCTTTCTCTGCAGCATATTCGTTTTTAAGTATTGTTTGCAGTTTAATGGTTGCTTTGCCGTTAGCAACAACGGGGGTGGTTATATAAGTACCATCGTGCGTTACATGAACTTTACCGGTGGTTTCCATCCATACGTTACGGTAAATCCCTGATCCGGAATACCAACGTGAGTTAGGCTGTTTAGAATTGTCTGCCTTTACAATTATTTCGTTTTGTTTATCGCCGTAGTTAAGGTAAGGGGTTAGGTTATACCTAAAGCCTATGTAACCGTTAGGGCGTTTGCCAAGATAATGGCCGTTAATCCAAACCTGGCTGTTGCGGTATACACCGTCAAACACAACCGAGGTAATTTTTGTACTGTCTTCTGCCTTTACAGTAAATGTTTTTTTATACCAGCCAAGGCCACCCGTAAGCGATCCTCCGCCATAACCGGCAGGGCTTTTTTCATCAAATGCGCCTTCTATGCTCCAGTCGTGCGGCAGGTTAAGCCCGCGCCATTGGGTAGAAGCCGTAATAGTATCCTTATCTGCTGGGGTATTTAAATGGAATTTCCAACCGGTGTTGAAAGCCATTTTTCTGTCAGATAACGTTTTACTATCGGTGCTGCTGCAAGCTGCTATAGTTAATAGCCCCAGTGCGGCAATGGTTTTAGTAATTGTATTGGTGTAGGTTTTAATCATTGGTTTGGTTTAAAAAAAGCCGGTAAATGCTTTAAGCACTTACCGGCAATTAAGCTATTCTTTTGGTTTAAAATGATAAACGATCTGGCATGGCCCATCATTCGGGTTCCTTGCCTGGTCGCGCACTACCGAAAGGCGAAGCGAAGTAGGTGTTAGTTCAACAACCTTAAGGCTTGACCAGTTGCTTACATCCGGATAGTAATCGCCACCAAACAGCATTTCTGCGCCATTAAACATCATAGAATGCGATGCAATATCGTAGCTGAAGTTTCCTGTTTTTGTAGTTTGATCGTCTGTTATAAGTGCGGTTTGCGTAACGCTTACATTATAACCACCATCAAGGTTAAAAGTCATTTCGCCCCAGTCTTTATTAGGCATTACCCATTCGTTGCCTGCATAATCAGGAAACCAGTTCCAATAATCATCGCCGTTAGGGTTGTATGGGTAATCAAAACCTGCCCATCCTATAGGGCCAGACATATCTAATACCCATGTTTTGCCTGCAACACCGTTAGTTAGGTTACTCCACTCCGGAGCGCTAAAATATTCTGAATCATTGCTTGCAATGATTAGCGTTTTAGATGCTGCCTGCACAGCGCCACCACGGGTATAGGCTGTAAAATCTACAGTATAGGTACCCGCAAAAGGGAACACTGTATTTACCGTGTTTTGGTTAGAGTGACCTAACTCATTACCTGCAGCATCTTTATAGCTCCAGTACGGGATAACATCCGGCGTAGAGTTGGTCATGGTAACATCATTACCAACGTTTGTTACTGAAATGTTTATTTCAGAAGGGTCAAGGTTTGTTGCCGGAAGGTCTTCGCGGTCTTCCACCGGCTCGCAGGAAAATAATAATCCTAATGCCATTACGGCAGCAAGCGCTTTAGTTAACATCTGTTTCATAATCAATCAATTTTTAGTTTTTATTGCCAACCTGGATTTTGTTGTATTGCACCATTTGAAAGGAGAATCTGAGATTGTGGTAACGGTAACCAACCCTCTGTTTGAGTCCTGAAGTTTATTGTAAACTCGCCACCCATATCCGTAGCTTCTATAGCTGATTGTACAGTATTCATGTCCTGCCTTATAAGGTCAAACCACCTGTCGCCCTCAAGGGCAAGCTCCAGCCTGCGCTCATTTAATATGTTTGTATAAGTAGCCGGTACACTGTGCGATGTGTCGCCATAAGCACGTGCACGTACCCTGTCAAGACAGGTTTGTGCAAACCCTGCGTTACTGTCAAGGTTAAGTTCTGCGGCTAAAAGCAATACATCGGCAAAACGGATAAGGTTTATGTCTTCGTAGTTATCAATCTGGAAATCGCCGGTAAAAGCACCATCTACTATACGCGTGCCTTTTTTCCAGCCATAGCCTGTATACTGGCGCTGGCCACGTGTCACAGGGTCAAAGTCAAGATCTTCGCCTACATAGTCTATTATTGTAGCATCCCTGCGCGTGTCGCCCGGAGCATACGCATTATAAAGCGAAGGCGTTACAGGCGCACCGCCCCATCCCTGGCCATAAATGTCAAGATCGCCACCACGTGTAGAAATATTCACTGCAAAACGGTTACCTTCATGAAGGTCCCAGTTTGCATTACCCGAACTATTAAGGCGTATAGCCAATACCACTTCGGTATTTCCTTCGCCTGCATAGGTTACACCTTCTGATACCGATGAAGCCAGCCAAAGGCTTGCAAAATTATCTACAAGGTTATGGCCACTGTTGTTTACGGCATCGTTAATATAAGTTACAGCTTCTGCTTTGGTTACCACACCTGCAAGGTCTGCCTTGTTATAATAATCAGTATAAAAAATAAATGCTTTGGCAAGAAATGCCTCTGCAGCCCATTTTGTTATACGGCCATAATCAGCGTTACCCGGTGTAGAATAATTTGTGGTGCCAAGGTTATCTGCAGCAAATTTTAAATCGTTTGCGATAAGGGCATAGGTAACTTCCGGTTCGGCGCGTGGCAACTCAAACTCGTCGGCAGTAATACTGTGATCTAACGGAACGATCTTGCCAAATACCCTTGCCAGCTGAAAATGATAGTACGCCCTTAAAAAACGCGCTTCGGCCTCATACTGTGCACGAAGTGCCTCCTGGCCGCCCCACTCAACATTGTCAAGATTTTCTAAAAGTATGTTGGCACGATATATACCTATATAGTTGTTTTGCCATATAGCGGCATTCATTTCTTTATCGGTAACAAATTCAAAGCGGTCGCGCTCTACATCAACATTACTATCAGCAGTACCAAACCCTCCATAAGCGTCATCAGATGCCATTTCGGTATTCATAAGCCAGGTGCCATAGCCTTCACGCTGTAGTATGTCGTACACCGCTACAAGACCTTTAAAGGCATCTTGCGGTGTTTTATAAAAGTTCTCTTCTACCACAGTGGTATAAGGAGAATTGGTTACAAATTCATCCGAGCATGCGCTTAGCGACAATAAGGATGAAAGTAAAATAACTTTAGATATATTTTTCATTTCAAGCAAATTTTAAAAGTTAGCGCTTAATCCTATCATAAATGTCCTTGGCTGCGGGTAAGAGCCCACATCTATACCACGTGCCCAAGACTGGTTCGCGTTTCCAAAGCCTACTTCCGGGTCAAGGCCAGGATATTTAGTAAAGGTAAACAGGTTGTTTGCCGATGCGTATAGCCTGAATTGTGAGAAGGTTTTACCAATAACATCGGTTAGTTTTGCAAAGTCGCATCCTACGGTTACGGTTTTAATCCTAAAGAAGTCGCCATCCCTCATGTAAAGGTCGCTAAACTTAGTCCAGTTACCATTAGCATCGGTACCATAGGTTACACGCGGCATGGTGTTAGAGCTGCCTTCGGTAGTCCAGCGGCTAAATACATCTGTAGTATAGTTGTAAAACGGCCTTGAGTAATCACGTGGGCTGTAAGCTATCTGGTTACCTGCTACGCCGTAAGTATATACAGAGAAATCAAAAGCTTTGTAGTTAAGCTGTAAGCTTAAACCATAATAAACATCCGGGTTAGGGTCGCCTATTTCAGTTTTATCGTCGGCAGTAATAGTACCATCGCCGTTGCGGTCTACAAATCGTACATCGCCCGGTTGTGCGTTAGGCTGTACTAAAGTACCGTTTTGGTTATACGCATCTATTTCGGCCTGGTTTTGGAAGATACCGTTGGTTTGAAGGCCATAAAAGTAACCAATTGGCTTGCCCTCTTCTACACGGTTTATTTCATCTATACCCTGGAATAAAAGGTTGCTTTCGCCATAAATAATGCCGTTTTGGTTGTCAACTCTTGTAACCTCGTTTTTATTTTTACTAAGGTTAGCGTTAACGGTTAGTTTCCAGTCTTCGTTAAGGTTAGCCGTGTAAGAAGCGCCAATTTCAAAACCTTTGTTCTCTATGTTACCACCGTTTATATAAGGTGCCTGTGCACCTGCAATGTAAGGTACACTTGCCTGTACTAACCAGTCTTTGGTTTTTTTGTTATACCAGTCAAAAGTCAGGTTAAAGTTGTTAAACAACACCAAGTCTACACCTAAGTCAAGCTGTTCTGATGTTTCCCATTTAAGGTCTGGCGTGTTTAATGCATCCGGGCTTGCTCCCGGATCAAGCGGAAGCTCGTTGTTGCCTGTACCAAAATGGTAGCTTTTATCAAATGTAGAGATGGTAGACATGTAAGCAAACCTCCTGTTAAACTGGTCGTTACCATTTTGTCCCCAGCTACCGCGAAGTTTTACGCTTTTCACTACGTTGTTTTCTTTCCAAAAAGCTTCCTGGTCAATATTCCAACCTGCAGAGAATGAAGGGAACACAGCCCACTTTTCGCTGCCAAATTCTGATGAACCGTCACGGCGAACCGTTGCAGTAAACAGGTATTTGTTATCGTAATCATATAATACCCTACCGAAATATGACGCTATATTATAGTCGTAACGATCGCCGGTTACCCTGTTTTGTGTAGGGTCTAAAACGTTGTTAAGGTAAGCGTGTGCAAAGTCGTTAAACTGTAGGTCGCGGCCCAGTGCACTGGTTACTTTTGTTATACGCTCACGGGCAGATATACCACCAAGCAGGTCTAAGTTATGCTTACCAAAGCTTTTTTTGTACTGTACTGTGTTATCCCAAATCCAAGAGAAATTGTTGTTGGCACTTTGAGTAACGCTTGATAAATCGCTATACGATACCGTTGACAGGCTGTATATTGGGGTAAATGCCCTGTACTCATCGGTATAAGAATCTATACCAAACGATGTGCGAAGTGTAAGCCCTTCAACAGGCACTACTTCTGCAAATACATTTGCTACAAAACGGTTAGAGTAAGTTTCTTTGAAGTTAGTGTAGTACAATAGGCCAAGTGGATTAGTTAAGTCAGCGCTTAGGTCAGATGATCCGTAAGACCCGTCAGCGTTATATACATTATAATTTGGCGGTGCATTTAAAAACCCTCTTAAAGAGTTGTTATAGATGCCCTGATCTGCAATACCTTTACTTTTTACGCGTGAATATGAAAAGTTCTCACCAATTTTAAAGTGGTCTTTAACAACATTCATTGTACTGTTAGTCGTAAAAGTAACCCTGTCATATTGCGACTGGCCTGTTTGGCTGCCAATAAGGCCTTCCTGTCCAAAATATGAAAGGCCGGTATTGTAAGTTGCCTTATCGTTACCGCCGCTAATAAGCAGGGAGTGGTTTTGTTTTACAGCGCCATCGTTAAACATCTGGTCCTGCCAGTTGGTGTTTGGCGAGTTGTTAATCTGGTCCTGAGTGTAAAGTGGCGATAAGCCGCTGTTTACACGCGCCTCATTTAAAATAGTAGCATACTCGCGTGCATTTAGCAAATCAAGCCTTTTTGCGCTTTCCTGAAAACCGGTATAGCTATTAAAAGATACTGTTGTTTTACCTTCGGCACCTTTTTTAGTAGTTACAAGTATAACACCGTTTGCTGCACGTGCACCATAAATAGCTGCCGCAGATGCATCTTTTAGCACATCTATGCGCTCTATGATAGATGGGTCAAGGTAACCAATACCGTTATCTACAACAACACCATCTACCACATAAAGTGGGGTGGCGTTACCTACAGTACCTGCACCACGAATGTTAACCACCATACCTGCACCCGGCTGGCCGGAGGTTTGTGTAATACTAACACCCGATGACTGGCCCTGTATAGCGCTTGTAGCATCGATACTGTTTGTTTGCTGAAGGTCCCTGCCGCTAACTACGGTAGTAGCTGCGGTAGTAACTTTACGCTTTTGTGTACCGTAACCTACAACCACAATTTCTTCAAGCTCTGAAGATTCTGATTTAAGGGTTACATTAATAGTTGTTTTTCCTGCTGATGGAATTTCCTGTGTAGCAAAGCCAATAGAGCTTACCACAAGTATGGCATTGGGGGCCACACTTATCTGGAAATTACCATCTAAATCTGTACTTACACCGTTTGTGGTGCCTTTTTCTACAACGTTAACGCCGGGCAGGCCAAGTCCGTCTTCAGAAGAAGTTATAATACCGGAAATGGTTGTTTGCTGCGCAAAGGCACTAAAAGAGGCCAATGAGAAGAAAAATGACAAGCAAAGCGTAAGCAATCCCGGAGGGATACAAAATTTACTTTTCATAAAAATTAGAGAGTTTGGTTATGTATTTGTTAGGGTTCGTCCTAATAAGCGTTAGCAATTATCTGTTCAAATAATTCCTGCCTGCCGCTTATAGGTTTAGGTTCTCCGTTTGCACGGGCAATTTCGTTCAGGTTTTGTAAAGTAAGTTCTCCTTTTTCAAACCTTGCTCCGTTGCCGCCGTCAAATGATGCATAGCGCTCTTTGCGCAACTGCAAATAATTAGTGTTTTTTATAATATGTTCTGCACTTATAAGTCCGCGTGCAAAAACATCCATGCCGCTAATGTGGGCAATAAATTTATCTTCAACATCTGTAGAGTTCCTTCGCACTTTGGCATCAAAGTTTACACCACCACCCTGCAAGCCGCCGCTTTGCAGTAAAACAAGCATTGCCTGTGTGGTTTCGTAAACATCTATAGGAAACTGGTCGGTATCCCAGCCGTTTTGGTAATCGCCACGGTTAGCATCAAGGCTGCCCAGCATACCTGCATTAGCAGCAAGCTGCATTTCGTGCTCAAAAGTGTGGCCGGCAAGTGTAGCGTGGTTAACCTCAAGGTTTAATTTAAAATCGTTTTGAAGCCCATATTTGTTTAGGAAACCTATACAGGTAGCAGCATCAAAATCATACTGGTGTTTCATTGGCTCCATTGGCTTAGGCTCTATAAGGAAGTTGCCTTTAAAACCCTGGCTGCGGGCATAATCCCTGCAAATGGTAAGAAATTGGGCAAGGTGGTCCTGCTCACGCTGAACATCGGTATTTAAAAGGCTCATGTAACCTTCGCGACCACCCCAAAATACGTAGTTCTCTCCGCCTAAAGCTATGGTAGCATCTATAGCTATTTTAGCCTGTGCGCCTGCATAAGCAACTACATCAAAGTTAGGGTTTGTAGATGCGCCATTCATATATCTTGGATTACTAAACAGGTTGCTTGTGCCCCAAAGTAATTTTATACCCGTTTCTTCCTGTTTTTGCTTTGCGTAGGCCACTACAGCTTTAACGCGCTGTTCAAACTCTTCCAAGGTTGGCGCTTCATCAACTAAATCTACATCATGAAAACAGTAGTACGGGATGCCAAGTTTTTGCATGAATTCAAAACCGGCATCCATTTTATCTTTAGCACGGGCAACGGCATCTTCATTGCTGTCCCATGCATGCTTTTCAGTACCGGGGCCAAAAGGGTCGTTACCGGTGTTTACAAGCGTGTGCCAGTAGGCCATTGCAAACTTAAAATGTTCTTTAAGAGTTTTACCTGCTACAATTCGGCTTTCGTCATACCATTTAAAAGCAAGTGGGTTATTGCTTTCGCGGCCTTCAAACTTAATAGTGTCAACGTTTTTAAAGTAAGCCTGTTTCATTGTATTCATGTTCTTTATTTATGATATTAATATTTTCTTTCCATTGCTGATAAATGTCGCCGTATTGTGCCGACAGATCTTTGTTTGGCTCTATTCTTTCCTGGCATTGCAGGTTATCAAAAGCTTCATTTATCGAATTATAAAAACCGTAGCCAAATGCGGCCCCGCGTGCCGCGCCATCAGCGCCTGATGTGTTGTAAAGCTCTACCGTGGTTTGGGTAACGCTGGCAAAAATCTGGCGGAAAAGCGGGCTTAGAAAAAGGTTGGCCTTACCGGCGCGAACCACATTGCCCGATGCGCCAATATCTTTCATGATATCAAAGCCGTAGTTCATGGCAAATACAATACCCTCGCAGGCAGCACGTACCAGTTCCGGTGTTTGGTGTATGTTGAAGTTAAGGTTCTGGATGCCTGAGAAAACCGGCTCGTTGTTAAAGATCCTTTCTACACCATTACCAAAAGGGTAAAAGCGCAGGCCTTTAGCGCCAGGTGTGGTCTTAGCAGCCTCATTATTTAATTTTTCGTAAGAAATAAGGTTGCCGGTGTCATTACCCAAAGAGGTAACCATGCGCAGCCATTTGTACAAGATACCCGAACCGTTTATGCACAACAAAACACCATTGCGTTTTTCGGTTTCGGTATTATTAACATGTAAAAAAGTATTTACACGGTTTGTTTTATCATATGCATCTTTATCTGTAACGGCATATATAACCGCCGATGTTCCTGCTGTGGTAGCAATTTCCCCTGGTTTAAGTACGTTTAAAGAAAGGGCATTGTTGGGCTGGTCGCCTGCGCGATACGTTATTTTAGTATCGGTGTTTAAGCCTAACGTTGTGGCAACATCGCTGTTTATTACGCTTTGGCTGCCGAAAGAAGGTACAACTTCCGGTATGATAGAAGCCGGGATATCCATAGCTTCAAGTACCTCGATTGCCAAACGATTTTCGCTAAAATTCCACAAAGCAGCTTCAGATAAGCCTGAGGTGCTGGTTTGCGCAACACCCGATAATTTTGCGGCAATAAAGTCGCCGGGAAGCATCATGTATTTTGCCTTTGCAAAAACATCAGGCTCGTTATCTTTTACCCATTTTATCTTAGAGGCCGTAAAGTTGCCCGGGCTTCCTAATATCATACCCTGGCTTTTATCTTGCCCAATGGCATTATAAGCAGCATTGCCAATTGCGGCAGCACGGCTATCGCACCAAATTATTGATTGTCGCACTGGGTTTAGCTGTTCATCCGTTAAAACAAGGCCATGCATTTGGTAAGCAATACCTATCGCGGCTATTTTTTTAAGGTCGGTTTTTTTTCCAAGGCTAATAATGCCTTGTTGCACATAATTCCACCATTGCTCCGGGTCTTGTTCTGCCCAGCCAAATTGCGGGGCAAATATGTCCATCTCAAACTCAGGCACACTCACTGCAGCAAACGTTGTACCGGCTTCAGCATCCAGTACCGATAGCTTTATAGATGAGCTCCCAAGGTCGATTCCTAAAAAATACATAGGCTAATTTTTAATTTGCAGGAAAATTTTTAACAATTCACTACAACGTTATACATAATGGTGTTTATGACTACAAGTGTATGACATATTTTTGATATCTCAAAAAATTCTATAAAATTTTTTGAGATATGTATTTATAACCCACTATTTTGCGATTATTAATTTGTAAATTGTATTTGCACAGAATTAGACTTTTCCTTATATTCGTGGGGTTTAATAGCGATATGTTAAAAAAATTTATAGACAAAGAATCGGGCAGGACAATAGAGCGAACAGTAATGAACGCCATTACAATTGACTGCGTTATTTTTGGATTTGATAAGGATAGCCTTGAAGTGCTGCTTGTACAACACGGCGAGGGTATCCGTAAAGGTGAATGGGGCCTTCCCGGTGGCTGGATCAAGGCAACAGAAAGTATAGATGCTGCGGCACACAGGCTCCTGGCAGAACTTACCGGCCTTGATAAAATTTACCTTGAGCAGCTTAAAGCCTTTGGCGACCCGGATCGTTTCCCGTTAGGGCGGGTTATTACAATCGGGTATTTTGCCATGATTAAAAAAGAAGATTTTAATGTTAAGGCGGGTTTTACGGCATCTGATGCCAAGTGGTATAAGATTAACGAAATCCCTCCGCTGATTTATGACCACACCGAGATTTTTCAATACAGCCTTGCTAATTTAAGAAACCGCGTTAGGCAGGCTCCCGTAGGTTTTAATTTATTGCCCGAAAAGTTTACACTTTTTGAGTTGATGAAACTGTATGAGGAAATTTTAGGTATTAAAATGGATAAATCTAACTTTAGGCGAAAAATACTGCACATGAAACTGCTTAGGCCATTAGATGAAAAACAAAAAGATGTAACCCACAGGGCCGCGCAGCTTTATGTTTTTGATGAAGCCATTTATGAAAAGCTTACCAAAAAAGGCTTTAATTTTGAGTTTTAAGATATTATAAACCTTACTTTAAATATTACAAAATGCTCCGTTTAGCGGGGCATTTTTGTTTCATATAGTTATAAATGTAATCCATTGTAATAATAATTAGCGTGATAATTATCACGTTAATTATGTAACAAATGTCCTCGCAGGCAACGGCCTTACTTCCTGAAATTTGCATGATAAAATTTATACTATCATGAAATTAAAAAATAAAGTAGCCGTAGTTACGGGAGGTAACAGCGGTATAGGATTTGGCATTGCAGAAGCTTTTGAAAGCGAAGGCGCCATCGGGGCAATTGTAGGTAGAAATCAGGAAACCTTAAGCCAATCGGTTGCGGCACTGGGCGAAAATTTCATCGGCATTAAAGCCGATGTAACTATAATGGATGACCTTGATCGCGTGTTTAAAGATACCCATGAAAAGTTTGGTAAAATAGACACCGTTGTTGTTAACGCAGGTGGTGTGGTAGATGGTGTAGATATGGGGTCGGTGGCCACATTAAGCGAATTTGGTTACGACCAGAATATGAACCTTAACCTTAAAAGCGTATACTTTACGGTGCAAAGGGCATTGCCTTTTATGAATGATGGCGGCTCTATAGTACTTATAGGCTCTATAGCCGGGCACAGGGCTTTCCCGGGGCAATCGCTTTACGCGGGTGCCAAGGCAGCCATAATATCATTTGCCCGGGGGTTTTCGCTCGATCTTTTGGATAGGAAAATAAGGGTAAATGTGCTTTCTCCGGGAACTATAGATACTCCTGTTTTTGACAAATTCCTGCCGGAAGAACAAGTAGAAACTGTTAAGAATTTGTGGGTAGACCTTATCCCTGCCGGAAGAATAGGGCAACCGTCGGATATTGGTAAAGCGGCTGTATTTCTGGCTTCAGGCGAATCTTCTTTCGTAGTGGGCACCGAGATCATTTCAGATGGTGGTGTACTAAACATTACTAACCTGAAATAATAAATAGCATTAATTGTTTTAGAAGCCTAATTAGTAATGAGGCTTCTTTTGTTGTTCTATGCTTCAGGTTATAAAATATTTCAACTATACATTCAGCTAAATTATTTTATATAGCTTTGTTGAAAAGCTAAGGGCTATGTTTGAGATTTTTGCTGAATATTTAAAAGAAAAAGGTTCCCTTACTGATTATGAGTTGGATCAGGTGCGCGCTAAAGCCATAACAAGAAAGCTCCGTAAAAGGCAGTATTTAGTACAGCAGGGCGAAGTTTCCCGCTATAACTCTTTTATATGTAAAGGCTGTTTGCGCTGGTATAATGTTGGAGACGACGGTACTGAGCATATATTGAGGTTTGCGATAGAGAACTGGTGGATAGCCGATTATGAAAGTTATAACTCCGGCAATCCCTCTAAAGGAAACATTGATGCTTTAGAGGATAGTGAGGTCATAATGATTGAAAAAAATGATTTGGATGCCCTTTTAAAAGCGATACCTAACCTACAGGCGTTGTTTGACAGGCTTACCGCGAGGAGTTATGATGCAAGTCAAAAACGTATACTCAGCATAATCAGCGGCACGGCAGAAGAACGCTACGAAAATTTCATCAAAACCTATCCAGATGTTTTTAATCGCGTTCCGCTGCGCATGGTGGCATCCTTCCTGGGCCTTACCCGCGAAACACTAAGCAGGGTAAGAAGTGCTTATACCAAAACGGAAAAATAGTAATTGTTCTATTTCACAATAACTTGCCCTCAACATTAGAAATTTTAATTTACTGCATTAAAAATACTAATTTGCATATATTTAATGCAGTAAATTTATGTTTTTAACTAATAGTGGTTATATTTGGCGCAATTGTTGATTATAGTGCTTTATGATGGAAGGATTAAAAAATAGCGTATTCAGTAAAGTGCTCCAGGTACTGCTAATTGGCTATTTTTTAATCAGTAGCCTTAACCTGTCTAACAATCTTAACAGGGTTGCCACTACCAACGATGACATACACAAAAAAGACTGTATAGTTTGGAGTATGGTTAAAAAGATGCTAAAATGCAATACGGCTGCCGAAGAATTTGAGGATTCTGACAATGAGGCAGGTTGCGGCAACAGCAATAAGATAAAACTTGCTGTAGATTATATTATACCCGGATGTAGCGGCTTTATGCTTAGTTATACCATAAAGATTTCCGGTAAAAAACTATATTCTACCGAAACTAACTCGGCCGGTATCCTGCATAACAGAATCCACGTTCCCCCTCCCGAAATTACTTTGTAAGTACCCCACGTAAACCGGCTTCAGGATATCCTTGTGGCTGTTACACTATTTATGCCTCCATAAATACGTGTATGCTATTTTTTTATTATCACCGTACTTATAATGATTTATGACTCCATTTAAACGACTTTATAATTTACTCAAACTTGATAAACGGGATGTTTACCAAATAATATTTTACGCAGCGTTTGCGGGGCTGGTAAACCTTTCTTTACCGCTTGGCGTGCAGGCCATTATTAATTTTATACAAAGCGGGCAGGTAAGTGTATCGTGGATAGTACTTGTAATTGTGGTAACCCTTGGGGTAGGCTTTGCAGGTATACTTACGGTTATGCAACTGCGGATACTCGAAAACCTGCAACAGCGCATCTTTGTACGCTCCTCTTTTGAGTTTGCCTACCGTATGCCCCTCATAAAGTTTAAAGAACTTTACGAAAAATACGCCCCTGAACAGGCCAACCGTTTTTTTGATACCCTAATGGTACAAAAAGGGGCAGCTAAGTTGCTGCTGGATTTTTCAACTGCATTTTTGCAGGTGGGCTTTGGTATTATACTGCTGGCTTTTTACCACTCTTTCTTTTTGGTTATTGGGCTGCTGCTCATTGGGGTTTTGTACATCATTTTTAAATTTTCGTATAAAGAAGGGTTAGAGACCAGTCTAAAAGAGTCTACCTATAAATATAAGGCAGCGGCCTGGCTGCAGGAAATTGCCCGCAACAGGGAGAGCTTTAGCAAAAAAAGGCAGTTTGATTATGCCCTTGGCAGGAATGACGGCTACGTGAGCGATTATGTAAATTATCGCGAAAAGCACTTTAACGTAATGAAAAAGCAGTACATACAGCTTGTTATCTTTAAAGTTGTAATTACGGCAGCGCTTTTATCTGTTGGCGGGTTTTTAGTAATAAACAACCAGATGAATATCGGGCAGTTTATAGCATCAGAAATTATAATTGTACTTTTAATCAACTCTGTAGAAAAAATAATATTTGGCCTCGAATCTTTTTATGATGTGTTAACATCGGTAGAAAAGATTGGTCAGGTTACCGATATGCAAATAGCTGCAATCCCCACTTCTTTAGATAAAGACGCAACCGGTGTAAATATAGAAATCGAGGGTATTAATTACAATTATCCTTTTTCTGAAAAAAAATCGCTTAAAAACATCTGCCTTAAAATTTCGCAGGGCGAAAAAATAGTGGTTACCGGTAAAAACGGTGCGGGTAAAAGCACGCTATTAAAGCTTCTTGCTGGTGTTGTAGAGCCCGATCATGGTGCAGTTTATGTTACTGATAATTACATGAACCGCCTAAACGAAGAGACTTTTAGGGCAAAAACGGGCACATTACTGCATGGCGAAGCCCTTTTTGATGGTACCGTTAGGGATAATATACTTTACGGCAACGACAACATAGCTAATGCCGACCTTAAATGGGCTTTGGATGCAGTGTGCCTTACACCGTATATTAAAACATTTCCTAATGGCTTAGAAACCCATATACACCCCGGTGGCAGGCAGCTTTCAGCGTCAGATGTGCAAAAAATATTACTGGCACGCAGCATAGTGCACAGGCCGGAGGTACTAATATTAGAAGAGCCCACGGGTAAGATGGATGAGGTTACATCGGATAAAATTATTGATTTCCTGCTGGCAGATGAAAATAAATGGACACTTATTGTGGCTTCTAAAAACAGCGCCTGGAAAAATAAAAGCCGCCGTATGATAACCGTGAACGATGGCGAAATTACTAATGATATAACGCTTTAATGTATGCTTAATATATCTAAAAATAATGAGGTACTGCTTACCCCCGGTAAGTATGCCAGTATAACAAGTGTAGCCCGCAGGCCCCATTATAAAACACTAAACAAAATAATTATAGGTTTCCTGATATTTTTAATTGCCTGCCTTTTCCTGCCGTGGACGCAGAATATATCGGGCGATGGTGCTGTTACAACCCTAAAGCCCGACCATAGGCCGCAAACCGTACACAATGCTATTGCCGGACGTATAGAAAAATGGTACGTTCAGGAAGGCGATTACGTTAAAAAGGGTGACACCATACTGTTTATATCAGAAATTAAGGAGGATTATTTAGATCCTAACCTGGTAGCCAACACCCAGCAACAGGTTGATGCTAAAAAAATGGCTGTAGAATCGTATGGTGATAAGGTTAACTCACTCGAAAACCAGTCACAGTCACTTGGTACAGAGCGTCAGTTAAAGCTGCAACAGGCGCGAAATAAGATAAAGCAGGCGCACCTAAAAATTAAGAGTGACAGTATGGATCTTGAAGCCGTTAAAACGCAGCTTCGCATTGCGCAAACCCAGTTTAACAGGTCTACCGCACTTAATAAAGAAGGCCTTAAGCCTATGACTGATGTAGAGCAAAAAAGGCTAAAGCTACAAGAGGCAGAGGCCTATATTATTACTCAGGAAAATAAGCTGTTGAGCAGCCAGAACGAGCTTATAAATGCCAGGGTTGAAATTAACCGTATTACTGCAGAGTATGCTGAGAAAATATCTAAATCGCAAAGCGATAAATTTACGGCGCTTAGCACACAGTATGATACCGAGGCGCAGGTTAATAAGCTGCAAAACCAGTATGTAAACTATAGCATGAGAAACGGCCTCTATTACATAACCGCACCGCAAAGCGGCTATGTAAACCGCGCGCTGATAGCCGGTTTAGGCGAAACTATAAAAGAAGGCAGCGCTATTGTAAGCATTATGCCTGCCGGGTATGATATTGCTGTAGAAACTTACGTTAATCCAATAGACCTTCCGTTGGTACACCGCGGCGCTAAGGTGCGCGTTTGGTTTGATGGCTGGCCCAGGATAGTGTTTTCCGGTTGGCCGGAGCTCTCTTATGGTACTTATGGCGGCCGCGTGGTGGCTATAGAAAATTTTATTAGCCCTAATGGAAAATACAGGATTTTGATATCGCCCGACAGTGATGCCGAAAAATGGCCTAAAGAGTTGAGTATAGGTGCAGGTGCGCAAAGTATCGCGCTACTGGAAACTGTACCGGTATGGTACGAAATATGGCGAAACCTTAATGGCTTTCCGCCTAACTATTACAAGCCCAATGTAGATGATGTAAAAAGTAAGGAGAAGAAATAATATGTTGCAATTTATAAGAATACATTTCCTGCTTATTTTGCTTTGTATACCAAGTGTGTATGCGCAGGAAATTACAGAATTTAATGAGGAGGAGCTAAGTTACAATGAGTTTTTAGGGTATGTAAAAAAATATCATCCGTTGGTTAGGCAGGCCAACCTGGAAGTTACTAATGCCCAGGCGGCGCTTATGGCGGCCCGTGGTGGTTTTGACCCTAAAATCGAGGTAGATTACGATAAAAAAAGGTTTAACGATACCGAGTATTATTCTCTTTTAAACAGCAGTTTTAAGATACCTACGTGGTATGGTATAGAAATTAAAGCAGGGTTTAATGATACTAATGGGCAATACTACAACCCAATGGACCGCACGCCGGATTCGGGGCTTACCTCGTTAGGAATAAGTGTACCGTTAGGGCAGGGACTGTTTATAAACCAGCGCATGGCCGATGTTAGGGAAGGTAAACTACAGTTGCAACTTAGCGATGCGCAGCGTAAATTACGCGCTATAGAGGTGCTGTACAGCGCCAGCGAAGCGTACTTTGACTGGAAGCAAACGTATACCGAAGCAGAGCTTTATAAAAGCTATTTGGGCTTTGCGAGTACACGTTTTGAGGGTGTAAAGCAGCTAATAGAACTGGGCGACTCACCGGCTATAGATAGTGTAGAGGCAGGTATAACCGTGCGCAACAGGCAGCTAAACCTTGCCAATGCAAACCTTAAGCTGGTTAAAGCCAGGCTTAAACTTGCTAATTATTTATGGATACAAGATGTGCCGGTGGAGTTAGGCGAGAAAGTTAGGCCAGAGCAAAACCTGTTGCAAACACTACCCGAAACGCTGCGCACTAATGAGATGACCGTAGATGTAAACCAGCTGGATACACACCCCAAAATACAGTCGCTTGAAACAAAATTAGATATTTTAGAGGTTAATAGGCAGCTTAAAGCCAACATGTTATTGCCTAAGGCTAATGTGGGGTACAATTACATATCTGAACCGGAGCGTTTTGATAGTTTTAGGGCTGAAGATTATAAGTTTAATGTAAACTTTAGCTTTCCTGTTTTTTTACGCAAGGAGCGTGGTAATTTAAAACTTGCAAAGTTAAAAATTCAGGATGCGGAGTATGATTTGAGTCAGCAAAGGCTGGAGCTTCAAAATAAAATTTTAGCGCAGCAAACCGAGATTGAGTCGTTGCGCAGCCAAAAAGGTATAATCGATGCTTTGGTTAATGATTATACCACGATGCTAAATTCTGAAGAAAAGCTATTTTCGTTTGGGGAAAGTTCTATATTCCTGATAAACTCGCGCGAAAACAACCTGGTAAATGCCCGGCTATCTCAAATAAGTATAGAGAACCAATATTTTAGTTCGAATGCGCAATTGTTCAGGATATTAGCTAACCCTGATTAAGTATATTATAAACATCTAACTTTGCTATAGAATTCATATTTTTAATGCATGGATGAGGTATTAAGGCAACATATAGAGAAGTTATTACCACTTACCGATGAGGAGTTTGCATTTGTGCTTTCTCATTTTACTGTTGAAAGCTACAAAAAGCATGACTTTCTTATTGAGAAGGGGAAAAGTGTAAGGCATAATTATTTTGTAATATCGGGGCTTTTAAAACTCGTGCATAATGACGAACTTGGCAAAGAGCACATAGTTTCTTTCGCTATGGAAGACTGGTGGGAGAGTGATTACTTTGCTTTTTATAATGGGGGTAAGGCTTCGATGTCGTTACAATGCCTTGAAGATACACAGGTGTTTTGCATTACGTTAGAGGCGTATAATAATTTGTGTGCCGGCCTGCCTAAGATAGAACACTTTTTACTTATAAAAGGAACAGGTGGTCATATCGCAGCCCAACAGCGCATATTATCATTCCTTACCTCTAATGCTAAGGAGCGCTATGACCAATTTGTTAGAAAGTACCCGTTGCTTTTTCAGCGGGTGTCTAAAACACTCATTGCATCCTATTTGGGTGTTTCTCGCGAAACACTAAGCAGGTTATCTTCATGATTTTCCCAAACCATGCGATTGTGATGTTTCTCACGTAAAAACGGTTTTGATCTTTAGAACTTTGTATAACAATTTTAAAGATCATTATAATGGAAAAGAGAGAAATAAATCCGTGGGAATGGCAGTTTGACCGCAGTTATGTTCAGGCTGTTGAAGTTAAAAATGTAGAAAGTACGCTATACGTTTCGGGCCAGGCGGCAATTTATCCTGACGGCACATCCAGCAATGAGGATATGAAATCGCAAATTACCCTGGCGCTGAATAATCTGGAACAGGTTATTACCGAAGCCGGTTATGAAGCGAAGAATATTGCCCGTCTTACTATTTATACAACTGCCCCTGCAGAGGTTTGGGAGCACTTTAGTATTTTTGCGGACTGGGTAGCTAAAAATGGTGTTAAAGCTGCTGTTAGCATGATGGAGGTAGTAAGCCTTTATGAAACCTTAAAGGTAGAATTTGAGGCTACGGCTGTAAAATAATTAGGTTATGTTTTAAACCACGATCCCCTGCAAAGCTAATTGCGGGGGATCGTGGTTTATAAACTATATAGTTCTTATTCTGTTGTTGCAAAAACCTCGTCTGCCGGTGGAAAAACAAATGCACCGTCGGAAAAATCAAGGATCTCTGCACGGGAAACGTACTTCATTATCTCATTGATGCCTTTTTTAAGGCTTAATTCGGTTGAGTATTTTCGGCTGGTGGCCAAAACAAGCCCACCTTTAGATAGCCTGAAGAAATATTTACCGGATGCAGTACCATTTTTAGTAAAAGCAAATAGCTCTATATTATCCCTGATAGCGGCTATCATCACTTCGCAGTCTGACTTTTGTTTGCAGCTAATGCTGGTAAAAATGGTTTTGCCTTTTCGCGATGTAAATACAAATTTATACTCTCCATTATAGCGCTTGCTAATCACGAACATCCCCATATTTAATCAACTTTAATAATCCGGTTATATATTTTACAGTTTAATTTCGTTCAGCCTGTAAACAAAAATAGATGTTTTAGAGCCGTTCTTAACGGGTGTAATGTAAAAGTTATCAAAAAAAATGCAGCACCAGGGTTAGCTGTGCTGCAAGTTTTTAATTGGCAGAAAAATACAGGTTGTGTACAATCTGATGAGTATAATTATAAGCTTAAAGAAATTTGCGGGTAAATTTCGTTTAGCCTCTTTTTAAAGTTTAACAATCCGGTCTCTGTATCAGATAGTATTTTGTAACGGGACCCAGCCTCATACGATGTTCTTTCAAACATAAGGTTGTTTCTTTTTAACATACGCTCAATAAGGTCGTGGTCGATAACATGTTTGTACAAAGTCCTGAAAATAGTGATGTGCATGGCTATAATTTTTTTAGGTTATTTAATTTTTTTAGAGCAGTTGCTAACGCTTTATTTAAACGTCCTGTCTGCTCATATAAAGTTAGAGAGAAAGTGTTTTAGGAAGATAAACCTTAATAAAACTTTAGCATTAAATAATTCTTACGCAAAGGTTATCGCATTGATTTGCTGTGTGTAAAAAACAAAAAAGCTGCAACAGCAGCCTTTTTACTCAACTCAAATTAAATTAAAAACTCACTTTTATCATATATTTTATTGGAGACAATGATGATTGGTCTTTAGCCTGTACCTATAACTAGATATCTAAATTTACATTAATTTTATTCTAATTATTAAAACCTTGAAATATAATCGACTAAAAACAAAAAATGACTGCCAATTGGCAGTCATTTTAATATTTGAAATAAGAATACTATAATTCTTCAAAGTCTTGTGTGTCACCCGAAGCCGCTTTACGAACATTTATTACTTTGCCGCTTGCATCAAGCACAAAAGCAACAAACTCTAAGTTAGCCATATTTGCAACGTTTGACGGCACATAAACATTAAATGATTTTGTAAATGTGTGGCCCGATGTAGTTTCGGTAGCGCTAATTGCCTCGCCTAATTGAGGTGTTAGGATGCTCCTTAGTACGTGGTTGTGGTGATACTCTTCTATAACATCTACACCGCCATAATAATCGGTATAGTTATGTTGTTCGTATAGTAAGCCATTTTCCAGTACGTATACCACCAGTTTAACACCCGTAAAGTCTTTACTAAACTTAACATTTACATTAAGGTTGATGTTATTGCCACTAACTATTGGTGTAAGCGCTAACCCCAACTTAGGATTTTCACCCTGGGTAAGAGCAATTGCCTGCGCTATATTGTTAGGCTCAGGAAACGTCCATCTTAGGGTGCGGTTTAGGTACCCTTTAGGATATCCTGCCGCAGCTAATGTAGCCTCCAGTTCAGATGTGTCGTAGTTGTAAGGATCATAGTTACCATCAGACGGGTTAGAGCTTGGCCTGTGTATTGCTACAGGAACAGCAGCATCGGTTTGCGCTACTGTAAGCTCTATAGCATGTGCTACACGTGGGCAAAAGCCACACCAGGTGCCGGTATAATCTTCTATAAGCACACGTTTTTTAAAGTTTATCTGCGACCCGTCATCAAAAGTAACCACTAATGGGTTGCTCTTAACGGTTTGAAACGATGCTAAAACTTCAAAAGAACCTTCTTCCTGAGAAGTAAACGTATTACCTGTTATGGCGCTACCATTTACAGTAAATTCTGTACTGGCAGTAATATCTTCGCCATCAACATTTTTAGCGGTAAACGTAATAGTCTCGCCAATGGTTGCGGTAGAACTGTCTGCCGTTAATATAGGTGGCGTAATAGAGTCCAGTATCTGATAATCAGATGAACAACCGGATAATAGTGCCACAAACAAAAGCAGTGTATATAACTTTTTCATTTAGTAAATGTTACAGGTATTCCTGATATGATAAAATGGAATAAATTAGTTTTTAACTAACTTAATTTCAGCAGTTTTATTGTCTGCGGTTTTAAATCTTGCAGTATAAACACCAGTGCTTAAGCCAGAAAGATTAAGTGCGTTAGTACCATTTACAACTTTACCTGTAAATACTACCCTGCCGTTCATATCATAAATCTGTGCATCTGCATTAACAGTAGCATCAATATTTAATGCATTTTTAACCACAGTGTTGCTTATAGAAAGGCCCATGTTTTTTAAACCTGCAAGGTCTTTAACAGCTGCTGTTGGCTGGTATTTGTATGTAAAGTTTAAAAGTGTCTCAAGCTCTGTACCGTTAACATCGGTTTTAATAAATGCTAATCCGTAGGTTACATCATCATTGCCGTTACCGGTGTAAAAACTGATAAAGTGATCTTCAGACGAAGTTGTAGTAGCACCCGGTGCAATTTCTGTACCTGCTGTAAAATCAGGCACTACTGTACCAACTGCTATGTCATAAAAGCATACCCAGTAACAAAGCTGTACGCTGCCGCCTTCTTCGTTACCATCAATAGAGGTTACTTTTACTTTTACATAAATATCCTCTTCAGTATTGTTAGTAATATTAAAACGTAGTTTGTTATCTGCGTTTAAATTGGGGAGCGCTACGCTTGATGTTGTGTAAACTTCACCTTCCTCGAGAGATCCTCCACCCGGTGTGTTTACAGTAATTTGCTGTGCATTTACAAAAGAGCCTAATGCAAGGGCAGCTAATAAAATAATTTTTTTCATGATAATAAGTAATATAAAAGTGTAGTTAATTAATGCAATTGTATTTAAGTAAAAAGGCTATCGGGCTGCAGCACGCTGAACCCGATAGCTTATTTGTAATATATGTTGCTACAGTGTGCGCTTATTGAATAATAATTTTTTCTGTAGTTTGAGTAGTAGCACCTTTAAGCTGTACAATGTACATGCCTTTTTGTAAAGAAGACAGGTTAACGCTGCCACCATCATTTACTGTTTTCGCAGTGTAAACAGTTTTGCCTGTAACATCTGTTACTGTAACATCTACAGCCTCTGTAGTGCTAAAGTTAAGGATGCCAGTGGTAGGGTTAGGATACACACCAAGTTTTTTAGAAGCTATAGCGCTTGTGCCCATGGTACCATCTGTTTTAAACGCAGAGTTTACACTTAGGCTTGTGCCAAAGTTACCCGGATTTTGCTCGTAAATAACTTCGCCGGCATAGTCTAATACTTTAATACCTTTAAAATCTTCTGTTCCTAAAGACCATCCGTCTCCGTAAGAATCTTTGTAAACTATAGTATAGCAATCAGCATCTCCTTCAAGTTCTAAATAATAATCCTTAACTGTATTGGCATCTGCTCCACCACCGTTAGCGCTACCTGCATAAGGGCCAGCCTGGAATACAGTAGTACCACTTGAATCTTTAAGTTCCCAAGAAATCTCTGTAGGATAGTTATCAGTATAAACCTGTACGTAGATGTTGTTTTCAGATTCTTCAGCAGCAACAACGGTAAAAGATACAGTAGTAAGTTCTTCGTTAAATGCATCGCTACCATTAATGTCTAAAAGTTCTACAGTGTAAGCAGAGCCTGCATGTAAAGCAACATTCTCTACAGTAGCGCTTGCTGCAGTAGCAAACTGGTTAAGTGCGCCTGTGTAGTTTTTAGTAGCTACAACGGTACCATTTTCTTTAACCACTACAGTAGCAGCAGTAATTTGGTTGTTACCAAAGTTTTTAAGTTTAGCAGCAATGTTAGTTGGCTGTCCGTCTTCGCAAATTCTGTAAGTAGTGGTAGCAAGTGTAACCTGGCCGTGGTTAGGCACACCTGTTAATGTTTGGCATGTGCCAATTTTAGCTTTAAGCTGTGCAGCAGGAAGCTGATCTGCCTTAAGTGTAGTTTTAGTGTTAGCACAAATAACATACATTGTAGGGAAATAATCAACATCATATTTGCTTGCAGCGCCAAGATCTAAAGCTTCGGTATCTTCAATAATTGGGTATGGGCTGCCAATTGTCCAGTTACCCTGGCTTGGCGCAATAGGGCCCTGTTCGCCATAAATGTTTTCAAGTGTGGTGTTAGCAACATCACCTTCAACAAAAATTACCCCAGCCTCATCAGAGCCATTAGGTCCGTAAGCCTCATAAAAATCGGCCATAGCATGTGTTTGGTGGTAGTTCCAGCATGGGCCACACCATGTAGCAGAAAAATCTATTACAACACTTTTACCCTGGTCTAAGTAATCAGCATAAAGTGAGTGCGAAACGCCGTTAATATCTACAGCGGTAAAATCAGGGGCGTTAGAGCCGTCTACAAGAGACTGGCTATCATTAGGTGTTTGCGCACTTGCTGTAAGACAGGCAAATGCAAACATTGCAGTAAGTAAAGTTTTTTTCATCTAAAAGGTAATTTTTAATATTAGTTTATGTTTTCGTTTTTAAATAGAGCCGAAAATTATGTAAAAAAATTGTTATGTAAAATATTTTCAATAAAAATGTTTCTAAAAAAAGTTATTATTAAGATTTTGTGCGAAAAAGTGTTCCAAAATTATATTTTTAGACGTAAAACTGTGATTATAATAATTCTACAAATTCTATAGGGTTATAATTTATCTTAAAAAAGGGGGTTGTAGTTTAAAAATTTTTTAATATTGCGACTCGGGAATATTTAACAAAAATTTATAAAAATGAAAAAGCTATTAATGCTGTTCTTATTTGTTACCGCAGCTGCCCATGCGCAAAAAGAGATGCCAAGCGTGAGCATAAAATCTGAAAACAATAAAAGTTATAATGTAAAGACCGATTTTGGCGAGAAAGATAAACTTTATGTGTTTTCTTTTTGGGCAACATGGTGTGTGCCATGCATTAATGAGCTTGATGCCATAAACGGCAATTATGCAGAGTGGAGCAAAGAATTGAATATGGAGGTGGTAGCCATATCTATAGATGATACCCGTACTACTAAGCGTGTTAAGCCTTTACTAAACGGTAAAAAATGGCCTTATACTATTTTGCTGGATACCAACCAGGACTTAAAAAGGGCTTTAGCTATTGCTAACGTGCCATATACTGTAGTTGTTAAAAACAAAAAAATAGTTTACATACACAATGGTTACAGCCAGGGTGCCGAAAAAGAACTTTACGAAAAACTGAAGACGCTTTAATATAAATGAAGAAATTATTACTACTGCTGCTTCCGCTTTCTATAGGATCTGTTTACGCGCAGGAAAACGACACAATACAGGAAACTAAAAAAGATTACGGCAGGGTGTACGGCGGCTTTGAATCTAACTCGCAATGGTACCTTAACGATAAAGGTACTGGTGTAGACCAGGATAATGCCCCTATAAACGGCAAGCCCATACGCTCTAACAATTACCTGCTTGTAAACTACCAGGTAGGTGGATTTTCGGCAGGGGTACAGGTAGAGGCTTATGAGCCTAATGCCTTGCTAAACTACAACCCGGGTTTTAAGGGTACCGATCTTGCTACTTATTTTGCAGGTTATAAAATTGGCATGTTTGAGTTTACTGCCGGTTATTTTTACGAGCAGTTTGGCAGCGGTATGCTGTTGCGCGCATGGGAAGACCGTGCGCTGGGTATTAACACCGCCCTTCGCGGTGGCAGGATTATATTCCGCCCCAGCGATAATGTAAAGCTTACTGCTTTATACGGCCGCCAGCGTAGTGGTTTTGATGTTGCCAAGGGCGATATTTATGGTTTTGACTCAGACTTTAACCTTAGCAAGCTGTTTAAGTTTGAAGAATCTGACCTTTCTTTTGGAGCAAGTTATGTAGGCCGTTATGAGGAGCTGCCTGAGGGTATAACAGCTTATGATGCGCTTACCAATGCCGTGAGCGGAAGGTTTAACTTTATCCATAATTCATTTTACGCATCGGGCGAGTACAGCTATAAATCTAAAGATGGAGTGCTTGATGCACAAAATACTATAGATAATAGTTTTGTAAAGGCCGGTAACGCCGTGCTGGTTAACCTGGGCTATTCTAAAGAGGGCCTTGGTATAGATGCTACACTTAGGCGTACCGAGAATTTTAAATTTCTGTCTGAAAGGGAGCCTATGGCGGTAGATGCTACATCGAGCACGCTTAATTATAACGATAAGGTGTTAAACTTTACACCGGCGCTTACAAAACAGCACCACAGCAACCTGGCTAATATTTATGTTTACCAGGCGCAGACTAAAGTTGACTTTATAGGCACCAGCATAATGAAAGCAGGAGAGACCGGAGGACAGATTGACGTTTTTTACAACTTTGCCAAAGAAACGGCTGTGGGTGGTAAATACGGTACTAACGTAGCGTTTAACGCTTCAAGCTGGTATAACCTTGCCGGAGATTACCGCTTAACCCCCGCTACTTACGATACCAAGTTTTTTGGCGTAGGCGAAAAATACTATTCAGATTATAATGTTGAGGTTAAAAAACAGCTGTCAGAAACCTGGCATACGGCATTTTACTACATTAACCAGTTTTATAACAAAGAATGGCAGGAGGGCGGCGATAAGGTAAAAACCAATATTGTAAATGCCGAGGCTATTTATAACTTTAGCCCTACACGTTCTATTCGCCTTGAAGGCGAGCACATGTGGGCCGATGCCGATAAGAAAAACTGGGCAGGGGGTACACTGGAGCTTAATATAGATGATAAGTACTCGTTTTATGTGTGGGATATTTACAACTATGGTAACGATGATACAACCAAGCGCACGCATTATTACAACATGGGGGGTGCCTACCGCATAGGTGCTACACGTATTGCAGCTAACTATGGCCGCCAGCGTGGTGGCCTTGTGTGTGTGGGCGGTGTATGCCGCTTTGTGCCGGAGAGTACAGGTTTTACATTAAACATAAGTACTGCATTTTAATATGATGTAATTATTACGATTTATAAAAACAGCCTCACGATCTTCGGGAGGCTGTTTTGTTTTAGCAATTCTTAACGAAATGTTAAGTGCGGATTTTCCGTAATGAAAATGAGGAAAACCGTAAGGATGTTTGAAATACAAATTGTAAGATTGTCATAACAAATTATAAACCAATATGAAGACAAATTTATTGCGATTCAAAGTATTTGCTTTTTTCTTAGCCCTTTTACTACTCACAAATTGTCAGGAAGATGAAATATCTGTGACTTCTAATCAACAAAGCAATGTCACACAACGCATGATATCATTGGATGATATACAATCTATGCCAGGTGTTATGAACGCTCTCTCTAAATTTAAATTACAAAGCACCAAAGAGAACAGCATCAGCCAAAAGATTATATACAATTCAAAATACGATTTTATATTGATACAGATAAAGTTTTATTAATTCAACGTGGAAACTACCATTCGTTGTCTTTTCCAGTATATAGGGATGTTGATAATGGTTTACAGGAAATCTCTTTCTTCATCCATATAATGGAGGTTATTTAACCTTTTTAATGAAGTATCGCTTTACACCACAGCAATTAGACAAAATTTCAAGAGGGATAGAGCTTTCTCCTTCGGAAGAGGCAGGTGGAATGACTTTTATACCTTTAGATGAAGAATATACAACTAACGGCGGTGGTTACAGTGGTACAGTTATTAATATAAACGGTACGTGCTATACCTGGCATAGTGTAAAAGATGGATGGGTAGCTTGTCCTGGCTGCGAATGCCCAACGCCTTTAGAGGTGCCGTCTGGCGGTAGCAATTATGGAACATTTACGCTTTATAGTTTTAGCGGCTTTGGTGATGGTGGAGGCACTACCGGCAGTCCCACAGGTGGCCCTTTTAACCCTACACCCCCGGGCAGCACAATCGGTACACCTCCTACCGTTATACCCGGCGTACCGTACCCCACACCGGGCAACGATTACGGAATAATTACGAATCCAGGACATTCTATAGATAATAGCGATGATGCTGTTATAGGTTTTATACAGCCCCACAAATGCCGAATATGCACGTTTTGTAAATAAGCTTACAATAGCGCAAAAGGATTTTTGGAATAATGTTAATAATCTTGACAAAGTAATTAAAATAACAAGTTTCTTGCAAGAAAACGGATATACGCCAGAAAATGTAGCTTGGATAAAACAGTTGATAAATGAAACTATTAAGACAGGATTGTCATTTGATATAGATAAATCTTTTGTGTCACCATTTAATATTGATATGTCCGCAGTTTCAGGAACTACTCCTGAAGAAGTAAAGTTTAATTCTATTTATAACAAAGTAGTTACTTCCCCTACATTTAAACAAATGTTCATTAACGTCTTCGGCGACAACACAAAAATAAATGCTAAGTTTATTATCGAAGAGATACCTCAAACAAATAACACCACGATTTATGGTTTATGTCAATTGCAACCGTATTCCTCTCCTAACGTGTTAAGCAACATTATCAAAATAGACAAATCGCATCTACTTGATACATCTGACGATGTGTTAGCTGTTGCTATTATACATGAATGTCTTCATGCTTTTCTAAATGTCAAGTTAAGAAATCCGGAAATAGGGATGGCAATATTAGACATAAATGATATGAAGTTTGATGAATGTATAAATACATATTATAATGGATTTACAGGAAATCAGAATCAGCATGACTTTTTTGTCAATCATATGACACCTACAATAAAGCAAATACTAACTGAAATTAAAAATACATTATATACGCCGCAACAAATCTATCTGACGACGCACCCGGAACTTCCAAATGGAGTAGCAATACATTCCCCTATGGACAATGTAATCCCACTCCAGCCTTCTGAGCAAGTAATACCTTGGAATTGGGATGACTACTTTACACACTTGAGCTTTATGGGGATTACAGTTTTGCTCATCTTTTAATACTATTTATCCTCCTAACTCAGTAAATTTATTTTACTTTACTAAATATTTAGTAGCTGGATCTGTAATGTTCGAACCTTAAAGTTATGAAAAAAATTCTCCTGTTCATATTTATTGCATTTAAGAGCCTCGCCCAAGACGCCGAATATATCAAAACCCAAGATACATTATATTTACTTTTAGAAGAAACAGCGCAATTAAAAGTTCAAAAATTCACTAAATTCACACTACAATCATCTTCAAGCACTTCTCTGAATTTTTATGAGTTTAGTGAAGCGCCGTCCAAACAGCTAACAATTTGGACACAAGAAGACGGAAAATTTCCTGATAAGAAATTGAATAGAATTGTAAAACGGAAAGATTTTTTAAAAACAAATAAGTCTAAAATTATTGATGCAGATTTTATTGATACAATAGGAGTGACAGATTTCCTTTTTACTATTCTAAAATTAAATGAAACAAAAAGAGTTATATATGTACTTAATAAGCGTGACCTTAAAAAAAGGAAAATTCTTTTAAAAAAAGCTAAATTTAGTATTGTTGGTTATGCAGAGATGTGATTACCCAAAAACAGAATATGGGTATATGAAATATATATTCTTTTTAGGTTTTATATTAATTTTAAATAGTTGTGCAAAAAACAGTTATTCTAATTTTGATTACAATCGTGCAGATAACCCCTGGATCGATGCTTTCAAAGACCAGGCCTTTATAACGTGTTTAAAGGAAAGCTATGCACACGATTCTATCTTTAAATTAATTGAAAAGAAAGATGCGCTAAATCCTTATGATGGCTTAAGTTTAGAAAGCCTGCAAAAAGCAAGGAGTTTAGGTAAATTGATTTCAAAGGACATACCTCCCCCATCTATGTGTGAAAATTGTACCGAGGGGCAAAATTATTACATGGCTACCTGCTTTCACTATTACAAGAGTAAGGAATTAGATTCTATTGCTAACGCAGAATACAGAAAATTTTTAGCCTTAAAATAATAGGCAGTAAACACGTAGTTATTTCTTTGAGGCGTTGCAATCTTAGATTTTAGAATAGTTAACTATGAAATATGCATTTATAATTTTGATTATTACTCTTACGGGATGCGCATCCCGTAAGATAAACGATACACACATTTTGACAAATGATTGGACTGATGCTTATAAAACCCATGTGTTTTGTGGTTGCATTACAGAAGGATATTCTGATACTATTATCAGGCAAATTAGAAAAAAAGATCCAATTGTTGTTTACGATGAACTTACTCCAATTGTTCTGGACAGAGCGTATCTTTTAGGTAAAAAAGTAGTTGGGGATTTACCACAAGTAGTATTGCCTTTTGAAGATGAAGATGGTAAAACAAACGTGAAAAAAAAGTTTATTCTTTCAGCCTGTTTAAAGTACTATAGCAGTTTAGAATTGGACTCTATTGCTAATGCAGAATATAAGAAGTTTATATCTTTAAAAGAATAGAAATCTAAGCAATTAACTGGGCTTCCATTTTAATTTATTTGTTGAAAATGTATATATTACCACTGCATTTTGGCGTTATATAACTAACCAACTAAATTAGGGTATGAAATTATTTTACTTATTGCTTTTGTATTGCGGATTTGCCGCTGGACAATCTACACCCCACGAACTTGCTGAACGCTTTTTTAGGGCTACTGCCAATAACGACCTGGCGGGCTTTAAACAAATTTATCCCGATGTTACCGCGCTAACCTTTTTTATTAAAAGTGTTGATAAGGAAAGTGTGTATACCGATGCAATGATCGATGAGGCATCAACCATTGGGACCGATAACGCCGTTAATAGTTTTGAAACGCTGCAATACGAAATTAACAGGCAGGGTATAAGCCTTAAGGGCGCCAGGATAACGAACATCCTGACCATAAACGACGAAATTCAGTTAAACGAAGGGCAGGAGGGGTTGCCTATAATGACTAAAATCACTAAGATAACCATACAGTTTGCTACGGCAGCCGGTAAAAATTACAGTTTGGTTATTCCGCAAACCGTTCAAATTAAAGATCGTTGGTACATAAGCGAACAACAAATGGAGATAAGTTCTTTGTAGTTCAAAATAAGAATATAGCTTCAGAGAAGCGTTAATCTATAGCTGATATTCTTTCAAAATTGGAAGAGCTCCGGAGGAGCGGCATTTATGCCGCTCCTCCGGAGCTCTTTTGTTATAAACACGAATTTTCTATAGATATGCCACCCCTCCGGGGTTCACGAAACTTAAAACATAAGTCTAATAAATTGCTTACGCCCTTCTCATGGCGCGGATAACCTTATGGGTCCTCCTGTCGGCATACATGCGGTTAAGCGATGTTACGGCCCATATAAAAGCGGGTATCCACCCAATTAGTGTTATTTGTAAAATAAGGCAAACAATGCCCGATAGTATCTTGCCCTGCAAAAACAGCGAGAGCCACGGAAAGAAAAATGCAATTACATACCTCATTTTGATTTGATTTTTTTGATTGATGATGATTAAGGCAAATCTATATAAAATTGCATTTCAATACAATACACGTTATAAAAAAAGCGAAGGCTGCCCATACAGGCAGCCTTCGCTAAAAAATAAAGGAAAATTGGTTTATTGTTTAATAACTTTTACGGTTTTGTTTGCACCGCCATTAAAAGTTACCTGTACTAAGTACATGCCGTTTTGTACACCCTGTAAATTAATCTGTGACCCTTTACCTGCCGTAACCTGCTGGCCTAAGTTACAATAAACTGTATAGCCTGTTATTTCCTGGCTGGCGCTAATGTTTAGCACGCCGTTGGTAGGGTTAGGGTATACACTAAACATAGTAATACTAACATCGCCCAGGCCTGTTGTAGGGATGTTTATCACAACTTCAAAAGTATCGGTAACACCATTAGCTGATGTTGCCGTAACCGTAATAGTTCCGTTAGCTACAGCCGTAACAAGTCCGTCAGCATCTATGGTTGCAAATTCAGACCCTTCTGTAATGCTCCATGTAACTGTAGTATCGGTAGCATTCGAAGGGGTAATAGTTGCAATAAGCTGTAGGGTACCCGCTGCTGTCGTTATCGTTGCGGGAACATCATCTTCGGTAGAAATAGTAATGGCAGTAACCTCAACAGTCTGATTGGTAATAACAACTTCAAACGTATCGGTAAGGCCGTTAGCTGATGTTGCGGTAACCGTAATTGTACCGTTTGCTATGGCCGTAACAAGTCCGTTTGCATCAATAGTTGCAAGTCCTGTACCTGCGGTAATGCTCCATGTAACCGTAGTATCGGTAGTGTTAGCAGGGGTAACGGTAGCTACTAATTGTAATGTACCTGCGTTGGTAGTTATCGTAGCAGCTACGTTGTTAAGGGTGCTTATCTCTATAGCTGCTGCTAAAACCGCCTGATTGGTAATAACTACATCAAACATATCTGTAGCGCCACCGGCTGTTGTAGCAGTAACGGTTATTGTACCATTAACAATGGCTGTAACAAGCCCGTTGGCATTAATAGTTGCAAGTCCTGTACCTGTAGAGATCGTCCATGTAACCGCCTCCGCAACCGGGGTAACTGTAGCTACAAGCTGTAGTGTACCTGCATTAGTTGTAATAGTAGCCGGGGCATTATTTTGCGTGGCTATTTGTACGGTTACCGGTATTGGCTCCCAATACACATCATCCCAGTACATACCGGCCCATGTTGTACCTGGGTTCCTTATTGCTAACCTTGCATCAGCCGGTACTGTTGTAGGAACTGTAAAAGTTCTTTCAGCATCCGTACTGGTGTAGCTGCTGTTACTAATGGTAATGGTTTGTATAATTACAAAGGTAGTTGCATCGTTAACATCGGTAATGTAACCAAATTCCAATATCCCCGGGCCGCTGTTAGCTTTTGCCTTGAACCTGAACTGGTGTGTACCGGCATTAACGTTACTGAAATGCGGTAAAGCCACAATTGAGATTTTACCCGCGCCATAGCCATTCTGGTAGATCTGGCTTGTGCCGGAAGCGGGCTGCGTGCTTGAGATTATCTGGCTTGCGCCCCCTAACAATAAACTATTCCAGCAGGTTGGTACAACGCCCATTGCACAGCAGGATAGGGTATCGAAATTTTCATATAAACTGGTCAATGATGGGCACGCAGGCAGAATGTTAACCGTTATGGCCATTTCTCCAAATTTGGTTGCATCAGCTACTGATGTTGCACGAACCGTAACCGTACCGTTTGCTGTGGCTGTAACCAATCCGTTGGCATCTACCGTAGCAAATGCTGCTCCTGTTGTAATACTCCATGTAACGGCCTGGCTTGCTGCAACCGGGGCAACCGTAGCCACAAGCTGTAGTGTACCGGCAGCAGTTGTAATAGTAGCAGGCACGTTATTTTGCGTTGTAACGGTTACCCCGGTCACCGGTGTAGCAGGAGGTGTATCGGTTACTGTGTATGTTCTTGCCAAAATCTTACCAAGGCTGTTATCGGCGTAAGCCAATACCAAGTTGCCATCGCTGTCTGTAGCAAGCGCATTGTATGTTGCCTGCCCGGCAGAAATAAAGCCTGTGCCTAACTGCGTCCACGTATTTGTACCGGCATTGTAAGCCATTACATAGTTTTTAAGAAAATCGGCATCTTCCCAGTTGCTTGCCACAACATATGGTGTGCCCGATGCCGTAACCGCGATACTAACGTGCTGAACCTTGCCTGTTGAGAAGTTTTCTGTGCCTAATTGTGTCCATGTTGTACCATCATATTTTTTAACGTTCAGTTTGTTTCCGCCTGCCGAACCCGACACATACGCTAAATACAAATTGTTGTTCTGGTGTATAGCGATAGATGAGTTGTAGTTTTCTGAACTGGATGCAGCACCAACGTTTGCCGTGCCCACTGCCTCCCATGCATCGGTACTTGTAGCCGAATCTGCTATTTTAGATACGTGTACGTTGCCGTTGTTGTTATAGCTTGCGTATACAACGCCGTTGTTGCCTGCCACCATTTTAAGGTAGGTGGGGGTGCCGCCTGCAAAGCCTGCTGCGCCAAGTTGTTCCCACGCGCCGTTAACGTAACGTTTTGCCGTACCCGATGCCTCGCCATTAGCAGCCACAAGTATGCCGTTAGAACTTACCACACTGGCCTGGTAGTTAATACCTGCTGTGGTAACCGATGGTAATGAAGACCATGCTGTGCCGTTAAAAGAGCGTACTTCCATACCGCTGCCCGGCCAGCCTAACTGGTTGGTGTAATATATAGTGCCGCTGGCATCTACACTTAGTGAGTTGTATGTAGCCGTGCCTGTGGTTATACCGGCGCTGCCGCCTACATAGCTCCATCCGCCTGAGGCATATTGCTGTACCGATCCTTTAGATACCGATGTATCATAATAGGACATGTACAGGGTGCCTGTTGGCCCCTTGGCAAAGTTGATGAAACTTGCGCCGCCGCCGGATATCCCTGCTTCTGCACCCAGGTAGCCCCAGGTTTGGGCATTGCCGTAAAATGTAACCAGCATAATTGCCGCCGTTAGCGTAGCTTTAAATGCTCTCCGCAGGCGCTGCAAAGGGCCTGTTGTAAAAGTAATTTGGTTCATAATTATAATTTTGATATGATGTAAGTGTGCGTTAAACACGATTCTTAATTTGCGTGTAAAGGTCATATCTAAGATTGCTTTAGGATTAAGCCAAAAGGATTATGAATTATGCTAAAGGGATTATTTTTATTTGGACTGGTTATAATTAGTGAATAATCAGCGTAAATAATAAGGGCTGCCCATTGGGCAGCCCTTATTATTTACGTAAATTAAAAAATTAGTTTTTAATAACCTTAACCGTTTGGCTTGCTCCGCCCTCTAAAGTTATTTGCAGCATGTAGATGCCCTTTTGTACTTCCTGTAGGTTTACAGTAGTGCCTTTACCCGCAGTTACCTGCTGGCCCAGCGTATTGTATACCGTAAAGTTTACAGCAGTAGCAGCATTAATGTTTATTATGCCGTTGGTAGGGTTAGGGTACACGCTAATTTTAGTAGCAGTAAGGCCGTCTAAACCTGTAGTTGGTATATTTACAACCACCTCAAACGTTGTGGTAACACCATTAGCCGATGTAGCTGTTACGGTAACCGTACCGTTAGCAATAGCCGTAACAAGCCCGTTAGCATCTACAGTTGCTAAACCTGTGCCTGCTGTAATACTCCATACCACTGTAGTATCGGTAGCATTGGCAGGGGTAACGGTAGCCACAAGCTGTAATGTTCCGCCTATGGTAGTGATAGTTGCCGGTGCATTATCCTGCGTGGTAATGGTTAACGCAGTAACCTCTACAATTTGGTTAGTAATAACAATTTCAATAGTATCGGTAACACCATTAGCCGATGTAGCCGTTACGGTAACTGTACCGTTAGCTATGGCTGTAACAAGCCCGTTGGTATCTACAGTTGCTAAGCCGGTACCTGCTGTAATGCTCCATGTAACCGTAGTATCGGTAGCATTAGCCGGGGCAACGGCAGCCGTAAGCTGTAGTGTGCCTGCATTAGTAGTAATGGTAGCCGGGGCATCATCTTCTGTCGAAATGGTAATAGCTGTAACCTCTGTAACCTGGTTGGTAATTACAATATCAATAGTGTCGGTTTCTCCGGTAACGGTAGTAGCCGTAACGGTAACAGTGCCGTTTTCGGTAGCAGTAACAAGCCCTGTTGCGCTTACCGTAGCAAAGTCGGCTCCCGCTGTAATGCTCCAGGTAACCGCCTGAGTGGTTGGTGTAACGGTAGCGACAAGCTGTAGGGTGCCGTTGTTTGTAGTAATGGTTGCCGGAGCGTTGTTTTGTGTAGTTACGTTTACAACAGTAACTACAGGAGGGGCAACAGCAGTAGTTATGGCCAGTATGCTCGCTCTTATTTCCATACCATATTCGGCAGTTGCATCACCGTTAAGGTTAAAAGTAACGCCGGTAATGGTTTTAGTATAGTTAGCCGCGTTTAAAGGCAGGTTAATTTCATACAGCCTTGGGTTGGTAGCGTTGCCTTCTAAATTGTTGTTTGTCCTGTTTACGCGGCCAATACCCTGTACGGCATAACCAATACCATCGTACCAGTCGGCAACCGATATGGTAGAAACCTGCGTAGTGTTATCGTTAAAGTTAATGGTAGCATTAACCTGTAGTGCCGGTAAGCCACCGCCCGCAGCCGATGCTAATATATAAAGGCTGCCCACATTGCTTGCACTAAAGGATAGCGTTCCGCTGGCGGTTGCGCCGTTATTAACGTATGATGGCGTTAAGAACAGTGCATTGTTGCCACTGTAAGAGGCAAGCTGAAAAGTAACATCATCGGTACCTGCGCTGGCAATAGTTCCGTTTGCCGGAAGCCCATAGGTAGGTAGTGCCGACGATGAGTTGGCCTGGAAATCTAAAGATACAAGGGCGCGGGAGTTGGTTTCATCCAATCCCATTGTAGAACTTCCCGAAGCATTGCCCACGCCGTTAGCTATAATATCCTGGTTGAAACCGGCAGTAATTGCAACCGGAGAAAATGCCGGCGGTACCTGGTTGGTAATGGTAATTTGTAATGTACCGGTTATGCTGCTATTGGCTGTAGATGTAGCGGTTACGGTTATCGTACCGTTATCTGTTGCCGTTACAAGGCCGGTGCTGGTTATGGTGGCAAAGCTGCTGCCCGATGTAATGCTCCAGGTTACGGTTTGTGCTGCTGTTGCCGGGGTAACGGCTGCATTAAGCTGAAGCGTTCCGCCATCGGTAGTAATGGTTGCCGGTGCGCTGCCTGCTGTAGTTACCGCAACGGCTGTAACGGTTGCCGGCGCAGCTACGGCGCTTACCGCCAGTATCGAGGCGCGGATTTCCATACCGTACTCGGCAGTGGCATCTCCCGCAAGGGAAAAGGTAATGCCCGTAATGGTTTTGTTATAGTTACCCGCTGTAAGTGTTATGGGCACCTGGTACAGCCTTGGGTTGTTAAAAGCGCCCTCAAGGTTGTTATTGCTGGTGTTTATACGGCCAATGCCCTGTATGGCATAATCAGGGCCGTTGTACCAGTCGGCTACGCTGATGGTAGCCACCTGGGTAGTATTGTCGCTAAAGTTTACCGTTGCAGTAAGCGGCACGGTTGCAAGGCCGCCGCCTGCTGTACCGGCAAGAACGTAAAGGGTTTGCACATTTGATGCGCTAAAGCTTAATGTGCCTGAATCGGGTGAGCTGTTATTAATATACGATGGCGTAAGGAATAAGGCATTATCTACGCTGTAGCCTGCCAGCTGAAAGCTTACATTGCTGTTTGCCGCGCTGGTTATGCTGCCGTTTGCCGGAAGCCCGTATGTTGGTGCTGTTCCGCCTGCTGTTGCCAGGAAATCAAGCGATACAAGCGCGCGTGTATTGGTTTCGTCAAAACTCTGGGTGGTAGATGCCGATGCATTGCCTACGCCGTTTGCAATAATATCGGCGTTAAAGCCGCCGGTAACTGTAACCGGTGTTGCCGTTTGGGCTTGTGCCGCGCCTGTGCAGAACAACAGGAACAACGCCATGTTCCTGCAAAGCTGCATTGATGTAAATTGTAGATTTCGTTTCATGTTTTATTGAGTAAAGTGAGAAAATTATTGTTTGATGACTTTTTTAACCAAAGCCTGACCGTTACTAAGCGCTATGTTTACAAAATAAGCACCACTTGCAAGCTGCGAAACATCTACTGTTTTTGTAGTCGTTGTAAGTACGGTTTGCCCGGCAAGGTTGGTTATAGTTACATTTTTAACATCGGTGTTGGCGGCCTCTATGGTTAAAAGGTTATTTACCGGATTTGGGAACACGCTAATAGCAGTTGTGCTGAACTCCTGCGTGGCAAGCGTTCCTGTTTTGCCCTGTAAGTAGACCGACATAGGGAAGTGCCCATCGTTACCCGCGAATACAGCAGCAGGTACATCTATTTTAAAGCTGTGGTCTCCGGCGGCAAGGTTGCCCAGTTCTATAACACGTATAGGGATTTTATCGCCCGGGCACCAGTTGTTCCAGCTCCATGCGGCGTTGGTATCGGCAAGGGGTACTCCGGTGTTGCAGTTATAATAAATACAGTTACCCTGTGTATTGTACTGTAAAAACGGCACGCACGATACCCCACCCGGCCTGTAGCTGCTAACCTCTTCGCCATCGTGGTAAATGTAATGCCATCTCCTAACATATTCTTCGCCGCCGGATCCGGCACCATGGTTAGATGTAATTAAATAATATTTAGCATCCTGTACGGGCTCATCAAGGGTAAAGTTGATGGTTTTTACGGTTTCGTTAAGTACATCGGTACCTTCTAAAGTATAATCCCTCATTTCAAATTTATACGATAGCGGCAGCATAAAATTGTCGCCATCAACGGTAGTACCGCTGTTATCAGATACAAACTCCAATGAGCCAAAAAACACATCGCTCCTGCCCTCGCAGCCTGCAATTTGCTCGTTTGCAGCATATGGTACACCAAAAACTTCCAGCTCTACCCAAAAGTCATATTGTGCACTAAGCACAGGGTCTTTTACAATGCGGGTTACATTATCAACATCATAGGTATACGGAACTTCATCGGGCATTACATTCTTATCCATAAAAGGGGTAATGTAGCGGCCTATCTCAATCCGGGTAACATCATTATAATTATAACTTGTGGCATTTTTAGGTACAAGGGCAATGTTGGCACTGCCTATCCTGTCATAATTATCGCAGGCTGCTTTTATGGTAATGTTCATGATAAGGGTGTTGCCCAAGGCATCAATTTGCTCCTGCGTAAGTTTTTTGGCATACGCCGAATTGTTATGCCGTATCACGCCATCGGGAACAGGCTCGGTAACGGTTTGGGCGTAGCCATCGTAAAACAGGATCTCGTCAAATACAGTAACAGTGGTAGGAGTATCCTGTGCTATGGCAGCATGGGAAAAGAAGGTCCCGGTACAGATGCATACCATTTTTGCCACTTTTTTAAGCATGGCAGGGGTAAATACATTGTAGGGCAATGTAATTTTTTTCATAAAAAAAGGAGTTAGTAGTTTACGTTTTATTAATTGCCGTAAACCTAACTAATTGCCCATGCCAAGGCTATAACTCCTGTTTCAAATGCTGTAAACGTCGTTTCAAACGTCGTTTTTTTTAATGAAATCCGACGGGGTTATACCATATAACTCCCTGAAACAGCGCGTAAAATAAGCAGGGCTGCCAAAACCGGTTTTATACGCCACCTCAGATATGTTTAAATTGTGCTGCAACAGCGCCACGGCCTTTTTAAGGCGGTAGGCTTTTATAAGTTCGCCGGTGCTGATGCCTGTAAGGGCTTTAACTTTGCGGTGCAGGCTGGTACGGCTCATGTGCAGAGCTGCCACAAGCTCTTCTACCCCAAAGGCATCATTATCCAGGTTGGAGTTTAGCGCCTCATAAATTTTGTTGAGGAAAGGGTCAGGATCAACATTTTCGGTTTCCAAAACCCCTTGCATAGGCAGTATATTAATTTGGCTATGTATAAAATCCCTGTAACGCCGTTGCTGTTCCAGGCTGTTGTTTATGCGCAACAGCAATTCCGGAACGTTAAACGGCTTGGTAATGTAATCATCGGCACCATAAGACAAGCCGTCGAGCCTGCTCTCCATATCCGCCTTAGCGGTTAATAGCAGTACCGGGATATGGCTGGTATTGATGTCGCTTTTTAGTTCGCGGCACATTTCAAAGCCGTCCATGCCCTCCATAAGCACGTCGCTCACCACAAGGTCGGGTATCAGCTCCAGTCCCAGCGCAAGCCCCCTGTGCCCGTTAGGGGCGTAGGCAATGCGGTAGTGGGGCGCAAGGTTATCTATTATAAAATCGGCCAGTTCTTTATTGTCTTCTACAACCAGTACCAAAGGTTTTTCAGGATCGTTATTTTCAGAAGCCATAACTTCCATATCAGGCAGTGATGGCTCAAAGCTTACCCCGCTTTCTTTAAACGGAAGGAACACCGTAAACACCATGCCTGTACCGGCTTCGGTATTGTTTTGCGCAGTTACGCTGCCACCCTGCAACTCTACCAATTCTTTTACCAGCGAGAGCCCTATGCCTGTACCCGTTATGTTTTGGGCACTGTTCTTTTCGCTATAAAAACGGTCAAAAATATAGGGCAGCTTGTCCTGAGGGATGCCAATGCCGGTATCCTGTACCATGAGTTGTACGCCGGCCGCTAATTTTGTGACCGTTATATTTATTGCCGAACCTTCCGGACTGAATTTTAACGCATTTGAGATGAGGTTGCCGAGTATGCGCTCCAGCATATCGGGGGCAAAGGTATAGTTGGCCGTATCAGGCGCGATGACATTTATGGCTATCTTTTTTAAGGCAGCGTCTTCGCTAAAGGTTTCTACAATGCTTTTTATCGCCAAGGTAAGGTTGGCATTTACCGGCTGCGGTTTCATGGCACCGGCCTCCAGCTTGGCCATGTCTAACAACTGGTTGGTTAAGTTTAGCAGGCTGTTGGCATTCTTTATAATTACAGCTAACAAACGGTTGTGATTGCCGTTATCGCGTTCGTGCTTTAGCTGTTCGGCAGGGCCAAGTATAAGGGTAAGCGGCGTGCGAAGCTCGTGCGTTATGTTAGAGAAAAAGCGCGTTTTCATGGCATCGAGCTCACGCAGTTGCAGGGTTTCTTTTTCTTTAAGCGCCATTTCGCGCTTTAATACCGCCTGCCGTATCCTGTAATTACTAAATGCCACGAGGGCAATTACAGCCGTAGTTAGGTATAAAAGGCGTGCCCACCAAGTGTTGTACCATGGAGGCGATATGTTTATCTGTATGGTTTTTACCATGCTGCTCCATTTGCCCATACTGCTGGCATTAATGCGCAGCTTGTAGCGCCCCGGCGGAATTTTAGTGTACACAGCCTCACGGTTGGTACCCGCAAGCACCCATTTATTATCATAGCCTACAAGGCGGTAGCGGTACATAATATCCTGTGGCTGGTTGTATTGCAGCCCGGCATACTCTATGGTTAACGAGTTTTCGTTGTACGGCAGGTTTAACCCGGTAATGCTGTTAAGCGATAGCGGCGTAGCAATAGTATCTGCATTGGCATTATTTATTTTGATGCCGGTTATCGCAACAGGCAGGTTAAAATTATCATCTTTAACAGATAGCGGTGCAAATTCTATCCAGCCATCCATCCCGCCAAAAGCCATTTTACCGTTGGGCAGCGCCATGCTGTGAAAGCGGTTAAACTCGTTACCCGGTAACCCGTATGATATGGTAAAGGTTCGCTGTTTGTGGGTTTTGGTATCAAAGCGGCACAGGCCTTTGTTGGTGCCCAGCCATAAATACCCGGCTTTATCGGGCAGGATGGAGTAAATTATATTATCGGGCAAGCCCTGCTCTACCGAGAAGGTGGTGCATTGCATCATGGTTTTATCTAAACGTAATAACCCCTGCTGGCTAGCTATCCATAGCAGGTTACTATTTGCTACATCCTGCTCTATGCCCAATAGGTTGTTGGTAGGCAAGGAGAACTTTTTACACGACCTCATGATCCTTTGCGCTTTCTTCGTTTTGATGTTGATGTAAATCAAACCATTGGCTTCGGTAGTCACCCAAACAGTTGTGTCATCGGCATAAATATCCTGCGGCTGAATGTTCTGTTTAAAGGCTGCCTGTAACGAAAAGTACGGCTGCCATGCTTTAGCACTGGCATCATACAAAAACAAATTACCCTGCAGGTCGGCTACCAGCGGGTCGCCCTGTTTTGTTATGGTTATGCCCCTTATGGGCGCAAAACTCTCGCTACTTTGAGGCAGCGGCGGTAGTTTAACCAGTTTTTTGGTGGCATTATCATAATAGCAAACCGTGCGCATAAGCGCTATGCACAGCCTGTTGTTTTTAGTGGTGCTGCGCAGGTAGTAGGCAGGGGGCAGGTAGCCTTTTTTGCCTGCCACATCCCATTTAAAAAAACTGTTGGCATCTACACCAAACTCGCTGGCAAACAGGTCGGCTGCAAAATCTTTCTGATAAGTAAAAGCCGTAAAGTTAGCAGTAAGGTCTACCTGGTAAATACCATCGGTATTGGCACCTACCCAAATAAGGCCATAGCGGTCTACCAGGAATGCCTGGGTTTGCTCAAAATTCTTAACGCCCGTCCGGCTTCGGGCGGCAAGCCCTGTAGCATCGCTATAGCTGTAAATAATGTTGTTGGCCGTAAAATAGTCCTTGCCATCAGGCCCGGTATTTATCCACTTAATACTGTAGTTAAGGGCATAAGGCAGCGGTGTTTTCCTGAATGCCCCGTTAGCCGGGTTAAAAAAGAAAATACTCTGCCTGTCGGTCCACATCAGTTCGCCGTTCTGGCGTTCGTGTATGGCGGGCAGGTCATCGCCAAAATCAAGCTCGTCGTTAAAATCCATTGCAAACGGAATTTTAAACCTTGTAAACTTTTTGGTGATGCTATTAAACCGGCTGATGCTTTTTTGGCTCAGCACCCATAATTGTTGTTTGCTGTTGGTAACCAGGCTGCGCAGGGTATCGGCAGTAAAAGGATAATCGTTTTTTGTAAAGCCTGCCTTGCCGCTGGGTTTATAGCTGTGCAGCACGCCTGCTTTAGAGATGTACCAAAGGGTGCCATCGGGCAATACGCACCAGCCCCTTATCGTAATGTTTATTGCGTTTTTGGTAAGAATATCGTGCGTAAGGGCATGCCGTACATTGCCCGTTTTTACATTAAAAACGTCAAATTCACCCGACTCATATTTTATCCACAGGTCGTCGCCGTAGCCTTTTTTGATATCGGTAATAACGTTAGAGGCTAACGAACTGCTGTTGTTGGGCTTATGCTGAAATACCGTAAAGCGGTTACCGTCATACCGCGCCAGGCCGTTGCGGGTGCTTATCCAAACAAAGCCGCAACTGTCCTGCTCCAGTCCTGATACGAAAGATTGCGGCAGGCCGTCCTTACCCGATAAATGCCTTACGTTTTGAGCAAGGGCCAAATAAGGTGCAATTAAAAGGAATAGTAATGTAAGTAAACGGAGCAACTGTGTATTCGTATTTAGGTAATCGGGTTAAAAATACGAACGCGGGTTAAATAAATGCGCATAAAGTGTTAATAAATTCTAAAACTCTGAATCATTTTAACTGCAATGGTTGCTTATGTTTTAAAAATACAGGTGAAAGGGTTAAAAAGTTATATTTTGTTTTATAGGATGTTGAGGTAGCTGTAACGCACACATTTTTTCGGTTACAACAAAATACTTTTTGGTTACAACCCTCGGTTGGGTGTTGCTGTAATTTTGTGGTATAGAAATTATAACCATATGAAAATATTTGTAACAGGAGCTACCGGATTTGTAGGTTCGGCAGTGGTACAGGAATTACTAAAAGCAGGGCACACGGTTTTAGGATTGGCACGATCTGAGGCATCAGCCCAAAAATTAAAGGCTGCCGGTGCTGAGGCGCATTTGGGCGACCTTAACGACCTCGAAAGCATTAAGGCAGGGGTACGTGCTGCCGATGGCGTTATACACCTTGGGTTCATACACGATTTTACCCGTTTCCCTGAGGTTTGCGCTATAGATAAAACGGTAATTGAAACAATGGGCGGGGAGCTTATTGGTACTGATAAGCCATTTATTGTAACATCGGGCACGGCTGTGGCAGCTAATAATGATGTTTTAACCGAGGCCGGCCGCATACACAGCTTTACCAACCCCCGTACAGCTACAGAACTGGCCGTTGATGCGGTAGCAGCAAAAGGGGTACGCGTTGCCGTAGTACGGCTGTCACCCTCAGTGCATGGCGATGAAGACAGGCATGGCTTTGTACCGATGTTGCGGAATATTGCTAAAGAAAAAGGTAAGGCTGCGATTATTAACGAGGGCACTAATGTATGGCCTGCCGTGCACAGGCTGGATGCCGCTAAGCTATACCGCCTGGCAATAGAAGCACCGTTTACCGCCGGTACACGTTTTCATGCAGTGGGCGAAGAAGGTGTGCCTATGAAAGACATTGCCGGGGCAATTGCCAAAAAGCTTAATGTTCCGCTGGTATCGCTAACGCCGGAGGAGGCCGCCGGTTATTTTGCATGGTTTACACACTTTGCATCGTTAAACAATCCTGCATCCAGCGTCGTTACGCAAGCAACGTTGGGCTGGGAGCCTGTGCACCCGGGGCTGTTGGAAGATCTTCATGGCGATGTTTATTTTGGGCAGGACAGCGAATAATTAGTGAGAATGAATATGCGAGTATTAATTTGCTAACTTTATACTACTTATGACTACCAATGTACCCCTCAGGATAAAAACCATAGCAGAATTTCATGCGTTGCGCGGCTTGCCCAGGCCCAAACACCCTCTAATTAGCATCGTTAATTTTGATGATGTTACCAAGCCTGCCGTTAAAGGCCAGGAAAGCCTGCTGTTTGAGTTTTACACCATATCTTTAAAATGGGGCATGAACCATGTGTATAAGTACGGCCAGCAGGAGTATGCCTACGATTTTAATGAGGGCACTATGTTTTTTATGGCGCCCAACCAGGTATTAAACATCAGGATAGCCGAAGATTCTAAACGGCCTACGGGCTGGATGATGATGGTGCACCCGGATTACCTGTACGGTACATCGCTTGCCACCGCCATTAAAAAGTATGATTTCTTTGATTATTCGGCTAATGAGGCGCTGCTCCTTTCGGAAGATGAGGAGGTAAAGGTTAACCGGATCGTGCAGAACATCAGCCAGGAACACATGGAGCGGATAGATACCTTTAGCCAGCCCATTATTGTTTCGCAGCTGGAAACCCTGTTAAATTATTCCGACCGGTTTTACCAACGGCAGTTTATTACCCGCCAAAAGATAAACCATGAGGTGTTAGACAGCCTGGAGGCCATAGTGAACCAAATGTTAGACAGTGACACGCTTATGTTAGACGGATTGCCATCGGTACAACACATCGCCGATGCGCTAAACGTGTCGCCTGCCTACCTTCGCGGGATATTAAAACAGCTCACCGGCCAGTCTACCCAGCAGTTCATCCACGAAAAACTGATAGAAAAGGCGAAGGAAAAACTTTCTACCACCAGCCTGTCGGTTTCCCAAATTGCCTATGCGTTGGGTTTTGAACAGCCGCAATCGTTTAGCCGGTTATTTAAAAATAAAACCAACCAGAGTCCGCTCGAATTTAGGGAGCGGTTCAACTAAATATTTTGATGAAAAAGGGCTTAAGCCCTTTTTTTGTTTTTAGGGGTGTTTTTGGCGTAACTCAGAGTCCGAAAGTGAAATATTAAGCTTTTTTGGTTGCAGGATATCGCAAATCAATACCTGATCATTGCAAAATTTTGCAAACTCTGCAAATTGATGCAAAGTAAAACTGGGTCAGGAATTGCCCAAAAATTACTACATTTAGAGCCACCAAACTGAAGAATTATATGGGAAATTATCCTGAAATTATACGCTGGGGCATTATAGGCTGCGGCGATGTTACCGAGCGCAAGAGTGGCCCGGCCTACCAAAAAACCGAGGGTTTTGAACTGAAGGCCGTGATGCGCCGCGATGCTGCCAAAGCGGCCGATTATGCTGATCGTCATGGTGTTGAGAAGCACTACAGCGATGCCGACGCTCTTATAAACGACCCTGAAATTGATGCTGTTTACATTGCCACCCCACCCGATACCCACAAGCTGTATGCCCTTAAAGTGGTCGCTGCGGGTAAGCCCTGCTGTATAGAAAAGCCTATGGCTCCTACCTATGCCGAATGCGTGGCTATTGTGCAAGCCTTTGAAGATAAGGGGCTTCCGTTGTTTGTGGCCTATTACAGGAGGTCGTTGCCCCGCTTTTTGCAGGTTAAGCAATGGATAGAAGAAAGCCGGATAGGCGAGGTGCGCCACATTAACTGGCACCTTACCAAAACGCCGTCAACTGTTGATATATCAGGCGAATACAACTGGCGTACCGATGCTAAAATAGCCACAGGCGGTTATTTTGACGACCTTGCCAGCCACGGGTTAGACCTTTTCATTTACTTTTTTGGGGAGGTTAAAGAGGTATCGGGCGTAAGCCTCAACCAACAGGGTTTGTATACATCTAAGGATGCCGCTGCTGCCAGTTGGCTGCATACCAATGGTGTTACGGGTACGGGCAACTGGAATTTTGGCGCTTTTGAGAGGGAAGACAAGGTAACCATTTACGGTAGCAAAGGCACGATTACGTTTGCCGTGTTTGATGAGGTTTCACTGGTACTTACTAATAATGAGGGCAGTAAGGAAGCGGTAATAGCCCACCCGGAAAACATACAGCTGTACCATGTACAAAACATGCGCGATCATTTACAGGGTAAATCTATACACCCGTCATTGGGTAAAACCGGTGCGCATACCAACTGGGTGTTGGATACTATTATTGGTAATATATAGAATATCAATAGTTTATATAAAGAAAAATCCCCATACGCAAGTACGGGGATTTCTGCTATAACCAAACCTCATTTTATCTCGCAGCAATGGTTTCAACAAACGTTTTGTTGTTGTAAGTCATTACCAGCGTGAAATTTTTAGCGCCTGCCCTGTTGATGTTGAACTTCTTAGCAACGTTAGCACCTTTAAGTGTCTCGCTGTAAAGCTCGTTGTTAGCTTCATCATACATTTTTATTTGTACCGGCGCATTATTTGTATTAGCTATATTTACCGAAACCAAACCGTTTTTGTTTGTAACAACCGGTTTAACAATCTCAGCAACAGCTGTTTCATCTACTTTGGCGCTTTTACCTGTAAGGGTAATAGTGCGTCGTGCTACTTTAGCACCAGTTTCAGTTTCAAGGAAATAAGTTCCGTCAGGAAAAGCATTCAGGTCGTAAGTCCTGCTTATTTTGCCGTCTTTACCTTTAGTGGTTTCGTCAAAAATAACCGAACCATCTGCATTGTATATAGAAACGTGAACGCTGTTTGTCTCATTGATAGTAAAGCTGATAACTTTACCCATACCTTCTTTTGAAGTTACTGAAAACCCTTCATTTGCACGCACTACTGCAACGCTAAAGATCATTGCCAGTGCCAACCCGAATTTCATTACATTTTTCATATTTATTTCCTTTAAGTGGTTGTCTTAATTTTATAATGCTAAATTACACACATACCTTATTTATATATACATCTATATTTTCTTATATCTATGCTATATTAACTTTACGAAAACGTTTTTTAGTTAAATAAGGCAAATATCTATGTAAATTGACTAATTTTGTAAGGTAAAAATGTTTAAAATTATGAAAACATTAAAGCCAAGTTTTGAGGTAGTTGAACCCTCTTTTGGGAGTTCTTTTGCCTACACGCGCTATGTGCAGAATGCCAACATAAAATCGCACGTTTGGCACTATCACCCGGAGGTAGAGCTGGTGTTTGTAAACGGTGGTACCGGCAAGCGGCAGATAGGCAGCCATATATCTTATTATACGGATGGCGACCTGATACTAATAGGCAGCAACCTGCCGCACTGTGGCTTTACCGATGACCTTACCAACAATAAGGATGAGGTAGTTATACAAATGAAACCTGATTTTTTAGGAGAAGCTTTTATGGGTTTGCCCGAAACTAAAAACCTGCAAAGCCTTTTTGACCGTGCCAGGGGCGGCATTGCTTTCGGGCCGGAAACCCGTGCTAAATTTGGCGAAAGGATGGAGGCTATGAGCAGCCAGATGCCGTTTGAAAGGCTGCTTACCATGATAGAAGTGCTTAACGGCCTGGAGCAGGCGCGCGACTACAAAGTGCTTAATGCAGAGGGCTTTGCGCTGGAAACCCAGGTGCAGGATAACGACCGTATTAATATGGTGTTCAACTATGTGAAAGATAATTTTAAAGATCTTATTGCATTAGAAGACATAGCCGAGAGGGCAAGCATGACGGTGCCATCGTTTTGCCGGTACTTTAAAAAGATGACGCGCAAAACCTTTGTACATTTTGTAAACGAATACCGTGTGGTACACGCCTGTAAACTATTGGCAGAGAAACCTATAAGTATAGCCGATGTTAGTTACGAAAGCGGCTTTAATAACTTTAGCCACTTTAATAAATCGTTTAAAGAGTTTACGGGTAAGAGTGCCTCGCAGTACAGGCAGGAATTAAAAGCTATTATTAAATAGTTTACTGGCTATCTCACCAGTAGCTTGTTGATAAGGTTATTGCTTGCATACACTACTGCTTAACCGCCTTGTTTCCCCTTTTGGTAAATGGGTTATACGAGAAACCAACGCTAAAATAGCCTGTGCCGTTTTGCGTGGTAGATAAAATATAATCGTTGGTAGACTCGCCCCTCTCAGTAACCCTGGAATTAAATACATTGGCAAGCCCTACTTTAAACGTGCCTATTAGCCCATCGCCAAACCAATGCTCGTATGTAGCGCCCGATCGCGTTTCCAGCTGGCGGTAATCGTATACTTTTGCAAACCCTGGCTGGGTTGAATTTAAATAAAAACCGTCGGCTATAAGCTCTGTACCCAGATACAATCTGCCATTGGTAAAGATATCGTGCTTTATAAACGCCCTTTGCGGGAGGATGATATCAATTATCCACCCGGAATTAAACTTGTGCTCTAAGGTAAATACAGGCGCAGCCGGTACGGGCGATGCAGGGTCTATAAGCACTATGGCCCCTACTGCAATTTTAGTTTTGGCATTGGCCTTTACTACTATGGTACCACCTACAAATCCTTTTATACGCTGGGCGGCACGCTCATCGCCATCGGTAATAACACTGGCATTGTATATAAACGGCTTTTTAAACAGGGTAGAAAAATAAGTAAAGCTCAGTGCGCCGGATATGTAGTGTCTGTCGTAACTGTGATTGCTAAAAGATTGCCCCAAATCATTAAGGCCTACAACCTGATCTATATCAGCATGTTCGTATTTATAGGCTGCCGATGCCGTTACATTCCATTTTGGCTTCATTATAACCGGCAGGTTGGCGGCAATGTTTAGCTTCGACTGGTTTTTGATACGCCCTTCTATAAAATCTTCATCAAACAGTTTGCTCTCAAAGTCTTTAGGCAGGTACTGCGTGTACTTTACATCAAAAACCCTGGCAAAGGGAAACTTATCGGCAATAGCCGACTGAAACTTTTGTTTGTTGGTGGGCTCTGCCTCCTGGGCGCTTACATTAAGGCATAGCAATGCCGATGAAAATAAAAAAAGCGTTTTTTTCATGGTTGTTTTTTGATTGATTATGATGACTGAACTCCTACAGCTTACCCGACAGGTTCTTACCTAAATAAAGATCCAGAAAGTCTTTGCAAAACACATCGCCAATGGGTATCTCGGTATTTTTAATATATATGGTATGGTTATCAAACGAATCGATATGGTTTATGTTTACCAGGTACGATTTGCTTACCCTGGCAAACACGGCAGGGTTAATCTGGCTGTGTATGGTTTTAAGGTTCATGGCGGTTATTATCTTGCTGTCTTCTACATAAATAACCACGTAATCCTTTAGCCCCTCTACATACAATATGTCTTTAAATAATATTTTATGAAAACGCCTTTCTGCCTTTATAAGCATAAACTCCTGCTCAATACTTTCCATAGAGGCATTTTGCCCGCTTAGCAGGTTTTTATACACCACCGCCTTTTGCACGGCCTTTACCAAACGCTCTTTATTTACGGGTTTAACAAGGTAATCTATAGCCTCTACCTCATAGCTTTGCAATGCATACTGCGAGTAGGCGGTGGTAAATATTACCAACGTTTCCCGCGGTATGGTAGCCGCAAACTCCAGCCCAGTAATGCCCGGCATTTGTATGTCCAGAAAAATAAGGTCAACCGCATTATCCTTCATAAAGTCGCGGGCCTTTTTAACCCCGTTAAAACTGCCTATAACAGTAACATCGGGTATATCCTGCAATTGCAGCAGCATCCCTTCGCGCGCCAGCGGCTCATCATCTACAATTATACATTTCATAGCGGCAGTGTCAGGTTAACTTCATATTCATATTGCGTATCTTTTACATTGCAGGCAAAGCTATCTGCATATAAAAGTTCCAGCCTACGGTTAATGTTTATAAGGCCCAGGCCACCGCTTCCGCTAAACTCTATAGGCTCCTTTGCTTTGCTGTTTATGCAGGTAAAGTGCAGGCTGGTGTTGGTAATGGTAAAATTGGCCCGCACGTAAGATGGGTTATCTAAATCGATACTGTATTTAATGGCATTTTCTATAAACACAATAAACAGGCTTGGCGGCAGCGTTACCGCGTTAAACTCATCTTTATTATACGCCTTGTGGTTAACGGTAAGCTCAAAGGTAAAATCGTCGCGGCGAATCTTTTCCAGCTCCATAAAATCGTTCAGGAACTGAATTTCTGATGATAACTGTACCGATGCCGCATTGTTCTCGTACAACTGGTATCTTAGGAAATCCGACAACTTCATGATAATCAGCGATGCCTTTGCAGGATCTTTAGTAACCAGCACATTTACATTATTAAGCATGTTGAACAAAAAGTGGGGGTTTATCTGGTTCTTCAGCTCCTTAAGCTCCATTTGCAGCGTTGTTTTTTCAAGCTCTGCCATTTTGGTGGTGTCTTCTTTCCAACGCTGAAAAAGCTTTATGGCAGTAGAAGAGAATACTGTTAGCGTTATAATATTAGCCGCTGCTATAATCTCCCTGTAAACGCCAATCCTTATTGTTCTTGGTAATATCCTGTGCTGATCGAAATACACAACATGAATTTGCCGCACAATGGCAAACGTTATTGCTATAAGGCTTATAAGTTTAATAAGGTAGTTTAAGTATTTTCCCCTAAACAAAAGGTAGGGTACTAAAACATACATATTAATATATACCATTGTAAGAAAATAGCCCATCCACATAATGCGGATGTAAAGATCATAAGGCTCTGTAAATTCCGGACGGTCTCCACGGTCCAGCAGTGTGAGCGCCAGGTAAATCCATATCAGTAAATGGCGGTACACCCTGTATTTTTTCTCAACAAAAAAATTTACAAGCCCGTTTTGTGTGCAATATATGTCCCTTACTGCCTTCATAGTTTTAAATCCAATGCGAAATACGGCAAAACCCACACAAGGTAAAACTTATTTATACCAAACCTTGTTTATTTTATACCAACCCTTAATTGATTGAAACGTCATTTACTGTAAACGCCTTTGGTATAAAAAAGTATGCCTTTGGTATAAAAACCTGCTGCTTAAAACTATCTACAGGTAAATTTGAATAAATTTTTGTAGTTATGGAAGCAGCAACAATAGAACGATGGATTAGCGTAATTGAAGATAATGATTTTATTATTGATAAAGACAAGCGCATTGAGAACCTTATTAATTTATGGAAGTTCTCCGGCTGTTGTTCTTATGATGCCCATGTTACCGATGAAGCCCTATTAAGCACTGCCACCCAAAGCAATATACAGGTAACCTTTACCGATATGTGCCTTAAAGCTTCGCCCAAAAGTAATTACATTCGTAATATTTACAGCGCCATAACGCCTGTACTTAACAACAAAAGTGATGGTGCCTATTATATAGAGCAGCACGAGCAAAAAAACAACTTTACTGCCACGAGCCTGCTACAGCTTGAGGAAGAAATAATTAATGCAATACAGGGAAAACTTGTTACTTACAACCAGGTAAAAAAGATAACAAAACTGCATGCCACACCCGGTATTTACACCAATGTAGTGGTAAAAGACTGTAACCGTAACGATATTATTAACGCCATACAACGCACCCCGTTTACCGCTGATGGTAACACCCAATGGCTTGTTTTGGTACTGGACAGGCTGGTGAGCCAGTGCGACAGCTTTTATATTAGTGATGATGTACTGCACCCGCCTTTTACAAGCGGTTATGATAAATTATTCCTGTTCGATTTTTACAAAGGTGAAGTGTTAGAGCTCTCCACCTGCCTGTAAAAATGAAAAAGCCCTGCAATTGCAGGGCTTTTTTTGTGTGTAAAAAAACATTTATAAAACTCCAAATCTTACCAGAATACTGTGTAGAGCGCCGCAGTAACTGCTATTACTATAAGCGATCCTACTGTAAAAGAAGGAGATACTTTAAACATAGAGGCATCTACCTCAAGTCCATTGGTTTTAACGCCATTACGCGTTTCTATGGTACTAATGGTGTACATACCTAAAATACATATTATAAATACAAAGCCCATCCTGTCCAGGAACGGTATTTCGTAAATTCCGGCCGAATTTGGTACGGCAAACCCAAACTCATACAGGAACGAAAGATCTGCAAAGCCGGGAAGGAATTTAAAGAATATTGAGAATAAGAAACCACCAATGGTAGCAAACAGGGCTGCGTTAGAGGTAGCTCTTTTCCAGAAGAAACCAAGTATAAACATGGCAAAGATACCCGGGCTTACAAAGCCGGTGTACTCCTGTATAAACTGGAAGCCCCCTTTTTTATCGATACCTAAAAACGGCGCTATCATAATGGCAATAATCATAGCTGCCACAACGGTAATCTTACCTACCTGTACCTGTTTTTTCTCGGTAGCCTCAGGCCTTATGGTTTTCTTGTAAATATCCAGTGTAAATATGGTAGCAATACTGTTTGCCTTACCGGCTAACGATGCCACAATAGCCGCTGTAAGCGCTGCAAACGAAAGGCCTTTTAGCCCGCTTGGCAACAGGTTAAGCAGTACCGGGTATGCCCTGTCCGGGTTTACCGATCCGTCCTGTAGCATCTCCGTCTGGAAACCACCGTGCTGGTACAATACATAAGCTGCAATACCCGGTATAACCACGATTAACGGCATAAGCAGTTTAAGGAATGAGGCAAATAAAAGTCCGCCACGGGCCGTTTTAAGGTCGGCGCCAAGGGCACGCTGGGTAATGTACTGGTTACAGCCCCAGTAGTTAAGGTTAACGATCATCATACCACCAATAAGTACCGATAGCCCCGGTAGCTCGGCATAGTTCTCGTTATCTTTAGAGAATATCATCTGGAAATGATCCTGCGCCTGTGTAGTAAGGATGCTAAAGCCATCAAGGATGCCGTTTCCGCCAAATTCGTCCGACACAAGGCTAACAGCCAGGTAGGTAGTAATAAGTCCGCCTAATATTAAGAAGAATACCTGTATAACATCGGTAAAGCCAATAACCTTCATACCACCAAGGGTAATCATGATAGAGAAAATGGCAAGAAACGCAATACACAGGTTAAAATCTAACCCCGATATACTGCTTATTGCAAGTGCACCTAAGTATAAAATAGAGGTAAGGTTTACAATAACATACAGCAACAGCCAAAACACCGCCATGATCATGGCAACAGTGCCGTTGTAGCGCTGGTTTAAGAACTGTGGCATGGTAAATATCTTGTTTTTAAGATATACCGGTATAAAAAATACGGCCACAATAATAAGGGTAAGGGCAGCCATCCACTCATAAGTAGCAATGGCAAGGCCCAGCTTAAAGCCGCTGCCGCTCATACCAATAAACTGCTCGGCGCTAATGTTACTGGCAATTAAAGATGCGCCAATTGCCCACCATGTAAGTGAGCCTTCGGCTAAAAAGTAGTCGTTGCTGCTTTCGGTTTCCTTCTTTTTACGGTTGTATATCCACAGTCCGTAGCCTACAATAACGATAAAGTAAACAAGGAAAACGATATAGTCAGCAGTAGATAATGCTTTCATATAAAATCCTGGGTTTTAGAAAAATGGGTTTGGGTTAAAAAATTATTTATTTCTGTTTGTAATGGGTTTCAGAAAGTTCGCGCAGCATGGCAGCGCTTTTCTCGGCAGAGATATCCCTTTGGGCTTCGGCCATCATTTCGTACCCTACCATAAATTTCTTTACGCTTGCAGAGCGCAGTAACGGCGGGTAAAAATGCATGTGGAAATGCCACTCCGGGTGCTCCTGCCCATCGGTTGGGGTTTGGTGGATGCCCGATGAGTAAGGGAACGACGTTTCAAAAAGGTTATCGTACTTAACAGTAATGCGTTTTAAAACATCGGCATAAGCGGCGGTTTCTTCGGCAGTCATCTGGGTTATGTTGCCAAAGTGCCTTTTGCTGATGATAAGCGTTTCAAACGGCCATATGGCCCAGAACGGAACCAGTACCACAAAGTGCTCGTTCTCTAAAACAATGCGCTCTTTGCGTTCAAGCTCTTCGGCAAGGTAATCGGATAATAAGCTCCTGCCGTGCTCTTCAAAGTATTTTTTAAGGTTGGCCTGGGTCTTCTCTACCTGGGTAGGCAGCGAAGACTGCGACCATATTTGCCCATGGGGGTGGGGATTGCTGCAGCCCATTACGGCGCCCTTGTTTTCAAAAATTTGTACGTGGTTTATAAAATCACGGCTGCCAAGATCAACGTACTGGTCTTTCCAGGCCTGTATTACTTTCTCTATGGCGCTAACTTCCATTTCAGGAATGGTAAGGTCGTGCCTTGGCGAAAAACAGATAACGCGGTTAATGCCCCTTTCCGGCTTTAGCTGAAAAAGCGGACTCTTTTCCTCAGGCGCTTCGGCCTCGCCCTGTAACAGCGACGGGAAATCGTTATCAAAAACAAAAACATCGGTATATTTATCGTTGTACACCCCGTTAGAGCGCTCGTTGCCTGCACACAGGTAACAGGTAGGGTCGTACTCCGGCAGGTTTAGTGCCTGAGTGCTCTCTTTTTGCCCCTGCCACGGCCTTTTAGCCCTGTGTGGCGATACTAATATCCATTCGCCCAATAGCGGGTTAAAACGCCTGTGCGGATGCTCGTTATTATCAAATGCTTCCATACTATGCTTTGTAAAGGGTAGTACCTTTAGCTATTTTTACTTTATAAGCTTTAAGGCTTATGTTATACTTTTCTTTATACTCTTTGCTTACACGCTCTATAAGGCCGTTAACCGCCTCCTTTTTTACAAGGTTGATAGAACAGCCGCCAAAGCCGCCGCCCATCATACGTGCGCCTATAACATTTTCATCATTACGAACGGCATCTACTAAAAAGTCGATCTCCTCGCAGCTTACCTCATAATTTTTAGAAAGCCCGTTGTGGGTTTTAAACATAAGGTCGCCCAGTTTGGCAAAATCGTTGGCCTCAAGCGCTGCAACGGCATCCAGCACACGCTGAATTTCGCGCACCACAAAAAGGCAGCGGCGGTAAATAACATCGCCAAGCTCTTCCTTATGTGCTTCTACCTGCGCCTCGTTAAGGTCCCTGAAGGTTTTAACCTCCGGGTAATGTGCTTTTAGCTGCGCAAGGCCTTTTTCTACCTCGTTCCTGCGGTCGTTATAGCCCGATGTAAGGTGTGTATGCTTTACTTTACTGTCTAACAGCAGTAATGCATACTCTTTAAAGTCGGCATTGTGGTATTCGTATTCCAGGGTGTTACAGTCCAGTTTTATAACCTTGTTCTTTTTACCAAAAACGCTGGCAAACTGATCCATAATACCACAGTTAACGCCCACAAAAGTATGTTCTGATTTTTGTCCGATAAGGGCAATTTCTTCTTTGCTAAGGCCCAGGCTGAAAATTTTATTAAGCGCATAGCCAAAACCACACTCTACCGCTGCCGATGATGATAAGCCAGCACCCATAGGTACCGTGCTGCTGAACACGATATTAAAGCCTGTCATGGCAAAGCCCCTGTCTTTTAATTGCTGTAGTACCCCTAAAAAGAAGTTTACCCACATTTGCTCTACCGGTACCAGGGTATCGTTAAGGTCAAACGTATACGTTTCATCAAGGTCTTTGGCAATAAGTGTACATTTTGTGTCCTCGCTTTGAGAAACGGCAAAGCAAACATATTTGTTTATAGCAGCAGGCAATACAAAGCCATCGTTATAATCTACGTGTTCGCCTATAATATTGATACGCCCCGGTGAAAGGAAAATATACTGCGGTGCGCTTTTAAAATACTCGTTAAAATAGGCAGTAACCTGCCCTACTAATTTCTTTTTCATTATTAATGTGTCCTGTTTAAATTGTAATCAGATAAGCGGTTTGCCCAGCGTTTACGTGCATTATCTTATGATTTACGTTGAGAGGAATTGTTTTAAACCCAAACTTAACCCAAAATTTCTTTTAGTAAACCCAATAAAGCCCTTTGCCGGGCAACAGCTTATCAACCCAAATTTCTATTGTTACCGGGTTTGAACCCGGATATATTTTATGTACCCTTTTTTAAAAGTTAAACGCTTCCAGAGCAGGTACTGCTTTATTATCAAAATCCCATAACGCCTGGTTTTCCCAGGTAGAGCCGTTAGTAGCCTCAGACCCCCTAAAGGCAACCCACTCGGCACCCCAGTAGCAAAAGCCTAAGCCGCCACCTACTTCAACTGCATTGCGAACGGCAAGCAAAAAATCTTTTTGCCCCTGCGGCGTTGCAGGATAGGCCGGTATTATCTGGCTATCTAACCCTACTACATTATTGGTCCAGTCTTCCCATCCCAGTGTAAAAGGGTAAGAAGTTTCGGCCACGATAACCTCTTTATTATGCGCTGCTTTAAGCGCTGCTATTTTATTTTGAAGCGCCGGGATGCTCTTACCATGCCATATAGGGTAGTAGGACAGGCCTATGTAATCAAAATCTACGTTAGCGGTTTTGTTAAAGAACCAGTCGGCCCCCTCGGCAATACCCGCATAATGCAACATTATTTTTGCCTGCGGCGATTGCTCTCTTATGGTAGCGCTTACCGCATTTACCAACTCCAAAAAGCCGGCTTCGTTATCTACAAGGTTACCCTCAGGATATATAAAACCACTGTTGGTTTCGTTACCTATCTGTATTATATCGGGGTTAACCTCTGTAAGTATTTGTTGTGTGTAGGTTACAGCAGCAGCTTTTAGTTGAGCAAATGCCAGCCCTTCCCATGCCTGTGGCTTAATCTGGTTGGCAGGATCGGCCCACGTGTCTGAATAATGCACCGTTAGCCATACCTTCATTCCGGCGGCCTTAACCTTTTGTGCCAGTGCTTTTACTTCGGCCATGCCGCTGTGCGCTGTTGCAGGGTCTTTCCAAAGGCGGATGCGTATGGTATTTACGCCGGCATCTTTAAGTGTTGCCAATGCATCCTGTGCTGTTGAACCATTATAGTAAACCGTACCTGCACCTTCAGTCTCCGGCAGGAACGACATATCTACCGCACGGATAAAAGTATCCTCAGGGATAACATCATCGTTCACTACATCATCAGTCACCACATCATCGGTGGCTACAGGGTCTGTAGCGCTGTCATCGCCACCACATGAAATAAACATCGCCAAAGCCATGCACGCAGGAATTAATATGCTGAAAATCTTTTTCATAACTATTTTTTTATCTGTTTAAAAGTAAAGGTAGTATTATGATGATATACTTCTCCTTTTTTCAAAACAGAATTTGGAAAATGCTCATTGTTAGGTGCATCAGGATAATTTTGAGTTTCAAAGCAAATACCGCTTGTGGTATGGTATTCGGTATCGTCCTTACCTTTTATTTCTCCAAAGCAGTTACCGCCTACATATATGTGTACCGATGGCTGGTTGGTATAAACCGTCATTTCTATCCCTGTCTTATCACTGTATAGCGACGCGGCGGGCTGCTCACTATTTTCTAAAACAAACGATGTATCAATGCTTTCCGGCGCGTTGTGCGCGGCCGTGTAATCAAGTGCTGTATTGTGAACCTCAGTAAAATTACCGGTAGGTATGCCATCGGGTTTTGTCTCCAACACTTTTTCTGAGTTTACGTACAATTGCTGCCCTGATATCGATTGCGAATGCCCATCTAAATTAAAATAGGTATGCTGGGTAAGGTTAATAACGGTATCGGCTGTACTTGTAGCTATATATTCTACCAAAAGCATGTTATCCTGGGTAACTGTATAAGTAACATCTACCGTTAACTCACCCGGAAAATGCTCTTCGCTATCAACGCTTGTATAGGTAAGGGTTATCGACGGACTCTCGCCGCCCCTTATCTGCTTCATTTTCCAGAAAGCACGCCCAAAACCTGTTTTGCCACCGTGCAGGGTATTAGGCCCGTGGTTGGCATTCAGTTTGTATTCTTTTCCATTCAGCGTAAAGGCTGCATTGGCAATGCGCCCGGCATACCTGCCTACAACCGACCCAAAATAAGGCGGCGATGGCAACCCGAACGAATTGATATAGCTGTTAACATCATCAAAGCCCAGGGCAACTTCTAATTGTTTGCCGTTTGCATCGGGAAACTTTAACGAGGTAATAGTGGCGCCGTAGTTTATTACGGTAACTTCCATACCACTGGCATTGCTTAATGTGTAGCTGGAAATAGCTTTGCCATTAGCAAGCACTCCAAATGATTTCGTAACACAATTAGCGGTATAGTATGAAATGTTATTATTTTCCATTATATTTTTATCAATACAGCACCAAAAGTAGAAATAAAAACACACCAACCATACCAGTACCTACCAGTTTTTGCAGATTAGCTACCAGTTTGATTTTGAATTGCGAAATTGTTTGCGAAGTTTAAGGATTTAAACTACAAAAAATCAGGAGATTGATTTTATATAATAAAAAACTCCGGAAATCAGCATAGTGTTTACTATCTGCTTTCCGGAGCTGTTGTCTCTATCAAAATTAATTGCTGTAAGTGGTATTGGGTAACTTATTTTACAGCAGCCTGTACTTACCATCGTGGCCTGTTTTCGGGTACTGCAGGTATTACCGTGTTTAGCTTTTTGCGTATCTCGGTTAAATCCCTAACCAGTGCCGGTATTTCTTTCCAATTGTTAACCCTTTGGTGGTGGCTCATGTTTGCGTTGTGAAATGCCGTGAACATAAGCGGTTTGCCTTTACAAAAGTCGAGGTTTTTACAGTGGTCGTCTATAAGGAAGTCAGTATCTATAATGCTTTTGTCACCACAAAATACAATGTTCCTCCAGCTTATGAACGGAAAATGTTCAGCCAGCCATTGTTGTTTCTCTATTAAAGATTGCGGAAATTCCATTGCGGCAGATACTATATATACCTCATAGTCTTTCATCAAATCTTTTACGGCTTCTACCGCACCTTCCATAACCGGCAATGTCCTGAAAAATCCCGGTGTGAATAAAAATTCCCTTAGTGCTCCGCTTTCAGGGAACAACTCCTCTTCAGATCGGCCTTTAATATCCTCGCGGGTTAAAGTAACGCCGTACTTCGTTCGGTACCATTCCAGTAATTGGCCTTCCACGTCGGCTATTACGCCATCCATGTCAATTGCAATTGTTCTGCTTAATTTTTTCATACTTACTTTTTGCTTTGATTTGCAACAAAGGTACAGTATTTTGCAATAATCTGCAAAATTTTGCAAAGTTTTGCAATATTAAATTTTTGTATCTTTGCCGTAAATTCTGTGTGCAATGGTAAAAGAAGAACGCTTACAGGCCATACTGGAGCAATTAACCCGCGATAACAAGGTACAGCTTAACGAAATGAGCCGCCTCCTTAACGTATCTGAAGATACCGTGAGGCGCGACATTAAGGAACTCGATATATTAGGGTTACTTAAGGCCGTGCGTGGTGGTGCCATTGCAAACTCTACCGTGCCGCACCATTACCGCGACCGTGAAAATTACGACCTGGGCCAGAAAAAAGTTATTGCCGATAAGGCGCTGCATTTTTTAAAAGACGGGCAGGTAGTGTTTTTTGATGGGGGTACATCGGTCCTTGCCTTAGCGCAGAGCCTGCCTAAAGACCTTAAAATTACCGTTGTAACCAATAGTTTCCCTGTTGCTAATGCCCTGGAAGACCACCCCAATGCCGAAGTTATCTTTGCCGGTGGCCGCCTTTTTAAAACGGCATTTACCACAATAGGGCTGCAAACTATAGAAACGATTAGGAGCATTCGCGCTAATATATATTTCTTAGGTGTAAGCAGCATCCACACCATTGGGCTGACTGCCAAGAGTTATGAAGATGCCGAAGTGAAGAAAAAAATGGTAGAAATGTCGTCGCAGATCATTGCGCTTTCTACTCTCGAAAAAATGAATACCGCCGAGACCTATTATATATGCCCTGTTACTGATATTGATATAATTATAACCGAAGCCACCCCCGATAGCCCTGAACTCCAGGCCTATAAGGATATGGGGATAACGGTGGTGTAATTAATTGTTGTCATGTTACACTTTTCTTTATGCGCCGTCATTGCGAGAAGGAGCGACGAAGCAATCCCATCATTACATTAACTCCCAAGTGAGATCGCTTAGTGCCTCTCAATGAATTGGTGTGTATTACTTAGCTGCAAAAAATCGTAAAACAAAAAACCTTCAACATACGTGCTGAAGGTTTTCCGGTTGTGTTGGTGTTGTTTATTTTAGTGGGTGCGCATCTTATCAAAAGTATGCTCCAGCAGTTTTTTCATTTTATCGGCAGCGCCTTTAATAGCAAGTTCTACGCTCTCGGCATGGTTGGTAACTGCTTGTGGGGCAAGGCCATTAATACGGGCCTCCATAAGGCAGCGAATATCGGCAATCGCAGTTTTCTCAGATGAATTCTCATCGGTTAAATGAATTTCAAGTCCGGTTATTTTATCTTCAAAGCGTTTTAGTTTCTCATTCAAAACTTCGCTAAAATAATTTTCTCTCCTGTCGTTACCCTCTATGTGGTTGTCGGTGTTTATGGTAATTTGCATAGTTTATTCGTTTAAATGTCTATACTCAAATTTACCAATTTTTGAAACGCAAAACACAAGGATTAGCATAAGATTAGGATTTATCTATAGCGCTATAAATAATAAACATTAAATAGTTTGGAAAAATATACCGATTGGTATAATTTTGTATTGTGAAATTGATACCATGAGCAAAGCAGAAAAAACAAGGCAATTTATTATAGAAAAAACAGCGCCCATTTTTAATAAAAAGGGATATTCAGGCACATCTCTTAACGACATTACCGAGGCTACCGGGCTTACCAAAGGCAGCATTTACGGTAACTTTGGCAATAAGGATGAGGTGGCCCTGGCAGCGTTTGACTATAACCATGCCACGTTATCATCTGCCATTAAGCGTAAAATGGAAGATAAGGCACACCCTATAGATAAAATTAAGGTATTTCTTGATGTGTTTGCCGATTTGCAATATGTTACAAACCTTAAATACGGCTGCCCCATACTAAATACCGCTATTGAGGCCGATGATACCCACGAGCAGTTGCGCCTGCGTGCTGCTAATGCCATAGACAAATGGTATAAGAATATTGGTGGTATTATTGAAAGCGGACAGGAAACCGGCCAGATTAAAGATGGCGTAGATGCTAAGGAGTTTGCCGGGGCTTATATTGCCATTATAGAAGGTGGAATTATGCTGACCAAAGTTACCGGTAAGCAGGACGGAATTAATGCAGCCGTTGCCTACGCTAAAAAAATGCTTAAGGAATTACACCCTTAAAAATTTGCCTAAAAATATACCGATTGGTATATTTTGTAAGAGGTTTTGATTGAAAGATAGATTCTGTGAAAACAGATTTTTTTTGGCATAAAATATACCGATTGGTATAAAACGTAAAAGCAGGTAGTTTTGTAATTAAAAATATACCGATCGGTATAAAATAAAGAAATATGGACACAAAAGAAGCAGCATTTTTAAGGCAATTTATAGATAAAGAGGTGGTGGGTTCGCCCTCGCCGTTTATGAACTGGCTAAGGCCGGTAATGCTATCGGTAGAGGAGGGCAGCCTGGCGTTTCAGTACACCATCCGTAAAGAGATGACCAACCCTTTTGGTACGCTGCACGGAGGCATTACCGCAGCCATGATAGACGATGCCATTGGCGCTACGCTCATTGCATACGGCGAGCCGTACTTTCATGTAACCATTAACCTTGCCATAGACTGTTTTACCGCTGCCAAGGAGGGCGATGTAGTTATTGCGCAAACAACCGTAGTGAAAAAAGGCAGGCAGATAGTTAACGCCCAGTGCGATATATGGAACCATGACCGTACCCGCCTTATTGCTAAAGGCTACACTAACATGCTTAAAACGCCTATAAAAGACAAATGAAAAATAAATTGATAGCCTTTGCCATGACGATGTATAAAAAAACACGAATGTCAGAGTCCAAAAGTGAAATATTAAGCACAAAAAAGCAGGTAAAATGAAAAGAGTTGCAGTAACGGGCCTTGGGGCAATAACACCTTTAGGCAATAATGTGGCGGAGTTTTGGGCCAACATACTGGCAGGCAAAAGCGGTGCCGGGCCCATAACCAAATTTGATACTTCTAAATTCAAAACCAATTTTGCCTGCGAGGTAAAGGGCTTTCATGCAGAGGAGTACATCGACAAAAAAGAGATTCGCAAGTACGACCTCTTTACCCAATATGCCATTGCCGCCGCCGAAGAAGCAGTTAAGGATGCCGGGCTTAATTTTGCCGAAATACCTCAGGAACAGCGCTTTGAGGTGGGAGTTATATGGGCAAGCGGTAATGGCGGCATCGGTACGTTTGAAGAGCAGCTGCGCGAGTTCCACTCCGGAGATGGTACGCCGCGCTTTAACCCGTTCTTCATCCCCAAGATGATCGTAGATATTGCAGCAGGCGTACTATCAATACGTTACGGGCTTCACGGCCCTAACTATGCCACGGTTTCGGCCTGTGCATCGTCTAATACAGCCATTATTGCCGCGTTTGATACCATCCGCTTGGGCAAGGCAACAATAATGATAGCCGGGGGCAGTGAGGCTGCGCTAACCCCTTCATCTATAGGAGGTTTTAATGCATCGCACGCACTTTCTAAACGTAATGATGATCCGCAATCGGCATCCCGCCCTTTTGATGCCGACCGCGATGGTTTTGTGGCAGGGGAGGGTGCAGGTGCTTTAATATTAGAAGATTACGACCATGCTGTTGCCCGTGGCGCTACCATTTATGCCGAAATTGTGGGCGGTGGTATGGCTGCCGATGCCTATCACTTAACAGGCACACCACCCGACGGGCTTGGCGCTGCCTTGGGTATGAAAAAGGCTTTAGCCGATGCAGGTATTGAACCTGAGGCTATTAGCTACATCAACGCGCACGCTACCTCTACCGGTTTGGGCGATATCAGTGAGCTTGTGGGTATTAGCAGCATCTTTAACGGGCTTAATACGCCCATTAGTGCTACCAAAAGCATGACGGGGCACCTGCTTGGGGCTGCCGGCGCGGTAGAGAGCATTATTAGTATCCTGAGTATCAGGGACGGTATTATTCCCGCTACCATAAACACAACCAATATAGACGAGAAAGTACCTGCCGGACTCAATTTAATACTGGGCACACCCCTAAAAGCTGATGTTAACTACGTGCTAAACAACACTTTTGGTTTTGGTGGCCATACCGCCAGTACCATATTTAAGAAGGTTAAATAGTGTATATTTTACCAAACATAATTGATTATTAATTGATAATGAGGTTTTAAGATAAATCTAAATACATAACAATAATGAAAACAACAGGTAATACCATATTAATAACCGGCGGGAGTGCTGGTATAGGTTTGGCTTTAGCCCAAAGGTTTATAGCAGAGGGTAACCATGTGATTATCACGGGCCGTGACCAGGGCCGTCTTGATAAGGCTGCTGCCGAATTGGGCGATAATGCAACTGCAATTGCTTTTGACGTGTCGAAACCTGAAGACGTAACTGCTTTAGCTGCAAGGCTTACCACAGAATTCCCTAATCTGAATATCCTGATTAACAATGCAGGGCAGGCGTACTACTACAAGCTTAACGAAAACGCCGATGCCTTTACCAAAGCTCAGCACGAAATGCTTGTTAACTATCTGTCGGTTATTCGTTTAACGGAGCAATTGCTTCCGCTTTTAAAGCAACAGCCTGAGGCTGCGGTGGTAAGTGTTAGCTCTATCGTGGCGTTTGTGCCTAATGCCGGTTTGCCAACGTATGCCGCCAGTAAAGCGGCCTTGCATTCGTATAGCCAGTCGTTACGCCTTGTGTTACAGGATACTCCGGTTAAAGTTTTCGAGTTGATGCCGCCATTGGTTAACACTGATTTTTCTAAAGAAATTGGCGGTGAGAACGGTATTGCGCCATCAGTACTGGCGGATGATCTTGTAAATGCTTTTGCATCTGATACTTATGAAATTCATACAGGCGATACCGCTGTAATTTATGAGTTGTCAAAATCAGATTATGCAGCGGCTTTTGGCGCCCTTAATCCGAACTAAAGACTTTAACTGTTTTATTACTAAGCTGTTGGGAGAGATCCTGATGGCTTTTTTTTATAACTAACTTATTATGAGCACAACATTAATGCGATACCACCTTCAGGCCAATAATGCTTGCAATTAGCGTAGTAAGGAAAACTAACCGCCAAAAGTCCGACGGTTCTTTAAAAACAACAATGCCCACCAATACAGTACCTACCGCGCCTACGCCCGTCCACACCGCATAAGCGGTGCCAATAGGCAGCGTTTGGGTAGCCTTATACAACAGTAGCATACTAATAGTGAGGCAGGCAAAAAAGCCACCCATCCAGTAGTTAGAAACCAGTCCGGTAGTTTCTTTGGCTTTGCCTAGGCATGATGCAAAACCTACCTCGAACAAGCCGGCAATAATAAGCAGTATCCAGTTCATTGTTATTTATTTTTGCAAAGATAGTATTTAACCGGGAGTTAGAAATTTGTGCCGTTTGTGGTGCAACATTTTTACGCTTTTTACTACATTTGCAGGCATTTGCAATAAACAAAAGATTAATTTTTAAAGAAAAATGAAGCATACAAAAGTAAAAGACCTGTTAAACAGCTCTAAACCGATTGACGATGTAATAGTAAAAGGATGGGTAAGAACCTTTAGGAACAATCAGTTTATTGCACTTAATGACGGTTCTGTACTGCATAATATACAGTGTGTGGTTGATTTTGAGAACACACCGGCCGAAACTCTAAAACGCATAACCACAGGCGCTGCCGTATCTATAAAAGGTAATTTAACTGAGAGCAAAGGTGCCGGTCAAAAATATGAAATACAGGTTACAGCATTAGAGATACTGGGCGACAGCGACCCGGAAAAATTCCCTATGCAGCCTAAAAAACACTCACTGGAATTTTTACGTGAAAATGCCCACCTGCGTGTACGCACCAACGCTTTTGGTGCGATAATGAGGGTGCGTTCGGTACTGTCATTCGCTATTCACCAGTACTTTCAGGAAAAAGGCTTTGTGTATGTAAACACGCCAATTATTACAGGTAGCGATGCCGAAGGTGCAGGCGAAATGTTCAAGGTAACTGCGCTTCCCTTTGATGGTACACCACGTACTGAAGAAGGCAAAATAAACTATAAAGAAGACTTTTTTGGTAAAGAAACCAACCTTACCGTATCAGGGCAGCTTGAAGCTGAAACCTATGCTATGGCGTTAGGACAGGTGTACACGTTTGGGCCTACATTCCGTGCAGAGAACAGCAACACCAGCCGCCACCTTGCCGAGTTTTGGATGGTAGAGCCGGAGGTTGCGTTTAACGACCTGGACGCCAACATGGATCTTGCCGAAGATTTCATTCAATACGTTATTAAATATGCGTTAGAGCGTTGTGCTGATGACCTAAAATTCTTAGACCAGCGCCTAACCGACGAAGAGAAAACCAAGCCTACCGCAGAGCGCAGCGAAATGAGCCTGCTTGAAAAACTGAACTTTGTGTTAGAGAACAACTTTAAGCGCGTTAGCTATACCGAGGCTATTGAGATACTTAGGAACTCTAAGCCTAACAAGAACAAAAAGTTCAACTATATTATTGATGAGTGGGGTGCTGATTTACAAAGCGAGCATGAGCGTTTTCTTGTAGAAAAGCACTTTAAATGCCCGGTAATTTTATTTGATTACCCTGCAAAAATTAAGGCATTTTACATGAGGCTTAACGATGATACGGCTCAGGACAGGCAAACTGTTAGGGCAATGGATATCCTTTTTCCGGGTATTGGCGAGATCGTAGGCGGTTCGCAGCGTGAGGAGCGTTTAGACGTGCTTCAGCAAAAAATTGCCGACCTTGGTATCGACGAAAAAGAGCTTTGGTGGTACCTTGATACCCGCCGTTTTGGTACGGCAGTACACAGTGGCTTTGGCCTTGGCTTTGAGCGCTTAGTGCTGTTTGTAACCGGTATGGGCAACATTCGGGATGTGATTCCTTTCCCAAGGACGCCACAAAACGCAGAGTTTTAATATACAGCCTCCTTCGGGAGGCTTTTTATGTATTTGAAAAAAATATTATGAAACAGGATAAGGACCCTTTCACTAACGAAGAATTAATTGAACGCGCTAAAAAATCTGAAGAGGATTACGCAGCAGGACGTATTATGACAATTGATGAGTTAGAAGCCGAATTGGAAAAATGGTAATTTATAAAAGTTGCCTTACACTCTTAATTAAGACAAAATCCTGCTACGATTAACAACCCAAAACGCATGCAGAAAAAATAATTACACCTTCAACTGCCATTAGCACAGCACTTTTATAATTTTATCTAAAAAGCATCAATAATTATGCCTGTTTTTTGTACTTTTATACTGTACAAATAGCCCGTTTTTATTATGCTTAAGCAGAATTTACAATTAAAGTTATCGCAAAAACTATCGCCACAGCAAATTCAACTGATGAAGCTGATACAACTGCCTACCCAGGCTTTTGAGCAGCGCCTTAAGGAAGAGATGGTAGAAAACCCTGCCCTTGAGACCGGTACTGATGAACCGGAGTATGAAAAGGATGAGTTTGATACCACCGATGAGTTTGACGATTATGATGATTATGATAACGACAGGATTGATGCCGACGAGATTAATATAGACGAATACCTTAGCGACGACGAAACCCCCGGATACAAGCTACAGGCCAATAACTACAGCGATGATGATGAAGACCGCAGTATGCCTTTTGCCGCACCGGTTAGCTTTCACCAAAGCCTTATAGACCAGCTTAACACATTTATACTTACCGAAGATGAGCGTGAAATTGCCGAATTCCTTGTGGGGAGTATTGATGATATGGGTTACATTCGCCGCAGTATCCCTGATATTGTAGATGACCTTGCCTTTACACAAGGCGTGTACACCGATGAAAAAATGGTGGAACACATTATGCACATCATTCACCAGTTAGAGCCAAGTGGCGTGGGTGCCCGCGATTTGCAGGAGTGCCTTTTGCTTCAGCTAAAACACAAAACGCCTACTGCTGCCATAGAGCTTGCCATAAGCATACTGGAAACCCAGTTTGATGCCTTTACCAAAAAACATTACGACAAGCTGCTGCAAAAATATGATATCTCGCAGGACCAGCTTCGTGCAGCAATAGATGAAATTGAGCGCCTTAATCCTAAGCCGGGCGGCTCTTATGATAATACCTCATCTAAAGCGGTGGAGCATGTAGTGCCCGATTTTGCCATTAAAATCGTAGATGGCGAGTTGGAGCTTTCGCTTAATGGCCGTAATGCGCCGGAATTGCATGTTAGCAAAGACTACCAGGAAATGCTGCAAAGCTATAAAGACAGCCGCGATAAATCGTCCCAGCAAAAAGATGCTGTACAGTTTATTAAGCAAAAACTGGATAGCGCCAAATGGTTTATAGATGCCATACGCCAGCGCCAGGAAACGCTTTTTGTTACCATGAATGCCATTATGCATTATCAGGAAGAATTCTTTTTAGATGGTGATGAGGGCAAGCTGCGGCCAATGATCCTTAAAGATATTGCCGATATGGTAGGGCTGGATATATCTACCGTGAGCCGTGTGGCCAACAGTAAGTATGTAGAAACCCCTTATGGTACCAAGCTTATTAAGGAGTTTTTTAGCGAAGCCATGAAAAACGACCAGGGCGAGGATGTATCTACCATAGAAATTAAAAAAATACTGGAAACCGTTATTGAGGAAGAAGACAAACGCAAACCTCTGCCCGACGATAAACTGGCCGATATACTTAAAGACCGTGGCTACCCCATAGCCCGCCGTACCATTGCAAAATACCGCGAACAGCTGGATATACCCGTTGCCCGTATGAGGAAGAAAATATAAACTATGCAAAAGTTTATCCGTTCGTTCTCTTACCTTTTTCATCCGTTGTTTATACCCGTATATGCCACGCTGTTTTACTTTTTTGTAGCGGGCAAGTACTTTCATAACAACGAGATATACCTTGTGTTTGTGCAGGTACTTATACTTACGGTATTGCTGCCTATCTCGTTATTTTATCTGTTGCAGTCGTTAGGGCGTATAAAGAGCAAAATGATGCTGGATAAAAAAGAGCGGCGGCTGCCCCTTACCTTTTATGCCCTGTTGCTACTAATGCTCGTAAAACACAGTTTTTCCAGCTTTGTAATACCAGAACTATATTACTACTTTGTAGGCGTAATGATTAGCACCGTGCTGGCACTCCTGCTGGTTATGTTTAGCCATAAAGCCAGCCTGCACATGATGGGTATTACCGGGTTTACGGTATTTGTAATAAGCATCGCAGCCTATTATCACATAAGTTTAACCGTATTTGTAGCCTTTTTTATACTGTGCTGCGGCTTTGTGGCCTCATCCCGCCTACAGGCAAAAGCACATTCTTTTAGCGAACTTATATTGGGTACGCTACTGGGAATCCTGCCACAAATAGGCCTTTGGTTTATTTGGCTACTGAAATAATATAAAACAAAACCCGGTTAGTGCTTAAGCGGGTTTTGTTTTATGTGCTAATTAAAAAGGCTGTTAGGCTTCTAAAATAGCGATCATCTTTTCGGCAACACCTTTACCCGATGCAGGGTTCTGGCCGGTTACCAAATTACCGTCGGCAATACTAAAAGCTCCCCACGGCGCTACAGTATGGTATATAGCTCCTTGCTCTGTAAGGGCGGTCTGAAGGTCAAAAGGCACGTCGGCCCTTGCATAATTGTCTTCCTCTTCTGTAGTAAAAGACGAAATATTTTTGCCCTTCACAAGATAACTGCCATCGCTAAGTTTTACATTTAACAGCGATACCGGGCCATGACACACCGCGCCCACTACAGCGTTGCGCTCGTAGGTTTCTTTAACCACCTGTTTAAGCAATGCATTATCCGGCATATCTACCATTGGTGCAAGTCCGCCCGGCATAAAAATGGCATCGTAAGTACTCACATCTACAGTAGATAGCTTTACTGCCTTTTGCATATCTTCCCAGCCTTTACCGGTTAAAAACGCAAGATTGTCAGGATCTCCGGCTAAATTAAGTGCATCAAGATATGGTGTATCGCCGCTAAGGCTTGCAAAATCTATCTGGTAACCGGCTTTGGCAAATTCGGCATAGGGGTGTGCTACTTCCGGTAAAAAATTGCCTGTTCTCCTGTTGTTCGGGCCAATAACATTGGCGTTAGAAACAATAATTAAAACTTTTTTCATGATGTTTAATTTTTAAATTTAGAATTGGTAATGAATAGGTTTCTGTTTAAAAAAGTTGCCTGATAATGGTTACTTCACGGCTTTCAAGGTGCGGTATAATCTTACCCACAACTATATCCCGGTAATGGTTTGATGCTTTGTGTGCTTCTGCGGCAGCTTCATCAGCATAGCGTTCGTGAAGGATAAGTTCGTTAGGATCAGACTCCGACTGGTAAACCGCATAGAGCAAATTCCCGGTTTCTTTTTTAGTGGCTTCGGCAAGGGCCGGCAGCAGTATCAGGATTTCAGATGTTTTATCTTTCCTGATCTTCCATTTTACAATAAGTTCTTTTTCCATGACCTGTATTTTTATCTGTTGTTAGTAGTTCTTAATTACACTTCAAAGTTCCTGAATCGGCGTCTTAAAAAAATTGATGTATGGTAATAAACACCAACTCTATTTTTATGATTATCAACATTTTATTACACTACAAAGTTCTGCATCTGTATCCTCCTAAAAATTGATGTATGGTAATAAAAATTTCAGGGCACAAAAAAAGGATGGCATTGTGCCATCCTTACTATACAATTTAGATATGTTTATTTCTTCGCCAATTCGTGCCGTACCCTGCTAAGGCTTTCGGTAGTAATGCCCAGGTAAGATGCTAAGTGGTAGTTTTTTATGTGCTTTTCTATATCAGGGTAATTTTTTACAAACCGCAGGTATTTTTCTTCTGCCGTTAAGGCAAGATCCGATAATATCCTCTTTTGGTAACTGCCAAAAAACCGCTCCATCTTGATCCTGAAGAACGATTCTATTTGCGGGACTTCCTTATATAACTGCTCCATGCTTTCTTTGGATAGTTTATAGACCACAGCATCTTTAACGCAGTCTATATAAAACATCGATTTATCACCTGTAAAAAAGGCTGTATAGTCGCTTATCCACCAGTCGGTAACCGCAAATTGCAGTGTATATTCTTTTCCGGTGTCGGAGATATAGTAGGTTCGCAGGCAACCGTTGCAAACAAAATATTGGAATGGTACCAATTGGCCCGGAGTGAGCAGGATATCGCCCTTCTTAACCTTTATTTCTTCAAATTTGTTTTCGGCAGCTTCCAGCTCTGATGGCGAAAAATCAATCCCTTTAAAAATCTGTTTGATGGTACATTTTTGCATAGCGATCATTTTTTATTGATGCTTTAGCCAACAAAATCAGAGTATATAAAAAATGAGCCCCATTTTTAGCGACCCCATTTTTATCTTTTCGCCCTCATCTGTTATGGCAGTATCGTAAATTGGCGTGATACCATAGGAAGCATAAAAGTTCCACGTATTCCATCCTACAGACAGATAGGTGCTGTACAGTATCTTGTTGAGGTTGGCATCGTTTTTAAGCTTTATAGTAGCGCCTTCGGCAGGCTGGTACTGAGCTTTGTCTGAAAATAAAAAGCTTGCCTTAAACCCTGCATATACCCGCCAGAATTTATGGCTTATGGAGTCGGAATTGCGCCAGCGTAGTTCTAACGGTACTTCGAGATAGTGAAGCACGAGCTTGTTCTTGTCAAATTCCTCCCGGTCTACCGTAGCGTAGGTAATGCCCTTAGGATCGGTATTGTCAACCTTTAAATTGTGCTTAATGTTGTTGTACGAATAGCCCGCCCCAATAGCAATAGAATGGTTACGGCGTTTGTTTATGGGCATATCGCGCAAAAAACCTACACCAAGCTCGGTTGAAAACGAATATTGCCTGTAACCTGCCGGCTGCCCGTGCATAAGGTTATAGGCAATGGTGGCATAAAACTGGTCTTCACGGTATTTAGGGTCGGCCACTACAGGAATACTGTCCAGTTTAATAGTGTCTTTAGGCATGGTTTCCATAACCTGTGCCACCGATATAAAACCGACTAAACAGAACAATAAAACGTAAATGCGCTGCATAAAGCTACCTGTATTCATATATGTACAAAGATGCAAAAGTTTAGTAATACTTTTATAGTAATGGTTAATTTTTATAAGCTTGCACAGCCTAAAATTAAGCCCGGGCATCGGTTTTCATTTCGATACGCGTTCGCGGAAGGCTCTCCGGATAATTTTGCTGTATGTAATAAATCAGCTTTTCGCGGATAAACACACGCAAATCCCACGAGGTAGGTGAGTTTTTGCTGCTCATCAATGCCCTGATTTCCATTCCCGTTTCGGTAGCGCCTGTAACCTGTAGTACATTTACCTTACCGTCCCAAAGGGGAGTTGTATTTAGCAGGCGGGTAAGCTCTTCGCGCAGCTTATCAACCGGCATCATAAAATCAGTGTAGATAAAGACGGTACCAAGGATTTCCGATGTGGTGCGTGTCCAGTTCTGGAATGGCTTTTCTATAAAATAAGTTGTAGGCAGTACCATACGGCGCTTATCCCAAATGCGTACAACCACATAAGTCAGGGTAATTTCTTCTATCCAGCCCCATTCGCCTTCCACAATAACAACATCGTCTAACCGTATGGGCTGCGTTAGGGCTATTTGTATACCGGCTATAAGGGTACCAAGCATTTTTTGTGCCGAGAACCCCAGTATAACCCCTGCAATACCTGCCGAAGTTAAAAAGCTTATGCCTATGGTACGAATGTTATCAAAACTCATAAGGGCTATGCCAATGGCAAACACCACGAGCAAAAATATAATTACCCGTTCCAGCACGGTAAACTGCGTAAACACACGGCGGGCGTGCAGGTTGTCATCAGCCGTAATGTCGTACTTGCGCATGAGCCCGCTCTTAAACGCACGAAGCAGTACGATACAGGCCAAGGTAACCGAAAAAATAAGCACGAGCGTACACACGTGCCCAATAAGTTTTACATAAGAATCTAAAAACACATCGTTAACCAGGCCTATTCGCAATACCAAGGCAATAATAATGAGCAGCAGGGGGAATTTTATCCGGTTGGCAAAGTTTACCGGCAACAGGTTATTGGGGTCTTTACCTACACGTTTTAGCACTAGAAACACAATAGTAAAGGTTAGCACCAGCCCAATAGCGCCAAACACTAAAAATTGTAAAAAAACGCTGTTGCTGTGTATTTGGGTCATGTTAAAAGTGGTTATGTGAATAATACCTACAAGGTTTTAAAAACCTTGCAGGAAATGTAGCCGCTTGCGTAACCTGCAAGGTCTTCGAGACCTTGTAGGTTTTGGTTAAACACCATAACCCCTAAAATTAAAAAATCCGTTCCCGAAAGGGAACGGATTATAGATATCATTAACATTTTTAGGCAGATTATCCGCATTTAGACGAACCGCAATCGTTGCAGGTAAGGCAGCCTTCCTGGTAAATAAGGTTAGTGGAGTTACAATTGCTGCATTTTTGGCCGTGTGCCTCAGTACCATCCATAATATAGCGTTTAAGGGCGCGTGCCACACCATTTTTCCAAGTGTTGATGCTCTCGCTGTCTAATTGGAGGCTGTTAATAAGGTCGACTGCTTTTTCTATGTGCATGCCGTGCCTTAAGGTGCCCGAAATTAGTTTGGCGTAGTTCCAGTACTCCGGGTTAAACTTATGCGATAAGCCTTCGATAGTGGTTTTATAGCCACGGGCATTTTTATATTGAAAATCGTAACGGCTTGTACCGTCGTCATTTTTATTTTTTATGATAAGGCCTTCGCAAACCCAACGCGGTATCAATATACCGTCTTCATCATCTACAAGGCCAGTAAAGATCTCGTAAGGCCTGCCATCTATCAAACCGATAAAGGCGATCCATTTGTCTTTACTGTTTTGGAAACGCACTACATCGGCCTCCAACACCTGCGGGCGCTTGGTAGGGAAAATGGTTGATGCACCACCGGATGTTTTTTCATCTTTCTTATCAGAATTTGAGATAAGCACCCCGGAGCGTGAGCCATCTCTGTATACCGTTACGCCTTTACAGCCGGCCTCCCATGCCTCCATATATAATCTTGCAACCACGTCTTCGGGGGTTTCGTTAGGTACGTTTACCGTTACCGATATAGAGTGGTCTACCCATTTTTGTATCCTGCCCTGCATGCGCACTTTGCTAAGCCAGTCAACATCGTTACTGGTGGCTTTGTAGTACGGCGATTGCGCTACAAAAACATCCAGTTCTTCCTGGGTGTAATTTTTAGAGGTATCGTGGCCGTTTGCATCCATCCACTCTTTAAAACGGTGGTGGAAAACCACATACTCTTCCCAGCTATCGCCTACTTCATCAATAAAATCTACGCGAACATCTTTATCGTTAGGGTTTACTTTACGCCTGCGTTTGTAAACCGGTAAAAAAACCGGCTCAATACCGCTGGTAGTTTGCGTCATTAAACTGGTAGTGCCTGTTGGGGCAATAGTAAGCAGGGCGATATTACGGCGGCCATGCTCCTGCATTTCGTAAAACAACTGGCTATCGGCCTCTTTTAATCGAAGCACGAACGGGTTGTTTTTTTCACGTTCTGAATCGTAAATAGTAAACGCGCCACGCTCTTTAGCCAGGTTAACCGAGCCCCTGTAGGCTTCTACTGCCAGTATTTTATGTATGTTCTCAGAAAAGTCAACACCCTCATCACTACCGTAGCGCAGGCCAAGTGCGGCAAGCATATCACCTTCGGCAGTAATGCCAATACCGGTACGGCGGCCATCGCGGGCTTTGGTGCGAATGTTTAGCCAAAGGTTTCTCTCAACCAGCTTGATCTCTTCTCCTTCCGGGTCGGCATCAATTTTGGCAAGTATGGTGTCTATTTTTTCAAGCTCAAGGTCGATGATATCGTCCATTATCCTCTCGGCCGCAGCAACATGCTGTTTAAATAACAGATAGTTAAACGAAGCCTCTTTGGTAAACGGATTATCTACATACGAAAGCAGGTTAATAGCCAAAAGGCGGCAGCTATCGTACGCGCAAAGCGGGATTTCTCCACAAGGGTTGGTAGACAGTGTTTTATAACCAAGATCGGCATAGCAATCCGGTAGCGACTCTTTAATGATAGTATCCCAAAACAAGATGCCAGGCTCAGCAGATTTCCATGCATTATGAATGATCTTTCCCCATAACGCCTGTGCATCAATCTCTTTAGTGTATAGAGGGGCATCGCTAAATATGGGATATTTTTGGGTATAGGTTGTTCCGGCCTGTACGGCTTTCATAAATTCATCGTCAATCCGTACCGATACATTAGCGCCCGTTACCTTACCCTGCTCCATTTTAGCATCTATAAAATCGGTGGCATCGGGGTGGTTTATAGATACCGATAACATCAGCGCACCACGGCGGCCATCCTGGGCTACCTCGCGGGTAGAGTTAGAAAAACGTTCCATAAACGGCACCAGGCCTGTAGAGGTTAACGCCGAATTTTTTACCGGCGACCCTTTCGGGCGAATGTGGCTAAGGTCGTGCCCCACACCACCACGGCGTTTCATAAGCTGTACCTGCTCCTGATCGGTTTTCATGATACCGCCATACGAGTCGGAGTTATCATTACCAATTACAAAACAATTGGATAACGATGCGATTTGGAACGGGTTGCCAATACCTGTCATGGGGCTGCCCTGCGGCACAAGGTATTTAAAATCTTTTATCAGGTTAAAGATTTGGTCTTCGGTAAGCGGGTTGGTGTATTTAGATTCTATACGGGCAATTTCGCCTGCAATACGGCGGTGCATATCGTTGGGTGTGCGCTCGTAAATGTTGCCCTTAGAATCTTTAAGCGCGTACTTATTTACCCAAACCGTAGCGGCAAGGCTGTCGCCTTTAAAGTATTCCAGCGAGGCGGTTACGGCTTCTTCCTGGGTGTAAGTAGCTGCGTTTTTTATGGTTAGGGGTGTACTCATAAGTGATATATTTGGAGTTGGGAATGTGTTTGTAACGAGTTGTAAATTTACAACTAAAATAAATCCTAAAAAAATTAAAGCTGCTAAAGTTTACAAATTTATTCATCTAATATTCTGAAAAACAATTATATAAAAATTTATGAACAGCCAAAAGTTTACAAATAAGTAAATTTTCATACATGGATTCATAAATTTTATTTGTATTTAATAAAGCCGTTTTAAAACAACTGGACTATAGGTACATGCAGTTTTAAATTGCAATATCAGGCTGAATGAGGATCATAAATAATTGCCAATTACTAAAAATCCCAATTGTTTCCAGTTTCGCGTGGCAACTTGCATCAAAATAAATGTACTATGCGAACTATAAAATTCATTGTACCTATACTACTTACATTACTTTTTGTAACCGACTGTAATGCACAGTTGAGCCCGCCGGGGCTTGGCACTACCCAAGGTGCTTTTTGGAGCGCTTTAGGGGTTAGGCAAAAACTTGATGATAAAAACACATCGGTCACCTATCTTGGCTTCGGCAGGATAAGCGACCCTGAGAGCGATGCCGATCCGTTTAAAAAACCATCAATACTGGTGCTGAACGAGGAGATATACCACAAGCTAAACACCCATTTGCAATACAGCTATGCGGTAAGCTACAGGAGGCAGGATCAATATGAAAGCCAGGCACCCTATGATTTGGAGCCTATGGCTATACAACAAGAGTTCCGACTTTACGGAAGGTTGAGTTATACAGCAATGCTGGGCAATGCCAAATGGAAAACAACATACCGACAGGAAGTGCGTAAATTTTTCACCCCTGATTTTGAGAATGTTGAAGATGACTTTCAACTCCGTTCACGTTTTAAAACACAGGTGTCGCTTCCGCTGGATAATGACCATGAAAATAGCCTGCTGGGCAGCGCCGAAGCTTTGTTTTCAATCAGCCATGATGCCGCGAAGGGCTGGGGCGGCTATGAATATAAAGAAAGTCGTTTTTGCTTTTATTATTCCTATGCGCCTGACACACTGCCTGTAACCTTTGATATTGGCTACATGAACGACCTTATGGGCCATGGCCACCATATTAAAGATGCCAACTACCTGGCGCTGGATATTATTTTGGAGAATCCTTTTTGATGAGTAATAGACTTGATGGGGTAAACTGCTTAAAACAAGTTGAGTACATACGATATTTTAAGGGCAATATTCCTGTCGAACGCCGGTAACTGGTAAGGGCCGTAGCGGTAAAAAGCAGTAAAGCCAAGGCCTTTAAAAATCTCGTTAAACTCTACGCCGCTTTCGTAATAACCGTCGTCCAGGGTTTTGTAATCAAGGCCGGTGTGCTGGTTTTTATGGTCGAGCCCGCCAATGGCAAAACGCGTAACCAGCATGGGTGACAGCTTTAGGCTCCTGAAAATAGTAAAACGGGTTATCCCGTGCTTTACCTGAAGCATCATGTAGCGGCTGGAAAAGAACTCGTTAAAATACATGGTCTCAAAACTGTTCTTTCCTGCAAAGGTTATACGCGCCAGCACGCCTTCCCTGTCTAAATTGTTAGGCGATGTACTGTACAAATGGGTTAGGGGGGTATCGCCTAAGGCAAGACCGGTTTGCACCAGTGCCGTGGTTTTTTGCCCGTTGAGGTATTTATGCTCAAACTCTGCCCTGAAATCGAACTTTCCAAAATTAAAGTCGCTTTCCCAAATGCCTGATACCGCCTGGGTATACTGAAAGGCGAATTTAGGGAAACGCTTCTCTACTTCTATGCGCCCGCGCGGAGTTTGCATAAAGTCGGAAAACGGGTTCCATTGCAAAGAAACCGATGCCGTGGTAAGATTAAAAACCGAGTAAGGCAGTACCCCGGTAGGATTATACACATAATCAAACTTAGGGTCTATACGGCTGCGCGTTAGCTGCCATACGCTCTCGGTTTTGGGTATAATGCGTGTTTCTATATACCCCTGCCATTGCTGGTAGTTGTAAAAAGTAGAGATATTGATAGGGCGGGGGTCGTAAATTTTAAATACCCTTTTATCGGTAGCGAATGATGTGCTCGCTATCTCCTTAATGTCATCGGTATAGGAGCCGCCTATCCATGAATTAGAGAATTTTCCCAGTCTTACGGCGCCGCCCAGGCTGTATTTAAACTCGCCATCTTTAGTACCGTAGGCACCATAAGTATTGATGCGGAAGGTCTCGGCAAACTTATCGTTAGTTATAAAGCCAACCCCAAGCCTAAAGCCCTCGTAATTGTTGTATTTTACAATCTGCTTAAGGTCAAGGTCTATAGGCCCAAGCGGAATGTACCCATTTATAATGCGCCTGCCTAATATAATGCGCTGCTCCCAGTTGTCTTTTGCCACAAGGCTGTCTAAAGCCATGTAGGTAGTCATGCTGCGGGAATCGAGCGTATCGGGCCTGAACTGGTTCCAGTAACTTTCGGGGCGGTTTATGGCGTCGTCTTTAATTTCTATGGCTACCGATGATCGCCTTATGGTAACCGGCTCGTTAAAATGCTTGTCGAAATTATCCGACTCGGAGTACATATAAACAAAATCCGAAGGCTCTTTTTCGCGCTTTGCATCCTGGCTGCTTACGGCATCAAACTTTATGGTTTCGCCCAATATTTTAATATCTTCTTTATTATTACCCTTTACTATTTTTAGGGTTTTACGATCGGGAAACCACAGTTGCTGGTCTTTTTCGTAAGTAAAAAAGTGGGTAGAGGTAATGTCTAATACGTTGCGTACCCTGAAAACGGCTTTGGCAACTCCGTAATTATAGGTGTCTATGTACAAGATACCGCTTAGCTTCTTTTTGCCGCGGTGTTTAGGGACAAAATAGATCATGTAGGCCTGGCGCTTGTTAATGCTAACGGTGTCCAGTATCTTGTAATTGTACTCGCTAAGGGCATCGTTTGCCATTGGGCCGGCATATTTGGTTTCCAGCAGGTCGATCTTATCGGTGTATACCGAATACGATTGCAGCTTTAGCCCGATAAATTCATACAGCGGCTGCTTAAAGCCCGCCATTCGCGTTGCCAGTACCTCCTGCTTAAGGCCCTGCCCGCGGTTAAATTTATATTCGGATATTTTTTCAGTTTGGTATAAGTGCCTACGGTCTATCAGTTTTTTAAATTTAAAGCCGGTAGAATCTACCTTGGCAAAGCGCTTGCCTATCTTTTCGTATACAAAAACCGAATCCAGTTTGCTGCTTATCGAGTCGGGGTCGGCAGTAACAATAAGCCTGTCATAAGTTTTATAGGTAAAGCTGGAAAGCTTGCGCTGCGGGTCGTTTATAACCTTACGGCGAATGGCACGCCCCATAATTTCGTTAGCAGGGTTAGCGCCCTCTATTACCAGTTCTTTTAAAACTTCAGAATGTGCCACGAGTTTTATGGTATAAAAGCGCCTGGTGGGGGTGATTTCTATGTTTTGAGAGGTATAGCTGGTATAGCTTGCGGTGATTATAGCCGATGGCTCTTCCAGTACCAGTTTGCCATCTACATCGGTAATGTAATTCCTGCCCTGCGATGTTACCGTTGCAAAAGGCAGCCCGGTATTGTTTTGGGCATCTTTTACCGTTACCGTAATGGCGGTTTGCGCCCCCATGGAGATAGTAATTAATAAAAATAAAAAGTTTAACAGCCTCATTGGGTTGGTAATAATCAGCCTTTCATTAGAGAAGGATGCCTGTGGGTATTGAATACGCTTACGATTACAATTTTATTGCCATCCGCGTCATAAAATATTTTGTAATTGCGCACTATTATCCGCCTGTACATAAAACCATATTCGTCATATTGAAATTGCTCAGGAAAGACAATTCCTTCAGGTGCAGAGACAATCTCTTTTCGAATTTTTCGCGCAGTTTCTTTAGAATTCTTTTCAAGGAGGGTATTATAGATATCCAAAATATCTGCCTGAGCCCTTGCAGACCATACAATGTTTAGAGTTTGGGGCATTTTACCAGTTGTCTATTTCTTTCAAAAAATCTTCGTGGCTTGTATAGCGCCCTTCTTCATAATCTTTTTTACCCTGTTCAAGCCTGGCCCTGTACATAGCAATGTTCATAGGCTCACCCAAAGCAGAATAACCCACAATTTCGTCTTGCGGATATGTATTAGCTTCATCTTTTAATGCCCAAAGTTTTTGAAGCATACTATCATTTTGAAGGTTTAGCACCCAGTCAAGCAATTCCAGTTTTTTGACAGCATCCATTGTAATAATTTTTGAAGATATAAAGATAACGACTTTTCTTTGATTTTATGATTGCAAAAAAAATCCGCCGTTGGGCGGACTTTCAATTATACTTTCATAATCTCTGCTTCTTTAAGGGCAAGCAGCTCGTCAATTTTCTTTATATAAGCGTTGGTAAGCTCCTGAACTTCTTCTTCGGCGCCTTTGCACACGTCTTCCGATAGTCCGTCTTTTTCCAATTTCTTAATATCGGTATTGGCATCCTTACGGGCGCTGCGCACACCTATTTTAGCATCCTCGGCCTCAACTTTAGCCTGTTTGGCAAGGTCGCGCCTTCTTTCTTCGGTTAACGCAGGAACACTAATGATGATGTTATCGCCATTGTTCATTGGGTTAAACCCAAGATTAGCTATCATGATGGCTTTTTCTATAGGGTGCAGCATGTTTTTTTCCCAAGGGGTAACGGTAATAGTCCGCGCATCGGGTACGTTAATGTTAGCCACCTGGCTTATTGGGGTTTGCGACCCGTAATAATCTACCTTAACGCCGCCGAGCATTGCAGGGCTGGCCTTACCGGCACGTATATTTAAAAATTCTTTTTCTAAGTGGGTTAAAGAACCTTCCATCGATTCTTTTGTGCTATCTAAAATAAATTCAATCTCTTCCATAGTTTTTTAATTCTTACGGGTATAAAAAATTAAACGTTTACAGTAGTTCCTACCAATTCGCCTTCGCAAACTTTTACAAGGTTGCCCGGTTTGTTCATATCAAAAACAATAATTGGCAATGCATTTTCCTGGCTCAGTGTAAAAGCAGTGGTGTCCATTACGTTAAGGCCTTTTTTAAGCACGTCTTCAAAAGTAAGGGTGTCATATTTAGTGGCGCTAAGGTCTTTCTCAGGGTCGGCAGTATAAATACCATCTACGCGGGTACCTTTGAGTATTACATCGGCCTCAACCTCTACACCCCTAAGTACAGCAGCGGTATCGGTAGTAAAATATGGGTTACCTGTACCGGCGCCAAATATAACGATACGGCCTTTTTCAAGGTGGCGTACGGCTTTTCTTTTAATGTACGGCTCTGCAATGGCTTTAATTTCAAGCGCTGTTTGCAGGCGGGTTTGCATACCGGCGTCTTCAAGGGCGCCCTGTAATGCCATGCCGTTAATAACAGTGGCAAGCATACCCATGTAATCTCCCTGAACCCTGTCCATACCATTGCTGGCCCCGGCTAACCCCCTAAAGATGTTACCGCCTCCTATAACAATGGCAATTTGCACGCCTTTATCATGTATCTGCTTAATTTCCTGTGCGTATTCGGCAAGCCTTTGCGGGTCTATACCATATTGCCTTTCGCCCATAAGGGCCTCACCGCTTAGCTTTAACAGGATTCTGTTGTATTTCATAGGGATATTTTTGTGGTGCAAATATAGTAATAATTGTTTTTGTGGATATAGAGATTTTATGATGAAATTATTACAATACATGTTCTTTTGTCTTGAAACAAAAGAACCAAAAATTCAAGGCTATAACTTCTTATGCTACAAAATAGAAGCATCGGCTAAATCATTTGAACTCGCTGCGCTCAAACAGCAAATGATTCTTAACGCATCAACTTCTATTTTGCTTAACGCAACGAAGTTTAAGGCTAAGCTTCACTCATTACGGCTTACTCATTGATGTTCTCTATATGTTCTGCCTCAGTGTAGCTACTCCCCTCTCCTTTGGAAAGGGGTTGGGGGTAAGGACTATCAAACAATCAAATCCTCGTACGACTTTTTAGCGGCTTCATAACCAATCTGGAAGATCTCATCCATTTTGGCTTTGTTGGTTTCAAATGTGCTGAAAAGCGCCAGCTCATCGGGGCTTATAACCCAGTCGCACAGCGTAAATTTTTGCATGTTGCTGTTGGCCGAAAGCAAATCGTAAGCGCGCGTGGTTACAGCTTTTATAGAAGTAAGGTCTTCTTTGTCTATCTTTTGGATGGGACTCACGTAAACACCGATAAGCGTATCGCAGCGGCCCTGCAAAATATCGGTAGGGAAGTGGTTTATAATACCGCCATCGCTGTACAGCCTGCCTTCTATCTCATAGGGAGATATGATGCCGGGAAATGCAGAGGAAGCCAGCACGGCATCGGCTACTTTAGTTTCCGACCCAAATATCTTTAGCTTGCCCGATACTAAGTCGGTTGCCGTTAGGTGCATTTTGTAGGGCAGGTCGCCCAGAGTGGCATCTTTAAAAATACCGTCAAAATAATCTTTAAAGGCTACCGAATCTATAAATCCGGGCTTGCGAAAGGTAAAGTGCCTCCAGTGGAAAAAGTAAATGGATTTAAAGAATTCCAGTATCTCTTCGGGTTGTTTGCCCCAGGCGTAAAGTGCTGACACAATGGCGCCTGAACTGGTTCCTGCAATGTGCGACGGGCGGATGCCTATCTCATCAAAAAACTTTAATACGCCCGCGTGGGCTATGCCTTTGGTACCACCCCCGGAAAGGATGATGCCAATGGTGTTTCCGTCAAATTTCATTTCGGTTGTGATTTCCTGACTAAATTACAGTTTTTTCTGTTATGGTCTTTTTTTTGATATATTAAAAGTTGAAGTATTTTTGCATTAAATTTTGCAGTTATGATAACAGATGTAGCGTTAATTGAAAAAAGCCTTAAAAACAGCTATTCCTATAGCGAGTACAGGGCGCATGTGTCGCAACTTTTATTAGATGGCCTTAGCACGGGTGCTACCCAAAGCGAAGCCTTAACCCATTATACTACCCTTAACGAGGTGCGCATGAACCGCCTTGATAAGACCGTAAAACTGCCGGAAGATATTAAAAACCGACTGGCGAACCTTAAAAAAGAGCATACGCTTTTAATAATTTCGGAAGGCTGGTGTGGCGATGCTGCCCAAATACTGCCGGTTATTAATAAACTTGCTGAAGCTACCGATAAGCTGGATGTACAGATTGTTTTGCGCGATGATAACCCGGAACTGATGGACGAATACCTTACCAACGGTGCCCGCTCTATACCTAAGCTTGTGCTGCTGGATGATGAGCAAAATGCGCGTGCAAGCTGGGGGCCAAGGCCGCAGGGTGGTGCGCAGCTGATACGCGAGTATAAAGAGAAATTCGGGACCATACCTCCTGAGGCCAAAACCGAACTGCAAAAATGGTATTTGCAGGATAAGGGACACAGCACTATGGAAGAAATAACACTGCTGCTGGAAAACGTTGGGTAATTACGAATTACGAATTACGAATTACGAATTACGAATTTTTACCAATAAACTCTAAATAAAAGCAAAGACACGAACCTGCCTGCCGGCAGGCAGGTTCGTGTCTTATTATATTCAGGAGAATCGTAATTCGTAATTTGAAATTCGTAATTCAAGCTCAGTCATAATTCGTAATTTGAAATTCCTAATTAAAAAATTATTTCCACTTAAGGGTTTCCATGATGTTTTGCATGTCTTCTTTAATATAGGCAGCTGCCGGCATAACCGAATCGAAATTAGGCTTGGCGTAAAAATACATAGATGCCGTTAAAAAATGGCGTGTGCTATCGGTTACAAAAAACTGTGCGTTAGTAGCTGCGTTACCACCCACCTGGGAGAACATACCATACACCTTTTTACCGGGGTTCCTGTACGGCTGCGCATCTATAGATTCAGCTTTAATAACGTGCTTGTAGGTTAGCTCTTCGGCATCGCGCAACAGCGAATCAAGGTTGTTGTTGGTTACAGGCTTATAGGTTAGGTAAATGGTAGCCTTCATTTTAGGGTACTCTATAGTAAAGTTACAGTTGCCTTTGTCTTTAACAATAGCAAGCGAGTTGTAGCCAAAGGTATAAGGGCAATTGGCCTCAAAAGGTTTGTATGTACCCATGGGGTACTCCAGCCTTAGGTAGGCCTGTGGTTTGGGCAGGGTATCTTCTTTGCACGATGTTAGCAGTGCAAGAGTAAGTAAAAGCAATAAACCCGGTATTTTATTTGGTATTTTCATGCAAGCGTAACCTTGATTTGTTTTATCCTTCTCCTATCAACAGATTCGACGGTAAAGATATTGCCATTAAAGCTAATTTTTTGTGCTTTTTTAGGAAAATTGCCTGTAATCTCCAGCAGCAGTCCCGCCAGGGTTTCGGCTTCGCCTTTGGCTTCCTCAAAAGTATCTTCGTTAACCTCGGTTATGCGGTAAAAATCCTTGAGGCTTATCTTGCCGTCAAAAAGGTAGTTGCGGTCGTCTAACTTAGAGTATATAATATCCTCATCATCAAACTCATCGCTAATATCGCCCACAATTTCTTCAAGTATATCCTCTAATGATATAATGCCCGATGTACCGCCGTACTCATCTACCACTACGGCAAGGTGGTTTTTCATTTCCTGAAATTCTTTAAGCAGGTTGTCCAGCTTTTTATTTTCGGGTACAAAGAATGGCTCGCGGAGAATAGACTGCCACTCAAAATCGTCGTCATCAATGTGGGGTATGAGGTCTTTTATGAATAGTACACCCTCGATCTTGTCAATATTGTCGCGGTACACCGGTATGCGCGAAAAACCGGTATCTACGATCTTGGGCATTATTTTGCTAAAAGGCTCCTCTATATCTAATGCAAAAATATCAATACGCGGACTCATAACCTGTTTTGCATCGGTATTGCCAAAGCTTACAATGCCCTGTAGTATTTTTTGTTCCTCGGCAGTAGCATCGCCATAATCGGTCAGTTCCAGCGCCTGCGACAGCCTATCAATAGAAAATTCTGATTTTTGCACGCCGAATTTCTTGTTGAGCCATAATGTGGCCTCGCGCATGGGTATGCTAAGCGGCGACAGCAGTTTGTTAAGCACAAACAGCGGCCAGGCTATTTTTTTGGCAAAGCGTCGGCTGTTTCGCCCGGCATATACCTTGGGTAATACTTCGCCAAACAGTAAGATAAGCAGGGTAATAATGGCAACCTCTACCGCAAAGCGCAGGCCGGGCAGGAGTATGGCCGAGAAGGCATTCATACGGAAGAACAGTATGATAATGCCTATGTTTATGAAGGTGTTGGTAATAACAATGGTGGCTAAAAGCTTTTTAGGCTTTTCGAGCAGGGTAGCTATAAGGCTGCCCTTTTTTTTGTCTTTGCTGTTAATCTTGTCAAGGTCGTCTTTAGTGAGGCTAAACAGCGCCACCTCTGTACCCGATATAAATGCAGAACAAAGAAGCAGCACAACAATGGCTGTAAACCCTATAACAAGGTTATAATCTATACTAAATATGCTCGTGGGGCCGGGGTCCAAAATAGGGGGTATTAGTTAAACAATCAAAACGGCAGGTCGTCTTCTGGCGCCGGCACGTTAGGTATATCATAAGCAGCTGTTTTTGCAGGCTCCTGGCCTGCGCTAACAGGCTGACGGTTGTGGTTGTCAATTTCTTTTTTAGTGGTAAGGAATGTAAATTCGGTTACCTGTATCTCTGTAGTATATTTGGTACTGCCGTCTTCACCCTGCCACTGGCGCGATTTTATGCGTCCTTCTATATAGATCTTATCCCCTTTACTAAGGTATTTCTCGCAAATTTCGGCTGCCTTGTTGCGCACCACAAGGTTGTGCCACTCGGTAGAGGTTATCTTTTCGTTAGTTTGCTTATTAATGTAAACCTCGTTTGTAGCAAGTGGAAAACGCCCGATGCAATTGCCACCTTCAAAGTAGTGGATCTTTACCTCGTCGCCCAAATGCCCAATAAGCATTACTTTGTTTAACGTACCGTTCATTGTTTTGTTTTTGTGTTAACCAAATGTAATAAAATTAATCATCATTGCCAATTGTTCTCTATAAAATTATGAATGACAATGGGCAGCGGAAAAGTTTTTATTTGCTCAATATCAACAGCTTCGGGCAGAACGGTGTCAGAAGTTACTTCCCAAAATCTTATGTGGAGTTTTTGGTGCGAAAGCTTGTGGATAATCACATCAGGATGCAGCAATCGTATGCCTTTCGGCGAAAAATTTAATGCTGTGGTAGCCTCAATTAAGGCAACAGTTTCGGCTTCGGATGTCAGCGTTTCGGTCTCCACAACAGGAAATTCATACAGCCCGTGCCAGATGCCTTTATCGCCACGGCGGTTAATAAGGGTGTTACCGTTAGCATCCTTTATTATAAGGTAATTAAAAAAACGGTTGGTCACTTTGGTCTTCTTTAACTTTACGGGCAGCTGGTTTACCTTGCCGGTTAAAAAGGCTACGCAATCGCGGTTAAAAATGCAAACACTGCAGTTGGGGTTTTTGGGTACGCACTGCAAAGCGCCAAACTCCATAATGGCCTGGTTAAACTCCGATGCCTGTTTTTTAGGCATAAGCGATGCTGCAAGGGCTGTAAACTCCTTTTTAGCCCCCGATGAAGAAATATCTGTCTCAACCCCAAAAACGCGGGAGAGCACCCTGTAAACGTTACCATCTACAACGGGCACAGCCTCTCCATAACTTATAGAGGCAATGGCGGCAGCAGTATAATCGCCCACGCCTTTAAGCTTTAGCAGCCCTGCATAACTGTTAGGGAAGTTTCCGCCCATATCAAAAGCTACCTGTTTTGCGGTGGCGTGCAGGTTGCGGGCGCGACTGTAATAGCCCAGGCCCTGCCATAATTTTAGCACCTGCTCCTCGTGGGCGGCGGCCATATCATGTACGGTAGGAAAAGCATCAATAAATTTTAAAAAATAGGGTAAACCCTGTGCTACACGCGTTTGCTGAAGCATAATTTCAGATAACCAAACGGGGTAGGGCTGCGGTGTTTTGCGCCAGGGCAAATCGCGTTTATTTTGTAAATACCAATTTATTAAAGACTTAGAAAACTCCATGATTAAGGTAGGGTTTGCAAAAGTAAAAGTTTATGTTATTAAATTTTAATGCATTAACCTTGAATTATTGTTTTTTTAATTCTTATATTTGCGCACTCAAAAAAAATACACACAATAATAAATTTAGAAAGAAAATGACGAAAGCAGACATCGTAGCGAAAATTTCGGAGAAACTTGGACTAGAAAAAGGAGATGTACAAGCAACAGTTGAGTCTTTTATGGAAGAAGTAAAGACATCACTTGAAACCGGAGATAACGTATACCTAAGAGGTTTCGGAAGTTTTATCATTAAAACACGTGCTGAAAAAACTGGAAGGAATATTTCCAAAAATACCACAATTAAAATACCTGCGCACAACATTCCGGCATTTAAGCCAGCAAAAATATTTGTTGACGGTGTAAAAACAAACACCGAAGTAAAAGCAAACTAATTAATTATTAACCACCAAACCCTTTACATGTTATGCCAAGTGGTAAAAAAAGAAAAAGACATAAGGTAGCTACTCACAAACGTAAAAAGAGAGCGAGAGCTAACCGTCACAAAAAGAAAAAGTAGTGCAAACTACTTTTTTCTTTTTTTAGGAAAAAGTTTTTAAAAGAGACTGAAAGACATAAGATAATAGACGAGAGACACATTACTGTAGCCTTTAATCTATTATCTTTAGTCTAACTATCTCAAAATTAAGTTCATTGAAAGAAAGATTGCAGATTGCAGATTTTAGATTTCAGATTTGGCAGTGCCTCCTGAAAACTGTTACCGACAACTGCTCTCTCCGGGTACAACAATACCTGTAAATTATTGTTTAATCCATCTGTATTTTAGTTAACGGTTGTCAGTTGTCAGTTAACAGTTAAAGGTGCTGCCTTTAAACTGTAAACCATAAACTGTAAGCTTAAAACTTGTACGGATAAAAATGTACAGTGTGAACAAGGAATTAATTATTCGATCTGGTTCTGAAGCCGTAGATTTTGCCTTATTAAAAGATGGAAAACTAATAGAATTACACAAGGAAAAGGAAGACAAGAACCTGTTTGCGGTAGGCGATATTTTTATTGCTAAGATCCGTAAGCCAGTGGCCGGCTTAAACGCCGCGTTTGTAAATGTAGGCTTTGAGAAAGATGCCTTTTTGCATTACCACGATTTAGGGCCTAACCTGCCATCCATGATGAAATTCATTAAACTTGTAAGCGCAGGTAAATTAAAAGACTACACCCTAAAAAGTTTCCCTTTTGAAAAAGAAATAGATAAAGATGGTGCCATAGCCGATGTGCTTAGCTCTAACCAGTCTATTTTAGTTCAGGTTGTAAAAGAGCCTATTAGTACCAAAGGCCCAAGGATAAGCAGTGAGCTTAGCATGGCTGGCCGTTATGTGGTGCTGGTGCCTTTTAGCGACAGGATTTCTATTTCTCAAAAAATAGATTCTAAAGAAGAAAAAGACCGCCTTAAACGCCTCGTACAATCTATAAGGCCTAAAGGTTTTGGCGTTATCGTAAGAACGGTAGCCGAAGGGAAAAAAGTAGCAGAACTGGATAAAGACCTACAAAACCTGCTGGACAAATGGACAGGCATGTGCAAGAGGATTCCCAGTGCCCATCACCCAAGTAAAGTGCTGGGCGAAGTAAATAAGGTTTCATCTATCCTCCGCGATGTGTTTAACGACACTTTTACCGGGATTTATGTAGATGACGAAGACTTATTTTATGCAACAAAGGACTATCTGCAGGAGATAGCTCCCCAAAAAGCGAATATCGTAAAACATTACCAAAGCAGGGAGCTGCCTCTATTTGAAAAATACAACATAGAGCGGCAAATTAAAACCTCTTTTGGCAAAACGGTATCTATGAGCAAAGGCGCCTATTTAATTATAGAGCATACAGAGGCATTGCACGTTATAGACGTTAACAGTGGCAACCGCTCTAACAAGGCCCTTAGCCAAGAAGATACCGCCCTTGAAGTTAACCTTATAGCTGCCGCAGAGATTGCGCGCCAGCTGCGATTAAGGGATATGGGAGGGATTATTGTTGTGGATTTTATAGACATGTCTAACCCCGACAATAGGAAAAAGCTCTACGACTTCCTTAGAGAAGAAATGAGCGACGATAAAGCTAAACACAAGATCCTGCCACCGAGTAAATTTGGCTTAGTGCAAATTACGCGGCAAAGAGTTAGGCCAGAGGTTAACATCAAAACGAGGGAAGAAGACCCCAACAACGAAAATCAGGAGATAGAAGCCCCGATTTTGGTGATAGACCGTATTTCGGCCGACCTGGAACGATTAAAAGGCCACAAAAAAGTAGTGATTAATGCACACCCTTTTGTTGCCGCATACCTTACCAAAGGTTTCCCATCCATACGCACTAAATGGTATTTAGAGCACAAAAAATGGATAAAAGTTATACCACGTGACGCTTACACGTATTTAGAATACCACTTTTTTGATAGCAAAGGAAACGCTATCGCAGAATAACACTAAACCGCCCCTGCTGATGTAGGGGCGGTTTTTTTGTTTATTGATATTTTTGCATAAGAAAAATGGTTATGTAAAGCAAATCATAAAGTTTTTAGACACGAATTTTCACAAATTGCGCAAATTTACCAAGATTATGTATCTAATTTAATCTGTGCAAATTAGTGTAATTCTTGTCGGGATTATCGCAATTTTTTTTGACACGAATTAGCACAAATTTTCACAAATCAAATCACCAAATTACCAAATCACCAAATTACCTTTATTGTCATTTCAAACGGTAATCTGTATCATCTTTCCGCTCGTTTGTATAAGTCGGCACGGGCACCGTGGGCATAACTTTGTATCATAATCTTAAAGAAACAAAATCATGTCAAAAACAATTTTTATAACAGGAGCATCTCGTGGGTTTGGTAAACTTTGGGCCGAAGCCTTTTTAAAACGTGGCGATAGAGTTGCTGCCACTGCCCGTAATACTGCCGACCTGGCCGACCTTGTAGCTACTTACGGCGATGCTGTACTACCCATTAAACTTGATGTTAACAACCGTGCCGATGCCTTTGCTGCGGTTAAAAATGCCGCCGACCATTTTGGCGGGTTGGATGTAGTAATAAACAACGCCGGTTACGGATTGTTTGGCACTATAGAAGAAACTACCGAGGAGCAGGCACGCCAGCAAATTGAAACCAACGTGTTTGGCCTGCTGTGGGTAACACAGGCTGCACTGCCTGTTTTCAGGGCACAGGGGTACGGGCACATCATACAGGTATCAAGCGTGCTTGGTATTGTAACCCTGCCGCTGCTGGGGCTGTATAACGCCTCTAAATTTGCTGTGGAAGGCCTTAGCGACACCCTTGCGCAGGAGGTTAAACAGTTTGGCATTAACGTATCGCTTATAGAGCCTAACGGTTTTAGTACAGATTGGGGTGGTGCCAGTGCGGTGCAAAGCGAACCTATGGAGATTTATGGCAGCATACGCGAATCGTTTGCCGAAGCCGGTAGCCAGGAAGGCTTTTTTGGCGACCCGGAAGCTACATCGGCTGCGGTGCTTCAATTAGTTGATAGTAAAAACCCTCCGCTTCGCCTGTTCCTTGGCAAGCATACATTGCCTTGGGCTAAAAACGTATACCAGGAACGTATAGCCCAATGGGAAGAGTGGAATGATGTAGCAGTTGCGGCACACGGCAACTAAAAATATACCGATTGGTATATTAATTTTATATCTTTACAGTGCTGCTTTTTGCGGGGGTATATAAACAGTATTGACAATGAAACATTACAAAAGTATAAGCGAATTGTGCCGCGCTGTGGGCTTTCCGCCGCCGGAGAATCCATTGTTAGGACTCATAAGGTGCCAAAAGCTTAGCGCGTGCAGTGTAGGCGAGGGTGAATTTACTGGCGACTTCTATACCGTTGGCTTTAAAAAAATGAAGTCGGGGGTTATACGCTACGGGCGCACCGTTTACGATCATGCTAATGGGTCGCTCATGTTCCTTAAGCCAAGGCAGGTGATAGAGATACGCGATTTAGAGCTGGAAGAAGATGGTTTTCTTATTTACATTCATGAAGATTACCTTAACGGGCACATGCTGCATGGCGATATTAAAAAGTATGGCTTTTTTGACTACGAAACCAATGAGGCCCTGCACCTTTCGCCAAAAGAAGAGGCTGTTATATGGGAACTTTACCGTAAAATAGAAGGCGAGTATTATGATAACCAGGATGAGTACAGCCGCGAAATTATACTAACACATATAGATAGCCTCCTTAAATATTCACAGCGCTTTTACAAGCGCCAGTTTATTAACCGTAAAGAGGTTTCGGGTAAAACGGTGTCTAAGTTCAACAACCTTTTGGGCGCTTATTTTGATGATGGCCGCCTTAAAGATAACGGCCTGCCTAACGTAAAAAGTATGGCAGAGCAGCTTAACACCTCCCCACGCTATTTAAGCGACCTGCTGCGCCAGGAAACCGGCAAAACGGCTCTGGAGCTCATCCATATCTTCCTTATAGGTGAGGCCAAGAACCTATTGCAGGCATCAGAAAAAACAGTGGCTGAAACTGCCTACCTGCTGGGTTTTGAAAATCCGCCCTACTTTAGCCGCCTCTTTAAAAAAGAAACGGGCTTAAGCCCGGTGGAGTTCCGCAAGCAGTTTTTAAATTAATGTTTACAGTTCTTTATAATGATGAGAAGCCGTTTCAACTGTGGTTGAAGCGGCTTTTTTTATTTTGTGATAATGAGGATTTCCGTAAAGTATTTATAAATTTATTATTTAGGTTTGTGCAACTAACCAATATAATTATGGCACTGGATTTTTTTAAAAGGGAGGAATTAGAACGAATAAAAGAACTCGAATCTTTATTAGAAAAGTATAAGCCAATTATTGATCTGGATGCAGCAATTCGCGAAAAGGAATTGTTAATTAATAACTTCGAGTCGACTATTGGCAGATATACCGAAATTGCAGCATTAAACGAAAAAATACGGTCGAGTAAAATAGCTTTGGATTCTATGATTCATGAAAAAGAATTACAGATCAATAATTTTGAATCGACCATTGGCAGATTTACTGAATAGCTGATTTAAATAAAAAAATTAAATCCATAAAAAGCGATTATGAAATTGCCTCAAAAGAAAAACGGGATAATATTGATAAATTACAAAGCCAGTATCAGGAGTTAAAAACAAAGTATTCTACTTCAAAAGAAACATATGCCAAACTTCGCAATGAGATTAGTGTATACGAAAATAAATTAGACTTAATTGACTTTGGGGTTTACGAGCCGATTTACGATTTCGAAAAATCTGATGAGTATCGTGAAGAACAAGGCAGGATACGTGAGAAGCAAAAGAATATGCTCTACTCCGAAACAGCGGCTAAATGCAGTATTAACTGGACTATTGACGGCAGTGTTGCAAAAGGTACTGCTTCTACCAAAAGATTAATTAAGCTTACACTCCGGGCATTCAATGGCGAAAGCGATTCGTTAATAGCCAAAGTTAAATGGAACAACGTTAACCAACTAAAGGAGCGTATACGCAAGTCATTTGAGGCGATAAATAAATTAGCCGAAAACAATGCAATTTCTATAAGCCACGAGTATTACAATCTTAAGTTGAAAGAACTTATATTGGAGTATGAATATCAGGCAAAAAAGCAACAGGAAAAAGAAGAAATGCGGGCGATACAGGAGGAACTGAGGGAGGAAGAAAAGGCAAGACGTGAGTTTGAAAAAGTTCAGCGTGAGGCTGAAAAAGAAGAATCACTTTACAGGAAAGCATTAGAAAAAGTACAGAAAGAGCTTGGTTTGGCAGATACGGAAACCCAATTTAAACTACAGGAACAAATATCGCTGTTGGAAGCTGAACTGGAAGAAGCGAGGTTGAGAAAAGAACGAGCCTTGTCTATGGCGCAGCAAACTAAGAGAGGGCATGTATACATAATTTCTAACATTGGTTCATTTGGCGAAGATGTATACAAAATTGGTATGACCCGCAGGCTTGAGCCATTAGACCGTGTACGCGAATTAGGGGATGCTTCGGTTCCTTTTAAATTTGACGTACATGCGCTAATTTATTCTGATGAAGCCAGAACATTAGAATATGAACTTCATAAGGCTTTTTCTGAGAAGAAGGTAAACATGCTTAATTACAGGCGTGAATTTTTTAAGGTCACTTTAGAAGAAATTGAAGCCAAAATCAAAGAATTAGGCTTTAAAGCAGAATTTTCAACTTCTCCCGAGGCAATGGAATATAGGGAAACACAATTGATTTTAGATAAGATCAGGAACGGAGAAGCGTTGCCAACACTTGCCGAATTAGTTGAGGAAGAATTTCCGTCTGAAATATAATTGCGGTAGGCTAATCAGAGTTATTAGCAGTGCTTACCTTTAAATTGTCAATTGAAATCTTAACTCGTAAGTATCTCTAAAAAATCTTCCCTGAAAATTTCGCAGGCACCAAGGCTCTCCAGGTGGTCGTTATGTACCTGGCAGTCTAATAGGCGGTAATTTTCGTTCTCCAGTTTTTTAGCAAGGGCAATAAACGCTACTTTGCTTGCATTGGGGACTTTAGAAAACATGCTCTCTCCACAAAAAATATGGCCCAGGTCTATTCCGTATAAACCACCCACAAGTTCGCCATCCTTCCACACTTCTACCGATTTTGCATGGCCCAGGGCGTGCAGTTTGCAGTAAGCCTCGGTCATTTCGGGGGTTATCCAGGTGCCGTTTTGCCCGTCGCGCTTAATAGTACGGCAGTTGGCAATAACATCGGCAAAAGCGGTGTTAAAGGTAACGGTAAACATGTTGCGATTAAGGATGTTGCGCATGCTTTTAGATACCTTAAGCTCCGGGAAGAGCAGTACCATGCGTTCCGGCGGACACCACCACAGTATGGGCTCGTCTTCTTCAAACCACGGAAAGATGCCGCTGCGGTAGGCCAGCATTAACCGCTCGGGCGAAAGGTCGCCTCCTATGGCAATGATGCCTTCGGGTGAAGCATGCCTTAGGGGAGGGAAAAAAAGTTCGCGCGATAAAAAATACATAAAATGCTTTTGTTTATAATAACGTATGCAGGCATAACAAAATTATACTGTTCTTTTTTAAAAACAAAACCCCCATGAAAAATCATGAGGGAATGTATATAATTTAAATTACAAATTACAAATTTCAAAAATCAAATCACGAAAACAAATTCCAATCTAAAATCTGAATTCTAAAATCTGAAATCTTAATCCAAAATCCAAAAGTGAAATATCAACGTTTTTTAGCCCTTTTTGGGCTTAAAATCGTACTATTTTCGACTCAAAAAGGCCATTTCAAAATCCAAAAGTGAAATATTAAGCACTTTTTGAAGCTTTTTCACTCTTAATTCTGAATTCTTTACTCGGAAATTAATCTTAGTAACGGTAATATTCCGGTTTGTACGGACCTTCAACCGCTACACCAATATAAGCAGCCTGCTCGTTGTTAAGTGTCTCAAGTTCAACACCTAACTTAGCAAGGTGAAGAGAAGCCACTTTTTCGTCAAGATGTTTAGGCAGCATGTACACTTCGTTGTTGTATTTATCGCTGTTATTCCATAGCTCTAATTGCGCAAGTGTCTGATTTGTAAAGGAGTTACTCATTACAAAGCTTGGGTGGCCCGTAGCACAGCCAAGGTTAACAAGGCGGCCTTCGGCAAGGATAAGGATATCTTTACCTGCAATGGTATACTTATCAACCTGTGGTTTGATCTCAATTTTAGAGGCACCGTGGTTTTTGTTTAACCAAGCCATATCTATCTCATTATCAAAGTGTCCGATGTTACAAACAACCGTTTTATCTTTCATTTGCTCAAAGTGGCGGCCCACAACAATGTCTTTATTACCGGTAGTGGTAATAATGATATCGGCTGTAGCTATCACAGTATCAAGCTTTTTCACTTCAAAACCGTCCATTGCAGCCTGTAGGGCACAAATAGGGTCGATTTCGGTAACTGTAACTATAGATCCTGCACCCCTAAATGAAGCAGCAGTACCTTTACCTACGTCGCCATAACCGCACACAATCACGCGTTTACCGGCAAGCATAAGGTCGGTAGCACGGCGAACCGCATCTACAGCGCTCTCTTTACAGCCGTATTTATTATCAAATTTAGATTTAGTAACCGAGTCGTTAACGTTGATGGCCGGCATAAGCAGCGTACCATTCTTCATCCTTTCATACAGGCGGTGAACACCCGTAGTGGTTTCTTCGCTAAGTCCTTTAATTTCAGCAACAAGCTCCGGGAAACGGTCAAAAACCATGTTGGTAAGGTCGCCACCATCATCAAGGATCATGTTAAGCGGTTTGCGGTCTTCGCCAAAGAAAAGCGTTTGCTCAATACACCAGTCAAACTCCTCTTCGTTAAGGCCTTTCCATGCATAAACCTGTATGCCGGCAGCAGCAATGGCAGCAGCAGCGTGGTCCTGAGTAGAGAATATATTACAAGAGCTCCAGGTAACCTCTGCGCCAAGGGCAACAAGGGTTTCTATAAGCACCGCAGTTTGTATGGTCATGTGCAGGCAGCCTGCAATGCGCGCACCTTTAAGAGGTTGCTGTGCGCCATACTCTTCCCTAAGTGCCATTAGGCCAGGCATTTCTGCTTCGGCAAGCCCTATTTCTTTTCGTCCCCATTCCGCAAGCGAAATATCTTTAACCTTATAAGCCACAAATGGCGTAGTTGTAGTACTCATGAATATTGTATATTTGTATTAGCCAAAATTTTTGCAAATTTAATGAATTGGTTTTTAAAGAACGCCCTTTTTACTATAATAAATGCCTTTATATAAATCTGTTACTATAAATGATACCACCCGTTTGCTTGTCTGGAAAAACACCGAAAGCATGGAGGAGCTGTCTCAGGCTGTGAGGCTTAAGGATGTTTGTGTGCATAAGATGGATAAGATGAAAAGCGAGGCACACCGCAAGGCCTTCCTTGGCGTGCGCATGCTTATGCAGGAAATAGGCTATACCGATTACGACCTTTTTTACACGCCCGACGGCAAGCCCCACCTTAAGGACGGCAACACCATATCTATAACGCATTCGTATGCATTTTCGGCTATAATTGTAAGTAGTGGCGAGAGTGGTATTGATATGGAAATGCAGCGTGAAAAGGTTATTACCATAGCAGAGAAGTTCATGGAACCTGAGTTTGCCTACCTGGACCCCACACACTTAGATACCTACATGAAAAAGCTTATTGTTATTTGGGGAGTTAAAGAGGCGGTTTATAAAATGCTGTCGCGTAAAGGATTAAGCTTTAAGCAGCATATTGAGGTCTTTCCGTTTGAATTAGCCAATGCACAAGGCATAGCCCAAGTTAAATTTGAAGACATACATGCCCAATACCCCTTTTATTTTGAAGAAATAGAAGAATTTACCCTTGTATACTGCCTGGGTAAGAACAATTAGTAACTGCACCTAATGCACGACATTTACAACTACTTAATTACTACTTTATTTAGCCAGTACAGCACATATACCACCATACAAAAAATTCTTGAGGCTACCGCGGTTGTTTTGGGTATTATAAGTGTTATCTATTCTAAAAAGAACAGCATACTCCTTTATCCTACAGGATTGGCAAGTACCATTATTTATATATACCTCTTGGTGCAATGGCAGCTTTATGGCGATTTACTTATTAATTTGTATTATTTTTATATGAGTATTTATGGCTGGATTTTGTGGAGAAGATACAGAAATGTTAAAGAATCCTTAAAAATAACAAAAATTTCGCATTTAGATTACAAAATATGCGCAATTATCTTCATTGTTTCTATTATATTTGTGTCGTGTATTTACATAGGGTTTAACATGCTTGTTCATTGGTGGGCTTATGCAGATACAATAATGACAGGACTGCTTTTTGTAGGAACTTACCTTCTTGCAAAGAGAAAGCTCGAAAATTGGCTGTTTTTAATAGCCGGGGATATAATAGCCATTCCGCTTTTTTACCTAAAGGGCTATACGCTTACCAGTATTTTAAATGTATTTTTAACTGTAATTGCCATTTACGGCTACATAGCATGGAAGACAATTTTACACGACAAAAAACTGCAACATTAAATATCACTATTTATGCAGAATTTGACAGCAAGCACACTGCGGGCCTGTTAAACAAGGAACCTTTTGCCGAAGAAAAAAACAACCGCCGCCTTAACTTTAAAGCTAAAGACATTGGTTTGGTAAGTATGCCAAAACAATCGGATATGGCTATTGTTATTGCTCCCGAAGAAAATAAAGAGGCTAATATACTTGCCGAAAAACTACGCGTTAACAGCAACCCGCGCCTGCGCATTATTGATGGGTATGACAACGTGTTTGAAAAAGTATCATCTATTATAGAAGAGCTTGAAAAGGCTTTTGAAATGGGCCTTACCATAACCGATTTTATACAGATATACAAAAGAAATATTAGCCAGGAAAAGATTGGCAGCCAGCTTTCTATATTTAAAAATGGTATAGATAAAATTACGCTGGAGCGCCCTGCAACACCGGGCGATGGTATCTTTATGCTTACCAAAGAAATGGCCGAAGATTGTGCCAGCTATTTTGACACTAAGAAAGAGAGCTATAAGCTTAAAAAGTTTGTGCCTGCATCTGGCGCAGCTACAAGGATGTTTAAGTTTTTACACGACTTTATATCCGACTATGATCCTAAAAAAGAGACTATTAACGGATATATAAACCGTAAAAAAGATAATTCGCTACAGGTGTTTTTACTGGGCCTTGAAAAATTCCCTTTTTATAAAGAGATCGCTGCCGTATCAGAAAAGCACGTTGTATACCCAACGGCTGATGATGAAAACGTAAGGGAAGATGCGCGTAACTACAGCTTTATCAAGACAATGATGTCTGAAGAGTTTTTTGATTATGCTAACAAACCAAAAGGTATTTTGCCTTTTCATTGCTATGGCAACCTTACGGCAACGCCTGTATATGAGCATTTAAGGGAAAGTGTGGCATACGCCAGCTCTCAGGGGCAAACGCACGTGCATTTTACCATATCCGAAAATCACCTTAACGGATTCCTGGACTCTATAAATGAGGTTAGGAGCCTTGTGGAGGAAGAGTCGGGTATTAAGATAAGTTTTAACTTTACCTACCAGCATAAGGAAACAGATACCCTTGCGGTAGATATGGACAACAAGCCATTTAGGGACGAAAAAGGCAACCTGCTCTTTAGGCCGGGAGGCCACGGCGCTCTTATTGAGAACCTTAACCGCCTTGATGCAGATATTGTGTTTGTTAAGAACATAGATAACGTAAGGCATACCAAGATGGAAACCATAGCCCTTTATAAAAAGGCGCTTGGCGGCATGCTGGTAGACCTTCAGGGTAAGATTTTTAACTACCTGAGGCATATTGAAAACCGCGACCTTAGCGAGGATGAGCTGGACGAAATTGTAGAGTTTGCTGCTAACAAGCTTTCGCTTGATATTTCGCCTGATTTTGATAAGTTTACGCTTGAAAATAAATTTTTATACGTTAAGGAGTCTTTAGATAGGCCCATCCGCGTATGCGGTATGGTTAAGAACGAGGGCGAGCCCGGTGGTGGTCCGTTCTGGGTTAAAGGTAAAAGGGGCAGGGTATCGCTGCAAATTGTAGAGAGCTCGCAAATAGACCTTGATAACAAGATACAAAGCCATATATTCTCGCAATCTACCCATTTTAACCCGGTAGACCTTGTGTGCGGGCTTAAAGATTACAAAGGCAATAAGTTTGACCTAACACAGTATATTGATCCTAATACGGGTTTTATTGTATACAAGAACAGGATGGGTAAAGATGTAAAATCATACGAGCTTCCGGGCTTATGGAACGGTGCTATGGCTGGTTGGATAACCGTATTTGCAGAGGTGCCGCTTAAAACCTTTAACCCGGTTAAAACGGTTAACGACCTGCTTAAGGCAGCGCACCAAAAACCGGTATAATATTTAGAAGAACAAAGAAGTTGTGGACAGGGAAAAGATAATTACAGAGCTGGTTTATAAGGCAGTACGGAGTAGTGGTGCAGGAGGGCAAAATGTAAATAAGGTATCCAGTAAGGTAGTGCTTAGTTTTAACCTGTTGCAATCGCAGTCGTTATCCGATGAAGAGAAACTGCTTATAGAAACAAAGCTTGCCAGCCGCCTTACCGATGATAAGGTACTGATTTTGCAGTGTGACGAAGACCGTAGCCAGATACGCAATAAAGATATTGTTACCAGGCGCTTTTTACAGGTTTTAGAGGGTGCCCTTAAGGTAGATAAACCAAGGGTGCCTACAAAAATACCACGGTCGGTTATCAAGAAAAGGATAGAGGGCAAACGCCGCCAGGCTGATAAGAAACAATCGCGCCGCCGTCCGGATTTTTAGGAGAAGACAGTCAGATAATAGATTTGAGATAATAGACAAACCCCACCAAATAATTGGCGGGGTTTGTGCTTTAATAATCGTTTGTATTTGATGAGTGAAAAAGCCATCCCCCCACGGGGACAGCCAGTTTCAAAAAAATATAAAGATGGATTAAGCCATTAGTTAATGGTGCCTATAATGGTGCCTACAGCAAAGTCAGAACCACTACAGCCGTTAGTGCCAAAGGTATCACTGCCGTTGCAGGCTGCAAAGTTCCAGTACTGGCGGTCGCGGTGTAGCGGGCCTTTACCTGTAGTGCCCCAGCCACCGTTAAAGTTAAATTCAGTTTTATCGCACGTCATGCGTACAAGGTTGTTCCATGTGCTTGCCTCGTCGGTGGCATCGGCCGGGTTGCGGTAATCGCCAAAATAAGTACAGGCATAGCCAATAAAGCTAATAGTGTTGCTGTTGTTGTACATACCGTGTGCATATTTGCCCACAAATGCCACAACCCTTGTGCCTGCGGCTTTATTACGCCAGTCTATAGTATACCAGCCACCATGCTGGTAATACGTAACCGTAACGATCCTCTGCGTTGATTTTTTAAACTGTATAACAATGTGCTCCCAATCGTAATCATGGCCACCTTGCCCGGCAGAACAAGGCTCCTGTTTTTTATAGGTAAACCAGTAGTCTATAAATACTTTATCCGCATCAGTTGGGTGCTGCTGCACATCATAATAGGTAGGGAAATTAAGGCTGGTAGGGGCGGTGCTGTTAGTAAGCTGTAATTGTCCGTTGCAAACAATACTGCCCGGGTTAGTACTTGCCCATATATCTTCTACCGATGTTGGGTAATCAGGCGCAGCGCGGTCAAACTTAACAAGCGGCGCAAAAGTTGTGGCCCATGTTGCCGACTCTGTCGTTGTAATCTTAGCAGTGCTTTCGGTACAACCGCAGCTTAAAAAAGCGTTAGTGTTTACCGTGGCGGCTAATCTCAGGCCGTTAGCTGTAGTATCAGGCATTATCTCGTCGGTTTCCTCGATTTCGTTTATAGATGGCGCAGAGCATGAAAATAGCATCACACCGGCCAGGGCCAGCATTGCAAGCATAGTATTTTTCATTGGATGAAGTTTAATTAATTGATAAAAATTGATTGTTGTTTGTGAAAAAGCTTTTGGATCGCGACCATTACAAAGAACATTATTATAGGTTAACTGGCTATTTACAACGTGTTTTTAAATTATTATCAGATGGTTAAGTGCTTGATAATTAATTTAATTGTTAAATAATAAAGCTGGTTTTTAAATATCATACGGGTTTCTCAGTTCTTGATACTTTTGTCTCAATACTTTTACTACATTTGCGCCGTCTCAAAGGGGTGCCCTAAACAATCGGGCTGAGATCATACCCAAAGAACCTGGGCGGGTAATGCCGCCAAGGGAAATTAAAAGGCCAAACAAGCGGAGTGCACGCCGTAACATTTTGCCAAACATATTTTTTAACTAACAACAAGAATAATTGCCCCTTTTATTCGTAAATCATTTTTACGGATGAAAACTTTATTCAATTCTAAGGAAGTCGCAAAGTTGCAAAGATGCAAAGTTGCAAAGCCTTTGCTTTCATTATCACTATCTTTTATTGGAGTTGCAGCATTTGCTCAGCAGCCTGCAGCGCAGGACACTACCAAGCTTGATGAAGTTTTGGTACAGGCTGTGCGTGTAAACAGCAAAACACCGGTTACGTTTAGTAACATCAGCAAAGAAGAGCTTGCGCCCCGAAACCTGGGCCAGGATATCCCGGTTTTGCTAAATTACCTGCCATCAGTAGTAACCACAACAGATGCCGGTAACGGTATAGGCTACACCAGTATGCGCGTGCGTGGGTCTGACGCTTCGCGCATTAACGTAACGCTTAACGGTATCCCGTATAACGATGCCGAGTCGCACGGTACGTTTTGGGTTAATATGGGCGATTTTGCCTCATCGGTAGAGAACATCCAGTTACAGCGCGGGGTAGGTACATCTACCAACGGTGCGGGAGCATTTGGCGCAAGCCTTAACCTGCTTACCGATGCGTTTCAAAAGAAATCGAGTGCAGAGCTTTCCAACTCTTTTGGCAGCTACAATTCCAGGAAACACACGGTAAAATTCAGCACCGGCTTAATGAACGACCATTTTGAGATTGCCGGAAGGTTATCTAACATAGAGTCAGACGGGTATATAGACAGGGCTGCATCCAGCTTAAAATCGTACTTTTTACAGGGTACCTATGTGGGTAAAACTACCTTAATTAAGGCGCTTGTTTTTGGCGGTAACGAGAAAACGTACCAGTCATGGAACGGCCTTGAAGACTTGGAGAAACTTAAAAACGACCGAACCTACAATACATCTGGCGAATATGTTGATGAAAACGGCGTAACCCGTTTTTATAACAATGAGACCGATAATTACCAGCAGGACCATTACCAGTTGCACTGGAATGAGAAGCTTACCGAGAACTGGAACACTAACCTTGCCGTACACTATACAAAAGGTAAAGGCTATTATGAAAATTACAGGGATGATGCTGATTTTGTTGACTATGGCCTTACGCCCCTTACAGTAAATGGCGAAGAGGTTAGCGCAGCCGATCTTATTACCCGCAAATGGCTGGATAACGATTTTTACGGTACTACATTTTCTACCAATTATAAAAAAGACGAACTTAGTGTTACAGTAGGCGGTGCTTGGAACAAGTATGAAGGGGGGCACTATGGAGAGGTTATATGGTCGCAGTTTAGCGGCAATGTGCGCCCGGGCCAGCGTTATTATAATGATGATGCCAAAAAAACCGACTTTAACGTGTTTGGTAAGATAAACTACCAGCTTACAACCGCTTTAGGAGTGTATGGCGACATGCAGTACCGCAGGGTAAATTACAGTGCCGATGGCGTGCTTGTAGACCCTGTAGATGATACCTTTGACTTTTACAATCCTAAGGCAGGTTTAACCTTTACAGTAAACGATAAAAATACCCTATACGCATCATACGCCCGCGCCAACCGTGAGCCACGCCGGGACGATTACGAGAATGGCAGTGCCAAACCCGAAACCCTTAACGATTTTGAGTTGGGCTGGAGGTTTAAAAGTGGCAGGACGCTTGTAAATATTAACGGATACTACATGCGCTACAAAGACCAGCTGGTGCTTACAGGGGCTTTAAATGATGTGGGATCGCCTATTTATACCAATAGTGGCGACAGCTACAGGCTGGGTGTAGAGCTTGATGCCACCGTATACGTCACTGATAAGCTTTTATTGCGCCCTAACGTAGCGGTAAGCAGCAACAAAAACCTTGATTTCTTTTTCCAAAGGGATGGTGTGCTGCAAAACCTGGGCAATACCAATATAGCATTTTCACCAAATGTAGTAATGGGTAATGCCATAACGGTGCTTCCTGTAAAAGGATTGCAGGCGAGTTTGCTGTCTAAATTTGTGGGCGAGCAGTACATGGGTAATATAGATAGCGATAGCTCTAAATTGGAAAGCTATTTTGTAAACGACTTTAACATCAGTTACGAAATTACCACTAATAGCTTCGTAAAATCGATAGTACTATCGGGCCTTGTAAATAACATCTTTGACTATAAATACGAGTCTAACGGCTATTTCTATACTTATGATGATGATTTTACCAATCCCGGAACCATACAAACTATAGAAGGTGCGGGTTACTACCCGCAGGCAGGCACTAACTTTTTAGTTGGGGCTACGCTTAAATTCTAATATTTTTTGAGTTTAGTTGTGTTGTATAAAAATCCTGCTTCACGGCAGGATTTTTTTGTATTTATCAGCGTCTTCGGCAAACTCTTTAATAATGCGGTTGCGTTCGGTTAAAAGCTTCTGCATGTACTTCTTAAGAAAAACAGCATCTGCAATGCGTCCCAATATCCCAAGCGGACTTTGGTAGGTAAAAACATCCGTCATTACGGTTTGCCCGTTTACTTCGGTAAAAATATGTTGGTGCTTAAAGCTTTTAAAAGCGCCGCTTACCATTTCGTCTATAAACATATTGGGGCGGTTAAATGCCGTAATTTTGGAACTAAGGTGCTGGGTAAGCCCAAGGTGCTTTGCACGCCAGGTAACGCTGTCATGAAGCTCCATAAGCCCCGATGTTTTCCCGGCAACAGCCTCCTCATTGGTATGCGCTGTAGATATCTTGTGCAGGTCTACACTTCGTGAAAGGTCAAACACCACATTTATGGGGGCGTTAATACTGTATTGCAGCCTTATAACCGGCATATTAGTTGTAAACCCGTATTGCGGTAGAACTTAAAACCTCTACCCTGTATTGTTTTAATGGGAATTCTACTTTGGTGGTGGCATCACCCGTAAAAAGGCTATACTCTACGCCATCGCAGGGGCATTTTGCCAATATGCCATTAATTTGTAAAACAGAACAATCGCTTAAGGCCTGGTTGGGGCAGCTGGCCTCAAATGCGCGGTAGCCACTACCTGTGTTCATAACAATTACGCCATTAATGCCTATGCCGTCGGTAGTAATACGCACCGGGTTTGATGTGAACTGTAAATTGCTGTATAGCGGCAGGCTCATATCTATGGGGATAGAAAAATTATAGCTGGGCAGATAGCGGTTACTGTTATTAAAATCGTCGTTGCTACAGGCTAAAAAAAGGGGTAGTGCAAGCAGGAAAAAAATATATTTTTTCATGGGTAAATTTTACTTTAATAATTATGAAACAAATTTAATTTAATTAACTTTGGCTTGTGCTATTGCACATTTAAAAAGTGATTTAACAAATAAATGCTATCTTTGCATAAAAGAAATCCCGTCGTGATGGGATTTTTTCTATTTATATAAACGATGAAGTTATGAGTACAGTATCTTACTACACTGCAGAAGGGTTAAAAAAATTAAGAGACGAGCTGGATCAGCTAAAAAGTATAGAACGACCTAAGGCAAGTGCAGCTATTGCTGAGGCCAGGGACAAAGGCGACCTTTCTGAAAATGCCGAATATGATGCCGCTAAAGAGGCGCAGGGCCTTTTAGAGCTTAAGATATCTAAAATGGAAGAAGTTGTATCTAACGCAAGGCTTATAGATGAGTCGCAGTTAGATACCTCTAAGGCGCTTGTATTAAGTACAGTTAAGATAAAAAACCAGGCCAACGGCATGGAAATGAAATATACACTTGTTGCCGAGAGCGAAGCCGACCTCAAAACGGGCAAAATATCGGTTACATCGCCAATAGGCAAAGGGCTTTTGGGTAAATCGGTAGGTGAAATCGCAGAAATTAACGTCCCTAACGGTATCCTTAAATTCGAACTGCTGGAAATTACAAGAGACTAATGTAAAGCCTTAGCTTATGAGCACTATTTTTACTAAAATAATAAACGGCGAGATACCGGCTTACAAAATTACCGAAGACGATAATTTTCTTGCTTTTTTAGACGTTAATCCTAATGCTAAAGGTCACACGTTGTGCATACCCAAACAGGAAATAAATAAACTGTTTGATATGGAGCAGCAAAATTACGTAGGCCTTATGGAGTTTGCCCGCAAAGTGGCCATTGCCTTAGAAAAAACCGTACCCTGCAAAAGGGTGGGTATGGCTGTTGTAGGACTGGAAGTGCCCCATGCACACGTACACCTTATACCGCTTAACGAAATGGACGAGATGCGCTTTGTAAATAAGGTAAAGCTTGAAAAAGAAGAATTTGAGGAACTGGCAAAAGCTATAAGCGCCAACCTTTAAGATAGTAAGCGGACGTTGTTTCCGCCTTTTTTAAACATATTTTACCCACTAACCCTAACTTATATTTTCAAATGAAACAATTACTTAAATTAAGCTTTGCACTTCTTGGCATGGCATTCATTGCAACTTCATGTGGCAGTGATGATGATGGCCCTGCGGTTAACCTGGAGCATCTTGACCATAGATGGTATCCTGTGTCTACAAAATTTGGAGGTGTAACCGTTCCTTATGACGGGCATGAAAGCTGCGGGAAAGATTACACCGAGTACCTAACAAATGGAACTGTAAAAGAAGTTGATTATTATGACTGCCAGACAGATGCTGCAACTGCTACCGGAACTTATACAGCAGCAGAGCAAACGCTTACAACAACAATAGATGGCGAAACAATAACGTATAGTATTGATAAGCTTGATGCTCAAAATTTTGAGATCACTACAACCTTTAATGGTGCTGATATTACTTATATTTTCACCAGCAACCCATAGTAACCAATTGGTTACCATAAAAAAGCGGGAAGATAAAAACTTCCCGCTTTTTTATACCCTTTTAAAACTGGCCTGCATGGTAGTGCCTTTGCCAATTTCAGAGTTTAGTACCTTTATTTTGCCTTTGTGGTATTCTTCTACAATACGCTTAGTAAGCGATAAGCCAAGGCCCCAACCGCGTTTTTTGGTAGTAAAACCGGGCTCGAACACTTTCCTGAACTGTGTTTTTGGTATCCCTTTTCCGGAGTCGGATACCTTTATCTTTACAAAGCGGTCTTTTTCTTCAATAACAACATCCAGCTTGCCTTTGCCCTTCATGGCATCAATGGCATTCTTTACAAGGTTCTCTACTGTCCAGCTATGCAACTCAGGGTTAAGCAGTACCAGTATGGCGTGATTTGGGGCCTTAAAGCTAAACTCCACCTGCTTAGAGGCACGCGAGCGCAGGTACTCAAAAGATTTTTCGGTTTCAGCAATAATATCGCGCTCTTCCAATAAGGGTTCCGATCCAATTTTACTAAAACGGTCGGCTATGGTTTGCAGTCGTAATACATCTTTCTCAACTTCGGCAATCGTGGTAGGGTCTACATCATCCACCCGCATAATTTCTATCCACCCCAGTAAAGACGATAGGGGAGTGCCTATCTGGTGTGCAGTTTCCTTAGCCATACCGGCCCAAAGCCTGTTTTGAGCCCCTGCTTTTGTGGCACGGTAAAAGTTATAAACCACGGCACTAAACAATAGTATAATGACCACCAATACAAAGGGATAGTACTTTAAAAGGTTAAGCAGCGATGAGTTACCATAGTAAATATACTGCATGTGGTTTTTAGAAATTTCCATCTTTATAGGAGCGTTTTCCCTTTTCATGCTCTCTAAAAGGTCGCGCATTTTAACGGTGTCCTTTACAATATCTTCGCTAATATTAGCTTCCTTGGCAATGCTGTCTTTACCGTTTTTTATCTCGGTTAATATAATGGGTATAGTAGTGTTGTTGCTTATAATTTCCAGCGGCAAATCCACGTCAGTATTCTCTGTTGCATTGTTTAGTGTTATTTGAGATGCTGCCCAAAGCTCCATTTTAGCACGTTCCTCTGCCTTAAAGGTTTGAAAAAGGTAGTAGGTATTCCATACAATAAGCAGTAAAATTAAAAAGGAGATAATGATAATGATCCAGCGGGTAACGGTCCTGTTATCTGAAATTTGCATACAAAAATTTTGAGGCTTAAAGATAGTAAAAGTTACGGTAGGTAAGGTGTGGGTACTAATAACGCTAAAGGCAGGTATTTATTTTATTAACAGTCCTGTTTGCAATAGGCCAAAAAAGTATCTTTGCAATCTAAATTAAAGCAGCATGCTTACTATAGATCCAAAAGAACTCACCACTCAAAAACTGCACGGCTACCTGCAAAGCTCTGTAGGACCAAGGCCCATAGCGCTTGCGAGTACTGTAGACAGGAACGGGGTGCCTAACCTATCGCCATTCAGTTTTTTTAACCTGTTTAGCAGCAACCCGCCCATACTTATATTTTCGCCCTCAAGGCGTGTGCGCGACAACACTGTAAAGCATACCCTGCTTAACGCAGAGCTTAACCGTGAGGTAGTTATAAACGTGGTTAGTTATGGCATGGTAGAGCAAACATCGCTATCAAGTACCGAATATGCCGCAGGGGTAAACGAGTTTGATAAAGCAGGCTTTACCATGATTCCCAGCGATATAGTAGCCCCATTCAGGGTTAAGGAGGCACCGGTACAGTTTGAGTGCCGCGTTAACGAGATTATTGCCATGGGTACCGAGGGTGGCGCCGGTAACCTTATACTGTGCGAAGTGCTTAAAATGCACATAGATGAGAGCATTTTAGATGAAAACGGCGCTATAGATCAGCATAAGATAGACCTCGTGTCAAGGCTTGGAGGTAACTGGTACTCAAGGTCTTCGCAAGGGCTTTTTGAGGTTGAGAAGCCGCTAACCACACTGGGCATAGGGGTTGACGCCATACCGGCTTTTGTTAAAGAGAGCCATTTTTTTGATGGTAACGATTTAGGCAAACTTGGTAACACAGAAACCTTGCCTACTGAAGAAGAAGTTAGTATATTTGTAAAAGAGAGCTTTGAGGTAAAGGGCGTGTTAAGCGCTGATGATCAGGATAAAAAACTGCAAAAAGCCAAGGAATACTTGGACGATAACCGCGTTTTTGACGCGTGGAAGGTACTGCTGGCCAAGAAGGATTTTTAAAACATTTAATAACGATAGCTACTATTTTAAGGTAGAAAAACAACAATTACATTATGGAAGTTTCAGGAAGAATTAAAATGATCGATGAGACCAAAGCTTTTGGCGCTAACGGTTTCAGGAAGAGAGAGTTGGTAGTTACTACAGACGAGCAGTACCCGCAGCACATTATGATTGAGTTTACTCAGGATAAGTGCGACCTGCTTAACAACTACCGTGTAGGTGAGCCGGTTAAAGTTTCCATAAATTTAAGGGGTAGGGAATGGGTTAACCCTCAGGGTGAAACCAAATACTTTAACTCTATACAGGGCTGGAGGATAGAAAAAGCAGCCGACGCGCCTCAACAGGGTGGTTATCAGCAGGCTCCGCAGCAGGGTTATGGCCAGGCGCCACAAGGCGGCGGCTACCAGCAGGCACCACAACAGGGTTACGGACAGGCTCCGGCAGCACGTGATGCTTTTGAACCTGCAACCAATTATAAAGAAGAAGACCACGACGATCTTCCGTTTTAATTAATTTAAGATTTAAAGATTTTAGATTTAAGAATTCAAAAATTAACCTCTAAAAGTGCTTAATATTTCACTTTTGGATTTTGAAATGCCAAATTTGAGGCTAAATTAAGTCTGTTTTTGGACCTAAAATGGTTAAAAAACCTTAATATTTCACTTTTGGATATTGAGTTGCATTTTGGATTCTTAGATTTTTTATAATATCAGATTTTTGGAAATAAGATTTGTTTTCAAGTTTGAAATTTGATTTTAAACTTTGAGATTTAGAATTTGTTTTTTGGGATTTTCTAAATTTGAAATTTGATTTTTGGAACTTGGAATTTTAAGTTTGGAATTTCAAAATAATATAGAGACCGATCGGCATTTTTGCCCTTCGGTTTTTTTTATTTTTAATGATGAGGTTTCAGGCAAATAAAAAACCCTCCTGCCGGGAGCAGGAAGGTTTTTCGGGTTTTGAGTTAGTTAGTGAGGTTTTAGCTCGCTACATTTTGCGGGTTGTAACCCATGTAAGGAACGTGTTTTTCATGAAAAACAACCCCAAATTCTTCAAGTTCTTTAAGTATGGGTAAATACACTTCTTTATTTATGGGCAATTGCACACCGGGAGTGGTAATTTTGCCGTTAAGTATCTGTAATGCAGCAATTGCCACCGGCAGGCCTACGGTTTTTGCCATAGCGGTAAACGTTTGGTCCCGGCCTATGCAAACCATAGTGGCATCCACCTGCTTTTGCTGTCCGTTAAGCTCGTAGCCAAACTTGTGGTACATTACTATCATGTCTTTATCATCAGAGCTCAGCGTCCACTTGTCCGATAGTATTTTTTCCAGTATCTGTGCAGGCGTTGCGTTACGCAGGCCTACTATTTTGTGGGCATTAAACAAATCCAGTTCCATTAGCTTCTCCCACTGTATATCATCCTGGTCTATATTAAGCATATGCCTCAGCTTCAGCTCAACAGAGTCGGTAGGATGGTAGGGCAGGAACGAGTTAATAAACTCGCGGTAGCTCATGGTTTCAGAGTCTTCCATAACGTAGCTATCATCGGTCATGCCAAGGGTAACAAACATATTCCACGATTTGCTAAAGCCCACCCTCCGCAGCGTGCCCCGGTAAAGGGTAAGCGCATCATCCAAACCGTAAACACTGCGGTATTTAAGCGAATCACGGTTGGCATAGCCCTCAAAACGGCCGTAACCCTCTACCTGCATAAACTCGGTACGCCTGAATAACTTGTTGTACGGAATGTACTTGTACGTACCCTCCTGGATAAACTTGGCAGTGCCGCCCTGGCCGGCCAAAACCACATTGCGCGGGTTCCAGGTAAACTTATAGTTCCACAGGTTGTTATCGCTCTCAGGCGCTACTAAACCTCCGCAAAACGACTCAAACAATATCACCTTGCCGCCCTGGTCGCGTATTTCATCAATAATCTTCATGGCGCTCATATGGTCTATACCCGGGTCCAGCCCAATCTCGTTCATAAAAACAAGGTTGTTGGCGGTAACCAGTGCATCCAGCTCCTGCATGGCGGGGCTAATATAAGAGGCCGTAACCATGTGCTTTTTATAAGTAATGCAGTCCTTAGCCACCTCGTAGTGCAGGTGGGCAGGCAGCATCGAAATTACAATATCAGCCCTGCCTATCTCCTCATGGCGCTGCGCTTCGTTAAAAATATCAAAAGCTATGGCGCGCGCCCTTTCGTGGCCGTTGGTTTTGCGTTCGGCCAACGCTGCCGAAAGGTCGCCAATGGTTAGGAAAAGATCTTCGGTAACCGACTTATTCAACAGGTATTCTATTAATGACGAGGCCGATCTTCCGGCGCCAATAATTAAAATATTCCTCATAGCTTTTTATAATTATAACACGAATGTAGTAAAATGTTATATTTATAAAAAAATATTCTGCGTTAAATATTTTAAAGTCATTAATTTTACAATGATTAATACTTACAAAAATGGATAGGAAAGTTATAGCAACAGCAGCCGTTTTAGGCCTTACAGGAATAGTTTTAGGCGCTTTTGGGGCGCACGGTTTAAAAAAGGTGGTAGAGCCTGAAATGGTCATCGTTTTTGAAACCGGGGTACGCTACCAGATTTTCCACGCGCTGTTTTTGTTGTTTGTGGGTACCACGGCTTATGTTTCGGATAAAGCTAAAAAAAGCATCCTTTGGCTAACTGTGGGCGGTGTGTTTTTATTTTCGGTTTCTATCTATTTTTTGGCTATAAATACGCTTTTACCCTTTGATTTTGCTAAGTTTGGGTGGATAACCCCTATTGGAGGATTGTTACTAATTAGTGCGTGGGCTGTGTTGTTTTTACACATAATAAAGCAAAAGCGATAAAAAAATCATAATTCTTTATAGGGAAAAGAATAATTACTATCTTTGCGCCGTAGTAATTATTCACTCTAAACCCAAAACTATGGAGAATTACGGCCTTTTTACGAAAACGATTGCGTTAAATGAGATCGGAATCAACGATGCTACAATCAGGTATCAGCTTACGCCAGAGGAACTTCATGACATTACAATTGAAAAAGGACAGGGTGTAGAAACTTCTACCGGAGCCCTGGCTATTAACACAGGGGAATTTACCGGCCGCTCGCCACAGGACCGTTTTATTGTTAAAGACAGTATTACCGAGGATAAAGTGTGGTGGGGTAACGTAAACCTGCCGTTTAACAGCGATAAGTTTGATGCGCTTTACAACAAAGTTACGGCTTACCTTAGCGGTAAAGAGGTTTTTGTAAGGGACAGCTATGTGTGTGCCGATGCCGATTACAGGCTTAATGTTAGGGTGGTTACAGAAACAGCGTGGAGCAACCTGTTTTGCTACAATATGTTCTTAAGGCTTAAAGAAGAGGAGCTTGAAGATTTTAAAGCCGACTGGCATGTAGTTTGCGCGCCGGGCTTTAGGGCCAACCCTGAGGTAGACGGTACCCGAAGCCATAATTTTGCAATACTTAATTTTACTAAAAAGATAGCGCTTATAGGCGGCACGGGCTATACCGGCGAAATGAAAAAGGGCATTTTCTCTGCACTTAATTTTATACTTCCTGTTTTTAAAGATACCCTGCCCATGCACTGTAGTGCTAATGTGGGCGAGGAGGGCGATACCGCTATTTTCTTTGGTTTATCGGGTACGGGTAAAACTACCTTATCGGCCGATCCGCACCGTAAGTTAATTGGCGATGATGAGCACGGCTGGGCACATGATAACAGCGTGTTTAACTTTGAAGGCGGCTGCTATGCCAAGGTGGTTAACCTTACCGAGGAGCACGAACCAGATATCTTCAGGTCCATCAAAAAAGGGGCGCTGCTGGAAAATGTGGTGTTTAAACCGGGTACTAACGAGGTTGATTATGAGGATGTTTCCATCACTCCCAACACCCGTGTTAGCTATCCGTTATTCCACATTAACAACACGCAGCCGGGCTCTATAGGCCACAACCCTAAAAATATATTCTTCCTGAGTGCCGACTCTTTCGGTATCCTGCCTCCTATATCTAAACTTACTCCGGGCCAGGCTGCTTACTACTTTATATCGGGTTACACGGCGAAAGTTGCGGGTACCGAGGAAGGTGTTAAAGAGCCGCAGCCTAATTTTTCGGCTTGTTTTGGCGCGCCGTTCATGCCGTTGCACCCGGCAGCGTATGCAGAGATGCTGAGTACGAAAATGAAGGAGGCCGGTGTAAATGTATGGCTTGTAAACACCGGCTGGACAGGTGGCGCTTATGGCACCGGCAGCCGTATGAAATTAAAATATACCCGTGCCATGATTACCGCGGCATTAAACGGGCAACTTGATAACGTTACTTATATAAAGGATGAGTTTTTTGGGCTATCGGTACCGCAAAGCTGCCCTAATGTGCCTGATGAGGTGTTAAATCCACGCGACACATGGAGCGATAAAAGCGCCTACGATAAAAAAGCCAATGAATTAGCGGGCGAATTCAGGAAAAATTTTACTAAATTTGAAACGTTCTCAAATGAAGAGATTATCGCCGGCGGACCGCTGGCATAATTGTGAATTTTAGAATAGATGTTTTTGGAAAAGGGCTGCCCGGGGACGGGCAGCTATTTTTTTGTACCTACACCAGTAATGGAACGCGGATGACACGGACGTTACAGGTGGGGATAACAAGGATACAAGGCAAACGCTGATTTACGTAGATATTTTCACGCATTGTCATTGCGAACGAAGCTTGCGGAGTGCGGCAATCTAAAATAAAGTTTAAAATAGAAGATAATTTATTGTCATGCTGAGCCTGTCGAAGCGGCAATAAATCACCTTTCTATTTTAGTGTAATTATCGTAGACAGATCATCAGTCCTTCGGCTTTCGACCTTACGACTTGATAAACTTGACAGACTTTATGGCCTTTGACTGAAAACTTTTCAACACGCAAAGGTTTGCGTAGCTACGAAATTGTTATAGTGCAAAATTGCGTGCTTTATTTTGGTAATTTTATCGTTTTCAAACAAATAATTAACTTTCAAACAAACTCCATGAAAAAATTATTATGGGCTGTTATGCTGCTTGCCGGTGCCGTGTTGCACGCCCAGCAGTTAACATCACCCGATAAAAACATTGTGCTAACCTTTAAGCTAAGCGCAAAAGGCGAGCCTACATATGAGCTTAGTTATAAAAAGAAACCGGTAATTAAAACCAGTAAGCTGGGTATTGATACTAAGGATATTGCCCCAATGGTAGACGGTTTTACCGTTGATAAAACCGAGAACGCCACCTTTGATGAAACCTGGGCACCGGTGTGGGGCGAGGAAAAAAGCATCCGTAACAACTATAACGAGCTGCTGGTAACACTGAGCCAAAAGGCACAAAAAGGCAGGTACATCCGCATACGCTTCAGGGTGTTTAATGATGGCCTTGGCTTTAGGTACGAGTTCCCGGAGCAGCCGGAGCTTAACTATTTTGTTATAAAAGAAGAAAAAACCCAGTTTGCACTGGCGGGCGACCATAAGGCCTTCTGGCTTCCGGGCGATTACGATACACAGGAGTACAGCACCACAACATCTAACCTGTCCGAAATTCGCGCTAAGATGAAAGGTGCCGTTACGCCAAATGCATCGCAGGAAACTTTTTCCGAAACCGGCCTGCAAACGCCATTGATGATGAAGAGCAAAGATGGCCTTTATATCAACATACACGAGGCAGCGCTTATTGATTATTCGGCCATGTCGTTAAACCTTGATGACAAAAATATGGTGCTTGAGTCGTGGCTTACCCCCGATGCTACCGGTAACAAAGGCTACCTGCAGGCATCTGCCCAATCGCCGTGGAGAACCGTACTGGTTAGCGATAAAGCGGGCGATATACTAATGTCGCGCACCATTTACAACCTTAACGAGCCTACAAAATTTAAAGATGTATCGTGGATAAAACCCGTTAAATACGTAGGTGTTTGGTGGGAAATGATTACCGGTAAAAGCACCTGGGCGTATAACGACCTTACCAATGTGCATCTTGGAGAGTTGGATTACAGCAAAACCAAGCCTAACGGTAAGCATGCTGCAAACACCGCGCACGTTAAGGAGTATATTGACTTTGCAGCCAAACATGGTTTTGATGCCGTATTGGTAGAAGGCTGGAACGAGGGCTGGGAAGACTGGTTTGGCAAATCGAAAGATTTTGTGTTCGACTTTATAACCCCGTACCCTGATTTTGATGTGAAAGAACTGCACCGCTATGCGGCCTCTAAAGGGGTTAAGATAATTATGCACCACGAAACATCGGGCTCTGTGCGCAACTACGAGCGCTGGATGGATAAAGCCTACCAGTTTATGGTTGATAACGGTTATAACGCTGTTAAAAGCGGTTATGTAGGCGATATCATTCCGCGTGGCGAATACCATTACGGCCAGTGGATGAACAACCATTACCTGTATGCCATTACCAAGGCTGCCGAATATAAAATTATGGTTAACGCCCACGAGGCAGTGCGCCCTACAGGCCTTGCGCGAACGTATCCTAACCTTATTGGTAATGAGGCGGCGCGTGGTACCGAGTACGAATCGTTTGGCGGTAATAACCCGGACCATACTACTATCCTGCCGTTTACAAGGCTAATGGGCGGCCCAATGGATTATACCCCGGGTATCTTCCAGACTAAAATTAGCGCTTACAACCCCGATAATAACTCATTTGTACATACCACGCTGGTTAAGCAATTAGCGCTTTACGTAACCATGTACAGCCCGCTGCAAATGGCGGCTGATTTACCGGAAACCTATAACAAGCACCTGGATGCGTTCCAGTTTATTAAAGATGTAGCGATCGATTGGGATCAGTCTTACGTTGTTGAAGCTGAGCCTGGCGATTACATTACTATGGCACGTAAAGCAAAAGGTAAAGACGAGTGGTTTATTGGCGCCATTACCGATGAAAATGCACGTACCGCAAACATTAGTTTTGAATTCCTGCCAAAAGGCAAAACGTTTACCGCTACTATTTATGAAGATGGTAAAGATGCGCACTACGAGAAAAACCCTCAAAGCTATGCCATCAAAACCATTAAGGTAAACAGCAAGACCAAACTACAGCAAAAACTTGCACCGGGCGGTGGTGCTGCAATAAGCATTAAATAATAAGTAGTACACAGGTTATATATATTTAAGAATGCTGCTCCGGTTTGGAGTGGCATTTTTTTTTGGGGCGGTTGCAGGAATATTAATAAATTGCGTATTTTACGAGCATCAGCAACATTCCCTAACCTTGCTATAAGATAATATGATTAAAAAACTACACAGTACATTTTTAGCCCTGTTTTTTAGCATGGCCCTAATTTCTTGCAGCGATGATAATGCAGAGCCTGCGCCCCAATATGAGGGTATAGCCGTAATAGAGGGTAATTTAGAAATTGCAGCGTCTACCGTTTTAAATGCAAACCCCAGATGTTATTTAGATTTGGTGACAGGAACTACCTACAGGGTTAACGAAGCTGCTGCACATGCGGCCAATATAGATATGGTGCTGGGCACTAAGCAGGAGTATAACGAAACATTTTCAACCTATGCAGCCAGCCCGTCAAGTGATATTTTTGCAGATAACGATCCATCAATATGGCCGGATGATGAACTTTTTAAGAACTGGCCGGTACGTAATACCTCTTTATTTGTAATGCATGGCAGTAAAGGTTTTACTACTGTAATTAATGCTGCTGAACTTGCTGAATTTATAGGTGATACAGAAACGTATCTTTCCCGATTTCTGCTAAACAGCGATAACGATCTTAAACTTGTATATGTTTTCAAGGTTAAACGGGGAGATGTTAACTATACAGGTGCAATTAAGTTTGATATAAACAATGGTAACGAGGGCGATTTTAAATATATAATTAAGCTAAAGCAGCAATAAAAAATGCCGCTCTGTTTAGAGCGGCATTTTTTATGCGTTTTTTGTAAAAGTGCGTGGCGTTTTTACCGGAACTTTTTCAACTTCGTTATACGATATACAACGGCGCTTGCCGCCGCAGCTGTACCTGTGCGCCGCAGGGCCGCAAGAGGTTGTTAATAAAACAAGGGCTATACCCACTCCATAAAAATACTTCTTCTTCATTAAACCCATCTTATTAATAATTTGTTAATTGTTAGGCAAATGTAATGCCAAAATTTTATACTTGGTTGATTTTGTATGTGTTAAATTTTATGCGATGTCAGAAAAACTGCCTGCCACCTGCATATTCTTTAGCTGTTCCAGATAATGGCGCTCGTTGCTTAGGCGTGGTATTTTGTGCTGCCCGCCCAGTTTATCCTGCTCTTTAAGCCAGTCGTAAAACAATTTTGGGCGTGCTACATTTAACACAAGCGGGTTTAACGTCATGTTATTGTAACGCTTGGCCTCATAATCAGAATTTAAAGATTGCAGCGCCTCGTCCAATGTTGCCCTAAAATGCTCTACATCAGCCGGGACACTTTTAAATTCGATGATCCACTCGTGGGCACCTTTCTCTTTGCCTTCCATAAAAATAGGGGCAACGGTATAATCTATCACTTCGGTACCGGTAGCCTGGCAGGCTTTGGCAATAGCCTGGTCGGTATTTTCTACCATCAGCTCCTCGCCAAAAACATTAATATGGTGCTTGGTGCGCCCCGTAATTTTTATGCGGTACGGGTTGATGGACGTAAACCTCACGGTATCGCCTATCATGTAGCGCCATAACCCGGCATTGGTAGTAATAACAATGGCATAGTTGCGGTTGGGCTCTACCTCACTTAGCGGGATAACGCGCTGGTTAAGGGTGCCAAAAGTATCCATCGGGATAAACTCGTAAAAAATGCCGTAATCCAGCATCAGTAGCAGTTCGTTGCTGTCGTTACTGTCCTGTATGGCAAAAAAGCCTTCGGAGGCATTGTATATCTCGTAGTACTGAAAACCGCTCTTGGGCAGCAGCTTTTTGTATTGCTCGCGATATGGCTCAAAGCTAACGCCCCCATGAAAATACACCTCAAGGTTGGGCCATATCTCTAAAAGGTTCTGCTTGCCGGTTTCTTCCATTATTTTGTTGAGGAGCACCATCATCCACGAGGGTACACCGGCAAAGCTGGTTACGTTTTCGTGCATGGTTTCCTGTACAATGGCGGCGAGCTTGGTTTCCCATTCGCCCATAAGCGATACACGGTTGCTGGGCGTACTGCTAAACTCGGCCCAAAACGGCATATTGTCTATCAGTATGGCCGACAGGTCGCCAAAAAAAGTATTATTGTCTTCATACGGCTGTTTGCTTCCGCCAAGGCGAAGGCTTTTGCCGGTAAAAAGCTGAGAATCTTCGTTGTTGTTAAGGTACAGGCACAGTAGGTCTTTGCCTGCTTTATAGTGGCAATCCTCAAGCGCTTCGGGGCTTACGGGTATAAATTTGCTCTTGGCATTAGTAGTACCGCTGCTCTTGGCGAACCATTTAATAGGGGTGGGCCAAAAAACATTTTGCTCGCCGGTGCGGGTTTGTTCAATAAGGGGTTCCAGGTCTTCGTAAGAAGATACCGGTACCCTCTCGGCAAAAGCCCTGTAATTCTTAACCGACTCAAAGCCATATTTGCGGCCTATGGCAGTGTTTTCGGCCATTTTAACAAGGTTGTGCAGTAACTCCTCCTGTACTTCGTTAGGGTACTTCATAAAAAGTTCTATTTGGTGAACCCTTTTTTTGAGTATCCAGGAGGCTATCGAATTGATTATTGGCAAAGCCATATTTTGCTATCTTTATAGCCATAAAAATACTAAATTTTTCATGCAATACGAAGGAGTTCTCACAAAAATGCAAACCGAGGCGGGTAGCCCTATACAATATTACCTGGTTTTTGATGATAGTTTTTTACATGTTAACCAGCTTTTGGGTAAAGACTTCGAAATTAACTTTATGGGTTTTCGTTGCACCAACTGCAACAAGAAGAAGAAAATTTACCGCATGGGCTTTTGTTACGACTGTTTTTACAGCATACCGAGTGCAGGCGACTGGATAATGCGCCCCGAACTGAGTACCGCCCATTTGGGTATCGCCGATCGCGACCTGGCCTACGAGCAAAAGGTGCAATTACAGCCGCATGTGGTATACCTTGCTGCCAGCAGCGATATGAAGGTAGGGGTAACCCGCAAAACGCAGGTGCCCACCCGTTGGATAGACCAGGGTGCCAGCTATGCAACACCTTTGGTAGAGGTGCCTAACCGCTACCTTGCCGGGATTACCGAAGTTGCCCTTAAACAGTATTTTTCTGATAAGATAAACTGGAAGAAAATGTTGCTGAATGATGTGCCGCCCATAGACCTGATTGCGCGCCGTAATGAAGCAAGTTGGAACCTGCCCGATGAGGTAATGCCTTATTTTGAAACCACCGCCGAGAAATTATACACGCTGGAATATCCTGTTTTAGAATACCCTAAAAAGATAAGCAGCCTTAACCTTACCACAACCCCCGCCTACAGCGGCAAACTAATGGGCATTAAAGGGCAATACCTTATTTTTGAAGACGGTACCGTATTTAATGTGCGTGCCTACGAAGGTTTTGTAGTGCAGATAAATGTTTAAAAAGTTACGGGTTTCGAGTTCAGAGTTTTGGGTTTCGGGATAAATAAAAACGCCTGACAGATAATTTCTGTCAGGCGTTTTTATGTTCTGCCTACTGTGACTGCGACTGAAAACTTGAAACAGTCAACTAAAGCCTACTCTTTTTTCTTCTTACCGCCAAGCAGGTTTTTTAAGCCTTCCTTAACTTTATCTTCGGTTTTTACCGGTGCCTTGGCTTTGGTAGTATCGGCAGGAGTTGTAGCAGGTTTATTACCGTTTAGCAGGCCATTTAAAAGGTCTTTACCTTTGTCTTTGGCATCATTTACATACTTGTCTTTTTGCTGTTTTATAAGCTGCTGCGTTAGGCTCGTAACCGATTTTGTAAGATCGGTAGTAACCTTAGGGCTTTTAAAGTTACCGCTTAAAACGGCATTAACCGGCACACTTATTTTACTTGCGTCAGCGCCTTTTAAAGAGGCAATAAGATTGGTAACCTCAGATCCTAAATACTTAGCAGGCACATCAAACGCTACATTGTAGTTCATGTTCTGGTCAAAGCCATGCGTACCCTGTATGTTAATATCTATATCCTGGTATTTAAGCGCAAACGGCTTAATGTTTACCTTACCATCGGCAAAGCTCAGGTTTATTTTTTGGTTGAGGTTAAGTTTGGACGGATCTAAAAACTTAACATTGCTGGTAAGCGCTGTTAGTACCTTGGAGTTTTGAGTATTGATGGTAGTACCGGCAAGAGATCCGGCAAGGTCGCCAATAAGCGATTTAAGATCGGGGGTCATTTCCTTGCTGTCCAGGTTACCTGATAGCTTAATATTCGAGTTCATCTTACCGTTAATAACACCGGCAATAGGCGCAATAGATTTTAGCATTTCCAGCTGCGTGAACGACTGTGTAATATCAAGGCTGTTAAGGTTGAGGTCCATGTTAAACTTAGGTGTTGTGCCTTTTGTAGATACATTACCCGCAAAGCCTATGGTACCCCCAAACACGTTTGTTTTTACGTTTTGCAATGCCACCGCCTCATCTTTAATGATCATTGTGCCCGATACATTGGTAAGGTTAAGGTTATCATACACCACCGTGTTTGCCTTAGCATTAATTGTACAATCTAAAAAGGCAGGTATCTTAACCGCATCCGATTTTGTGGTTGTTTTAGTGGTGGTAGTGGTTTCGCCGCCCTCTGTTTTCTTGGTAGTAGTGGTTTTGGCTTCCTGCGCCATAAAATCAGACACCACAAGCTTGTTAGAGCTCATGTTGAATTTACCCTGCAACGTTTGGTCTTTAAACACAAAGCCGTAAAAATTATCCAGCGTACCATTTATGGCAATATCGCTGCTGCCGGTTTTGGCATCAAAACGGCTAAGGGTAATGCGGCTTGGGTTAAAGGCAACATCGGCCTGGCTTATAACAAACGGCTGTGCAAAGCCATCGGCCTTATAATTAAAGCCGCTTAGGCTCATGGTACCGTTGTTCTGTATTTTTTCGTAAGCGCCGGTCTCTACCGATTTCATGTCGAATTTAGTTTCAACATCAGCTTTTAATATACCGGTTAGCGGCATATCAAGCTTTACCGGGTAGGCCTTTGCTACGTTGCTTAGGTTAACCGTTCCTTTAAGACGCGCATCAACCAGTGGGTTCTCTGTAAGGTTTTTAATATTTGCCTTGGCATCAAACACATCCTGGTCAATCCTAAACGACAGTTTATCAAGGTTTACGTAGGTGTCGTTAAGCACACCTGTTTCGTTGATGATTTTTGTATCGATAACAATATTCTGAACCGATTTTGGAAGGTCAGGGTATTTAAACGACGCATTGTTTGATGCTATCGCAATGTTGAATTTAGGTACGCTGTTATCGCTGTTTAATCCGTTTACTTTACCGTTAATGGTAAAGTCGCCTTCAGTCTTCACGTTGGCAAGGCTGCCCGAATACGACTCCGGCACCAGCCCTAAAAAGTTCTTGAACGATGAGGTAGGCGTTTTAAACGTCATGTCTATCTGCTGTCCGGCCTCAAGCAACGCCATGCTGCCGTCAAACTCCAGCGGAAGCTGGTTTATAAAAGCCTTATTCTCTTTAAAGGTATAAATGCTCTTATCAAGGTCCAGGCCTAACACGGCATCCAGCTTAAGGGCTACGTTGCGCATGTAGTTGGTCTTATCCATATCCAGCGTAAGTTTTGCAGTGGTATGGGTGTCAAGGTCCAGCTTGTTGGCGGCAAAGTTACCGGTGCCTTTGTGGTTAAGGCTGTCTATAACCATGTTTATTTTAGAGCGGTCGTCGTGGTAGCGGAACTTTAGGTTCTCTACTTCATAATTCTGTATGCTCAGCGCGAAAGGCTTGCTTGCCTCGGCAGAAGCAGGTTTTTCCGAATCGTCCTTAATAGCGATATCAAAATTGCCCACACCATCTTTATTAAAAAGTATGTTTACCACACCGTTTTTAGTGCTGATGGATTGCAGCGCCATGGTTTCGCCCTCGCTTTTAAACAACTCCTTAACCGACATGTTAAGGTCTATCTCGCCCATGTACACCAGCGTATCGCCGGCAAAAGGGGCTTTGTTTATAATGCTCAGCTTTTCGATGTTTACACTCGCCTGCGGAAAATGCTTAAACAGGCTAAGGTTAACATCTTCAAAGGCTACAGTGGCATCTACCTTCTCGTTAATAGCCTTAACGATCATGGCTTTTATTTTGTCTTTAAAAATAAACGGCGCAACGGCAAGCGCAATAATTATAACCAACAGGGTAATACCTGTCCATTTCAGGATCTTTTTCAACATAACAAAACTATTTGGGCCTTAAAGATAAAACAATACAACGAGTCTTACCTAATATTTATTTCAAAAGGCATCATGGCCTGTGTGCCCCTAAGCTGGGTTACACGCCTTATGCGTTCTATCATCTGGTAATTTTCTGTGCCCAGTTCTTCTTTAATAAATGCCTCTTTAGACTGTGCAAACGGCAGGTTGGCAAACATCTTGCTAAGGTCCCTTTCAAACTGCGGAAAGCTTTGCGTATTATATTTAGTGGTCTTGCCCAGTTTTGCAGCATATTTAACGGCATCATCAAGCCCGCCTATTTCATCTACAAGTCCGTTTTTAAGGGCATCGCTACCCGTCCAAACGCGGCCCTGCGCAATGGCATCAACGGCCTCCGGGGTCATTTTCCTGCCGGTAGCCACGCGGTTTACAAACGTGCTGTAAATATGCTCTATGCTTTGCTGTATGGTTTCGCGATTGTTGTCCTGTAGCGGGCTGAACACGCTGTAACCAGCCGAATTTTTATGCGTGCTAACCTGCTCTGTATGTATGCCCATGTTGTTGCTTATCTTGGTAAAATTGGGCAATACGCCAAACACACCTATAGACCCTGTAATGGTACCCGGCTCGGCAAAGATCCTGTTGGCACCACACGAAATGTAGTACCCGCCCGATGCCGCATAATTACCCATAGAAACCACAACCGGTTTTTTCTTTTTGGCAAGCTCTACTTCCCTCCATATCAGTTCTGATGTAAGGGCGCTTCCACCCGGAGAATCCACACGCAATACGATAGATTTTACATTTTCATCTTCCAGTGCCTTCTTAAAAGCTTTGCGTAACGAGCCTTCGCCAATAACGTTAATGTCGCCCTGGCCGCCGCTTATTTCGCCCTGTGCATAAATAATCGCTATTTTATCGGTAGCGCCGCTAAGCAGCGAATTTAGCGCTGTAGCCTTTGCATAATCCAGTATGTCTACTTTGTTGTAATCATCGGCCTTATCAACCTTTAGTGCTTTTTTAATACCGTTGCGGTATTCGTCTTCATAACCTATTTTATCAATAAGCTTAACCTGTTTTGCTAATTCGGCAGTGCGGGCACCAAGCCTGTCGGCAATGCTGTTAAGGCTGTCCGCCGGTATGCTGCGGCTTGCGGCAATATCGGTTACAATGCCGCTCCAAACCGATGTTAACAGCGCATTGATCTGCTCCCTGTTGGCAGGGCTCATTTCGTTGGCTAAAAACGGCTCCACCGCGCTTTTGTATTTTCCGTGGCGGATGACTTCCATGGTAATGCCGGTTTTTTCCTGAAAATCTTTAAAGAACATCACTTCAGATGATAATCCTTTAAACTCCAGGTCGCCAATCGGGTTGATATAAAGCGTATCGGCTACCGAGCTAAGGTAGTAGTCTTTCTGGCTGTACATGTCAGAATACGCCACAACAAATTTTTTCGCTTTTTTAAACTCCTCCAGCTTATCCCTAAGGGCTTTGGTTTGTGCCATGCCCAGGTTAATGCTGCTGTTGGTTATGGTAATGCCTTTTATCTTGCTGTCTTTTTTAGCTTCGTCAATGGCGTTAAGCACATCAATAAGGCCGTCTTTAGGCTCAGAGTCGAGCATGCTAAAGTCTTTATAAATAAATTTTCCGCCATAGTCGGCGGTAACTTCGCTAAGGTCAAGTTCTATAACCGAGTTGTCTTTTATCTGAACTACATCATCGCTACTGCCACCGCCACCGGCAATTGCTGCTATAGCTATGATGAAAATAAAGAACAGGAAACAAAACAGGAATAAGCCTACCAGTGTAGACAATACATTTTTTAAAAACTGCATAATTAATTACTTTTAAACATATGTCGTAAAAACCTAACATATGTTACACTTATTTTTGCACTCTTTATAACAAGCTGCATGTAATTTGCCGCCGCAGTTAAAATGTTTACTTACTTTGCAGCTATGAAATTTCAAAACACCGCCATTTTATCGTTGGGCAGTAATATTGGCAACCGCCTGCAAAACCTGCAGGACGGGATAGATTTTATAAACAGCCGCGTGGCTACCGTTGTAAAAATATCGGGTATTTATGAAAACCCCGCTATGGGGTTTGATGGCGATGCTTTTTACAACTGCGCGCTTTTACTGCATACAAGCAAAACCGTACACCAGCTTTTAGAAGGCCTTCAGGAAGCCGAACAGGCGGGAGGCCGCGTTAGGGATGCCTATGTAAGGCACATATCGCGCACGATAGATATAGATATTATTGCTTTTAATAATGATGTGGTTGCTGAGCCGCATTTAGAGGTACCGCATCCGCGGATGCAGCTGCGCAACTTTGTGCTGCTGCCTTTACGGGATGTTGCGCCGCACTGGGTGCACCCGCAGCTACAAATGGATGTAAATGCTTTAATTGATAATTCCGGAGACGACAGCCCCTGCGATTTTGTAATGCAACTGCCCGGCCCGTTAACGGCTTTTACCCCCGACCAGTTTAAGTACATTGCCATAGAAGGGAATATTGGTGCAGGAAAGACATCGCTTGCGGGTAAATTATCGGAAGATTTTAATGCGCGGCTTATACTTGAACGTTTTGCCGATAACCCGTTCCTGCCTAAATTTTATGCGGAACCCGACAGATATGCGTTTTCTTTGGAAATGTCGTTCCTGGCCGACCGCTACCGGCAAATTACCGATGACCTGGCGCAGTTTAACCTGCAAAACGATTTTGTGGTTGCCGATTACCACGTGTTTAAATCGCTGATATTCTCTAAAGTTACCCTCAGCGAAGATGAGTACAACTTGTACAAAAAGCTGTTTGATATTATGTACAGCGAAATCCCCAGGCCGGGATTGTATGTGTACCTGTACCAAAACAGTGCAACGCTTTTACAGCACATAAAACAGCGCGGCCGCAGTTATGAGCAGGAAATTACCGCTCAGTACCTTGATGATATCAATAAAGGGTATTTAGAGTATATGCAAAACACCACCGGACTCAATATTTTAATTATTGATGTAAGCGGGCGTGATTTTGTAAACCAACAGGAAGATTACATCTGGCTGCTGGAGCAGATACACAATGCGCCAAAATAGACAATTGTTAGCGTATCAGGGCAAAGTGGCCTTTTATCTCGGGGGTTGCATCATCTACTTTTACAATGTACCAATAATCGGTAGAGGGTAACTGGCGGCCATCATACGTGCCATCCCATGATCGGTTTTGCCTGTTAAGCTGCGTGATTATTTTGCCGTAACGGTCAAAAATAAGCACAGTAGCCTGTGGCAGCTTATTCATGCCCGCTAAACTGAAAACATCGTTCACATTATCGCCGTTAGGGGTAAACGCTTTCGGGATAAGGTTTACAGTAAAACGTTTATCATCTTCACCACAACCTATGTTCGATTTTACATACGCATAATACACCCCGCTTGGCAGGTTGTGAAACGTAGGCGAAGTTTGGTAATTCTCACCATCTACAGAGTATACAAAATCTTCGGGGTTAGGGTTTTCGAGCGTTATGGTGGCGTTCTCGTTAGTCACAATAATATCGTCGATTTCAGGCGCTGCAATAGTGGTTGCCGTAAATACTTTTGTAGCCGGGCACCCAACCGAATTAGTAACCGTTACGCTATACGTACCGGCTTCATCAATGGTAATGGTTTGGGTGGTGGCGCCGGTACTCCATAAATACGTTTCGTTAGGCAGGCCTGCATCTAAAATCAGGGTTGCAATTTCGCAAAATTCAACATCTTCATCATCACCTAAAACCGGTACAGGGTTCACTATTATATTAACCGCGGTTCTGGTAGCACCGGGGCAACTATTGTTGAGTGCCTGTGCGTAAAAAGTGGTATCGGTAGTAATAGTCGGACTCGTAACCGTATTGCCTGTAGCCACGAGGTTACCGCCTGTTGGGGCATCATACCACTCAATAGTTCCCGCCGATGGCACACCCGTTAGGGTTGCGATACCCTCGCCACAAATAGATACCGGCGTGGTTACCGTAACGGTTGGCAATGCTAATACCGTAGCCAAAACCGGTGTGCGGGTAGGTGTTATACAGCCTGAGTTATCAGCCTCTGCATAAAAAGTAGTGTCAGATGTTATAAACGGACTCGTAATACTATTGCCTGTACCAATAAGGGTACCGCCTGTTGGGGCATCGTACCAGCTTATGGTGCCTACGGTTGCCGTAGCTTCCAGTTGAACAGTTCCCTGTACGCAAACGTATACAGGGCTTGTTGTTGTTATAACCGGCTGTGGAATTACCGTAACCGTAACTGCTTCCCGTGTTGCAGAGGTACAGGTATTGTTTACCGCTTCGGCATAAAATGTGGTTGTTTCCGTTACCTGCGGGCTCGTAATGCTGTTCCCTGTGCCAATAAGGTTGCCGCCTGTTGCCGCATCGTACCAGTTTGTTGTACCAGCCGATGGAGCGGCCTGCAAAGTTGCAGTACCACCACCGCAAAGGGCGGCCGGGTTAGGGGCTGTTATGGTTGGTAAAGGTGTAACCACCACGTTTACAGGCTGACGTGCTGAGGTACAGCCGTTATCAGTCGCCTCGGCATAAAAAGTGGTATTGCCATTAACGGCAGGTGCTGTAAAACTTGTTCCTGTACCAATAGCCGTTCCGCCGCTTGCCTGAGTAAACCAGCTAATGGTTCCGCCCGATGTTGTTGCCTGTAACGTAGGTGCACCCATATCGCACACAAAAGACGGGCTCGTAACTGTTACCACAGGTATGGGTTTTATGGTTGCTACAACAGCGGTGCGGTTGGCTGTGGTGCAGCTAACATCATACGCCGACGCATAATAGGTTGTGGTTTGTGTTAAGTTGGGCGTGGTAAAGCTGTTACCGGTTGCCAGTACAGGGCCTCCTGTTGTGCCGGCGTACCAATACACCGTACCGCTGCCGGATTGTGCCTGTAAGGTAATTGTTCCGCTACCGCAGGTGTTGCCCGCTGTAGAACCGGTTATAGTTGGAATGGTAACCATAGTACTGGCCGATATTTGCGGGGCAACATCGCCGGGCATACCGCCATACTCTACAATATAGCCTTTTGCCTGGTAGTTGCCGTTGGGGTCGCCGGTAACGGTCAGGTCGTTCCACGATCCGGGAATACCAACACCCGGTGCGGTAATGTGTGCATAGTCTTCGTTATTACCGGTATTGTTGGGTTCGCCATTATTCCAAAACGCATAGGTGGGCGATGAGCCATTGGCGCCGCCGTTCCAAAACGTGGTGCCTGCCTCGGGGCCGGTTACCCACTTCCAAACGCCTTCTGTAGCCGCGTCCGATCCTCCTATCCAGCCTGTGCCGGTGGTTTGCTGGCCGCAAAGCTGCGATTCATCGGCTGCACCAAGTGTGGCAAGGTAGCCTTGTAGCCCAAAGTAAGTGGAGTTCTCAGCGGCTGTTTTAGCGGCCGTCCAGCTTATGCCTAATGAAGCTATATATTTATAATAATGCCCCGTAGAAGGCAAATAATTGGCATCGCCTAAAGTAATAGAAAACGTGCGCGTACCCGATGGGTTTGGTGAAGTGCTGTTATATACAACGCTGTTAACTGCATTTATAAGTGTGGTGTAAGGTACCTGCTGCCCGCCGGTACCGCTAAGGGTAAGCTTGCCTGCAAGGGCATTCCAGCTGCTGGTAATGCCGGGTATAGTGGTGCTAAGGCTAAGGTTGTCCTGCCCGTTTACATAACCCGACGATATTTGTATGTATACGGCCGTGGTGCCGGTGTCATCGGCATCGGTAATGTTAAATGCGGTTACAATATTTATGGGGGTGCCGGGGCAATATACCTGGTTACCGGTTGCAGTTACAACAGGCGCCTGGTTTGTCTGGGCAGTAGCATTAAAGCAAACAAGAAGTAAAAATAATTGTAATCGTAAAAAAAACGGGGCAAAAGTCTTCATCCCGTAAAAATAGCAAAAATAACAGCGGAAACGTTATCGTATAGTTTTTTTAAACAAATCCCACACTACAATGCCCACAGATACCGAAATGTTGAGGGAATGTTTAGTTCCCAGCTGGGGTATTTCTATCGTTCCGTCGCATAAGTCAATAGCTTCTTGCGCCACTCCTTTAACCTCATTACCAAACACTAAGGCTAATTTTTTGCCTTCAGTTGGCTCAAAATCCTGTAAAAGAACAGAGTTTTCTACCTGCTCTATGGCTAAAACGGCAATATCCTGGTTTTTAAGCGATTTTATAACCTCGGTAACCTCTTTTTGATACTCCCAGGCAACTGTTTCAGTAGCGCCAAGGGCGGTTTTATGAATTTCTTTATTGGGGGGTGTGGCGGTAATGCCGCACAGGTATATTTTCTCTATGAGGAAAGCATCCGCTGTCCTGAAAACCGACCCGATATTGTGCAGGCTCCGTACGTCATCTAAAATAATAATGATGGGTGTTTTTTCAGCCTCCTTAAATTCTTCAGGGTTTTTGCGGTTCAGTTCGCTGTTGGTTATCTTTCTCATAAGTGCATTATAAATTGCAGCAGCAAAATTAAGGCAAATTTTATGGAGTAAGTGGGATTTTTAGATTGTTAGTATATTAGATGTTTAGATAATTGGTGTATTAGATTTTTAGACGGTCCGGCTGATCTAATATACCCAACCCATCCAATAATCTACTAATCACTATCTATAAAAAAATAACCGCTCTTCTCCCAGAGAGCGGTTATCGGCATAAGAAATAGTAGTGTTTAGGTATTTTTCTTAGCTTATGCTTTTTATATATACGGTAATAATATTAGTTTGGTTCAAAAGTAAGCAATAATAAAGACTGCGGTAAATAATTGAGGTAAACCCGTAAATAACTGCGGTTAATAAATGGTGTATAATGCAGGTAGTGCCGGATTACTTATTGCCGTTTTTTTTGATTAAATTCGCCTCCTTACATTTAATATCCTACAGCCTTGGCATCTAAAGAAAAAATAGTTAAAGAAACCCCGTTAATGAAACAGTATAACGCAATTAAGGCGAAATACCCCGATGCGTGCCTGCTGTTCAGGGTGGGCGATTTTTATGAAACCTTTGGCGAAGATGCCGTTCGGGCAGCGGGGATATTGGGCATAACCCTTACCAAAAGAGGTGCCGGCAGCGATAGCGAGACGGCCCTGGCGGGTTTTCCGCACCATTCGTTAAACACTTATTTACCTAAACTGGTAAAAGCAGGTTTACGCGTAGCAATATGCGACCAGCTGGAAGACCCCAAAATGACCAAAACCATAGTAAAGCGCGGCGTGACCGAACTGGTTACCCCAGGCGTGTCTATGAATGATGAGGTGCTGCACAGCAAGTCCAATAACTTTTTGGCATCGGTATACTTTGGCAGAAAGATAGTGGGTATCTCATTTCTTGATGTTTCTACCGGCGAATTCTTAACTGCACAGGGTAATGAAGAGTATATAGATAAGCTGCTGCAAAATTTTAGTCCTAGTGAGGTATTGGTTCCCAAAAACGATAAGGCAACCTTTAAGACTGCTTTTGGAGATGATTACCACACGTTTTTTCTGGAAGACTGGGTGTATAAAGAAGATTATGCTTTTGAGAGCCTTACCGGGCACTTTGGTACTAACTCCCTTAAAGGTTTTGGGGTAGAAGAACTGCAGGAAGGTGTTATAGCCAGTGGCGCGGTGCTGTATTACCTTAGCGAAACCCAGCACAACCGCGTGCAGCATATTACTGCCATACAGCGTATTGCCGAAGATGCTTACGTATGGATGGACCGTTTTACCATCCGTAACCTCGAATTATACCAGAGCAACAATCCTAATGCGGTTACGCTGCTTGATGTTATAGACCGTACCCTAAGCCCTATGGGCAGCAGGCTGCTTAAGCGCTGGCTGGCGCTGCCGCTTAAAGATGCCAATAAAGTAAGGGCACGCCATGAGGTGGTGGCCTACTTAAAAGAAAATAAAAGTATACTGACGCGTATTCAGCAGCAGATAAAGCAAATATCAGATTTGGAGCGCCTTATCTCTAAAATTGCTACCGGCAAGGTGTCGCCGCGTGAAGTGGTGTATCTTAAAGATTCGCTTGATGCTATTGTGCCTATAAAGCAGCTTGCACTGGAAAGCCAGAACGATGCGCTTAAAGCTATAGGCGACAGCCTGCATGCCTGCGAACTGCTGCGTGAAAAAATTAAGACTACCCTAAGCCCCGAAGCGCCCGTTGCCATAAACAAGGGCAATGCGATTGCTAAAGGCGTACACCCGGAACTGGATGAGCTTAGGGCTATTGCCTATAGCGGTAAAGAATATTTAGAGGGGATAGAGAGGCGCGAGTCCGCCGCAACGGGAATCTCGTCGTTAAAAATATCGTTCAATAATGTGTTCGGGTATTATATAGAGGTTCGTAATACGCATAAGGATAAGGTCCCGGCCGAGTGGATACGTAAGCAAACCCTTGTAAACGCCGAGCGTTATATTACTGAAGAGCTTAAAGAATACGAAACCAAAATTTTAGGTGCCGAAGAAAAGATACATTACCTGGAAACCCAGTTGTTTGATCAGTTAGTGGTATGGATAGCTACTTATATTAAACCGGTACAGCTTAACGCCAGCCTTATTGCGCAGATGGACTGCCTGGCATCTTTCGCGCAACTGGCCATAGAAAATAAATATGTTTGCCCTGAAATTGACGATAGTTTTGAGCTTGATATTAAAGAAGGCCGTCACCCGGTTATAGAAAAGCAACTGCCTGTAGGTACGCCGTACATTACCAATGATGTGTTCCTGGATAGGGAATCGCAACAGCTTATAATGATAACGGGGCCCAATATGTCGGGTAAATCGGCTATACTGCGTCAAACTGCCCTGATAGTATTGCTTGCGCAGATGGGAAGCTTTGTGCCCGCGCAAAGCGTGCGTATGGGTATAGTAGATAAGATATTTACAAGGGTAGGGGCGAGCGACAACATATCGATGGGCGAATCTACCTTTATGGTGGAGATGAACGAAACGGCCAGCATTTTGAACAACCTGAGTGACCGCAGCCTTATTTTGCTCGACGAAATTGGCCGTGGTACAAGTACGTATGATGGTATCAGTATTGCCTGGGCCATTGCAGAGTTTTTGCACGAGCACCCCGCGCAGCCTAAAACGTTGTTTGCTACGCATTACCATGAGCTTAACGAAATGCAGGATATTTATACCCGTGTGCAAAACTTCAATGTATCGGTTAAAGAATTAAAAGATACGGTGCTGTTTATACGTAAGCTTGTAAAGGGCGGCTCTGCGCACAGTTTTGGTATCCATGTGGCTAAGATGGCCGGGATGCCGCAAACGGTGATACAGAAGGCCCAGAAGTTGCTTAAAAAGCTTGAGAAAGACCATAGCGGTGAAGCACTGGGTAATATAAAGGCATCGCCGAAGGAAGAATTGCAGTTGAGCTTCTTTAACCTGGACGACCCATTGCTGGAAGAAATAAAAGAAGAAATAGTAAACCTTGATATTAATACACTAACCCCGGTAGAGGCATTAATGAAGCTTAACGAGATTAAGCGCATGCTGGTTAAATAGTGTGTAGAAAAAGTTTGTTTTTAAGGTAAACGTTATCAGAAAGTTATGGTTTGGCTGAAATATTTTTACCGAAAACGCTTGCAGGACTCAAAATATGTGTTACATTTGCACCCGTAATAATAACACGGTAACGTTCTTTTATTTAATGCGAAAATAGCTCAGTTGGTAGAGCGCGACCTTGCCAAGGTCGAGGTCGCGGGTTCGAATCCCGTTTTTCGCTCAGAATCTACTTTTATGCTCGAGTGGTGGAATTGGTAGACACGCTGGACTTAAAATCCAGTGGGTAGTAATGCCCGTGCGGGTTCAAGTCCCGCCTTGAGTACAAGATTTTTAAAAGCTTCAACAATTGTTGAGGCTTTTTTTGTGTCTTAGTTTTTGGTAAGTGTATTTAGCATAAATTTTGCTTTTCGGTGTACTGAATATTTGCAAAATTAAAAATATGTGTTACATTTGCACTCGCAATACCAGTATTGCGAGTGTTATTTATTGTACTGCGAAAATAGCTCAGTTGGTAGAGCGCGACCTTGCCAAGGTCGAGGTCGCGGGTTCGAATCCCGTTTTTCGCTCATATTATCTTAAAGCCTCAACAGATGTTGGGGCTTTTTTTGTGGGTTGTGGTTTGAAATTAATCTTTTGTAGGATTGCAAACCTACGCCATCAAGTTATGGTATTTTAAACGTATATCGTTTAAAGTACTATCTTCTTTTTGTCAATCTTATTGTGGGTGGCCAGGCTTTTAAATAATTCAAGGGTCATATGTAGTTTTGATGGGTCGCCTATGCCGTAAAATATATTATCTGTTATCTCATATCCAATCCAATTATTTTCCTCTCTTTCAAATAATTTATACGGAACATCATATCTAACATGAATTGAAATGTTGTTAAAATCAATTTCAATGCTCCAGCCGGAGTTGTCTAAAGATTCAATTTTAATAACCTGTTCGTGTTACCAATTTCCATCGCATTGCTCAAGAAACCAATTTTGTAGCCAGTTTATCATATGTTTTGATTGTATTGTAAATATATCCCATAAAAAAAGCCCCGCATTGCGGAGCTTCTTAATACTTTTTGCAGTAACTAATTACTGAGCTGGAGTAGTAGCAGGAGCAACTGTATCAGCAACTGGAGCAGCAGTAGTGTCAGCAGCAACTGGTGCAACTGGCTCTTCAACTGGAGCTACAACTGTGTCTGCATTTACAGTAGTTTCAGTTTCAGTTTTTTTACATGACGCTAAAGATACAAGAGCTACAAGAGCTACGCTTAAAACAACTTTTTTCATCTTACTAAATTATAAAGGTTAATTATTAATTCGGAGCAAAGATATAAATTTTTTGATATGACATAATAATAATCATTAAAATTTTTTTAATTCTTTTAACGCTGAAATTCAGAATTTTATGTACATCGTTTTCAGTTTTTAACAGATTTTTTAATTATCTGTAACCGGCTTACATCTTAAATGCTTGTTTTGCAATAAAATAAAATACAACAGGCGTGGTTAAATTCTTACTTAACCACCTTCATTTCTTTTACTAAATGGCCTGCACCGGCAAATTTATCTATTATAAAGAGCACATACCTAATGTCTACCATAATATTCCTGCATATAGATGGGTCATAATGTATGTCGCTCATGGTACCTTCCCATACACGGTCAAAGTTTAGGCCTATAAGATTACCATTGGCATCTATGGCCGGGCTTCCCGAGTTTCCGCCGGTAGTATGGTTTGTGCCTATAAAGCAAACCGGCATTTTGCCCTTTTCGCCATACTGTCCGTAATCTTTGGCATTATATAGGTCTATAAGCTTTTTAGGTATATCAAACTCATAATCGCCGGGAACATACTTTTTAATTACGCCATCTAAATAGGTTTGCGCATCATAATAAGTATCGTCTTCGCCGGGTTTATATCCTTTAACCTTGCCATAAGTTACTCTTAACGTGCTGTTAGCATCAGGGAACAGGCGTGCATCTTTAGGACTAAGCTCTAAGATAGCCTTCATGTACGTGCGTTGCAGGGCAGCAATCTTTAGATTAAGTTCGTCGTACTTTGGCGATACCTTATCCATATACGTTTGCGTAAGGAGTTTAACGAACTGGTAGCCCTTATCGTCATTAAGCTTGGCAACGGCAGCCATTGGATCGCCGTCAAGCAGGTCTTCTACGCCCTGCAGGCTGGTTAGTTTAGACCTGCTGTATATCTCGGTCGTAATTTTCTTATAATCGGCATCCCTCAATTCAAGCGGAACAAACTGCCTTGGGGATTTTGTTGCGTATAGCGTAATAAGCTGCTCAAACACCTTTTCGTCAACCGCCTTATTAAAATCTTTATAAGTTTCTTCCAGCGCGGCAAGGGTTTTTTCCCTACGGTCGCCAAAAGATTGTGGCCCTTTGGTTTTTAAAACCTGCTCTAACTGAAACATCCTGTAGCCTATGCTAAGCAGCTCTGTATTGCGCAATACCACCTCGTTAAAATAATCGCGCGAAAGCGAATACGGCTCAATTGCATTATAATACAAAGTAAAGTCGCTAAGCAGGTTGCCATATTCAGCCTCTTTACCTGCTTTTTGTACCCAGGCGGTAAATTGCTTTTCGTAATCTTTTTTAATTTGTACGGCATTGGTTTTTTTAAGCCCTTGTGTTTCGCCTATCCATTTTTTCCAGTAATTGGCAATTTGGGCATACTTGGCGGCATATTGTATTTTTATGGCTTTGTCTTTACGCATAAAGCCATCGGCTACTTTAAGGGCAGCATCCCTAACCTCTATTTTGGCAGGGTTAAGGGTGTTTACAATTTGCTCTACGGCAATGGCAGGTAAATACTCTGTAGTACGGCCCGGATAGCCAAACACAAGTGTAAAATCGTCCTCCTTAATACCTTTTAACGATACCGGGAAAAAGTACTTAGGCACATAAGGCACATTGTCTTTACTGTAGGCTGCCGGACGGTTATCTTTATTGGCATAAATACGGAAAAGAGAAAAATCGCCGGTATGGCGTGGCCACACCCAGTTATCGGTATCCGATCCAAATTTACCTATAGATGATGGCGGTGCACCCACAAGGCGAACATCTTTAAATGTTTCGGTTACAAACAGCATGTATTGATTGCCCTCGTAAAAGGTACGTATGCTGTTTTCCTGCCAGCTTTCTTTAGGTAGTGTTTTGGTAAGGTTGCTAATGTTGTCCTGTATTTTTTTAACCCTGTCTTTTTCTTCGGTAAGGTTTTGGGTACCTTCTAATACTTTAGTGGTAACATCTTCTATACGGGCTATAAAAGTAACCTCAAGCCCTGGGTTGGGCAACTCTTCAGACAGGTTCATGGCCCAGAAGCCATCGGCAATATAATCGTGCTCTACCGTGCTGTGGCTTTGTATCTCGCCAAAACCACAGTGGTGGTTGGTAAGTAATAATCCCTGAGATGATATAACCTCGCTGGTGCAGCCGCCGTTAAATTGTGGTACGGCATCTTTAAGGCTTGATTTATTTACATCATAAATATCCTGTGCGGTCATTTTCATGCCCAGGTGTTTCATTTCTTTTTCGTTCATGCCCTTTAGGAGCGATGGTATCCACATGCCACCCTGCTGTGAAAAAGCAGGCAAAGCAAACAATAATACCAGTAAGCGTAGTAGTTTCATGATAAGTTTAAGTTAGCGGGCGCAATATAATAATTTTTTAACAATGAGTGGTTGAGTTGTGATATTCTGAAAACAGTATTGGCTGAAAATAATTACTTTAGCTAAAAATTATTTAGCAAATGGTATCCCGGCTTATAACCCATATAGAGAAGCAGGTAGCGCTTAGCGCGGAAGAAAAATCTATTATTGAGGACGTGCTTTTTACTGAACATTTAAAGAAAAAGCAATTTTTGTTTAAAGCGGGAGAACCCTGCCGTGCCAAATATTTTGTAGTGCAGGGCTGCCTTAGGCTGTACATTACTAATGCTAAAGGGATAGACCAAATGATCCAGTTTGGGATTGATAACTGGTGGATTACCGATTATCTGGGTTTTAAGTACAAAAAACCTTCAGTGTTTAATTTACAGGCCGTAAACGATGCCGTTGTTATTGCGGTTGATGAGCAGCAAATGGAGGAGCTGTCAGGAAAGATACCAAAATTGGAGCGCTATTTCAGGCTGGTGCTCGAAACGGCTTATGGTGCATCGCTAATGCGGTTTAATTATGTATTTAATATGTCGGGCGAGGAGCGTTACCGTTTTTTCAGCACTATGAATCCGGATTTTGTTCAGAAGGTTCCGCAATACCTAATAGCCTCTTACCTTGGGGTTACACCCGAATTTTTGAGTAAAATACGGGCTAAAAAAGTGTAAATTTTTTTTCTTAATCTTGATTAAGTTTTTTGATGTGTGCTTGTTAGAAATTTGTATCAAACAAATTAAAACAATAAGTCATGAAAACAAGAATGAATTTATTCGCAATTGAGAAAGAAGGCTACCAGGCTATGATGGCATTTGAAAAATACCTTGCTACTACAGAGGTTGATAAACTACACAAAGAACTTATAAAAATACGCGCTTCGCAAATAAACGGCTGTGCCTATTGTTTGGATATGCACACTAAAGATGCCCGCAAATATGGCGAAACAGAGCAGCGCATTTACACAGTAAGTGCATGGAGGGATACCCCATTTTTTAGCCCTGAAGAGCAGGCCATACTTGCCCTTACCGAAGAGGTTACCCTTATAGGCAACCACGTGAGCGATACTACGTATGATGCTGCCGTGGCAGTTTTAGGCGAAAAATATACTGCTCAGGTTATCATGAACATTGTAGTAATAAACAGCTGGAACCGTATAGCCATAACTACTGGTATGATGCCGGAGTAATAGGATTAGATAAATTGAAAGTATTTATATGCCGCTCCTCCAGAGCTCAAAAACGCGCTACGAGATTTGTTTCTATAAATATGCCGCTTCTCCGAAGCTTATTATTAATATGAAATAATTTGCGTTTTGTAGCTTCCCGTTTTAAGTGAAGAAGTATGAGCCTCAGCGGGGCGGTATATTTATAGTTATATATTGCTTTATGCAATAGAGCTCCGGAGGAGCGGCATACAATTTATAGATGTGCCGCCCCTCCGGAATTTAATGCATAAGATATAATTTGCTAATGTTATTGAACAACCAAACGCATCAGTCCGCGTTTGTGTACAGTGTAGTTTTTAGAGAGGTAGAGTTTGCGGGCGGCCTCGTTATGGGGCTCAATTTCCAGGTAAACGATTTTAATGGATAGTGCTTTAGCTTCTTCGGCAATAAAATCAAGTGCATGTTTGCCAAGCCCTGCGCCACGAGCTTCGGTCGATACAAACAGCTCATCTAAAAAGGCTATGCGGCCCTGGTATTCAAAACTAAATACAAAGGTCAGGATAAAATAACCCACAGGCTTGCCGTCATATAACATAACCCAGCCATGCCCAAGAGAATCATTTTCTATAAACTCAAAAAACAGGCCATTGCTAACGGCTGCATCAATGGGGTAACCGTCTATGGCATAAAACTGCTGCATCATGGTAATTACAGCAGGGGCATCGGTAGCTTCAAAGGGTTTAAATGTTGGCTGCATCTGTAATAATATGGTTTATTATAATGTTTACCGCACCGCGGTTCATGCTTACAAAAGTACCGGCAGTGTGGCCGGTTTCCCAACGGTAATCATCGTTGTAAATTAAAGACGATAATGCATCTTCCATTCCGGTCTTGTCTTTAACGGCAATAACACCGCCCATTTGTACAAGTGCAACTGCTTCGGGGAATTTTTGGTGGTTCGGGCCAATAATAATCGGCACGCCAAAAGCGGCAGGTTCTAATATATTATGAAGCCCCGCCGTACCAAAGCCACCGCCTACATAGGCCACATCGGCGTAGCTGTAAATTTTACCCAATATACCTATAGTATTTACAATTAAGACCGAATATTCTGCCAGATTACTGCCTTCTTTTTCAGAAAATAAAACGGTGTTTTTGGTAAGGCTGTTCTTTATATCGTTTATGTGGTCTTCGCCCAGGGTATGCGGCGCTATTATAAATTTTACATCGGTAGAGGCATTTATAAACGGCAGGATTAGGGCTTCGTCCTTTGGCCAGGAACTACCTAACACCACGGTAGTTTTGCCATTAATAAATTCTTCTATAAACGGCAGGCTGTTGTCGCGGTTTAAAATTTCGCTCACGCGGTCGTAACGGGTGTCGCCGCTAATGGTAACGTTGGTAAAGCCAATAGTTGCCAGTAATTGTTTAGAGCTTTCGTACTGCACAAAAAAGTGGTTAAAGGCTTTAAATGCCTCACGGTAAAAACCGCCGTACCATTTAAAAAATGCCTGATTGGGCCTAAACAGTCCCGATATAAGATAGGTAGGGGTGTTTTGTTTTTTAAGCTCGTTAAGGTAGTTGGGCCAAAACTCGTACTTAATAAAAAATGCCATTGATGGGTGTACAAGTTGCATAAACTTTTTAGCATTAGCCAGGGTGTCTAATGGCAGGTACACCACCACATCTGCGGCTTTAGTGTTTTTGCGTATTTCGTAGCCCGATGGCGAAAAGAACGTAAGCACTATTTTGTGGCTGGGATGCAGTTGCCTCATTTTTTCCATAATGGGCAGGCCCTGCTCGTATTCGCCTAACGATGCCGCATGAAACCAAATGGTCTTGTCGGCAGGGCTTATTTTTTGCGAAAGCGTTTTAAATACATCTTTACGCCCGTGCACAAATAGTTTGATCTTAGGACTAAAAAGCGCTACAATCTTTAAAACAAAACTGGCTATGTGCGTAAGCAGGCTGTAAAGGAAAAACATAAGTAAAATATTGGGCTGCTAAATTACATACTTTATAGCATTTTGATTGGTGCTGAGTTATTAAATTAGTAGTTTTGCGTTGATTTAAATAATTTCAGAATAATGAAAAAAATCCAGATGGTCGATCTTAAAGGCCAGTATGAAAGTATTAAAGATACAGTAAATACTTCTATTCAGGAAGTTTTAGATAACACAGCTTATATAAACGGACCCCAGGTTCATAAATTTCAAAAAGACCTTGAGCAGTATCTTGGCGCTAAGCACGTAATACCGTGTGCAAACGGTACCGATGCCCTGCAGATAGCCATGATGGGCCTTGGCCTTAAACCCGGCGATGAGGTTATTACGGCCGATTTTACTTTTGCCGCCACGGTAGAGGTTATTGCCTTGTTGCAGCTTACCCCGGTTTTGGTAGATGTTGATGTTGATACTTACAACATTTCTATCGAGGCTATTAAAAAAGCCATTACTCCTAAAACAAAGGCTATCGTTCCGGTGCATTTGTTTGGGCAGGCCGCTAATATGGAGGCTATCCTTGACATTGCTAAAGAACATAACCTGTATGTTATAGAAGATAACGCACAGGCCATTGGTGCCGATTATACGTATGCCGACGGTTCTAAAAAGAAAGTTGGCGTAATAGGCGATGTGGCTTCAACGTCGTTTTTCCCATCTAAAAACTTAGGCTGCTATGGCGATGGTGGTGCCATTTTTACTAATGATGATGCCCTTGCGCACACCCTTAGAGGTATTGTAAACCATGGCATGTATGAGCGTTACCACCACGATGTTGTGGGTGTAAACTCAAGGCTGGATAGTGTTCAGGCGGCAGTGCTTAATGCTAAACTGCCTCATCTTGATACCTATAACAAAGCACGACAGGAAGCGGCTGCTAAATACAGCGCTGCTTTTGCCAACCATGCTAAAATTGTTCCTCCAGTTGTAATTGGCAGTACAGATAGCCATGTGTTTCACCAGTATGTATTACGTATACTGGATGCCGACAGGGATGCGCTTATGAAACACCTGCTGGATAAAGGCATACCTTGTGCTATTTATTATCCTATACCATTGCACAGCCAAAAGGCTTACGCCGATGCCCGTTACAACGAGGCCGATTTCCCTGTTACCAACCAACTGGTAAAAGAGGTTATTGCCCTGCCTATGCATACCGAGCTTGATGATGAGCAAATTAAATTTATTACCGATAGTGTAATCGAATTTTTAGCATAATGAAAGATAAATTGGGTACTATACATTTAGGATTAAGGCTGTGCTTTATGCTTCTTATCGCTGCATTGGCAACAGGTTGTGTAAAAGACGACTATTTTACCGAGTTGCAGGAAATGTCTGTCCAGATGGATAAAATGTGCCCAATGGTTATTGATGGCGGTACGCGCCTTGATAGCACATCGGCTAAAGAAGCGCCGTTAACGCTCGTGTACTATTATACGGCTACAACCGCCAGTAAAGATGCCCTGCCCGAAAATATTGAAGAGGTAAAAGCACAACTAAAAAAACAGGCTCAGGATAATCTTGACAATGCTTCTACTATGGAGGCATTCAGGAAAATGGATGTTGCCTTAACTTACGATTATAGGGATAAGAACGGCGAGTACCTTTTTAATTATACTGTTGCACCAACTAAAAAATAAATATGAAAATACTGGTAACCGGCGGCCTGGGCTTTATAGGTTCGCATACTGTGGTAGAATTGCAAAACGAAGGCTTTGAGGTTGTTATTATAGACGACCTTTCTAACTCATCTGTAACCGTTTTAGAAGGTATTAAAGCCATTAACGGCAAGAGTCCCGAATTTGAACAGGTTGACCTTAGGGATAAAGCAGCCGTACAGCAGTTTTTTGCCAAATATGCCGATGTTAGCGGAGTTATACATTTTGCAGCATCTAAAGCGGTGGGCGAGAGTGTACAAAACCCGTTACTGTACTATGAAAACAATATTGGTGCACTGGTGTATATTTTACAGGAATTGCAAAAGAAAGATAAAGCCAACTTTATATTCAGCTCTTCGTGTACCGTTTACGGCCAGGCCGAAAAAATGCCTATTACTGAAGATACTGCCGTGCAACCTGCCATGTCGCCTTACGGCAACACCAAACAAATAGGCGAAGAGATCATTCGCGATGTGGCTGCTGTTAGCGCTATCGAAGCAATATTACTGCGCTACTTTAACCCGGTTGGAGCGCATGAGTCGGCTAATATTGGCGAGCTGCCCCTGGGTGTGCCGCAAAACCTTGTTCCGTTCATTACACAGGCCGCCATAGGCCTGCGCGACCAGCTTTCGGTTTTTGGCGATGATTACCCAACGCCTGATGGTACCTGCGTGCGCGATTACATACACGTGGTAGACCTTGCCAAAGCACACGTAAAAGCCCTTAAAAGGCTTGTAGATAAAAAGAATGCCGATAAAGTAGAGGTATTTAACCTTGGTACCGGTAAAGGAAGCTCTGTTTTAGAAGTTATCCATGCGTTTGAAAAAGCATCTGGCAAAAGCCTTAACTATAAAATAGTGCCGAGAAGGGCCGGTGATATTACCGAGGCTTACGCCGATACTACCAAAGCAAACAATGTTTTGGGATGGAAAGCCGAACTAAGCCTTGATGAAGCACTTGCCTCTGCCTGGAAATGGGAACAAAAGGTGCGCGCGAAGTAGTTTTCAGTCGCAGTAACAGTTTTCAGGCAAGTTTGTCCTTTCGAACGAGCGTAGCGAAGTGAGCAATATCGAATAAAATATATAAGATCCCAAGCCATACGGTTTGGGATTTTTGCTATCATTAAACTCTATTTCCAAAGTCGCACCTTCCACATAAGGTCAAGGCTTATAACGTGCTGGTAATTAAAATTGCCTGAAGGCGAAACATCATAAAATGTGGGGTTGTATACTACGCCCATAAAAAAGTCGTCGGTAAATTGGTGGTAGGCATTAAAAGCTAATCCAAAAGAGTGGCTTACCTCTTTTCGTGATGGTGTGGGCATAATGGTGCCAAATGTTTCATCAAAGCTATTTCCGGTATGATACTGCCAGGTGTTTTTAGCGTAGCTAACCCCATAACCCAAAACAAAGCGCGACACTTTATGATTGTTGGTAAGGCTTATATTAAAATTCCGTGTACTTTGGTATGGCCCATCACCTTCTATAGGTACAGGTATAAAAAAGTCGAAATCTATGGTGCTGGCGATGTTAAGTTTCACGAATGTATTGTCTTTATAATAGTATTCCAACCCGGCACTTAGCCCAAAAAAGCCTGCGTTCATCCTTATGCCCTCGTCCTTTGGCTGCATATAAAACCCGTTTATATAGGGAATAGAAACCGACATATTTACCTGCCTCTTTTGCACCGGATATTTTTGGGCAAAATATTTCTTTACTCCACTAAGTAAAGGCGGCGTGAAAACCGTAGTGGTATCCCAGCTTTTAAAGAGCAGTTTGCGGCCGTAGTAAAAGCGTTTATCGGTAAAGCAATCGGTAATATATCCTGCCGGCGCAAGTTGTAGAAAGGCAAGGTTGCCGTAAATAAACTCCGGATTTACCGATGATTTAACTATTATATTGCGTGTAAGCGAGTCGGTTATAAACTGTACGGCAAGGTCTTGTTTACCGCGTTTTACCTTAACGTAAGCGGGCAGGGTGTATATACTGTCGTATACTTTTGCCTTTACATTATTTTCGTAGGCATATATTTTGAGCTTATATTCTTTGCGGTTAAAAATCGTGGCGCAGGAGGTAAGGCATAGCGGCAGCAGCAAAAGCCATAGTAATCGTGGTAGCATAGGGTTTGGTTAAGGCGATTGCTTAGCAGATGGTGCAATTGTTAAAAGGTTGCTTGTAATTATGTTTATTGATGATTTAGTTACATAAAAAATCCCCATTACGATTATAATGGGGATTAGCTGTATCTGAAAACTGATCACTTAGACCTGTTTACTAACAGGCAGGCTGAAAACTTAAATTATGCTCCCGCCGAAGCTGTCTCTGCTTCTTTGTTTATTTTTTTTACAAGGCCTTGCAGTACGTTACCCGGGCCAACTTCTGTAAACAGGGTAGCGCCATCGGCAATCATGTTTTGTACACTCTGTGTCCATTTTACAGGGGCAGTAAGCTGAATGATCAGATTACGCTTAATTTCATTGGCATCTGTAACTGCGGTTGCAGGTACGTTTTGGTATACTGGGCAAATTGGGTTGGTAAAAGTAGTTTGCTCTATGGCAGCAGCAAGCTCCTCGCGGGCAGGCTCCATCATAGGGCTGTGGAAAGCACCGCCCACAGGCAGTATCAGCGCCCTTTTAGCGCCGGCAGCCTTCATGGCTTCGCAGGCAGCTTCTACCGCTGTTGTTTCGCCGGATATTACAAGCTGGCCGGGACAGTTATAGTTGGCAGGAACTACAACGCCATCTATTTGTGCGCAAACCTCTTCTACTACATTATCTTCAAGGCCAAGAACGGCGGCCATAGTGCTGGGAGTTATTTCGCAGGCCTTTTGCATGGCAAGGGCACGTTGCGAAACCAGTTTAAGTCCGTCCTCAAAAGTTAAGGCTCCGGCAGCCACAAGCGCGCTGAATTCCCCTAACGAGTGGCCTGCAACCATTTCCGGCTTAAAGCTGTCGCCTAATGTTTTTGCCAATATAACCGAGTGTAAAAAAACCGCAGGCTGTGTTACACGGGTTTCTTTAAGCTGGTCGGCCGTACCTTCAAACATAATATCGGTAATGCGAAAACCCAGTATATCGTTAGCTTTTTCAAATAATTCCTTCGCCTCGGCAGAACTTTCATAAAGCTCTTTACCCATACCGGTAAACTGGGCACCCTGACCCGGAAATACATATGCTTTCATATCTTAATTTTGTTTTTTGCTGTTTGTGACTGCAAAAATAATGTTTTTTGCGGGATTGCTAACAATTGATGATTTGATGGTAATAAACAAAAAACCGCCCCTGTATAACAAGGGCGGCAACCATACATAACTACCCGGAACAGGCCGGAAAACACAAAACTTAAGGCTTGTAAAACAATTATAAACTACAAAACAAAATAGGCATTCTTAACAGGTTGTATATGATGAAGGTTAGGTTCTTTAGGAGCATCTTCCGGCGCAAATTCGTCCCGGTACTCGTTAACCATTTGCATCAGGTTATTTTCTATATTGTTGGATATTGATATCATAGGCGTATCGGTAGGGCGATTCTCAAACGGATCCTGCAGGTGTATCGCCATTTTTTCAATAAGAAAACACGCTGCGCCTATAGTTGCCACAACCGGTATTTGCAGCCATCCTAAATAATCGGTAAGCCCAAAAGGCAGCAGTATAAGGAACAGGCAAAGCGTAAACCTTATATACATGCTATATGTGGTTGGGAAAATGGTGTTTTTAATACGCTCACACTTGCCCATAGAGTCGCACAAACGCGTTAGGGTATTATCTATCTCTACCTGCTGGTATACGTTTAGCTTGCCCTCCTCTAATGCTTTTTTAAGTTCTTTGCCATGCAGCATTAATAATGCATTAGGCACATGCTTGTGGTTCTTTACAAAGCGCAATTCGTCTTCATTTAATAATGTTTTAATAGGCTTAACCGGGTCTTTACCACGCAGCGCCTGGGCGAGCGAATAGCACCATGCAGCCTGCCTTTTAGCAAAGCCTTCTTTAAAATCGTTAGCTTCTATAGAAAAATCAGGGTCTTTGTAAAATACAATTACCTGGCGCAGCAACGACCTGGAGTCGTTTACAATACCACCCCATACAATACGGGCTTCCCACCAACGGTCATAAGCCTGGTTGCTTTTAAATGCAAGCAGTAACGATATAATTGTACCTATAATAGTAGGCACAGCAATAGGAATATTTATAGATATAGCATGGTAAAAATGGTGTACAACTTCAAAACCCAGTGCATATACTATAACGAGCGCCAATTCTATCTTTATTTTGCCCAGCACATAAGACATGGGTATTCGTTTATTTAGCAGCATAATCTTCTCTTTAATTGTTAATAGACATGATTATAAAACCCCTTCGTAAAGCGATAATACTGGCATACCCAAAGCTTCGTTTACAACGGAATGGCTTTTCCTGTTAAGCTTAACTTTTTCAGGCTTCCGTGTTTCTACAAGTACGTCAATATCATTCTTAAAAATTGCTTCGGCAAGCATGGGCGCAAGGTCTTCGGGGTCCTGTTCGCTGGCAAGCATGGCACGGCTTACAATGGTAAAACTAAAACGGTCGTTAATCATGTCCTGAACTTCCTGCAAACCCACTGTGGTTTTTTCCTGTTCCAGATACATAGCTTTGCTAAGCAGCTGGCCCGTACAGTTTTGCCCAAGATGTAACAAAGGGCACTTACTGTTTAAAAGCAATGCAGTGCAGTAGCGGTGTATTTTTTGCTGCTCCTGCTTATAGGAAGTTGTTAGTATAGTTAGGCCAATACCCTTGTGTTCTATAAGCCCTTTGAGTAAAGGTGCCGATATACCATGCTGAATATGTACCTGCAATACGCAGTTTGGAGTATTTTTTATAATTTCTTTGCATTTGTTAAGCACGGCTGACTGTGCTGCAGTATAACCGGGAGTTATTTTTTGCAGCAGGTAGCCAGCTGAATACGTATCGGGCACATCGCACAATAACATCAATACAACGGCACAATTTTGTCCTGATGCATGTTTGGCGGCCGTTTTAACAGCGCCCACCGTATCGGCTTCAAGAATAGTGGGTATGAGTATATTTTTCATAGTGTAAATTGCTTGATACACTACAAATTAACTACTACAACATTAGAGTGGGTTTAAATTTGAATTAGATTTTCCTTAGATTATCCGTTAGATTTTCTAACATTGACGATAAGGTTTTTAGGATCAAATTTTTCACGATAAAAAATAATAGATACTACGGTGCCTTTACCGGGTTCTGACTGTACGGTAAGGTTACCATTATGCATACGGATAATTTTCATGGCAAGAGGGAGGCCAAGGCCATAGCCATTATACCGGGATGCTTCTTTGCCCCTAAAGAATGGCTCGTATAAATGCGGAATATCTTCGGGTGGTATACCAATACCAATATCACTAATAGAAATATGAATGCCAACATCGTTAGCCTTTAGGTTTACAAAAACTTCTTCATTGTTACTGTACTTAACCCCGTTGCTTATAATATTGCCAATAGCGAGTTCTAACAAGGCACGGTTGCATGGCAGTTTAAGCAGTTTTTGGTCGTCTGGCATATCGTTAAGCCTTAAGGTAACGCGGTTGTTAGGATACAGCCTGTCAAGATCGGCTTTCACATCAATAAGCAATTCATCAAGGCGGGCGATATCCTGAACCTGTTTCTGACCGTCGTAACCGGTTTGTGTAAGCTTCAGCAGGCTTTCGGTAAGATTGCCCAGGCGCGTTGCCTGCTGGTGTATATTAGTAAGTACCTCCTCATATTCGCCGGGGTCGCGTTCTTTAAGAAGCGCTATTTCAGTCTCGGCAATTATGGTAGTTATAGGAGTTTTAAGCTCGTGGGATGCGTTGTTTATAAAGTTGGCCTGGATTTCAAAACTTGTCTCCAGCCTGTCAAGCATATTATTAAACGTTTTGGTAAGTTCGTATATTTCGTCCGACTCATCGGCATCGGGCATCGGTAGCCGATTATGCAGGTTAGACGCACTAATGCGGTTAACCTCCTTAGTTATGCGTGCTACCGGATTAATAACCCTGCGGGCAAGGAACCGGCCTAAAAAGTAAGCAAGCAACAGGAATGCAAGTCCGCCAAATAACATTATCCTTAAAATATACAAAGTTGTAGTATTGCCCCGCCGGTCTTTTGCCGATACTATAACCATATACTTAAGTCCGTTCTCGTTAAATATTTGGGCGTAATAATACGTGTAGCCTTCGGCAAACCAGCCGCTTCCGGTTTTCATAACGTCACTATAAAATTCAGGAGGCAGGTTAAGGGCGGTATTGTATTCAAAAGAATCAGGCCCGTTTACCTTAAGCACATACTCATGCTCATCTATAAGCTCCGGCAGGCCATTTTCTTTAAGCGCACGGTAATAATTGGCCTTTTCGGGGTCTTCCTGGTAATGTATCGATGCAACTATCTTTGCCCTGTCTACCAGCCGCTTAACAAAATAATATTCGTTATTGCGTTTAAAAAGAAAAAACACCACTATGCACAGCAGCAACGTGCTTACGCCCGAAAGCGCTACATAAGTAATGGTTATTTTTTTTTTTATCTGCATGCGTTATGCTTTAAGCACATAGCCTAACCCTTTAATAGTATGAATGAGCTTGTTAGGGTACGGTTTATCAATTTTATTGCGCAGGTAATTAATGTAAACATCTACCACATTAGTATTCATGTCAAAATTAATGTTCCAAACGTTATCCAGTATCTTTTCGCGCGATAGTATGGTCTTAGTATTCTTTGCTAAATAATACAAAAGTCCAAATTCTTTGGCGGTAAGCGCTATTGTGTCTTCGCCGCGGCTTACGGTTTTAGTGCGAAGGTTTATGGTAAGATCTTCTATTGTAATAGTCTCCGGAGTTTTATGCTCCTGCGATGCGCGGCGTGCAAGGGCATTTATACGCGCTTCAAGCTCAGTAAACCTAAAGGGCTTGGCCATATAATCATCGGCGCCTGTGTTAAGGCCCGCCACAATATTTTCGCTGCTGTTAAGTGCGGTTAGCATCAATATTGGCACAAAATTACCCGCTGCCCTAAGCCTGCGGCAAATTTCTATTCCATTAATATCAGGTAGCATTACATCTAAAACAATAACGTCAAAAGAGGTTTCAGCAATCATTTCCAGCGCTGTGGTGCCGTCCAACGCGGCACTAACGTCATGGTTTTTCTCAGATAAACCCTTTCGGATAACCGATAACAAATTGGGTTCGTCTTCAACAATCAGCAGCTTCATATAAAGTAATTAGGGTAATTACAACAAAAATAGTAATTGTGTGGTAAAGATTTACATAAATATCCTGCAAACCTATTTTTGACCGATATACATGTTAAAAAAAAATGAACCGGATTTGCCTAACCTTTTACATAAGAAAGCCATCTGTTCTCTTAAGCCGTTCATTTAATATCACTCACTTTAAATCTTAAATAAAAAATCTTAAATATTTCCCTGTAACTTTATGCAACAATACCGACTAATATACCAAAACCACCTAAAATGAAAAAATATTTATTTGTATTGCCATTGGCTTTTTTAGCATTTTTATTCCTGTATTTTGGTATGCCCGTTATTAATTATGGGTTTATGCAGTTGCCAATTATGCTTTTGGTATTGTTTGTTTTAAGCATAGCCATAACCATAAGGCCGGAAATGAAAGCCGGTAAAACCACATTTAAATTTACAAAATGGCACCGCATACCGCTTATAGGTATAGTTGTTATACTGCTGTATATTACAATTGTGCCGTTAGTAACCACTGCGCCCATCTTTAGGAGTGATGCTTACAGAGGTATGATAGGTAAAGTACACAAAGGTGAAAAGATAACCAACCACATAGCACCTATATCGTTAGACCGTATTCGCGTGGTTGATGAAGAACTTGCCACCCTGTTGGGTGAAAAAATATTAGGATCTGACCCTGCATTGGGCAGCAAAGCCGAACTTGGCGAATTTTTTATTCAGAAAGTTAACGACCAACTGTACTGGGTTGCGCCTTTACTGCATTCAGGATTTTTTAAATGGCTTAACAATACCGCCGGTACTGAAGGTTATGTAATGGTAAGTGCCACAAATGAGCGTGATGTTAAGCTTGTGCAGGATCTTGGCGGGAAAGACCTTAAAGTAAGGTTTCAGCCTAATGCGTTTTTTGGAGACGAAATACAGCGCCACCTTTATTTTAGTGGTTATGAAGCTACCGGACTTGCCGATTATAATTTTGAAATAGACGAGCAGGGTAAGCCCTATTGGGTAGTTACAAAATATCGTAAAAAAATTAGCTTTGCCGGTAACGATGCCACAGGTATTATTACGGTTGATGCGCAAACCGGCGATATTAAAGAATACAGTATTGATAAAGTACCTGCGTGGATAGACCGCATTCAGCCAATAGAATTTATTGAGGAGCAACTGGCCGACTGGGGCGAATATGTACACGGCTACTGGAACTTTAGTAATGAGGACAAGCTTATGATTACCGAAGGCCTAACGCTTGTGTATGGCCACGACAACAGGTCATATTGGTACACCGGAGTATCATCTGTTGGTAAGGAAGAATCGGCCGTTGGGTTTATGCTTGTAGATACCCGCACTAAAGAGGCTACCATGTACAACCAAAGCGGTGCTACAGAGTATGCGGCACAACGGTCTGCCGAAGGTAAGGTGCAGGAAAAAGGGTATAAAGCCTCATTGCCTATCCCGTACAACATAAACAACATCCCAACATATGTTATGACGCTAAAAGACGGCGGCGGACTCGTAAAAATGTATGCTATGGTTGCAATAGGCGATTATACCATTGTGGGCGTGGGCAACACAATGCGCGAAACACTTATGAGCTATAAAAATGTGTTTAACATGGCCGGTAACCGTATTAACCCTACGGCACAGGCCAACCGCAAAACTTTACAAAATGTTGTAACCCGTATACAAAGCGATATTAAAAATGGCAACAGTTTTTACTACTTTACCGTGCAGGGATCTCCTAAAATATTTATCGGTTCATCGCAGCTTAGTAATGAGCTGCCGGTAACACAGGTAGGCGACAGCATTACTATTTCATTTGATTTAGATAACGAAGAAGTGATAGACGTTTCTACCTTTGATAACTTAAAGTTAGGAGGGAAGTAAACTGACGTTTTAAATATAAATCATAAAAAACGCTGCCAATAGGGGCAGCGTTTTGTGTTTTATAAATCCAATATACTACTGAGCAGGAGCTGTTGCAGGCGCTTCAGCCGATGGTGCAGGCGCAGTTGGCGCTGTACTTCCATTTGGAGTTTTATTACCAAGGGTAACTTTCCAGTCTTCGCCTTCTTTAATAAGGTCAAGCTGTTTTTCTGAAGTTTCAGGGCTGCCTTTGCTTACTACTTTATATTTTACGACCGCTGTGTTATCTTTAACTTCGGTTGATATTATGTTTATTTTAATATCCTTGCTTTTAATTTCTTCTTTTTTAGCGGCATCTATCATGCCTTCCAGCATGCCTATCATCATGGCGGCGTTAGCATCACAATATTTTTTTGCTTCGGCAAAATCAGCATTGGCATTAGCCTCTAAAAAGCTTTTTGCGGTGCTCTCAGCTTTACTTTGTGCATCGTTACATGATACAAGCATGGCCATTGACATGAATGCAATGATCGAAAATATTTTTTTCATAAAATAGGTTTGTTATTTTTTGTAAAAGTACAGTTTTGATATTATAAAACAACGATGTATGTTATTTTGGATTTACCGTTACCAATGCCGCAGCCGCTTTAGCTTTCTCAACAATGCCTTCAACGGGTGTAGCTACTGTATCGCTAACAAGCGCTACACCCATACGGCGATAAGGGCGTGTGGTAGGCTTGCCAAACAACCTGAAATCGGTTTTAGGCAGGGCCGCGATTTTTTCTACACCGCTAAATGTAGGGCTGTCGCTGGTATCGCTTGCTAATATAACAGCACTTGCACCGGCTTTTTCAAGAGTAATTTCTGCTATTGGCAGGCTTAATATCGTACGTAAGTGCAATTCAAATTCATTAAAATTTTGTGTGCCGGCAAGGGTGACCATGCCGGTATCATGCGGGCGTGGCGATAGTTCAGAGAAATACACACCTTCATCCGTAAGGAAAAATTCTACACCAAAGATACCTGCACCACCAAGGGCTTCGGTAACTTTACGGGCCATGTCCTGGGCTTCAGCAAGGGCAGCATCAGTAACATTGGCAGGCTGCCAGCTTTCCTGGTAATCGCCGCGCTCCTGGCGGTGGCCAATAGGGCTGCAAAACAGGGCTGGGTTGTTGTTTTGCGTAACGGTAAGCAGGGTAATCTCCGAATTAAAATTCACAAATGCCTCCACAATAACCTCTACCACATCGCCACGGGAACCCTCAACGGCATACTTCCATGCTTTCTCAATGTCCTCCTGTGTTTTAATAGTGCTCTGCCCTTTACCTGATGACGACATTAATGGCTTAACCACACATGGTATGCCTACTTCGGCAACAGCTTTTTGAAGCTCTTCAGCCGATGTTGCGTAACGATAGTTAGCGGTGCGAAGCCCCAGGTCTTTCGCTGCCAGGTCGCGTATGGCTTTACGGTTCATGGTAAAGTTGGCTGCCTTAGCCGATGGCACTACTGTAATGCCCTGTTTCTCGTAATCGTAAAAACGCTCGGTACGGATGGCCTCAATTTCCGGAACTATAAAATCAGGGTTGTGTTTGGCAATAACAGCATCAAGGGCATCGCCGTCAAGCATGTTGATCACTTCAAAACCATGGGCAACCTGCATAGCGGGTGCATTGGCATAGCTGTCTACCGCAATAACGGTTTGGCCTATACGTTGTGCGGCAATTACAAATTCTTTACCCAATTCTCCCGATCCTAATAGTACTATCTTTTTTTGCATTATATATTTTATATGATGTGTTTGATTAATAATGACCCCGTAGCTGAACTACATATATAATAGTGTTGTCTACGGTATATACAATACGGTGTTCTTTATTTATTCTCCTGCTATAATAGCCGTTTAGCTCATGCCGTAAAGCTTCGGGTTGCCCGATGCCAGTAAATGGCGTATCCTTCATGTTGGCTAAAAGCGATTTAATTTTATTAAGAACCTGAATATTATTCGTTTTCTTCCAAAAATTATAATCCTCTAAAGCAGTTTCAGTAAATTCAATACTAAAGCTCATCCAGGTTTATTTTGGTAGTTTTACCCTGCTTTACCTGATTGACACCTAATAAAAGCCGTTCCCTGTTTTTTTCTGATGATAATAAGTAAGATGTTTCATTAAGCGAATTATAATCAGCTAACGATATTATTACAACATCCTCATTATTAGGGCGGTGCACAATAATTTCCTGATTATTACTGCTTACACTATCAAGTGTTTCTTTTAGATTTTTCCTCAAATCAGTTACGCTTATCGTTTTCATATTGTGAAGTATGTACTTGCAAATGTACAAAATAATGTACATAAATAAATTATTTTCTATTTATAAAAGATAACAACCTATTTGAATTAAAAAAGTCCCGCTATTGCGGGACCCTCTGTATAATTAAGCGGCTAATGCCTCTTTTATTCGTTTTAATGCTTCGGTTAAAATTTCTTCGCTGGTAGCGTAAGAGAACCTAATACAGTCCGGGTTACCAAAAGCATCGCCGGTTACAGTAGCAACATTAGCGTGCTCTAAAAGGTACATAGAAAGGTCGTCGGCATTTTTGATTTCAACGCCTCGTAATGTTTTTCCAAAGAAAGAAGATACATCAGGGAAAACGTAAAACGCACCTTCAGGAACATTTATCTTAACACCCGGAATTTCTTTTAGCAAACCAACAACTAAATCTCTACGGCTGTGGAATGCAGCGACCATATCTTTTAACACAGCAGGATCTGCATCTACCGCAGTAATGGTAGCACGCTGTGCAATACTGTTGGCACCGCTTGTTACCTGGCCCTGCATTTTAGTACAGGCTTTAGCAATAAATTCGGGACCGCCAATGTAGCCTATCCTCCAGCCGGTCATGGCAAAAGCTTTAGCTACACCGTTTACGGTAATGGTTTTATCAAACATACCCGGAATAGTTGCTATACTGCAAAAATTGCCCGAAAAGTTAATGTGCTCATATATCTCATCGCTTACTACATATATGTTAGGGTAGTTGTCTAACACACGTGCAAGGGCAGTAAGCTCGGCTTCATTATAAACAGATCCGCTTGGGTTACAAGGCGAACTGAACATAATAAGCTTGGTTTTTGGTGTAATAGCCGCCTCAAGCTGTGCCGGTGTTATTTTAAAGTCGCTCTCTATAGTAGTAGGTACTTCTACAGGGTTGGCCTCGGCCATTTTAACCATTTCAGCATAGCTTACCCAGTATGGGGCAGGCAGTATACACTCATCGCCTGGGTTTAGCAACACCTGGCAAAGGTTGTAAAGCGATTGCTTGGCTCCGGTAGAAACAACAATTTGCGATGGCTTATAGTCAAGATTGTTATCGCGTTTAAACTTGCGGCAAATAGCATCCTTAAGCTCTGCGTAACCGTCTACAGGGGAGTACGTGCTGTAATTATCGTGTATGGCCTGTATGGCAGCCTCTTTAATAAAATCGGGGGTATTAAAATCGGGTTCACCTAAACTAAGGCTTATAATGTCTTTACCCTGTGCTTTAAGTTCCCTGGCTTTTGCAGCCATTGCAAGTGTTTGCGATGTAGATAAGTTATTAATCCTGTCTGAAAGCGCGCTCATTGTTGTATAGTGGTTTTAAATTTATTTAATTTAATGCGGGTTCCATACCCAGTTCTTTAAGATGCTTAAAGTGTGCCGCAATAGCCCCCCTCATGGTTTTAAACTCATGGTAAGGCAGGTTGTGCTCGCGTGCCGTTTGCTTTACTATCTCAGATAATTTTTTATAATGCACGTGGCTTATATTAGGGAAAATATGGTGCTCTATCTGGTGGTTAAGGCCACCCGTAAACCAGTTTACAAAACGGTTTTTAGTAGCAAAATTAGCTGTGGTGTACAATTGGTGTATGGCCCAGGTATTTTCCATTTCGCCGAGTTCGTTAGGTGTTGGGTTGTCGGTTTCTTCTACAATATGTGCCAACTGAAAAACAACACTTAATATTAACCCTGCAACATAGTGCATCACGAAAAAGCCTATTAGTACCTTCCACCAGGTTATGCCCAATACCATTGGTAACACTAACCAAACCGAAACGTAAATAATTTTAGTAATAACCAATATGGTCCATTGCTTTACGGGGCTTTGAAATTTTCCGTACGATAAGCCACGTTTAATATAGCGTCTCATTTGTTTAATATCGGTAGTAATAGCCCAGTTAAAGGTTAGGAGTCCGTAAAGGAAAATAGAGTAATAGTGCTGAAATTTATGAATCCACATCCAGTCCGCCGATTTAGAGAAACGGATAATACGTCCGGCTTCAAGATCCTCATCATGCCCATGAATGTTAGTATACGTATGGTGCAAAACATTGTGCTGCACCTGCCAGTTGTTTACATTGCCGGCAAGCAGGTACATACTGCCGCCCATTATTTTATTAAGCCAGTTTTTACCGGAGTACGACCCGTGGTTGGCATCGTGCATAACATTCATGCCTATGCCCGCCATGCCCACACCCATAATAATGGTAAGCAGCAACTGTGCCCAGGCCGGTAAGTGCAGTGTTAATAACACAAAATAGGGAGCCAGGTACAACGAGAACATTATGATGGTTTTTAGGTGCAGCTTCCAGTTACCGGTTTTTTTAAGGTTATTATCCTTAAAATAGTCGTTAACGCGTTTAGTAAGCGTCCGGAAGAATTTTAATGAGTCGGTTTTCGAAAAAACTGGAGGATTTACATTCATAAGTTGTTGCAATCTTGGTTTCAAAGGTAATTATTAATCAAAAGGTAAACGATAAAAATAGGGTAAAATTTCATAACGGAAATGATTACTTTTGTCAAAAATTTAAAATAATGGAGGAAATAATACAGTATTTTCCTGATCTTACCGAAACGCAGCTAAAGCAGTTTGCCAGCCTTGAAGCGCTGTACAAAGACTGGAATGCAAAAATAAATGTAATATCACGCAAAGATATCGATGCGCTTTATACCAAGCACGTACTGCACTCTTTAGGTATTGCAAAGGTTATGCCCTTTATGCCGGGCGCAACTATTTTAGATGTTGGCACCGGTGGCGGTTTCCCCGGGATCCCGCTGGCTATACTGTTTCCTGAAGTTAATTTTTATCTTGTAGATGTTATTGCTAAAAAAATAACAGTGGTAAAAGGCGTGGCCGAAGCCCTTGGACTTACAAACGTTCGTGCCGAACAAAAACGTGCCGAAAACATAGACGAGGAGTTTGACTTTATTGTGAGCCGTGCTGTTACCAATATGCCCGACTTCGTTAAGTGGGTGCGTGGCAAGGTTAAAAAAGCCCAGAACCATGAATTGCCAAACGGAATACTTTACCTAAAGGGCGGCGACCTTACCGAGGAGCTTGCAGTATTTCAGAAAGTTACATTATTTGATCTTTCCGATTATTTTTCAGATGAGTTTTTTGAAACGAAGAAAGTGGTGCATTTAGGGATGAAGTATAAGGTGTAGAGACGCAATGCCTTGCGTCTTCTATAACATCACCCGAGACGCAAAGCATTGCGTCTCTACAGAAAATAAAAACGCCCGACATTCTAAGTGTCAGGCGTTTTGAGTTGATATTTATAAAAGGATTACCCCAGGAAAGGATACCTGTAATCTGTTGGTGGAACCAATGTTTCTTTAATAGTGCGTGGCGATACCCAACGGTAAAGGTTTAGGACAGAACCTGCCTTATCATTAGTACCCGATGCCCTTGCGCCACCAAATGGCTGCTGGCCTACAACGGCGCCTGTTGGCTTATCGTTAATATAGAAGTTACCGGCTGAGTTCTCTAACGCTTTAGCAGCTTCTTCTATAGCATAGCGGTCCTGGCTGAATATTGCCCCGGTAAGCGCGTATGGCGATGTTTCGTCTACCAGTTTAAGGGTTTCTGCCCATTTAGCATCTTCAAAAACATAAATGGTTAATACAGGTCCGAATAATTCAGTAGAAAGCGTATCGTAATTAGGATTAGTTGTAACAATAACGGTTGGGTCTATAAACCAGCCTATAGATTTGTCGTAGGTGCCACCGGCTATAATTTCGGCATCCGGTGCAGCTTTTGCAGCATCAATGTATTTAGCCAGCTTATCAAAAGAACCTTCGTGTATCACTGCCGATATAAAGTTAGTAGGATCTTCCGGAGAACCTATTTTAAATGATTTAATATCATTAACCAAATGCTCTTTAACAGCAGGCCATATAGACTGCGGAATGTAAGCTCTTGATGCAGCCGAACATTTCTGACCCTGGTACTCAAATGCGCCCCTTGTAAGAGCCGTTGCAACCTGAGCCGGAATAGATGATGGGTGAGCCACAACAAAGTCTTTACCGCCTGTTTCGCCTACTATTCTTGGGTAGGTTTTATATTTAGAGATGTTCTGCCCTATTTTAGCCCAGATATCGTTAAATACAGAGGTTGAACCTGTGTAATGGATACCTGCAAAATCAGGGCTTGCCAAAAGCGTATCGGTAATCATAACCGGGTTGCCATGTACCATGTTTATAACACCATCGGGTAATCCGGCAAGTTTAAATACTTCCATAATTACGTTGGCGCTGTAAACTTGCGATGCACTTGGTTTCCAAACTACCACGTTACCCATGAGGGCCGGTGCCGCAGGCAGGTTACCCGCAATAGCCGTAAAGTTAAACGGTGTAACAGCATATACAAAACCTTCTAAAGCACGGTACTCTAAACGGTTCCAGATTCCTTCGCTCGATACCGGCTGCTCTGCATAAATCTGTGACATAAACTCTACGTTAAAACGCAGGAAGTCGATAAACTCACAAGCTGAATCGATCTCGGCCTGGTGCACCGTTTTAGCCTGGGCTATCATGGTGGCAGCGTTTATTTTAGCGCGGTATGGCCCGGCTAAAAGCTCAGCAGCTTTTAAAAATATTGATGCCCTTTGCTCCCATGAAAGGTTAACCCATTGCTGCCTTGCTGCAAGAGCAGTTGCAATAGCTTTTTCTATATGGTGTTTTTCGGCTTCGTGATACGTGCCCACTACTTTTTTATGATCAAAAGGCGGGTTGATGGTTTTGGTTTTTCCGGTGCGTATTTCCTCGGCACCTATGTACAACGGCACATCTACAGTAGTGCTGTAAAGTTCTTTAAATGTAGCAAGTACCTGTTCTCTTTCTTTACTGCCGGGGGCATAACCCTTAACCGGTTCGTTAATAGCTTTAGGTACATTGTAAATTCCTTTTGGCATGATATAAAGTGTTTTAAAGGATTAAATTTTTAAGCATTGCAAATATACAAAGAATTATGCAGACTGTATTTGAAGATACAGCAGCAAAAAACGCAATATGCTGATTAAAAACTAAAAGGAGTTGTTTTGGGAAGTAATAATTATTAGTTCAGTGCGAAAGGGGCGCTAAGCCTGAAAGTAGGTACTATTACCCTAAAGTTGCGGGTGCTGGTAAAATTGATCATGCTAAAATAACCTCTCATGGCTCCAAAAGGCGATGCCAAAAGGCAACCAGAGCTGTAGGTATGTTTTTCGCCGGGTTTAAGCACGGGTTTTTTGCCAATAACACCTTCGCCATCTACAATTTCGATATCGTTTAAAGAATCGTAAATTTCCCAGTGGCGGGTGTTTAGCTGTACAGAATCTTTGCTTTGATTCTCAATGGTGATCTCGTAGCTAAAAGCAAACTGAATCCTGTAGTTTTTAAAGTACGTGCCTTCAAAACTGGTAGATACCGATATTTTTATGCCTCTTGTTATTTGTGATACCATGCTGCTATTGGTTTACAGGCTCTAATGCAGAGCAAAAATACAAAATTAATTAGTGCAGGCTTAAATTACAAGTATTAAATTAACCCGAATTTAATTTTAACTCTTTGCATATTAGTTGATAATATTTTCTGAGTTGGCGTTGCCACGGCCTATTACCCTGTCATAACGCTCGTTGTTTTGCCTATAGTATACAAAAATGTTATAATCGTTTTCGGTTTGGTAATAATTGCCATCTACAGCGTGTTCGCCATCTACATTGCCGTTTTTATTGGCAGTAATGTACATAAAGTTATTAAAGCCCTGTTTTATCATTATAGCTTTACTGTAAGTAGCTGTTTTTTCGTCGTACTCTAACTTATACTCATCGGTCTTGGCATAGTTATTAAACATGCCACCTATATAAATATCTTTCTTCTCGTAAAACGCCGGGGCGCTCAGCTTAAAAAATACCCATGAGTAATCCGATTCTAAATTTTGGTTGGTTACGCTCAGGTTGATGTTCTTATTCTGAAAGTTGCCGTTAACATCCGGGAAAAACGTATACCCTTTGCTCGACCGTGCATCATTAGTATATAAAATGGTATTGTAAATATCCCCGGCAGTAATACGGGCAATATTGTTTACGGCATTCCTTATGTCTTTATTATCAAAGTACAAATACTCGTTACCGGCCCAAAACTGTGTTTCTTTATCGTACTTATAAATAAGGTCGTTGCCAATGGTATATTGAGGCTTAACGTTATAAATGGCATTATCAAAACGCCCGTTTTGAAATATAGCGATCTTTACATTTTGCAGCGGACTCTGAAAGTTAAAAGCCTGTGTTTTAATAGCAAAATCAAGGTTGTGTTTTTCCTGTATCACATCCATATCGCGGGCTCGTTTTACCTGTAGCGGTACGCTAACCTGATCGTCGTAAACAATGATCTTTCGGGTAAAAACCACTTCACGGTCTTCGTTTAAAATTTTTATTATGTAGTTGCCTGTTAGCAATAAGCGCGTAAATTTATTAGGGAAGGTGAGGGTATAACGCGAGTAAACCTGCAGGGTGTTAAACGAGTTTTCGTAGACCTGTATTCTTTGGTTGTCAAAACCCTCAATATAATCGTTAACGGTTAGCTGGCTGCTGGGTGTCCAGTCATAATTACAATGTGTGATGGTATAATAATAGTTGGCTTCGTTGCCAAAAAGGTCATCAAAAGACAATTGTATGATATCGCTTAGCTTAAAGTAAGGGAAAACATTTTCACCCTGTTTTGTAAACGATACCGTTTTAATGTTATAAGGAGGGGCTATTTCCTGCTGTACCTGTGTAAAGGCATTAAAAGATAATAGTGACACTAAAAAGGCAAAAGCAACTAACCGGTAAGCGGGTTGTATCATTTTTGATTGTTTTATTCGACAACGTAAAGATAACTAATATTATTATAAAGCTCACGGCTGTTTGCTTTTATAGAATAACTAAATTTATAGTTGAATGTTAAAATTTACAATAAATAAGAATTTTCTCAGTTTCAATAAAACCAATTTATAAACCAATCACATTATGAAACACCTTACTATGTGGATGTTTCTTGCCGCTGCACCACTTCTTGGTACCGCACAGGAACTCCGGGGAACCGACCCCATTCCGTTTGACCCGAATGTAAAAACGGGGAAACTTAAAAACGGACTTACCTATTACATTAGGAAAAATGCCAAGCCCGAAAACAAAGTAGATCTTAGGCTTGTTATTAACGCCGGTTCTATCCTGGAAAATGACGACCAGCAGGGCCTTGCTCACTTTATGGAGCACATGTGCTTTAACGGTACCAAACGTTTTCCTAAAAATGCCCTTGTAGATTACCTGCAAAGCATAGGCGTAAAGTTTGGCCAGCACCTAAACGCCTACACCAGTTTTGATGAAACAGTGTACTTTTTACCCATACCAAGTGATAGCCCCGAAAAGCTGGAAAAAGGCTTTCAGGTTATTGAAGACTGGGCTTTTAATGCCGTGCTTACACCCGAAGAAATTGACAAAGAACGTGGCGTAGTATTAGAGGAATACCGCATAGGCCTTGGGGCAGAAAAGAGGATGATGAACCACTTTATGCCTAAAATGATGTACAAATCTCATTATGCGAACCGTTTGCCTATTGGGCAAAAAGAGATACTTGAGAACTTTAAGTACGAAAAGATCACACAGTTTTATAAAGACTGGTACAGGCCGGATCTTATGGCGGTTATTGTGGTGGGCGATATTGATGTGGCCGCTATGGAGAAAAAAATCCAGGACCACTTTGGGTCGTACAAAAATCCTAAGAACGAAAAGCCAAGGAAAACTTTTGATGTACCCAACCACAAAGAAACTTTGGTGTCGGTAGAAAGTGATAAAGAAGCTTCGTACTCAAGGGTTCAGCTTATTTATAAAGATTACACCGATCCTAAAAAACTGGTTACTATAAACGATTTTAAAGATTATATTAACGAGGGGCTCTTCTCTACAATGCTTAACAACAGGTTAAACGAGCTTACCAATGCTCCTAATCCTCCGTTTACTTACGGATATACCTATCACGGTGGTACATGGGCGCGTACTAAAGAGGCGTACCAGTCGTTCGCAATGATGCAGGAAGACAAGCAGCTTGATGCGCTTAAAGTGCTTGTAGACGAGAACGAAAGGGTACGTAAGTTTGGCTTTACAGCCGGCGAGCTTGAAAGGGCTAAAGCCGAGTTTACAGCCCAGATGGAAAGCCAGTATAACGACAGGGATAAAACAGAATCGGAAAACTTTGTAGGGGAGTACCAGGCTAACTTCCTTGAGCAGGAACCTGCACCGGGCATTGAGTGGACGTTTGCTGCCATGCAAAAATTACTGCCGGCTGTAAAGATAGAAGATATTAACAAGCTGGTTAAAGATTATATTAAGCCTGATAACAGGGTTGTTGTGCTAACGGGTCCGCAAAAAGACGGCCTTAAGCAGCCAACTGAGCAGGATGTGCTTAAAATACTAAACGCAAGCACCGATAATTTAACAGCTTACGAAGATGTTGCCACAGCTACCAGCCTGCTGCGTAACGACGTTAAGCCGGGCAGCATTACTAAAAAAGAAAGCAATGCTAAACTGGGTACTAGTACTTTAACGCTAAGCAATGGCGCTAAGGTTACCTACAAAAAAACCGACTTTAAAAATGATGAGGTTCTTTTTGAGGCGGTAAGTTTTGGCGGAAGTAATCTGTACAACAATACCGATGTTAAAAAGGTTCAGTTTGCTAACGGGGCTTTAACCGAGGCCGGGTTTAGCGGACTTAAGCTTAATGATATTAATAAATTCATGACGGGTAAAATTGCTCAGGTATACCCATACATCGGCGGCACTACCGAGGGTTTAAGCGGTAACGCTACCCCTAAAGATTTAGAGTACCTGTTCCAAATGGTATATGCCTATTTTACCGATCTTAATCTTGATAAAGACGCGTTTAACAGCTACAAGCAAAAGCAGTCGGCGTTTTATAACAACATGGCATCGCAGCCTAACTTTTATTTCCAGCAGGAGCTTTATGGTTTCCTTTACAAGGATAACCCAAGGTTTAACGGATTTATCCCAACGGAGAAATCATGGGCCGAAACTGATTATGAGCTGGCTTACAACAAATACAAAGAGCGTTTTGCCAATGCAGCCGACTTTGAATTTTATTTTGTGGGTAACATAGATGACAAGGCTATAGAAGCGTTTGCATCTAAATACATTGCATCGTTACCGGGCAGCGATAAAAAAGAAAAAGCTACCGATCTTGGCTACCGCATGATAAAAGGCGAGCACAAAAAGATCATCAATAAGGGTTCTGACCCTAAGAGTAATGTAAGGATCATGTATTATGGCGAAGCATCATATAGTCCTAAAGAGGCGCTTGCCATGAATGCACTGGGCGAGATACTTACCATTAAGCTTATTGAAGAGCTTAGGGAGAACGAAAGTGGCGTATATGGTATAAGTGCTAACGGTAGCATGGGCAAAGTGCCTTATGGCTCTTATAGCTTTAATATAGGTTTCCCATGCGGGCCAGATAATGCCGAAAAGCTTACAGCTTCTGCCCTTAGGGAACTTCAAAAAATTATAGATAACGGCCCAGAGGCTAAAGATCTTGCCAAGTACAAAGAAGCGGAGCTTCTTGAATACAAAAAAGAGATTAAAGAGAATAAATACTGGATGGATAATTTTGAAAGGGCTTACATTAACGGTATCAGCCCCGATGATATCCTTGTAGTAGAGGGCAAAGTAAACGGACTTACCGCTAAAGAAGTTCAGGAAGTTGCTAAAAAATACCTTACTAAAGATAAAGTTATAGGCATACTTATGCCTGAAACGAAATAATTTTTTCTTTTGTTTTTAAATTGAGAAACCCCGTCAGGATATTCCTGCCGGGGTTTGTTTTATCTGAATTTCAGTAATTGTTGTTTTGAATAAATTAGTGAAATTAGTGTCGTATATTTTTGAAGCAATTAATCTTTAAAACACACCGGGATTATCTCCCCTTTGGCTAAACAATAGCGTTCTACATCTTGTGCCGGTATCTTTTTAGTGTAATCTTCTTCAACTACCCTAAAGCCTATACTGCGAAGTTTATCAAAATAATCACGGCCGTAAACACGCACGTGGTCGTATTGTCCAAAAATACGCGCCCGTTCTTTTTGGTCAACAATAGTATTATCTTCAAACGTAGTTTCCCTTTTTAAATCCTGCGGAATTTGCAGTATTGCCATACCGCCCGGTTTAAGCACCCGGTACAGTTCCTGCATAGCTTTGGTGTCATCAGGTATATGCTCTAATACGTGGTTGCATAGTATCAGGTCGTACTCATTATCCTTAAATGGCAGGTTGCAGATGTCGGCCTTCACATCCGCCAGGGGTGAATACAGGTCGGTTGTTGTATAATCCAGGTTTTTCTGGTTACGAAAGCGTTTGTAAAAGGCCTGTTCTGGGGCAAAATGCAGTACCTTTTTAGGAGCCGTAAAAAAGTCGGTTTCATTGTTAAGATACAGCCATAACAGGCGGTGTCTCTCTAATGAAAGCGTACCCGGAGCCAGTACATTATTGCGCTGGTGCCCGTAGCCATAAGGTAAAAAGTTTTTAAAGCTTTTACCGTCTATCGGGTCGGTATAGGTATTCCCTTTAAGGGCAAACGCCAGCATTGGGCGCGCCACATAGCTTAAGCGTATAAGCAGCGGGCGGGGAATGGTGTTGAGTATGAGTTTAAAAAGTTTCTTCATTTTAAGAAAATATTTCGCAAAGATTCGCAAAGAAGGCACAAAGGTTTTTTTGACACGAATTACACAAATTTTCACAAATTATAAAATCACCCTTTTGTGAATTAAACTATCTTCTCCAAAATTTACGAGTAGCCCTAAATTTAATCTTGATGCTGCTAAATAATTCAGTGTTTGCTTAATATGGCTTTTATGAAGTGTTTCTATTGCTTTTACTTCCAGTATGATGTAATCATGAACTATAAAATCAGCAAAATAATGATGAGGCAATATTACATCTTTATAAATTATTTCAAATTTCTGTTCACGTACAAATGGAATATTATTTTTAAAGAATTCATACTGAAGAGCATCTTTATAAACAATTTCATTATGGCCTTTACCTAAATGTGAATGAACCTCCATGCAAAGCCCGATTATTTCAAAAGCCTCTTCTTTAAACAGTATGGATGACATAATTCGTGAAAATTTGTGTAATTCGTGTCTGAAAAACTATATTCAAGTTATTAAACCGCTAAAGGTTCCCTCCTGAATTCATTCTCTTCATCACTCACAATACCAAGAGCTTTATATACATAAGCAAAAGTACTAAGCAGTTCCGGCTTGCCATCAATAAGAGCAACATCATGCTCAAAGTGGGCGCTTGGCTTACCATCGCGGGTTACGATCGTCCAGCCGTCTTTAAGCTGGCGTATGTTTTTAGTTCCCATGTTTATCATTGGTTCAATAGCAACCACAAGGCCTTCTACAAATAATTTACCGCGGCCACGCTTGCCATAATTAGGCATTTCGGGGCCTTCGTGCATTTTTTTACCCAGTCCATGGCCTACAAGCTCACGAACCACACCATAGCCATGTGCTTCGGTATAACGCTGTATGGCGCTGCCCACGTCTTCAACACGGTTACCAATTTTAAACTCGCGTATACCCACGTAAAGTGATTCTTTAGTTACCTGAAGCAGTTTCTTAGTTTCAGGGGCTACTTCGCCAATTTCAAAAGTATAAGCGTGGTCGCCATAATATTCATTTTTAAGGGCACCACAGTCTACCGATACGATATCGCCTTCTTCAATAGGGCGGTTGGTAGGAAGCCCGTGAACGATCTGGTCGTTAACGCTGGTAAGCAAAGTGCTTGGGCAATCGTATAAACCTTTAAAGCCAGGTACGGCGCCATGGTCGCGAATAAACTCTTCGGCCATGCGGTCCAGCTGCAGGGTAGTAACGCCCGGTTTTATCTCGGTGGCAATCATGCCAAGGGTTTTAGAAACTATAAGTGCACTCTCGCGCATTAACTCTATCTGTTCCCGTGTTTTTGGAATAATCATGTGTGTCTAATTTTTCGGGTACAAAAGTACAACATTATGCGCATTTATTTGTAAACCTGATAATCGCTGTTGCATATTGGGTAAATGTGGGGTAATTGTAACAAAAAAGCCCCATCAATTTAACTGATGGGGCTGTTTAAGGTTTCTAAGACGCTTAGATTCTAAAAATCTAAGATTATGATACCAACGAATGCCTTGTCATGGCTTCCGGTTGGGCAATGCCCATAAGCTCTAAGATGGTAGGAGCAATATCGCCAAGTACGCCATCTTTAACATGTTTAAGTTCTTTATCTACCAGGATAATAGGCACCGGATTCGTAGTGTGGGCCGTGTTAGGGCTACCGTCAGGATTTATCATGGTTTCGCAGTTACCGTGGTCGGCAATTACTATAGTGGTGTAATCATTTGCCAGGGCGGCGGTTATAACCTCTTTAACGCAGGCATCTACTGCTTCGCAGGCTTTAATAGCAGCTTCAAAAACACCGGTATGGCCTACCATATCGCCGTTGGCAAAGTTAAGGCATACAAAATCTACCTTGCCTTTTTCAAGTTCCGGTACTAAAGCATCTTTAAGTTCAAAAGCACTCATTTCCGGCTGAAGGTCGTACGTAGCAACCTTAGGCGAATTGCGAAGCAGGCGGGTTTCACCTTCAAAAGGTTCCTCACGGCCACCTGAAAAGAAGAACGTAACGTGCGGGTACTTTTCAGTCTCTGCAATACGAATTTGCTTTTTACCGGCTTTAGATACCACCTCGCCAAGGGTTTCGGTTAAATTGTCTTTATCGTAAACAACATGGATGTCTTTAAAGGTGTCATCATAATTTGTAAGCGTAACAAAGTACAGCTTAAGCTTGTGCATGTTTTGCTCATGAACGTCAAATTGCGATAACACTTCGGTTAACTCACGGCCGCGATCAGTACGGAAGTTAAAAAAGATAACCACATCATCTTCTTCAATTTTAGCAAGCGGCGTTGTGCCGTCTTCGGTCATTACAATAGGTTTTATGAACTCATCGGTAATGCCTTCTTTATACGCATCCTGAATGCTGTCTACAGCATTAGTGCTTGGTGTGCCTTCGCCGTTAACCAAAAGGTCGTACGCGAGTTTAACACGCTCCCAGCGCTTATCGCGGTCCATTGCATAGTAACGGCCTACAATAGTTGCCAGTTTAGCATCGGTATTTTTCAGGTGGTTTTCAAGGTCGGATATAAACCCAACACCCGATTTAGGGTCAACGTCGCGCCCATCGGTAAACGCATGGATGAAAACGTTGCTTACACCGGCATCTTTAGTGGCATCAACCAACCCTTTAAGGTGGTCTATGTGCGAGTGCACACCACCATTAGATACAAGGCCAAGCAGATGCACTTTTTTGTTGTTTTGTTTAGCGTAATTAAAAGCGGCTACAAGGGCAGGTTCTTTTTCCAGGGTTTTGTCCTGTACGGCAAGGTTGATTTTTACAAGGTCCTGGTACACAATGCGCCCGGCACCCAGGTTCATGTGGCCAACCTCACTGTTTCCCATTTGCCCTTCAGGTAGGCCTACGTTAAGGCCATCGGTGCGCAGCTGTGCGCTTGGATAATCTTTATACAAACTATTTATAAACGGAACGTTGGCATTGTCTATAGCCGATACTTTTGGGTCGGGCGATTTTCCCCAGCCATCCAGTATCATCAGGATAACTTTTTTATTCATTTTCAATTAATTATAACGTTTTGGCATAGTTTCTGCTTAATATAAGCCGAAACAAGCGATAAAGTTACTATAAAATAGGTAGATTTCGTGTTTTATTAGGGTTAAGTTAACGCGGCCTTTTAATTTTTTTAGTTAAAAATTACACCCAAAGGCAATAACATTCTTTTTTAGCCCGTTATACAAATAATGAAGTGAGAACGGCACAGGTATGCATCCCTGCCAAATGAAAATGTTAAATATTTGATTTTAACACAGTTGCTTTTGGATTTTAAGGTTTTATTAACTTATTTAGCAACCAGGTTAAACACACAACTACAAGATTATTATGGGTTACAATTTTTTTACATCAATTTTATTTTTGTTCTTTTCATTTACCACTACAACACCAAAAAACACAAAAGCAATGGCTTCTAACGAAACCAATGCCATGACCGAAACAGAATCTGTTTACAACACAATTAAATCACATTCTGCAACCATGCCGGCATTTGCGTGCTTTACTAAAGCCATGAAAGGTTTTAAAGCACTTAAAGCACAGGGCAAAATTAAAAAAGACCTTTTAACGGTTATTGATTTTAGTCAGTCATCTAATACAAAAAGACTTTGGATTATAGATATGGCTACACAAACCGTATTATACAATACACTTGTGGCGCACGGCCGCAATAGTGGTGATGAGTTTGCCAATGCCTTTAGCAACGATAACTCTTCTAACCAAAGCAGCCTTGGCTTTTATGCTACCGGCGAAATTTATAATGGCAAGCATGGCCAGTCGCTTCGCCTTGATGGTTTAGAGCAGGGAATAAACAGCAATGCGCGCAGCAGGGGAGTGGTAGTACATGCCGCCGACTATGTTAGCGAAAACTTTATACAAATGCACCACAGGCTTGGCAGAAGCCAGGGTTGCCCTGCCTTGCCAACTAACTTAACTAAAGAGGTTATTGATTTGATAAAGGACAGATCGTGCCTTTTTATTTATCACCCTACACAAAAATATTTTGCCAAATCAGCGTTGGCTTCTTAATTTATCATACAACATTTTGTCGAGGCTGTAAATGTCATTTCTAAATTGCAGCCCGCCTTTATCCATCCATGCGGTCCAGTACAACTGGTGCACATGGGTGGTTTTTTTTAGTCCCACATTCTGTGTGTCGGTAGTGGCAAGCAATTCGTCCAGTTTTTCTTTTGTCCACCCGGCATCTTCTTTATCCAGCACATAACCTGCAAGTTTTAAAGGATCCTGCACACGCACACAGCCTGAGCTAAGCGCACGGTACGGCTTTTTAAAATATTCGCGGTGGTTGGTGTCATGCAGGTAAACGCTAAACCCATTCCTGAAATTAAACTTAATCTGCCCAAGCGAATTATGGCTTCCCGGGCTTTGCACATACACATAATGGTCGGGTTTAAGCGAATCCCATTCGGCAACGGGTATTTCTTTATCCCCCCTGTAAATTTTCATATTTAGATGGGCAAAATGCGCTGTGTCTTTAATAGCGGCCGGGGTTAAGTCTTTCCTTAAATAAGTTGGTGGCACCGTCCAGGTTGGGTTAAGGACCAGCCCGCTGAGTACCGAATGCAATACAGGGCTCCTCCTGTCGGCCTTACCAACCACCACATTGTAAGTGGCTACGGTGTCTTTATTGTTTTCCACCACGGCAAGGCGGTAGTTAGGAATGTTTACTACGATTGCTTTTTCGCCAAAGTCGTACGGAAACCACCTCCAACGCTCTAAATTGGCAATTACCTGCTCTTTGCGGGCATTTCGGCTAAAGTTAAGGGCGTCGGCTGTGCGGTTGTTAACAGAGCCATCTGCAACGATGCCATGCCTTTCCTGAAATTTTTTAACCGCTTTAGAGGTTGCCTTGTCATAAATAGTTCCTGCTGAAGCAGATGCATCCAGATCGCCCCAGTAGGCAAGGCGTTGTTTTATGATGCCAACGGTTGCAGTAGAATCATTAAGCGTGACCGATTTTGTGATTTTTATTTGAGGGATATCCTTGTCATCCGGTAAGTTGTTTAGATAGGCGAGGCTCTCGCGAAGGCTTCCATAAATGACATGGCGCGGCCTGCAACGTGCTACAACTTCTTTAATGCTGTGGTCTTTAAGGGCTTCGGTAAGTAAAGTATTTACCTCTATCTTTTTCGGAGAAAGTGCCCAGTCATAATATACGCCCGACGGTTTTAGCTTTCCTTTAAAAAGATGTGATGCCAGCTTACCGAACGACTCTGTCATAAGGATGTCGTAGCGCATGCACTCTTCTTCGCTTATGGCGGTAAGGGCTTCGAATTCTTTTAAATAGGCAATATTATAGTCAGATGGCATAAGGCCATCAGTTACAATGTCATTTATAGCTTCCTGAAGGGCAAGGCGATCAGCCTTGTCAGTCCACAATGTAGTAGTACCGTTAGCGGCATAAAAGGCCTGAACATTTTTAGGGGCTTCTTCTAATAGTGAAGCATCTATAGGTAATGGGGTGTTTTTTAAGTGTGCGGTATTTACCGGGCGTGCAATTACATTATCATTACCACGCTGTGCGTTTTTACAGGCGGGGAATAATAAAAGCAGCAGTAATACTATGGTGGCGGCCTTAAGCATATTGTTTTGTTTTGGTTAAACGAATGCTGTAAATGGCTTGCCACCAAGCCTTACCAAACGGGGGTAAGAAATATCCGGTCCAGGATTAGTGCTCCGCGAGCAGGAATGAATTGCCGGATCGTGGTATAGCCACCTTCAAAATTCATAATAAAGTTACAAAACTGAAGGCGGAAAATGTATTGCGAAAAATGTAATTTTTTGTTGGGATTAGGTTAAATTACAACGTTTTATGCATAACATAATGAATGCCGATATCGCCAATGGTAAATGGTTCGCCTGTAACGGCATAGCCCATTTTTTTGTAGAAGCCCACAGCTATTTCGCGGGCGTTGAACCATATTTTTTTACCATTTTGTTGTGATATGTATTGTTCTGCTGCCTGCACCAACAGGTCGCCCAGGCCTTTTTTCTGCTGGTTTTCTAACACCGCCATGCCACGTATCTGATACTGATCGGCTTCTGTAAAAAAATCATGACTGGCTTTAAAAACCGAAATTACGCCAAGCAGGCCTTCCTCTTCAAAAACACCAAAATGTATGGTAGCAGGCAGGTCATCGCCATCAAAAATGCAGGTGTCCAGTGCTTTACCGGGGCGCAGCACAGGTTGGCGTACCACAAATGTTTGTTGCGAGGTAATTTGTTTAATAACGGGCATGTAAAATTTATTTTAGGGTAACAAATTAAGGCTAAATATCTTAAATGATAAAGCGGCACGGGGTTAAAAGTTTTTGAAAAAAAGTTTGCATCTAAGAAAAGTTATTATGTATATTTGCACCCACAAATGCGGAAGTAGCTCAGTTGGTAGAGCTCCAGCCTTCCAAGCTGGTTGTCGCGAGTTCGAGCCTCGTCTTCCGCTCTGCAAAAAGCCCTTAACGAAAGTTGAGGGCTTTTTTAATTTATATGGGTTGTTGAATTATTTTGCAGTTTTAACCAGGCTGTCAATAAGTCCGTTAAAAACGAAATAATGAAACGGTAAAACACTATACCAGTATAATCTTCCCAACAGGCCTTTAGGCCTAAAGACTGCTCGTTGGTAAAGTTTATCTTTATCTATCTTAAATTCAAGCCATGCCTCGCCGGGTAGTTTCATCTCGGCATACAGCAGCAGGCGTTTTTCTTTCCTGTCGGCAAGTACCACACGCCAAAAGTCGAGCGCATCACCGGCCTGTATGTTAGTAGGGTGGGTGCGTCCACGTCTTAATCCCGTTCCGCCAAAAATCTTATCTATAAAACCACGGGCTTTCCATAAAGAGTTACCATAGTACCAGCCGGTTTGCCCGCCAAGGGCCCATATTTTGTTAAGAACCGCTTCTTCATCCTTAATAGTTCGCTCTTTTTTATCCTCAACAATTCCGAATTTAGGAATGGTTATGTATGCCGATAATTTTTTACCAAAGCGGCTGCTCACACCACTATCTTTCCAGCTTGAGGGGCTACCGTCGTGCTCCATAATATCAAAAGCCTTTTTTACAGCCTCTTCATAGCTTATAGGATGTACGTTGAGCATTTCCTGCAAATTATTGGGCCTGCCTACCACCTCAACCTTCATACTGTCTACTAAAGATGCTGCCAGCCTGTAAGAGGTAGATGTTACAAAGTATAACCAATACGACGATAGTTTGGGTGTCATTATCGGCAGGGTAATTATACGGCGTTTTAACCTGCGTATTTTTGCGAACCGCAGGAGCATTTCCTTGTAGGTAAGCACATCTGGACCATAAATATCGTAGTTGTTATTGTAAAGCCTTTTATCGCCAGCCGCTTTAGAAAGGTAGGCTAAGACATCGCGTATGGCAATGGGCTGTGCCTTAGTGTTAAGCCATTTTGGGGTAATCATTACCGGAAGCTTTTCTACCAGGTCGCGGATAATCTCAAACGAAGCACTGCCACTGCCCACAATTATACCGGCCCTAAAAGTGGTCATAGCATACTGACCCGATTGCAATGCTTCTTCCACCTGTTTTCGCGAGTTAAGGTGCTTGGATAGTTCCTGCTCGTTAATAATTCCGCTAAGGTAAATAACCTGCTCTATATTAGTATCGGCTACGTATTTTTTAAAATTCTCAGCACATTCCAGTTCCATTGTATCAAAATCGCCGGAAGATGACATGGAGTGCATAAGGTAATACGCACATTCGATATCTTTAGGAACAGTGATAGATGGATCGTATTTAAGGAAGTCGACCTCAACAAAAGTGATTTTGGGTTCTTTTTTAAAACGTTCCGGGGCACGGCCGGCATCTCTAACACAGCATACGAGTTCGTGCCCCGCCTCTATTAAAAACGGAATGAGCCGTTTGCCAATATAGCCCGTAGTGCCAGTTACAAGGATTTTCATACAATTTTGTTTACTTAAATGTATGAAAATGTGCCCGTTATTTTACTTAAACAGTTGTTATTGTTTTGGTAAGAAGATATATGCCATAAAGAGTATAGAGCCTACTACTTTAAATGCTCACAGGTTTCCCCTTCCAGTTCTATCTCAATGGTGTAGTGCGTAAACGGGTATTGCTTAAGGATATCTTTTACAGCCCGCTTTATTTGCATAACTTCCGGAAAGGTATCTATACCCACCGTTTGTACATGGGCAGTATATACGTGGTGCTCACCCTCTAAGGACCATACATTTACATGGTGCATAGCGGTTACATGTGGTACCTGTAGTATTTTGTTTCTTATTTCATCGATATCAATATCAGCGGGAGTGCCCTGCAGGAGGATTACCATGGTTTCTTTTAGCCTGCCTATTACATTGTAAAGAATAAATAAGGTTATGCCTAATGATAATGCAGGATCCAGCCAGGGCGCATCGGTATACATCATTACTATTGATGCTATAAGCACCGCTGCCCAGCCCAGTACATCTTCTATTAAATGCCAGCTCACAACCTTTTCATTCATAGAGGTTCCACCACTTAACCTAAAAGCCGCATAACCGTTTACAAGTATACCAACAATGGCAAAGGCAAGCATTCCCCTGGCATCAGCGTGTTCAGGGTGCATAAGGCGGTTAACAGCCTCATATACCACAAAGCAGGAACCTGTAATTAGTATAACACTATTTATTAATGCGCCAAGCAGTGAGAACCGGCTGTAGCCGAATGTAAACTTGCTATCAGCCCCTTTTTTAGAATGGTTGTGCAGGTACCACGATATACCTAGTGAAAGGCTGTCGCCAAGGTCGTGAAGCGCATCTGAAAGTATGGAGACGCTGTTTACATAAAACCCACCCACAACTTCCAGCACCGTAAAGCCCAGATTGAGAAAAAAGGCCACCTTTATATTTTTGGCCGACATATTATGGGCATGGTCGTGGCCATGGCTGTGTGCGTGATCGTGGGGCATTTTGTAGTTTTGTTTGGTATAAAATTACGAAAACTATTACAGCCATTAATGTCCTTAACTTTATCTTAAAGCAAAAGATATATTTTAATGCATTACAAATAAGCAATATAAAGATTACGTTAATAAGGTTCGCTAAACGCGGCAGCCAAAAATGTAAAATTAACCAGCATAAATGCAGCGATGATGATTAAGAAGATTAAAAACTTTTTAATATCTGATACCTCCCTGCCTTCTTTAAGCACTTTTGCAGCAAAGGATTTTGAAAACATTGTTAATAACGAAAACATAATAAGCAACGCCAAAGCAGCCGATGCCGCAAGCTGAAACAATTTCATATTGCCATTGGTTAAAATTATACTAGCTATACCCGATATAAACAATACATTCCATACTACTACAGCAATTATTGCGGCTGATTTTCTTAATGGGAAGCCACCGGCGGCTTGGAGCTTTCTTTCGGGACTGTTAGCTGAAGGAATACCGGTATTGCTTATAAACCCGGTAGCATGTATCTGCTGTATAAGCTGTGCCGGCTTAGGTGTCCAGAATACCACCTTTTCATTATAGCCCGGTACTATATGATATATCCTTACCCCATTATACTTACCAATGCTGTTAAGGGTATCAAAGGAAACTATATCGCCTGAAAGGAAAACAAACTTACCGAGTATAGTAGCATTAAGCTCAAGTTTATCTTTAGTTACTGTAAGGGTGGCAAACGGCCAGGTGGCATTAGAGCGGCCTATCCTTGCTCCGCCGGTTAATTTTATCTCATCCATAGGGTGTTGAATTTCAGCGTTAAATATACATTTTAAATGAACGCTTAATATCTTAAAAACAAAGAAAGGAGTTCCATAACCCACGGAACACCTTTCTTCAAAGTACAAAACTAACCCTTATGCTTAATTGAAATCAAAACGTATGCCAAGAGACAAATTATTTTGATCTATTTCGTTATTTGAGAAAACAGTTTGCAAATCGTACTTAGCATAAAGGCTAACCTCGCCTATACCTATATACCCTGCAACACCATACACAAAGTCGTTTACATTAAAATCGCCTTTTGTCCTGTCTTTAACTCTATTGTCGTTGTCGTCTTCGTATTTAATAATTTGTTTTTCTTTTACATTAAGTCCGGCATATCCTCCAAGGCCTATGCGCAGGCTTTTATGTGTTGGAAAGTAGGTTTTATCGCCATTGCTGTATTTTTTAGTAAAGTCAAACTCAAGGAATGCAGGCACCACAAGGTTTACATATCGTAATCTGGCAACATCTATATCACGGCCGGCATCTACAAGAACCGTTTGGTTACCATTTACTGCAAACACCTTATCATTATCCGGGCGCAGGTTGTTGTATTGTAATGATAGCCCATATTTAATATGCAGCAGGTTGTTGTTTTTAAACATCCTGGTGTTCCAGCTTACACCCCATTCATAAAAATCAGAGCGGCCTTTAAAGTTCTCGTCATCTATGCCACCGCCATCGGTTACCAGGCGGTTAGCACCTAAGGCAAACACAAATTGTGATGTTGTCCTTTTAAACTCTATCTCTTTCCTGTCGGTACTGTCTTTTGAGTGCCAGTACCATGTAAACTTTTTGGTTTTTACGGTATCAAACTTACCATCTACCTTATCCTTAACAAGGTCGGATAGTTTTTCCTGCTCTACAGCAACGCGGTCTTCAATATTCTTAGCACGCTTTTCGGCAAATTGTTGCTTTTGGGTTTCAGCTTCCGCTTTGCTTATCTCTTTGCTGTCCAGCCTGTCGTTTACGGCTTCCACTTCAATTTTAAGCGAATCTTTTTCCTGTTTGGTAATCTTAGAGATGTTCTTAGCAATCATTTCTGCTTTTTCTTCAAAAGATACCTGAGCGTTAAGTTTGGTAGCAGCAAGGCATAGCAGTGCCACTACATAAAAAGTAAGTGTTTTCATGTTGTTTGATGTTTAACTATTTGTAATTGATGATGATTTACTGATGGTTCCTGGTAGCCAGGGAACTTTTTACGGTATTGTAGTTTTTAGATACAGTTTCTAACACCTTGTCCCTAAAGCTTTGATTAAGCTCTCCCTCCACCGAAGTTAGGAGTGAGTTAGGATTTACCTTAACTCCATCCTGCTTTATTTTAGTGCTATTAATATGCTGCTTAGGGCCGCTTACCGAATTTCTATCTACAGATGCCAGGAGCTCATTAGCATCTACTTTTATTTTTCCGGGTTTTGCTATAACAGGTGCAACTGTATTTTCGTTATTTACAGCAACCTGCTCGTTATTTGTATAAACCCGAGTTTCTGTAGTTGCGGTATTTGACATTTTACTTATTTGCTGACTTCTTTTCTTTAAAGGCTTTGCAGTATTTGTTGTTGCAACGGCCTCTTGTGTTACAGTTACAGGCTGAGGAGCAACTGTAGCATCATTCTCTATTTTAGACGGCGTAACAGACTGCTGTGTGGTTACTACGCTATTGCCGTTTGTGTTTGTGCCGTTTATAGTATTTTGTTTTTCCTGGTTTAAGAAAAGAACCCCAACAAGCAGTAGTGCTAAAAAACAGGCTGCCATATACATCCAGTTGCGGTTAGGCTTTTTAGATTTTTTTTCTTCGGTAACACTAAGCATGGCATCCAGCCTGTCCCATGCCATTTCTGTAGGCTGTATGGTGCGCTGTTCCAGCTTTTGCTTAAAATCCTGTTCTATATTATTCGGTTCCATTTTCATAATTCTTTTGTTTGTTTATTTGCTCCTGTAGCATTTTGCGTGCATGAGAGAGCTGCGATTTGCTTGTGCCTTCATTAATCCCCAGCATCTTTGCAATTTCTGCATGTTTAAAACCTTCAATCGCATAAAGGTTAAACACCATTTTGTAGCCATCCGGCAGGCTGTCTATAAGCGCCTGTATATCTTCTACACTAAAATGGCTTTCTATATTATTAAATGTATCTTCTACATAAAACTCATCTTCTAAAAAGTTAACCTTTTTTTGCACCCTTATATATGATATACATTCGTTAACCATTATCCTGCGAATCCATCCTTCAAAACTACCCTTGTGCTCAAAATTCTTAAGGTTGGTAAAAACCTTCATAAAGGCAGTTATCATAATGTCTTCGGCCTGGTGCAGGTCTTTAATATACTGCCTGCAAACGCTAAGCATTTTAGGTGCATACTTAGAGTATACCTTTTGCTGGGCATGCCGGTTGTTTTCGGCAGCCTGCTTTATAAGGTCTTTCTCTTCCTGATGTAAGGCAATTACTTTCAAAACTCGTGTTGTTGGTTGGTTGCAAAGTTGGTTATTTTTAAATTACTAACCGACTTCTATTATCATAGACGATTTGCGTTGCAAAAGGGTTGCATGCAATGTAATAATTTTTCAATTATTTAATTTAACAATTTGAAAGACAGTAAATTAAAAATTAAAAAATTTTCTCTTTTTTGACAACTATTTTTTTAGGCTGACCCTTTTGCTTTACTGTAAGGGTAAGAACCTGTTCTTTTTCCAGCAGTGATTGGGAGGTTTCGCGGCAATCGCAGTAATCAATACAGGTAATTTTATTATTGTTGATGGCTAAAACAACATCGCCCGACTTTAATCCTGTTTTTGCGGCAAGGCTGCCGGCAATAAGGCCTGTTACTTTGTATTGCCCATCTGTATATTCCAGGTTAAAGCCAAAGCGCTCCCATCCATCGGCGGGTGGCGATTGCTCTATGGGCTGAAAGTACATTTCATCATCGCTAAAGTTTAGCGTTACAATATAATTTTTGATGATAGGGCTGCCCAGTAACGTTAACCCCGAACCCTGCCTGTAAAATACAGGTTTGTCTTTAAATTGGATACCTTCTAAATCTATATCGGCCTTAAACACATTTATGGTATCAGTTACCCGGCCGTGGTGCGTTTCTACCATTCCATCCAGCAATTGGGCATGGGCAGTGGCGTCTGTGGTGTATTTAGCAGCATCTTTGGGATCCATGTATAGTAAGGACGAACAGCCGGTATCAAACATAAACCACTGGTAATGGCCGTTTACCTGCATCATAAAATAGGGCTGGCCGTGATTATTTAAGTGTACACGCACTTTAGTAGCCTTATCAAGGCCTTTAATTTTACTTATATTATCGGTTACGGTAACTTTTTTAGTGGAATAATCAATTTGCCACACATAGTTCTTTATAATAGCCGAGCCTATCAGCCCGCCGTCCATAAGGCATTGCGCTGTGGGGGAATTGCTAAAATTTACAGTGTATGCCTCTACATCCTTAAAAACTAAACCGCCCATGGCAAGGCTATCGGCCCGCACGATATCTGTATTTTTTGTTAGCCCATTGGTGCTCCCTAACGGTTCATTCTTTATGATGATGAAATTACATTTTTGCTGAATAGCGTCGGTTATCATGGTATATCCACCGGTATCAAGCCCAAAGTTGTAGGTTTCGCCACCAATATCGGCCTTTATAATTATAGCGCCGGGATACTCAAAAGGCAGTTCGTAATAGAAATCTTTCGCGTTAGGGGTTGTTGCTTTTAGAGGTTCAAACAGGCGCACATCTTCTCCGCCTTGCCCAAGGGCTACAGCGGCATACAAGCCGAAGATTACATGTAAAGCAATTCGTAAGGCCATAGTAAAGGTGATTACTACTAAGGTAACGAATTTTATAACCTCAAACGTATACTTAAGGCTATAAAAAAAGCTCCGCAATAGCGGAGCCTTTCAATAAAAATCAGGTTATATAAAATTACTGCTTAATAAACTTTTGGGTAGTGGTATGCCTGTTTGCTGTAATGTGCAGCATATACACACCATTTTGCAATTGCGACACATTTAGATTTGTAGTGGCACTATTAGGAGCACTTAGCAACACCTGTTGCCCAACCGTATTGTATACAGCAAGCTGCTGAATGTCCTGCCCCGCAGTAACTGTAAGCATAGTATTTGCAGGATTAGGATACACCACTGCTTTAGATGCGGCAATATCATTTACACCCGATGTTGCCATTTTACTAAAGTATACATTATCTATATACACAGTAGATGTGCCATTACTGGAAAATATAAACTGAGACATATTAGCCCTTGTTGCAAGGTTAGTAAAATCAGTTAACGGAATGCTATAGGTAATCCATTGGTTTTGTGCAGGGGCTTCAAAAGTTAATTCGTGCTCTTTATCATCGGCAACTCCCGGGCCGTCATAAACCCCATTAGCTCCAAAATCAACCAACTTGATCCTGAACTGTGTAAAATCTGCCGACCAAACGTGCAGATTAAAATGATCCATCTCTGTAGCATCAATTTGTGTTGCAACGGTTTCTACACCTGCATAGCTAAGGTTTACATATTTTTTTGTTGGGTTGCCCTGTATCTCCACCTCGCTCATACCGGCACTGCTCCAACCTGTTAACCAAGTGTCTACAGGCACATTGGTGTACACACCGCTAAACATAGATATAACCTGATCCTGTGGCATTGTAGGATCTGGTGCAGCAGTCATTGGCTCCATAAGGTTTGCAGGCTCGTCCGATTCTCCAAATACTATGTTATCAAAATACGTTATTGTACCATACGTTCTTGGGTTTGGTGAAAAATCGGGGAAGACCACTATTTGGTCAAAAGGCTCGGCAAACCAGCCTATTTGGCTCGAGAAATCAAACGTAAGTTCTTCCCACTGGTTAATCAGTGTATTGGAAATTTTTATTTCGGGCAATGCAGCACCGCTTGGTGTAACAAGCTTTATACCCACATCGCTAATTACCGATTTGTATACCATTATTTTAATGGTGCTATGTTCAGCATCCAAAACAAAATCGGCCATACCATTATCATGGTTGGTCTCGGTACCTGCCCACGGATTGCCCGTAATTAATGTAGTGTATTTGGCAACCGTGGCAGATGTATTGGCACCTGTTGCACTTGGGTTGGCTACAAACTCTAACGCAGGGTTAGTATCGTTCTCAAATACATTCCAAGTGTAGGCAGAACCAACTCCCGCAGGTTCAAAATTCATATCCTGTTGTGCATTGCATGTGGCAATAGCTGCGAGCGGTGGTAAAAAAGTAAAGTAGATTTTTTTCATTTTCGTGATATTTTGTTGTATTTAAAAATATCACTTTCAAAACACTAAAATTAGATAATCAATAATTATTTTGCTTAAAAATTAAATTATTATAATTTACACGGCTGATTTTTACAAAAAATCAACAACTGTAAGGGATAACGAATAAGCCTTGAACATAAAAAATGTCTGGCTATTACGATTGTGTTGTGGTAATGTAAAGGTTGATTTTGAATAAAAACCACTTTTGTATAGGGAGCATATTTTTTAAAGCAGAATGAAAAATTATATTTTTCGCTCAATAACGTAGTTTACCATTAAAACAAGCGCATCTTTATAAGGCGATGCCGGATAGCCGGAAAGTATCAAAAGCGCCTCTTCACGAAATTGTGCCATCTTAGCTTCGGCATAAGTAAGGCCGCCTTTTTGCTTTACAAAGGCTATAACTTCTTTAACACGCTTTTTATCTTTGTTATGGTTTTTAACTGAATTGATAACCCACTTTTTTTCATCCTTATTGCAATTGTTAAGGGCGTAAATAAGTGGTAGCGTCATCTTCTGTTCCTTAATGTCTATACCTGTAGGTTTACCAATAGAGTCTTCGGTATAATCAAAAAGGTCGTCTTTAATCTGGAACGCCATACCTATAAGTTCGCCAAATTTGCGCATCTTCTCAGTATCATCACCTTCCGGATTAACTGAACATGCTCCGAGGGAACAGCAGGCTGCAATAAGTGTGGCAGTTTTTTGTCGGATGATCTCGTAATATATATCTTCGGTAATATCAAGCCGGCGTGCTTTTTCTATCTGAAGCAGTTCGCCTTCACTCATTTCGCGCACAGCTACTGAAATAATGCGAAGCAAATCAAAATCACCATTATCTATAGAAAGCAACAATCCTTTAGATAAAAGGTAGTCACCCACTAAAACGGCAATTTTATTTTTCCATAAAGCATTGATCGAGAAAAAGCCACGGCGCTGGTTACTGTCGTCTACTACATCATCGTGTACCAGGGTAGCAGTATGAATTAATTCTATTACCGATGCGCCACGGTAGGTACGGTCGTTAATAACACCGCCACTAACCATCTTTGCTGTTAAAAACACAAACATGGGGCGCATTTGCTTACCCTTACGGTTTACAATATAATAGGTAATACGGTTAAGCAACGCCACTTTACTGGACATAGATTCTAAGAACTTTCCTTCAAAAAGTTCCATCTCCTGCGCTATGGGCTGTTTTATTTGCTCAACTATTTTCATTCGCCTCAAAGATACTATAAATTTCAGGCATTTTTGTTAGCTCAAAACGGTAAAAATATTTTGTTAAATCGAGTTAATTTTTACCTTTACAGCATTAACAAATCTTTAACCATTTTATGAAGAAAATTACTCCAAAATTACTATTGCTGTTAATGGTAGCCTCGCTTTTTACAAGCTGTGCATCCATTTTAAATGGTAAGTACCAAAAGGTAACCGTACATACCAGTTCATCTGATTCTAAAGTTTATGTAAACGACGAATTACAGGGCACCGGTAAAAGTGTTACTGCAAAAATGAAGCGTGATGCTAACGTAAAGCAGGTTCGTGTTGAGCGCGATGGCTACAAGCCAGTTTACAAAATTCATTACCAGGACAGGAAATCGCCATTATACATTATGTCATGGGTTCCTTTTGGTGTTCTTTTTTACCCTCCACTTATGGATTATGCCCCTAAAGCATTTAACTATCCAAAAGAATTAAGCACAAGCAAAGACATGCTTGAAATTAAGAACAGGACCGATGATAAGAGGTATGTATATCTTAAAAATACCGCTTTTGATATTAAGAAAGAGGACATTAAATTTACCCAAATTAAGCACAGGCAGCTTAAAAAGAATAAAATAAACAAGGCTAAAGATAAAGGTAAAGGTACTGAAGACCTAAAATTTGACAACTCTATCTTTACAGATGCGGTTAACCAGGTTCTTAAAGACCACAACTACGTTGATACTACAAATACTATATTTAAGAGCAATACTAACTCCCTTTATATTAGTGCTAAGATAACTAAAGTGGAATTTGGTAATGTTTATGCTATTGCTGCTAAAAATTACATGAACTTCCTTATCACTAAAGCTGATATTGAGTGGGAAATTTTTGACCTTTACAACCAGTCTAAATACAAAAAGACTATTAAAGCAGAATCTGGTGAGTTCTCATTAGATTATGACCGTGAAAGTGCTTTTAAAAACAGCCTTGAAGATGCTATTACTGCATCATTCTTTAAATTTCTTGATGCGGCCGAAGTACAAAAACTTTTACCTAAAGAAGATACTAAGGAAATTAAACTTGAAACTATTAAGCTAAGCCGCCCTGCTGTAGTTAGCAACCTTGAGGATGCTATGGAGGCTACAGTTACTATAAAATCTAAAGACGGCCACGGCAGCGGATGTTTTGTAACTAATGATGGTTACATTGTAACTAACTTTCACGTAGTATCTGGTGTTGAGAAAATTACCGTTATCACTAAAGACGGTAAAGAGTATGATGGTAAAGTTGTTCGCAGGAACGAGTACAGCGATCTTGCACTTGTAAAAGTAGAAGGTAACTTTAGCAAGGCATTTACCTTGCCTTCATCTAAAAACTATAAAGTAGGCGATGATATTTTTGCAATTGGTACTCCTAAATCTATCGAGTTAGGCCAGTCGTTAAGTAAAGGTATTATCTCCGGTTTCAGGACTTACGAAAAAAACAACCTTATCCAAACTGATGCCAGCGTAAACGGTGGTAACAGCGGTGGTGCACTTGTAAATAAAAATGGTGAGTTTATAGGCGTGGTTAACGCAAAAGTATTTGGTGTTGGCGTAGAAGGACTTGGTTTCTCTATCCCGGCTGAAACTATTTTTAAAGACCTTTCTATTGCTTACTAAACACAATAAATTAGCAGGTTTTGCTTTGCCCTTTACAGGGATCCCGTGGGGGCGGGAACAGCAAGATCTTTGCAAATAAAAAGCGGCCATTGGCCGCTTTTTTTGTTGTCTAATGTTTTAATTAGATTTATTAGCTAACAGTTTCGTTTTTGTTTGCAAGCTGCCCACAGGCTGCGTCTATATCTTTACCACGGCTACGGCGTACTTTTACCACGATATCGGCACGCTCAAGGGCTTTAATGTAAGCATTTATGGTTGCTTCATCTGCCTGCTGAAATTCGCCATCATCAATAGGATTATACTCAATAAGGTTTACTTTGCAGGGTACATATTTGCAGAACCTTACAAGGGCATCTATATCTTCCTTACGGTCGTTTATGCCTTTCCAAACCACATACTCATAGGTAATGCGGCTTTTGGTCATAGAATACCAATATTCTAACGATTCGCGCAGATCGGCCAATGGAAAATTGGCACTAAACGGCATAATCTTACTACGAACCTCATCTATACCTGAATGTAGTGATACTGCCAGTTTAAACTTAACATTATCATCTGCCAGTTTTTTTATCATCTTGGGCAAGCCCGATGTAGAAACCGTGATACGCCTTGCGCTCATGCCTAAACCTTCCGGCGAAGTGATCTTTTCTATAGCCTTTAGCACATTATTATAGTTCATAAGAGGTTCGCCCATACCCATAAAAACAATATTGCTCAGCGGCCTATTATGGTACAGTCGGCTCTCGGCATCTATAGCAGCTACCTGGTCGTAAATTTCATCCGGATTTAGGTTACGCATGCGCTTAAGCCTTGCAGTTGCGCAAAAGTTACAATCAAGGCTACAGCCAACCTGGCTGGATACACAGGCAGTTGTGCGGGTATTGGTAGGTATAAGTACACTCTCTACCACCAGTCCATCGTGCAGGCGAACGGCATTTTTAACCGTACCGTCGCTGCTTTGCTGCATCTGGTCTACATGAATGTGGTTTATAACAAAATTATCCATCAGCATTTGGCGCGTTGGCTTACCTATGCTGGTCATATCATCAAAACTATGCGCACGCTTGTTCCACAACCACTCATACACCTGGTTGCCGCGGAATGCCTTATCGCCATTTGCCAAAAAAAAATCCCGTAACTGTTCTTTTGTAAGCGCCCTTATATCTTTCTTCTCCGTTTGCATGCTGCAAAGGTAGTAACTATTTGCCAATTAATGCAAATGCACTTTTTACTGCTTAATTAGTTTGAAAGAGGTTTCGCTGCCCGTAGCGGCATCTATAACTTTTAAAAGGTAAACGCCGGCAGCGGCATTGCTTAAATTTACTGTATCTAAGTTATTAGTAAGCAAGCCTTTTGTTACTTCCTGCCCTAATAAATTATAAACCGTATAATTTGGGCTATAGCCCGATGGTACTTTTACTGTAAATAAGCCATTAGATGGATTAGGATATACTTTTGCTTCTCCGTTTAATGCTGCCTGTCCTATAGAGAGAACACTTTCAATTCTTAATGAGGTCTGCTCGCCCGTGCCATAATTGCCACCAAGCTGTATTGCCTGATTATCAGCAGTTGATAATACGTAGCCGCCATTACCTTCGGCGCAGCAAATGCCATCCCCAAAACTGTCGTATATACTAAAATTATAGCAGCCACCATCAACGATGTCAAAAACTTCAGTGTAAGTTGTTGCATTCGCATAAGCACCTTCCTCAACACTATAAAGCACCTCACCATTTTCATTAGTAAGCTCCCAGCTTACCTCTTCGCCATAATTATCGGTTAAAAGGGTTAATGTTATCTGCTGCGCAGGATATCCTTCTACAACAGTAACAATTGCTGATATAACGTTGTCAGATTCGTTTTGATCTGATGTGCCGTTAGGACTTGTTATAGTAACCGCAATAGTATTTTCGCCTGCCGCACCTGCCGATTGTGGCAACTCTACCACATCGCTTTCGTTTGTAGCCAGGTTACCCATCCATGAAAGTACTTCTGTTACTCCATTAAGTGTATAATTTATTTGTGCAGATGTCAAGTTTTGCGTTCCGTTATTAATTATACGGATGGCAGGAGCAACAATACTGTTACAGTTGTTACCAAGTTCTGTAAATATAGTTTTAGCATCTACAGTATAAACAGGTTGCAAAGGATAAGTATCTGTGGTTAAAGCTCCGGTGTTTTGAGGATCCAGCCATTCCTTTAAGCGGGCTGAAGGCGTAGAGCCTGCATCCCATGATACATTAAACCTGCCATAGCCGCTGCTTTGCCCACCTGCGTTAAGTCCGTTGCATACCGAAGCACCATATATGTACCATGCCTGACCACGTATCCTGCCATTATTATCAAACATTGGCGATCCTGATGATCCCGGCTGCAGGCCACCAATTTCCCAGTTAGCGATATCCCAAACAATTCCGAAATCGCCGTTATCATTAACCATAGTAGGAGAATCGTAATCAAGGCTTACCTTCATAATATCACCCGCAGGATGATGTATGCCATAGGAAAATTGTGGGATGGTTGTGCTCCTGTCCCAGCCCGACCATACAAGGCCCCAGTCATCTGGTAAGCCTGTTGTAATTTCTACCAATGTAAAGTCGCTTTCTTCTCTCCTAGCTTTAAGTTCTGCACCACTTACCGTTAAATGATAGTTGGGCGCATTGTTCGTGCTGGGTATGCCTGTTGCGCAAGATGGGTTTGGATTTATCCAGTTGAACATAAAGGCCCATTGTGAAGGATCTGAGTAACAATGATCGGCTGTTAGAAAGTAAGGGGTGCCGTCGTTACTTGTATTGTTGATTAGTGAACCGGTACACCAGTTAGAGTTGCCAACAATTATAAGAGCAACCGACTTTTTACTTATTTCTTTAAGGCTATTAATGCCTTCAATATAACACTCTACATCATACATGCAACTGCCCGAAGCATTGAGCCCGCTATCCGGGTCTATTTCGGTAGCACTTAATGACCTGTAGCCATGCACTACTTTAAAAATTTCAAGCTTGCCTTGCCCTGCCTGTTCGGCGGGCTCAAAATACTCTATCGTTATATCTTCTCCCGCTACCAGCCAGGTACCCAAAACCCTCTGGGCATTATTTTGCTTATCATCATAAGCGCCAAGCAAATCGGTATGGTTGGCATTATACAAGTATAGGGTTGCACCTTTAGGCATATAAAAGTCGGTAAACAAAAAGTTTAGTGTTTGTGCACCTTTGCTCAGGTAGCGCATTCTCCATATCCTGTCGCCATTAGGCAGGGTTGTCCATTTACCGCTATTTTGCAGGGTGTGGTCTACTAAAAATTCGTGCCCATAGCGGTACGGCTTATCCTGCTTTGCGTCGTTAATTTTATCTTCAGCCCGCAATGCTTTTAAATCAAATTGGGGCATAACTACTGCCTCAGGATTTTCTATATTATTTAGGCTCCAGCTTTGTGGCTGCCCCTGGTTGCTAACCTGGGCTTGGCTTATTGTAGCAAAAAACAGTACTAATAAAGTAATTTTTATTTTCATAAGGTTGATTTACAGGCTATAAAAATAATCGTTTATTACTTATGGAGCGCTATTTAGTATAATTTATTCTTTAAGGGGCAATTGTTACCTTTGTAAAAAAGTATACCATGCATTTCATATCGGAAGAACTTGAAGATTATGCCGCCTTGCACAGCGAAAATGAACCTGAACTTTTAGCCGCACTTAACCGCGAAACACACCAAAAGGTATTGCAGCCGCGCATGCTTAGCGGGCATTTTCAGGGCAGAATTCTGAGTATGATAGCCAAATTGGTTAACCCACAGCATATATTAGAGATTGGAACTTTTACCGGTTATGCTACCTTAAGCTTAGCCGAAGGGCTTCGTAAAGACGGTACTTTAGATACGATTGACAACAATGAGGAATTGTACGATTTTCAGAAGAAATATTTTGATAAATCGCAGTGGAATGCACAGATAATCCAGCATTTAGGAAATGCACTTGAGATTATCCCAACACTAAACAAGAAATTCGACCTTGTTTTTATTGATGCTGATAAAGAGAATTATCCCAATTATTTTAAGATGATTGTGCCCCTTATGAACAAAGGCGGTATTATACTTAGCGATAATGTATTGTGGAGCGGTAAGGTGCTAGAGCCTGTAAAGGCGAACGACAAGAGCACTAAAGTACTTTTAGAATATAATTTGCTGCTTAAAGAAGACCCCCGTGTAGAAACGGTTTTGTTACCCATTCGTGATGGGCTCACTGTTAGTAGGGTTATCTAAATCTTCCTGCTCTTTAGGGAAAAACCTGTCGCGTAAATAAATGTATAGTTTAAGTATAAGCCAGCCGGTAAATAAGCCATAAAGGTATCCTGCAAGAATATCGCCGGGATAGTGCAGGCCAAGATATATACGGCTGTAAGCAAATATTAACGGCCATAAAAAGAAAAAGCCCATATACTTTAAATAAGGGTGCATTACCCTGTATAAAAAGAAAGCTACCGCCATAGAGTTTGAGGCATGGCCAGATATAAAGCTAAACGAGTGGCGCTTTACAACAGCCCTTATAATAGTAGCTATCTCCGGATTATTGCCTGGGCGAAGCCTTTGTATGCCATTCTTAATTAAATTGGTAGTTTGATCTGTAAGCAATAACAAAAGAGTTATCATACCTACAACCAGCATGGCATGCCGCCAGCCCAGCCTTTTAAATGTTAGGTAGAAGATAATTGCAAAAATAGGGATCCAGCTTGTAAACTTAGTAATAAGTTCCCAAAGCGGATCGAACGTTTCTGAACCCAGGGAGTTTAGGAATACAAACAAATCCCTGTCTAATTCTGCCAGTCTTTTAATCATTTATTTCATGCGTTTTATAGGGCCCGATAAATCTTCAATATCCACGTCTTCTTTTACCTTATTAATCTCGGCAGTAATATTATTTTCTATATCACCGGTACCAATTTCTGTAAAAGTCTTTTTAAGACCTTCTACATCAGCACTTTTATGAATTTCGGTTTTAATTTCGTTAGTAGCATCTTTAAGTTGTTGCATACCACGGCCAAGGCCACGTGCAATTTCGGGTATCTTATCGCTCCCGAAAAGCATAAGCACTACCAGTATGATAAAAAATAGCTCTCCGCCTCCTATTCCAAACATAACATTAAATTTAATATACAAATGTAATTATAAATACGTTTTTAAATGGGTTTCCGGATGTGCTTTTAAGTGAATTTTAATCTTATTTAACGAAAAAACCGGTTGTGCAATTTAAATTACACAACCGGTTTTAAATTTATGGCTGTTAGCAATTATTATTGCTTAACTATTTTTGTAAACTGAACTCCTGTTTCAGTTTGTGTCGAAATAAAGTAAACGCCTGAATTAAGAGCGCCTACATTAATATCATTAGCGGTATTGGCAATTAAAACAATTTTACCGGTAATATCAGCAATGCTTACCGAGTTCACAACTGTATTACCTTCAAAATGAAGTACATTGTTTACAGGGTTAGGAACAACCAAAAGTTTGTTTGATGCTAAAGTAATGTCTTTAACATTAAGTGCTGTTGCCTCATAAGACTCATACGACTCTACCGTTTGGTCTACTTCTGCACTTTCTACAACTACGTGTGTAGTAATACTTCTGAATATTGGACCCGTCGCAAGCACATCTGTATTATAATAACTGTAAATGGTTTGCTCAAGTGTACCTACAGGAAAGCCAAGATAGTTAAGCGTAAGGTTTTGAACGGTTTTTAAACGGGTAACAGGAGTTGCATCGGCAATACCTTCGTTTACTGTAAGTGTGCCATAAGCATCAACTGTAACAGTACCTGTGCCTGTAAAAGTACCTTCTACGCCCTGGCCTTCAAAATTCCCGGCAACCTGATCGGTGTTCGTATATTCGTAGCTAATGGGAAAATCGCCTAAAAAAGCATTGTTTGTACTGTAGTTAAGCACTATGCCCGATGCTTCTGCTCCGGTTAATGATGTACCGCCAATGTCGTTTACGTTTAAAAAGTAATTTGTAATATTCTCTCCATTACCGGTAATTGTCCTGGTTTGTACTTTCCAGTTTGTAGTTGGGTACTCTGCTATATCTGCCGCAGACGGAATAATAACACTGGTATAGGATTGAGTATATTCGGTAAGTCCATCAAAATTCCAAACCACGTTGGCACCTGCCGCACTCTGGTCAATAGGCGTTTCAGAATCTACTAAAAGGTATTTGTCTTCGTTAACAGCACCATCTACAATGGTAGAGCTGTAAAAAGAACCTATTGGCTCCTGAGCAAAGCCGGCAATTGATAATAATAAAGCAGGTAAAAGTAATTTTGTTTTCATAAGGGCATATATTTTTAAGTTGCCCAAAAATAACAAATATTACTAAAACGCCTTACAATCACGCAACTAATTACAAATAAGCACTTATATTTTTATAAAATTTAACACTTACTTCTTGGTTTTACCCTCAAGCTGGTCAAATTTATTTGGCACAGCTTCAGATGGCCAGGTGTTGTTGGTAACATCTACATCGGCAGTAAGCAGTTTAGGATCGAGTGTAATTTTTTTAACCGGCTTATCTGTAGCAAAAACCCTTATTGCGGTCTGATTGTTTTTTCTCCATATCTGTACCGGGAAGGTAGTAGTCTCTGTAGTGTTATCCTCAAAAGTAAGCTGTACAATTATAGGCATAAGCATTCCGCCCGGCTTATTAAAAGTAACCTCATAAAAATATTTAGGCTGTTTTAATTTTGCTTTTTCTTCCGGTGAAAATTTCTCCTGAATATATTCATTAAGCAGTTTAACTTCTTTAGTATCTAAAGGTTTGGCATTATTCTTTTTGGCATCAGCATCATTAGCAATCATATATACAAACGGCCCCTGCTCCTGATCGAACCTGCCACGCTTAATTTTAGGATCTTCGGTATCTTTAGGCTTGGTCTCGGTAACATAGTATTGTTTTACTTCCATAATGCCCATATCTACATAATCGGTAGTGTAAAACCATCCCCTCCAAAACCAGTCAAGGTCTACCGCTGAGGCATCTTCCATAGTCCTGAAAAAATCCTCCGGGGTTGGATGCTTAAACTTCCAGCGGGTAGCGTAGGTTTTAAAAGCGTGGTCAAACAGGTCGTGGCCCATAATGGTTTCGCGTAGCATATTTAAACCTGTAGCAGGCTTAGCATAGGCATTAGAGCCAAACTGGTGAATGGACTCTGAGTTGGTCATTATAGGCTCTAAGAACTTTTGCTCACCTGCCATATATGGTACTATCTTGGCAGCAGGGCCACGGCGCGACGGGTAGTTGGGCATATATTCCTGCTCGGTTAAATATTGTAGAAACGTATTAAGCCCTTCATCCATCCAGGTCCACTGCCTTTCATCAGAGTTTACGATCATCGGGAAGAAGTTGTGCCCCACTTCGTGAATTACAACGCCTATCATGCCAAATTTAACCTGGTCGCTCATAAAGCCAGCCTCATCAGGGCGGCCAAAATTCCAGCATATCATAGGGTACTCCATTCCCTGGTCTGCCGCCGAAACAGAAATGGCTTTAGGATAGGGGTAATCGAACGTGTATTTAGAATAGGTTTTTAGCGTATGAGCTACCACTTTTGTAGAGGTTTCGCCCCAAAACGGGTTAGCCTCCGGCGGGTACAGCGATAGTGCCATAACCGATTTCTCCGACAGCTTAACCGCCATAGCATCATAAATAAACTTACGTGAAGATGAAAAGCCAAAATCGCGCACATTGGTTGCCTTAAACTTCCATGTTTTCTTTTTATCCGAAAAACCTTTAGATGATGCTTCGGCTTCGGCCTGGGTTACAATAACCACAGGTTTATCATACGTTTTTGTAGCCAGTTCGTAACGTTTAAACTGGTCGGCAGTAAGCACCTCTTTACGGTTTTGCAGTTCGCCGGTACCGTCAAGGATATGGTCGGCAGGTACGGTAATGTTCACGTCAAAATTCCCAAAAGGCAGCGCAAATTCGCCTGCGCCCCAAAACTGCATGTTCTGCCAGCCTTCAACATCATTATACACCGCCATACGTGGGTAAAATTGCGCAATAACGTACAGGTTGTTGCCGTCTTTTGCAAAATGCTCGTAGCCGCTACGGCCACCTACAATTTGGTAATTATTAATATTATACCACCATTTTATAGAGAAAGACAACTGCTCGCCATGCTTTAACGGCGTTGGCAGGTCTATTCGCATCATGGTTTGGTTTACCGTATATTTCATAGGTTTACCGGCAGCATCTTTTACATACTCCAGCTTAAAGCCGCCATCAAACTCCTGCTCCATATATTCGCGGGTAAAGCCACTCGCATTATAAGCCGGGTTCATTTTCTGGCTGTCGATAAGCTTGGATGGCGAATCTGCCGCATGCTGGTTCTGATCCAATTGCACCCACAAATACTCTAACGCCTCGGGCGAATTGTTATGGTAAGTAATAGTCTCTGTACCGTACAGTTTGGTGTTTTTATCATCAAGCTCTATATCCATTTTATAGTCGGCCTGCTGCTGGTAATAGGCAGGGCCGGGCGCCCCCGATGCTGTGCGGAACATATTGGGCGTAGCCAAAAGATCGTACATCTGGCTAAACTTGTTGTTATCGGCATGGCCGGGTTCTGCTGGTTTCGTTGCAGGGTTATCCTGTGCGATAGCCTGCAATGCGGCAAGGACAAAAAGGGTGTAAAGCGCTTTTTTCATAACATTTAAAATTGTACGGTACCCGAAGTTTCGCTATTGGTAAGCAAAAGGCTTTTTTTGTTACCGTTTACCGTGGTATGGATTATATTTTGCTGCTCGCTGAACATATCAAACAGCACTGTATTGCTGACCTGTATGGTTTGTACTTTGCTTTCCGCCGGAAGGGTAAAGTAGCATATAAGCACATCATCTTCAGTCTCGCGGCCTAAAAGTGTGAGCACTTTAGGCTTATTGTTTATTTTGACGACGATCTTTTCTGCAAAATATTTTTTGAGCAGGCCCGTGGCTTCACCCGATTCTTTTGGTGTGCCCAGATACAGTTTTTTACCGTACTTTTTGTTGAGGCCCGCCTCCAGGTCGTCTATAAAAATGCGCCCTGTTATCCGTATTTCTTTCTTAACAGGGACATACTCCATCTGGAAAACCGACACGTAAAACCTATGTACGCCCGCCGATGCCATTACAAAAGCAAGGGTTAAAAGCAGTATATAACGTGACAGGTTTTTCATAGTGGGCTAAAATACGGAAAAAATCGTATTTAAGATTAAATCCCAACCTTACATGGATAAATAGTCAGATTGAACGGTAACAAACAATAATGAAGATTAAGAATAGGCTTGGAGACGCTTAGCAATGCCTCTCTACGTGTTACCCATGAACCGCACCACTCTTCCCATAACTCTGAATAAGTTCGCCTTCAAACTCCAGCCATTCTGCCCAGCGTTTTTCAACATCTACACCACAGCGTATTGACGCGCGAAACCTAAAAAGGTAGTGTAATGTGTAGCTTCAGATACCATAAGCTCATGGTAAAACGTAGCCAGTTCTTTGTCGGCGATATTTTTAGACAGCACCCTGAAACGCTCGCAGCTCCTGGCCTCAATCATAGCCGCAAACAATAACCGGTCTACAAACGACTCATGCCTACTACAGTTTTTTTTAGCGAACTTAAACAGCTCACCCACATAGTCATCGCGCTTTTCGCGCCCCAAATTATAACCGCGTTGTTTAATGATATCTACCACCATATTAAAGTGCTGCATTTCTTCAATGGCAATTTCAGCCAGCGTCTGCACCATCTCAATGTGTTCCGGGTTATTGGTGATGAGGTACAGCGCATTAGCGGCTGCCTTTTGCTCACACCAGGCATGATCGGTTAGTATCTCCTCTAAGTTAGATTCGGCTATATTAGCCCAACGTGGGTCGGTTAACAGTTTAAGTCCAAGCATAGTATCAAATTATAAAGCCAAAAATAAGTAATTATAGTGGGTGCGCAAAGATGAGTTATTTCATTTTGATGCTCTGCTTGTCCTGCTGAGCCTGCCGAGCATAAGAAATAGTGCGATTACAATCTCGTTCCCAGGTCTTTAATTACCGTAACAAAATCATTTACAGCCATTTCACTATGTATCGGCTGCCCGTCTTTGCATATCCATTTACCGGCAACAATGGTACCCGCCATATCGCTAACATCTGCCGAATACACAACCGTATTACACAAATTGCGCAGGCTGGCCGTAGCTATTAACGGAGATGTAGCCTTAACAACCGCAGCATCAAAAGGTTGGCCTACAGCAAAAAATTCAGCATCAAGAGCATTCATAGCCCTCCGTCCCGACTGCCATGCCATTTTTAGGGCATTAAAAGCGCTTTCGCCCTGGCCAGGTGTAACAAATGTGGTGCGTTTATGGCTTATAAGGCGCTGGCCGTAATCCAGTAATCGTAACTCTTCCAACGGGTTAAGGCCCACATGACTATCGGTACCAATGCTCCAGTTGCCGCCTTGATTCTTATACTCCTCAAAGCGGAACAACCCATCGCCCAGGTTACCCTCTGTACTTGGGCACAGCACCACACTGGCACCGCTTTTGGCAATACCGGTTACTTCGCTGTCATCCAAGTGAGTAGCATGCACTAAGTGGTAGTTCTTATCTACATTGCAATTATCTAACAGCCACTTTACCGAGCGTTTACCATGATAGGCAATGCAATCCTCAATCTCTTTTAATTGCTCCGACACATGTATGTGTAAAATGCTGTTGTTTAACGAGTTGCAAATGATAATTACATCTTCAGGCTTTACTGCCCTGAGTGAATGTATACCAATTCCGGTATTGGCATGTGTATAGTTTTTGGCAGCAGCCTTACTGCTTTCCAATAACTTATAATAATCATCTATAGTGTTGGAAATGAACCGTTTTTGGCGATCCACCGGTGCCTGGCCAAAGCCTCCCTGCTGGTAAAACTGGGGCACCAGTGTAATGCGGATACCTGCTTTTTGGGCCGCAGCAACAAGCCTTTCGCCCATTTCGGCGAGGTTGGCATAGGGTTTACCATTTTTATCGTGGTGCAGGTAATGAAACTCTGCTACAGCCGTATAGCCGTGGCGTGCCATCTCGCTGTACAGCATTGTAGCCACAACCTCCAGCTGATTAGGTGATAGCGTAAGCGCCAGGCCGTACATAGCGTTGCGCCAGCTCCAGAAATCATCCTGAATTGCGGTGTCAACATGCAGTTCGGCAAGGCCGGCCATGGCATACTGAAAGGCATGCGAATGGGCATTCTGGAAACCCGGAAATGCATACCCATTTACAAATTCACCCCTTGATATTTCACTTTCGGATATTGAAATCACGTTTCCTGACGCATCTAAATCTACAACTGCATTCGCTATCCATCCATTCTCGGTTAAGAGGCCTTTAAAGGTATAGGTTGTAGCTGCCATTACGACTGAAGTGTTTTGATAAGTTGCTCGAACATGCCTTTAAGCACCCCGCGTATTTTAGAAGCATTGGCATCGTCATACTCCGTCTCGGAGGTATCCATATAATTGGTCTTGGCCATTTCTAGCTGCAGGGCATGGATGTTGTTTTGAGGCTGCCCAAAGTAACGTGTTATATGCCCGCCCTTAAACGGGTGGTTGTGTTCTGCCTCGTAGCCGCTGCTTTGCAGGGCGGCCCAGGCGGCGCTGATAATCTCGGCGGAAGCCGAAGCCCCGTCGTTATCGCCAAGTATCAGTTCAGGGAATGGCTCCTGGCGGATGCCCGGCACTACCTTGCGGATGGAGTGCGCATCAAACAGCAACGCCACTCCAAACTCTTCTTTGGTTTGCTGTAACAGCTCGTTTACCTTATCGTGGTACGGCACATAGTATTGTGTTACCCTTTCGGCAATCTCTGTATCATCAGGCTCGCCAGTTGCATACAATGGCTCACCGTTAAAATTGGTAAGCGGCACCAGGCCGGTAATTACACGCCCATCGGTATACAGGGGCTTGCTTTCGGGGTCGCGGTTAAGGTCTATAACCCAGCGGCAGTAGTTGGCCTTTATAAGTGTGATGCCCATTTGCGGGGCAAAATCGTACAGGCGGTCTATAAACCAGTCGGCATCATCAGGCCGCTGTGCCATTTCGGGCTTAAGCCTGGAGGCGATGTCAGGAGGGAAATAGGTGCCGGAATGCGGCGAACTTATTATAATGGGCACTTTAGGCGCAGTTGGCTGTGTTATATGGTAAATATCCATAAATGGGTTTGTTTGTAGCTGAATGAACAATGGTATTGATTATGTGGTTAACAGGGTAGGGAATTGCATTTTATTAATGCGCCTCCAGCCAGTTAAGCCCTTCGCCAAGATCTACCTCTAACGGAACTTCTAAAGTAAAGGCACTTTCCATTTCTTCTTTTATCATGGGTTTGATGCGTTCCAATTCGCTGTTATGCACATCAAACACAAGCTCATCGTGTACCTGTAACAGCATTTTACTTTGCCAGTTCTCAGTAATAAGCCTTTTATGGATGTTTATCATGGCAATTTTAATAATATCTGCCGCGCTGCCCTGTATAGGGGCATTAACGGCATTACGCTCGGCACCGCCACGTACTACCTGGTTTTGCGAGTTAATGTCTTTTAAGTACCTCCTGCGGCCTGATATGGTTTGTACAAAGCCCTGCTCGCGGGCAATTTCTACCTGCTCGCCAATGTATTGCTTAAGCCTTGGGTAGGTTTTGTAATACGCATCAATAAGGTCTTTAGATTCGCCACGGCTAAGCGACGTTTGGTTACTTAAACCAAATGCCGAAACCCCGTACACAATACCAAAGTTTACTGTTTTAGCATGGCTACGCTGTTCGCGGGTAACCTCTTCTAACGGTACATTAAATACTTTTGATGCTGTAGAGGCGTGAATATCCTCTCCGTTTTTAAACGAACGTATCATTTCGGGGTCTCCGCTTAGTGCTGCAATAATGCGCAGTTCTATTTGCGAGTAATCCGCAGATACTATGGTGTAATTTTCATCGCGTGCCACAAAGGCTTTACGTATCTGCCTGCCCCTTTGTGTACGGATAGGAATGTTTTGCAGGTTAGGGTTGTTAGAGCTAAGGCGGCCGGTGGCGGCTACGGTTTGCATATAATCAGTATGTACGCGGCCGGTGAGCAGTTTAACCTGTAACGGCAGCGCATCTACATAGGTGTTTTGCAGCTTGATTAGTTGGCGCCACTCTAAAATATCCTGAACTATAGGGTTTTCTAATGCAAGGTATGATAAAACCTCTTCACCGGTGGCATACTGGCCGGTCTTGGTTTTTTTAATTTTATTACCACCAATTTTTAGCTTGTCGAATAATATTTCTCCCAGCTGTTTTGGCGATCCAAGGTTGAAACTCTGGCCCGCGGTTTCGTAAATGCGGAGTTCTAATGCCTTAATGTCGGTGCTCAATTCACCCGAAAGCTCTTTAAGATAAGCGGTATCAAGGTTAATGCCTTCCTGCTCCATATAGGCCAGTACCGGCATTAGCGGAATCTCTATTTCGTCAAATAATTTGCGGGTACCGGTACGTTCCAGTTCCGGGGCAAATATTTCTTTTAGTTGTAAGGTAACATCGGCATCCTCGGCAGCATATTCTTTAACCAGCTCTAACTCTACATCGCGCATGGTTTTCTGGCCTTTGCCTTTTTTACCAATCAGGGCCTCAATAGGCATAGGCGAGTAGCGCAGATACGTTTCGGCAAGAATGTCCATACCGTGGCGCATATCCGGATTGATAAGGTAATGCGCAATCATGGTATCAAAGAATTTACCTTTTACGGTAATACCATAGTTGGCTAATATTTCAAGGTCGTATTTAAGATTTTGGCCCACCTTTTCAATCGTCTCATCTTCAAAAAACGGAATGAACTTGTTTATAATTTCCTGTGCCTCATCACGGTCAGCAGGCACGGGAACGTAAAAGCCTTTGCCTTTTTCCCATGAGAAAGAAAGCCCTACCAATTCTGCTGTAAGGGCACAAATATCGGTCGTTTCAGTATCAAAGCTCACGCAGGGCTGTTTAAGCAGGTCTCGCAACAGCAGGCTAATGGCCATGTTGCCCTGTACAAGCTGGTAATGATGGTCGGTATTTTCAAGTGTTTTATAAAAGCCGGGAGTATCGGCAGCAGTTTCAGGGTCGGCTGCGCCATCGTTAAACAAGTCAAATTGCTGCGTTGGCTTAAGTATGGTCTGCGTTGGCGAATAACCTGTTGTAGCCACCTGGTCAAACTCTTCGCCATGAGAGAACAGTTTATGAAACTGATCCGCCATACGGCGAAACTCCAGTTCGTTAAAAAGCTCTTCTACCTTTGAGGTATCGGGCTTGGTTAATTCGTAATCATGCTCGTTAAAGGTAACATCGCAATCTATTATAATAGTTGCCAGTTTTTTAGACATAATGCCTTTTTCTTTATTGGCCTCAATGTTTTCGCGCAGTTTGCCTTTAAGCTCGTGCGTGTTGGCAAGTAGGTTCTCCATAGTACCATAATCTTTCAGGAACTTTTTAGCTGTCTTTTCGCCTACTCCCGGCAGTCCGGGAATGTTATCTACCGCATCGCCCATCATCCCTAAATAATCAATAACCTGCTCAGGGCGCTCGATCTCAAAACGGGCTAACACTTCGGGCACACCCCAAATTTCTATACCGTTACCCATACGGGCAGGGCGGTACATAAAAATATTTTCGCTTACCAGCTGTGCAAAATCTTTATCGGGTGTTACCATAAAAACCTGGTAGCCCTGTTTCTCGGCCTGCTTGGCAATGGTGCCTATAAGGTCATCTGCCTCACAACCCGCCGACTCAATTACCGGTATGTGCATGGCCTTTAGCAATGCCTGTATGTAGGGGATGGATATTTTTATAGCCTCGGGCGTTTCATCGCGGTTGGCTTTGTATGCAGTATACATTTCGGTACGTACGGTGCTACCTTCCTTATCAAATGCAACCGCTAAATGGTCTGGGCGTTCGCGTTTAATAACATCCAGCAACGAGTTCATAAAACCCATAATGGCGCTGGTATCCATGCCTTTGGAGTTAATGCGCGGATTTTTTATAAACGCATAATAACCACGAAATATAAGGGCGTAAGCATCGAGCAGGAAAAGTCGTTTTTGTTGAGACATGAAAAAATTATTTGCCGTAAAAATAAGCAAACCGCACCACAATAAGAAGCCCCGGGGTGCTTTTTATAAAAGTGCAGCACCTTGTAGTTTTAGTGTAAACTACAGGGTGCTGTATATATAGAGTTGCGTATTTTAGAGTGGTTTTATCCTTTTCTGTTTACCAAAGTTACTACTCCATATCTAAAATATATGCTAAGGATACCATAGGATTTTGCTAAATATTAGGGAGTAGGGTAAGAATGATTGTCTAAGTAATTTACTCAAGCATATCATTATTGCGGGTAGCCCTGTTATCTAAACTCAGCGGCCCGGCGCCGTGGTAAGCAATGATAAGCGCCGCGCCTATCATAGAGATGTTTTTCATAAAAGCAGCCATATCCATTTGCTGCGCCATTGGGTCGGTTATCGTCCAGAAGTTGTGCAGCATAAAGGTAACTGGCAGTAAAAACAAGACTATAAGCCATGCGCCCCATTTTGTTTTGTATCCAAGTATAATGCTCAACCCACCAAATAATTCTATAATACCCGATAGTGGAACCAATACGCCCGCAAGCGGCACACCCTTGCTTGCGGCAAAACCGATTGACTGCTCGCCAAAGTGCCCAAACGATGATATAATAAAGATAAGCGAGAACAATATCCTGCCTGCTAATAAACTGTATTTCATTTTTTATTGATGTTGGTTAATACTGAATGTAAAACTACGTACCTTTGCTATATAAAAGTAAGTACTGTACAGGTGTATAGTGCTATCACACACTATAGTATGAAAGATGTATCTCAATTAGACCATAATCAGTGTACCGGAATGATTCGTCCGGTAACCGATGCACTTGATGTTTTAAGCGGAAAATGGAAACTCCCTATAATTATATCACTAACTTTTGGCAGCAAACGTTTTAGCGAAATGGCCCGCGAAATACCTAAGATAACCGACCGTATGCTTAGTAAAGAGCTGCGCGACCTGGAAATGAACGGCCTTGTGCAGCGCGTAGTGCACGACACCATCCCGGTAGTGGTAGAGTACAGCATGACGGAGTATGCCCACACGTTAGATAATGTTATAAGCACCCTTAGAGAGTGGGGGGTTAACCACCGCAAGCGCTATACAGAGGCTGACAAAGTGTAATAAATTTCTGCCACGGGTTTTATGGCATGTTTTATGATGCAGTTATATTCTTATAAATACTTCATTTAATGCGCCGTTTTCTCATATTCCTGCTTATTGTGGCTCTTATTGCCGAAATCTATACTTTTCAGGCTGTAAAAGCTGCTACTAAAACTAAATGGGTGCACTGGGTGTACCTGGCAGTTTCAATACTTGTAATACTTTACATTATTTACTCCTTTACCCAGTTTGACAGGCGCGAAGGGCAAAACAAGCAGTCGCTCTTTACTATGGGGCTGCTACTAATAACGGTTGTGCCAAAGCTTGTTATTACTATTGTTATGCTTGGCGAAGACATAATTAGGGTATTGGGGGGCTTCATCCGTATGTTTATGGGCGACAGCAAACAGCCTTTCCTGTCAGAAAGGAGGCGCTTTGTAAGTCTAACCGCACTTGGGCTGGCAGCTATGCCGTTTTTATCGTTATTGTATGGTATGACAAAGGGTAAGTACAATTTTAAGGTTATACGCCAAACAATAACATTTCCTGACCTGCCCGACAATTTTGACGGTTTTACCATTACCCAGATATCCGACGTTCATAGCGGCAGTTTTGATAATAAAGAACGTATACAATATGCTATCGACCTTATTAACGAGCAAAAAACTGATATTATACTATTTACCGGCGATATTGTAAATACCCATGCCAGGGAGATGTACCCGTGGATAGAAACCTTTAAAGGAATTAAAACACCTGAGTTTGGTAAATATTCGATTTTAGGCAACCATGACTATGGCGAGTATATCGACTGGCCTACCCAAAAAGAAAAAGACGATAATTTTGCTGCCATAAAAGACCTGCACCGCCAGATAGATTTTAAACTGATGCTTAACGAGCATATTAAAATTAAAAAAGGCGACGAGGAGATTGCGTTGGTTGGTTTAGAGAACTGGGGCCATAACTTTAAAAAAGCGGGCGATCTTAAAAAAGCATCAGAAGGGCTTACCCCGCAGGATTTTAAGATATTAATGAGCCACGACCCATCGCACTGGGAGTATGAAGTTAAGAACCATCCGGGCAATTACCACTTAACACTAAGCGGGCATACCCACGGGTTACAGTTTGGTATAGAGATACCGGGCTTAATTAAGTGGAGCCCTGTACAATACGTTTATAAACAGTGGGCAGGCTTATATGAAAACATTGGCAGGTATGTATATGTAAACCGTGGTTTTGGCTTTCATGCATATCCCGGCAGGGTAGGTATCTGGCCAGAAATTACAGTATTAGAACTAAAAAAGGGTTAAAAAATAGTGTGATTTGGTAAAAATGCTATATTTGTGTAATAATTTACCAAAATAAGGATTTTAAAGTAAGTTAAAACTACCAACTTTATGTCAAAATTCGGAGAACTTATAAACTCCCAGGTTCCGGTACTGATCGATTTTTATACAGAGTGGAATGAGCCATCGGTATCCATGCACCCCGTAATTCGCGATGTTGCAGCTGCACTTGGCGATAAAGCCAAAGTTATAAAGATTGATGTAGATAAAAACCAGGAACTGGCCGAAGCGCTAAGGATAAAAGGGCTGCCTACATTAATGATCTATAAAGACGGCCAGATGGTGTGGAGGCAAAGCGGTGAGCTTGATGCCAACACGATTATAGGGCTTGTACAGGAACAAATTTAGGCTACCACACCAAACCTGAAATCATTTTCCTTTAAGTACTCAATGGCTTTGGGCAGGGCATAGCGCAAATTAGCCTGTGCCTTAACACTGTCATGAAATATTATGATGCTACCTCCGGTTACACTACCTGTAACGTTGTGCAGGCATTGCTGTGGCGTTATAGACTGATCGAAGTCGGCGCTGAGTACATCCCACATTATAATCTTATAGCCCCTGTTGCGCACCCATTTGCTTTGGGTGCTTTTTATTTTGCCATACGGCGGCCTAAAAAGCTTTGCTGGCTCAGTAATCCGTTTTGCTATAGACTCCTCACACTTTTTAAAATTATCCGTGTAAACATCGTTAGGTGTGCCCCAGCCATTAAGATGGTTAAAGGTATGATTGCCTATAATGTGGCCAGCCTCTATAACCTGCCTAAAGGTATCGGGGTGCTTTTCTATATTATCGCCAATGCAAAAGAACACCGCTTTAATATCGTGCTCTTTTAGAATTTGAAGCACCCAGGGAGTAACGTCGGGGTGGGGGCCGTCATCAAAAGTAAGGTACACGGTTTTTTGTGCAGCAGGTATATCCCACACAAAATTAGAAAACAGCTTTTTAACCAGCCTGCCCGTTTTTACCCAGTACTTTTTCATTTGTAAATAGCCTTAAATAAGAGATGCAGCCTAAAGCTGCATCCCAAAGTTATAAATTTTAGCTTAAAAACTATTCGTTTTCGCGCTTGTGCCTGCCCATTTTCTGATTATATTCATTAAATGCTTTGCGGGCAGCGTTGTAGCTTTCGGTATCATTATTTTCTTTCATAATGTACAGCAGGCTGCGGTAGCGCTCTATATTGGTAGCAATATCTACCCTTACCGAGTTTTGATCGTTTAACGACATACCCTTAAAGAACGTTAGCTCCTCCTGGTATTTCTTGATCATTTTGTTTAACAGCTGCCTTGCCTTTTCTTTTTCTCCAAGCTCATAATATCCGGCTGCATAAGGCTCAAGCAGGGTATAGTAGCCAAAGTATTCTAACGGCATTTTTGCCATGGCAAGGTCTATAACCTTTTTAGCCTTATCTCTCTTGCCTTCGTTAATAAGTGCCTCCATTAAGCGGGCAAGGTTGGTACGGTATGTAATGCTGTTTTTGCGCGTTTCCGGGTCGTGGTAAATGGCCGGGCTCTCGCTGTTGCCCCAATCCCATGCCATCACAATATTGTACATCTTCTCAGTATCAATATGTCCCATATCCAGCGGACTGCCATCTTTAGGAATCGCGGTTTTAACCGGAACCAGTTTGTAAACCATACCATCCAATTGCAGGTAATCCTTCATCCAAAGGTAATCATCGTCGCCAAAGCTGCCACCGGTAAAGTAAATAGGCCTTTTCCAGTTGTTGTTATAAAACAGGTCGAGCATCATAAGGCGGTTTTTGTACAACGCATCGCCTTTAATATCAATATCTATATACGGCACGATAGAATCGTACAGCGCCGGAGATACCACTTTGTTCTTAATGATCTGTTCTTTATTAACCGGTACCCTTACTTTGTTGGTAGGATAAAAGTTTACAAAATGGCCGTTGTTAAGCTCTTTCTTAGCACGCGGATCTTCCGATGCTATAAACTTAAGCAGGTCGCCAAGGTTCCAGCGTGCCTCGGTACCCTGAACAAACAGCATATAATCGCGTGTACCCTGTTGGTACTGCTCGTGGGTAAAGCTGATAGGCATCGGTTCAGATGTATAAGCCTTGGCTTTCATCTGGTCAATATACCAGTCCGTCATAAACAGGCTGGTGTTTACAATACGCACATCGGTACGGTAGCCTTCAACTTCCTGCGCATACCATAGGGGGAATGTATCGTTATCTCCGATGGTGAATAGTATAGCATTGGGCTCGCAGGACGATAAGTAGGCCTTAGCCATAGCCAGTGCCGTGTAACGGCCGCTACGGTCGTGGTCGTTCCAGTTTTGCGAAGCCATAAGTACCGGGGCAGCTAAAAGCGTAACCGCAATTACTACAGGGCCGGCCACTTTAGGGGCAATGTAATTTTTAATCGCATCATAAATGGCATACACCCCAAGGCCTATCCATATGGCAAATACGTAGAACGATCCTACCAGTGCATAGTCCCTTTCGCGGGGCTCAAACGGCCTCTCGTTAAGGTAAATTTTAAGGGCAAGGCCTGTAAACAGGAACAATGCCAGTATAACATAAAAGCTTTTAAGGTCTTTTTTAGCATGGTAGATAAAACCTACCACACCCAGTATGAACGGAAGGAAGAAATATACATTCCTGCCTTTGTTGTTTTCCTGGTCGGACGGAAGGTTATCCTGGGAACCAAGGCGAATTTCATCTAAAGGTTTAATGCCACTTAGCCAGTTACCGTCCAAGTGGTCATAGCGCCCCTGAACGTCGTTTTGGCGGCCGGCAAAGTTCCACATCAGGTAACGCCAGTACATATAGCCAAACTGGTACTCAAACATAAACTGCATGTTATCTGTAAACGATGGCTTTTCTATCAGTAAATACCTGCTGTTTTGGTTAAGGAATTTGTTGTACTCATCCATATCAACCTGGCCGGTGCGAACGCCTGCCCTAAACTCGTTAACCTGTTTTTCTACATTACCCCTTAACTCGGCTACAGCCATACCTACTTCTTCCTCGCCCATCTTATCAACAGGGAAGCCCATACGGTATAGGTCTTCTACATAATCGTATTCAGGGTCAAATTTAAATTCCAGCGGATGCGTAAAGCTCATATAATTACCCGCATGATCGGGGCTCCACATCCTTGGCATAAAGCCTTTTTGGCGGTCATCGGTATTTTGTTTGGCGTTTTTATAATTGTTTACAATTACATATTTGCCGGTCTTATAATCCCTTTGGTAGTTGGGTTTCTCGTCTTCATAAGGGCGCACTTTGTCCAGTCCGCTGTAAGCATCAGAGAACATAGGGCCGTAAAATAACTTTTGCTCGCCATACTGTTCACGGTTATAGTAGGCAAGTACCTCGGCGGCATCACTTGGGCGGTTTTCGTTAATAACCACGTTAGCATTGGCACGAATAGGCAGCATCATCCAGGTTGAGAAACCTATTAAGATAAACAGCGTACAAAGCAGGATGGTGTTGTAAAGCGGAAGCTCTTTCTTCTTAGTGTATTGCAGCCCGAAGTAAAAGAAAGCTACAATAGCTACAAATACAAGAATAGTACCCGAGTTAAAAGGCATGCCAAAGCTGTTTACCATAAAGATTTCGGTCTTGCCGAAAAGCGCCATGGTGTAAGGCAACAATAATTTGAAAATGAAAAGCAAGATGGCAACAATTACCACATTGGCTATGATAAAATTTCTAACCGTAACGGTTTTGTAATTTTTAAAGAAGTAAATAAACCCTATTGAAGGGATGGTTAGCAATGCCATAAAGTGAACCCCGAAAGATAAACCAATAACAAGCGATATGATAAGCAGCCATTTGTTACCGCGTGGGGTATGCATTTCCTGCTCCCAACGCAGCCCCAGCCACAATAGCAGGGCAATAAATAATGATGCCATGGCATACACCTCGGCTTCTACGGCGTTAAACCAAAAACTATCTGAAAACGTATAGGCAAGGCTGCCCACAAAGGCACTGCCTAATACAGCTTGTAAATTGCTGTTGTTAAGCTCTGAAAATTTAGCTACGAGATTTTTGAAGATAATGGTTGATGACCAAAACAAAAACAAAATTGTAAACGCGCTCGAGAATACCGATAGCATGTTTACCATTAGCGCTATCTTATCGGGGCTTGGGGCAAACATGGCAAAAAAGGCACCCATCATCTGGAAAAGTGGTGCTCCCGGTGGGTGGCCTACTTCAAGCTTTTCGGCAGTGGGTATGTATTCGCCGCAGTCCCAAAAACTAAGGGTGGGCTCTACGGTTAGTGAGTAAACAAGCAGGGCAATGGCAAAAACAGACCACCCAAGGATGGTATTCCATTTTTTGAAATTGAATGTTATCATGTATGGTGAATTGTTCCGGTATTAAAACGTAACTGCAAAGAAACTATTTTTTTGCCAAAGCTAAAGTGTAATACCATTTTTTTAATGCCTTTATAAATGCAAAAGCGGCATTGTTTGTAATACAATGCCGCTTTTGTTAGCTAATATTTAAAATTTTGTTAAAACTTACTTCTCGTTTTCCCTGCCAAAATGTTTAAACCTTTGATTAAAAATGTTAAACGCTGTTTTATGTTTATTGTAAAAAGCAGTGTCATTGTTTTCCTGCATTACAATAAGCAGGCTGCGGTACTGTTCTATTTCCCTTACTATGGCAGTGGCATTGCTATTTTGCATGGCTATGGGCTGCGAAGCGTAATAGGTTAGCGCATCTTTGTACTTGGCGATAAGCTGCTCCAACAATTTGCGTGCGGCAGCGGTATCGCCTATGCGGTAGTAGCCACCGGCAAATGGCTCATTGATAAAGTAAAATTCATAACGCTCTACCGGCATATTTTTTAATGCCAGCTCTATAACTTTTCGGGCTTTTTCGGGCTGCTTGTCTATTATCAGGGCATTCATAAGGCGGGCAAGGTTCATGCGGAAGGTAATGCTGTTATGCCTTGTTTGCGGGTCTACATAAATATCAGGGCTGCCACTGTTGCCCCAGTCCCACTTCATAACCTTATTGTACATCGATTCAGAATCCACGTACCCCAAGTCTAACATGCCTGCGTCTTCGGGTAATGCTGTTTTTATAGGCACCAGCTTAAGCGCAAGGCCATCCTGCTGCAGGTAATTTTTCATCCAGGCAAAATCGGCATCTTCATTTGTTCCGCCGGAAAAATAAATAGGGCGTTTCCAGTTATTGTTTCGGATGACATCCAGCATCATAAGGCCATTTTTATAAATAGCATTTTTAGGCAGGTCGATATCAATACTTTTCACGATAGAATCGTAATGCTGTGGCGCTACTACCTTGTTTTTGATGACGGCCTCCCTGTCTACAGGGAAACTGATCTTATTAGATGGATATACATTAGCTTTATGACCGTTTTGCAGGGTTATTTTGGCTCTCTCATCATCCGAGGCTACAAAACTCATAAAATCGTTAATGCTTATGCGCTCATCGGTGCGGGGTGCATAGAGTATATAATCGCGGGTACCCTCTACATACTGGCTGTGCTCAAAAGATATTGGCAACGGATCTGACTCGTACGCCTTGCGCTTCATAGAATCAATATACCAGTCGGTAGGGAAAAGTGTAGTACACACCACGCGAACATCGGTACGGTAGCCTTCAATTTCCTGGGCATACCATAACGGAAAGGTGTCGTTATCGGCAATGGTAAACAATATAGCATTTGGTTCACATGAGTCCAGGTAGGCCTTCGCCATTGCAACTGCGGTGTAACGGTCAGACCTGTCGTGGTCGTCCCAGTTTTCTTTCGCTAAAAGCACGGGGCCTGCAAGCAGTGTTATTGCAAGTACAACAGGAATGGCAATTTTAGGCTGAAGGTATTTTTTAAGGCCATCGTAAATAGCATAGGTGCCAAAGGCAATCCATAGGGCAAAAACATAGTAGGAGCCTACAAGGGCATAATCGCGCTCGCGAGGCTCAAATGGGCGCTCGTTAAGAAATATTTTTAGGGCAATACCCGTAAATAAAAACAGGGCAAGCAACATGTAAAAACTTTTCCAGTCTTTACGGGCGTGGTATATCATGCCTATAACGCCTAAAATAAACGGAAGGAAGTAATAGTGGTTGCGGCCTTTGTTGTGTAGCATATCCTGCGAAAGGTGGCTCTGAGGGCCCAGACGGGCTTCATCTACAAATGTAATGCCGCTCATCCAGTTTCCATCGGTATAGCCGTAGCGTCCCTGCTCGTCGTTCTGGCGGCCGGTAAAGTTCCACATTAGGTAACGCCAGTACATATAGCCAAACTGGTATTCAAACATGTATGCCATATTTTGTGCAAATGTGGGTTTTTCTACAAGTAGGTATTGTCCGTAGTTTTTAAGGAATTCATCGTATTCCTCATTACCTATCCCGCCTTGCGCGTAAGCCGACTTAAATTGCCCGATTATCTGTTCCAGCTGGCCGCGTGCCTGTGCAAGCGCCATACCGGCTTCTTCGTCGCTTAGCGATTCTATATCCACGCCCGACCGTTGTAGTTCCTGACTGAAATCATAAGCCGGGTCGATGCTGAATTTAGGCGGCCCGGCGAATATCATGTAGTTTTTAGCCTTGTCGGCATCACCCATACGGGGAAGGAACCCACTTTGGCGCTCATCAGGGTTTTGCTTGGCGTTTTTATAATCATTTACAATTACATACTTGCCGGTTTTATAATCAGGTTCGTAATTGGGCTTGGCATCAATATAAGGCTTGTCGGGGTCAAGGCCTGCGTAGGCTTCAGTGTACATTGGCCCGTAAAAAGTACGCTGCTGCGGATATTGTTCACGGTTGTAATAGGCGAGAACCTCGGCAGCATTGCTTGGATTGTTTTCGTTAATAACCACATTGGCGTTAGCGCGTACCGGCAGCATTACCCAAGTAGAAAACCCGATTAAGATAAACAGCAGGCACAGCAGCACTGTGTTGTAAAGAAAGAGTCCTTTTTTTTGAGTATACTGTAACCCAAGGTAAAACACTGCAATAATAAGTAAAAAGACAAAGATGGTGCCCGAATTGAGTGGCAGCCCAAGGCTGTTAACCATAAAGATCTCGGTCTTGCCAAAAAGTGCAAGCGTATAAGGGAGTAGGAAGCCAAAAACAAAGAACAGTACCGCCACAATTAAAATGTTGGCTATGATGAAATTCTTTACCGTAACGGTTTTATAATTTTTGAAGAAGTAAATAAGCCCGATTGATGGGATAGATAATAGCGCCATAAAGTGAACGCCAAACGAAAGCCCGATAAGCAAGGATATCAATAGCAGCCATTTGTTGCCGCGCGGTGTATGCATCTCCTCGCCCCATTTTAAGCCCGCCCACAGCAGTATCGATATAAAAAGCGATGCCATGGCATATACTTCGGCTTCGGTAGCGTTAAACCAAAAAGAATCGGTAAATGTAAAGGCTAAAGAAGCTACTGTAGCTGCCCCTAAAACCATCTTGGGGTTATCTCCTGTAAATTCATTAAAACCCGCTGTAAGGCTTTTTAAAAGCATTGTGAGCGACCAAAACATAAACAGTATCGTAAATGCACTTGATAGTACCGATACCATGTTAACCATAAGCGCGACTTTATCAGGCCCGGTAGCGAACATGGCAAACACCGCACCCGCCATCTGAAAGAGCGGCGCCCCGGGTGGGTGGCCAACTTCCAGCTTTGCTGCGGTAGAAATATACTCGCCGCAATCCCAAAAACTCATGGATGGTTCTACAGTTAGTGTATATACTACAAAGGCAATGGCAAAAACTGCCCAACCCAATATAGTATTCCATTTTTTAAAAGTAAGGTGGTTCATGTTGATTAACAGGGTTGTTGATGTGGTGCAAAGAAACTATTTTCTGCTGTTACCACAATGCCAAAAAATATTTTTTAATTTTTTTAATTGTAGTGTTTGCATTATTTAAAATATGTTCTATATTTGCACCCGCAATGAAGCACAATTGGTCTATGGTGTAATGGTAACACTACTGTTTTTGGTGCAGTCGTTCAAGGTTCGAGTCCTTGTGGACCAACGGAAAACCTCCCATTTATGGGAGGTTTTTTCATTTATATATGTTTTTGATTTTCAAAATTTTGGAGGTTCAATGCCCTTAATAAAATTCTTATTTTAAGGCGGTGCTGCTTTAAAATCATCCGTATTTTCTGTCAGGATTTCGGTGGGATAAAAATTTAAAATCACAAAATTTTTACCATCTGCGGCAAGATGCATTTTTTAAAAAAATCACTCAATTTTAGATTTTTTGAAAAATAAAATTGCTTCCCGCTCGACTAAGGTCAACTAAAAATACCCTTAATATTTCACTTTCGGACTCTGAGATTCACTATTAAAACGCGCTTTTTTGTACGTTTTGACCTGTTGAGGTTTTCCATTCTAAAAAAGGGCAGGACAGGAGATTTTGCTTCCAAAAAAAATTAGCGCATAAAAAAAGCGTCAGGATATCCTGACGCTTTATATTTTTGTGTAACCCAAAAAAGGGTTAACTGAAAGTCTTAAGCTTCAAACGGTACTATTGATACATAAGATTTGTTGTCTCTTTTCTTCTGAAATTTAACAACACCATCTACTTTAGCATGTAAAGTATGGTCTTTACCCATGTAAACATTTTCACCCGGATTGTGCTTAGAACCCCTCTGCCTGATAATAATGTTACCAGCATTGGCGGCCTGGCCACCAAAAATCTTAACGCCTAAACGTTTCGACTCTGATTCCCTACCATTCTTGGAACTACCGACACCTTTCTTGTGAGCCATGATGTTTTGTTTTTAATTGTTAGTAATTATTCTGCTGCAGTTTCAGCTTCTGCTTTTTTAGTAGCTTTCTTCTTAGTGCCACCAAAATTAATAACTGAGATCTGGATCTGGGTTAAAGACTGGCGGTGGCCATTCTTTTTCTTGTATCCTTTTCTACGTTTCTTTTTGAAAACAATTACCTTGTCTCCTTTTAAGTGCTGCAGCACTTTGGCTTCGATTGAAGCACCTTCTATAGCCGGGGCGCCTAAAGTAACGGTTCCGTTATCGTCAAGTAAAAGAACTTTCGCAAATGTAACTGCGTCGCCCTCTTTACCTTCCAAACGGTGTACGTACACTTTTTGGTCTTTGCTAACTTTAAATTGCTGCCCTGCTATCTCTACGATTGCGTACATAACAATATGGTTTAAATTATTTTTTAAGGTTGCAAATATACAATTTATTATTTATCAGTCAACACGTTGCAATAAAAATATCACGCTTTTTACATTATATGTATAGGTGTTAATTTCACGCCGCTTAGCTGTGTACTTTTTAGCTGCGGTTATCGGTAAAACTAAAAAGGCCTTAGTTATTAATGGTTTAAGCAGCGGTTGGCTATGGGTGTTATTATTTATATGGCGATATTTTGCATTTGGCGGCTGTGTGATAATTCTCACCACTCGTTATATATAAGAGTGAAAAAGTCAAAATCACAAAAAAAATTAAAATAATTGTAACAAATTAGCGAAATTGCACACCTATTATCAAAATCAAAAATAATTATTAATTTTTATGAAAAAATCTATAATGGCTTTGGGCTCTCTCCTGATGCTTGGTGCAACGGCCTCGGCACAAAAAGTAGCATTTGAGGAATATACGCTGGATAACGGACTGCACGTAATCCTGCACCAGGATAAATCGGCCCCGGTTATTGTTACATCGGTTATGTACCACGTAGGTGCTAAAGACGAAAACCCTAACAGGACAGGTTTTGCACACTTTTTTGAGCACTTGCTGTTTGAAGGTACAGAGAATATTAAAAGAGGTGAGTGGTTTAAAATAGTTACGGCTAATGGTGGTAACAATAACGCCAACACGACCGATGACAGGACGTATTATTACGAGGTTTTCCCATCTAACAACCTGGAGTTAGGTTTATGGATGGAGAGCGAAAGGATGATGCACCCGGTAATTAACCAGATAGGTGTAGATACCCAGAACGAAGTAGTTAAAGAAGAAAAAAGGCTTAGGTACGACAATCAGCCCTACGGTGCGTTGTTTGCCCAGGTTAAAAAGAATATGTTTAAGGTACACCCGTACCGCTGGACAACCATTGGCGATATGGAGCACCTTGATGCTGCTACGCTTGCAGAGTTCCAGGCTTTCAATAAAAAATTCTATATCCCTAACAATGCAGTTCTTGTAGTTGCGGGCGACCTGGATGTAGATCAGACTAAAAAATGGGTTAAGCAATACTTTGGTGCCATACCTAAAGGTACTCCGGTAACCCGCCAAAAATACGAAGAGGCTCCTATAACTAAAGAGTTTAACGCTACTTACGAAGATCCTAACATTCAGCTGCCAATGATCGTTACGGCTTACCGTACACCGGCAATGAATACTAAAGATGCTCGTGTACTTGATATGATATCTTCACTGTTAAGCGATGGTAAAAGCTCAAGGATGTACAAAAAAATTGTAGACGATAAAAAAATGGCGCTTCAAATAGGTGCATTTAACTACAGCCAGGAAGATTATGGTGTGTACTTTGTTTACGGTATACCTATGCAGGGCTTTACGGCGCAACAGCTTTTAAAAGAGGCCGATGACGAAATTGTAAAACTGCAAACAGAGCTTATATCTGAAAAAGAGTTTGAAAAACTTAAAAACCAGATAGAGAACCGTTATGTAAACAACAATTCGCGTGTGGAAGATGTGGCTGATAACCTTGCTACATACTATCTTTTATATGGAGATGTTAACCTTATTAATACAGAGATTGATATTTATCGCAATATCACAAGGGAAGATATTAGGGATGCTGCTAAAAAATACCTTAATACTAACCAAAGACTACTGTTAGATTACGTTCCATCTAAAGACAAAGCACAAAACTAAGCATACAAAAAACGATCATGAAAAAAGTTATATATTTATTAGCAGGTTTGTTTTTATATACCACAGCTATGCAGGCACAAGACAGGCCAATGCCTAAACCGGGGCCGGCTCCTACAGTAAACGTAGGTAAACCGGAAACCTTTACTCTTAAAAACGGACTTAAAGTACTTGTGGTAGAAAACCACAAACTGCCAAGGGTTACCTTTAGCCTTGCTTTAGATAACGCTCCTTATGCCGAAGGCAATAAAAAAGGCGTTGCAGATATGGTAAGCGCACTTATGGGCAGCGGTACCAAAAAAATGAGTAAAACTGCCTTTAACGAAGAGGTAGACTTTTTAGGTGCTAACATTAATTTCTCGGCTAACGGTGCTTATGCAAGCGGCCTTTCTAAATATTCGGGCAGGATATTAGAGCTTATGGCCGATGGTGCTTTAAACCCTGTGTTTACACAGGAGGAGTTTGATAAGCAAAAAGCGCAGATTCTTGAAGGCTTAAAATCTGAAGAGAAAAACGTAAAAGCAGTTGCAGGCAGGGTAGAGAACGTACTTGTATACGGTAAAAACCACCCTAACGGCGAATACCTTAGTGAGGCTACACTTAACAATGTAACCCTGGCTGATGTTAACCAAAATTACGATACTTATTTTGTGCCGGGCAAAGCGTACCTTGTTATAGTGGGCGATGTTAAGGCTAAAGATGTGAAAAAACAAGTAACAAAACTATTCTCATCATGGGATCCGGGTGTAGCACCTACAGTTAGCTACAGCGACCCTAAAGATGTGCAGTATACCCAGGTTAATTTTGTAGATATGCCAAACGCTGTACAGTCGGAAATTGCTGTAGTAAACGTTGTTAACCTAAAAATGACCGATAAAGAATATTTTGCTGCGTTACTTGCTAACCAAATTTTAGGTGGCGGTGGCGAAGGAAGGCTTTTCCTTAACCTGCGTGAGGCTCATGGCTGGACATACGGTGCTTACTCATCTATAGCAGGCGATAAGTATGTAGGTGCGTTCACGTCTTCTACATCGGTTCGTAACGCAGTTACCGACAGCTCTGTGGTAGAGATATTAAACGAGCTTAAAAGGATACGTACTGACCTTGTTAGTGCCGAAGACCTTAAAAATGCGAAAGCTAAATACGTTGGTAACTTTGTAATGCAAATAGAAAAACCGGCTACTGTTGCCCGTTATGCACTACTTACGCAAACACAAAGCCTTCCTGAAGATTTTTACGAAAACTACATTAAGAATATTAATGCAGTAACCCCTGAGGATATTAAAGCTGCTGCCAATAAATTTTTCCTTGCAGATAAATCGAGGATTGTTATTGTAGGTAAGGCTGCCGATGTGCTTCCCGGCCTTGAAAAATCTAAAATACCGGTTAACTATTACGATAAGTTTGGTAACCCAACCGAGAAGCCTGTAGTTAACAAACCGGTTCCTGCAGGTGTTACAGCTAAAACGGTGCTTGATGGCTATGTAAAAGCTATTGGTGGCGAGAAGGCTGTTAAGGCTGTAAAAACCCTTTATACAAAGTCTACGGCTACAGTACAGGGTACTCCGCTTGAGGTTGTTATGAAAGTTTCTGCCGAAAACAAACAGTTTGTAGAAATGAAAGCTATGGGTATGAGCATGATGAAGCAAGTAGTTAACGAAAAAGGTGGCTACGTGGTGCAACAAGGCCAAAAGACAGATCTTGCAGGTGAGGATCTTGCCGAAATGAAGGCGAGTGCTGTGCCTTTTGAAGAGCTTACACTTGCTAACAGCAAAGAAGTTAAGCTAACGGGTATAGAGTCCATCAACGGAACTGAAGCTTATGCTGTTAAAAATGGCGGTAACACTTACTATTATGATGTGAAAACCGGTTATAAAATTGCAGAGAACCACGAAGAAGAAGGTCCTGATGGTAAAAAAGCAACACGCACTACACTTTACAGTGATTACAAAGATCTAAAAGGAATTAAAATTCCTTACAAAGTAAACATGAATGTAGGTATAGAGCTGGATCTTACAGTTACCGAAGCCAAAATAAACGAAGGTGTTGCTCCTGCTGATTTTCAATAGTAGTACTCCTTAATATATACTATAAAGGCTGCCATATGGCAGCCTTTGTTTTTTTTGCGTAAGAAAGTAAGTGCAAAAATGATATATATGTAAAAAAAATCCCGCAAAGGCGTGATTTTATATTTAATGCTTATTATTTGTTGGGCTTTACCAACAATGCGTTAGGATATTTTTTTCTCACTTCGGTAAGCTTGCGTTCGGCTTCAATGCGCGAGCCAAAGCTGCCCACCCATACCTTATAAGTTGGGCTTTCAAATACTATAGTGCCATCCAGCTCTTTAAAATCACGTTTAAAATCCTGTAAAGCTTTACGTGCTTTATCGTTCGCACCATAAAAAATCTGGAGCTTGTAACGGTCGTTTACCGTTATAGAAGAGTTTATTTTACGCTTTTCGGCAAGCAATTCCTCAAATTTAGGGTCTTGAGATACTGTTACGGTATTGGTTTGTGCTGTGCCTTTGGTGGTTAAAAAAAGGCCTAAAAGTAATGTTAAATAAGCGGGCTTAATTCTTAAAATTCTCATTATTAAGTGTGTTTACCACAAATGTACAACTATTTATTTTATTGGGTTTAACGCGATTTATTTAGAATTATTATAAATTAAGAGATAACATTTAATTAGGGTTTGAGAATAAATGTTAAGTCGTATTTTTGTGGGAGTTTTTAAAAAAGTATAGTATTTACATAATATACCTCTATAAAAACCATACCAAAATTGTCGATAATCATTTTTAATATGAAAAAAGTGGGTAACCATACTTCGATTTCAAGAATCTTATTATTCTGCCTGGCGCTTTCGCTCTCGTTTACCGTTTCGTCATTTGCACAAGATCCTGCTGCTCCTGCGGCTGCAACAACAGCTGCTCTTGCCGGAGATGCTGCTGCGGCGGCTCCTGCTGCCGGTGCGGGCGACCCTGTAAAAGGTAAAGAATTGTTTAATGCCAATTGTGCTTCATGTCATAAGCTGGATGCCAAATCTACAGGCCCTGCCCTAAGGGGTGTGGCAGATAAGCATGACAAAGCATGGCTTTACAAGTGGATTCACAACAGTAGCGAGATGATCAAATCCGGCGATGCAGAGGCTGTAAAGCTTTTTGCAGATAACGGTGGCGTAACCATGACGGCGTTCCCTCAGCTTTCTGAAGGGGATATTGATAACATCCTTGCGTTTACATCACAGCCTAAAGAGGTTTCTGCTGCTCCGGCTGCTGCAACTGCTCAGGCAGGTGGCGAAGGTAATGGCGGGTCATCTAACAAATTAATATTAGGTGCGCTTGTTTTAGTGCTTATTGTATTAATTGTAATGCTTGTGTTGGTAAACAGAACGCTTAAAAGGGTTGCCGCTGCTAACGGTGTTGTATATCCTGAGGCTGAGCCTACATTGCCACTTTGGAAAGCGTATGCTAAAAACCAGTTCCTTGTTTTGGTTACTGTAATACTGCTAATGCTATCAGGTGCATACTTTCTTTACGGCTACCTTATGCAGGTAGGTGTAGATAAAGACTACCAGCCGGTACAGCCAATACACTTCTCGCACAAAATTCACGCCGGCGATAACGGCATCGATTGTAAGTACTGTCACTCTGCTGCCAGGGTAAGTAAAAATTCAGGTATACCATCACTTAATGTGTGTATGAACTGCCATAAGAATATTGCTGAATTTGCAGGAGATAAAGACTCATTATATGTAGATCATTCTAAAGAATTCTACACCGCTGAAATACAAAAACTGTATGATGCAGTAGGGTGGGATAAATCTGCTCAAAAATATACCGGAAAACAAAAACCTGTTAAATGGGTTAGGATACACAACCTTCCGGACTTCGTTTACTTTAACCACTCTCAGCACGTTTCTGTTGCAGGTGTAGAATGCCAGACATGCCACGGCCCTGTTGAAACATTTGAAGTGATGAAACAAAATGCGCCGCTTACAATGGGCTGGTGTATTAACTGTCACCGCGAAACAGATGTTAAGGTAGAAGGAAATGACTACTACAAGAAAATCCACGATGAACTTGCCAAAAAATACGGCGTTCAAAAACTTACCGCTGCCAATATGGGTGGTACTGAGTGTGGTAAATGTCACTATTAATCAATTTATAAGAAGCTAATATTTATATACAACATGGCATCAAACAAAAAATACTGGCAAAGTGTTGAGGAGCTAAATCAAAACAGCTCTATTGTTGAGACGCTGAGAAACAATGAGTTTGCAGAAGAAATCCCTACAGAGGAGTTTCTTGGCGACAAGGAAGCTTTGTCATCTTCATCTACAAGCCGTCGTGACTTTTTAAAATATGTAGGGTTTAGTACTGCTGCTGCTTCATTGGCAGCGTGTGAAGGCCCGGTAATCAAATCAATACCTTATGTTGTGCAGCCGGAAGAAATAATACCGGGTGTTGCAGATTATTATGCTACTACAATGGCAGATGGTTTTGATTTTGCCAACATACTTATTAAAACCCGTGAGGGGCGCCCCATAAAAGTTGAAAATAATACCATTGCAGGTTCTAAAGTAACGGCTAACGGCAGGGTACATGCATCTGTGCTTTCCCTATACGATAGTATGCGTTTAAAGCAACCTGTGGTTTCAGGCAAACCTGCTTCCTGGGAAGAGGTTGATGCTAAAGTAAAATCTGGCCTTTCTCAGGCTGCTGCAACAGGTGGCCAGGTGGTAGTGCTTACAGGTACACTGGCAAGCCCGTCTACAGATAAAATTATAGCAGAGTTTGGTGCTAAATATCCTGGTTTCAGGCATGTGGTTTATGATGCGGTTTCTTCATCAGAAGCTCTTGATGCTTTCCAGCAGGTATATGGCGAAAGGGCTCTTGCTGATTACGACTTTATAAATTCTGACGTTATTGTTTCTGTCGGCGCTGATTTCCTTGGCGACTGGCAGGGTGGAGGATATGATAATGGCTATACCATTAACCGTATCCCTAAAAACGGTAAAATGTCTAAGCACATACAAATAGAGTCTAATATGTCTCTTACAGGTGCTAACGCTGATAAGCGTATTCCTTTAACTGTTACTGAGCAAAAATACGCTCTTGTAAAAATATATAACATTGTTACAGGTTCATCTGTAAGTGTTCCGGCAGTAAATGCTACGTATGCTAAAGCTGTAGAGGCTGCTGCAAGCCAGCTTAAAGCTGCGGGTTCACGTGGTGTTCTTGTTACCGGCCTGGATGATGTTAATGCACAGCTTCTTGCTATTGCAATTAACAATGCATTACAGTCGGCTGCATTTAACCCGGCTGCACCGCGTTATGTGCGTAAAGGTGATGCTAAAGCGGTTGCTAAATTAGTGGCTGACATGAAAGCGGGATCTATACACACGCTTATCATGAACAATGTAAACCCGGTATACACACTGCCTAACAGTGCAGATTTTGTAGAAGGGCTTAAAAAAGTAAAACTATCGGTTTCTTTCGCTCTTAAAGAAGATGAAACTGCATCTAAAACAACTGTAGCTGCTGCTATGCCTCATTACCTTGAGTCTTGGGGAGATGTAACAATAGCTAAAGGAACGTATGCTATCACACAGCCTACTATCCGTCCGTTGTTTAATACAAAACAATTCCAGGATGCACTACTTGCATGGTCTGGAAACCCAACAGCTTATTACGATTACCTTAAAGCGGTTGCCCCAACCTATGTTGCAGGCAAAACGTGGAACCAGTTAGTGCATGATGGTGTTGCCGTTGCTACGGTTGCCCCAACAGCTGCTGCTGCCCTTGGTGCTAACTACGCCGGTGCTGCGTCTGCACTTGCATCTGCTAAGCCAACTACCGGTGCCTTAGAGCTTGTGTTTTACACTAAAACAGGTATTGGAGACGGCCAGCAGGCTAACAACCCTTGGTTACAGGAGTTTCCTGACCCTATTACAAGAACATCGTGGGATAACTACGTAACGGTTTCTAAAGCTGATGCTGATGCATTAGGCCTTGAAAACTGGAACGTGGCTAACGGCGGCCTTAACGGTAGCTATGTTACTATAGAGGTTGGCGGTAAAAAACTGGAAAATGTTCCTGTTATCATACAGCCGGGCCAGGCTAAAGGTACTGCCGGTATTGCGTTAGGTTACGGCCGCGCAGCTGCCATGAAGAAAGAAATGATAGTAGGTGTTAATGCATATAGCATTTACAACAACTTTAACGCTTTCCAAACGGCTAAACTTACTAAGACCGAAGGCGAGCATGAATTTGCATGCGTTCAGCTTCAAAGAACATTAATGGGCAGGGGAGATATCGTTAAAGAAGCTACCCTGAACGATTTTAATACTAAAGATGTTGCCGACTGGAATATCATGCCGGTTGTGTCTTATGACCATAAAGAGGTTCCTGCTGCTTCGATAGACCTTTGGGAGTCTTTTGACAGGACTACAGGACATCACTTTAACCTGTCTATCGACCTTAACGCCTGTACGGGCTGTGGTGCTTGTGTTATAGCTTGCCACGCAGAAAACAATGTACCGGTTGTTGGTAAATCAGAGATCAGGAGAAGCCGCGATATGCACTGGTTGCGTATTGACAGGTACTACTCATCTAAAGATACTTTTGCAGAGGATGTAGAGGTTAAAGAAAGTATGAGCGGACTTCTTGACTCTGTTGAGAAATTTAATAATATGGAAGACCCTGCAGATAACCCTCAGGTAGTATTCCAGCCGGTAATGTGCCAGCACTGTAACCACGCTCCTTGTGAGACTGTTTGTCCGGTTGCTGCTACATCTCACGGCCGCCAGGGGCAAAACCACATGGCTTACAATCGTTGTGTGGGTACACGTTACTGTGCTAACAACTGTCCTTATAAAGTACGTCGTTTCAACTGGTTCCTATACAACAAGAACAACGACTTTGATTATCATATGAATGATGATCTTGGGCGTATGGTTCTTAACCCTGATGTAAACGTTCGTTCACGCGGTGTTATGGAAAAATGTTCTTTCTGTATCCAGTCTACACAAGCGGTTATCCTTAAGGCTAAACGCGAAGGCAGAACGGTTGCTAAAGGCGAATTTAACGATGCATGTGCATGTTCTGCAGCATGTGGTACCGGAGCTATGGTATTTGGCGATGTTAACGAGAAGGAAGACCCTATCGTAAGGCTAAAAGAAGATGAAAGGGCTTACCACCTGCTTAGCCACATTGGCACACAGCCTAATGTATTCTACCACGTTAAAGTAAGGAATACATAGTAGTTAAAATAAATTAATAGAAACAAATAAAAGGAATATGTCGTCTCATTACGAAGCACCCATTAGAAAACCTTTAATTATAGGTGACAAAAATTATCACGATGTAACAGTTGATGTTGCACGTCCGGTAGAAGGCAGAGCCAATAAACAATGGTGGATAGCATTTACCATTGCACTTGCTGCATTTTTATGGGGCGTAGCGTGTGTTTCCTATACAGTAGGGACAGGTATTGGTACATGGGGATCAAATAAAACAATAGGCTGGGCCTGGGATATTACCAACTTCGTTTGGTGGGTAGGTATCGGTCACGCCGGTACACTTATCTCGGCGGTATTGTTATTGTTCCGTCAAAAATGGAGAATGGCTATTAACCGCTCTGCGGAGGCAATGACCATCTTCTCTGTAATCCAGGCAGCAATGTTCCCTGTATTCCACATGGGCCGCCCTTGGTTAGCATATTGGGTTATGCCTATACCTAACCAGTTTGGGTCGCTATGGGTTAACTTTAACTCGCCACTACTTTGGGACGTATTTGCAATCTCAACATACTTATCGGTATCACTGGTTTTCTGGTGGACAGGTTTACTACCCGATTTTGCAATGCTTCGCGACAGGGCTATTACACCTTTTACAAAACAGGTTTACGGTATATTAAGTTTTGGATGGAGCGGCCGTGCTAAAGACTGGCAGCGTTTTGAAGAGGTATCTCTTGTGCTTGCCGGCCTTGCAACCCCTCTTGTACTTTCTGTACACACTATCGTATCTTTTGACTTTGCTACCTCGGTTATACCGGGATGGCATACAACAATTCTTCCGCCATACTTCGTTGCGGGAGCTATCTTCTCAGGATTTGCAATGGTTAACACCCTGCTAATTATTATGAGAAAAGTATCAAATCTTGAAGCTTACATTACTGTGCAACACATTGAGCTAATGAATATTGTAATCATGATTACAGGATCTATAGTAGGTGTAGCTTATATTACCGAGTTATTTATTGCTTGGTATTCTGGTGTAGAGTACGAACAGTATGCCTTCATTAACAGGGCAACCGGACCTTACTGGTGGGCTTATTTCCTGATGATGACCTGTAATGTTGTTTCTCCGCAGGTAATGTGGTTTAAAAAGATCAGGACCAGCATCATGGTATCTTTCATCATCTCTATCGTGGTAAACGTAGGTATGTGGTTTGAGCGTTTTGTAATTATCGTTACATCACTTCACAGGGATTACCTTCCATCTTCATGGACCATGTTCCAGCCTACATTTGTAGATGCCGGATTCTACATAGGTACAATTGGTTTCTTCTTCGTGTTATTCCTTCTATATTCAAGGAGTTTCCCTGTAATTGCACAGGCCGAGGTTAAATCGATCATGAAAACATCCAGCGAAAAATATAAAAAGCTGCATGAAGCACACGACAATCATTCACATTCAGAACATAATCATCACTAAGAATCATGAGCAATAAAGTTTTACATGTATTGTACAATGATGATGATATCCTAATGGACGCAGTAAGGAGAACCCGCGCTGCACATCATCACATTGAAGAAGTTTACACGCCTTTCCCGGTGCACGGCCTTGATAAAGCCATGGGTCTTGCCCCAACAAGGATAGCTATTGCCTCGTTCTTATATGGTTTGGTTGGATTATCTGTTGCTACTGCCATGATGCGTTACATCATGATCGTAGACTGGCCACAGGACATTGGCGGTAAGCCAAGTTTTAGCTACATCCAGAACATGCCGGCCTTTGTACCGGTAATGTTTGAGCTTACCGTATTTTTTGCAGCTCACTTAATGGTTATTACTTTTTATATGAGGAGTAAATTATGGCCGTTTAAACAAGCAGAAAACCCGGATGTAAGAACAACCGATGACCACTTTTTGATGGAGATCGCTGTTCATGGAGACGAGAACGAATTGGTTGCATTTTTTCAGGAAACCGGAGCTGTAGAAGTAAAAGTAATTGAAAAGCATTAACAAGAAGTATGAAAGCATTATATAAAATAGCATTATTGGTAACTGCATATGCAGGGTTTACTTCGTGCCACGATACATCGGCGCCAAACTACCAGTATTTCCCTAACATGTATGAATCTGTAGGCTATGAAACCTATTCGGAGTCGGCTGCTTTCCCTAACGGTAAAGAAGGCCAGCTGCCTGCAAAAGGATCTATACCAAGGGGGTTCACTCCATACGAATACGAAAATTCTCCTGCAGGGTATGACCTTGCTAAGGCTAACCTTACATCGCCACTTGCCCCGGAAGATATTGATGAGGCTAAAGGCGAGCAGCTGTTTACTATTTACTGCGCAATTTGCCACGGCGATAAAGGCGACGGTAAAGGTAACCTGGCTAAAAGGGAAAAATTTGCCGGTGTACCTAACTATAAAGACAGGGTTATTACCGAAGGTAGTATTTTCCACGTAGTAACATACGGGCTTAACATGATGGGGTCTCACGCTAACCAACTTTCTCAGGAAGAGCGCTGGCAGGTTGCCCACTATGTTATGAAACTTAAGAGTGAATTATAATTGTAGAACACTGAAAGCATAAAATATGTATACATTTTCTAGTAAATTAAGAACTTTTGCCTTTATACTGATGGTGCTTGGCGCCCTTGGTGTTGGCTATAGTTTTTTTACTGCACCCTCAACTGTTGAAGAAGCAGAGGCAATAGTTGCCGCAGGACATCATGGAGGACACGGCGAAGCTGAACATCATGATGAGACTGCTGCCGAAGCACACGGGCACGACGCTGCCGAAGCTGATGCTCATAATGCAGCTGAGCCTGCTACAGATTCTGTTGTTGTAAACCACACAGAGGAAGAAGTTGCTCACACGGCTCCGGATAGCGCATCTCCGGTTGCTATAGAAGAGCACGCTGATACTCTTGCTGCTACTGCCGAGGCACACCATGACGCGGCTTCTCCTACAGGCGATGCTGCCGAAGCGGGTCATGAAGGCCACGCACACTCTGAAGTTGCTGCTGCCCATGAAGGCCACGACGCTCATGCCGATCATGATGCTCACAAAGAGCACGCAGAGCACGTTTTCCACCAATTGCAAAACAAGCCTTGGGCTGCTTTATATGTTGCTGCATTGTTTTTTACGCTTTTATCTCTTGGTGCCCTTGCTTTTTACGGTATACAAAATGCTGCTCAGGCAGGATGGTCTCCGGTATTGTTCAGGGTTATGGAAGGTATCACAAGCTACCTTATACCGGGCTGTATAATTGTATTTTTACTACTTGTTGCAGGTGTATTACATTTTCACCACTTATTTATATGGTTAGACCCGGAAGTTGTAGCTAAAGACCACCTTATACAAGGTAAGTCGGGTTACCTTAACGGGCCATTCTTCTTAATAAGGGCTGCAATATTTATGGGCGGATGGATTTTCTACCGTCAGTATTCAAGAAAGAATTCATTACTACAAGACGAAGCTACAGACAATTCTTACTACAAGAAAAACTTTAAAGCTGCTGCTGCATTCCTTGTATTCTTTATAGTTTCAGAATCGATAATGTCTTGGGACTGGATCATGTCGGTAGATCCGCACTGGTACAGTACCTTGTTTGGATGGTATGTGTTTGCCAGCTTCTTTGTAAGCGGCATTACTACGATCGCCTTAATTACCCTATACCTTAAATCACGCGGTTACCTGGAGTATGTTAACACAAGCCACATCCATGACCTTGCTAAATTTATGTTTGGTATTAGCGTATTCTGGACGTATCTTTGGTTCTCGCAATTTATGCTTATGTGGTATGCAGATATACCCGAAGAAGTTGTTTATTTTAAAATGCGTATAGAAAACTATAACCTGCCATTCTTTGGTATGGTGGTTATGAACTTTGTGCTGCCAATTTTGATACTTATTAATACCGACTTTAAACGTCTTTCGTGGATCGTTGTTTTAGCCGGAACTATCATACTTTGCGGACACTATGTAGATTTCTATAACATGATCATGCCTGCTACCGTAGGAGACCAATGGTTTATAGGTGCTGGCGAAATAGGTGCTGTAATGTTCTTCTTAGGTTTATTTATCCTGGTAGTATTTACCACGTTAACTAAACAGCCGCTGCTTGCTAAACGCAACCCGCTGATTGAAGAAAGTAAGCATTTTCAATATTAATATTTAAAGAAATAAACAAATGACAAGTTTATTGGTAATTGCAGTTTTAGTTTTATTAGGCATTGCGATATGGCAGTTAACTAAAATATTCCACCTTACCCAAATAGGGGCGGCTACTTACAATGAAAATTCTGAGGTTGCTACCGACAGGGATAATAGTGTTAATGGTTACCTGATGTTTGGCTTTTTAGGCTTCATCTACATTTTTACTATTTATGCTTTAATAGAATGGGGCCATTTTGCATTGGGTACTCCGGCTTCGGCTCACGGTCCTCAATACGATAGCCTTATGGCTACATCTATGTGGCTTATATTTATTACACAAACCATAACGCAGTTCTTACTTCACTACTTTGCCTTTAAATACAGGGGTAAACAGGGTAAAGTTGCTTTTTACTATGCTGATAACGATAAACTTGAGTTTATTTGGACAATTATCCCGGTAATTGTACTTGCAGGCCTTATCCTTTACGGATTATATGCATGGACAAACATCATGTTTATTGATGAAGAAGCTAAAGAAGATGCTGTATATGTAGAGGTATATGCAAAGCAGTTTAGCTGGGAAGTGCGTTATGCCGGTAAAGACGGTAAACTTGGTAAAGCTAACGTGCGTTATATAGAAGGTGTTAACACTATGGGTGTTGATATGGGCGATGCTAACGCTCAGGATGATATCCAGGCTGGCGAATTACATTTACCAAAAGGAAAACAGGTTATCTTTAAATTCCGTTCTCAGGATGTACTGCACTCAGCTTACATGCCTCACTTCAGGGCTCAGATGAATGTTGTGCCGGGTATGGTAACCCAGTTTGGTTTTGTACCAACTGTTACTACAGATGATATGCGCCAGGATGCTGCTATAATGAAAAAAGTGGCTAATATTAACGAGATCCGCTCTAAGAAAAGTGCCGAACTTGTTGCTAAAGGCGAGAGCCCGCTTGAGCCATATACGTTTGACTACCTTTTACTATGTAATAAAATTTGTGGTGCTTCTCACTACAACATGCAAATGAAAATTGTTGTTGAAGATGAGGCTACATTTAATAAATGGTTAGGCGGACAAAAATCTATAGCTGCTGCAGTTAAAGAGTCTAAAGAAAAACCTGCTGCTCCGGCAGAAGGCGAAGCTGCTCCTGCAAAACCAGCCGATTCAGCCGCAGTAAAAACCGATTCTACAATGGTAGCAGCGGTAGTTAAAAAATAATTCTTTTAAAAATTATATCAAATTAAAGAGATATGTCAGCAGTAGGACACGAAGTACACGCCCACGACGAACACGGACATGATGCCCACGATCATCACCATAAGCAGACTTTTATTGAAAAGTACATTTTTAGCTTAGACCACAAGATGATCGCCAAGCAGTACCTTCTTACAGGTACGCTAATGGGTATTATTGGTATCATTATGTCTTTGTTATTCCGTATGCAAATCGCATGGCCGGAAGAGTCGTTTACTATCTTTAAAGTGCTTTTAGGCGATAAATTTGCACCCGATGGTGTAATGAAAAATGATATTTACCTGGCGCTGGTTACCATTCACGGTACCATCATGGTATTCTTTGTACTAACGGCCGGATTAAGTGGTACGTTTAGTAACCTTCTTATACCGCTTCAAATTGGTGCAAGGGATATGGCATCCGGTTTTATGAACATGATTTCATACTGGTTGTTCTTCCTATCCTCAATAATAATGGTTATTTCCCTTTTTGTTGAAGCAGGCCCTGCATCTGCCGGTTGGACGATTTATCCGCCACTAAGTGCATTGCCACAGGCTATCCCGGGTTCTGGTGCGGGTATGACGCTTTGGTTGGTTTCTATGGCCATCTTCATAGCTTCATCGCTAATGGGATCACTTAACTATGTGGTTACCGTTATCAACCTTAGAACAAAAGGTATGAGCATGACAAGGCTTCCACTAACAATTTGGGCATTATTTATTACTGCTGTTATTGGTATCCTTTCATTCCCTGTATTACTTTCTGCAGCTTTATTACTTATCATGGACAGGAGTTTTGGTACTTCATTCTTCCTTTCTGATATCTTTATTGCAGGCGACGTGCTACACTACCAGGGAGGTTCTCCGGTATTGTTCGAACACTTATTCTGGTTCCTTGGCCACCCTGAGGTTTACATTGTAATCCTTCCTGCTATGGGTCTTGTTTCTGAAATTATGACATCTAACTCTCGTAAGCCAATCTTTGGTTACAGGGCGATGATCGCATCGATACTTGCTATTGCATTCCTTTCAACAATTGTTTGGGGCCACCACATGTTCATCTCGGGTATGAACCCGTTCCTTGGGTCTGTGTTTACCTTTACAACGTTGCTAATTGCAATACCATCTGCTGTTAAAGCGTTCAACTGGATCACTACACTTTGGAGGGGTAACCTTCAAATGAACCCTGCAATGCTATTCTCTATCGGTTTTGTATCTACATTCATTACCGGTGGTCTTACAGGTATCATTCTTGGTGACAGTACACTGGATATTAATGTTCACGATACGTATTTCGTTATTGCCCACTTCCACTTAGTGATGGGTATATCAGCACTATACGGTATGTTTGCCGGTATTTACCACTGGTATCCTAAATTATATGGCAGAATGTTAAACAAAAACCTTGGTTACATTCACTTCTGGGTAACGGCAGTATGTGCTTACGGTGTATTCTTCCCAATGCACTTTATAGGTATGGCAGGTTTGCCAAGGCGTTATTACACTAACTCAGCGTTCCCGTTATTTGATGAGCTTGCCGATGTTAACGTGATCATTACAATATTTGCCATCATAGGTGCAGCGTTCCAGTTAGTATTTCTTTTCAACTTCTTCTACAGCATGTTTAAAGGCAAAAAAGCGGTACAAAACCCATGGAGGTCTAACACCCTTGAGTGGACTACACCGGTAGAACACATTCACGGTAACTGGCCGGGCGAAATACCTGAAGTTTACAGGTGGCCGTACGATTACAGTAAACCGGGTCATGATGATGACTTTGTTCCTCAAACCGTTCCAATGAAAGACGGCGAAGAAGAACTACATCACTAAGATCTTCACAACAAATACAAAGAGGCTATCCATATGGGTAGCCTCTTTTGCATTATATTACATTGTGTATAGTTTGCCCTACGTACAGTCATTGCGAACGCAGCGAAGCGCAGTGTGGCAATCTCACATGATTTCAGTAGGTGCAATCTTCCATTGTGAGCGCAGCGGAGTCGATGAATCAACTACTTGACAGTAGGATGGTACTTGTGTTACTTTTTATTCTTAACGAGTATAACGCAGTTAAAATCTGTATAACAGTATTGTATAAAAAAAGACAGGCGCTAACCTGTCTTCGTATTATATGTTTTAAAACCTTATTCAGCCAAAGCTTTCTTCTTTGTCAAATAATAAACCGGTATACCTGCCAGCATTATCAATACACCCCAGCCGCATGTACTTGCCCTGTCTTTAAGTAAGAAGAAGCAGAAGGCCGATGCTAATATAATGTAGACTAATGGCAGTACAGGGTAGCCAAATGCTCTATACGGCCTGTCGGCATTGGGCATTTTTTTCCTTAAGATAAAAATTCCGTAAATGGTCAGGATATAAAATATAACTACTATTATCATAACGTAATCCAGCAGGTCGCCATACTTTCCTGTTAGGCATAGAGCCGACGCCCAAAAGCACTGAAACCACAACCCCCAGCCAGGAACACTTGCCGTATTTAGGCTTGCGGCTTTTTTAAAGAAAAGCCCGTCTTTAGCCATAGTGTAATACACACGTGCTCCGGCTAATATGAGTCCGTTATTACACCCAAAGGTAGATACCATGATCATAATAGCGATGATGTACGTTCCTGTAGTGCCAAAAATATATTGAGAAGCTTCTACCGCTACGCGTTCTGACGGGGCATAGGCGATAGCATCAAGGGGCATTACAGCCACATACATAAGGTTGGCAGAAATATAGATAACCGTAACTATTAGTGTACCAAAGAACAGGCTGAGCCCCACGTTGCGTTGCGGATTCTTAATTTCACCCGATATAAAAGTAACGCCGTTCCAGGCATCGCTGCTAAACAGCGACCCCACCATAGAGGCCGCAATAGCCGAAAGCAGTACACCCCCGCTAATGCCCATCCAGGTATCGCTTTGCTTAACATATTGCTTGGCGGCCCAGGCATCGGCCCAGTTGGCATTCCATATATCAGCCTTTGCGGCTAAAATAAACCCAAAAACAATAAGCCCAAAAAGCGAAGCTATCTTAGCTACGGTAAAGATGGTCTGGATGTATTTGGCATTTTTAACCCCACGGCTGTTAATGTAGGTAAGTATTATAATGGTGACTATAGATAGGATTTGAGCGGCATTCAGTTTAAACCAACCTATTTCATATAAAATATTTTGGTCGCTTACAGGTGGGTACAAATAGGCGGTAAACTTTGCAAAAGCTACCCCCACGGCCGCAATAGTACCGGTTTGTATCACGGCAAAAAAGCTCCATCCGTATAAAAAGCCCACTAATTCGTTATAGGCTTCTTTTAGGTAAACATACTGCCCGCCCGCTTTAGGGAACATGGCACTCAATTCGCCATAGCTTACGGCGGCTATCATCGTCATAAGCCCTGAAATGATCCAGATAAGTGTAAGCCATCCGGCACTGCCCACCTGTTGCATGATCCCGGCGCTCACAATAAAAATCCCCGATCCTATCATAGATCCTACCACCAGCATGGTGCCGTCCAGCAGGCCCAGTTCGCGCTTTAAGTGTTTGTCTTCGTGTTCTTCTTGCATAATTGGTTTGGTTAATTTGGCTAAAGATATTTAAAAAAGTGTTTGATTAATATCGCGATTGATTATTAGTAAAAGGGTTGTAGTTAAAATCAGTGTAAATCTGCTTTTCAACCCGTGTCATCCGCGTTCCATTAAAATGTAATATCTTTATAAAAATATCCCATTATGGAAAAGACCACGTTTAAAGTAAACGAAGACGAAAAACAATTTGAGCTGCATACCAAAGGCGGCATATCATTTTTAGAATTTTACCGCGAAGGTGAAAAAGTATATCTTACCCATACCGAAACCCCGCACGAACTTAGGGGCAAGGGCTACGCTGCCGAACTGGTTAAACAAACCCTGCAATGTGCCAAAGATAACGGCTTAACAGTAGTGCCATCATGCTCATATGTGTTGCATTATGTTAACGAACACCCCGAGTGGCGCAGTATACTTTCAGACGGGTACCAAATGTAATAAGCTAACCGAAATTCAGTTATCTTTGCGGCATGAATGAGAATTTAGATCCTACCAATACCAGTTACAACCCTGAAGAGCTCGACCTTGAAAAAAAGTTGCGGCCCCTCTCCTTTGACGATTTTACCGGGCAGGAGCAGGTGCTCGAAAACCTCCAGATTTTTGTGCAGGCGGCTAATATGCGTAACGAAGCGTTAGACCATACGCTGTTTCACGGCCCTCCGGGATTGGGTAAAACCACGCTTGCCAATATTTTAGCGAGTGAACTGGGTGTGGGTATTAAAATAACATCGGGCCCTGTTTTAGATAAGCCCGGCGACCTTGCAGGACTGCTTACCAACCTGGAGGAGCGCGACATACTTTTTATAGACGAAATTCACCGCCTTAGCCCCATCGTAGAGGAGTACCTGTACTCAGCAATGGAGGATTTCAAGATTGATATCATGATCGAAAGTGGCCCCAATGCCCGCTCGGTACAGATAGGTCTAAATCCGTTCACATTGGTAGGTGCCACCACCCGTTCTGGCTTACTAACTGCACCTATGCGTGCCCGTTTTGGTATTGCCAGCAGGCTGCAATATTACACTACCGAATTGCTTACCACGATTGTACAGCGTAGTTCGGGCATTTTGAAAATGCCTATAACTATGGAGGCGGCTATAGAAATTGCCGGCCGTAGCCGCGGTACACCGCGTATTGCCAACGCACTATTGCGCCGTGTGCGCGATTTTGCCCAAATCAAAGGCAATGGTAAGATAGATATTGAGATTGCCCGCTATTCACTTAAAGCGCTGCATGTAGATGCGCACGGCCTTGACGAAATGGATAATAAGATACTTACCACGATTATCGATAAATTTAAAGGTGGCCCGGTAGGCTTGTCTACGCTGGCAACAGCAGTATCTGAAAGCGGCGAAACCATAGAAGAGGTATACGAGCCATTCTTAATTCAGGAGGGCTTTATTATGCGTACTCCGCGTGGCCGCGAGGTAACCGAGAAAGCCTACAAGCATTTGGGTAAAATACGTACTAATATACAGGGAGGGCTCTTTTAAGTTTTAAGAATTAAGATTTTTGATTTAACATAACTTCCCTACACGGCCGTCATTGCGAGCGCAGCTTGCGGAGCGTAGCAATCTCATCCATACAATCATGAGATTGCTTTGTGCCTTCTTTGCAACGACAGCCTGTCAACCTAAAGGTGCAGCAGGTCATGAAAAACAACAAGCAAAAATATACTGATTTCATCAAATCCGAAGCCCTGCGCCTCGGCTTTATGTCGTGCGGCATATCTAAAGCCGGTTTTTTGGAAGAAGAGGCACCTCGCCTGGAGGCCTGGCTTAACCAGAACCGCCACGGCAAGATGCAGTATATGGAGAACCATTTTGATAAGCGGCTTGACCCAACACTGCTTGTTGACGGTGCAAAAAGTGTCATATCATTATTGCTGAATTACTACCCTGAAGAAACTCAAACTACTGATACCTACAAAATATCTAAGTATGCCTACGGGCAGGATTACCACTTTGTAATTAAGGAAAAGCTTAAAGAACTACTGCACTCAATACAATCCACTATAGGCGAAGTAGGGGGCAGGGCATTTGTAGATTCGGCCCCGGTGTTAGATAAAGCCTGGGCTGCAAAAAGCGGACTGGGCTGGATTGGTAAGAACTCAAATTTACTAAGCAAAAAAACTGGCTCGTTCTTTTTTATTGCAGAGCTTATTGTTGATATCGACCTGGAATACGACTATGCCGTAACCGACCACTGTGGCTCCTGCACGGCCTGCCTTGATGCCTGCCCAACACAGGCCATAATTGCACCTTATGTGGTAGACGGCAGCAAATGCATATCGTACTTTACTATAGAACTTAAAGAAAATATACCTGCCGAAATGCGGGGCAGTTTTAACGACTGGGCATTTGGCTGCGATGTTTGCCAGGACGTATGCCCCTGGAACCGATTTAGCAAACCCCACCGCGAACCGCTTTTTAATCCGCACCCGGATTTATTGTCGCTCACTAAAAAAGACTGGGAAGAAATCACCGAGGATACCTTTAGGGCTGTGTTTAAAAACTCGGCGGTAAAGCGTGCAAAATACGATGGGTTAAAGCGCAACATTAATTTTTTGAAAGAGCTGTAGTGAACAGGCTTTCCTGATCGCTAAACTTCATCTCAAACAAAATATAATGCTCAATGCCAAACTCTGTACCCCAATTTTCAATGTCCTTGCCGCTATATTGTACGGCGCACCAGGAACTGCTACCGTCTTTATTGCGTTGCGGCAGTATATAGGCAAAAGCATAAAAAGGTTTTCCGGTTTCAATTTCTATTTGTGCGCCAAAATCACGCAGGCTGTAATCACTATGTTTGGTGCTTTTGTATTCCTCTATAAGAGAAAACCGGCCAAAATCGAACATGACTTTTAGTGTCTTTGAGCCAGACTTCATTGCGATTACGTTGAATTTTAAGGTGTCGCCTTCAACAACCGACACCGGAAAGGTAGCCGAATTGAACAAAGTGTCGACACTTTTAACTTTGCCCTTCCATATTTCTTTAGAAACTATGTAATACTTCTTGCTTTTTAAATCGGTACCACTAATTTTAGTATGGTACATTTCGATACCCTGAAAGCGGAAAAGCTGGTCAATTTCTTTGTTTTCAGGATAGGTGGTTGTCATTTTTAGCGTGGTTCCCTGCGCCGCGCACAGGCTGCTGATTAGTAAAAAAAGGTAAATGCATTTTTTCATGATGATAAATTTTATTGATTCACAGCAAATGTATGCCGGCTCCTAAAGCCTGCAGGTTAATGAGCCTTTAACAGGGTTAATTAGTGTTAACAAAATTAGTTGGGCTTACACTAAACATTTATTTTTGGCGGGTATATGAAAAAGAACCTGCTAATAGTGTTTGTGTTAATGGCTGTTTGCGTTACCGGCGTTACGGCTTTGCAGCTGTATTTTAGCTACCAGACGTACCAAACGGAGTCTAAGGTTTTTGAACGCAACATAAACGAAGCGCTAAATGAAGCAGTTGATACCGCTTTTGAAAAACACAGGCTAAATGTAATTCGCCAGTTTAAAGGTTGGCTGGCCGATACTACTATTATCGACATTAGCTGTAAATGGAATGCCGGGCAAAAGGTGACTGTTTTTACAATAAGTGAAGTGGAAGCACCCCGCGCCGACAGGACTACTATAAGCCTGAGCATTGAGCAGTTCCCTCAAAAACTAGAGTATATAACGCCACAGGCAAAAGCTGTGCTTATAGAGCAGATGGCAGATATGGTAAATGCCGACCTTAAAAAAGGGTCTATTTATTTTTATACGCAAAAGCTTGGTGCCCGCCTGGATAAAGCCTATGATAAAACACCCATTACTGTAAACGATATTACTCCCCTATATAAAGCATCGTTACAAAAAAGAAACATCAGGGAGGCTTTTACATTCAATCAAAATGATAAAGACAATTACACTTTTAACACGAAAAAAGTAAACTTTGCCATAAGGCGGCCCTATAAAGAAACGTGGCTGTATGCATCGTTTAACAATACGGGACTGTATTTATTAGGTCAACTTAAATGGGTGCTGTTTGGTGCTTTATTACTTGTTATAATTACAATTATTTGCTTTTGGTATACCGTTAGGGTATTACTCAGCCAGCAAAAACTTAATGCCCTTAAAGACGATTTTATAAGCAATATGACCCACGAAATACATACACCCCTAACATCAATAACCGTTACTGCGCAGGCGTTAAAGCAGTTTAGCCATGACCCCGAAGCGCAGCAAAGCTACCTTGATATTATAGTGTACCAAAGCAACAAACTGGCCGGCCTTACCGATGAGATACTTACCAGCGCCCGCCTGGCAAAAATAGATATGGGCCTTAATGATACCATTGCTGTTGATAACCTTATTAATGAAATTGTGAAAAGTACAAGTGGGGTAGGAATTCATTTTTCGCCCTGTGCACAAAACACAGTTGTAAGGGGAAACAAAAGTCATTTGCTTAGGGCAATTGGTAATTTGGTTGATAATGCGATAAAACATGGCAATGCCTTTTCAAAAATAGATATAAGCTGTTTAGTGTCCGATAAAAGTATAAATATTGCTGTAGCAGATAACGGTCCCGGTATACCTGACGAGTACAAGCACAAGGTGTTTGAGCAGTTTTTCAGGATACCATTGGGTAACGTGCACAATGTAAAAGGTTACGGACTGGGGCTTAGTTACGTTAAAAAGGTGGCAGAGGCTCATGGAGGGACAGTATCAATAACCGATAACGTGCCCAATGGAAGTATTTTTACCATAACATTACCGCTATGAAGCAGTATACCCTGCTTTTAGCCGAAGATGAGCCCTTTTTAGGGAAGGTGGTAAAAGAAAGCCTTGAGAAAAAAGGTTATGCTGTTATGCTTGCCCCTGATGGTAAGCAGGCATGGCAGCTGTATACGTCTTTTGAGTTTGATATGTGCATACTGGATGTTATGATGCCCTACAAAGATGGCTTTACTCTGGCGGCACAAATCAGGCAAGCCAACCCTAAAATACCATTGATGTTCCTTACCGCTAAAGCCGATATTAGAGATGTAACCCAGGGATATGCCAGCGGGGGCAACGATTACCTTAAGAAGCCATTCAGCTTAGATGAACTTTTTTTGCGCGTAGCCGAATTGCTAAAACGTGCCAGTCCGGAGAATCAGCCAGCAGATGAATTTACCATAGGCAGCTACAGCTTTTCGCCAAAAAGGCAGGAACTTAAGGATAGTGATGGAACGATAGTAAAGCTTTCACATAAAGAAAGTCAGTTGCTCGTGTTACTGCTTCAAAATAAAAATTTAGTAATGGACAGGAAAGCCACATTGCTAAAACTTTGGGGTGACGACAATTTTTTCAACACCCGCAATATGGATGTTTACATTACGCGCCTCCGCAAGAAACTGCACAAAGACCCGGCTATAGAAATCGTGAATATTCGTGGTTTTGGGTACAAGCTCATCTGCTGATTTTTAGCTTAAAAAGAATAGTGTTAAATATTTCCCATTTCAATCGATAACTTTACCTTTGTTGGTTCGTTACAAAAGCTAATAAAGAATGAATCAATACAGCAAAAGGCGTGAGGCCTTACTCTATCACGCTAAGCCGCATCCGGGAAAAATTCAGGTAGTACCCACTAAACCCTATGCCACACAACGAGATCTTTCTCTGGCATATTCCCCTGGCGTTGCCGAGCCTTGTTTGGAAATTGCAAAAGATGTAGATAAAGTTTATAAATATACTGCTAAAGGTAATTTAGTAGCGGTAATATCTAATGGTACCGCCGTTTTAGGCCTTGGCGATATTGGCCCCGAAGCCTCTAAGCCCGTAATGGAAGGCAAGGGCCTTTTATTCAAAATTTTTGCCGATATAGATGTTTTTGATATTGAAGTTGACACGAAAGATGTTGAAAAATTTATCGAAACCGTAAAAAATATTTCCCCCACTTTTGGAGGTATCAACCTTGAGGATATTAAGGCCCCGGAATCGTTCGAGATTGAGCGCCGCCTTGTAGAAGAGCTTAATATCCCTGTAATGCACGATGACCAGCATGGTACCGCCATTATCTCATCAGCAGCGCTTATAAATTCTGCCGAGCTTGCCGGTAAACAACTGGGCGACCTTAAAATTGTGGTGTCAGGAGCAGGTTCTGCTGCGCTTGCGTGTGCTAACCTGTACGTTTTATTAGGCGTAAAGGTAGAGAACATTACCATGTTTGATGTTAACGGCATGTTGGTACAAAGCCGCACCGACCTTTTAGACCTGCAAATGCGCTACGCGCAGCCGGGCGAGCCGGTAACATTAACCGAAGCGGTAAAAGGTGCAGATATGTTCCTTGGGCTTTCGGTAGGTAATGTGCTTTCATCTGAAATGTTGCTTACTATGGCAAACGATCCTATTGTGTTTGCCATGGCTAACCCTATCCCTGAAATAGATTATAATGTTGCCATTGCAACCCGGCCTGATGTTATTATGGCTACCGGCCGATCTGACCATCCTAACCAGGTTAACAATGTACTGGGCTTCCCGTACATTTTTAGGGGAGCGTTAGATGTTAGGGCTACAAAAATAAACGAAGCCATGAAAATGGCAGCCGTAATGGCGTTGGCAGAGCTTGCAAAAGCCAGCGTACCGGAGCAGGTTAATATAGCTTATGGCGAAACCAAATTAAACTTTGGCCGTGATTATATTATCCCAAAACCGTTCGATCCAAGGCTTATTGCCGTAGTGGCACCGGCTGTTGCCCGTGCTGCTATGGAAAGCGGTGTGGCCCAGCACCCAATAACCGACTGGGATAAGTATATTGAAGGCCTTTTAGACCGTTTGGGTAATGATAACAAAATGGTGCGCCTGCTTACTAACCGTGCTAAGAGCGATCCTAAAAGTATCGTATTTGCCGAGGCCGACCAGCTTGATGTGCTTAAAGCAGCCCAAATTGTTATGGAAGAAGGTATTGGTACGCCTATACTTTTAGGAGACAGGGAAACCATCCAGGAGCTTAAGGAAGAAATTGGTTTTGATAACGATGTACTTATTGTAGATCCTAAAACCGATATAGAAAAAGAACGTTTACAACAATACGCCAATATATTTTGGAGCGGTCGCCAGCGCAGGGGTGTCAACTACCTTGATGCTGAAAAAATGATGCGCCAGCGTAACTACTTTGCCGCAATGATGGTAAATACCGGCGATGCCGATGCTATGTTAACAGGCTATTCGCGTAACTACCCGTCATCGGTTAAGCCTATTTTACAGCTTATAGACAGGTCGCAGGGCGTAAGCCGTGTAGCAACTACTAATATGATGCTTACCAAGCGAGGGCCTATTTTCCTTTCAGATACCGCTATAAACCCCAACCCCACTGCCGAGGAACTTGCTAATATTGCACTCATGACGGCCCGTACGGTACGACTGTTTGGTATGGAGCCGGTAGTGGCAATGGTGTCGTTCTCTAACTTCGGTTCATCGCCGGAGCCGAGTGCGGTAAAGGTACGCCAGGCGGTTTCTATCCTTCATAAAAATTACCCAGACCTTATTGTTGATGGCGAATTACAAGCCGATTTTGCTTTAAATGCAGATATGCATGAGGCTAAGTTCCCGTTCTCTAAACTGGTAGGCAAAAAAGTAAATACACTTATATTCCCTAATTTAGAGTCGGCAAATATTACCTATAAGCTTTTAAAAGAGCTTGATAAAGTGGTAAGTATAGGCCCTATAATGATGGGTATGGATAAGCCGGTGCACATAGTGCAGTTTGGTGCCAGTGTAGAAGAAATGGTAAACATGGCAGCCGTTGCTGTTGTAGATGCACAGGAAAAAGAAAAGCGTTTTAAAATGGCAAAAAAATAAGATTGCCCATTGGTACAATAATTTTGTTATTTTTACGGACTTGCTTAATAAAGAAATATGATAGCACATCTTGAGGGAAGGCTGGTGGAAAAGACCCCCACCGAAGTGGTAATAGATTGCCACGGTGTGGGTTACCATGTTAATATTTCGCTGCACACTTTTTCGCTGCTGCCGGATTCTGATAACCTGAAACTATACACTTTTTTACAGATAAAAGAAGATGCCCACACGCTTTTTGGCTTTGTAGAAAAAGCTGAGAGGGAACTTTTTAAGCAGCTTATATCAGTATCGGGTGTTGGTGCGGGCATTGCCAGGACAATGCTGTCTTCTTTAGAGCCGCGCCAGATCATCCAGGCGATAGGTTCGGGCAACGTTGCACCCATACAATCTATTAAGGGTATCGGTACAAAAACAGCCCAGCGCGTAATACTCGATCTAAAGGACAAAGTGTTAAAACTGTACGATTTGGAGGAAGTTTCGCTCGCGGGTTACAATACAAACAGAGATGAAGCGTTATCTGCCTTGGAGGTCTTGGGCTTTAACAAAAAATTAGCGGAAAAAGCCGTCGAAAAAATTGTTAAGGAAAACCCTTCCGCTGGCGTAGAAACTATTATAAAACAAGCTTTAAAAAATTTATAGTCCTTGAAAACAAAGTACTCTAAAGACTTTTATACCAATATAAAATATTCGTTTTCTGTAATTTTTTTGTTCTTCAGCGTTATTGCCCAGGCACAAATTGATGAAGAAGAGGAAGATCCTGTACAGCAGGATACGTTAACAGGCTACAATACCGGTAACATGGTAATGGAAAACCCCAAGAGTATTGTGGGGGCCTACACGTATGATCCTATAACGAACCGTTATATTTACACGAATAAATTTGACGGATTTAATATTACATACCCTATAATACTGACCCCGGAGCAATACAATGAACTTGTACTGCGCGAATCGATGCGTGAGTATTACAAACAAAAATCTAAAACTATAGATGGTAAAGGAACGGCAGAGGAACAAAAAGACCTACTGCCGCGTTACTACGTTAATTCGAGCTTTTTTGAGACTATTTTTGGTAGTAATACCATAGATGTTAAGCCCCAGGGATCGGTAGAGATGGATTTGGGTATACGTTATACCAAGCAGGATAACCCATCACTCTCACCACGTAATAGGCGTACCTTTACCTTTGATTTTGACCAGCGTATAAGCATGAGCCTTCAGGGTAAAGTAGGTACAAGGCTGGGTGTAACGGCCAATTATGATACTGAGAGTACATTTGCTTTCCAAAACCTTATAAAATTAGAATATACCCCAACCGAAGACGATATTATTCAGAAGATCGAAGTTGGTAACGTAAGTTTCCCATTATCTAACTCGTTGGTTAGAGGTGCGCAAAGTCTTTTTGGTGTTAAGGCGCAGTTTCAGTTTGGTAAAACTACCATTACGGGTATTTTCTCAGAACAAAAATCACAAACTAAGACCGTTACAGCACAAGGCGGCGGTACTGTTCAGGACTTTGAGCTTTTTGCTCTCGACTATGATTCTGACAGGCACTTTTTCCTTTCGCAATATTTCAGGAACCTTTATGACCAGGCGTTAAGAAGTTACCCATTAATTAACAGCAGGGTACAAATAACCCGTGTAGAGGTTTGGGTAACCAACAGGCAAAACCGTATTAACGCTACTGAAAATAACTCAAGAAATATTATAGCATTACAGGATTTGGGTGAAAGCCAGCTTACAAAAGGCGGATTATCATCAGGTGCTGATATTACTCCCCAGACTGTAGGTATAGATAATCCAGCAGGGTTTTTTACAAATCCAGGTTTTAACCTTCCTCCAGATAACTCTAATAATGGTTTTAATCCGGAAACCATAGGTCAGGCAGGCAGTTGGCTACAATCTTCTATAAGAGAAATTGTAACCACCAGTAGTAGTAGTTTTTCGAACTTTACTGCCAGCGAAGGGCGTGACTACTCTAAATTAGAAAATGCCCGTAAACTTAGCAGCAGCGAGTATACTTTTCATACACAGTTGGGTTATATATCGCTTAATCAAAAACTAAATAATGATGAGGTTCTTGCTGTGGCATACCAGTACACCATGGGCGACCAGGTGTATCAGGTGGGAGAGTTTGGTACCGATGGTGTAGCTGCAACTGTTGTGGGCGGCACCCAGGGCAGTACAGAAGATCCTGCTACCGTATCTACCCAGAGCCTTATCTTAAAAATGCTTAAGAGTAACCTTGTAAATGTAAACGAGCCGGTTTGGGACCTGATGATGAAAAACATTTACCAGGTGCCTAACGCTTACCAGATAACGCAGGAGGATTTTAGGTTTAATATTATGTATACCGATCCTTCTCCGCTTAACTATATTGTTCCTGCTGAGTATCCGGGTCTTCCGGTTCAGCCACTGCCCGATCAGGCTACATTTCCTGAAACATCGGTGGCCGATACGCCTTTGCTGCGTGTGTTTAATGTAGACAGGCTTAATTATACTAACGACCCTCAGGTGGGTGGCGATGGTTTCTTTGACTTTGTGGATGGCCTTACCATAGATGCTCAAAACGGGCGTATAATATTTACAACCGTAGAACCTTTTGGTGAATACCTGTATGATAAATTGGGGCAGAACAGCACATTTAATCCGGATTACCACACTGCGGCAGAATCTACGTTTAATACTAACCAAAGAAAGTATGTATACCGTAAGATGTATAAAAGCACCCAGGCAGATGCGTTACAGGATGCTCAAAAGAACAAGTTCCAGTTAAAAGGGCGCTTTAAATCTACCGGTAGCGATGGTATCTCGTTAAATGCGTTTAACGTACCGCAGGGATCTGTAGTTGTAACAGCCGGTGGGCGTGTACTTGTAGAAGGTGTAGACTATACTGTAAACTACCAGGCAGGGCGTGTACAAATATTAGATACATCATTACAGGCCTCTAACACGCCAATAGAAGTATCTATAGAAAACAACTCCACCTTTGGCCAGCAAACAAGGCGTTTTGCAGGTTTTAACGTAGAGCATAAATTTAACGATAAGTTTTTGGTGGGCGCCACTTTGCTAAACATGAGCGAGAGGCCATTTACCAATAAAACAAACTACGGGCAGGAATCGGTTAATAATACCATTTTCGGCCTTAATACAACCTATTCTACCGAGGTGCCTTTCTTTACCAGGATGGTAAACAAACTGCCTAATATGGATACCGATGTGGCTTCAAACATCTCATTTAGGGGAGAAATAGCTTACCTTAAACCGGGAGCATCTAAAGCCGACCAATTTAATGGTGAAGCTACCACTTATGTAGATGATTTTGAGGGTTCGCAAACTACCATAGATATGCGCGGTGCCACCGGGTGGACGCTATCAAGCGTGCCGGTAATAGGCGGTGTAGATCCTCCTCTTAACGACCTGAGCTCGGGTTACAATAGGGCAAAAATGGCATGGTATAGCATAGATCCGGTATTTTATACATCGAGCCAGCTGCCTGATGGTATTTCCTCGTCAGATGTGTCAAGTAACAGGACAAGGCGTGTTTACTATGATGAGCTTTATCCGGTAACCGATGTGGTTCCCGGCCAGAGTACTGTAGTAAGTACGTTAGACCTTTCGTATTTTCCACAGGAACGTGGTCCTTATAACTTTAGCCCCGATGCCGCCGGAGGTACATTTTCTGAAGCCAGGGCAACCCAAAACTGGGCAGGTATCATGAGGCCTATAACATCTACCAACTTTGAGCAAACGAACGTAGAGTACATCCAGTTCTGGATGCTCGATCCTTATGTAGGTAGTGTGGGCGATGAGGCAACAGGTGATAATACCGGTACGATAGAAATAAACCTTGGTGAAATATCCGAAGATATACTTAAAGATAACAGGAAACAATACGAAAACGGATTGCCGGGAACTGACGGCGCTGCTACTACATTCTCTACAGTTTGGGGTAAGGTTCCGGTATCGCAATCGCTTATTTATGCTTTTGATACTGATGCTGCCAACCGTGGGTTGCAGGATGCAGGTTTTGATGGTATCCTGGATGCAGAAGAAGGTGCCGGTACTCCATTTGCGGGCCAGCCAGACCCTGCACAGGATAACTACCAGTTTTTTCTTAGTGCCGATGGCGACGTTATAAACCGATATAAAAATTACAATGGTACCCAGGGCAACTCTCCTGTAGATGTGGGCGATACTAACAGGGGTAACACAACCCTGCCCGATACCGAAGATGTAAACAGGGATAATACCATGAATACCATAGATGCTTACTACAGGTATACCATTCCTGTGGGGCCAAGTGCTGTAGTTGGTACGGGTTACCTTGTTGATGAGAGACCGTCTACGGTTGATGCTGATCTTCCCGATGGTACTACAACTCCGTACAGGTGGTTATTGTATAAAATTCCTATTGCTGTAGATAGTGATGACCCTACCACAAGTGTGGGTGGTATAAGTAGTGTACGTTCTATCCGCTTTATGAGGATGTTTGTTAGCGGGTTCAGAAAAGAAATTACACTTCGTTTTGGTGCTCTTGACCTTGTAAGGGGAGAGTGGAGAAGATATACGGCATCATTTGATGATCCTGACCAAACGGGTAGTGATGACGATGACGTTACTGTAGACCAAACTGGTTTTGATGTAGTATCCTTAAACATACAGGAAAACGGACAAAGGCAACCTATACCTTATGTATCGCCACCGGGCGTACAACGCGAGCAATTATATAGTAACAACGCAGTTATCAACCAAAATGAGCAGGCACTTTCATTAAGGGTTTATTCTACTTCGGCCTCTACGTCTAATGACAGTGGTTTAGAGCCGGGCGATTCGCGTGCAGTGTTTAAAAATGTGAACGTAGATATGCGCCAGTATAAAAAGCTTAGGATGTTCCTGCATGCTGAGGCACTTACATCATCTGCCGATTCTAATCTTCCTGAGAGCAATTCGCTTCAGGATAATGAAATGTCGGGTTTCCTTCGTTTTGGTAACGACTTTACAGATAACTTTTACCAGGTAGAAAAAAGCCTTGTGCTTTCGGCATTTAATGCCTATACGCCAGAGCAGGTTTGGCCTGAAGGTGCTGATGGTAATGAGATAGAAGTAACACTTGCAGCCCTTACAAAACTTAAGGTAATGGTGCTTAACGGTACCTTGCCTACTACGGCTGCCGATGCTAATGGCGTGTACTTTGTAAATGCCCGGGAGCTGGATCCTACATTAAGCGACAGGATAAGGATAGGTATAAAGGGTAATCCTAACTTTGGTTATGTACGTACCTTAATGGTGGGTGTTAAAAATAACACCATAGAGCTAAACAGGCTTAGCACCAATAACCAGGTAAGGCACATTAGGGGAGAGGTTTGGTTTAACGAGCTTCGCCTGTCTGATATGGATAATAAAGGAGGTATGGCTGCTGTTGCCAGTATGGATGCCAATTTTGCCGATTTTGCTACAATTTCGGCTACCGGTAACATGAGTACAATTGGTTTCGGTACCATAGAGCAAAGCCCTAACGAGAGAAGCAGGGAAGATACCAAGCAATATAACTTTGTAACTAATATTGGCCTTGGTAAACTATTGCCTAAAAAATGGCATATTAACCTGCCTTTTAACTATAGTGTAGGCGAGCAAACCATTACACCGGAGTATGATCCGTTCTATCAGGATGTAACGTTAGACCAGGTTATAGCTGAGGCTACTACTGATGCCGAAAGAGAAAATATTAAGAACAGGGCTATAGATTATACCAAAACAAAAAGTATAAACTTTATTGGTGTTAAAAAAGAACGTGCGCCGGAACAGAAACAGCATATTTACGACCCAGAGAACTTAACGCTTTCCTATTCTTATAATCAGACGAATCATCATGATTACGAGATACAGGATATGTTAGACCAGCAGGTAAGGGTATCGGCAGATTATAATTATGTTTTCCAAAACAAGCCTATAGAGCCGTTTAAAAACACGGCGTTTATGAAAAAGAGCCAATATTGGAAATTGTTAAGCGACTTTAATTTTAATTACCTGCCATCTAACATTTCTTTCAGTACTAATATTATAAGGCAGTTTAATAAGCAGCAATACCGTAATGTAGATGTAGAGGGCATACCTATAGACCCACTGTACCGCCGTAATTATTTCTTTAATTACCAGTATGGGTTTAACTATAATATTACCAAGTCGCTTAGGTTTAACTATGCAGTGGCAACAAGTAACATAGTAAGGAACTACCTTGATGAGGATGGTGCCCCAATACAGGATTACACCGTGTGGCAGGACTTTTGGAATGTTGGTGAGGCAAATACCCACACCCAGCAGTTTGTAGTAAATTATGATATTCCTATCAACAAATTGCCCATGTTTAACTTTGTGAAATCTACGTATAGTTATACAGCAAATTACAACTGGCTGCGTTCTACAGACGCGTTAGCCGAAGTTGATGTAGATAATGGCAGTGGTGGTTTTGATACTTACAGATTAGGTAACACCATACAAAATGCCAATTCGCATAAGCTTAATACCACACTTAATATGGACTTATTTTATAAGTACATAGGGTTGGGGCCTAAAAAGAAAGCTGCTACAAATGCTGCGCCTAAGGCTCCGCCAAAACCGGGTGAAAAAATTACTGCTGCTCCTAAACCTCAGGAAACAGGTAATCCTTTTGTAAATAGCTTAATAGGCGTAGTTACAAGTGTTAAGACCATACAGATTAACTATACTGAGACTAACGGTACAGTATTACCCGGATTTTTGCCAAGTATAGGTTTCCTTGGTACAACTAAACCAAATTTTGGCTTTATTATAGGTAGCCAGGATGCCGATATTAAGTATGAGGCTGCAAAAGCGGGTTACCTTACAAGTTACCAGGAGTTTAATCAGAATGTTACGCAGGTTAATACTAAACAGCTTAACCTTACTGCTGCTATTGAGTTATTGCCTGATTTTAAAATAGACCTTACGGCCGACAGGACCTCTCAGGATAATGCATCAGAGCAATATGATGCTTATGATGAAGATTCAAGTACTTACCGTTATCAGCCGCTTTCACCTTATAACTATGGTAACTTCCAGATATCTACAATACTTATAAAAACGGCCTTTAGCCAAAGCGATGTAAACGGGTCTGAAGCTTTTGATCAAATGAGGCAAAACAGGATGGTAATAGCCGATAGGCTTGCAACGCAGTTTTATGGAGTAGATGCAACTTCATTGCCAAGGTACGTGGCAGGAACAAGCGAGTTTGCTACTGCTAATGCTGGTTATCCTATAGGTTTTGGTAAAAATAACCAGGCGGTATTACTACCGTCGTTCATTGCCGCTTATACCGGAAAAGATGCCGGTAGTGTTAAAACAAGTGCTTTCAGGGATACGCCATTACCTAACTGGGTTGTTAAGTATACCGGTTTAATGCGTCTTAAATTCTTTAAAGACAGGTTTAAGCGTTTCTCGTTGCAGCATGGCTACAGGGCTTCTTATAACATTAACTCATACAGGTCTAATCTTGATTATAAAGAAGATAATATACTGCAGGATAATAACGGGGTAGGTAACTTTTATAACAAGAATATTATCTCTAATGTCAACCTTACAGAGCAGTTTAACCCGCTTATCCGTGTAGATTTCGAGATGAAAAATTCTATTAAGATACTTGCAGAGGTTCGTAAAGACCGTACGCTTAACATGAGCTTTGATAACAATCTGCTTACGGAGGTTAAGGGTAACGAATATGTATTGGGCCTTGGCTATCGTATTAAAGATGTTACAATAAATTCCAGCCTTGCAGATAATGTGAGCAATGTTATTAAGAGTGATATTAACCTTAAGGCCGATTTTACCCTTAGAAAGAATGAAACCATAGTGCGTTACCTTGATTATGATAATAACCAACTTGGTGGTGGCCAGGATATATGGACGCTTAAGTTAACGGCCGATTATTCGTTCAGTAAAAACCTTACAGCTATTTTCTATTACGACCACTCGTTCTCTAAAGCCGTAATTTCTACCTCATACCCATTAACAACAATCAGGTCGGGCTTTACGCTGAGGTATAATTTTGGTAATTAATAAAAAAAGATTTTACAGTTATTTTTATAAAACATACATTTGTACAAAACAAACTAACATGAATATTCCTGCAGACTTAAAGTACACAAAAGACCACGAGTGGGTTAAAATTGAAGGCGATACAGCTACAGTGGGCATTACAGATTTTGCCCAGAAAGAACTTGGTGATATTGTTTATGTAGAGGTTGAAACTCTGGATCAGACACTTGCTAAAGATGAAGTGTTTGGTACAGTTGAGGCCGTGAAAACAGTATCAGACCTGTTTTTGCCATTATCCGGCGAAATTGTGGAGTTTAATGATGCTCTTGAAACCAATCCTGAAAGTGTAAACTCTGATCCTTACGGAGCAGGATGGATGGTTAAAGTAAAAATATCTGATGCTGCTGAGGTTGAAGAGCTTTTAAGCAGCGACCAATATAAAGAGCTTATAGGTGCGTAACAAATACTTATGGGCGGCACTTTTATGGACTGCAGGAATTGCAGTAAGCTGCCTGGTAAGTATGAATAATTTCCGTAATGATTCTATCGACCTTGAGCATAAAGACAAGTTTATCCATGCAACGTTTTACTTTGGTTTTACATTGCTTTGGTATCTTTCTCTAAGAAAGGGTATTAACAGGGCTAAAACCCGGCTAGTCGTTTTTATGTTTGCAATTGGTTTTGGAATCCTTATAGAGCTTTTTCAGCAATTTTTTACATCCGACAGAAGTGCCGATGTACAGGATGCTATAGCAAATACCTTTGGTAGTGCAATAGCAATTTTAGTCATCTGGCTTTTTGAAAAGTTCAATAAAAAATAAAGTGAGCCCGGACAGTTAGTCCGGGTTTTTTTATGCCTGATTTTTCACTTTTAGACATAAAAAAACCGCCTAAAAAATTTTTTAGGCGGCTTCATCCTTTTTCATAGCAATTGTCGAAGGATTCTTTTTCTTTTTCGTAACAACAAATTTTATAAAACAACCTTTACAGGAAAGATTATATACTATAGACGCTCAATATTTAAAAAGGTTGCGTCGTGCCATCAAAAAAATATGTTTTAACTTTTGCCAAACTTTTTTTATAAAGACAAATCGTTTTGAGACTAAGCTTTTTGACCTATCTTTGCGCCAGTTTTTGAAAACCAATGAAAATTATTTTGAACGTTTCCGACAACGAGGTTTCCCTCCGCTCGCTATTTGCAGATTTTGTAGCCATAACCAAAGCCAGGCTTGCAATCAGCGTTGTTTTTTCTTCTGTAGCAGGTTATCTGCTGGGTGTATCTGATGATAATCCGTTTCACTGGGCTACTCTTATTATGCTAACTATTGGCGGCTACTGTATGGTGGGTGCCTCAAATGTATTTAACCAGATCATAGAAAAAGACCTGGATGCACTAATGGACCGTACCAAAAACCGTCCGGTGCCTACAGGTAAAGTATCGGTTAGGAATGCTTTTATACTGGGGTCGCTATTAACCATAGCAGGTATAGGTATATTGTATAGCATTAACCCTAAAACGGCAATGTTTGGTGCTATTTCTATATTTTTATACACCAGTGTTTATACGCCGTTAAAAACTATTACGCCACTTGCAGTATTTGTGGGGGCTTTTCCGGGAGCTATACCTTTTATGCTGGGTTGGGTTGCTGCTACTAATGATTTTGATATAGAGGCCGGCACACTTTTCCTTATACAGTTCTTTTGGCAGTTTCCGCATTTTTGGGCTATTGGCTGGTTCTTATTTGACGATTATAAAAAAGGAGGCTTTTATATGCTGCCTACAGGCAAGCGCGATAAAAAGACTGCCTTGCAAATAATATTATATACTGTGTGGCTTATTATAGCTTCATATCTGCCTGCTACAGGCTTTACCGGTAACCTCAAGCTGAGTATGGGCTTTGCTGCGGTAGTCTTAGCTTTAGGTATCTGGATGCTGGTGTATGCGGTGAAGTTGTATAAGAATATGGATGCCCCATCGGCAAAAAAATTAATGCTTGTAAGCGTGTCGTATATATCGCTATTGCAGGTAATTTATGTACTTGATAAATTTTTAGGATAATGATAAAGTTACAACAGGTTGAAATGACCATGTCTGAAGCTGAATATAAAGAAAGAAGCGCAAAATCAAAAAAAATGCTGCTTTGGTTTGCCATGGCCAGTATGTTTATGATGTTTGCGGGATTAACCAGTGCTTATGTTGTAAGTACATCAAGACCGGACTGGATTAACGATTTTGTTTTGCCGCAGGCATTTATAATAAGTACTGTTTTAATTGTTGCCAGTAGTGTTACCTTTCACTTGGCGAAAAAAGCAGTGCAGGATAATAATAACCAGCTTGCCACAACATGGCTGTTAGTTACCCTGGCATTGGGTTTGGGCTTTGTTGGTGCGCAGTTTAACGGCTTTTCTAAAGTTATAGAAACGGGGTATTTTTTTACCGGCCCGGAGAGCACAATTACCACATCTTTTCTTTATATTGTAACACTTGCGCACCTTGCCCACCTTTTTGCAGGGCTTATTGTGCTTTTTGTGGTAATTTATAATCATTTTAAACAAAAATACAATCCTTCTCAAACCCTTGGAATAGAGTTGGGTGCAATGTTTTGGCACTTTCTCGATCTTTTGTGGGTATATTTGTTTTTATTTTTCTATTTCTATTAATAGAAAAAAATGTAAATTTGAAAACTTTTTAACCTAATAACGTTATATGGCAGCGACAGTTACTTCAACAGCTACTACAGGAAAAACATGGGACGGTGGAAATGAGCCTATGGGAGCGAGCTATGGTAAAATGATGATGTGGTTCTTCATCGTATCAGATGCTCTTACTTTCTCAGGATTTCTTGCCGCTTATGGTTTCTCAAGGTTTAAATTCATAGGTACATGGCCTATTGCAGATGAGGTGTTTACCCACTTTCCATTTATGCATGGTGTAGAGGCCCCAATGTACTATGTGGCTTTGATGACATTTATCCTTATCTTCTCTTCAGTTACAATGGTACTTGCAGTTGATGCAGGCCACCATCTTAAAAAAACCAAAGTGGCCGTTTATATGGTGCTTACCATTATAGGTGGTTTTATATTCCTTGGGTCTCAGGCCTGGGAGTGGAAAAACTTTATTGGTGGAGAGTTTGGAGCTGTAGAAACAAAAGGTGGCAGCATACTGCAATTTGTTGAAAAGAATGCCGAAGGCGAATTTAAAAGAGTTGCTGTAGCCGATTTTGCTGCACACCTGCCAACGTCCAGAGTTGATAAGACAAGGGCTAACGGTATTTGGTTTGAAGATGCTCCTGCACTTCCTGAATTTACAGTTGAAGAGGTTGCAGAAGGTTTAAAAGCACATCCAAATGTTGTTATCAGGACAGAGACTATAGATCCTAAAACTAAAAAGAAAGTTGTACTTACAAGAGATGCATCGTTAGAGGCTATTAAGGGTGGTACGTTATATGTAAAAGGTGCAAATCTTGAGCATAACGAATACGGCCACAAGCTTTTTGCTGATTTCTTCTTCTTTATTACAGGTTTCCATGGTTTCCACGTATTCTCAGGAGTTATGATCAATATCATTATTTTCCTTAACGTTATTTACGGAACATACGAGAAAAGAAAAAGCTACGAAATGGTTGAGAAAGTTGGTCTTTACTGGCACTTTGTAGACTTAGTTTGGGTATTTGTATTTACATTCTTCTACCTGGTTTAATCAAATAAAATTTTAAGAGACATGGCACACGATACTCACGGTCAGCACGAATCAAATCTAAAAAGGATCTGGACAGTTTTTGGAATACTATCGGCTATAACTATTGTAGAGGTTATCTTTGGTATAGCTAAGCCGGAGGTACTGTTTATGAACAGTCTTTTCCGCCTTAACCTGCTTAACTGGTTATTTATAATTCTTACGGTAGTAAAAGCATATTATATAATGTGGGCGTTTATGCACCTTGAAGGCGAAAAAAGTAGCCTGAGATGGTCTATAGTTGCTCCACTTGTGTTCTTAATTATCTATTTAGTGTTCATCTTACTTATAGAAGGTAATTATATTTTTGATGTGTTTCATGAATCCCAATACAAATGGATTTTCTAAAAACATAAATCATAAAAAAGGCGGTTATTTCAACCGCCTTTTTTAATTTTGCACCGGTAAATTTTCACCACGCAGTATGAAAAAAAAAATAGTTCTTCTTTGCCTGTTGGCACTACCGTTAATGCTCTATATTTATTTTTCGCTGGTTAAGCACAACTCACTCTTTTTGCCGGTAATTAATAAGAATATATCAGAATTACCCCATGCCATTCCCGGCGATAGCACTACCACCGCTTTAAAAGGCAAAATAACTATTATTGGTTTTTTAGGCACTGATATTAAAGCACGCGAAGAAAGCATCTTTAATATCAACCAGAAAGTAAATGCCAAATATAAAGACTTTAACGATTTTCAGATAGTAATGCTGGTGCCCGATGGTACACAGCAGCAGGTTAAGGATGTAGCATTAAAGCTTAAGACCATGGCCGATATTAGTAACTGGAAATTTGTGTACGCCATCCCCGATGAGATTAAAAGCTTTTATGCCTCTTTAAAGGCTGATGAGCCGCTTGATGCAACTTTAGGCAACTCTAATATTTTTATTATTGATAAAGATGGTAATCTTAGAGGGCGCAATGGCAAAGATAAAAAGGGTAATGATGATAAGTTTAAAAACAGCTACAATGCATTTTCGGCTTCAGAGCTTAGTAATGAACTTACCGATGATGTAAAGATAGTTTTGAGGGAATACCGCCTTGCCCTTAGGAAAAACTTACCTAAAGGCGTTAAAAGGGAAATATAGTAATGAAAAACAAATCGTATATAGGGATATCATTTATTGTTTTGATATTTGGTATCTGGGCCGTTCCTAAAATCGTTGACCGTTTTAAAAAGTCGGATCTTACAGAGATTGGCACGGTACCCGAATTTGAACTGACCGACCAAAACAATAAAAAAATATCTGGTAAAGATTACCTTGGCAAAGTTTATGTGGTAGAGTTCTTTTTTAGTACCTGCCCATCTATATGCCCTATAATGAACCAAAACATGCTTAAACTCCAGGAAGAATATTATGGCAACCCGGAGTTTGGTATTGCATCTGTAAGTATTAACCCGGAATATGATACCCCGCAGGTTTTGAAAGAACATGCCGAAAAACTTGGCGCTAAGCATTACAACTGGCACTTTTTAACAGGTAACAGGGATTATATTCATAACCTTGCCATGAAGGGCTTTAACCTTTATGCCGGAGAGAATAAAAATGTTGCAGGGGGCTTTGAGCATTCTGGCCTGTTTGCGCTTGTAGATAAAGATGGTAACATTCGCAGCCGTAAAGATAATTATGGTAACCCTATTACCTATTATGATGGTTTAGATGATGCGGGTGTGCTGGCAATTAAAGAAGACATTAAAAAATTATTAGCAGAATAATGGAGAATACAATCAATAATGCAGAAACTAAATACAATAAGTGGATAACTGCGGTTTCTATAATTATACCTGTTGCAGTGGCAGCACTGTTTGGTGTTAATTTAAGAAAGTTGGGATTTGATGTTCAGCCACTTTCTTTTCTGCCGCCCATATATGCTACAATAAACGGCCTTACAGCAATTACATTGTTTGTAGCGGTAATGGCTATTAAAAAAGGTAATCGTGTGTTACACGAGCGCCTTGTAAAGATAGCGATAGGTTTTTCGATAAGCTTTTTGGTAATGTATGTGGCCTACCACATGACAGCCGATAGCACGGTTTTTGGAGATACTAACCACAACAGCATTTTAGACGAAGCTGAGAAGTTAAGCATTGGTTCTATTCGCTACGTGTATTATTTTATACTGCTTACACACATTGCGCTATCGGTAATAATAATACCCTTTGTGCTTATAACATATGTAAGAGGGCTTGCAGGTAATTTTGAAAGGCACAAAAAAATATCGCGTATTACATACCCAATGTGGATGTACGTTGCTGTTACAGGTGTTATTGTATATTTAATGATCTCTCCTTATTACCATCATTAATATGAAAGCTTTTCAAAAAATAATAGCTGTAATTGTATTGTTTGCCTTTTCGGCTTCAGCCAATGCACAATGCGCCATGTGCCGTGCGGCGTTAGAGAGTAGTGACAGTGGTATAAAACCGGAGTCGGTTAACAATGGTATTATATACTTAATGATATTTCCTTACCTGTTAGCGGCATTGCTGGGCTACGCCATTTACAGGTTAAGGAAACAAAAAAAACAGAAGCAGGCCCAATAGGCCTACTTCATTCCATCTACTTTTAGATCTATATTGCCCGATCCTTTTATAAAGGCTATAATGGCATTATCAGTTAGCTCAATCTTATCAAACACAAAATCATCAAGTTTACCGTTAATAAAAATTCCCGGCGTAGGCGAATAGTTATTTAGGTACGGCTGCATGTTTTTCTTGCCGTCTTCAAGGTTTTCTTTTATAGAGTAACGACAGCTTTCCTGTATCTTTTTAAGGATGATCCCGCTTGCAAGCCAGTTGGCTGTTTTTAGCAACACGCTTTTGGTGTTAAGCACATAATCCATCTGGTCAAAGTAAATCTCTTTAGTAACCGCATTATAGTTAGGATAACCTAATAGATAGATCGTGCCGTTGATACTGCCGGTCATATCAAGCGCAATGATCATTTTATTGTCTTTGCTCCACATGTCTACTTTTTGTACTGTAACTTTTCGTTTACCATCTCCAAATTCCTGTCCCTGAAAGTTTTTAGTCACAATGCGTGATGCGCTTTCATATGTAGATACCGCTGCAACCACTGCGCTAACTTTTTCCGGCATTTTGTTTACGGCTTTAAGCACTACGTTTTCCTTCTTAAAGTTAGATTTCGGTTGCTGGCCCACAGTGGTTTCCATGGTGCATTTAAGCCCCATTGCCATAGTGATCTGTTTTTTAGAGAGCACGGCATCGGTAACATATAATTCTACGGGCACAACCTTAAACCAAGTTTCATATTGCTCACTCGTTAAAAACGGAGTGCTTACTTTTTCTAAGGCGGCAAGCACCTGTGGCTTAAAGTCAACCGACTCGCTTATGGCTTTATCAAGTGTGTTTTCTATCCTCGACCTGAAAATTTTTATGGCAGGGTTAATTAGGTAGGTAATGGCTACTTTTTGTCCGGCAATAGTCACGGTTGGGCTCTCTTTCCATTCTAACGACTGGATATTGGTATCGGTAGTCATTTTCCAGTTGGATAAGCCCACTTTACTATTAAATGTAATTACGGCATCAAGGTCAAACTCACGGGTATCATGCAAATCTACGCCCAGTGCAGATGTACCATACCGCACCTTTGCATTAATTTTTATAGGAACGACCGATTGCAGCTTGCCATTAACTTCGGTAAATTTTATGGGAGCTGTTTTCCAAACCTTCATGGCAATATTATCGTCATCTATGGCTTTATCTTCATAAATTAAGCCTGTAAGCAACTTGTTGAGCTGGGTTTCGATATCTGCAACGGCAATAGTAACCGGCAGGTTAATAAACGATGTAGATGTTTGATAAACCACATCGGTAGTGTTACCGGGTTCTGGTTTAAGGGCTTCAATACGCTTGGTTGTGGAGCAGCTTGAAAGCAATAGCGTTAGCGCTAATAATGAGGGCAGTAAGGGTTTCATAAATACTGTTTGAAAATAATAGCGCAAAATTAACGTTTATTTGTAACAAAAACATCAGGCGTTAGTCTAATCATATCGTAACGATATGCGGGGCTAATAAATATTTAATAAATTTGCCTCATGTTGGGTAACCAAAGCTTATGAAACACAAATTATTTAAAGCGTTTTTTATTTTTTTAGCTTTTTACAGCATTGAGGCAGCGGCACAGCAAAAAAAGTGGTCGTTAGAGGAGTGTATAGATTATGCTATAAAAAATAATATATCCATTAAGCTTTCTGCGCTTGATGTACGATCGGCTAAGGTAAATACCAGCGATGCAAAGGGAGCATTTTTGCCTACACTTAATGGGCAGGGTTCCCACTCGTGGAATATAGGTCTTAACCAGAATATTACAACCGGTTTATTAGAAAACCAAACTACGCAGTTTACCTCCTTAGGGTTAAACATGGGTGTTGATATTTACAACGGCCTGCAAAACATAAACCGTTTAAAGCGCGAGCGTTTGGCTTCGATATCAGCTCAATACCAATTAACAAAAATGCAGGAAGATATAGCGCTTAATGTTGCGAACTCATATCTTCAAATATTATTTAATAAAGAAAATTTAAAGGTACAGCAGCAACAGTTGGCATATGATACTCAACAGTTAGACCGTACCCAGCAACTTGTGGATGCAGGTGTGGTACCTGAAGGCGATTTGCTGGATATCAAGGCTACCGTAGCAACCGATAACCAAAAAGCCATAGCGGCGCAAAATACACTTTTACTTTCTAAACTTAGTATTGCCCAATTGATGCAATTGGAAAATTTTCAGGATTTTGATACTGATGATAGCGATTATCCTGTAGATGAAACCGGGATTTTACTGGAACAGGCTGCTACGATTTATAACAAAGCAAAAGAGCAAAGGACTGAACTTAAGATAGCCAAAGCAAATGTAGAGGTTGCCGAGAAAGATGTAAAAATTGCCAGGGGTGTTTACCAACCCAGATTACAGGGCTTTTACAGCTTTACAACCCGTGCTGCCTATGCCGACCAGGTTATTGGTGTTGGGCCTAACCTAACTTCGCCCACTACGGTTATTGGGTATATAGAAGGTACCAACCAAACGGTGCTGCAAAATAACTTTCAGCCTGTGTTAGGCAGGCGTGATCCTATTTTTGAACAGTTTAGCGATAATAAAGGCCACTCCTTTGGGTTGTCTTTAAATGTGCCAATACTTAACGGCTTTACTGCCCGCAATGGGGTAGAGCGTGCTAAAATTGCATTAGATCGTTCTAAAATTACATTGCAGCAGGAAGAGCTTAAGTTGGAAACAAATGTATATACGGCTTTTACCGATGCCCAGGGTGCGCTGCAAACCTATGAGGCTGCAAAGGTAACCCTTGCTGCGAGGGAAGGTTCTTTTAATTATGCCCGTGAACGCTACGAAGCGGGACTTATAAATGTTTTTGATTTTAACCAGGCACAAACGCTGTTTGTAAACGCACAGTCGGAAGTGTTACGTACAAAATACGATTTTATCTTCCGCATAAAAATACTTGAATTTTACTTTGGGATGCCAATTTATAATAAACCATAACCATGTCTAAAAAAACTATTTACTATCTGTTAGGGGCCGTTGCACTTATTGTTGTACTACTTGTTGTGCTTAAACAAACCGGCAGCATTGGTAACACCGATAAAGGTAAAGAGGTAGAAACTGCCCTTATAAAAGAAATTACGCTAACCGAAACTGTTTCGGCTACAGGAAAAGTACAACCGGAAATAGAGGTTAAAATATCATCGGAAGTTTCGGGTGAAATAATCGAACTTCCTATAAAAGAGGGGCAGGCTATTAAAAAAGGGCAGCTACTGGTTCGGGTAAATCCAGATCTTTATGAGAGTGGCGTAAGCAGGACTGCGGCATCGTTATCTACAGCAAAAGCAGGTTTGAGCCAGGCCGATGCACAGCTTAAAGAGGCGAAGGCTAACTATGAACGTAATAAAAAACTTTTAGAAAAAGGTGTAATCTCAAAATCAGAATGGGATAAGATCGTGTCGGCTTATGAGGTGGCTCAGGCCTCTAAGCAATCGGCTTATTTTGGTGTGCAAAGTGCGGGTGCATCGGTTACAGAGGCTCAGGATAACCTTAACCGTACCACTATTTATTCTCCTGTAGACGGTACTATTTCTAAGCTTGATACAGAACTTGGAGAGCGCGTTTTAGGCACCCAGCAAAACATTGGTACCGAGATTTTACGTGTAGCAAACCTTAACAATATGGAAGTAGAAGTTGATGTTAATGAAAACGATATTGTAAAAGTAGAAATAGGTGATGACGCTGAGATTGAAGTGGATGCTTACCTGAAGAGAAAATTTAAAGGTACAGTTACCAGCATATCTAATTCGGCCAGCAGTGAATTAACTGCCGACCAGGTTACTAACTTTAAAGTAAAAGTGCGCATTCTTAAAGAATCATACGAAGATATGCTTAAAGGTAAACCTGAAAATTATTCTCCATTCAGGCCGGGTATGACGGCTACGGTTGACATTATTACTGAGCGTAAAGAAAATATTGTTGCCGTGCCTATTAGCGCGGTTGTGGTTAAGAACGATACTACTGCTGCAAATCAGGATGTTGTGGCTCAGCTAAAAGAAAAAGAGCAGGAAAAGAAAACCGGCATTACCAATAAAAAGTTTGAATGTGTATTTGTAAAAGTAGGCGATAAAGCAGTGCTAAGGCCTATAACTACCGGTATACAAGATGATACTAATATTGAAATTACAAGTGGACTTAAAAAGGGCGACGAGGTAATTATTGGCCCTTATACCTTGGTAAGTAAAGAGCTTAATCCTAACGATAAGATACAAACCAAGCCCAATACCACTAAGTAATGGCCTATATTTTAAATATTGAGACCGCTACCAAAAACTGTTCGGTAGCATTATCTAAAGACGGGCAGCTTTTAGCTCTTAAAGAGTTTGCGGGTGAAGGTTATGCCCATGCCGAAAAACTGCACGTTTTTATTGAAGATGTTTTAAGGGATACCATTGCTTTTGCCGATCTTGATGCCATAGCTGTAAGCATGGGTCCGGGTTCTTATACCGGGCTTCGCATAGGCGTTTCGGCAGCAAAAGGTCTGTGCTACGCGCTTAACATACCATTAATGGCTATAGATACCCTACAGTTGCTTGCGCTAAAAATAAGTATTACAGAAGGTGTAATAATCCCTATGATAGATGCCCGCCGTATGGAAGCATATACTGCTGTTTTTAATGCAGAATATAATAAGATAAGGGAAACTAAGGCTGAGGTTATTACCGAAGGTTTTTTTGATGATATAGCCGGGCCTATACATTTAGTGGGCGATGGTGCTGCTAAGTTTAACGAAGTACTGCCTGCGGGTAAATTTATTTACCACGAGGACGTTGTATACCCATCGGCTGCGCAAATGGCACAAGTGGCATTTGATAAGTACAAAAAAAGCGACACTGTAGATGTCGCTTATTTTGAACCTTATTATTTAAAAGATTTTATTGCAGGAAAATAATCTCCCCGATTAGATAATTGTTTCTACATAAGCAGAAAGCTTAACAAGATCGGCCTCTTTCTCTACATCAATATTGTTTTTCTTTATAAAGTCTAAAACTTCTTTGTTTTTACCACCTACAAGTTTAGCAAATTCTTTTTTTCCAGAAAAGAACGCAGGCTCTTTATCTCCAAGCTTTACATAAAACTCATCATCTCCCTTTTTGTAGTTAGCCGGCTTGTAAACCTGGTAGCTGTTAGAAGGGAAGAATTCCTGCGTCATGGTAACTCGTTCTTTTTTGTAAATCTTAACTTTAGTGTCTTCGCTAACAACAACCAGATAGCCGTTGTTTGAATTCCCATCTTCGCCAATATAATCAGTAAGAACGTATTCCTTATCATCACTCACAAACGTAATGTTTGCGCTTGGGTCTTTAGGCAGGGTTTTAGTTTCGTTAGCCTGAGGATTGCTCATCTCAAAGTTATCGGCATAGGCATTGTAACGTAGTAACACGGTAGACTGCGCACCAGATATTTTTGCAGGCAAAAACTTGTCATTTATAAACATAGAACCCGTTGCCGGCTGGCTCTTTTCTTTTCTTGCAGTTACAGACCTACCATCAGAATCTGCAACACGAGAACTGTACTGTGCACTTGCTACCAGTGTTGATAATGAAGCAAATGCGGTAAGGATAAAACTTAAATTTTTCATTGTTTTGGGGTAATAATTCGGTAAATAGTTTTAAAATTTTGCCAAATATACTTTATATAATTTTGTGTATAAAGCCATTGGGCATCTAATAAGTAATTTTAACAAAAAACATGCCATTAAAACGGTGGTGCGTTGTTGTTATTGTGCGAACTAATTACTTTTTTTCAGGATTCTTTACATTAATATCACGTTGTGGGAAAGGAATTTCAATGCCTGCCTGCTCAAACGCTGATTTTATGTTCTCATAAAAGTCGGATACCATGGCGCCATACTTTGGCCTTTCAGCCCAAATAAAAACCACCAGATCAACCGAATTTTCTGCAAGTCCTTTAATTTCTATGCCGGGAGCGGGTTCGGTTAATATCTTTGAGTCTATTGCTATTGTCTTAAGTATTACATCTTTTACCTGCTTAAGGTCGCTGCCATAGCCCACACTTATCAAAATTTCTGCACGGCGTAGTTCTTCCTGACTAAAGTTCTTAATGGTATTGTTAGATAAGGTACCATTAGGCAGATAAACAACTTGATTGTTAGATGTTATTAGCTTGGTGCTGAAAATTTGTATGCTGTTTACCGTGCCGCCCTGGCCTTGTGCCTCTATATAATCGCCCACCCTAAATGGCTTGAAAAGAATGATAAGGAGTCCGCCTGCAAAGTTACTAAGCGACCCCTGCAATGATAAGCCAATGGCAATACCCGCTGCACCTATAGCTGCTGCAAAAGTTGTGGTTTCTACACCTAATGCCCCAATAACGGCAACAAAAATAAAGGCACGCAATATCCAGGTAGCAACATCCAGCACAAATTTAAGAAGGGTAGGGTCGTGGTCGGCGTGTTTGGTCATTAAGCCGGTAATGATCCTTCGTAATATCTTTATAACTATAAGGCCAATGATTAAAATAAGTATTGCCTTAAGCACATTAGGTATATAGCCAATAATGGCCTGCGTAAACTGGTGTATGTATTGCTCTACCTGTGTTTCTTCTACTTTTACTTTTGTTTCTTCAAATAGCATTGTTGTAAATTTAAATCGCTTAAAGCGGTATTAATATCGGTTGTTGGGGCATTACATGCCCTGTTTTGGCAAACATAAAACATTAGCCTGTCTTTTACAAAGCGGTTTTGCAAAAATGGAAGTGTAGAGTCGGCAGTACTGCCCGCAACAATTACATGGGGAAGGTATTTACTGTTGATTCGTTTAATAGCTTCTGCGGCACCTTCTCCGCATACGGCAAGTTCTTTGTTATCTGCCGATAGCTGTAGCCAAAGGTTAAGCCAGTTGCTAAATGCCGATGCATAATCGGTATTCGGTATTATGAGGTACAGCATTTGCAGTGCTATTTTTTCATAATAGCTGTTATCATACAAAAGGCTCAATTTGTAAAGTACATTTCCTAAAACCGAATTAGATGCCGGTATCACGTTATCCTCCGTTTCATAGTGCTGTGATACCAGTTGCTCTCCATCTGCGGAGGCGAAAGTAAAAAACTGGCGCTCTTCATCATAAAAATGTTCCAGGCAATAATCGGTTAATTGCTTGGCATAGGTAAGCCACTTTTCTTCCAGCGTAGCTTCGTATAATGAGATAAAAGCATCAGCGGTATGTGCGTAATCTTCTAAAAAACCATTAATTTTTGCAGTACCGTTTTTATAGGTACGCCACAGGTTGCCATTAGCATCCCAAAGTATATTTATTATAAATGCGGCATTGCGGCGGGCAGTATTTATGTACGTTTCATCACCCAGCGCTTTATAAGCATCAGCGTAACCCTTAAGCATAATGGCATTCCAGGACGTTAAGATCTTGTCATCGAGGCGGGGTTTTGCACGAAGTTCGCGTACTTCATATAATTTCTTTTCCCAACCCCATTTCTTTTGCTGTAGCGCTTCCGCAGAAATGCCGGCCTCCTGCGCTATAGCTTCTAAAGGCTGACCCTGAATAAGCACAAACCTGCCATCTTCCCAAAATCCAAATTCGTTTATGTTGAAGACTTCAGAAAATAAGTCAAAGTCAACTCCAAGTAAATCTTTAAGTTCCTGTTTTTCCCAAGCGTAGAAAGCACCTTCTTCAAGGTGGCCTACAGTATTAAGGCTATCTGCATCCAAGGCGCTGTAAAAAGCACCGTTATTATCGGTAAGTTCGGTTTCAATAAAAAAGTGTATCTTCTCTATTACCTCTTTATATAGTGGGTTTTTATCGCGCTTGTACGCTTCGGCGTAAAGGCTCATAAGCTGGCCATTATCGTACAGCATTTTTTCAAAGTGCGGTACATGCCACTCCATATCTACAGAATAGCGCGAAAAACCGCCGCCTACGGTATCAAACAAGCCACCCCAGGCCATGCGTTTAAGTGTAATGTCGGTAAAATCCAGCAGCTCCTGAGTTTTTGTTTGGAAACCATACCGTTGCAAAAAAAGGTAATTGTTTGGCAGCATAAACTTGGGGGCGCGGGCATAGCCACCATAATCCCAGTCGAAACTCTTAGCCCATTTTTCTACCAAAGGCTTAATATTGGCAGGATGTGGAATTTCGCCTTGAGTGGTTGGTTGCACCAATCCGGTATGCTGAATGCCTTCTAATAGCTTTTCGGCATAATCTATCATCTTTTCAGGTGCACTGGCAAATAACTCCTGTAATTGGTTAAGGGCTTCTATCCAATTGTTTTTCCTAAAATAAGTGCCTCCCCAAACCGGTCGTCCATTGGGTAGTAGCACCACATTCATGGGCCAGCCGCCCTGACCTGTCATAAGCTGTACGGCTTTCATGTACGTGGCATCTACATCAGGGCGCTCTTCGCGGTCTACCTTTATAGAAACGAAGTGTTGGTTCATTATTTGGGCCACCTCATTATCCTCAAAACTTTCGTGTTCCATAACATGGCACCAGTGGCATGCCGAATACCCCACACTTACAATTATAAGTTTGTTCTCTGTACGTGCCTGCGCAAGCGAAGCTTCGTTCCAGGCTTTCCAGTGTATAGGGTTGCCGGCATGTTGCAAAAGATAAGGGCTTGTTTCGAGGTGGAGTAAATTCATGGTTCAGTTTTGAAGCCTTAAAATTACTAAAACCACAAGGGGTGGCAAAAGTTTTTAAGAAAACAAAAACAAACAGCTGTACATCATTACAATATAAGCGGGACGTTTATAAACTTAAGAAAAAACTGGTTATCTTAGTTGTGCAATAAATAGCTGACTATGAATACATCTGTACTTTACCAAACGCCCACTTTTGTAATTGTTGCCATCCTTTTTATTTTCATGCTGGTATTTAACCGCATTGGTTTTGGTATTCATAAAAGGCAGATAGCTAAGGATCCGGAAAGCGCATCCGAAGGTTTAGGTCCGGTAGAGGGTTCGCTGTTGGGTTTGCTGGCATTGTTATTATCATTTACCTTCGGCATGTCCGCTTCGCGTTACGATGCCCGTAAGCAGTCTATAGTGAAGGAAGCGAACGATATTGGTACAGCTGTACTGCGTGCCGACCTGTATCCGGATAATATTCGCACCATATTGCGTACCGATTTTAAAGACTATGTAAATGCCCGTATTGCTTACTATAATTCCGGTGCTGATGCAGATAAAAATACTATAGCTCTAAATAATAGCGCGAAATATTCTGATAAAATATGGGCTTTGGTAGTAAATCAATCCCATGATAAAGAAAATACCTTGCGGTCGCAGCAAATGATTCCAGCTTTAAATAGTATGATAGACAGCGTTAGCACAGTAGAGGCAGCGCGGAATGCCACCGTGCCCGATTCCATCTTCTGGTTTTTATTTCTGCTGATAATTACTGCCAGCTTAATAGTAGGTTACAGCAGCAACAGTAAAAAAATAAACCATGTAATTGTAAGTGGCTTTGCATTAATGACGGTGCTTACGGTTTTCCTGATAATGGATTTAGACAGGCCACGCCGTGGTATTATAAATACCGAAGCTTCCCGTCAAAATATTATTGCCCTGGAGCATATGTTTAAATAGTAATTTATAAATAGCTGCTTGTTACATTATAAATTTTTCTATTTTTACACCAATGAAAAAAACAAGGCAAATTATAACCGCATTATTATCAGTTTATTTACTGGTACTTATGGTTATGCCTTGCAGTGATGCCCATGCTAAAATGGGAGATGATACCACTGCACATTTTTCTAAAGAAGAAAGCCATCATGACCATACTGACCTTTGCACACCGTTTTGCGTATGCTCCGGTTGTATTGCGGCCATAGTGCTGCAACCGGCAGCAGAATTCAATATCCTGAATTTTGATGTGCCTGTTAAAGAACAGGTTAATTTTTACGAGTCGGTTGCTTCTTCTTTTTACGGCTCCATCTGGCAGCCGCCCCAAATAGTATAATGATAGATCCCTGCCTGAGTGCGGGGTGTATTTACAATTGGTTTAGCCAGGCCGGCTAAACAGTTTATCATTATACAACAAATCCATGTTAGATAAGATCATTCATTTCAGCATCCATAATAAATTTATTATAGGGCTGTTTACCCTGGCATTAATTGCCGTGGGCAGTTATTCGGCATACAACCTGCCCATAGATGCCCTGCCAGATATTACCAACAACCAGGTGCAAATAATAACCAGTTCGCCGACGCTTGCCACGCAAGAGGTGGAGCAGTTTATTACCTACCCTATAGAACAATCGGTTAAGCCCATACCCAATGTTATAGAGCTGCGATCCATCAGCCGTTTTGGGTTGAGTGTGGTTACCGTGGTTTTTAAAGAAAATGTAGATATTTACTGGGCACGCGCTCAAATATCTGAGCGAATTAAAGAAGCCGAAGAGGTTATGCCAAAAGGCTTGGGTACGCCCGAAATGGCTCCTATAAGTACCGGCCTTGGCGAAATATACCAGTATGTGGTATTTCCTAAAAAAGGTTATGAAAGTAAGTTTAATGCGACAGAGCTGCGTACCATTCAGGACTGGATAATCAAACCACAATTAATAGGAACACCCGGTGTTGCTGAGGTTAACACCCTTGGTGGTAACTTAAAGCAATATGAAATTGCCGTACAGCCCGACCGCCTTAAGAGTATGAATGTTACCATTGCCGAGATATTTTCGGCCCTTGAGGCCAATAACGAAAATACAGGGGGCGCCTATATCGACAAAAAACCGTATGCCTATTTTATAAGGGGTATTGGTATGGTTAGCGGCATAGATGACATTAATAAGATAGTAATTAAAAACCAGAATGGCATCCCCATTTTAGTGCGAGATGTTGCCAAAGTGCACATAGGCAGTGGTATACGCTACGGCGCAGTTACTAAAGATGGTAAAGGCGAAGAAGTTAGCGGCATGGTTATGATGCTTAAGGGCGAGAACAGCGGCCAGGTAGTAGCCCGCGTTAAAGAAAAAATGGAGCAGATTAAAAAATCGCTGCCCAAAGGTGTGGTTATAGAGCCGTTTATGGATCGTAGCAAACTGGTTGAAAATGCTATTAACACCGTAGAAACTAACCTTTTAGAGGGAGCGTTAATCGTAATCTTTATATTGGTGTTGCTGCTGGGCAATTGGCGCGCCGGTTTGGTAGTAGCATCGGTAATTCCGTTAGCGCTGCTGTTTGCCATTAGCATGATGAAACTCTTCGGCGTAAGCGGTAACCTTATGAGTTTGGGGGCTATAGACTTTGGTATTATTGTAGATGGTGCCGTAATTATTGTAGAGGCCATTATCCATAGGTTACAGGTGCGAAGAGCCGGAGCACTTACCACCGATGAAATGAACGATGAGGTGTATGAGGCATCATCTAAAATAAGGAGCAGCGCTGCCTTTGGCGAGATTATCATCTTAATAGTCTATCTGCCTATCCTGGCATTGGTAGGTATAGAGGGTAAGATGTTCGGGCCAATGGCGCAAACAGTGTCTTTTGCCGTATTGGGAGCGTTTTTACTATCGCTTACCTATGTGCCCATGATGAGTTCGCTGGTGCTTAAAAAAGAGGCAGGCCACAAATCCAATATTAGCGACCGAATTATTAATGGTATTTACAAAATATACAGGCCAATGCTTAACAAAGCTTTGGAAATTAAAGGTATAGTACTAGGTGCATCAGTTGCGTTGTTTGTAGTGTCGCTATTAATATTTAATTCCCTTGGCGGGGAATTTATACCAACGTTAGATGAAGGCGACATAGCCACCCACCTTATTATAGCGTCGGGCAGTTCGCTTTCGCAGGAAATTGAAGCTACTACCAAAGCTGAGAAAATCCTGAAGGAGAAATTTCCGGAAGTTAAAATGGTGGTTACCAAGATAGGTAGCGCCGAAATTCCTACCGACCCAATGCCTATTGAGGCCGGCGATATGATCATTCTTTTAAAGGATAAAAGTGGGTGGACATCAGCTTCTACAAAAGAAGAGCTTATGGAGAAGATGGAAGAGGCACTTGAAGATATTCCCGGGGCAAGTACCGAGTTTTCGCAGCCTATACAAATGCGTTTCAATGAGTTAATGACGGGGGTGCGGAGCGATGTTGCGATTAAAATTTTTGGTGAGGACATCGACCTGCTGGTTAGTAAAGGCGATGAGGTTATGCAACTCATTAAAAACGTGGAGGGTGTGAGCGATGCCAAAGCCGAACGCGTTGCCGGACTGCCCCAAATTACCGTTCGCTACAATAAAGATAAGCTTGCACTTTACGGATTAAACATTGGCGACCTTAACCGTGTAATACGTATGGGCTTTGCAGGTGCCTCAGCCGGAGTGATTTACGAGGGCGAAAAGCGCTTTGATCTCGTGGTACGCCTTGATGCCGACAGCCGTAACGATATTTCGAGCCTTACCTCACTGTATGTAACGTTACCCTCTGGTAACCAAATACCTTTAGAGCAGGTGGCAACCATTAAGTACGAAGATGGCCCCATGCAAATTAGCCGCGAAGACGGTAAACGCCGTATAGTGGTGGGCTTCAATGTAAAAGGTAAAGATATTCAGGGAGTTGTGGAGGGTATCCAGGAAAAACTGGATGCTAACCTTAACCTGCCAGAAGGCTACTACGTTACTTATGGAGGCCAATTCGAGAATTTAATTGAGGCAAATCAACGCCTCTTAATTGCCGTTCCAATTGCCCTCTTGCTCATATTTATTCTCTTATATTTCACTTTTGGATCTCTAAAACAGTCATTATTGATATTTACTGCCATACCCCTTTCAGCCATAGGCGGCATCTTTGCATTATGGTTAAGAGGGATGCCGTTTAGCATCTCCGCAGGTGTAGGATTCATCGCATTGTTTGGGGTAGCCGTACTAAACGGCATTGTATTGATAGCATATTTTAACCAGTTAAAGAAAGAAGGCATGGACAGTATTTACGAACGCATTAAAGAAGGTGCCAGGGTAAGGTTGCGACCGGTAATCTTAACAGCATCAGTCGCCTCATTAGGGTTTTTGCCAATGGCTTTGAGTAACACCGCGGGTGCTGAGGTTCAGAAACCGTTAGCAACCGTTGTTATTGGTGGTCTGATAACCGCTACTTTGTTAACTTTGATTGTTCTCCCTATCCTTTATTATTACTTTGAGCGTGGCTTTAAGAATAATAAGCAATAAGCAATGGACAATAAGCAATGAGTGACCTCATGAAAAATTGCCATAAGCAATTCCAAAAAAAATAATCAATAAAAATTTTAGACACTAATAATGGGAGTTATAAATTTTAAAGAAACAACGATATATAAAAAAGCCTTTTCATTGGCAATGGAAATTTTTGGGTTAACTAAAACTTTTCCTAAAGAAGAAAGGTATGCTTTAATTGATCAGATAAGGAGAAGTTCAAGAAGTGTATGCGCTAATATGGCGGAAGCTTATAGAAAAAAACAGTATCCCGCACATTTTGTTTCAAAACTATCCGACTGTGATATGGAAAATTCAGAGACATTAGTATGGATAGATTTGCATTTTCGTGTGGTTATATAAACGAACCAACTAAAGATTATTTGCTATCACAAAATGCTGAAATAGGAAGAATGCTACATCACATGATTAATAATCCTGAAAAGTATTAAAATGAAGAACAATATTTTTATTGTTAAAAGGAACAGGCAATTAGCAATAGACAATATGCAATTAGCAACTTTTAATAAACAAAAGAATTTACAACTTGCAAATTTTAAAGCAAATACTGTTTGTCAATTCCTATTTGCTAATTGTCTGGTGTCGATTGCCAATTTCAAGCAACGCACAGCTTGCCAATTGCCAATTGTATATTGCTTATTGATTTTGTTCTCCATTTCCGCGAGAGCGCAAAAACCCGGACAGCTAACTTTACAGGACGCTATTTCAAATGGAATGAAAAACAATCCATCCATACAATCCTCACAATTAGATACCCAAATGCAAACCCAATTGTTGGGTACGGGCTACGATATAGCCAAAACACAGGTAAATGGCACGTTCGGGCAAATAAACACCCATGCGCAGGACAAGAACTTTAACGTGTCGCAAACCTTTAGTCCGTTTGTGTATGGTGCAACAAGGAAGTTATTGAAGGAGAATGTTGCAGGCAGCCAGTTGCGCCTGCAAAGTACCAAGCAGGATATAACCTACAGCATTCGCCAATCGTGGAATGCCATTTTGTATTATGCCGAGCTCAACAAAATGCTGCGTAAACAAAATGCCCTGATGGAGCGCTTTGTGCGCTCAGCAACCTTAAAATTTGAAACAGGCGAATCCAACTCCCTCGAAAAAATTACGGCAGTATCTAAACAGCAGGAACTGGAACAGCAGATAAAGCAGAATGAAGCACTGTTACGAGTAGAGAAATCTAAAATCAGGACGCTGCTGCACGCTGATACCGACTTTACTGTGGGCGATACCTCTTTTGTGGCTTTGCCTTCGCTTACTCTTGCCGATACTACTTTGGTTAAGCAAAATAGCAACATACAACTGGCTTCGCAGGAGGTTAAAGTGGCCGAGGCTAACCGCAAAGTGGCATCGTCTGCACTGTGGCCTGATATTACCGCAGGGTATTTTATACAATCATTTACCGGCAACCAGGAAGTTAATGGGCAAACCGTCTATTACGACGGGTCGCCGCGCTTCCAGGGGTTTAGCGTTGGGTTATCGCTGCCTATTTTTGTGGGGAGCGCATCGGCTAAAATAAAGGCAGCTAAGACCAATGTAATTATCCAAAAAACTAATGCTGAATATTTACAATTGCAAATGCAAAGCCGGTTTCAGCAGGAAATGGAGCAGCTTATTACGTATGAAGAAGTACTTACGTATTACAAAACTACCGCATTGCCTAACGCCGAAACCATTGCTAAAAATGCCGGTAAAGCGTACCAGAACGGCGATATATCGTATGTAGAATATGTGCAGGTGCTGGAAACCGCGCTCGATATCCGTACCAATTACATACAGGTATTAAATAATTACAACACTACAGTTATTAACCTGCAATATCTTGTTGATCAATAAAAAAATAATGAAAAAATCTAATATATATATCATACTGGCTATAGGAGTTGTACTGGGGGTAATCCTTTATTTTGCCCTACGTGATCCTAAAAAAGTAGTTGCGGCACAAGATAAGCCTGAAACTGAAGAGGCCCACGGGCATATGCCCATTAAAGAGGTGGAGCTTAACGAGGCACAATATACGGCATCGGGCATTGCGCTGGGTAGTTTCAGTATGAAAAACCTTAGCGATGTGGTTAATGCTAATGGCTATACTGAATTACCGCCCCAAAACCAGGCCGATGTATCGGTACATTTACAGGGGGTCGTGCAATCCATCAATGTTATCGAAGGGCAATTTGTAAAGAAAGGGCAATTGCTGGCAACCATCGAGAGTCCGGAATTTGCCAAGCTTCAGGAAGCCTACCTTACCTCTAAAAGTAATCTGGAATACCTTACATTAGAATACGACCGCCAAAAAACACTGAGTGATGAGAATGTAAACTCCAAAAAAGTATACCAGCGCACCAAATCCGACTTTGAGATCGAAAAGGCAAAATTCAATTCGCTGCAAAAGCAATTGTCGCTGCTTAACATTAGCAAAGCGGGTGCGAGTTCAACCATGCCTATTATAGCGCCCATTGCGGGCTACATAACGCAGGTTAACGTTAAGATAGGCAGTAATGCCGAGGTTGGCAAACCGTTGTTCAGCGTAATAGATAACTCCAAACTGCATGTAGATTTATTGGTTTATGAGAAAGACCTTCAAAAAGTAAAACCTGGCCAGAACATACGTTTTACGCTAACCAACCAGGACAATATAGAGATAAAGGGTAAAGTGTTCACGGTAAGCAAGGCATTTGAGAACGAAACCAAATCGGTTGCCGTTCACGCCGACATTAGTAACAACAACCAGGTACTTATACCGGGTATGTATGTAAATGCCCTTATAGATGTGGGTATAAAAGAAGTTAAGGCTTTGCCTACTGATGCCGTTGTTAGGGCAGAGGGGCGCGAGTTTATTTTTGTGTTGGAAGAAGGCCATGAAGAAGCAGAAGAGCACGGACACGAGCACGAAGAAGCCGAACATGAACATGAAGAGCACGAGCATGAGGGTAAGATGTTCCACTTTCAGCGTGTTGAGGTTAAAACGGGTACCACGCAACTGGGGTATGTTCAGGTAACACTCCTGCAAAAAATAGAGGCTGATGCACAAATAGTGCTTAAAGGGGCTTATTACATACAAAGCCACCTTGTTAAGAGTGAAGGCGGGGGTGGGCATGAGCATTAAGCTAAAATTGCACTAACGGTATGCTAATGTATGTTAAGTGGTTTTGCCTTTGATTTAAAACACTTTAACTTAGGGGTAAAACATACATACAATGAAAAAGTTAGAAGGAAAAGTTGCCATCGTTACCGGGTCAGATTCCGGTATTGGGGCAGCCATTGCTATAGAATATGCCAAAGAAGGTGCTAATGTTGTGGTTACCTATCATACTGATGAGGAGGGTGCCCAAAAAACCGTTGCAGCAATTGAAGAGGCAGGCCAAAAAGCCATCATGCTTAAAATTGATGTTACGCTGGAGCCGCAAATTACCTACCTGTTCTCTAAAACCATCGAAACCTTTGGTACGGTTGATATATTGGTTAACAATGCAGGTGTTAAAGGGGCGGGCAAACCGGTAGTTGATATGACTACCGAAGATTTTAATGCTACTTTACAGGCAAACCTGTACGGGCCATTTTACACCTGCCGCAGTTTTGCGCAGTACCGTAAAGGGCTGGGCGGTAAGGGCAAAATTATAAACATCACATCGGTGCACGAAGAGATCATGTCTAAAAATGGTGCCGACTATAATGCTGCTAAAGGGGCATTGCGGAATTTTACACGCACCCTTGCGCTTGAGCTTGCCGAGATCCAGATCAATGTAAACAACATTGGCCCCGGCATGATAGTTACGCCCATGAACCAGGATATTTTAGAGGATGAGGAGGCACTTAAGGAAAAGTCGGCCAAAGTTCCGTTTAAAAGGGCGGGCTACCCCGAAGATATCGCCAAACTCGCCCTGTTCCTGGCTTCTGCCGATTCTGATTATGTAACCGGCTCCACTTATTTTATGGATGGCGGCCTGATGTTGCAGATGGGGGCAGAGATATAACCCAATCTCATATAAAAGCAAAACCCCATTAGCACGCTAATGGGGTTTTTTATGTTTTCGGCTAAAGCCGTAAAATGTATTTTCTTTATTCAGCAGCTACAAGCTTAACCGCACTACGGTATAAAAATACACCATGAATGTTACGGCGTGCAAAACGTGCAGGCGATTCGGCATTTACCATTTTAATATAAAGTGCTTTAGGGACACCAAAATATTCATAGTTGCTACCGTCAACAAAATTAATGTACAATACCATGTTGTCAAAGTAAAAATCGGCAATAGCAACGCTGGTAGTGGTTTTAGTATATTCTGCTTTGTTTTTCTCTGCAGTTTCAGGAGCAACGCTTACTAAAAAGTGGTATGCCTCAATAATGGCAGTACTTCTTTCTTCGGCAGCAAGCCTTTCGGCATCATCAGCAATAGTATCAGGATGATGGTCCTTCATACTGTTCCTGTAAATGGTTTTTAACTCTTTAAGTGTAGCGGCTTTGGTAACGTCGAGCAGTTTCCTGTACTCAACAATTTTTTTCATATTCATAAACTCTGTCTTTTCAATGGGTAAAACCACTATTATGATGGTGGCAAAATGCGTGCAAAGGTAATACTATATGTTTAAAAATCAAATGATTTAATAAAACTATCTAAAACAGAACTATTTAATAACGATAGGCTAATTTACAGATGGTTAAAACGGCTGATTTGTAATACAGATTTTCGGGAAAATTGCCTGCTGATCTCCTAAGATACTAAGCCTTCTTAAAAACAATACTTGCATAGTTTACACAACTTAGTATCTTTGGAGTTATCCATTTTTCCAAAAAATCCAAACATCTACATGAGTACAACAACTACAGTAACCACAAAACCCCATTATTTGATACTCGACGGGCTGCGCGGGGTTGCCGCCCTCATGGTGGTAATATTCCACATTTTCGAAGCCCATTCTACCAGCCATTTAGATATTGTGGTTAACCACGGCTACCTTACGGTAGATTTTTTCTTTATGCTTTCCGGCTTTGTTATCGGCTATGCTTACGATGATCGCTGGGGCACCATTACCACTGGCAATTTCTTTAAGCGCCGGCTGGTGCGCCTGCAGCCTATGGTAATCATGGGTATGATAATAGGGGCAATATGTTATTATTACGGCGAGTCTAAGCTATTCCCTATGATAGGTACAATGCCGGTGTGGCAATTGCTGCTTATTATGGTTATAGGTTTTACACTAATCCCGGTTCCGCCTTCTATGGATATAAGGGGCTGGCAGGAGATGCACCCGTTAAACGGCCCGGGCTGGTCGTTATTTTTTGAATATATAGCCAATATTCTTTACGCCTTATTTATACGCAAGTTTAGTAAAACGGCCTTGGCTATACTGGTTGGTATATCGGGGGCTGCGCTGCTGCATCTTGCGGTTACATCGCCTACGGGAGATGTGGTTGGCGGCTGGAGTATAACACCTGAACAATTGTATATAGGCTTTACACGGCTGATGTTTCCGTTTTTTGCGGGCTTGCTACTTTGCAGGGTAGTAAAGATATCGCACATAAAAAACGCCTTTTTATGGAGTGGCCTGCTATTGGTAGCAATCCTTACCATGCCACGAATAGGCGGTGCCGATCATTTATGGATAAATGGTTTGTATGATTCGCTAAGCATTATCCTTATTTTCCCGATAATTATTTACGTAGGAGCAGCCGGAGCAGTGTACAATAAAACTTCGCTTAAAATATGTAAATTTTTTGGCGATATATCCTATCCTATTTACATAACCCATTACCCGCTTATTTATGTTTATACAGCCTGGGTAATAGATAATAAGCTTTCGTTTAGCCAGGCATTGCCGCAGGCACTACTGTTGTTTGTAGGTGCTATTGTTATAGCCTATGCGAGTTTAAAACTCTATGATGAACCGGTAAGGAAATGGCTGGTTAAGAAATGGGGTAATTAAAAAACACCTTTAAAACAGAGCATAAAAAAATCCCTTACGTTATTAAGGGATTTTTTTGTGGTACCTCCAGGAATCGAACCAGGGACACATGGATTTTCAGTCCATTGCTCTACCAACTGAGCTAAGGTACCGTAAAAGGCAATCTTGGTGTTTAAAAAACAAATCCCTTAAATTATTAAGGGATTCTGTTTGTGGTACCTCCAGGAATCGAACCAGGGACACATGGATTTTCAGTCCATTGCTCTACCAACTGAGCTAAGGTACCATTGCTATTCTTTTTACGGTTGGGCTTATTTTATAAAGCCATTCGCTAAACTTCTTTGCGGGTGCAAATATAGAACCTTTTTTAACTTATACAAAACAAAGGTTAAAAAAAATGTATTGTTATCTTTGCATCATTAAATAACAACAAATGCTCTTAGCTGTAGATATTGGCAATACAAAAATTAAAGCCGCTGTGTTTGAGGGTGCTGCCCTTGTAGAGAAGTTTGTTTTTGATAAAGAAGCAGGGCTTGAGGACATCAAAAAAATTTCGGAAAAATTTCCTAAGGCTGTACAAAGTATCATGTCATCGGTAGGGAAAGAGGATGATAAACTGTTATTATGGCTAAAAGAACATACCCAGTTGACAGACGTTAGCCACAACTTAACCTTTCCGTTTCAAAACAATTATGCCACACCTGCCACATTAGGTATAGACAGGATGGTGCTTGCTGCCGGGGCAACATTGCAATATCCCAATAAACACCGTTTGGTAATTGATGCCGGCACTTGTATAACCTACGATTTTGTAGATGGCTCAGATACGTATTTAGGTGGCGCTATATCGCCGGGATTACAACTTCGATACAATGCCATGCATACTTTTACAGCAAAACTTCCGTTGTTATATGCACAAATGCCCCAAAATTACATTGGTAACTCCACAAAAGAGAGCATGCACTCTGGTGCTGTAAACGGCCTTTTGCACGAACTAAATGGTTTTGTGAATCAGTATTGTGAACAGTATCAGGATGTAACAGTAATATTGACAGGAGGAGATGCTGATTTTTTGGCTAAACGATTAAAAAACACCATATTTGCCAATTCAAATTTCCTGCTGGAAAGTTTGAACCTTTTATACTTATATACGAACCAGAAATGATTAAAAAAATTATTGCAGGCCTGTGCCTTCTTTTGTCAACGGTTGCTTTTGCACAGGAAAATAATGCCTCTCCCTATTCATTTTACGGTATTGGCGATGCCAAATTTAAAGGCACTGTAGAAACAAGGTCTATGGCCGGCATAGGTGTAGTAGCTGATAGTATACATATAAACCTTCAAAACCCTGCATCATACAGCTCGCTTAAGTTTACCACTTTTACAGTAGGGGGCTCTACAGGTAGCACCTTATTTGAAACTGACACTCAAAACGCACGTGCAGGCCGTACTACGTTAGATTATATTGCGGTTGCCCTGCCTTTTGGCAAGCTGGCGGGTGCATTTGGCCTTATGCCATACACCTCTGTGGGGTACAGGATACAAAATACAACATCTAATACAGATACAAGCCTTAATCGTACAAGGCAGTTTGACGGTAGCGGCGGGTTAAACCGTGTTTTCGGAGGGCTCTCTTACCAGATAACCCCTAAGATTAGCTTCGGTGCAGACTTTCAGTACTACTTTGGTGATATAGAAACTACTTCGCTTGTTACAATACCCGATATTGGCCTGCAATATGCTACCCGCGAAAAAAATGCTTCAGACTACAGTGGTGTGGGGGCTAACATTGGGTTGATGTATAAAACAAGGATCAAAAGCAAATATGAGTATTATGTAAGTGCAACTTACAGCACAGAGGCTTCACTTAAAAGTGAATCTGTGCGTAATATAGCTACGGTATCAGTTTCAGCGGCGGGCGATCAAAGCGTTGTTGACCAGATAGATTTTACTGTTTCTAACAGGGATTATAAATTGCCGTCTAAATTTACAATTGGTACCGGTTTTGGGCAGGCAAGGAAATGGTTTCTTGGTGCAGAATACACTAACCAGCAGGCTAACGAGCTTGGAGGACGTTTTGATGGTACCACTACCAGCGCCCGTTTTGAAAACTCCAGCAAATATGCCCTGGGGGGATACTGGATACCTAAGTTTATGTCTTACAATAGCTATATTAGCAGGATTACCTATCGTGCCGGGCTTAAGTTTGAAAAAACAGGTCTTGTGTTAGGTGGAGAATCTATTGATGATAAGGGTGTTAGCTTAGGCCTTGGGCTTCCGCTTGGTGGTACTATTGGTGGCTCTAACCTTAACATTGGGTTTGAGTACGGCCAAAGGGGTACTAAAAATGCAGGCCTTATACAGGAAAACTATTTTAACGTGTTTATAGGGCTCTCTATTAACGACAAATGGTTTGTTAAGAGAAAGTACGAATAACAAAAACAATTGCAGCATGAAAACTAAACAGGCCCTTTTATTGCTATGTGCAGGATTTATAACCTTAACCGCTACCGCGCAGGATTTTAAGTGCGCAGATAGTTTTAAGGCGCTTGAAAGTAAAGTAACATCTCAGGCTTATGATGATGCGCTTGCCATACTGCCTGCTTTAAGAAAATCATGCCCTAAATACAGCGATAAGCTTTATTTTTATGGTGAGGCTGTGCTGATATATAAATCGGAAAGCGCACAAACACCTGAAGATGAAAAAGTTTTTAACCAAGAGTTGGTTAACCTCTACACTGAGCAGGAAAGAAATTTTCCGGGTACGGGTGGCGACGAAAAAAAGGCGCTTTTGCTTTTCAATAAAAAAATGGCAAAGGATGATGAAGTCTACAAAATTCTTGATAATGCCTTTACTTCTAAAAAAGAAGGGTTTACAGATTTTAATGCCATAGAGTTGTATTTTAACCTTTTCCTTAAACAGTATGATGGCGGTAAGGGTGCTGTAACCCAGGAACAATTTATACAAAAATACAGCGATATTGCTGCACAGGCTGCTTATGCTAAAAGCAGGTTGTTAGATAAAATTGCAGCGCTTACTAAAAAGCAAGATACAGAAGAGTTAGCTTTTGATGAAAAAATATTTATGAAGCAGGCAAAGAGTGAACAAAATTCGCTCGACTCTGTTAGTGAAAGTATTGCTTTGCAGGCTGCTAAATATTTTGACTGTACTAAACTTGATGCCTATTATAGTGCAGGCTACGAGAAAAATAAAGCAAATATTGCATGGCTTGAGGCTATGGTAACGGCGCTTAACGAGAATAAATGTTACAAATCGGCCACGCTGTTTGATGGGGCTTTAGCGCTTCATAAAAATAAGGCTACTTATAAATCAGCATACCTTTTGGGAAATCTTTCCCTGCGCAAAGGCGACAAAAAAGGAGCTATTGATTACTTTAACCAGGCGGTAGATTTACAGCCGGATCCTATAAAGAAATCAGAAACTTACAGCACTATAGCTACAGCCTTTAGGAATGACGATAAGGCAGAAGCAAAAAAATATGCACTTAAGGCTGCTGAAGCCAATCCTAAATCGGGTAAACCATACTTATTTTTGGCAGAGTTGTATGCTTCGGCATCAATGGCAAAAGACTGTAACCTGAGTAACTTTGACAAAAAAGCATTGGCATGGCTATCAATTGCGACAGCTAAAAAAGCTGAGGTGGCCGAACCGCGTTATAAAACAACAGTTGCTGCACTTATAGATAGGAATTTTAATAAAAAGCTGCCTACTGCTGCTGAGATTAAGGCTGCCGGAAAAAAGAAAGGCGATACTATTACTTTTGGCTGCTGGGTTAACGAAACTATTACCATCCCTAACTAACAATGAGGCTTTTGCATAAATATTACCTTATTATATTTTCGGCGCTGGTTGTTGCCCTGGCATCATGCGAAAGTAATTTTCATGACGTGCAGCGTATCAACAGTGTGGCGTTTAGCCCCGTAGGTAGGTCAGAGAATATCAACCTTAAGTATACTGATTCCGGCAGGGTAAAGGCTATACTGGTTAGTCCGCTAATGCTGGATTATTCTAATTTAGAATACGGTTTTAACGAGTTTCCTAAAGGCGTTCATGTAACGCTTATCGATCAGAATAAAAAAAACAGCTATGTAGAGTCTGATTACGCCATACGGTATGAAGGCAGTGATATCATAGATTTGCAGGGCCATGTAAAGATCACATCGTCTGAAGGTGGTGTGCTAAAGACAGAGCAGCTGTACTACGACCAGAAAAACGAGTGGTTTTATACCGAAAAAAGATTTACATTTACAGATGCTGCTAAAGGCAATTTTGAAGGCCCGGGCATAGATTTTAGCAAAGATTTTAAAGTAATGAACACCCAGCGTAATACGGGTGCTATAAATAATGTGGACTAACACATTTTTCTTCTTATAATTATGATGACTTACCTTAAATACGTGTCTTACGTTTACCTTCTTGTTGCGGCCTTTTTTGTGTACAGCGGCATTATATCGCTTACAGAAAATGATAATGGCGAGGCAGTGGTAAGTTTTGGTATAGGTGCAGTATCAATATTTATGTTTTTCTTCAGGCGTCATTTTGGTAACAAATACAGTAACAAGAGTAAAAATAAATAACGCCTATGGAAGCGGTTATAATCATAGGGTGCCTATTGTTTTCCGCTTTTTTCTCGGGTATGGAAATTGCTTATGTTTCGTCTAACAAGGTGTACCTTGGTGTAGAAAAAAAGCAGCTTACCCTCATTTCAAAAATTCTTACCCGCCTTACCGAAAATCCTACGCGGTTTATAACCTCGATGCTCATTGGTAACAGTATAGCGCTTGTAATTTATGGGTATTACATGGGTGGGGCAGTACTACGATGGTTTGGCATGCAGCAAACCCATATGCCACTAAGCTACCAGTTGCTTATACAAATTGCTGTTACTACAGGTATTATATTACTTACGGCAGAGTTTGTGCCTAAAGTGTTTTTTCAGTTGTATGCTAATACGTTAATTAAGGCACTTGCCATACCGGCCTATGTTTTTTATGTGGTTTTTAGCAGGGTGGCAATATGTATTATGGCGGTATCCGATTTTATCCTTGTAAACATACTGCGTACAAAAGCCCACGAAGACCGTGGCAATTTTAGCCGTGGCGAGTTGGGTACGTATATTACAGAGCAGCTTACCGGTGCTAACGATAATGAAGAGGTAGATTCTGAAATACAGATATTTCAGAATGCGTTGGAGTTTTCCGGGCTTAAAGCGCGTGATATTATGACTCCGCGTACCGAGATTGAGGCCGTAGAGGTAAACGATCCTGTAAGTGAACTTAAACAGCTTTTTATAGATACCGATTACAGCAAGATCGTGGTGTACCGTGAGACTATGGATGATATTATTGGCTACATACACTCGTTTGAGCTTTTTAAAAAACCGCAAACCATTCGGCAAATAATGATAGGTATAGAGTATGTGCCTGAAACTATTTATATTAAAGAACTGCTGAGCCTGCTTACCCGCAGGCGTAAAAGCATGGCGGTAATATTGGATGAGTACGGAGGTACGGCAGGTATAATTACTGTAGAAGATATTATAGAAGAGCTTTTTGGTGAGATAGAAGACGAGCATGATGAGGAAGAAGAACTCGCCGAAGAACGGCTTGAAGATGGCGCGTTTTTATTCTCGGCACGGCTTGATGTTGCCTATATTAACGAAGAATATGGCTTAAATATCCCTGAAACGGATGCTTATGCCACGCTTGGTGGGTTTATAGTGCATCATGCAAAGGAGATTCCGCAAGCGGGTGAAACTTTGGAGATAGGCGGTTTGACTGTGATTATAGAGCAGGCATCAGGCAAAAAAATAGAGCTTATAAAAATGATTGCGTCAAGGAATAAATAAAAAAATAAAACTTCTTTAAAAAATAAGCTCACTATTTTTATTATTAAGCATATAATTGTATTTTCGCCCACTGAATTAAAATTTTAACAACAAATACACATGGCGGTTTTATCTAAAATAAGGCAGCGTTCAATTTTACTGATAGGTGTTATCGGTTTCTGTTTATTAGCTTTTATAATAGGTGATATTATAAACAGCGGCGGATTTGGCGTTACTAAAAATGTAGGAAGCGTAAACGGGACAGATATCCCTGTAAAAGAGTTTCTTGAAAGCGTAAACAACATGCAAACGCGTCAGCAGGGCATTAGTCCTACGCAGGCTGCAAACAATGTATGGGAATACGAAGTGCAAAAAGTTCTTTTCCAGGAACGATTTGATAAAGCCGGAATAAGGGTAGGCAGAGACCACGTGCTGGATATGTACGGCCAGATGGTTGGGCAAAACCCTCAGTTCATGAATGCGCTTGGCAAATTTGACAAAGCGAAATTCAATGAATTCCTTGTGAATATGAAAACTACAAACCCGCAGCAATACCAGGCGATTGAAAGCGAAAGGCCAAGTGTAGAGGCTTCTGCTAAAAGGCAGTTATATGCTGCCATGCTTAAGGCAGGTTACTTTACTACTAATGTAGAGGGCCAGGCTACTTACAAGCTTGAAAATAACAAAGCTACCTTTGATTATGTTTTTGTTCCTTACAACAGCATAAACGATGACCAGGTTAAGGTTTCTGACCAGGAACTTGTAGATTATATGAAGAAAAACGAGAAGAAATATAAAGCCGAAGCATCACGCGATATCGAATTTGTATTCATTGACAATAAACCTTCTCCTGCTGATGAGGCTGAGATGAAGAAAAACATTGATGGACTTCTTGTTGCTAAAGTTGAATATAACGACGAGACTAAAGCTAACGATACCGTTCCCGGTTTTGGTGCTGCTAAAAACGTTGAAGAGTTTGTAAATGCAAATTCTGAAATGAAATATGATACTACTTACGTTACTAAAAAACAATTGCCTTTAGAGCATGCAGAGCAAATATTTGCTTTGGCTCCGGGCCAGGTTTACGGTCCGTATGTGTTAAACGGTTACTACATGCTTAACAGGGTAACTGGCAGAAAGCCGGGTGCAAGCACTAAAGTATCTCACGTACTTGTGGCTTACAAAGGCGCTATGAGGGCTGCTGCAAGTATTACAAGGACTAAAGAAGAAGCTAAGGCTATTGCCGATGGTTACCTTGCTCAGGTTAATGCTAACCCAGCTGCTATAGACCAGTTGGCAAGGACAAACTCTGATGATCCGGGTGCTGTACAAAACGGTGGTGTTTATGATGTAACTCCTGATGGCGGATGGGCTAAAGAATTTAAAGACTTTGCCGTTGCAAGCCCTAAAGGTAAAACCGGCGTTGTTGAAACTGATTTTGGTTACCATGTAATGAGGATTCTTGATAAAGAAGATGCTGTACAGGTTGCTACTATTGCTCAAAAAATACAGCCTACTGAGGCTACTACCGATGCTAACTTTACAAAAGCTACTAAGCTTGAAATGGATTCAAGAGAGAAACCTCTTGCAGATCTTGCTAAAGGATTAGGTTACACTGTTACTCCTGCTAACGGCTTAAAAGCTAACGACGAGAACATACCGGGTGTTGGTGCGCAAAGGCCAATTGTTCGCTGGGCATTCTCTGACGATACTAAAGTAGGCGATGTTAAGAAATTTGACACTCCGCAAGGCCACGTAGTTGCAAGGCTTAAAAATATTAACGAAAAAGGCCTTCTTCCTATAGAAGAAGCTAAAGTTAGTGTGTTGCCAATAGTACGTAACCAAAAGAAAGCGGCACTTATAAAAGCTAAAATGACAGGATCTACCTTAGAGGCTGTTGCTCAAAAATCAGGTTCTACTGTTGCTTTGGCTACAGGCTTAAGCATGGCTAACCCAATGATAAGCGGTATTGGCCCTGAAATGAAAGTTGTAGGTAAAGCATTTGGACTTGCTGCCGGAAAAACTTCTGGCCTTATAGAAGGTGAAGCAGGTGTATTTATGGTAAGGGCTAAGAGCGTTGAAAACGCTGCTGCACTTACTAACTTTAGTGCCATCACTACAAGGCTTAACGGCCAGGGTAGGGGCGGTGTAGAAACAAGGCTTTCTACTGCTCTTAAAGACAATGCAGATATTGAAGATAACAGGTTTGAGTTTAACTAAGCCAAATATCTTTTCAAGGATATAAAAAATGCCCTCGCTACTAAGCGAGGGCATTTTGTTTTATGTTCGTTTATTATACAATTGGCAATAAACAATATGCGATTTTTAAAGTATCATTTTACGATAAGGAATGATAGTGGTATAGCCTTTGTCTGAAAAATATTGGGTTGGGTTATCTTTGGATGCAGCCATTACAAAATCGCCACCCCAGGCACCAAGGCTTTTTACTACGCCTTTAAAATCGGGGAATAGCCGTTCCTGTACCGGCGCAATTCCCAGTACCCCACTCATGAGCACTTCATGTTTTTCTAAAGCAGATGAAAACGTTTGTAAGTCTCCTGCAAGCAGTATATCGTTAGTTAGGATGTCTATACGCGTAATGATTTGAGCAATGTCTTTACGGTGTTCCCTGTACGCTGCAATAGCCTCGCGGCTGTTTTGTTTTTGGTTTAAATAGATAAACCAAATGTTATCGGCGAATGCCGGATCGAAACTAACCGGGCTGACTACAGGCAAACCATCTTTTAGCTGATAGGTAATTGCAGTATTGTTTTGGGCACAGGCAATATCATACCCGCTGCCACCAAAACTCTCAGCAAGCAATGTGTAAGCATCAATGCCAAACCACTGTGCAATGTTATTAATCAGAGTAGAAGAAGTACCCAATCCCCAATGCCTTGGGAAAGTAAGGATTGTTTTAACATCAAACCCATTATTGTTTTGCAGTACATCAGGATTTGCCACGTGTGCTTTGTGGAGTATGTTTATAAGGGTGATAACTTCGGGTTTATCTGTATATGGCAGGTTGGAAAGTATTGCTTCAACAGGTAGTTCTTCATTAAACCAAATACTGCTATCTGCATCATGGCTAACCCATTTGATGATGCCGCTATTGGTAGAGTCAACCTCTAAATATTGCCCAGATTTTGTGGGCAATGCCAAAGCCTGCGCGCCATCAAGCACGGTATATTCACCTGTAATAAGCAGTTTGCCGTTACTGTAAAAAGTCTTCTTCAATGCGGGTAGGGTCTATGGTTCGCAATTGGTTTACAAAATCGGCAGCAGCCGAATGGCTCACAGTATGTTTTTCAAAATGCTTAACAGCCTGTTGCTTTTCTTCATCAGATGCTTCAAGCTGGTTAAGGATATTCATAAGGTGCATTTTCATGTGGCCCTGCTGTATGCCTGTGGTGGTAAGTGATCGTAATGCTGCAAAATTTTGCGCCAGTCCGGCTACGGCTACTATCTGCATTAGTTCCTGAGCTGATGGGTTGCCTAACATCTCTAACGAGAATTTAACCAGCGGGTGTAACGTTGTCAGTCCGCCTACAGTACCTAAAGCTAACGGAACATCCACCCAAAAGGTAAAGATGCCGTTTTCTACTTTAGCGTGCGATAAGCTGCTGTATTGTCCGTTTCGGGCAGCATAAGCATGTACTCCTGCTTCTACAGCCCTAAAGTCGTTACCGGTTGCCACAACCACCGAATCGATGCCATTCATAATACCTTTATTGTGCGTAACGGCACGGTAGGGCTCAACTTCAGCAATCTTAACTGCGTTTATGAATTTGGTTGCAAACTCTTCAGGGCTAATGTTCCTGTCCTCGTTAAGGTCGGCTACCGGGCAGGACACCTCGGCACGCACCACGCAATTAGGAACGTAGTTAGAGAGAATACTCATAACCACCTGAATGTGTTTTTCTTCTTCGGTAAAAGAAGTATAGAGTAACGCTTCTTCACGCAGCGTTTTAGAAAATTGCTCTAAACAGGAGTTTATAAAATTAGCGCCCATGCTGTCTACTGTTTCAAACGTTGCATGAAGCTGGTAATAATTAGGTATAAGCGCTGTTTTATCACGAAGCTCGATATCTAATATACCGCCGCCGCGTTTTTGCATATTTTTGGTAATGGTTTCGGTATCGGTAAAAAAATCCTGTTTGGTAGCTTCAAAAAAAGCGGCCAGTTTTTCAGCACTTCCGGTATACATAAAGTGAACCTGGCCTATTTTTTCGGTATTCAGTACCGTGGCTTTAAAGCCACCACGCGTAGCCCAAAACTTAGCCGATTTAGATGCCGCTGCTACTACAGAACTTTCCTCAATAGCCATCGGGATGGTATATTCACGGCCATTAATAGTGAAATTTGGTGCAATACCCAGCGGAAGGTAAAAATTAGAGATGGTGTTTTCTATAAACTCGTCGTGCAGTTTTTGCACCCCATCATCAGTATTCCAGTATTTTCTTAATAAAGCGATGGCTTCGGTGGGGCTTTCAAAATATTCGTTTGCCAGCCAGTCTATCTTTTGTTCTTTGCTAAGTTTGCTAAACCCCGCTATTGCTTTGCTCATTTTCAGTGCCTTAAAATAATAGTGAGCCGCAAAGATAGGCTATACATGCGGCATTTGCCAATATTTATACTACTGCAAAAAATACCGAAATGCATTTAACTAAAAAAACAGCGGTTAATTCATAAAATTTTACTAAAATTGGGAGTTTTTTACGAACTGAAAAATGAAATACCTTAAAAACTCGATTTTATTGTTTTTATTGGCGTTATCGCCAGTTTTTGCGCAACAGAAAATAACGCTTCAGGAAATCTGGAGTGGAGCTTTTCGTACAAAAGGCATGGATGACCTCCAGGCTATGCAAAATACCAACCAGTATACGGTGCTAAACACAAACCGTAGTGCCCGTACCAATCAGATAGACCTGTATGATTTTGCTACACTTAATAAAGTGGGCACGCTTGTAGATACCAAAGGTTTTAAAGAACTGGCAGACGGTATTGACAGTTACACCTTTAGCCCTGATGAAAAGAAAATTCTGATAGCAACAAGTAGTGAGCAAATTTTCAGGCACTCTTTTTTAGCCGATTTTTATATTTACGATATATCGTTAAAAACTCTTGTAAAGTTATCAGGTGATAAAGTGCAGGAGCCGACGTTTAGTGCAGACGGCACAAAAGTGGCCTATGGTAAAGGTAATAACTTATACGTGTATGATGTTGCTTCTAAAGCTACTAAGCAAATTACAACTGATGGGAAAAAGAATGCTGTTATAAATGGTATTACCGACTGGGTTTACGAAGAAGAGTTTGCTTTTGTAAGGGCATACGACTGGAATAAATCGGGAGATAAGATAGCCTACATACGCTTTGATGAAACTGCCGTGCCTGAATTTACCATGGAAATTTATGGCGACAATCTATACCCCGATACGCAGACTTTTAAATATCCTAAGGCTGGCGAGAAAAATTCAACGGTATCGTTACATATATATGATGTGAAGGCCGGTACTACTAAAGAGATTAAGCTGGGCAATTATTCTGATTTTTATATTCCGAGAATAAAATGGACTAACGATGCCCAAATCCTAAGTGCACAGGTTATAAACCGCCATCAAAACAATCTTGACCTTATTTTTGTGGATGCTAATAGTGGTGCGCCAACTGTTGTGCTTAACGAACAGGATAAGGCCTATGTTGATGTTACTGATAACCTTACTTTCCTTAACGATAACAGCTTTATCTGGACCAGCGAGAAAGACGGCTACAATCATATTTATCACTACAGCAAAACCGGTAAGTTGTTAGACCAGATTACCAAAGGCAATTGGGAGGTAACGGCTTATTATGGCTTTGATGATAAGACCGGTAATATCTTTTACCAGTCGGTAGAAAATGGCTCTATCAACCGCGATGTGTACCGCATTAACCTTAATGGTAAAAATAAAGTAAGGCTTACAAATCAAACAGGAACAAACAGTGCTATTTTTAGCCCTGATTTTGATTATTTCATCAATACTTTCTCCAGCGCAACGCAGCCTACTACTTTCACTTTAAATAGTGCTAAAGATGGCAAGCAGGTAAAGGAAATTGTAAATAACGAAGAGCTTAAATCTAAACTGGCGGGATACAGTATTCCTATAAAGGAATTTACAACTATTACTACCGAGAAAGGCCACCAGCTAAACGCATGGTTTATCAAACCTAAAAACTTTGACCCTAATAAAAAATACCCGGTATTAATGTACCAGTACAGCGGGCCGGGCTCTCAGCAGGTTGCTAACGACTGGAACGATACTAACGATTACTGGTATTATATGCTGGCGCAGGAAGGCTATATTGTTGCCTGTGTAGATGGCCGTGGTACGGGTTACAAAGGTGCTGCCTTTAAAAAAGTGACATACAAAGAACTGGGCAAATATGAAGTGGAAGACCAGATAGATGCTGCAAAAGTAATTGTAAAATATGCATATGTAGATCCTGCCCGTGTAGGTATATGGGGCTGGAGCTATGGTGGTTTTATGAGCAGCAATTGTATTTTAAAAGGTGCTGATGTATTTAAAATGGCTATTGCCGTGGCACCGGTTACCAACTGGCGTTTTTATGATTCGGTTTATACCGAAAGGTACCTGCAAACGCCTCAGGAAAATGCATCGGGGTATGATGAAAATTCGCCTATAAACCATGTATCTAAGCTAAAAGGTTCATACCTGCTTATCCACGGAAGTGCAGATGATAACGTACACTTACAAAATACCATGCGAATGGTAGAAGCACTTGTACAGGCCAACAAACAGTTTGACTGGGCTATTTACCCCGACAAGAACCACGGTATATACGGCGGCGCTACAAGGCTGCAGCTTTACACAAAAATGACCAACTTTATTAAAGAGAAACTATAATGAGTAAAACTACTGCGGTAACCTTAGAGGATATTCAGAATTTTGAAGGTAAATATCCAAAACAACTGTGGGGACTATTCTTTTCTGAAATGTGGGAGCGTTTTTGCTTCTATGGCATGAGGGGTGTACTTACTTATTTTATGATAACCCACCTTATATTGGAAGCAGGCGGACACATGAGCGAAAGTCAAGCCAATCTTCAGTATGGTGCTACGCAGGCTTTTGTATATGCTTTTACGTTTATAGGTGGTTTGTTTGCCGATAAGATACTGGGGTTTAGGAAATCGCTTTTTTGGGGTGGATTCTTAATGATAATAGGCAGCGCCATTTTAGCGTTCGACCCGTTCCCTGAAAGCAACTTCTTTTTAGGGATTAGCTTTACGGTTATTGGTACCGGTTTCTTTAAACCGAATATCTCTACCATGGTAGGCTCACTTTACAAAAGGGGCGATGCCCGCCGCGATGCCGGTTTCTCATTGTTCTATTCGGGTATTAACATAGGTGCTCTTTTGGGTGGTTATGCCTGTATTGCCATAGGTAAAGGACAGTTATTTAGCAATATCATTCCGCCACACTTAACGTGGAATGTAGCTTTTGGCCTTGCCGGTGTGGTAATGACAATAAGCCTTATCACGTTTATCTTCACACAAAAAACATTAGGGCCTATTGGTTTATCGCCTTTTAAAAGTGAAGATGGTAACGTTAAAAGTGTTACCGAGACCGATAGCTTTGGAACCATAAAACCGGAACAACCTGGTAAAGTTGCTGTAACAGTAAATTCCGGCAAAAGCTGGTATGAATATGCTGTGTATGCGTTAACATTAGCTTTAATACCTGTTATTATGGCTATGGTTGCCAAAACAGAGTATACTGATTATTTTATGTATACTATAGGTCCGCTTACACTTGTATACTTGGGATACGAAATGACAAAACATACCTGGGAAGAAAGTAAAAAACTTATTGCCGCCCTTGTATTCATTGTGTTCTCAATAATATTCTGGGCATTTTTTGAACAGAGTGGAGGCTCCTTGAGCATCTTCGCCGCAAAAAACCTTGATAATGTTGTTGCGGGTGCCATTACGCTTGACCCTAACGGGGTTAACAACGCAGCCAACTCAGTGTTCGTAATTATTTTTGCACCTATTGTTGGGCTTGTTTGGCTTGCAATGGCGAAAAAGAAAATTGAGCCTAACACAGTAATTAAATTCGGTTTAGGGTTTATATTCCTTGCAGGAGGTTTTTACACATTTTATACCACACGCTTTTTTGAAGTAGCATCGGGCATTGCCAGCCTTGATGTTTTTGTAGTTGCCTATTTTATAATTACTTTTGGCGAGCTTTGCCTTTCGCCTATAGGCTTATCGATCATGACAAAACTTTCGCCGCAAAGGTTACAAGGCGTTATGATGGGTATGTGGTTCCTTGCAAGTGCTTACGGGCAGTATGTTGCAGGTATATTAGGGGCTGGCTTATCAACCAGCGGCAGCGAGGGCGATTCGCTTCAGCAAAAGCTTATAACCTATACCGATGGCTATTACCAATTGGCGATATACGCGCTTATTGCGGGTGTGGTACTTATTGCAATATCTCCGCTGGTACGCAAGCTCATGCAGGAGGTTAAATAAATTTGTAAATACAACTAATAACTATATATGTCTACAACAACGACAACAAATCAAAGCGACTTTTTTAATGCGGAGTCGAGCGTACTTGGCCACCCGGCAGGCTTATTCGTAATGTTCTTTACAGAAATGTGGGAACGTTTTTCATACTACGGTATGCGCGCCTTGCTGGTACTTTTCTTAACGTCTCCGTTAACAGGTATTAACCCGGGTTGGGAATGGACTACAGAGAGGGCTCTTGGCCTTTATGGTACCTATACAATGGGCGTTTACCTTACTCCGGTATTAGGCGGCCTTATCGCCGACAGGCTTTTGGGTTACCGTTGGGCAGTATTGCTTGGTGCCCTTGTAATGACACTGGGCCACGCAAGTATGGCGCTGGAAACCGAAACGTTTTTATACATAGGCCTTGGGTGCCTTATGGTAGGTAACGGTTTGTTTAAGCCTAATATGACTTCGATGATCTCTAATCTTTACAAAGCCCACCCTGAAAAGAAAGACGGTGCATACTCATTATTTTACATGGGTGTTAACGCTGGTGCTTTCCTTGGTATATTGCTTTGTGGTTATATTGGCGAAAAAGTATCGTACAGCTGGGGCTTTGGCCTTGCAGGTATCTTTATGTTCTTGGGTATGATGCAGTTTTACTTTACTCAAAAGATTTTCGGCGATGTAGGACTTTCGCCTAAAGAAACAAAACAGCTTAAAAGAGAAGAAGTTGTTGAAGAAGCAACGCCTAAGAAAATAATAATAGACAGGCTTATTGTAGTATTTATATTCTCAATATTCACCATCTTCTTCTGGGCAGCGTTTGAGCAGGCCGGTGGGTCGATGACTATTTTTGCAGACCGCTATACACAACGCGTACTTACAGGTAATGCAGGTATGATATATAAAATTGTAGATGCCATACTTACCATAGCTCCCGTAGCTATTATTACTTATGTTCTTTTCGCTCTTTTTGGCAAAACGTTTAAAAGATTTACAGTTGGTAACATTGTTCTTGCAACAAGTTTTACTGCTATTTGGGCACTTGTAATATGGAGGGTAAACAGGGAGTTTTCTGCCGATACTACAGAAGTTGCCGCTACATGGTTTGGTATCCTTAACTCATTATTTATTATTGCCCTTGCGCCACTGTTCTCTAAATGGTGGGAAAGCAAATACAACCTGCCCGGTGCTATTAAGTTCGGGCTTGGGTTGGTGCTGCTGGGTTTAGGTTTCGGTTTCCTTGCGTATGGCTCAATGTCTATCGTTCCCGGTGATGCCGAAGTTGTAAGGGTTAGCATGGTATGGCTTATATTGGCTTACCTTTTCCATACAATGGGCGAACTTTGTATTTCTCCGGTAGGATTGTCTTATGTTAGTAAGCTGGTTCCGGGTGCCTGGATAGGTATGATGTTTGGAGTTTACTACCTGTTTATTGCAATGGGTAACAAAATTGCAGGCTCGATGGGTGGTATGATAGAAGAGATCACGTCTAAATATTCGCTTACTACATTTTTCCTTATATTTACGGCGGTGCCAATTGGGTTAGGTGTTGTTATTACGGCGTTACATCCATTGGTTAAAAGATTGATGCACGGGGTTAAATAATCCGGCACTGTTTTTGGTTACCCGTTTTAAATTATTACGATTATGAAGAAATTATTAGTGATACTGTTTATTGCTTTTGGCGCGCTTAGCACACAGGCACAGGAACTGGAATGGCATACCGATATTGCAAAGGCTACGAGCCTAAGTGAATCAACCAAAAAGCCATTACTTATGTTCTTTACTGGCAGCGATTGGTGCGGCTGGTGCATGAAGTTGCAAAAAGAGGTGCTAAAAACACCTGAGTTTGCAAAGTGGGCTAAAGAGAACGTAATTTTGGTAGAGCTGGATTTCCCGAGGAGGGCAGCCCAATCGCCGGAAATTAAAAACCAAAATGCACAGCTTAACCAATTTTTTAAGGTGCGAGGCTATCCAACAGTTTGGTTTGCCAAAGCTTCTAAAAATTCAGAAGGCAAAATTGCTTTCGATGCTTTAGGAAGCACCGGTTATGTAGCCGGAGGCCCAACACCGTGGCTTGATGGTGCAAACAAGATCATTAAAAAGAGTTAATTTGGTTATTCGGTAATTTGTTAATACTCTTCAATAAAAGGGATTATCAGTTACGGGTGATCCAAAGTAACGAATACACAAATCAACAAATCAACGAACACTATAAGATCCCTTTTCGGCAGTAGCATGAAAAGGGATTTTTTGTTTACGGCAGGTTGCCGCCCATCGGGCTATATAGGTTTTGTAATTAGTGGCGTCGGCAATTACTTCTTTAGGTTGTAGTTGTAGTAACACGCGCTCTAAATTTACTTTAGGCGATTGTGTCAGCACGAGTATTTCGGGCTTAAGGTTTGGGGTATACGCTGCGATGCTATCTATCACTAAAATAGTATGCCCCTTATACCAAAGTACGTTTTGTAATGGCATTGCTTTTATCGTAGGGTTAAAGTTGCCTTTTGCATATGCTTTTATAATAGGGTTAATGGCAGCAATGCTATCGGTGCTCATTACGGTTAACCGGTTTAATTGCTTTTTTGCCAGCAATGTATTTTTGTAATTATGAAAGATAACCAACTCTTCGCTATGCTGCGCCTGCCATGCTGTTACCATATATGCAATTTGCAATACAATTACAGCGCATAACAAGGCAGCAGTACGTTTATAGGTCTGCCTGTAAAGCCAATATACAGCCATTGTAAGCGTTAAGTACAGCGTAATGTTAAGCAGCAGGGTAAAAGGGATATCTTTCAACACAAGGCTTTCAAATGAGGCAACCCATTTAATGAAACCATTCATTACCTGAATTAAAAATTCTAAGACTTTGCCAACCCATAGTGCAAGCGGCGGAAAGATAAGATTAAGCAGGAGGGTTACAAGGCCTAATCCTAAAATTATGTTTGATAGCGGTATTACAATAACATTAGCCAACAGGAACAATAACGGGAACTGGTTGAAATAATAGAGGCTGAGCGGCAGTACACCTATTTGTGCTATGAAGGAGATGGCAACCGTATCCTTGGCAAAGTTGATAACCCAGTATTTAGACCGGCCCCACCTGTTGTATATGGGCTGTAGCGCCACTATGGCAAATACTGCCAGGTAGCTGAGCTGAAAACCGGCATCAAATAAAAAGTTGGGTTTTGCTAACAGTAGCACGAGCATGGATACCGCAAGCGAATTGTAAATATTGGCCTTTCGGTTAATGAGTTCTCCTGTTAGTACAAAACTAAACATTACCACTGCACGCACAACAGACGCCGATAAACCTGTAATAAGCGCAAAGAACCACATTAGCCCGATAATGATGGCAAAGTGCAGCGCATAGCCATGCCTAAATCTTTTAAGCGGACCTAAGAGCCAGTTGAGGGTAAAGAATAGCAAACTAAAGTGCAATCCTGATATCGCGAGTATGTGTACAACACCTGCATTGGTATAACTGTAGGATGTTTCTTTATCCATGTCCTGCCGCTGTCCAAAAAGCAGGGCATTAATCATGTTCATAGTTAGTGCACTATAATTATGTAGGGCAAAGCTGTTTATGAGCGTGTTGCGAAATTTTTGTATATGGTAGTTAAAATCGGTTTGAATGCCTGCTTTTATGTAATTGTCCTTCAGCTTTAGCTGATGAAAAACATCCTGCTTGCGCATATAGGCAGAATAGTCAAACTGATAGGGATTTAGGGCGGGTGTAATAAATTTCGGGTCGGAAGCAATGATAATCACATCTCCGGCATGAAGTAATTTCTCCTGTCTGTCAATTGTAATGAGCATTTTGCCTGTTGCCAATTGCTTATTGACTGCTTTTACTTCAAAATAATATTTCTCAGAAAATTCATTCGGCTTAAGCCTTTCGCTTATAACACCTTTAATTACAGGAATGTCTTCCGAATGTAAAAAATGAGAATAGTGAAGGGGGTTGTTGGTGCTAAAATGCAGTTGTTGTACAGTGCCACCTGCAATAAAGGCAAAAAGTGCCGTCGTAACTGCGAAATATGGGGATGGGGCTAAGGTTGTATTGGCCTTGAGATATGCAAACACCATTAAAGCGAAGAGCAGAACTAAAATAATAGCGGGAACTGTTATGCCCGGCTGAATATAATATCCGGCTGCTATACCAAGTGCAATAAAAAATGTAATGGGAATTACGGGGTATTTCAATATCATAAAACGGGTGCGGATATTGAAATGTAAGGATTACTCTTCTATAACCCTGTTTGCCTGAACAAAAGTACGGCTGTTGTATGGTTCGCTCATGCTGGATACCATAACACCGTGGCTGGTAGAAGAATGTATGAATTTAACCTCGCCATCATCCGTTACCTCGGTAACAAGGCCTACGTGGTTAATTCTTCTTCTGCCAGGGTTGTTGTCAAAAAACAGTAAATCGCCTTTTTTAACTTCTTTAAGGTCTATCTCGCGGCCGGCTGTAGCGGCCATGTCGGCAGAACTTCTTGGGAGTGTAATATCAAATATCTGGAAAGTGGCATAAACCATACCGCTGCAATCCATACCTGCGGGAGTAGTACCACCGCCGCGGTAACGAACGCCTTCAAACTGCATGGCATTGTTTACTATTTGTGCGGCAAAATAATTTTCAGTAGGGGAAGGAACAAAGTCCGGGTCCGGAGCATCATTAACAACTAATCGCTTCTTTTTCTTTGCCGCTGGGGCAACAGGCTTGTTTGGGCCTCCTTTTGTCTTTTCCTTAACCTTTGCAGGCTGCTCATCTACAACTACTACATCATTGTCTAAAAATAAAACCTGGGAGGTTGCTGCAGCTTTTTGCGCTGCAATGGCCTGGGCCGGGCTGTTAACTGCTGTTTCGTTGTATGCGTAAGTGCCTTTTTGCTGGGCTTCTTTTTTAGAAGTTACTATCTGGGCTTTTGCTCCAAAAGATAATAAAAGCAATAAAAGGGGTAGGGACTGGAGGTTTCTCAAAACGTTTTATTTTATCAAATTCGACTGTTGTGTTTTTACAAATATAACGAATTACCTTTATATAAATTTTAAGAAACTATGTTAAATGTTTGATTATTAAGTTCGCGGTCTTCTCGCTGGCACCTCTTCCACCTAATTTTTTTTCCAGTAAATCGTACTGTTTCAGGAGGTTTTCGCGATATTGTGGTGTTAATATTTTTAACAGTTCTGCTTTGATATTTTTTTTGTTCAGCTCACCCTGAATGAGCTCTTTTACCACTTCTTTGTCCATAATCAGGTTAACCAAAGAGATAAATTTAAGCGTAATTATGCGTTTTGCTATCTGGTAGGATATCCATCCGCCCTTATAACAAACTACCTCCGGGACTTTAAAAAGTGCGGTCTCTAAAGTGGCAGTACCCGATGTTACTAAAGCGGCATAAGCAATGCTCAAAAGATCATACGTTTGGTTGACTACAAAGTGAACACGCTCGTTAGTGAGGAACTGCTGGTAAAATTCATAATCCTGAGACGGCGCACCAGCAATTACAAATTGGTAATCAGGAAAATCATTAACTACCGATAGCATAAGGCTGAGCATCTTGGCAATTTCCTGTTTACGGCTGCCGGGCAGCAGGGCAATAATCGGGCGGTCATCAAGGTTGTTATCTTTTTTAAATTGTGCTGGGTCTGCAACTTTACGGTTGTGTATGGCATCAATAAGCGGGTGGCCTACAAACTCTACGGCAAAATTGTGTTTTTGCTCGTAAAACTCCTTTTCAAATGGCAGGATAATATACATGTGGTCTACATCGCGCTTGATGGCCTTGATGCGGTTTTCTTTCCAGGCCCAAATTTGCGGCGATATATAGTAGTGTGTTTTAAAGCCCAGCGGCTTGGCCCATTGTGCAATACGCATGTTGAAGCCAGGGTAATCTATAAAAATAATAACATCGGGCTTAAAGGCCAGTATATCTGCCTTGCAAAGTTTAATGTTGTTAAGTATCGTTTTAAGGTTTTGCACTACTTCGGCAAAACCCATAAATGCCAGGTCGCGGTAGTGCTTTACGAGCGTGCCGCCGGTTTGCTGCATCAGGTCGCCGCCCCAAAAGCGTATATCGGCATCAGGGTCTTTTTTAAAAAGTTCCTTCATAAGGTTGGCCCCGTGAAGGTCGCCGCTGGCCTCGCCTGCAATAATGTAGTATTTCATGTACGATACTTTATAGAGCAAAAATAAGGTTTTTTAACGAGATGGCTAAAACAGAAAATGCCTTCCATTAGAGGAGGCATTTGCATAATACGTAACATATAGATTTACTGTTTTGTAAACTCAAGTATAGCGCCATCCATACCTGTTGTTAGTTTGTTGCCGTTTTTTACAAAAATTACATTTACCCCGTCAGACGTAAGGGTAACATTATCGCCAGATACTGTAAATGGTAAATATTCATCTACGCCGTCTTCGCACAATACCGTGTAATCGCCATTATCTTCTTCGGTTACATCTATTGATTGCATTTTTAGGATTGCTGATGCAACATCATCGGTAAAAATAACGGTAGAGTTGTTAAGGCACCCTGATTCTGTAATAAGGTTGGTAGAGGCGGTTCCGTCATTGTTTAGGTCTATTCCGGCATTAAGTGTAGCTTTGGTAAGTTTCCATGTCCCAAAAAGCGAAACCTCGTTATTGTCGTCATCATTATTACATGACGTAAAAGCGAAAGCAGCTATTGCTGTAAGTAAGATTAATTTTTTCATAGGTTGATTGGTTTTATGCAAGATGCCAAAAACTAACAAAGGTTGCGTTGCTTTTACTCATTCATTCCCCAATTATTCAATCCCTGTATGGCATGGTGGGCGGTAAGGTCAAACTGAACGGGCACTACCGATACAAAACCATTGGCTAAAGCCCATTCATCGGTATCTTCGCCCTTATCCATATTTACAAACTTTCCAGTAAGCCAGTAATAATCGCGGCCCATTGGGTTGGTGCGCTTATCAAACTTTTCCTGCCACATGGCTTTAGCCTGGCGGCACACTTTAATTCCTTTAATTTGATTTTGGGGAAGTTTGGGTATGTTCACGTTTAATATCACACCTTCGGGCAGGCCGTTGGCCAGTACTTCTTCGGTGATTTTTTTGATAAAAGGCTTGGCCGGTTCAAAATCAGCATCCCAGTTATAATCTAAAAGTGAAAAACCAATTGCGGGAATGCCCTCTATACCGGCCTCTACCGCAGCACTCATGGTGCCGCTGTAAATAACATTAATAGAACTGTTAGAGCCGTGGTTAATGCCACTAACGCAAAGGTCGGGTTTGCGGTGCAGTATCTCATTAACGGCAAATTTTACGCAGTCTACCGGGGTGCCGCTGCAACTGTATTCGGTTTCAATGTCCGGGTCAATATCAATTTTGTTGATGTATAGGGTGTTGTTTATGGTAATGGCGTGGCCTGTGGCGCTCTGCGGACTATCTGGTGCTACTACAACAACGTCGCCAATTTCTTTCATTACTGCTATTAAGGCTCTTATTCCGGGTGCGGTAACGCCATCATCGTTAGTTACCAGTATTAATGGTTTTTTTTTCATAGTTTAGTAAAATCAAAAATAAGAATCGTACTTTTACGTTTGCTAAAATACGCATTTTTGAAGCGCCGTATAGAAAGATGCCCGCAGATGGAATTTTGGCACGCTTTTTAATGTGTAATGTTATACAAGAAGTAAAATGAATGCCTTTTTAAGTTTTATGAAGAGAAATTATAAAATAGTAGCGATTGTTGTCCTGTTGGCCGGCGCGCTGTTTAGCTTTACCCTTATACCGGGCAAGCAAAAAGAAAACGACCCAGAAAAAGACCAGCTTTTAATTGAGCTGATAACCTTTGTTATAGAAAAAGGCCACTATAGCCCGGCAGCTATAGACGATAATTTCTCGAAAGGTGTATATAAAAGCTACCTGGAAAATCTTGACCCAAGCAAAAGGTTTTTTACCCAGGCTGATATTGACGAATTTGCAAAATATGAAACCCAACTGGACGAGCAGATAAATAAGCGCGACCTTTCTTTCTTTGATCTTACCTACAACAGGTTGGTTATGAGGATTAAGGAGAGTGCAGGTTTCTATAAAGATATCCTTGCCAAACCGTTTGACTTTAGTAAAGACGAACAGTTTAATGTAGACTACGAGCACCAGCCGTATGCTAAGAACGATGCTGAACTAAGGACGCGTTGGGAAAAACAGCTTAAGTTATCTGTACTTTCTACAGTTACCGATAAGCAAAAACTTCAGGATACGCCTGCCGATAAGCTTAAAAATGGTGAGAAAGTGCCGGATACTACTCCTAAGATAGACGATAAAAAAGCCGACGGCACGAAAAAATCGTTTGCTGAACTTGAAAAAGAGGCCCGTGAAAGCACCCTTAAATCGTTAGACGAATATTTTGATTTTGTTGAAGAATTAAAACGCGAAGAGTGGTTTAGCATTTACCTTAATGCTATTGCCGAGCGTTTTGATCCGCACACTTTCTATTTCGCTCCGGATGATAAAGAGAAATTTGATACCAGCATGAGGGGTTCCCTTGAGGGTATTGGTGCAAGGCTTCAGAAAAAAAGTGATTATGTAGAGATTTCTGAACTTATACCGGGCGGACCGGCATGGAGGGGTAAAGACCTTGAACAGGGCGACCTTATCATGAAAGTGGCGCAAGGCAAAGAAAACCCTGTAGATATTGCAGGTATGAGACTTGACGACGTGGTTAAAAAAATCAAAGGCCCTAAAGGTACTGAGGTTAGGCTTACCGTTAAAAAAGTAGACGGCTCTATTAAAGTGATTCCTATTGTTAGGGAAGTGGTTGAGATTGAAGAAACCTATGCAAAATCCAGCATTGTTAAAAAAGACGGCAAGCTGTACGGTATCATCAACCTGCCTAAGTTTTATATTGACTTTGAAAATAAAGACAGCCGTGATGCTGCTAAAGATGTAGCTGTAGAGGTTGAAAGGCTTAAAAAGCAAGGCGTTGAAGGCCTTATAATCGACCTTCGTGACAACGGTGGAGGTTCTCTTAAAACAGTTGTAGATATTACAGGTTTATTTATAGATAAAGGCCCTGTGGTACAGGTGCGCAGCCGTGCTGCCGATGGAAGTGCAGGCGGTACTACCGAGGTGCTTAGTGATACGGATCCTAAAGTACAATGGGATGGCCCTCTTGTGGTAATGGTAAATAATTTCTCGGCTTCGGCTTCGGAGATATTTGCAGCTGCAATTCAGGATTACCATCGTGGTGTTATTATAGGTAGCAAGCATACTTATGGTAAAGGTACGGTTCAGAATATCATCGACCTTAACCGTTTTGTACGCGGTAATAACTTTGGCGACCTTGGAGCCCTTAAGACTACTACACAGAAGTTCTACAGGATAAACGGTGGCTCTACCCAAAGGGAAGGTGTTACCAGCGATATCAATATGCCGGATAAATATTCTTATATTGATATGGGTGAGCGTGATATTGATAATGCACTACCTTATGATAAGATAGCTGCCGCTGATTATAAACCGTTTAAAGCTAACTTTGCTTCGGTAGTAGACAAAAGTAAAAAACGTATGGCTGCCAACCCTCAGTTTAAACTGATGGATGAAAATGCCCACTGGATATTCGACAAAAAAGACGATAATACCTTTAATCTTAATATTGAGAAGTTTAAGGCAGAGCTTGCTAAAACAGAAGAGATAGCTAAAAAATTCAAGGCGCTTAACAGCTATAAGAACGAGCTTAAATTTGAAGCGCTTCCGTATGAGCAGGAAATATTTAAAAAAGACCCTGCCCTGGCTGAGAAAAAAGAAAGATGGTACGAAAGCTTATCTAAAGATATTTATGTAGAAGAAGCGCTTAACGTGCTGGACGACATGCAACCGGCAGCAGCAAAATCAGCAGCCAGCATAAATAAAAAAGATAAACTGGTTAAAACAAGATAAAAAGCGAATGGCTCAAACCGGTAGATCGCTTACAGGCTTAGCGCTCCAAAAGTTCAGGAAGAACTTTTGGGGCGTTTTAAGTTTAGGGCTTATTGTAGTGTTGGCGCTCATTGCCATTTTTGCCTATGTATTGGCACCGGAGAAATCGGAGAATGCCAATTGGGGCGACCTCGCCATACACAGCAAATCGCCGGGTTTTACGGTAACGATGCTGCACTTTCCACAACCTGAAGGTGCAGAGTTTAAATTCAGTCACTACTTTACAGGTAATCCGAACCCGGATGTGAAAATCCCGATCTTAAAATACGATATTAAAGGCGATAGCCTTACGTATTACGAATATACCGATGAGCCGAGCCTTGCGGTTAGCAAAACCGTTGCATTGTCAGAATTTAAGGCAGCTCCCGCTACGATTGAAAAAGAATACATCAAACAACAAGAATTTATATTAGGCACCGATAGCCAAGGACGGGATTTATTAAGCCGGTTAATAGTCGGCTCACGTGTTTCTATTGCCATTGGCTTTGTGGCGGTGTTTATAAGTTTGGTTGTGGGTATTTTTTTCGGTGCTATTGCAGGTTATTACGGCGGCAGGATAGACGCCTTTGTAATGTGGCTGGTTAACATCATTTGGAGTATACCTACGCTGTTATTGGTTATAGCCATCACCCTGGCACTTGGTAAGGGCTTCTGGCAGGTTTTTGTGGCTGTTGGACTTACCATGTGGGTAGAAGTTGCCCGTGTGGTTAGGGGGCAGGTAATGAGCATTAAACAAATGCAGTTTGTAACGGCAGCGCGTGCTTTAGGGTACAGCAACAGGCGAATTATCTTTAACCATATATTGCCCAATAGTATGGCACCGGTAATAGTAATTTCCGCTGCTAATTTTGCATCGGCAATATTGGTAGAGAGTGGCCTTAGCTTTTTAGGGCTTGGTGCGCAGCCGCCTGTACCCAGTTGGGGCGGTATGATTAAAGACCATTACAACTATATAATCCTGGGTAAGCCGTACCTTGCACTGGCACCCGGTGTTGCCATGCTTTTATTAGTACTTGCCTTTATGATGGTGGGTAATGCTTTAAGGGATGCGCTGGATGTTAAAAGTGAGTAGACTTAGTACCAATATTTCAAATTAATTAAATATGGCTGTGGATAATGAAGATGTTATCGACGCAATTAGTACTGATTCCGATGATGTTGTTGTGCTTACAATAAACGACCATCTGGAGTGGGATGAGAATAATTTGCATCTTTTAATTTTGCAAAAGAAGATTAACGCGTATTTAGATGTATTGCAAAACGGTCAAATCTACGAAAGTTATCCAAGTGCGGTAGGCAAAAAAATCAGGATACAGCTGGTTTTTAAATATTTAACAGATGCCATTGCGGAGGATTTTTTAAATCAAACACAGATTTTTTTGAAAGATAATGGGTTTGATTTTCAGTATCATCACTTAAAATAATCACAAATGACAGAATACCAAATTGATGCCTGGAAAAAGGAAATTTATAATTCGCTTGCAGCTATTGCTGATTTAGAAGGTCAGAAATTGCAGTGGGTTGGTTCTACTTTATCAGGTAATAAAATATTAAACAGGCTTTTTGACTTAGAGTTTGAAACGTTCATTTCTTACCTAATCGAAAATGAGGAAGGGAGCAGGGAGCTGCTTTCTAACATGATCAGGATGGAAAGGGTTCTTCATGAGTATGTTAAAGCTAACTTATCGGATGATAAATTATTGGCCGACCCTAACTGGCATCTGATAACTCAAAAAGCCACGGAAATACTCATGCTGTGGGATAGGGATATGGAGGAGTAATTGAGGCTTGTTTGCAGGCAGGTAGTTTTACCTGTATCTATCATTTAGCCCTTTGCCTTCCAATATCATAGGTTTTACCTTTTCAAAGCGTGCCAGTTTGGTTTTGTCCTGTTTGGCTTCGGCTATGTACTCGCAAAATTCTTTTTGCTTGTAGGGTGAGAAAGCTGCAAAAGCCTCGGCAAGTATGCTATCCTCATCCAGTTGCTGCTGAAGGTATTCCGGTACAATGGTTTCTTTCTTTTGCGGCTTAATGCCAAGCCCCGCTTTTTCTACCTCTATAGCCTCATTAATATAATTGAGCACTAACTTTTCATCAACTTCATTTATATTGGCAAACCGCAACTGCCTTAACGATTTGGTATTGCCTTCGTTTGCATTTACCAATACCCCGGCTTCATCTTTTAAGAATACCCCTTTAAAAAACCAAATGGTAAAAAAGTTTTTAAAGCCACCTATACCCAGAACATTTTTGCCATTAGAGGTATAAACAATACCGCCCCATTTGGTAGTTTCTACCAATTGGGTGCGGTTGATAATGCTTTTTAAAACTTCCAGCTCGGCAGTCCACTGGTTGTTTTTATCCCAAACCTTTTTAGGCGCTTCCACGGTATTATTTTTTTGCTTTGGCGGTAAGCTCGGCAATGCGTACAATCACGTCGGTAGCCTTTTGCATGCTCTCTACAGGCACGTATTCGTACTTACCATGAAAGTTATGCCCACCCGCAAAAATGTTAGGGCACGGTAAGCCCATGTAGCTTAGCTGGCAGCCATCGGTACCGCCGCGAATAGGTTTAATTAGAGGTTTAATGCCCAGGTCCTTCATGGCTTTTTCGGCAATATCAACAATATGAAAAACAGGTGTAACCTTTTCTTTCATGTTGTAGTACTGGTCTTTAACTTCGGCAATGGCAATATCACCACCAAATTGTTTTTTGTATTTACGGTTAATCTTATCGGTAATTTTTTTGATAAGCTTTTTACGCTTTTTAAACTTTTTAGCATCATGGTCGCGTATTATAAGCTGAACAACACTTTCCTCTATACTGCCTGTAATACCCGTAACGTGAAAGAACCCATCATAACCTGATGTTAGCTCCGGAACCTCGTTTTTAGGCAACGATGTTATAAATTTATTGGCAATAAGCATTGAGTTTATCATTTTACCCTTAGCATAACCGGGGTGAACACTCTTACCTTTAAACGTGATTTTAGCGCCTGCAGCGTTAAAGTTTTCATATTCAAGCTCGCCTATCTGGCTACCATCCATAGTATAAGCCCAGTCGGCGCCAAATTTAGCAACATCAAATTTGTGTGCGCCACGGCCTATCTCCTCATCGGGAGTAAAGCCTACGCGAATTTTACCGTGCTTAATTTCCGGGTGCTGTAACAAATATTCCATAGCGGTAACAATCTCGGTAATACCGGCTTTGTCATCGGCACCAAGCAGGGTAGTACCATCGGTAGTAATAATGGTTTGCCCTTTGTATTGTAATAGGTCTTTAAAATATTTAGGCGATAGTACAATGTTTTGTTCGGCATTTAATATAATATCGCCGCCATCATAGTTCTCAATAATTTGTGGTTTTACGTTAGCACCGGTAAAATCGGGGGTAGTGTCAAAATGCGATACAAAGCCAATAACAGGCACATCATGCGCTACATTAGAGGGCAGGGTTGCCATGATATAGGCGTTCTCATCTATAGTAACCTCTTCAAGGCCTATGGATTTAAGTTCGTCTACAAGTTTATTGGCAAGGTCCCACTGTTTTGCAGTGCTGGGTGTAGTATCAGAGTTTGGGTCGCTTTCGGTATCTACGGTAACATAGCTTATAAAACGGTCTATTATGTGCTGCATTTCAATTTTTTTGAATTTGTAGCACAAATTTACGATTTATTTACATTTTGAGGTAGTGAATATGATGTAATGTATTACAACGGAAGGTGTATGGTAAAGGTAGCGCCCTTACCCGGAACCGACTGCGCTGTTATGGTACCATGGTGCTGCTCTACTATTTTTTTACAGATGCTAAGCCCTATACCCGTACCGCTAAACTCTGATTTGCCGTGCAGTCTATGGAAGAGTTTAAACATTTGTTCTTTATACTGCTCATCAAAGCCAATGCCATTATCGCTTAATACTATCTCTACTATTGGTACGCCTTCGTTATCTTTAAAGGTAGTTGCTGTAATAGTAATAACAGGCTGGCCTGTGTTGTATTTAAGCGAGTTGCTTATAAGGTTAGAGAACAGCTGGTGCATTTGCAGCGCGTTTGCGTTTATTACAGGCAAATAGCTGCTGTTAATCACTGCATTTTTTTCAGCAATGGTAAGTTCGTAATCAGTCTTAACATTGGTAATGATAGTATTTAAGTCAACTTCAGTAAGTTTGCTTTCAGCATTAAGGCGGCTGTAGGTAAGTACATCCTGTATAAGGTTAGACATCCTTGCGGCCGAGTTACTAATTTTAGACATATAGTTTTTAGCCGTAGCCGAATCCATATCCCGGTTTGTAATAATGCTAAGAAAGGTTTGTATTTTGCGCAATGGCTCCTGTAAATCGTGGCTGGCCACGTAGTTAAACGATTCCAGTTCTTTATTGGATTTTTCCAGTTCCAGGTTTTTTTCTTCAAGCAGGGCATTTAGCGAATTAAGCTCCGCAGTACGCTTGTAAACCTGCTCTTCAAGCATGTGGCTGAAAGCTTCGCGTTCGCGCTCGGCTTTTTTCCTTGCTGTAATATCATTAAAAATAACCGCTATTTTGTTGTCGCGTTGTTTGGAGAGCGGAAATGCCGATACCTCATACCAACCGTTTATCAGTACTGCTTCCTGCTCAAAATACAAAGGCTCCATGTTTTTTGCAATACCTCCATAAAGGTCAAACCAGTGCTGCTCGTGGTGGGGGTTCATGTCTTTAATACGCTTGCCACGCGCATCTTTAAGGCCTGTCTGTTTTTCAAAAGCAGGGTTATATTCTAAAAATATATAGTCGTGCGGATGGTCATTCTCGTCAAAAAGCATCTCTATAATGCAAAAGCCCTGATCTATAGAGTTAAACAATGAAAGGTATTTTTCCTCTGCTTTTTTAGTAATGGCAGCGTTTATCTCTTCTTCGGCGAGGCGCTTATCTGTAATATCTTCCCAAACCCTAACAAGAAATTCTCCAACTTTAGCGTCCGATACACTGTACCAACGTGCATTGCCATTAACATCTTTAGTATATCGCTCCCATTTTTGGTTCAGTCCGGTTTCTATAACCTCTATCATGCTTTGCAGTTGGTCGTTTTGGTCTGCCCTTACATCGGTAAAGCGCATGCCGGTATAATCTATACCATTAAAAAAATCAAAGCTGGCTTTACTAATAAGGCTAAATTCAAAATCTACAATTTTGTTATTTTCATCTCTAACTGCATTAAAAACAATCACGCGGTTATTAGGGGCATTAAAAGCCGCCTTCATTATCTGTAAGGTTTGATAATCTTCAGGAATAGTAGTATGTCCTGCGGAGGTATTCATTTTTTATAGCAATAGTAGGATGATGTCCTCCAAATATAATAATAAACGAAAGGATATAGGCAGACTTAGTCTTTTTTTAAGATTTGTGTAACCATTTTATCTACTATTTGTGTGTAGAGTGGGTAACACTAAGTATTTATTTGCTAAATCTTTTTTGAAAGGAAAAGCCGGGTTGGTGCATTGCTATTTCGTTAATGCTTGTTTCTGCCTGCGCTTGGGCAGCATAGGCAATCATCTTTTGTTCATAATTGTTGATGGCAGCCTCAATGGTTTTAAACTTTCCGTTCGTTAAGTTTTCAGATAAAATTAGTGCATCCACAAGCCCGGTATTTACACCCTGGCCTGCAAAGGGTGGCATTAAATGTGCAGCATCGCCAATAAGCGTTATCGGCAATGGTCGGTTGCTTTTCCAAGGGTTCCCTAACGGTAATTTTCTCGTGGGCAACCCAGTAAAAAAACATGTAGCCCTGAATAATTCCCGGTAAAGATTATCCCATTGCGCAAATATGCCTGACAGGAACGTGGCAATACTGTTGTTATCCTTAAAGTCTAATTCAGTTTCACGAACCCATGATTCGGGCTTTCTAAACGTTACGTTATACGTTAAGGTACCATTGTTATCGGGGTTTGCAATCAGGTTGATGCCGTCGTGGGCAGCCATAAGGATAGTGCCGTTGCAAAGTTTGTGAAATTCGGGGCAGTTTATTTCCGGTTCAGGTACTTCGCCCTGTATAATATAAGTTCCGGTATATATGGCCTCTGCATCCGTAATATACTTTCTTATGGCAGACATACCACCATTAGCCACAATAACTACATCGGCAGATGCATCCTGTTTATCTTCAAATTGCAAAAGCCATTTGCCATTACGCGGTTTAAGCCCTGTACATTTTCTGTCCCAAACCACAGTATCGCTTGCTAAACTATTAAGCAATAGCTGCCTTAAATGGTTTCTGTTTATTTCTGGTGCCTCGCGTTGAGGCGCTACAAAGAATAGCACTTTGCCCTGCTCGTTGGCTATTGTCCTCCCCATAGGTTTTGCTATTTTAAAATAGCTTTCAAGCAAACCTGCATGTTTCATGGCTTTTTGTCCCGACTCTTTATGCAGGTCGAGCGTACCACCCCAAATCCTTGCGTGCGGGGTTTTATCCCTTTCGCAAACGGTTACATCTATTCCTTTTTGCTGTAGCAATCGCGCCATGGTAATGCCAACCGGCCCTGCACCTATAATGGCTACTTTTTTATCTTTAAGCATCATTTGCAATGTTAATTTACACTACAAAATTGAGCGATATTAATGTGTTAGGATTGTACAAACACGACAAAATGCTACTCATTAAGCTGCTTAAAAAAGTTAAGCATAAACTTAAGGTTGTTTTTAGAGAGCATGCCATCTACCAGTTCTAAAGCTTCCTCAGTAGCTATGGCAGTACGGCTCAGCATTTCTTTTTCAAACGATACAAGGGCTTCCTGAATAGTACTGAAATTTTCTACGCAAAGGGCTTCATATAATTTTAGTGCATCCTGCATTGCCAGGTTTACGCCGTCGCCGGAAGGCGGTGTTTGATGTGCCGCATCACCCAGCATTGTTATATTAGGCAGGGTTTCCCAGGATTGGCTTGTTGGAAAATAATACTGCGGGCGGATAACAAAATAGGAATCATCGGTTAAAAATATTTCGTGCCAGTTGTCGCTCCAGTCAGAGAATCGTTGTTTAAACCATGCAAAAACCTGTTCTTTATTAGTAGCGTCAACGCGCTGTGTTATCAATCTATCGTCTGTTTCTTTGGTAAGTGTATAAAATGAAAGCGAGCCTTCGCCTTTTGCGCTTAACACAATTGCTTTACCTTTCCAGTGCGCAAAGATCTTTCCGCCATTGGTTAGTTCCCACAAATGCGGTGCGTTAACAGCGGCATTATATATGTTGCCCTCAACAATGGTAATGCCGGAATAGATGCGCTCTATATTAATAACATATTTCCTTACTTTAGAGTTTGCCCCGTCTGCTGCAATTACCAGGTCGGCATAGGCAGCAGTGCCATCCTCAAAGAGCAGGTTCCAGCCGGTGCCTTCTTCTTTTAACCCTGTAAATTTCGAATTCCACACTATAGTGCCTTCCTGAAGCGATGCAATAAGCAGGTCGCGGAGCGGGCCACGGTCAATTTCCGGCCGTACGTGCTCATTATCTAAATCTTTAACGGGTTCGTTATCGCGCTCCGTATAATGCACCACGGCATTATTATCTGTAATGGTTACCCTTTCTGCTCCGGGCCTATAATTCTTTTTAAATTCTTCAATGAGTCCACTTTCCCTTAATGCTTTTAAACCTGAATCATAATGCAGGTCGAGCGTTGCACCCTGCTGTCTAACATAACGGTCGGCATCACGTTCGTATACTTTTACATCAACTCCCTGTAGCTGAAGCAGCCTTGCTAATGTTAACCCGCCGGGGCCACCACCTACAATGGCCACCTTTTTATCTTTTAATAACATACTTATAATTTTAATACCACAAAATTATGGTTACTTTTGAGGGTAAAATAACTGATTTTGATTACAAAATAGTCGAAAATGAAAATATCAGTAACAGATAAACATAGATCGGGCATTATGTCAGAATTTGCCCGGGCTATAGGCGCTACCACAGAAGGACGGTTTTTTCGCATCCCTGAAGATAAGGGCGAAGGATATATTACCGGTTTTTCCTGGGAAGATAACGAACTGCGAATGATGGTGCGCAACTATTACCTTAACGAAGAACTTTTGATAGAGCGTACCAATGAACCGGCGGCGGGGCAGGACGACATTATTTTTATGATGAGCGGTATTTTTCCGTCTCCGGTAACGAGCGAAAAACAGCCTTCATCAGAACAGCCAAGTGTATTTATTTGTATGCAGGCGGTTTCATCGGTGCTTACTATGCCATCTAATACATTTTTCAGGAGTATAGGTATTGCGGTTTCCCGGCAGCACCTGCGCAAGCTCTTTGGGAATATACCTCATCCGGTAGTTTTAACCATTTTAGAGGGTAAGGAGAACTTTGCCTTTGAAACCGCCATATCTCCCGAAATGATTAGCGTTGCCAGCGAAATTGAACATCTCAAAGTCCCTGAGAGTTTAGAGAGCCACTACTGTAAGCTAAAATGCGAAGAATTACTGTGCCATATAGTTGCGCTGCTTACACAACGCGAAGCCATGCCCGCCGGTGGTATGCATATTAACGATATTAAAGCCATTTACGCCATAAAACTGCATTTGCAATCGCACCTTGATACACCATCTAATATAGCCGGACTTGCCGCCGATGCGGGAATGAGTGAACCCAAACTGCGCAAACTGTTTAAGCAAACTTTTGGTAAAGGTGTTTTTGAATATTATCAGGGAATGCGGATGCAGGAGGCAGCACAGCTGTTAAAGGATAAGCGGCTTACGGTATCTGAAGTTGGATATCAAATGGGATTTACCAACCTGAGCCATTTTTCGAGGGTTTTTGAGCAGCATATTGGCATGAAACCGAAAAAATATTCAGGATTATAGATACTGCGCCATTATAGTTCCCGGCTCGCACATTCATGATGCTCGTTAAGGTATGCAATTGTTGCTTCGCACATTTTTTGAAGGATAGGGATATCAATGTCCGATAATTTTTTGATGTAAATGCAGGCTTTACCTATTTTATACTTACCAAAGTTGTCCAGCAAATGTTTGTTATCCTCGGTAGGAGAGTATACGTACAAAGAAAATTCAGCTTTACGGGGCGAAAACCCAATAAGCGGTGCGGTACCTTGGTGGCCACTGGCATATTTATAATTGTAACTGCCAAAGCCAATAATGGTTGGGCCCCACATTTTAGGCTCAAAGCCCGACCACTCCCGCATAAGTTCGATCAATTGAAAACTATCCTGTTTCTTTTGGTCATTCTCTACATATGCGTTGATAAAATCGGTTACACTAACTTGTGTTTCGGTTGTTTTATTTGTAGCCATATATAATTGTTTTTATGCATTAGCTATTTGGTTTACCATACAAAGTTAAAACATTGCTTATAAACTACTCTCCTTTCTTTGCTTTTCGCGCAAAGGCTGCCGGTGTAGTGCCGCAGTAACGCTTAAACTCCCTGCTTAGGTGCGATTGGTCGGCGTAACCCAATTCTTCAGCTAAGCCTGCAAGGTTAGCATCAGGATATAGCAACAACTGATTGCGTACCTGCTCAAAGCGTATAAGGCCGGATATATCTTTAACCGTATGGCCGGAAGATTCTTTAAATTTTCGTTCCAGCGTGCGAATGGTTGCATGGGCAGCGCCCGCAACCTCATTTACAGGCAGCGTACCGTTTGCCTTTCTCATTGCAGCTCCTGCTTTATTTAGCATACCGTTGGGCACACTGTGCGGCGGCATAATGCCTAAATAGTGTTGCAACAGATTGACCGCTTCATCTATTTTTTCGGAATTTATGCACTCCTGTAAATCCGGTTGAAGGCTCGCAACAGGATGCTCAAATACACTTACCCCGCTTTTGTTTGATGGCAGCCCAAGCAAATTGAACACTGCCCACGGATAGCATCTTATGGCAATGATCTCTACCGTGTTTTCAGAATAAAATGCAACCGGATTATTGAGCAGTCCAATCATAAACGGTGATGGCAGCGGCTTTAAGCCATCCTTGTCGGAGATACTAAGTCTGTCACCAAAATAAAAAATGATCTCGGTATAGCCATCGGGAACTACTTCAAAACCCTGTTTGCCAAAGTTTCTCTTTTCATACCAAAAGCATTTTATGGCATCCTTTAAAACTATTGGCGGTTCAAATTCCCGATGCATTTTAATGCTGTTATTTTTTGTTCAGGTTTATTTTGTAGGTTTTGGCTGTAGCCGAATCGGCAGATGCATTATTTATCTGTGCCGATGGCGGTGGTGGGGGAGGCGGCACTGCAGCAAATACATCTTTTACATCTATAGCAGTACTTGCAGGCTCCCATTGTACCATGCCCTGTTTCCAAACAAAATGTTGCTGTGTAAACTGCCCTGACTCGGCAAAATCCTGTAATTGTGCTAAGGTATACGGACCCGATTGCTGCCCGTTTAAGGCAATATGCCAGCTTACCGATGGTGGCGGTGGCGGGGAGTTGGTTATACTACCCATCATGCCGCCAATTTGGTTACCCATAACGCTGCCCACCTGCATACCCGTCATGATGCCTAACGGGTTTAAGCCCCCACCGCCCAGGTTTATATTACCCATGGCCCCCAGGTTTTCTGATGCGGTTTTTAAAATATCAGCTTGCAGGTCTACCTGGTGTACTGTAAAGTTTTTAGCTTCAACACCCATTTCAAGGTCTTTGCGCTGTATGCGGGCCAGTTCTTCAAGGTTGGTAACTTCCACACCCGTTTTTGCATTAATATAGCGCAATTGCTGGTCGGCCGTAGCGCGTTTTAGCTGCTGGTAGTTTGGGTCAGTATCGTTTAGCTCTATAGTAGCAATATCAACACGCTTTAGGCTGATGCCATAATCCTGCTCCAGCTCCTCTGTAAGTTTAGATTTTACGTAAGTATTAATATCATCAAGCCTGCGTTCCAATTGCATTACCGGCAGGCCGGTCTCGGCAGGGAGGTTAAGTATAACCGATTTTATTTTGCGTGTAAAAAAATCTTTTATCTGTTCTTCAAAATCAGACAATTCAAAATTTACAAGGCGGTATAGTTTTATAAAGTTGCCAATATCTATAATGGTAAAGGTAAGCGAACCGCGAACGGCACACGGCACGCCCAGATCAGGGAAACGGTTATCAAAAACATCAAAATAGGGAATGCCGAATTTTATACGGTTGTTTTGCTGGAGGTTAAAGAAATACACCTGTGCCATAAATGGCGAATCGCCGCCGTAGGCTGCACCCACTATGCTTGTAAGTATGGGCAGGTTAGCTGTTTTAATGGTTTTATCGGCAGGGCCGGTAATAACATCAAACAAATCGCCATTTTGCTGATTGTAAAACAGTATGGCTGCCTCGCCGGCGTTTACACGCAGGGTACTGCCGTAACGAATGGCGTTTTCTTTGTGTGATGTATTAGGCTCGCCATTAGGCGACCATTTGTGTACAAGGTAATCTTTTTTATCGCAGCTTATAACATCCATAAAGCCACCTTCATTACCGCCAAAAAAGTTTAATATGCTCATTTATCTTCTTGATTTTTTGCGTTTGGTAGGTTTGTTTTGTTCCTGTAGATTTTTGTAAGCTGATTCACGTTTATCAATCAACAAATTCAGTTCTCCCTGCTTAACATAGCTTGCTAAAACAACTCTCTCCCTTGCTTTATCAAATTCAGCCTTTAGAAGGAGAGAATTGATTTGTTGTTCTATAACAATATCACTTTTATCCTGAATTTCGTATGGGATATAAGCACCGATATGTCCAGCTCGAATTACGTTAAGGGCACCATCATAGTCTTCTGCATTTGTAAGGCTGTCAATTTCAAGGTCACGCAATAAATTATCAAGTTCATCTTTTTGATATCCTTCTTCCATTTCTGCTAAAGCTATTTTTGCTTGTCCTATACGTCCGGCTTTGATGTACCTCTCCGTTTTATCTTCTGCCGATTCTACCGGTTTAGATGGTTTTGGCATTTCCATTTTAGAGAATGCAAACAAGATCCCGACAATCGCTACCACTGTAATTATGCCCGAAACCGTATCGCCCTTTTGCCTTTTTGCTATAACGGCATCCCTTTCGGCTATGCGCTCATTAATGTACTGGTTAACATTTTGGTCGTCGCCATATTTTGTTCTAAGGTTACGCACCTGGCTATCGGTACTGGCAATAATCTTCTCATTTATATAGGCATACCTGTCAAACAAGGCCTCTTTTTTAATTACTTTTTTATATATAATATACAATCCGGCAGTTACAACTATTAATATGGCCGAATTAAATATTTTAGAATTACCTGTTTTTGGGACCGCCTGTAAAGCACTAACGCTGCCGTCAAGACTACGCATCATTTCGTCGAGCGTTTGTATGTTCTCTGTCGATTCGGCATATAAAACATAATCGCATGACGGGCACACGCGGCTAAGGCCGCTTAAAATTTCACCGCAACTGGGGCATTTATTAACCTTAGGCTTACTGCTTTTGTTGAGTTCGTACAGCTTACCATCCAGGATCATATCCAGTTCATCGAGGTCAAAACCCAGATTTTGCGCCTTTTTTCGCAGCACTTCTCTCTCCTTGTCGGTTATGTAGCCATCTACAAGCGCATATTCGACCAATTTTTGTAATTCGGTGTTCATTAAAGGCGTTAGGTTTTATGTTTTATTGGTGTTTCAAATTTACACATCCCTATTAAATACGCAAGTTTTTGCATGGTTAATGTAATAAAAAGATAAAAAAACAGATTAATTTTAATTTTTCTATTTTTGCAGTACGCAACACCACAATTATGTACAAATCGCTCATAAGGCCGTTACTTTTTAAATTCGACCCCGAAAAAATTCACCACTTTACGTTTTCGTCAATCCGTTTTTTAAATAACATACCGGGCATGCCGGGTGTTTTAAAAGGTATTTACAATGTAAGCGACCTAAGGCTTGAGCGCGAGGTGTTTGGGCTAAAGTTTAAAAACCCTGTAGGCCTTGCTGCCGGTTTAGATAAAGATGCCAAATTGTACAAGCAGCTTTCGGGCTTAGGCTTTGGTTTTATAGAGATTGGTACCCTTACCCCAAAACCACAGGAAGGCAATCCTAAGAAAAGGCTTTTCCGCCTGCGAGAGGATAGTGCACTTATTAACCGTATGGGCTTTAATAACGGTGGGGTACAAGAGGCAGTAAAACGCCTTAAAACCAACCCGAAAGGGCAGGGACATGTGCTTATAGGCGGTAACATTGGTAAGAACAAGGTTACACCCAACGAAGATGCCGTAAGCGATTACGAAATTTGTTTTGATGCGCTTTACGACTATGTAGATTACTTTGTGGTAAATGTAAGTTCGCCCAATACGCCTAACCTGCGCGAATTGCAGGATAAAGAGCCTTTGACTAAATTATTGCAAACCCTACAGGATAAAAACGCAGCCAAGCCTAAGCAAAAACCAATACTCCTTAAAATTGCCCCGGACCTTACCGATGAGCAGCTGCTGGATATTATAGATATTGTAAAAACTACCGGTATTGCGGGGGTTATTGCCACCAATACTACTATATCCCGAGACGGACTACAGTCTGATAACAAAGCCGAAATGGGCGGCCTTAGCGGCAAGCCATTGGCCAAACGCAGTACGGAGGTTATACGTTTCCTTTCAGAAAAAAGTAATAAAGCCTTCCCTATTATTGGGGTGGGAGGCATTCATAGTGCCGATGACGCGATTGAAAAGCTGGAGGCCGGCGCAAGCTTAATACAGTTATACACCGGTTTTATTTATGAAGGTCCTGCGCTTATTAAGGCGATCAATAAGAGATTGTTAAAAAATTAGATCTTTAGATTTTTGGATTGTCAGAATAAAACAGGTTCTAAGAAACTAAGCCCCTCAGCCCCTCAGGTTATGGAAAAGATAAAAATTATAGAATGCCCCCGCGATGCCATGCAAGGCATTAAGGCTTTTATACCTACCGAGCGTAAAATTGCCTACATACAGTCGTTACTGCGTGTGGGTTTTGATACTATAGATGTAGGCAGTTTTGTATCGCCTAAAGCCATACCGCAAATGCAGGACTCTGCGGCGGTGCTTGCCGGGTTAGACCTGAATACTACCAAAAGCAAACTACTGGCTATTATTGCCAACACGCAGGGTGCCGAAGCCGCGGCAAAGCAGCCTGCCATACAATACCTGGGATATCCGTTCTCAATATCTGAGAATTTCCAGATGCGTAATACCCACAAAACCATTGCGCAGTCTTTAGTTACCCTACAGAAAATTTTAGATGTTGCACAGTCGGCAGATAAAGAGGTGGTGGCCTACCTGTCTATGGGGTTTGGTAACCCTTATGGCGACCCGTGGAATGTGGATATAGTGGGGGAGTGGACGCAAAAGCTGGCCGATGTGGGTGTTAAGATACTGTCATTATCCGATACCGTTGGGTCATCTACGCCTGATGTGATAAGTTACCTGTTTTCTAATCTGATACCTAAATTTCCCGATGTGGAATTTGGCGCACACCTGCATACTACTCCTGATCGTTGGTTCGAAAAAATTGATGCTGCCTACAAAGCAGGCTGCAAACGTTTTGACGGTGCTATACAGGGATTTGGAGGCTGCCCAATGGCAACAGATGAACTTACCGGCAACATGCCTACCGAAAAAATGCTATCGTATTTTACCGCTGCCAAAGCAGATAGCGGACTAAATTCGCTTAGTTTTGAGAGTGCTTATAACGAGGCAACCAAGGTTTTCAGGGAGTTTCATTAGTATAAATTAAGCCTATATTACCATAGGAATAAATTATATAATAACATTTTAATGTTGCGTTAAAAAGCACTATATTTGCATGCAATTTAACTACAAATTGCAACATGAAAGCACACGAAGCTAAAATCATCGGCGAGGGCCTTACCTACGATGATGTTCTACTTGTTCCCAACTACTCTGAAGTTTTACCCCGCGACGTAAGTATACAGTCTAAATTTTCAAGAAACATTACCCTTAATGTACCTATTGTATCTGCAGCTATGGATACCGTTACCGAAAGCGCTATGGCAATTGCTATGGCTCGCGAAGGTGGTATTGGCGTTCTGCACAAAAATATGAGCATTGAAAAGCAGGCTAACGAAGTGCGTAAAGTAAAAAGGGCAGAGAGCGGAATGATCATTGATCCTGTTACGTTGCCACTTACTGCTAACGTTGGTGATGCTAAAAGCGTTATGAAAGAGTATGGTATAGGCGGTATACCTGTTGTAGATGAAAATGGCACGCTAAAAGGTATTGTTACCAACCGCGACCTTCGTTTTGAAAAGAACTTTACCCGCTCTATACTTGAAGTGATGACTACTGAAAACCTTGTTACTGCCGGAGAGGGCACTACACTTGAGGTGGCAGAAGGGATCCTTCAGAAAAATAAAATTGAAAAATTACCGGTTGTTAATGCCGATTATAAACTGGTTGGCCTTATTACCTTTAGGGATATTACTAAAGTTAACCAAAAGCCTATTGCCAATAAAGATAAATTTGGCCGCCTACGCGTGGCTGCTGCCCTTGGCGTTACAGCCGATGCGGTAGAAAGGGCAGAAGCGCTTGTAAACGCAGGTGTAGATGCTGTTATTATAGATACGGCCCACGGGCATACTGCCGGTGTGGTTAAAGTATTAAAAGAGGTTAAGGCTAAATTTCCGGGGCTTGATGTTGTAGTGGGTAACATTGCAACTCCTGAGGCAGCCCTTTACCTTGCCGAAAATGGCGCCGATGCTGTTAAGGTAGGTATTGGCCCGGGTTCTATTTGTACTACCCGTGTTGTGGCAGGTGTAGGCTTTCCGCAGTTTAGCGCTGTTTTAGAGGTTGCTGAAGCCCTTAAAGGCACAGGCATACCGGTTATTGCCGATGGCGGTATACGTTACACCGGCGATATCCCTAAAGCCCTTGCAGCGGGCGCGGGCAGTGTAATGCTTGGCTCATTACTTGCAGGTACTATGGAGTCTCCGGGTGAGACCATTATATTTGAAGGCAGGAAATTTAAATCGTACCGTGGTATGGGATCTGTAGAGGCTATGAAAGAAGGCTCTAAAGACCGTTATTTCCAGGATGTGGAGGATGACGTTAAAAAACTGGTACCGGAAGGTATTGTGGGCCGTGTGCCTTACAAAGGTGAGCTTTTTGAAAGCATGCTTCAGTTTGTTGGCGGCCTTAGAGCCGGTATGGGCTACTGTGGATCTAAGGATATTGAGACGCTACAGGCAACCAGCCGATTCATCCGCCTTACATCAAGCGGTATTGCAGAAAGCCATCCGCATGATGTTACCATTACTAAAGAAGCGCCAAACTACTCAAGATAATTTTAGTAGTTGCTCTAAATAAAAATGCCCCATACAATTTGTATGGGGCATTTTCTTTATAAAACTAACTCAACTTGTATTACAATGCTTTAAACTGGTATACCGGCGATGTGGCTGTATTGCCCTGCGCATCGGTAGTTACAACCTTCCAGTAGTACGTACCTCCGGCTACTACATTTACGGCCGCCGTTTGCGTTGTAAAAGTACCGGCAAGGGTAGTAGGGTTGGTGTTGGTATCAAAGTATACTTTGTGGTTTACAATGTCGTTATCAACATCCGATGTTTCCCACTCCAGCGTTACCAAAGGCCCTGTAACCGAACTGCTCATGGCAGGAGATACAAGGTCGGCAGGGAACGGAGCGTGCTGTGTAACGGCATCACCGGCGTTGTAAAATTTCCACGTTTCGCTGTTAACCGATGTATTGTTCTTGTTAACGCTTATATACCATGAATACGGCGTAGCCTTATTTAGCGTAACTGCCATAGATGTATTGGTGGCAGCATTGTACTGCAATGTACTTTGGGTGTTAAGGTTCTTTACGTAAATAAAATACCCCTCTGCCCCAGGTACGGCATTCCACTGAAAAGTAACATTGCTTTGTGTAGCAGAAGCCGAAACGCCTGTAGTACACTCCGAATTATTTTCGGGGAAAGAAAGCGCAGCTGCATCGGTGTTGCCACCGGTACCGCCACTGCCACTGTCGTCGCTTCCGCAGCCTATAAAGGCAAGCGTAACGGTTAAGGCTAATAATATCTTTTTCATTCTTTTACAATTTTAGTGTTAAACGCTGTAGAGCCACTTACTACTTTCATAATGTAAACACCTGCTGCAAGCGGGGCCACATCTACCGAAAGTACATCATCAGCATTGTTGTAATCTTTAGTAACTACAAGTTTACCCAGTAGGTTAAAGATCTCTACATGAACTTTTTCATTTTCGGCAACAGCCATAGCCACATAAACGGTGTTTCCATTTACAGGGTTAGGGTATACCGAAATGGTTTCATCTAAAACAATACTCTGCCTAAATGTACCCTGGCAATCGTTCTGCCCTTTAACCTCAATGTTGTTTACACCCGGTTTAAGTGTCAGCTCAATAGTGCTTAGGGTAGTGGTAAAGGTGTTTTTGTTAAGCGTTACGGTATAGATTTCATCGCCAAACAAGTCTAATTCTACTTTGTTTTTCTCAGGCATCATCCTTGCCAAAGCAGAAATATCTTCCGGCTCTGTTATCGTAAGCTCAAAACACTGTTGGTACGACGGAGCCTCCGGCAATGTAACGCAAAGCTGGTAGGTTCCTGCCGATAAATTACTGAAAGTAGTTGCAGTAGTAAAGTTTGCAGTTTGGTTTACACCATTTCCTGTAACTGTACCTACATAGTTATGATTGGCTGTAGCCGATACACTAATAGTACCGTTGTTTGCTGTCCTGCACGTTTCTGAAGCTGTAGCAACTGCAAAGTTACTGCCCGGTAGTGTAAACAGTGTACAACCACTAAAGTCTACCACATCGCCTACAGGAGTACCCGGACATAAGTCGCTTGAATTTGCAACACCATCATTATCATCATCAGGGGCCATTAGTGTAAACTTAATCCAGTTAATATTAAACCCTGATGCCGTTACGTTAGCCCTAAGGTAGTACCTGCCTGCAGGCAATACTGCCTGGCTGTTTGTGGTTGCCCATGTTTGCCATCCGCCTGTGGGGCTTAAGGTAACCGTTTGTACATCTTGCGTTGTATCGTTTATTAATTGCAGTTTAATACCGCCTGTTGCGTTAAGGCCTGCTGTACGGTACTCAATTTTATAGTTACCGGCTGCGTTAATGTTTACAAGGTAATCCAGGTAATCGCCGGCATCGGTGTAACCAAGATTTTGTCCGCCGCCCACATCGGTAGTGGTTTCAGGAGTTAAGCCGTTGTTTACATAGAAGCTTTCGGCCTCAATCAGCCCTGAGATCTGCTGGATGTTGCCTACATTATTCACAACCGCTTTATCTGTAAAGGCAGGCTGTACAGTAGCGTCGGCAGCAACAAGGTTAGTGCCTGCATAAGTTAATGTAACAACATCTCCCGCGTTAATAGGGGTAGCAGGGGTAAGGATAATACCGCTTTCGGCGGTGCCCATATCAGCATTGGTAACAGCAACAGCATTACCATTTACTTTTAAGCTCAGGTTGCTTTGAGAAAGGTTTATGCCGCTTGCAAGGTCTTTGTTGAATAATACCTCCACCTTGTCGCCAAGAACGTTGGTAGCAGCGTTTACAACTTTAAAATCGGCCTGGTTAGATGGTACAGGATTTTTAAAATCAAGGTAGTTGAGGTTGAAGTTACCAATCTCAAAAAACACCTTAACCTTATTTGTACCCGCTTTTAATATAACATCGTTAAGTGTAACTGTACCATAAACATCATATCCGCCAGTAGAAGGCAGTGCGATACTCTCTGATATCCATCCGTTTTCATCCTCAAGGTGCAATTTACCCGTTGGACCAGCATAACGTATGTCGATATCATAAGCCATCTCGGTGGCACTTGGTATAGTAAACAATAACCACTCATTATTTTCTATATAACCTACCTGGTAGCCGTTTGTTGTAGCATCAGTACATGCCTGAACGTCTACACCATCGTTACGGCCTGTCCAGCCGTTGTTCCATGCGGTGTATGACCCGCCATCGGTATGGTAAGTGGCAACAACATTATCTTTGTAGGCATAGCCGTTAGTACCAAGGTCGTAATCGGCAGCATACACTTTACCGGGAAGCGGGTGCGCCACATACGGAAGTGTTTCGTTAGTTTGCACCTGGCGGAACATAGCATCTACAACATCCCTCCTTATCGTAATGTTCTCGTTTTTAAAGTTCTCGGCAAGTTCCATAAGGGCAGCCGTTGCCACCGAAGCCGATGGGGCAGTGCCACCATTGTTCCAGTAATTTAATAATTGCTGGTAACCGGCATTTTTAGTTACATAGGTAATGCCAGCAATACTTTCTACCTTTTTAACCGGCCAAAATGCCCAGCCAATGTTATTAGATTCTACCAAAGAGATAGCATCTTTAAACCAAACGTTAGAGTTTTCGCCGCTTTCGCCTAACCATATTGGCACATTTTGCTGTGTCCTGATGTTAAGCATTCCCTGTATAGAGCCTGTGCTGTTGTTGTTCCAGTATTTGTGAAAGCTAACTGCCATATTATTATCCCATAACGGGAAAATACCATTGTAGTTGTTACCCCAGCAGTTACCCTCTATAATAATCATGTGGTTGGTATCTACTGCCCTTATAGCGGCAGTAATATCTACCATAAGCTGGCGCAGCGGAATGTTAGAGCCCTCGTCGCAGCCGTTTTGGTTGGTACCTGTAAAGTTCCAGTTAGGCTCGTTAATAAGGTCATACGCGCCTATCCACGGGCTGTTTTTGTACCTGTCGGCAAGTTGTACCCATAGTGCGATCATCTTATTCCTGTTGTCTGCACTTTCCCAAAGTGATGGCTTAGTATCATCATAATCAGAAATATTAGCATCCTTACCCTGGCCGCCCGGCGCGCCGTGCATATCCAGTATAAGGTACATTTCGTTATCGGCACACCATTGCAGTAACTCATCGGTCCTTTCAAAACCTTCGGTAAGCCATGTATTCTGCCCTGCAACCGGTTCGGCCTCAATAGGCAATGTGTACAGATTGTAATGCATAGGCAGCCTTACCGAGTTAAAGCCCATTTCTTTAAGCATAACAATGTCGGCTTCGGTAATACCGTTGTCGCGATACGCCTGGTAAAAAGCCTCGGTAGCCGAAGGGCCAATAAGGTCTTGTATCTTTTGGCGAATTTCGTGCTGAGGCCCTGCAAAACCATCGGTTTGCAGCATGTAGCCCTCCTGTAGCATCCAACCGCCAAGGCCAAGCCCGCGCAGGAGTACATTATCGCCATTGCCATTAACTATATTCTGGCCGCTTTGGTGCAGGTAGCCCTGGCTAAAGGCCGGGAGTGCAAGCGCCAGCATAAGCATGCTGAGTAATTTTTTCATATATATTTTACTGTTTAAGGCGTAGTTATTAATAAACCAAAGTTTGTATGCCGTGACCCGGAATGGTTTCTGATACTTTTTCTGTACCAATTATAAGCATATAGTTTACAGGCGCATCGCTTGTATTCATAACAACCGTTGCCATTTTACCATCTTTGTTAATAAACGATGCACTAAGTAGCTGGCTGCGGCTTACCGCGCTGCTTACACGCTTGGCTTCCGGCTGTACGAATTTTGAAAAATGGCCAATAAAGTAGTAAGAAGGGGTGTAGATAAGCTTGCCTGTTTTAGTATCGGCATGCAGTGGAGAAAAACAGAAGTTACCCACGTGGTTAGGGCCTCCTTTTTCATCTAAAAGAACGTTCCAGTCGGTCCAGCCGGTCGTACCATTGTTAAAGTCGTTTATAAGCGACTCCCCGTAACGCTCGCCGTTAGCCCAAAGCTGTAGTTTGTTGTAGTCGTATTTTTCTACACAGCCTTCGGTAAACATAATATGCTTGTCAGGGTAGGCCTCTGCCACTTTTTGTACATTCTGGAACATTGGCTTGCCGCCTGCCCAGGTTTCATACCAATGGAAACCCATACCCCAGGCGTATTTAGATGCTTCAGGATCTGAATAGATCACGTTGGCACGCTGGTTCATAAGGTCACGGTTATGGTCCCAAACAATAATTTTTTTGTCGCCCAGCTCTTTTCTAACTGTTGGGCCTAAATAGTTTTTAAGGAAATCACGCTCTTCTTCGGCAGTATAAATACACGACTCCCATGTTTGGGTAGCCATAGGCTCATTTTGCACGCTAAGGCCCCATATTGGCATGCCTTCTTTTTCGTAAGCCTGTATAAACTTAACATAGTAGTTTGCCCATGTCTGATAATACTCCGGCAATAGCTTACCGCCCTTAAGCATGTTGTTGTTATCCTTCATAAAAGCAGGCGGGCTCCACGGGCTTACAAAAAGCGTAGTGGTTTTGCCGGCCGTTTTTAAAGCTTGTTTTATTAAAGGAATACGGAATTTTTTATCGTGGTCTATGTTAAACGATTTAAGGCTTTTATCGCCTTCTTTAATGTAGGTGTAACTGCCGCTGCTAAAATCGCTGCTGTGTATGGTAGTACGTATAATAGAGTAGCCTATGCCTTTATCTTTATCGTAGTAAGCAGTTATAAATTCTTTTTGAGCCTCCGGAGTAAGTTTGGCAAATACCTCGGCACTCGCATCGGTAATGGCGCCGCCTATACCCAGGATGGACTGAAATGTTTTTTGAGGCTCTACAAAAATAGAGATCTCGGTTTCTAAAGGCTGCTTTGATGCAGAAAAAGAAAGGTTATTGGTTTTTGCAAGTTTTTTGCTAATGCTGTCTGTAGTATAAACAGTTACCTGTTTTCCTTTTGCAGAATACGTTGCAGGTTTAACTGCCTGCTGCGCCCACATTGTGCCACACAGCAACAGGAGAAAGGCAGATACATTATATTTCTTCATTATTATAAGTTGTTGGGGATTATAGATAAGCTATGCCATTACAGGTTGTGTTATTAAAAAATAGCCTGTAATCTATAACAGAATACAGGCTATTTGTAACTAACCCAAAAATTATTAAAGTACTTCGTGGAAGGTTACGTTGCTAACGGTAATTGAGTTGATATTACCATCGCCGCTACCACATTTTATAAGGAAGTAAACAGTTTGCGATGTTTCAAAAGTAATTACATTACCCGATACATCCCCTTCGCCACACTGCTCATCAGAAAGCAATCCGTCAAACGCAGATGTAGCACAACCAGCCCATGTGTTAAGCTGTATCCTTTTACCGCCTGCACTATAGTCGTTGTTTTGAACCGGTGCAGTAGGAGATACATAAACCTCAAACCATGTGTTTGCAGAACCCGGGCCAGCAACGTTCATGTCAAACTCATAGGTTTTACCGGCTTCTACCTGGATAGCCTGGTAAATTGCCTGGTGGCCTGTAGTGCCAGAGATGGTAGCAGAACCTTCATTAAACGTCCATGCAGCACCGGCAGTAATGTTAAGTACTGTCCAGTCAGATGGGGTTTCAAAGTTAGGGCTTGCAATAAGGTTAGGGCCTTCTTCTACAGGTGGAGGTTCCGGTAGCGCTACTGTAACAATAACCTCAGTTACAGAGTTTGTACCGCCTATGCGGCCTACAACGCGGTGTTCTATTTTATAAGTACCACTTTCATCAAGAGTATACTGCATAGTGTTGCCACCTTTCGTGCCAAAATTGTTGTTGCCATACTCGCCGTTTTCGTTAGAAACTCTCCATATATGGTACTGGATATTAGGATCTGTAGATCCTGTAACACTTACAACTTCTACATCTGCACCACTGCCATCAACAGTTTGTACGCTGGTTGAGGTAAATGAGGCATCTAAGTTAGATTGAGTTAGCGGGTTTCCTTCTGTAACTTCGTCAGGTGTACAACTAACTAAAGAAAACGCTGCTGCTATAACTGCTATGCAGCTGTTTCTCATAATTTTATTTATTTTCATAATATTAGTTATAAGCAGGGTTTTGAGTGATTTTAGTATTCTCTGTCTCTTTTATTGGTATTGGCCAATGTTCATGCTTACCGGCTATAAAGCCACGTGATGCTAACACTGTAGCAGCCCTGCCTGTACGAACAAGGTCGTTCCAGCGGTGGCCTTCACCTGCAAGTTCAAGCCTTCTTTCATTCCAAATAGCCTGTAATGATACCGGTACTGATGGTAAACCTACCCTTGCCCTTACAGCATCAAGCAATGCCTGTGCACGTGCGCCTGTACCTCCAAGAGCTTCAGCTTCTAAAAGATAGGTGTCTGCAAGACGAATTACATAGGTGTTTTGACGGTAATTTAGTACCTGGTCGCCACCACCATCAGTAATATCAGCATTTGTAGGCATGAATTTTTTAAGGAAATATCCTGTATCCTGATAGCCAGGAGAGTAATCTGCAAGGCCGGCAAGTTTTAACGCGCCTACGTTAGCAAGCGTAGCGTCTCTGCGCGGATCGTTTTCTAACGCGGCAGCAAGGTCTAAAGTAGCAGGGTTAAAACTCCAGCCTGTTTGGTATAAAGGTGCCGCTGCACCCGATGCAACATAACCTCGTGGGCCAACCATTACATTAAGCGAATTCCCCTCATCAGATCCTGATCCCCAGTTACCCCAGGTAGCATTACTTTCTTTAGTGTGTGAAGTTTCAAGTATCGACTCTGAGTTAAATTTATTATCAATATTCCAAAGGTCGGCAAAATTAGCTAATAGCTGATTACCATATTGGTTAGGTTGACCCGGAGTGCCATTTACCTGTGCAAGTTGGGCAGCAGCTTCGGCGTTTTTACCTTGGTATAGTAACACTTTTCCAAGTAATGCCTGTGCAGCACCTTTGTTAAAGCGACCAGCTTCTGAAGCAGCATCAACTGTTGCAGGAAGGCCTGCAATCGCTTCGTTAAGGTCAAGCTCTATTTGAGCATAAACTACTGCTGGTGAAGACTTCTCAATAGTATAAAATTGATCTGCAGTTAGGTTTGTTGTATAGAAAGGTATCTCTCCAAACATGGTAACTAACTGAAAGTAGTAGTATGCACGTAATGCTTTTACCTCTGCCGCAAAACGGGATTTTTTAGCCTCATCCATTGGTACATCCGGTAATTTTACAAGCATGGTGTTTGCACGGAAAATTCCCTGATAGTAATCACTCCAAAAACTACCCGGTATTGTAGTGGGGTTAATGGTATAATTAGAAAAGCCCTGTATGCCTGCGCCATCTGTAGAGCTACCTCCACCGGCATAAAAATCATCAGAACCCGCATTTAGCATAGCGATCATGTTTTCAAAACCGCCGGACTGCTTTCTCATGATATCATACGTACCTATAAGTCCCTGATAAGCCTGGGTCTCATTTTGGTAAAAGTTTTCCTCAAGATAAGTACCGGTAGGCTTTACCTCCAGGTACTCGTCGCTGCATGAAGCAAGTGAAAGCACCGCTGCTAATGCAAGAACACTGTTTTTAAAATTTATTTTTTTCATTTTTTCAATTTTTTTAATTAGAACGATAAATTACACCCTAACATGAATGATTTAGCCTGAGGATAATAACCACGGTCTATGCCGCCTACATCTCCACCAATTTCCGGGTCAAATCCGGTATATTTAGTAAAGGTAAACAGGTTTTCTGTGGTTACATAAATCCTTGTTTTAGCCAAACCTGCTTTTTCAATTATATTTTTAGGTAATGAATACCCTAACTGAATGATTTTGATCCTGAAATAATCACCATCCTGTAAATAGAAATTAGACATTTTAGTAAAGTTACCATTTGCATCGGTAGTAGAAAGCCTTGGGTACGAGTTTGTAGAACCTTCACCTGTCCAGCGGTCTAAAGCTGCCGTTTGCCAGTTAGCGTTGTTTAAATCAAGCCTGCGTAGTCCTTGGAATATCTTGTTGCCAGATACACCCTGTCCAAAAGCCATAAGGTCGAAACCTTTGTATTCAAGGTTAATTGTTAAACCATAAGTAAAGTCAGGTAATGGGCTACCAAGGTATTTTCGGTCATCTTCGTTAATTTCGCCATCGTCGTTAAGATCCTGCCATCTAACATCGCCCGGTACAGCGTTAGGCTGTATTACCGTTCCAGCAGAGTTAGTATAGGCTTGAATTTCAGCAGCATTTTGGAAAATACCGTTAGTTACATAACCATAGAACTGGTTGAAAGCCGAACCTACCTCATATCTTGTTAATGCACCCATTGACTGGAAGCCCGGGCCGGTGTTAAACTCACGGTCGGCACCAACATAGGTAACTTTATTTTTAAGTGTAGAGGCATTACCAGATACTCTTACATTAAAGTCGCCAAATTGTTTAGAGTAAGTTAAGGACATATCTAAACCGGTGTTTTGCATATCTGCAACGTTACCTTGCGGAGCACCTGTAGCACCTACATAACCCGGTAATTGAATACTTTGAAGTATACCGGTTGTTTTCTTTTTATACCAGTCAAACTCTAAACTAAAGTCTCTAAATATAGTAGCTTCAAAACCAATGTTGGTTTGAGCTGTTTCTTCCCATTTAAGATCAGGGTTAGATGGTGCATCAGGGCTATAACCTACAGTTACCGCACCAACATTACCTACAGTATAGTTACGGCCACCGCTTACTAATGAAAGGTATCTGAAATCTCCGATATCATCACTACCTACAACACCATAACCACCACGCAGCTTAAAGTTATTTAAAGCTTCGTTTTCTTTCCAGAAATCTTCTTTTGTAAGTACCCAACCCACAGAGAATGATGGGAAAGTACCATATTTGTTGTTAGCACCAAAGCGGGAAGAACCGTCACGACGAATGATACCTGTAAACAGATATTTTTCTTTAAAATCATAAGTAGCCCTTGCAAATAATGATGTTACAATGTGTTTGTTACCGGTACTTGACCAGCCTACAATATCATCTGCTGCAGTTGGCCAGTTAAATGAAGCGTCTTCACGATTATTAACCGGTTGGTTAAAAAAAGTAACTCCTTGGCCGTAAGTATCGTTATCTACGTAAGCAGCCTGACCACCAAGAACTGAAAAATTGTGGTTATTTATTAGCTTTGTATATGATACCGTGTTTTCAATATTCCAGCCAAAACCTCTGTTGGTTTCCCTGTAAAGACTATTTCTCTGGTTATTGTTATTTGTGTTTAAATAGGATATTGGCGTAAAACTTTCACTGCCCCAATAAGATAATTTACCACCTACTGTACTTCTAACTTTTAAACCCTCTATAGGAGTTACTTCTAAATAAGCATTACCTACAAAGTTGTCAGCCCAACCATAATTACCTTTGCGCACCGCTGTATATGCAAGTGGGTTAGTCATCTCATTAGCTACTGCGTTAGATATACCGTAAAGATTACCGTTAGGATCTCTTACGGCATATTGCTGTGAGTAGTCGCTTGCGTTAGAAAAACTTGGTATAATAGAAGGATCTGTAATAACCGCTGGTGTAACCGGATCAAGGTTGATTGCAGAAGCAAGCGGACCACCAAATTCGTTATTTGTGTTTCCGATACCAATTGTTTTTTCGTGTGAATAACCAATGTTTTGACCGATATTCACGTATTTACCAAGCTTGTGAGTTGAATTTAACCTGATGTTTTTACGGATGTAGTTTGATATATCTGTAGTAACAATACCTTCCTGATCTGTTAACCCTACAGACATATAGAATGTAGATTTATCTGTACCACCGCTCACGCTTAGTTCGTGCTGCGACCTTAATGCACTATCATTAAATATAACATCTTGCCAGTCAGTTCCTTTACCTAATGTTGAAGCGTTAGGATAAGGAAGTGCAAAAGCTCCATTGTTTGTTGTGTAGCCATTAGCATACTGCTCATTACGTAGTGTTGCATACTGGTTGGCATTTAAAAGGTCCAGCTTACGTGCAGCTTTAGAGAAACCTGCAAAACCGTTATAGTTAACCGACATTTTGCCTGCTTTACCTTTTTTAGTAGTTACAAGTATTACACCCGCAGCAGCTCTTGCACCATAAATGGCCTGAGAAGCAGCATCTTTAAGCACCTCCATAGACTCAATGTCGCTTTGGTTTAGGTAGTTAATACCGCCATTATCTACAATTACACCATCTACAACCCATAAAGGATTGTTGTTGTTAAAAGAAGTAATACCCCTAACGCGAATTGTAGCTGCCGAACCCGGTTGTCCTGCATTTTGTGCTACAAATACACCCGAAGCCCTACCTTGTAATGATTGGCCAATAGTTGTAAGTGGAAGATTTTCAAGGTCTTTTGCCTTAACGCTTGAAATGGCACCTGTTACAACACTTTTCTTTTGTGTACCGTAACCCACTACTACCACCTCTTCGAGGGTTTTGGCCTGTGGGGCAAGCGATACATTAATAGTTGTTTGGCCATTTACAGCGACCTCCTGGTCGGCATAGCCAACATAACTAAATATCAGTGTGGCATTTGGGTTTGCCATTACCTGAAAGTTACCGTCGATATCCGACGATGCACTGTTAGTGGTGCCTTTTACTAAGACGGAAGCACCTGGAACGGGAAGCCCGCTCTCATCTGTTATCTTTCCTGAGACAGACGCATCCTGCGCCCATGCAGATAGGGTAGATAACAGGCAGACAAAATAAAAAAATCGTAATTTTAATAATTTCATACTCGTTAAAATTTGGGTTGATTATTTATTAATAATAAGCAATATTACTCCTTTTTTTTATATATTAATAACATAATATCTTTACAAAAACACATCAATCGTAAAAATAAGCTATATAAAAACACATCAAAAATATTATAATTATTTGATATTTAATATATTATAAGTAATTTGTATTGTTATGCTTATGTTAATCACTTTAAAATACCCCTACAAATAGTCAATTTTTAATTACAACGTTGTAGCTGTTTATTACTCAATCGGTTAAGTATTGCTGTTAGCAGGTAAATTTGTGTAGTTTTGATGTGTATAATGTTAGCTAATTTGTCCTATATTTGGCTCATAAATGCTAAAACACACTTAATTTGGTGCTTTTGGATACCCTTAAAAAGCTAATTACACCGTTATAGTGACATATTATAACATAATTTTTGTAAGAATTGAAGCGAGAAAATACCATGTTGAGTTTTAAAAAGACAATTATTTTTATAATATACCTATATATAGGTGTAGCGGTAGCGCAGGTAAAAAACATAGGTTTACCTAAACTTATTAACTATAAAAAAACCGAGTATGGGGGTGGATCTCAAAACTGGGATATCGGACAGGATAAAAATGGTAACCTGTATTTTGCCAATACATCTGGCCTTTTGCAATTTAACGGCACGTCCTGGAGTAAAAGCACTATACCAAATGCAACAGTACGTTCTTTAAAAATATCTGAAGACGGTAAAATCTATCTTGGCGGTTACAGCGAATTTGGGTATTTTGAAACCAATAAGAATGGAAAGTTGGTGTATACCTCACTTTCTAAACTGGTAGGGCCAAATTCAAAAAAAATAATCGACTTTGTCTGGAAGACCCATATTGTAAACGGCGAGGTGTTTTTCCAAACCTTTTATCGCACCTATATATATAAGGATGGAAAGATATCTGTTTTAGAAGCACCAAACCGCTTTCAGTTTTCGTTTGTAGTGAACAATACCCTGTATTTTCAGGATATAGAAGACGGCCTTTTAGAGTACCGCAACGGCAAACTTGTAAAATTGCCGGGTACCGAGATATTTAATAATACCGAGGTTTGGGGCCTGTTGCCTTTCCAAAAAAATAAATTACTGGTGGTAACTCAGGACAAGGGGCTGTATATATACGACAATGGAACCCTTAAACCGTGGCTGTGCGAAGCCGATGCGTTTGTTAAGAAAAACAACTCGCTTGGCGGCAGGATATTGATGGATAAGTTTATTGTTTTAAACTCGGTACTTAACGGTATTATAATTTGCGATGAGGAAGGTAAGATCATTCAGCACATCAATAACCAAAAAGGCCTGCAAAACAACACGGCGTTAAATTCTTTTGTAGATAAAACCAATAACCTGTGGCTGGGACTTGATAACGGTATTTGTTTTGTGAACGAGAATTCGCCGTTTACCTATTTAGAATCAAGTTACGGGCTTGGGGCAGTGTATGCCTCTGCTATTTATGATGGTAATCTTTATGTGGGTACCAACCAGGGCGTTTTTAGCCACGACTGGAAAAAATCGTTTAAAGAAGAATCGTTTACATTTTTAGAGGGTACCGCGGGGCAGGCCTGGAACATGCAGGTTATAGACGGGCAACTGTTTTGCTCGCACAACCGTGGACTGTTTACCATTAATAGTGGCAAGGCCGGTAAATTTTTAGATGACAAGCGCGGTTACCTTAGCCTTAAGCCTTTGCCGGGTAAGCCGGGATTTTTAATAGGGTCTAACTACCACGGCTTTGCAATTTTTGAAAAAACACCATCGGGCTGGCAGTTTAGAAACCAAATAGAGGGTTTTAATATAAGCGACAGTAAATTTTGTACCGACGGCACAAATGTTTGGCTGCGAAAAGATGTTGCTTACCGCTTAAAGCTTAGTGCCGACCTACGGAGGTTTAACACGGTAAACACTTATGACAGCCTTGATGGTAAGCTTAAGGGCATTACCAGTGTGCAGCAAATAAATGGGGTGGTGTACTTTCAGTCCAACAACCGGTTCTTTACTTATAATGCACTGAATGATAATTTTATAGAGGATAAAAAACTTAGTGCTTACTTTAAAGGCCTGCCAATGATCCGCTACTGTTTTGAAGACAATAAGGGTAACATAGGCTATTTTTATAACGAATCGTCTATGGGTATGCTAATGCGCAATGCTAACGGAGGGTATAAAAATGTACTGTCATCTTTCGCGCCGTTATCAGGTAACCTGGTGTACTTTTTTGAGTCGGTTAATACCATCGATACCGACGATATATTTATAGGTATTACCGAAGGGCTTGTACATTACAACCCGCAGTTGCAAAACACCCACCCACCCAAGCCAAAGGCGTTTATCAGGTCGTTTACGTATGCTAATGATACGCTTGTTACCGGTAATATGGCGCGTGTTAAGGATATTGATATCCTGTACAAATTCAACAACGTAAAGTTTACCTTTTCGTCGCCCATTTATGATAATCCGGAAAATATACGCTTTACCTACAAGCTTGAAGGTTTTGATGAAGATTGGAGCACACGCACTAATGTACCGGTAAAAGAATACACCAACCTGCGAGAAGGCAGTTACCGTATGCTTGTAAAAGTGGTTGACAGCTACGGTGTAATGTCAGATCCTACAGCAATTTCTTTTGATGTCTCGCCTCCCTATTACAGGCACCCGGTTGCTTATTTACTGTATGTAGGGGTAATTGCTTTTGGTGTTTATTTTGTGCGCAGGAGGCTACAGGCAAAAATTAGGAAAAGTAAATATTACGAAACGCTGGAGCAGCGCAGGCTATATCTTGAAAGGGAAACCAAAATTAAGCAGGAGCAGTATGAGCTTGAAAAAGAAATTGAACGCCTTAAGAACGAACAGCTTAGGGTTAAGATATTAACCAAAGATAAGGAATTGGTAAACAACTCATTACAGGTGGTTAAGAAGAATAAGCTGCTTAACGGCATCATACATAAATTAAAAGATATTGATGCCGAAGTTACCGATGAAGCGGCTAAACTTCGCTTTGGAAAACTTCAGAAAACCATAGTAAAGGAGCTTACTACAGATAAAAGCTGGAACAACCTGGAAAAGCACATTCGTAACGTGCACTTTGATTTCCTTAAACGCTTAAAGGATAAATACCCAACCATTACCCCGCGCGAAATGGATCTTTCTACTTACCTGCTTATGAATATGAGCACCAAGGAAATTGCCGAGATTATGAATATATCAGACGGTGGGGTGGAGCTGGCGCGGTACCGACTCCGTAAAAAATTAGACCTGCCGCGTAAAGAAAACCTGACCGGTTTTTTAATGAACATATAAACAAGAATCCCCGCTAATGGCGGGGATTTTAATTGTTAAAAACCTGATGAATTTAAGCATTCGCATTACTCCAGTCTATTTTACGGGAGGCATACATTACCGCACCTAAAATAAGGAACAAGCCTATACTGCCTACTAACAGGGCATAATTTTCTAATTGGATGATCACATAAATAAAGGCGTACAACGCGCTGAGTGCCGTTGCTATAAACACCGGGAACTTAATGTTCTTTAATATGGATATCGAGTACAGCGCTATCATAATCACTACCGAAACTCCGGCAACAATATAGGCCAGCGTAAAACTACTATGCTCTGTAATAGCGATAAGTAAGGTGTAGAACATTATAAGCGCCAGCCCTATCATGGTGTACTGAAAAATATGGATGCTTATTTTGCTGACCGACTGTATTAAAAAGAAGATTAAAAACGTGAGCCCGATAATAAGGAAGCCGTATTTAGAGGCGCGCTCATTTTGCTGGTACTGGTCTATAGGGATCAGGAATTTTACATCAAAACTATAATCGGCAAGATTAGGGATGGCACCAAAATGCTGCTGCGAGAACGGCCTGTTAAGGTGCGATATTTTCCACTGGGCATCAAAGCCATTTGCGGTTACCTTTTTTTCATCCGGGATAAAATTGCCTTCAAAACTTGGCGATGCCCAGTTAGATGCCATTTTAGCCGTAGTGTTCTTACCTATAGGTACAATTTTAAGCGCTTCGCTGCCTTTGTACTGAATCTTAAAGTCGAAGTTTACAGGCCCGCCCGCAAAGGCATCCCTTAAATTAATAGTGTTGGTTTCTAAAGCAGCTACGGTATCGCGGTCGTTAGTTGCAGCGGCAGGTTCAAATGTGTATTGCTTGCCACCTAAGGAAATGTTTACGGCACCTTTTATACTCCTTATGTTATTGGTTTTAACCACAATGCTGGCATTTTCCCATTTAATCTGTTCGGCGGGAATGTTTCGGGAGCTAAAATCGGGGGCGGTGTAGTTGCCTTTAAAACCCATATCGGCAGTATAGACAACCGACTCATAATTGTTGCGGTTCTTTTGTTCCGTAGGTACATTGGCGGTAATGTTAAGCTCATTCGGAAAGAAATACGCATACTCTGTAGTGGTATAGTGCTGGTGGGTAACCTGTTTGGTGTTGGCATCAACCAGCTCATTATCGGTATACGATACATAGGGCACTTTAATCACGGGGCCGTAAAAATATACGCTCTTGCCCCATTTCTGGTTAATTTCGTTTACTACGCTTTCCTGGCGCTGCGCCCTTTCAAAAATAAGGCTTTTTACAAACTCAAGCGGAATGAGCAGTACTAACGTGAGCAGCCCCACCATGATGATCTTAGCGGTGCTGGATTGCAATATGCCGGGAGGAGGGGGCGGTGCAGGGTACTGAAATTTAGGCTGATCGGGGGTTGGGTTTTGATTGATTTCCATAATAATTGGTTTTTATGTTATGATTTTTGATTTATTACAACTATAGTGTTACGATATAAAAGTAGAGTATGGCAATCGGGATGTTGGCAAGCTGAATTAAAGCGTTTATGACCATTTGATTTTGATATTTGAGGTGCCAGAATGATGAAATAATAGTTGTGGCAAACACAATTAGATTAATCACCACGGCAGCTACCACGTAAAAAAATCCTGTTATTACCATGATATTATTAAATGGCACAACAAGCATTAACCCTAAGTGTGCAAGCAATATCACGGTGCCAATAATAAAAGACCACCTTGCTACATGAATTGGTGTTTTAATCGTTATAAAAGGATCTGTATCCATTTGCTTATAGATTTAAAAGGTTAAGAAAAATGCATAAGCAGGAACACGTAAAAAAAGGCAATGGGTATGTTGGTTAGCAGCAGTATAATTCCTGACACCAGCTCCCTGTTGTTATCTTTATGGTGCAGTACTGCCGCCATGGTAAAGAGTAGTACAACTACATTTACCACTATTACACCTGCCACATAGGTAAAGGCGTGGGTAACTATAAAACCGTCTTTTGGTGCGTTTAACAGTATGAGCAATAGCGTGGTGCCAAAAAGCAGTGTCGCAGCCCATACCACTACAGGCAGGTTGTGTATCCATTGCGGGGCGCCGGTTTTGTTGTGTGTTATCATGGTAGTATCAGGTTATCTGATTAAAAAAGTATCCTTAATGCGCTGTAGCGGAAGGTGCAGCAGCCCAAAATGATCTACATCATAAAAGCGCAGCGCGTTCTTTCCATCCTTATACCGCTTGTAAAAATACCCGGCATAAAAGGGACACAGCACTATGCCTACTGCCATAGAGAACAGGTTGTTTATGCTGTTGTAGCCATTGCCAAACAGGTAAAACTGTACGGCAATTTCCTGCTTTAGCGATTGCCCGCCCGAAAGGAGTAGCTGAAAAATATCATCCTTTTCCGGCACTACCTTTCCGTAGCTGTGGTTAATAAGGTGTTTTCCCAGGTTGTTGCCTAATGTGCCTTCGGGGTAGGTTATTAAATCGGCAATGGTTAGATTTTTTCTTTTGCGGTCGAACTCTATGCGAACCGCTTCAATTTTGTCTTTCATGGTTTTCATAAGCGATTAATTTTACTTTGAATTTCAAAGTGGAGATACAAATTTTTTTACTTTTCAGGATCGTTATATAAGCTGAACAACAGGAACATAAGCGTACCAAACCCCAGCGTAATGCCCCAGGCAGCGCGGTAGGTTTCGATAGCTATAAGGCTCCAAAATATATCGGATATTAAGTTAAGCGGACGTTGCAGCACATCCCAGCTGTTGTAGCGTAAAAAGCGCCCCAGGTACATGCCAAACCCACTCAGCAGGCAAATGATGCCCATACTGATATCGGCAATCCTGCCTCCAAACTTCATCATAATCATGTTGTATACATTTCTCATGGATGCAAGGCCGAACAAAATGCCACAGGCCGAAAAGGAGATGAGCAACAGCACATCAAACCAAACGGGTACACCGCTTTCTTTGCGCAGGTGGATGAAATCGGTAATAATATAAGGTGCATTGGGCAGCAGCAACAGCCAGCACAGCAGGAGCGGGTAAAAGTAGAAGCGCTTTTCTATCAGGTTAATGCGGTGCATCATTATAGATGTTACGCCCAGTGGGGTGTAGGCCAGGAACAAATTCCAGATGAGGAAGAAAAAGTAGGTACTGCCGGTAACTTTTGCACGCACCAGCAGCAATGCTGCACAAAATAAGGAAAGGGCAAACAGCAGCCAGTACTGTTTAAACTCGTGGGTTAGGGTTAGGCGGATGGTTTTCATATATAATTAATTTTTATAAAGTACTTTGTTTTTCAAAGTTAAAAGGTAAAAAAAAGGGTTAGCCTTTTTGTATTAATTTTTCAAGCGCATCTATATGATCTTTAAAGGCTTTACGGCCCTCTTTAGTAGCCCTGTAACTTGTATTGGGTTTTTTGCCTATAAACTGCTTTTCTACAGCAATATAGCTCTCAGCCTCAAGCGCTTTGGCATGGCTCGCAAGATTACCGTCAGTCACTCCCAGCAGCTCCTTAAGGGTAGTAAAGTCGGCGTACTCATTTACCATGAGTATGCTCATGATACCCAGGCGTATACGGTGGTCAAAAGCTTTATTTATATGTTGTAGTATGTTCTTCACGTAGTTAGTTATTGCGGTCGTATTTAAAATACATAACCGACCCGTATATGATGTGACATACGCCAAAGCCCAGTGCCCAAAACTCCAGTCCGTACCCAATAAAATAGGTGGCCAGCAGCCCTATGATGATGTTGGTTAGCCCAAGGTACCTAACATCGCGCAGGGTAAATTTACTGGCATTAACACAGGCAAGGCCATAAAATATAAGCGTTACCGGGGCAACAAGGCCATATTGCTCCTGTTTTATAAGCAGAAGGGCAAATATACCACCTGTACCTAATGGAATCAAAAAATTAACCAAAAGCCTTTTAGAAGCGCTGCTCCACATGGCATCGCCATTTTTACGGGCTTTTTTAGCGGTTAATATAAAGGCCGTGGTAACGGCAAGCACTAATACGGCACCAGCTATAAGAACGATAAGCTTAAACGGATCGCTTTGCAGGCTTATGCGGCCCACATTAAGATCGGTAATGCGTGCTATGGCAAAAGCGCCTGCCAAGGCATATACACCCGCCATAATTCCGCCAAGCCCACTCAGGGAGATGAACTGGGTAGACTTATCCATCATTTTTTTGATGTCCTGGATATCCTGTAAATAATTTTCCATACAAAAGTACTTTGAATTGCAAAGTAAAATAGAATTTTTGGATTGGCAATGTAATGGGCGTAATTTTTTTAAGAAATTTTTCGTTGACGGCGGTTTGCGTTTCCATTTCGACCGCAGGGAGAAATCTCTTATAAATTTTAATTCCTCAACATTGATCGAAATGGAAAAAAATTACCTACGTTATTAAAATATACCAATCGGTATAAAACCAAAAGTTGCCAAAATGATGCCCTAAAAATATACCGACCGGTATATAAATGACTTTGCAATGATTATCCGGGATGAAAATTCAAGTATTTTGGATCTGTTTTTAGAGCGTAAAAGTAGCGCAACTCAGAATCCAAAAGTGAAATATTAAGCATTTTTGGAATTTTTAAAGTAAGAAAATACTACTTCTCTTGGTTAGAAGCAGGTGTTTAAAATTACCATTCGTTAACCTTATTGGCATCCATTTTAATAAAAATGAACAGCAAAATGGTAAATGCCCACAAGCTCGAACCACCATAGCTAAAGAACGGTAACGGAACCCCAACCGTAGGGAACAGCTTGATTAACATGGTGATATTTACAAAAAAGTGCATAAACAGGATGGATGCCACGCAGTAACCGTACACACGGCTAAGCTTTGATTTTTGACGTTCGGCAAGGTATATAATTCGTAGTAACAGTGTGACAAACAGTGCGATAACAGCAATTGAACCTACAAATCCCCACTCTTCGCCCACAGTGGTAAAGATATAATCGGTATGTTGCTCGGGCACGAATCCGCCTTTGGTTTGTGTGCCTTCAAGGTATCCTTTACCCGTCCAACCGCCTGATCCTATGGCAATTTGCGCCTGGTTAAGGTTGTAGCCTTCGGCCTGCATGTTTACATCTTTGCCAAAAAGTACATTGATACGGTCTTTTTGGTGGTCTTCTAAAACATTATCATAAACGTAGCTTACCGATAGGACAAAAGCGGTCATGGCTACAAATATGATACTGGAAATGATAGGGTTACGCATAGCGCGACGGGTAACAAAGTATTGTGCGAGGATAACGATACCGCCAAATAGTATTACAAATTGTGGCCGTACCAGCAGTGCCGCGAGGAACAATCCAATGGCAATCGCTCCCGTACCAAGGTACCAGCCCGGCAGGCCTTCCCTGTATAATACTAATGATAACGCCATGAATATCATGGCACTACCGGCATCGGGCTGCATCATGATAAGCATTACAGGCAGTGCTATAATGGCGAAAGCTAATAACTGATGGTTGGTGTTCTTAAGGTTTATCTGTACGTCGCTCAGGTACTTAGCCAATACCAGCGATGTGGCTATCTTGGCAAACTCTGACGGCTGCATACTAAAACCACCAAATGAGTACCAGTTGGTTTGCCCCTTTATGGTTTTACCGAGTACAAAAAGCCCTGCAAGCAGCAGTAAACCAAGCCCGTAGAAGATAAAGGCATACTTGTCGTAAATCTTGGCGTCAACCGTAAGTACCACAATAATAAGCGGTATGCTGGTGATGATAAAGAGTATCTGCTTGCCATAAATCTGTCCAATATCAAAGATAGATGTCTCCTCTGTAGGCAGCGATGCCGAGTAGATGGTCATCCATCCCAAGCCCACCATAACCGCATACAGCAGGATAGTGATCCAGTCTATGTTATTGGTAACGCTCTGGTTCTTCATCTTAGTGGTTAATGGTAAATGGCTGTCCGCTAAGCGGTTTCTCGTATTCTGCTTTAAGTCCTTGGGTAAGCATTTTGGTTTCAAGGGCTGTCCTTGTGGTGCTGCCTTTAAGATATTTTTCTATCATTAAAGTGGCAATAGGGCCTGCCCAACGGGCACCCCAGTAGCCGTTCTCTACAAACACCGCAATAGCAATTTTAGGATTTTCACGCGGTGCAAATGCCACAAAGATAGAGTGGTCACTCAGCTGCGTGTTAACCCCATTTATCTTGGTGTAATTCTCGGCGGTACCCGTTTTACCACAAATCTCAATGCCCTCTACGCGCAGGTGCGATGCGGTACCCAGGTTAAACACGTCAAATAACCCGTCGATAACCGGCTTGTAATATTGCTTGTCTATTGTAGTTTGATGCTTGATCCTGAACTTCTTATCGATTTCCTGACCCTTGATCTTCTTGATTACGTGAGGTGTGTAATAGTACCCCTGATTAGCCACGGTAGCCATCATGTTTGCAAGCTGTATAGGCGTCATTAGTACCTCGCCCTGACCAATTGAGTTGGATATAATAGTAGAACTCCTCCAGCCGCCATTAGGATAATAACGTTTGTAAAATTTGGGAGTAGGCACTAAGCCTTTACGTCCTGGCGGGAGGTCATAACCTAAAAAGTCACCCAGTCCAAAGCTCTTAAGGTGGCTGCTCCAGGCATTTACGCCGTATTCCGGCTTAGGGTATTTATCAATCGTAAGTTTAAAAGTATTCGCAAAATAAGTGTTGCACGATTTATAAATACCCTCATGCAGTCGATTCGTACCGCTGTCGTGGCATTTCATAAACGCGCCACGGCCGTAGCTAAACCCGTGGTGGCATACAAAGCTGGTATTCTCGTCAATAACCTCTTCCTGAAGCCCTATAAGCCCGGTAAGGATCTTAAATGGCGATCCCGGCGGGTATTCGGCTAACAGCCCGCGGTCATATAAAGGCTTGGAAATAGAGTCGTTAAATAACGTAGTATAGTTTTTAGAACGGTCGCGGCCAACTAATAACGACGGGTCGTAAGACGGTGCAGTAACCAATGCTAATATCTCACCTGATTGCGGCTCTATAGCTACAATACCGCCACGCTTTTCAAACATAAGTGCTTCGCCGTATTTTTGCAATTCGGCATCAAGCGAAAGCGTAATATCCTTACCCTGAACGGCAACTGTATCGTAAATACCTTCTTTAAAAGAGCCTATTTCGCGGTTAAAACGGTCTTTTTGAACGTACTTAACGCCTTTAACCCCGCGCAGTATCTCTTCGTACATTTCTTCTACACCCTGGCGGCCAATAAGGTCGCCGCTCTTGTAGTATGGGTTTTTCTTGATGGTAGCATCGCCTGCCTGTTGAATGTAGCCAAATACATTTGCCGCCGCGTGCACCTGATAGTCACGTAGTGAACGCTTTACAATGTCAAAACCTTTAAAACGGCGGATGCGTTCCTGAAAACCCGCGAACTCTTTTTTACTTAGCTGTGGTAAAAATACCGAGGGTAGCCTTGGGCTATACACCTTTGCTTTTTCAAGGCGCTGAATAAAGTATTCTTCGGTTATATTTAAAAGCTTGCACATGGCAAGGGTATCGGTATCCTTCATCTCATTGGGAGTAACCATAATGTCGTAAGACGGTTGGTTGGCCACCATGAGCACGCCGTTTCGATCGTATATGTAACCACGCTCAGGATAATCGTATTTTATCTTAATGGCGTTGTTGTCAGACTTTTTAATGTATGAATCGTCGAGTATCTGCAAATAAAAAAGCCTTGCTATTATAAGCAGGGTACCGGCAATTATCAGGGTAGGCAGTAAGATCTTTCTCATTATTGTTTGCCCGGCTTAATTAGGTAAATGGTAATAATGCAAATTATTAACGTGAATATAGTACTATATAGAGTATCCAGCAACGCACTTAATATCAGGTTAAAGCGAAAAGCTTCCAATTGGAACAATATAAGATGGTGCAGTATGATGCTTATGAGTATAAAGGAAAACCGTTCCGGCGAAAGCCTGTCGTTTATCTTAATGGTTTGATATTCATAACTTATACCAAAGGCAAACTTAAAGATGGTGGGGCGCAGGTATGCCAGGACCACACAGGCTACCGAATGCGGCCCTCCGGTGTTAAGGAACATATCTACAAACAAGCCAAGAAAAAAGGCCGATATTAGCAATACTGCCTTATTGCCGTTTACCGGAGACAGAAGTATGAATAAAATGTATGGGTACGGGTTAAGGAAACCAAACAGGTCCAGCCTGTTAAAAACAGCAACCTGTACCGCAAGCAGCGCCAAAAAGCGGAATATATTTATTAAAACGGTACTATTCATTGGTAGTGGCCTGCTGTAGTTGTTCTATTTCTTTACGGTCTTTGTTCTCAATTACATATACATATCCCAGGCTGGTCATGTCGTTAAACAGCCTGATATCCAGTGTGTAATAATTGGTTTTTTTATCTATGTATACTTTTTCTATAGTGCCTATAGGAATATTTTCGGGGAAGATGGTACTCTCGGCACCGGTAACAATAGTGTCGCCTTTAATAACGGTGGCAAGGCGGGGCACATCTACAAGTTGTGCAAAGCCCGTGTTTTTACCGTTCCATATAAGGGTGCCGAAGTGGTTGTTCTTCTTTATCTTAGCGCCAAGCCTGAACTTTTTATTAAGCACGCTTATAATGGTGGCATAGCCATTAGAGGTTTGCTCTATGTAGCCTATAACGCCCTGGCTACTCACTACACCCATATCGGGCTTAATGCCATCTTTAGCGCCATTGTTTATGGTAAGGTAGTTTTCCTGCTTGTTATAGGAGTTTATGATTACCTTACTTTGTATTACTTTAAAGGCGCCCAGTTCGTTTGGTAAGGTAACCGGCGGGCGGTTGGTGCTGTCCTGGGTGTTGTAAAGTAATCTTTTAAGCTGGGCATTTTCAAACGCCAGGTGCTCGTTTTGTTCGCGCAGGCCAAAGTAAGCCTCAACATTATTTATTTGTTCGGATACATAGCCTGTAACCGCATTTGCCGATGATACGGCACGGCTGCGGTGGTAGGAATGCGACTGTATGGTAAATGTTAATGAAATGCCCAAAAGCAGCAAAAACAGTAGTGTGATACTGTTTTTATATAAAAAATTTAATATTTGCTGCATTTCCTAATCCGGTTATTTTATAAGTATGCTCCTGTACTTTGGTATGTTTTTAAGGCTCATGCCTGTTCCTCTTACTACGGCCCTAAGCGGGTCTTCGGCAATATAAACGGGCAGGTCGGTTTTTTGAGAAATCCTTTTATCAAGCCCCCTTAACATCGATCCTCCACCTGCAAGGTAAATACCGGTGTTGTAAATATCTGCAGCAAGTTCCGGTGGTGTCTGGCTCAGGGTTTCCATAACCGCATCCTCAATACGCTGTATCGATTTGTCCAGCGCCTTAGCTATCTCGCGGTACGATACCTCTACCTGTTTAGGCTTGCCTGTTAAAAGGTCACGGCCCTGTACACTCATATCTTCCGGGGCGCTTTCTAAATCTTCAAGGGCAGCGCCTATGGTAATCTTTATTTTCTCTGCAGTACCCTCACCAACAAAAAGGTTGTGCTGGGTACGCATGTAGTAAACAATATCGTTAGTAAAAACGTCGCCGGCAATTTTAACCGATTTATCGCAAACAATACCGCCAAGCGCTATTACTGCAATCTCGGTAGTACCACCGCCTATATCTACGATCATGTTGCCTTTAGGCTGCATAATATCTATACCAATACCAATTGCGGCAGCCATAGGCTCGTGTATAAGATAAACTTCTTTACCGTTAACACGCTCTGCCGATTCTTTTACCGCGCGCATCTCAACCTCAGTAATTCCGCTTGGAATGCAAATAACCATTCGTAAGGCAGGCTGAAACAATTTCTTTTTTAATGCCGGGATGCTTTTAATAAACATGGTAAGCATTTTTTCAGAAGCATCAAAGTCGGCAATAACACCATCCTTAAGGGGGCGTATGGTTTTTATGTTTTCATGCGTTTTACCCTGCATCATGTTAGCCTCTTTACCTACGGCTATTATCTTGCCACTTATGCGGTCGCGGGCCACTATAGACGGGCTGTCTATAACAACTTTATCATTATGTATTATAAGGGTATTCGCGGTGCCAAGGTCAATGGCTATATCCTCGGTCATGAAATCAAAAAATCCCATCTTATATTAGAGGTTAGGTATTTATATTTAGTTTGTGTGTAAGCCTACAAAAGTAATAAAATTAATGTTTAAAATGACGGGTGCCGGTAAATACCATGGCTACGTTGTTTTCGTTGCAATAGTTAATGCTCAGTTCGTCTTTAATAGAACCTCCGGGCTGTATAACTGCTGTAATTCCTGCTTCTTTAGCTATTTCCACGCAATCAGGGAAAGGGAAGAAAGCATCGCTGGCCATAACGGCGCCATTTAGGTCAAAGTTAAAAGATACTGCTTTTTCTATTGCATGCCTTAATGCATCTACACGGCTTGTTTGGCCGGTGCCCGATGCATATAGTTGCTTGTTCTTTGCAAATACAATAGTGTTACTTTTTGTGTGCTTGCAAATTTTTGATGCAAAAAGCAGGTCTTCTACTTCCTGGTTAGTAGGTGATGTAACCGTAACGGTAGTTAGGTGCTCTTTATTGTCTGTAATATTATCTTTATCCTGAACCAATAACCCGTTAAGGCACGTACGAACCTGTTTTTCAGGTAACGCCACATCGTGCTGTACTAAAATTATCCTGTTCTTTTTTTCCTGAAGTATGGCAGTAGCATCATCATCATAAGCCGGGGCAATTACAACCTCGCAAAACAGCTTGTTGATTTCTTCGGCAGCAGCCTTATCAATTTTAGCATTTGAGATCAATACACCTCCAAAGGCAGAAGTAGGGTCGCCGGCAAGGGCATCAAGATAGGCCTCTTTAACCGTTTCCCTTGTGGCAATACCACACGCATTATTGTGCTTAAGTATAGCAAATGTAGGCCCGTCGGTTTTAAATTCGGCTATCAGGTTTACTGCAGCGTCTACGTCTAACAGGTTGTTGTAAGATAACTCTTTTCCGTGTACTTTAGAGAACATTTTATCGAATTCTCCAAAAAAGAATCCTTTTTGGTGCGGATTCTCGCCGTAGCGCAGTACCTGCCCGTTTGCAACGCTTTCTTTAAAGAAAGTCTCATCGGTATTAAAGTAGTTAAATATGGCTGCATCGTAGTGTGAAGACGTATGAAAAGCGTGTGTAGCAAAAAGTTTCCTTTCCTCCAGCGTAGTGCCGCCGTTGTTGTTAGTATATGTTTCTAAAAACAGGGCATAATCATCTACCGATGCTACAATAACCGTGTCTTTAAAATTCTTGGCCGCAGCTCTTATAAGCGATATACCGCCAATGTCTATTTTTTCTATAATATCAGCCTCAGATGCACCCGAAGCTACCGTTTTTTCAAAAGGGTACAGGTCTACAATAACCAGGTCTATCTGCGGTATGTCAAACTCCTTCATTTGCTGTACATCCTGCTCATTGTCCTGACGGTTAAGGATACCTCCAAATACCTTAGGGTGAAGCGTTTTAACCCTTCCGCCCAGTATAGATGGGTACGAAGTTACATCCTCAACAGGTACTACCGGTATGCCCAGATCTTTAATAAAGGTTTCGGTACCGCCCGTAGAATACAGGGTTACACCTTGCGCCTGAAGCGCTTTAACGATAGGCTCAAGGCCATCTTTACTAAATACCGATATTAACGCCGATGAAATGGTTTTTGTACTGCTCATTTGTTGTGTGTTTAATAAAGGTGCAAAAGTAATATTTGTATAGTTAACATTCAAAAGCAGAACGCCCTATTTTTAAATTATTTAAAATTTTATAGCCTTAAGGTTTCAGGATTTTAAAAAAATGCTCAATTTTACGCTATACAATACTAATTACACCATGCTGCTATACCTGCGCCTGCTTAAAGAAAGCTTTGCTTTTGCCATAAGTGCACTTACTAACAATAAGCTGCGCACCTTTTTGTCGCTCCTTGGGGTCACTATAGGTATCTTCTCTATCATTGCCGTGTTGGCGGCAGTAGACTCGCTGGACCGTAAGATCAGGGCCGACCTAAACAAGGTGGATAAGAACACTATGTACCTTAAGCGTTTTTCTTTTGCACCAAGTGATATACCCCGCTGGAAAATGGAGCAGTTTCCGGATGTTACGTATGATGAGTATGAAAAACTGAAGGAGTCTGTGCCATCGGCACAGTATATGGCGTTCCAGGTGTTTACAAATAACGAGACGATACGCTACCAGGATAAATCGGCTACAGATGTTAATATGATACCGGTGTCGCATGAGTTTATTGATATACAGAGCGATAAAATAGGACAGGGGCGTTTTTATAACGAAAGTGAAAGTAATGCCGGCGCTGCAGTAGTGGTACTGGGGTATGAAATTGCCCAGGCACTTTTTGGCGATGAGGATCCTATTGACAAAAAAATACGCATGTACGGGCAACGCTTTACCGTTATTGGCGTGCTGGCCAAGCTGGGTAGCGGCGGACTGGGGATGCCCAGTAACGATACCGCCGCCATATTCCCTGTAAATTTTATAAGGCGGGTGTATGGTGACCATAACGATTTTATGACGCCAATAATTATCATTAAGCCTTTTACAGGTGCCGACCCGGAAGCTGTAAAAGCCGACCTAACCCAAAAACTACGACAAATTCGCGGTATTAAAGCCGGACAAATTGATAATTTTATGATTGATATTATTGCCTCGTTTACTGAGTTTATAGACCAGATAGTAGGGGTTATGAATTTGGTGGGATGGATCATCAGCGGGTTCTCTCTGCTTGTGGGGGGCTTTGGTATTGCTAATATTATGTTCGTATCGGTTAAGGAGCGTACGGGCCTTATCGGTATTCAGAAATCATTAGGCGCCAAGAACAGGTTTATACTACTACAATTTTTATTTGAGGCTGTAATACTATCATTATTTGGCGGTATACTCGGGCTACTAATGGTTTGGGGTATAGCTGCTGCCGCTACCAGCCTGCTGGACTTTGAATTTGTACTGAGCTTTAGTAACATCATGCTGGGTACTGGCCTCTCGGCTGCTATTGGGTTGGTGTCGGGTATACTGCCTGCTATATCGGCATCTAAATTAGATCCTGTAGAGGCAATCAGGAGCGGGATGTAAGCTGTAAGTTTAGAGGATTCAGTCTCGGTTTGCAGTAGGATGCATTGAGTACGTCTTGGGTAATTACCGAAAGTATTCGCGCATTGCATGTAGTAGCTGCGTAAAACCGTGTTAATCCGCGATTGCGAAGCATCAGCTAAATCCGCGTTCCATAAATGAGACTGCCGCGGTCGTGCCTCCCTCGCAGTGACATACGGGAGTAGTATATCATTAAAGGTTAAGCTACTTATTGATAAGGTTAGTAGAAAAAAAACATAAAAAATCCCGCGAAAGCGGGATTTTAATTATCTAACAGATTGGTTCTGTATAAGATCTAAGTAAAGGTTTATCTTGTCTTTAAGCTCCTTACGCGGAGTGATAAAATCAAGGAAACCGTGCTCTAATAAAAATTCTGAGGTTTGAAAGCCTTCCGGCAAATCTTTACCGGTGGTGTCTTTAACAACACGCGGGCCTGCAAACCCAATCAGCGCTCCCGGCTCAGAGATGTTAACATCGCCAAGCATTGCATACGATGCCGTTGTACCACCCGTTGTAGGGTCGGTACTAAGCGAAATGTATGGTATTTTAGCTTCAGACAATTGTGCCAGTTTAGCCGATGTTTTAGCTAACTGCATAAGCGAGTAAGCTGCTTCCATCATACGTGCACCCCCTGATTTTGAAATCATAAGGAAAGGTATCCTGTTTTTGATAGAGTAATCTATAGCGCGGGCAATTTTTTCGCCTACCACAGCACCCATAGATCCACCGATAAAAGCAAAATCCATACACGCAATAACAAGCTCCCTGCCTTTAGATTTGCCTACGGCAGTGCGCACGGCATCTTTAAGCTTGGTTTTTTCCATCGCTTCTTTAAGCCTGTCATCATACTTTTTAGTATCAACAAACTTAAGGGTATCTTTAGAGGTAATGTTAGGGTTAAGTTCTGTAAACTCGTTATCATCAAAAAGTATTTTGAAATACTCCTTGCTGCCTATCCTAACATGGTAACCATCTTCGGGGCTTACATAAAAATTCCTGGCAAGCTCTTCTGCATCAACAATTTTACCTGTGGGAGATTTATACCAAAGGCCTTTTGGTACATCTTTTTTATCTTCGGTTGGTGTTTGTATCCCTTTCTCTGTTCTTTTAAACCAAGCCATATTTATTCTGTTTATGGTTATGGGTTGCGGGTTGCGGGTTAACGAGCATAAAACACGTAACGCGCAACCCGTAACTCAAAACTAAAGTGTGTTAACGTTATTCAGGTCGGCAAATGCCTGTTCAAGTCTTGTGTTAAAAGTAACTTCGCCTTCACGAACCCATTTACGAGGGTCGTAATGTTTTTTGTTTGGCGATTCAGCACCGTCCGGGCTACCTATCTGAGTTTTTAAGTAATCAATGTTTTTAACCATGTAATCACGGATACCTTCGGTAAATGCAAATTGCAGGTCGGTATCAATGTTCATTTTAACCACACCGTAAGAGATAGCTTCCCTTATTTCTTCGTGAGTTGAACCAGATCCTCCGTGGAAAACAAAATCAACAGGGTTAGGGCCTGTACCAAATTTTTGCTGAACGTACTCCTGAGAGTTTTTAAGGATCTTTGGAGTAAGTTTTACGTTACCCGGTTTGTATACACCGTGTACGTTACCAAAAGCAGCAGCAATAGTAAATTTGTCTGATACTGCGCTTAGTGCCTCATAAAATTCGGCAACTTCTTCCGGCTGCGTGTATAATTTAGAGCTGTCTACATCGCTGTTATCAACACCATCTTCTTCACCACCTGTAATACCAAGCTCAATTTCAAGGGTCATGCCCAGTTTGCTCATTCTTTTAAGGTACTCCACACAAATTTCGATGTTTTCGTGAAGTGGCTCCTCAGAAAGGTCCAGCATGTGTGAGCTGAATAGTGATTTTCCTGTTTCGGCAAAATGTTTTTCGCTGGCATCAAGAAGGCCATCTACCCATGGTAAAAGCTTTTTAGCGCAATGGTCTGTATGTAATATAACAGTAGCTCCATAAGCTTCTGCAAGGGTGTGTATGTGTTTAGCACCGGCTATAGCACCAAGTATAGCAGCACGCTGGCCATCATTATTCAGGCTTTTACCTGCATTAAAAATAGAACCACCGTTAGAGAACTGGATGATAACAGGAGCTTTTAATTTTGCAGCAGTTTCTAATACACCGTTAATAGTGTTAGAGCCTGTTACATTTACCGCAGGAAGTGCAAAGCCTTTTTCTTTGGCATATTTAAATATTTCCTGTACCTGGTCTCCGGTTGCTACACCGGGCTTAATATTATGAGCCATTAGTTAATGTTTTAAAAATTAATTCACAAAAATAGTATTTTTAAGTTTAGAACGGATAATTAATACCAACATTTAAAACGCTGTGGGCAAAATTATACTCGTCAAACCAGCGTTTGCCCTCGGGCCTGCCGGGGTTGTAGGTTTTAAAGCCTACATCAAAACGGACTACGAAAAAGTTAAAATCGTACCTAAAGCCAAGGCCGGTACCAAAAGCCAGGTCCCTGAATGAGCTTAGGCCGTTAAAGGTGAAATTAGGGTCGTCTACCTCATCAAAAACATTCCAGATATTACCTACATCGCCAAAAATGGCTCCATTAAGTTTTCCGAATATATTAAAACGAAGTTCGGCACTATATGCCATTTTTAAGTTAGCCTCATTAAAGTCGTTTTGCCCGCCACTGCGGCCAGGGCCAAGGCTATAGGATTGCCATGCCCTGTTATCGTTGCTTCCGCCTGCAAAATAACTGCGGGTAAACGGTATAGAGCTGGAGTTGCCATAAGGCACTGCAAGGCCAAAAAAGGCACGCATGGCAAGCACTTTGCCACGCCTTAAGTCAAAATGTTTTATAAAATCAAGTTCTCCCTTAACGTATTGAGAATATTGTACGTTAAACAGCGTGCGGTTGCCCACAGCTATATCTTTATTTTCATCCATAAGGCCACTTAGTAGGGAGAGTACCCCGCCGGCACTTTCTACCTTAGTTTTAAAGATAAAAAATGTATTATCGGTAAGGTCCTTTCGGGTACTGGTAGTGTAGGTAAAGTTAGTGGCGCTAATAAGGTTATTTTCGGTAAGCCTTTGGCGGCGCTCCTCAATACGTGCTATGCTTTTTTTGTCGTCTTCGGTTACACCTGCTACCTGGTTAGCCGCTACGGCGCTTATAAATGCATTGGTACCGTCTTCAATGATTAGCTCACCGGGTTGATCAGGATTAAAATAATTGGATGGGAAATTATACTGTGTAGCAAACTCATTTAGTGCATCATACGATGATGTATATACATTAAAGTAGTTACCCGCATTTACATTGCGTATGTACTGAATGTTAAAGAGGTCAAATTTAGCGGTATGGTTTCTTTTTGGTGTCCAGTTATAGCTTAATATCCCCGTGAAATTTTCTTTATCAAGACCTATGTTCTTTTGGCGGCCTATACCCACGCTTAGTAGGGTGTTGGGTATCATGCTCTTCGGGATGATCTTCTCGGTTTTAAACGGAAAAAATATCCTTGGGAAAGTTAGCTTTGCATCGGCACCGTACTCCAGGATATTAAAGAATGTATTGTCTTTTATGGCAACATCGCGCGATGAACCTATGTTACCCCTTGTAGAAATTTCCAGCACCTCAGCACCCCTGAATATATTCCGTATAGATACCCCAAGGCTACCCTGTATACCAAAATCCTGAATGTTAGAGTGCAAAAAGTCGGCGGTTACATTAAAACGGAACTTTTTACGCGGGTTAAGGTAAATGTTGGTAATGAGCGATTGCCCGCTAACATCGGTACTGTCCTCTACATATTGTATTGTAGGGTAGTTAAATACTTTAAGATTGGTAAGGGAGCGGGAGGTAAGTATGCGTCTAAAATCGGCATAGGTGCTCCCCGGTGCTATAAAAACAGCGTCGGTAAGGGCTTTTGGCCTGTAATTTAATTTTCCGGTACTGTACAGGTTAAAGCCGTTGTAACTTACACTGTCTATTGCCTGGTCGTCGCTGGTAGGGTTTTTTGTATAGATGTTTACCTTACTGATCTTGTATAGCCTGAACGGACGCACAAAGGTAGAGTCGCCACGCCTAACCGACTCATCATCTATAACAAGGTCTACATTAGCGGTATAATTATTATTTACGGTATCTACCACATAACTCACGTTGTTTTGCTGAAAGGTGTAGGCACCCCTGTTCCTAAAATACGTGGTAATCCTGTCGCGTTCTCCTGCAAAATCGGCCTCGTTATATTGTTTTCCCTTTTTTATTAGGGCTTCTGCTTTAGAAGTGTTGTAAAGGCTGTCTAAAACGGGCGTAGAAATTGCTGTTGCAATACTGTCTATAATATAAGGCTTCCCTGTATCTACCTTGTAATTTACAACCGCTCGTTTATCGGGCAGGGTATCTATGCTGTAGCTTGTTTTTGCCCTAAAATAGCCTTGCTTATAATAATAGGCATACAACCTGTTAGACGATTTTTTTATACGGGCAACATCTACAAGTACGGGTGGCTCGCCGGTTTTTTTAAGGAAATTGCTAAAACCTGATACTATGAAAGAGTTGCCAAGGCGCTGCACCTGCTTTTCTGAAAGTAACGACCGCATAAAATCGTGTCTGCCGGGTTTACGGTCAAGCCATGCAAGGTAAGAAGAATCGGCATTGGGTGTTGCAAGGTTATATAGATGCAGCCTTAAATGGTAGCCGCCAATATTTGTATTGGGCAGCTGATACATTTGGGCATCGTGCTCATCGTCGTTTTTGTCTTCACCGTTTACGGTAATATTGTTCTTTTCTAACAGGTGTTTACCTTCCGGTACCCTTTTTACAAGGGAGCAGGAATAGAAAACCAGGCCCAGTAGTAAAATTAGTGCTATTTTTGTTGTTATATTTCTCAAAACGGTGTTGCCGGATAGTAATTCAAAAATACATTTTTTATGGTTAGTAAAAACCAAATTAAAACAATAACGGGCTTACAGCAAAAAAAATACAGGAAGCAGCATAAATTGTTCTTTGCCGAAGGGATAAAGGTAGTACAGGAATTGCTCAATTCCAATTTTGAATTACACCATTTATATGCCACCGAAGCGCTGTTTAATGGGTTGGATAATAATAAAGTAACACTGATTACCGATGATGAGCTTAAAAAAATCAGCGCGCTTACCACACCACAATCCTGCCTGGCCGTTTTTGAAATGCCTGCTGAAAAACCACTTGTAAAAACCGGACTTACCGTTGCTCTTGATGAAGTTAGAGATCCCGGTAACCTGGGCACAATTATTAGGTTGTGCGATTGGTTTGGGATTAAGCAGCTGGTTTGCTCACAGCAATGTGCCGATGTATACAACCCTAAGGTTGTGCAAGCCACCATGGGATCGTTAACCCGTGTTAATGTGCTATATACTGATTTGGCTGAGTATCTGGCTGTAGCCGATACTCCTGTGTTTGGTACTTTTATGGATGGGGACAATGTTTACACCCAAACATTGCCGCAGGATGGCATTATTGTTTTAGGTAATGAAGCCAATGGTATCAGTACAGAAATAGAAAGGCTTTCTGCCCACCGCATCGCCATTCCCCGTTTTGGCGACTTGCAGCAAACCGAAAGCCTTAATGTAGCTACCGCAGCAGCTATTATTTTAAGCGAGTTTCGCCGAAATTTTAATGGAAAGTAAAGTTCACAAAAACGGCGCGCGTTTTCATACTCTCTATATTGCCCGTGTAAGGACTATCTGATGTGTTGTCTCTAATAAGTTCATCGCCTGTGCCAAATACCCCGCGTATTGAGGGCGAGAATTTAAAATATTCAAAGTAAAGGTCTACACCAAAACCAAGCTCATAGTTGTTTGTCCAGGTTTTCATCCTGAAACGCTCGCCGGTAATGTTATCGTCTTTAGCTTCCTGGTTGCTATCCATATTCCATGAGCGTGATACTCCGCCTAATAAATAGGGGCGGACGTTGCCCGTTCTTTTTGCCGAGAATTTTAATAAAAGCGGAAAATGTATATAGGTTGATTTTACTTCGCGCAGCATATCGGCAGGCCTAACCAGCTCCGGATGGGTGTAAGTAAGGTCGCGCTGGGTGTAGTACAAGCCCGGCTCAAACCTTAGATCAAGGTTTTCAAAAAGCCTAAGATTGCCCACAAGCCCCACGTTAAATCCGGTGGTGCTTTTCGCAATAACATCTACCCCGGGATTAGTTTTATAGGCAAATTTAAAATCGTAGCTGTTAAAACCAAGGTAATATCCCCAGTGTACACGCTGTTTGTCAAAATTTTCCATGTTTATAATAGGATCCTTTCCAAAAACGTTTGTGCCAAACTGCGCATGGCCGCAAAGTCCTGATAATAAGAGTATAAATAAAAGCAATTTCTTCATCTTATTGTTTTGAAGCTGTGTAAATGGTAGCCACTCCCATAGTTTGTGGCATATTCTTAACCTCTATAAACCCAATTTTACGTAAAATATTGTTTAACGTTTCGCCATGCGGAAAAACTGAGGCCGACTCACTAAGATAGGCATAAGCCTCGCGGTCTTTGCTAAATACCCTGCCAATAAGGGGCAGAAGGTATTTGGAGTATATTTTGTAGCCCTGCTTAAACGGAAATTTAACAGGTACACTGGTTTCTAAAATAACAAAAATGCCTCCGGGCTTTAGTACACGCAGTATTTCGGCAAGGCCTTTTTCCAGCGTTTCAAAGTTACGAATGCCAAAGGCAACGGTAATGGCATCAAAGTATGCATCGGCAAATGGCAGCTTTTCGCTGTCGCCATACACAAGCTGAACCCTGCCATCAAGATCCTTGTCAATTACTTTTTTACGGCCAACCTCCATCATGCCTTCGCTAATATCGGCGCCAATAATCTCCCGGGCACTGGTTTGCGCCATAAGTATGGCAAGGTCTCCGGTGCCGGTAGCAATATCTAATATTGTATTGGGATTTTTTGCAGCAACAAGATTAAGTACTTTTTTACGCCATTTAACATCTATACCAAATGATATTACACGGTTTAAGCCATCATAATTACCACTGATAGTATCAAACATCTGGGCTACCTGCTCTTTTTTGCCTAAGCCGGAATCTTTATAGGGGGTTACATTTTGCGACATTACACTAATTTACGCAACAAAGATAAAATAAGTTTTTGTTAATAGCGCGTTATAATTCATTGGGTTCTTTTAGAGGGTCTACTTAAGGTTCAAAGCAAGATGCTTTAATGTAGATTAAAGTGTTAAGGATCCCCGTATTATTAATTTTAGCTACTAAACACTTACCGCAGCGGCTTTGCCCCTACGGGTTACTCGTAAAGGTTTTAGTATGGTGTTTTTTAACGACCGTATTGCTTTTTGCGGCGTTGTGGGGTTTAAAAATAATACACTGAGCATTCGGTATCCAAATGAGGTAGTTATTCGCCCCGTGTTTAGCCACTCGATATAATTAAATGTGTCCTGAAAATTGCCAAAAATATAGGATGATCCTGCTTCCCAGTTATTAATATATACACCATTATGAATTTCGCCATCCCATATTTTTTTAACCCTGTCAGAGTAAAAGGCAATGCTATTGGGGATTTTCATGTCATTCCAACGCTGTATGTGCTCCGGGGTGTAAAACTCAAGTTCAAAATCTATTTTGTAAAAAATATTATCCCAGTTAATTTTTTTGTATCGTATCTGGAATAACCGTACGGCTGGGTCAAATTCTTTATAATGTAAAAAGTGTACCGTGCCCAGGCTGGTTTTGCCTACAGGATATATGCGCCTTGGGTTTAAAGGGTAACAGCGGTCGGCGCTTAGTTGCCAAAAAGTGGTAGCCTCCTGTGTATTTAGCTTTTCTATAAAATTAAGGTAGCCGTGTTTGCCCATACCCAAACCTACAGTTGGTGTTTTGTAGCTTATTTTTAGTTGTGTATAAAGGTTTCCTCCCCAGCAATTATCAGAAATAATGGTGAAGTCCTTGTTCTTTATTTTTTTTAAAGAATATTTAGTACCCAGCTGTTCCCTTAGCAATACAAGCTTTCGTATCATTATAAAGCGTTAATTGATAAAATTTACTGTGTTAAAAATAAGAGTTTTTTTAACATACATTTATAAATTATCAAAATTTATTGCTTTTTCAAGTAAAATATAGGGGCTAATAGAGGTTTTTCCTGATGAAACAAAGGCTTGGTTCTGGAGTATTTATTTTCTTAAATACGTCTCAAATGCAAACTCTAAGCTGTGCTTTTCGTCTTTGCCGTGAAAAATACGCTCTTTAAGTATCCACTCGTCCGGGTTTATTAAAGGGAAATAGGCATCTGCTTCCGGCGATATACCCAGTACACGCGTAAGCTCTATTTTATCAGCTTTAGCAATGGACTGCTTGTAAATTTCGCCACCGCCTATAATAAAAACTTCTTCATTTTGCGGGCAGGCGGCAAGGGCTTGGTCAAGGCTGTTTACGATAATGCAGCCTTCGTGAGTGTAGTTTGGCTGGCGTGTAATTACAATATTGGTACGGTTGGGCAGTGGGCCGTTCATGCTCTCTAACGTTTTGCGCCCCATAATAATATGGTGGCCTGTGGTAAGGAGCTTAAAGCGTTTAAAATCGTCGGGCAGGCGCCATATCATTTGGTTGTCTTTGCCCAGGGCATTGTTTTCGGCAGCGGCAGCAATAAGGGTAATTATCATTGTTTGGGTAGTATGTTTTCGTTTTGCAGTTTCTTTTCAAGCTGTTCTATGCGGCGTTCCTGGCGGGCAATAAGCATTTCTATCTGCTCGCGCTCCCAGGTTTTGTTTATAAAGCTTTCGGTTACAAATACTTTTATAAAGTGCAGTATAAAGATAAATGCCCATGCGGTTATGGCCCAAAGGTACCAGTCGTCCTGAGGGTCCACGTCGAGTATTTTATTTATGATGTAAAAAAACACACTGCTTACAAAGAACAATATAAAATGAAAGTACACGCGTTTTTTTTGCTTAACCCGTTTACGAGCATATTCATATAATTCCTGTTGATTTTTTTCCATACTGTTATAATTGCGGAATTAAAGTTATGAAAAAATAACGAAGCGTTAAAAATTTTTAGGTTACATTAATAGTAATGGGCAGGTTAAACGAAACCTTTATAGGGATGTCTTTAACTTTTGTTGGGGTAAGATTAGGGAGTTTGTTAATAACCCTGCGTGCCTCGCTTTGAAATCCAGACTCTCCGCCTTCTATACTTTCTACCTTAATTACACCTTTAGTATCTATAGAAAAAGTAACCATCATTTTAAGTTGGCCAGGGCCTTGTACCTGTGGTACACGGTAATGTTTTAGAATAAATTCGTATACTTTTTTTTGAGTGCAGTTAAAATCGGTGGTGTAGTTACCTGTTCTTTCGCAACCAGGATATAAAGAAGCTTCGTCTGCCATTATGTATTCTGACTTAATGTTTAAAGCTTTTAAGTCCTCCTTCTCTGCTATATAATATTTTTTTGTATCACTATCAAGAATGAAGGTAAGGTTAATAAAATCTACACTTCGCCTTTCTTCATAGCTTTTATCTTTTGGAATGAATGCAGGTAAATTATTTAAATAGTTTTGAATACGGGTATCTAAGAAAGGGCTTGGTGATTTTATTTTAGTGTAGTCTTTTATTACGAGTCCATTTTCATCTGTCACTATAACTGCCGATACACTAAAATAAGCTTTAGATTCCTCTGGCAAAGTATTTATCACGATTGTGTTTATAAGTGAAATTACTCCTGCTTCTAATTTTTTGTCAGTGCATGTAAAAGGTTTTTCTTCGGTTGCGCAATCCGGAAGAACGGCGCTGCTGAGTCCTTTTTGAGCAAAAAGACTGCCCTGTACCAAAAGGCAAATCAATAAAATAGTTAATCTCATAATTGTTGTTATACTGCTACTGCGCCTTTAATGTGTGGATGCGGATCGTAATTTTGAAGCGTAAAATCTTCAAATTTAAAATCGAAGATGTTTTTAACCTCAGGGTTTAAAACCATTTTAGGAAGCGGACGTGGCTCACGGCTTAACTGAAGTTCCAGCTGCTCCATGTGGTTGTTGTAAATATGCGCATCGCCAAATGTGTGTATGAAGTCTCCCGGCTGGTAACCGCAAACATGGGCGATCATCATGGTTAGCAGTGCATATGATGCAATATTAAAAGGTACGCCTAAAAAAATGTCTGCACTTCTTTGGTATAATTGGCAGGATAACTTTGCTGCTCCCCCTTCGGGGGTTGGGGGGCTTACATAAAACTGAAAGAACGCGTGGCAGGGAGGGAGCGCTACGTTACCTTCGGCTACATTATCTGAAAAAGATTTAGATGTATCGGGCAATACACGCGGGTTCCAGGCGCTAACCAGCATGCGGCGGCTGTTGGGGTTGGTTTTTAATGTTTCTATAAGCTCGGTTATCTGGTCGATTTCGCGGCTGTCCCAGTTGCGCCACTGCGCGCCGTAAACCGGACCCAGGTTACCGTTCTCGTCGGCCCATTCATCCCAAATCTTAACGCCGTTATCGTTAAGGTATTTAATATTGGTATCGCCGTTTAAAAACCAAAGCAGCTCGTATATAATAGATTTTAAATGCAGCTTTTTAGTTGTAACCAGCGGGAAACCCTCGCTAAGGTCAAAACGCATCTGGTAGCCAAAAACGCTTTTAGTACCCGTGCCGGTACGATCGCCTTTTTCGTTACCATTCTCTAAAACATGTTTTACGAGGTCTAAATACTGCTTCATTTTTATTGTGGATTTGACAATTTGTGGATTTGGTGATTTGTTAATTTGGTTATTCGATTTCAGAATTCCCAATCAACAATTCTCCGATACAAAGGTAAATAAATTAAAATCCTTTTTTGTTATAACAAACCAACGGGTTATTCACAAAGAAATCAACCACGTGATGCGGATGCGGTTATATGTGGATTTGGTAATTTGAATATTGTGGATAGGTTTATTTGTTAATTTGGTTTTTGATTCAACTACAGATGCTTTCAAATAACCAAATTAACAAATAGTCGAATTAACTTTGTTCTATGATCAAATGACCAAATCCACAAATTGCCAAATTAACTTTCTCTTTTAGATATTTCGTCGCGGATTTTTGCGGCTTTTTCGTAATCTTCGTTTTGTACGGCGCCTTCCAGCAGCTCGTGCAGTTCGGTAAGGCTGTATTGTGTGTACCCTTCGCCCGAAACAGTAGTTTCGGTGTCAAAAGTTTGCGCAGGGGTAAGCACATCGTCGTGGTTAATGCCTTCTTCACCCTGTTCCGGATTTATCTTAAGGTAAATACCGGCTTTATCCAGTATGTTCTTATAGGTAAAAATAGGTGCGTTAAAACGCAGGGCCAGTGCAATGGCATCGCTGGTGCGGGCATCTATAATTTCTTCAATGCGGTCGCGCTCGCAAATAATGCTCGAAAAGAAAACCCCGTCTACCAGTTTATGAATGATAACTTGCTTAACAACAATATCAAACCTGTCGGCAAAATTTTTAAAAAGGTCATGGGTTAAAGGCCTTGGCGGCTTTATTTCTTTTTCTAACGCAATTGCAATAGACTGGGCTTCAAAAGCCCCAATAACAATGGGTAGTTTTCGTTCACCATCCACTTCATTAAGTATCAGGGCATAGGCTCCGTTTTGCGTTTGGCTGTACGAAATACCCTTAATATTTAGTTTTACTAAGCTCATGTTAAATCTTTCCTGTATACAAAAAAAAAGGCTATCGGGCAAAGATATAACTATCCTTAACCGATAGCCCTTAGATGGGCACAATTTAAAATAAAATTATGAGTTTTGGGCTTTAAATGCCTTTATTTTTTCAGTCAGTTTAGGAACAATATCAAACGCATCGCCCACTACGCCGTAGTCTGCCACTTTAAAGAAAGGAGCTTCCGGGTCGGCATTAATAACCACTTTTACTTTGCTGGAGTTAATACCGGCAATATGCTGTATGGCTCCGGAGATGCCCACGGCAATATATAAGTTAGCGGCTACTGGCTTACCTGTTTGGCCCACGTGCTCGCTGTGAGGCCTCCAGCCAAGATCTGATACCGGTTTAGAGCAGGCCGTTGCAGCGCCAAAAGCGGCAGCAAGGTCTTCTATAATACCCCAGTTTTCAGGGCCTTTAAGTCCGCGCCCGCCAGATACTACCACTTCGGCATCGGCAATAGTAACTTTACCCGTAACTTTTTCAGACGATTCTACCTTAACAGTAAAGTCGTTATCGTTTAAAGAAGGTGCAAAGTCTTCCTGGGTAAGGCTTGAAGCCGAGTCTACCAGTCCAAATGAGTTTTTACCAATGGCAAGCACTTTTACATCGCTGCTAATCTCGGTAACAACAAATGCCTTATTAGAGAACGCATGCCTTTTTACCTGGAAAGGTGAAAGGCTTTGTGGCAGCCCAACCACGTTGCTTGCATAACCGGCCTCAAGGCCTACAGCTACAAGTGGTGCAATGTAAAGACTATCGGTATTAGAGGAGAACAATACAATTTTAGCCGATTCTTTGCCTGCTGCCTGTTTAATAACATCGGCGTAAGCCTTGGCGTTAAACGACTTTAATTTATCGGTGTTAACGTTAAGTGCTTTATCAACGCCATAAGCGGCAAGGGCAGAAGCATCTGTAACGTTAATAGTTACCGCAGTAACGGTAGTGCCGTTTTGTTCGGCTATTTTTTTAGCGTAAGAAGCAAGCTCAAACGCTGTTTTTTTAAATTTACCTTCTGCTGATTCAGCGTATATTAGGATAGACATATTCTTTACTGTTTATTTGTTAATTTGTGGATTTGTTAATCTGTGGATTCGTGGATTTGTTAATTTGGTTATTTGGCTACACTGCTATCAAATCAACATATTCAATTCTTATTTGCAGAGCGATCAAATAACCGAATTAACAAATAACCAAATCAGTTTTCTTTGTTAGCTATGTGGTCAAATCAACAAATTACCGTATAACCAAATCAACTCTTTATTATATAACTTTCGCTTCGTTGTGCAGCAGGTTAACCAGTTCGTCCAGGTTATCAGGGCTAATTAGTTTCACGGCGCTTTTAGGTGCCGGTTTTTCAAACTTAACCGATTTTGTGCTGCTTTGCGCACCCACAGGCTCTACTAAAGTAAGTGCTTTAGTCCTTGCCTGCATAATGCCGCGCATGTTAGGTATCCTAAGGTCTTTTTCTTCTACAAGGCCTTTTTGCCCTGCTATAACAAGGGGTAGCTTTGCGCTAAGCGTTTCTTTACCACCATCTATTTCTCTAACGGCTTTTGCATCGGTTCCATTCACATCAAGGGTAATGCAGCCGTTAACAAAATCATATCCTAAAAGCCCTGCAAGCATACCCGGTACCATACCGCCGTTGTAATCTAAACTTTCTTTACCGGCAATTACAAGGTCGTAACCGCCATTTTTAACCACTTCGGCCAGTTGTTTTGCAACAAAAAAACCATCGGTAGGGGTAGCGTTAACGCGAATAGCTTCATCGGCACCAATAGCAAGTGCTTTGCGCAGTGTAGCTTCGGCATCGGTTCCGCCTACGTTCACTACAGTTACTGTAGCGCCTGCCTGCTCTTTAAACCATATAGCGCGCGTAAGGCCAAACTCATCATTAGGGTTAATTACAAATTGTACACCATTGGCATCAAACTCGCTGTCGCCATTGGTAAAGTTAATTTTTGCAGTAGTATCAGGCACGTGGCTGATGCAGACTAATATTTTCATTATTATGAGATTATAAGGTTTGAATATTGATAACACGAAGTTAATAATTTTATTTAAATAAAAAACTATGCACGCATATTAAATGTGATTTTTCTAAAAATTTAATCTATAAAATTAAATAAGTATAAATTTAAGCGTTTTAAATGGCTTTTATTGCGAAATTTAGTATGATTTTAGCTTTAAAGGTAAAAGATGATTTATTTGCCGCAATGGGCTGCTATAATGAGTTAAAATTTTTATTTTTGCCATTCATTTAATAATACGCGAAATACAATTACATGAGAACTATACAATTTAGGGAAGCTGTGTGCGAAGCCATGAGCGAAGAAATGCGCCGTGACGAAGCTATATATTTAATGGGTGAAGAAGTTGCCGAATACAACGGAGCTTACAAAGCCTCTAAAGGCATGCTGGATGAGTTTGGTGCGAAAAGGGTTATAGATACCCCAATTGCCGAACTTGGTTTTGCCGGTATTGCAGTAGGTAGTGCCATGAACGGTAACAGGCCTATTGTTGAATTTATGACATTTAACTTTGCCCTTGTGGGTATAGACCAGATAATAAACAACGCGGCTAAGATACGCCAGATGAGTGCGGGCCAGTTTAACTGCCCAATCGTTTTCCGCGGGCCTACGGCTTCTGCCGGACAGCTTGGTGCAACGCACTCTCAGGCTTTTGAGAACTGGTATGCTAATATACCGGGCCTTAAAGTTGTTGTGCCATCTAACGTGTACGACTGTAAAGGTTTATTAAAATCCGCTATTCGTGATAACGACCCGGTTATCTTTATGGAGTCGGAACAGATGTACGGAGACAAAGGTGAAGTGCCTGATGGAGAATACACAATACCTCTTGGTGTTGCCGATGTTAAACGCGAAGGTAAAGATGTTACCATTGTATCTTTTGGTAAGATCATTAAAGAAGCGTTTATTGCTGCCGATGAATTAGAGAAAGAAGGCATTAGCTGCGAGATCATCGATTTAAGGACTATCCGCCCTATGGACCATGATACCATCCTTAATTCGGTTAAAAAAACAAACAGGTTAGTGATATTAGAAGAGGCATGGCCGTTTGGCAGTATCTCGTCTGAAATTACGTATATAGTGCAGGAAAGGGCTTTTGATTACCTTGATGCGCCTATACAAAGGATTACTACTGCAGATACCCCGGCTCCTTACTCTCCGGCTCTCTTAAAAGAGTGGTTGCCTAATGCAGGCGACGTTGTTAAAGCAGTAAAAAAAGTGCTTTATAAATAGTTACTTGTTTATTGTATAGTAGGCAATAACTATATGTGCATATAAAAAAATATTGAACTATATTTGAAACTTCATCATACTAAATGGTGAAGTTTCTTGTTTATGCCTATTATGAAGAGAAGATTACTGTTGTTTGTAGGGTTATTTTTAACCCTTACAGCACCCTTATTTGCCCAAACCAAAGTTAGCGGTGTTGTACTGGACAACACAAAGGCACCCCTGCCTTATGTAAACGTATATTTTAAAGGCACGAACGAAGGCGTTATAACCGATGAGAACGGTAAATTTTACCTGGAGTCTCAAAATACCTATACTGATCTTGTTGTAACTTTTGTGAGCTTTGCCCCAAAAGAAATTCACCTTGATAAAGCCGTAAACTACGACCTTAAAGTCACCATGGAAGAGGCCAATGAGCTTAAAGAAGTGGTGCTGTATGCCGGTAAAACATCTAAGAAAAATAATCCCGCTATAGATATCCTGCGTAAAATATGGGAGCGCCGCCGCAAAAACGGCCTTAACATGTTTAAGCAATACGAGTATGATAAGTACGAAAAGGTTGAGTTTGACCTTAATACTATAGACAGCGCCATGATTAAGAGCAAGCTCTTTAAAGGCATGGAGTTTATTTTTGATCAGGTAGATACCAGCAACATTACCGGTAAAACATACCTTCCTATTTTTATTAATGAGGCGCTAAGCAATGTGTATGGCGATAATGTTGCCAGCCGCAAAAAAGAGGTTACAAAGGCCAATAAAACATCAGGCTTTAGCAATAACCAGCAAATCATTGCCTTTATTAAAGATTTGTATGCCGAGTATGACATCTACAACAACTACCTTAAATTTTTTGATAAAGATTTTGTGAGTCCGCTGTCGCGTACGGGTATCAATGTGTACAACTACGTACTTACCGATAGTTCGTATATAGATAACAAATGGTGCTACAACATTGTGTTTTATCCGCGCCGTAAGGCAGAGCTTACCTTTAAAGGTAACTTTTGGGTAAATGATACTACCTGGGCCATTAAAAAAGTGGCTATGTCGGCCAGCAAGAGCGCTAACATTAACTGGGTAAAGGATATTTACATAGAGCAGGAGTTTGATGTGCTTAACGATTCGGTTTTCTTACTGAAACGCGACCACATGATGACCGACTTCGCCCTTAAGAAAAAAGAAGACTCAAAAGGGGTGTACGGTAAGCGTACCACACTTTTCAGGGATTATAAGTTCGACCAACCCAAACCCGCCGAATTTTATACCGCTGAAGTTAACTTTAACGATGAGGCTATCTATAATAAATCAGAAGAGTATTGGGAAGAGAACCGTTTTGAGTCGCTTAACAAAGACGAGCGGGGCGTGTACAAAATGCTCGATACCTTAAAAACAGTACCTAAGTTCCGCCACCTGTATGATTTAGTGGCAACGCTGGGTAGTGGCTATTACCAAATGGATAAGTTTGATTACGGCCCCATATTCTCCACCTTTGGGTATAACCCGGTAGAGGGTTTAAGGATACGATCGGGGGGGAGAACCTACTTTGGGCAAAACGACCCGTGGAGGCTTGAAGGCTACGGGGCCTACGGCTTTAAAGATAACCAGTTTAAGTATGGATTTTCGGGTAAGTGGATGGTTAATAAAAAGAACCGTATCATACTACAGGGAGGTAATCGCCGTGATATAGAGCAAATTGGCGTAAGCCTTACAGCAACCAGCGATGTGCTTGGGCGAAGTTTTGCTTCATCATCTTTATTTAGCAGCGGAAGCAACAATAAGCTTACATCCATAAACTTTAGTATGTTCTCGGCGGAGATAGAGCCGGTTAAGAATCTGGTGTTCCGTACCAGTTTCAATTACCGTACGCTTAAGGCGGCATCGCCGGAGTTTAGCCTGGATTATTATTTAGACCCGGCCGACCATTCTAAAGGTGTAAACGGCTTTATAAAGCAATATGAGTATGGCTTTATGATAGATTACACCCCTAAAAGGCGTACCATAGGTTACGGAGTTGAGCGTAGCGATGTAGATTATAACTATTCGCGTATTTTCCTTAACTATTCACAAGGTATAAAAGGCCTGTTTAACAGCGATTTTGATTACGAGAAAGTACAGTTTTATTACCGACAGCCTTTATTGGTAGGTGGTTTTGGCCGATTGTTTGCCACCTTTGAGGCAGGTAAGATATTTGGTGCCGTACCACTGGGGCTAATGGGAGTAATACCGGGTAACCAAAGTTATTTTTCTATAGAGAATACGTATAACCTTTTAGATTACTACGAGTTTGTGGCCGACCAGTATGTGTCGCTGCACCTTGAGCACAATTTTAACGGAAGGCTTTTTAGCCGCATACCGGGCCTTCGTAACTTAAACCTGCGCGAAATTATAGGTATAAAAGGTGTAATGGGTAATGTATCTAATGCTAACATTAATCTTAATGCCAGTAACCTTGTGTATCGCTCTCCTGAAGACCTTTATTGGGAATACCATGCCGGTGTAGGTAATATATTTAAAGTATTCAGGATAGATCTTGCATGGAGGGGCAGTTACCTTGATGTGCCGGGGGCTAATAAATTTGCGGTTAAAGGCTCATTCGGATTCTATTTTTAGATTGGCTTACTACTTAAATGGCTGTTATTTAGATTGAAAATTATTGTTAATAATGATTTTAAAAAATTTTTAACATCAGCGAAAAAAGTGTAAATTCGTCAAAAATCTTACTCCCACAGTTTTATGAAAATCAAATTTTTCGTAGTACTTTTTTTACTTATTATTGGTGTTTCCTGTAAAAATGAAACAGTGCCAAAAGAAAGTAATTATCCTGAAAATATTGTGGGTACTGCCCAGGGTGAAAGTTATACAGTAACATCTGCCGATGTAATACAACCCGAATGGGAAAAATACCTTAGCGATAAAAGTAGTAGTATTGAAACTTTTGAAATAATAAAAGGCCGTACTACAGGCGATGCTGTAAAAGATTTTTACATGCTCGTGGGCAAATGCAAAGATGGGCAAACCATTGCAGCATTGCTGGATTTAAAAGGCAACAACTTTTATTTTAACCAGGCTAACCCTGTAGCGGTAAGGTGCCACGGCACATGTACCGGCGGTTGCCTGCCTATTGCTACGGCAATTAAAGGGGCGGTGTTTTTATCTTGCTCACCGTGCGCTGATTGCATAAAAACAGATCATTTTTTATAGCCCCAAAATATATTTGTAATTAACATTTCGTTTACTATTAGTAAGGCATAATTTTTATACTTTAGTGGCGTAATCATCTAACAAATAACTTACTAAAGCCATGAAGAAAAATTTACTTAAAACCCTTGCCTGTGCCTTTGCAATTGCGCTTATGGCAAGCTGTAGTACAGAGGAGACGGACACTATAGTGCCTCAAAGCCCTCAGTCCACTTCTGTTAAAGATTCAGGAACTGATGGTGTTACTCCATCAACAGCGCGTGGAGATGTATGGGCTGGCACGATTGCTACGATTGATGCTAACGGAAATGTAACTTTTAGCGTAGACCCCGAATTACTTATCGATGATCTTAACGTTTCGCTTCGCCAACAGGGCGTACAGGCAGAAGTTACAACGGTGGCGATAGAGGAAAAAACGGCTACTAATGATCCGTCGGTAAAGGCTTATATGGTAATAGGATCTGATGGTAATGGTACATCTATCGGTGTATTACTGCAACGCGGTGGCTCCAGCCTTAGCGTAGATAGCGAAGAGGGCGATAAGAACGTAAGCTGCCGTGGCTGTGCTACGGGCTGTAACATGTCTTTTCTTATAGTAAGCGGTCACAAATACCCTTATTGTAACGAAAATGGCTGCGGTGCATTTTGTGAAAGAAAAGAAGGCTAACTAATTAGCTGGATAAAAGCATAGAAGAGAACCCTCCATAAGGAGGGTTTTTTATTTACGGTTAACGCAACCGTTTTCGTAATTAAATTTATGTAAACTCCCTGTTTTACTGCTGTTTTAATCAGGCAAACTTTTGCATGGCATTTTTTTTATACTACTTTTGCACGATTAACGAAAAAACTATTATGATGTCTGCAGCAAAACTAAAAACTTTTGATGTACTTATAGAGATACCAAAAGGTAGCAGGAATAAATACGAGTATGATTTTAAGCTGAAAAAAATACGTTATGACAGGATGCTTTTCTCATCTATGATGTATCCTGCTGATTATGGTTTTATACCTGAAACCCTTGCACTTGACGGCGATCCGCTTGATGTGCTAGTATTGGTTACAGAGCCTACTTTCCCTGGTTGTGTTATGGAGGTTAAGCCAATTGGTGTTTTCCACATGGCAGATGAAAAAGGCCCGGACGAGAAAGTGGTTTGCGTACCGGTATCAGACCCGATATGGAACAAGCTTAACGACCTTAACGAGCTTAATCCGCACCTTTTAAAAGAAATTGAGCATTTTTTCCAGGTATACAAAGATCTTGAGAACAAAAAAGTTGATGTAGGCGGATGGGGTGATGTTACAGAGGCCCGTGCTATTATTGATGAGTGCGTAGACCGTTTTGAAGCTTTAGCCGATAAGCCGGAAGAGCTTTTCAGCATCAGATAATAAACTCCGGTTTCCATAAAATATAAAAAAAGCAATATTCTGTAAAGGGTATTGCTTTTTTTGGTTTCATTTTTTATTATATTTACAATAGGTTCACAATCAAACCGATAAATTAATACCAAACCAAACCTCATTTTATGGAATCGATAATTATTTATGTTCCGGCTGTAATGGCCGTGTTGGGGCTGCTCTTCATGGCAGTTAAACGATCGTGGGTGTTAAAACAGGATGCCGGTGACGGTAAGATGAAAGAAATTTCAGATTACATTTACGAGGGTGCCCTTGCCTTTTTAAAGGCAGAATATAAATTGCTTGCCATTTTTGTTGTTATAGCCAGTATTGCCCTTGCAATAATTGCTTATTTAGTTCCTACTACACACATGCTTATTGTTGTTGCCTTTATATGCGGTGCATTCTTCTCGGCACTGGCAGGCAATATGGGCATGAAAATAGCCACTAAAACTAACGTAAGAACCACGCAGGCCGCACGTACCAGCCTGCCACAGGCGTTAAAGGTATCGTTTGGCGGCGGTACGGTAATGGGGCTTGGCGTTGCCGGCCTTGCCGTTTTGGGGCTTACGGCCTTCTTTATATTTTTCTTTCATTATTTTATGAACGGCCAGTGGGCTGCTGCCGAGTTTGAAGGGGTGCTAAAAACACCGGGCGAACTAATGACCATTGTGCTGGAAACCCTTGCAGGCTTTTCGCTGGGTGCTGAGTCTATCGCGCTGTTTGCCCGTGTGGGTGGTGGTATTTATACCAAGGCTGCCGATGTGGGTGCCGACTTAGTAGGTAAGGTGGAAGCCGGTATACCGGAAGATGACCCGCGTAACCCTGCCACCATTGCCGATAACGTAGGCGATAACGTGGGCGACGTTGCCGGTATGGGTGCCGATTTGTTCGGGTCATACGTAGCAACAGTCCTGGCGGCTATGGTGCTTGGTAATTATGTGCTTAGGGATATCATTATGGATAACCCCAATTTTACCGATGCTTTTGGTGGCATAGGCCCCATACTGTTGCCAATGGCTATTGCGGGCTTTGGTATCATCTTCTCTATCATAGGCACGCTTATGGTAAGCATTAAAGATAACAATGCTAAAGAGGCACAGGTACAGGGCGCGTTAAACCGCGGCAACTGGGTATCTATTATACTGGTGGCGGTATCGTCGTACTTTTTAGTACAGCACATGCTGCCCGAAACTATGAAAATGCAGTTTTACGGTGAGCCTGTTAAAGATATATCTTCACTGCGCGTATTTTATGCCGCGTTGGTTGGTTTAGTTGTGGGCGGTGTTATATCATCGGTAACTGAATATTATACCGGCCTTGGCAAAAAACCGATACTTGCCATAGTGCAAAAGTCGAGCACGGGTGCAGGTACTAACATTATAGCAGGCCTTGCAACGGGTATGGTTTCAACCTTCCCAACAATATTATTATTTGCTGCAGCAATATGGTCGTCTTACGCATTCGCAGGCTTTTATGGCGTGGCAATGGCCGCAAGTGCCATGATGGCTACCACAGCCATGCAGCTGGCTATAGATGCCTTTGGGCCAATATCTGACAATGCCGGTGGTATTGCTGAAATGAGCGAACTGCCTAAAGAGGTGCGCACCCGTACTGATATTTTAGACTCGGTAGGTAACACCACTGCGGCTACCGGTAAAGGGTTTGCCATAGCATCGGCAGCGTTAACATCGCTGGCTCTGTTTGCGGCTTACGTAACCTTTACGGGCATAGACGGTATCAATATATTTAAGGCACCTGTGCTTGCCATGCTCTTTGTGGGCGGTATGGTACCGGTGGTATTTTCGGCCTTAGCCATGAACTCGGTAGGTAAAGCCGCTATGGATATGGTATATGAAGTTAGGAGACAGTTTAGGGAGATACCGGGCATTATGGAGGGCACCGGCAAACCGGAGTATGGCAAATGCGTAGAGATATCTACCAAGGCCGCTTTGCGCGAAATGATGCTGCCGGGGCTATTAACCATTGGTTTCCCAATTGCTATTGTATTGCTGGGTATGCTTATCTATTCTGACAACCATGCACTGGTAGCCGAGATGCTTGGGGGTTACATGGCAGGGGTAACGGTATCGGGCGTGTTGTGGGCTATTTTCCAAAACAACGCCGGTGGTGCCTGGGATAATGCCAAGAAATCATTCGAAGCAGGAGTAATGATCAACGGGGAGATGACCTACAAAGGGTCTGATGCGCATAAAGCTGCCGTTACCGGCGATACGGTGGGCGATCCTTTTAAGGATACCTCGGGCCCGTCTATGAACATCCTTATCAAGCTAACCTGCCTTATAGGGCTTGTAATCGCACCAATATTAGGTGGCCACACCGAGGCGGCAACCACAACTGATGCAGCCCAGGGTGCGCAACAGGAACAAACGGCTTCAAACGATCCGGTATTGGTAGGACAGGAGCAAACCGAAGACATTAGCGTAGACAGGCAGATAGATGCCAACGGTAATGTTACCGCTACGGTTACGATATCTACGAAGACAAATCAGGAGGAATTAAAAACCGAAGAGAAAGTTTTTAAAGGCACCGCCGAAGAAGTAGATGCCCAAATTGAGGCACTAAAAAAGAAGAAATAAACGAGGAGTTTGAGGTTTGTAATTTTGATGTGATAAACAGTCAAAATGTAGCGAATCTCAGAGTCCGAAAGTGAAATATTAAGCAGTTTTTGATCCCTTTCTTAACGGAAAGGGATTTTTATTTTAGGATTGAGTGTGTCATTCTGAACGCAGCGCAGCGTAGTGAAGAATCCCTCTCTAAGATATGAGATGCTTCCTTCGTCAGCATGACAAAACGACTAAAAAAGTCCGTTAAGCTGAGCATTTATGCGGTTTATGATGTCGCCCAGGTCTTCAGGGTTATCAACAAAGTTGTTCTTATCCACGTCTATTATAAGCAGTTTGCCTTTGTCGTAGTTTTGTATCCAGCCCTCATAGCGCTCGTTAAGGCGGCTCAGGTAGTCTATCGAGATGGAATTTTCGTAGTCACGGCCACGTTTGTGTATGTGTTTCACCAAGTTAGGTATCGAACTGCGAAGATAAATAAGCAGGTCGGGTGGGCCAACAAAGCCTTCCATAAGCTCAAAAAGCGACTTATAGTTGTTAAAATCGCGATTACTCATAAGCCCCATAGCGTGCAGGTTAGGGGCGAATATGTGAGAATCTTCGTATATAGTGCGATCCTGTATGATTTTCTTACCATTCTCCCTAAACTGCAATATCTGGCTAAAGCGGGTATTAAGGAAATAGATCTGCAGGTTAAACGACCAACGCTCCATCTGGTGGTAAAAGTCGTCTAAATAAGGGTTGTCTACCACGTCTTCAAAGTGGGCTTCCCATTTAAAATGTTTGGCTAAAAGCTCTGTAAGTGTGGTCTTTCCGGCGCCTATGTTGCCTGCAACAGCTATATGCATTATTTTGAGAGGGTAATTTTATACTGGATGATTTCGTTGTTGGTAAAAATAGATAAAATTTGGTCTTTATAGTAAAAACCTGTCAAGGTTTTTTCAACGATTTCAATCTTTTGGGTGCTTTGCTTGGCTAAATTGTACAGGTAAAGTGCATTGCCTGAGCTTATTAAAACCTCGGTTGACGATAGCAGCTGCACCCCGTCATACTGGGGTATGTTGCCTAAAAAGCTCACATTGCCAAACAGGTTTACAGCGAAGTATTTGCCTGTGGTGTCTATCCAGTAAAAGTAATTGTAATCGCTTTGATAATATTTAATACCATCGTTAAAAGGGGGGGTAAGGGTTCTGAAAATGCCACGGGCAGTATCATACAGCCCTATTTGCTGGGTGGTAACGTCATACAGCCATAGCCTGTTTTGCGATGCCAGCCCGGCAGCCTCAACAATAAGTTCCTGTTCCGGCAGGGTGCTGAAGTTAAACTGTGAGGTTTCGTTTAACTGGTTGTCTAACAATACTACAGTATTAAATTTTCGGTAAAAAAGTACGATTTGCAAAGGGTTTTGCAGGTCTACCCGGTATATTTCGCCCAAGGCAACATTTTTGTATTTAAGGGTACGGCCGTCTTTTTCTTTGCGGAACTCATTCTCCAAAGTAGTGTATTTCCAGCCAAAAGCATCGGTGCCGATAAAGCGTTCCGGCCCGGCTTTGCTGTTAGACAGTAACTTAACCGGAATGGTAAGTTCCTGTGATACAGCAGGCATAGTAAAAATTGCGAAAAGAAATACAAGCAGCAGTTGTTTCATATACACTAAAGTTACGCGTAAAAGTAGTGAATCTCTGTGGAATAGCTCTATATCTTAATCCGCTCAAAAAACTGTTTTTTGTACGATTCGCTAATGGGTATACGGGTGTTATCTATCACTATCCTGTTGCGCTGTACCGAGTTTACATAGTTGAGGTTCACTATATAAGAGTTGTGTACCCGTATAAATGATTTTTCGGGCAGGCGCTCCATGAGGTTCTTAAAGTTGGATAGCGTAAGCACGTATTTACCATTGCTAAGGTTGATTTTAAGGTAGTCTTTAAGGCCTTCAATAAATTTAATTTCGGTAATAAATATCTTAAGGCTTTCGTGTTCCGACTTTACAAACAAAAAAGTATCCTCTGTAACCGGACTCACAACCGGTGCCTGCTGTGGCTTGGCAATTGGCTCCTGACCAAGCATTTTGACTTTGTTTACAGCCTTTAAAAAGCGAATGTACGATATGGGTTTGATGAGGTAATCTACGGCTTCCATCTCAAAACCGTTAATGGCAAACTGTGGGTAGGCCGTGGTAAAAATAAACTGGGGCTTATGTTTAAGGGTATCAATAAATTCCAGTCCTGTAATGAGAGGCATTTCAATGTCCAAAAAAATTAGGTCTACTGCGTTATTATTAATAAAGCTCATGGCCTCAACCGGATTGGTATAGCAGCTTAAAACCTCTATATGCGCAACGGTATCGCAGTAGTTTTTTATAATATCTACTGCAAGTGGCTCATCATCAATAATAACGGTTTTAAGCTTCATTAAGTTTTAGTGTTAGGTCTACATAAAATTTATCGTTCTCGGCATAGGTTTTTAGCTCGTTCTTATCAGGGAAATACAGGTTAATGCGCTTTACCGTGTTTTCTATGCCCAGTCCGCTGGCTTCATCCTTTTTTAACTGGGTGTTGATATCATTAACAACAATAAGCCTTATTTCATTGTGTGCAATGGTAAATTTTACCTGTATTTCATTTGTTGTAGCCGGATTAACGCCATGTTTAAAGGCATTTTCAATAAAACAGATAAACAACAATGGCGGAATCAGAATTCCGTTAGGCGAGCCTAAAACCTCAAATTTAATATGGTTATTCTCGGTAAGCCGTAATTTTTGAAGCTCGATATAGTTTTCGATATACTGTATTTCTTCCGCAAGCGAAACCTTGTCTTTATCCGTTTCATATAGCATATAGCGCATAAGGTCGCTAAGGTTAAGAACTGCCACAGGCGTTTGATCTGACTTTTTTATGGCCAGCGAAAATATGGTATTGAGCGAGTTAAAGAAAAAGTGCGGGTTAAGCTGGGCCTTTAAAAAGTTGAGTTCGCTTATTTTTTTCTCTGTTTCGGCTTCTTTTTGGCGTTTAAACGTGTTGTTCCACTCTACATAGGTCTTAAACATGGCACTAAATGATATGTGAAGTGTAAGCATGATAATATTAGGGAAATACCTGAATGCCTGATGCATATCTTTAGGCATATCGCCCGGCGGACGCATCATGTGATGCCTTCTTGGAAAATCGAAAACTGAGAAAAATTCAGAAAAAATAATGGTAAAGATTATGATGATAGCCAATGCACACAGTGCATATAAACCGGGCTTATTTTGCAGCAGGAACCGCGGAACAAGGATGAAGTAATTAAAGTAAAAAACGATCATGCATACACCGGCCTTTAGTAAATAGCCCCACGGGAAACCGGTATTGCCAAGAATATAATCGCCCACCGGTATAAACAGGAACAGCATCCAGAAAAATACATGGAGCAAAGACGACCTGAAGTTATACGGCAGGGTATTATAGACTTTTTTTAGCATTTTGTTTTTATTTTAAGCACCTTTAATTCGGCGGGGGTAATGGTTGGCATTTCCTTTTGCTTTAGTTTGGTAAGTACGCTGCTGGCTACTTTTTCGGCATCAAGACTGTCGCAAAAAGCGTGGTTGCCTTCTGTTCCCGGTATAAAATCCTGCTTAATAAGTATCTTATTCTTAACTGTTATGCTGTAGCCGTACCCATTGCCCGTGCGGTGTACGTTGCTTTGCAGGGCAGCGGCTTTTTTTTGACAGCCCACAACGGCAATAAGCGTAATGGCAAGTATACCAAAACGCTTAATAACTGTAAATTTACGTTTAATCTTCGTCGTCATATTCATCAAACGGCTTAAACTCAAACATATCGTCGTAATAATAGTTGCCGTATTTGCCCAAGAGCACAAAGCCTCTTGTATCGGTATTAAAAGCAATGGCATCCTGCCTGGTAACCCCTTCAAACGTGGTTTTTTCGTCCCATTCATCAGTAAGCGGGTTATACTCCCATACAATATTATTATCACCACCACAAATGTAGCCATAATTGCCAATAGAAAAACCGGTTGCATTGGTACGTGCTATGGTGTAAGCATCATCATCATCAAGGTCTTTAAGGCGTGTCCACGTTTCAGATGTAGTATCAAAAGCCCAAAAATCGGTTTGGTTTACAAGGTTAGATGCCCCCGTGCCAAAGTATACTTTAGTGCCAATGGTAAAGGTTACACCCTCACGCCTTTTGTTGCCGCCAAAGCCAAACTGCTCTTCCCAAGTATTGGTTTCAGGGTTGTACCTGTAAAAATCTTTACGGTCGCCATCGCCATCAAAGCCAGATCCTACATAACCTTTTGTAGCGGAGTTAAACCCAACTGCTGCACGCCTTGCGGAACCACCGAAATCGGCTATCTGGCTCCATGTGTTGCTGGATGGGTCGTATTTGTAAAAATCGGCCAGCTCATTAGTACCGTCATAGCCCGTACCTATGTAGCCACTGCCGCTGGCTGTAAATGCTACTGCAGAGCTCCTGCCTATACCCGGATAGCTGGCTTTTTGCACCCAATAGCCACCGTTGATGTCGTACTGCCAAAAATCCTGTAAATAGTCGTCGCCATCATAACCTGTACCCACATAGGCGTAATTATCTATAACAAACGATACAGCCCCGCTGCGTGGCGAACCATCAAAAACGGTGCTGGTAATCCAGTTACCCACATCTTCGGAAGAGTCATCGCTGGAGCAGCCGCTAAACAGGGCGGCACAAAAAGCCAGCCCCAAAACAAGTTTGTTATTTTTACTTAAAAAAAGATCCTTCATAGTTATTTAAAAATTTAGATTGTATTTAAAACCTATTGATATATATAAACTGTTATTAAAATTTACGTTGGTATCGCCCCCGGTTTGTTTGCTAACCGTAAGGCTGTTATAAAAGCTGTAACCACCCTTTATGGTAGCTATCCAGTCATCGGCAGAAAGGTAATTGTACTCCAGCCCGGCATTTAACGATAGCATTTCGAGTTTGGATATCTTAACATCGGTGTTTTGCAGCGCATCAAAAATATAGTCCTCCCCACCAATTCTTGTATAAATAGCGTCTGCAAAAACGACCGACTTTAATGTGTGTTTTGTGTTGAACTTATAGGCAAATTCTGTTGCCGGGATGCCCAGGTTGTATGATATTTTTTCGTTTACCTTTTTACTATAATTAATTACAGGCATAAACCTGAATTTACCAAAGTACCCTTTGTACCCTACACCAACAGTGAGGGTAGAGGGGCTTTCGCCCGATGTAGTTTTGCTTACCCCAACAAAAAATGCGGGGTATAGGTCTTTAATGCTTGTGCCTTCAAAATTGGTGTTCACCTCAGGAGTAAATGAGGCCACACCCTTCCAGTTGCCGCTTAGCGGAAACATATAAGTAATACCAGCCTTAATAGAAGTAACCCCTTCGAGCGTGCTACTATTAAAAGGCGTGATAAGAGCATTATTTTGTATCGTATAGTTAGATACGCCAGCAGTATACAGCAGGCTACTATTTTGTAAATGCTGGGTAAAATTAAACTCGGCAAAATGGCGTGTAACAGATGTTGACCCACTGTTGTGCATAGCGGTGTAATCGTACTTAAAAGAGTTTGTTATTTCCTGCGTGTAAGCGGCACCTGTAACTAATAACAACAAAGCAGCAAATAATTTAAACATGTTAGCAAAAGTTTAGGCAAACATATTTTTAATTTAATGCTCATAAAACTCTAATATATTACCGGGCTGTTTTTTTCTACAATTAGCCATTTTTTATCTATAACTGCTTTTTTTAGCATTGGTAGTTAAAATAGGGGTGTTTGTCTTTACAAACAGGGTTATTATATATCGTGTTTTTTTAATGGATATATGCCCTGCTACTTTTGGGAAACCTAAATTATAATCATGCGAATTTTATATAGCACCTTGTTTTTTTTAGCCGTGCTTTTTGGGGTGATATCCTGTACAGATGAAGTAGATACATTTGAATCGGGGGCTGATTTCACCCAAAGCAACATTAAGGTAATACAGATAGATACCTTTGCCCTTAACATGAGTACCTTTAGGTACGACAGTATTACCAGTTTTGGTAATGACAGGCTTATGGTAGGCCGTTATACCGATCCCTTTTTTGGCAAAGTAAAAGCAACAGGCTTTATAGATTACATACCATCGGCTTATTATATAGATGAAACTGCCGTGCTGGATAGTGTAGTACTTAACCTGCCGTATGACAGTTATTATTACAACGATACGCTTCAGCAAAAAATAATAAGGGTGCAGGAGCTTACCAAAGAGATTAAGTATAAAACCAATGAAACCTATCACTACAATACTACTGATGTTGCTACCAGTAATACCACTATAGGCCAAAAAACATTTTATCCGCGAATAAGCAGGGATTCGTTAACAATTACACTAAACTACAGTTTTGGGCAAAACCTTTTCAGCAAGATTCAAACCAATATTATTAACGATGCAGACCAATATACCGATTATTTTAAAGGCCTGCGTATTTCTGCCGATGATACAGAGGATGCCTCTATAATAGGGTTTACGGCATCTACAAGTTACATAAGGATGTACTACCACATGCCGGGTACTGAGGCGACAGAAAGCGAACACATAGACCTTGTGTACAACAGCGATGCAAGCACAACTAAGTTTTTCTCTAAAATAGAGAGCGACAGGAACGGCACGTTGTTGCAAAACCTCAACGGCCAGGAAACCGAAGGCACATCATCCAGCCTTAACAACCTTAGTTTTATACAATCAGGGCTTGGTATTACTACTAAGCTTACGTTCCCATCCATAAGGGAAATTTCTACTGTAAACTATGGAAACGGCAACGGCGATATTTTTAAGGCACAGGTAAAGATGAAGCTTAATCAGGCTAATTTCAGTAAGAATCTATACCCTACAGATTCTCTCTATATGTATGTTGTAGACCAGAATAATGATGTTGTAATACGGCTTGATGATGATGCCGGCAATCCTGTAATGGCCTACGTAGACAGGGAGGATGAAGAGTTTAACGATGTATACCTTATTGCCCCTGTAGAGGCTTACCTTAAACGCGCTATAGAGAGTGCCGACTATGCCAATTACGGCCTCATATTTATCCCGCTTTACTACAACTCTACAACCGAAAGGTTTGTAATTAATGGCGAAAACAACAGCAATTATAAATCACGATTAGAACTTACCTATGTTATATACGATAAATAGGCTGGCGCTTTTAGCCTTTTTGCTTACGGTTACTGTGGCAATGGGCCAGTCTAACAGCCTTACCAGTTCGCCTTACTCACTTTTTGGGCTGGGCACACTAAATCCTGTTGGCGCAGGTAAGACCAATGCGCTGGGTAAAAGCGGTATAGCCCTTTCTGGGGCAACCGCCATCAATAGCCTTAACCCGGCAGCTTATGCCGATATTTTTAAGAATTCATTCATGACCGATATTGGCCTTAAGGCAGAGCGTAACAACTTTACCAATACGAATGACCAAAATACCGAGACCACTTATAACTTCTCTAACATAAGCATGGGGGTATCTATATCAGATAAATCGGGAATAGGGCTTAGTATGTCGCCGTATTCGGATGTTGGATATTTATTACAAGGCGTTACCGGCACGGTAGAGGGCTCGACTGATACATTTTCGAGCAATATACAGGGCAGTGGTGGGCTTAACAATATAGCGGCAAACTATGGTTACAAGCTTACGCCAAAGCTAAATGTGGGTATAAACGGTTCGTATTACTTTGGTAACATTACTGAAACCGAATACGTAACCCTTACCAGCGATTACCTTAGTATAGCCGAAGTTAACCATTACAGCGGGTTGAGGTTGGGATTTGGCGCGCAATACAAGGCTAACAGCAAATTTACGCTGGCTGGTGTGCTAACCCTGCCTGTAACCTTAAAAGGTACACAGGATCGGGAAGTGTATAAGATCATTAACTTAGTGCAGAGTGAAGTAGAGTCTGAAACCCGTGATATACCAAGCTTCAAACTGCCTACAGAGTTAACAATAGGTGTAAAATATAGCTTTACGGAAGCGCTTACCATGAATGCTGATTATAAGCGTTCGTTTTGGAGCAGTACAGGTATGGAAGACAATATAGGCACATTTACCGATCAGGACCTGCTTGGAGTAGGCCTGGAGTATTATAACTACAAGCCACGCTCCGGTTATCTTGGCAGGATTAAATACCGCCTTGGTACTAATATGGATAATGGCTACCTTGAGGTTAACGGCAACAGGATAAAGAATATGGCATTAACATCGGGTTTAGGGCTGCCATTAGGGCGTGGAAACACTGTTCTTAACCTTTCGTACAGTTATGGGCAAAGAGGTTTGATATCTAATACTTTAGTGAAAGAAAAATACCATCTGCTTACCCTTAACTTAAGCATTGATGATACATGGTTTGTTAAACGCAAATATGAATAACAGCAGTTTGGCTCTACGAATTAATTTATAGTCCGATATGGGTTGTTTACCGTCAGTTTTGCCTTGTTGGTATATATTTTTTTCGGCACATCCAGTTATAGCTTACTTTAGAATTAAATTTTAAAGCGCCATGTAACTTTCGGGCATTTTTAAAGTCTAACGAACAAACAACATTCACAAAATGAAAAAAATAACATATTTTGTACTTGCCTTATTTGGTGTACTTACCGTAAGTGCCCAGGATTTTCAGGGTGTAGCTGTATACGAATCTAAAACCACTATACCCGATTTCAGGCCACCCGGACGCGACCGTGATATGACCGATGCCGAGAAAAAGAACATGGAAGACCGCATGAAAAAAGCGCTCGAAAAAACCTTTGTGCTCACTTTTGATAAAACATCGGCAAACTACCTGGAAGAAGAAAAACTGGATGCCCCCGGCGAAAATCCCGGCTTTAGGATGATGGCCAATTTTATGGGCGGTGGCGGCAAACACTATAAGAACATTAAAGAGAAACGTTTTGCCATGGAAAAAGAGGTCTTTGGGAAAGAATTTTTGATAGATGATACCCTGCCTAAAATCCAATGGAAGCTGGAGAGCGAAACCAAAAAAATAGGCAATTATAATTGCTATAAGGCTACTGCTGTTGTACCTACAGATAAATCTGATTTCAGGAACCTGCGCATGAAAAAAGATGCGGCCCAAAAGGCAGATCAGGCTAAAAAAGACGAGAACAAGACTACAAATCTAATGGATTCGGTAGAAATGCCCGATACCGTTGCTATAACCGCATGGTACACACCGGATATTCCTGTAAGCACAGGCCCAGCCAATTATTGGGGATTACCGGGACTTATATTAGAGGTTACTACAGATAAAACAGCCCTGCTGTGCAGTAAGATAACTATCAATCCTAAAGAAAAGCAGGAGATTAGAAAACCGGCTAAAGGTAAAAAGGTTACGCAGGCGGAGTATGAGGATATCGTAGCTAAAAAGATGGAAGAAATGCGCCAGATGGGGGGGGCGGGTGGTCCCGGCAGTGGCAGGCCTCCTCGTATGAACTAATTTACTATATCAATACAATCAATTACACATCCCCTAAAATGGCTAAAATATTACTGGGGCTTGCCCTGCTGTTCTCTATTGGCACCTTTGCACAAAACGTAAGGCTGGAGGGAACTATAAAAGACTCAACCGGCGTAGCGCTGGAAATGGCAAATATCATGGCCGTTAACAAAACTACCAATGCCATGGACTCTTACGCTATTACTGATGATGCCGGTAGGTACCAGCTTCAGCTAAAGGCTAATACAGCTTACATTATCAGGGCAAGTTACATTGGGTATACAGCCTATGAGGAAGAATTAACCACAGGTGCTGTTAACAGTACCAAAAATGTGGTGCTTAAAGCAGGTGTTGAGCTTAAGGAGCTGGAAATTGTACACGAAATGCCGGTTACTATTAAGGGGGATACTATTGTGTATAACTCCGATTCGTTTACCAATGGCACTGAGCGCAAGCTGGAAGACGTCCTAAAAAAACTGCCCGGGGTGGAGGTTGATACCGATGGTAACGTAAAGGTAGAAGGCAAAACCGTGACCAAGTTGATGGTTGAAGGTAAGGACTTTTTTGACGGCGATACCAAACTGGGTGTTAAAAACATCCCGGCAGATGCATTGGATAAGATTGAGGTTCTCCGTAATTACAACGAAGTGGGCCAGCTTAAAGGCCTCGAAAATAATGAGGAAAACGTTGCCATGAATATCAAACTTAAAGAAGGTAAAAAGAACTTTATGTTTGGCGATGTTTCGGCAGGGGCAAGTATAGGGGAGGGTGAACGCTATATTGTAAATCCTAAACTGTTTTATTACAGTCCTAAATACAGTATTAACCTTATTGGCAACTTTAATAACACGGGAGAGCTACCGCTTACCATGCAGGATTATTTTAAAATGACGGGCGGCTTTAGGAATATGATGAAAAAGGGCGGTACCAACTTTAATGTAGGTAGTAACGACCTTGGCCTTACTTTACTTCGCAATAACAGGGCAAAAGAAATTGAGACTAAATTTGGCGCAGCAAACTTTAGCTATAACCCTACACAGGCGTGGTCACTTAGCGGTTTTGCTATTATCAACTCCAGCCGTAACGAACTGGAAACACACAGCCGCAACACAGTACTAAATGCACAGACAGGTGAGCCGGAAACCATTCAGGATACCGATGAAAAGTCATTACAGCGCAGTGACTTCAGCCTTATAAAATTGAGTTCGAGTTACAAGCCCAATAAAAATTTCCAGTTTGATTATGATGCATTCTTTAAAACCTCTAAGCAATCTGAGGATAATTCGTTGTTTTCATCGGTAATGCCGGAAACTTCGCAAAGCCAGGATATCTATACGCTTAAAAAGCAGAATCCGTTCTCCATCAATCAAAACCTGAACCTGTACTACACGATGGATGATAAAAATGTATTTGCTTTTGAGGCGCAGCACCTGTACCAGGAAGAAGATCCGTTTTACAATGCTAACCTCGCAAACAACCCGTTCCCGGATGCTGTTACAGGCGATACATCGTTAAATCTTGGCCTTGCCGACGCTTCCCGCTATGACCTTAATCAAACCCGCTTTGTAACTACCAATAAATTTGATGCTAAGTTTGATTACTACTATATGCTTACGCCAAAGGCCAATATTAATCTTACTGCGGGCAATACTTATTCGTACCAGGGGTTTAATTCATCCATCTTTCAAATATTAGATGATGGCGCGCAGGATAACCTTGATGCCAATACAAAAAATGATGTAAACTACAGTTTTAATGATGTGTTCCTTGGGCTGCATTACAAATTTATAGCAGGTAAGTTTACAGTTAACCCCGGTGTGAGCCTGCACAGCTATGACTCATACAATGAGCAATTGGGCACTAAAGTAGATAACAGTTTTTTAAGGGTACTGCCCGATGTGTATGCTGTATACCAGATTAAAAAATCGGAAAGGCTGCAATACACTTACAACATGACAACTGAGTTTACCGATGTTGCCAAGTTTGCGCAGGGGCTGTTGCTAAACAACTATAACTCGCTTTTTAGGGGGAACAGGAATTTAGAGAATGCCCTGTACCAAACCCATAACCTGAGTTATTCTAAATACAACATGTTTAACTTTACACAGGTATTTGCCAATGTAAATTACAGCCACCGTATGGAGGCCATTAAAAACCTCTCGGCATTTAGCGGCATTAATCAGGTAAGCACGGTAGAGAACTCCAATTTTGCCGATCAGGTGATTTCAGGTGCGGCGGGGTATACCCGCAGTTTTGCACGCTACTACAAGGCTGCTGTAAATGCAAGTGTTTCGTGGAGCAGGTTCAATAACTTTAGGTTCGACCAAAATGCCGAAACTGATACCTTTGTAACAATAGCCGATGCCATTAGGCAGGTAAGTGAGCAGGTTACACAAAATTATACAACCAGCTTTAGCACCAATTATAAAACCTTGCCCAACCTGGAGGTAGGGTACACGCTATCTATAAACGATTATGCTAACAACAAGTTTTACACCCACAGCCCTTATGTCCGTATGGATTACCTGTTTTGGAAAGCCTTTACCCTTACGGCAGATTATACCTATAGCCACTATTACAATGACGTAAAAACATCCGACAATGAGTATGATTTTTTAAATGCGAACCTGATGTACCGTGAGCCTGGCAGCAAGTGGGAGTTTAAAGTTGGGGGTACAAACCTTTTAAATACCACATCGCTTAACGACGACAGCTTTAATCAGTTTACTACCCGCACATCGCGCTACAGGGTACAGCCACGTTACTTATTGCTAACCGTTAAATACAATATATAAGACTAATTAATTTGAGATTTTACGCCCGGCAGGTTACTATTTGCCGGGCGTTTTATTTATGCTTTTTTAGTTTTCCAAATAAAGCCGTCCAATATATAGTGTGTAAACTGAGGTACTACCAGCAAGGGCACCAAGAGGAACTGCCAGGCCTCAAAAGTAGTAATACTGCCAAGGCTAAACTGCTCATTCCACACTAATATTTCCCAAAGATATTCTTCAGAGAAGGCGAGTGCTACTAATATTCCCACATAAATTATAATGCCTTTGTGGGTGTTGAGGTACTGCCAAATTCCCGCAGTTGCAGGAGCTTTTGCCTGTTTTATTTCCTTAAGATAAACAAGCGCCATGTAGGGTATGCCGTGGCTTACAATGTTGAGCATGGTAAAAATAAGGTCGTTATTAAAATATACGATACCAAAATACCAGGAAGCGGCTGTACCAAACACAATTGCGTTTTTTGGAATATTAAAATAACCGTGCTTACTATAGCCATAAGTTACTTTAATTACATAAATGCCTAATATGAGGTAATATAAATAACCGAATGCCTGTAGCAAATGCGCATTTTGATAGGTAAAAAACTCGTCCTGCATAAACCATGCAAACTGGCGCGGCGGACTCATAAACCAATACAGCATGGGGTAACCCGTTGCTGCATAGATGGCAAGATTATCAGTAATAATGTTGAATTTAGTCTTTGGTTCAAAGCGGGCATACAGCCGCATAAAGCCATATTGCTGCCTTATAAAATGAAACACTGCTACATAAGCAAGCGTAACCCAAAACACTTTACTGCCCAATAAGAATAACAGTAAGCCAATAAAAAAGCAGATAATGGGCAGGGCTATAAGCAGTTGCTTTTTCTCTCTAAAAGCGTCAGGAACCAAATAGGTTTTAAACAGGGTAGCATACACATGGGCAACATCTATAAATACTACAAAAAAGAGCCAGGTATAAAATGAGTAGCGCTGCTCTAAATCCTGTAGCCATGGCTGGCACAAAAACACCACTGCCAATATAACAAAAGGCGGTAAGAGAATAAACAGGCTGTCGGTTTTTGCCTTATGTATCCACGGCTGTATCATGTAGCAGATTGTTTACGGCGTTAATTCCCTGATGAAAAGCCTCTTCAAAAATAGAAATCCCCGAAAGGTCGGTATGTGCAAAGTACAACTTATTGGCAATACTTTTAGCTGCCTCGTGCTTTGAAGCACCAAACAAAAATCCAGGTACAGGGCTTATCATACCGTGCCCCAGGCGGTGTATGGTTATTTCTTCTACAAAATTCTCTATACCGGGATGTGCCGCTTTAAGGTCGGATAATACAAACGCCTCCCAGTATTCTTTAGACTTCGAATAGAGTTCTTTACGTGCTTTCTTATTATTTGCTGTAGAAAAACTATGGTACCATGTAATAACCTTTTTATCCTGAATTTGCTTCAGGTTTTGGTGCTGGTCATAGATATAACCCAAGCCTTTGCCGTTAAAAATAACGTTATCCCAGCAAAGGGGGTAGCTTTCGTCATCAGGAAGGTGGCTAACCGTTAACGTTGCCAAAAGCCACGGCGCATAGTTAAAATCTTTGGCAATAGGTTTGCGGTTAGGTAGTAAATATTGGTTTACAAATTGTGGCGTAGCTATTATAACCTTTTGGGCGGTTATGGTTACGGTTTCCTGTTTATCGCTGTCAAAAGCAGTGACAATGACATTGTCATCTGATACATCAATATCAAAAGCGAGGTAATTTAGCAGGGTCTTGCCTTGTGTGTACTTTTTTAAGTGGTGCGCCAGCCTTGCGTTGCCCTCCGGCCAGGTAAGCACGTTATCTTTTGTGTCCCCGGCATTGTGCTTGCGCGCGGCGAAATAATGGATGCCCGCCCATGCCGATATATAGGCAATGCCCAAGCCAAAATCATCCCGGCAGCAATAGTTTACATAGGTGCCAATTTCAGGCGATGTAAAATCGTTCTCATCCAGCCATTGCTGCATGCTAATAGTATCCAAATGCCTGTGCCTCGCATCGGTTGAACCAACAGAAAGCGGTATGTCAAAATAGTATCTGTTATCAGGGCCTTTTTCTGTCCTGAAAGCTTCCATTAGCGCAAAGAAACGGTCGAATTCATCGTTTACAGCCTGCGGATTGCCAAATTTTGGCACAAGGCCTTCCTGCCATGTGTTTTTATAAAATAATCTTTCCTGTGGCGAAAAACTAAGTTGCTGTTCATCAAAAACAGGAAAGCCGTTGGCAGTGTAACCGGTTATTATTTTCTCTTCTTCTAAAAATTGCAGCAGTTCTTTGTCATGAAAATTAGGTACCGGCAGGTAGTGCGCCCCAAGCGGAAATTTAGAATGTTTATTCTCTCCGTTTGACGAATTGCCACCGATATGGCTTTCCATTTCAAGGATTAAAAAATCATCAATGCCTTTTTTATTAAATAGCCTTGCAGCGCTAAGCCCACTGACGCCGCCACCAATAATCAGGTATGGGATCTGTATGTTTTGGCTGGGTTTTGGGAAGTTCTTCGCCCAAAGCCTGTGGCCCAAAACATGGTTGGTTCCTGTAAGCTTTACAATTAGGGCGGCAGCTTTTTGTTGGCAGGCTTTTAAAAATGGCGCAAGCAGCAGCGAGGCAGCAATGCCTTTTAAAAAAGTCCGCCGGCTCGTGCCGTTATAATTTTCCCCATTCTTCATCAAAATAACGTACTAAGACCTGGTTGTCCAGCCTGTTAATTTCTATATCGTTTGCCTTCATGTCTTTAGCAAAATCGTTTAGCCTTTCAAAATCATAATCATAAAAACGCAGGCCGCTCACCTTACGCCTTACTTTACTAAATTTGGTTGTTGGGCTGTTAGCTGCAATGGTGAAACCCCATTCGCCAAAAGAGGGCACATACGCGTGGTATGCATCGGTTACCGGCAGCACCTGCTGTATGGTCTTATTAATACACCAAAACGACTTTGGTGCAAAATAAGGCGACGTGGTTTGTATTACCACAACAGCCTCAGGCGTAAGTATATTTTGCAGTGTCCTGTAAAAATTAAGCGAGTACAATTTACCCAGGCTGTAGTTAGACGGATCCGGGAAATCAATAATCGCTACATCAAATTGCTGTTTGCAGTCTTTCGCCCAAATATAGGCATCGCTGTTTATAACGGTGACTTTAGGGTTGTTTAGCGCGCCTTTATTAAAGCCGCTAAGTACAGTGTTGGTTTTAAAAAGGTTGGTCATACCTTCATCAAGATCTACCAGTGTGATGTGTTTAACATCATTGTATTTTAAGATCTCCCTAACGGCAAGGCCATCGCCGCCGCCCAAAACCAGTATGTTATCTATTTTTTTTGCCGATGCCATTACCGGGTGCACCAATGCTTCGTGGTAGCGGTATTCGTCCTGGCTGCTAAATTGCAGGTTGTTGTTAAGATACAGGCGGTAATCGCTTTTGTTGTGGGTTAGCACTATACGCTGGTAGGGGGTGGCATGGGTATAAATAATATTTTCACCGTACAATTTACCTTCCGAAAAGGAAAGGATACTATCAGAAAATATAAACACCACCACTAAAAGCAAGAATGAAAATATGGCTTTCGCCCGAAGCAATTTTGGCTTTTTGAGTTCATTTTTAAGGATAAAGCACAGCATAATAGCAATGCTTATGTTTATCATGCCGAAGAACAGAGACGTTCGCATAATCCCCAGTTGCGGCACCAGCACAAGCGGAAACAGGATGGATGCAAGTAACGCGCCTATGTAATCAAACGTAAAAACGTTAGATACCAGGTCGCGGAATTTTACCCTGTCTTTTAAAATATTCATAAGCAGGGGTATCTCTAACCCTACAAGGCAGCCGGTTATAAATACCAGTAAATATAATATAAACTGAAAGTAATATACGCTTTCAAACAGTACGAACAGTACTGCCGAACTAAGCCCGCCTATAACACCCACCAATATTTCTATCTCTATAAAGGTATTGAGCAGATTGCGGGTAATAAATTTAGAAAAGTAGGAGCCTACCCCCATAGAAAAGAGGTACACGCCTATAATAAACGAGAACTGCTTTACCGAGTCGCCTAACAGGTAACTGGCAAGTGTGCCGGCCACAAGCTCATAAACAAGCCCGCAGGTAGCAATGGTAAATACGGCAAGCAGGAGCAGTACCTCAAACCTGAGAAATTTTTTAACCATGAATGGCCCCGCTGATAATTATGGACATGCCAATTATAAAGGCTGCAAAAACAATAGCAAGCGCAACATTTTTGTTATGTACAATTTCTCTCCAGGTATTTTCCGGAGTTAATTTTTCTACAATAAAATAGGCACCAAAAAGTATGGCAAGCCCCACTATTGAGAAAATAACTGAGCTTATGATGAGTTGAAAATAGTGTTCTATTAACATAGTATATAGGTTTTGATTATTTATGATAAAATCGGTTTACGCCAGCACCGCTTCGGTAAGTGCTGCGGTGATAGGCACTGGTAGATGCGTTATATTTCTCGGTAGTTTCGCAGCCGCACATCCTGTTGCCTGCATAAGTATACTGCAGGTAAATAAAGTAAAAGATCAGGCCTATAATAATGGCTATATAATTCTGCTTAAAAAATGTGGTAATTTTAGATTGCATGGCTGTTAATTATAGGTTGAAAAACTACTGTCGGCCCATCGTTTACGCTCAAATGAAACGCTCCAGTAATAAATGGCAATACATAGCGCAAGCATAAAAATTATAGGCAGCGCCGCATTACGAATAGACGGCTTGTCCCACTTTGCAATAATATGTACGCTGTTGTTAGCAGCATCCTCCGGCGGCTTTTGTGGCGTAACTACAAAGTGATATTTACCGGCAGGCACACCGCATATATTAAAATTGTCGGCAGTACTACCTTCCGTCCAGTTTTCGCCATCAGTATAGCCGTGGTAATATTCAATGTCTTTAGTGGCGTATACCTCTTCATTGGTAACTTCGTTAATAAGCCCAACCTGTACTGCCGCCCAGGAATTATCTACGTTAGATTGTAATTCTACTGTAATGGGGGCGGTACCGCCCTCTAATGTAAACGACGGGCTTACAAAATCTTTATTGTTGAATGTAGAAAACGAAAGCGAACTGTTAAGTACTTCTTTTTGATACCTGCCGCTATAAATAAAAAGTTGGCTAACCAGTATAAGTATGCTAAAAGCACTTAGGGTTATTACTAAATTACGGATATTTATAAAAAATGGCTCGACCAGCCCTGTGCCTGTTTTAAGGGGCATAACCGGTATACCAAACCCTTTTTGAATGGTTTTCCTGTCTACATGATAACCGTAAAACGCATTTTCTATGCCGTTGTCTTTTTCTATAGAAAGTATATTAGGAGGATTGATAAACTCTGTAAGGTTTTCTTTTCCTAACGGCAGAGCATAATCAAAAAAGCCTTTTGCCGCAGCGATAGATGTTTTAGAAAACTCGTATAAATGCAATATCCTATCGTTATAATCAATTGTATTGGGGTGGTGCTGAATTTTAAAGCTGTCGGTTATGGCATCCAGCACCATCCAGTGGCCATTAGTTTCGCTAAGAAAGCGTTGTTTGCCATCGGCGGCGGTAAGAATATATTCACGCCAATAAAAATGAGGCTCTACCTTTTTTACTACAACACCGGTAATTACATATCCCTTGCCCTCCAATGTGCCCTTCTGGCCCGGCACAAGTGTTATGCTTGCAGGCTTGTAGCTGAATGTTTTTACAAGTTTGCCAATGCTGCCATCCTTGTATGAATACAGATTGTTACAGTTGGGACAGGCAAACTGGGTAATGTCTAACGCTACCGAAGCCGTGGTGGTAACTTTACAATTAGGACAGGTTATCTGCATAGCTTATCGGTTAATTTCAAAATCTTTAATTACTTCGGCTTCAAAATAAGATACATAAGCGGCAGCTACTTCGCGTACTTTATCACTGTTATCCCTAAGATAATTGCACAGGTATACATCCATAGTAAGCTGGTTAAACTCCGGCCAGGTATGTATACACAGGTGCGATTCTTTAAGGCAAACAGCGGCTGTAAAACTGCCATTATCAAACACATGGCTGGAAAAGCCTACTTTTTCAAGTTCGTGCTGGGCCAGTAAGCCATCGGTAAATTGTACAAAGCCGGCAACGTCCTGTAGCCTGTTGGTAAGCAGTACCTTGAGAGTAAGAAGTTTATGCAGGCCGGGAGAATAAGTAGTGCTGTCCATTTGTATAATCGCTCTTCATTGTATGTACCAAAGATATTTTTATTTATGAAAAAATAAAATATTTTGTTAAAGAATTAATTATAGGCTAATGGTAAACTAATTATAAATATTATTTATAAAAACACAAAAAATCATTGATAAACATTATATTTGCTGATAATCAAATAAATATAATTATTATGGCTACAGATTTTCAGCTAAAAAGAGAACAGTTCAGCTCGCTTGCATTTAAAATAAGGGTAGAGAACCTAGATTTCTTTAGAGGCAAAACTCTTGCAAAAGTGTACAGCATAGGCAAGACCGAAGACAACAAGCCAGCACTGATCTTTGCAAAAAAAGACACACCAACAAACATTACAGATAAACTTACTGCAGCGTTTAACTCGGTATTTGTATAGCGGTATTTAGATAAAAAGCGGGTTACTTTTTAAGTAGCCCGCTTTTTGTATAGATGAGGTTTGTATTTGGGTAAATAATCCATAGAAAAAGGCTATATTTGTAACCTTATAAATTACACTCATTATGGCAACAGACTATCAGCAAAAGAGAGAGCGTTTCAGTTCACTTACCCTTCAGATCCGCGACAACAACCTTGAATTTTTTAGGGGTAAAACACTATCAAACGTTTTTATTATAGGTAAATCTTCAGATGATATGCCGGCATTGCTGTTTCCAAGAAAAGATGTGCCACAGGATATTAAAGGACAGCTTAATGACGCATTTAAATCGGTTTTTTTAGATGTTGAATCTGAATAAATAGTTGAACTTTATAAAAAGAGGGATCGTTACTTAAACGATCCCTCTTTTTTTATGCCATATAATATTAAATAAAAAGAGATGCGCTATGGCATCTCCTTTTCATATATATTTAGGGATTCTTATAGCCCAAAAGTACTTTTAACTTTATCTACATAGTCCAGTTTTTCCCATGTAAACAATTCAACCTCTACCGTTTTGGTATCACCATTAGGGGCTGTAAACGTTTTGGTAACCACTTCCGGTGTGCGGCCCATATGCCCGTAAGCGGCCGTTTCGCTGTAAATAGGATTACGCAGTTTAAGGCGCTGCTCTATAAAGTAAGGACGCATATCAAAAAGGGTCTCTACTTTCTTGGCAATTTCGCCATCGGTTAAGTTAAGTTTACTTGTCCCATAGGTATTAATGTAAATACTGGTTGGCTTAGCCACACCAATAGCATACGATACCTGTACTAAAATCTCTTCTGCCACGCCGGCAGCAACAAGGTTTTTAGCAATATGGCGTGTAGCATATGCTGCACTGCGGTCTACCTTACTTGGGTCTTTACCAGAGAATGCACCACCACCGTGAGCACCTTTACCACCGTAGGTATCTACAATAATTTTACGTCCCGTTAGGCCGGTATCGCCGTGAGGGCCACCAATTACAAATTTACCTGTAGGATTAATGTGGTATTTAATATCATCATTAAACAGGTGAGCATGTGCAGGGTTGTTTTTAACTACCCTTGGTATTAATATCTCTATAATGTCTTTTTTGATCTTAGCAAGCATGGCCGGCTCCTCGTCAAAATCATCATGCTGTGTAGAAACCACAATAGCATCAATACGCACAGGTTTGTTGTTATCATCGTACTCTAAAGTAACCTGGCTTTTAGCATCGGGGCGTAAGTAAGTTATCTCATTATTTTCGCGCCTAAGTGCAGCAAGTTCCTGTAAAAGTTCGTGGCTAAGGTTAAGTGCCAATGGCATATAATCTGAAGTCTCGTTTGTGGCATAGCCAAACATCATACCCTGGTCGCCAGCGCCCTGGTCTTCTTTATTTTGGCGGTCTACGCCCTGGTTAATATCCTGAGATTGCTCGTGTATAGCGCTAAGCACACCACAAGAGTTAGCCTCAAACATATATTCGCTTTTTGTGTAGCCAATTTTTCTTATAACATCACGTGCAATACTCTGCACATCAAGATATGTTTTAGATTTTACCTCGCCTGCAAGTATTACCTGTCCGGTAGTTACTAAAGTCTCGCAAGCTACTTTAGATTCAGGATCGAATGCTAAAAAGTTGTCAATCAATGCATCCGAGATCTGGTCAGCAATTTTGTCAGGGTGCCCTTCGCTTACTGACTCTGACGTAAATAAATATGCCATAGTATTAGTCTATAATTTTAGTAGGGAAAAGACTTTGCAACGCAGCTAAAGGGAGGGAGTCCTGCTTTAGCATTTTTTTTGTGAGGTTGCAATCAGTACAAATCTTTCCTCTAATTTATTTCGTGGCAAAGGTATAAAACCTAATTGGAATAAAAAATGAAGCAACATTTTTTTATTTAACCTTATAGATACGATTTTTTAAATAGTTATATGCCTGCTGCATTTCAGAGGCTTAAAGTCGCACTATGCAAATTGATGGGTTGGGAGTTAAAGAATAATATTTTTTAAAAAACTCAAATAATTATAGTTGCGTATTAATAAATTTACTAAGTTTGGATTTCAGAATAACGATACGTCATGAAACTAATTATTTGTCAGAACGTCCTTTCGATGTGGAAACCTTCCGCAGGGGCCGTTATTGCATAAATGTAAAAGTTTCAGTCAATAATATAATAAGGCCCCTGCAGTAAATGCAGGGGCTTTTTTGTTGTAGTTTAGTAATCAAAATAATATGAAAGCGTTAACCGTAAATTGTTGTAAACAGGTCATTTGTTCATCTTCTTGGATGATGCAGGTGCTGTGTGCACCTATACCAAAACGGGCTACGTGATAGATAAGTTATAAATTAACTCTCTGATGCAAAAGGTCTTTTGGTAGTAATACTAAGAGGCCTTTTTTTATTTACAGGGGTTTAATAATCATCAACCAAAAAAAATGCTCATTATGAAAACACAAAACATTAACGTATTAGGCTACACAGGCAACAACAGCCAGTTTGTAGTTAAAACCACGAACACAGATCTCCGGATAAACCAAAACAACCGTTACCCTGAACTGGAAGGTCCAAGCCCGTATGAATACATACTGGCTGGTTTTGCAGGATGTATTAACGCCCTTGGTCAGCTTGTAGCGACAGAACTGGGTATTAATTTAAGATCATTGCAAATAGAAATTACCGGAAGCCTTAATAATGCATCGGCAAAGGAAAGGCCCGGTTTTAACAAAATAGAAATATTGCTAAAACCCGCTGTTACGGCACCGTTAGATGTGCTGCAACGCTGGATGAAAGAAGTACAGTTTCGAAGCCCGGTATATGATAGCCTTGTTAATAATACACCGGTAAACCTTACCCTGTATAAAGACTATTCAGTGGTAAATTAACGATAATTAAAGTTTGTTTTAGGTTTGTTTGTTTGGTAAGAGCTGCCTTTGTCTCGGCAACAAAGGCAGTTTCTTTTAAAATTTTAAAAAATAAGAAATTATGGCTCAGGTAATAAATGTAGTGTTGTTTGGTATAGGTAATGCAGGCAGCGCGTTAATAAATAAAGTAGTAAAGAAAAGTAAGAATGCCCAGCCCGATGCGGCACAGCTTCGCTTTCCGGTAATAACCAACAGTACTGTTGCCTTTTTTGAAAAGGAAGGGGCTGACTATGCATGGGAAGCCAACTTTATTCAGTTTGCTATACCATTCAAGTTGGATGATGTCCTGGAATATGTAATAGATAACGATTTGCAAAACCTTATTGCAGTAGATGCTACCCCGAGCGCAGCATTGGCGGCAGAATATCCCGGACTTTTACGAACAGGCTTCAGTATAGTATCTATAAACGAGAGCCTGCCATTTTTACCCGACAGCTTTGAAAAGGGCATTAAATTCCTGGCTGATGGCCGCGGACTTGCCCACAAATTTATACGTACAGGCTTTCAGGACAAGGAAGCTGCCGCAGACGCATTGTATGCTGCGATTTTAGAGGTAGCCGGTAAGGTTAAGGAATTGGTGTAATGCTTAATTGGGATTGTTTGCAATACTAAATACAAATATTTTGCATTTGTTAGGCAGGTAATCTACCCCTGCTAAAAGTATAGCTGCGTTTTCGTTGGGCGCAGTTTGTAACACTTTATCGGCAGGTAATTTTAAAACAGCTTTGGCAATATTCCGGGCGCTTTCAACTCCGTTAAGGTTGTTATTAAATGCAAGTTTATCATGTTTAAAGCCATTTACGTGCCACGATATTTTTCTAAGTATAGTGTTTACATGCTTTTTACGGGCTATGTGCATGTGCAGTTTTTCAGCATCATAAGCAGGGGCTTCAACCCTTTGCCAGTAATCTATCACGCCACTGCTCAGCCATTTGTCTTCCTCAATATTTTCTATTTCGGTCGGGCTTCCCACAACGATGATATGGAATGGGTTTTTGTCTTCGGCCAGGGTTGCATTAAGGTATGATTTAAATGTTTTCATTTTTGGGAGTGGTGTAAATTGATGAGGTATTTTGACTTTATTTAGGTCAATGGCATTTTGTGCAAGTTTACGAATTAACCACCACACAATCACTCTAAAAAACAATTTGCATTCTTGCAAATTATTGCATAAATTTGCAACGTTCTTTTACACAATGATATGTTATCACGAAAGGCAGAGGGAATAGACCCGATGAAGCCTTAGCAACCCTTTAAACTTTAAAGAAGGTGCTAAATTCTACTACGCACGCGCGCAGATAGATAACTCAAGAAATAGTTTTACTATTTCCTTCTCCAATTAGATAGCATATTATAAGGTACAAACATCAAAGTTAAGCTCGTCGGGCTCATAACCCGAAGGTTCGTTTTGGCTGTAACTTTTTTGCATGTACAATTTACGGTTTGTTGGGCAACCTGAAACCTGAAACTTTAAACCTGATATTGCTATGTCTAAAATATATGCTGCGCTTAACAACCGTATACTGGTGCTGGATGGTGCTATGGGTACCATGCTGCAGCGCTACAACTTTTCGGAAGAAGATTTTCGCGGCGAACGCTTTAAAGATTTTCCACACTCCTTAAAGGGTAATAACGATTTACTTACCCTAACCCAGCCCGAAGCTATTAAAGATGTGCACCGCCAGTATTTTGCGGCAGGCGCCGATATTGTGGAAACCAACACCTTCTCTGGCACTACCATTGGTATGGCTGATTACCACCTTGAAGATATAGTGTATGAGCTAAATTACGAGTCGGCTAAAATAGCCCGCGAAGTAGCCGATGAATTTGAAGCGCAAGACCCTTCGCGCCCACGCTTTGTAGCAGGATCTATAGGCCCCACCAACCGCACGGCGAGTATGAGTCCTGATGTTAACGATCCCGGTTACCGCGCTGTTACTTTTGATGATTTGCTTGCAGCTTACAAACAACAGGTAAAAGCATTGATAGATGGTGGTTGCGATGTGCTGCTTGTAGAAACTATTTTTGATACCCTGAACGCCAAAGCTGCCCTATATGCTATAGAAGAGGTTAAAGATGAATTAGGAATCGATATCCCAATCATGGTTAGCGGTACCATTACCGATGCTTCCGGCCGAACCCTAAGTGGTCAGACGGTAGAGGCATTTCTCATCTCAATATCGCACATTCCGTTATTAAGTGTCGGTTTTAATTGCGCACTTGGGGCAGATCAGCTTAAGCCGTATTTAAAAAGGCTTGCACACAATACATCGTTCAGTGTTTCGGCACACCCTAACGCAGGCTTGCCAAATGCTTTTGGGCAGTACGACCAAACCCCTGAAGAAATGCAGGTACTTATTAAGGAATACCTTGATGATAACCTTATCAACATAATTGGTGGCTGCTGTGGCACCACCCCAGAGCACATCAGGCTAATTGCCGAAGTTGCTCATCAATATCAACCCCGTAAAATTGAGGTAACTGTATAATGGCTGGAGATAGATATTTAAAATTATCCGGGTTAGAACCCTTAATTGTTACGCCCGAAACCAACTTTGTAAATATTGGAGAACGTACAAATGTAACGGGATCGCGTAAATTTCTTCGGCTTATTAAAGAAGAAAAGTATGAGGAAGCGCTTGATATTGCACGGGCGCAGGTAGAAGGTGGCGCCCAGATCATAGATATAAATATGGATGAGGGAATGCTGGATGGCGTACATGCCATGACCACGTTCCTGAACCTTATAGCATCGGAGCCCGATATTGCCCGCGTGCCGTTAATGATAGACAGCTCAAAATGGGAAATTATAGAGGCCGGGCTTAAAGTGGCGCAGGGTAAGAGCATTGTAAATTCTATAAGCCTTAAAGAGGGCGAGGAGAATTTTATTGCCCAAGCCAATAAAGTAAAGCGCTATGGTGCGGCTGTTATTGTTATGGCTTTTGATGAAGCCGGGCAGGCCGATACCTATCAAAGGCGTATTGATATTTGTAAGCGCAGTTATGATGTTCTTGTAGATAAGGTGGGCTTTCCGGCTGAGGACATTATTTTCGACCCTAATATATTTCCTGTTGCAACAGGTATGGAAGAGCACCGTCAAAACGCGGTCGACTTTTTTCGTGCCACAAAATGGATCAGGCAAAACCTGCCGTATGCCCATGTAAGTGGTGGAGTAAGCAACGTATCGTTCTCTTTTAGGGGTAACGATAAGGTGCGCGAGGCCATGCACTCATCATTCCTATACCATGCTATTCAGCACGGTATGGATATGGGTATTGTAAACCCCGAGATGATCGAGGTTTATGATGATATAGATAAAGAACTTTTAGAACATGTAGAAGATGTACTGCTCGACAGGCGTGACGATGCTACCGAACGCTTACTGACTTTTGCCGAGAATGTAAAGGGCGGACCCAAAGTTACCGAGAAGCAAGCTCAAGAATGGCGCTCATTATCGATACAGGAGCGGCTTACGCATGCCCTTGTGCGTGGTATAGACGAATTTATTGAGGTTGATATTGAAGAGGCCCGACTTGCAGCATCTAAACCTATTGAGGTTATAGAAATTAACCTGATGACTGGGATGAACGTAGTGGGTGACCTTTTTGGTAGCGGTAAAATGTTTCTGCCCCAAGTGGTTAAGTCGGCGCGGGTTATGAAAAAGGCTGTGGCTTATCTATTGCCTTTTATAGAAGCTGCGAAAAATGCCCCCCCCGCCCCCAAAGGGGGAGCTGCTGAGCAGACCCGCTACTGGAAGACTGCTGATCCAATAATGTATGGCTTACTAAAAGGGTATTGTCAAAAAATGCGTAATCAGCCTACCGATGCAGAGCGCCTATTATGGTCTGCTTTAAGTGGAAAAAAACTGGAAGGGTACAAATTTAGAAGGCAGCATATTATTGGGGGATTTATAGCAGATTTTATATGTATAAAGAAAAATTTGATTGTTGAAGTAGACGGGCTTATACACCAGTTGCCTGAAAATAGTGCAAGTGATAAACAGCGAACGCAATGGCTTGAAGAGCAAGGATATCGTGTGATACGATTCACAAATGATGAAGTGCTGTTAAATATTGAAAACGTATTAGATAAGATCGTGACAGAATTGACGACTGAGTTAACAGCTCCCCCATCGGGGGCGGGGGGGGCTGGAAAAATACTTATGGCAACCGTAAAAGGCGATGTGCACGATATCGGCAAAAATATTGTAGCTGTGGTGTTGGGTTGTAATAACTTCGAGATCATTGATCTTGGTGTTATGGTACCGCCCGAAAGAATTATAGAAGTTGCCGTGAGGGAACAGGTAGATATTATAGGCCTGAGCGGACTTATAACACCGTCGTTAGACGAAATGGTTTACCTAGCTAAAGAAATGGATAAGCTTAATATAAGCATACCTATTATGATAGGCGGTGCAACCACCAGCCGTGCGCATACTGCGGTTAAAATAGCGCCGCAGTACCGCGAAACAGTGGTGCACGTTAATGATGCCAGCCGTGCGGTAACCGTTGCAGGTAACCTGCTTAATGTGGCTACTAAAGGCGATTATACCAAGACCATCCGGGATGAATATGATACGCTTCGAGAAGGGTATCTTAACCGCTCCCGCGATAAGAATTTCCTTAATATTGAAGATGCCCGCCGCAATAAACTAAAATTGGATTGGGTGGCTTTTACTCCCTTTAAGCCCAATTTTATTGGTGTACAAACCATTTACCCAAAACCTGCCGACCTGGTGGAGTTTATCGACTGGACGCCGTTTTTCCAGACTTGGGATTTGCATGGTAAATATCCTGCCATATTGAAAGATGAGGTAGTTGGCGAACAAGCCGTTATTTTATTTGCTGACGCTCAAAAGATGCTTAAGCAAATGCTTGAGGAAGATTGGCTGGAAGCGCGCGGTATTTATGGTGTTTTCCCGGCATCGCAAATTAATGATGATGATATAGAGTTGTACGACGAAAACGGTAAAAAGAAAGCTACTTTCTTAACGCTTCGCCAGCAATCGCAAAAAACAAAAGGAGCACCTAATATTGCCCTGGCCGATTTTATTGCCCCTAAGGATAGCGGCAAGACCGATTATATAGGTGCATTTGCCGTTACCACCGGTTTTGGTATAGATGAAAAAGCTGCCGAATTTGAGAAAGCCCACGACGATTATAACTCAATAATGGTTAAGGCCCTGGGTGACCGTCTTGCAGAGGCTTTTGCCGAATACCTGCACTTAAAAATCAGGAAAGAAATTTGGGGCTATGCTGCCGATGAGCATCTTAGCAACGAGCACCTAATTAAAGAAGAATACGCAGGTATACGTCCGGCACCGGGGTACCCTGCCTGCCCTGATCACTTAGAGAAAAATACCATCTGGCAACTGCTCGATGTAGAAAAGCAGATAGGTGTAACCCTAACCGAGAGCCTTGCCATGTGGCCGGCATCATCGGTATCAGGGTATTACTTTGGCAATCCACAAAGTAAGTACTTTGGCCTCGGAAAAATAAAAGAAGACCAGGTTATTGATTATGCCAAAAGGCGAAGCATGCCAACAACAACAGCCACAAAATGGCTTAATCCTAATATAGCAGATTAACAAAAAAGTATTCAGTTATCAGTGGCAGTAGGCAGTTCTACAGGCAACCTGAAACCTGAAATCCTGAAACAAAAAACCAATGAAGGTAACCGAACATATAGAAAACGCCAACGGCAAAACACAGTTTACTTTTGAGATACTTCCCCCGTTAAAAGGGCAAAACATACAGTCTATTTTTGATAGTATAGACCCATTAATGGAATTTAAACCGCCCTTTATAGATGTTACTTACCATCGGGAAGAATATGAGTATAAAGAGCTGCCAAGCGGATTGCTGGAAAAAAAGGTAGTTAAAAAACGCCCGGGTACGGTGGGCATATGTTCGGCAATACAAAACAAATATCAGGTAGATGCTATTCCGCACATACTTTGCGGTGGCTTTACTAAAGAAGATACTGAGAACTTTTTGATAGACCTCGACTTTTTAGGTATTCAGAATGTGGTTGCCCTTAGGGGCGATGCCGTAAAAAGCGAAATTTACTTTAAGCCTGAGCGCGAGGGTAATAACTACGCTACAGAGTTGGTTACGCAAATTGCTAACCTGAACAACGGTATTTACCTCGACGATCATCTGCAGAATACCTCTGCAACCAATTTTTGTATTGGTGTAGCCGGTTACCCGGAAAAACATATGGAAGCGCCAAGTATGGACAGCGATATCTATTTTCTGAAACAAAAAATAAAGAACGGCGCTGAATATATTGTTACCCAGCTGTTTTTTGATAACCAAAAGTTTTTTGATTTTGTGGCCAAATGCCGTAAAGAGGGTATAGCAGTGCCTATCATTCCGGGGCTTAAACCTATTGCAACCAAAAAACAGTTAAACCTTATACCGCACCGCTTTAAAGTTGATATTCCTGATGATCTTATCATGGAAGTGGTTCGTGCAAAAGATAACGATGCCGTAAGGCAGGTTGGTATAGAGTGGTGTACTGCCCAAAGCAAGGAGTTGGTTAAAGCTGGTATACCTGTGTTGCATTATTACAGCATGGGTAAACCTGATAACATCAAAGCTATCGCTAAAGAGATATTTTAAATAAAAAACCGCCCCGTTATCAGGGCGGTTTTGTCTATCATTTCAAGTCTGTTATCTAAACTTTTATTTTACTATTGTCATTTCATCAACAATGTGTTTGGCACCGGCGTATTTATCGATTATCCAAAGCACATAACGAATATCAACGTTGATGGTACGTTGCAGGTCTTTGTCAAAAATAACATCACCCGCCATTGCCTCAATGTTACCGTCAAAAGCAAGGCCTATAAGCTCCCCTTTACCGTTAAGTACCGGCGAACCTGAGTTACCGCCTGTAATATCGTTATCTGTAAGGAAGTTAACAGGCATATAACCTGCTTTATCAGCATACTGGCCAAAGTCTTTTTTCTCGTTAAGTTCCATTAACCTTTTAGGCAGGTCAAATTCTTCATCGTTAGGCTTGTATTTAGCTACTTCGCCCTGTAGCGTAGTATAGTAGTTCTTTTTAGCATCGTTGCGCTTGTCTTTAGGCAGCGAGCGCACTTTACCGTAGGTAAGGCGTAGCGTACTGTTAGCATCCGGGTAGTATTTAGCATCCGGGTTAGCCTGCCTCATACCTTCCACCAACAGGCGGAACGCTTTAGAGAACTCCGCATCAAGCTTAGCCTGCTCATCAGTTTTAGCCCTGTACTTTGTCATAATATCATTAGATAATTTGTACAGCACATCGTTTTTAAGCACCTCGGCATTCGGGTTTTTAAGATACGCTTCAGCTTTTTCTTTAGAGCCAAAAATACTGTTTGCAAAAGCATCATTTACAAATTTAGTATAATCGTAGTTGTTGGCTTTACCAATCTCGGCAATGTAAGGAGCAATCTCATAACCGGTAGATTTTGTAGCATACAGGTGCAGCTGTGCAGCAAGTACATCTTTTTCTAAAGGCAGGTAAAGCGACCCATAGTACTCATCTATAGCCTCCTGAAGGCCGGCAGTCATCTTATCTTTCTCAGCACCCGTCATAGGGAAATAACTCTCAAAGCCCTTGCCTAACGAGTACGGCATAGCTGCGTAGTTGCTGGTACGCAACAGTCCGGTTAAATAATTATCATGGCGTGCCTTTTCGTTGGTTTTGCTATAGTAGTTATTAATGGTAGCTATAACAGTACCGTACTTTTCTTTATTGGCAGGCTTGTTGGCCCAAGTATTAAAATCTGCTTCGACTTTAGCTTTAGTGGCGGCTGTTTTATGCTTGGTAAGCGCATCTATCATGCCCTGGCGGTTTTTCCAGTAGTTGGCAACCTGCGCATATTTAGAGGCATAATCAAGACGCACTTTAGCATCCTTATCCATATGCACTTTCATTTTATCCATACCCAGTTTAGAGGCTTCCACCCATGCAGGGTACGCAAACTTAACGTTTTGCTCTATTCCGCCGCTTGGCATCCATCGGTTGGTACGGCCCGGGTAGCCCAATATCATGGCAAAATCATTTTCCTGAACTCCTTTAAGGCTTACAGGCAAATGGTATTTAGGGTGTAACGGAACGTTGTTTGCCGAATACTCAGCAGGGTTACCATCTTTATCTCCATAAATACGGAACATAGAGAAATCTCCGGTATGGCGCGGCCACTCCCAGTTATCGGTATCGCCTCCAAATTTGCCTATGCTTTCCGGCGGGGTGCCTACAAAACGTACATCCTTATAATCCTGGTATACAAAGTAATAATACTCGTTACCCTGAAAGAAAGGACGAACTGAAACGGTATATTTGCCACCTTCGTTATTTTCTTTTTCAATTAACGCAATTTCCTGGTTAATTGCTTTTTCCCTTTCGGCTTCGGTCATGTTAGCGTTTACTTTGCCGAGGATACGTTTAGATACATCATCCATACGCACAAAAAAGCGCACGTACAGGCTGCTTGGCTTAAGCTCGGCACTGCGGTCTTTAGCCCAGTAACCGTCTTTAAGGTAGTTAGCTTCGGGAGTGCTTAATTCGGCAATAGCACCGTAACCACAGTGGTGGTTGGTAAGCACAAGGCCGTCTTTAGAAATAAGCTCGGCAGTACAGCCACCATTAAACTGCACAACCGCATCCTTCAGGCTGTGATGGTTAATGCTGTAAATTTCTTCGGCAGTAAGCTGCAGGCCCATTTTTTGCATATCCCTGTGGTTAAGGCGCTCAATAAACATAAGGAACCACATGCCCTCATCGGCCCTTACCGGCAGTACCATGACAAACATGGTTAGGAATAAAATTAGTTTTTTCATTTGGGTTTAAATAAAGTTAATAGTTGCGAAAGATTACATTAGCGGACTTCCCAATCCTGTAATAATACCCTTTAAGCCCCGCGAAGATACTTTATTTTACGAATTCGGTAAAAATTTGAGCAGTAAAAAGAAAAGATGTCACGGTTTTAAGTAATATAAATAGAAAAGTCTTAAAGCAAAAGAGTACTCTGTAGCTTTAAGACTTTTGACTTTTAAGTTTTTGACTTTTAATTATTTATGTACCTGCGCCATCCCTTTTTCACCAATTCCTGCGGGCAAATAGTCGCGCTTACTAACGTGAATGCTATACTCCTGTAAAAATGCTTTAATGCTGTTAATAGTTGCATCATCTTTTGCCGTTTTAGTAGCAATAAGATTGTGTTTACCCAACGGGTCGGTTTTGTATGCAAACTTGGTAATTACATCTTTTTCATTAAAGATATAGCAAAACTCATCGGTAGTACAATTAAACACTCCGTTGGAGTGGTTGATGGCAAAGTGATTTTTAGATGCTGTTTTATCAAAGTGGTCGGTACCAAAAGCAAAATATGGCTTTTCATAATCCAACATACCTAATAATGTTGGCATAATGTCTATGTGTTGCATTACCTTATCATCTACGCCTACAAAATTTCCGCCCGGCTTAAAGAACATAAGTGGTATACTGTATTCATACGGCTGCTTGTTAAATTTACGGCTATCGGCGCCCGATGAATGATCGGCAGTAATAACAAACAAGGTGTTGTTATACCAAGGTTCGTTTTTTATGCTGTTAAAAAACTGCTGTAACGAATAATCCGAATATTTAATAGCACGGTGAATAGGCATGGTGCCTTCGGTAAATTTATTCTCCATCCCTTCAGGAATCGCATATGGGTGGTGCGATGACAAGGTAAAGAGTGTAGCAAAGAAAGGCTTATCTTTTTTATTCATGCCGTTTAGCTTTTTATGCACATAAGGGAAGAACTTATGATCCCAAATGCCCCACTTACCATCAAAGTCGCCACTGCCATTTTCTGCCTCATATTCCTGGCGGGAGTAAAAATTTTTAACACCGGTAACCTTCCCAAAAGAAACAAAACCCATAGACTCCCGCACACCGCCATGAAAAAAGGCAGTTTGGTAACCCATTTCGGTCATACATTCCGGCAGGCCATGGTAGGGTGCTACTGAGTTTGGTAGCGATAAAAAATGCTCTTTAAACGATGGTATGGATGCCCAAATGGCAGGCAGCGCATCTATCGATCTGCGGCCATTTTGAAAGGTGTTGGTAAACACATAACTGTGTTGCATTAAAGAATCTATAAATGGCGTGTTGGCTTCCTGTCCCGGTTTAAACTGGTCTGAAAATCCTTTTAGGTGTGCCTTGCCAAAACTTTCGAGAACTATAACAAATACATTTGTTTTCCGGTCAATTTCATGCGTTTCCCAATCAATAGCCTTATGGGTTGTGGGAGCCATGTTATCGGCCACAAACTGATCAAAATACTTAAGGTTAGGTACTTTATTAGATTTGCTCATGGTGCGCAGTATGCAGAACGGGTTGCTTAGTATTACAGATGTGTGGGATGGGTTTTGCGTGTACAAGAATGCATCGTTCATAGTAATAGGGAATGACGCTGCCGAGAATGTGGCGCCCCTTACAAAAAACACAACGGCAATAGCCATAACAGCAAGCTGTATGGAGTTTGTAATATAAAATCGCTTGTTTGTTTGCTCTGTATATTTTAAGCCTACCGCTTTATAGCCAAACCATAAAAGGGCCACCAGAGCAAGGTAAAACAGGAATCCGTACCAGTAATCGGTAACAAAATCACCGAGCAAAGGCATAAAGCTGTCGTCTTTAAGCAATACAAAATCGCCAAGTACAAGACGTGCCTGTTTAAAAGGATAGTAAAAAATATCGGCCGTGTTTATTAATAAACCAACGCTGTTAAATACAATAAATATGGCAAAAACCACTTTTTGGTATGCCTTATTCTCTGCGACGTGCAATGGCAGCAGCGACAGGAAAATAAACAACATATTAATGTAAATAATAGAAACCGTATCAAACATAAGGCTGCCTTTTATAAGGCTCCAGGTTGCGGTAGCGTTAAGAGGGTCTATAAGATCGTTGTTAAAGAGGTAAAACAACATACGGCAAAGCATAAATGCTATATATACGAGTAATAGCCTGGCTAAAAGTATGGTTAGCCTGCTTTTAAATTGTAACTTCATAACTACAATGCCCTAAGCGGTAGTTGGTTAGGGAGGGTAAACCGCTCAGTATAAGCGCTGCAAATATACGATAATTTGATTTACTGTTAACATTGTCTTAACTTTTAGCACTATACAAAATAATAGCATCATGTTTTAAGATTAAAGATTTATTAATTGTAACAGTATTAAGAAACTTGCTTAATTATGTTAGCTAACTTGTATCCTGTAAACAAACAAAATAAATATTATGGCAACAATAACATTTAATAAAGAGGCAGGCACACAGGTTTTTGGAAGCATTAACCTATCGGCAGCTGACGCAGAGAATACTAAAGCAGCTGAATTATTAGCATTCATTAAAAAACTGGGGCTGGTGTACAAAAATATCCGAATTGCAACTAAAGGGCAAACAGTGACTATTGAAGGTGAAGTGGATACAGAGGCTGATACTGAAAAAATAGCTCTTGCTGTGGGTAACGTAGGTGGTGTAGAAACGGTAAATAACCTAATGAGGGTAACAGTAAGCGAACCTGCATCGCAGTTTTACACGGTAGTAAGTGGCGATTCGCTTAGCAAAATAGCCGGTAAATATTATGGAGATGTTAAAAAGTACAACACTATTTTTGAAGCCAATAAGCCAATGCTGTCTGATCCTGACAAGATATATCCCGGCCAGGTACTTAGGATACCTGCTGAAAAGTAATCGTTTAACAAAATCACACATCGGTTTGCCTGTAGCTTGCAGGGTTTCAGTTAAACAGCTTTCTGTATTCTAACGGACTTACGTTAGCTTTAGCTTTAAAAAGTTTACTGAACGATTGGGGGTACTCAAACCCCAACCTGTAGGCTACTTCGCTTACTGACAGTTGGGTAGTGGTTAAAATCTCCTTTGCCTTATCTATCAGCTTGTTATGTATGTGTTGCTGTGCATTTTGCCCGGTATGGGTGCGCAGCATATCACTAAGGTAATTAGGCGATACATTTAGGCTGTCTGCCAGGTGCTTAACAGTTGGCAGGCTTGAAATTTCGTTGTTCTTAAAGTGGTTTTCAAGGATATCCTCCAGTTTGGTAAGCAGGTCGTTATTTACATTTTTACGGGTTATAAACTGCCTGTTATAGAAGCGGTTGCTGTAATTAAGCAGCAATTCTATGTGCGATATAATTACATCTTGGCTAAAATTATCAATATTACTATGGTACTCCTGGGCTATATTATTAAAAATACCTTCTATCATAACTTCTTCTTTTTTAGATAGGTACAGTGCTTCATTAGCCGCATACGAGAAAAAATCGAACCCTTTAATGTTTTTGTCTATGGCATATCCCCTCAAAAAATCAGGGTGAAAGATAAGCATGCTGCCATCTAACGGGTCATACCCCGGCTCATTTTGGTAGCATATCTGTCCTGGTGCTATAAAAGACATCATGCCCTCATCAAAATCATAAAAACTTTGCCCATATTTTACCTTGCCCTTGTACTCTTTCTTTAGGGCTATCATATACACATTAAGCACCAGGCCGTGTTCCAGTATTTCGGAATGCGATCGTATGTCCTTAAAATTCACGATGCTAACAAGCGGATGCTCCGGCTCAGGGATATCCATTATGCGGTGCATTTCTGATATCGAATTGAGTATTAGCGGACCCTGTATTGATTTTTTCATGGTGGATAATTTAAAGAAGAGCTACCGTAAAGATAGCCCTTCCTGTTTAATTTTTTAAAACAAATTGCAGATTATCAGTTTGTTGTTTGCGATTTGGAGTTTGTTTTTTGAAATTTTAGAGTGTTGCCATATCTATAACGAAACGGTAACGCACATCGCCTTTTTCCATACGGTCGAAAGATGCGTGAATGTCTTTAATATCAATAAGTTCGATATCTGAAACGATGTTGTGTTCGGCGCAAAAATCAAGCATTTCCTGGGTTTCTTCCAACCCTCCAATACCCGATCCTGCTATGGCTTTGGCACCACCCAGTAGCGAGAATGCAGGTACCTGATACGGCTCTGTAGGTGCACCAAGCGTAATGTGCGTACCGCGTGTTTTAAGCATTTGCAAGTACATATTTATGTCATGCGGTGCCGATACGGTATCTACAATAAAATCGAATTTACGTGCCGATGCCGCTACCTGTTCAGGGTCTTTTGTTACCACAAAGTGGTGTGCGCCAAGGTTTTTGGCATCCTGCTCTTTAGCGGGCGATGTGCTTAATACGGTGACTTCGGCACCAAAAGCAACGGCAAATTTAACAGCCATGTGGCCCAATCCGCCCAATCCTAAAACTGCCACCTTATGGCCTTTGCCCACCTTCCAGTAACGCAATGGAGAATAGGTGGTTATCCCCGCACAAAGCAACGGTGCAACGGCTGCAAGGTTCAGTTTTTCTGATATTCGGAAGGCAAAATCTTCGTGCACCACTATAGTATTGCTGTAGCCGCCGTAGGTAGGCTGCCCGTCATGGCCCATGCTGTTGTAGGTTTGTACGCCATTTGGGCAAAACTGTTCCAGCCCACTGTTGCAGTCTTCGCATTGGCGGCAACTGTCTACCATACAGCCTATTCCGGCAAGGTCGCCTTGTTTAAACTTCCTGGTGTGGCCGCCCACGGCAACAATGCGGCCCACAATTTCATGGCCCGGCACCATTGGGAAAACTCCCGGGAACCAATCGTTCTTAATTTGGTGTAAGTCGCTGTGGCACACGCCACAAAATAAAATTTCTATTTGCACATCGTGCGGGCCTACGTCGCGGCGCTCAAAATCCCACGGGGCTAAATTGCTCTCCGGCGATTGTGCTGCATATCCTTTTGCCTGTATCATAATTTAGATTTTTAGATGGTTGGATTTTTTAGATTATTTAGAGACTGATGATCAGTTCGTTGTTTGGATTTTAAAATTTGGGATTTTGGAACTGAATCGTAATTCGTAATTTAAAATTCGTAATTAAAGACTCACCATCGTCATGCCCCAATCATCATACCTGTTACCGGTTGGCGTACCAAGTGGGATAATGCTTTCAAGCCTTTCTGCTTCAGCGGTAGTAAGTTCTACACCGGCGGCAGCAATATTTTGCTCAACATATTTTACGCGTTTGGTTCCCGGTATTGGCACAAAGCCTTTGTTAACAGTCCATGCTATAGCAAGTTGCGATGCTGTAATGCCCTTCTCTTCAGCCAGTTTGTGAAGTTCATTCAGCAATTCGATATTCTTGTAAAACTGCTCGCCCTGAAATTTGGGAATGCTTCGCCTGAAATCATTCTCAGGAAAATCATCCGGACTTTTAATTTCGCCCGATATAAATCCCCTGCCCAGTGGCGAATACGGTACAAAGCCAATACCAAGCTCTTTAAGCGTATCTAAAATACCCTCTTCTTCCACACTTCTTTCAAACAACGAATATTCTGATTGTAAGGCAGTAAGCGGATGTACAGCATGTGCTTTCCTTATAGTTTCCGATGATACTTCCGATAAGCCAATATAGCCCACTTTACCTTCTTTTACAAGATCAGCCATTGCACCAACGGTCTCCTCAATAGGGGTGTTGGGGTCAAGGCGGTGCATGTAATAAAGGTCTATATAGTCGGTTCCCAGGTTTTTAAGCGAGCGTTCTACCGCCTTACAAACGTAGTCTTTTTGGCCGTTAATTTTCCAGGTAAGCTGCTCGCTTTCATCAATTTCCCATGCAAATTTTGTGGCTATCTGGTAGGCATCCCTGTTGCCTTTAATTGCCTTGGCAATAAGGCGTTCGTTAAGCAACGGGCCATACAGATCGGCTGTGTCTAAAAAGTTGCCGCCTAATTCTAAGGAGCGGTGAATGGTAGCAATGGCCTCAGCCTCATCGGCTTTTCCGTAAATATCGGCACCCGCAATCTGCGTCATGCCCATACAGCCTAATCCTATCTGGGGCACTACAAACCCCTGTATTCCCAATTTAATCTTTTTAATGCTCATGATCTTATTTTTAGATTGTTGCGTTATAATTAATGCATTACAAAGTTCGCTACAAGGGGCATCCTAAACGTATCCAAATTACTTGTGGTTGTATCCAAAATGGAGTGTGGCGCTGTACTAATCAGGCCACGATATAGCAGTACAGCTTTTAAATTCCCTAAAATTATCATATATCTGTCCTATGCTTTTGTTAATCATGGTGTTTAATATTGTTTGCTGTAGTAACTTTAAGTAAAAAAGAAGCTATGGATACGTACACGATGACCTTTAAATACGATGGGGAGTTTGACCTGCCCAACGATCCTGAGGTACGGGATAGGAAGGTGCCGGATATGGTGTTAGAAAAACTGGAAAAGAAAGAGTTTGAGCTGGTTGATTTTAACCTTACTGAGAACTACGACAGCGCCCAGGCTAAGCGCTATATCAACAATCCTAAAGTGCATCGCTCAGTTGTAGAGATAAGGCTGGACCTTAGCATTCGCGCCCTTAAAAGCCGCGAAGCTATTTACGACTGTTGCGTTAGCGCCATGAAAAAGGGCAAGCTTTGCCTTGCAAAAGCATTTGAAAATGAAAACGAAAAGAAAGATATACTGCAAAGCATCATTGTTTTTGATATGAAAAGAAATGCTGCTGCTGCCAGTGCATAATGTAATTTTGCGGTTTTATAATAGCTGTACATTTGCTACCTTGCAGTCTTATTATATTACCGAATGATAAGTACTCAAAATATACGCTTTGCCTACGGCAAGGGCGCTCAGTTTAATTTTCCTGATATCGCCGTACAATCCGGCGAAAGCCTTTTAATTACAGGCGGATCAGGAAAGGGCAAAACCACATTGCTCCACCTATTTGGCGGACTTTTAAGGCCGCAATCAGGTCAGGTGCTTATAGAAGGGACCGGCCTTGCCTCTTTATCCGAAAAAAAGTTAGACCGCTTTCGCGGAACCAATATTGGGCTTGTTTTACAACAGGCTTATTTTGTGTCGTCTTTAAACGTACTTGAAAACGTGGTGCTGGCCTCTTGGCTGGCTACCGGCAAACAGGCTAATGATAAAGCCAGACAGCTTTTGCAGGAACTTGATTTAACAGACCACCTGTATAAATTACCATCGCAACTTAGCATAGGCCAGCAGCAAAGGGTGTCTATAGCCCGTGCGCTAATCAATCAGCCAAAGCTTTTACTTGCCGATGAACCCACCAGCAGCCTTGACGACGATAATGCTTTTCGTGTAGCCGATATGCTTGCACATCTTGCTAAACAATACGGTAGCGCTCTTATTATTGTAACGCACGACCAAAGGCTAAAAGACCGTTTTCCCAATCAAATATCCTTATAATGATTACTAAAATAGCCTGGAAAAACATTTGGTTTAAGCCCCTTAACACAGCGCTGAGCATTATTTTGCTTACTGCCAGCGTTGCCATTATAACACTGCTTATTTTATTGGATGAGCAGTTTGAAAAGAAATTTAACGCCAATATAGACGGTATAGATATGGTGCTGGGAGCGCAGGGTAGTCCGCTACAACTGATATTGTCTTCTGTATACCAGGTAGATGCCCCAACCGGCAATATAGACTACGCCGAAGCCAAGACCTGGATGCACAGCCCCATGGTTAAAAGTGCTATTCCGCTGGCGTTTGGCGATAATTACCACGGCTACCGTATTGTAGGCACCACACCCGAATATTTAACCAAATACGGCGCCGAGCTTAAAGACGGCAAGGTGTTCAATAAGAATTTTGAAGTGGTGGTAGGCAGTGAGATCGCCCAAAACTTAGGGATAAAAGTGGGCGATAAATTCTTCGGATCGCACGGCGATGCCGCCGAGGGCGAACTGCACGAAGACCATGCGTACCATGTAACAGGTATTGCTTCGCCTACAGGCAAAGTGGTAGACAATCTTATTTTATGCAATGTGCCCAGCGTTTGGGCCATGCACGACCATGAGCATGCAGGTGCCGAAGGGCATACCGAATCAACAGAAGAAGGGCATGAACACGACGGCCATGCTGAGGCTGTTGCTGATACTCACGAGCATGAAGATCACGACCACGAAGCTCATGCCGAAGGGGAGGAACACGACCATGAACATGAGGAAGTAGGTATTAGCGAAGAAGGCAAAGAAATTACCGCCGTACTCATACAGTTTAGGGGCAAGATGGGCTTTATAACCTGGCCAAGGCTTGTGGCTCAAAACACCAGGATGCAGGCAGCATCGCCGGCGAGAGAGATTAACAGGCTCTTTACCCTTTTTGGTATCGGATTAGATGCGCTGCAATACCTGGCGTATGGTATCATGCTTATTAGCGGCATCAGCATATTTATAGCCCTTTATAATACGTTAAAAGAACGTAAATACGAATTTGCCCTTTTGCGCGTTAATGGTGCAAGTCGCCTGCAATTGCTGCTTTTAGTACTTATAGAAAGCCTTTTACTATGCATTACCGGCTTTATCTTTGGTACAATTGTTGGAAGGGTAGCACTAAGCCTTATCTCAGGTTCATCTGAGTCGGAGTTTAAAATATCGTTCAACCCCCTTGAGTTTGTTTGGGAAAAAGAAGGATATTTGCTGGAGCTCACTATCTTTGTAGGGATTTTAGCGGCGGTTATACCTGCCGTTAAAGCATATAGTTTAAACATATCAAAAACACTGGCAAATGCGTAAAACGTTTTTATTAGCATCGCTTATACTTTCAGCATTCATACTGGCATCGGTAGCATCGCCGCAGGCACCGGCGTATCACGTTACGGCTTCAACAAAAATTACAGCAGGCGATACCCTTACCTGGAAATTGCTTGCCCAGATAAAATACCTTAAAAAGCCAAGTAAAGACTACCCGGAAGGTGTTATGTTCCCGGTTATTAACACTACGCTTAAGGCCAAGAACAATAAGCCCATCTTAATGAGTGGCTTTATAATACCTATAGATAATAAAAGCTACGCATTGAGCAAAAACGTATTTGCATCGTGCTTTTTTTGTGGACAAGCTGGCCCTGAAACCATTATGGGCATCAAATTTAAAAACCCCGGCATGAAGTTAAAGACCGACCAGTATGTAACACTACAGGGCAACTTTAGGTACAATGATGCCGATGTAGACGACTGGATATACCACATTGAGAATGCCGTTATTGTTAGTAAATAAGTATGAAGATCAATAATAAAAAAGCGATTTTTTTTGATCTCGACCATACCCTTTGGGACTTCGAGAAAAACTCTGCGCTGGCGTTTGAAGAACTGCTGCCTAAATTTGGCATTGCAGTAGATGCCGATGCATTTAACGCACTTTTTTCTCCCCTAAATGTTAAGTACTGGAAGTTGTTTCGCGATGGCGAGATCACCCAGGCACAGCTTAGGTATGGCAGGCTGAAAGAGGCTTTTACAGCCCTTAATTATGATATTTCAAATGAACTTATAGAAGAGGTGTCTGTAGAGTATGTAAGGCTTTTGCCTACTAACAATCATTTATACGAGGGCACAATTGAGATTTTAGACTACCTCAAATCAAAGTACAGCCTGCACATTATTACCAATGGTTTTAGCGAAGTACAGGCACGCAAAATGCAAAGTGCCAACATTCACCATTATTTTGATACAGTAACCAACTCTGAGCTTGCAGGCTGTAAAAAGCCCGACCCCGCTATTTTTGAGTACGCCCTTACCGCTGCTAATGCGCAAAAAGCAGACAGCATTATGATAGGTGACTGTATAGAGGCCGATGTACAGGGTGCATTAGATTGCGGCCTTGATGCTATTTATTTTAACGAGCACAATCTTGAAGCTCACCCAACCATAAAACAGGTTAACCACCTGCTACAATTAAAACAACTACTCTAATTTTATGAAAAAAGCCTTAGTATTACTGGCCATATTGTTTTCCGGATTTTGCTTTGCACAGTCAGAAACTATCAACAATTACAAATATGTGATTATCCCGGAGAAATTCAGCTTTCTTAAAGAACCCAATAAGCATAACCTCAATACCCTTACTAAAATGGTCTTTGAAAAATACGGCTTTACCGTATTTTATCCTAACGATCAAATGCCACAAGACCTGATGCTAAACAAGTGTGGAGCCCTTTACGGCGATTTAGTAGATGATTCGGGTATACTTTCCACCAATATAACCATCCTGTTAAAGGATTGCAGTGGTAAAGTGGTATATACTTCATTAAAAGGAAGAAGCAAAGAAAAAGATTTTAAAAAGGCTTATTATGAAGCGTTAAGAGAAGCTGCAGCTTCTATGGCTGCGTTAAATTATCAATATAACGGCACTCCTATTTTGCAAGCCGGACATCCAAATCCTAATGCAACTGCATCTGTACCAACTACACCAGCTACACAACAAGCAGTAGCTACAGCAACACCTGCCGCCACAGTTACACCTACCATTGTTAATGAGAACCAACTATTTGCACAACCAATTGCTAACGGCTATCAATTGGTAGATACTACTCCAAAAGTAGTGGCAAGGCTATACAAAACATCACAGGCAGATTATTATTCGGCGCAAGGCGAAGGTAAAACCGGAGTGATCTTTAAAAAAGGCAACGATTGGTTTTTTGAATACTATGTAAACGATAAACTGGTAACTGAAAAGTTAAATATTAAGTTTTAGATATAAGTCTAAAGGTTTTTAAAGTCAAAAGTCATAAAGTTGCAGCTTGTATCTTTATGACTTTTGACTTTTTAACTTTCTACCAGTTAGTATCCATACTTCCCTTTCCACCGGTTCTTCAAAAACTCTCTGGTGCCGTTTTCACGGGAATTATTTCCTGGGTCGTAAAAAGTTGTATTCCTTATTTCATCGGGTAAAAACTCCTGCTCGGCAAAATTGTTGGCATAGTCATGCGCATATTTATAGTCGTCGCCATAGCCCAATTCCTTCATAAGTTTGGTAGGGGCATTGCGTAGATGTAGTGGTATGGGCAGGTCGCCGGTTTGCTTAACCACGCTTTGTGCCTTGCCAATAGCCATATAGCTGGCGTTGCTTTTAGGCGATGTTGCCAGGTAAATAGCACACTGGCTCAATATAATACGCGATTCCGGGTAGCCAATTGTGCTCACTGCCTGAAAGGTATTGTTCGCCATTATAAGCGCGGTAGGGTTCGCATTGCCAATATCTTCGCTTGCAAGTATCAACATACGGCGGGCAATAAACTTTAGGTCTTCGCCACCCTCAATCATTCGCGCAAGCCAGTAAACCGCCCCGTTAGGGTCGCTGCCGCGCATTGATTTTATAAAAGCAGAAATAATGTCATAATGCTGCTCGCCCGTCTTGTCATAAAGCACAGTGTTTTTTTGGGCAAGCTGCATTACGCGTTCGTTCGTTATTTCAACATCATCAGTCTCGTTGGCATTAACCACAAGCTCAAAAATGTTGAGCAGCTTTCGGCCATCGCCGCCCGATAATCGTATCAAGGCTTCGGTTTCCTTAAGATCAATATTCTTTGTTTGCAGGTATTTATCTACGTCAATAGCACGGTGCATTAAAGCCTCCAAGTCATCTTTTGTAAAAGGATTCAGCACATATACCTGGCACCGCGACAGGAGTGCAGGTATTACCTCAAAACTTGGATTCTCAGTAGTAGCCCCAATGAGTGTAACCCAGCCTTTTTCTACCGCTGCCAGCAGCGAATCCTGTTGCGATTTACTAAACCGGTGAATTTCATCTATAAATAAAATAGGGTTCTTGGCGGTAAACATACCGCCGCTTTGCTTGGCTTTTTCTATAACCTCGCGCACATCTTTAACCCCCGCGTTTATGGCGCTAAGCACATAAAACGGGCGGTTGCTTTCTTGTGCCATTATCTGTGCCAGGGTGGTTTTACCGGTACCGGGAGGTCCCCATAATACAAGAGACGGAATTATACCACGTGCTATCTGGTGGGTTAGTGAGCCATTTGGCCCCACGAGGTGTTGCTGACTAATGTATTCAGATAAATGCTGCGGGCGTATGCGTTCTGCCAAAGGTGCTTCCATAGCGTAAAATTACGGATTTTGAATAAATAGGATTAAGCATTTAACCGATAAAGTTTTTATAAAAATATTACTGTTTAAATCAAGTGTTTATGAAATCCTGAAAAATAGGATATTCTTTACAATTTTAACAATACCAACTGTAACATAGCGTTGTTAAAGGTAGTCTTATAGTAAAACCACTACCCTTATTTATGCCGCATTCTTACCTTATAAGCCGTTTTCAGTCTGTATTCTTTATTGCACTGTTACTGTTTCCTGTTATAGCATTTGCACAAGTAAATGTTACAGGCTCCGTAACTGATAGTGATAACAAACCCCTTGAATTTGCCGAAGTTGTTGTCGAGAATAATTCAAACACTATAGTAAGCTCCGGCCTGTCGGATGATTCAGGTAATTTCAGCCTGAGCGCCCCATCGGGTAATTATACCCTGCGTATACTTTTTATGGGAGCCGAATTATATAACAAACCTGTAGAACTTACAGAAAATCGTAACCTTGGTACAATTAAATTGGAAGCCTCAAAGCAGTTAGACGAGGTTGTGGTAGAAACCAAAAAGAAGCTTGTAGAAAGAAAGGTAGATCGCCTGGTGTTCAATGTAGAAAATTCTGTAGCAGCCAGCGGTGGCGATGCGCTTGATGCCTTAAAATTAGTACCGCGGGTTAAAGTAGTTAACGATGTGGTATCTATAGTGGGTAAGGGTGGTATAAGCGTAATGGTAGACGATAGGCTAATGCGCCTTACGGGCGATGAGCTAACTGCCTTTTTAAAATCGATAAAGGCGGATGATATAAAGAGCATAGAGGTAATAACCAACCCACCTGCAAAATATAGTGCCGAGGGTAATAGTGGGCTCATAAACATTAAGCTAAAAAAGACCAGGGCTGATACCTGGAATGCCTCTATACTTGGGTCGTACAGGCAAAATAGCTATGCTACCGGTTCTACAAATGCTACGTTTAATTACCAAAAAGATAAATTTTTGTTGCAATCATCTGTAGGCTATACTAACGGTGCCCAAAAAAATACCGAAGAAGTATTGCTGGAATATCCGCAATACGACTGGAAAGATAATGTTGTTCGTAAGAATAATTTTAAACCGTTTAATGGCAGGCTGGGTATTGATTATAAATTTTCGGATAAATTTACCACAGGTGCACAGTATATGGGCAGCCACAGTAATTCAGTTTCGCGCGAAAACTCAGATGTAGATATTACAGATAATACAACTCGGTTGCTGGATTCGGTCATAAATACACGCGGAAATAGCAAATCTGTTAGCGATTACAATGCTATTAATTACCACGCTATTTATACGATAGATACTACCGGGGTTAAGCTATCTTTTGATGCCGATTATTTTAATTACATAACCGATAGCGATAACACTTTTGCTACCAATAATTTTTATAATGATGGCAGTTTTATCCCCGGGTCGTATGTGTCGGCTAATAACATTGGCAGCCGCGAAGTAGATAATTATTCTGCCAATGCCGATATGGAGCATCCGCTTAAATGGCTAAAGCTGAATTATGGTGCGAGGGTGTCGTACACCAAAACGCAAAACAGCTTTGCACTGTACAGCCTTACTTCGGGCCTGCCGGTTCAAGACTTTACCCAAAGCAACCAGTTTGTATTTAAAGAAAATACACAGGCTGCGTTTATAGATGGCAGCAAAGAGTTTGGCAAGTGGGAGGCAAAGGCAGGCCTGCGTATGGAGAACACCCGTACAAAAGGCACATCAATCACTACGGGGCAGGAAAATGTAATACAGTACACAAGGTTTTTCCCAACGGCTTATTTAGTGTACAACCATAACGACAACCATTCTTTTACTATAAATTACGGTAAAAGGATAGGCAGGCCATCCTACGAATTTTTAAACCCTTTCAGGAGGGTAGATTCTCCCTATTCTTATTCCGAAGGCAACCCGTACTTAAGGCCGTCATACTCCCATAATATACAGCTTGAATATGGTTTTAAAGATTATTATACGGCATCGTTGTTTTTCTCCGGTACCCGCGGCGATTTTGAGCAGTTAACAATTGTAGACCCCGTAACCAGCATACAGCAAAATGTGCCCTTAAACTTTATAACAAATAATACTTATGGTATTAACCAATATATTGCCTTTGAACCTTTAAAATGGATAAAAACCAATGTTAGTGCCGATGTGTATTATAGCGAGGCAAAATCTACCATACCGGTAACGCTGCAATTTTTAAACGGATGGAATGGAGAGTTCAGGATAAATAATGATGTGTTGTTAAACAAGGATAAAACCTTTTTGTTTAATATGGGTTATACTTATGTTACCTGCGGTACTGCTAACTTGGATACTAACAGCGCCTTAAGCTATCTTAATACATCGGTTAAATTGCTATTGCTAAATAAAAAGTTGCAGTTTACACTGTATGGCAGCGACCTTTTAAGATCCAGCAAAACTACCTACAGCGGGTTCTCTAACGGGGTTAAAAACACATATTCTAATTATAACGACCAGCGGATGGTACGCTTATCAGTACTATATACATTTGGCGGTGAGCTTAAGAATATGAATATGCGTGAGAGTAAAAACAGCGATGAACAAAACAGGATGTAATGAAATCCTGACACCATAACTGACATTTTAACAGATAAATATTTTTGGTTGGCTTTTTGACGTGCCTTTATGCATGAACAATAACCAGGACAACCACTTTACATTTTCGCCCTCAGTTGTGCTTTGGCCACTGGCTTTTATACTTGCCCTCTGGACGGTATACTGGGTAGAAATTAAATTTCATATATACTTATCTGATTACGGTATAGCACCACGAACTTTAACCGGATTGCGTGGAATTGTGCTCAGTCCTTTCCTGCACGGCAGCTTAGAGCATTTGTATAATAATTCCATTCCGCTATTCTTACTAGTAGCAGCCATGCGGTTCTTTTACCGGCGGTATGCTTTGCAAATTATAATATATGGTATACTGCTCTCAGGATTTATAACGTGGCTTATAGGCAGGGGAGGATCTCACCATATAGGTGCCAGCGGGTTAATTTATGTACTGGTAACCTTTGTGTTCTTTAAGGGTATACAAACGGGTTATTACAGGCTTGTAGCATTGTCACTACTTATTATAATGCTGTATGGCAGCATGATATGGTATGTTTTTCCGGATGTAGAAGAAGGCATCAGTTGGGAAGGGCACTTGGGTGGACTAATATCGGGTATACTGTTCTCACGAATTTACGATACCCCTGAGTATAAAAAACAGCCTTTTTACGCCTGGGAACAACCCGATTTTGATCCTAAAAAAGACCCGTTCATGAAGCGCTTTGATGAGAATGGCAACTTTATAAACCCACCTAAACCGCAAGATATAGAGGTAGTTGATTACGAAATCGTAGAGCCCTATGCCAATTACAGGATAGTATATAGTTATATTGAAAAACCAAAAGTTGATGATGAAAGTGGGCAGTCTAAGTAAGCAGGCACAATCTCATAAAAAAAGCAGTACAACTGTAAAGTGTACTGCTTTTTTATGTTTTAATATTTAATATATCTAACAATCTGAATATCCAAAAATCTAATAATCAGTATTATCCTCGTTGCCTAACAGTTTCATACAAAAATGCACCACAGGCAACCGATACGTTTAACGATCCTATAGATCCAAACATTGGCAATTTCGCCTTTTCGTCAACTATTTTAAGGACAGAAGGGTTAATGCCGCGGTCTTCGCTACCCATTATAATAGCTACCGGCTCGTTTAACGATATATCGTAAATATTGCTGTCAGTCTTCTCAGTAGCGGCAACGGTTTTAATACCCGATCCCTGCAGATGGAAAATAGCATCTTTAATATGTTCTACTTTACAAATAGGCACATTAAATACCGCCCCGGCCGATGTTTTAACTGTATCGCCATTAACAGGAGCAGATCCTTGTTTTTGTATGATGATTCCATCTACACCGGTACATTCTGCCGTACGGATAATGGCACCAAAGTTACGCGCATCAGACAGTTGGTCTAATATTAAGAACAAAGGGGTTTTACCGCTTTCTAAAACTTTTTCTACCAGGTCTTCCAGCTTGTAAAAGCTAATAGGGGCAATAGTAGCTACAGCACCCTGGTGGTTGTTAGGGGTAAGGCGGTTAAGTTTTTCTACCGGCACGTAGCTAAAGTTTACACTTTTTTGCTTCATAGCCTTCATAAGGTCTTTCATCAAATCGCCCTGGGCGTCTTTCTGAATAAAAACCTTATCAATTTCCTTACCTGCGTTTATAGCTTCTATAATAGCCCTTATCCCGAATATCTGGTGTTCTTTTTCCATGAGGCAAAGGTATAAAAAAACCACCAGCGTTTTGCCGGTGGTTTTTATAGAGGTTTAAAATATTTTAATCGTTAGCTAAATCCCAAAATACACGGGTAGTAAGCTTATCTCCACCAATGGCATTAGATGCTGCAGTCCAGTTAGTATTATTAACCGTTTGCTCATCTATAGGGTAAGTAAACCTTACCGGTATTTGCCCTTCCGATGCAGGTACGGCATTAATGGCCGGCGTTAAGCTTGGTACATCAAGCCTGCGCCATGCTGTCCACGATTCAAACGGGCGGTTAAAAAATGCAATCCATTCCTGCATTCCAATTTTTTGTTTCCAGTCACCTTGTGCAGTTGCATATGCAACATCTGGGTTGGCAAGATAAGTTTCAACATCACCAACGCCCCAAAATTCAAATGATGTGGTAATTGCGGCTTCGTAATATTCTTCTATTGTTCCGTTAACGCTATATCCCCTTGCAGCAGCTTCGGCAAGATAAAAGTTTATTTCTGTAGCTTCAAATAATACACCTGGTACATTATTTTCAGTAAGTGACTCGGCAATAGGCGAAAAATTAAAGTATCCGTTACCGGCACCATTTATACCTCCACTATATACACCGGTGCCATCTAATTCAAAATAGGCGGAACGGCGGGGATCATCTAAATCGTTAAGTTGATTTACAATACTTTCGGATGCTACAAAGTCATTCCTATTGCTTGCAACCAACTGTGCGTAAATAGGGTTGTAAAAAGGTGCTGAACCCGGATATCGCAGGGTGGCATTATCACTGTTATCTGTAATAACACCATCAGCTACGGCACTTTCTATAGTGCTTTGTGCTAACGACGGATTTACATCGGACAGGTTAATACCAAGTTTAACTTTTAGCGAGTTGCCAAAAAGCCTCCATTTAGCAACACTACCACTATAAATAACATCGCCGGTTGTAAAGGTGCCTTCGCCATCGTTAAGGTTAGTAAGGGCAGCGTCAAGGCGCGTTATTAGTTGTGGATAAATGGTCGCATCATCATCATAAGCAGGTAAAACGTTAAGCACATCTAATGATTGTGAGTATGGTATATCACCAAACGTATCTACAAGTATTTGGTAAGTGTATACCTCTATGATCTCTATAATAGCAATTTGGTTTTGCTTAGTAGCATCATCAAGATCAGGGTTTACTTCTATAACATCTTTAGCCGACTCCAGATTTCCCAAAACATCCCTGAAAAGATTATCCCAAAGGTTATCTGCTATAGTACGTGTTACAAGATTGTAACGTGATTCTGCAGGGTATTGCGTTGCGGCCCAATACTGCGTGTAAAACCTAAGGGGGTTAAGGTTAACCTCTGGGGTTACAAGCTGATCTGTAAGTTCTCTTTGTGCATTAGCGAGCAGGGTCTCGGCTGGCACATCATAAGACCTGTCCTGGTCGCGGTTAAAATTAGAATCGTCACTAGTGCAACTGGCCAGCACTAATAAGAAGGCCGATGCGGTATATAATATCTTTTTCATTAGAAGCTGGCTTTTAAGTTAAACGAATACATTTTTACTGATGGCATAACACCCGATTGGAAACCTTGTATGTTACCTGATGAGGCACCTGCCTCAGGATCTGCATACGGCAGGTTTTTGTGTATAATCCAAAGGTTGTTGCCCAAAAAGCTTAGAGAAAGATTTTTTATAAATGTTTTCTCAAGCATTTTAGCAGGGAAGCTGTATGTAACGGCCACCTCTCTTAGTTTTACGTAAGAAGCATCGTAAACAAAAGCTTTTGCCGGGTTACCATCGGTACCAAAGGCACTACCCACATAATTTGCATCTACCCTTGTTGTGTTTGGTGTGCCGTCTTCGTGTACTCCCTGGTTTAATACACCGCCGCCATCGGCTACTGCATTACGTACGGGGTTGCCCAGTTCATTATTACCTGCTGTTTCAGGGTATAAACCGGTGTATTGGCCATACGATTGGTCTAACGAGAATACATCGCCACCGTGTTTAACATCTATTAGAGCGCTTAAAGAAACAGCTTTGTAAGTAAACCTGTTATAAATACCACCTATCCAATCGGCCTGTATGTTACCAATAATTTGGTCTGATGCCGGGATGTAGTATCCGTTTTCGTCTACCACTCTATTACCGTTGCCATCATACGTGTATCCTGTACCACGCAAAGTACCGTAAGATTCGCCAAGTGTTGCATTTAGTGTTACACCATCCTGAAACGATGCAAGCTGAAGGTTTTCCCTGCCGGCATCAAGCGAAACTACCTCATTTTTGTTCTTAGCCCAGTTAACTCGCACATCCCATTCAAAATCAGCTGTTTTTATTGGTGTGCCGCTTATAGAAACCTCAATACCTTTATTCTCTATCTCCCCTGCATTAATTTGTGAGAAGCTATAGCCGGTAGAAGATGTTTGTGGTACGTTGTAAATAAGGTCTTCGGTATTATTTTTATAAACCGATACATCAAATGCCAGCCTGCTGTTAAACATACTTGCCTCTATACCAAGCTCGGTAGATTTTTGTTTCTCCGGTTTAAGTTTGTCAAAATCTACATGGGTGGTACTGTTGCCAAATAAGAGGTTACCGTTTAAGATGCCGTTATTTACCCTTGCACCTAAAAGTCCTGCAGCAGGGTCATTACCTACAACTGCATAGCTGGCCCTTAGTTTTAAAAGGGAAAGCCAGTCTTTTTTAACTAGTTCAGATAATATAAAGCTACCTCCTATAGAGTAGTAATCATAATTATTATTGTTGGTAGGTAATGCGGTAGAAGAGTCTGTCCTGTATGAACCTTCAAGGTAAACCAGTTTATTATAATCTAATGAAAGCTGGCCATATAAGCCTTGTTTTTCATAGTCTATCTGGCTTTCTACCGGGGCAACAAAGGTGTTAGAGTTCGCAAGGGTAAAGATGCCTGCTGTTGCAAGTCCTCCTGTGGTGGAACCATCAAAAGAATCCAGTTTAGATTTTATAAATGTTGTTCCTAACAACGCTTTACCGCCGATTTTACCAAGTTGAAAATCATAAGTGGTAATTAGGTCGTACGTTGTTTGTAAAAATGTACGCGTATACAACCTATACCCCGAAGTTTCATCAAGCGCCTGTAAACCGAATTCTTCGGCATGGCTGCCAATTTCTTTACGAAGTTCCTGCCTGTCATTACTGTAATCTACCGTAACACGGCCTAAAACGTTCCAGTTGCTTGTAACATCATAGCTAATATTACCACCGGTTAACAAACGGGTGTGGTCATCGCTTTGGTAGTTTTTATAACGGTCCCAGTACGGGTTGTTCCAGTAAGCCGGAGAAAGATCGCCACCTACAGGGTCTATCATATTCCAGGTAACATTGCGGTTATCCCTAAAATATTCCTGTTTTAGTTCCTGAATGTCTACATTGGTTTGCCACCACTGCCTAAAACCGCCCATAATGTTATCACCATACCCTACACTGTTTCTTCCCTGTGTAGTCTGATCGGTAAAGGTAGTAAATACAGTTAGCTTAACTTTATCGGTAATATTCCTGCTAAAGTTGCCATTTATAATGTTTTTGTTTAAACGGCTGTTTGGCAAAATACCGGTTTCATAGTTGTTGGTTATGCCAAAGTTAAATGTAGAGTTATCATCTCCACCGTTAAAGTTTACGTTGTTTTGCGCGCCAAAAGAGTCTTGTAAGAAGGTGCCCGGATCATTTTTTGCAGCGGTCCAAGGTGTTGGCCTTCCAAAATTAGGATTGCCTGGTGCAAAAGCATTCCATTGGTAAACCAGTAAATTAGGATCAAAAGCATTACCAAAAGAGGAGTCGGCTGTTGTATCTACAACAAGGTCGTCAATACCATCGCCATTTACATCGGCTTCGTAAAAGCTATCATCTGGTCCGCTGTAACCATTGGCGCCATACTTTTTCTGGTACTTAGGGAATGTGTCTTTATTGTACCTTCCTACAGAGGTTGTGGTGCTAAAAGTAACGCCAAGGCCAGTATTGGTTTTGCCTTTTTTAGTGGTAATCATTATCGCTCCATTAGCAGCCTGGCTACCGTAAAGAGCTGTTGCGGCAGCACCTTTAAGTACGGTAATGGATTCGATATTGTTAGGGTCTATATCCGATGTTGAGTTACCAAAGTCAAACCCCACCCTTGATGCTGCTGCTTCTTTAGTGTTAAGGTTGGTATTGGTAATGGCAACACCATCTACCACAATAAGTGCCTGGTTATTACCTGTAATACTTTTTGCCCCCCTTAGAACAATGTTTGTAGAACCGCCAAAGTTAGAGTTGTTACGTATTTCTAAACCTGCAACTTTACCGGAAAGATTATTAAGGAAGTTGTTTGTAGGAACTGTGTTTACAGAATTTCCGTCCAGTTTTTGAGAAGAGTAACCTAGCGATTTTTTATCTCTTGAGATACCCAATGCTGTTACAACCACACCCTCCAGTTCTGTAGCTGCATCTTTAAGTATGATTGCGAAAGATGCCTTACTGGCCGAAGCCTCCTGTGTTTGCATGCCTACATAGGTAAAGACTAAAACCTGTGCCTCTGTAGCTGCAACTGTAAATTTACCGTCCATGTCGGTTTGTGTACTGGTGGTTGTACCTTTTACCACCACATTAACCCCGGGGATGGGGAATCCGCTTTCATCTGTAACGGTACCAGAAACCGTTCTGTCTTGTGCAAACGCAATTTGCATCATTAACGCGCAAAAGAGCGTCAATAAGACCCTTAGTTGTGTTCTCATTTATAAGTTTTTATGTTAGTTGTAAACCAAATTTCAAATAAAAACTTAACAAAATCAATTGTTTTATGATAATATTTAGATAAAAGCCTTGTAAATGTTAAATTATATCTAAATAAAATGTTAAAATGACGCTTTGAAGCTTAAGTGAACGATGGAGTTGGATAGTTTAATGGCTTGGTCTTTAGTACTGCCATTGGCGTATACTATATTAAAGAGTCCATTATTAGTAAGCAGGCCAAAACCAAAACCTAAGCCCAACAGGTTTTCTTTAATGTTTGATGTTTCATCCTGCATATAGGCATAATCTGTAATAGAATGTATATACATGTTGGGGGCAAGTACATAGCGGTACTCTGCCATTAGCGCTGAGCTAAGGTTAGCTTGCAGACTATTTTCATTAAAACCCCGTATAGAGTTAATTCCGCCAAATCGGTACAGCTCATTAATAATATAGGTGTTGCTATCAAGGTAGTAGGTTTGGTTTTTTATATTGATAATGTTCTTCCTGTTAAGATACAGGTTGTGCGAAAAATTAACCTGAGCAAAATACTGGTCACTGTCGCCGGTCTTGCCTTCGCGCTTTCCTATGCCACTTTTAATAAATAACGAAGTTTTTTGCGGAAATAAAAAGTCATCTACATTATATTCGGCATATTCGTAGGTAGATGTCCAGAATGAGTTATTATAGTCTGTAAGTGTGCTGCTGTTGAGGTTTTGTATATCAACCGATTCTGTTTGCTGCCTTCCCACATATACTTTAGAGTTGTAGCTAAAGTAATAGCCCAGGTTAACATCGGTAGCCGTGTTTTGAAAAGTACTGTCCTGCTTAAAGATGCGCAGGCTGGCCTTTGCGCCTACAGGACTCTTAAACATATAAGGTAATTCTATAGAGGCGTTAAAGGTGGTTTGCTTGTTGCCGTCGCCTTTCCAATACAGGTTAAACTTCTCTCCGGTATTAAGCACATTGTTAAGCAGCAGATCAAGATAGCCGTTAAAGCGTACTTTGTTGCTATTGTCATCATTACCAAAGCCTATAAAACCGTCAAAAGTATTAGGCCGGGCCTTAGCCATATATACGTATACTTTAGTGGTGTCTTTTTTAAAGAGAATTTCGGGGTAACGGGGCTGGGTAACAAAGCGTAGGGCATTAAAATCGTTATACACGCGTTGCAGGTTCTCTTTATTAAACGTCTTACCGCGGTACTGCCTTAAAATGTTGCGGCGAATGCCTTCAGGGAATTTTGAGTAGCCTTCCAGTACAATATCATCAAGCGTTCGTTGCTTTTCTATACTCACGTTAAGCGAAGCAAAAAGGGTAATACCTTTTTTTGTGTAATCTTTAAGTTGTAGTGAACTTATAGAGTATCCTTTTTGCTCCAGTAGTGCCATATTGGTATTCATGTAACTTTCTACGGCAGGCAGGGGCATGGTAAGAGTATCCCGCTCTATGTCCAGTAATTTTTTTTGTTCGGGCGAAAGCCTGCTTGTATATATATGCAGGGTAGTAATTTTTGCACCTATACTATAGGAGTAAGCAAAAGTAGAATCGTTTACCTTAAGGTGCGCCAGTTCGCGGTTCTCTAAATACCCGGCTTTATAAAGATTGGCAGAAAGCAAAGCAGCCTCATCAGCCACGCTTTTTGCATCAGTGTGAATTTTGGAGTACGATACAGAGTCGATAATTTTAGTCTCTACAGCATCGCGGCCCTCTGCTTTTAAGTAAAAGTTTTGAGCATTTGCCGTAAAACCAAGGAGTATAAATAGGAGTATGTAAAAAAGTCTTTTCAACGCAGGAGGGTTACTGTTACAAATAACGCAAAAAATGCACAAAAAATATATAGTGGTGCAAAGGAGATAGATAGGATTGAAAATTAATGTTTTAGGATTTGTTTTGTAATTTTTTATTTCTACATTTGCAACCCCGTAAAAAGCGGGTTATTTAAACATAAGAAATTTTTAGTATTAATTATGCCAACAATTCAACAATTAGTAAGAACAGGGAGAGCCCAGATAACTAAGAAGAGTAAATCGGCTGCTTTAGATTCGTGTCCTCAAAGAAGAGGGGTATGTACACGTGTTTACACTACAACACCAAAAAAACCAAACTCTGCAATGCGTAAAGTAGCAAGGGTTCGTTTAACAAATGGTAACGAGGTAAATGCTTACATTCCCGGAGAAGGACATAACCTACAAGAGCACTCGATAGTATTAGTTAGAGGCGGAAGGGTTAAAGATTTACCAGGGGTAAGGTACCACATTGTACGTGGCGCTTTAGATACCGCCGGTGTTGCCGGAAGAGCGCAGCGCAGGTCTAAGTACGGAGCAAAACGTCCTAAACCAGGACAGGTTGCTGCTGCACCCACTAAGAAGAAAAAGTAATTTAAAAACGTTTAAGAAAAAGACATGAGAAAAAGACAGGCCAAAAAAAGACCGCTTTTACCAGATCCAAGGTTCAATGATCAATTAGTTACACGTTTTGTAAATAACTTAATGTGGGATGGTAAAAAATCAACTGCTTTTAAAGTATTTTATGATGCTATTGATATCGTAGAAGCTAAAAAACAGGATGCAGAAAAATCTTCATTAGAAATATGGAAAGATGCTCTTACTAACGTTATGCCTCACGTAGAAGTACGTAGCCGTAGGGTAGGTGGAGCTACATTCCAAATTCCGATGCAAATACGTCCGGACAGGAAAATATCCATGGCAATGAAATGGATGATTCTTTATGCAAGAAGAAGAAATGAGAAATCTATGGCTCAAAGACTGGCTTCTGAGGTTTTAGCTGCTGCTAAAGAAGAAGGTGCTGCTGTTAAAAAGAGAATGGATACGCACAAAATGGCTGAAGCTAACAAAGCGTTCTCTCACTTTAGATTTTAATTCATAAAGAAAATAAAAATTTAGAAATGGCTAGAGATTTAAAATATACAAGAAATATAGGTATTGCTGCTCACATTGATGCTGGTAAAACAACAACAACAGAGCGTATCCTTTTTTATACCGGTAAGTCACATAAAATTGGTGAGGTGCACGATGGTGCAGCTACAATGGACTGGATGGCACAGGAGCAGGAAAGGGGTATTACAATTACCTCTGCGGCTACTACATGTAGTTGGAACTTTCCTACTAACCAAGGAGTTGCGCTACCTGAAACATTGCCTTACCACTTTAATATTATAGATACCCCGGGACACGTTGACTTTACTGTTGAGGTAAACCGTTCTCTTAGGGTTCTTGATGGTCTTGTTTTCCTTTTTAGTGCTGTTGATGGTGTTGAGCCTCAATCAGAAACTAACTGGAGGCTTGCCGACAATTACAGGGTGCCGCGTATGGGTTTCGTTAATAAAATGGACCGTCAGGGTTCTAACTTTCTTAACGTTTGCCAGCAGGTTAGAGATATGCTTAAATCTAACGCGGTGGCAATAACTTTACCAATTGGTGAAGAAGAAGATTTTAAAGGTGTTGTAGACTTAGTGAAAAATCAGGCTATTATATGGCATGATGCTACTTTGGGTGCTACTTTTGATATCGTGCCTATCCCGGAAGATATGGTAGACGAAGTACGTGAATACCGTGCTGCGCTTATTGAGGCTGTTGCTGATTACGATGAGTCTTTAATGGAGAAATTCTTTGAAGATGAAAACTCAATTACTGAGGATGAAATCAACAATGCTTTAAGAAAAGCTACAATTGATATGTCTATCATACCAATGATATGTGGTTCATCATTTAAAAACAAAGGTGTTCAGTTCATGCTGGATGCAGTTTGTAAATACCTTCCATCTCCAATGGATAAAGAAGGTATTGTGGGTACTAACCCTGATACTGATGAAGAAATACTTCGTAAGCCGGATGTAAAAGAGCCGTTTGCTGCTCTTGCATTCAAGATTGCTACCGATCCTTATGTTGGTCGTTTGGCATTCTTCCGTGCTTATTCTGGTCGTCTTGATGCTGGTTCTTATGTGTTAAACACACGTTCTGGTAACAAAGAAAGGATATCTCGTATTTACCAAATGCATGCTAACAAACAAAACCCGATCGAGTATATTGAGGCAGGTGATATTGGAGCAGCAGTTGGATTTAAAGATATTAAGACAGGAGATACTTTGTGTGAAGAAAAACACCCAATAGTATTAGAAAGTATGGATTTCCCTGCGCCGGTAATTGGTATAGCTATTGAGCCTAAAACAAAAGCTGACGTGGATAAAATGGGTATGGCTTTAGCGAAACTTGCTGAAGAAGATCCAACATTCGTTGTTAAGACTGATGAGGCTTCTGGCCAAACTATTATTTCTGGTATGGGTGAGCTTCACTTAGATATCCTTGTAGATCGTATGAGGAGGGAATTTAAAGTTGAAGTTAACCAGGGTGAGCCCCAGGTAGAGTATAAAGAAGCGTTTACAAGATCGGCTCAACACAGAGAAGTTTACAAAAAACAATCTGGTGGTCGTGGTAAATTTGCCGATATCGTGTTTATAATTGAGCCTGCAGACGAAGGTGTTGTTGGTCTTCAGTTTATAAACAGTGTTAAAGGTGGTAACGTTCCTAAAGAATATATTCCATCTATCGAAAAAGGCTTTAAAGCTGCTATGAAACAAGGTCCTCTTGCAGGATACGAAGTAGATAGCCTAAAAGTTACTTTGTTAGACGGATCTTTCCACCCTGTGGATTCTGATGCTCTTTCTTTTGAGTTAGCTGCTAAAATGGGTTACAAAGAGTCTGGCCGTGCTGCCGGTGCTGTTATCCTTGAGCCGATAATGAAAATGGAAGTTATCACTCCGGAAGAAAACATGGGTGATATAGTAGGTGACCTTAACCGTCGTCGTGGTCAGGTTAATGATATGGGTGACAGAGCTGGTGCTAAAACCATTAAAGCTTTCGTTCCATTATCAGAGATGTTTGGTTATGTAACTACGCTTAGAACACTTTCATCGGGTAGGGCAACTTCTACAATGGAGTTTTCTCACTACTCAGAAACGCCTTCTAATATTTCAGAGGCAGTTATTAAAAAAGCAAAAGGAAACGCTTAATCTAAAAGAAAATGAGTCAAAAAATCAGAATAAAATTAAAATCATACGATCACAGCCTGGTAGACAAATCTGCCGAGAAGATCGTTAAGACTGTAAAAAGTACAGGTGCTGTGGTAACTGGTCCTATTCCTTTACCTACCCACAAAAAGATTTTTACCGTACTGCGTTCTCCGCACGTAAACAAAAAATCAAGGGAGCAGTTTGAAGTTAGCTCATACAAAAGGCTACTTGATATTTATAGTTCTTCTTCTAAAACTATTGATGCCCTAATGAAATTAGAGCTTCCTAGTGGTGTTGAAGTTGAAATAAAAGTCTGAGTTATTTATTTAACTTGTAAGAAAGTCTCCAAAGCGTTTGCTTTGGAGATTTTTTTTATACCTCATGCTGTGTGTTTTTAGAGTAGTAAAAAGGTAGTTTTTAGTTTAGAATTAAAAAAATATCAATTTCTTACAATAATTTTTTTGTAACTGTTTGATAATCTAAATATAATAATTACTTTTGCACCCCTGTTTGGAGTATTCTAGTTATTTCAAATTGAAGGGAATTAATAATTAATAACAATAATTTATGTCTGGGTTAATTGGTAAAAAAATCGGCATGACCAGTATTTTCGATGAAAACGGAAAAAATATTCCGTGTACAGTAATCGAAGCTGGACCATGCGTTGTTACCCAAGTCAGAACCAACGCGGTTGACGGGTATGAAGCGTTACAACTTGGTTTCGATGACAAAGCAGAAAGACATGCTACTAAAGCGGCTGCAGGCCACTTTAAAAAAGCAGGTACAGTTGCTAAGAAAAAAGTCGTTGAATTCCAATTTGAGAACGAGTACAAATTAGGTGATGTTCTCTCTGTAGACGTTTTCACTGAAGGTGAATTCGTAGATGTTCAGGGTGTATCTAAAGGTAAAGGTTTCCAGGGTGTTGTAAAACGCCACGGTTTTGGTGGTGTGGGTCAGGCTACTCACGGTCAGCACAACCGTTTAAGGGCGCCGGGTTCTGTTGGAGCATCATCGTATCCTTCACGTGTATTCAAAGGAATGCGCATGGCAGGAAGAACAGGAGGAGAAAATGTAACAGTACAAAACCTTAGAGTTTTAAAAGTAGTGGCTGATAAGAACCTGCTTGTAGTTAAAGGTGCTATACCTGGACACAAAAACTCTTACGTAATCATTCAGAAGTAATGGAAGTAAAAGTATTAGATATCAACGGAAAAGAAACTGGCAGAACGGTAACCCTTTCTGATTCAGTATTCGCAATTGAGCCTAATAAGCATGCTGTATACCTTGATGTTAAGCAATATCTTGCAAACCAAAGGCAAGGTACCCACAAAGCTAAAGAAAGAGCTGAGGTTACCGGAAGTACACGCAAAATTAAAAAGCAAAAAGGTACCGGTACAGCTCGTGCAGGTAGTATTAAGAACCCTTTGTTTAAAGGTGGAGGTACCATCTTCGGCCCAAGGCCAAGAAGCTACTCTTTCAAACTAAACAAAAATCTTAAACGTTTGGCAAGAAAATCGGCCTTCGCTCTTAAAGCAAAAGAATCAAATTTAGTGGTAGTTGAAAACTTCGATTTCGAAGCTCCAAGCACTAAAAATTTCATTAACTTTTTGAAAGCTTTAGGGTTAGAAAATAAAAAATCTTTAATTGTGTTGGGCGATACAAATAAAAATGTATATTTGTCCTCACGCAATTTAAAGGCTACTAGTGTTGTAACTACTTCAGAATTAAATACTTATGCGATATTAAACGCAAACAGTCTTGTTCTTTTAGAGAGTTCATTAGCAGGAATTGAAGATAATTTAAGCAAATAATAGGCCATGGGTATCATAATTAAACCTATCATTACTGAAAAAATAACTAAAGACGGTGAAGTTTTTAACCGTTTTGGTTTTATTGTTGACAAAAGAGCTAACAAGATACAAATTAAGAATGCTGTTGAGGCTGCTTACAGTGTATCTGTGGTTGAAGTTAACACTATGAATTACAGGGCTGATAGATCGGTTAAATACACTAAGAGTGGTTTAATCACCGGAAAGACTAATGCTTATAAAAAAGCTATCGTTCAGGTTAAAGAAGGAGAAACAATAGATTTTTACAATAATATCTAATAGAGCAACATGTCAGTTAGAAAATTAAAACCTATTACCCCGGGTCAGCGTTTTAGAGTTGTTAATAGCTTTGACACTATTACAACTGATAAGCCGGAGCGTTCATTGATCGCACCGAAAAAAAACTCAGGCGGTAGAAATAGTCAAGGAAAAATGACCATGCGTTATACAGGCGGTGGTCACAAACAAAAGTATCGTATTATTGATTTTAAAAGAACTAAAGCTGGTGTTCCTGCTGTAGTTAAAACTATCGAGTACGATCCAAACCGTTCAGCATTTATTTCCCTATTATTTTATGCTGATGGTGAGAAAACATACATCATTGCACAAAACGGACTTCAGGTTGGTCAAACCGTAACTTCTGGCGTAGATGCTGCTCCGGAAATTGGTAACACCCTTCCTTTAAGTAAAATTCCTCTGGGAACTGTTATATCTTGTATCGAACTACGTCCGGGCCAGGGAGCTGTAATTGCACGTAGTGCAGGTACATTTGCCCAGCTTATGGCGAGGGATGGTAAATATGCTACCATTAAAATGCCTTCAGGTGAAACAAGGTTAATCCTTTTAACTTGTAGTGCAACTATTGGAGCTGTTTCTAACTCAGATCACCAATTAATCGTATCTGGTAAAGCAGGTAGGTCAAGGTGGTTAGGCAGAAGGCCAAGAACGAGACCAGTAGCGATGAACCCTGTAGATCACCCGATGGGTGGTGGTGAAGGACGTTCTTCTGGTGGTCACCCACGTTCAAGAAAAGGTCTTCCGGCTAAAGGTTACAGAACTCGTTCTAAAGTTAACCCGAGTAATAAGTATATCGTAGAACGTAGAAAGAAATAATAAGTAAGATATGGCACGTTCATTAAAGAAAGGACCTTTCGTTCACTATAAATTAGAAAAGAAAGTTCAGGAAAATATCGAGAAAGGTAACAAAGGAGTTGTTAAGACGTGGTCTCGCGCTTCTATGATTACTCCCGATTTTGTTGGACAGACTATCGCAGTACATAACGGGCGTCAATTCGTTCCGGTTTACGTTACAGAGAACATGGTAGGTCATAAATTAGGAGAGTTTTCGCCAACGCGCTCTTTCAGGGGTCACGCTGGTGCTAAAAATAAAGGTAAAAAATAATAGCAATGGGAGTTCGTAAAAGAGAAACTGCAGATGCAAGAAAAGAGGCTAACAAGTCTATTGCCTTTGCTAAGCTAAATAACTGCCCTACTTCACCTCGAAAAATGCGCTTAGTTGCAGATTTAGTAAGGGGCCAAAAGGTAGAATTAGCTCTTAATATATTGAGGTTTAGTACAAAAGAGGCTTCGCGCAAGCTTGAGAAACTGTTGCTTTCTGCTATCAATAACTGGCAGCAAAAAAACAGCGAAGAGAGCTTAGAGAATGCAGGTCTTTTTGTGAAAGAAATAAGAGTAGATGGCGGAATGATGCTAAAAAGGCTTAGGCCAGCACCACAAGGCCGTGCTCACAGAATAAGAAAACGTTCTAACCACGTTACTATCGTGCTTGGAGCTATTAACAATAACACACAAAGCAATTCATAAATGGGACAGAAGACAAATCCAATAGGAAATCGCCTTGGTATCATCAGGGGTTGGGATTCTAACTGGTATGGTGGAAACGATTACGGCGATAAACTTGCCGAAGATCACAAAATCAGGAAATATATCCATGCCCGTTTATCTAAAGCTAGTGTTAGTAAAGTAATAATTGAGAGGACTCTTAAACTTGTAACCGTTACTATTACTACTGCCCGTCCCGGTATCATTATCGGTAAAGGTGGCCAGGAAGTAGACAAGTTAAAAGAAGAACTTAAGAAAATTACTGACAAAGAGGTTCAAATTAACATCTTTGAAATTAAAAGGCCGGAGCTTGATGCTTACTTAGTAGGTACAAGTATTGCCCGTCAGATTGAAAGCCGTATCTCTTACAGGAGGGCTATTAAAATGGCTATTGCCGCTGCTATTCGTATGAATGCTGAAGGTATTAAGGTAATGATCTCAGGCCGTTTGAACGGTGCCGAAATGGCGCGTTCTGAAATGTTCAAAGAAGGTAGGATTCCTCTATCAACTTTCAGGGCGGACATTGATTATGCACTTGCCGAGGCTCACACTACTTATGGTAGGATGGGTATTAAGGTGTGGATAATGAAAGGTGAAGTTTATGGAAAAAGAGATCTTTCTCCGTTAGTAGGTATGGATAAAAAACAATCTAAATCTGCAGGATCTCAAGACCGTAATGACAGGCCACAAGGCGGAAGGCCAGGTGGCAGGCCAAACGGTGATAGACCTAACAGCCAACAACGCAAAAGAAAGTAATTATTTTAAACTAAAGAAAAATGTTACAGCCTAAAAGAACAAAATACCGTAAGGTACAGAAGGGTAAGATGAAAGGCGTGTCTCAAAGAGGTCACGAACTTTCAAATGGTATGTTTGGTATAAAATCTTTAGATTCGTCTTTTATCACTTCCCGTCAAATCGAGGCTGCCCGTATCGCGGCAACCCGTTTTATGAAAAGGGAGGGTCAATTGTGGATTAAAATTTTCCCGGATAAACCGATAACCAAAAAACCTTTAGAGGTACGTATGGGTAAAGGTAAAGGTGCAGTTGAATTTTGGGCTGCCGTTGTTAAACCAGGACGAATTATGTTTGAAGTAGGAGGAGTTCCTTTGTCTGTAGCTAAAGAGGCATTACGCCTTGCTGCACAAAAACTTCCTGTTAAAACTAAGTTTATTGTTGCCAGAGATTTCGAAGCATAATCCAAATTTATTATGAAACAATCAGACATTAAAGATCTATCTGCAGCTGAGTTACAAGGTAAACTTGGTGAGTTACAGAAAACATATGCCGACCTAAAATCAGCTCACGCCATTACTCCAATAGAGAATCCTCTACAGATAAGGTCCCTAAGAAGGTCTATCGCACGAGTGGCCACTGAGCTAAGCAAAAGAGAGTTACAATAATTGTAGTCTGCTGAAAGATGGAAGAAAAAAGAAATTTAAGAAAAGAACGTATAGGTGTTGTTACTGGTAACAAAATGGAGAAATCAATTGTGGTTTCTCAAACTACTAAAGTTAAACACCCATTATATGGTAAGTTCGTACTAAAAACTAAAAAGTTTGTAGCACACGACGAAAAGAACGACTGTAACATTGGTGATACAGTAAAGATCATGGAAACACGACCTTTAAGTAAAACAAAATGTTGGAGGTTAGTTGAAATCATTGAAAGAGCGAAGTAATTATGGTACAACAGGAATCTAGACTAAAAGTAGCAGATAACACGGGAGCTAAAGAAGTTTTAACTATCCGTGTATTAGGAGGAACGAAAAGACGTTATGCCTCTGTTGGAGATAAAATTGTGGTATCTATTAAAGATGCAACACCTAACGGTAACGTTAAAAAAGGTGCTGTTTCTACCGCAGTTGTTGTACGTACCAAAAAAGAAGTGAGAAGAGCCGACGGTTCATACATCAGGTTTGACGATAACGCTTGCGTATTGTTAAATGCTGCTGGTGAAATGAGGGGAACTCGTGTTTTTGGTCCTGTAGCAAGGGAACTTCGTGAAAAACAATTCATGAAAATTGTATCATTAGCACCTGAAGTGCTTTAATTGTTAAAAAGATGATAAAGCTAAAAATAAAATCAGGAGACACTGTAAGGGTAATTGCTGGCGACCATAAAGGTAGCGAAGGTAAAGTACTACGTGTGCTTCGTGAAAAAAACAAAGCGGTCGTAGAAGGCGTTAACATGGTGTCAAAACACACTAAACCAAGCGCTAAAAACCCTCAGGGTGGTATCGTTAAGAAAGAGGCTCCTATCCATATTTCTAACATTGCACTTGTAGACCTTAAATCTAAGGAAACTACAAAAACAGGTGTTAGGAAAGAAGGAGATAAGAACGTGAGATTTTCAAAAAAATCTAATCAAGTATTATAGAGATGGCTTATATACCAAGACTAAAAGAAGAATATAACAGCAGGGTTATCTCTGCTCTTAAAGAAGAGTTCGGTTACAAAAATGTAATGCAGGTTCCTAAACTTGAAAAAATCATTTTAAGCCGTGGCGTTGGTGCAGCTGTATCTGATAAGAAACTTATCGATTATGCCGTAGACGAGTTAACAAAAATTACCGGCCAAAAAGCGGTTTCTACCATATCTAAAAAAGACGTTGCGTCTTTCAAACTTAGAAAAGGTATGCCAATTGGTGCTAAAGTAACACTTCGTGGTGAGAGGATGTATGAATTCTTAGACAGGCTGGTAACCTCTGCGTTGCCACGTGTAAGGGATTTTAGCGGAATTAAAGCTACAGGTTTTGACGGAAGAGGTAACTATAACCTGGGTGTAACTGAACAAATCATTTTCCCTGAAATTGATATTGATAAAGTTAACAAAATATCAGGAATGGATATTACCTTTGTAACATCTGCACAAACAGATAAAGAAGCAAAATCACTATTAGCAGAATTAGGTTTACCTTTTAAAAAGAATTAAGTTATGGCTAAAGAATCAATGAAAGCCCGCGAGGTAAAAAGGCAGGCAATGGTAGAAAAATATGCTGAGAAAAGGAAGGCTTTATTAGAAGCCGGAGATTACGAAGGATTACAAAAACTACCTAAAAATGCTTCACCAGTACGTTTACACAACCGTTGTAAACTTACAGGTAGGCCAAGAGGATATATGCGCCAGTTTGGTATCTCACGTGTTACTTTCCGTGAAATGGCAAACAACGGTCTTATCCCGGGTGTTAAAAAAGCCAGCTGGTAAAATAAAAGAATTATAAATTGGTTTCAGGTTCGGTCTTAAGAGTTAAGACCGAAAACCGTAACCGCAAATTAATACAAATGTATACAGATCCTATTGCCGATTTTCTTACAAGGATTAGAAATGCTGTAAGGGCTAACCACAAAGTGGTTGAAATTCCTGCATCAAACCTTAAAAAAGAGATCACTAAGATTTTATTCGATCAGGGATATATCTTAAGCTACAAATTTGATGACAATGCTGTACAAGGCACCATCAAAATCGCTCTTAAGTATGATAAAGAAACTAAAGAGAGTGTAATTAAAGATATCCAAAGAATTAGTAAACCGGGTTTACGTAAATATGCAGGTGCATCTAACCTACCAAGAATCCTTAACGGATTAGGTATTGCTATCGTTTCTACATCAAAAGGCTTGATGACAGGAAAACAGGCAAAACAACAAAATGTTGGTGGAGAGGTAATTTGCTACGTATACTAATAACAAAGACTTAGTACCATGTCAAGAATAGGTAAAAATCCAGTAGCAATACCAGCCGGCGTAACTGTAGAGGTTAACGGTAACATTGTTACTGTAAAAGGTAAAAAAGGCCAATTAACTCAGGAATTTTCAGATGTATCTGTAAAAATCGAGGATGGCCAGGTTTTAGTAGAGAGATTTTCTGATCATAAAGACGAAAGATCTAAACACGGTTTATACAGGTCTCTTATCAATAACATGATAATTGGCGTATCTGAAGGATTTACAAAACAATTAGAGCTTGTAGGTGTAGGTTACAGGGCGTCTAACCAGGGTCAAAAACTGGATATGGCACTTGGTTTCTCTCACAATATAGTTTTAGAAGTTGTATCTGAAGTTACAGTAGAAACTATATCGGAAAAAGGAAAGAACCCAATTATAAAATTAACATCGTTTGATAAACAACTTTTAGGGCAGGTAGCGGCCAAGATCAGAGGATTCCGCAAGCCAGAGCCTTACAAAGGAAAAGGTGTTAAATTTGTAGGTGAAGTATTAAGGAGAAAAGCAGGTAAATCAGCTTAATAATTAAAAGATCATGTCATTAAACAAATCTGAAAGAAGACAAAGAATTAAGTTCAGGATCAGAAAGATTGTAAGCGGAACTGCAACTCAGCCAAGACTTTCTGTTTTCAGGAGCAATAAAGAAATCTATGCACAAATCATAGACGACGTAAACGGTGTAACTTTGGCCTCTGCTTCATCAAGAGAAGCAGGCATCACTAAAGGTACTAACATAGAAACAGCTGCTTCAGTTGGTAAACTTATCGCTGAAAAAGCTTTACAGGCAGGTATAGAATCTATCACTTTTGACAGGGGTGGATACCTTTACCACGGACGTGTTAAATCATTAGCTGAAGGCGCAAGAGAAGCCGGGCTTAAATTCTAAGAAAAATTATGTATCATAATTATAAAAACGTAGAACTTGTAAAACCAAGCGGTCTTGAACTTAAAGATCGTTTGGTAAGTGTAAATCGTGTTACTAAAGTTACAAAAGGTGGTAGGGCTTTCGGCTTTTCTGCAATTGTAGTTGTAGGAGATGAGAATGGTGTAGTAGGTCATGGACTTGGTAAATCTAAAGATGTATCTGAAGCTATTGCTAAAGCGGTGGAAGATGCTAAGAAAAACCTTGTAAAGATCCCTCTATCTGGTCAGTCTGTGCCGCATGAGCAAAAAGGTAAATTTGGTGGTGCACGTGTACTGCTAATGCCGGCTTCTCACGGTACCGGTGTAATTGCCGGTGGTGCTGTACGTTCTGTACTTGAGTCTGTAGGTATACATGATGTATTATCTAAATCTCAGGGTTCATCTAACCCTCACAACGTTGTTAAAGCTACTTTTGATGCCCTTCTTCAAATGAGGAGCGCTGCAACTGTTGCAAAACAAAGAGGTGTTTCTTTAGAAAAAGTATTTAAAGGTTAATCCAAAGGAAATCATGGGAAAAATTATAGTAAAACAAGTTAAGAGTAAAATCAACTGCCCTCAAACGCAAAAGCTGACTCTTGAGTCTTTAGGCCTTCGCAAAATGGGTCAGGTTGTTGAGCACGATGCAACTCCAGCTATCCTTGGAATGGTAAATAAAGTTAAACACTTAGTTTCTGTAGAAGAAACTAACTAACAATAACAGGAAATGGATTTAAGTAACTTACAACCTGCTGAAGGTTCGGTTCACAATAAAAACAAAAGATTAGGCAGGGGCGAAGGTTCTGGCAAAGGAGGCACAGCTTCTCGTGGCCACAAAGGAGCTAAATCGCGTTCTGGTTACTCTAAGAAGATAGGTTTTGAAGGTGGCCAGATGCCACTTCAAAGACGTGTTCCTAAGTTTGGTTTTAAAAACATCAATCGTAAAGAATACGAAGGAGTAAACCTTGATACACTTCAGGCTCTTGTAGATAACGGCATCGTTACAGATACTGTAGATTTTACAGTGTTTGTAGAGAATCGCCTGGCTACGAAAAATGAACAGGTTAAGATTTTAGGAAGAGGAGAGCTAAAGGCAAAACTAAAAGTAACTGCCCACAAATTTACTGCTACTGCTAAAGCTGCTATAGAGGCTGCTGGTGGAGAGGCTGTGAGTTTAAGTTTATAATCCCTATAGCCTTATGAAGAAATTTTTAGAAGCATTTGTCAATGTCTGGAAAATAGAAGAACTAAAAAACAGAATTTTAGTTACTTTAGGTTTATTGCTTGTGTACCGTTTTGGTGCACACGTTACCCTTCCTGGTATTGATGCTACAGGGCTAACAAATTTATCTAAACAAACCCAAGGTGGTATAGGCTGGCTTATCGATGTATTTACAGGTGGTGCGTTCTCGCAGGCATCTGTATTTGCATTGGGTATTATGCCCTACATTTCTGCATCTATCGTAGTACAATTAATGGGTATTGCGGTGCCTTACCTGCAAAAATTGCAGAAAGAAGGAGAGAGCGGAAGGAAAAAGCTAAACCAAATTACCCGTTGGCTAACTATTGCCATAACACTGGTACAAGGTCCTGGTTATATTTATAACCTTTACAGAACTTTACCTGGTGAGGCGTTCCTATTACCATCTGACTCGTTTCCATTCTTATTCTCATCTGTAGTGATACTTACAACCGGCACCATATTTGCTATGTGGCTTGGAGAAAAAATTACAGATAAGGGTATTGGTAACGGTATATCATTATTAATCCTTGTGGGTATTATCGCAAGAATGCCACAAGCGTTTATACAGGAGTTTACTTCTGTTGTAACAGAAAACAATGGAGGCCCGTTACAACTGCTTCTTGAAATTGTAGTTTGGTTATTTATTATTATTGCATGTATCTTAATGATCATGGCCGTAAGAAAAATACCTGTGCAATACGCAAGGCGCACCGCTTCTGGCGACTTTGAGCAGGACATGTTTGGCGGCAACAGGCAATGGATACCGTTAAAGCTTAATGCTTCGGGGGTTATGCCAATTATCTTTGCCCAGGCAATTATGTTTATTCCTGCTGCACTGGCAGGGCTTTCTAAGTCTGATGCGGCCCAAACCATCACAACAAGTTTTCAAAATGTGTTTGGTTTAGCCTACAATGTGGTTTTTGCGTTATTAATTATAATTTTTACGTACTTTTACACCGCGATTACGGTGCCTACTAACAAAATGGCTGATGACCTTAAGAGGAGTGGCGGATTTATACCGGGTGTAAGGCCAGGTGTGGAGACAGGCGATTACCTTGATAGAATAATGTCATTGATTACGTTCCCCGGTTCGTTATTTTTAGCACTTATTGCTGTGTTCCCGGCAGTTGTGGTAAGTTTTGGGGTTCAATCTCAGTGGGCGTTGTTTTATGGTGGTACATCACTGTTAATTATGGTTGGGGTTGCAATCGATACCATTCAGCAGATAAATTCTTATTTACTGAATAGGCATTATGACGGTTTGATGAAAAGTGGTAAGAATAGAAAAGCAGTAGCTTAACAATTTTTATGGCAAAACAATCAGCAATAGAACAAGACGGATCAATAATTGAGGCATTATCCAATGCCATGTTTCGTGTAGAATTAGAGAACGGGCATGTGGTAATTGCTCATATTTCAGGAAAAATGCGTATGCACTACATCAAGCTTTTGCCTGGTGATAAAGTAAAACTGGAAATGAGCCCTTATGATTTGTCTAAAGCAAGAATTACTTATAGATACTAATAGCTATTAATAATGAAAGTAAGAGCATCAGTTAAAAAAAGAAGTGCCGAGTGCAAGATAGTGCGCAGGAAAGGCAGATTATATGTTATTAACAAAAAGAATCCTAGATTTAAACAAAGACAAGGATAATTATGGCAAGAATTGCAGGGGTAGACATACCTAAAAACAAACGAGGAGTTATTGCTTTAACCTATATTTTTGGTATTGGTAATAGCAGAGCTAAAGAAATTTTAGAGAAAGCTCAGGTTAGCGAAGATAAAAAAGTTCAGGAATGGAACGATGACGAGATCAGCGCTATTCGTGAGGCTGTTTCTTACTTCAAGATAGAAGGTGAGCTTCGTTCAGAAATATCATTAAACATCAAACGTTTAATGGATATTGGCTGCTACAGGGGCATACGCCACAGAGCTGGTCTTCCACTTAGGGGCCAACGCACCAAGAACAACTCAAGGACAAGAAAAGGTAAGAGAAAAACTGTTGCTAACAAGAAAAAAGCAACTAAATAATAAGTAGCAATGGCTAAAGCGAATACAAAAAAACGTAAAGTTATAGTAGAATCTACTGGCGAGGCTCACATTAGCGCAACCTTTAATAACATAATCATTTCTTTAACCAACAAGAAAGGTGAAGTTATTTCATGGTCTTCAGCAGGTAAAATGGGCTTTAGGGGTTCTAAAAAGAACACTCCTTATGCAGCCCAGATGGCAGCCGAAGATTGCAGCAAAGTAGCTATTGAGGCTGGTTTGAAGAAAGTAAAAGTTTACGTTAAAGGCCCGGGTAATGGCAGGGAATCTGCTATCAGGTCTTTACACAATGGAGGAATTGAAGTTACAGAGATCATCGATGTAACACCGATGCCACACAATGGCTGTCGCCCTCCTAAGAGAAGAAGAGTTTAATTTATAGTATAATTCGAATAGGATTAAGGGTTATCGGAGGATACTAAGACCTGAATTCATAACCCCCTGTTCATTAATTTTTAGAAATGGCAAGATATACTGGTCCACAAACAAAAATCGCCCGTAAATTTGGTGAGGCGATCTTCGGAGATGACAAATCTTTCGATAAAAGAAATTACCCTCCTGGGCAACATGGTTTAGCCAAAAAAAGGGGTAAAAAATCTGAATATGCTGTTCAGTTAATGGAGAAGCAAAAAGCTAAGTACTCTTATGGTATCCTTGAAAAACAATTCAGGAACCTGTATGAAAAAGCCGCTGCCACTAAAGGCGTTACCGGTGAAGTACTTTTACAGCTTTGTGAAGCGAGATTAGACAACGTGGTATTTAGGATGGGTATTGCACCTTCTCGCAGGGCTGCAAGGCAAATTGTAGGCCACAGGCATATTACAGTAAACGGCGAGTTAGTAAACATCCCGTCTTACCACCTTAAACCCGGCGATAAAGTGGCTGTTCGTGAAAAATCAAAATCTATTGATGTTATAGAGCAATCTTTATCAAATTCTTCTCGTGTATACGAGTGGATTACCTGGAATAACGATACTAAAGAAGGTACTTTTGTTAGTGTACCTGCAAGGATCCAGATACCGGAAAATATCAAAGAACAACTAATCGTTGAGTTGTATAACAAATAATAATTGACATTAGTCGAAATATGGCAATATTTAATTTTCAGAAGCCCGATAAAGTTATCATGATCGATTCTACGGATTTTCAGGGGAAATTTGAGTTCCGTCCCCTGGAGCCCGGATATGGATTGACCGTTGGTAACGCACTTAGAAGAGTTTTGCTTTCTTCATTAGAAGGTTATGCAATTACTTCAGTTCGCATTGAAGGAGTAGACCATGAGTTCTCCACAATACCGGGGGTTGTTGAAGATGTTACAGAAATAATCCTGAACCTTAAACAGGTTCGTTTTAAACGCCAGATAGAAGATATCGACAACGAAAGTGTATCTGTATCTTTTACAGGAAAAGACCAGCTTACAGCAGGTGATTTCCAAAAGTTTATTTCAGGATTCCAGGTGCTTAACCCGGATCTTGTTATCTGCAACATGGACAGCAAAATCAACGTTAACCTTGAGCTTACTATCGAGAAAGGTAGGGGTTACGTTCCTGCAGAAGAGAACAAGAAGCAAAACGCAGCTATAGGGACTATTTTTACAGATTCTATCTTTACACCGGTAAAGAATGTAAAATATACAATAGAAAACTTCCGTGTGGAGCAAAAAACAGATTACGAAAAACTGGTTTTTGAGATCATTACAGATGGTTCTATTCATCCTAAAGAAGCGCTTACTGAGGCAGCAAAAACACTGATACACCACTTTATGCTGTTCTCTGATGAAAGAATAACACTTGAGGCCGATGAAATTGCACAAACAGAATCTTATGACGAAGAGTCGCTTCATATGAGGCAGCTTCTTAAAACCAAACTGGTTGACATGGATCTTTCTGTAAGGGCATTAAATTGTTTAAAAGCGGCTGAAGTTGATACATTAGGAGATCTGGTATCGTTTAATAAAAACGACTTAATGAAATTCCGTAATTTTGGTAAAAAATCATTGACTGAGCTTGATGAACTTGTTGCCTCTAAGAACTTACACTTTGGAATGGATTTAACGAAATACAAATTAGATAAAGAATAATCCGTACCGCAAAGGTTTAGGTTTAAATTACAATCAGCAATGAGACACGGAAAAAAAGTAAATCATTTAAGCAGGCAGTCTGGGCATAGGAAACTTATGCTGGCTAACATGGCCTGTTCTCTTATAGAGCACAAGCGTATTAATACGACTGTGGCTAAAGCTAAAGCGCTTAAACAATATATTGAGCCTTTAGTTACAAAATCTAAAGAAGACACTACGCACAACAGGCGTATTGTATTCGCTAACCTTCGCGATAAATATGCAGTTACAGAACTTTTTAGGGAAGTAGCAGCTAAAGTTGGCGATCGTCCGGGTGGTTATACCCGTATCATTAAGCTTGGTAACCGTTTAGGTGACAACGCTGATATGGCGATGATTGAACTTGTAGATTTTAACGAACTGTACAACGCTACTAAAAAAGAAGCTAAGAAAACTACCCGTCGTAGCCGTTCTGCTAAAAAAGCTGATGCTGCTCCTGTGGCCGAAGCTCCTGCAGCTACTGAAGCGCCAGCTGTTGATACAGACGAAAATAAAGAAGCTACTGAATAATCATGGAAAAATGATTTTTCAATACTAAAAAAAGGATAAACTGTATAGTTTGTCCTTTTTTTTTGCAAACCTTAATCGTTTTAGACTAAGGTAAATGCAAAAATACCCCTGTGTTTTTAGTATCACGATTTTTTAAAGTAAATTTGCACCGCACAACAACAAACAATATAAATGAAATATACTAACAGGAACAAGGCAATACTCCTTTTGGCAGACGGTACTATTTTTTATGGCAAATCTATAGGCATAGAGGGTACTGTTTTTGGAGAAGTTTGTTTTAATACCGGTATGACGGGCTATCAGGAAATTTTTACCGATCCTTCATACTTTGGCCAGATAATGGTAGCGTCTAACGCGCATATTGGCAACTACGGTACTAATGAAGAAGAAGTAGAGGCCGATAAAATAATGATATCGGGTCTTGTTTGTAAAAATTTTAGTTTTAATCACAGTAGGGTAAACTCTACAGAAGGGCTTAAACAATACTTTGAAGAGCAAAACCTTGTAGCTATATCTGATGTTGATACAAGGGCTTTAGTAAGCTATATCAGGGAAAATGGCGCCATGAACGCGGCTATTTGTACTGAGGAGTGCGACATCGAAGCGCTTAAAACACGCCTTGCTGCTGTGCCGGACATGAAAGGCCTTGAACTTTCATCTAAAGTATCTACTACAGAGCCTTATTTTGTAGGTAATCCTGAAGCAAAATATAAAATCTCTGCGCTCGATCTTGGTATTAAAAAGAACATCCTGCGCAATATGGCAAAAAGGGACTGCTACATTAAAGTGTTTCCTTATGATGCGACTTACGATGAGCTTAAAGGCTTTAACCCTGACGGATATTTCCTTTCTAACGGCCCCGGCGACCCCGATCCGCTTTTAGTCGCTCAGGAAACTGCCCGTCAGATATTAGATAAAAATGAGCCTGTTTTTGGTATATGCCTTGGCCACCAGGTACTGGCCCTTGCCAATGGCATACCAACTTATAAAATGTTTAACGGCCACAGGGGTATTAACCACCCCGTTAAAAACCTGCTTACAGGCGAAGGAGAAATTACATCGCAAAACCACGGTTTTGCTGTAAACAGGGAAGCGCTGGAAAAACATCCTGATTTTGAAATTACACACGTTCATGTTAACGATGGTACTGTTGCAGGTATGCGCATGAAAAATAAGAATTGTTTTTCTGTACAATACCACCCAGAAGCCAGCCCGGGCCCGCATGACGCCTCTTACCTTTTTGACCAGTTTATTACAAACATAGAAAAGGGTAAACACAGCAATTAAAAATTATAGAAGAAAATAAACCAAAAAAACAATTATGAGCATAATTATTAAAGTACACGCCAGGCAAATTCTGGATTCTCGCGGAAACCCTACAGTTGAAGTAGATGTTATTACAGAAAACGGCGTTTTAGGCAGGGCTGCGGTACCATCTGGAGCTTCTACCGGAGAACATGAAGCTGTTGAGCTTCGTGATGGTGGTAAAGCTTACATGGGCAAAGGTGTTTTAAAAGCTGTTGAAAACGTAAATACTACATTAGCTGCCGAGATAGTGGGTATGTCAGTTTTCGAGCAAAATGCTATTGATAAAGCAATGATAGACGTTGATGGTACACCTAACAAATCGAAACTGGGTGCTAACGCTATCCTTGGCGTATCTTTAGCAGTTGCTAAGGCTGCTGCTAACGAGCTTGGCATGCCACTTTACCGTTACGTAGGTGGTGTATCAGGAAACACGCTTCCTGTTCCGATGATGAACATCATTAACGGTGGTTCGCACTCTGATGCGCCTATCGCTTTCCAGGAATTTATGATCTTCCCTGTAAAAGCTACAAGTTTTACACATGCTATGCAAATAGGTACAGAGGTTTTTCATAACCTTAAAAAAGTACTTCATGACCGTGGCCTAAGTACAGCTGTGGGCGACGAAGGTGGTTTTGCACCTAACTTAGCCGGTGGTACAGAGGATGCTCTTGATACTATTAAACTTGCTGTAGAAAAAGCGGGTTATACTTTTGGTGGTGATGTTAAGATAGCTCTTGACTGTGCTGCTTCTGAGTTTTTTGTAGACGGTAAATACGACTATACTAAATTTGAAGGCGAGACGGGTAAAATCAGGACTTCTAAAGAGCAGGCTGAATACCTTGCTGAACTTGCATCTAAATACCCAATTATCTCTATTGAAGACGGTATGCAGGAAAATGACTGGGATGGCTGGAAATACCTTACTGAACTTATTGGCGATAAAACGCAATTAGTGGGTGACGATTTATTTGTTACTAACGTTGAGCGTCTTGCTAAGGGTATCGATTTAGGTATTGCTAATTCTATACTTATTAAAGTTAACCAGATTGGTACGCTTACCGAGACTATTTCTGCAGTAAACATGGCGCATAATGCTGGTTATACATCAGTAATGTCACATCGTTCTGGAGAGACTGAAGATAACACTATTGCCGATCTTGCTGTGGCGCTTAACTGTGGCCAGATCAAAACAGGTTCTGCTTCTCGTAGCGACCGTATGGCAAAATACAACCAATTGCTTAGGATTGAGGAAGAGCTTGGCGAAATTGCTTACTTCCCTGGTGAAAAAGCATTCAAAATCAAAAAATAATTTTCCTGGTATTTCAGGTTATAAGGCTGTCCAATTCGGGCAGCCTTTTTTTGTTGGATGGAGTTTACAATTGTTGAATTTTCTGAAATCATAGCTATAGATTATCAATTTATTATCGAATTCTAAATAATAGGCTTCAAATTCTAAACAGCACGTTATATATATGTTGGTATAACCTATTTTTGTGTTGATTAAGAAACTCTTTATGAAGCTTTTAAAATGGTTGCCGGTTTTGATGGTTTTTGTATGTTGGCCGGCTTTATCGCAAAATAAAGTACTGGACAGCCTTAATAATCAGTTTAATAAGGCAACTACTGCTAAAGAAAAGGCAGGGCTGTTAAATTTAATAGCCGGAGAATATGAAAGCGATCCGGCCAGCATGATGCAATTTGCAAAGAAAGGGCTGGCATTTGCACAAAAAAATAAACTTAAAGAACAGGAAGCCGATGCATGGCTTAATATTGGCAATGCCAATGTGCTGCTTAGTAAATATACGGATGCTTTAAAAAGTTTTACTCGCTCTCAGGATATTTATGAAGGTATTTTAAAAGTGCCTGCAAACAAAAAAAATAAAGAAATGATTGTGGGTCTTGCCAATGCCTATGGAAGTATTGGTGTGGTATGCTCTGAGCAAAATAACTATCCTAAAGCACTCGAATATTATTTTAAGGCCCTTAAGCTTTATACGGGTATAAATAGCGAGCATGTAGTTGCCTTTATTAATAACAATATTGGTATTGTTTATGAATCGCAAAAGGAGTATGATAAGGCATTGCAGTACTTTAATAAGGCACTTATTATTCAGGAAAAATTGGGCGATGAAACTACCGCTGTTACTGTTACAAACATTGGGAATATTTACTTTCATAAAAATAACGAGGCAAAGGCATTAGAGCTTTATAAAGAAGCCGAGAAACAGTTAATTGCATTTAATAACAAAAGGGGTCTTACTAACCTGTATAATAACCTGGGGGATTTTTATAAGAGGCAAAACAACTTTGCCGATGCCGAACGTTATTATCTTGATGCACTAAACATTATCAGGTCTACCGGAGAGAAATTTGGAGAATCGGTTTCATTATTAAATCTTGGTGTTTTGTATGGCCAGCAAAAAAAACGCCAAGCTGTTGAGTATCTTACACAATCCAGCAATTTAGCTAAAGAAATAGGCGTATTAAAGCAGGTTGAACAATCGGAAAAGGCATTGAGTGAGTATTATGAAAATATAGGTAATACCACAGAGGCTTTAGAACATTATAAAAAATATACCGATGTTAAGGATGAAATAGTTAACGGCGAAAATGTTAAGAACCTTATCAGGGAAGAAATCAACTATGAGTTTGAGCGTAAAGCCAGCCTGCAAAAGCTTGAAGATGAAAAGAAACAGGCTTTGTATACCGAAGAATCTAAAAGGCATAAACAACAAATGCTTTTTTTAGGGATTTTTGTTTTGTTGATTTTTGGTATTACTTTTTCTCTTTTCAGCAGGCTACAGCTTAAAAAAAGACTAACATTGCAACGCGACCTTGCTGAATACGAGCAAAAAGCTCTTCACCTTCAAATGAACCCGCATTTTGTGTTTAACTGCCTGGGGTCTATATCCAGTTTTATTGTTCAAAATGGTACCGATTCGGCTATAAAATACCTCTCTAAATTTAGTAAACTAATGAGGCTTACGCTTGAGTATTCTAAAGAATCGCTTATACCTATAGATCGCGAAATAGAAGGGCTTCAAAACTATTTAGAACTTGAGCAGCTCCGGTTTAACCGTGTTTTTGAGTTTAGTATTACAAAGGATCCAAATATAGAAGATGATATGGGTATACCTCCGTTGTTATTGCAGCCTTTTGTAGAAAATGCTATAATACATGGCATAGTCCCTAAAAAAGAAAATGGTACCATAAGCGTTGATTTTTCGCTTGATGGCGAAAAACTTGTATGTACTGTTACTGACGATGGAATTGGAATTGACCAGTCCCGGAAAAATAAGGAAAAGTCGGTTACAGTACATAAATCCATGGCGTTGGAAATTACCCGTAAAAGGCTGGAAGTTATACAGGCTGTAACATCTAAAACAGCGCAGGTAGAAATAAAAGAAATTAAAGATACACAAGGACGTGTAACGGGAACCCGAATTGTGCTAAATTTGCCAATACAATACGCTACTAATTAACATGATAACAGCTTTACTAATAGATGATGACAGCAACCTGAGGGCCGGTATGAAGGGGCTTTTGGAAATGTATGCCCCCAATATAAAGATACTGGGAGAGGCAGATAGCGTAAAAGCCGGTATTATTGCAATAGCAGAATATAAGCCTGATGTTGTTTTTTTAGATATACAATTAGGTGATGGTACCGGGTTTGATATTTTAGAGCAACTGACACAAATGCACGGTAAACTTACAAGTCATGTGGTGTTTATAACGGCGCACGAAGAGTATGCAGTAAAAGCGTTTCGTTTTAGCGCACTTGACTATCTGCTAAAACCTGTAGACCCGGAAGATTTGCGTAAAGTAGTAGAGAAAATAACCAAAGTGCTGGCCAATAATGATAGTTATGCACACATAGACCTTTTGCTTGAAAATATTAGGAAAAAGGTAGATAAGTTTAAGCGTATTGCCCTTTCAACATCAGATGGGATACACCTTTTTGAAGTTAGCGATATTATTCGTTTAGAGTCGCAGGATAATTATACTAAATTTTATATTAAAGATAATAAGCCGGTGCTTATAGCCAAGACCCTTAAGGAGTATGAAGACCTGCTTTCAGAACAGGGTTTTGAGCGTATACACCAGTCTCACCTCATAAATTTGGCCTATTTAAGGTCGTATATAAAAAAAGATGGTGGTTATGCAGTAATGGCAGATAATAGCCACCTGCCCATATCTCAGAGAAAGCGCGAAAGATTGCAGGATTTATTACGATCGTTATAACGAATTCTAAGTGAAACCTGCCAAATTCTAATCCGTTTAACATTTATGCCATATAATTATATAGATTTGAAGTTTTTAATCAGGAGGATATTTACTATGAAAACTACCATGTTTTGCTTCTTTTTATTGTTTACTGCTTTAGCGGGAGCACAGGTTATAAGTATCCCTGATGCAGCTTTTAAGGCTGCCCTCCTTTCAGCTACTACTAATAATGATATTGCAAGGGATAACGATGGCGATTCTATCATTATAGATGTTAATGGTGATGGTAATATCCAGCAAAGTGAGGCGCTAATGGTATTTAAACTTAAAGTAGAGAATGAAGGCATTGCATCATTAGCAGGCGTTGAATATTTTTACAATCTTCATGAATTAGAATGCAACGAGAACCAGCTTACAGTATTAAACGTTGCAGGATTAAATTACCTTGAAGCGGTTGAATGTGCTGATAATCAAATTATAGAGTTGGATTTTTCTGCTAACCCAATGCTAACGGAGTTAATATGTAATGACAATAACCTTACTTATATCGGACTGAAAAATGGTGCCGCTCATTCGTCTGGTACCAATGGAGTGAATGAATGGGGTAATAATCCTGACCTTGAATTTGTTTGCATAGACGATTTTGAGGTAGCTGCAATTACTACAATTCTCGCTGCAAGCGGACTTACAGATGTAAATGCTAACCAGTATTGCAGTTTTACCCCTGGTGGAGGTTACAACACTATTACCGGGAATATTATTTTTGATGGTGATAACGATGGTTGTGATACTGATGATGTCCCGCAAAGCTTTATTAAAATAGTATCTACTAATGGGGTGCAATCGTGCGCAACATTTACCAGTTTAACAGGTAGCTATGATATTTATACCCCTCAGGGTGTTTATGCTATAACGCCACAATTTGAAAATAACTTTTTTACCGCTACACCTGTGTCTGCTACCTCCATATTCACTGGTTTGGGTGCAACAGATATAAAAAACTTTTGTGTTACAGCGAATACCTATTCTGCCGATGTAGAGGTTGTTATGGTGCCTGTTGTACCGGCAACATCCGGGGGTAGTGCTGTTTATAAAATCGTGTATAAAAATAAAGGTTCAGTACAGGTTTCGGGTGCAGTTAGCTGTACTTGGAATACCCAATTGTTTAGTAGTGTTTACACAGCACCTACCGCAAATTATGCAGGTCCATCTGTTTACTCATGGAATTTTACCGACCTAAAGCCTTTTGAGAACAGGGAGATAGTAATTTACCTGGATGTAAACGGATCAACCGATAATCCGCCGGTAAACACTGGCGATGTAATTAATTTTACTGCGCTTGCAGCTGTTAATAGTACCGATGTTTTGCCGGGCGATAACAACTTTGTGTACCATCAAACGGTGCCAGCTATGGTAAACCCTAATAATATTATGTGTGTAGAAGGTAATACGCAGCCTGCTACGGCAATTGGCAATTATTTACACTATGGTGTCAACTTTAAAAATACAGGCACTGAGACAGCTCAGAATGTTGTGATTACACACGACTTAAATCCTGACTATTTTGATATTAATACGCTCGAACTGTTAAATAGCTCTGAAGAAGTAACGGCAACAACGGCGAATAACACAATAACTTTTTTATTGAGGAATGTTAATTTAGCGGCAGACGGGGGAGGTAATATATTGTTTAAAGTTAAAACTAAAACAAGCCTGCAATCGGGAATGTCGGTTTCAAATCAGGCGAGGATATTTTACGATTACAAATTGCCTGTTGAAACTAACGAGACAAATACTGTGTTTGGGGTATTAAGCACAGGCGATTTTGAAATTGATAACTCAGTTATAATATACCCTAACCCTACGAGCGGCATCATTAAATTGGATGCAGATAGTAACCTGCAATCTATAGAATTGTATGATGTACAGGGCAGGCTGCTGCAAACTGCAATTATAAATGATGTTACAGCTACTGTAGATATTTCTACAAGGGCTACGGGAATGTATTTCTTAAAAGTAACAACTGCTAAAGGTGTTAAGGTTGAAAAAATTATGAAAAAGTAAGATTATAAAATTGAATGGAAAGCCGCACATTGTGCGGCTTTTTTATGCTTTAATGTTAAAACGCAAAAGTTTAGTTAGGGATTTTAATGTTTAAATGTTTAACGAATGCAAGGCCATGCATTAACTATAGAGACATAATCTAATTAACAATTATGAAAAAAACCTTACTTTACTTAACACTTTTAGTTGCCGGAACATTACAAGCCCAAACAGTTAATATACCTGATCCAACCTTTAAAGATAGGCTACTTAACCCTCTAACTTACAGCACAGCGATTGACGTAAACGGTAACCCTATGATTGTTGATGCTAACAATGATGGGGAAATTCAGTTAAGCGAAGCACTTGAGGTTTATGAACTTTCGCTTGGCGACGCATGGACCATTGCAGATCTTACAGGAATAGAATATTTTACAAATTTAAGAGTTTTCAATTTTTCTTATAATCAGGTTGTAAGTGTGGATTTATCTATGCTTTCTTTTTTAGAAGCTCTTCATTGCAACAACAATAACTTAACAAGTATAAATATTACAGGCCTAACTAACCTAAAAAATTTCTATTGCTTTAACAACAATCTTTCTGAGTTAGACTTTAGTGGTATCTCTGCGCTCGAAGTTTTTTGGTGTTATAATAACGATATTACCTCTCTTACTTTACAAAATTTACCTGCATTGCAAACGGTACAGGCGGATAACAATGCTCTAACAGAGATAACGTTGTCAAATTTGCCATCAATTAATCTATTAGATGTTAGTCACAATAACCTTACTACCTTAGATCTTAGTAATGTTCCTGGAACATTTGAATTGCCTGCAAACAATAATGTGAATTTAGAATACATAAATCTTAAAAACGGTTTCGGGACAATTTATCCCGGCGTTGCTAATACGGCACTACAATTTGCATGTGTAGATAGCGACGAAGTAGAGTATTATCTTGATTTTTTGGGATACTATAATTTACCCAACCTTATAATAAGTTCGTACTGCAACTTTACACCGGGTGGTAATTTTAATACCATTACGGGTACCGTTAGTTTTGATTTTGATAATGATGGCTGCGACGACCAGGACTATTTACCGGATTTCGTAAAAGTAACTTCTGATGATGGTACTAACACCGGTGCAAATTTTACCAATGCTTTAGGCCAATACAGCCTTTACACGCAAAGCGGTGCTATAAACGTGGCCGCAATAATAGATAATGATTATTTTACCGTAACACCTGCTACAGCAGTAGTAAATTTTGCTACGGCTGATAATTTGGAAGTGGTACAAAATTTTTGTGTTACAGCTAATGGCGTACATCCAGATGTTGAAGTTGTTATTGCTCCCTTAGGTATGGCCCAGCCTGGCTTTGATGCCGAGTATAAAATTATTTATAAGAACAAAGGCAACCAGGTACTTAATGGTAATCTAAACCTTGTTTACATAGATTCGGTTATAGATTATGTAACATCTGTTCCTGCTACAGATGCTCAAAGCGCAAACAATTTATCGTGGAACTTTACTGGTTTACTTCCTTTTGAAACAAGAGAAATAATACTAACCTTAAACCTGAATGGGC
>NZ_VJVZ01000019.1 GCF_007097145.1 Flavobacterium zepuense | reverse complement strand
TATCCTTGTCACCTTCGCCTTTCGCACCGGGCTGGACAGGGAAGCGCACTCCGCTATAGGGCTGTTAATCTGCGTCCCACAATAGGTCCACCTCATTTTCTGTAAGGGTAACAGCGCCATATTTTTCACACTCCGATACGATCAGTTCATTGACCGAAGAGCGTAAGGGTGATTTTTTTACATTGGGGTATTCTGCCAGTACCAGGTGCAGGTACTTTTTAAATTCCTGCTTATCAGCATTTCTTTTAGAGGCATCGGCGATAATAGTATTAAGCCTGCCGATCAGGTGCTCTACCTCTGCAAATTCATCGTCGTCATCGGCCTTTTCATACGATTGGCTGGTCGTGGTTCTTTCTTGTTCAGTGGTTATTGCATGGCCCGCAGGCAATACTGGTTGAACCTGTTTTTTGACTTTGCCTGAGAGCAGGTTTTTAAGGTCACCGGTATAATACCTGATCCCGACAAAGCAGTAATAAATCCCTGATACTATGGCTGCACCACCTAGGTACTCTGCCCAAGAAATGTTGGTAAACATATGCGCTCATTTTTTATCGTTTCACAATCAACCCATTCATTAAGAGCGGGTTGTTTAACTGATTTCTGAGAGCAAAGTAAGGGCGTAAGAGAAAGCGGGGCAATTACAACTTTTTGTTGTAACCTTTTTGTAACCCTTGTAACCCGAGTGAAATCAGGGGGTTTAAGCTGGTTTTTAAAATACAAAAGGGCAGACTAAAAACTAGTCCGCCCTTTTGTACGATATAATTGTAAGGCAAGTGCCTTACAATGTACCCCGTTTCAATATGTAGATGCCAAAATAAAACCTTGCCTTTGGTAATTCATGCCCCATTTTTAAATTGCCAAAGCTCTATTTAGCTACTTTTGTCATTAATAGTAAATGATTGGGAGATGGAGCGTGCCATGATAGCAGACCTGATACTAAAGGAATTATATGAGTTTCACATGGATGAATTCTATTCCCTAACAAGAGTGCTTCTGAGCGCAAAGATCTTTACAAAAGGCTATAATGATTTATTCCTGGTAGCTAAACAGATGGAATGGGACAATTATATTGAATTGAAAGGGTCTGACTTAAACCCCCTTGCAAAGCTTTCACATAAAGGGATTTTATTCTGCGAGGTTTCTTCTTATGCCTATCCTGATTACCCTATTATTACCCATAAAGGGACATGAGTTACTTTTCTGGGTGATAAACTACAGGTTAGGGGTAAACACATAGGTTAATATATCCATTGCAAACCTGAGTAAAATTCGGAATTGTGGATAGCATTCCTGCTTAATAGTCTTTATGCCATCATTTGATTAGATCCTGCAAAAAAAACCTCCCTACGGCAGTAAGGAGGCAATAACAAGTACAGGCTAATTTTTTCTCTTCCCTGCTGCATAACACAAAATACCCAACAGTAGGCAAAAATGCATGGCAACGGGAATTACATCATAAGATACTGATAAACGCTGCGCGTCCAGATTCAGCTTAAGGTGTGTTCTAATCATAATTTGATATATTAAGTTAAATTATGCTCTGCGCAGAACAATCGTAAATTTATTCATTCTGAAGCTTTCTCAGCCCATTTAAAGCTCCCTTTTATTAACACCCTGGTTAAGTATGTAAAGTATTACGATTTATTAATGTCCCGCAGCACCCATTGGTTATCTTCATAGGTAAATTCAGCATTGTGGCGCTCCTCCTTACTGTAGTCCCTATCCCTTAGCTGAGTGAATGGGGTCGGATTTTGATACCTTGTCGTATAGTAGACCGTCGCGGCATTCCGATCACTATTCTGTGAGATGGATGTAATTTCCTTGACGATCTGGTCGAAGATGACAACACGCATGATACCATAGACCATGTAATCATCCGGGCTTTGTAGCAGGTAAGGCTCTGCTTTCTCAGTAAACCTGATATATCCCCTCCGGCCTGGCTTGTGCATACTGTCAAGATAGATGAGGCCTTGCTTTTCAAATCCCAAATCCATCAGCCTCCCTCCTTCATATTTATTCTCCAAGTAGATAGTATCTTCGATTTTCTTTGGATAGTGCTCTTTAAGTAAATGTAATGCCTCTCGCCTGGTTAATTCATCGGACGCACAAGCGATCAGGTTCATGGCCAATAGCAAAAGGAGTGATAAGTTTTTCATGGCGTTATCTTTAAAAGTTTTACAATTTTTACTCAGTACGCTTTTGCAAAATCCAGCCATTCTTATCAGAAAGGGCAAATGTTGCTGATTTCTCTTTTGCAGGCGCGTCAAGCTTCCTGGTTGATAGGACGGCAAAAGGCGTCAGGTTTGTGTAATGCGTGGTGTAGTTGACAGTTGCGGTCTTGGTGGCACTGTATGAAACAACGGAAGTTACCTTTACAATCTCCTCGTCAGCGAGTTTTACACGCTGGATTTTGTCTTTCCGGTCTTCTTCAGGTGTCGGTAACAGGTAAGGTTTTGCCTTGTCCGTGAATTCATAATTGGCTTCTTTGCTATCACATCCCGTACGGTAAGGTTCTCGTTAATAGTTACCATCCCGCTTTTTTCAAGTCCGGCAGCGAACACCTTCCTGGCATGACCCTGATCCCGGCAAAAGATGGAGCGGTCTACGGTTCTGGGATAGCCCAGCTCTTTCTTTAAAAGCTGCAAAGCTTCATCTTTGGACAATTCTTTTGAATCACAGCCGGTAAGCAGTATAGTGGCGAATAGTAAAATAAATGATAGTGTTTTCATAGTTGGTCTTATTTAACGTTAAACTCCTTAATCCTTTCAATAATACGTTCCAGCGTTTCAATAGCTATTTTTTTATCCCGCTCTTCCGCAACATACGACTGTACCCGCATGCCCTCATAGGACACTGTTTCACTATAGGGCGTGGAGAGGTGTGGTGCAATAGACCTGAACACCTCACTTAGTGAGCGTGCTACGATGATCCGAAGTTCATCCGCTGCCCGGAAGATCAGGCCAGCCTGGTCGGAAGAAAGTTGAACCAGTACTTTCTGCAATACTTTCTTTCGGTCCTTTGGTGCCTTCTTATCTTCTTCAGGTTCCTGTAAAGTTACGGAAGACCATTGAAGTTTTTTCTCAAAATACCTGATTTCCTGTATGAACCAGTTGCTTATTACGGTTTCCAGGTCATGGTAATTGGGGTTGTATTTCAGGCCAGGTTTGGGATGTAGCTGGTTAAAGGCCTTATGCCAAAAGAGCAATGTATCTATCTTATCGACGGTATTTTCACATTCGCTCACTTTTCGCTCCATTGTTTCAATAAGGAACTTGATAAATGCCTTACTGTTAAAGTTCATGCAGATCAGTAGTTCGCAAAGTTCATGCGCCAGGGCATCGGTATTTGCATCCCAATTGAGTTTAAGCAATTCCCTTACAAGCTCCCTGTGGTAAATGACCTTCCTAAATGTTGGCTCATACAGCCTCTTGGGCTGGGCGCTGAAATTATCCAGGCTCCTGAGTACCACACCGGCAACGGGTTGCAGCACGGGCCGCACATTGATTTTCCCTTTTAGTACATATAAGGCCTTGCGGACATCTTTAATTGCAGTTGATAAATAGGTCGCCGGTACCCGCTCGTCCATCCCGAGATAGTTTGCAAACCTGTTTTCAATAAACAAGAGCAGGCTGTCAAGGCAATCAGTAAGTGTGTTATAGATGCTCCGAACGTGTGCATTTTTGGGTGGGATGCTTTTTCGGTGTTGCAGGCTCTGGTCCAAAAGGCTATCCAGTTCCCCGTGGTACCGTTTGACCAGCAGCTCGACTTCGTTACGTTTAGCCATGCTGAAGACCTGGGTTTTAATAAGTAGCTGGAGCCTGTTCTTTTCTTTATCCAGTTCGTTGCAAAGGGCTTCGGCCTGCTCGGTGGTAATAGCAGCAATATTTGATTTTGCCGGGTTCAATGTTACTGCGATCATCAGGTCAAGGGCTTCTAAGGGATATTGGCGTATATCGGATAAAACCATAGCAGGTGATGTGTTGGTAGTTTCCATAAATAGTGCATTTTAAAATTTCCATAAGAAATATTAAGCCCACTGAAAATAACAAAAGCATAAACCGCCTTAAAGTCGTTGAAAACGCGGTTTTTATCGTTGGGAGTTCAGGGGATTCAATTCTTGTCAGGGGGAATTCAGCCATTTTACGGAGGAACCCAGCATCCATTTTGGTGTTGTCGGCTAATTAAAATCCTTGCAGGTATCATTCAATCAGGGCATTATTTTACCTGTCCACTTATAGATACGGGCGCTGTACCTTAGATCATACAAAAAGCACCAAATAATTAGATGGGAGTAACTGCCAGTCGGCAACTTTTCGTAATTCGGTTGATGTAATAAACCCGTGAAGCTTAAAAAGAGAAAATACCCATTAATGGGTATTTTTTAAAAATAACTATTTGTTAATTAGAAGATTAACTTTAATAATCCTATATTTATCCTACCTTACTAGAACACGTAGTTCATATACTGGTCTTTTGCGCCGGAGAGCTTTTCGTCCTTTAATCTTGATGAATCCGGTGCATTTTCAGATTGTTCTAATCTGGTTATTATGCAAAGCTTTTTAAACTAATAACCTTATATATCATGAAAAACATAACCTTATCCATTTTTCTGGTGGCCTCCCTGATCCTGCAAGGGTGCGCTAATCTGGAACATGTAAGCAGCTTCTCCACTACTGCTGTAAAAACGATCAAAGCCTATGATGATATAGGATATACCTTTACCAGTAGTTACTACGATTATTCTCTTGGGCAGAATGCCTTTGCCTTAAATGGGGATATGACCACCAACAGCCTGAGCCTACCTACTCCGTTAACCGTCCCAAATGAACCCGCAACGGCAAATGAGGCAGACAAGGCCATCACCTTCTATACAACAAGTATCGCATCATACTTTGAAGCACTGGCGAAGCTTTCAGATAAGGATCTTGTAAACTATAATTTTGATGATGTGGGTGCTAACCTTAAAGCTGATGCAACATTAAAAGCCAAGCTCGGCATTACCAGTGATGACAAGATCGACGCGGCAACTAAAATTGCCACGGTTTTTACCAATAAATTGATGGGAGCCTATAGGGAGAAGAAGATCCGTAACGTAATGATCGATTATGACACGGACGTTTCCAAAAGTATTCAGACCTTGATTGATATTATCAATAAGGCTGTCCTGCCCGCCATTAAAAATGACAACGGGCTGGTGGATGTAAAATACCAGGTGATCTTAAAGAACCCCAAAGTAGATATATCTAAAAAAGCAGAACTGACCAGTAGCTATAATGATGAAAAGATCAAACTGGATAAGTATAAGATACAGATGGAGCAACTGGTCAAAGCCCTAAGTGCCATAAAGGATGAACATACCAAAACGGCAGCATTGCTTAAGGACCGGAAACTAACGGCGCAGGATGTTAAGGACATCATTAACAAGCATGCCGCCGAGGTGTACCAATTCTATAAAAATATCAAATTACTAACCACAAAATCGAATTAAAATGGCTGATCAATACCAATTAAAAAGTTTAGCAGACACCGTTAGCGCGGCTGCTTTTGCCATCAACAAACGTATAAAAGACGAAATACAACAACTTAGTTTTGAAGAAGTCCAGGCGCTTAGTAATGAGTCAAGGGATCTGTTAATTGCCGGAAAAACATTGTATGAACTTACCGCTATTGAAATTGCGAAGAGTGGCAAGGATTCACTTAAAAAACTGGAAGATGCCACGGATACTATAAATAAGGCCATCAAAACGATCAAAACCGTCCAGACCGTCATCAACATAACCGCAAAGCTGGTCGTACTTGCCGGTTCAATTTTCGCAGGTAATTACACTGCTATACCGCAGAATGTATCAGATATTATAAGTCTTTTGTCACCGGCTGAAGAAGAAGGATAGTTTGCAGTTAGAACTACTTCCGAGAATCATCATCATTAACCTATAATAGTTTTATCAAATGGAACCTAACCTTCACATTAATGACCCGGCGGTAAAGACCGATAAGGAGAAAGAGGCAGGTAACGAGCTGGTGTTATCCTACCTTACCCTTCGTAACCTGATAGGATTCGGGGGTATGCTGCTGCCGATCGTACTTGCCGTGCTTCCTTCAAGGTCATCTGAATACAGGGGCTTTGAGCCCTCTATCAGCGATTATTACTTTACAGACCGGGGTGATATTCTGGTAGTGATGCTTTGCATCATCGGGGCTTTCCTGATCACTTACTACGGCTATAGCTTTAAAGAATGGTTACTTACTTTTATTGCCGGTATTTGTGGGATGGGTGTGGCATTCGTACCCACGAAAATGGGCTGCGATGCCTGTGACTTTACTGTTCATACCAAATTTGGCGGTGTATTTAAGACACTGGCCGGGACAGGATGGCACTTTGCCTTTGCTGCCACGTTCCTTTTTAGCCTCGCTATAATGTCACTTGTCTATTTTACCAAGGGCGCGCCCGGCGAACCGGCTATAAAGGCTGTGGGGAAACCCACACAGAAAGCCCGGCGTAACCGCATCTTTAAAATTTGCGGCTGGACGATTATAGCCTCTCTTGTTATTTTAGGGATATACTTTATCCTTAAGAATTTCATTGAATTAGACCTGCGTCCATTTCCGATAGTTTATGCATTTGAAACACTGGCCGTTGAAGCTTTCGGGTTCTCATGGTTGGTCAAAGGGCAAACACTTTGGCCAGATGGAGAGCACTATTTAGTTACCGGTTTCAAATTATTTAAGAAAGCTATGAGCGCCAAATCCGATCCGCAGATTTAATAATAGCTACTATGAAAAAGAACATTGAACTCACGTTGATCTTAATTGCGGCAATTAGTATTATACTGGCTCTTATTGCAGGGTTTTATGGCCCTTCCTGGTATGAAAGGGCGATCAAGTATGCAGCGGCAGTCGTCGTCTTTAATTTTTTCATGTACAAGCTCTTTGTTGGCTGGCTTATAATCAACCTCACCATTAAAGCTGAAGCACAGCGACTGCCTGTAAAAGATGGAACTGAAGACCACTTAACCATTAAAATAACCTTGTCAAAAGGAACCACCGACAGTTTGTGGCTGGAAGATATACAGGTAAGGATCAGCGAAGTTACACAGCCAGAAAATATACCGGTGGTAGTGGAGCCTGTTATCCATCCCGTTAATTTTAAAAAACGTACCTATCTACCGGGCGTTACACCTGAAAAGGATGATTGGTGGGGCGGCATTCCGCAAAAACATTATACCCTGTCATCAGGAGAAGAAACGTTTTTTACTGCTTACACAAGGGCAAAGCCTGATACTGTATTGTGTGCTGAAATTGTCGTGATAGGCACCAGGCCCTTTTACGCCGTCGAGCGAAAGAAAAATCCAAAAATCCAGTGGCGTGCCTCCTTAATGATACTTCCGCTTAGCGGTCCATCCACAACCTAAAGGCAGCTACCCTGTCCTCACTCACGATGGACAGCCGCTCATGTTCCGATGGCACTTTAGCACCGGCTTCGTATAGTACAGGGGATAAGACAAGCTCAAGGGTTTTGTTTTTACCCTGTTTGTACGAGTCACACGTATTAAAATTTACGATCATCCTGCGGTTGATGCGGAAGAACATTCTCTTATTCAGTAATTCTTCAAGGTTCTTTAGCGGGATGCCGATCTGGTAGCTTTGGCTAAGGGATGACATCTCGAAAGTTCGCATGAATACAGCGCCGCCCAAAATGAAAAAATAGGCTGCCGTGTCAATCTTAACCGGGATAGAACGCGTGGGCGTATCGACGATAAGTATTTCACGGGAGGGGCTTTCTGTAGCACGGTTAACATTCCGGGTTACCAGCCGGTGTAAAAGGAATGAGTGCAGGCCAAAATAATAAATATTGATCACCAATATCATCAGTACAACCAAAGTGTAATCCTGGCTGAGATAGCTTGTCTGGAAAATATTTCGGTCAAACACCCAAAAGAAAAAGGCAGCTAAAAGGAAGGCCAGTATTGAGGGAGCCCCAAATGCTACAAGCAATTGCCATAGAAGGCGAAGTAGTGTATTGTTATGCCAATCATATTTTCTGTCAAGGCGGACAGTCACGTAGTACACATATTGTATGAGTAGCATTGCAATGATCCAGCTTCCAATAAAGCCCCTCAAATAGGAAATAGTAAAAAGCGCCTCAAAAAAGCCTTTATCGATATTGTACATGACAATGATATGGGCTGCCATTGCTCCAAGAACCAACCTGAAATATCCGTCTTTATATTTTATTTCCAAATCACTACACTTTTCGCTTCGTTAAATCGATACGCACGAATTTAACACTATCATTAAAAGCAATTATAATTAAACTGTCAATTAATAAAGTGTCGCTTGACTCCGTATGGCTATTTAAGTATTATTGTTTTACATCAACATTTACACTTATGGCAAAAGCACCTTTCACTCCCGATGGCGTAGCTGCAAAAGTCGCAGAACTTTACGCCCTGAACCAGACACAATTAAATGCCCAGGCAGATTTAGTCCTTTCCAACTTCAAGGATTGGGTTGACGACAACTTTAATCTAACAAGTGCGCAAGGCACCTACGTAAATGCCCTTAACGGCACGTTTCTTAACGAATTAGCTATTGTAACTTCAGATAGCCTGCGAAAGCGGCACACCGTTAAGCTTGATGCTGAAGATGGCGGTGATGGCGGCGAAGGAAGTAAGTTCTTCAGGTTTCAAAAATGCCTTAGGGGTACCTACAGTGCCGGGGCAGTAAATGAGGTTGTTGGGGAGCTGTTGTTGACTATAACCTATGAGTAGCCCTCGCATCCATTGAAAAACCAAGATAAAGAGGCATAACACTATCGTTTATGCCTCTTTATTTTTTTTATTTACTATATTTAACAATCGCTTAATACTATTGACTTATTGACCGGATGAAATTGGTACCCCTGCATGATGAACTGGACCTGATCGTAAGATTAAGGGATGGTGACCATGCGGCCTTCGAGGAAATCTACCACCTCTATAAAGCGAAGATGATCGCCAATGCACTGCGGCTACTTAAGTCCCGGGAACTTGCCGAAGAACTCCTGCAAAACCTTTTCCTTAAAGTATGGGAACAGCGTACAAGGATCGATACCACACAACCCCTCAATGCCTTTCTTTATAAAGTTGCCCAGAATATGGCTTATGATCTTTTCCGCAAGGTTAGCCGGGATAAAAAGTTGCAGGAACATCTGATCGCTGCAACCATAACTTCATACGACCATATTGAGAAACATATTTTCAGGAAAGAGAACCTTGAAGAGTTAAACAAAGCGCTCAGCTTATTACCACCACAACAGCAAAAGGTGTTTACCTTATGCAAGCTCGAAGACAAAAGCTATGAGGAAGCGGGACGGATACTAAACATCACACCAGGTACCATCAACAACCATATGCACCGCGCCAACCTGTTCCTAAAAGAATACTTCTCCAGGCGTTCGGGTATAGCTGTTACATTCATCGCATCAGTTATTTGTGAGAGTCTATAAGATAAAAGCCCCTCGAAGAAGCTTTTACTCTACGGATATGTAAATCTCCCATAAATACTTATCAGTAATATTGTAATTGTAAAAATTTAAATAACTGGCTTGACTAAATCAGGAGTATACCATATAAAAAAAGCCTGCCCTAAGGCAGGCAAAATTTCTCCCCAAAAACAAAATTAAAAATGTGCTGATGGAAAGGTATGTCTATCCAAATGAAGTACAATATATACATCTCTTAATTAAGTATAAAATATGCGGTTCCATACTGTGAGAACCCAAGTTGTCATTTCTTTACGTGTCTCCATCGTAACAGGCATCCTTTCATTTAGCATATACTCAAGCTTGTAAAATGTATCTATACTTGTCAGGCCTTTTTGAGCGAAGAAAACGTTGATAAAATTAAGTACATGGTATCCGTTTTTTATGTCGATCATATCATCATCATCTGACGAGGTTATTTCAGTTGCTCCGCTTTCCGGCCACTTGTAGGTGTATTTTAAGGACATCTTTGTAAATACAGGCATTCTTTGGATGGATTAGGTTAATACTCAATGTTGTTATTGTTTTTGGAGGGTTACAAATTTACTTCATTACAAAATTTTTATGTTACGGATTTTCCACACATTTTTATCTGTAAGGAATTTTGGGCTTTTAAACTGAGACAATTTTCGTGGTAAAAAACATTTTTTGGCTGTATGTTTTTTTCACGCGCTGCGTATTACCAATAAAAAAGAACGTTGGAAAGAAACGAGCACATCAGGGGCCTATTTGATAAGTACCTGGCAAATCAGATATCTGAAGAAGAGCTAAATGAGTTACTTGGCCATTTTAATATATCTCAAGATAATGGTATCTTAATGGAACTGATAAGCCGGGAAATATCTAAAGAAAATACGATTGACAATCAAGAGGGCCTTATCCGTGATATTGATTCCAGCCTGCAAAATAAAATCTTTGAAAGAACAAGGCCTGTAAGCCGAATTAGAAGATTACTTCCTGCAATATCAATTGCGGCAATGATACTATTGGGGCTGTCCTTTGTTGGGATCATGTTGGTGATGCGGTCAAAAAAGCAGCAAAATGTAGTAGTTGTAAAAAATCGAAATGACATCGCTCCGGGCGGTAGTGTTGCCACTCTTATACTTAGTGATGGCAGTAAGGTTGATTTGAATAGCACAAAGGATGGCTCCATAGCACAACAATCGGGTACTACAATTTCCAAAACAGCAGATGGACAGGTAATATATACTAATACAGGTAAATCATTAGCACTTCAGTACAATACCATTGAAACGCCTAAGGGTGGCGAATACCAGGTAGTACTTCCTGACGGAACCAAGGTTTGGCTGAATGCCGCTTCCTCTTTAAAGTACCCGACTTCTTTCAGCTCACTTAAGGAGCGAGATGTCGAACTAACAGGTGAGGCCTACTTTGAAGTTACCCATAATAAAGCGCAGCCCTTTCGGGTAAAAACAACAAAGCAGACCGTGGAAGTATTGGGAACGCATTTCAATATCATGGCATACTCTAAAGAAGCAGGTACGAGTACGACATTATTGGAAGGCTCTGTAAAAGTCATCAATGGTAAAAACTTTAAGATTATTAAACCGGGACAGCAAGCTGTAGTGCAGCAGGATATAAAAGTACAGCAAGCTGACACGGATGCTGCCATAGCCTGGAAAAATGGCCGCACTTATTTTAAAAACACAGATATCCCAACTATGATGCGTACCATCAGCAGGTGGTACAATGTCGAAGTAGTTTACCAAGGCGAGGTAACCCATGAATTGTTTACGGGTGGTATTTCACGCAAATCTAATCTATCGAGCCTTTTAAAAATTCTGGCATCAAGTGGTATACATGCCAGCATTGAAGATCATAAACTGATTGTAAAACCATAACCAATTTGCCTATGCTCAAATAAAAGATCAAGTTTAGTTAATGCCCAATAAGGGCTGGGATTACTTCCAATAGTTCCGGCCCGGCACTGGGGCTCTTAAATAGGAGCAAAAATAAATCCTTCTAACAAAATACTATTAACTCTAACACGGAATGAAACCTCTCTGAACTCCAACATAAAACACCTGCGAAAGATGTCCGAAGTTTAGTAAAATAACTTTTCTCATTCGCAATTCACCACATTTTATCTATAAAATTTAGCTACAGAACCGTGGCATGCCCATGCTATGCCATTTACCCAAGTTTCAAAAATTAGAATACAAATTTAAAAATCAGAACTATGCCATTACAACCATTCACCCCGGCTGGGGTAACCGCCAAAACAACTGAATTATATGCCTTATCTACGAGCCTACTTAATGCTCAGGCGGATTTAGTAGAAGCCGATTTTAAGGATTGGATCAAAGACAATTTTTCATTGACTTCAGCCCAAAGCACTTTCGTTACTAACATTAATGACCATGCCGCAAAATACTACGGCGCACAATGCTCGGTTGCTTTCAGGTCACGACTCACAGTGAACTTAACGGTACAATCTGAACCAATTCCACCAACAGTAAAGTATGTAGTGTCGCAGGATTCCTTAGTAACATCTACTAATGCTTCCGGTGTGCTTGAAACCATCGGCTCATTGACGTTCAAAATTGAATACCGATAATTAAAAATCTTATTCACAGACCCTTCTGTAGGCTGTATGTTTTTTTTCACAGATGCGTATTACCAATATAAGGCCGTATGCAGTTTTGAACTACAGATTTATAAGGTCTATGAAGAGACAAATCACATTTATACACCCACATAAAAATGGCCGGAGAGTGCTTCCAACACTCACCGGCCTAAAGTTGGGCAACTCTGGGAAACCAGATAAAATCCTTCTAACGATTTAACTATTAACCCTAACTAAAACAAAAGTATGCAAATTTTTACGCTCTCCCACAGGGGGCGGCTTATTAAAACACTCTTGACTATGAAGCTAATTGTACTTCTTATCTTTCTGGCCTGTTTTAATGTGTCTGCTTCCGTCATTGCGCAAACCATCACCCTGCACGAAAAAAATGCGCCACTGGCTAAGGTTTTTCGGCTAATTGAGAAGCAAAGTGGTTATAGCTTTTTTTATAAGAATGAACTTTTAAAGAATGTAAATTCCATTACTATTCAAATAAAGAATGTATCTCTAACTGATGCTTTGGACCAATGCTTTTCCGGCCAGCAGTTGACCTACGAAGTGGTGGACAATACCATCATTGTAAAGCCAAGGGGCAAAAGCTTAACCCAAAAGATAAAAAGCTTCCTGAATATTCCTCAAAAAGTAAATGGTAAAGTCACCGACACTATTGGAAACCCTCTTCCGGGAGCAAGCATTCATATTAAAGGTAATGAAGCAAATTATACCTCAAACGCTGACGGGGAGTTCAGCTTTAATGCGGAACCTGGCGACGAGATTACCGTAACATTTGTTGGATATACCCCTTATATCTTTACGGTTACGGAAGGGTTATCCTACCAAAATATCGTATTACGACTGGTAAATAACGCCTTAAATGAAGTGGCTGTAGTTTCTACAGGTTACCAGGAAATTCCTAAAGAGCGGTTAACAGGTTCTTTCGCCCAGCCTATAAAGGCACAATATGACACCAGGGTTTCTACCGACGTACTATCTAAATTAAACGGCATAACAAGCGGATTGGTGTTTAACGCCAACACCTCAGCCTCCCAAAATGGGTTGGATATCAATATCCGTGGCCGCAGCACCATATTTGCAAATGACCAGCCCTTAATTGTAGTTGACAATTTCCCTTATAGCGGAGATATCAATAACATTAATCCCAATGACGTCGAGAGCGTAACAATTTTGAAAGATGCGGGCGCTGCAAGTATTTGGGGTGTGCGGGCGGGTAATGGCGTTATCGTAATTACTACCAGCAAAGGAAAATTGAATCAGCCTTTGAAAGTTGGATTTAACGCAAACCTGGCTGTTTTTAATAAGCCAGATCTCAATTATAATCCCAACCAATTAGATGCAGCAGCATACATTGAGTTAGAGCGATTCTTATTTGATAATGGCTATTATAATTCCAGTTTAACCAATACGGCTACTGGCCCGGTCATCTCACCAGCCGTACAAATATTGGCTGCTAATAGTAGCGACCTGAACAATCAATTGAACACTTTACGCAGCTATAATGTCAATGACCAGCTAAGTAAATACTTTTACCAAAAAGCGGTTAATCAGCAGTACGCCCTTAATTTGTCGGGAGGTTCCGGCAAAGCAAGGTATTATTTCTCGGCGGGATATGACCATAATTTGGCAAGCACAAAGGAAAATACTAATAAGAGGATAACCATCAATTCTCAAAACACCTTCTTCTTACTGAAGAACCTCGAACTGACGGCCGGTGTAAACGCGGTACAGGCGAACTCGCAATCCGATAATACGCTAACGGCTATCCGGGACCGCATTTTTCCCTATACACAATTTGCTGATGCCAATGGAAATCCCCTGGCAATCCCTTATCAATACAATGGATCATTTATACAAGAGCAACTTTCAAAAGGCTTTTTGGACTGGTCATATACGCCATTGAATGAACTTGGTGCATCTGATAATGCCGGTAAGCTTATGGACATACGTCTGAATGCCGGATTGAAATACACTTTTATAAAAGGATTAAGCGGGGAACTAAAATACCAATACCAGCGCAGTAACAGGCAGAACAGGTTGTATCAAAACCAGGAAACATGGTATGCACGCGATTACATTAATCAATTCTCTATTGTCAGTGATGACAGAGTAACAGGGTATAACGTACCATTGGGTGGTATTCTAAATTTATCCAATAATAACACGATATCGAATAATGCGCGCGGGACGTTGAATTACAACTATGCTTGGGGGGATCATAGCGTTGCGGCTTTGGCGGGTTACGAGCTTTCACAAACAACGGGTGATTATAACAGCTCGGTTCTTTATGGGTACGATGATAACCTTGCCACCTTTACCAATATAGATCCGATAACGGCGTTTAACACTAACCCCTCCGGCAACAATACAATAAGCAGCGGTTTAAATATCAATTCTACAATTGTACGCTTACGTTCCTCATTTGCAAACGCAGCTTATACTTATAAAGACCGTTACACGGTAACGGGAAGCGCAAGAATTGATGGGTCAAATTACTTTGGAGTAACAACTAATCAGAAGAACGTGCCATTATGGTCTACAGGAGCCAAATGGGATATAAGTAAAGAAAATTTTTATAAGGTGGATTGGCTGCCGGACCTGGCGTTGAGGGCGAGCTATGGTTATAACGGGAACCTCATACAATCTATAACAGGGGTAACAACTTTTCAATATTTGAGTAATGCACGTTATACGAATTTAAATTATGCCGTGATTTCCAATATCGGCAATCCCGACTTACGATGGGAAAAAACAGGTATAGCAAACTTCGCGATTGATTTCGGTACCAAAGGCGGTGCCATCACAGGAAACGTGGACTATTTCATTAAAAAAGGAACAGATCTCTTAGGCTTCAAAAGCTTTCCCGCAAACAGTGGCATTACGACAATGCAGGGCAATTATTCAAATATGATAGGCAAAGGTTTTGATCTTGTTATCAATACCCGGAACTTAAACGGCTCTTTTAAATGGAACACTACGTTACTTGTCAGCCATGCTACAGATAAGGTAACCCACTATGATGTTGCACCACTCGGCAATCAACTGGTCGTAAGCAGCGGGTCAGCCGTGCCAAATATTGGCAAACCGGTATTCGGTTTATATGCATTTAAATGGGGAGGCCTTGACCCATCCACTGGCAATCCAATCGGCTTTGTAAACGGCGCACCAAGCCAGGATTACGCAACAATTACCTCGGCCACACCCATAAATGATTTAGAATATATCGGTCCGGCCCGACCAACTTATTTCGGCGGTCTGAATAATCGCTTTACTTACAAGGGCTTTAGCTTATCGGTACAGATGAACTATAAGTTTGGATACTATTTTACGGCTCCTACAATATTCTATAGTGGAATGGGGTCAAACGGGAACGCTTTCTTACGGGTTCATGAAGATTACAATCGTCGCTGGCAAAAGCCCGGTGATGAACAGCGCACCACTGTTCCTTCAATTGTGTATCCTTTCAATTTAGAACGCGACCAGTTTTACCAATATAGCACTGCGAATTTTCACAATGCCAGTCACGTACGCTTACAGGATATAAGCCTGAGTTACGACTTCAACAGGTCTGTTTATCGAAAGATCCCATTCAGCAACTTACAGATTTACGCCTATGCCAATAATGTTGCTATGCTGTGGAAAGCGAACAAGGCAGGGCTTGATCCGGATGCCGTACCGGGCTTCGGGATAAGCGGTATAATGCCAACCCCGCGCTCAATAGCTTTTGGTTTAAAGGGAAGTTTCTAATGTGATAATGCCTGTAGTGGCGTTTTTCAAACCACTTTGCTGTATGGTACAGCAAGTTACTAACGAAAGGTAATGATATGAAAAAAATAAAAATTAGCGCTCTGTATATATTATTGGCTGCACTGACATTAAATAGTGCATGTAAAAAGGAATGGCTGGACGCCAAACCGGATAAATCACTCGTCGTACCGGAAAAGGTCGCGGATTACCAGGCACTGTTGGACAACATAAATTTGATGAGTGATTATTTGCCTACCATAAGTATGGTGGGTGATGGTGACTACTATGTAAACGATGCTACTTACAATTCCCTTGGTTTTATCCAGGAAAAAAGCGCCTATCTTTGGGCGCCAACACCTGAATTTTATGGTGGGCAGTCATCTAATGACTGGAGATCAGCGTATTTACGAATATTGCAAACGAATGTTGTTTTAGATGGGCTCTTAAATTTACAGGGCGACGCAACAAATGCGGAAGCTTTTAATAATGTAAAAGGCTCTGCTTTGTTTTTTCGAAGCCTCGACTTCTATAATTTATCACAAATTTATTGCAAGCCATATGATGTAGCTACGGCAAGTACAGACTTAGGATTGCCTTTGCGGATATCCTCGAATGTCAACATAAGTTTAGCCAGGTCTTCTTTGCAGCAGACCTACGACAAACCGATAAATGATTTGTTACAAGCACTTCCACTTTTGCCCGTTACACCCTTATTTCCGACCCGTCCTTCAAAACCGGCCGCATTCGGCTTATTAGCCAGAGTCTACCTTTCACAAGAAAATTACCCCAAAGCCTTACTATATGCCGACTCCTGCCTGCAATTAAAAAGTGCTTTGATGGATTATAACGAACTCTCATTAACAGTTTCAAGCCCCATAGCGAGGTTTAACAAAGAAGTGGTCTTTCATGCGAACTTAGCCAGTTATACAAGTGCGACACCCGGAATGCTTGAAGTTGATCCCGGTTTATATCAGTCCTACAGTACCAACGATTTAAGGCGGGATATCTTTTTTAGGATACTTTCCGGGGTTTTAACGATGAAGGCCAGTTATGGAGGAAGTGCTTTTTCAGCTGTGTTCGGAGGAATAGCAACTGATGAAATGTACCTTATCAGGGCCGAATGCTACGCTCGTGCAGGAAATAGTGGTGTCGCAATGAGTGATTTGAACACGTTATTGAGAAACAGGTATAGAACAGGAACATTTACTGACCTGACGGCACCTAATGCCGAAGCTGCTCTGTCACTAATTGTTAAAGAAAGGCGGAAGGAACTTTGCTTTCGAAACCTTCGTTGGCAGGACCTGCGCAGGCTAAATAAAGATTTCCGTTTCCACATAACACTTCAGCGAACAGTAAACGGCCAGACTTATACGCTGGTGCCAAACTCCCCGCGCTATGTTTTACCGCTCGACCCTATTGAAACCACGTTAGGTGGCCTGCAACAAAATCCACGGGATTAATTAGCCACAGGGTAAATAATAAATTTATGACCACGACTGGCTGTCGTTAATAATTAAATATTTAAAGCAATGAAACTACTAAAAAACATACTTTTACTAATGCTGCTCAGTAGCAGCACTGATCTTCTGCTTGCACAAGAAATTGCCGGCACGGCCAATACCCAGCGCATTACTTACATCACTGGTAAGGTTGATAAAAAAGTAAAACATGATTCGATTCTACTGGTTTTACAAGGTCCCTTTTTTTCTTATGGAACGATGCACCCGGAACAATTTTCACCGGGAACTTTAAAGACAATAGTGAATAAGGACGGCGAGTTTAAATTTAAAATTATAACCGTAAATTCACCGTTCCATATCTCATTATACATTTCCGATAAAAGAGATACAACATTTGGGCTTCTAAACAGTTGTGGCGATATCGACAAATACCTGATTGAAGCCGGGGATAGTGTCCATATCGCTTTCGCTACTTCTTCAAGAACCTTTACTGGTAAAGGGGCTGCGCTTTTTCAGACGCAATACCAGGTGGAACAAGCCGACAAAGACAGGAAAGAACTGATGAGTGACCCAACCGACGCTTTGCACCATAATGTTAAGCACTGGCTTGCCCGCAAGGACTCCCTTCTGAATGTAAAGCTCAATGTCTTGTCGCTAAATAAACTGGAATTGTCATCAACGTCCTATAATATTGTTCGTGGTGATATCATCAGCGACAATCGGTTCGCTGTATATAACTTGCTATACTCTTGCCTGCCTCTTTTTGCGACCCAAGGAAAAATACCTCCTGATTTTGCAGTGGTGTTTGACGAACTAAAGGGTCGGCCTGATTACATTGATCATGCTGACAGGGCCGCGCTTTCACCCAAATACGTCGACTATTTATACAATAAATTACGGTTCGAGGCGAAATACAAATTGCTATTAGATAGTCCGAGTACCCATTTTGACCATAATCTATGTAATGATATTAATGAGCAGTTTGATGGTTTACTTCGGGATAAACTCTTGGCATGGTGGCTCTACGACGTTAACTCCCTAAATCGCCTTCAGCCCGAGTATTTGGCAAATGCATTATCAGTTATGAAGACACCCAACTTCATAGAAATGGCCGAGGAGCTTAAAGCAGTTTTTGCTCAGGGACAGCCTATTACCGATTACGACTTTAAGGATGCGAAGGGCAGGACCGTCCATCTTGCTGATTTTAAGGGTAAGGTGGTTTTGGTTGACTTTTGGTTTTCGGGATGCGGTGGATGCATTAACGTTGCCAAAGGTTTACCGAAGGTAGAAGAAGCTTTCAAGGGTCGTAACGATGTGGTTTTTGTTTCCATGTCCATTGATAAGAATAAAAACAAATGGCTGAGAAGTATTTCCAGTAAACCCACAGGAATATATTATACGCATTATACTACACCGACCACTGTATATCTTTACACCGGTGGAACCGCAGGTAATAATCCTTTCATAAAAAAATACGTGCCGCTTGGTGCTTATCCGTTTCTGTTGTTGATTGATAAGGGCGGCAAAGTATTTTCTTCAACGCCACCAAGGCCTGTGGGTGAACAGAACCAGCTGGCCCTTATTAAGGAGATAAAGCGTGCTTTGGACACAAGGTAAAATAAACGAAACGTGAGGCCATGAGCCTCACGTTTCGTTATTTAAGTATTATTGGCCATTATATGTGCCCAGATCCGAAAGATTTGAAGAAAAACTCGGTGAGCCAGCATCACTTGGGGTTTGACCATTGGTTGGGTTACTGGTAGTTGTCCATCGCGACTTGCAAATATTATTGTTTGAAACGCAGTTTGCATCATTTGTGTTTGAGAACACATAATGTGAAGGGTTAGTGTCTGTAGCGGTACTTGCAAATGTTGCAATGCGGAAATACGTGTTGGTAACGCTTACAATTTCGCCCTTTGCATTGCGGTTAACAGTCATCTCGTTTTCAGGGCCGCTTGTAAAGGCGCTAAAAATAATTGCCATAACACCTACCATCAGGCTTACAGCGAATTTTGTTTTTGTTTTCATAAAAAAAAGTGTTTAATGATTTTTTGATTTGCTGAGTCGCACTGCTATTATCGCAAGGATAATACAGGCGAGGTTGAATAACAGGTGCTGCCCCCAGCTAAGTTTTTCAATGAACAAATTGCAGTGGCACGGGAGCTTATCCGCCCATATCATCATTCCCCCAATATAAAATGTAAAGACGATCATAAGACTTGTGAAAGCATAAAGGCCGAGCTTCTGTGTTTTAGGAATGATAAGCAGGATTCCAATGAGGATTTCCATTAGAGGAACCAGCCAGCCGACAATCGGTGCTAATAAACCAATGGATAAAACTTTTGATAGGCCATGTACAAAACGTTCGTGTTCGACGATCTTGGTATAAGCCGATGACAGGAACAAAAATATACATGCCAGGCAAATATAAAAGACTATCGCATTGTAAGTTTTAGCACGACGTACTGAAGGTGCTGGAAAAATAATAGTTCCCATGCTACAAGTTCAATTGTAAATTGCTATGAAGGATGTATGAAAACAAGGCAGGAAAAGTTATCCCCTTAGCAGGCATCACTATGTGCCCGCCTTGTTTGTTATGACCTACGATTACAAGGTGCCGTTAACTAGCATCTGCATACGTTAAGATTGTGTGGCGAACTTATTTTATCTGTCGCCGAACCAGTTGATGATGATTGCAATTATCACTTTAAACCAAGTATTGAAGACTTGAATCTGAAACCAACAACGTTGTTTACTTCATTGAGGTAAAGGTAAATACATAAGTTTATCATATGCAATAGTTAATTCTGGTTCTACCAAAAATCACCCTAAATTCCGATAAAATGCTTAATAAAATTGTTGAAATACATGATCCAGTTTTTTAACATTTCTGGTCCTTGTCTGAAACCGCCTTTTTCGTGTCTGGAACCGCCCTTTTTTTGTCTGAGATCTTCGCTGAAAAACTGGTTTTGGCTGCGCTTTTTCAATTTTCTGCGTAAAAAGTCGAAAATTGCTTTTTAAATGATTCTATATATTCATTGGTGACAGTAAAATCAGTTGCTGTGTATTGCATAAATAACTCGCTATAATTTTCATTTAAGATAAGTTCCAACGTGTGTTTGCGTTCTCCGCTTTTGTATCCCTTTACAGCTTTAAGGTTAATAATAGCTCCTCTGTTTAACTGGGCAAAACCGTGTTTGCTTAAAGTTTTTGCAAGTTCGGTAATACTATACTGGCAGGAATAATCTTTACCCGTCATTTTTACGATATGCGATTTGCGCTCGATGCGATGGATAAATAAGAACTGGTGTATTAACAGCCGTATCTGGGTATTTTGAAACTTTACAAGCAGTGTATTTGTTGCTATATCATTTTCTCCTTCGTAGTGCGTTTCTTCTTTTTGTTCAGGTGCTGTAGAAGGATGTAATTCATTTCTTTCTACCCAGGCTCGAATTATGATGCTGTAAAGTATATAAAATGCGTTCAGCAGAAGGAGCATAAACATAATAATAGGAAAATCCCTTCCCATAAACCCATTGGTAATGATGTTTTCGCTGTAAGGTAGAAAGTACAGTGATATTAAAACCAAATCGAAAATAGCAGGTGCCCCAATTCCTACTACAAGTTGTATCATGGCCTTAATGGGAAAAGATGATTTTATGGCATCTACGGTATCGATCCATACCGCTATGATATGAACTGCTTTGACCATTAAGAGCGCGATAATGAAACTCACAAAAAAGGCAATGTAAAACCTGGGATTAAACAAGGTATGTGATAAACTAAACGGTTGTTGCCTGAAAAGCAAAAATATAGTGGCGCTTAAGGCGAGAATGTAGCGCAGAAATTTGTTAGGATAAGGATTGTATGGCATGATACTATTAGTTATGTAAGGGCTGCAAAGAACCGGGCAAGTAACTAGCAATATTCTTTACTGCCAATCCATAGCATTACGCCCGGTCAAACCATTCCTGGCTCAACCAAAAAGATAATTTGAATAATAACTTATAAATTGACAACTACAGCTTCAGGTGAAATTTGCGTCGAAGGATATGATAAAATTTCTTAGGTATAAACCTGATGGAGTATGTTCAGTTAATCACTGTGTGGCTTAACACGTTTATGTTTTAAGTAGAGCAGCATATAGTGTAAACAATAATAGGCGTTCCAAATAAGTAATAAAAGGATTACTATCGGAAAATCAATCAAAAAAAAGTTATTAGTCCTAATGTCCTGACCAAGCGCGAGAAAATATATCGATATAATTACCACATCGATGAATGCCGGTGCTAATAAACCGAGGTTTATCTGATAGGATAACCTTACAATTGGATCTTCTTCCCAAGGGCACATCTTGTCAAGGTGTAATGTTACTTTGTGAATGGCATGGACCAATAAAAGTGCTACTAAAAAATTAACAATAAATGCCGGATAGAAAATTGGTACAGCAAGTGCCGCAATAAGGTCAAAAGGCCGACCATTAAATACGATTATCAGGCTACCGGCCAATGCGGCAAGCAACCTAAACCATTTGTTACGGTAAGTAGTATTTTCCATAGGTGTAGTAAATAAAGTTGGATGTATGGAAATTACTAAAGACGAAGCATTTGTGATTTTCTCATGGTTAGTTTAACAATACTTTAACCATAAACAGACTGGAGATGGTTCCCCAGTCTGTCGAGCAATCATTTTACACTGTCTAACTCACTTAGCCTTTGGCTAAGTTCTACCAAACTCGCCTTTTGGAGCGCCTCATCGGCAAGTGATTTTAGCTTCTGTAAATCATCCGCAGGAACATTTGCCAGTATGCCGGTCTTATCATCTCCTTTATCAGACAATCCCTTCTCTATAATTGCGTTAAGGAGCAATACGTCTTTTCGTGAAATCTTAAGGTCGATCTTCACCACATCATTCATTCCAGGCGTACTCAATATCGTATCGAATACCTGGGCCACTACATTTGCCGTCATAATTACACGTGTTTAATTGAACAATAAATTACTCTTGCAAAAGTAGTTTGCCTGTAAATACGCATCCTAATCGAAATTCGACCAGGATGGGTAAAATCCAAAAGGCCGCTTTACTTTTGCTTATGGGAACTGAATATGAAAGTGAAAATGTGCGGTTATGGAATTCAGGAAAAAGAGGCTTACGGTAAGTGAAGCCAAAGAAATGGACATGGTACATTGCCTGTCCCAATTAGGTTTTGAACCGGTAAATATCATCCGTAATGATCATTGGTACCCCTCCCCATTACGCGAGGAAAGGACACCATCTTTTAAGGTCAACTCGGCACTCAACAGATGGTATGACCACGGCACCGGCAAAGGTGGTAACCTTGTAGATTTTGGTGTTCTGTTTTGGGAGTGCAGTGTCGCAGACGCACTGGTAAAACTATCCGGTGATTTTTCTTTTCAACAGCAACGAATCCCGCCGGTCAGATCAGGTGTTGAGCATCATGGGAAGATCAAAATTTTAGACAGCTTTTTATTATCTTCATGGCCATTGCAACTTTATCTTCAGCAGCGCAAAATCCCTCTCGAAATTGCAACCCTGTTTTGCGGCGAAGTGCGCTACGAACTTGGCGAAAAAGTATGGTATGGCATTGGTTTTAAAAACGACCTTGGCGGTTACGAGATCCGTAACGCTTACCATAAACTAAGCAGCTCGCCAAAGGCTATTACCACAATCAAAAATGGCGCGGAAAACTTGGTAATCTTCGAGAGCTTTTTTGACTTCTTATCTTTCATAGTAATCTGCCAAAGTAATGAACAGAATTATGCCGATTACATTATCCTAAACTCCCTTGCCTTTTTAGAGGCTATCCATCCAATATTAAACAGCTATAACAATATAAGCCTCTTTCTTGATAACGATAACGCTGGCAAAAATGCGTGTAAGCTTGTATTGACTTGGGGCAAACAGTGTCAGGACGAAAGCAGACTTTATGAAGGTTATGACGATTTGAATGAATGGCTGGTTTATTCGCCGCAGGCACAAAAGTACCAGCATTCCCAAATTACAGCAGGCAACCCTATGTCTGAAAAACCTCCAAATGTACCATAGCCACAAATTGGGCTTTTACAGCTAACAGATATTTTTTAAGTTTTTCAGGATTACCTGGAAGCAATCAGTTTGCCCGTACCAGCAAACGGCAAGATGAACCGGTGTCATACACCGGATATCTTGCCGCCCTTTACTCCGGAGTCGTGGGCGGGGCTGATGAATAGATTTTTGAATTTGAAATGTGATAAATGATGATGTGATGGAAAATGAAAATTTAAACAGGACAAAGCGTATTATCTTCCGAATGAGCCCGGAGGAATACCAAAAGATCGAGCGCAGGTCAAGTGCCTCCACCTGCAAAAACCTCAGTGATTATTTGAGGCACTGCTTATTTGATAAGCCTATAGTAACGATTTATCGCGACGGTTCAAAGGATGACTCCTTAACAGAAATGGGCAAGCTGCGACAGGAACTTAACGCTATTGGAAACAACTTTAACCAGGTAGTCAAGCGCCTCCACACTATAGACGAGCTACCGGAATTCAGGAGTTGGTTGATGGTCTTTGAGGTGGAAAAACGTACACTTTCCAATAAGATAGACAGCATAAAAGAGCACGTCCAAAAACTATCTGAATCATGGTTACGGTAGTAAAAACAGGCCGCTCGATCCACCGCGTTCTCAATTACAATGAGAACAAGGTTAAGGAAGGAAAAGCAGAAATAATCGGCGCGGGAAACTATCCCTTTGACCCTGAGAAAACAAGTGTCACTATGCGGCTGAACAGGCTGCTCAGGCAGGTGGAATTACGGCCTGATGTTAAGGTGAACAGCGTGCATATCTCACTCAATTTTGACCCTTCGGAAATCAACTTGCCTAAAGAAAAACTGATGCAGGTTGCAGAGGCTTATATGGAAAAATTGGGCTTTGGGAACCAGCCTTTTTTAGTATACCAGCACCATGATGCCGGGCATCCACACCTGCACCTGGTTACCACGAATATTACATCGGATAGTAAACGCATCAGCCTGCACCATATAGGTATAGAAAAATCGGAACCGGCACGTAAGGAAGTTGAGGAGATCTTCGGCCTTGTTGCAGCCCAGGGACAGAAGAATAGTGATGGAATTAAGCTCCAGCCTGTTTTGATGGGAAAGGTTAATTACGGGCGCGTGGAATCAAAAAAAGCGCTTCAATTGATCCTGGAAAATATTGTAGCAGATTACAAATATACCAGCCTTGCAGAACTCAATGCAGTGCTTCGACAATATAATGTTCAGGCTGACCGGGGCACTGAAGGATCAAGGATATACAAGACCGGCGGATTAGTCTACCATATCCTGGATTCGGGTGGAAAACCCATCGGCGTTCCCATCAAAGCAAGCGCTTTTTATAATAAGCCAACTCTTAAAAGCCTGGAGGAAAAATACAACAGCAATGAAGTAAAGCGCATCCCCCACAAAGGAAGGGTTAAGAATGCTGTTGACGTTGCCTTACTCGGCGGTAAAACCCGCCTCAAGGACTTTGTTAATGCCCTTGAAAAGCAGGGCATCCATGTTGCCATACGCCAAAATGAATCCGGGCTGATCTACGGTATTACTTATATTGACCATACGACTAAATGTGTATTCAATGGCAGCGCGCTCGGAAAGCAATACAGTGCTAAAGCTATTCAGGAAAGATGCCTGCAAGAAGTACTGCCGGGACAGCAATTGCCGGGGCAAGCAGTCCCTACACAAACTGGGTTACAGCCACACGCTGGCGCCGGTGCGGCAGAAACCAAAGATGAAGCAATTTCATCCAGTGCTGTTAACATTTTAGATGCATTAATGCGACCTGAGTTTACCCCTGACTACCTGCCACACCAATTAAAAGGCAAGAAGAAAAAGCGAAGGAAAAATAACCGAAACAATAACAACCTGTAAAATCTAAAGCTATGGCCATGCAAACCGGAGAAAACGAACAGGCGCTGAGGAAAATACTGGATATGACCCGCCTGATAAGCATTGTGATCTTAGTGATCCATTGCTACTACTTTTGCTATGCAGCCTTTTACTACTGGGGGCTGACCAGTACTTTTAGCGACCGCCTGCTCGGCAACGTCTATAGGACGGGCTTGCTTTCCAATTTTTATAAATCCAAGCTCATCGCCCTGGGCTTTTTGTGCATTTCCTTAATGGGTGCCAAAGGTCGTAAGGATGAAAAGCTGAACCATAAAACGGCATTTGCCTATGTGATCACTGGCCTGCTTTTATACTTTGCCAGTTACCTTGCCTTGGAGATGGTTCTCGAAGTGGACTATCTTGCTATCGTATATATAGGTGTTACCGGCATTGGTTACCTGCTTGTTCTTACTGGGGGTACCTTGCTTTCACGCATTATTAAGAACAGGCTGAACAATAAGGATATTTTCAACAAGGAAAATGAAACGTTCCCACAGGAAGAGCGCCTCTTGGAAAATGAATATTCAATCAACCTCCCGGCCCAGTACATGCTAAAGGACAAACAGAGAAAAAGCTGGATAAACATCGTCAATCCATTCAGGGGAATTTTGGTATCGGGCACCCCAGGTTCGGGAAAATCCTATTTTGTGATCAGGCACATCATTACCCAGCACATTCGCAAGGGATTTACCATGTTTATTTATGATTTTAAGTTCGATGACCTTTCGCGGATTGCCTATAATACCTGGTTGAACAATAAAGACAAGTACAAGAAAGCACCGTCGTTTTATGTTATCAATTTTGATGACCTCTCACGTACCCATCGGTGTAACCCCTTAGAGCCTTCGGACATGACCGATATCACCGATGCAGCTGAATCAGCGCGTACAATATTAATGGGCCTGAACCGCGAATGGATAAAGAAACAGGGCGACTTCTTTGTGGAATCTCCCATCAACTTTCTAACCGCTATAATCTGGTACCTAAAGCGCTACAAAGATGGCGAGTTCTGTACCCTTCCCCATGTGATTGAACTGATGCAGGTGGATTACGATAGCCTCTTTACACTTCTCAGGACAGAGAAGGAAATCGAAGTACTAATCAATCCGTTTGTCAACGCTTACCTTGCAGATGTGATGGAGCAATTAGAGGGGCAAATAGCCTCAGCCAAAGTAGCAATGGCGCGGCTTTCTTCGCCTCAATTATATTATGTATTATCAGGCAATGATTTTTCTTTAGATATTAATAACCCTGATGACCCCAAGATAGTCTGCATGGGTAACAACCCGCAGAAAATACAGATTTATGGTGCGGTGCTATCACTTTATGTAACCCGTTTAGTAAAGCTTGTTAACAAAAAAGGCAGGCAGAAAAGCAGCCTGATATTCGATGAGTTTCCGACCATTTACCTTAATAATATGGACAGCCTGATAGCTACTGCGAGGAGCAATAAAGTTTCTACTTGTTTAGGCATCCAGGACTTTAGCCAGCTTCGCAAGGATTACGGACGTGAACAGGCCGATGTTATCGTAAACATTATCGGGAATATTGTCAGCGGACAGGTAACCGGCGACACGGCCAAGCAATTGTCCGAGCGCTTTGGTAAAATTATGCAGGACAGGGAGAGCCTTTCAATCAATAGCGGTGATACTTCCATCAGCCGCTCAAAGCAATTGGAATCTGCAATACCGCCTTCTAAAATATCTGCTTTAAGCTCGGGTGAATTTGTGGGTATGGTAGCTGATGACCCTGACGATAAAATAGAACTTAAAGCTTTTCATAGTGAGATATTGAATGACCACGCGGCGCTCAAAAAAGAGCAGGACAATTACAGAGAGATTGAAGTGATTCGTAAGCTGGATAATACCATTGTCCAACGTAACTATCTTCAAATCAAACAGGACATTCAGGATATTATCCGTTTTGAAATGGAGGCTTTACTTAATGATCCGGCAAAATCGCATCTTGTAATTAAGAAAAAGTAATACTGATTGACTTATTTAATGATGGTTAGATAGTCGAGCTTGTTAGATTTCCAAAGTTGTAATTCGTTCTCGTTAAGCGGAGTAATTGATATTATTTCAAAGGCTTTGTCCACTGTTCCATCATCATTCATGTTTAGTTTTCCTTTTTTAATAGGTAACTTTTTTAAACGCATTCGTACAATATCATTTTTCATCACCCTTGAAGGGAACAGCTCATTGTATGACTTTAGCTTAAAAAAGCCAGCAATTTTATGGAGAGCCCTAATATTGTATTTAACCCTCGACTTTAAATTCTCGACACTGCTAATATAACTGTCACCAAGATCTATTTCCTGAGAAAGCTTAAGCATAGACAAATACGGCTTATGCTTAATCCTCATTTCCCGAACTCTTTCAATCAAAAAATAATCAAGTTCCAATATAATAATCTCAAAAAGCTCCTCTTCCATAAAAAATTAAAAGAGGAAAGGACGCTTATATATCCTGTATAAACACACATATATATATGGTTATTTTTAATATTTAGTTTGCTTGTTTTTAATGTGCGGGCTATTATCCAACGTAGACTTATTAACAATGGATATCATCCTGCTATGCCACTTAACAACCTATAATAAATTTTTACAATATTAAATCTTAAAATCTTGATAATTTATTTATCAAAATACTGATTTTCAACATTATTTAACACTTTGTGTAATTTATTTGAGATTTATTTCTTGTTAATAACTTCTTAAAAAATAGCCATCAATAGGGATGTATAGCTTTTAATATTGTGATACTTTTCCAACAATAAATTATTAGTCCCTCACCAACCTAACTTACTATGCTATCATATTTTAAATTGCATTGTAAATACGTATTAGTATTTATCCTCATTTCATGGCCATGCCTATCTCAGGAACAACCGAATATTAACGCAGACCTGCCAAAAATTTCACCCCCTTCGCCATCGGTTGCTGCATTGATGAAATTTGAAGAAGTTCCGGTAGATAACTATAGCGGTATTCCCGACATTTCAATACCGATATACAGTATTCAGTCGCGATCAAAAGATATCGCGGTTAACTTATCTCTCAATTATCATCCCCTAAGTATTGCGGCTTCAGAAGTCGCAAGTTATGTTGGGCTTGGGTGGAATTTGATGGCGGGTGGAACAATATCTCGAACCGTTAAAGGATTTCCTGATGAAATATTGGAGTCAGGCAGGATCGGTATATACCGAGATAATAATGACGTTAATCAAAGAAATATGTATTACACAATTCGCAAAGCTGCTTTATACGGTACAACGTATGATCAGAATGCTCATAATGAATATATGTACCAGGCTAATGAAAAAGGCAAGTTTGACACCGAACAGGACTTCTATCAGTTTAACTTTATGGGGCATTCTGGGCGATTTTATATAGAAAAAGACCAAAATACTTTCAAGGTTGTACGACTTGACAATACAGACGACCTTAAAATTGAGTTTAATATTAATACATCAACTTATAAAGTAAGTTCATTTACTATTCGTGATGATAAGGGCAATCAATTTTTATTCGATATAAATGAAGAGACGAGCGAAACAGGCAATTCAGGTTCACAAGAAGGTGGGCCAAATAATCCTACACCTACATCAGTTTATTTTAGTGCATATCAGTTATCTCAAGTAAAAGATATAAATGGTAAGGTTCTTCTAACTCTTAGCTATAACCCTGACAACGAAATCCTCACAGAGGTTGTAAAAAGTACGGTTAATAAATATAATTATGCACCAAACTACAATGCGGATTTAGTAGTATTAACGCAATTTTGTGACAGAAGAACTTTAATGTTACCAACACAAGTTTGGAGCGGTTCAACACGGTCAACCAAAACCAAAAAATTAAAACAGATAATTGTTGAAGGGAAAGCAAAAATTGATTTTGAACTTGAGGGTGGAAGACAGGATAAGGATAATACCAGCGCTTATCGCCTAAAAAGCATTGCCGTTAAAGATCTTAATGATGTAGGAGTAAAACGATATGTACTTACACATGGCTATTCAACCATAGTTGACGAGAGTGTTAATTCACGTTTTGGGACGAGAATGATATTAAAAAAGGTTAGTGAAGGTAACTTTACAGATACCATCACTCAATCGCACAGATTTTACTACAAAACTAAACAGGGCTACGATGAAAGTCTTGTTTACCAGGACTATTGGGGCTACTTTAATTACAATACGAGCTGTTTAACCGGTTACTATAAAGAGCCGACCCCTGGCTTTACAACAATGGATGTGCTCCAAAAAATAAAGCTGCCAACTGGCGGTTGTAAAATCTTTAATTTTGAGTCTAATACTTACTCCTTTATAGGAAATCAGGCATTAACAAATTTTGATGATAATCCTGACAATTGGACGGATGACGCACCACCGCCATTTGTATTCACTCAGCTGGTAACGAATCAGAATAGTGCTTATACATTTACAATAAATACCCCTCAAAAGGTTTGTATCTCGGCTGGGGGCAATTGGAATAGCACTGCCATTTGGATGATTGGAGTACGTAAAGTTAACGGCAGCGGAAGTATTCCTGTTACCGGATTTAGTAATGACCCTCAGGATCCAAGTTTATACCCAAAATATGTGCAATTGGACGTTGGGACTTATTTTATAACTTTTAGCACCCAAAATATTGACTATCCAAATAACTTTTCAATGAGCGTTACCGTCGGTAGAAAAAATAAGAATTTATTTCAAAAGCAATTCCTATATGGTGGTGGAATTCGAATTAAAAATATTGGCTATTTTGATCAGGATGTAGTTGCTGACTATTATAATCTTCCAAATCAAACAATAGTTCCTGCAAAACAAAAAGACTTTAAATATCATTTTTTCGATAATAGCAGTAAAAGTAGCGGCTCACTTGTATTTGCTAAACCTGTATATACCTATAATCAAGAAGTGAATGTACTTTATGAATGTGGCGAACTTAATCCACCGCCTCCCACTTCGATTACATTGTTTTACATTGTAACGGCCGACCAAAACAATTTAATGGCACAAAAGACCCGTGGAACAGATGTCGGGTACAAAAATGTTACTGTTTCCGAAACAGGCCTTGGCTATTCAAAGTATACTTACTCTTCCCCCATCGATGTTCCTGAAGACTCTTATGAGCACTATTATCCTTTCTTTCCAACCAAAAATTATGACTACAAGAGAGGACTCCTCAAAAACGAAAAAGTATTTCACAATAATGGGAGAATTCTTACCGAGACCACTCAAGAGTACGATTTTGAAGAAGCGGAAGATTTAACAAGTATAAAGTACTGGTCTCCACAAAATTGTGTCTTTACAGGGCCGTATAGTACTTACGCAACTTATATGGATTATGTTAGTACATGTACATCGGGAGATTGTGGCTGTGGTCCGGTATATAGTTTTGTTACAATGTCAACAATATACGAAGCATTTGGATGGGCAAAATTAAAAACTATAACTAAAAAAGAGTATTTCTACAGGTCTGATAACACTCAGGATATTGTTTCAACAAAAGAAGAGTACACATATAATCCTATTAATAAAAAGATAGCTACTTATCTAAAAGAGGTTTATGGCACGGCTGAAAAATTAAAATCAGAGTATACATATTATACTGATCCAGGCGCAGCAAGTAACAATAATATTGGTCAAATCCAGGAAGTCAAACAATACGATAATAACAATTTAATATCTACTCAACATATCCTTTACGATGCATTTGCACGTCCTAACTTTATAGCCGTATCAAAAGGAAATGAGAATCTTGAGAATAAAATACAGTTCCTCTCCTATGATACTGATGATAATCCACTTGAGGTAAAACAAATAGATGGGATAACAATCTCCTATATCTGGGGCTATAATAAGACTCAGCCTATAGCAATGATCGAAAATGCTTCTTATGCTGAAATTGCAGCGGGACTCGGTGTCTCAATTGCAACTGTAAATGGTTACACACAAACTACATTACCTACTAATTTAAGGACAGCACTACCCAATGCAAAGGTCACAACGTACGAGTACAGTCCACTAATTGGAGTTACTAAAGTTACTGATCCAATGGGAACATTCACAATCTACGGCTATGATAATTTTGGACGCCTTCAATGGGTTAAGGATTCTGAGAATAACTATTTGTCCGAAAATGATTATAAATACAAAACCCAAAATTAAAAGCAACAGATCATGAAAAATTTCATACACGTATTGCTGCTTTTCCCACTACTGGTAATCGCACAAACACCTGCGACAAATTACGTAAAGACGGCAACTTATAGTGCACCAACAACATTAAGTAGTCCCAACTTGGCACAGACGGTGGTGACCTATATGGATGGTTTAGGACGTGCATTACAAACAGTTAGATCTAAAAGCGGTAGTAATGATGAGGATTTGATTACACCTATCCAATATGATGCATACAATAGGCAGATAAGGGAATATTTACCCTATGCAACGCCAAGTTCAGGAAGCATTTTAGCACCATATTATCCAAACGCGCTAATTGACACATCTATCGATGGTATAGCTAATTTCTATAATACCGTAAAATATGAAAATACGTTAAATCCTTATACAGAAAGTTACTTGGAAATGAGTCCTCTTTCGAGGATTTTAATGCAATCTCCCCCAGGTAATGATTGGAAATTACCAAATGCTAATTTTGCTGATTTTACTCAAAATTTAACAGTAGCAAACTTATTTGGAACAGGTGGTAGTTTTGTAGCGACTAAGAGAATACGAATATTAAATAACACCCTGCATTTAGATCTTTTATCAGAAGAATTTTTATCCAATCCTGTTGCATTATCCAGTGCAGGTATAAATTTAAATAATTCTTCCTTACCTGATATGTTTGTCGGCGCGATAACTGACTATTATGGAGAATTTACAGGATATGAAGCAAAGATTCAGGGTGGGAATTTATATTTCTTTCCAACCACGACAGGCATTTATCCAACTGTAAAAAGTTTTAATACTAGGCTGTCAGTTAATCTTGGATATGCTATTCAGGATGGCCATACAATTAAATATGATTACCAAACTAACACTGCAGGTGAAGTAAGGCGTTTTATAGTTAACTTTTTAAATGACCCCGTTACAAGTTTAGTTGATACGGAACGGACAACATTAACTACTAACGGTTATTACGCTTCAAAACAACTATACAAGACAATTACCAAAGACGAAAACTGGGTGCCTACCGATGGTAAAAATAAAACCACCGAAGAATTTAAAGACAAACAAGGGAGGGTGGTTTTAAAACGAACTTACAACAATGGCGCTAAACATGATACCTATTATTTGTATGATAGATTCTCTAACCTTACCTATGTAGTCCCGCCATTGGCATCCGATGCTATCGTAACAGCAAATTATACTACCGCGAGCACGGGAATAAATTATGCATGGGTATCAATGTCCAGGGTTACCCAGCAACTTGCAGACAATTATAATCATGAATTGCAGGACTATGATAACAGTGAAATACTTAATGTAGACCTGTCAAGCCAATACGGCGGACAAGGGGGCTTTACATTATCAGCCGATACTGATGGCATTGTAACACTTAATGTAAATATTACTACGGCTTCTGCCATGCCGTACCGTACAGGTATTATCACCAGCCTTTCTACGTTGGGCACCTTTGCAGACAAGGAAATTGGACACATTAAAGGCACTGCTTATGAATACTATTTTTTAATCCGCAACAATAACCTTGAGGTAACAGGAAGTGGCGACGTACCATCACTTAATGCCATATTTACGGGTAGTACGGCGCTTTCCTATAGTAAAAATTACCCATGGACAAAAATGGCTAAAGGAGACCCTGCTGTGTTAGCAGCTTACGACAATACTATTGCAGGTCTTGATAATGAGGATATACTTACTACATACACCCCTAATAGCTACGGTGCTTCAGGTGGTGTTTCCATTGGGGTAGATGAATACGACACGGTAACCGTTTCACTAAACATTAATACTTCAACAGTCCTTGAACTTAAAAATGGTTCAGTATTCCCATTGGATATAGAAAGGGCCATTGCCGACCGTGACCTTGGCACCGCGCAGGGTTATACCTTCAGAATACAAAATAATAACCTCTATATAAGCGGTAACGGCCCTTTAACTAATATCACCCTTGTAGCCACAAAATCGACAGTAGCCTCATACGATATTGTTGAAGAAGCAGTAAGTGGACTTTGTTACATTTATCATTATGACAAACGCAACCGTTTGGTAGAAAAGCACATACCTGGTAACGGATGGACATATCTAGTTTACGACAGGCTTGACAGGGTGACTATGACCCAGGATGAAAATCAGCGTGTTCCAAATGTTAATGACTGGCTTTTTACAAAATATGATGTATATGGAAGGGTAATTTATACAGGTAATTTTTTAAATTCTAAAAATGAAACCCGTAAAACGTTGCAAACCATATTTAATAATACATATTCCGGAAATGCACTGAATGAAATAAGAACAATCACCCCTTTTCAAAATAGCGACACAGATATTTACTACCAGGGAACAGCAGTTTATCCCATAAATACTAATGAATATCAGGTATATGCAATTAATTATTATGACAATTATAATAATATAAATTTAAGTGCCTCGGATGTATTAAGTACGCCTGTGCCTAATCAAAATTATTACGGTAGGATGATTACCAATAAACCTATAGGACTTCTAACCGTAACCCGGACCAAAATTCTTGGCACTAGCAATTGGGTCACATCAGCTACAGCATATGATAATAAGGCAAGACCAATATGGATATATACCAATGATACATATCTCGGTACTAGGAACAAGGTAGATAGTGACCTTACCTTTACAGGCAAACCCATAACAGTTCGTACAATGCATAACAGGGCGGCATCCGGTTCTATACCGGCAACCTCAGCTACATATATCGACTCGTATACTTACGATAATTCTTTAAGGCCATTAAAAATTACCCGACAGATTGGTGGTGTGCAAAGGCTTCAGTCCTGGAACAAATATGATGAATTGGGTAAGTTGTTACAAAAGAAAGTAGGCGGCGTTGCAGGGACAAGCTATGATGCTACACCAGGGCTTCAAACAGTTGACCATTCATATAATGTTCGCGGTTGGTTAAAAGGTATTAATAATGCCGATGAGAACCTTACCGGTTATAACGACCTTTTTGCTTTTAAGATAAACTATAATCTAAAAGACCTACCCCAGTCTACATCGCTTTACAACGGCAATATAAACGAGACCCACTGGAGGAGTATTACTGATAATGTTATAAGGAGCTACAGTTATAATTATGACGCGCTCAACCGTCTTACCGATGCCGATTACATGGGGGACTATAAACTGGACAGTGGCCAGGCAGAAAATTACAAGGAAGGTCTAATAAGCTATGATAAGAACGGAAATATAAAACACTTGGAGCGTTGGGGCTTAAAAAATAACAATGTAGTAGACAAGATAGATGTGCTTACCTATGAATATGCGCAGTTTACTAACAAACTCGAAGGGGTAAGCGATACTGCTGGTGATGCAGGATTTATAAACAATGGTACAGGTACTAATGCTGATTATATTTACGATGATAACGGTAACATGACCAGCGACCAAAATAAAAATATTGTAAAGATAACTTACAACCACCTTAACCTTCCCGATACCATTGTATTTACTGGTGCTAACAGGTTTATAACGTATTTATATGATGCAGCCGGAGGTAAGGTAGAGAAAAAGGTTAATGATGGAAGCAATATTACAATAACACAATATGACGGCGAGATTATTTACGATAAAACAAGCACCACCGCCACGATTCAATCTATCATGAACCCGGAAGGGTATGCCAAAAGGAATACGGACGGAACTTATTCGTATATTTACCAATACAAAGACCATTTGGGCAATGTAAGGCTAAGCTACAGCGACACTGATAATAATGGTATTATAAACGACAGCCAGACCTTTAAGGATGGTTTTGAAAGCCAAAGCGGGTGGGATGGTGACGTACCCATGTTGGCTGACATCGCGCAGCAGCATACCGGCAGCAGATCGGGTAAGTTTATAAATACTAATACCGACGGCACTGAGAAATATCAGTTTATGGATGTATGGGTGCCTATAAATAATACCAGCACTACAAATTACACTTTGAGCTACTGGGTTAAGAGCAATGGCCCAAGTGCAGAGGCCTTTTTATATACAAAAGATGCTGCAGGTAATGTAAATGTACCTTATGTAAATGGTCCGTCAGATCAAGTTACCACAGTGGGTAGTTGGGTACAAAAAACAAAGAGTATTAGTGTACCTGTAACGGCCAGGTACATCAGGTTGAGGCTGGATAATAATGGGCAGGCGAATAACAATAACAGTACTAACAATACCGTTTGGTTTGATGATATACAGCTAAAAAGGGCAGCAGGTAATAGCGAGATCATAGAAGAGAACAACTACTACGCTTTTGGGATGCAGCATAAGGGTTATAACAATGTTGTCAGTACAAATGGTAACCCGCAGGCGCAGAAGTATAAGTACAACGGCAAGGAACTGCAAGACGAGCTGGGGCTTAACATGTACGACTATGGCGCAAGGAATTATGACCCTGCATTAGGTAGATGGTTTAATATTGACCCGAAAGCTGAAACATCAAGACGATGGTCGCCTTATACTTATTGTTACGATAATCCGTTAAGGTTCACAGACCCTGATGGAATGCAAGCTGACGATTGGGTTAAAAAAGGTAAAAGTTTAGTTTATGATGAAGCAGTTACATCAAATCAACAAGCAGTTGATAAATATGGCAGTGGCGCGCAAGTTGTAAATGATGATTCTACAATCACCCCTGTAAACGGATATTCATATGGCTATACGCTAAAAGGAGACGGTACTGTAATAAACTCTGCGGATAATAGTAAAGTTAATCTGTCTAATGGTGGTTTTACTACTCCTGGAGGATATGAAATATCTACTGCTGAAGATGGTTTGGATATTGGTAATGTTTCGGATGCCGTTGGTTTAGGAATGGCGGTACAGGAAGTTGGACTTACGACAGCACAGAAAACAGCAGATGCCGCAGCAGAAGTGGCTGGTGAAGTTAGTAGTTTTAGCAACTCAGCTAATAAATTATTAAAGGCTACGAAAGGTTTAGGAGCTGTGGCTGGTGTAGTAAGTGCAGGAGTAGCAATCTATGATTTGACACAAAATCCTTCTTCTCCTGGAGCTTGGGCAAAGGCCATAGTAAATACTACTTTGGCAGTGGGGGGGTTTAATCCTGTTGTTGGAATTGTTACAGGGATTCTGGATGCGACAGGTGTAACGGATAAGATATATCAGGGAATTGATAAGGGAATGCAAAATTGGAATTATTAAACACAAAAAAAATGAAATACATTATATACAGTTTGTATAAATATTATGATAAAGGTTCAAATAAAGAAATAGCATACGAAAAAACAATTCTAGTAATTTTACTGTTTGTTTTAATGAATATATTTACTATCTTAATTTTATTAAATTCACTTTATCTCCTTGATAGTTTAAAAGATAAAAGTAGGGTTGTAAAGTATATTATTTTTGCAGTATTATATTTTGCACCTGGCTACTATATATTAAGCAAAATAATGCCAAAGGCCGAAATACAAGACGAAACGTTAGTTAAAAATTATAAGTCAACTCATGGATTAATTATGATTGCTTACATGGTTTTGTCAGTATTATTTTTAGTAATTGCAATAATAAAAAAGATGTAATAATGCATATCTGTAAAAATGTAAATTTCGTATGTCATTAATTTTTTGCTTAACATAAAAACCATTCTGTTAAGAGTGGTTTTTATGTTTTTTTAGAACCCACCAAATACCTGCTGCAAGCATTACAATTAAAGCCACCAGCCCCTTTAAAACCGCACCAATTAACCCTAGGTCATTACTTAGTGATACTGGTGCGTTACGCTTGTGGTGGTTCTCTATGCCAGTCATAAATTTGCTGGCCACTATGTCGTATTTGAGTTTAGTTGATGGTAGGTTATCCGTAGGGAAACCGTTTAAATTTGGTAAGTCGTTGTTCATAGGTATAGGCTAAGTGCCAGGTATAAAGATAGTAAACGGCAATATATAAAACAACAATCTCCCCCGTTTCCGGGGGAGATCGTTGTTTATAGTTAAGCCCTACTAACCGATTCTAAGATATGGTTAAAGAACCCGTTAAATTCCTCTACAGTCTTATGGTCAAACGCTGTTAGCATAGTCCTTATATCAGATTCCTTGCCTTGGTATCGTTCATGGTTTATCATGGTGCGCAGCTTGTTTTTTATAGTTTCAATTGGTAAAAGTTCAGGGTTATGTTGTTCCGTGGCCTTTACACTGGTCTTAACCCCATGCTCCAGTACTATCCTGTTCATGACCTCGATTACTACAGTCTTATCTTTTTCCTCACATACCAGCGCATCATAAACATACAAAACCTGTAAGCCTTTAGCTTTGAGGTTTACAATTACATCATTCATTATATTAACCTCTGTCTCAAACATCCTTCTAGAAGTAACCTTATAACCATTGGCCTTTTTATCCCTCTCAATGTGCTTTAACATTGTCGGCTCATGCTCTGAATAGTATTTGTATAGCGGTGATATTTTCATCCCTGACCATCTTTTATTAAAGAATGCCAGATGCTCTACCTTAACTATTTTCTCATCAATAGCGGCCTTTTTAGCCACCTTCTGGTGCGTGATATAACTTTCCTTGCCTCCATATAGTTTAATGGCTATATTAGGGTGTAATGCGGTGTAATCGCATTCGGCCAGCCTCATACCATCAATGGTTATCTGTTCACGAATCCAAGTGGGCATTAGGGTAAAACTATCTACAACACGGCCACCGCTGGCAGCATCACCAGCACTTGGTATCATAAACCCACGGCCTGTAAGGAACTCAAACAGATTAATGTTATCCTCCACAAAGCTTCGATTCTGCCAGTCGCTCCAATAGTGGTTCTTATGCTTGTTACGCATGGTAAGCAGCTTACCCTTCTTAGTTGTGCGGCCTTCCTTAACTAACGTTTTACCGATGGCCAGCAGTTCTACCGAAGTAGGCAGTTCTATCTTTGCGTACATCCTTACCAAGTTGGCACAAATAGGGTTTGTCATGGCATTGGCCAGCTGTTGGTAAAAGAGCCTGTTCCTTCTGGCAATGATACTAGTATCCTTAATAAGGTATTCTGTAAGGCCAACATTAAGGTACTGGTCTGTATAGCGGTACTTTTTAGATTGTACCCCCACCTCATAAGAATCGCCCATCTCTATAAAAGCACCTTTATTAGTGCCTGTTTTAAGCAGCTCTATAATCTTTATATATATAAAGGTGTTGCTGTTGCCTTTAGTCTGTTCATGCAGTATGGCAGAGCTTAAAGCCTTCCAAGGGTCTTCTGTGTAGTAGGTACTGGCAAGGTTTGAAAGCACCAGCAAGCACTTTTCAATAGCTATATCCGTGTTGGGGTCTATCTCTTTAAGCAACGCCTTGGGTACGTATTTAGAGAGGTTATAATGGGCTTTCTTTGGAATCAGTAGGGAGTTGACATTAGGGAATACCATTGCCAATTCAGAGAGCTTGTAATCGTTTTGGAGGATGTTTATATCCTCCGTATCGCCAGATAAGGCGATGTAATCATTTTCAGTAGACATTTTGTTTATGCTTCTATTCACCCACCAGTTGTATAATCTGGTGCTTATTTTCTCGCTTCGTTTGTTTTTACTTGGTAGAAGCAGCTGGGGTAATCACTTCCCAGCAACCAAGAATTTTACAGAGTTTATTCTCATACGTTTATTATACTAAAAGATGCCAAAACAGTAAAGGTTATAGCTAAACTATATTTTAGTTAGCGCAAATCAAGCATAGGTATATTATAGGGTATCTCTGGTAACACCTTATTTTACTGGCACTTTCACTCTATATAGTGCTATACTATTAAGTAACATATATGAGAGATAGTAGTAGATAGAAAGAGATAGAAAGAAGTAGAGATAATAGGAAAGGATAGTTAATAACTTATAGTAATACTGATACTAACTGTGTATAATTAGTTAGCGCAGTATTACCATAAGTATACGCTACAGATAATAATACTATACCACATAATAGGGTACTCGACCGTATTCTTATACGTCCCTTAACCCTTAACATTAGCACGTAACATCCAATTAAAACCCTTCATGCCAGTGTTTAAACGGATATATTTGGTTTTATAAGGGTTAGGAATGCCATAAATACGGATAGCTTCGTCCCCTCCCTCCCTGCCAGCCCTATTTATGCTCAAATTGCGCTGACCGTATCTCGCCTCTCCATAGGGAAATTCAACAATCACCATGTGGCATTCGGATAGGCCAATAAAAATTCTAAAATTTTTTTTTGATTTTTTTTTGAAATAGTGCGATTCGATAAGTGCTGGCTACTATTTATCAATAAACAGAAGTATGAAAATAATGATGACCTTAGAGCAATTAAAGATGGTGCTAACCACCGAAAAGCCGAAATATCCTATTACCGTTGTGATGAAGGGAATTGATAAAGAGGAACTTAAGGACGTGGTCAAGATGCTAAAAAAGAAGGGTTAATCAATTGGTAATGACAAACCTTTTAATAAATCAGTAATTTCTACTTCTAATGCTTTAGCTATCCTTAGAAGTAGATTTATTGTTATACCCTGTTTGTTTAAAAGTATACGCCTTATAGTACCTTCCGTGCAATTAGAGGCGCGAGCAAATTCAGATTTATTATCCCCGAATTTTTTTAGGAACAGTTTATATATCCTTTTGGATAGTTCCAGTTCTATTTCCTCTAATGTATTAGGCATAGGACAAAGAAATCACACCGACTATAGAAGTTGCAAGGATTTTTTACGTCTTAAAAGACGAATTTTATATATTTGCCGAATAATATAAATCATTAACCAATGAAAAGACACTTATTTTATTCGGCTGCAATGGCCTTAACTCTATTGTTAACCGCCTGTTCAGGAGATGACAATAACCCTACAGTTGACAGCGTTACAGACCCTGACACCAACAATCCCAACCCCACACCAACGTATGCACTTGGAAATACTGGCCCAGGGGGAGGTATAATTTTTTACTTGGGTACAGATGGCCACGGTTATGAAGTCGGTGCCAGTTTAGGTTTAGCGAAATGGGATGATGCTGCAAACCTTGATAATGTAGAAAATGTTACTGGCCTTGGTACGGAAATGGGAACTGGCCAAGCCAATACAGACCTTATTGTTGCCGCCATAGGAGATGGAACTTACGCAGCTAAAATGTGTGCCGACTATGAGCAGGGTGGCAAAGATGACTGGTTTTTGCCAAGTAAGGTAGAACTACAGACCATCTATAATTACTTCCGTAATTGTGGTTGTATGGGTTTAAGCCCATCAAATAACTACTGGGCATCTTCACAAGGCGACCATTATACAAGGGCTTGGAATACTGATTTCTCTGTTAATTCTGCAACTACAGAGGTAAATAACTGGACTTTTGAAGTGCAAAAAGACCAAACCCTATACGTTAGGCCAATCCGTAAATTTTAATTTGTATGGAAAATAATGTAAAACTCTCGTTCGGTCTGAAGTTACTTTTCATTTTTGGTATATTATGTATTGGCATGGGAATAGCTAAACTCGTTAAGACATTTACTCCCAATGAAACATTAGGCTGCAAAGAAATCCAGTCGTGGAAAAGCGAAGCGGATATTATAAAATCCCTCCAAGGCACTTGGGAAATGGACCATGACGAATATTATGGCAAACGCAGGTTCCAGTTTTCGGGGAGGTCAGGAAAGAGCTGGATAATGCGCAAAGGGTCTAACCGATGGGAAGATGATGGAGTAATTAACTTTGAGTACTATAAGACATACGAGCATAATACCCAAAGAAACTATGGCACGGAATATTATATATCCTACGATGCGGAATTAGGTTCCATATCATTTGAGGCAGATTGTATAATCGGCCTCGGCACAACCGCTGGGGGCGTTGAACACGGCATGACAATGCACAAAATAGACTGACACAAAAAAAGAGCCGGAAACGGCTCTTTTTTATTACCCTATACATAGAACCTCACATCAAAACAGCAGCCAGAACCCAGCAAACCAGGAAAACCAGGATTTTCCTTGTTTACTCAAAACCAGGGTATTACATTTGAACTTTCACTTTTAGTAATAAGTGAAACGTTAGAAAAAGCGTAAGTTATACAATATCAACAGCTTACCAAAAACAGAGAATTAACCCCTTTCACAAACGGTAAAAACCATACAAAAGTGAAAGTAAAAACAAGAAATATGGCACTTAAAGGACAGAAGACAACAAGCGATTTTTTAGAGTGGAGCAAGATGCAATCACTGGTGTTAAAACTGGAGCGGGATGGTGATTTAAAGTTTGCGCTGCTTAGCTACTGGGAGCTACATCGGGCTTAGGATTTCTGACCTGTTGCAATTAAGGTGGGAACAACTGCTTAATCAGGATTATTTTACCATAGTTGAGAAAAAAACCAAGAAGACCCGCAAGGTTACTATAAACGGTGAACTACAGGTTATACTTAACCGCCTGTACAAGGCACTGGGTGCAGGTGAAACAGATTTTATGTTTGTAAACCGCTTTGGGGAGAGGCCATTTAGTATACAGTATGTAAATGCCAAGCTAAAAGAGATTTTTACCAAATACAGCATACGCGGCCAATACAGTAGTCACTTCATGCGCAAGACCTTGGGGCGCAGGGTTTGGGAAATGAACAAGTATAGCGACCAAGCCCTATTACTGCTATCCCAACTCTTTAATCATACCTCGGTAAGCACCACCAAAATATACTTAGGCATAAGGGAGCAAGAAATTAGTAACCTATATTTAAGTGTTTAGCGTTAAAGTTATGTTAAATATAGGCAAATATAATACTATATTTACTAAAGTGTCTGGCAGTCAAATGTTTAGAGTGTTACAAGCTTTTTATCAAATATTTACATCCCAAAACTATTGTTTTTTGTGTGTAGCTTTGCAATAAGAATTTCAATAAAGTAATTGCTATAAAGCAGTTTGTACCCGCCCCTATACCCATGAGGGCGGCGTTAGTAAGGGAATAAGGTCTGGGTAACTTTATTTCCTGCTACATAAAATAGTCAAAATCTCTCTCTCAAAATCTCTCCATTTTTTAATTCGGCTAACCACCGAAGCAGGATAACTATTGCCAATTTTTAACCCATTAACACCCATGCTTATGAAAAATTTAGACCAGCTATTCCAGTCTTTTGAGACAGGTATTAGAAGCGCAAAAGCGGATAAGCCCAAAGAATACCTAAAAAGTATTGGGCTGGATTATACAACGTTGCGGATAGGTTTTAATAGTGGCCAGTTCCATCATAGAAAAACGCAGGAACTCAGAGACAATTACGAAGCCTTGGGGTTGCTGACAAAAAGCGATGTGGGTGTGCGGGAAAAGGACATGGTGGCCTATACAGTATTCGGCCGGTACGGCCTCATATTTCCTTTGATGGACAAGACAGGCCAGATAGTGAACTATTACGCCTTACGGTTTGATATGGCTACCAAGCGGGAGGATTACCTAAATAATATCGGTTTGTACCCCAATTATCCGCATAACAGTACCAAGCGGCTGTTTATCACGCCTACCCTGATGGATTCGGCCAGCCTGTTACAGAGCAAAGCCCTTGACCAACGGGAAGCGGTACTGGCATTACACAATGGCAAATTATTGCCCCAGCATCTGGAGGCCATAGAGACCCTGAACGATTTAGAGGAAATCATAATCATTAAATATTAAATTATGGAAGAGATACAACTACAGTTACAGCAGGTAAACCCCAATATCACCATCAACACGGTACAGTTGGAAGATGGCCACAACCTGAATAGCCTATGGCTGGCCTATGGTACAGAAGGTGTTGCAGAACTCATTAACAATTATGAGCGCAAAACCAGCAAGGCTAATGAGCTTGAAATCATCAACGAGCATAAGATAAAATTCATTGGTAAGACAGCAGAATATTTTGTAATAGGCCATTTGCCGAATGATATGGGTACTATGAAGGTATCGCTCCAGATAATAGATAACCAGACCGAGAGAAAGCACAGGGTGAAAATCGACTTATTTGATTCACTGAACATTAGTAACCAGTGCAGGGAGTTATCAGATAAATACAACTTTGATATTAACCTGATGGAATTAGACCTGATACATTTGGCAGACCTTCTGGAGCAATATAGGGAAAGCCTTTTTGAAGCCGATACCAACCCTCTGACCGACCGATATTCAGAAAAGGAACTCACACCTAAAGCAGCAGAGAAAGCGGTGGAATTCCTTTCTAATCCAAACCTGTTACAAAACATTGATAAGCTTCTGGAACAGTCGGGAATTATTGGGGAAGAGGCTAACAGGATAAGCATATATGTAATGGCCTCCAGCTATAAAATGGATAATACATTGCACGGTATGATACAGGGAACAAGCGGGGGCGGTAAAAGCCATATCATTAATGGCATTACCGAGTGCATGCCACAGGAGGACGTTAAAGACTGGACACGTGTAACCCCGAAAGCCCTATATAACCATGGTGAAAAAGACCTTACGGATAAACTTATTATTATTCAGGATTTTGATGGGCTGGATGGAGATGCCCAATTTGCTTTTAGGGAGATACAGAGCAATAAAAAACTGGGCAGCTCTACTGTTGTTAAGGACAGGCAAGGAAATATTAAGACGAAGGACAAAGTTGTACTTGCCAATTTTGCAAGCCTCGTAGCAACCACTAAAGCAGAGGTATATCTTGACAATGCCAGCCGTTCGGTTTTGCTGGGTATTGATGAAAGCATTGAGCAAACCCAGCGCATCATCCAAAGACAGAACAAAAGACGGGCGGGTCTTATCCATAGTGATACCGAGCAGGAAGCTAAACAACTGCTTAGGAACTGCATGCGTGTATTAAAGAAATACCCTGTTATTAATCCTTATGCAGATAAGATAAACCTGCCATTGGATGCTAAAATGTTACGTAGGCTTAACGAACAGTTCAACGACTTTATTGGCCAGATAACCTTGCTGCACCAGTTCCGGCGAAAAGCCGATCCGCAAGGACGGCTTATCGCCACTACAGAAGATATACGGGCAGCAACAGAGATATTTTTTAACGCTATCGTCCTGAAAGTAGACGAACTGGATGCAAGTTCCCGCCAGTTCTTTGAACGGCTGAAAGCTTATGTAAAGGCACAGGCCACAGGTACAACCTATAAGTTTACCCAAAGGGAAATAAGGCAGGAAACCAAGCTGGCAAAAACCACCGTGTTTAAATACATGCAGTTGTTGCAGGAATTGGAGTACATCCAAGCGGTAGAAGGTTCGGTTAACAAGGGTTTTAAATATGTAATATCCTATTGGGATAATATGGAGAAGTTGAAAGCAAGGATTAAACAAGACCTGAACAAGCAACTGGAAACATTGTAAACCACTAAAAAGAACACGCCAGCACCAGTAAAATAAAGGCATACAACGTCAGCGTTCGCAATTTTCTGGAAATAGCATAAGAGAAAAATAAAAATGAAGCAAGAACTACAGACACCAGCCTACCAGAACCTTTACACCGCCTATGATAGCTTTATTAAGGTAAGGAGCTTAAAAGGCAGGATGTACCAAAGGAACGTAAATGTGTTTTTAATCTGGTTAGAGCGGTACGGCATTACCGACATAAAACAGGTAACTACTAAAATAATGCTGGTGTACTATCAACATCTTATAGAACGGCCAAACCTTACAAGGGGCGGTACTTTGGCCGATAACACCATCAAAGGGCATCTGTTATCTATTGCGATGTTTGTGGAAAACCTGCTGACGACTGGTATAATGGTGAAAGCGTTTGATATACCAAGGCATGGCAACCAAGACCAGAAGCCACGGGATTACCTTACGATAGAGGAAATAAAACTGGTATACCAACACACCGAAAACCCATTGGAAAAGGCAATACTATCTGTTGGTTATGGATGTGGTTTAAGGCGTTCCGAGATGGAAAACCTCAATGTGAGTGATGTACAGCTTTCCAGCGGTATCCTAATTGTAAGGAGCGGTAAAGGGGATAAAAGGCGGCAAGTACCCATGAGCGATACAGTACTGGCAGATGTAAAACACTATGTAACGGAATACCGATACCAGAGGCTTGCAGACAGGCAGCACCAAAAAGCTTTCTTTATCAATAAGAAGGGCAACCGTATGAGCGGGGAAACAGTTGGCAAGGAATTAAAGAAAATCCTTATCAGGACAAACAGCCCTACTATTTTGGATAAGGAAATAACCCTGCACAGTTTACGGCACAGCATAGCCAACCACCTGATGGAAAACAGTGCAGGCATAGACTTTATTAAAGACTTTCTGGGGCATTCTTTTATCAATACCTCCTATATCTATGCCATTAAGAACAAGAAACGGTTTAAGCCCATCTAAACAATTTAAAACACAAGCAATGAAAATAATTACCCTCACAGAATACCTTAAACAGCATCACACAACCCAAACAGCCGCTGCCTATAATTACACTATTACCCACTTCTTAAAATTACACCCCAAAGCAAAGCGTTACAAATACCAGCAATTGGTAAACTACTTTGCCGAGGTCAATCAACAATACCAGAACATCCAGACCCGAATAAAAATCCTATCCGCTATCAAGCGTTACTATAGTTATCTGGTTTTTACCGAGCAAAGGGAAGACCACCCCTGCAAGACCCTGACCATGAAAAAAGGGAGCAGCCAAGCGATACAATTACAGGATTTATTTAGCAGCAGCGAACTGGAGCAGCTTACCCAACGGGAGAACCGATATAAACTTTTGGAATCACGCAATAAAATCCTGTTAGGTTTGCTTATCTACCAGGGGCTTACCAGTGATGAGATAATACGGCTGGATGTGGATAATATAGACTTGGACATTGGTACAATAGACATTAAAGGTTCTAAGAAGTTAAACAGGAGAACCCTCACTTTACAGGGTAACCAGATACAGCCCCTTTATCGCTACATTAATGAAACACGGCCAGCAATGCAGATGGTTAAAACGGATAAACTTATCCTTAATAAGCTTGGTAAACCTATTACAGTTGACGGGATTAGTGCAATGATTGAGCCATTGAATGTTTTATTCCCTGATAGGCCGTTACACCCCAGAAGCATACGCATGAGTGTTATCTCCAACTGGTTAAACGAAAAGAAACTCCCTTTGGAGCATGTGCAGGAACTGGCTGGCCATAAGTGGCCAAGCACCACCGAGAAGTATATCAAGATGGATACTTTAAAGCAAAGGGAACTAATTAATAAGTTTTTTCCGCTTTAAAAATACAATTTCAGGATTATAATGTTAAAATCTCTGTGAACGCCCGCTACCATTGGCGTAACTTTTGGACAGTTTCGTAAAAATATTTCTTAATTGCTATTTCCGAGATTTAATATAAAAGGGACAAAAAAACTTTTCCATTATTTGTCCCTATACAAACCCTTGCTACGACTGGAAACTTGTATTTTCAGGCCATCTCTAAAAATAGTAATTGTTTGATTTATAGCTTATCCATTTTTTAGAGTTCAAAAAACCATGTCTTATTTTAAATCTGGTGACTTATTTACTTTGGTACCGTTGATTTAAATAATATAGATATGAGCGATTTTCAATGTATACTAATTTTTATAGCTTTTTTTATAGCTATGCTTATAATGTTTCCAAATAGGGGAACTATAGCTACCAAAAACATAGTTTCGATTATGAGAGCTATGCCATTAAGTAAGTTGTTTGAATCGGTAAAATATTTACGGAATAAAAAGCCTTAGTAATATGATGTTAGGTATATTTGGGGTACGTTCTTACAGGTAAAAGCAGGTTTACAAAGGCTTATAAGTATAAGTACAACGGCAAGGAGCTGCAAGACGAGCTGGGGCTTAATATGTACGACTATGGGGCAAGGAATTATGACCCTGCACTGGGCAGATGGATGAATATTGACCCAAAAGCAGAGCAAAGCAGAAGATGGACACCATACAATTATGCATACAATAATCCAGTATATTTTGTAGACCCCGATGGAATGCAGGCTACCGATTGGGTCAAAATGGTTGACGGGGAACAGAAACAAGTTTATAATCCAAAAGCAAACGGCGGAAAAGGAGCATATACAAAATATGCATCTGCGGAAGATAAAAAAATGGGTGATGGATTACGTAATTCTGGAGAAACTGGAGCTGCACAGTTCAATAAACTCGTAAAATCTGACACGAAAATTACTGTACTATTTGGTGGTAGTAATAATTCTGAAGAATTCGGTAATACATTAGGATTCACTGATTTTGAGCCTTCAGATTATTCAGAAAAGTCTGATGGAAGTGCTGTTTTAACAAAAGCTGCTATAAGTATTTATACTGATGGTATTGGCGAATTTGTCGGCAATGTTATGAGCGGTAAAGAAAAAATAGATGGCTACAGTGCAAGACAAAAAGATAGTCTGAAAACTATTAAAGATAATAATATGTCAGCTTTTAGCGTTGCAATAGCAATTTTTGGGCATGAAATTGAACATGCTGCTGACCCCGCTAATCAAAAGATAAGAGGAAATGAAAATCGAGGTACACCACTCAAAGGTTTAGACTCCGAGGTGATGCCTCGCAAAGTTGAAAACACGATACTACATGATTTAGCAAATTAACATATTATGAATAGATTATTATTATTTTTAGTGTTACTAATTTCTCCGCTCAATTTGCTTGCCCAGAATTCGCAAGAGCTAACTTTTGGGAAACTTCAAAGCGATTTGGCAGAGTATCTTTTCCAAAAAAAAGAAATGAATGCCAATCAAATCGAAAAGCATGAAAAAGGTATTGGGACTGTTTTGGTAAATGGTATTCATAACAATATTTATGAAGGTAAGGTTATTAACGGTATTTATGCTTTCTCATTGACAGGAACGATGTCAAAAAGTTACTTCCTGATAGTTGATGAAAAACGATATATAATTTTGGATATTACCACTCGTGAGGGGCTCGATAAAAGTATATCTCTTATATTAGATTTCTGCGATAAATATAAATATTGTGAAACTATTACTACAGATTATGTCGGCAGGTTAGTTAGAGTATATTATAACTTAAATAAATGGCCAGGTCAACGTACAGATTTAAACTGTGAAGAAGGAAGAGGTGTAACTGATATACAAGGTCTTCCGTAATTGATTGATATTAAGTACACACCCAAATATTTTAAACCATCCATAAAAGGGTGGTTTAATTTTATTGAATAACACCGTTTAGAATCTATTGAAAGCGTTTTAAAGCTTATTTTTCCTTGTAATATTTGTTTTATGGTTAAAAACATACCATATACCTCCTATAAGCATTACAACTAAGGCCACCAATCCCTGTAATACCGCACCAATTAACCCAAGGTCATTACTTAGCGATATGGGTGCGTTGCGCTTGTGGTGGTTCTCTATACCAGCCATAAACCTGCTAGCCACTATATCATATTTCAGTTGAGTGCTAGGTGCGTTGTCGGTAGGAAAACTGCTAAGGTTTGGTAAGTTATTGCTCATAGGTTTAGGCTAAATGCCATGTATAAAGATAGTAAACAGCATTATATAAAACAACGATCTCCCCGGTTCGGGGAGATCATTGTTAATACTTAAGCCTCGCTAAACGATTCTAAGACATGGTTATAGAACCTGTTAATCTCTTCTATAGTCTTATGGTCATTCGCTTTAAGTTGTAGCATTATAGAAGACTGCTGCGCTTAGTATCGTTTGCCAGTTATCACACACGTAATCTCTTTTTTATCGTTTCAATTAGTTAAACTTGGGTTTTCAAGCTCATCATCCTCGGTAGTTGGTATAATAGGTTTACCTATCACTTTAACCATTACCATAATAATGTAAGCATTTATTATCTGGTCAATCCAAATGGGCAGAATGATATTTATTTAGTATCTGACCCTTTCGAATTATTTGAGAAAGAATATATAATGAAAAAATATCGTGGTTCATTTAATGAGCGCATAATGAGTTTAAGTAGCGTGGAACAAATTAATTAAGATAGATTATTTGATGTTTTATAAAGAACTAATTTAGTTATATGTCGCCATTCTCAGTTATCACCTTAAAGTATGACACTTGGCATTAAAAGCATAATATTTAATTAAACTGATAAGATTTTAGGATGAAAAGAAATCTCTTTATTAATAAAGAGATTTCTTTATTTTGTCTCAAAATTTTGTAATATTGCCCGGTAGCAAAAACCTAAACTTATGACTAAAAAATATAGTAAAAAGCTGCCTTCCTTTAACTTACAGGAAATGCTTATTGTACTTGCGATTATAGGTATACTTTTACTAATAGCATTGCCTAACCTGATGCCTCTAATTACTAAAGCCAAAAGCGTAGAGGCACAAACACAGCTTAAGGCAATATTCAATGCTGAAAAACAGTACTACTTTATGTACTCTAAATACAGTGCGGATTTTAATGAAATTGAGTTTGATGCGCCAAAAACAATTAAAGACAACGGAACAGCAAATTATGCCTACGAAGTAATCGAAACATCTGATAACAGTTTTAAAGCAAGGGCTACTGCTATTAAGGATTTTAATGGAGATGGCGTATTCAACGTGTGGGAGATTGACCAGGATGGTAATCCCAAACAGGTAACTAATGATTAATGTTGGGCTTAAACTAAGCCTTATTGTTGTGCTACTGTTTATCTTTTGGCAAGACACTAAAGAAAGGCTTGTGCTTTGGTTTCTCTACCCCTTGGTAGGCATTGTGGCTTACACGTTACATGCAAAGACCATTGGTGTGCTCCCATCTATTGTCAACACGGGCCTGAATTTAGCATTTGTCCTAATCATCTTTTCCTTTAGTTACTTATACATAGTGGTAATTAAGAGAAGGAAGTACCTGAATGAAAGTATAGGTGCCGGTGACCTGCTTTTTTTTGTGTTCCTGCCCTTTGCTTTTGCAACTGTAGCGTTTACCTTATTATTTGTCTTTTCCCTGCTCTTCTCGCTATTGTTACATATGATTTTCAAGAATAGGCAAGTTGATAAAACCGTTCCTTTAGCCGGTTATATGGCTTTGTTTTTTGCAGCAGTTTACTGTATATCTTTTTTTACTGAACCCAAGTATTTGTTCTCGTATTAGCTATGAATGTAAATTTTAATTTACCTACCGAATTACAGCAACTGGTTAATGCCCAGCAGGCATACCATTACCGTATAGTTCCGATAGCGAAAGCAGGTGATACTATTACATTTAAAACAGATAATGAGAATTTAGCGGGATTAAGGTCGGAGTTACTAATACTATTAAACCTTGCCGTAGAATTAGCGGAGGATACTACTGAAAACATTAACCGCTACCTTTCTACCAATTATAGAAAATCTTCAAGTAACCGGGTTTCAGAAATTCATTACTCTAATGACTTTCTGGAGAAAATTTTGTTAAGCGCTAAAGAAACCGGAAGCAGTGATATCCATTTTGAGCACTATGAAATGAAAGCCCGCGTTCGCTTTCGATTAGACGGTAAGCTCAAGGAACAGTTTCATTTAAGTTTGGAAGAATACCCTGTTATAGTCAACAAGATAAAGATTCGGGCACAACTTGATATATCAGAAAAGCGCCTGCCCCAGGATGGCAGGATTACAGTTACAACCGAATATGAAGATTTTGATGTAAGGGTATCGGTACTGCCAACCTTATATGGAGAAAAAATAGTATTACGGATACTGAGTAAAGATACCAGCCATATTGAACTGGAGTCGGTGGGTTTTTCTGATGAGGAACTCAAAATATATTTGGAGAGCATTAGGAAACCCAACGGGATTGTTTTGGTATCAGGACCAACGGGTTCCGGTAAGACAACAACATTATATGCCACTTTAAAAAAGTTAAACCAGGACGATACCAATATCCTTACGGTAGAAGATCCTATTGAATATACCCTTGAGGGGATCAATCAGGTACAACTTAAAGAAAACATAGGACTTGATTTTGCAGCCACG
>NZ_VJVZ01000018.1 GCF_007097145.1 Flavobacterium zepuense | reverse complement strand
CAATGCAGGTTCGCAGCCTTTTTAATTGTCCTGAACTAAAAAAATATCTAAATAAATTTGCTTTTTAACGGTATAACTGATGCATAAGTTGACTTTTAATGCCTTTGTTTTCGAATTTGTTTAATCGCATTCTGTAATACCGATAATTTGGAAAATACGATGAGGACACTTGAAAAACAAAAGAATGAGCTATAACTTTAACTTTTCTGCCTGCTGTACATTACATTAAAATTTTAGTTTTGCTGCTCCTTACCATTGATCAATATGAAATATTTAGCTGCCCTATTACTTTTAATTACCGCCAGCTCACCAGTTACTGCACAAAACATTTCTCAGGTAGAAAGCAAGCTGCACTTTTTTAAGGTATGGAATTATGTAAAATATTATCATCCCGCTATAGCCAGCGGTATGATAAACGCGGATACATTATTCTTGCAGAACATCAGCACTCTGGATAATATTAAAACAACAGGTGATTTCAATGCTTTCGTAGGTTCTTTTTTAGATAAGCTTCCAACTATTGAAGTTGTGAAAGCATCTAAAACTACCGGTAAACTGCTGGCCATAAACAAAGATCGCAAATGGTTCTCCTCGGGCAGGCTGTTTAATGGTGATAACAAAAAAAGGCTCACTGCTATTTTTGAGAACCGTTATACCGATAGCATACATCATTACATTCCTAATATCCGCTACAGCGCTGAGATACCAAACGAGCCGGAATATTCCTTCCCGGCAACTGAAAATATTCCTTATAAATTCCGTATGCTGACCCTGGCTAAGATACAGGGAGCGGTGGATTATCTATTTCCGCATAAATACCTGATGGATAAAAATTTTGACAGCCTTTTAAGGAAAAAGCTCCCGATAGATGCTGCCAGCAAAACCCGTCAGGAGCATGAGACTGTTTTGCTGGAACTGGTTGCTGCATTTGATGATTCCCACGCTTTCAAATTCATTAAGCAGGTCAAATTCAGGGACAAAATTTTCAAGAACAGCTTTTTTCCACCCTTTAAGTATGCCGTGTTTGATGACAGGATCATTGTAACCGAAATTATCCTGCCGGACTATTGCGCTAAAGCGGATCTCAAAGTTGGTGACGCAATTGTAAAGGTCAACGATGAAACAGTCGCTGCCTTAGTGAACAGGACAGCGAAATGGCTATCGGTATCCAACAGGCCAACCTTACGCTTTCATTTATCAGACTATCTCAAGAACCTTATCTGGCACTCGGAGTCAAAAGATTTTGGACTTGCTGTTAGGCGAAACGGTTCTGGAAATTTGAAGATTGTCGATTTTATCCACAACAGGGATTCCGATAATGTAAAAAGGCTTACGGACTACATTAACAATGCAATACCCGATAGACGGACCGATAGGAACCTTGACATACTCCCTGGCGACATCGCGTACTTTAAGATCGGGGAAACCTTCCGCTTTATCGAGACCGTACCTGATGATAAAGCCCTTAGTACAATGGATAGCATCCTTGCCGTTGCAGCCCGCCAAAAAGGGATTATACTGGATATGCGTAATTATCCCGACTGGGGCGGTTTTGTATTTACCTTTTTTAAGAATTTTGGCAGTTACCCTAACCGCTTTGCCGATTATTTTGAGATCAATAAAAAAGAAGTTGGCACCTTTATCCTTAACGATAAATACGAGACGTATAACCATCCTGATATCAAAGCCGATGGTGGCTCTTATAAGGGAAAGATGGTTATCATCGTAAGCCCTGAAACATTAAGCATGAGTGAATGGAACGTAATGAACCTGCAAAGCGTTTTTCCACAAAGTATCACCATAGGGGAACAATCGGCTGGTGCGGATGGTGATGAAAAAATGTTCATGCTGCCGGGCGGCTATAAAATGAATTTTACAGGTAATGCCATATTTTATACCAATGGTACAAATGCCCAGCGTAAAGGTGTACATATAGATAAATACATCCCCTTAACACCGGAAAATCTGCTAAATACTAAAGATTACCTGCTGGATGAAGCCATTAAACTGATTAAGAAATAAGTCTTTAGTAGAATTAACCATAAGCGAAGGAAAGTTGAGGCGACTGTATCCAGGTTCCAATTTGTTCTAATCAAACTTCTCTGCCACATTTCTAAAATCAAAACCACTTAATGAGACATCTATTGCCCTGGTAGTTTTTATATCACCGTTATCGGTATGCTTGTAAAAAGTGACGCTTTTGGCAACCCACTCTTTGCCCTTCAGGAAAAAGTCGGCATCCATTGAATGTGGCCCGCTCATAAAGGTCAGCGGCAGGAAATCTCCTTTAACTTTTCGCAGCGCCATGATATTTCCTTCTTCCAGGCAGCGCTCAAATTGCATATTCCCACTTTTATCCCTTATCGAAATGCAGTTGCTTCCCTCAATGCTGGCTGTTAGGTTACCGTTGCCTATTACAAAGGAGCCATCCACCTGGTCACCTGCATCCGCAGTTGTCCCGCAGTCGGATGCCGTACCCTTCGATTTTTTGATAGTTATTAGGTGGGTTTTATCTACAAAGAACTTCTCAATTTCAAGGCCATCGCCTTCTTTGATCACCCATTTCGATATGCCGCTTTGCTTATCTGATCCGATTAACTTATAATAGGAAGTACCGGTCTTGTCAAGGTAAATAACGGCCGTGTCGACCTTAATCTCACGATGGTCTATCTTACTGCCCGCATCCTCCATAATTCCCTTATGCAAAACAGAATCAGCAGTAAGCACAATCGTTTCACTGCCATCACCGCAATCCAATAGCACGTACTTACCGCCACTCTCCCTTACCATCGTCCAGGTTCCTGTTAATACCTCTGGAGCATCATTTTGGCTTGCCTGGCTGTTCGGGTTTTGGCAATCGGTAAATAAGCCTGTGAGCAGGCTGATGAAGGTTAAGGACAGGTATCTTTTTACAGTATTCATTTGCTGAAATTTTGCTTAGGTTATTGGATTTTTAGTGTATCGCTTGTCATTACTGCTTCTTTTCCTTTAGAAAATAGCCAGGTAGTTTGGGCATAATGGGCGCTGTCGTTCTTTATAACTCCCAACCGCATCCTTGCACGTAATGCCTTATTCTGGCCGGTTAAGTTCCCGTCTGCATTTTGGGAGGCGGACGGGTAAAGCAGGTCTTTATACTCTTTCAGCTTGCCGCTTTCATAAAAGAAGATTGTCAGGTTTTTTGCCTGCTTTAACGCATTACGGCTGTAATGCTTATGGATATAAGCCAGCAGCGTAGTGCGAAGCGCATCAGCTTTTATCTGGGATGACTTACTGATCTCATAATATTGGAATACCCCATCACTTGGAAAAAGGCGCTTATCCAGCCCCCGGCGGGTAAACATTTGCCTGTTAAATGCGTCATCTATGGGCTTGATCTCCATTCCGGGATTGGAACAAGCTAAAAGGATCATCATACATACTGGTATGCTTAGGTAAAAAATGGACCGGCTTTTATTCATGCTGAAATAAGTACGGGTAAAATACTAATGCTTCTGATTCAATAGAACTCTTACTAATTACAATCTTGAAAGGCATTTTGTTCTTTCCAATACCGTGCTGCAATGGGCTGAGGCTGTTTTGATCTACCTGAGTTGATGATTGTTTTTCATAAGTAAAACGGCTAAAAAATGCAGCTAAGTTATGGCAAGGCCAGCCGAAAACCAAAAGACTAAAACCTTCCTTAGCGATACAGGTCTCTCCGAATGCAGGAAATGGCATTTCGAGGGAATTTGTTTAACATGCCTGAATGATTACCTTTTTATCCGCCCCAAGACCGTATTGCAAATGATGGTTTTGAATTCACAATACTTATATGATATAGAATGAAAAGCCGCTTCTGTGGTACAGAGCGGCTTTGTTCATTTATAATTATTTCTTATAAACTTTAAAAAGACGAGGATGTTAAAAGCGGTATAGATACCCAAGGGAGAAAAAGAAATCGGCCTTCAGTTTTGATACCGTTACATTGTCAGGCTTAACAGTAAATACTTCATCGGGACTAGATAAGGCACTTCGGCGCTCTACGTAACCTGCAATCACACCTGCATCAAGCGTAAAACAATGTTTGGTGCCAATGGCTAGCCCACCTCCGGCTAAGAGGCGTGGCTTAACCTTCTCTCCAATGGATATACCAGGACCAATGCTACCGTGGATGCCCAGCCATTCGTACTTTTTAATGCGTGTACCCACCCGAAGTAATGCAGTAATACCAATTTCCCTTTTGCTCACCGATTCCTCCCGGGCCCTGTAGTGCGTTACTGAATCATTCACTGCAAAGCCTTCCAGCGAGTAAACTTCGTCGTATAATTTTGATGTATAAAAAGAAACGCCTACCCCGGCGTAACTTAATTTCGATGCCGGGAAAGTTACAGAAGTCCTATATGTCTGTAATTTATAGGTAGCGGGATCTCTTGGTTCGATAGTAATATCTACGATTGCCTGTTCCTTTGTAAACTGAAGTGGCATTGACCTATAAATGGTATCTGCATTGTTTTCTGCATGTACAACACTTGTCATTAATTCTTTTACCTTATCAGCGCTGACGGTCGCCTGAGCTTCACTACAACTGGTTACCAATGCTGTAAATGCTGCTTTTATTTCGGCATCAGCAGTTTTGAGGTTTTCTTTAACTGTTGCTTTTTTTTCCTCAATTTCATCTTTGCGATCTTCAGAAAATTTAAGATAATCCTGTTGCCCTTTGAGTATTTTAATCTGAGCCTCAGCAATTTTATTACGAATTTTAATAATCCCAGCTAATGCAGTACCGTAATTGTAACCTTGTTTATTGGTGGGTTTTACACGGAGCTGTTCCAGCGTATACTGATAAGACTCCAACTGGAGGGAATCGATCGATTTACGGATTTGTTGCAAGATGGCTAAATGTCCAGTTAACTTAATTTTATACTCTGCCATTGTATCGCCGACAGGTTCTGATAATTTAGTCCCACTTCCATTTTTTAGAACCGTTGTAGTTCGTGGATTTATACTGGCGATCAGTGTACTAATTGTTTCTATTGGAAAAGTACTGAAACTTGGCATTTCTAACGCTTTTGTAAGGGTGGAATCTGCATGATTGATTGACACCTTGTACAAGTTCTGGTTTATCCCATTAATAACGACTTGGTAGTATTCACCTGGCTTGATTTTTTTTAATGATTCAGGTTCGATAATTGATTTACTTCCAAATGAAAATGAAATTGGGATAACCTTTTTACTGTCTGTTGTTTCTTTTTCCTGGGCTGAAACTGTTCCTGATAAAGTTAGAAACAGTAATAATGCTAAGAGTAATTTTTTTTTCATGTAAGGTGATTTAAGGTTGTGATGTAAAACTAAAGTTCACAGCAATTTAATCAGAATTATCCGTTAATAAAGCTTTGAAAAAGAGATATTTAGTGCATTTCATCGACTTTTGCAATTCTATTGCCGATTCTCTGCGTGACCGGGGCTATACGCTGTATCAACTGCGTACTGTTGGATGCCACTGCTATCCCGCTATCGGGTCAGATCATCTTGCAATAAGGATCAACTTATCGCGGTAATCTGTAGCTTACTCTTGCGATTTACAGCCAAGATATAATATCGAAGTTTTTCATTCGAAACGGCTAAAAAGGCAGCTAAGATAGGAACCGGCGGAAGCTGCGCGCGCATAATGGCTGCGCCACCCTTCGGGACTTATAGCGCTCCGCTTTTCCTTCACCCGGTTCCTGGCCTCTTGCTTTCTTTTTTTCCGTTTTTTTTTTTGAAAAACATTTGTGTTTTGAGGGAGGCAGACGGCTTTAAAAAAGGGATACGTGAAAAATGTAAAACTTAAATTTTTTAGTCATGGAAATCGCAGGACGTATTACAGCAGATGCTACCGTAAAGACGGTTGGCGGGGACAAAGAGGTGGTTAATTTCAGTATTGCCATCAACGACAGCTACAAGCCCAAAGGCAGTAGCGAGTACAAAGACGTAGTGACCTACATCAATTGTGCCTATTGGCTAAGTAGCAAAAGGGCAAAGGTGCTTAAAAAAGGTGCAGTGGTACAGGTAATCGGGCGTATCGGCATGGACGTGTACAATAACATGGACGGGCAGGCAGTCGGAAGCCTGACCTTCCATACCAACGACTTTAAGGTGTTGAGCTATGCTAAAAAGGCCGAAGCAGCAGAACGGGCAGCCATAGACCTGACCACTCAGGGGCAAACCACCGCAGCACCCGAAGACGACCTTCCTTTTTAAATCTTAAATCATTCAATTCTTTAATTATTAAATCTTAGAAATCATGGCACATAACATAAATCATAACGAGATAACAGGGATGGACAGCTTTTTTAGCGTAAAGCAAAAAGCATGGCACGGATTGGGTCAAATCGTACAGGACTACCCCACAAGCAAAGAGGCGATTGCCTTTGCGGGACTGGATTACGAGGTGGATAAACGCCCCAATATACACCACTTGCCAAGCGGGTTAAGTGTTACTTCCGACAGTAGTTTCTATACCTACCGCACCGATAACGAAGCGATTTTGGGCGATAAGGTCGGCAAGGATTACCATATCGTACAGAACAGGGACGCCTTTAATTTCTTTGACAGTATCGTGGGCGGTGGCGATGGAATCCTCTATGAAACCGCAGGGGCATTAGGCAAAGGGGAACGCATTTTTATTACCGCTAAACTGCCGGGCTATATCCGTGTGGGCAAAGATGATGTAATTGAAAAATACTTATTCTTAACAACCTCCCACGATGGGACGGGAAGTATTACCGCAGCCTTTACGCCTGTGCGTGTGGTATGCGCCAACACCCTTAACGCAGCCCTGAACAATAAGACCAATACCGTGCGCATTCGCCACACCGCAAACGCCAAGGAACGCTTGGAACAGGCACACAAAGTAATGGGTATCGCCGATACCCTGTCCCCGCAACTCGAGGCGATTTATAACGACTGGTCAACCGTGCGTATTTCCGACAAGCAAGTAAAAAGGCTCATTGAATTGGCATTAGCCCCCAACAAGGAGGTGTTGAAAAACCTGCACGAGGGTAACGAAGAAGAACTATCCACCTGCTTTACCAATATGGCAGACAGTGCATTTGAATATGCTATGGCGCATCCCACCCAACAAATGGCGACCACCGCAGGAACGGTGTTCGGGGCGTACAACAGCGTGACGGGCTACTTTCAGAACCTTCGCAAATACAAGGATGATGATGCCAAAATAACTTCCCTGCTTATGGGAGGTACGGGGCAACAGCGTGCGCAAACCGCATTTAACCTGTGCGCAGGTTTTGCAAAGCACGGTGCGGATATTTTAAACTTCAACTAACAACAAGGGGGCAACCGCCTTTGGTGGTTGCCCCCTTAAAAAATAATTACAATGGCAAATTGGTGCAGCAATACGGTTGTTTTTGAGGGGAATCCTCGGGCAATCGAACAGATACAAGGGCTATTTAGGGCAATAGCGGACAAACAGAAAATAGAAGACGCAGGGTATTTGCCTGATTTTAATACCACCCGCAATGGACACTTCTTTGATATCTATTGGAATGAAGGTGATATTGGGATATTCCAGTACCTGACAAGATGGGCGCCTAATATCGAAACGCTGATAGAGATAGCGGATCATTACCAAGCCACATTTACACTTGGTTATGAGGAAATGGGCTGCCGTGTATATGGTCTGGCAACGTATCGCAACGTCGTACTAACGGACATCTTTCTCGAACACGATGATTTTGAAACCTACTGGTTTAATGAGGAAACAGATTTGTACCATTTCGAGGGCGAAACCTATGAGAGCGATTGTGAAATACTGGAAACCTTATTAGAACGGAAAACAGCAAAATGATAACAGGGATGGGCAGCAAACCATGCCCGTCCCATAATATCTATACGCCATGAAAACATTGGAAGTTATGACAAACGTGGAAAAAGCGGGGGTACTATTTGACCTGTTCCCCCGCGAAATACCCGAATTCCTTGATGCGATACATGGCATGTGCCAGGCGGTAAAGGAGGACGAAGATGGACATAAAAGGGCATGGAACAACGGCTTTTTGAACTGGGATTTATGGTTTGCCTTGCTTACTGAAGCAGAGCGGAAGATAAGGCGTTACAAAACCAAAATGGCTAAAAATAAAAGGCTGTTCGCCGACCAGTTATTCGATGGTTATGTGGTCATGTACACCGTGCATTGCCTGACCAGTTACGCCCCGACAAGGCAGCTCGCCAACCGAAAATTTACGCTTGCCGTCGATTTACTATTTAACCCTTAACCTTTACCATCATGGAAACGATAACAGCATTTATAACAGCACACCATAAAAGCCTTAGCCTTATGGCTATCGCTGTGGTAATACGCCTGTGGGTAAACAGGCGCAGGTTTTACCGCAGGGGCTTGGGCGGTAGGCAGCATTTCAGCAGCTACGGCAAGGCAATATTTACGACCCTTATCGAAAAGGTACTGATGCTCACATCATTTCTTTTCATTGTAGCTGCTATACTTTTATTTATCACAGGACATTAATAACAAGATTATGGAAACGAACTTTTTTCAATCTATTGCAGCCCTACAGGTTCAGGGCGGGTGGAATATCAATATCACAAGTGAAAATACAGAAAGGCTGATTGTATCGGTACTTTTCTACGACGACAAGGTGGGCGACGATGCGCGAAAAAAAGTACCGCCCATCATTTTAAGGGGTACGGTTGCCGAACTGGACGAGGGATTTTTTGATGCCGTTGCCAATCCCGTGCAACAAACCGCAGCCCTGTTTACCAATATGGAAAGTTACCTGAAACAGCGGGAACAGGCAAAACAGGCCTCACAAATGGAAAAAGAAAAAACGGCTAAGGCGGATAAGGATAAGACCGACAAGCAGAAAAAATATGAGGAAGCCCTGAAAAAGGTGGACGAACTCGAAGCGGAGGGCAAGTATAAAGAGGCGTGGATGAAAGTGCCATCCCCGCAGGATTATCCCGACGAGGCTGAAACCCTGCGCAGCCGTAAGGCAGCACTTTCAGCACAATTCGCACCCGATTTATTTAACGAACCAAAATCCGAATAGCCATGTTAATAGCCACGCAATTACAAAGGGTATTTTCCTTCAAGGATAAAGGGCAGGACATTGAACTTGCCGACCCGTCAGGGGCTTTTAGTCCTGAGGCAGTACTGAATTTCTATGCCCAAACCTACCCCATACTTACTACCGCCACCATACAGGGGCCTGTAATTAATAATGACCAGGTGCAGTATAAATTCATTACCCAACTCGGCACAAAAGGATAAACCATGAAAACGGAATTAGTAACAGGGCGTATCACCCCGCCCCAAAAAGAAACCCAATGGAAACTTTATCAGCAAATAGGCGCATTCGTAAAAGACCTGAACAGGCTACCCGATGCGCAGGAGGTACAGCGCAACAAGGCGGTGGCAGCCCCGACCCACTTACTGCCGATGGTTTTTTAAGGCAGCAGTTCCTGCCCCTGTATGAAGCCTCAACGCAAACACCCGACCAAGCGGATGCCGAGCATCAGTTTTTTAGTTGCCTTTCAACGCTTGCCAAGTCGAAAGGCTTCGTCCTTCAGTTCTTTGATGATAAAGCCTATCCCTATAACATTCTACTGGCGTATGATAATGCGCAAAGGCAATTGCGCAATTCAGGGCAGGATGCCGGGCTATCCATCAAACAGGACGGTACGGGGAAATTGCAACTGGAAGTAAATAATTCGTATGCTACAGGGAGGACATTGCACTATATCCCCGTATTACCCCTGTACAGGCTCATGCAGGATTTAGCGCAGCGGCAGACCGCAGAACTGCTGCTCTCTGTATTTGCCTATCTCTATCACGTAGCCCGATTGCCTTTTTATACCGAAGAGGACAGTTACCTATTCGGCTATTACGAATGCCTGAAAGAATGGTATGAAGAGGGCGATGAACAGGAAAACAGCCTTACAGGCGAAACCACCGCAGCTTTAAAAAATGGCGAAACGGTATTGGAGCAGGTTTTTGACATGCGCCACCTTGATAGCTTTGCAGCGCGTGTTGCAAGCTTTGAAACAGGCGGTTATCTCAATTGGTCGTGCCTGAATGTCGCCAAAAAAGCATTGGCACTCTTTCAGGAGTACCCCGAACAAAACATTTTCCGCAACATGGTTTGCGATATACCTGAAGACGAGGATGAACCGATTGTTGAGGCTCACCAGTACATCTCCTTTATCTCAGATACTTCAGGCAGCCTGTTCGAGCAGATAAACCTGATGCTCAACGATGCATTCAACGAGTGCTGCGAGATGGAACAGCCCGCATTGATCGAGGTTTTTGATACGGAAAGTGTCCCTGAGGGAAAGGGGCTTGATTTTGAGTACAGGCTCTTTGCGCTGCTGAATGATTTATGTACCCTTTTAAATGAACTCCCATGAAAAATATAACCGAGAACTTTGGTACACTATACCATCCCGTAAAAGCTTTTGTGGTTTATGAGAATAAACAAAGCGATGCGGATAGCAATATCTATGTCGAAGGCTATGATATGGATAGTAATGGACACCCTATCAATGCGCACCCTTTAAGCCTTACTGAGAGCAGACAATTGGCTAATGCCTTGGATGCTTCATCGGAATTAAAGCGAAACTTTCTAAAGCCTAAAGGCCTACTGCCTAAGAACGTACTGTACATCAATCCTGACCACAAAGGTTTTGCGCTGTGGCATACGCCTAAACAATACACAAACTTATATTTCGACGAGGCGCTGACCATCCCAAGCGGAAAAGTAGCCCTACCGGCGCTATTGTGGAAAGCATCAAAAACCACCCTTAAAATATTTGCCTTAGCCGATGATACCACAATCAGCGAACTGACCCCGCTCTACAAAGCACCCTTTTTCAACATCTATGACGATGGGCGGGTTTGCATGGGTACGGTTAAGGTTGCCATTCAAACCGATTGCATGTTAGAGGAATTCATCGAGCAATGGCAGCGGTATTTTTTTGAAAGCTATTTCAGCCACGTTATTGGTGGGCAAAGCCCCGTAAAGGGCAATATCATACAATTGTGGCAAAGCTTGGCAGGGACAAAAAAACAGTTCCCCACCAAAGCCCTCATCAAAAAAGGTATAACACTTAAACAATTACTGCAATGAACACGCTACCTCCCATCCACTATACTGATAATTATTTGCTCAGCCCGACCAACCCGATACTGGTAAACCTTATCGGGGCAGGTGGAACAGGCTCTCATATGCTTACCGCACTTGCAAAAATAAACTGTAGCCTCATTGAACTGGGACACCCAGGCTTACAGGTCTACTTATATGATGATGATGATGTAGTAACCGAGGCGAATAAGGGCAGGCAGCTTTTTGCAGTTACCGAAATTGGTTTACATAAATCTGTGGCGTTGGTAAACAGGGTCAACCGATTTTTTGGCACCAACTGGAAAGCTGTTACCAAGCCTTTCCAAAGAAAGATGATGCGCAACCTGCCCATGCGTGGCAGGGCAAATATCTATATTTCCTGTGTCGATACCGTATCGGCACGCTTTGACATTGCCGAGACTTTATCAAACTTAGACGCAAATAACACGTTTGACAATATTAAGCCACTCTACTGGATGGATATGGGTAATGCCCGTAAGTCAGGTCAGGTTATACTATCGACCATTTATCGTGTTAAACAGCCAGACTCACAAAAGTATAGGGTGGTATCTTACCTACCCTTTATTACTGAAGAATTCGCAGAACAGCTTTTGGCAGAAGCGGACTACAACGAGCCGAGTTGTTCTTTGGCTGAGGCTCTTTTAAAACAGGATTTGTTCATCAACCCCGCACTGGCGGATTTGGGCGGCTCGCTGTTATGGAGTTTGTTCCGTGAAGGGATGACCGCCTACAGGGGTTTTTTCCTGAATCTTGCCAGTTTTAAATCAGAACCTATAGCGGTGGGCTAACGCCTGCCGCCCCTAAGTTGTACAGCCCCCTCTACATCAACTTTTTAGTTCATGTAGAGGGGGCTGTAATGTTATCTCGAGCTTTAGAATTTCAATCATACATTAAATCTTTTATACATATCCTATCATAATATCATAATGTTCAGCTTTTTGACTTTAAATGAGGAATTAATTTTTATACGAATGGCTGTCTTAATGATATTTTGCGCAAGATAAATACCACTTTTAGCCTAAATTTGACAAGTCAAAGAAAGAAAAGTCATGAACTTCGGTGAAAAGATAAAGGAACTAAGAGAGGGTCAAGGTTTGCTACAGCGTCACCTGGCTGCTAATTTGGAAATAGACACTCCAATGTTCAGTAAAATTGAACGTGGTGAACGTAAAGCTAAGAGAGATCAAGTTTTGCAATTGGCAACACTACTACATACTGACAAATCTACTTTGCTTTCTCTATGGCTGGCAGATCAAGTAATTGACTTATTAAAGAGTGAACCTCAAGCAAATGAGGCAATTGAAATAGTAAAAAAAGAACTAGCAAAAGCATGAGCATAAATATTCTGAAATACGAATCAGACGTTTGGCGTACAGCCGATTTACTGATTGGAGCAGGAATCAAACAAAGCGATTTTCCTAAATATATGATGCCTTATTTCGCCTTATTGATGGTAGAAAGCAGGTTGATAAGAGAAGCAAAAAGATTAGAGGAAGAAATAGGCAAAGAAAGCATTGAGGATTTTGTGGAAGAGTTCCAGTTAGCAGGACTAGGATATAATGACTACATCATTAGAAAAGGCAAGTCCTTAAAAGATATTTGCAAAAATGACAAAGCCTTTGACTCAGATTTCCACCTTTATTTAAAGTCGTTTGACCCCGAAACCAAATATTTATTGGGAGTTGATAAGGGAACAGAAGACGAAAAGTTTCTGGACATTTCAGGCATAAGCGGTCAGCTCAAAAAGAAAAGAATATTGTTTGAAACTGTACAGGCTTGGAGTGAGATAGATCTTACCCCTTTTAATAACTCTGAAATCACCACTCTTGAAGAACACATAAAAAGAAAGTGGGCAGATATATCAGCAGAAACCGCCGGAGAGCAATATACTCCCGACGATATTATTTCACTTATCTCTGAACTTATTGCTTCAAAAATTGAGGATAATGGCAAGTTCCTTACGATATATGACCCTACTTGCGGAGGTGGCAACTTACTCTTTGGTGTAGAGGATAAAATCAAAGAGAAGTTCAAAAGACCCACCAAAACATTCGGTGAAGACTGGAGCGATAGCCTTTATGCATTGGCTAAGATTGAAAGTCGTTTTAGGGCAGATTCAGAAATCAAATACGGCAATACGCTTACTAACATATCTTTCATTGAAAAACGCTTTGATATAGTAGTTGCCAACCCACCTTACGGTGTAGATTGGAAAGGCTACCAAAAAGATATTCAAAACGATACTACTGAACGTTTTGTGGCACTTCCCTCTATCTCAGATGGTCAGCTCCTATTTACGCAACATATCTTATATCAATTAGCTAATGACGGATTTTCGGTAGTCGTTCACAACGGCTCTACTCTGTTTAGCGGTGATGCCGGAAGTGGTGAAAGCAATATCAGAAAACACTTTTTTGACAATGACTGGGTAGAAAGTATCATCCAAATGCCTACGGATGAATTTTTTAATACTGGTATCTATACGTACCTCTGGATATTTAACAAGAATAAACCAGCGGACAGAAAAGATAAGGTAGTCCTTATTAATGCAAGTGAGCTTTACGAAGGTCTGAAAAAGAGCAAGGGTAAGAAGCGTAAACAAATGAACCTTGACAACAGGAATGAGATTGTAAAAGCGTTTACCGAGTTCAAAGACAATGAATTTTGTAAAGTATTCGATAAATGGCATTTCTACTACAACAGACAGAGCATTATGCTTACTAATGTGGATATAAATGGCAAATTCATTGAAATGCCCGTTAAGGAAAATAAAGGAGGAGAAAAAGTAGAAACAAAGTCTATCAAACTCGACCCGGTAAAAATTACCACGACGAACGAGGGCGGCGCTGTTACTTTTAGAGAGTTTGAAATCACCGCATTTGATAAGTCCAAGTATTCCTCATTAGAAGCAAGGTTCAATGAGGAAATAAAACCAAATATTGCTGCACTGGATTATAAAGAGCATAACATTAAAGTATTCACAAAAAAGGCGGCCTATTGGTATGATTCGGATAAAGACACAATTGTTGAGGAGATTGGAGGCAAACAAACCGAATTAGGTTGTGGAAAAATCGTCATCAAATCATCTTTTAAAAAGGCATCTACATCAAAGAGTCCCTCAATAATTATTACGGTTGAACTAAGCAAAGACCTGCAAAAGGACTATGAAATTATCCCCTATTCACCGGGCGATATGGAAAACAAGAAATGGATAGCCAATTTCATGGCTAAATATGTGACAAAGCCATTTGCGTACGTAGACAATGTAATTGGGGTGGAAATTAATTTCAATAAAGTATTCTACACTCCTGAAAAACTTAGGGACGTTGCCCAAATCAATCGTGATTTAGAAGATCTGGAAGAAAAATTAACGAAACTTGAAAAGGCATTCGCTATATGATGAGGTATAACAAATATAAGGATTCTGGGTTTGATTGGCTGGATCAAGTTCCCTCCGCTTGGAAGGTGTTGCGAGTTAAAGATATCACAAATAAAATCGGAAGTGGTGTTACACCTAAAGGCGGCAGCGAAGTTTACGTTGATTCTGGTATTCCCCTTTTAAGAAGCCAAAACGTCTATGATGATGGTTTAAGAATTGATGATGTGTCATACATTGAGGAGGAAATACACCAAAAGATGAAAAGCTCTCAATTAAAGCCCTATGACATTCTTATAAATATTACCGGTGCTTCAATTGGTAGGACCTGCATTGTTCCTGAAAGTCTTCCCAAGGCAAATATAAATCAGCATATCATTTTCATAAGAACGAAGAAATCTTTAGTGCCCTTTGTTTCTTATTATTTTAAAACGAATACGTTCAAAGAATACATTAATTTGATTCAGGCAGGTTCATCAAAAGAAGCTCTGAACATGGGGCAGACTTTGAGTACTCCTATTCTCATGCCAAACAGTAATGAACAAATCTCCATTGCCAACTACCTCGACACACAAACCCAAGCTATTGACGAAAGAGTAGGATTGTTAGAAAAGAAAACATGTTATTATCAGAATTTACGAAAAAGCCTTATTAATGAAACTGTAACGAAAGGGCTGGATAAAAATGTTGATTTAAAAAAAAACGAACTTGGCTTTGATACTCCTAAAAAGTGGATTAGATACAGGTTAAAAGATTTGGGCTTTTTGTTTAGTGGACTTTCCGGAAAAAGCGGTGATGATTTCAATCAGGATGACAATCCTGATAATAAAGGCTTTATTCCATTCACCAACATTGCCAACAATACCTATTTGAAGCGAGATCATTTGGGTACAGTAGTGGTCTCTCAGGGTGAAAAACAGAACAAGGTAAAAAAGGGTGATATTTTCTTCCTAATGAGTTCAGAGGGCTATGAAGATATTGGCAAGTCAGCAGCTTTAGCAGAAGATATTGAGGAAATCTATCTCAACAGTTTTTGCAAGGGCTATAGGGTAAACCCACGCAAAACTAATCCCTACTTCCTGAACTACCTGATGCTTTCAGATTATTATAGGCAATTGCTTATTGTGGAGGGTAAAGGCTTTACCCGCATAAATTTAAAAATGGAGAAAGTTAATGACTTTTTGGTTTACATTCCCGAGGTACTTTCTGTTCAAGAAGAGATTGTAAAATTCTTGGATAATAAACTGGAAACTATTGCTAAAATCATTACTAACATTCAAAACCAAATAATCACCCTTAAAGAACTGCGAAAAACGCTCATTAATGATGTGGTAACTGGTAAAATCAAAGTAATCAACGATTAAGATGAAAGAATTAGATCTACAAGATAAATACCTTATCAATTTCCTTTGTGAAAGGCCTGACGGTCTGCTATACAATGAAGCCAAAGCCAACACGGTATCTTCCAATTTCTTCATCCTCGAGGATTTAAAACACTTCATTTCAGAAACGGAACTGAATAAGGCGAATTATCGAAAACTGCTTAAGAAATTCAGTAGTGAAAAAGACCTACTGAATGCTTTTACGCTTTTTCTGGACGAGAAAGTGAAATCGTCCATGAACATGGCCATCTTTATTAACACCAATAAATCGGTCACATTTGAGGGCGTAAAGCTACATTTGTTCTATCCGAGTGGCAGCGAGTTTGAGGAAGACAAACTGTTTGACCAGAACGTCTTCTCTGTTGTTCAGGAAATGCCCTACACCTTCAAGTATGAAGGCAAGCAACATTTTTCGTTCCGGCCTGATTTATCCTTTTTCATCAACGGCATTTACTTAGGATATAGTGAACTTAAAAGCAACTGGACAAATCAGACTGCTACCAAAAACGGACGAAGAAAAGTAAGCAACGATTACCTGAATGCGGTTCAGGAGTATTTAACCATTGCCGACAAGAATGACCTGTCCCTATCTATTCGTAAAGACTTTTTAAAGATATTTGAAAAGGCTATTCACATTACTTCTACCGATATTTCGGAAACCTATGTAATACGAAACATTTCTAATCAATTTGATGAAATTAAAACCACGGTGATCAACGGTAGTTATGATTTTGAACTGTACGAAAAGAAGATACTAAAAGATTTTAAGCCATATCCACTCCGTAACAAGGAAGCATTCAAGACGCAGCGTTTTGAAGAGGTTTTCAAAGCCCTTTACGACAAGAAAATGATAGAGAAGGAAATTCTCTATTACAATTTTATTGAACGTGAACTGATTAAAAAGGAAGGCAGCAAAACCAAAGAGTACAAGCACAATGATGGTCGGCTAATAAGCCCCAGGCCAAAACAAAAGTTCGGAACTGATAAAGTCCTTTCTAAAATCAGTGAGTTTCTAGAACATGAAAATGAGCCGGAGTATTTCATAAAGAAGCTGGATGCAGAACTGAGAGCTAAAGGAATTGGCGAAAACCAAATCAAAGACTTAATCGCTAAACGCCAAAAATATCAGAATAATAAGACTGTTTATTCACTCTTATTACAGTATGCAGCAGGATTCGGGAAAAGTAATATTATTGGTTGGACAGCCCTGCAATTAAAAGACTTACGCAAAGATGGCGTTTATGTTTACGATAAGGTGATGTTGGTTGTAGACAGGTTACAGCTCCGAGACCAACTTGATTCAAAGCTACATAACATGAATATTCAAAAAGGAATGTTCATCGAAGCCTCCGACAAGAAGAGTTTTTTGACTGCACTTAGTAGTGATAAAAGGATTGTTGTTGTCAACCTGCAAAAGTTTACCGCCGTAAATAGCATCATGGATGAAGCGGTAGTCAAAAAGCTATCCAAGCTAAGAATAGCCTTCCTGATTGATGAAATCCATAGAAGTAACAGCGGTGTTCAACATGAAGAAATGATAAGCGTGTTTGACGAACTACAAAGCAGTTTTGATCAAAGTAAAGAGTACCAGGTACAGCACACCAAGAAAAATTTAATTGTTGGCTTTACTGCGACCCCCAGCGATCATACCTTAGCCCGATTTGGAGAATTTAATAAATATGCCGAATCTGAAAAAATTTGGATTCCATTCGATAGCTATACCATGCGGGAGGCGATTGAAGATGGTTACATTTTAAATCCAATTAGGGGTATAGTTCCAGTTTCTGCAAAGATGTTTTTTGAAATTCCTGACAATGACCTTGAAGGTTTTGAAGGTGATTTAGGTTACGGATTTGAGGAAATTCCCGATAATACAGATACAGGCGTTGATGAAGAAGGAAAGAAATATGCAATACGTAAAAAGAAAATATACGGAAACACACAGCGTATCAAGGCAATATCCAAATTCATTGTTGAACGCTTACTTTCATCAGTGTACCCCAATATAAGAGGTACAGCAAAAGCAATGCTTGCGGCTTCCTCTATTCCTGCTGCAATAAAGTATAAAGGTTATATTGATAAATACTTTGAAGAATTAATAAAGGACAAGAAATATGAGCGTTTTGCGGACGCTCCCATATATATCGTTTATTCTGATAGCCAAGAGCATAGAAGTGCTAATGGTTTAAATGGAGGTATCAATGAAGAAAAGGTACTACAGAACTTTGCAATTAAGAAAAACGGATTAATCATAGTAGTTGACAAGCTTCAAACAGGATTTGATGAGCCTAAGCTGCATACACTTTTCCTTGACAAAGAAATCAGGGGTATCAATGCCATTCAAACGATCTCAAGAGTAAATAGAACCGCTAAGTATAAGAATGACTGTAAGATTATAGATTTTTCATATAAAAATGTCAATGTAAAAAATATAAAGGCAGCTTTTGAACACTTCAGTAATGTGGTAGTTTCTGATTTTGATCCATTGGGTGATGAGGAAAAACTGGTGGACTTGTTTAAGGAGCTAAACACGCATTCAATCTTTAAAACCAACTTTCCATCCTTTACAACCTATCACACCTCAAATCCTGAGGTTGCGTTAATTATCGCCATTGAGGATGCAATGGACGATTATATCCGCAACTCTAAGGAAGAAGCAAAGAAGTTAAAGGAAAAGATATTAGCTTACTTTAAAATCCTTAATCTTATTGAGTTTGTAATAGAACTACACCCGAAATACACCGAAATACTTCTGTTGAATTTTTGGCGTAAATACAACATACTCTACAATCAAATCAATAAAAATTCAGAGATTATTGATGATGTAGAGATATACTTCGATAATCGTATCGGAATAATTGCTCCTAAAGAAATTAGCACGAAACCCGTTGTGGCTAAATCGGCTGGTGAATATGAAGACAAGAAGTACAGGTACAACATTCTAAAAGTAATTGAGAAACGAAATCAGGAAGAAGAGGCTATTGCTGAACTAATAGCAGAATTTGAAAGTAAAATTACATCATTATTTGAGTTCATTAAGCAAGATGAAACAGGTCAAAGGCTTGTTGCAAAGATAAATGATGATGGCACCGCATTTTCTCAGGATGAAATATATGCTGACTTCTCAAGAATATACCGAAAATTCTCTATAAGAAATAAAGAGTTGGGCGACTTCTTCATTCGGGAAACTAAAGATATTCTAAGTCAATTGTGTGACGACTTCGAGAGAACCTTGAAGGAAAGCATTTCCAAAAACACAATTATTGAGATTGCTGAAGGCTACATTTATCTCGCTACAGATGACTTACTAGCAGCTCAAAACATCTTCGTAAAGTATAGCCATTTTGCTGAGGCATTGGGTTTTGAAATTACTGATGAAGGCACATTCGAGCAGGGTTCCTGGATAAAGAAGGGGATTAAAATGGTTCAGAATTTTTTCAAGCATGAGGAGGCGCAGGAAATATATCAAAAAGGCAAAAGGAGTTTAGAACTAGCATATATAGAAAAGGTGCAGGCTGAAATTGACGGCTTAAAAGTTGGTGCAGCAGCCCAGCTTTTAGAGAGCGTGAAAGGCACTTCCAACGTGGCACTTAAGCTTGGATCCATTGTACTAATAAAAGCAGAAGCAGAAGGTAAGGAGCAAACCTTAATATTTGACCTAACCGATAAACAACGTCAGAATCTCGAAAAAAATGGCTTTTTGCTTAATCGACCGCAAGAGCTTTTGCAATATCTAAATAACTAATGCCTAATGTGCTATTGAATTTAATGTGAGAGTCTTAAAAAGATCAAAATGTTTGCATAAATAAGATCACGCTTTGACACGCTACTCCGAAAAAATTAATACCTAATTCGTTATATTATTAAGTATGCCTAAATCAGAACAAGTTTTAAAAAAGATTGAGATACAAAAGCTGAAAAACTTAATTGACTTAACGATTGATTTTACAGAACATCCTCTTACTGCAATTTTAGGTCCAAATGGAAGTGGTAAATCAACCATTTTACACGCGCTTTCTTGCGTGAATAATCCGGTTAACATCCCTTTCCCGACAATTAATCATAGACTAAGTGAATTTTTCACACCTACTACGCACTCAGTTTGGACAGGGAGCAGCTTTGATATTACTCAAGATTATAGAGATGGCCAAAATGTAACTTCGAACCATTTAACACGTTTTCGCAAGCAGAATGAGAGATGGTCACCCAGATATGTGACTAGAATTGAAAGATATGTTTCTTTTATAGGTATCAGAACATGTGTTCCTAGAATTGAAAGCGAAACTCAACGAGCAAGAATACAATTCAATACAACTCCACTTAATGATAATATATCAACCAGGGTAAGACTATTAGCCGGTGAAATCATGGATAGAAATTATACTTCATACAATGAGCATAGAGCTGGTGCTGGAAAACGGTATATAGGTGTGTCAATTGCTGGTATTGATTACTCTTCGTTAAGTATGGGAGCGGGGGAACAGCGAATTTTTTATATACTTTCAGAAGCAATAAAAGCTCCGAACTATGGACTTATAATAATAGATGAAATCGATTTGCTATTGCACCAAGATGCTCTTTTTAGATTAATCGAAAAATTAAATATAATAGCTGTTCAAAAACATCTTCAGATTATTTTCACTACACATGCCCAATCCCTTTTGACACTAAATAATGTTGCTTTCCGTCATCTTTTCCAAACGCCCTTAAAAACACTATGTTTTAATAAAACAAAACCGGACGCCTTGCAGCGGTTAACTGGGCACCAAATAAGACCTTTAGAAGTTTTTGTAGAAGATGATCTGGCATATACTCTTGTAAAAAAAATATGCTCAGAAGAAGGTCTGTCTAAATATGTTTCTATAAAAGAGTTTGGAGCTGCGATAAATTGTTTTACCTCTGCCAGCGGCGCAATATTAAATAATTTAGATAATCAAAATAATATGTTGTTCGTGCTCGATGGAGATGAGTATAGCACCGATGATGAGAAAAATGATAAAATAGGCAGGGTGCTAACGGGAACCACCCATGTAAACAATGTACAGAGGCAGACGGCTTTTAATAGGATAACACAATTTGTACTTCCAAATAATACAAAACCCGAGCGGTTTTACCATCACTTAATTTGTAACCTTGGCGATCAAAACCTTAGTGTCGAACAACTAGAAATTGTGCAAGTGGCAAGACAAATCGGTAATCCTGGAGATGCACATAAGTACTTTGATGATATTATTATTCGGATGGATTTCACTCGAGATGTTGGATTAAGCAAACTTGTAGATTTAGTTTCCCTAACATCAGAGTGGCCAGCTATTAAAAGTAATATTAAACTTTGGCTAGATAGTAAAAGAGAAGAGGTTATTGAACAATAATCAGTTACTTTTGGTTTTGTTATAATGTAAAGTGAAACGCCGTATGTACCTTGCAGGCATCTATTTATTATTCGATTCAACTATTACCTAATCAACTTCATTAATGTTCCTCACTCGTACATTGGGCATATTCTTGAAAATGTCCTGCATATATTTTCGATGATTGGCACCCGCAATAACGACTACTTTCTTCGCCCCTGCCTTTCTTGCACTGTTTACAACATTATCACACATACCCTTATTTCTCATCATCCACCAATGTATTTTTGAAAGCATTTCTTCTTTAGGGAAGTTCTTCATGTCATACATCTCTGGCAAATAAAAATCGCCTGAGGCAGATATTGCAGAGGCTTCATCTGTGTTTAACCATTCCGTCACATTTTTTGAAGATTTCTCAACACTTTCATACTTTTCAAAGCCTTTGTTGATCTTAGACAATTGTGGTTTTATTCTCTTGCGAAAGGTCGATATCGTGTCTTTTCTGGATAAATTGAATTTTGCATCGAATGCCGCCCAGGAAGCTCCCCAGTTTAAATCATAATCCTGGCAATCCATTGAAAGCAGTTCGCGCATTCCCATTTCACGCATTATTGGAAATGCGATGAAAGCATATTCCGAGGTTTTTAGCCTTTTCATACTTCGCCCTGTTGTATCTAGTCGAGGGCTAACTACATTGTTGACATAATTTTCAAGTTCGGCGTTGGGTTTATGCTGGAGATGATCGAAAACCTGCCAGAACTGGTAATGGCCATTTGCCACATCCTGATCAAGGTAATAGGCATGGGCCAAGTCAACCTTTGCACGATAGTCATCGGGTTTCAACAGGGTTAGTTTTTTCAAACTGTCAATTGTCTTTAGCAGCAACTCATCTGTTATGTTTCGATTGATCCTTAACATTTTTAGCCGCTTGATATTGTCCTGTTTACACCAATAATCCATCACCAACCGCTCGTCTTCTTTACTCACAAACTCACCAAAAAAAACATCAGGCCTGAACTTTCTAATTTTATTGTGTATGCTGGCAAAATCCTGCTTTTGGTATTTGCTGTAGTCATGGGAGACACCTATCAATATAATATCAAGGTCTTGCGCCCTGGCATTTATTGCAATGAAGAAAATTATACAAAGGATATACTTCATGTTAACCTACGTCTACAATACTGTCAATAGGAACATTGGTCTCAATGATAAGCGGTTCTTCAACTGCAATTTCGATCACGCCATTATTACAGTAGTGGTCTCGCACTTTATTCCCAATCCAATAAGGTGCAGTCTGTTGGTTGTATTTAGGCTCCTGCGAATCATGGCTGAAATTATATTCTTTTGAATGGTAGCTTAAGGCATGTACGCACTCGTGAACCAGCATAGATGCGAGATTACAGGAACTCCTATGGAGTGCATTTACATTACCCCATAATGTGGTAGGATAATCTGGATCAAACGCACCACCCACAGTTTGTGGCCTTTTGTATTCTTTCAGGGTTAAATCTAAGTCAATGCTGCCGAATAGTTCTGCAATTACTATAGGAGAAATGTCTGATGGTACACTCTCATCAAACGGTGTCTGCCTGGAAACAATAATATCGTAAAAAGCAACATCAACTACAATCTTATTAGCGAGTGATACAGCATCTTTGAACTTTTGGATCTCCCCTGTGTAGGTAATTATTATAGACATAGCACAAAAATTAGTGGTTTATATATGGCAAGAGAATTTACGGAAATAATACAACATTAAATACCTATTACTGGTTATTTAACTAACAGCAAATTAATACCCGAAATACACCGCCGATTTTAAATAAAAATCGGCGCTTTTGTGCAGTTTTTTATTTGTTACGCTGTCCTTCACTTTTAAGGTTTAATCTGTACATACTTTACTGGTAATTTAATTTGATTGCGGATATATTTAAGAAAATCCGCTTCCTCCGCATTCAGAGCATTTGGCCCTGCAACAACGAGTTCAATTTTACCGCTTTTGGTTTTCAGTGCCTCATAAGAATACGCAAATAACTGTCCCAATCCCTTTACCATACATTGCGCTGGCCACCGATCACTCTTAATCTCATAGAGTATGCTCTTGTCTGGAAGGCGTACAAGAATATCAACCCAATTCAGCTCCATATGCACGTTTTCTTCGCCATGTTTTTCACATAGGTTTTCATATAGAGAGTTTTGTATATGGTTATGGAATTGATTTGCAACATATCCTTCAGCTCCTTTGCGAGGCTGCGGCGATGTTGCTTTTAAGTCTGTAGCTTTATGGCTCTTACTTCTTTTACGCTCCTTTGGCAACTTGTCGATTTTGATACGATGCTCATGATAGAGACGCCTCATGTATTCCACGACCGTCTCAAAGATTGGCTTGTGCTCCATTAAAAACTCCTGCATTTGGAAATAGGTGGTTTTGCGATCAATATCCATCCCCTTTTCTCTAACTATTAGCTTCAAATTCGTTTGGCTGAAGATAGGAATCAGTCGATTATCAGAGTATAAATAAGCCACCTTCCAGCGAAATAGCGAAGGAAGACCAAAACTCTCAATGGCGGTAAAATCGCCATCTATAGCTAATTTGGCTATCTCACATACCTCCTTTCGTACTTCGGCGAATGCCCTTTCCGCACTATCAGTGCTATTATTGTAGCGGGGCAGCCAAGTATAAACTGAGTTTGATTTATTGGTCTTTGGCTTTTTCGCTTTATTCTTTCTCTTATAGATCCCGAATTTTATCGAATTTAATCCTTTAATGCTACCGAGGGGGCGCGTCTTAGTCTCCACATATTGGCAGAATGTTTCCTTATTGCCCACATCATTATATTCTTCCAAAGTCATAGCCATGAGTTCATCGATTGGCCAGTGGCGCAAAAAATCAGTGAGCATTTCTATGTCGGCTGCCCGTTGTTCAATTAAATTTGTGTTCATAAGGATAGTTTTTTTAAGTCTCTAGTAACCAGAGTCATATTTTGAGGTACCGGGAGTAGCGGATTTAATAACTAAAACGAATCCCAATCCGGCTTTGCTTCTGCAATAGCCACATTGCTATGCTTAGCTTCTATAGTTTGGATGAATTTAACTGTTGAAGTTACATTGCTAAATATTAAGATGCTTTCATCATAGTTAAGGACAGCATTATCATGCGCAAAGCTTTTATTATTTCTGATGTCATTAAAAGCATCCATTACCTGGAAACTATATTGCACAATCTTGACAGCCATATCTGATTCTATGAAGCCTTTGCCGCGGACAGCCTTAATATATTTACCATAGAGTGCATTAACGGTTTCATCTTTTGAAACCTCAACTCCATGGCTTTTGCAAAGTTCCTTAAGAAACTTTATCAAAAAGGTATGCAATCTATCCAAAGCAGCTTCCGGCTGATTTTTTTCAATGCTTTCCTTAATGAGTTTAGCCAACTGGTGAAAATCTTTATCGGAATTATTGGCCTGAATAGCATCTATATGCTCAATAACTTGCCCCGAGGATAACCGCTCGGCTATCCTGTGAAATTCGTCAAACCCTCGTACATCTATGTTTTTTCCAGACGCAGTATATGAGCTTAGCTTATAATCATGTAACGATGCCAATAATTTTCCGACAGTATAATCATTCTCAACCCTACAGAAAGTTCTTAAACGATTTGCTTTAGAATTACCAGCTTCTTTATATTTTTCGTCGCTTATATCCAATCCTACAACATCCCCAACAAATTCTTGAAAGGTTCTATCACTAAAGTCTAATACATACCCCGCACCATTATTTCCAGCTACAAACTTTTCAATTGTTTGCCTTTCTGAATACGATAGTTCTGCCATGATAACTTTTTAGCAATAAAGATATTTAAACTAATTAAGCTATGGGCATCAGAAATACATTATTTGAAGCACTGAGGATGTCTTAGAAACTGTTTGAGGCCAGGGCACCAATATCAAGTATTAATAAAACATTCTTAAGTGAATAATATATTGTTTATTCGAGTAAATAGGGGAAACCACCTATCGCAATAGGTGGTTTCCCCTATTTATAATTAGTTAAAAAACAGGTATTTACACCTGTATTTTATAGTGCATTTAGTTATATATTTATTATCAGTAAACTATTGATAGCTTACATAGTGACTGAGGTTCATCGGTCTCCGAATAATATTCATCACTCATTAATAACTTTATGGGCAAGCAACACAAAATAAAAAATTTATTCGGCTACAAATCTGTATCGAATCTTGACACCTCCACCGAAGAAGCTGAATCATTTAACAAGGTGGTGTTGGAAGACGACATCATTCCTACCCCAATTGATTTTGAACCAGATTTCGCCAAAAGCCTCAGCCCTAAAAAAAATAAATGGCATAAAAAAATGTTCAACACGCACGGGGATATACCTTTTGCCAATGATTATCCAGCAAAGTGCATTTGCCTACTTGTCATTCTGGGAGCTGATAATAAAACTTATTATGGGACAGGATTTATGATCTCACCACGATGTGTAATCACTGCTGGACATTGCCTGCACTTTGGCGGAGCATGGGCATTACAAATTAAAGTTTTTCCTGGTGCAGATGGAGAAGCCATACCCTATGGTGGCGATATCTCGACGAAATACGTTAGCACCAATAACTGGACAGTATTCAAAAAACCAGAACATGATTATGGAGCCATAATATTGCCATCAGACAAGCTATTTAATGAAGTAAAAGGTTACTTAGGCTTTCATGAAGTATTACAGAAAGGCCCAATATTGCTAGGTGGATATCCCATTAGCGAAAATTTCAAGCAAATTACTTTACAAGGGGTATCTAAAGAAATTTCTGAAAATTATATAACCTATGACCTCCCGACTGTTAGAGGTAACAGCGGAAGTCCTGTTTACATTATGCACAGCAACCAGATATTTGCTGTAGGTGTGCATACTTATGGTGGCGACCCAAATCATGCTGTTAGGGTAACTGCCAAAGTAATCGGGAATTGGAAAAATTGGATCAATGATCAACAAGCTATAGTTTAAAAACCCTTAAAATGCACCCATCATGAAAAAAAGCCTTATCCTACTTCTTTTAAGCATTGCAACTTTCCAGACTGCATTAAGTCAAAACAAAGTTTTCAATAGCAAACACGCAAAACTTGACTTTACAACAGAAGAAATTGACCTAGTCTTAACTCAAAGCTCTGTTAAGCCAGGAGGCAATGAACTCGCGCCAGTATTACTTGCAGCCATCCCAACTGTAATTGATATGGGATTTAAGATTACTACTAAAATTTTGGAAAGTAAGGTCAAAGCATTTTCTGCTGAATACAGTAAAAGCAATAGTTACCTGGATGCTGGTTCAGGATATGTCCCAAACATATTATTATCGCGTACCGTCGGATTTGATAATGGTTCTTTGAAACCTGCACTGTCGATAAAGTTTCAACCAAAGAAAGCCAAGGGGACTTTTATGGAACGGTATATCTATTACTATATAAGTGATTTAGAACTCGAATATTCATCTGCCAAGTCTACCGATTCATACCCAACTTTTGATTATACTATAGAATTAAAATTAAACTACATCGTGGGTGATGAAAAGAAAGTGTTGGAACTGGCTCCAATCGTTCTCTCCTCAGTAAAATATGGTAGTAATTCTTTTCCTGTAGACAAATACAGATCAGATCTCATCCCATTACCTGAAAATAGTGTAATTGTTGGTGCCTCAGTTAAAGTAGTGGAAACTAATCCGGGAAAAGTTAGAGCGGAAAAGATCTTGTCTGCCTGGAATGATAATAAAGACGATGTAAAGACAATTATTAACAATTTCCTTCCAAAAGAAGACAAAGAGGAGGCTGCCGCAGCACCAGGGGCAGCTCCAGCAGCAGCAATACCTGCGGTTAATGGCGACGACCAAAGTTCAAGCAATCCTAAACCTGCTAAGAAAAGCACTAAGAAGACACCTTAATCATATGCCTTACCATAGGATGTATCATGCTTTCGGGGTTGAAAATACTTTTTTCTAAATTAGCGTAGGGATAATCATTTTTTATAACGACCCAAAGAAAATTACAACTAAAAAATTAGTTGTAATTAAATAATATCCTATATTTGCAGCCGCAAGTTCTTTATTAATAATAGTCGATGCCATTCCTAATTAAGGTTGGCTTACAATATAGATTCTGACTTTTAAAGTTTTTAACTTCCTACGTGAGTTTTAAGCTTTCTAAAAATGTTAGAAATGGGATTAAGGGTTCGATTGTGACCCCGCCCAGTCCGCCAGTAAAAAAGGAAAGCCTTTCGTTAATCGAAAGGCTTTTTTTATTTTCAGGGCGTACCCAATTATTTTGCTGCTGCTTAAGAGCCAATTTCAAGCTTATATCCTTTAGCGCGTACAACAGCAATTTTAATATTTGGGTCAGGCTCCAGTTTTTTTCTAAGTTTAGATATAAACATATCAAGGCTGCGCCCCACAATAACACCATCATCTTCCCAAATCTCTTTTTGCAGACGGCTTCGTTCTATAGTTTCGTTAGGGGATAACGCAAAAATGAGCAGCACACGTGTTTCGGTCGTGGTAAGGTCGGTTGCCTTTTCATTTATTACCAGTTTCCGGTTCTTCGCATCAAACAATATAGAACCTAAAGTAAACGTATCAGCAGGCTTATCGTCAGGTAACTTTCTTCTTGGCTTAGCCGATCTCAAAAAAATAAACCCCGCAAAGGCTAAAAGTGGCAGGCCACCCAAAATATATCCGGCGTTTGCTGTAATTATACCCTCCGGTTTAAATTTAATGCTGATAATATAACATGCCCTCGGTTGATTTCTTCCTCCGCAGGCTACAATATCATCTTTTACATTTTTAGATATCGCATACCCATACGCTACACTGGCGTTGCCACAGTTTAAAACATTTACAACATAATCACGGGCAAGCGGGTCTTTAGCCAATAAACGCCGGGTAGTATTTACCAGAGAGTCTGGCAGGAAAGTAAGATCGTTCTCAAACAGGATTTGGTATTCATTTTCTGCGATCTTTTGTACCGGGAGCACCCGCGATGTACTGTCACCCGATTGTAAAAGCAGTTCATGCCCTATCCTGCGGAGCAAAACTTCCCTTCTGGCGGTATCATAATCGTTGTTACCTGCCCTACTAAAAGCCGCGCAGACTACAGCGGTAAACGAGAGCAGTAGCGCCCCTAAAAGATATTTGCCTGTTCCTGAGAGGTGGTTATGGCTATTAAACATGCTATTTACGATTTATTTACAAAGTTTACATTTTTATTTACAATCCACATCTATCAAGCTGAAAAATATCAAAGTAGCTTCGCTGAATCATTGTTGGCAGGACATGCCCGGCCCGCAACCTCCGCTAATTAACAATCTATATGTTCAACTTAAATTTAAAAAAAATGAAAAAATTGTATGTGTTTGTACCGGCCTTCATCCCGGTATTCGTATTACTCTTGCTAAATTCTTTTGTAACAAAAGAAGAAGAAACAGGGAAGAAAACACCCCGGGTTACTAAATATTCTGCAAGTGCACCGCTATGCGATTCTATGCGCACAGCTCCATTTGGCCCGGTTGAGAAAGTAGATCAAGATAAATCAGGAGCTGTAAACATTGTTTATAAATCGGCCGATGGTGGAAAAACATGGCAGGACATTAGCACAGGGCTGCCTGAAACCGACCAGCCGGTTATTTTTTTTGCAGGAGAAACCGACCTGTATTTACATGCAAAAAATGTAATGTACCGCAGTGATAGCAAACTTAAAACTCCTGTTTGGGAAAAAGAGAATATTCCCGGCCTGCAAGGTGAATCCTTTTGGCCATCAACTACAATTGCTTTTAACCGTTCCGGTATCACGGCCTTTAATTATGATGGCGGTATATATCAAAAAACACCCGCTACAGCAAACTGGTTACCTATCCATCAAAATTTTAAAAAACATGCGCTGCGCACTACTTTTGAAGCTGCTGACGGAGCATTGTTTTTAGGGTACGACCACGACCTATACAAATCTGCCGACAAGGGCAAAAGCTGGAAACAGGTACAAAATGGCCAGATAATGAATATTGTGGAATCTGAAGGAATACTGATTGCAACAGGTAATAGCGGCATTATGCGTTCTGCAGATAATGGCGAACACTGGCAGGAGGTAATTAATGAGGGTGGTGTAGGTATTGCTATAGAGCGTATTAAAGGTGGATTTGCCGCCATATCCTATAACACAAAAACAGAAACCAGGAGGGTACGCATTTCAGTAGATTCGGGAAAAACCTGGCAGGCTATTGATGAAGGGCTTCCACCATCTTCGTTTATTACGTCCATCAAACAAATGGGCAACTATTTAGTATGCGGCCATCCTGATGGTATATTCCTGTCATCTGATATGGGTAAAACCTGGACTAAAGTTCATCCCGGTATCAATGCAAAAGTATTTAGTATATATGCCTCAGGTAATGCATTGTATGCTGTGGCAGGTAGTGCCGGATGCTAAAAATAACCAAGAGAAAGAATATAAATGGCGCGGTTTTTTTATAACCCGCGCCATTGCAGTATAAATTATTTTGCTAAATAGGTCATGCCGCCATCAACAAGCAGTTCGGTACCAAGCATAAATGCAGAATCATCAGAAGCCAGGAAAACCGCTGTTTTACCAATGTCAGACGGTTGCCCAATCCTCCCAATAGGCATTTCGCCTGCAAAGTGTGTTTTTAAGGCTTCAATTTGTTCTGCGGGAACAAACTTGTCAAATGCCGGTGTGTCAGTAGTGCCCGGTGTTATTACATTTGCCCTTATCTTCCGGTCTAAAAGGTCGCTTGAAAATGCTTTTGCAAAAAAGATCACAGCCGCTTTTGCCGCACCATAAAGTGTAAAATTAGGATATGCCCTATGCGCCGCGTTAGACCCTATAAGAATAACAGAGCCTCCATCATTCATATAAGGCAGTGCTTTATTAACGGTAAAGTAAACACTTTTAAGGTTTAGGTCCATTGTCTTATCATAGTCGGCTTCGCCAAGAGTTGCCACTGTACCTACAGCCCCGCCACCGGCGTTGGCTACAACCACGTCTATTTTACCAAACTTTTCAGATGTTGCAGCAAACACCCTTTCCAGGTCGGCAAGGTTGGTTACATCGGCATTTATGGCTATAAAGTCATCTCCAAGCTGCGCCACAGCACTATCTAACGTTTGCTGGTTCCTGCCAACAATAACGCCTTTGGCTCCTTCATTTTTAAATTCAAGGGCAATACCCAGCCCAATGCCGCTATTGCCGCCTGTAATAACTGCTATTTTATTTTTTAATCTGCTCATTATTTCTTTTTTAAGATTGAGCAGCAAAGGTATAGCGGCTAAGTTATTTTTAGTAACTTTGTGCTGTAAAATAACAGTAACACAGGTGTAACCAAGTAACATTATGGGGTGTAAAATAGAAGAATTTCAGCAGGAACAAAAGAAAAGGATGCGGGCCGTACAGGATGCAATGGACGTGCTTAACGGCAAATGGAAAATTGCAATTATCTCATCTATTTGCTGTTATGGCAAAAGGCGGTTTTCTGATATTCTGAATGATGTAAACGGAATTTCTAACCGGATGCTGAGCAAAGAATTAAAGGAATTGGAGATAAACCAGCTGGTAAAACGAACTGTTTTAGATACGCAGCCCATAACCGTTCAGTACGAACTTACAAAGCATGGCGATACGCTGCAAACCATAATTACTAACCTTACCGATTGGGGAATTGTACACCGCAAGGAAATTGTAGGGGAGAAAAGTCCAATTATTGTTGAGTGAGGTCTTGCCAGGATTTTAAGCCTGTAACCCCTATTTTCCCTGCTAAATAAATTTTCCTTATTTTTGGGTGTCCGTAGTAACGGTATTTCCAAGATTTAATGAAAAAAATAACCCTTTTAGCGATTCCGTTCCTTTTTGGCTCCTGCCAGTATTTTGACAAGCAGGTACCCAATGAGAACGAACTGTTGAAACAACGCCTAAAAGAAATTAACTGGAAAGAGGTAAGCAGCTACCCATCATTAGCGGAGTGCGATGTGATAACCGATAAGGCCCTTAAAAAAGAATGCTTTTTTAGCGCCATGACACGCCTGGTACAGGAAAAGCTGGATACCGATACTATTGCTCTCCTGTATCCGGAAATTGATACCATACAGGTTAAGGTTACCGTTTATCCCGATGCAACCCTAAAATTTGAACCGCAACTGCCTGTAGACAGCGTGGGCTATGACACTGCTAAAATTGACAGTATTATTAAAGCCCGCCTGGTAGATTTCCCAAAGATTGAACCTGCCCAAAAAGAAGGCGTACCTGTAGCCACCCAGTTTATACTGCCCGTTATTCTTGATGTAAAGTAGTATCAGTTGCTCTTTCTGACTTAAACCTGAATACATAATAACTCCCAATGCTTACCGGCAGCACTATATTAAGCAGCCATTGTAATGTAGCGGCAAATATCACAATCCATTCCGTTACGCCCAGCCTGCCAAAGAAAAACACGGCAACACTACCACGCACGGCAAAATCTAAAAACTGAAAGTTAGGTAAAGACGACCCTAAAAAGTATACCCCTGCAATAGCACTTATCATGACTGGGTACGGCAGATTAACTCCAAAGGCTAAAAAGATAAAGTAATGCTGGTGTATGATGCTTAGGTAACGCCCGGTAGCCAGCAGTATATTTTTGCGGTGTATGGTTTTGGGTATTTCGTTTATCTTTTCAAAAAGTAATTGTAGGGAGTAGCCTTTAATGGTTATTTTACGGGAAGCAAATACAGCCGCTACAAGCACCGCGATCCCTCCAATAATAATGAGCAACAACCCAGTAGGAATAACGCTGTACAGAGCATTAAAAACCAACAAGCCCGCAAGGCCGGCTACTATGGCAATAACCATTTGTATGCCGTTGCAAATAAGGTTTAAAAAAACAATTTGCTTTGCCTGGTCCTTTTTATAATACAGGGCTTTAGCAGCATATTCACCAATACCGTTAGGGGTAAATATGCCTGCGGTAACGGCGGCCAGTACCTGCTCGGCTGCCCCGGCAAAAGAGAGTTGCCTGAAAGACTGAACGAGGTTTTGCCACTTGAGTATTTCAAAAAAACGGTTCAGGATCGTGAGCAGCAATATGACAAAAATAAGCCAGCCGGAATTTTTTTGGGCAACAGCATCGGTAATGCGCTGCCATTGCAGGCTGTCGTCGTTAGCTATCCTGTCGTATATAAAATAAAATGCGCCGCCTACCACTAAAAGTTTAGCAATAAAAACGAGGAATTGTTTAGCTTTGCCCTGCAGTGCTACCATGCTGCAAAAGTAAAGAAATTAAATTGGCAAACGAGCGTATTATATTAGGCATAGACCCCGGCACTACCATTATGGGTTTCGGACTCATAAAGGTGGTAAACAAGAACATGCAGTTTTTGCAGCTTAACGAGCTTATACTTAATAAGTACGACGATCATTACATGAAGCTTAAGGTAATTTTTGAGCGCACCATTGAGCTTATAGACACCCACCACCCCGACGAAATTGCCATTGAAGCCCCATTTTTTGGCAAGAACGTGCAAAGTATGCTCAAGCTGGGCCGGGCTCAGGGCGTAGCAATGGCGGCGGGACTGTCGCGCCAGATACCCATTACCGAATACGAACCAAAAAAAATAAAAATGGCAATTACCGGCAACGGTAGCGCCAGTAAAGAGCAGGTGGCAAAAATGCTGCAACAACTGTTAGGGCTTAAAGAACTGCCTAAAAACCTGGACAGTACCGATGGGCTTGCCGCAGCAGTTTGCCATTTTTTTAATTCGGGCAAGGTTGTGGGTGCCAAGAGTTATTCCGGTTGGGATGCTTTTGTAAAACAAAACGACGACAGGGTTAAAAAGTAACAGCTACTAACTCACACTATAACAGTTATGGAAATAAGATCGGGTGCATTTTTTAGGGAACACGAAAACGAATGGGAAACCGTAGGCGAAGGCGTTAAACGCCAGATAACCGGCTACGATGTTAGCCTAATGACCGTAAAGGTTGCTTTTGAAACGGGCGCTGTAGGCGTGCTGCACCAGCATTACCATTCGCAAACCAGTTATGTGGCATCGGGTAAATTTGAGGTTACCGTAAACGGAGACGTGCAGGTATTACAAACCGGTGATGTTTTTTACGCTGCCCCAAACATCTGGCATGGCGTATTGTGTTTAGAGGCAGGTATGCTTATAGATTCATTCAGCCCCATTCGCGAAGACTTTTTAAAGTAGCCCAAAAGGTTGTAACTTTGCCGCATGGCAGGCATTTACATACACATCCCTTTTTGCAGGCAGGCATGCCATTACTGCGATTTTCACTTTTCCACATCCATGAAAAAGCAGGACGAAATGGTGGCAGCTATTGCTAAAGAAATCGCCATGCGAAAAGATGAATTTGCAGGCCAGACGGTTGAAACTATTTACTTTGGCGGCGGTACACCTTCGGTTTTAAGCAACAGCGAGATACAACTGCTTATAGAGGCCGTTTACCAAAACTATACCGTTGGCGAAAATCCTGAGGTAACTTTGGAAGCCAACCCTGATGATTTATCGCCCTCCCGTATTACCGAATTATCAAATTCACCCATTAACCGTTTAAGCATAGGCATCCAGTCCTTTTTTGAGGAAGACCTTAAGCTTATGAACCGCGCCCACAACGCCCTACAGGCCGAGGCCTGCATTGCCGAAGCGGTTAAGCACTTCAACAACATATCAATCGACCTTATTTACGGCACGCCCGGCATGAGCAACGAGCGCTGGCTGCAAAACGTAAACAAGGCACTGGCATTTGGGGTGCCGCATATTTCCAGCTATGCCCTAACCTTAGAGCCTAAAACCGCCCTGTACAAGTTTGTAAAAAGCGGTGCCATTGCACAACCCAGCGATGAAGTAGCCCAGGAACAGTTTATGCTGCTTGTAGACACGCTTGAAAAGAAGGGCTTTGTGCACTATGAGCTTTCCAATTTTGGCAAAGAAGGGTATTTCTCTAAAAACAACACCGCCTACTGGCTGGGTAAAAAATATATTGGCATAGGCCCATCGGCACACAGTTATGATGGCATACACCGCAGCTGGAACATAGCCAATAATGCGCTCTATCTTAAAGCCATCCAGGAAGACAGGCTTCCGTCAGAAAAAGAAAAGCTTACGATAGCCGACCATTACAATGAGTATGTTATGACGGGGTTACGCACCATTTGGGGGGTATCTATAAGCAGGGTTGAGGCTGAATTTGGCCAACTATACAAAATATACCTTTTGCAGGAAGCCGCAAACTACATTGCCCAGGGACTTCTAAGCATTGAAAATGATACTCTTAAAACCACCCGCGAAGGAAAGTTCCTTGCCGATGGCCTTGCAAGCGATTTGTTTTATGTGAGTTAAAGCCGGTTGCCTACAACAAAACCCAGTTTTAGTTTTTTTACAATACCAAAAAGCACAGAGCATAAAGCTATGGCAAGAGCTATCTGTAACAGGGCCTCAGCCCATGGCGGCAGATGCAAAAGGTGCAATAAAGGGTATAAAAATACAATTACCGGGGCATGGTACAAGTGCAGCATGTAGGTAAAGGCGCCGGTGTGTACAAACTTAAATTTAAGCCCCACTATATTTATAAACAGCAGCAGGGCAATTAAATAACGGTATAATTCGCGATCGGTAAAAAAGAAAAAACTGGCAATAAGCAACGGAATGCCTATTATATTTGCATAGCGTTTATTATCTTCATCTACAGAGAATTGCTTAATAAGGTATCCCGCAGCAAATAAGTAGGCTATAAAAGGCCGTAACAGTACACTGCCAAAAACAAAAAATACGGCAATAACTACCAGTCCGCGTAAATCCTTTTTAAACAACGCTATAATGCAAAAAACAACAAACAAGTCGCGTATAAAGTAAGTAGGTGGGTTTACAGGAACATTATCAATGCCTAAAATACCATCGGTTATCAGTTTATAATTGTAATCCAGCCTGCCCAGGTAATTGTACCCTAAAAGGTAAAGGCAAACAACAGGCACCACTACAAGCAAGTTAGCAATAAGGTAAGGTACTAACAAACTCTTAATTTTTTTGCTCAATAAATTATCGCTGTTGCGATAGGAATAAAACAGGTAGCCCGATATTACAGAGAGTATTAATGTGCCGTATTTAGGCAGGGTTTCCAGTATAAAATAAGGTATACCGGCAGTGTAATTATGTTTTATATGCGTAAAAGTTATAAGGATTACGCCTGCAATCCTCATAAATTCAATAGAATAATTAGTTCCTTTTGCAGTTTGGGGCATGGTAATAGTTTAAAAACAATAATACACAGATTTTATTAATTAACAGACTATTTGTTTTATTTTGTAAAAAATAAAACAAATGCTGGCAACCATAAATAACCATACCGTAAACCTTAACGAGCCTATAGATATATCATTGCCCTTAACGGGTAATGGGCTTAACCCAATTGCCTGGTACTTAGAGCAGCCGGTTATAGAACCTGTTACCATGGGTAGCTGGATAGGTAAGGTCGGCCAGGGGTCGTCTACTAATTTCAATAACATTTTCTTTAATCCGCACGCGCACGGTACGCATACCGAATGCTTAGGCCACATAACTAAAGATTTTTACAGCATTAACCAGGCATTAAAAACGTTCTTTTTTATGGCAGAGGTAATATCCATACAACCGGAAGTTCAGGGAGATGACCTTATTGTTACCAAAGCACAGATAGAGTCGGCTCTTAGTGGTAAGCAGGTTAAGGCTATCATTATCCGAACACTACCAAATGACGCCACTAAGCAGTTTAAGAACTACAGCCACAGCAATCCGGCGTATTTGCACCATGAGGCAGCTGCGTTTATCCGCGAAAGCGGTATAGATCATTTACTTATAGACCTGCCAAGTGTAGATAAAGAAAAAGACGAAGGCCTGCTGCTCGCGCACAAAGCGTTTTGGAATGTTACTGATGTTAACTCCCTCAATAGCGATGCAAGGCAAAACGCCACCATAACCGAAATGGTTTTTATACCCGATGCCGTAACTGATGGTACCTATATACTGAACCTGCAAATAGCGAGTTTTGAAAATGATGCCAGCCCAAGTAAGCCGGTTTTGTATAAATTGCTGGATAATTAGATTTTTGGATGGTTAGAATGAATTTTGCAACTTTGAAACTTTTGACCTTAAGACTTTCGACTCTGCCATTTTGCAACTTTATGACTTTACGACTTAAAAAACTTTAAACATTGAAAACCCTCATTCAACTGGAAGAAGCAGCCATGTTAGGCTTAGGCATTTACCTGTTTAGCTTGCTGCCGTTTGTGTGGTGGTGGTTTCCCGCGCTGTTATTAGCTCCTGATATTTCTATGATTGGCTACGCTTTTGGCAATAAAACCGGTGCCAGGGCATACAACTTTGCGCATCTCAAGGGTGTGGCTATTGCATTATATATTGCAGGCATTTATACTAACCAGCCAGCGTTGCAACTCGCGGGAGTTATATTGTTTTCACATTCCAGCATGGACCGCCTTTTTGGCTACGGGCTTAAATATGAACGCGGATTTAAGTTTACCCACCTGGGCGAAATAGGTAAATAATCTCTCCTGTGCTTTAACTTTAAGACTTTCGACTTTATAACTTTAAGACTGTATGACTATAACCGATTTCTACGAATACTGCCTTTCTAAAAAAGGAGTGACCGAACATTTTCCGTTTGATGAAGACACGTTGGTGTTTAAAGTAGGTGGTAAGATGTTTGCTTTATCGTCTTTAGCAAAGTGGGAAAAAGGCGAAGCGTCCGTTAACCTAAAATGCGACCCTGAACGTGCCATCGAACTTAGGGAGGAGTATGAGGGCATACAACCGGGCTTCCACATGAGCAAGGTGCACTGGAACACCGTAACCATTAACAGCGATATACCTGTTAAGCTGTTGCGCGAACTTATAGACCACTCCTACGAGCTGGTGTTTAACAGCCTGACAAAAAAGCTTCGCGACGAAATTTTGCATAAAGATAATTAGGAAATTAAAACCACTTTGGTAACTTTGAAACTTCAATTACTTTTTAATTTATGAAAGAGCATATCAAGAATTTCCTTAACGAGGAGCAGGACCCAAAGGCCATAGAAAAGATAACCTCTAAACTAAGCGACCTGCTCATGAAAAATGAGGAAGTTGGCTATATAGGCGTTCAGAAAAAGCCTGCCATTACTGTTTTTCCTGATAGTATTGTGCTAACCAACAAGCGCATTATTATGTGCAAGCCTAAAAACCTTGGGCTCTCTATGGATTTTACCGATTATCCGTGGAGCCTTATCAGCGGCGCTTTTGTAAAGGAGAATATATTGGGATCTGAATTTTCGTTTACCACCAATACAGATATTACCGTTTCTATAGATTATATACCTAAAACACAGGCACGTAAAATATACACCTTTGCCAAAGAGCAACTGGAGCTTTTAAAAGAAGGTCCGGCACCTGTTACACCTACACCTGCTACACCTGTTGTTGAAGAGCCTGCTGCACCTGCAGCACCAACCTTAATCCCGGATCCTTCTGCTCCTGTAATTGAAGAACCACAGGCTATTGAAGAAGAGATCGAGGAAATGGAAACTGAAGAGGTTAACGACTTTACCGACTTTATGCCACAGGCTTCTGCGGCTCCTGTTTATACCGAAGCCCCTGCCCCAACACCTGAACCTGCCGCACCGGCAGCTAAAGAAGGACTGGCAGCGTTAAGTAAAGAAGAACTGTTTGATAAACTACAGAACTATAAAAAACTGCTGGATAACGGCTTGATACTGCAAGGTGAGTATGATGCCTATAAAAAGGAAATACTAGCGCATTTGTAGTTGCATGAAGGAGTTGTCTCCCGAGTGAGATCGCTTCGTGCCTCGCGATGAAGTACTGCTAAGCTCATGTCATTGGCTTCGCCGAACCACTTCGTTAGGTTTCTGAACGTAGCGCAGCGTAGTGAAGAATCTCAACAATCTTTTTCCGAAGGACACAGACCCTCATAAAATAAAAAAGTCCGGACATATGTCCGGACTTTTTTATTTTGGATGATCCTAAAACCTCAGGATCATTATTTTTACTTGTTATAGTAAAGCATCAATTGCGTTAGTGTACGTTTGTTTAGGGGCAACGCCTACCTGGCGACCTACAACCTCACCGTTTTGGAAAACCAATACAGTAGGGATGTTCCTAATGCCGTATTTAGCAGCAAATTCCTGGTTAGCATCTACGTCTACTTTACCAACCACGGCTTTACCTTCATATTCATGACCTATTTCTTCAATGATCGGGCCTACCATTCTACATGGTCCGCACCATGCTGCCCAAAAATCTACTAATACGGGTTTATCTGATTTCAATACTAATTCTTCAAAAGTAGCATCGGTTATTGCTTGTGCCATAATATTTTTGTATGTTATTGTTTATAGTAATTGTGCTAACAAAATTAATAATTATAATCTAAATATAAAGTTAAACCCATTGCTTTTGGCTATACAGGCATAATTAAAAGCTATTTTTAGTTTAATTTAAAGTTAACTTGCAGCCTGTCAAGCTCATGCAAAAGTTCGGTAGAAATTTTAACCTTTAACTTACGGCTTGGCATAGAAAGCTTGGTAACCACCTGGATATCTTCCACATCGGTCATAATGTTATCGGCTATGGCTACCTCATCAAATTCGCCTTCTTCCATATCATCAGCCGACTCTGCCACAGCTACTGTTGCCGCCACCTCTACCTGCCTTTTAACTTTTTCCAGTTCCATAACCTCAAAAGTTACCTGGTTATCGCCCCTGTTGCCTGTAAATAAGGTAAACAGGTTGTTGATGAGCTGCTCCTGCAAATCGGCCACATTAAACTGGATGATGAGCTTTTTAGCAAAGGCCGCCAGCACATCCTGAAGGTATTGTATGGCAATAAACTGCAATCTCGGCTCGCCTTTTTTACCTTCCTGGTTAGTCCATCCTTCGCGCACCATAACTTTCATATACGTAAAGTTACTGCTTATCAAAAAGTGCCTGAATTTAAGGTACTCCTCGCCATATATCCTAAACTCGTGGCTTTCATCATAGCCCTCCAGCATAAACGATGCCCAGCCTTTGCCGTTCTTAGCTACCTTGTGCTGCACGTTACTTATGATGCCGCCAAAATTAAGGTTCTTATTTACATGCTGCTCAAGGTTCTTTAACGCATCGAGCCTGGCATTGCAAAAATATTTCATTTCGAATTTATAATCGTCCAGCGGATGGCCCGATATGTAAATACCCACCACCTCTTTTTCCCGGGCAAGCTTTTCCATCGTGCTCCACTCATCGCAGGGTGGTACAACGGGTTCCGGTATTTGCACCTCACTGGCCTCGCCAAAAAGGCTTACCTGGCTGGAGTTCTCATTTTCCTGAAACTTAGACCCGTAGCGTATTGCCTTCTCTAAAAAGGTAATATTTTCGCTGTTATCCATGTGGAAGTACTGCGCACGGTGCGTGGTATCAAAACAATCAAACCCACCGGCAAGCGCCAGGTTTTCAAACGCTTTTTTATTGGCTGCCCTCAGGTCCAGCCTCTTGGCAAGGTCAAATATCGATTTGTATGGGGCACTCTTACGGTTCTCTACAATAGTTGCCACCGCACCGGCACCCACGCCTTTTACAGCGCCCATACCAAAACGCACCGCATTGCTGTCGTTAACCGTAAATTTATAGAACGACTCATTAACATCAGGTCCCAGTACCTGCAAGCCCATACGCTTACATTCTTCCATAAAGAACGTTACCTGCTTAATATCGTTCATGTTGTTACTAAGTACTGCCGCCATATATTCAGCCGGGTAATGGGCTTTTAAATACGCCGTTTGATAGGCCACCCACGCATAGCAGGTAGAGTGCGATTTGTTAAAGGCGTAACTTGCAAACGCCTCCCAGTCTTTCCATATCTTCTCTAACGTAGCCGGGTTATGCCCCTTCTCTGCAGCCTGTGCCACAAATTTGGGTTTCATCTTATCCAGTACGTCTTTTTGCTTTTTACCCATTGCCTTACGCAAAACATCGGCCTCACCTTTTGTAAAGCCTGCCAGCTTTTGCGATAGTAGCATCACCTGCTCCTGGTACACGGTAATACCGTAGGTTTCCTTAAGGTATTCCTCGCAGGCATCAAGGTCGTATTTAATTTCTTCCTCGCCATTTTTACGCCTTACAAAGCTGGGAATATACTCTAACGGGCCCGGGCGGTACAGGGCGTTCATGGCAATAAGGTCGGCAAATACGGTAGGCTTAAGGTCTTTCATGTACTTTTGCATACCGGGCGACTCGTACTGGAATACCCCTACCGTTTCTCCCCTCTGGAAGAGCTCGTATGTTTTTACATCATCGATGGGGAATTCCTCCGGATCAAGATCGATGTTTCTTTTATATTTCACCAGCTTAACGGTATCCTTAATCAGGGTTAGTGTTTTTAACCCCAGGAAGTCCATTTTAAGCAGCCCTGCGCTCTCTACCACCGAGTTATCAAACTGGGTAACATACAGGTCAGAATCCTTCGCTACCGCAACCGGAACAAAGTTGGTAATATCATCGGGCGTAATGATAACCCCACAGGCGTGGATACCCGTATTACGCAACGAGCCCTCAAGCACTTTTGCCTGCTGTATGGTCTCGCCGGTAAGGTCGGCACCGCCGGCCATGGCAATAAGCTCTACCACCTTTTCATATTCTTCAGATCGCAATGCTGCCTTAAGCGCATTGGTATCTAAACTGAATATCTTGGCCAGTTTAAGGTTAGGTATAAGCTTGGCTATTTTATCGGCTTCAAACAACGGGAGGTCCAGTACACGGGCGGTATCACGGATGGATGATTTTGCCGCCATGGTACCGTAGGTAATAATTTGCGCTACCTGGCTGGCACCGTATTTATTGATAACGTAATCCATAACGCGGCCACGGCCCTCATCATCAAAGTCGATATCAATATCGGGCATGGACACCCTGTCCGGATTAAGGAAACGCTCAAAAAGCAAATCGTACTTAATAGGGTCTATGTTAGTGATGCCAAGGCAATAGGCCACTGCACTACCCGCCGCCGACCCCCTGCCCGGCCCTACCGATACCCCCATACTACGCGCTTCGGCAATAAAATCCTGAACAATAAGAAAGTAACCGGGGTAACCGGAGTTCTCAATGGTCTTTAATTCAAAATCAAGGCGTTCGCGAATGTCATCGGTAATAATTTTGTAGCGCCTTTCCGCACCCTTATAGGTTAGGTCGCGCAAATAGTTGTTCTCGCCGCGTACGCCGCCGTCTTCTTTGTCTTCTGCAACGAGGAACTCTTCCGGAATACCAAATTTAGGCAACAGTACATCGCGGTACAGTGAGTAGGCCTCTACTTTATCTACAATTTCCTGAATGTTTGCTATAGCTTCCGGCAGGTCTTTAAACAGGGATTTCATTTCGTCGCCCGGTTTAAAGTAGTATTCGTTATTGGGCAACCCAAAACGGAAACCGCGCCCACGCCCTTTTGGGGTGGCAAGCTTTTCGCCGTCTTTTACGCACAATAAAATATCGTGGGCGTGCGAGTCGGCTTTTTCTACATAGTAGGTATTGTTGGTAGCCACCAGCTTAACGCTGTGCTTACGGGCCAGTTTTACAAGGGTATCGTTTACACGGTTCTCGTCTTCCTGGCCGTGGCGCATAAGCTCTATATACAGGTCATCGCCAAACTGTTCTTTCCACCACAAAAGGGCGTCTTCAGCCTGGTTTTCACCGATGTTTAATATCTTATTGGGAATTTCGCCATACAGGTTACCCGAAAGCACCATAATGTCTTCCTTATACTGCTCTATTACCCTTTTATCGATCCTGGGTACGTAATAAAACCCGGCAGTATAGGCAATAGACGACATTTTTGCCAAATTGTGGTAACCCTTTTTATTCTTGGCCAATAGTACAATTTGGTATCCGTTATCTTTACGTGATTTGTCTTTATGGTCTTCGCACACAAAAAACTCAACACCTACTATAGGTTTCATAGTAACCTCTGTAGGTTCTTCGCCAGCCTCAACAGCTGCTTTGTTTTTCGCCTCTGCCGCTTTGTTGTGGTTAAGCACATTGCTCACAAAGTGAAAGGCCCCCATCATGTTGGCATGATCGGTCATGGCAACGGCAGGCATTTTATATTTGGCGGCCGCCTTTACCAGGTCGGGCACGCTGATGGTACTTTGCAGCACCGAGAATTGCGTATGGTTGTGCAGGTGCACAAAATCAACATCTTTAAGGTCGTACTCAACCGAAGGGCCGGTGGTATGTACCGCCTCGGCACCTTTAAGTTTTTCAAGGCGCTTGCGCACCTCTTCGCTGGCCTGCTTAAGGTTAATGTGCTTAAGCCCTATAAGCTGTATAGGTTGCGGGTTTGCAACTTTAAAATCGTTAAAATAGGCTGGTGATGCGTCCAGCTCCTCCTTAGTAAATATTTCCCTCTTAACAAGTTCCAGGAAACAGCGTGTGGTAGCTTCAACGTCGGCAGTGGCATTGTGGGCTTCGGAAAACGGCTGGTTAAAAAGGTACTGGTGCAGCTCGGTTAGCGTAGGCAGCTTAAACTTACCACCACGGCCTCCGGGAAGCCTTAAAAGCTCGGCCGTAACCTCGGTACAGGTATCCAGCACTTTCATTACAGCAAGCGGAGACTCTACACCATGGCGGTGAAATTCACTGCCCATAATGTTAACATCAAACCCTACATTTTGGCCTACTATAAATTTAGACCTGCTAAGGGCAGCATTAAATTTTTCCAGCACTTCACTAAGCGGAAGCCCCTGCTCCAGGGCAAGATCGGTAGAGATACCGTGTATACGCTCGGCATCATAGGGTATATTAAAGCCATCAGGCCGTACCATGTAGTCCTGGTGTTCTATAAGCGCGCCCATTTCGTCGTGCAGCTGCCATGCTATTTGTATACAGCGCGGCCAGTTATCGGTATCGGTAATCGGGGCATCCCAGCGTTTGGGTAATCCGGTTGTTTCAGTGTCAAAAATCAGGTACATACAACTATGGATTTTTATAGAAATTTATAAACAGAAAGGCTTTAGGAGGCCTGCATCAAAAATACGCTATTTTAAACAAACGTAAAAATGCATTTATCAACAGGGAATAAGTCCTGTTTAAAGATATATATAATAAATATGTTTATAAGTAGCGACGCAATGCTTTGCGTCTTAAAACATGGTCCTCACCCCCAATCCCCTCTCTGAAGGAGAAGGGAGCTGCATCCTATTAAACTTACCACAAAGGCACTAAGTCTTTATAATGATATAAGCACAAAGATCACAAAGTTTTAATCAAATTATGAGGACACCGTAAGACAACTTTGTTGTTACAAAGAACACAAGGCTTTGTGGATATTGCTTCCGGTCTCTGATAACTTCAGCCTTGTGTACTCCCATCTTTAGATGGTTGCCTTTGCGTACTTCGTGACTATTGAACTTATACAGCTTTGTGCCTTTGTGGTTAAAAATTAAATATTTGAGCTATAAATACCGTTACAATGATAGAAAAAGATTTGGGCAATGTTTAAAGACGCGTTTAATACGTCGCTACAAGGCATAAAAAAACCATCCCGAAGGATGGTTTTTTCTTTAACTCTTTATAATTTAGTAAAAACCTTTATTATAATTAGTAACGGCCACCACGGTTGTAGTCTCCACCACCGCCGCTGTTTCCGCCACGGTTGTAACCGCCACGGTCTCCACCGCCACCGCCACTACGGTTGTTGTCTCTGTTAAATCCGCCCGGACGGCTGTTACCACCACCAAAGCTTCTTCTTTCGCCGCCTTCTGGTCTTGGCTCAGATTTGTTTACTACAATAGCACGACCTTGTACAGTAGCACCATTAAGTTCGTCGATAGCCTTTTGGCCTTCTTCTTCATTCGGCATCTCTACGAAACCAAAACCTTTACTTCTACCGGTAAATTTATCGGTAATAATTTTTACCGAATCAACCGGTCCATAAGCCTCAAAAGACTCTCTTAAATCTGCCTCGTTCAAGCTGAACGGAAGGCTTCCCACGAAAATGTTCATATATAAAACTGATTATTTATTGTTTTTAGTGTTTGTTCTCGCGCCTGCTACACTCATTTGCAGACATCTACAAATGTAAACTTATTTAATTATAAAACTGCCTTTTATTTTTATTTAATAAAATTTTAATATTTATAAGCTCCCAAATGCTAAACTACACCCTTTAATTATAGTATTTTTTTACTCAAGCGTACCTGTTACGGGCACTCTGTAAAACACCCCATTTTGAAAGTACACCTCTTCGCCACTTTCGCTAACCGCCCTAAAATAAAAGGTGCCGGTAACATACCCTGCTGCAAAATCAGTATCTGCCGGTGTTAATTTAATCTGCCCGCTGCCCATATTGGCACCGGTCCTGTATTCTTCGGTAAGTTGGCTATCTACATCTAAGGTATAAGATGCCACACTACTATTGTTTACCCCAAGGTTATATGTACCATTTGGGTTAACACCCGCCGTTTTTAACACAACGGTCTCAAACCCAAAAGTAGCTTCTACCGTAAGGCCGTTAGGGCCTACTGTTGCTGTAAAATTATCAGCTTTCCATAACTCATTGTTTTTGAGCGCCTGGACAGCAGGGGTATTAAATTTTACATCTTCTTCACACGAAGTAAAAACAGCCAGCAACACCAAAAGCGATAAAATCTTTTTCATTATTATTTTGTTAGAAGGGGTAAATCAAAATTTTACAACGACAAAAATAGTTTTTTATGGAATATATCCTAATCAAAAAGAAATAAATCACAAGAAAATTTCATATTTTGAAATATGTACAACACAAAAAATCATAAAATGGCGTTTTTACCTTATTAGTGTTAGAAAGTTTTATATATTTGCACGCTTAATTAATCGGGGTCGGGAACCCCACAATTTAATCTTAGATTATGCCTGTAAAAATCAGACTGCAAAGACATGGTAAAAAAGGAAAACCTTTTTACTGGGTAGTAGCCGCAGACGCGCGCTCTAAAAGAGATGGTAAATTTCTTGAAAAATTAGGAACTTACAATCCAAACACTAATCCTGCAACGATAGACCTAAACCTTGACAGCGCTGTACAGTGGCTGCACAATGGTGCACAGCCTACCGATACTGCAAGAGCTATCCTTTCTTACAAAGGTGCTTTACTTAAACACCACCTTGATGGCGGTGTACGTAAAGGTGCCCTTACACAAGAGCAGGCAGATGCTAAATTTACTCAATGGGTTGATGAAAAATCAGGCAAAGTAGATGCTAAAAAAGACAATCTTTCTACAGCTAAAGCCGATGCAAAAGCAAAAGCACTTGAAGCTGAGAAAAAAGTAAACGAAGACCGTATTGCTGCTGCAAAACAGGCTGAAGCCGATCTTGCTGCCGCTAACGCTCCTGTTGCTGAAGAAGCTGCAGAGGAAACAACTACGGAAGAGAACACAGAAGAAACCCAAGCATAATTTTTAAGGGCGCCATGCGTAAAGAAGATTGTTTCTATTTAGGCAAGATCGCCAAAAAATTTAGCTACAAAGGTGAGGTTCTGGCCTGGCTGGATACCGATGAACCGGGGGAGTACGAAAATTTGGAATCGGTGTTTGTGGAAGTACACAAACACCTGGTTCCTTTTTTTATTCAGCAAAGTTCCATCCATAAAAACGAATTCCTGAGGATAAAGTTTGAGGATGTAGATACTGATGAAGCTGCCGACGGCCTTTTAGGCTGCGAAGTTTACCTGCCGTTAACCATGCTGCCCAAGCTGGAAGGCGATAAATTTTACTTTCACGAAATTATAGGCTTTACAGCCCAAGACCAGCGACTGGGCGATATAGGCACCATAGTAGGCATTAACGACACCTCATCTCAGGCACTTTTTGAAATTAAAAAAGGCGACATTGAGATACTGGTACCCATGATAGACCATTTTATTGTTAAGGTAGACCGCGACAATAAAAAAATTATACTTGATACCCCCGAAGGGTTAGTAGACCTTTACCTAAACGCTTAAATTAGTTTCAGGTTTAAAGTTTCATGTTTTTTTTAAAGTTCTGCATTATTACAGTATCTTTCTAACATCTTCCGTCTATCATCTATTATCTGATTTCTAACAATCTAAAATCCAGTAATCTTAATGTCTGAATTCCAATTCAAACGCTTTAGCATTCAACAGGATAAATGTGCCATGAAAGTGGGCACCGATGGTGTTTTGCTTGGCGCATGGACCCCGTTAGATAACCACCCCTACTCCATATTAGATATTGGTGCAGGCACCGGCCTTATAGCCCTTATGCTGGCGCAACGCAGCGGTGCCGAACAGATTGATGCTTTAGAGATTGATGACGCTGCTTACGAGCAAGCTGTAGATAATTTTGAAAATTCACCATGGGGCGACCGCCTGTTTTGCTACCACGCCGGGCTGGATGAATTTATGGAGGAGCCCGAGGATGAATACGACCTTATTATTAGTAACCCCCCTTTTTACACTGAAGATTACACCAGTGGCAACGAGCAGCGCGATAGAGCCCGCTTTACCGAATCGCTCCCTTTTGAAGACCTGACCGAAGCAGCAGGAATATTGTTATCTGAAAAAGGTGTGTTTTGCGTTATCATCCCGTTTAAGGAAGAAGAAAATTTTATTGCCTTAGCTGCACAAGAAGGCTTGTATCCGTTTAAAATTACTCATGTAAAGGGCACGCCGCAAAGTGCTGTTATACGCAGCCTGATAGCCTTTAATCGCAACAACGATAGCGAACCTGCAATTGATGAACTGGCAATTGAACTGGCGCGCCATGACTACACCCCCAAATATACCGCCCTTACTAAAGACTTTTATTTAAAGATGTAACTATCGGTACACTTTAAGCCCGAACGACGGTGCACGCAATGCATCTTTAGGTACCGGTTCTTTCATGTACTCGAAATCTCTTATAATGCGCTCGTTTTCGTTTATCCATCCATTTTTAATAAAAAATTCGGGCTGGTGGCAAAAAATAGGTTCGGCAGTCCTAAACGTTTCATAAGTAATAAAGGCATCTTTTTTGGTTTCGGTAATTGTTCCGTTCGCATCGCAGGTACCAAGCCCCTCAATACTTACATATACACCTTCTAAAGGAAATTCTACCGCATACACCGAAAGATCAAGTTCCGTTAGGCCCTTAGCATCTTTTTCTATAAAACCAATAATATTATCGTGTGTAATCTCTTCGCCGGGAGTATGCGCTATTAACGATGGTTTATAAAAATGGAGCCTGTAGGCAAAACGGTTTTTAGATTTTACAATTTTAAACAAAAACGACTTTATAGTAGTAGCGCTACCTAATGTGTTAGGAATATAAACCGCATCCTGGAAACCTGCCGCCGTGCCGCTAAAGTTTAGCTTCTTATTATCAATATAGCCCACGGTAAGTACATCAGTCTTGCCTGATATTACTACCTCATCAAGCTCAAAAGCATCGGGCTGTAATAAAACCTGGGCACCAACGTCTGACTTTTTAATTACAACCTCTTTATACCCCAGGCAGGAAAACTGAAGCATCTCGTAGTTTTTTACACTAACGGTAAGTGTACCGTCCTGGTTACAATAGTCCCGGGAAACCGGCTCTCCCCTGAGTATTGCCGTAACTAACGTAAAAGGCACGGGCTGCTTTGTTGCGGCATCTAAAACAATCAGGTTTTGTGCATTGACAGTAAGGCAGGCAAATCCAAGAACAAGGGTATATAAAAATTTCATAAGGTGGGTTTAATAGTAAAGCCAATATTAATCAAAAAGTTACCTTCTATCAAAACCATTACGGGTAATTCAATTTTTGATAAAAAATACAACAATATTTTATTGATTTGTTAGATTTCTTATTTACATTTGCTTCTGTCAAAACAAAAAAACAATGAAACCCGATCTTTTTCAAGCCCCGGATTACTATAACCTTGATGAATTACTGACCGAAGAGCACAAAATGGTGCGCGACGCTGCCCGTGAGTGGGTTAAGCGCGAAGTATCGCCTATTATAGAGGAGTATGCCCAAAAAGCTGAGTTCCCTAAGCAGATCATTAAAGGCCTTGCCGATATTGGCGCTTTTGGCCCTTATATACCTGAACAATATGGCGGCGCGGGACTTGACCAGATTTCGTACGGACTTATAATGCAGGAAATTGAGCGTGGCGATAGTGGCGTTCGCAGTACGGCATCGGTACAATCATCGTTAGTTATGTACCCTATTTGGAAATACGGCAGCGAAGAGCAGCGTGTTAAATACCTGCCTAAACTTGCCAGTGGCGAATTTATGGGCTGTTTTGGCCTTACCGAACCCGACCACGGTTCTAACCCGGGCGGTATGATTACCAACTTTAAAGATAAAGGCGACCACTACCTTTTAAATGGTGCCAAAATGTGGATAAGCAATGCCCCCTTTGCAGATATTGCTGTGGTATGGGCTAAAGATGAATCCGGAAGGATACACGGGCTTATTGTAGAGCGCGGCATGGAGGGCTTTACAACCCCCGAAACGCATAACAAATGGTCGCTTAGGGCATCGGCTACCGGCGAACTTATTTTTGATAACGTTAAGGTTCCTAAAGAAAACCTGCTGCCTAATAAATCAGGGCTTGGCGCTCCGCTTGGCTGTTTAGATTCGGCACGTTACGGCATTGCATGGGGAGCCATTGGTGCCGCTATGGATTGCTACGATACGGCACTTAGATACAGCAAAGAACGCATACAGTTTGATAAACCTATTGGGGCTACACAGCTTCAGCAAAAAAAACTGGCCGAGATGATTACCGAAATTACCAAGGCGCAGCTACTAACCTGGAGGCTTGGCGTTTTGCGTAATGAGGGCAAAGCCACTACCGCACAAATATCTATGGCAAAGCGTAATAACGTAGATATGGCCTTAACCATAGCCCGAGATGCACGCCAGATGCTGGGCGGTATGGGTATTACCGGCGAATACTCTATCATGCGCCACATGATGAACCTGGAAAGTGTTGTAACCTACGAGGGTACGCACGATATCCACCTGCTTATAACAGGTATGGATGTTACCGGTTTTGCAGCCTTTAAATAACAAACAAATACATTTATAGTTCTTAAAGAGGTTATTGGCAGCAGTGCGGTAACCTCTTTTTTATTGCATGCCTTTGTAAACTTTATGATAGTTTAAGTTTTATTTAATGAACCTTTTAGAGAGCGCATGCGTATAATAAATAAAGCAGCTTTAAATAATTGTTATTATTCTGCGTTTAAAAAATGATGATACTTTAAATAGTCAGGCATTATTTTTGTATCGATAAAAACAATTAACAAGCTTCCTTTTAAAGCAAAGCTTTCCTAATTTTGTAAAAATTATTGCTATGAACACAGCTACCATCAACAGTATTCTAACCCCCCAAAGGGAGCAACTGTTACAACACTCATTATACGGTAGGGTAAAAACTGTAGAAGACCTAAAGCACTTCCTGCAAGGGCATGTATATGCCGTGTGGGATTTTATGTCGCTGTTAAAGGCGCTTCAAACAAAACTAACCTGCACTTCTACTCCGTGGTTACCGGTAGGCAATCCGGAGATCAGGTACCTTATAAACGAGATCGTACTTGCCGAAGAAACCGATATTAACCTTGAAGGCAACAGGCAGAGCCATTTTGAAATGTATGTAGATGCTATGAAAGCCCTGGGTGCCGATGTTAACGAGGTTGGCGCATTTTTAGATGATGTGGTAGCCACCCAAAACATTTTTGTATCTATTAAGCACAGCAAGCTGCACGACGATATTAAAGCGTTCCTGAATTTTACCTTTAGGGTAATTGAAGAAGGCCGCCCGCACGAAATTGCCGCTGCATTCACTTTTGGCCGCGAAGACCTTATACCAAGCATGTTTACCGAGATATTAAGGAACTTTCAGGAAAATTTCCCGGATGCCGACCTGAGCAAGCTTATCTATTACTTTGAAAGGCACATAGAGCTGGATGCCGATGAGCACGCCCCTATGGCTATGCAAATGGTGGTAGAGCTTTGCGGCGGCGATGACCAAAAGTGGAAAGAGGTAGAAGAAATATCTAAACAGGCATTAGAAAAAAGGATAGCCCTTTGGGATGCCATAGAAGAAAATATGCTGCACCATAACCTGGAGCCTATATCATAATAAGTTAGCACACAAACTATTATTTCCTGTCCCCTGAAAAGTTTTTTTCAGGGGATTTTTATTTTGTCCCAATTTTACAATTTTTTAAAGTGGGTATAACGCAACTTTGCTATATTAAACCGTATGCCGTTTATACATTGGCTTTAAAACTCCTTTAACTAAAGGTGTTTCAACAGTATTTATTTTTCAAGTATACAATTTTGCATGTATATTAGCGGCCATAGCAATTAGTAAAATTACCTTATGAAAAAAATTACAACAAAGGCGGGCATCTTTATTGCCGCCGGCTTTTTTTGCCTTGGCGCACAGGCGCAGGACCAGCCAAAAAAATTCGGAAAAACGTTAGAACCATTACAGTGTGCTACCCCCGAGTATGAAAGCATATTGCAGCAAAACAATGCAGGCAAACACTCTAAAGCGCAGTTTGAGCAATGGATGGAGCAAAAAATTGCCGCCAAAAAACTATTAAAGTCGGGCTTGGGCACCCAGGACCAGGTTGTTACTTTACCTGTAGTAGTACACGTTATACACAACGGCGGCCCGGTAGGTGTTGAAGAAAATATCTCAGATGAGCAGATCCTGTCTCAAATCACGGTACTTAACCAGGATTACAGGAGGATGGCAGGAACAAATGGCTTTAATACCAACGATGCAGGCGCTGATGTTGAAATTGAGTTTTGCCTTGCCCAAAGAGACCCTAACGGCTTGGCTACAAACGGTATCGACCGTATTACCATGTTTAATGAAAGCCCCCTTGGTTTCGACCTTGCCCAAGCGGAAGAAATTAAAACCCAGACACAATGGGATCCTGAAAAATACATTAACATCTGGACGTTTAAGCTTATAACGCTTCAGGCTTCATTCGAGGTTTACGGCTACTCACAATTCCCAATCGACTCAGGGCTTGACGGCCTTGTAGACCCAAGCATGTTAACCACCGCAAACACCGATGGTATCTTGGCTGAAGCAAAATGTTTTGGATCGCAGGAAATTTATCCGGAAGGCTATTACATGCCGGGCAGAAATTTAGGAAGGACATTATCGCACGAAATGGGCCACTTTTTAGGGCTAAGGCACATTTGGGGTGATACCAATAACTGTAGCGGTACCGATTACTGTGCCGACACCCCTGTTGCACTTACTGCCCACCAGGGCCCATGCCCAGGCGATGACGAAGACTCCTGCACTAACAGCCCCGGCCTTGATATGTGGCAAAATTACATGGATTACACTAATGATACCTGCCTTAACATATTCACACAAGACCAAAAGACGCGTATTAGGACGGTTTTAGATAACTCACCAAGAAGGATGGGCTTGGCAACGTCAAATTCATGTACGCCGGGTACGGTTTATGATAATGATGGCTCATTATACATACAAAACCTAAATCTTGCATGTACAAGCTCTGAAGCTACTCCGGAGATCGTTCTTCATAACTCGGGTACCAACGCCATTACAACAGCTACAATAAGCTATAACGTAGATGATGAAACGCCTGCCACAATAAACTGGGAAGGCAGCCTTGCAACCGGCGAAAGTGCTATTGTTGCACTGCCTCAAATTACAGCGGCCGGTGGTAACCACACCCTTAGCTATGCTATTGTCACAATTAATGGTGAAGCCGATGCCACGCCGTTAAATGATGCAAAAACCGAAACATTCAGGATAAGTAACTTTGCTACACAGCAGGTTGTTGTAACTATACACACTGATAACAATCCTAACCAAATACTATGGGCTATCCTGGATGAAAACCAGGACGATGTATTTGTTTACAATGGTGGTGAATATGAAAGCAATACAACCTATACACAAACAGTTGATATTGATGAAACCGGCTGTTATGCTTTCCTTATTGTAGATAATGGACAAAACGGTATTTGCTGTGCCAATGGCGAAGGCTATTATGAGGTTAAAACTGCCGACGGCCAACTTATTGCAGAAGGTGGCGACTTTGATTACGTTGAAATGTCTTACTTTGGAGTCACTTCTACATTAGGCACTAACAACCCGATAGTTGCAGGTAAAGCCATTAAACTTTACCCTAACCCATCTAATAGTATTATAAATATTGCAGTACCTCAAAGCACTACCCTGCCGGAGAGCTACACTATCTATAACAACTTAGGCCAGGTAATGGATGCAGGCAAAATAAACACCAACAACCAGACATTTAACATTGCAGGGTATGCAAACGGTGTGTACTTTATAAAACTAAACGGTGGCAGCGAAAGCCAAACACTTCAGTTTATTAAATACTAATTCTATACCGTTAGTTAAGAATAGGGAACCCCGGCATTGCCGGGGTTTTTGTTTTAGCTCTGCAAAGTTTCTATTGGCTCCGCAAAGTCTCCCGACTTTGAAGCTACCGCACCATTGAAAAATGTCCCTTTACAACCCTGCCATCGGTAAGGGAAAGCACGAACCAGTAATCAGTACTTGGCAGGTTATGTCCTTTATAAGTACCATCCCATCCGGGGCCTTGTGGGTCAATATCGCTTAGAAGTTTACCATAGCGGTCGTAAATAAATAATTTACTGTTGTAGTAAGCCGCGCCGTTAAGCCCCGTAATGCTCCAGTAATCGTGCGACTCATCGCCGTTAGGGGTAAAGAATTTGGGTATGGCAAGCACAGCCACCTGCTCGTGCACAATACCACAGCCGTTATCATCATAAACATATAAGGTGTGTATACCGGGTTCTACATTCTCAAAATAAGGCGACTCCTGCCACGGCCCGTTGGGGCTATCAAGGCTATAGGAATATGTAGTAGGCACATTGCCCGTAGGCGATGCAACCACCATTACTGTATTGTTATCCCTAAGGTCTTCCACTACTATAGTATCAATTATCGCTACGTTAGATGACGCTAAAGTAATGGTGCGTAATTTACTGCACAGCGTTGTATACGTATTATCAGTAACCATAACCGTATAAATACCCGGTTGGTTTACCATGATACTGCTTGATATGGATCCGTTAGACCATAAATACGTGTATTGCGATCCCGAAATCCCGGCATCAAGCGTTATAAATTCTTTGGTGTTAAGGCATACAATACCGGTATCGGCCACTTCAATATCCGGCAATGGCCGCACAAAAAGTTGTATTTCACGCAAGGCGGTACAATCGTTGTTGGTCTCAATGCGGGCGTATACGGTTTGTTGGTTAGGTGCTGTTGTAAAATAGTTAACCGGTACCGCATTTTCTTCCATAAGGGCATCCTGAACTGAAACATAATATGCAACTGCAGTTCCAGGAACTTCCAAACCTGCATCAGCCAAGTTAAACTGTGCTATGCCGTCTTCGGTACCGTCGTCATCACAACGCTCCAAGGTTATAATATCCGTGACCGTATTTACATTTACCTGGAGTGTCAGCGGCAAAATCCTGAAACAACCCGTTTGGGTGTTGCTTACCTTGGCAGTTACTACCTGCAAAGTTGCAGTATTGGTAAATGCCCCCGTGATAAGGTTAGTATTATTTTGAGCATCCGAATCGGAAGAATAATAAGCTACTGTAAGGTTAGGGTCATTCGCCGTGAACTGGCTATCAGCCTGCGTAAGGTTAAACTGGGTAATACCATCGGGTGCTACACCCATGTCGCATTGCACAAGTGCAGCAGTCTGAACATCTGCTGGCAATGGGTTTACAGTAAGAGTTACAGGCTGTATAGTAAAGCATCCGCTAAAAGCGTTATTTACAATACGGGCATAAATGGTTTGCATATTAGGTGTTGTATTGTAATAATTAACAGGGAGCGGACTGGTTTGCGCGTTGGCATTAGCCTCAGTGGCATAATACGTGGTTGTAAAACCCGTACCCTGAAACAACTGTGCAGTTATGATATTAAGGTCAAAAGTCGCACGCCCATTAGCATCATTGCCGTCAAGATCATCATCGCATAGGGCAAAAGCTGTTGTTCCCATAACGGGAGTATTGCTCACATTAAGCAGAAACGAGGTTGTGGCATAACATGCAGGATTATCTTTATGATATATCCGCGCATATAAAGTTTGCGGATTTGAGGCATTGGTAAACGATGTGCCAGTAATAAACTGTGTATTGGTATCGGCATCAGCCTGGGTTGTAAAATAGCGTACCTCGAACGTGGCTGCATTTTGCGAACCTAACAATACTGAGGTTTGCTGTGAAAGGTTAAACTGGGCAATACCGTTATTGTCAGGATCACATTCCAGCATATCGGGTACTGCATTAGCAACCGGCATCGCATAAATGGTTATATTTCTGTTCACTACTGATGTTTCTCCCTCGCGGGTTATGGTTGCCACCACATTGTATATGCCCGTATTAGCATAGGTATGCTGTGGATTTGTTTGTGTAGATGCTGCACTGCCATCGCCAAAATTCCAGGAAACCGAATCGAAGGTATTGCTCACATTTAATGAAAACTCGGTCACATCGCCCAGGCAGGTATGCTCAACCAATATATTTGCCGAAAACAAAGACGTTATAAACGGTGGAAGCCCAAATATGGCGATCCTGCCACTTTCCAGTTGTACCCCGCCAATATCATAATCGCAAAGGATACCGGTCTCTTCGGGGCTGTTGATGACATCTAAACTTTCGCTCCCGTTTACGGCTCGGTAAATTTTTCCGTTTGGCCCCAGCTGCATGGTTGCCGCCCCGGTGGTATTGGCCACTAAAACATCTGCCGCAGGAATATTAGCAGCTTCTAAATCGTATTGGTGCACGCCTCCAAACCCTGACAGGTTATCATATGATACATACAGCTTTTTAACCATGGGTGAAAATTCCAGTCCGTAAGGCCTGCAATTACTCTTTATCATTAGAGGATTAGATACCACCCCGGTTGCGCTATCAAAATTATAAAGGTATACGGTGCCGTTAGTGTCGGTTTCTCCCGTAAGGGTTCCCATTTGCTGGTGGGCAATGGCAATATAGTTACCATCTGGCGATGCTTTAATACATCCTATAGAGTTACGGCGGTAACCCGATGTAGGCACTACAGGCAAGAGTTGCGATATAACCGGAGTGGTGGTAATACCGGTGCCATCTATAAAAAACGAATAAAACTTATCTATAAAATGAGTTACCACCCAGTAACCCGACCCACTAAAGTTTTTTACCGCGGTAATTTTTTCCGAACACTTGTATTTTGCCTCCTCTATATTGGCAGGATCGTAGGTTAAAAGCGGCTGGTTATGAATGGTAACGTTGCCAATACTGCCATTCGAGCCGATTAAAGAAAGATCTACCACCGAATAATTAAGGCCATTATTAAGTCCGTCGTCGGCTTCAGGAATGGTTTGCGGGCCGTTTGCCTCTTCATATTCGCCGGTGTACGTGTTTGGGTATACCGATGCATTGGTATGGTGCGGCTCGTCTACCGTAAATATGTAGTAAATATTAGGGTCGCCTTTTTTTGGTACGATGATACCCGACTGTGTGCTGGACGGGTCGCCCAAAAGTCCTGTTCCCGCCGCATAGTTGCCGTTAGGCATTACAATATGGTTACGATCCCATACGGTACGCCCATCGGTATAAAAAAGGAGGTTACCGTTAGTGTCTGACATGGAGCTGCACCCTTCATTAGTATCCATTTGGCTTCCGGTAAGTATTTGTACCGAGCCATCGTCTAAAAAATGAATGCCCGCCTGTCTGCCAAAATACCAGTTGTTAGCCTCTTTTTGTGCAAAAATGTGGAGGCAGGACAACAATAGTATAGCAAGGACAACTTTTTTCATGGAAATAAGGGAATAGCAGTATCAAATTTAGCACTTATTTTTATCGTAATAATGAAAAGTGCCCCTTTATTACATCGCCATTTTTAAGCTGAATGCTAAACCAATAATCGCTAGCCGGAAGGTTGCGCCCGTTGTAAGTACCGTCCCAACCCTTGCCATCAGAGCTTATTTGTTTGATGAGCTTACCATAACGATCGTATATAAACACAATATGATCTGTAAGGCCAATAACATTCCAGGTTTCATGCTCGCTGTCGCCATTAGGGCTAAAGAAATGCGGATAACCAATGGTTGTAATGCTGTTAAGTGTAAGCTCGCCACAGCTATAAGCACCGGAAAAATCGCGCACCACTACCGAATGTGCCCCAAGCGATACATTTGTAAATACGTTAGAATTTTGCCACGGCCCGCCATCCAGGCTGTACTGGTACTCCCCGTAGCCTTCTACCAGTACCGTGATGGTCTGGTTGTCGCTAAAGGCATTGCTTACTACATACCCCTGGCCTATAGGGCTTGCAGGGCCTGATTCCAGTACTACGAACGGTGCCGACATCTGCGATACGCAGAAGTTCGGTGCAGGGCCTGTTACCTGTACGGTGTAGCTGCCTGCTTCCAGCGCCTCATACGTGCTGTCGTCTGTCGTTCCGGTGCCCGGTATCGCGATACCGTCCTTGAACCACTGGTAGGTGTGGCCGTTCGGTGCCACCCCGCTGTCAAGTGTCAGTGTGCTCAGGTTGCTTCCTGTCTTAAAGTCGATACACACGGTGTCGTTGTTACCCGGTGTGGTAATTACCGGTTCTGATAACGGCTCTACTACAAGCGGGAAGCTAATGATGCTCGGGCAGCCTGTGATGGTCGTGTTGTTGATGATCCTCACCCATATCGTTTGTGCATATGGGGTGGTATTGGTATACGGCACCGTGGTGTCTATCGCATTGGTGCCTGCTATCGCATCGGCTTCGGTCTCATAGTAGGTTACCGTGTAGTCGGTTGCCGGCGTTTGGCTGCCTATTACATCGGCTGTGGCCTGGGTAAGGTCAAAGGTAATGATGCCGTCATTCGCCCCTACCGTGTCGCAAAGGTCAAAGTACGTATCCAGTGTGCCTTGCGTTACCGGGTTGGCCAGTGCCTGCGGCTCGGCATAAAGGTCCATTGTCGTTACGTTCTCACAACCTGTTACATCGTTTACTACGTGTACAACGATCTGCTGGTGGCTCTGTACGGTATTGGTGTACATGCGCGGCAGGGCTGTTCCTGCTGTGTAGGCTGCCATGTCAAGGTAGTAGGTAAT
>NZ_VJVZ01000017.1 GCF_007097145.1 Flavobacterium zepuense | reverse complement strand
GGTAACCTACCCTGAAGGAGCAGTGACCAAAGAATTTAAAGCACACTTTACCCTGAAAAGGTAAACTATAAGTTAATATTGTAAAAATGCTGTCAGAGATGACAGCATTTTTTACAATATTATTGATATTATGTAACCAACCTAACACAAAAATTTATATATTTGACCGCTATGGAAAATTACTGTAAAGTAAGGGTGTTGCTCAGAATATGAATGATTGTGATAGAATGAACTTATTTACATTAATTGCCAAAAGAACTAATAAAAAGCACATTTCTCATTAAACGATAAGGTTAACATGAATTTTAAAAAGGTTTATCTCATTTTTGGATTGTTTTTGACTCAACTGTCTTTCGGGCAGGAAGGTATTGCAGTTTACACAGATTACTTGTCAGACAATTTATATTTACTTCACCCCTCTATGGCAGGAGCTGCAAACTGTGCAAAAATAAGGCTTACAGCACGCCAACAGTGGTTTGATGAAAATGATGCTCCTCAGTTACAAACATTAAGTTTCAATACGGCAGTGGGTACTAATTCAGGCCTTGGTGTTGTAGCTTTTAATGATAAAAACGGTTATCATTCTCAAACAGGTGCAAAAGTTACCTACGCTCACCATATTCGTTTTTCAAGAAGTGATTATGATCTTAACCAATTATCGTTTGGTATGAGTGCAGGCCTTGTGCAGAGCCGTCTTGATGAAACTGAATTTGAACCTGATTTTGACCCAATTATTGACGGCGGTATGAAGCAAAAAGATTCATACTTTAATGTAGATGTGGGTGCTTCATACAACTACCTTGATTTTTTTGCACACTTTACAGTTAAGAATGCTATTGCAAGTAAAAGGGACCTTTATACAGATGTTGAGAGCGATAACTTAAGAAAATACCTTTTTAGTATAGGTTATGTTTTTGGATTTAACGATGCTTTACAATGGGAGCCATCAATACTATTCCAAGCGGTAGATGAAACTAAAGAGAAAACTATTGACGTTAACCTTAAACTATATAAGGAAATGGATTTTGGTAGGTTATGGGGTGGCCTTTCTTACAGAAGGAGTTTAGATGGCGCACAGTACCAACGTACTCCGGGTGGTGCTATAGAAGAGCAGCATTTACAATACATTACACCAATAATTGGTATCAATTATAAAAGTTTCATGTTCGCTTATACGTATTCTTACTTAACAGGTGATGTTAAGTTTGATAACAGCGGTTTCCACCAAATTACAATAGGTTTAAACCTGTTCTGTAAAAGAGAGAAATACGACTGTAATTGTCCTGCAGTTAATTAATTATAAAGTAAATATTAATTCCGTCCCGATAAATTTTATCGGGACGATTTTTTTTAGAACATATGGTAATTAAAGAAGTTAACGGTAAATATCCGCAAATACCCCAAGATTGCTTTGTAGCTGATAATGCTACTATTGTGGGCGATGTTACATTTGGGTCAGAATGCAGTATATGGTTTAATGCTGTAGTAAGAGGTGACGTAAATTTTATTACAACCGGTAATAAAGTTAATATCCAGGATGGGGCTGTGATACATTGCACCTATCAAAAGCATCCTACAATTATAGGCAATAATGTTTCTATAGGGCATAATGCCATTGTGCACGGCTGTACTATACATGATAATGTACTTATAGGTATGGGAGCTATAGTGATGGATAATTGCGTTATAGAAAGCAATTGTATTATTGCAGCCGGCGCTGTTGTAACGCAAAACACGGTTGTAGAATCTGGTACTATTTATGCCGGTATACCTGCAAAAAAGGTAAAAGAGCTAAACGCTTCTAATTTTGCGGGTGAGATAGAGAGGATATCTAATAACTATGTAATGTATTCTTCTTGGTTTAAATAGATTTAAAAGTCTTTTTGCACGACATTATATCCATCTCCCAAAATGGTTTTTAATACTGCGGGGTCTGAATTGGTATAGAAAACCTGTTTGCATTTTTGGGCGCCGGTATTAAGTAGATTACTGGCAAGCAATATCTTTTTTGTTTGCCTCGCAACTGCCTCGCCACTATCTATTATTGTAACGTCTTTAGGGAGGATCTCCTGTATTTGTGGGATAAGATAGGGGTAATGGCTGCAACCAAGCACTAAGTGGTCTATATTGGCTTCAATCATCGGTTGCAGGTACTGCCTTAAAAGTTCTTTAATCTCCTCCGATTGGATCATGCCATTCTCTATAAGAGAAACAAGGTTGTAGCCTACCTGTTCAATTACTGTTATATCTTTAAAGCCTGATACCGTTTTGGTAAACAGTTCGCTGCTTAAAGTACCTTTTGTTGCAAGTATACCTATAGCTTTAGTAACGGTATGAATAGCTGCCGGTTTTATAGCGGGTTCTATACCTATAAAAGGCACATTGTATTTAGCCCTTAATTCTTTAATGGCATTGGTGGTTGCGGTATTGCATGCCACCACAATTATTTTACAGCCCAGCCCTAAAAGGTAATCAGTGTTTTTAAAACTAAGTGCTATTATCTCTTCTTTTGATTTTTGCCCGTAGGGAGCGTTTTTGCTATCAGCAAGGTAAATGCTGTCTTCGTGAGGTAAAAGGCTGTGTATTTCCTTCCAAATCGACGTGCCGCCTATGCCAGAATCGAACAGGCCAATGGGTTTAGTGCTGTTATCCATATAACAAATATAAAAAAAACGGCTCAAAAATTGAGCCGTTCCTTTTTATTGCTTAAAGCTTTTATTAAAAGCCAAGTTCTTTCTTTACATCTGCAAGAAGATCCGGGCCATCTGCTAAAAGAAGGCCACTTCCTGTAGTAGAATCTAATACATACTGGTATCCTTTAGCTTTAGCTACTTTTTGAATTGCAGCCCTTGATTTCTCCATGATAGGCTTATATATGGCTTCTTGCTTGCCCTGAAGCTCTTTAGTTGCATTTTGTTGATAATCCTGAATCCTTTTTTGGAAATCCTGAACCTCTTTGCTCCTTGTTTCGTTAACAGCATCGGTTACTGTAGATGATTCTTTTTCATACTGTGCAACTTTTTTCCTAAACTCCTCAACCATACTGTTATATTCAGTATCATATGTTGCGGTAAGTTTTTTAAGTTGTGCATCGGCAGCCTTCATCTCAGGCATATTGGTCATAAGGTCACTTACATTAATGTGCGCTACTTTAGCCTGGGCATTTGCTGTTTGGCTTATTCCTGCAAAAAGTAATGCAGCGATTAATAAAGATTTCAGTTGTTTCATCATTTACGGTATTTATTATTAATTTTTGTTTTTAGTTTATCATTTAGTCATCTCCATCTGTAGGAGATGTTGCGGGCGTTTCTGTTGCGGGCGGAGTTGTAGTGGTACCGTTTTTAGCATCTTCGCGTGCTTTTTTGGCAGCTTCACGGTCTTCCAGTATTTTCTTTTTGCGCTCTTCTATTGCTTTTTTTCTATCTTCTAAAGCCTTTAATTTAGCATCTTTTGCTGCTTTTGCTGCATCCTGTTTATCTGTTGCTGTGGCATCGGCAGGTTTCTCTGTGCTTGCCTCACCATCAGTCTCTGTTGTAGCAGGTGTTTCTTTAGGAGTAGTTGCCGTTGCTGGTTTGCCTGTTTTAGCACCGTTTCTTTTTGCTTCCTGCTCTTCTTTTAATTGTTGGCGCCTTGCATCATAAGCCGCTTTTTTAGCTTCTTGTGCTGCTTTCTTTTCATCAAGCTTTTTCTGCCTTTCTGCTTTCTTATCCTCGGTAGCTTTTTTCCTGTCGGCATATTCAGGATCGGCCTCAAGCTCTTCCTGTTTTTCCTGCTCATCAAGCTCTTTTACTTCTTTGCCGCTCAGCTTTTCTCTTTTGGCAGATCTCGTAAGGCGTTTTACAACATAATCGCTTATATCATATTTTTTTGCAGCAAACATCATGGTAAGATCTGATGATTTATCAAAGATAAAATCAAACTTCCTGCTTGTTGCAAGGTCCTGAACGATACTAAATACCTGATCCTGTACCGGCTTTACCAATACCGATTTCTGGCTTATAAAATCTCCGGTAGGTCCAAAACGCTTTTCCTGATATTCTATAAGGTCTTTTTCAAGAAAAGCTATTTCTTCCTCACGCTCTTCTATAAGCTCTTTGGTAAGCAGGGCTTTTTCTGCCTGAAGGCCTTCTTTAAGCTTGCTTATATCATTGCGCTTAACCTGCATTTCCTGCTGCCATTTATTGGCTTTTTGTTCAAGCTGGTTTTTAGCTTCGGCATAATCCGGCACTTTGTCCAGGATATAATCCATATCTATGTAGCCTATCTTTAAACCTTTTGCTGCCTGTGCATTTACTGCAATGCAGGATAAAACTGTAAGTACTGTAAATAAAAATTTCTTCATAGCCATTTACGTATTAGAAAATATCATGCCAATTTTTTTTAGAACTGCTGACCTATGATAAAATGCGTTTCCCAACCATTTTTTTGCTGGTATCCGGGAAGCGGATCGAATCCATAGCCGAAATCTATACCCAATAAACCAAAGGCCGGCATAAACACTCTAAGGCCAAAACCTGCCGAACGTTTAAGATCGAACGGGTTATATTCTTTAAAGTTTGCATATGATGCACCTGCCTCTAAGAACGTAAGCGCATAAATAGATGCCTGAGGCTTAAGTGTTATAGGGTAACGCATCTCTAACGTAAACTTGTTATAAATTGTTGCACCTATCTGTACACCTGTTGCATCTACAGGGCTTAAGGACTGGTTAGGGTAACCCCTTAACTGTATAACCTCGCGGCCATCAAGCGCATAGTTTGCCATACCGTCTCCACCAAGGTAAAACCTTTCAAACGGTACAAGGCCTCTTGCAGAGTTATAAGCTCCCATGTAACCAAACTCGGCCAAGGCACGCAGCACAAGCTCGTGAGACGGTGGCCCTGCAAGTTTAGTATACGTATCTGCCTTAAACTTAATTTTATAATATTCCAGCCAGTTGAACCTTTTTTGGTCGAATTTAGAGTCGTTTAGACCTGCTTCCTGATAAGTTTCAACACGGTTGCCGCTGTCGTTTACATAATCACCGGGATTAACGGTAACTCCGTTAGCACCCTGATAGCCTACGCCCGTTTCATTCTTTAATTTATACGCTTCCTGGTTTCTAAGTTCGGCATAATCTATACCGTTAACCAGCGAGTATGGGAATGTTGTCCTGAAGCTTAAGCTGTATAGAGCACCATATGTAGGGTAAATTGGGTTTCGGCCCCTGTTATCCCTTGTAAGTTCTGCGGTATACGCTAAGTTTCTGGATGTTCCGTTACCAAAGGTAAACAATCCTGTGTTATAATTATTTAAATCATAATACTGAAATGTTAACGAGTGAGATAGCCTCATGTAAAAATCGGGAGAGCTAAGCCTTTTTGATACACCCATCGTAATGGATGATATTGTAAAGCTCTGATCCCTGTCTACATCCCTGCTTGAGTAGTTGTATAAAAACTGTTTACTGTGCGATAATGATGTAAATAACTGTATTGGTTTTTTACCACCAAACCAAGGCTCTGTAAACGAAAGGCTATACGTTTGGAAATAGGTACTACCCTGTAACCTTAATGATAGTTTTTGCCCATCGCCCATAGGTAGTGGTGTGTATGCTTTTTTGTTAAAGATGTTACGCATAGAGAAGTTGTTGAACGAAAGCCCCAGTGTACCGATGAAGCCACCACCGCCGTAACCGCCTTGTAGCTCTATCTGGCTCGATCCTTTCTCTGTAACATTCCACTCAACATCTACGGTACCTGTAGCAGGATCCGGATTTTTAACGTCAGGGCGAATGGTTTCTGCATCAAAGAAGCCCAGTGCCCCAAGCTCGCGAATGGTACCTATAACGTCTTCTTTGTTCCATTTTTGGCCCGGCCTTGTCCTTAACTCACGGTAAATTACTTTATCGTTCGTTTTATCGTTACCTACAACAGTTATCCTGTTAAAGTAGGCAATAGGTCCTTCAACAATACGAATTTCGAAATCTATAGTATCATTGGCAGTCCTTGTTTCTACAGCATTGATGTTAGAGAACAGGTAACCATTATTTTGATAAAGGTTGGTAATATCGTCGGCATCCGGTTTAGGGTTTGCTATTCTTTCCTGAAGCAATACGCCATTATAAACCTCACCTTTTTTAATACCTAATATCTGGTTTAGTTGTTGGTTTGTATATACAGTGTTACCAAGGTATTTAATTTCGCCAAAATAATATTTGTTACCTTCCTGAACATCAATATCTATAGATACCATGTTCTTTTTAGCATCATATATTACAGTATCGGCTACTACACGTGCATCACGATAACCTTTTTCTTTGTATTTGCTTATAACCTTATCAAGGTCTTCTTTGTACTTATCGGCAATAAATTTAGAAGGCTTAAAGATACGTAATGGGTTAGGGAAAGCTTTAACCTTAGTAGCACTCATGGCTTTTTTAAGCTTGCCATCGCTAAGCTTTTCATTACCATTAAAGTTGATAGCTTTTATTCTTACTTTTTTACCTTTATCTATGTTAACCACCATTTTAACAGCATTACTGTCGGGTATAACATTAATAGCTACTTTAGTATTGTAGTAGCCGTCTTTACGGTATTTGTTCTCTATGTAGTTTTTAGTAGTAGTTAGCAGGTTCTCATTAACTACCTTGCCTTTTGTAAGGCCTGTATCTTTAATAAGGCTTTCCTGCTTACCCTTTTTAACGCCCTGCATTTTTACATCGCTAAGTTTAGGTAGCTCTGTAATTGCAAGTTCCAGGTATATACTGTCGCCTTCAATTTTATTAACCATAAAATCTACATCGCTAAAAAGGCCCAGTTTCCAGAGCTTTTTAATAGCGGCGCTTATTTCTTCTCCCGGTACATTTATAGACTGGCCTTTTTCGAGGCCGGTAAACGTAACAACAGTTTGCTCATTATAGCTCATTTTTCCGGTAACGGAAATATCAGCAAGAATGTATTTGCCAGACTCCAGCCTGTTACTTTCTTGTGCAAAAACACTACTTGTGGTTGCAAAAAATAAAATTCCGATAAATAATGCTATGCCCTTTTGAAGCATTTTAGTGTTATTTAACTTGTTCACTGGTTTTTCCAAATCTACGTTCTCTTTTTTGGTAGCTAATAATGGCATCGTGTAAATCCTTCTCCCTAAAGTCGGGCCAAAGCACATCGGTAAAATACAACTCGGCATAGGCAGCCTGCCAAAGCAGGAAATTGCTAATGCGCTGCTCGCCGCTGGTACGTATTACCAAATCGGCATCGGGCATGTTGTGTGTGTAAAGATGGCTCTGTATTACAGACTCGTTAATATCAGCTGTGTTTAATTGATTGTGTTTTACTTTTTCGCTAATTGCTTTTACAGCATTTACAATTTCTTCGCGTGAGCCGTAGCTTAGCGCCACTGTAAGTGTCATGCCGGTATTAGCTTTGGTTTTTTCTATAACTTCAAACAGCTGTTTGCGGGCTTTTTCAGGGAGGAGGTCTGAATTGCCTATAATGTTAAGCTTAATATTATTTTTTATAAGCTTGCTAACTTCTTTTTTTAATGAAGTAGTTAGCAGCCCCATAAGTGCATCTACCTCTAACTTGGGCCTGTTCCAGTTTTCTGTAGAAAAGGCATATAGCGTTAAAAATTTGATGCCCAGTTTTGCGCAACCTTCTACCGTTTCCTGTACTGATGTGATAGCGTTTTCATGGCCAAAAATACGCAGCATGCCTTTTAGTTTGGCCCAACGGCCATTACCGTCCATAATCACGGCTATGTGTGCAGGCAGGTTATTAGTATTTATGGCGGTAGTGTTCTCCATCTATTCTGAACAGTAACAAGGTTTAATACCAAAGGTATAGGTTAATGTAACGCCGGTAAATACATACCAGTCGTTGCTTTCTAAATTGCCAAAGCGCAGGTTGGCATAATTTTCATTATCAGGGTTGCTGCCGTCCAGATTATCTGTAAACGTGTAGCGTGCGCCGGCCTCTACGCCCAGTACAAAATTTTTGGCAATATGCGCTTTTATACCCACTGTCATGGGTATTGCAAGTGCACTGCCGTTCTCATCGGTTTCGTCTTTGCCGTTTATTATATACAGCTCATCGTACCAAAAATAACTTAAGCCTCCATAAACGTAAGGCGTAATTTTAAAGCCTTCTTCATGCAGGTTAAAGTCGAAAAAATTAAATTCAAGGCCTAAAGATAACTCTTTTACCGTATTTTCAAACTCAAAACCGCGTTGTTTACGCCCCGGTATCTCACTATCGGCATCGTTAGATGATATGCGGCCATAGGTAAACGATGCCCTCCATGCGTGGCGTGGGCTTCGGTTCCATTTATATACTATGCCCAGGGCAAGATCGTCGGGAGCAACGTAATCCGTTGGCCCAACGTCTCCAATATAGTTTGCGCCGCCTGCAAAAACACCCAGTTCATTTATCTGGGCATTAGCCTTAACGGACATCACGATTAATAATAAGACAAAAAGTATGCGTTTCATTAAATGAAAATTGGGTGCAAATATAACAATATAGATTTCTAAATAGCCTTACTATAGACAATTTACCATCTATTTAATTGTACAGACTGTAAATTGTACAGACTTGAAAACGGAATAACTGTAAATGTAGTATGTGTGCCTAACTAATTTGGCAAAAATTAATTTCGCTTATCCTCGCCCCACAGCAGTTTTTTGCGGAGCGTGTCCAGGAATTTTTCCTGCGGAAATTCTACAAGATTAATTTTGAAATTGCCTTTTTTAATGCGCAAAACTGTTTCTACATTAACCGACTCTATCCTGGAGTCTAACGAGATAAGGTGCTGCTCTTCGCGGCTGCTCACTGTAAGTTCAATCTCGGTATCATCGGGTATAACCAGTGGGCGCGCATTAAGGTTATGTGGTGCAATAGGAGTTATAACCAGGCTATTAACTTCGGGGGTTAATATTGGCCCCCCGCAACTAAGCGAGTAGCCTGTAGAGCCTGTGGGGGTTGAGATGATAAGCCCGTCTGCCCAATAGGAGTTAAGGTGGTCTCCGTTAAGGCTAACATCTATTGTAATCATAGAGGTAGTGTCTTTACGGCTAACGGTAATTTCATTAAGGGCATAGTCAAGATAATCAGGATCGGTACTTTTATTATCGTAATCTACCGTAAGCAGGGTACGCGGCGATATCTTGTATTTATTTTCAAAAATAAGGGGTAGCAGGGTTTCAATATTTTCCTGCTGTACGGTAGCCAGGAAACCCAGCCTCCCGGCATTTATACCCACAATAGGTATGTTTTTATTGCGAACAATTGTTGCAGCACGCAGCATTGTGCCATCGCCACCTATGCTTATAAACATAGTAAAACCTTCATCAAGCCCTTCGTGGCCTGTAAATGTTTCAAAAGTGTCCTGTATAATTCCTTTTTCTAAAAGTACTTTATAAAAGTTACTTTCAAAAACAACCTCAGGCTGGTAGGTGTTAAAAACACCCAGCACCTGCTTTATAATATCTTCGGTATTATCTTTATAATATTGGCCGTAAAGAGCAATTTTCATGATTAAATGTTCAGGTATTTGTCTAAATAATCAGAACGGTCTTTTAATGTATTAAGGTAAGCATCTTCCTGGTGTTCTGTAATGATGTCGTAATTGTAGCGCCTAAACGTCTGTATAATCTCACTCAGGCCTCCCAGGCTAATCTTAACGGTTATCTGTACCTTGTCGTTAGTAATTTCAGATACAAAAAGGCCCAGTAGCCTGCCGTTGTTGCTTTCTACTATTTGTGCTACCTCGCTCATGCTGTATTCCAACACACCTTTTTCTACAACAACAATACCTCCGGCTTCTTTAAGGAACGGGGTTTGGTCAAAAAACTTAATAATATCGGTAATTTCGTAGTAGCCTATATATTTATTTTCCTCGTTAAGTACCGGTACTACATTAGTTTCGTTTTTAGCAAAAACTTCGAGTACGTCGAGCCAAATGGTAGTGTCCCTCACAAAAAAGCGCTCAAAATTAAAGCGTATCTCATCCATGGTTTTCTCTATATCCATAAGCTCTACATCTTCGGCACCGGCGCAACCTATGTATACGCCGTCTTCAAGTACCGGGAAATGAGAAAAAGGATATTCTGCAAACAAATCCTGCGCATCGGCAACCGTATCGGTGGTTCTCAGCGCTTTAATGTTTGAGTTTAAAAAGTCGGTAATTTCATTCATGGGGTTCACACTAATTTATATGCAAAATAATGAAAAATAAGCATAGTGAGCCCCTTTTACTTTGTATTTTTGTGTTACAAAAGATATTTCGCAACTATTATATGGCTAAATTAAGTGTAAACATAAATAAAATTGCCACTCTCAGGAATTCAAGAGGTGGCAATGTGCCCAACCTGTTGCAGGTGGCGGCCGATGTTCAGAAATTTGGTGCGCAGGGCGTTACCATACACCCAAGGCCCGATGAAAGGCACATTCGCTACCAGGATGCGCGCGACCTGGTGCCTGTTGTTTATACCGAATATAACATAGAAGGCAACCCCATTCGCGAATTTATAGACCTTGTTTTAGAAACAAAACCTACCCAGGTTACCCTTGTACCCGACGCCGATGATGCTATTACAAGCAATGCAGGTTGGGATACCATAAAACATAAAAGTTTTTTACAGGAAGTTAACCAGGAGTTTCAGCGTAACGGTATCCGAGTATCTATTTTTGTAGACCCGGACCTTAAAATGGTAGAAGGTGCGCTTGCTACCGGCGCCGAACGTATTGAACTATATACCGAGGCTTTTGCGCATGAGTATGGTTTAGGAAATGAAAGGGGTATAGAGCCTTACATTGCTTCGGCTGAATTGGCGCAACAATTAGGGCTTGGCCTTAACGCCGGGCACGACCTTAGCCTTGATAATATTAAATTTTTTAAACAGAACATTCCCGGATTGCTGGAGGTATCCATAGGGCATGCGCTTATTGCCGAAGCCTTATACCTTGGGCTTGATAATGTTGTTAATATGTACCTGCAAAGACTAAAATAATATGCTGCACTCACGTATAGAAGGCGAGGGGAAACCTCTTATAATTATCCATGGTTTTATGGGTATGGGCGATAACTGGAAAACGCTTGGCGGGCAGTATGTAGCCAATGGCTTTCAGGTGCATGCGCTGGATATGCGCAATCACGGCAAGAGTTTTCATAGCGACGAGTTCACTTACGATGCCATGGTGCAGGACGTAGCCGATTATGTTGCCGAAAATAGTTTGCAGAAAGTTGACCTGATAGGCCACTCTATGGGGGGTAAGGCAGGGATGTTTTTTGCCATGCAGCACCCTGAACTGCTTAACAAGCTGGTAGTTGCAGATATTGCCCCAAAATACTACACACCACACCACCAAACCGAACTGGCTGCACTTAATGTGGTTGATTTTAGCCAAAAGCCCGACCGTGCTGCGGTTGAAGCTACCTTATCTGAATATATTGAGGATGCAGGTACGCGCCAGTTTTTAATGAAGAACCTGTACTGGAAAGAACCCGGCCAGCTTGATTTTAGATTTAACCTTGAAGTTTTTAATAAAGAAATTGACAGTATAGGTCAGATACTCCCGGAAGGAACGGTTTTTAACGGCTCCACACTTTTTTTAAGGGGCGACAAATCTAAATACATTAAAGATGAAGACCTTGACTTAATCAGCAAGCATTTTCCTGATTATGCCATTAAAACCATATCTAACTCGGGCCACTGGGTGCATGCCGAAAATCCTAAAGAGTTTTTAGAGTATACACTGGATTTTTTACTGGAATAGTTTAATTGAGATCATTAATAAACAAAATAGTGTCGCACTTCGACAAGCTCAGTGTGACACTATTTTGTTTAGGGTAACGGTAATAAAGTAAATGTCATGCTGAGCTTGTCGAAGCGCGACATTTATGTTATTACACTATTTATTAGTCCGATAAATCAGATAGCGAACACTTAACTCCAAACCCGCAACTCTAAACTCCCTCACGTTACAATTTTAGGCAATACCGTTTGTTTAAGCCCCTCCATTACAAACTTCCATAGAAAGTTAAAAACCGATTTATCTTTAGATCGGCTAACCGCCACATTTACTTTTTTAAGCTCGCCATCGGTATCGTTTTTAACCAAAAGGTTGCCCAGGGCGCTTACCACTTTGTTTTTCTTTTTGCCATCTTTTTTATAAATACCAACTTTAAGGTCGTCATAATCTATGGCAAAAGTACCCGTGGCATTTTCGCGGTTACCGTTAAAAACAAAGCGCACCTCATTAATATCGCCTGTAGTGGTGGCATTCATAAGTGGTTTAGAAACTGGATTTACCTCCTCGGTTTTAATATTTTTAAGGCTGCCGGTAATGGTAAAGGCATCGCTAACATCAGGGGTGTTAAAAGACCAGCTAACCTTTAATGGCGCCGATTTCATAAACAGGCACTCAACATCAATGGTGGTGCGCGGCAGTTTGTCTTTATTTACCGGGCTGTAAGCATTAGCAACCGTAGCATAAAATTTAGAGAAGGTAACCTTGGCGGCGGGTTTGCTAAAGTTAAGTTGTTCCTCATACACCACAAGGCTGTTTTTAATAAGGATTTTATCGGCTTTAAGGTCAAATTTTACCGATCGTAAAAGTTCGCTGTACAGTTTTTTACGGCTGAGATCATCGTTAGGTTCTTTACTGCGGTATATATTAGCGTAAATGTTATTAAGCACAACTTCGGGCGTATGAACATACAGCGTATCCCGCACAAAACCCCAGTCTAATTTAGGAATGTCGATTTTTGCGGCTTTAAGGTTAAACTGGTCCAGCTCTTTAGGGAGGCTGTTGCTAAACTGCTTACGGGTTTGCTTAGGCGTCATTTTAAAGTCTGCTATAGAGAGTGTACTATCGGTAGATACAAGTTTGTTGGCAGTGATGGTATAATATGGCCCCGCGTTATAAAACAGGCTGTCGCAGGTAAAGCGGTAATCGCGGTAGCGCACAGGTATGTTGTCATCTACCGTGCTGCTGTCTACGCTTATTTTGTACAGGTTAAAGTTAACATTAGATGCCTTAATTTTAAATCCTTTATTAGTATCTAGCATTTTAAAGCTGCCATTGGTAATAATAAGACTACCGGTTTTTACCGCGTTTTTAAAGGGTTTTTCTATGTCGTCTTCAACACTGTATTTCTTTTCGCGATGGTATAAAATAATTTCAGGCTTATCTATAGTTACAGAGCTTGCCACAATGCGGTCGTGTTTAAAAAATTGCCACAGGCTAACCCCACTTACCCCGATTGATCCTATTTTGCCAAAAACACCATTTTTAACGGCGGCGGCAATACTGTCTTTAGGTGCAAGTGCTGCATTATGCATGGTAAAACTGCCGCCAATAACATCAATATCCAGGTCGGTATAGTTAATGCTGTAAGGAAAATCCTTTTCTTTTTTAATAATTTCGGGTAGTTTTTTCTCAATATAATAACTTACACCAAAATTTGCCAGTAAAAGCAGTATGATCAAAACCAGTATAGTGATGGCTGTAATTTTAAGAATGCGCATGGCTAAGGTAATTTATGATGAAATATACTACCTAATTTTGAGGTTGTTATAAACTTTATGTTTTAATTAATAAGCGTTGATTTTGAGTTAAAAGGTAGATTATTAATTATTTGGTAAATTTTTTAACTAACTATTTTGTAATAATTAGGGAAATATTATGATTAATTCTCAAAATTTGTAAGTAATTTTTAATAAATAAATTATTATGAATGCATAATAAATTTGCTCAAATTCTTGCAGAATCAATAATTTATGATAAATTTGATATAAAGATTATAAAATTGACAAATTAACCCTTTCACAACCTATGAGAAAACTATTATCCTTAACAATGATGGCTTTGGTGGCCGGCTCTGCATATGCAGGAGGGTACCGTGTTAGCCTCCAGGGACAAAAACAATTGGCAATGGGCCACACCGGTGTTGGTGTTGTGCAAAGTGCCGAAGTTTTGTTTTTTAATCCGGCAGGTGCAGCATTCTTAAAAGACCGATTTAACTTTTCGGTAGGCGGTAATGCGCTTTTTGCGAAAACAAAATTCCAAAACGAAACGTACAACTGGAAATCATCTACAGATAACTTTGGTACCCCTTTTGAGCTGTATGCATCCTATAAAGCAACCGACTGGTTAACAGTAGGGCTTGCAGTATATAGCCCTTATGGCAGTACGGTTGAGTGGGATAAAGACTGGCAGGGATCACACCTTGTTAACGATATTAAACTTGAAGCGATATACATACAGCCAACAGTATCTATTAAGGTTAGCGACCAGTTTAGTATAGGTGGTGGGCCAATATTTGTTACAGGATCGGTTAACTTTAACAGGAACCTTACCCGCAGCCTTACCAATGAGCAGGGCAACAGGAGCGATGTTACCATTGATGCTAAAGGCGTAACTGCCTGGGGTTATGATGTGGGCTTTATGTTTAACCCGGCCGAAACAGTACGATTAGGGGTTAACTACCGTTCTGAAATTACAATGGAAGCCCGCAATGGCGATGCTACGTTTAACGACCTGCCTGCTTTTGCACAGGGAACGTACCAAAATACACAATTTAATGCCGACCTGCCTTTACCGGCTGAGTTAACCGCAGGGCTTTCGGTAGAAATTACAGATAAATGGCTTGTAGCTTTTGATTACAACATGGCGTTTTGGCATGTATATGATGCGTTAACCATAAGCTTTGCTAACGGTACGCCTACATCGGTTAATCCACGTAACTATAAAGATGCCGGTACCTACAGGTTTGGTACACAGTTTAAACCAAATGACAAATTTGCCTTTAGGGCCGGTTGGTATTTTGATGAAAGCCCGGTTCAGGACGGTTATTTTGCACCCGAAACACCGCGTAACGACTCTATGGGCTTTACAGGTGGTTTAACTTATCAGCTTAATCCTAAGTTGGGTATCGATTTCTCGTTCCTTTACCTTCATTTTGATGAGACTAAAAATTCGTACAATTATTATAACGAAGATGGCAATCTTGTAACCTTTGGCGGCACATACAAAAATGTGGTATTCTCTCCGGGTGTTGGTTTAACCTATAGCTTTTAATAAAAATTTCCATGAAAAATAAAATTATATATTTAGCAATACTTGCTGCGGGTTTTGCAGCCTGCGAACCTGAATTTGAAAATGAGGTAACCGATGGCAGTTACAGCGCCGGTGATGCTAACTTTACTACCTATGTAGCTGTAGGTAACTCATTAACTGCCGGTTATATGGATGGTACAGTGTCAAGAGTAGGGCAATCCTACTCTTATCCAAGCATCCTTGCAAAACAATTTGCATTGGTTGGCGGCGGTGCATTTACACAACCATCTTATGAAGAAGACGTAAACAACCTTGGTGGTATTATGGGTTTACCGGGCTTTAATACAAGATTAGTGATTGATGCTTCTGCCGGAGGGCCAGAGCCTATTGCAGGTGCATCTACCATTACGCTTACGCCACAGGCAAAAGCATATAACAACATGGGGGTTCCGGGAGCTAAATCCTATCACCTTTTGGCGCCGGGCTACGGTAACGTTGCCGGTGTGGCTTTAGGGCAGGCAAACCCGTACTTTGTGCGCCATGCGACATCGCCTACTGCCACAGTGTTGGGTGATGCTATGTCGCTTAACCCTACGTTCTTTACCAACTGGATAGGCAGTAACGACGTGTTACTGTATGCTATCGCGGGCGGTACAGGTGTAGATCAGGATGGTAACATAAACCCTGCTACCTATGCCCAAAATGATATAACCGACCCTAACGTTTTTGCAAGTGCTTATAACACTATTGTAACCACGCTAACATCGGGTGGTGCAAAGGGTGTGGTAGCTACCATACCAAATGTAACATCAATACCTTATTTTACAACAGTTCCGTACAACCCGCTAACTACCGCGGCTCTTGGAGGCGAAGCAGTGGTTACGCAGTTGAATACAGAACTTTACGGCCCAATGAAACAGGTGCTTACTCTGTTTGGGCAGGGCGGCAGGCTTAACCTGTTAAGTGCTACAGAGCCTAATCCGGTAATAATTGTAGATGAAACACTACCTAACCTTTCGGTGCAATTAACAGGAGCATTTACCGCTGGTGGCTACCCGGCAGACCAGGCAGCGTTTATGGGCGCATTATACGGCCAGGCCAGGCAGGCAACTGCTAACGACCTGATCCTACTGCCTGCAAGCTCACTTTTAGGGAAAAATGCACCGGGCGTACCGGCACCGTTTAATGTATATGGTGTTACCTATCCGTTACAGGATGGCAGCGTACTTATACCAACCGAAATTTCGGCTATCAACACAGCTACTACAAGGTTTAATGTTACCATCAGGCAGGTTGCTGCTTCTAAGGGCGTCCCTGTTGCCGATATGAACGCAATACTAAACCAGCTTGTAGACGGGCTTAGGGTAGAAGATGGACAAATTTATACTGCCAATTACTTTAGCACGGCTTCTTTAAGCACAGTATTATTCTCTTTAGATGGTGTGCACCCTAATGCAAGGGGTTATGCGCTGATTGCTAATGAGATACTTAAAGTTATCAATACAACATACAATGCCAAGCTGCCAATGGTAAGCCCTGCTTACTATCCTGGCGCTACAGTGTTGCCTACAAACTAATTTGTTGAATTATAATTGTAAAGCATCGGAAATATCCGGTGCTTTTTCTATTTTTATATAAAACATCAATCTAATGAAAACACTAATCAATATATTCTTCACTACGGTATTTGTACTGCTGCTGGCGCATTTTATGCCGGGTGTCAGTGTAAATAGTTTTATGACAGCCCTTATTGTGGCTTTAGTATTGGGTTTGCTAAACATCTTCATAAAGCCCATTTTGGTACTCTTTACGCTGCCGGTAACAGTATTTACACTGGGTCTGTTCCTCCTTGTCATCAATGCTATTATTGTAATGCTGTGCGACGAACTGGTAGATGGCTTTGAGGTAATCGACTTTTGGAGGGCGCTTTTATTCAGCCTTATCCTGTCGTTTTGCCAGTCGGTTGTGGCAAGTTTGTCAGATAAATAAATTTGTCACAGTTATTGCTATTCCTTGTAGCATATCGGTGACCGATATTTTAATTACTTGTACGGGTTGCAAAAAAACTTTAATTTTGGCAGCCATAATTTAAGGATAAAAACAATTGAACTAATGAATATTACAAGAGAGCAGGTAGATGCATTAAACGCTGTTGTAACAGTAGCAATTACAAAAGACGATTACAAAAATAATGTAGATAAGATACTACAGGATTACAGGAAAAATGCTTCTATTCCGGGTTTTAGGAAAGGCGCAGTGCCAATGAGCCTTATCCACAAACAGTATGGTAAAGCCGTATTGCTTGATGAGGTTAACAAATTACTGCAAAAATCCCTTAACGACTACCTTGCTAAAGAAAAGCTTGATATTCTTGGTAACCCACTGCCTAAAGTTACAGAAGATTTTAACTGGGATACAGATGATTACTCTTTTGAATTTGAATTAGGCCTTGCTCCTGAGTTTACGGTAGACCTTGGCGCTAAAAATAAAGTGGTGCGTTACAACATTGTAGCCGATGATGCCATGCTTAATGAGCAGGTAGAGCGCATACAAAAACAATACGGTAAGTTAGTACCTAAAGATGTTATAGAAGAGGGTGATGATATTGCCGGTACTTTTAGCAACGAAGAAAGAGGCATCAACAACCCTGCTACCATTACTTTAGATATTTTTAAAGATAAAAAAGCGGCTAAAAAATTCATTGGTAAAAAAGTGGGCGATGTAGTTACACTTTCTACTAAAGGTCTTTTTGATGACGACCACAAACTTATGGATTACCTTAAAGTAGGCCATGATGATGTACACGGGCTTGATATTGAGGTTAATTTCACGATAGAAGAAGTAAATACTACAGAGAAAGCTGAGCTTAATCAGGAGCTTTTTGATAAGCTGTTTGGCGAAGGAGTAGTTACATCTTTAGAAGACCTTAAGGCTAAAATTAAAGAAGATGCAGAGCAGCAGTTCGCGCAGCAGGCCGACCAGAAATTCTTAAATGATGTTACTGAGTCGCTTATAGAGACTACTAAGTTTGACCTTCCGGCAGAATTCCTTACTAAATGGATACAGTCGGCCGGTAAAGAGCCTTTAACTGCAGAGCAGGCTGATGCTGAATACAAAAAATCAGAAGGTGGCTTACGTTACCAACTAATTGAAGGTAAAGTGCTTTCGCAAAACAACCTTCAGATAACTTTTGAAGAGCTTAAGGCGTTTACTTCAGATGTTATTAAAAAACAGATGGCGCAATTTGGCCAGTTAAACCCTACCGATGAGGATGTAGATGGAATTGTGGCAAGGGTACTGTCTAACCAGGATGAAGTTAAAAGACTTTCTGAGCAGGTAATGAGCGAAAAAATGCTTAACCTGTATAAAGAAAAAGTAGCCCACGAAACAAAAGAGGTTACTTACCAGGACTTCATCAAAGAAATGTACGGAGAATAATCCTTAAAAATGATTATATTTGAACGTCAGGCCGTATTTGCCTGACGTTTTTTGATTGCGTTTTATAACAAACTAAAATTTTAAAAAGACTATGGATTTCGGTAAAGAATTTAAAAAATACGCCACAAAACACCATGGCGTTAATAACCTATATTACGATAAACTTGTAAACCGTGTAACGCCAACCGGGCTTACCCCATACATTATGGAAGAGCGCCAGATGAATGTTGCCCAGATAGACGTGTTTTCGCGCCTAATGATGGACAGGATCATTTTTCTTGGTACCGGTATAGACGACCAGGTGGCAAACATTGTACAGGCACAGTTATTATTCCTTGAGAGTACAGATGCCTCTAAAGACATCCAGATATATATTAACTCTCCGGGCGGCAGCGTTTACGCTGGTTTAGGTATGTATGATACCATGCAGTACATTAAGCCCGATGTAGCTACTATATGTACGGGTATGGCAGCCTCTATGGGCGCTGTATTGCTTTGTGCAGGTGCTGCGGGCAAACGTTCTGCCTTGCCACACAGCAGGGTTATGATTCACCAGCCATCGGGCGGTGCACAGGGTGTTGCTACAGATATGGAAATTAACCTTCGTGAAATGCTTAAGCTTAAAGAAGAGCTTTATGCCATTATATCGAAACACAGCGGACAGACTTTTGATAAAGTTCATAAAGACAGCGAGCGTGACTACTGGATGAAAGCCCCTGAGGCTAAAGAGTACGGAATGATTGATGAAGTACTTATTAGAGAATAAATATTTAAAATAAGAGTTATAGGTAACAGGGGTGTGGTTTAAGCGTCCCTGTTACTGTATAACAAGATAATGAGATGGCAAAAGAAGTATTAGAGTGTTCTTTTTGCGGCAGGAAAAAGCCGGAAACCAATTTATTAATTGCGGGCATTAGCGCGCACATTTGCGACCGCTGTATTGAGCAGGCTCATGGCATTGTGCTTGAGGAGCTTAAGCAAAGTGGGCAAAGCTCGCTTGCAGGAGAGCTTGACCTTAAAAAGCCTAAAGAAATCAGGGCGTTTTTAGATCAGTATGTTATTGGGCAGGACCAGACCAAAAAGGTGCTTTCGGTTGCGGTATACAACCACTACAAGAGGTTAACCCAACAAAAAAGCGACGATGATGTAGAGATAGAAAAAAGCAACATACTTATGGCGGGTCAAACCGGTACAGGTAAAACGCTGGTTGCTAAAACTATAGCCAAAATGCTTAACGTTCCACTTGCCATAGTAGATGCTACGGTACTTACCGAAGCCGGTTACGTAGGCGAAGACGTAGAGAGTATCCTTACCCGTTTGCTGCAAGTAGCTGATTATGATGTTGCTAAGGCAGAACGCGGTATCGTTTTTATAGATGAAATTGATAAAATTGCCCGTAAGAGCGATAACCCGTCTATAACCCGTGATGTAAGTGGCGAAGGTGTACAGCAGGCGTTGCTTAAACTGCTTGAGGGTACGGTAGTTAACGTTCCGCCTAAGGGTGGGCGTAAGCACCCGGACCAGAAGTTTATTGAGGTTAATACCCAAAACATCCTGTTTATTGCAGGTGGCGCTTTTGATGGTATAGAGCGCATCATATCTAAAAGGCTTAACCGCCAGGCAGTAGGGTACAGCACCTCAAGAAATGTAGATAACATCGACAAAGACAACCTGTTACAGTACATTATCCCTAAGGATATCAAGGATTTTGGGCTGATTCCGGAGATAATTGGCCGTATGCCGGTGCTTACCCATATGGACCCGTTAGACCGTGATACGCTTCGTGCTATCCTTACCGAGCCTAAAAATGCATTGGTAAAACAGTATAAAAAACTGTTCGCAATGGATGATGTAGAACTGTCTATTACCGATGATGCACTTGATTACATTGTAGATAAAGCATTAGAATACAAACTGGGTGCCAGGGGATTACGTTCGCTTTGCGAAGCAATCCTTACTGAGGCCATGTACGAATTACCGGGATCTGAAGAGCGTATCTTAGATATCGATAAGGAGTATGTAGACCACCATCTTAACCGTACATTACTTAAAAGGCTTAAAACAGCTTCGTAAATAGTTAACAGTTTTAGGTTGTTAGTTGACAGTATAAAGCCCCGCAAGGGGCTTTTTTATGCCTAATATTTCACTTTTGGATTTTGAAACGGTATTTAATCGCATCAAAATGCATGTTTATTGTAGGTAAAATCTTTCTTATCCGTATCTTTTTGCTTAATATTTCACTTTTGGATTTTGAAATTGAAATAATGCAATGCGGCTGATGCGGATGCAAGTATTCATGCCTGCACGAATTGTACATGCAGAGATTTTTACAGATTTTTTCAAGTGCTGTCATTACCAAATTAAGTAACCTACAGGAATGACACAATTGCAATAAAGTATTAAAATATATGCAAAAAAAATCCGTGTAAATCCGCGATTGCCTGCATCCGTGTCATCGTGTCATCCGTGTTCCATCACAAAACAAAAAAAGCTACCCCTGTAAAGAGGTAGCTTTGTAAATTGTACAAAAAAATAAAGTAGTTATTTTCCCTTATTAGCTTCTGTTATATATTTTTCTAATGCCATTGTCATACTCGGGGTGCCGGGTGCAGGTGCCATAATATCTATGCGCAGGCCGTGCTCCAGGGCTTCTTTTTGGGTGGTGCTTCCAAAAACCGCAATACGGGTATCGTTTTGTTTAAAATCAGGAAAGTTCTTAAACAACGATTTTATACCTGTTGGGCTAAAAAAAGCTAAAACGTCATAATAAACGTCTTTAAGGTCGGTAAGGTCGCTCATAACCGTTCTGTAAAAAGTTCCCGGTGTCCAGGCAACCTTAAGGTTGTTAAGTACGGTAGGCACATCATCATTAAGCTGGTCTGACGACGGAAGCAAAAACTTCTCATCCTTGTACTTTTTAATCAGTGGCGAAAGGTCTGCAAAGTCTTTAAGGCCTACATAAATTTTCCTTTTGCGGTATACCACATACTTTTGCAGGTAAAAAGCTATAGCTTCACTCTGGCAAAAATACTTCAGTGTTTCAGGCACTTTATAACGCATTTCTTCGGCTACGCGAAAAAAGTGGTCTATAGAGTTCTTGCTGGTAAGTATAATGGCTGTAAAGTTGTTCAGGTCAATTTTCTGAGCCCTCACATCTTTAGCGCTTACACCCTCAACATGGATAAATGGCCTGAAATCTACTTTTACTTTAAGCTTATGCTGAATTTCAAAGTATGGTGAATTTTCTACTTTAGGCTCCGGCTGCGAAACCAAAATTGTTTTCACTTTCATATATAAAAAATGTCTTTTACTAACCGTTTGTAAACCAATAATACATGAAATAATAGGGTGCTATTTCAAGAGCGCAAAGATACAAAATAAAATAGAACAATTTGCCAAGTATCAAATTTTGATAATTTCTTAATGAAACCATGTATGAAATTACGCTTGTACCCGCAACAAGGGCTAAAATTGCGTACAATACAATACTGTGCAGGCCATTGTTGTAAAACAGGATAACGTTTATGGGTAAAAGCAGCAACCCTATGTAGGTGCGGTAATTTACTTTTTGAAGGTTAAACTGCTCGTTAAACTCTTCTATACTAAACGAGGTGGCAATAATTTTTTCTACAAGGTATTTTGCCAGGATAAAAAAGGCAATAAGGGTAAAGAGCTGTATAAACAGTATCCAGCTGGTTTTATCCTGTTCTTTAAAGTGGCCTTCATCAAAGTGGCAGAGTACAAATTGCAGTATAAAGGCAAAAGATATTACCTGCACCACAAAGAACGATATGGTAAACCAGCTTAGCAGGTTGCTGCTGTCTTTATAAATCTTGGTATATTTGTTAGAGTAGGCCAGTTTTATAAACTCGGCAAATCGCGCCTCAAAGACCGATCGGTTAATGGCAACCACGGCAAAGCAAAATATAAACAAGAAGGTTGCCCAGTCTTTGCTGCCAATAATACGCTCGTTAAAAACCAGGTCGTTCATAGATGCAAAATTAGTATTTTTTAAAGATGGATTGTTTAATTATGGTTTAATTATGTTTTATACAATTAGAAATACCTTACTTTTGCACAAAATTTGCGTATCACATGAGTGAAGGAGTTGTAATTATCCCTACATACAACGAGATTGAAAATATTGAGACTGTTATAAGGGCTGTTTTTGCGCTCACAATTCCGTTTGATGTGCTGATTGTAGACGACAACTCGCCCGATGGCACCGCCGCTAAAGTGCGCGAACTGCAACAGGAGTATCCAGACAGGCTTTTTCTTGAAGTCAGGCCGGGCAAAGCGGGGTTAGGTACCGCCTACGTACACGGGTTTAAATGGGCCATACACCGTAAATATGAGTATATTTTTGAGATGGATGCTGATTTTTCGCATAACCCTCAGGATCTTGAAAAACTATATGCTGCCTGCGTTAAAGGTGCCGATATGGCCATAGGGTCGCGCTACAGCAACGGTGTAAATGTGGTAAACTGGCCATTAAGCAGGGTGCTGCTATCCTATTATGCATCGGTTTACGTTAAAATGATAACCGGCATGCAAATTAAAGATGCCACCGCGGGCTTTATATGCTATAAACGCAAAGTGCTGGAGAGTGTAAACCTGGACCGTATTAAGTTTGTGGGATATGCTTTTCAGATAGAAATGAAATACAGAACCTTTGTTAACGGCTTTAATATTGTGGAAGTACCCATAATTTTTACCGACAGGACAAAAGGAGAATCTAAAATGAGCAATGCCATTATTAAAGAAGCCATAACCGGCGTAATAAGGCTGCGGATAAAAAAAATGCTGAACCGACTATAAAATTATAATGAACAGGATACTGATAAAGAATGCCAGGATTGTAAACGAAGGGACAATTTTTGAAGGCGATCTTTTTATAGAGGATAAATTTATTAAGGAAATTGCCGAAAAGATTAGCCCCAAAACGGGCGACGTTAAAATTATTGATGCCGAAGGGAGTTTCCTTATTCCCGGCGCTATAGATGACCAGGTGCACTTTCGTGAGCCGGGCCTTACCCACAAGGGTACTATAGAGACCGAATCGCGCGCTGCCGTGGCCGGTGGTATAACTTCGTTCATAGAGCAGCCTAACACCATTCCTAACGCGGTAACGCAGGAGCTGTTAGAGCAAAAATATGAGATAGCATCACAGTCGAGTTATGCCAACTACTCATTTATGATGGGCGGCACTAACGATAACCTTGAGGAGGTACTTAAAACCAACCCTAAAAATGTGGCGGGTATTAAGTTGTTCCTGGGTTCTTCTACAGGTAACATGCTTGTGGATGACGAGGCCGTGCTCGAAAAAATATTCAGCAGTACAAAAATGCTTATTGCTGTACACTGCGAAGACGAGGCTACCATACGCCTTAACCTTGCCAAGTACATGGAAGAATACGGCGATGATATCCCCGTAAAATTCCACCCGGAAATCAGGAGTGCAGAGGCATGTTATATATCATCATCCCGCGCCATTGAGCTTGCTAAGAAAACAGGAGCAAGGCTTCACGTTTTCCACGTGTCAACGGCCAGGGAAACTGAGTTGTTCACCAACAAGATTCCGTTAGAAGATAAAAAGATCACTGCCGAAGTGTGTATACACCACCTTTGGTTTACCGATGCCGATTACGAGAAAAAAGGAGCACTTATTAAATGGAACCCGGCTGTTAAAACTGCTGCCGATAAGGATGCCCTTTGGAAAGCCCTTTTAGATGACAGGATTGATGTTGTAGCTACAGATCATGCCCCTCATACCTTAGAGGAAAAAAAGAATCCGTACACATCATCACCTTCAGGTGGGCCGCTGGTTCAGCACGCTGTTGTGGCAATGTTTGAGGCATACCATCAAAAGAAAATTTCGGTAGAAAAAATAGTTGAGAAAATGGCCCACAACCCGGCCAAGATATTCAAGGTTGAAAAACGCGGATTTATCCGTGAGGGGTATTATGCCGATCTTGTTATCGTAAACCCGGGATTACCGTGGAATGTTAAAAAAGAAAATATTTTATACAAATGTGGCTGGTCTCCGTTTGAAGGTACCAACTTTAAATCAAGGATAAGCCATACGTTTGTAAACGGGCAACTGGTATACAACAACTTTAAGGTAAAAGACATTCGCTGTGGCGAAAGGCTGTTATTTGACAGGGAATAATGAAAAAACTGGTATACATACTATTATTGGCACTTGTGGCAGTGGGTTGCGGCGACGAAACCGCACCCAAGCCCGACCATTTGCTTAAAGAAGGCGAAATGGTAGATATTTTGTATGATATATCATTATTGCAGGCTATAAAATCGTTTACACCAAACTCTTTATCAGATAATAATGTAAACCCCCAAACTTACATTTACAAAAAGTATAAGATCGATAGCCTTACGTTTGCACAAAACCATTTGTATTACGCCTCAAACCTTGAGGAGTATCAAAAAATACAAAAAAAGGTAGTTGATAAACTTCAGAAAAATAAGGAGGCGCTTTCGCCTAAAAAACCTTCTAAAACCAAGGATGGTAAAGCAGTTTCTGCTGCTCCTGCTATTACACCACAGCCGGTAAGCGGCGAAGAAACGTTAGAGCAAAAACAAGCGCGGTTAGATAGCATACGCCAGGTTATGCGTATGAGGCGCAAAGTGCGTGCAGATAAGCCTTTAAATCAGTAAATTTATAATTTAAGGCTTTAGTAACCTTACTACTGTCATAAACATCTGTTGCGTGGGCAGACTGTGCCATGTGGCGGGTAAGCATGCGTTTACGCATCAGCAATTTGCTTATAAGCCAGTCCATACGCCAGGCTATAGAGGTTAAGAGCTTTGTGGCATGTAAAGAGGGGCGCTTTTTATGCAGTCCGTCGGCAACAATATCCAGCAATTCTTTATAGGTAAGGTTCTCTGCAACCACAGTAAATTTCTCACCCGATAGTTCACTATCCATAAGCTGTACCATAATATTGGTAACATCCTCAACCGCTACAAAACCGCAACTGCCCAGTGTGTAAAAATACTGACCGCGGTTAACAGCGCGCAAAATAGCGCCGCTGCCCTGGTCCCAAAACCCGTAGCCAAAAATAACCCCAGGATTTACCACCACCACGCTAAGGCCCTCCTGCCAGGCACGCCACACTTCCATCTCGGCGCCATATTTACTAATGGCATAATCGTTATGGCTGCGTTCAGGGTTCCATTCGGTAGCCTCTGTAATGGTTTCGCCCGGTTGTAAGGTATCGCCAAGAGCAGCTATAGAGCTAACGTGGCAAAACTTTTTTACCCCAAAATCTAACGCGCAGTTTACCATGTTGGCAGTACCTTCAATATTTACTTTCCGTAACAGGTCTTCTTTACTTGGGTCAAAAGTTATGGCTGCCGCACAGTGGTATACGTGGCTCACGCCGATGAATGCAGGTTCCAGCGATGGGATATCGGTAATGTCGCCCTGTACCCAATCAATAGTATCAAAAAAGGCTTGTTTGCCGTAATGGGCAAAAAGGTCTTTTGTTTTTTTAAGGTTGGCAGGGTTGCGGTACAGCGCCCTAATGGCAGTAGTGCCCTCAGTAAGCCTGAGCAGCAAATGTGCGCCTACTAAACCTGTACCTCCGGTAACTAAAATCATAGATACAAATGTAGCAAAAATGCCTCAACATAAAGAGTAACCTTCTATATGCATATTTAATTTTTACCACAAAGGCACAAAGCAATAGTAGCTTGTAATGCACTAAGTCCTCAAAGACAACCGCCTAAAGGCAGAAGCACACAAGGCTGGAGTGATTTGATGCCGAAATCTATTTCCATTAAGCCTTGTGTGCTTTGTAAGACAACAAAGTTGTCTTTTTGTGTGCTTGTAAAGCAGGATATTCCCTGTGCGCTTTGTGATTTACGCCTTGTGTCTTTGTGGTAAAATTTAAAAAGGTATTATGCTGACTTGTCTTTACAAACGCGCAACAGCTTTAAACAAAGATGGGGACCTATTCTTTAACCGAACATTTGTTCGGATATATTATTACAAATTGTATTTTTGCACCGAATTAAATTTTTGACATGAAGAATTTTGTAGCCGAATTACAGTGGCGTGGCATGGTGCACGATATAATGCCGGGAACCGAAGAACAACTGCTTAAGGAAATGACTACGGCCTATATAGGCTTCGACCCAACATCTGACTCCCTGCATATTGGCAGCCTTGTGCCTATTATTATATTGGTTCACTTACACAACCACGGCCACAGGCCTATAGCGCTTGTAGGCGGTGCTACGGGTATGATAGGCGACCCATCGGGTAAAAGCGATGAGCGTAACCTGCTTGATGAAGCTACACTAAACAAGAATGTAAATGGCATTAAAGCATTACTGTCGCGTTACCTTGATTTTAATTCAACCGAAGCGAACGCGCCAATTTTAGTGAACAACTACGATTGGATGAAAGAATTTTCATTCATAGGTTTTGTGCGCGATGTGGGCAAGCGTATTACCGTGAACTACATGATGGCAAAGGATTCGGTTAAAAAACGCCTTACAGGCGAGGCAGGATCTGGTATGTCGTTTACCGAGTTTACCTACCAGCTAATACAGGGCTACGATTTTTACCATTTACATAAAACGCATAACTGCATGCTGCAACTGGGCGGCAGCGATCAGTGGGGTAACATTACCACGGGTACTGAGCTGGTGCGCAGGATGAATGATGAAGCGGCGAAAGCCTACGCCATGACCTGCCCGCTTATTACCAAGGCGGATGGTTCTAAATTTGGTAAATCAGAAGGTGGAAACGTTTGGCTTACCGCTGATAAAACATCGGTATACAAATTTTACCAGTTTTGGGTAAACACTACAGATGTAGATGCCGAGAAGTATATTAAGATATTCACGTTCCTTACCCAGGCCGAAGTTGAGGCTGTTATTGCAGAGCACCAACAGGCGCCGCATTTAAGGGTGTTGCAAAAAAGGCTGGCCGAAGAGGTTACCACTTTTGTGCACTCTAAAGAAGATTTGGAAGAGGCTATTAAACGCTCTGAGTTTGTGTTTTCTAACTATAACTATGAGCAGCTTAATGCTGTGAGCGACGATTTCTTTACTGATATTTTTGGAGAGTTTTTCCATGCCGAAATTACGCCGGAGCAATTAAACAGCGATACCGATGTTATTGAGATGCTGGCTGATGTTACCAAGATATTCCCATCGAGAGGTGAAGCCCGAAAAGCGTTGGCTGCTAACGCCGTTGCCATCAACAAAGAAAAAATTACCGATGCCTACAAATTGTCTGATAAAGACCTGGTTTTAGGTAAGTATATCTTAGTGCAATTCGGTAAAAAGAAATATTTTGTGATTACCGTGAAATAGTAAAAGGAGCTTCGGCTCCTTTTTTTATAGGGAATAATGGAACGCGAATGACGCGGATGCTTCGCAATCGCGAATGGCGCGGATTTTTCAGAATTTGTCATTGCGAGCGCAGTGCAACGGAGCGCGGCAATCTCACTTGGGGAGTCAGAAGTTATCATTGTTAATTGGGAAATGATTAATTATGGGATCGCTTCGTCGTGCCTCCACGCAATAACAGAGCCTTGAGTTTTGCGGGACGTTCTAATAATCCAAAAATCCAAAAATCCAAAAATCCAAAAATCCAAAAATCTGGCAATCTTTTATAAAACCATCAAATTACAACCCCTTATATCGCTGTTATCAAAGCGGCCCAGTACCTCAAAACTTTGGTTAGTGTACTTTTTACCAAGATCCTGCGTGGCAATAAACGAGCAGGAGTTAATGTTAGCAAGGTCAATAACGTTAATGCCTCCGGTTTTGCCATAGTCTATATAAGTAAGGGCATCTTCGGTGTCGCGAACAAGGATATCCATCCAGGGTGGGCATTCAAAAATACCGTCGCCAAGCGAATACGCCTGCGAGAGCAGCTCCGTCATCCCATATTCCGAATGTATCTTGCTTACACCAAAGCCATTGCAAAGCACCTCGTGCAGCTCTTCGCGTATCATTTCGCGGCGGCGGCCTTTCATGCCACCGGTTTCCATAATAATGGTATTTTTTAGTTGGAAGCCCTGTTTCTCAACAAGGTCTAATAAGGCATAAGTAACACCTATCAGCAGCACGTTTTGCCCGGCGTTGTCTAAGGAAACCAGTTTTGTAATAAGTTCGTCGTAGTTGTGCAGGTAAAAGCCGCTATCGGGGTTATTAGAGCGTTGTATAAGGTCGTCTACCATATAAATGAGCGATGATCCCTCACGCTCAAGATAAGAGGGTAGGAGGGCTAAAACGGCGTAATCTTCTATGTTGCCGTAAAACTGTGAGAACGCCAGGCGAAAGCTCTGGTCGTAATAATGAGTATCGGTAACAAGGTGGCGGCTTGTAACCATGCCCGTGGTGCCGCTGCTGGTAAATGTTACCTGTACAGGATCCTGGCTGCTTACCACCTCATGGGTTTTAAAGAACTGTATGGGCAGGAAAGGTATCTCTTTAACCGACTTTACATTATGCTTGTCTTTACCTAAAAAACCACAAAAATCACGGTATACGGTATTGTTATCGTACTGGTGTCGAAAAACTTTTAGGGTAGTTTTTTCGAACTCTTTTTTAGAGGCTATTGTAAATATATCGGTAGGGGTAAGCAAAGCAAAAATGTTTTGGCAAAAATACAAATAAAAAAAGCACCGCTGTTGCAGTGCTTTAAATATATGGTTGAATTGTAAATTACTTTACAATAAGTTTTCTTGTAGCAGAGGCTTCGCCTTCTTTAATTTTTATAATGTAAACTCCGGGAGTAAGCTCAGATATATTAAGCTCTTTACCGGTTATGGTGGCATGGATTATTTTTTTACCAAGCACATCAAAGATCTCCACCTCTTTAGATTGAGATAGTTTGGTTGTAATATAAACCCTGTCAGAACTTACCGGATTAGGGTATATATTAAGCCCTTCTATCGCTTCTTTAGAAGATGCTCCAACTGCTCTGTTTTCCTGGGCGGCTGCGCCTAAAGAAAACATGAATAACAGTAGTAAGGTAATATAAAAGTATTTTTTCTTCATTCCTGGTGATTTACGGTGTAAAGGTATGAAATATATTTCAAATACCGTACCAAAAAATATGTGAAGAAAAACAATAATATTTCATAAATATTTCACACTGACGGTTAGGAGGTTACGGTGCTTTTTTAACACAATCGGAGAGCCTGAATTTGCCCTTAAAAACAGGCGAAAAAATGCCCTGTTTTATCTGGCTTTTTAACATTTAGGTGTAAAAAAATACCCCTCTTTTTAAGAGGGGTATAAAGATATAAAGCTTATTTTTTTAGCTATAGATTAGAAACCTACAGTCCAGCTGTTTGCCCAAGTTGGTTGTGCAACACCAGAACCAGCTCCTGTAGCAGAACCAGACTCAGTATAAACACCGTTTACATCGGCACTTGCACCAGCAGTAGTTTTACCTTTAGCTTTAGAAGCTACATCAGAGATAAAGTTAACCTGAGTTGCTTTTAATGCACCACTTGTAACGTTAGCTATAGTTTCGTCGTTTTCTACGTTAAAACCTTCTTTCCAAGCGCTAAGAACTACGTTTGTAAAGATACCTTTAGTACCTCTTCTTAGTTTTAGGCCGTTGTTTTCTGCATAAGTTGTAGCATCTGCAGTACTGCCCGGGCCTACAAGTGTAAGGTTTGTAATAGTAGGGTTAGAAAGTGGTGTGTTAGCATAACCAAACTCATAGTTATCAGCTTCTATACCACGGTTACCTTTACCAAAAGCAATTTTACCATACCAGTTAGTGTTAGTACCACTCCAGCCTTCAGTCCAGTCAAATTGGTCATCTTCGTTACCAATAGAGATAAGGTTAGATGTATTTACAGTTCCGCCAAAAAATTCGAAACCATCATCAGCACCATGATAAGATTCAACGTACTGGATAGTAGTACCAGAACCTACACCAAATAAAGAAAGGCCGTTAAATTCTTTTTCGCTGTTATAAGCAGCACCAGCATACTCTATAACAAGGTAGCTAATAGAGCCAGAGTTATCATTAGCAACGTTACCACCGTAAGTAAGGTCTGAAACTTCAGCCTGAGCTGTAGATGCGCCACCGCTTACCCTGTTTATAGGAGCTTTACCGCAAATTACTAATCCACCCCAGTCACCGGCAGTTTTAGTAGCAAGGCCACTTGTCATAGTAACAGGATCTGCTGCTGTACCGTTAATGTTGATTTTTCCACCTTGTTCTACAGCAATGTAAGAAGCAGTACCGCCTACACCTTCTATAACAGTACCTGCAGGTATTGTAAGTGTAGCACCATTGTGTACTATAACTTTACCTGTAAGTTTATAAGTCTCATCTGAATCAAGTACTACTTCACCATCATTAATATCTCCCTGGAAAGCCGAAGGAACTAATGTAAAAGATGAAGATGGTGCAGTTTCTTTGTCGTCATCAGAACATCCTGTAAATGCAGTAGTAAGAACGGCAATTGCAAGTAGTTGTCTAAGTGTTGTTTTCATACGTGTTTTAAAAATTTTAAATGTTTAATTTTTGTACTGCAAAGATGCCGCAGTAATTCTTTTTTTGTGTTAAGCGTGTGTCACGGTTTAATTAAGTTAACTGCAACAGTGTGTAAAGTTTACGTTACCAAAAATGGGCTAAATAATAAAAGGCTGCCATTGGGCAGCCCTTTAAGGTATTTTATCGTGTTTTTAAAACTGGTAGTTAAGGCTCAGGCCAAAGAATAAACCTTTTTTATAGTTTTGTGCCACTACATCGCCACCTGTGTTTTCCTGTACACGCTCTATGTTAGGGTTAAGCAGGTTTCTTGCAGTAAAGCTAAGGCCAAGGTTTTCGTTAAGCTTAGATTTCGCAATAAAATCAAGTGTACCTACTGCTTTGTCTACAAGGTCGCCACGGCCACTTGTACCGATAGAGAATATCCTGTCAGAAAAATAGTTGTAAGCTAAAGTGGTGCTAATGTTGCTTGCTTTTTCGTTCCACTCAAATAAGTACGAAAGGTCGGCATTTACTAACCAGTCTGAAGCTCCTGAGAATGCACTTTTAGTATGTGTAAAGTCTACCTCAAGGTCGTTTTCGTTACGTACTTTTTCAGCATCAAGGTCCTGGGTAGTGTGCAGGTACGATACGTTAGCGCCGGCTGTTAGTTTTCTTGCGTTTTCTTCCCCGGTGCTAAATATTACTTTACGTACTTCGGCCTCACCACCTATTACAGTTCCTTTATCTCCTGTATTGATGTAAGAGATGTCGTTTGTAGATGAAGCTACGATTACCTCGTTCATTGGATTTTTAATGTATTTACCAAAAGCAGTAAACGATATTAGCTCATCTGCCTTAGGGAATAGCTCCCATTTAATATCTACGTTGTAGTTATCCGACTCATAAAGATCTTTGTTACCAAAGTATACCTGTGTTACCTCTTCGTATACAAACGGAACCGTTTCTTTAAACTGTGGCAGGGTATAGGTTTTACTTGCTGCAAAACGAAGGTTTTGCTTGTCGTTCAATGCATATTTAAGCACAACGTTTGGCAGTATTGCTGTTTTATCAAGTTTAGCATCACCCTTACCGTTAAGGTAGGTATCCCAATCAACTTTTTGGGTTAGCATCTCTGCACGGAAACCAACTACAGCTGTAAGTTTAGGGTTAAACTTGTACTCTGCACTTACTAAACCGGCGTGGATATCAAGATCACCATTATAATATTGAGGGTCTAATGCTATAGGCACCTGAGAGTTTCCTCTAAGCGTACTGATGGTAAAAAAGTTGTTGCTAAAGTTTTGCTGATTGTAAAAAGAATCAAGGTTGTTAGGGTCTACAATATCGCCAAGGTGCGATACCGGGCTGCTAACTGTTTTTAGGTTGTATTGTATAGCCTCAAGCTCACGTTTTTTCATCCTGCCGTTGTAACCTACGGTAAGCTTACCTTTATAATCATCGTCATCCCCTTTGCTAAATTTGTAATCAAGGCTAACAAGGCCTGCTACTTCATTCTCTGTAAGGTCCTGGAAATAACGGTGGTTATCTGCAGCAGATATAGATGTGATGGTGTAACCTAAAGAATTACCCTGTGCATCAAAAGCCTCTTTCATTTTATTCTGGGTCCTGTCCGGCATAACGTCGTCTACAATATTGTAAGAAACACCCCAGTTAAGTTGCATTCTTTCGCCAAATTTATGCTCACCAAGTAATTGGTTGATAAAAAGGTTGGTTTTTTGGTACCTTGTCCTTCTTACAAAACCATTTCCATCTTCTGCAAAGTCAGCCGCATAACCACGGTACTCATCGGTCCTGTTGCTTGATGTGTTGATGAATAAAGAGTTAAAGCTAACTTTATTCCTGTTATTAATTTTATAGCCAATATTAGCCATACCTGTGGTGTTGGTACCATAGTTAAATGATTCGTAAGAATCGTAACGCTTGCTGGCTACACCAAGGCCGTTTATATCACCGTAAGATTTACCATCTGTAATAGATAAATACTCATTGCCAAAAGCTGCGGTAGCAAAAAAGTTTAACCTGCTTTCACCGCCAAGATCGTAGCTGTCGCCACCCGATACCGCTATAGAGCCTGCATAAGGAGCTTTTTTATCTAAATTAAGGCTTTGGTAGTTGTATGATGTAAGTGGGTTAGCCGGTTTGTTAATGTTTGTAAAACCAAAAGCACCCGGTGCGCTTGATAACCTAAAGTTGTCTTCTTTAACTGCATTGGTGTTAACCGAAGATCCTATATCTATCCTTAAAAAGCCATTTCCTTTATAATCTTTAGATACAATATCTACGTTACCACCGGCATAATCGCCATACATCCTGCTTTGGTATACTTTATCTATAGATACATATTCTACAATTTGCGTAGGAAATATATCAAGGGCAATGTTTTTCTTATCAACGTTGTTAGAAGGTATAGGCAGGCCGTTCATGGTAGTAGAGTTGTAACGGTCGCCAAGGCCACGTACATAAATATTACCACTGCCTTCCTGTTTTGTTACACCGCTGGTTTTAGCCACGGCTCCGGCCACATCGGTAACACCTTTACGGGATAGTTCCTGTGCACCAATGTTCTGTTTTATCTCTACCGCATTTTGCTGCTCCAGTAACAGGGCGCTTTCTTTTTGGCGACTTACTGTTTTTTCTATCACTACATCCTGCAGCTGTACGCTGGTAGATTTTAATATTTGGTTTATTGTTTTTGTTTCACCTGCTTTAATGCTTAAAGGCACTTCTATCGTTTCATAACCTAAAAATGCAAAAACAAGCGTGTGTGTTCCTTCGGGTACGCTTAAAGTGTATACTCCGTTCTCATCGGCATTCGTTGCAGTGTTGGTTCCTTTAATGGCTACACTGGCAAATGGCAACGTCTCGTTGTTCATGTCTTTGTCGGTAATGGTACCGGTTACTGTACCCTTATTTTGTGCAAAGCCTATTGCAAGGGTAAACAGTGTAATTACTAAGAATTTAAGTTTCATTTCGTGTGTTATAATTTTGCTGCAAAGTAACCGCCACTCTTTAAATGCTATGTTACATAATAGTTATGTCTACATTTGTTATTTATTACTAAATTGTTAACAGATTAAATTACTGTTAACACGTTTGAAGGTTTTGTATTATCTTTACCTTTACCGCCACAAAACATACACATAGTGTCGTTATGAAGAAAAAGGATATTAAGATCTTACTGGTTGATGATGAGCAGGATATCTTAGAGATTGTAGGCTATAATTTAACCCAGGAAGGTTACCAGGTAGTAACAGCAGTTAATGGCAAAGAGGCTGTTGCAAAAGCTAAAAAGGAGCTGCCACACCTTATTATTATCGATGTTATGATGCCCGAAATGGATGGCATGGAAGCAGTAGAGAACATAAGGAAGGTACCCGAGCTAAGCAACGTGATTATTACCTTTTTAACCGCACGCAGCGAAGACTACTCTCAGGTAGCAGGCTTTGATGCCGGTGCCGATGATTACATTGCAAAACCCATTAAACCAAAATTACTTGTTAGCAAGGTAAAAGCTTTATTGCGAAGGCTTAAAGAAGACGAAAACAAAGAAGATGTTTTAAGGGTAGGCGGTATAGAAATTAACCGCGAAGAGTACAAAATTATAATGGAAGACAGAGAAATTGTACTTCCGCGTAAAGAATTCGAGCTTTTTTACTTACTTGCATCTAAACCCGGTAAAGTGTTTAAACGCGAGGAGATACTTGATAAAGTATGGGGTAACGAGGTTGTTGTGGGGGGGCGTACTATAGATGTACACATTCGTAAACTTCGCGAAAAAATAGGCGACGAAATATTTAAAACCATTAAAGGAGTGGGCTATAAGCTCGAAATTGCGTGACCTTAAAACTAAAGAAATCGTATAAATTCGCTGTAAAATCAGCGTTATATATTACATTATTTACTACCTCGCTTTTAGCGGGGTTAGCTTTTTTATACCCTATAGACTGGCGCGCCATTGTATTTGTTTTTATAGTGCTTTTCTTTTTCTCGTTCGTGGTATTGCAATACAGGGTAGAGCGTTTTATTTACCGCAGGGTAAAAAAAATATACGATGATATTTCACTTTTAGAGTCCAGTACGTTCAGGAACAAGTCTATCACTACCGATATGGCTACGCTTACGCGCGAACTGGAAAAATTTGCCCGCGACAAGAAAATTGAGATCGAAACCTTAAAGATACGTGAGGAGTACCGCAGGGAATTTTTAGGCAATGTATCACACGAGCTTAAAACACCTTTGTTTACCGTACAAGGGTATATCCTTACACTTTTAGATGGTGCAATTAATGATAAGGTATTGCGCAAAAAGTACCTGCAACGTGCCGAAAAAGGTGTAGAGCGCCTTATTTACATTGTTCAGGACCTGGATATGATCACTAAGATGGAGGTGGGCGACCTTAACCTTTCCTTTACTGCCTTTAATATAGTTGAAGTAGTACAAAGTGTTTTCGACCTGCTGGAGATGAAAGCCGATAAAAAGAACATCATCCTTATGTTTGATATGAAATATATCAAACCCATAATAGTGTACGGCGATAAAGAAAAAGTACAGCAGGTGGTTACCAACTTAGTGGTTAACTCTATTAAATATGGTAAAGAAAATGGTACTACAGAGGTAGCTATTGAAGACCTTGTGAATAATAAGATCATCGTCCGCGTAAAAGACAATGGTGAAGGTATTGAGCAAAAGCACATACCGCGCCTGTTTGAGCGTTTTTACCGCGTAGACAAAAGCGGTGCACGTACCGAAGGCGGCTCCGGGCTTGGGCTTAGCATTGTTAAGCACATTATTGAGGCGCACGACGAAAAAATGTATGTAGAAAGTACCTTTGGCAAAGGCTCAGAGTTTTCATTTACCCTCGAAAAGACTAAATAGGTCCTTCCATTTAGCGGCGCCGTTAATTTCTTTCAGCCCCTTATACATTTCCGTTTTTTGCAGGTCGGCCAGCTTAAACTTAGCCTGTGTGGCATACGGTGCTACGCCCGATTTTTTAAGCTTCTTGGCCAGGTATTCCTGCTCTTCCTGACCGGGTGTAGGGATAAAAAATGCCTTTTTACCCATTTTTGCCAAATCCATAATGTTAGAATACCCCGGCCTGCACAGTATTGTTTCACTTTCGTTAAGTGCCAATTCAAGGTTATCGGTAGTCATAAAATTATAAAAAGTAATGTTGTCTTTTTGGGTGGCAGTTTCTACACCTTCTACAATCCCTTTTATGAAAATCACAGTGCCGGTGTAGTTTTTAAGCTCCTTAATAAGCTTTTCCTGCAATAGGGTGCGCTGCGGCTCAGGGCCCGATAGCAGTACCATCAAATCATATTTCTTATCGGTAATCTTTTTGTGCAACCGGCTAATAGGGCCAATGTATTTAAGGTTCAGTGTGCTTTCTTCGCTGTGACCCAATTTGCCCGAAAGGTTGGGCGACGATTTTACATCGGGAATCCAGCATTCGCGGTAACGTTTTAAAAACAGTCTGTGTATTTGTGCAGGCAATTGCGACCCATTCTCTGATGCCGAATTCAACTCGTGCGTTATAACCACGCTGGCAACCCTGCGGCTGTAAGCCCCCGGGCGGTTATCGCTTATAATGCCGTCTATATTGTGTTGTTTAACAAGCTCTTCTACAATTTTACCTTCGTGGTGTATGGCGCTAAACATTTTAGGGGCCCTGAAAAATGTCTTTAATTTAAAAAAAGTGCCGTTTCCGGTATAGGTCAGGTGGCAGGGAGGTAACTCCAGCGCCATAAGCAGCGGAAATTCCTTCTTTAAAAGGGCAAGGGCTACACCGTCGGAGGCTATAATCGGTTCAAAACCATGATTTTCCAGTGCTTCTATTATGGGTATGCATCGGGTAGCATGGCCCAGCCCGCGGTTAAGTGGGGCTACAAGGATTCTTTTTTTAGGCTGCACTGAGGTTTTTTTTGATAACTATTTAATAAGTGCAATCTAAAATTATTTTGATTGGTATATATTTCGCTAATTTTACCAAAAATTTAAATTTAGTAGTGGGAAGCAAGAATAAATTAAAACGCTTTAGGGAAAACGAAACTTTTGGCAATGTTTTACAACCAACAAGGGAAGAAGCCGTTGCAGGCGATTTTGCACTAAAGGGCAAATGGAACAGTGATTTTTTTAAGAACGATAACCCAATAGTGTTAGAACTGGGCTGTGGCAAAGGCGAATATTCGGTTGGGCTTGCGGCGCGCTACCCTGAAAATAATTTTTTAGGTATAGATATTAAAGGTGCCCGTTTTTGGCGTGGTGCCAAGACCGCAGTAGAGCAGGGGCTGCACAATGTGGGTTTCTTACGTACGCAGATTGAGCTGTTAGAGCATTTTTTTGAAGAAGGCGAAGTTGCTGAGATTTGGATAACCTTTCCTGACCCGCAAATAAAATACAAGCGTACCAAGCACAGACTTACTAATAGTGAGTTTTTGCAGCGTTATAAAAAGATACTTGGCCCTAATGGCGTGGTAAACCTTAAAACCGATAGTGAGTTTATGCACGGTTATACCCTGGGGTTACTGCATGGCGAAGGCCACGAGGTTATTTATGCTAACCATAATGTGTACCGTAACGAGGGCTCGCCGGAGGTGGTTACTGCCATACAAACATTTTATGAGCAACAATACCTGGAGCAAAACAAGGCTATTACCTACATCAAGTTTAAAATAAAATAGTATGGAGATAATCCTTCCGCTGGTGGTGGGTTTTGGTATTTCGTTCGTGGCAACCCTCTTACCGGGACTGCTTAATATGACGGCTGCTAAAATAAGCCTTAAGGAAGGCAGGCGCAACGCGATTTTCTTTGCGCTTGGCGCGGCAACTATCGTGTTTTTTCAGGCATTTATATCGGTAACTTTTGCAAAGCTTATAAATCGCAGCCCGGAAATTGTATCTATGCTGCAGGAAGTCGGGGCTGTGATATTTTCACTGCTTACCATTTATTTTTTATTCCTTTCTAAAAAGAAAAAAGATAAATGTAATCCGGAGGAGGTGCACGTTAGGAGTACAACAGGCAACTACTTTTTAGGTACCATGCTATCGGCATTAAATTTTTTCCCTATCCCGTTTTATGTGTTTATAAGTATTTCGTTTATGCGCGCGGGCTACTTTTTTTTCAATAACCTGTTTATATTCCTCTTTGTAATAGGGGCAATAATAGGTTCATTTTCGGTGTTTTATCTTTACATTGTTTTCTTTAAAAGGTTTGAGCATAAAACCAATTTCTTTCTTAAAAATGTCAACTACTTTATAGGCTCAATCACAGGGCTTATTGCTATAATTACCATCATAAAAATATTGCGTAACCACTAAAAGCAACCTTATGGCTAAAGCCGAAGAATCTTTTTTTGATAAGGTGTACGATGTTGTGAGGCTAATACCTTACGGCAGGGTAACGTCATACGGGGCAATAGCAAAGTTTTTAGGGGCAGCCAGGTCGGCACGAATGGTGGGCTGGGCTATGAATGCCGCCCACGGCCATGACGATGTACCCGCACACCGCGTAGTAAACAGGGTGGGGCTGCTAACCGGCAAGCATCATTTTGAAGGCACCAACCTTATGCAGCAGCTTCTGGAAAGCGAAGGCATTAAAATAAAAGACAACAAGATCGTAAAATTTGAAACCTGTTTTTGGGATCCCGCTAAAGAATTAGATTTTTAGATTGTTGGATTTGTCCTCACCCCCAACCCCTCTCTAAAGGAGAGGGGGGCAAGCTTCACTCAACTATTCTTCTTGTTTATCAAAATACTACGTAACGATTTCCGTTCTCGGCTCCCCTCTCCTTTGGAGAGGGGTTGGGGGTGAGGACTATCCATTGGGGTTTTATAAGATAACTAAACTGTTCAGGTTCTCGTCTCTCCTTCCTTTGGAGAGGGGTTGGGGGTGAGGTCAAACAGAATGCTACATCACCGCAAAAGAACACTGAATTAACTTTATTGTATAAACTTTTCATACTATCTTTGCAATTTAAAATAAGTCTATATAAGAGGCTGTTAGCGATTACTATACCATGAAATTAGATAGAAAAGAAATATTAAAAGCCCTTGAAACCATTACACTTGCCGGCGAAGGCAAAAATATGGTAGAGAGTGAGGCTATACGCAATGTACTTACCTTTGGCGATGAGGTGGTTGTAGAGCTGGTTATGCAAACACCGGCAATGCACATACGCAAGCGCGCCGAAGCAGATATTATAAAAACAATACAGGAGTTAGTGTCGCCTGATGCTAAAGTAAAAGTAAATGTAAAGGTTGAAGCTCCTGAGAAACCTGAAATTAAAGGTAAAGCCATACCGGGTATCAGCAATATTATTGCGGTATCATCGGGTAAAGGCGGTGTAGGTAAATCTACCATTACAGCAAACCTTGCCGTTACTTTAGCTAAAATGGGCTTTAAGGTGGGTGTGCTTGATGCCGATATTTACGGGCCATCGATGCCAATAATGTTTGATGTAGAGCGCGAGCGACCAATATCGGTTACTATAGATGGCAAATCTAAAATGAAACCCATCTCAAGCTACGGTGTAGAGATACTTTCTATAGGCTTTTTTACCAGTCCGGAACAGGCCGTTATATGGCGTGGCCCAATGGCAGGTAAAGCCCTTAACCAGATGATCTTTGATGCCGATTGGGGTGAGTTGGACTTTTTATTGTTAGACTTACCACCGGGAACCGGAGATATTCACCTTTCTATAATGCAGGCGCTGCCTATAACCGGTGCGGTTATTGTTAGTACACCACAGGCTGTGGCCCTTGCCGATGCTAAAAAGGGTGTGGCTATGTTCCGCCAGGAAAGCATTAATGTGCCTGTATTGGGTATTATAGAGAATATGGCTTATTTTACACCAGAGGAGCTTCCTGACAATAAATACTATATCTTTGGTAAAGAAGGCGCAAGAAACCTTGCTGAGGACTTAGATGTGCCTTTCCTTGGCGAAATACCACTCGTACAAAGCATACGCGAAGCAGGAGATTATGGCCGCCCTGCTGCCCTGCAAACTGCAACACCGCTTGAAGCTGCTTTTGAAGAGCTTGCGCGTAACGTTGTGCAGGAAACGGTAGACAGGAATGATAACCTCCCTGCTACCGAAGCAATTAAAATAACCACTATGGCCGGCTGCTCAGCAGTTAAAAAGAAATAAAAATGACAACAGAAGAAATTAGAAGCAGTGTAGAGAGAGCCCTTGATGAGATTCGTCCGTTTTTAGAATCTGATGGAGGTAACATATCACTGATAGACATTGAAGATGATAAGCACGTGCGTGTGCGCCTTGAAGGTGCCTGCGTGGGCTGCAGCGTTAACCAAATGACGCTTAAAGCCGGTGTAGAGACTACTATTAAAAAGTATGCTCCTGCTATTGAAACGGTGGTTAACATCGCGTAATACTTCAACAAAAAATATATTGGCTGCGGCTGATAATTATCATAATTTCTAAAAGCAATTTTGGGCACCTTTGTCCTGAAATTGCTTTTACCATAATTTAAACCATGATTACAACAGATATATTGATAATCGGGGCAGGGCCTACAGGCCTTTTTACCGTATTTGAAGCCGGACTTTTAAAACTAAAATGCCATATTATAGATGCACTTCCGCAAATTGGCGGGCAGTTATCAGAGCTTTATCCTAAAAAACCCATTTTTGATATTCCTGGGTACCCATCGGTCCTGGCAGGCGACCTGGTGCATAATTTAATGGAACAGATAAAGCAATTCCAGCCAGGCTTTACCCTTAACGAAAAGGCAGAGACTATTCAAAAGTTAGAGGATGGTACGTTTATAGTTACTACCAATAAAGGCACAGAACACCACGCAAAAGCGGTTGCTATTGCCGGTGGTTTGGGCAGCTTTGAGCCACGCAAGCCCATTATAGAAGATATTGAGTTTTACGAGGATAAAGGGGTGGAGTACTTTGTAAAAGACCCTGAGCTGTTTCGCGATAAGCGCATTGTGATAGCCGGTGGCGGCGACTCTGCTTTAGACTGGAGTATTTTCCTTGCCGATGTAGCCTCTGAAGTTACACTGGTACACAGGAGGAACGAGTTTAGGGGAGCGTTAGATTCGGTTGAAAAAGTACAGGAGCTTAAACACCAGGGCAAAATTCGATTAGTTACACCTGCCGAGGTTACCGGTATTCGCGGTGCCGAGCGTGTAGAGGAGCTTGATCTTGAGATTAATGGCTCTCATACTACCATTGCCACCGATTATTTTATCCCGCTTTTTGGGCTTACACCGAAATTAGGCGCCATTGCCAACTGGGGCCTTGAAATTGAAAAGAATGCTATTAAAGTAAACAACGCTTTAGATTACCAAACCAATATAGAGGGTATTTATGCCATTGGCGATATTAATACCTATCCGGGTAAGCTTAAGCTTATTTTGTGCGGTTTCCACGAGGCTACATTAATGTGCCAAAGTGTTTTTAATAAACTGAACCCCGGCAAAAAATATGTGCTTAAATACACCACCGTAAGCGGTGTAGATGGTTTTGACGGTACCCGTAAAGAAGCCGAAAAACAAGTGGTTAAAGCGATTGATTAGGCTATTTTGTTTCAGGTTTAAAGTTTCAGGTTGCCATTCCGTACGAGTAAGCAACTTTAAACTTTAAACCTGACACGAGGCTGTTGCCGACTGGCGAAGCAAACCTGAAACAAAAATAATGAACGAAGTAACAATAAAAATAACCGATAGGGAGGGTATTATACACGAGGTGCTTGCACCTACCGATATGGCTATGAACATCATGGAGCTTTGCCGGGCTTACGAACTGGCTCCGGAGGGTACCATAGGCGTTTGCGGTGGTATGGCTATGTGTGCTTCCTGCCAGTGTTATGTGCTTAACGAGGTAGAACTTCCTGAAATGGGGCCCGATGAGGATGCCATGCTTAGTGAAGCTTTTAACGTTAAGCCCAACAGCCGCCTGGGGTGTCAGATACCTATTACGGCCGAACTGGAAGGCCTGGAACTTGCACTCGCCCCTGAATAGAAATAAAAAATCCCGACTTCAATTTAAAAGTCGGGATTTTTTATTTAAGTTGTTGAGTAGCTGTTAATGCTCTTTTTTCTTTAAAACACCACCCGCAGTTTCGCGTATGGATTGCGTGAAAATAAATGCTTTTTCGTCAATTTCATGCATAGCGGCCTTAAGGCGGCGCACTTCAAGCCTTGTTACTACGGTGTATATAATATCGCAGTCGGCACTTACCTCAAAGCTCTCTTTCATAAAGCCGCGTTCGCCTTTGTAAACAGTAATGCCTTTATTCATTTGTAAAACCAAATAAGCTTTTACTTCTTCGCTTTTGGCCGATATTATGGTAACACCGGTAAACTCCTGTATACCGTCTACCACGTAGGCAATGGTGCGCGATGCCACAAAGTAGGTAAGCATGCTGTAAAACGCCGTTTCGAGCCCAAAGAACAAGGCAGAAACAGTAAATATGATGATGTTCAGCCCAAGGATAATTTCGCTCATGGTAAAGCCTATACGCTTACCGGTGTATACGGCCAGTACCTCTATACCATCAAGGGCACAACCGCCACGCATGCCTAACCCAACACCAAGCCCTATAAAAAAGCCTCCAAATACCGATATGATAAGCTTATCGTGCGTTATTTCCTGAATAGGCAGCCATAACAGGCACATACCCAATAACACAATTGAGATGCTTGTTTTGATAAAGAATTTTTGTCCCACCAGTTTATAGCCTACCAATACAAGCGGCAGGTTTAGCGCCACTATGGTATAGGCAATATTAAAATGGTATTTTTCGTGCAGTAGCAGCGATAGCCCTGTTACCCCACCATCAAAAAAATGGTTGGGTACCAATAAGCCCTTAAGGGCAAAGTTTATAGAAAGTATGCCTACCAATATAAAGGCATAATCGGTTACGGAATCTTTTAAGTTAAGTCTGTTGGTAACAGTGTTCATTTGTGTTTATGAAATAAGTTTTGCTTTAATACTTTCTAAATTCTCAGCCTTTTTAACCTCCCGCAATGTCTTGGCACTTGCGGTAAAATAATGGTGGTTGTTAAAAAAGCCTACCTGCATTTTGTTCCAGTCATCATAATTAGCTACAACGCCACTATGTTTTAATTCCTCAAACAACCTGTCGGATATTTCAAAAAAATCATCACGGCCAAGATAATCAAGGTCGGAGTCGGCTAATATTTCTTCCAAAGGCGTTTTTGGCGACTGCGGAATCTTAGTTGCCATGATTATGCCGCAAATTACGTTAATTTGTTCGCTATTATACCCATATTGTGGCAGGTATTGTTGTGCAAAACCACAGGATATTTCTTCGTGTCCCTGCGCCTGTACAATAAATCCTGAGTCGTGAAAAAGCGCTGCCGTTTGCAGTAAAACAGCATCTTCGCCGGAAATGCCGTCAGATTCAACATGCCTGTTCACTGCCTCGTATACATCTAAAATATGATGAATGTTATGATAGCTTAAATGTTCCGGCAGTTCTTTTTGCTGTTTACCAAGAATAAAATCTTTTACCCCATTTACGTCCATCGGTACTTGTTTCGGTTCTACAAAATACATATTAATAAACCCTTTGCCCTTAGCGTCAATCTCGCCCCTGTATTCTGTTGCATAATCTTCTCTAACAAGGTTGTAGGTGCTTTTGCTAATGTTTATTTTGCCGGCCTGCCCATGGCTTTCCATACGGCTGGCTATGTTTACGGCATCGCCCCACACATCATAGGCAAACTTTTTAATGCCCACAATACCGGCCACCACGTTGCCGCTGTTTATGCCAATGCGCATTTCAAAATATACTTTGCCCTGTGCCAGGCGTTCGGTTTTATAAGCGTCGATAAAATTACGCATTTCAATCGCAGCTTCAACAGCATTTTTAGCATGGTCGGGATTTTTACCGGCAAGCCCGCTAACCGCCATATAACTATCACCTATGGTTTTTATCTTTTCTATGTTGTGCTTTGTAATAATATTGTCAAACGCCTTAAAACAGTAGTTTAATTCACCTATAAGCTCTTCGGGACTAAATTTTTCCGACAGCTTGGTAAAACCAACAAAGTCAGTAAATAGTATTGATACCTTATCATGATACTGCGCACTGGCTTCGCCTTTGGCTTTAAGCTCTTCGGCAACCTCTGCCGGGAGTATATTAAGCAGTAAATCATCACTGCGCTTTTTTTCTGCAGCAATTAAACGGTTGTCTTTTTTCTTACGATTGTAAGCAATGCCTGAACCGCCTGCTATAAGCAGCAAAACTCCTATACCGGCAAAAGCATAATTGCGTCGGTTCTGTTCTTTTTCGATGGCAATTTTCTGGTCATCTTTTAAAAGGGTTTCTTTTTGGGTATACTCAAACTCGGCCTCTTTTTTTGTGAAAGCATTTTCCCGATCGATAGATGAGATGCTATCCTTATAGGTAATGTAATCTTTATAAGCAGTTACAGATTTTGAGTACTGCCCTGTTAACTCATACGCTTCGGCCAGTTGTTTGGAGCATACCTTTAGTTCTTTAAAACTATTGGCTTGCCTGTATAGCGGCAGTACCGTTTCCAGGTTACTGATGCCTTTAGACAACAGTTCTTTATTATTGCCCTGCTGTTTTGCGAGCGCAAGATAGGACGCTCCAAGCCCGGATGTAGCAATTTGTTTTGCCAGTAACATATCCTCTCCGGCCTTTTCAAATTCATAAACAATATCTAACAATATCTGGTAGTACTTTATTGCTTCCGGGTAGTCACCTGATTCGTAAGCAGTACTTGCTATTGAATTGCATGCCAATAATTTATCCTGAGGTAATGGCACTACATTTGTAAGTTGTTTTGCCTTATCAAGGTTGGCATTAGCTTCATGCTTATTGTTGAGCTTTAAGTAAGCTTTGCTGATATATTGCAGGATATCAATTTGGGCAAGGTTATAGTGCCCGCTTTTGGCATAGGTTAGCGCTTCTTTAAAGTGTGCCAGTGCTTTATCGTGCTTTTTCTGAATGAGATAAATTTTCCCGGTTTCATTATATATGTCCGATATAAAAAGGGCATTAGCTTTTTTAGAATGCTGTTTCATTAAGGCTGTAGCTGCAAGATAATAAAGGAGTGCTTTGTTGGTGTCGCCTTTAGCCGAATAGGTAAGCGCTAAGTGGCGGTTTGCATTTACTATACTAATTGTATCTTTTAATTGCTCACTTAATTTTAAATTTTGCATGCGGTAATCAACCGCGTCAAAATACATTCCTTTTAACTCGTAAGCGTAAGCAATATTAAAAAGGATTTTACTGTAATTTTTGTTGTCCTTTTTCTCGCGGTAAAGCGGAAGGGCCTTTTTAAAATAGGCAAGTTTTTGGTTGTTATCTGTTGCAGTTTGCCCAAGCAAATTATAAAGCGAAGCTGTAAGCTGTTTGTCAGCAGTTTTAAGGCTTTCGTGTAATGCTTTTTTATAAACAGTAGCTGCATCAGCTCCCGGCTGGTTTGCCATACAAACATAAGCCTCTGTTTTACCTGGCGACCATTGTGCTTTATTTGATATTTGCAGTGCTTTAGCAGCATATTCCCTGCCATTTTTGGCATCGCCAAGCCCGGCATAAAAACGGCTGATGTAAATAAGCTGGGTTGCTTTTATAGTATCAACAGTAGTTTTATTAAAAACCAGCTTAAGGGAATCTATCTTTTTTAAATATGTATTTTCCTGCCCATACATTCCGGCATAAAACAACAAAAAGATAAAGGGAAGGAATATTTTTTTAAGCATTTAACGCAGGTGTATGCATATCACTTGTAAACATAAAAAAATCCCGGAATATTCCGGGATTTTTTGTAAACTATTTTAATGTATTATTTAAGCTTTTTCTTAACTTCTACTTCCTGGTAGGCTTCTACAGTGTCATACTCCTGTATGTCATTATAGTTTTTAATCTGCATACCACAGTCGTAACCTTTAGAAACTTCTTTAACATCGTCTTTAAAGCGTTTAAGTGTGCTTAGCTCTCCTGTATAGATTACAACGCCTTCGCGTATTAACCTTATTTTAGAGCTACGGAATATCTTACCATCGGTAACCATACATCCGGCAATAGAGCCCACTTTAGATATTTTAAACACTTCACGTATTTCGGCAGTACCGGTAACTTCTTCTTTCATTTCCGGAGATAGCATGCCTTCCATTGCATCTTTAAGGTCGTCTATAGCATCATAGATGATAGAGTAGTTACGGATGTCAATTTCTTCCCTGTCGGCAAGTTGTCTTGCATTTGCCGAAGGGCGCACGTTAAAGCCTATAATGATCGCATCGGATGCCGAAGCAAGCAACACGTCAGATTCGGTAATAGCACCTACACCTTTGTGTATAATATTAATTTGTATCTCCTCTGTAGATAGTTTAGAGAACGAGTCTGATAACGCCTCAACCGAACCATCCACGTCTCCCTTAAGGATAATGTTAAGCTCTTTAAACTGGCCAAGTGCAATCCTGCGCCCAATCTCGGCAAGGGTAATGTGCCTTTGTGTACGCACACTTTGCTCACGCATTAACTGGGTACGTTTAGCAGCAATTTGTTTTGCTTCTTTCTCGTCTTCGTAAACGCTGAATTTATCACCTGCGGTTGGCGCACCATCTAAACCTAATATAGATATTGGTTGCGACGGGCCTGCCTCTTTAACATTGTGGCCACGCTCATCGTGCATTGCCTTAATTTTACCGTGGTGTTTACCGGCAAGTACATAGTCGCCCACTTTAAGTGTACCACCCTGTACAAGTACGGTAGATACATATCCGCGGCCTTTATCAAGGAACGCCTCTACAACGGTACCTACAGCAGCTTTATCCGGGTTAGCCTTAAGGTCTAACAACTCGGCTTCAAGCAATACTTTTTCAAGAAGGTCCTTTACGCCAAGGCCTGTTTTTGCAGAGATGTCGTGCGATTGTATCTTACCGCCCCAATCTTCTACAAGAAGGTTCATGCCCGCAAGCCTTTCTTTAATTTTCTCCGGATTAGCATTGGGCTTATCCACTTTATTTATGGCAAATATAATTGGCACACCAGCCGCTTGTGCGTGGTTAATGGCCTCTTTAGTTTGCGGCATTATATCGTCGTCTGCTGCAATTACAATAATGGCAATATCGGTTACCTGGGCACCACGTGCACGCATAGCGGTAAACGCCTCGTGACCCGGTGTATCAAGGAAAGCGATCTTTTGGCCGTTTTCAAGTGTTACACCATATGCACCAATGTGCTGGGTAATACCACCCGACTCTCCTGCAATTACATTTTCTTTACGGATGTAGTCAAGAAGTGAAGTTTTACCGTGGTCTACGTGGCCCATCACAGTAACGATAGGGGCACGGAATACAAGGTCTTCTTCTCTGTCTTCTACAACTTCTTTAGCCTCTTCAATATCAGTTGTTATAAACTCAATCTCGTAGCCAAACTCATCGGCAACAATACTAAGCGTTTCAGCATCCAGCCTCTGGTTCATGGTAACCATGATACCAAGCGACATACATACCGATATCACTTTGGTAATTGGCACATCCATCATGGTAGCAACTTCACCTACGGTTACAAACTCTGTAACCTTAATTGTTTTACTGCCTTCGTCTAATGCACGCTGCTCATCATCCGTTCTCTGGCGGTGCGTATCACGTTTATCTCTCCTGTATTTCGCAGCTTTAGATTTGCTTCCTTTCCCCTGAAGTTTCTCAAGCGTTTCGCGAATTTGGTTTTTAACCTCTTCATCTGTAGGCTCTACTTTGCTAACAATAGCAGGGCGCTTGCCGCCTCCGCCAAACCTGTTGCCGCCTTGCTGGCCGCCACCGGTTCCCGGAGCATTTGGCCTGATAAGCTGGCTTGCCTGTCCCGGCTGGCGCTGTGCACCGCTGGTATTGGCGCCACCTTGCGGTTTAGGAGTAATCCTTTTACGCTTGTTCTTATCGTTAGCATTGTTATTATTTGCAACGCCACCCGGCCTTGGTGCATCTTTTTTAGGCTCTTCTTTTTTCTTTTTAGGTTTGTTAAACTGCGAAAGATCTATGGTTTGCCCAGTAAAGGTAGCTCCTGTAAGCTTGGTATATTGCGTTTTAATTTCTTCGGGTTGTGCCGGTGCCTCAGGTTGAGCGGGCTGCGCAGGCTCTTGTGCTGCCTGTACAGGTTTTTCCTGTACGGGTTGCTGTTGTGGTGCTTGCGGCTGTGCCTGTATTTTTGGCTGAGCCTTAGGCTGCTCCGGTTGTGGTGCAGTTTCTTTAACTTCAGCAGCTTTTTCCTGTGGTGCCTGTTGCGGTGCCTCTGCAGGTTTTTGTGCTGCGGGCTTTTCTGTTTGCGGTTCCTGTTGTTTTACAGGTATGTCTGAAGAAGCAGCAGCGGTTTCGGCAACAGGTTTTTTAGGGTTAAGATCTATCTTACCAACAGCCACGGGGCCACTCAAAGATGCCTTAGCTCTAATAACTTCCTGCCTTTGTTTTTCTTCTTCCTGCTTCCTTTTTTCCTCCAGCTCTTTTTCCCTCTCTATACGCAGCGCTTCCTTCTCCTTCCTCTTCTCCTCACTCACCTCTAATGATGCAGCTTTGTTTCCTTTGTCAGCAGAAAATTGATTGAAAAGGGCATTATATTCCTCGCCGGATATCTTGGCATTGGGGCTTGCCTCAATAACGTGGCCCTTGTCTTTAAGGAACTCCACGGCCCTGTCGAGGGAAATATTTAATTCCCTTAAAACTTTGTTTATTCTTATTGCTCTTTCTTCAGACATAAATATTTTTTACTATTATCTTCTTTCGTTGTGTTGTTGTATTAAAATATTAAACTTAGCCTAACTATCAAATTCTTCTTTTAAGATCCTCATAACCTCAAGAATAGTTTCTTCTTCAAGGTCAGTTCTTCTTACAAGGTCGTTTACATCCTGGTTAAGTACGCTCCTTGCAGTATCGAGGCCTATTTTTGCAAACTCTGCGATGATCCACTCATCTATTTCGTCTGAGAATTCTGTTAATTCAACATCCTCATCCTCAGCAGGGTTGCCTTCTCTGATTACGTCAAGCTCATAGCCTGTCAATAATCCTGCCAGTTTAATATTGTGTCCTCCTCGGCCAATAGCTTTAGAGACTTCTTCTAATTTTAAGAAAACTTCGGCCCTGTGTGTGTTCTCATCTATCTTAATAGACGACACTTTGGCAGGGCTTAGCGCTCTTGATATATACAACTGTGTATTTGTTGTATAGTTAATAACGTCTATATTTTCGTTACCCAGCTCGCGAACGATACCGTGTATACGAGAACCTTTCATACCCACGCAGGCACCCACAGGGTCTATCCTGTCATCGTAAGAATCTACAGCTACTTTTGCTTTTTCGCCCGGTATCCTTACTACCTTCTTAACAGTTATAAGACCGTCTGCCACCTCAGGAATTTCCTGTTCAAATAATTTCTCAAGGAACTTCTCAGAAGTTCTTGACATAATTATCTGCGGCTTGTTGCCCTTAAGCTCTACATTTTCTATAATACCCCTAACATTATCTCCTTTGCGGAAAAAGTCAGACGGAATTTGGTTTTCTTTAGGTAAAACGATCTCATTACCTTCATCATCCACCAAAATTACAGCTTTTGGCCTTACGTGGTGTACCTCTGCGGTATAAATATCACCAATAATGTCTTTAAACTGTTTATAAAGGTTAGTATTGTCGTGTTCGTGTATCTTAGAAATAAGGTTTTGGCGTAATGCAAGGATAGCCCTGCGGCCCAGCTGAATTAGTTTTACCTCTTCAGATACTTCTTCGCCTACTTCAAAATCTTTTTCTATTTTTCTGGCTTCGCTAAGCGAAATTTCCTGGTTAGGGTCTTCTACCTCACCGTCTGCCACTACCACACGGTTTCTCCATATCTCCATATCCCCTTTATCAGGGTTTATAATAATATCAAAATTATCATCAGACCCGTATTTCTTCTTTAATGCATTCCTGAATACATCTTCCAGTATCGCCATTAGGGTAACGCGATCTATAAGTTTATCATCTTTAAACTCTGAAAACGAATCTATTAATGCGAGATTTTCCATGCCAACTTTATATTTTTAAAATTTTATTACAACAACTGCTTCTTTAATATCCGTATAAGGTATTTGTAACCTTTTAGTAACGGTTTCTTTTCCTTTACCTATTTGTTTAGGTTCGCGGGCAGTCCACTCCAGCGTTATGCTATTTATATCGGCATCAATTAAATCAGCCTCTATTTGGTTATCGTTAGTTTTAACACTAACGGTTCTGCCAATATTTTTTTTGTACTGCCTTGGGTCTTTCATTGGGCTTGTGGCTCCGGCCGAGGCTACCTCTAATGAAAAATCTTCTTCTTCCTCGCGGTCTATATTATGCTCTATAGCCCTGCTTATGTTTATGCAATCCTGCAATGTTACGCCATTATCACCATCAAGGGTAATGTTTATTTTATTGCCGGTACCTATTGTAAAATCTATTAAAAACAGCTCAGGATGTTCTTCTAAACCTTTATTTAATAAATCTGTTACTTTCTCTTTAAATGTCATATTGTATAAAAAGAGGGGACTCCTGTCCCCTCATTATTTAGTTTTTATTAAATAACTGCGCAAATATACGAATAATTTTTATATCTTGAAAATCATTGGATAATGTAAAATTAATTTATACATTTAGAGGGTTAAAACCGACTAATTTTTTGTTAAAAACTTACACATTACTTAACTTATGAAAAAAATTTTAGTACCTACGGATTTTTCCGATCATGCAGAATATGCGCTTAAAGTTGCAGCACAGATTGCACGCGAAAATGATGGGGAAATAGTATTAATACATTTAGTAGAACTACCCGGACAGGAAGGCGACGCTGTTACACCAAGCGCTGAGATACCGGAAATTGCTTTCTTTTTACAAAAGGCACATGAGCGTTTTGAAGAGGTAAAATCTGCCGATTATCTTGAGGGCCTTACAGTATCTGAAGCACTTTTGTTTGATAAGGCTTTTGAAGGTATTAAAAAAGCAGCTAAAAAACATAATGTAGATCTTATTGTTATGGGATCTCATGGTGCGAGCGGTTTTCACGAAATGTTTATAGGTTCTAATACAGAGAAAGTGGTTAGAACATCGGATATTCCTGTACTTGTTATTAAAAAGGAGGAAAGTGATTTTAACCCTGAGAAATTTGTTTTTGCATCTGATTTTTCTAACGAAATTAAAAAACCTTTTGCACAGGTGGTAGATTTTGCAAACAGCTTTAAATCTAAACTACACCTTGTTTATATTAACACGCCAAACGATTTTAAATCTACCCACGCGGCAGAAAAGCTTATACATGATTTTGTAGCAGGCTTTACTATTGCAAACGGATATAGCGCACACGTATATAATGATGTTAATGTAGAAAAAGGCATATTGCACTTTGCCAACAGTATTAATGCCGATCTTATGGGTATGTGTACTCATGGCCGCCAGGGACTTGCCCACTTTTTTAATGGCAGTATAAGCGAAGATCTTGTTAACCATGCTGTTAGGCCGGTTGTTACTTTTAAAATATAATTGTATAAAGGGCAAAACCATACAAAAATAAAAGAGCGGGGCATTTTGCCCCGCTCTTTGTATATATAATCCTGTGTAGATTAGTTCTTAATGAACTTAAGCGTTTTAGATGCGTTGCCTTTATCTACTTTGATAAAGTATACACCGTTGCTGTAAGCAGATGTATTAACTACTAAGTTAGCGCTGCCGTTAACTTTAACAGTGCTAATGGTTTGGCCAAGGCTGTTGTAAATAACAAAGCTATCCGGTAGTTCGTTATTGTCTACAGCTATGTTAAGTACAGTTTGTGTAGGGTTAGGGTAAAGGTTTATGCCATTAAGAAGTTTAAACTCTTCGGCACCTGCTACTTCCTCACAAACTGTAGATGTACCCAGTGTGCTTCTTCTTGGTGAATTTTGAAGTACCGTTTTCATCCTTGTTTTTTGATTTTGTGTAAATACATTCATACACGCATCATTAGTATAATCCATATAATTTTCTATCATATCCGCGCCGGCGGCAGTAGGGCAGGTGTCTACTGCATTACAAGTGTAATTATAATCAGATGTTGCAGGGGTGTCAGGGCAATAATCTTTTTGAGAATCGCTGGCATTTGTAGTGCAGGAAGTATTGTCGCCGTTAATGTGCCTTAAGCCTAAAGCATGGGCTACCTCGTGTGTAGTGGTCCTGCCTTTGTTATATGGAGCAAAATAATTACCACCCGGATAAAGTGTTGAAGAACCAAAATAACGGTATCCTATAACCACACCATCGCTGCTGGCATTACCACCAAAGGTGTCAAGTCCTCCTAAGCCGGAAAGATCCGGAAACTGGGCATACCCAAGCAGGCCGTAATCTTCTTCAAGCTCACCGCCAAATTTTACCACCCAGATGTTAAAATATTGTTCAGGATCCCACTGTGTTGCAGGTTTAAGGTTATCATCAATTGCTGCAAAGGTATCCCATGTGGCATTGCCCATGTCAACCCTGTCTATACCATTAAATGCGGTTCCGTCGGGTTTTACTTTTGCAAGGCAAAATTCAATTTCAGTATCGGCACCTACTTCAAAATCATTATCCCCCGGAGTGCCTTCCATTCTTCTGTAATCCTGGTTTAAAACCGTAATTTGGGAGATAACCTGGGCATCGGCAATATTTTCATCATTGCCCACTGCATTACCATTATGAATAACGTGTACAACTACCGGTATTGTAAATACAGCATTGGCATCGTTAGGCGATTGCATTTTTGCGGCTTTTGCTTCGGCAATTTTAGTGGCAAGAATGGCTTCAAACGCCTCTTTGTCCTGAACCAGGGCAGGGTTCTTTTCTTTTAGATATTCCTGGTATTCTACCGTTGCACACCTTACGTGGCCGTTTTCAGGATTAATGCTCCTAAACTTTTTAGGGCCCGTTTGCGCATAAGACTGCATTGCGCCAAGGGCAAATAACACTGCAAGTAAAGTAGTTTTTGTATTAATAGTTTTTTTCATTTTTCTGGGTTAGTGAAAATTTTGTTAAAAAGTTTTGCAAGATATTCAAATTCAGTACAACTAAAAAAGAATTGAAGTTAAAATTGCTTTGCGGTAAATGTAGCGATAACCCCATTTATGTTGAGAAAAATTGAGGTTAATGATGTGAAACCTGCGGTTAAAGTAAAATACTGTTACAAATGCTTGCTTACAGCATCTTTATAAGTATCGCCTACAGGTATAACAAAATCTTCTATTTGTATGGTTTTATTGTAGAGGCTTTTTACCTTATTAATGGGTATGATATAAGAGCGGTGTACGCGTAAAAAATTGGGCTGGGGTAGTTTTTCCAACACGCTTTTCATGCTAAAACGAGCCGTTATGGGGCTTTTACCTTTAAGGTGAATGCGTATGTAATCATCCAATCCCTCTATAAGCAGTATATCATCATAATCTATACGGTGCAGCTTATAATCGGCACGAATAAGCAAATGGCTTTGACCCGGCGCTGCCTGGCGTGCGCGCTTTTCTTTAGATGCTTTATCTACCGCGGCTAAAAACCTGTCAAAAGAAAAAGGTTTTAGTAAATAATCTACGGCATTAATATTAAAACCTTCAACGGCATATTCGCTATAAGCCGTAGTAAAAATAACCATGGTTTCGGGTTCCAGCATTTTGTAAAAATCCAGTCCGTTCTTACCGGGCATCTGTATGTCCAGGAAAAGCATATCAACCGGATTTTTCTTTAAATACTCTAAAGCCTCATCGGTTTTGGTAAATGTTTTTTCGAGCGCAATAAAATCTACCTGGCTGCAAAAGTGGGTAATAATTTTAAGCGCCAGTGGCTCATCATCTATGGCAATAGCTTTTATCATACCAAGGTTAGGGTTAATTTAACTTCAAAAACATCGGCAGTATCAAATATAAGCAATTCGTGCTTGTTGGGGTATAGGTATTGCAGCCTCTGGCGGGTGTTCTCTACCCCGTGGCCGCTCTCTTCGCCGGCTGGCAAACTCATCGTAACCTTTTTATTCTTAACGTTTAGCAGGAGCTGCGTATCGGTAATATTTATATCCACACCAATAACAGAATCTTCCTCGGGGTTAAGCCCATACTTAAATGCATTCTCTATAAAAGGAATTAGCAGCAGCGGCGATATTTGCCTGCCCTGTGCATTTCCGCTCACTGTAAAAGTAAAGGCAGTGGCATCGTCCATGCGTAGCTGTTGCAGGCTAATATAGTTTTTTATGTAGGCAATCTCACTTTCAAGGGCTACGTGATCTCGGCCACTTTCGGTTACCACATAGCGCATCATGCTCGATAGTTTTAGCACAGCCTCGGGTGCAGCATCACTCTTTTCAATAGTTAGCGCATACAGGCTGTTAAGTGTATTAAACAAAAAGTGTGGATTTATTTGCGCCCTTAAGTAAGATACCTCGGTTTTAAGCTTTTCGCTTTGCATGTGGCTAAGGCGCTGGCTGGTGCGTAATAAAAAAGACAGCAAAAACACCATGAGGCATTGCAATAACGACCCTCCCTGAAATATCATAAAAAACGGCCACGGCATTGGTCCGCCAGGTCCCGGTCCCATAGGCCTGCCGCGCGGTTGTGGCATAGGCATTTTCATGGGTATGCGCATTATGGCATCATTAAAAAACTGTCCCGGCACGTAAGTAATTATAAAAAATGACGCTACTATACAGGTGAAAAATATAAAGTTGCGATGGGTAAAATAAAATTTGGGTATAAAGTATAGGTAATTAGCGTAAAAAAAGGCAATTAGCAGCACGTAAGAAAAAAAGCTTTTTTGGAAAGGGGCGAGCGCAAAAAGGTTCTTCTCTGTATCAAAATCCGGGGAAGAAAATATAGGGATGCTTATAAACAGTAGGCAGCCGAGTAGGTGGAGCAGGTAATTTTGAGTTTTTTTAGGCATATAAATAAATATACATCAAAGCTACTAAGAATTGCGATTGAGTAATTGGTAATTGAGGTAAAAGGGTTCAATAATGCGGCAAAATATATTATTGCTTTACAGGTGGGGTTTTTGCCGATAAAAATGTTTAAGTTAACTGAAAGTTAAATATTTAACATACAGTGGCGGTTGTGGTATTTAAAAATCGCTAATTTTATAACAATTTTAACATCGACTATGCTTTGAAACTTTACTATTGGCTGCTTGCGGCCGTTTTTATTATATTTCCAACCACGTTAAGGGCACAAGTAGATTGCCCTGATGCTATTATGGTATGCGGCGATGGCAATTACTCCGGGCTTGATGCTACGGGTGTTGGCATTCAGGAAATTAATATAAACAACGCGTGCTCCAGTATGGAGAACAATAGCCTTTGGTTAAAGATATTAATTAAAGATGGGGGTACCCTGGGCTTTATCCTTACACCGGAGAGTGATAACCTCGTAGTAGACTTTGATTTCTGGATTTTTGGCCCTAATGTAAACTGTGGTAACCTTGGCACCGCGATCAGGTGTTCTACAACCAATCCTTTACAAGCTGGGCTAACCTATAATACCACCGGCATGAATGCCCAAAGTGCTGATGTGTCCGAAGGCCCGGGTACTGATGGCAATTCCTTTATTAACTGGATGAATGTTCAAGATGGCGATATATATTATATTGTTATAGACCGCCCGGTAGGTGCCAGTAATTTTTCTATGGAGTGGACAGGTACGGCAACTTTTCATGATGTGCCGGAGTTTTTAAACCCGGATAATATTCCGCTGGAAATTGTTAAGTGCGATGCCGATGGGGTAGACGATGGCAGTACTGCGTTTGACCTTACCATTTTTGAGCAAATGTTTATAGGCAGCCAAACGCCGGTACAAATTACCTACCACCTTAATAATAATGATATGATAACTGGCGATGACCCTATTGAAAGCCCTGAGGCTTTTGATAACGGCAGCGACCCGCAGGTTATTTATATGCGTATTACCAATATCATTACCGGTTGCTACAGCAACGAAACCCTTACCATTAGCCTTACCCCGCCTATTGAAGGCGGTGAACCCGAAGACCTTACCGAGTGTGATGTAAATGGCAACGGCTTTGCCCTCTTTAACCTTGATGCTAATGAGGCGGCTATCAAAGATGGCAATAGTGAATGTGCTGTTACTTATTTTACATCACAGCAAAATGCAATAAACAATACTGGGGCAATAAATGTTCTGTATCAAAATACTATAGCCTATGGGCCGCAAACCATTTGGACCCGTTTAGAAAAAACAAACGGCTGTGTGGGTTACGATATATCATCGTTTACCATTACGGTTTTGCCGTTGCCGGAGTTTAATAACCCTAATAATATAGATATTAACCTCTCGCAATGCGATGATGACGAGGTAGATGACCAGTCGGTAGCTTTTGATCTTACCGTTTACGAAAATATGTTTATCGGCAGCCAAAGTAGCGCTGTTGTAACTTATTTTACCGATGAAGCTTTAACCAATCAGATTAACACTCCCGAAGCTTTTGCCAATACGAGCAACCCGCAAACTATATATGCTGTTCTTACCAACACACAAACAGAATGTTTTGAAACGATATCATTTACAATACAAATAACCAACCCTGTTACGGCGGGCGAGCCGGAGGACTTAACTGCCTGCGACCAGGACGAAGATGGTTTTACGTTATTTAACCTTACCCTAAATGATGATGCCATAAAAAATGGCAATACCCAAAGTATTGTTACGTATTATACCAGCCAGCAAAATGCCGAGGAAGAGTTAGGTGCGCTGAGCAGCCCTTACCAAAATGAGGTGGCCAACACACAAACCATCTGGGCAAGGGTAGACAGTACTACGGGTTGCTATGGCTATGCGTTAACATCGTTTACATTAAATATGCTGCCCTTGCCGCAATTTGAAAATACACAGGCTAACACGCCACTTGTACTATACCGTTGTGATGATGACGGCCTGGAAGACCAGTTTACTGATTTTGACCTTACCCAATACAATACGCTGCTTACCGGTTCGCAAACAAACGTGCAGTTTAGCTTTTATGAAACTGAGGCTTTTGCTATAGATGGCATAAACGCAATCCAATATCCTAACATCTATATAAATACTTCGAGTCCGCAAACTGTGTATATAAGAATAGATAATGTATTAACGGGATGTTTTAACGTAATGCCTCTAAATCTTGAAATCGTTACCCCACCGGTGGCTTACGAAGTTCCGGCCTTGCAGGAATGTGATTTTAATAATGATGGCTTTGCTGAGTTTAACCTTGATGCGGTTATAGCATCTATCGAGGCTACTATGCCTAATGTGGTGGTTACCCTGCACGAAACCCAGCCCGACGCTGATTTTGGTACTAATGATATTACTGAAACTGCCGAATATGACAATGTATATATAAACACACAAACGCTTTATATAAGGGTGCAATCGGCTTTTAGCGATTGTTATGATACTACCACGCTACAGCTTATTCTAAACCCGGTACCCGAAGCCATTACACCCGCACAGCCTTACCGGCTTTGTGATAATGGCGATGTGGATACCGATGGTATTGCAATTTTTGACCTAACTTCTTTAGAAGATGAGGTATTCGGCGGCATGGACCCGGCCCTATTTAGCGTGAGCTATTTTTTAAGTTATGATGCCGCAGTTTTGGGTATGCCTGCTATAGCGTCTCCCGCCAGTTACGCTACAGTTAATACAATTATATACATACGCGTAACCAATAATGCCACGGGTTGTTATGATATTGTACAGGTTAACCTTGTGGTTAATCCGCTGCCTGTTGCCATACAGCCGGAGCCCTACACGCTTTGCGATGTAAACAATCCCGGCGATGAAATCGAGGTGTTTGACCTCACCACCCGTATTGACGAAATTACACAGGGGATGCTTGGCGTAGATGTAACGTTTTACCATACCTATACTGATGCTGCCGCCGGCACCAATGTTATTCCGGAAGCAGAAACGTTTGCCTACAGTAACAGCCCTGCGGTTGAAACTATTTTTGTGCGCGTTACCGATGCGATTACAGGGTGTTTCCGTATTGTATTGCAGGATGTGCGCGTGGTGCCATTGCCAATAATTTTAGAGCCTACGCCCGAAGATTTAACCGTTTGCGATACCAATGGCGAGGGGATAGGCAGCATCAATCTTGATGACCTTGTTCAGAGCATGACGAACAACGGGCCGTACCTTGAAATTTCTTTTTTCTGGACCGAAGAGGATGCCCAAAATAATATAAACGAAATACCAAACACGGATACACTGCAAAACCTTGACCCATTTGTACAGTTTATTTATGTGAGGGTAGAGCATACTGAGACCCATTGTTTCAGGACGTACCAGTTAACACTTATTGTTGCGCCCGCCCCACAAGCCCCACAACTACCGGACATCGTGGAGTGTGACGACGACAACCAGAACCAGAACGGGATGCACCTTGTAGACCTGACGGTAAACCAGCAGGTAATCTATGATGCGGTACTGGAGAACGGGGAAACAGAAGACAGCCTTATCATCCATTACTTCACCACAGAGGCCAATGCCGATGCAGGAATGCCATGGATCCCCACCCCAACCAACTACAATGCATCGAACAACCAGACGATATGGGTACGGGTAGAAGACGCAGTAACGGAGTGCTACAGCCTAACG
>NZ_VJVZ01000016.1 GCF_007097145.1 Flavobacterium zepuense | reverse complement strand
TAATGCAGGCCCGCAGCTTTTTAATTGTCCTGAACTAAAAAAACATCAAAAAAATTTGCTTTTTAACGGTATAACTGATGCAGTATTTTGTCTAAGTAAACCTTTAGCTTGTTGCTCCTCAAACTATTCAAATTTTTCAGCTACACTTCCAAAATCAAAATCTTTCAGCGAAACATCAATTTCCTTGGTAGTTTTTAAATCTCCTTCCGGCGTATGTTTGTAAAAAGTGATGCTTTTAGCGATCCAGTTTTTTCCAATTAGGATAAAGTCGGCATCCATCGAATACGGACCGTTCATAAAGGTCAGCGGTAGAAAATCTCCTTTTACTTTCCGTAACTCTACTATATTGCCCTCCTCAAGGCAACGTTCAAATTGCATGTTCCCGTTTTTATCCTTTATCGAAATGCAGTTGCCCCCCTCAATACTGGCTGATAGGCTGCTATTACCGATTATAAAGGAGTCATCCGCCGGGTCATCTGTATTTGTCCCGCAGTCGGATGCCGTACCTTTTGATTTCCTAATAGTTGCTAGGTGTGCTTTATCCACAAAGAATCTTTCGACTTCCGGTCCCTCACCCTCTTTGATCAGCCACTTCGAGACGCCGCTTTGCTTATCGGTCCTGACAAACTTATAATAGGAAGTCCCGGCGCTGTCAATGTAAATAGCCGTGGTATCGCCACTACTCGCGAGGTGGTCTATTTTGTTGCCTGTCTCTTCCATGATCCCTTTATACAAAATAGAATCAGCGGTAAGCTCTATTGTTTCTATGCCATCACCGCAATCAACTAACACATATTCACCACCGCTTTCTTTTACCATCGTCCATGCTCCGGTTAATTCCTCTTGCGATTTGCTTTTGGCTTCCTGACTACTTGGGTTTTGGCAATTGGTAAGAAAACCTGCCCACAGGGCAAATAGTATTAGGAATAGATTTCTTTTTACAGTGTTCATTTGTTTAAAAGGTTTGCTTTTAGGTTATTGCATCGTTAGGGTATCACTTATCATCACTGCTTTTTCTCCCTTAGGGAATTGCCAGGTGGTTTGAATATAGCGGGAACTGTCATCCTTTAGAAGAGCCAGCCGGATTTCTGCCAACAAGTTATTGTTTTGATCGGTTAAATTTCCTTCCGCGTTTTGCGAGGCTGACCGGTAAAGGAGGTTTTTATACCCTTTTAAGCTCTCGCCCTTATAAAAGTAAACTGTGAAACTTCCGGCTTTCTTTAACGCATCAGTGTTGTAATGCCTGTGGATATAGGCTAGTAGCTTAAGGCGCAAAGCATCCGCTTTTATGTTGGATGCATGATGAACCTCATAATATTGGAATACTTCGTCACGGGGCAAAAGGCGTTTATCCAGCCCTTCCTTTGTGATCATCTGTTCATTAAATACTGCATCTATCGGCCGGATCTCCATTTCGGGGTTGGTGCAGCCCCACAGGATTAAAGTAGCTGCAATAATGCTTAGGTAAAAATCGGACCGGCTTTTATTCATGCTGAAATAAGTACAGATATAATACTAACGCTTCTGATTCAATAGCGCTTTTACTAATTACAATCTTAAAAGGCATTTTGTTCTTTGCAATACCATGCTGTAACGGACTTAGGCTGTTTTGAGCTACTGGTATTGATGATAGTTTTTCATAAGTAAAACGGCTAAAAAAGGCAGCTAAGTTATGGCAAGGCCAGCCGAAAACCAAAAGACTACGGCATAAACGGCTTCCTCCCCATAGGGTCCCCTCCAATTATTCCGTTTCCTTTTGGCCCCCGTCCGTCCCCGCCTCTTTAGCTGGCTTTCTTTTTTACCGTTTTTTCTTTGTGAAAAACATTTATGTTTTTGAGTGAGGCAGACGGCTTTAAAAAAGGGATACGTGAAAATGTAAAACTTAAATTTTTTAGTCATGGAAATCGCAGGACGTATTACAGCAGACGCTACCGTTAAGACCGTTAGCGGGGACAAAGAGGTGGTTAATTTCAGTATTGCCATCAACGACAGCTACAAGCCTAAAGGCAGTAGCGAGTACAAAGATGTAGTGACCTACATAAAGTGTGCCTATTGGCTTAGTGCCAAAAGGGCGCAAGTGCTGAAAAAAGGCGCAGTGGTACAGGTTATCGGGCGTATCGGGATGGACGTGTACAACAACATGGACGGGCAGGCAGTCGGCAGCCTGACCTTTCACACCAACGACTTCAAGGTGCTTACCTATGCTAAAAAGGCGGACGGGGCAACAGCAGCACCCGCAGCACAGGACGCAGCACAGGAACAAAACAGCGCAGCACCCGAAGACGACCTTCCTTTCTAAACCGCAACGCATTCAATTCTTTAATCATTATATCTTAGAAATCATGGCACACAACATAAATCACAACGAGATAACAGGGATGGACAGCTTTTTTAGCGTAAAGGAAAAAGCATGGCACGGATTGGGGCAGGTCGTACAGGACTACCCCACAAGCAAAGAGGCGATTGCCTTTGCGGGACTGGATTACAAGGTGGAGAAACGCCCCAATATACACAACCTGCCAAGTGAGTTAAGCGTTACTTCCGATAGTAGTTTCTATACCTACCGCACCGATAACGAAGCCATCTTGGGCGATAAGGTCGGCAAGGATTACCATATTGTACAGAACAGGGACGCCTTTAATTTCTTTGACAGTATCGTGGGCGGTGGCGATGGCATCCTGTACGAAACCGCAGGAGCACTCGGCAAAGGGGAACGCATTTTTATAACCGCCAAACTGCCTGGGTATATCCGTGTGGGCAAGGACGATGTGATTGAAAAATATTTGTTCCTCACCACCTCACACGATGGTACGGGCAGCATTACTGCAGCCTTTACGCCTGTGCGTGTGGTATGCGCCAACACCCTAAACGCAGCCCTGAACAATAAAACCAATACGGTACGCATCCGCCATACGGCAAATGCCAAGGAACGCTTGGAACAGGCGCACAAAGTAATGGGTATCGCCGATACCCTATCCCCCCAACTGGAGGCGATTTTCAACGACTGGTCTACCGTGCGTATTTCCGATAAGGAAGTAAAAAGGCTTATCGAACTGGCATTAGCCCCCAACAAGGAGGTGTTGAAAAACCTGCATGAAGGTAACGAAGAAGAACTATCCACCTGCTTTACCAATATGGCGGATAGTGCCTATGAATATGCAATGGGGCATCCTACCCAACAAATGGCGACCACCGCGGGGACTGTATTCGGGGCGTATAACAGCGTGACGGGCTACTTTCAGAACCTGCGAAAATACAAAGATGATGATGCTAAAATAACGTCCCTGCTCATGGGCGGTACGGGGCAACAGCGTGCGCAAACCGCATTTAACCTATGCGCTGGTTTTATAAAGCACGGTGCTGATATTTTAAACTTCAATTAACAACAACGGGGCAACCGCCTTGGTGGTTGCCCCTTTTAAAAAAATAATTACAATGGCAAATTGGTGCAGCAATACAGTTGTTTTTGAGGGGAATCCTCAGGCAATCGAACAGATACAAGGGCTATTCGTGGCAATAGCGGACAAACAGAAAAAGGAAGATGCAGGACAACTGCCTGATTTTAATACCACCTGCAATGGGCACTTCTTTGATGTCTATTGGGACGAGGGCGATACGGGGATATTCCAGTACCAAACTAGGTACGCACCGAATATCGAAACATTGATTGAGATAGCGGAACATTACCATGCCACATTTACGCTCCGTTACGAAGAAATGGGCACCCGTTTATATGGGCAGGCAACCTATCGTGAGGGCATCGTAACGGACATTTCTCTCGAAGACGAAGATTTTGACACCTATGAGTTTGACGAGGAAACTGACACCTACCATTTTGAGGGCAAAGCCTATGATAGTGATTGTGAGATACTGGAAACCTTATTAGAACGGAAAACAGCAAAATAATAAACAGGAACGGGCTTTACCGCCTGTCCCATTATATACTATACGCCATGAAAACATTAGAAATGATGACAAATGTAGAAAAAGCGGGAGTGCTATTTGACTTATTTCCTGCGGAAATACCCGAACTGCTTGATGCCATACAGGGCATGTGCCAGGCGGTAAGGGAGGACGAGGACGGGCATCGAAGGGCATGGAACAACGGCTTTTTGAATTGGAATTTATGGATTGCCCTGCTCAGTGAAGCAGAAGGCAAGATTAGACGGTACAAAAATAAAATGGCTAAAAACAAAAGGCTGTTCGCCGACCAGTTATTCGATGGCTATGTAGTCATCTACACCGTGCATTGCCTGACAAGCTACGCCCCGACAAGGCAACTCGCTAACCGAAAATTTACCGTGGCCGTTGATTTACTCTTTAACCCTTAATCCTAACATCATGGAAACTATAACAGCATTTATAACAGCGCACCCGAAAAGCCTTAGCCTTTTAGCTATCGCCATTGCGCTTCGGCTGTGGGTAAACAGGCGCAGGTTTTATCGCAGGGGCTTGGGCGGTATGCAGCATTTCAGCAGCTACGGCAAGGCAATATTTACGACCCTTATTGAAAAGGTACTGATGCTCACATCATTTCTTCTCATTGTAGCTGCTATCCTTTTATTCATCACAGGACATTAATAACAACATTATGGAAACGAACTTTTTTCAATCTATTGCAGCCCTACAGGTTCAGGGCGGGTGGAATATCAATATCGCAAGTGAAAATGCAGAGAGGCTGATTGTTTCGGTACTTTTCTATGACGACAAGGTGGGCGACGATGCCCGAAAAAAAGTGCCGCCCATCATTTTAAGGGGTACGGTCGCCGAACTGGACGAGGGATTTTTTGATGCCGTTGTTCAGCCCGTGAAGGAAACCGCAGCCCTGTTTACCAATATGGAAAGCTACCTGAAACAGCGGGAACAGGCAAAACAGGCCTCGCAGATGGAAAAAGAAAAGGCAGCTAAGGCAGATAAGGACAAGACCGACAAGCAGAAAAAATATGAGGACGCTCTCAAAAAGGTGGACGAACTCGAAGCCGAAGGCAAATACAAAGAGGCGTGGATGAAAGTGCCATCCCCGCAGGATTATCCCGACGAGGCTGAAACCCTGCGCAGCCGTAAGGCAGCCCTTTCAGCACAATTCGCACCCGATTTATTTAACGAACCAAAATCAGAATAGCCATGTTAGTAGCCACGCAATTACAAAGGGTATTTTCCTTCAAGGATAAAGGGCAGGACATTGAACTTGCCGACCCGTCAGGGGCTTTTAGTCCTGAGGCAGTACTGAATTTCTATGCCCAAACCTACCCGATACTTACTACCGCCACCATACAGGGGCCTGTAATTAATAACGACCAGGTGCAATATAAATTCATTACCCAACTCGGCACAAAAGGATAAACCATGAAAACGAAATTAGTAACAGGGCGTATCACTCCGCCCCAAAAAGAAACCCAATGGAAACTTTATCAGCAAATAGGCACATTCGTAAAAGACCTGAACAGGCTGCCCGATGCGCAGGAAGTACAGCGCAACAAGGCGGTGGCTGCCCCGACCCACTTACTGCCGATGGTTTTTTAAGGCATCAGTTCCTGCCCCTGTATGAAGCCTCAGCGAAAACACCCGACCAAGCGCATGCAGAGCATCAGTTTTTTAGCTGCCTGTCAACGCTTGCCAAGTCGAAAGGCTTTGTCCCGCAAGATTTTAAAGATAAAGCCTATCCCTATAATATTTTACTGGCGTATGATGATGCGCAAAGACAGTTGCGCAATTCAGGGCAGGATGCGGTTTTATCCATCACGCAGGATGGTACGGGAAAATTGCAACTGGAAGTAAATAATTCGTATGCTATAGGCAGGACATTGCACTATGTCCCCGTTCTACCCCTCTACAGGCTCATGCAGGATTCATCGCAGCGGCAGACCGCAGAACTGCTGCTCTCTGTATTTGCTTACCTCTACCACGTAGCCCGATTGCCTTTTTATACCGAAGAGGACAGTTACCTCTTCGGCTACTACGAGTGCCTGAAAGAATGGTATGAAGAGGGCGATGAACAGGAAAACAGCCTTACAGGCGAAACCACCGCTGCTTTAAAAAATGGCGAAGCGGTACTGGAGCAGGTTTTTGACCTGCGCCACCTTGATAGCTTTTCAGCGCGTGTTGCAAGTTTTGAAACAGGGGGCTATCTCAATTGGTCGTGCCTAAATGTTGCTAAAAAAGCATTGGCACTCTTTCAGGAGTACCCCGACCAAAACATTTTCCGAAACATGGTTTGCGATATACCTGAAGGCGAGGATGAGCCGATTGTAGAGGCTTACCAGTACATATCCTTTATCTCAGATACTTCAGGCAGCCTGTTCGAGCAGGTAAACCTAATGCTCAACGATGCATTCAACGAGTGCTGCGAAATGGAACAGCCCGCTTTGATCGAGGTTTTCGATACGGAAGGTATCCCTGAGGGAAAAGGGCTTGATTTTGAGTACAGACTCTTTGCGCTGCTGAATGATTTATGTACCCTTTTAAATGAACTCCCATGAAAAATATAACTGAAAACTTCGGCTCATTATACCGACCCGTAAAAGCCTTTATGGTCTATGAGAACAAACAAAGTGATGCGGGTAACAATATGTATGTGGAAGGCTATGATATGGACAGTAACGGCTATCCTGTCAATGCGCACCCCTTAAGCCTTACCGAGAGCAGCCAACTGGCTAATGCCTTGGATGCATCATCGGAATTGAAGCGAAACTTTCTAAAGCCTAAAGGCTTACTGCCCAAGAACATACTGTACATCAATCCTGACCATAAGGGTTTTGCGCTATGGCATACCCAAAAACAATACACAAACTTATATTTTGACGAGGCGCTCACCATCCCGAGCGGAAAAGTAGCCATACCCGCGCTATTGTGGAAAGCTTCAAAGACTACCCTCAAAATATTTGCCTTAGCGGATGATTCCGCTATCAACGAAATGACCCCGCTATACAAAGCGCCCTTTTTCAACATCCATGAAGATGGGCGGGTTTGCATGGGCACAGTTAAGATTGCCATTCAAACAGATTGTATGTTAGAGGAATTCATAGAGCAATGGCAGCGGTATTTTTTTGAAAGTTATTTCAGCCATGTTATTGGTGGGCAAAGCCCCGTAAAGGGCAATATCATACAATTGTGGCAAAGCTTGGCAGGGACAAAAAAACATTTCCCCACCAAAGCCCTCATTAAAAAAGGTATAACACTTAAACAATTACTACAATGAACACGCTACCTCCAATCCATTATACTGATAATTATTTGCTGAACCCCACCAACCCGATATTAGTTAACCTTATCGGGGCAGGTGGAACAGGCTCTCATATGCTTACCGCACTTGCAAAAATAAACTGTAGCCTCATTGAACTGGGACACCCAGGCTTACAGGTCTACTTATATGATGATGATGTAGTAACCGAGGCGAATATGGGTAGGCAGCTTTTTGCAGCTACCGAAGTTGGTTTACATAAATCCGTAGCATTGATAAACAGGGTCAACCGATTTTTTGGCACCAACTGGAAAGCTGTTACCAAGCCTTTCCAAAGGAAGATAATGCGAAACCTGCCCATGCGTGGCAGGGCAAATATCTATATTTCCTGTGTCGATACCGTGTCGGCACGCTTTGACATTGCCGAGGCTTTATCCAATTTAGACACAAATAACTCATTTGATAATATTAAGCCACTCTACTGGATGGATATGGGCAATGCCCGTAAGTCAGGTCAGGTTATACTATCAACCATTTACCGTGTTAAACAGCCTGATTCACAAAAGTATCGGGTGGTTTCCTACCTACCCTTTATTACCGAAGAATTCGCAGAACAGCTTTTGGCAGAAGCAGACAACAATGAACCGAGCTGTTCTTTGGCTGAGGCACTTTTAAAACAGGATTTGTTCATCAACCCCGCATTGGCGGATTTGGGCGGCTCGCTGTTATGGAGTTTATTCCGTGAAGGGATGACCGCCTACAGGGGTTTCTTTCTGAACCTTGCCAGTTTTAAATCAGAACCTATAGCGGTGGGCTAACGCCCGCCGCCCCGCAATTGGCTTCCTTCGTCAGGGAATTGCGGGGCGCTCTAAGCGGTGCAGCCCCCTGGGCGAACTTAACAGTTCACCCAGGGGGTTGCTTTTTTTTGTTGATTTTTTATCTGAGTACACAAATTCAGACCTTTACGATTTTGTATCAATATATGACTTATATTTATTGATATAAATGTACTATGTCTAGAAATGCAACATCGAGTTGGAGCGGCTATGCTCACCAAGGGAAGATAGGGTTACTAATAGCACTTAGAAAGATTAACGCATTAAGTGGAACTGGAGCTAATTTAGACGAATATTTCCTGGAATATGAGACGCAGGAAGATGTCAAATTAGCCCATAATAACAATATTCTCGAAGTACATCAGGTAAAAGCATACAGAGATTCTTCTACAATAGGCAAGTACACGGAGGCTTTGGAAGATTTTGAGGGCTGTGCAGGATTCAATTACTTGCATACAATCTGTAACATTACAAACTGGGCAAATTTAACCGTCGCCCAAAATCCTAGCTCAGTCGTACGATATCCTTACGCGGCAGGGACCAATTATTGTTCTCTTGATGATATATACGGTTACATTGATGCAGAAATAATCACCCTTCTACAAAATTTAGGGCATCAGCAAAGCGACAATGGTGGATGGAGAAAAAATGTTTATGAGGAATTTCTCGCGACCTTAGATGAAAAAATTAGGGTTGAACATCAAAATCAAAATGCTCAAACATACAATATACGTTTTAGCCTAAGGGAAGTAGATAATATTGTAGTTACTGCACCTACTAAATATAAAAGCAAGCTATGGGATATAAGAAAAAAACTATACGGCGAATATCTTTTATTTCTTGAACATCAAGATATTAATCAGATTCAACTAACTCCTGTGCATGAACAAAATGTTAAGATTGCAATAGAAGCGATTTATGCTTTAGATGATAAATTGTTTGTGCAATTCCTATACAACATCAATCCCCATACAACCGAAAATAAGGTGTTCGAACACTGCGTATCAACAGACGATTTTTTTGTTGCAACAAGCTTTTTCGGGACTTTTTTGCAGACACTTGTACTTGTTACGGCAAGTCAATACAAAATGGATGCTCGTGCAATTATGAGCTATTTCAAAAATTGTGGGTATCTGATTACATCTATAGAAGCTGTACCCTATATGATGCAATTGTATGCCAGCAGGATACTTGATAATGACGCTGTAAATTATTCAGGATATGAAAACGATTATATAATCAATCAAAATTATGATGGACGGCTGATAGATTGTGCAAGTAAAATAATTTCTAAAAGACCAAATAAATTGATTAGCAAAAAAGATATGGAATTTATTTCGCTAGCGAATGCAGTAAACATTCTTAACAACTAATTATGAGGGACCTCATTATAAAAACCTTTGCCGAGCAAGGATTTAAAACCCCACAGAGTAAAGATCATGCTTATTTTTTTGAGAAAGAGCAAGAAGATAAAATTGAGTACTACTTAGTTGACTTTATAGAAGGACGGGACTTAAAAGGATATCTTGAAAGCCAATCAGGACAAACTATGTTTGCACTTTTTGAAGAAAACAGGAAGGAAAAAGGCGATGTTGAAAAGAATACCTCACTAGTACTCTGTATAAAGGTTTCAAAAATTGACACTGATCTTCAAGCTATTAAAAATGAAATTTTAGCAATTGAAGAAAATGATTACTGGTTTAGAAAGTATACGATAATATACACAGACACTGGAATTTTTATTCCTAATGATTCTGAACCCATTGTTGTGCAACTGAACCGTTTGCTCCTAGAAGAAGGGCGATTTAAAAGTTATAAAAGTGATATTTACAAGGATGAAATCTATTTTTTAGCAATACAAATGTTCATTAAACTACCTTTTTTACTTATAAGCCAACAAAGCCAAATAAATTACCGAAGCATCTATGAATTAATGAAAGAGCAACTTACTGAAGATGAAATGATGTTCAGGGAAAATCTTAGAACCTTTGAAGAGTTAGACAATGAAGAAGGTTGGAAAGTTATATCAGCTCAAGCATTAGACTCTTCCGGAAGCGATGACCTACTTAGGAGTTTCATTATAAAATTCGGAGCAAATGCTTAAATTAAAAAAAGTTTATATTGAGAACTTTAAGGGTATATCGAGCACCAGGATTATTAACTTTAATTCAAGTGATCTTTCAATTCTTAACGGTCCGAATGGGTTCGGCAAAACAACAGTTTTTGACGCAATCGAATTGTGTTTAAGTGGAAAGTTAGAAAGGACTATGCAGTTTAGCAATGTCCAAAAAAACACGCAAAACTACAGAAAACCGTTTTATCAAAATACGGCGGGTAAAAACGTTGTTTTAAAATTGCTTTTTGAAGATTCTGATAATGGCTCTTTGCATACAATTATAAAATTTCTTGACAAAGACCATAATGGGAAGATAGGAAATTCTAAAAGCTTCAGGCCGGATGCTTGGGGAATCCTGGATACCTATTATTCTACAGATGATAGTCTTTTTGAAAGCGAATTAAACACTTCAGTAACTGAAAAAATTTCGCAGCTACAAATTGACAAACTTTTTTTTGACGATCAGTCCTACAGCCAGGCAAATCTTTATCCTCTCTTTAATTACTTACAGCAAGAAGAAAATATTTATTTTCTTAAAAAGGATGAAGAAGAGAAGAAAGCCGAACTTGACTTTTTATTTCAGACACAGGAAGAGGCTAAAGAACTGGAAAGGTTGACTAAAATTTGTCGTGAGCTAAAATCAATTCAGGATGGCTTAAGTGAAAAAATCTCTTTGTTAGGTGAGAGCGCAAATTCGGGAGAAACTCAGGTGTATCTTAGGTTAATCCCCAGTAAGGAATTAGTCTATGATGTTGAACAGCCATTTAAAGATATATCCAGCGACAATTTACCCGAAGTATATAACGCTTACCAAAAGGAACTATTAATCTTAGAGGAGTTTATTGCAGCATTTGACCCGGAAGAATATCAACTCGATAAATTGAGGGAAGCAGTAGTTTATGCTATCGATAACGACCAGATTCTCACCGCTTTCCTTTTACAAAGTCTTAATCAGGGCAAGAGTTTTGAAGTGTTACAGGAGTTATCAGCTAAGATAAGTCTTTATAATAATCATATTGAAAGTCTTCAACATAACCAGTTTGAAGTCGATGTCTTGAAACAATTGAATTTTAGCCAAGAATTTATTGATTCATATAGGGCCTCGATTGCAGATAGCGCCACGCAGGAAAGAAATATTGGCGAAATTGGCCGTATTATAAGCGATCTCAATCAAGCACGGAACTCCACTTTATCTAAAAGTAGAGAGCTACCTGCGGAGTTTCACGATGCAGATAATTGCCCATTATGTAATACGAGTTTTAGCAGTTTCGAAACATTAGAAGTTGCTGTTCATGCTAAGACACAGGCATTATTAAGCTTTAACCGTGAACAGCTTATAAATTTTGAGACAAGTAAGCAGGATATAACAACGAATTTCCGATTACCGGTCGAAGAACGAATTACTGCTTTCCTTAATGCAGAAGAAAATCATCTGGATAAGGACTTCTATACTCTATTGCTTGAATATAGGGGATTTACAGACAGAATTAGGCGATTTCAAGCAATTCTTACCCAAGGTAAATTAAACTTTGATGAGTTTATTATAACTAAGCCCGTTAGTATAAACATTTTTCGCGAGTTATTAGAGAAATTGAAAGCAGCACTGATGGGCGCACTGGCGAAGATCGTACCAGATCAAAATAAACTAATTCATAAGGAGATTTTTAAGGATGTTTTTGTAGAAGATGTCAACTCACTAATATCATTAGCAGAGGTCAAAAACAAACAACTATATGTTGAGTATAAATACAATGAAGCCCGACTTTATTCACTAAACATCTTAGCTGAACGCTTAGTGAAGTTCAAAGAGTTAGAAGTCAAAACTTCAAGGATTAAATCATCACTTTCCCTGTCTATAAAACGATATAAGATGGAAATGATAGAAAAAATTAAAATCCCATTCTACTTATATTCTGGCAAGATCCTTCAAAATTATCAACAAGGCCTTGGAATTTTCATTGACATGCAGGAAAATACCAGCCGCATAAAGTTCTTAACTGATGATGAATCGGATCATGATATCATACATCATCTAAGTTCCGGACAACTAGCTGTAGTCTCAATTGCGTTTTGCCTTGCTTTAAACAAAGTATATGAAACAGCCAACCACTTTAAATTTTTAGCCATTGATGACCCAGTTCAAACGTTGGATGATATTAACATCCATTCCTTCATTGAACTTATGAGACATGACTTTTCTGATTATCAAATAATAATGTCTACACATGAAGATGATATAGCAAGCTACCTTTCTTATAAATTTCAAAAGTTCCATTTCAATTGTAATACTATCAAGGTTCAAAGAATTTTCTATGGCGAATGATACTAGTGAAATACCTGATAACAGGTAGCACTATTTTGAAACAACAGGAGTTTTCGCTCATAAACTGCCCATCAAATATAATTAGGGAGATATGGATATAACTATAGAGGACAAGTTTCATGCATCTTGTTTTACCCTTAAAAAGGAAGATATTCTGAAATTCGATAAGGAAGACAATGGGCCGATAAATAATGTGTTAATCGGAATTGAGCACCATTGTTATGGTGTACGTTTTTTTGATGATCGCCATGGTTTATCAGTTGAAATGTTTTACATTAATGGAAAAGGCCTATTGAAAGGTGACATCATTCAGTTGCAGGTAAGGGACCCTCAGTATTATCAACTATTGTTACGGTTCTGTGTATTGCTTGCCGATGACTATAAGGAAGTAAACGCGTTAATCGCCTTTAATACTTTTCAAAATAAACTTAGAGGTTTTTTAGAAAAGCGGGGAATATTTACTGTCACTAGCTTAGAATTAAGGCAGTTCAAGGGGCAGAGTGCTGTAATGGTAAGTCCGTCGCCCAGAGGTATAGTTAAAATTGATTTCATTAATCAAAAAGAGTTTTATGTTGATTTTTTTAACAAAATCGCTAATAAACCTATTGAAAAGGGAAAGGAACATGTTTATCTGATGGTTAATAATGATACTGGACTTATTAAGATTGGCAGAAGTAATAATCCAGTTTATAGAGAACGAACGCTTCATTCAAAAGAACCAAGTGTTCATCGTATCGCAATGTGGTGTTGCGAACAAAATATAGAAAAGAAACTACATATTATCTTTAAGGATAAGCGTATCCGGGGCGAGTGGTTTAGGCTTTCTTTAGCAGACCTAATAGAAATTGAAAAATTTATGGACTCAGTCTAACGTGGAGAAAGAGAAAGGCAAAAATAATATTGCTGTTGTTTAATTCCACGATGATTTTAATTTACAAGGGACGAGTGACATGCGACATGCTCAAATCCGCTAACCAGTTCTCAAAAGTTAGACAACATTGGAAAATGCGGAAATTACTACATGATGTTTATACTTTTAAACAATGAAGTTACTTATTTATGCCTTACTGTACCATAATCCTATATAATTATATCACGGATTCTGAAAGCTTCTCGCGACCCAAATGCAACTAATACATTTAAAAGCATAATATAATAATTGAGCAAATCCTTGTTGATTTTTATATGTCCTATGTGATTTTCATAAAGTTGAATAATATATTTTTCAACGTAAGATATGGTCTGAACATTAAGAATAGCTATATAGTTATCATAAGTCGGGATACTTGCCATTAACCATTTCAGACTATCGGGCTGATAAGTGCTGCCAATTCCTGATAACAATTTAAAAACACTTGAAATAATATTGCTATCGGCCATACCCGTATTGGAGATAATAGTTTCATGCAGTACCCGGTTGCTACCAACGATCGGTAACTTGTTGGCAGTTTCCAGGTACTTAAGCGAATTTAATAATACGATTTGGATAAAGCCAATTTTAGGCTCTTTTGAAGTGATAATATACCAAATTGTAAATAAATGATCCCATAATGTCTCAGAATAATTTCGATCATGGCCTATTGCAATTACCCAGTCGAAGATTTTTACGATAAATTTAAAATGAGTTTTTGAGGTTATTAGCAATAATAGATATACCGTTTTGGATGTGTTTTCATTCGTGCCGGAAAGCAAAAAGTAACTGATCAGCAACTCCAATTTGCTCACAAATTCGTGCTCGTCGTAATCCTCTAAGTCTTTAATATATGATAACTGAAGAATAACAGTTTCAAGAAACGAATAATATTCACCGGCAAGAATGTCAAATGGCAAAAGTTCAAGCGCTTCAATGAGCTTATATTTGTTAACAGCCAATATTGATAATTTATCCGGTGTAATGTCTGGCAGATTGATAATATCATCGATAAGCTGTTCCATAATTTTAACACGATCAGCCGGCGGCGGATCGATCTGATGCAATTGATTGGAAACACTTTCACTTATCGAATTTTTAAGACACGTCTGAAAGCACTTTATAGCAAATTCATGGTCTAATTCCCAGAGCCAGTTTTTTATTCCTGCAATCAATTCCGTCTTTTGATCATGATGCCCCAATAACAACAGATCAAGAATGCCTTCTTTTATCTGTTGCTGGTCAACAAAATCTTTGAATTCAGGAGATAACAATTTAGGCAGAATATTATAGACGCTTTTGGCTTCAGCTAAGACAAATCCTTGACGATTTCCTTCCATCAAATTAGCTACCCCTTGCTGATATTGGGTAAAGACGATTTTAACACAGAATTCCATTTCTTCAGGTAATAGTTCATCTGAGAAATATTTGATCCCCCCTGTGGCAAAACTGATGTCGGGGGACCTGAACATGGCTACTTTCGAGAAGTCGATAGCTACTAGCTTTTGATAGTTTTCTCTCCACTCATCTACCGAAGGCGTTTCACCAAGTTCTCCCTTAAATAACTTTTCACCATATAGGAATATGGAGATGGCGTTGGTATCATGATGCTGGTCTTTGTTACTTTCATCAAGCATCTTTTGGATATCTGAAGGAAGCGGTTTGGGAATAAAAGCTATTTTTTGAGTTTCATCCTCTTCAATTAACTCGGGCTCGGTATTCCTCATATCCATCCTTAACAATGCCAACTTCCACAATTGATCTTTCGGATTAGCTGCTTGCAAATGGATATCAATAATAGCCGAAATATCAGCGAACCTGTACAGTTGCAGCTTCGCGACTAATGTTTCAAGATGTTCCTTTCGCTGTTTAAGTTGATTGGAAATAATACGTTCCGTGGTATAGTAATGATCGTTCCCGATTGCAGAACTGTTAAAGCCCGAAAAATCAGTCGAATACCTGGTCAAATCCCATCTAAAAAAAGCCTTGACTTTTAATAACGCATCAACTTCCCGACCCATTGAAAAAGGATAAGCGATACCTATTGATATAAATACACCGGTTAACACAACGGAATGTGAAGATTTGAGCGCATGCAAAAATAACGGCGAGAGGTCTTCGCCCTGAGCTGCCTTTTCAAGTAAAGCAGCTTCCAACGCCATCAGGATGGATTGTACAAGGTCTGGTATGGGGCCGCTTCCGCGATATGCTGAAAATAAGCTTTCATTACCCAATTGTTTTATAACGGTACCGTCATTTAAAGTTGTCAGAATTTCCGCTACATCTTTTGCATAATCAGACCGAACATAAAATTCCATGCCCCTGTTCGTCAGCTCAATTACAAAATCCAACGCAGTTTCAAAATGATATTTCAGCAAGTATCTGAGTGGGGTCTGAAAAGCACTGGCATTAAAATATTTATAAAGATAGCTGGTTAACCCAAAGCTAGATTCCTGGTAATCGCTGCTGTAGTCACGTGGCATTTTATCGCTATACCATTCGATTTTTGCGAGTACTATTATTTCATCGGGAAAGTACTTGTAAACCTTTATGCACTTATAGGTTTCAATGAGTAACATCTCATTTAACTTGCGATAAAAATTTATGGGAAAGTCCGTTGGCGTGGCTTTCGCCTTAACTGTTTCCACAGCTTTTTGAAAGAACTCGCGCATCTCCTCTACCACCGCCGGTATAACAAAAAACAGGACTTCCAGTACCTCTTTGATATTCAGTATAGATCCCGTTGTCGTTAATGACTTTAATTGAGATAAACAAAAATGAGCGATATTTTGTGCTGAACCAGGGAGTTCCTCATCGATTTCGAACTGCAAGATCCAGTGTTTAAACAAGTCTAAAACGATGATGTCAAATCCATCGGTATTTTTAGCATAATGGCTATTTAGAAAATCAACCAAGGCATTCCACCCCGGCCCTATAGATTTGATATTCCTTTTCGGATCTCCAAAATAAGGCATAGTATAGGCAACCTTTAGCAAATGAAACAACCTGTAGAACAGCCTTAAGTCATTTGCCAGTATTAATTCCTGATTGGTGATTAATAAGGTATAACAATCTTCGGAGCCAAGTATGCCAACCAATAATTCGTCAATGATCGAAGCATTACCCGTATATAATTCAAAAGTTTCCTTTAAAAAGATCTTTCCCTCGTCCGGCCTTGCCAACACTACATCCTGAATCCAGGCACGTAAGCCTCTTCGCATCACTGGATTCGTGTCAATGGATTCTATAAAAGCTTTTGTGCTAACTTTTTCATCGAATGCCTTATCTAAGAATTTCCCAATAACGATGTCTTCCAGAATGTCGTGTTTCGGCGCGTAGCTTTCGTTTTTGGGGTGTTTTACTAATAGTCCCTCGTTGAACAATTCCTCGGCAATTTCCAGGTCTGCTTCTTCACAGGCTATAAACGATCGTTTTTCGAATGCTCTTTTCAAGATTATCTTTGAAAAAACAAGCCCTCGCTTTTTGCTATGTCCGGTACGGCCGGTGCCTTTCTTTTCGACTCCCTGCTCCCATACTGCGTTTTTAAAATCACTTTCTGAAATATTATCTGTTTCAGTTAAGGCTTCCGTTAAGCGTAAAGCCTGATCCAAATAATATGGCAAGGATAAAACTTTGTGGAGCTTAGGGTTCTGAATGAGTTTTTGGAGCTGTGGTTTTGCTTTTTCGACTTCCTCTAATTCCTCTTTTGTTAATGGGTGGACGGGGATATTGATAATTTCAGAAGAAAGGACCTTGAATTTCTTCCTTAATGTTTCAAACGCATAGGTTCTACAGGTGGCTAGAATGGTAATATTTGATTTACCCTTTATTTTCTTTAGCAGTTCGATAAAAGCCTCGGAATAGTTACTTTCATATAATTTCTCAAAGCTATCAATGTAGATAATTAACCGGGGAAGATGTATCCATTGTGCAATAATGGTTTCCATATCAATGTGCAAACCAATTTCGGACATTGCCTGAGCAAGCGTCGATTTATCAAGTATATCTGCTTTGATACTGATAAATCCGGTTCCATTATGATAAGCTATGTTTAAATATTCCTTGATGATCGCTGATTTCCCTACACCGCCGTCCCCGGTTAGTACCACGAAACCGCTTTGATTTATCGCTTCATTAATTTGATCTATATAGTTATCGCGGGATAAGTGAAAATCATCAATGGTATTATCAATGGCGTCTATCAAGCCATTACTTTTCTTAAAAAGTTCCTTAAGTTCCGGTCCTATCTTATCTGTTAGGGTTAAATCAAATATATCCTTTATTTCCTCCGGGACGCCCGCTACATTCAGCGATGCCCCATGCTGATTGCTGGTTACAATAAAGTCTATAAGCTTATAAAGTGCCTGCTCGGGCGTGTTTCCTGGCTTTATATAGGGTTTGATAAACCATTTAAGCACATCAACATCCTTGCTGCCCGAAGACAAATAATCATTTGTCTTAATATAAAAACATTTCAGAAAATGCCATATTTCGTCTTGAGTAAGTGTCTTGCCGGCAGCGGTATTAAGGGAGTCTTTGAAGTAATTATATTTATTGGTCTTGGCTTTATTCAGGCTCAATTTTTGGGAGAAATCTGTCGCCGATTTGCTGAACCTCGCCCATTCGAGCATCGTTAATGCATCATCGGCGTCAGTTTTCGACAGTGTGTCAGTAAAAACAATAAATTTATCATGCTTTTGGGAAAACCCTGTATTTTCAAAATCATCATAAGCGGCCTTAATAACTTTATCGAAGGTTTCATTTTTGTTGATTTCAAACCCCTTTTTAGCTTGTAGGTAATGTTTGTAATTAGTGGTGCTTTTAGTTAAATGTACAATAAGATCATCCGTCTCGCCAACATGCTTCGCCTGAAATAAAAGTTCACTAATCAATAAATTGTCAGTAAACGGAACTGGGGTTCCCAAAACCATTGACGCCAGGTATGACGTTTGTACGTAATGTTCAAGTTTAGACCCAATGCCGCTTGTTGAGACAGGATTGAAAGGATTAATTATCATGTGAAAGGTTGTATAAATCAATATTACAAAAGTAAATTGTTAAAAGCACTAAAAACTTTCCGAAGTTTATTGGAAGTAGGATTTGAACATTCTTCATATTTTCTCATCTATTTTAATAAAGAGTTTGATTTTTTTAACCGGTGCAATACAGCTAGCTAAATAATAATAAGAGTCGGTTCGCACGTTTTGAATTGGTTAATTAAATTTGGAACGATAGGTTTAATATTATACTTTTGTACCTATGCCAAGGAACAAAGAATTTGATTATGACGAGAAGCTGAAGACAGCGAGGGACCTTTTCTGGAAGAAAGGGTACAATGCAACAACCATGAATGACCTGGTGGACACCATGCAGATCAACCGGAGCAGCTTGTATCTAGCCTATGGTAATAAGCACGATCTTTTTTTAAAATCCCTGACCAACTATATTCAAAAGAAGGATAAGCAATACAGCCAGGCCGCCAGTAAAAGCGAACAACCATTAGAAGCGATCAGGAATGTGATCTATTCTGTTTTTGAATCGGCAGTGCAGGACAATAATTGCCTGTTCACTAATTCCGTTTTTGAACTGGCTTTGGCCGACAAAGAAGTAAGCGAACTACTGCAAAAGCAGACACTGAAAGCTGTTGGACTTTTTGAAAAATTATTAAAGCAGGCAAAAGCGGACGGTTCACTTTTAACAGATAAAGAGCCGCGTGCATTGGCGCACTTCTTAGTATCTGGTCTGGTGTCTATTTACAATACGCATATACTGTTTGCTGATGCTAAATTAACCAAGCAAACGACTGAAATTTTAATAGGAACGATCAAGTGATATTTTTTTACCCCATTGTGGAATGATAGGTTTAATATAAATGTATATGAAAGTTAAAACAATAAATAACATTGCCCTACTCCGAGCACCTTTAGTGGGTAGCCTTTTACTTGTTGGCGTTCTGCTCATACTGCAAACTCTTGCCTTTAATGGCAATCGAAAACAACAGATAACAAGGAAGTCCGATTCGATCACTGCTAACGAAGGTCAGGAAACCTTTCAGGAACTAGGTTTTTTCGGTGAGGTCAGAGAAGATAAGTGGAGCGACTTTGTCGGGGCTGTGCAAAACAACATCGCCCATTCGAGGAAGGAAAAAGGCAACCTATCCTTTAGCTTATACCAACCCGAGGACGGGAAATTAAAGCCCATATGGTTTGAGCGTTTTAAAAACAAAGCTGCCTATAATTATCACAAAGAGCAAAGCTACTTTAAAGATGCCATTACGGTCATTCAGCAGTCGTTGACGGGCGAAGCAAAATCGACTACACTTCAAGTGTTAGACGAGGTACCTGCCGTAGTCTCCAAAACCACGGATCGTCCTGAAACCGCACGCCATGTGATCGTGCTCTTCGATGTAAAGCCGGAAAAGAGGAAAACCTTTATTGATGTCATGGCCGGGGTCGCTTCTCGGTCCCGAAGTGCCAAGGGCAACCTGGAAATTAATCTTTATGGTTTTGCGGACAACCCGAATAAGTTCGTGCTAGTAGAGGGTTGGCAAAGCCAGGCTGACCACGAGGCACAATTAAAACAATACCACATCAAACGGTTGACGGCCGCTTTAGAAGGCCTGTTTGTATCCGACCCAATGGACACCCGTTATATCGTAAAAGATATATCTGAATAAATCATAGATCAGTCATACTTAACTGAAGATATCTCATCTGAAATAACTATTCATATACATAAACAACATGCAAACAATTAAATTAAACAACGGCGTAGAAATGCCTCTTGTAGGATTAGGCGTATTCCAGATACCGGACCTGAACGAATGCGAACAAACAGTGCTGACCGCTATTAAAGCGGGCTATCGTCTAATAGACACCGCGGCGCTCTACCTAAACGAATCCGCTGTGGGTAATGCCATCAAAAAAAGTGGTGTAGCCAGGGAAGAACTATTTATTACAACCAAGCTTTGGGTACAGGATGCCGGTTACGAGAAGACGAAAATAGCTTTCGAAAAGTCGCTGAAGGAATTACAACTGGAGTACCTGGACCTTTATCTCTTACATCAGTCGATGGGTGATTATTATGGCTCGTGGCGTGCCATGGAAGAACTGTACAAAGAAGGTAAGATCCGCGCCATTGGCATCAGTAACTTTTTTCCGGATCGCGTGGTCGACCTGATCGCACATAACGAGGTAGTTCCGGCAGTAAACCAGATAGAGATTAATCCTTTCTATCAGAGAGCATCGGAGCACGAATTGCTAAAGAAGAAGAATATTATTACACAATCCTGGGCGTCCTTTGCAGAAGGTAAAAATGAGATCTTCAGTAATGAAGTAGTGACCGGCATAGGTCATAAGTATGGCAAGTCTGTTGCCCAGGTTACCCTGCGCTGGTTGGTGCAACAAGGTATCGGTGTGATCCCGAAGTCAGTACGCCAAGAACGAATGATCGAAAATCTCAATATCTTTGATTTTGAACTGGCCCAAATGGACATGGATGCTATCGCCACGCTGGACACCGGCAAAAGTGTCTTTTTTGATCATCGCGATGCAGAGACAGCAGACTGGCTGACCAAACTGACCTTTTAAGCTAGTCTGGAAATTATTAATCTACAAACAACGAAAATATGAAACACGTTAAAATCGGAGAGCTCGAAGTAGCCCGTATTGGTCTTGGCGCAATGGGTATGTCAGCTTACTATACCATGGGAGAAGCCAATGAATCAGAATCCATCAAAACCGTTCACCGGGCAATAGAACTTGGTGTTACATTGATAGACACAGCTGAAATATATGGGCCTTATAGTAATGAAGAACTAGTAGGTAAAGCTCTAAAAGGCAAAAGAGACCAAGTGGTTCTCGCCACTAAATTCGGCCTGATCTCACATGGCAATAGTGGTGCGAATGCGATAGACAGCAAGCCATCAAACATTCGTATTGCCGTAGAAGGTTCGCTAAGACGTTTGCAAACGGATCATATCGATCTATACTATCAGCATCGGGTTGACCCTAGTACGCCTATTGAAGAGACAATCGGCGCTCTCGCCGATCTGGTAAAAGAAGGGAAGATCCGCTACATAGGGCTGTCTGAAGCGGGCGCAGCTACCATTCGCCGTGCACATGCCATACACCCAATTACAGCGCTGCAAAGTGAGTACTCCCTCTGGGTCCGTGATCCTGAGGCGGAGATTTTGCCCTTGTTACGAGAATTAGGAATCGGGTTGGTCCCTTACTCGCCCTTAGGTCGCGGCTTCCTCACAGGACAGATCAAATCCCTTGATCAGATTGGCGATGATGACTGGCGTAAAAAAAATCCGAGGTTCACTGGCGAAAATTTCGCAAAGAACTTACAGATCGTGAAAGAGGTTGAGTCGATAGCCGCTGAGGAAGGCGCTAAACCAAGTCAGATAGCACTGGCATGGTTGCTTGCCCAGGGTGAAGACATAGCCCCGATCCCGGGCACTAAGCGCGTAGACCGTATGGAAGAGAACGCGGCTGCTGATGTGTTAGAACTTAGCGATGCGCAGCTTAAGAAATTGAATAATCTTACGCCAGCCGTGGGTGAACGATATGAAGAGGTGTCTATGTCATCGATTGGGCGTTAAGGTGCTCATCCTGCAATCTATTTACATCAAAACCCCATTCGACATAAGTTGAATGGGGTTTTTAATGTAGTTATAAGTCGATTATATTCTAAATCTTCCTGAAACTTCGATACGTTGTGCATTGATCTAGTTAGGGAACCTTCTGAAAGAAGGAATGATATCATTTCCCTAAAATCGCGTATTAAAATAACAACTAAAAGTTTAGGTATAATTAAATAATAACATATATTTGCAGCCGCAAGTTCTTTATGAAATAATAATTCATGCCATTCCTAAGTAAGGTTGGCTTACAATATAGGTTCTGACTTTTAAGTTTCTTAAATTCCTACGCGAATTTTAAGCTTTCTAAAAACGTTAGAAATGGGATTAAGGGTTCGATTGTGACCCCGCCCAGTCCGCCAGTAAGCAAAAAAGCCCTGCATTAGCGGGGCTTTTTTTGCCACAATATTTAAGATAGTTGTGTTGTTTATGCCACGCCTGGCGTGGTTGGTTTAGTAGTTAGACCAATGAAAAGCTTTCCATTTGTTTGGAGGGCTTTTTTAATTTTAACAGCTGTTATTTTTTTTTAAAAACATAGTGCAAAAGTAAAAATACAATGTATATTTGCACCCGCAATAAAGCACTGGTTTGGTAGTTCAGTTGGTTAGAATACATGCCTGTCACGCATGGGGTCGCGGGTTCGAGTCCCGTCCAGACCGCTAAGCGGGGGAATTGAAAAATTCTCCCGCTTTTTTTCATATATAAGCAGCCCTTTCTCCTTCATTATCTGTGAGTTATGAGATAATAAATCAATCATGGTAGGGGTTCGATACATGCCCTCCTGATAGTAAAGATTTTGCTCGAACCCCAGCCTTACAAGCTCTTGTTTCTCCAATGTATTGGTTTTTTCATAAACAAACTCAAGATCGGAAAGCTTATCTAAGTTCTTTTGGAGGATTTTATAGGTTTTGTCCTGATTACCGCTAAGCCTCTCAATTGAGGCCTTCAGGCTTATTCTATTATTATTTATAGAAGAAAACCATCTTTCATAAGTATCATGAGTTATCTTGTTTGTGATCCATTTCTCTTCGATTGAAAACAGCTTTGCTTCTTCAGCAGCAAATTCTTTCTTCTTTTCTTCTAACAATTTTTTATCATCCACCATCTTTTTCTCGAAAAGCTGGTCTGCCCCATTTCTTATTACTGCTATTGCCTTGTCAGGCATACTCATTAAACCGAATACCTGGCGTAACTGATCGTGCGCTTTAACCGCACTTAAATTAAGATGGGTCGTCTTATTACACTTGTAGTAATAATAGTATCTGCCAAGCTTTCCTCTTGAAGGTGCCCCAGTTAAAGGCTTCCCGCAAGAGCACTTCAATACACCACGGAGAGGCATCTCATCACTCACTACCACTTTCTCCTTTTCAGGCTTTCTAAGTTTTCGCTGTGTTTGTTCCCAAGTTGCTAAATCAATAATAGGATCATGACTTGCAGGAAACAAGCCTCCTGGATAATCTTTAAAAGGCTCTACATACTGCATACCGGCATACAATGGGTAACTTAAGATGCGTTGGACAGCAACGTTACCAGACCTCTTGAATCCTCTCTCTTTTGCCTGTTCAGCTATAAGGTAAATGGGAACGTCTTTAAGGTAAGAATTAAAAATAAATTCCACGATAGATGCTTCGGTGTCATTTATCTCCAGACGCCTTTCCTTGCGTTCTCCGATCTTGTAATAGCCGAACGGCGGATTTTTGTATATATACCTACCCTCTTTCGCTTTAGCCGTGTAAATGCCGCCCCTTACTTTAATGCTCCTGTTTATATTATCTTCCTCAGCTAACAAAAGCTGAAGGCCAGCTCGGAAGAAACTGCCAGGGGTATCGTAATCAAAGGTTATCCCTTCTGTTACGCTTACAATTTGTATACTATAAGTCTGCTGTAATTTCTTCACATATCCCATCGCCTCGCTTGCGTTTCTGCTAAAGCGGTCTAATTGGTCTACTATAAGGTAATCCACTCTCTTATGATGCTTGGCTATAAAATCCTGAAGCTTTTTAAAATCGGGACGATCAAATGTCTTTGCGCTGTAACCCCTGTCAATAAATGTATCTACCAACTCAACCTCATTGTTTTTTATCCATTGCCCGGTATATAATTCTTGCCTTTCGATTGATCCGTTGCTCTGTTTTCTATCGCTAAATCGAAGGTATCTAATCGCCTTTTTCATAACTCTCTCGAATTGATAAATTAACTACTATCTCTGCTATCAAATTTAGCAATTTCATCTCAGATAAGGAATAATTACAGTCATTATTTTCAGTGTTTACAGGCTGATTCACAGTATTTTCTACATCACTTTCCATTCTCCACCTCCTGTTCTTTTAAGCAACAAAAAGCCCTGTGCGGCCCTGTCGCAATTAAATTCTTTCGCTTGGTTTGATTATTATTTATTCGTGGAAATAAATACTACTCCCTTGGTTCCGGTTAAAGGAAGGAGTGTATTTTAAATATCCATAGTCATTCAGATCACGAACGCATCTGTAAAATGTATTCGGCCATGTTATCTTAGCAATCTGCATTATATCCCGCCCGAATACCTGAATAGGATTGGCAAAGCCTTTATCGAGACGGTACTTGAGCAAAGCAGCATAAACGCTGATATGCGTTGTACCAATACGGCCATCTTTTTCGATGGCAGTAAAGAAGTCCGATAAAGGCTTTGACCTGTCCATGACTTAAACTTTCTGACCTTTTGTTTTCCTGGCCTTCTCGGCATTAGCACCCTCGCCAACGACTTCTGCATCTTTAACCTCTGCTTTGTTGGCCTTTTTATTGTCCTGGCTTTCGCCCTGCGATTGGTTTTGAGCTCTTGCCTCGCGGCTGCCCAATCGCTGCATGTCACTGTCGTACACGTTGACCGTTTTGAACTGCGGATTGGCTTCCACATAATGTTTTTGCTCTTTGCCATCCACTTGAAAGGTTACCAGCTGTACATTGCCTTTCTTCAGGCTGTCCATAAGGCTGTCCTTAAAATCATCGCGTTGCAGTTCTTTGATGGGATGTTTGGAGAGCGCAGCTTCCATATCGTAGCCATAGTTTTCACTGAATTTCTTGATGCGGAAGTTGCCATTTTCGTCGCTGTGTTTGAAGTCGAGCTGCACCCAGGAATTATACTTTTCTTCCGCTTTATTTTGCAGCTCTTTGTGCACCGCTCTTCCTTCCATAAGGTTGTAAGCCTCCTTAAAAGTGATGTTACTGCCCCTGTTGATATAGAAGGTTTGTTCCAGCTTTTCTGCGCTGCCTTCCTTTTGCAGGCTTGCATTGTAGGAATTAAAAAAATACATGTCGCTTTGCTTCGACTTGCTAAAATTCAGTGTAGCCTCTACGGTATCATTACCGAATTTTGCACTGTGGTCGATCTTAAACTCCTTATCGCCGGTAGCGATCTTTTCCTTTAACACATCAGCGAATCCCTCGCCAAATCCTGTGTACTTTATCTGATCGGTCAGATAATCCAAATTTTTCTGGTTCATATCCATGTTATTTTTATGTTTAATAGTTTCTGATTCGATGTTATAATAGGCTTTTAAGAGTGCCGAGAGGTCAACCATACCATCCTGTACATCCGAAAGATTGCTATCCTCCAAACCGTTTTCCATTGCGCGGTACAGCGGCCAAATGGATTCATATTCAAAAAAGTCCACATCGGTGCGCATCTCATGGCAGTACTCTACCGCATCGTAACTGTTGTCAAATGCATTGAGTTCCCTTACATCTGTCAGTGGGAAAGCCGGATCGTATGCTATGTAAGCGTAGCCTTCGGTATGAAGCTCGGCTAAGCCTTCCATTATCGTGTTGTAACCTTCAAGCGCTATTTTCATGGGAGTGTATTTATGGTAATAGCCTTGCCTTTATAAGTTGCCGGTTTTTGACATGCACCTCCAGTTGCCTGCCTCCATTCTTTTCAACGAGCTGTACAGCCAGATACTTTTTATCCGGGATGGTGAATTTGGGCAGCGCAAAGACAAGGGTTCGCTGCGACTGTGCTTTAATTGTTGCTGAATTATTTTCGATATGCACCGGTGTTATTTCAATTTCCTGCGTGGCAGTACGTTTGGCTTTTTGCTGGTCGCGTATAAAAAAGCGTAACTGGTCAATATCGTAGCCAATGTTGGTACGGTTTTCAATGTTTACCCTGCAATAGATTATATCACCACCGATAAAAAAACCTTCTACACTAAATTCAATACCCGCTTTACTATCACGTATCACTTTCCCCTTGTCTTTTGAATAGCGTGCGGCTTTTGCATACTTCTGTATCTCTGCTGCATTGTAATGTTCAGGGGAAAGGGAAATGTCATTGCCTGAAGTCGCGCTTGCTAAGAAAAGATTAAGCTGCGCCGGTTGCCTGCTATAGTTCACTATAAATGAATTGAGCTTCCCATCGGCGGTTACCACCGTAAGGTTGGTTTCCGGGAAGCTGTCCCTGGCCGCCTTTACCTGCAATATATTTTCTACGCCTTTTGCTTTTTGCGCCAATACATCCCTGCTGCCACGGTCTACGCTGATTATGGGCTGTGGGAAAACGATATTGGTTGTCTTGGAATACGTGATTCCTAATTGATAGGGCGTTATTATTTGTGGTTGTGCCTGCTGCGCACTGGCGCTAATGATGCCAACAAATAAGGATAGCGCCATTATTAAAATGCTGATTTTCGTTTTCATAAAAATGGATTTTTAAATGATTACTTAGTTACTTCGATGGTTGCCTGCTTTTGCTTGCCATCACGTAGCAGTACCTGGTAGCCTGCTTTCACGGTGACTTTGATAAGCTTTACCTTTTTGCTGAATAGCGTTTTTGCGGTTTCAACCCCCGCGCTTGCCGCCTGCGCCTGCCAGGTCGGGTCAAGTGATGTCAGGCCAATGCCCTGTACGCTACGGTCGGCTGACTGCGCAGCCACATCGCGCGTAATGGCACCGGGAATATGGATGCCGTCCAAACCGTCCATATCAAAAACAGCGAGGTCTACGGGGAATATCGAGTTCCCGTAACGAAGGGTAGTAATCTCAATACTCAGCCTTTCACCGCTCAGGGACGCCGTACCAAATATGAAGCTGTCTTTGGGGATCAGCACTCCACTTACATGGATATCACTTTGCAGGCGCAGTTTCACTATTGAGCCGCTGACAAGGGTTTGCGTTTCGTGGACTACGGCAGGAATCGCATTCTGCGCTACTTGTGCCCCAGTGCTGTCGTCAAGGGAATAGAAACCGTTCATGGATGCCTGTACCGCTACGGTGTTATCTAACAATGAAGCTTCTTCGTTGCCCTTACCTGCCGACACGGAAAGGGCCTGTGTCTTTTGAGATTGTGCGTTTTCCTTAAGCCGTTCCTTCACACGCTCGGGGTGCTGTACATCCAGTACCTTCTCCAGCATGGCGTTTATCTGCTTCATTTCAGGATCTTCCATATCGGGCTGGCTCATGGACTGCATCATTTTTTCAAGGCGGTCTACATCAGCTGTGCCTACCGAAGTGCCTGGCCTTGGCGAAGGGGAATAATCAGAACTTGCCGCACCTGAAGCCACGGGTTTATTTAGTTCTTTATTGAGCAGTTCCAGTTTTCGGTAGATATTCTCCGTATTGGGATCGTTGGGCGAGCCATTACCGGATAGCGATGTGTTGAGCCCGGCAGCACCGTATGGATTTCCTACCATCGCAGTTCCTTCCATCTTTTTAAAATTCGGGTCAATTTTCTCCTGTGCTTTGAGTTTGGTGGAATCCTGCATTGCCATATCATAGTAGCTCATCTTGTCCATCGCCTTATCCTCTTTCAGGTTGGCATCGGGCAGGTTCAGGTTGAAGCCTGCCTTAACAGCAGCCTTAGCGTCCGCCGCTTCCATCTTTCCACCACCAAGCGCCCAGAAAATCAGGGTTAAAAATGGCAGCACAAGTACCGGCAGGGCCAGCATGAATTTGCGCTGACGCTGCATTTTTGGTGTTATTTCTTTGTTTTCCATGATCGTTTATTTTTAAATTGTTGATAGTAGTTTTCAATCTGGCTAAGGCTGTCCATAAGGCCTGGGCGTTTTTGCAGGATGCTGTCGTAAACCTTTTTACCCGAAGGGTCAGCCTGTAAGCTGTCCATGTATTTTCGGAACCCTACGATACGGGCATGTTCAGCATCCGATAGCGGAGCGCCTGCATTTTGCGTTTCCTCCATCTGGCCTGTATAGGCTGGCTTACGGATGTTGCTTACATTATTAGAGATGACCGCGCTTGTACTGGTAAAGCCGCTTATCACGAGATAAGTGCTGTAGCCACCCATCAAAAGCACGAAGCAGGCCAGCGAGATCACCCAATCCCTCTTTGACAAGGCACTCGTGCGCTGGGACATCCACCCGGCCCAGCCCGATTGCAGCTTGTTGTAGATGGTAATAAGCTTTTCTGCAATGATGCCTTTAGAAGGTTCATCGGTGTTCCCTTTTTTACTTTTAAATAGTTTCATTATTGTGTTGTTAATGCCTTGCGGTGGTTTTCAGGTCACGGTTCTCAATGATATTCCAACGCTCGATCAGAAAGCCATGCGGGTTATTATCGCTGCGCGATACATTACGCAGCGCACCTTCGGTTACAAGGCTGCGCTGTGTGATGCTTGTTGGCCGCGTAATATTTTGGGTGGCGTAGCATCTGAACCTGTAAGGGTATTCGTTGATATCGACCGAAACACTGTCCACCGTTATAGTCTGGTTTACATTCCCTGAGATCAGCCCGGCATAATAGCCGTTCTCCTTCAGGTCGTCATACGCCCGCTTGGCACTGGCATCTGCCAGGTAAAGTGCTTTTGCAATGCTCGATGCAATTGCCTTATCATCGGGGTCGAGGGTAAAAAATAGCTGGTGGAACGCCTTAACGTGGTCTTTTGCTTCAACGGGTATATTATCTTTCCTGCCAGAGGCATACGCTTCAAGTGCTTTACCATTAGCCAGTATGTAGACCTTGGATTGCATCTCTGCCACCAGGCTGAAACTTTTCCAAAGGGCAAAGCAGCAGATCACACAGCAGCTTACTACAACCACAATGCTGAAGGCTTTTAAGTGCCTTGCGGTCGAGTCAATATTTTTCATTTTCGTGAACATGATTTCTCCTTTCTTTAAGAATTGCCTTTTAATTTGCTCCCCATGTGGCTATCGGAAGCATCCGGGCTGCTACCCGATACTTTGTTATAGATCGCCTTGGCACCATCCATTACTGCCCCGCCAGCCATTTGTGAGGCGGTGCTGGCACTCTGCACAGTAGATTGCGAGGAAGAATTAAAAATCATCGTGGTCTTTTGCTGCAAGGCACCGCCACCGCCTGCGTGGACGATGTAATTGGCAACGGATGGAACTGTAAAATATCCGATAATGCCGATGATCATAAAGATGAGGTAGGCCACATCGGTCCGGCTAAAAAACGTATCGCCTTCCTGCTGGATCTGTGAGAGGTCAATCTCCAGCATTTTTTCCTGTACGCGGCCTATGATGGCTCCGAAGATATTGGCAACAGGTAGCCACAGGAAGATATTAATGTACCGTGCAAGCCATGCCGTGAGCGTGTGCTGAAAGCCATCGAAGACTGCAAGGCCAAAGACAAGCGGGCCGAGTATTGCCATGACGATAAGCTGGAAAGTTCGCAGGGTATCGACGCAAAGAGCAGCCGCCTGAAAGAGTACCTGCAAGACCTCGCTCATCCACTCCTTTACCGAATTGCGGAAGCTATACGACATTTTTGCCATTGCAAAGCGCACATCGTTTCCGATGCCCTCCAGTATCCCTTCCCCCGCAGGGTCGGCATCGTCATGGGTGTATTTATACCAGCGGTCACGGTCGCCATCACCGTCCGCACCTACATACATTTTCCATGTATCGGTCTCTTGGATGGCCTCTTCTTTTTCAGCCAGTAAACGGGCAATGGCCTCATTGGAACCTTCTACCATAGCTGCCGTAGCTGTAACGGTCGGTTTCATTACCCCGTTGATAAGCCCAAGTACTGAAGGGAACATCAAAACACAGAATCCAAGCACAAAGGGACGGAAGAGCGGATAGAAATCAATGGGTTCGGCGCTGGCCAGGTGCCTCCATACCCTTGAGGCGATGTACCACATCGCGGCAAAACCCGCCAGCCCCTGCCCGGTAGAGATGAGCTGGCTGCAAAGGGGGATCATCTCATCATAGAGCTGTTCCAGTACCCCGTGCATGCCACCGATCTCCTCTGCCATTGTCTGCGCATGCCCTAAAAAAGGCAATAGCAATGCTATTGCTGCCGGTAAGGCAGCTTTTTTAAAGTGTATCATAATGCTGGTGTTTATTCGTTTATACCATGTAGTTTTTTAACCGTCAGTGCATCGTTGTGCTCTTTTGCCCGCCCAAGTGCCAGCACCGAAGTGTTATTATTGAAGCTGCGCAGGAACATTAACTTGTCCTGCATCTCAAAATGGATGCGGTCGATAGCTGCAAGGCGCTCATCGTCGCTCATCCTTGCCTGCCCGGCAGTGACAACCAGCAGCAATTCATCCAGGTTACGAAGGCTTTTTTTAAAAAGGTTATCGTAGACACCGGCGATATAACCAATTTCCTCACTGTTAAAGGTATCTCCCTGCCTGAAGCGGTCGTAAGCCGAGCGGTATTCCCTGACCAGGGTTACCTGGTAGTCGATGATCTCTGCTACCTTGCGGTAATTCCTCACTGTTGGGCTTACCTGCATCAGCCCATCGAGAAAAGTTTTATGCAAGCTGAAATTCCCCTGTGATATGTCTTTAATGGTATTGTAACCGCCGCTTAGTATCTGGTAGCCTTTTTTCATATCGGAAAGGATGGCCTTGAACTGGGTGAGCTTTTCGATATTGAGCAGCAGTTGCTGTACCTCCTGTGATTGGGCAGATGCCCTTTGTATCGGCGCTATTCCCAATAGCGCAAACAATATGATCAATAGTGTCTTTTTCATGGCTGTGGGTTTTGAATACCTTGGATTGCGCGGCCGGTTAAAGCATCGTTCTTTTCCCTCATCCTTGCTACCGCCATTGCTTTTGCCTCATTCCCAAAGCCCTTGCAGAATCGGTAGTTATCTTGCATCGCCAGGTAGAGGGCATCAATACGTGCCATGCGCTCATCGTCCTTCATCTCCAATTGATTGTCGGTTGTGACCGCGATAAGCTCATCAAGGACGGCTTCGCTGTCATCGAGCATCCTGCCAAAGGCGCGGTTAATGTAATCCAGTTCATCGCCATGAAAGGTATCGCTCGCCGTTAGCGAGCTGCGTGTCCTGTTATAGTCCTGAACGATCTTTACCTGTAGGGCGATGATATCGGCGACTTTCGCATAGTTCCTTACCTCGGGGTTGACAATTTTAAGTGAATTAATAAACACCCCGTGCAGGTTAAACTCACCGCCCGTGAAATCGCCAATGGTAGTAAGGCCTTCTTTGGCGATCTTGTAGCCCTTTTGGGCATATTCCGTATATACCTTCAGGGCGGCGATCTGTTGCAGCAGGTATTTCTTTTGGGTACTGTTCTGGCTGAACCATTCGCTCCAGGTTTGGCCGTGGGCAACATCAAGAGTCATCACGGCAATACATGTAAACAAAAATGCTTTCATAACTTATGCTTTTTATTGTTTCTTCTCTTTAATTCGGTACCAACTCCCGTTAAATTATTGAGCGTTTCGCTCAAATGCTGTTTATCGGGAATATCTTCGGCCGCAGGTGCCTTTAGCAGTTGTCGGGATAGTTCCCCATTATAGGTGCCCCTGTTATAACCGAGGTCTAAAAGCCTGATGCTGAATTGTTCGTCTTTATAGCTGCATGAAACATAGCTGGATACGTAAGGACTTCCTTGCTGCTCCCATACCGGATAGGAAGACAAACTGAACATATTGGGGCTGGCCTGACCGGCAAATTCCTTTTGAACCCGCTCCAAACCGGCCTTAAGGCTATCGGTGAACTCAAATGAGGGAGAATAGAACTGCGTGAGCCCGGTGTAACCTTTATCTTCAAATAGTGTAGCAAGATCATGAGCTGTAAATGCTGCCATAACTATTTGCTTTAGGGTAAACCGTAAATCTTCTTTACTACCTGGGCTTCACTGGCATCTTTCGAGCGTTGCAAGCTCAGTATTGCATTCTGGCTGTTAAAGAGGGTAAGGTCGCTGTAGTTCTCATCCACACGGTCGGCGGCCTCGTTAATTATCTCTAAGCGCTTGGCATCGCTCATCGTAGTAGCGAACGATTCCACTACCAGGGTTATCTGGTCGATATTTTTCATGCTTTCTTCTAATATCCCCGTATAAACTCGTGCCATGTAATCAATTTCCTGACTTGTAAAATGGCTGTCCTGCCTCAGGATGTTCCATGCCCTGTTATATTCATTGACCAGGCGTATCTGCTTTTGGGTAATGTCGCGGATGCGCTGGTAGTAACTGATGATGGCTTTTACCTTTGCCAGCTCCTCGTAGTATTTGGCGTACTGTTCTTTCTGCTTTTCGGTCCAGTCGGCGATCTCATCAAGCTTCAACTTTGAGAGTGCATTCTCTAAGGTCTTCTGCGCATTTTGCAGCCAGATGGTCTTGTTCTGCATCCGCTGTATTTTAAGGTCCATTGCCTTTACAACCCTTTTTACCGCCCCCGTGATCAGGTCAAGCCCCGGTATCTGCGCCTGTGCCTTCTGCGCTGGCACCGCCAACCAGATGCACAGAGCCAGGAGTACTATTTTTATATATCCTTTCATGGCTGTACTATATTTGGTTATAGAAATTGAGTGTTGTGCTTTTCAAATCGCTACTGTCTTCAAGATAGGCTACCTTGTGCAGGGGATCGAAAATAAGGTACCGGTCACCCCCAATTTCAATCAGATGCCCGCTGGACTGCCAGCCGTAAGTCGCCATCCATGTTTCTTCTTTCACCAGCTCCTCATACAGGTAGGACTTTTGATGAACTTTGAACACGCTGCCAAAGCGGCTAATACTTAACGTGGATGTTGTCTCTTCCCGGCAATCCTGTTTAGGGCAGTGTTTGATATACACTTCTTCCAGCGCTGCGAGGCTCTGGGCGTGCTGGCGCGAATACGCTCTGGCTATCAGCAGAACGCTTTGGATCTTGCGCCATAAACTTTGCTCTTTCATCATCTGTAATTTTTAGGTTTTACTTCGTACTGCTTCGGCCATTGCCATGATGCCTTTTTGAATGTCGCCGCCAAATTGGGCCGTATATTCCATAAGCTTTACTTTTTCGGTCTGCTCAGTAGTGTAGGCTATGTATTCCTCAAGGCTGACTTCGGTGCGGTACACCCGCGAGAGCATCCCGCCAAGGCTGATGAATACTTCCTTGTATTTTTTAGTGGGGTCATTTGCCTTGTTGACCGAAAGCACCAGGGCTTTTTCCTTATCAGTCAGGCCCAGCAGCTCCTGTATCTGGTCGAACTTGTTTTGGTACTTTGATTGGTCCAGCAGGATCTTGCAATCGCTGTTATTAATGATGGCCTGCTTTACCACCGGAGAGGAAATAATGTCTTCCACTTCCTGGGTCACGACAATGGCCTCCCCGAAGAATTTCCTTACGGTCTTAAACAAATATTTTATGTACTCCGCGAAGCCCTCCTTCATCAGCGCTTTCCAGGCCTCTTCAATTAAGATCATTTTACGGATGCCTTTGAGTTTGCGCATCTTGTTAATGAAGACTTCCATGATAATGATGGTCACTACCGGGAAGAGGATCGGGTGCTCCTTTATCTCATCCAGCTCAAAGACTATGAAGCGTTCCTGCAAAAGGTTCAGGTTCTCGGTGGCATTGAGCAGGTAATCAAATTCACCGCCCTTGTAATACGGCCTGAGCACATACAGGAAATTATCAATATCAAAATCCTTTTCCTTTACCCGGTCACCAGTAAGGACTTTGGTGTACTCATCCCGCAGGAACTCATAAAAGCTATCAAAGCCTGCAAAGACAGTAGCATTTCTACCCAGGTGATCATAATAGCCGCTGATGGCATTGGACAGCGCGACGTATTCACTGCGCTTAAAATTCTCATCATCCTTTTTCCATAAGGCAAGAAGCAGGGTTTTAATGCTTTCCTTCTTTTCGGTATCCAGGCTGTCGCCCGCACCGATGAAAAAGGGGTTGAACCGGATAGGGTTCTTCTCGCTATAGGTAAAATAATAACCACGCACCATATCGCACAGCCCCTTGTAACTGTGACCGACATCCACCAGGACTACATGCGTCCCTTGCTCATAGTAGCTGCGTACCATGTGGTTTGTAAAAAAGGACTTGCCGCTGCCCGAAGGCCCTAAAATGAACTTGTTCCTGTTAGTGCAAATGCCCATTGTCATAGGTTCATCGCTGATATCCACATGGACTGGCTTGCCGGTCAACCGGTCGCCCATACGGATGCCCACAGGGCTGAGCGAGGTGCGGTAGCCTGTTTCTAAATTCAAAAAGCAGGTCGCCTGTTCAGCAAACGTATCGAAGGTGTCGTTCATCGGGAAGTCGGCAGCATTACCGGGGATGCCCGCCCAGAAGATCTGCGGGGCGCCGACGGTTTCCTGCTTGGCAACCGCGTCCATTTGGGCCAGCGCCGAAGACACTTTGTTTTTCAGGTCTTTTAGCACTTCTTTATTATTGGTCCATACCAATACATTAAAATGCGCCTTGACCGGAAGGCGTTGCTGCCCAATGGCCTCGTTCAGAAAATCATTGGTCGCATCGCGGGCAATCATGTTCTCACGGCTGTAGGCCGAGAGTGACTGTAAACGCAGGCGTTTGCTTTCCAGCTTTTGGATGGTCTTTTGGGCATCTTCTATAAAAATGTATTGGTTATAGATGTGGTTGCAGGACAGTAGCTGCCCAAGCGTGCTGGCAAAACCTACGCTGAACTTGGTCTTATCGGTCGAATACTTATCATAATTGATGCGGCTGCCACATAAGGACGGCAAATCCTGCGCATCGGCTAATGTGTAGAGCTGGCAATGCTTATCGCCAACCTGCAACCCCTGGTCAAAGCTGATATCATTGATCAGGAAACTGTCGTTCTTCTCCGAAAGGTAGCAATACTGTTCGATCAGCCCAAGCCTGCGGCTGTGGCTCCTTAGCTCATTCTCAGTTAAGCGTGTCAGCTTCACAAAACCGCTGTCTTCAATAATACGCTTAAACTGTCCCGTGCTACCCAAAAAGTCCTGCAAGGGTTGCGGCTTCAGGGTTTCTTCCGGCACGATGCTCCTTTTTAAAAGGCTTGAAAACAGCGATGTTGCTGTTTTCCTGTTCTCCGGCTTTTTGGTTAGCATGATATAGCAGCTGTGCGCCAGGTATGGGCGCTCATTAAAGAAACGCTCGCTGCTGCGGCTCAAAAAGCTGGTATCGTCCTTTGTAAAGTCGGGGCGGTAACTGCTGTCCAAAAACCAATCCTGCTTGTGCAGTACGCTGTATTTTGGAAGCACCTTTATGGCCTTAACCCACCCCTGGTGAAAGGCTTCATATTCCTGATCCGAGAGCGTAAATATCTCGGGCAGGTCCGCTTTAAAGACGACAGTCACATCGCCCATCTTACTCAGGATGCAGTCGTGCTGCACATCCATGATCGGTAATAATTCATCCAGCAATTTTTCCATCTCACTATTATTTACCTTGTTATTATTTCTGTTCCTTACCCGTTATAAAAATGACCCTGCTGCGTGAGCGCAGCACCTTGGGCACCTGTTTTCGGGCAAGCGCTTTCATCAGGCCGTGTTCGCCGTACTTATTGCTCATGCCATACACCTTCATAACCAATCCCGTCCCGGCTAAAAGGATGATCCCGATGCAGACAAAGGATGGCAGCCCGATTAGGTACATTGCCGCAAAGACGATCATAAGGGCTACTACACCACCGCCCAAATACCAGATGTATTGTGCTTTGAGCCCCTTAAATTCTATTGAGGCATTTATCCCTTTGTTGATCTGATAGACACTGTTTGCCATGATTTACTTTTTTTAGTTTTTATAATCGCATCCTGCTTTTGATTCGTTCCGGCTCCTGCTTTTCTGAAACTTCCCCTGCCGTCGGGCCACGGGCTGCCGCCTGAGTGGTAGCATTTGGGATTTGAACTATGGTCACATCATTTTCAATTACCGCTTCACCCAAATGCTCCTGCGCCTGCTTAAGCTGGTTTTCCTGTATCTTTATACTGATCTGCCTTTCCAGCCCCGCCAATTCACTTTTCATCTGCTCCAGTTCTTTTTCCTGTGCAAAAGGCTTTTGCAGCAGCTTTTCCACCTTGGGTATTTCCCTGTCGAGCTCGTTTAATTTCCCTTGGTACTTATCTTTAAGGCTTTCCACACGGTCAATAGCATTTAAAAAATGCCTGGCTGCCAGTTTGGGATTATCAATATTGGGCAGGCCATCATTGAAGGTGTACCGGATGCCCTCTGCCTCCCTTTGGGCGAAAAAGCTATTGGAATAGCGGTACTCATAGCTGCCATTTACTTCATAGGTTTCCTGCTTCCTTTTAATATACAGGTCAAAGCCATACAGGCTACCGATCTTTTGTTCCTGCCCCCCGGCAGGTGGTAGCCAATCCCTGTAAAGGCCGATGATGTGCTTGCCGATTACCTCGGCATCAGCGCTCTTAAGCCCGCTCAGCTGGATAGGATTTGCCTTAGCGCCATCATCCGTAAACTGAAGCCTGCTTCTATAAACTTCAGCATCGCCCGTCAGCTTTTCCAATGTGGCGCTCGTGCTATGCCGCTCATTCTGCATGTTCTCCAGCCCGTAGCGATTGCGGCTTACCTCACGGAAGTGTACTGTTTTAAGGCTCTCCATAACGGCAACCTTTTTCTCCAGCTTGCTTTTCTCTAAAAGCGAAGTATCCCCTGAGAGGATGGCGATGTATTCAGAGAAGTTCATGCCGCTCTTCTCATCAATGGAACCCTCGTCTATGGTACGTACATTCAGTTCACAGTTTTTCATCTGCGCGATGAAGGTTTCCTTGTTTTTGAGCAGGTTGAACTTGTAATTGTCAAGTGACTGTTCGGTGGCGTAGATGAAATTCTGCACCTTGTTATCATAGTGTTCCTTTGCCACTTTGTTGCCCTGCCTGCCGCCGCGCCCGTTGCGCTGCCCAAGGTCGGAAGGCCGCCATGGGATATCCAGGTGGTGCATCGCAACCACACGCTCCTGCACATTAAGGCCGGTTCCTGCTTTTTCCGTACTGCCCAAGAGGATACGGATCTCACCCCGGTTCATCTTTCTAAAGAGCTCCGGCTTGCGCTTGTCCGTCCAGTCATGGATGTAGGTGATCTGATTAGCCGGAATATTAAAGTCCCGTACCAGTTTTTCCTTCAGGGCATCATACATATTAAAGCCCGCAGGCTTTGGTGTACCGATATCCGAAAAGACTATCTGCGTTCCCTTATGCTTTGTGCTTTCCTCAAAAATCCGGGCAATGTTCCTGGCCGCTGTGTTGACCTTATTATCGGGATGGTCGCCGTACCTGCGCTCATCAATAAGCCTAAGGTCAGCCGCCATTTTCTTAGCATAGTTGGTAGCGATGAGCATTCGCCCTAAGTCTTCTTTTGGTGTCAGCTTCGCGCGGCCAATTAATTCTGCATTACCCGTTTTGGCAAAAGCCATCAGGTTTTTGATAAACTCCTGCTGCTGCTCACTCGGTTTTATATTTACCAGTGTTTCCTGCAATTCAGGCTTGTCAAGGTTAATGTGCTTGGCGGTCTTATAATCGGTGATCTCATTATAGAACATTGCCAGTTCCGGTACTTTAATAAAATGTCGGAACCGTTCTTTGGCTACAATCTCATTGGATACGCTGAACTCAAAATCCGTCGTTTTTTTAGCGAACACCGCTGCCCAGGCATCAAAGTTTTCAATCTTCTGGCGTGCCAGTTCCCTTGGCCTTTGGTACTTGAAGATCAGGTACATTTCCGTCAGGCTGTTGGATATGGGTGTGCCCGATAAAAAGGTAACACACAGGTCAGCATCGAATTTTTCCTGTAAGGTCCGAACGGCAAAAAGCATGTTCAGCGCCTTTTGGCTTCCTTCCATATTGCCCAATCCCGCTACACGGTTATGCCTTGTGGTAAAGGTCAGGTTCTTAAATTTATGGCTCTCATCCACGAACAGGTGGTCGATGCCCATATCTTTAAAGTTGATGCCTGTATCTTTTTTTTCCTCAATATCTTTTAACAGCCCTTTTAATTTGCCTTCCAGGTTGTTCTTTCGTATTTCAAGCCCTTTCAGCATTTTTTTGGAGATATCCCCGCCAAGATCTTTTAAGGTATCCAGGTCAAGGTCAATGTTTTCCAACTCGCTTTGTAGTATCGACTTTTGTACCTCCGGTGACTGCGGTATCTTACCGAACTGGTCATGGGTCAGGATGATACAATCCCAGTTATTATTTTTGATCTCATGCAATAACCGGACGCGCTCTGAAGGCGTAAAATCATTTTGGCCCGGAGCCAGTATCTTAGCCGCCGGATAAGCTTTGCGATACGTTTCAGCAATTTGGTCTACGTTGGCCTTTAAGGCAATGATCATCGGCTTATGGATGGTCTTCAGCCTTTTCATCTCCTGCGCAGCTACAATCATTGTGAGGGTTTTTCCAAGCCCTACTTCATGGTCAACGAGTGCCCCACGATTCTGGATAATACGCCACGCCGCATTCTTTTGAGAGCTGTAGAGATCATCAATACCGAGGGCTTTTTTGTCCAACCCCGGAAAATTCAGGTGGCTGCCGTCATATTCCCGAAGCACATAACAATTGAACGTGTCATTGTAAAGATTCTCAATGTGCTTCTTTTCGTCTGCCGGCAGTTCTTTCAGCCAGTTCACAAAGCCATCGCGGATCTGTTCGATTTTTTGGTGTGCCAATTGGATGGCATCATTATCAGGCAAACGGGCCGTTTTCCCACCAGCAAGAGACACCTCATAGGTAAAGAAGGGAGTCGTGTTTTCCAGGGCATGTTCCAGTATGGTATAGCCATAGGTAATACGCCCGTTCTTAGGAGTGACTGAGAATTCCCTGTCTACTTTAGTATTATGCCCAGTCGTTACTTTGAAAGTATCCAGCGACGGGAAGTAGTTAATGGAGGTGTCCTGCTCAAAAAGTTCAGTTGCAAACCGCTGGTAGTAATCAGTGGGTATCCAGCGCTCCCCAAGATTAAAATCGAGTAATTCAAAAGGGATTCGCTCCGGCTGTACTTTTTCCAGTGCCTGCATGCTTCGCTCGTACTGCGGGTTCGAGGGCTCAGCCTCCGATTTAATTTTTGCCTGCTCAAGTTTCTCCACCACATTTCCACTCAGGTATTTATCTTCCGTCTCCCACGAATCATTTGCAGCACTGAGATAAATGTGGTTCCCAAGCCTGTTGATCGCCTCAGCCTCGCTGATTCCCATAGCAGCCTGTATGAAATCAAGGTCCACTTTGCCTGTATCGTTTAGGCTATGCGCCAGCGCTTCTACAGGGTCTTCCGTTACAAAGCGTTCCTTGGCCTTTTGAACAGAACCGGTAAGGATATCCGATTTGACAAAACGTTCCCCTTCTTTGCGCTCCAATGAGGATAGCGTCACAAGCCCAAAGGCGGTATCTTCCAATATGCGCTTTCGGTTAGCGGCAAGGTTAAGCAGTCCATAACGCGCCGTAAATTCATCATACAAGGCGCTCAGCGACGCGCGGTCGTTCGCCGGAATAGCCTCACCACTTATTTCCCTGGCGGAAAGTTCAAGGTAACTGTCGCGCAAGGTGGTATACCGCTCATAGAAAACAGTATTGCCCGGCAGGCTAAGCGGCTGGAATACTGCCTGCTTAAATTCTGCATCAGGTTCTTTGATCGTACCAACCTGCCCTAAGTGCAGCACCAGGGTGCCTTCTTTGTAAAAAGGTTTTAGTGCTTCAAAAGGGGTGATCTCCTTACGTTCCAGGCTGAACATGCCCTCCAGTGTGCGGTCGCCATCATACCTGTAGGTATGTCCGAAATTTCGTAACCGGCTTGAAAGTATGCTAAGCTCGTGGCCGAGCAGCCTTGCATCCATCCAATCGGCTGAAAGGCCATCGATCTCTCTTACATTGGAATAGAGCTTGTACAGGAAACGATTGGTCTTTTGCTGCTTTGCCGTTAAGAGCACCACGTTCTCATGCAAGGGATTATCCGTTGTCCTTATGGTACTGATAATGCGGGCGGTGTTTTTCTGTACAACCCCTTCATCCATCGGGTTCACATAGGCCAGTGCCCTGTTAATGCTTTCCGCAGGCGCTGTATCAAACAGCCCCAGTTGTACCGACTCCGTAGGCGATTTGCTCTCCGGCATCGGCAGGTAGGTCAGCTTTTTAATTTCCTCCTTTGGCAATTCCGGTTTATAGCCCTGCGCCAGTAAGAACCGTTCCTTGTTGAAACGGTTTTGGAACTGATTATCAAGGCTTGCCTTTAAAACAGCGGCAATACCTTCCATTGGGCCATCCTGCCATATCACTTCTGTAGCACGCCCATACTGGTTAGTACCCGCCATTTGCCTGTTGCCGATAACGACGTCGTGCTCGCTTATAGCGATAAAATAATTCTTAGGATAGCGGCCAAATTCATTTTCACGTTCCTCAACAGTGTTCAGGAAGTCTTCTTCCCAGCTTAATTTCTCTTTACCGCTATTTTTTTGAACGATCAATAAATGGCTGGGCGCTTCCGTATTCCCTGTTTCCTTCATTAGGTTATCGGGCATTACCGCCATACCTACAAAATCTGCCCTTTCAAAAAGGTATTGCCTTGCCCCCTGGTTGGAAGGGCTGTTTAAAAAAGCGTCTGTGGTCAGGTATGCCAAGAGCCCGCCATCGGCCAGCTTGTCCAACCCCTTGGCAAAAAAATAATTGTGGATCTTACCTGAGAGGTCTTTGTCAGGGTACGCCGGGTCAAATACAGAAAAGTTTCCAAACGGGATGTTGCTTACGACAAGATCGTGAGTACCGTTGTCTTTCACAGGAGCCTCCTCGAAGCCTGAAATTTGGGTAGTGGCAGGCACTGGCAATTTACTGTTGACTGCCGAGAGCACCAGTCCGGTGAGTTTATCTTTCTCGACGGCAGTGATTTGCTCTACATTTGGGAATGCCTTTACCGCCTCACTAATAAATACCCCTGAACCCGCTGAGGGTTCATACAACCTCTTAGGTGCTATGCCTTGTTGCTTGAGCACTTCATACACCACCTTCGGCACCACTTCCGGAGTATAGAAAGCAGTCAGCACACTATTCCTGAGCGATGCAATGATCTCTTTGTACTCTTGCGCTCTGTAGTTCTCTTTTAGAAGGTCATGCAGCCGCATCATTTCGGTATGCAGCTTCAAATCTTCTTTAGTCGCTCCATTCGCCTTCCAGTCATCGGTGCTGCCATAAGGATACAGGATGGCTTTAATGCCCCCAAAACCGGCATACCCATGCAAGGTGCCCACATCCTCAGCGGATACCGGCAGGCCTTTTTGGTAATTCATGGCGATCTTGACCGCGCGGATATTACCTTCTAGTTTATGGGAAACATTATAAGCCATAACCCTGCATTTTCATTTACTCTCTTCTACTGGCTTGATAGCAGGTAGTCGTGTACCTGCGCGATCACGGCATACCGCAGATGGCGGTTGTCCTGGTTCTCTTCCTTAAAATCAAAAGCCTCAAAAACCTCTTTGCACACCGCTATGAGGTTGACTACCTCGTGGGTCAGCACGCCATTTTCCTTAAGCCGCTCAAAATCATCCGGGAATTCTTCTTCGATGACCGAGCGGATGTACAGGAACTTTGAGGGTTTCAATCCTTCGGTCATTGCATTCAGGCACAGTTCCTCAATGGCGTACTGTGGCTTGCCCTCAGCGAGGAAGGCTTCAGCCATGGGCAGGATATTGCTGATTTTCTCTTCGAGGTATTTGGTAACCGAATAATCCTCCTGGAGGGTTATCATCAAATCAGGGTTGTTGTGCACGATGTATGCCCACAACTTTTCTTTTAGCTGGCTTTGCATAGTTGATTTTTTTAAGAGATGCCGAAGAAAGATTGGATCACTGTGGCAACCACCACTAAAAAGATACAGCTGCCAAACCAGGCTGCTGCCACCTTTCCGGTATCCTGGTCGCCCGCATTCCATTTTTGGTAAACCTTGACAGCGCCGATCAGACCAAGGATTGCGCCCACGGCGTACATAAGGTTAGTGCCTGCGGCAAAATAACTGCGCACCTTTTGGTTCGCTTCTTCAATGCCCTCAATGCCATCCTGCGCAAAAGCGCTGCCTGTGATGGCGGTAATGGCTATGACGGTAAAGGCCATAGCTGCCCCCTTCAGGGCGAACTTTCTCGTTTTCCTGTTGCACGATTTCATAACTCACACGTTTTAAAGTTTGTATTAAAGAATTCCGGTAGGATAAAAAAGCGGAGGGCTTCGCCGTCGCAGGGCCCACTCATCCTTGTCACATTCGCCTTTCGCACCGGGCTGGACAGGGAAGCGCACTCCGCTTTAGGGCTGTTAATCTGCGTCCCACAATAGGTCCACCTCATTTTCTGTGAGGGTAACAGCGCCATATTTTTCACACTCCGATACGATCAGTTCATTGACCGAAGAGCGTAATGGTGATTTTCTGACATTGGGGTATTCAGCCAAAACCAGATGCAGGTACTTTTTAAATTCCTGCTTATCAGCATTTCTTTTAGGGGCATCGGCGATGATGGTATTGAGCCTGCCGATCAGGTGCTCTACCTCTGCAAATTCATCGTCGTCATCAGCCTTTTCATACGATTGGCTGGTCGTGGTTCTTTCCTGTTCCATCATTGTTGCATGGCCGGTAGGGAATACCGGTTGAACCTGTTTTTTGACTTTGCCTGACAACAGGTTTTTAAGGTCACCGGTATAATACCTGATCCCGACAAAGCAGTAATAGATCCCTGATACTATGGCTGCACCACCGAGGTACTCTGACCAAGAAATGTTGGTAAACATATGCGCTCATTTTTTATCGTTTCACAATCAACCCATTCATTAAGAGCGGGTTGTTTAACTGATTTCTGAGAGCAAAGTAAGGGCGTAAGGGAAAGCGGGGCAATTACAACTTTTTATTGTAACCCTTTTGTAACCCTTGTAACCCGAGTAAAATCAGGGGGTTTGAAGGGCAAAAAAAATTATATGGGTATGAAAAATATGAAGTTTAGTTGAAAAAAATCCTTCAACGGATGCAATCGGCTATTCTTTGTTGGCTACTTTTACACTACCCTACGATAGAGCCGCCTATTTATGAAAATATATGAATTTCTGATATTGGATGAAGAAAGCCGCTACCAAATAGTTTTTGACAAAGGGGTGCACATTGCATTATATAGTAGTAGCAAGTATATATACCATTTATATGCCCTGGATAATTTTTATGTCGAGATCCTCTATGATCCTATTACACTCATGATAACAGGCCATTTGCCGTTTAAACACGGAATACATTTAGAGAAGTACCTGCCGGATAAGTAAGAAAAAAACTTTCGACTATTTTTGCTCGTAGTATTTTACAATGGCCTAACAAAGAAAAAACAGAGCGAGGCGCTGGATACGCTATTTAGTAAATACCACCTGCAAAAATTTAACATCTGTTTATTACTAAAATCTAAGCCTGTTTAACTGTCGTGTGTATATTTACAAAGCGGAATTCACAACAGTAAAATTTCAAATAATAATAATAATAGTAATGGGAGACTTTGCTATAAATAACCTACGCTATTCTGGTTATGATTTGGGAGAGGAAAATCCCGAATTTAAGAAAGATGCGCTTACGGTCAACAAGCAGAATAGGTATGAAGTGCTTTCATTCTGCTTGTATATTATTGATAAATACAAATTTGAAGCTACGGATGGTAATTTACATCGGATTGAACGGTTGCTCCATCATGTGACAGTTGATAGTATTAATAATAAAAAAGACCTACTATACTTTGTAAGGAGAAACTGGAAAATGGAAGAAGAATAGAGCGTCCTAGTGCGATTAACCAATGGCACGGTGTTTTTAATAAAAAAAGGCTGGCTTAAAACTAGCCAGCCTTTTCCATGGTACAGGGAGTATCATTATCACATTATTATTACCCAACTTCGTTATTAATATGCCAAATACCATTTTGCCTTTGGTATTTCATGGCTCATTTTTAATTGCCAAAGCTCTATTTATCTACTTTTGTGGTTAACCGTAAAATTATTCATCGGTGGAGCGTTTAACGATAGCAGACCTGATACTAAAGGAACTGTATGAGTTCCACCGGGAGGAATTTTGTTCTCTGACCAAAGTGCTTGTGAGCGCACATATCTTTACAAAGGGAAATAATGATTTATTAATGGTGGTTAGACAACTGGAATCCGAGAACTTTGTTGAACTGAAAGGCCCTGACTATAACCCGCTTGCAAAGCTCACTGCCGAAGGCATCTTATTCTGTGAAAATTCTTCCTATACTTATCCCAATTATCCTATTATTACCCATAAGATCCCTCCAAAGCAAAATTTATAGGCATTAGCGCTTTGTCTGCAAGATCCATCCATTCTCATCGGAAAGTGCAAATGTGGCATTATTTTCCTTTTAAAGTACGTCTAGTTTTGTTGTTGCAAGAACAGCGAAAAGCTTAAGGTTCGTGTAATGCGTAGTAGACTCCACCGTGGCGGTCTTAGTGGCACTGTTCGAAACAACGGAAGTTAATTCTACAAGGAAAGGCTACAGCAAATTATATGACGGTGTTAATTTATGTAATAGCAATAAACTTTTATACTACTTTTGCGCCCCTCGCAGGGATAGATACAATAAAATGTGCTTTTAATTAATTTGTGATGACTTAAAAATAGCCATTTGAATGCCCCAACTTGGGGCATTCTCATTAATGTACAAATGTGTTCCCCTTAAGAGTTACTATATCCATTTGATTAAATGAACATTAAACGGTAAGGGTTCTCGCTTCTACAATGATAAAGTTGCCTACGCGTTCCCTGATTAGCCATTTCCCGTTTTGGAAAACATACTTGTCATCATACCTGACGCTGTAATCAGTCAATACATCTTTTCCACCATTATCCCTGATCATTTTAATTTGGGAAAAAGATACACCTGATGCAGTATCTCCATCTATCTGTACCGTGCTTTGCCCATTCATTGTAAAATAGGTTTTAACAAGCGATGCATGGCCGTTAAAATCCTTTTCCATATTCTCCCTCCCTGAAACATCGGCTACCATTACGCCCCCCATAAAAACTTTGTAGTTGATATCTGTTGTGAACAGGTCCATAACTTCCGAGATCTTTTTCTCATCACTCAAGTAGGCATAATCATCGATCAGATCCCTTAATTCTTGTTTGGTCTTTAAAACTTCCAGTGTCATAATTTCTTCTTTATTTAATGATGGCTTTTCGCTATCAAGGGTTGTTTTTATGTTGCAAGATTAGGTTATATTTGCTTACAATTTATTAGTAGTTACCTAAAGGTTAGCTGATAATATAAACGATATAACTTATGGATACCAATGAACAAACACAGGTAAACAAGGAATTTACAGACGAGTGTGTAAGAATAATGGCCGCTGTCAGTGATGCACTTTATGCTATCGGCGGCAAGTGGAAACTAATGATCATCATTGCCATGGCGAGGGGTAATACACGCTTTTCTGAACTTCAAAGGCATGTTACAGGTATCTCAGCCAGGGTTCTTTCGAGTGAATTAAAGGAGTTGGAGATGAACGGATTTATTATAAAGAAGGTCGCAGTAGGTTATCCTGTGACCATTGAATACGAATTACTGCCTTACAGCCGCACACTCGAAGAAGTTGTTGGGTCAATGACCCGATGGGGTATGCAGCACCGTGAGAAGATAAAAAGCGATATCTCAGCCTCACAAGCTTCCAAATCTTAAAATATTGCCGTTTCGCACAGCTACGAAACGGCAAACTATTTTGCAATAATTCATTTTTAGAACGCTAATTGCGCTTTTGCAATATCCATCCATTTTCATCAGAAAGGGCAAAAGTGGCGGTATTTTCCTTTGTCGTAACATCGAGTTTTGTTGTTGCCAAAACAGCAAAAGGCGTAAGGTTTGAATAATGGGTAGTGTAGTTGACAGTGACAGTTTTACTATCCTTGTCAGATATAATAGAAGTAACCTCGACGATTTCCTCCTCTGCAAGTTTTACGCGTTGGATTTTGTCCTTGCTGTCTTCTTCAGTTGTCGGCAACAGGTAAGGTTTTGCCTTGTCCGTGAATTTAATGATTGGCTCCTTCGCAATTACGTCCCTTAATGAAAGTCCCTCGTTGATGGTAACCATCCCGCTTTTTTCAAGTCCGGCAGCAAAAACCATTTTGGCATGGCCCTGATCCCTGCAAAAGATGGAGCGGTCTATCGCACGAGGATAACCCTTCTCTTTCTTTAAAAGCTGTATGGCTTCATCTTTGGATAATTCTTTTGACCCGCATCCGGTAAGCAGTATCCCTGCCAGTAGCAGAAAAAATGATAGTGATTTCATAGTTGATCTTATTTAACGTTAAACTCTTTTATTCTTTCAATAATACGTTCCAGCGTTTCAATAGCAATTTCCTTATCCCGCTGTTCTGCAACGTATGATTGCACCCTCATTCCCTCATAGGACACAGTTTCACTGTAGGGCGTTGAGAGGTGCGGCGCAATGGACCTGAACACCTCACTGAGCGAACGTGCCACGATGATCCGAAGTTCATCCGCTGCCCGAAATATAAGTCCCGCCTGGTCAGACGATAGTTGTACCAGCACTTTCTGCAATACCTTTTTCTGTTGCTTCGGTGCCTTTTTATCTTCTTCAGGTTCCTGTAAAGTTACGGAAGACCATTGAAGTTTTTTCTCATAATACCTGATTTCCTGTATGAACCAGTTGCTTATTACGGTTTCCAGGTCATGGTAATTGGGATTGTATTTCAGGCCAGGTTTAGAGTGCAGCTGGTTAAAGGCCTTATGCCAAAAGAGCAATGTATCTATCTTATCGACCGTATTTTCACATTCGCTCACTTTTCGCTCCATTGTCTTAATAAGGAACTTGATAAATGCTTTACTGTTAAAGTTCATGCATATCAGGAGTTCACAAAGTTCATGTGCCAGGGCATCGGTATCGGCATCCCAATTGAGTTTAAGCAACTCCCTGACAAGCTCTCGATGGTAAATGACTTTCCGGAAGGTCGGCTCGTAAAGCCTTTTGGGCTGGGCGCTGAAGTTGTCAAGGCTTCTGAGTACCACACCGGCAACGGGTTGCAGCACGGGCCGCAAATTGATTTTCCCTTTTAGTACATACAAGGCCTTGCGGACGTCCTTAATAGCAGTTGACAAATAAGTCGCCGGTACCCGCTCGTCCATCCCAAGATAAGTGGCAAACCTGTTTTCAATAAATAAGAGCAGGCTGTCCAGGCAATCGGTAAGTGTAGTATAGATACTGCGCAGGTGCGCATTTTTGGCCGGGATGTTTTTACGGTGTTGCAGGCTCTGATCTAATAGACTGTCCAGTTCCCCGTGGTACCGTTTGACCAGCAGTTCCACTTCATTTCTTTTAGCCATACTGAAGACCTGGGTTTTAATAAGGAGCTGGAGTCTGTTCTTTTCCATATCCAGTTCGTTGCAAATAGTTTCGGCTTGCTCAGCGGTAATAGCTGCGATATTTGATTTTGCCGGGTTCAGTGTTACTGTGATCATCAGGTCAAGGGCTTCTAAGGGATATTGGCGTATATCGGATAAAACCATAGCAGGTGATGTGTTGGTAGTTTCCATAAATAATGCATTTTAAAATTTCCATAAGAAATATTAAGCCCACTGGAAATAACAAAAGCATAAACCGCCTTAAAGTCGTTGAAAACGCGGTTTTTATCGTTGGGAGTTCAGGGGATTCAATCCCGGTTAGGTGGAAACCAATATTCTTATGAGGGAACTCAGGTGGTAATTTGGGGGACTGGGCACATTTGCCAACCGCCTTTTTGGGTGTTTTTGTGTTGTAAAAACAGCTGACCAGCGTTCAGGACAGCCATTGTATGCCGCACTATGCAAATATTTATAAACCTTGCTTTATCGGTCCATCCATAATTTAAAAGATACTACCCGGTCTTCACTGACATGGGTGAGCCGCTCATGCTCGGCAGGTATTTTGGTGCCGGTTTCATACAATACCGGGGCTACAATGAGCTCCAATGTTTTGTTTCTGCCCTGTTTATAGGAAGTACAGGCATTAAAGTTAACAATCATCCTTCTGTTGATACGGAAAAACAATCTTTTATCCAGTATATCCTCCAAATTCTTTAAAGGAATGCCAATCTGGTAGCTTTGTCCAAGGGATGGCATATCAAAGGTGCGCATGAATACAGTACCACCTAAAATGAAAAAATAGGCAACGGTATCCAGTTTAACGGGAATGGAGCGCGTGGGTGTATCGACAATAAGTATTTCGCGGGAGGGGCTTTCTGTCGCGCGGTTTACATTGCGGGTGACCTGCCGGTGCAAAAGGAAGGAATGCAGCCCAAAGTAATAAATGTTGATGACCAGTATCATAAAGATCACCAAGGTGTAATCCTGGCTTAGGTAGCTGGTGTGAAAGATATTGCGGTCAAAGATCCAAAAGAACATAGCGGCCAAGAGGAACGCCAAAAATGCAGGAGCTGCAAATGCAAGGAGCGTTTGCCATAAAAAACGCAGTAAGGTATTATCGTGCCAGTCGTACTTTTTATCAAGGCGCAGGGTTACAAAGTGTACATACTGGATAAGAAGTAATGCAATAACCCAGCTTCCGATAAATCCCCTAATATAAGACAGGGTAAAAAGCGCTTCAAAGAAACCCTTTTCTACATTGTACATAACAATGATGTGTGCGGCTATCGCCGCAAGAACCAACCTAAAATATCCGTCGTTATATTTTATTTCCAAACCACTACACTTTGCGCTTCATCTTTGATAAGCCGAATTTAATACTATCATTAAAAGCAATTATAATTAAACTGTCAATTAATAAAGTACCCATTGAACATCCATGCCCAAACAAGTATTATTGTACTACATCAACATTTACACTTATGGCACAAGAACTTTTCACTCCCGATGGTATGGCAGCTAAAGTAGCAGAGCTATATGCACTTAACCAAACACAACTTAACGCGCAGGCTAACCTGATCCAAAGCTCGTTTAAAGATTGGGTAGACGATAACTTTACCCTGACCACCGACCAGGCTGCTTACCTTTCAGGTTTAAATGGCACGTTCCTTACCGAATTGACAAATGCAACATCGGACAGCGTACGCAAGCGCCACTCCATCAAGCTTAGCACGAGTGGCGACGGCACTGTCGGCAGTAAATTCTTTCGTTTTATAAAATGCCTTAAAGGAGCCTACAGCACCGGCGGGGTTAATGAGGTAATCGGCGAGCTTGAATTTACCATCGCATACCAGTAAAGCATTGGAAATAAATTAAAAAGAGGCACAAACAAACTGTTAGTGCCTCTTTTTTTTGAAATTTTATTATATTTAACCATCGCTTAATACTATTGACATATTGATCGGATGAAATTAGTGCCCTTACATGATGAACTGTACCTGCTCGAAAGATTAAAGGAAGGTGACCATGCGGCATTTGAACAGATCTATCACTTGTATAAGTCCAGGATGATCGCTAACGCCCTTCGGCTGCTGAAATCGCGTGAACTAGCTGAAGAACTCCTGCAAAACCTTTTCCTCAAAGTATGGGAACAACGTGGCAGGATCGACACTACCCAACCGCTTAACGCGTTCCTATATAAGATAGCCCAAAATATGTCTTACGATTTTTTTCGCAAGATAAGCAGGGATAAAAAATTACACGAGCATCTGATAGCAGCGACTGTAAGCTCGTATGAGCATATTGAAAAGCAGATATTCAGCAAGGAAAACCAAGCCGCGCTTAATAAAGCAATTAGTCTTTTATCACCCCAACAGCAAAAGGTGTTTACACTTTGCAAGCTGGAAGAAAAAAGTTATGAAGAGGCAGGCCGCATATTAAACATCACACCCGGTACGATCAACAACCACATGCACCGCGCCAACCTGTTTTTAAAGGAATATTTTTTACGCCAGTCCCGCTCGGGTGTTGCCGTCGCACTAATAGCGTCTGTTATTTGTAGGGATTTGTGAATAAAATTGTAATAGCCCCTTCAAGGGCCCATTATTGTGCGTGAATGGAGCACTATGCAATTTTCTTAAACCGAATTTTAAAAGCAATAGATTTGTTGCATCTCTAATTTAACCATAAAACTCGCGGTTCCAATGCTTAAGGATCCAGCTGGTAATTTCTTTACGTGCCTTCAATGTACGGGGGATCTTCTCATGGAGCATAAATTCTAACCTTACGAAAGTTATCATACTTGTCAATCCTTTCTTTTCAAAAAATACGTTGATAAAATTCAGGACGTGGTAGCCATTATCCAACTCTATTACATCGCCGTCTAAAGATGTCGGTTCTGAAAAACTTTCTTTTGGCCACTTGTAGGTGTAGTGTAACGACGATTTTGTAAAAACTGGCATATGTAGGTGTTTTGTAATGTATATTCTACAAAAGTACTACGCCTGAAAATTTTTCTTTTACGGTTTTTCCACACTTTTCAGCAATTAAGAATTACATAAAATTCTATCGTTCAATGTTTTAAAGACATATAGCGTCATTGAATGTTTTTTGGGATGTCAAATTTTAGAATGATTGATAATGTTGTTGATAAACCATTGCTGTACATACCCTGTGATTGCGCGCGATTAACTACTTTAATTTAAAATAATAAAATGGAGGAATACAAATCATTAGCTACTGAATTATTTAGTATCAGGCTGGGCTACATAACGCAGTACAAAGAGGTTTCCTTACAATTAAAGGCAAAGTCTGAGATCGCCAACCATCTTAAAAGTGACCTCGCAAAATTAATCGATGAATACCTGAAAGGGGAAAAAATATCGATCTACGAAAAAAGTAAGCTCTTTCGGTACAATACGCAATTTGTCAATAAAATTTTAAGATGCTTTGATTTGTTATAATAACCATAGATCATCCGCCCTCTTTTGCATTTAACCTTATAACTTTGAGGTAGCCATGAAACAAATGAATACCAGCTATATTAACTTTTCTGTAGATCAAGTTCGCAGGATAAACTATTGTCCGGTCAATTTGATAATTTATCAAAATATAAAATCCCCACTGAAGGGGCTTTTAAGAGTAGCGGATAAGTAAATCTCCCAAAAATACCCATCCAATTAACTTAACTAAAAAAGATTATTAAAATACCTAAAGAAATTCATGCCTGCGATGTAGACAGCGACTTAAATTTAGCTATTTGTCAATTTATCTACAGAGGAATTAACATTTTTTTATGGATAACAGGGGCCCATCCCGAAATTGCGGGATGTATATAAATAACGAGCCTGCCATAAGGCAGGCTCGTTTCCCCAAAAATGCTCCCGATTGCAATTGCTAATAAACAGGTGTAAATATATTTAATTTTTAATTAACAAAGATGGATTGCTTATTAATTGTTGATTAAGTCTACTAATGCCGGGGCCGGTTACACATCTTTTTTTTATCATATAATTTTTTGTTGACTGCACTGTGAGTTTTTCTTTTCATTAGCGTATTACCAATAAAAGGAGATTTGGAAAGAAACGAGCGTGTTCGGGCCCTATTTGATAAGTACCTGACAAGTCAGATATCTGAAGAAGAGTTAAATGAGTTACTTGACCATTTTAATATTTCTGAGGACAAGGGTATCTTAATGGAACTGATAAGCGAGGAGTTATCTAAAGAAAACATGCTTAACGATCATGAGGGTCTTATCGGTGATATTGATTCCAGCCTGCAAAAGAAAATCTTTAGCAGGACAAGACCAGTAAGCAGGATCAGAAAATTACTCCCTGCCATTTCTATTGCCGCAATGATACTATTGGGGCTGTCCTTTGTTGGGCTCATGTTGGTGATGCGGTCAAAAAAGCAGGGAAATGAAGTAGTTGTAAAAAATCGAAATGACATCGCTCCGGGCGGTAGTGTTGCCACTCTTACACTTAGCGATGGCAGTAAGGTAGATTTGAATAGCATAAAGAATGGCTCTATTGCAAAACAATCGGGTACCACAATTTCCAAAACAGCAGATGGACAGGTAATATATACCAACGTAGGTAAGTCAGCTACCCTTCAATACAATACCATTGAAACACCAAAAGGTGGCGAATACCAGGTAGTACTTCCTGACGGAACCAAGGTTTGGCTGAATGCCGCCTCGTCTTTGAAGTATCCTACCTCTTTCAGCTCACTTAAGAAGCGAGATGTCGAACTAACAGGTGAAGCCTATTTTGAAGTTGTCCGTAATAAAGTTCAGCCTTTTCGGGTAAAAACGGCAAAACAGACCGTGGAGGTATTGGGAACGCATTTTAATATCATGGCATACTCTAATGAAGCAGGTACGAGTACGACATTATTGGAAGGCTCTGTAAAAGTCAGCAATGGAAAAAGCTACAAGATCATTAAACCGGGACAGCAAGCTGTAGTGCAGCAGGATATAAAAGTACAGCAAGCTGACACGGATGCTACCATAGCCTGGAAAAATGGCCGCACTTATTTTAAAAATACAGATATCCCAACTATGATGCGTACCATCAGCAGGTGGTACAATGTAGAAGTAATTTACCAAGGCGAGGTAAACCATGAATTGTTTACGGGTGGTATTTCACGCAAATCCAATCTATCGAGCCTTGTAAAAATTCTGGCATCAAGCGGTATACATGCCAGTATCGAAGATCATAAACTAATTGTAAAACCCTAATAACCAAATTGCCTATGCTCAAATAATAAGATCAAGTTTAGTTAATGCCCAATAAGGGCTGGGATTACTTCCAATAGTTCCGGCCCGGCATTGGGGCTCTAAAATGAGCAAAAAAAATCCTTCTAACAAATTACTATTAACCCTAACACGAAATGAAGCCACTCTCTTCACCAACCTAAAACATCTGCGAAGGCTTTCTGAAATTCATCAGGAGCAATTCATCCATTATCTATAAAATTTAGCTACAAAACCGTGGCAAGCCTATGCTATGCCCATTACTCAAATTTAAATACTTATAACACAACTTTAAAAATCAGAATTATGCCATTACAACCATTCACCCCAGCCGGGGTAACCGCCAAAACAACTGAATTATATGCTCTATCTACAAGCCTGCTTAATGCACAGGCAGATTTGGTAGAAGCTGATTTTAAGGACTGGATCAAGGATAATTTTTCATTAACCGCCGCTCAGACAACTTATGTTACGGGTATTAATGACCATGCTGCAAAATATTTTGGCACGCAATGTTCCGTGGCTTTTAGGGCGAAGCTGACAATTACCCTATCTGTCGGCGTGGAGCCAATTGATCCTTCGAATAAATGGGTGGTATCGCAAGATTCACTAATAACTTCAACCAATAGTTCCGGCGCATTGGAAACAATAGGTTCGCTCACCTTTAAAGTTGAATACCGTTCATAAACAGTCCTGATTTTTATTATTCAATATAGCTGTGTGTTTTTTTATGTACGAGCGTACTACTAATAAAAGCATATAGCTTATTCTCACAATTGTGGTAACAGAAACGGAACCGCAATAAGTGTAAGTGCCCAATAAAAAAAGGGCCGGAGAGTGCTTCCAACACTAACCGGCCTAACGTTGGGCAACTCTGGCGAACCAGATAAAATCCTTCTAACGATTTAACTATTAACCCTAACTAAACAAAAGTATGCAAATTTTTACGCACTCCTACCGGGGGCGGCTTATTAAAACACTCTTGATTATGAAGATTATTTTACTTCTTATCTTTCTGGCCTGTTTTAAAGTGTCTGCCTCCGTTTATGCGCAAACCATTACCCTTAACGAACGAAATGCATCGCTGGGCAAGATTTTCCGGCAAATTGAAAAGCAAAGCGGTTACAGCTTTTTTTACAAGGACGAACTGCTAAAACACACAAACCCTGTCAGCATAAACATTCAGGATGGTGAACTTACAGATGTACTGGACCGCTGTTTTTCAAATCAACCCTTAACCTATGAAGTTGTAGATAACACGATAATCGTAAAGCCCAGGGAAACGACCGTAAAACAAAAGATTAAAAGCTTTCTCAATATACCATTAAATATAAAAGGACGTGTTACCGACACAGCAGGCCGGGCCTTACCCGGGGCAGTGATAAAGATAAAAGGAACCAATGTTGCCGTGACTGCTAATGATGATGGCGAATTTGAAATGAAAGGCGTAAGTGAAGATGCGGTGTTAGTAGTTACCTATATTGGGTATGTTACGACTGAAGTGCCAGTTAGCGATATAAGTGAAAGTCAGCTTAGGATTGTGCTAAGATCAAACATTGCGGAATTAGAATCAGTTAATGTTGTTTCAACAGGTTACCAAACAATCCCAAAAGAAAGAACAACCGGTTCCTTTGCCCAGCCTAATAAGCGTATGTATGAATCCAGAGTTGCTACAGATGTCCTCAGCAAATTAGATGGCATCACTAACGGTTTGCTCTTTAACTCAAATACGAATAATACGCAATCAGGCCGCTTGGATATAAATATCCGTGGCAGAAGCACAATTTTTGCTAATGATCAACCATTAATTGTTGTAGACAATTTTCCTTATAGTGGGGACATTAATAATATAAATCCAAATGACATTGAATCGGTCACGATTTTAAAAGATGCAGCCGCTGCCTCCATTTGGGGAGTTAGGGCAGGCAATGGTGTTGTAGTATTAACGACAAAAAAAGGCAGGTTAAATCAACCCTTAAAAGTTACACTTAATTCTAATGTAACAGTTGCCGAAAAACCTGACCTTTTATACAATCCATCCCAGATGACCCCTTCGGATTTTGTAGACATGGAGCAGTTTCTGTTCAGCAATGGAAAATACAATGCTGACCTGAGGAACACAAGTACGTACCGCCCGGTAACTCCTGTAGTCGAAATACTAGCATTACAACGGGCAGGAACCCTATCTGTTATAGAGGCTACAAGACAAATTGATGTATTGAGGAAAAATGACATCAGGAATGATATGTCTAAATATCTCTACCGTAATGCCATCAAACAGCAGTATGCCGTAAACTTGAGCGGTGGCAGCCAGCAGACAAATTACTATTTATCCGCTGGATATGACAAAAATCTGCAAAACCTTAAATACAATAATTATAACCGTACAACAGTCAATTCTATATTGGTTTTTAGACCCATTAAAAACCTGGAGGTAACTACCGGTATAAATTATATAAAGTCCAAAACGCAAACGGATAATACTGCAAGTAGCCTTAACACCGGTGGGCTTTACTCCAGCGTGTATCCATACGCGCAACTGGCTGATGTAAACGGTACTCCCCTAAATATAGTAAAATCATACAGAACCAGTTATATACAATCAGCGCCTGAGAAAGGATTCTTGGATTGGACATATGCACCTTTAAATGATTTAGGACTGTCTGATAAAACGACTAAAAATGAGGATATCAGGCTCAGCCCCGCAATTAAATATACCCTATTGAAAGGCTTAAGTGTGGAGGGTAAATTACAATATGAGAACTATACTTCAAATTACCGCGACTTCGAAAGCCAACAGACGTTCTTTACACGGAACTTGATTAACCGTTACTCAATTTTAAACGCTGGCAAAGTCGTTGGTTATAATATTCCTTTAGGAGGTATCCTAGGCCAATCCCTAACGACAGTTTCAGCGTACAACCTTCGTGGACAGGTTAATTATGCACATTCATGGCAAAAACACAGCCTGTCAGCGATTGGCGGATTAGAACAAAATGAGACAAAGACCGATGGGAACACAAGTGCACGCCTATATGGTTATAATGATAACACTGCTGTATTTACCAATGTCAATTTTGCAACACCCTACACTATAAACCCAGGTAGCAGCACTGCACTAATCCCAAGCCTTGCGGGCGTTACCGGTGTGCTGGACAGGGTACGTTCTTATTTTGGCAACGCCGTATATACATATAGCGATAAGTACACCATATCATTAAGTGGCCGTGTGGATGGTTCTAATTACTTTGGGGTTAATACAAATCAAAAATCCGTCCCCTTATGGTCGGCTGGGGGAAAATGGGCTATTGACCATGAAAAGTTTTATCACCTCACATGGTTGCCTACCCTGCAATTAAGGGCGAGCTATGGCTATAATGGAAACTTAAACCGGAATGTTACCGGTGTCACAACTTCCAGATACCTGGTCAATAGTGATTATACCAATCTTATTCAGGCCGATATAAGTAATATAGGCAACCCCAATTTAAAATGGGAGAAGGCTGGAATAGCAAATTTCGGGATCGACTTTGCGTTGAAGAACGATGTGCTTACAGGTAGCATAGAGTACTTTTTTAAGAATGGTACCGACCTGATTGGTGATGCCTCTGTAGCGCCAAGCACGGGACAAACCGTCTTCAGGGGGAATTATGCTGATATGAAAGGACACGGTATTGACATTCAGCTTAACTCAAGGATTGTAAACAGCATGTTTTCCTGGAATAGTTCACTTATATTTAGCCACGCGACTGATCGGGTTACCAAATATACAGCGCCGATTATCGTTTCACAGCTGACATCGGCGGATGGGTCTAACCCAACTATTTATCCAATAGTAGGGAAACCGGTATACGGCCTTTGGAGTTATAAGTGGGCGGGGCTTGATCCAGCAACGGGAAATCCCCAGGGATATTTAAATGGAGGTATTAGTACCGATTATTTTTCTCTAAACAATCCACTTTCAGCAAATGAGCTAGTTTACAACGGATCAGCAAGACCACAATTCTTTGGAGGATTTAATAATAGGTTCAGCTATAAAAACCTAAGCCTTTCTGTTAACATTACTTACAGATTTAGTTATTATTTCAGAAGGAGCTCGCTAAGCTATTATGGACTATTCAGCAACTGGATTGGCGGGAACAGGGAATTTGCATCGAGGTGGCAAAAAACAGGGGATGAATCACTTAGCAATGTTCCATCAATGATTTATCCGGCTGACCCTGACCGGGACACTTTCTACAATTTATCTGAGGCGACAGTGGAAAAAGGCGATAATATTCGTTTACAGGATGTTAGCCTAAGCTACGATCTTTCTCAAAAGCGGCTAAAATGGTTGCCGGTACAAAACCTGCAACTCTATGCCTATGCGAATAATTTGGGAATAATCTGGCGAGCCAATAAGCTTAATCTCGACCCGGATTATCCAACCGGAACGCCAGCCCAAAAAACGTTTTCATTAGGCCTTAAAGCTGACTTTTAATCATCCTGATAACATAAATATGAAAAAATCACGACTTACCGCTCATATATATACAGCCATTTTGATAACTATTTTTGCTTTCATTCAGGTTTCATGTAAAAAAACATGGCTTGATGCCAAGCCTGATAAAGCCCTGGTAATACCTGAAACAGTTCAGGATTTTCAGGCTATCCTCGACAACAACACGGCCAGCTATCTTTTTAACCTCAACCAGCCTAGCTTACCCGAGGTTGGAGCTGGTGACTTCACTATTTTGGAGGATAACCTGCAAGGCCTTCAAAACGTGCAGGAGCGCAACGCTTATATTTGGTCTACTAACATTTTTGCAGGGGAATCCAGTTTCGATTGGAACAATGCTTACAAACGTATCTTGTACGCCAACATCGTTTTGGATGGCTTCTCAAAAATATCTACGGATTTGCAAAGTCAGGAAGCATGGAAAAATATAAAAGGCACCGCACTATTTTACCGCGCCTATGATTTCTTTAATCTTATCCTGGAGTTCAGCAAGGCTTATGACCCGCAAACCGCAACAAGCGACTTGGGAATACCATTACGCCTTACTTCCGATGTGGATGTCACTTCTGAAAGGGCTTCGGTACAGCAATGCTACGACCAAATCGTAAGTGACCTGATGAAAGCTAAAGACTTGCTTCCTGAACTGCCTGCCTATCTAACAAGGCCAGGTAAGTGTGCCGTTTATGCCCTGCTTAGCCGTGTTTACCTTAATAGTGGACAATATGATAATGCTTTGGCTTTTGCAAATCAGTCCTTGTTATTAAACAACGGGTTGCTTGATTATAATAGTTTAGATCCGTCTGCGACTAACCCGATATCACGCTTTAATACCGAAATAGTCTATCATCACGCATTAGCAAGCTATTCCGCATTTGATAATAACGCACCGCTACTTATCGCAGATAACGGCTTGTATAACAGCTATAGTGACAATGACCTTCGAAAGGTAATATATTTCAAAGATGCCTCAGGCCTCGTGACCTGGAATGCTTCTTATACCGGTGATAATTCGCTTTTTGGCGGGTTGGCAACCGACGAACTCTATCTGATTAGAGCCGAGTGCTATGCCCGTCAGGATAATGTTCAAGCCGCTCTTGAAGACTTAAACACCTTACTGGTCAAAAGATGGAAAACAGGAACTTTTATTCCATATACGGCAACCGATAGCACCGATGCCTTGAGGAAAATTCTTTCAGAAAGACGAAAGGAACTTGTTTATCGTGGGCTTCGATGGTATGATCTGAAACGCTTAAATAAAGAAAGCCGCTTTGCGTTGATACTAACTCGAAGCGTAAATGGCACGCAATACGTGTTGGCACCAAATGATCCAAAATACGTGTTTCCCATTCCTCCTGATGAAATCCTGCTTACAGGGATGCCACAAAATGCCCGTTAATATTATTCAATTACCGTAACTAATTAAGATTAAACAAATGAAAATTCGATATACAATTATTCTTGCTATATTAATTTGCCTTGACGCCCGCGGTGGCTTGGCACAGATAAAACCGCTTTCCATCGGCGATCAGGTTCCTGACATCGCCCTTACTAACATTATTAATTATAAAAAGACAACGGCGAACTTATCGGATTTCAAGGGCAAATTGCTAATCCTTGATTTTTGGGCAACATGGTGCAGCCCTTGTGTTTACATGCTACCTAAAACCGACTCACTTCAGAAAGTGTTTGAGGGCAAAGTCCAGTTCTTGCCGGTGACGACCCAGAGGCAATACCTGGCTGGTCCCTTTCTTGAAAAATTACGTAAGAATAAGCATGTTGTCATCCCCTCAGTAATAGGCGATAAAATACTACATAATTATTTCCCGCACATGTTTATCCCATATTATGTTTGGATTAATCCGGAGGGTAAAGTGATCGCTACAACGGAACAGGACCAGGTGACTTCCGAAAATATCAAAAAAGTCCTGAGAGGTGAGGCATTAAACGTAAAGAATGTCATTGGTGCCAGGGAAAAAATACTGGATCGGTCGAAGCAGGTTTTTATACTTGGTATGCCTTTTATTGAACGGGATAGTAACAATGTGGAGTTGACTTTATTAGATACGAATAAACTGATGATACAATCTGTTGCGACGAAGTATTTGCCAAATGTAATCGGCCAGGGGTGGAATAATTCAACCCACTTTGTATCTACGAATACATCTATCCTTGGCCTTTACCAATTCCTTTACGGTATAACTGTTAAACCTAATACAATGGACTTCTATAATAAAGATAGGTATGCTATAGAAGTAGATGATTCCATAAAAAACAAGGTAACCTTTACAGATGAAGGATATGGCGAATGGTTAAAAGAAAATGGTTACTGCTATGAACTGGTGTGGAAGAACATTAAAACCTGGGATGAGAAAGTCAGTTTATTAAAAGATGACCTTGACCGTTATTTTGCAAAGCCGCTTGGGATAAAAATAGAGCTGGAAAAAAGGCCTGTTGTATGTGATATTCTAATTATGACTGATAGTACCAAATTAAAAACTTTGGGTGGGAAACCCGTTGAAGAGCATGATGCTTATACCTATAAGCAACGCAATCGGACTTTGGGATGGTTCAAAAACCAGTTAACTTATTTCTGGCAGGGTTCAGGGCGTAGTATAATAAATGAAACTAATTACAAAGGAAAAGTCGATCTTGATTTGAACTGCAAAATGTCAGATAAAATTGAACTTAACAAAAAACTTGCAAAATATGGTTTGAAAGTAATTGAGGCAGAGCGTCCATTAGACATCTTAATTGTGAAAAATAGATATTAAAATAGCCTGGGTGATATATTTAAATATATCACCCAGGCATTTGTTAATTTGGTTGGTATGTCCCAGTAGTAGGAGATACAAACACAGCATCAGCAGCTGGGTTATCCCCTTCTTCCGGTGCTTCAGACTGTGACCAGACACCCCTGCAAGTGTTTGACGAAGTACTGCAACCTCCCGGTGTAGGATCATAAGTAAACTGTGTTCGCGCATTGTTGTTGTTTGCAGCGGAATGCACAAAAGTGTAGTTCGCAAAAACTTTCTTTTTTTCCGGCTGCTCGTTATTTTTAAATGCGCTGAATCCTATTGCAAGGACTGCAACCAGCAGCCCTAAGGCAAATTTGTAAGAATTTTTCATGTTGAAAATTTTAAAAATTAGGTTTGCAGAGCCAGGGAATAAAGTACAAGGCAGTAAACCTTGTTTATGCACTCAACCTGTTGTCCTGGCGTCGCCAATTGGGGAGGTAAATGTGTAAAGCAGAATGTATCCCCATTACAATCGTGCTCAGTAAATGAAAATTGCTATGATATTTTTGTCCTCAAAAGCCTGCCCCGAAGAAGGATATATCCGGCCTAGATAACCCTTCTTAAAAATTACTTGCAGATTGGCCTACCTGCTGTAAACATACTTTATTGGACATCCTTCGGTTATAACGGAGCAGCATTTGTTGTGCTGCTTTTTTCTCTAACCGTTACGTTTTACAATGGCAGCATAGAAATGCCCCATCAAGCCATAATAACTGCATTGTTTCTGATAATGATCGGTTTGTATTTATAGAACCTGTCCAGCGTCCAACTGGTCAGCTGGTAACTATTGCAGTATGGGCAAGGATAAATTCTTTTTTGTGCAGGCCTGCCCCTGCGGTGCTTCATACGTAAAGCCGCTGACTTTATCCCTACAAGGCTGCCTCCAATGGTACATCAGATTCCGGGCTTCCTCTGCTGATGGAAAAACTGCTTTACCTTTAGCTTCGCATTTAGTATACATACCACCACTTTTTTCAATATCAGATTAGTTTATTGATAGAAGAAATGCTGTTGAGTGTTCAGGTTCAAAGTCTTGAAACGCTGTAATTGTCGGTATGTCAAATGTATGGCAATATTTTAATTCTAAACAAGCACAAATTTTAACGGGGTGCCAGTTGTCGGTAAAAAGATACCAGTCAACATGACCTTTCAAGCAAAAGACAAATAAATCCGTTACAAAACATATGCAATGGATGCGAAAAAACATCTATATCTGCGCTAATTCAACCATTTTTACTGTTGTTTACCTGCTTTATTTTCCCCGAATTGTTTTTTAAAGCTCTCGATGTACTTTTTCGTAACTGAAAAAAAGTCGGGACTTAAATTTTGGATCAGTGATAGATATTGTTGCTGGATGATAATTGTCAGTTTATCGCGCGATTCTGATTGATAACCTTCTATGATGCGACAGTTAATTAATACCCCTCGACTAACCTGATATATACCTGCTTCCGCATATTTATCTGCTAAACTTTCGATGGTTATTGCAAGTGGTAAATTGTCATCGTACATCGTCACAAAGCGTACGAATTTTTCCTCCCGATAAAAATAAAGCACATCTCTCGATACCCGGTAACAAAAGCTCTGGCCCCTATAAACACCTTCAAGCAGAGGTTCTACATAGCTATTATCCTCGGATGGCATTTCCTCCGTTTGTTTCTCTTCAGAAGAGCTGGAAAATTCTTTGCTCTTTGACGTCAGCATCAGGTAGTGTATCCAATAATAACAATTTAATAAAAACAGCAAAATCATAACAACGGGCAGGCCAGAGCGGAAATAGCCATTGTACCATACGTTTTGTCCGATTGCCAGGAAATACACGCTAATAAACAAAAAGTCAATAAACGCTGCTACAAATATACCAAGGCAGATTTGGTAGGATACTCTTTCTAAAAAGTGGTTACGCCAGCTGTACTTTGCATCGAGGCGAATTGATGTATTGTGCACGAAAAAGACAAGTACCAGGGCAATGAACAAGCTAATTATCAAGGCGAAATAAAAGCGCCAAGATCTGATAGCAATATCTATTTCCGACCAACGACCGTGAAGGCAACTATAGATGGCCGCTGCAATAGCAGCCATTACAAGAAAAGGTTTGTTTTTGTAATCTACATTTTCCATAAGCGAACGTTACTTTTTGCGCTTACCGACGAAAATAAGAGAGCAGACGAAAATATCGAAGCAAGGGTAAAGCGGCCTGGTTAATTATTACAGTGATAGATATTTGGATAATAAATATATGCACACATAGTATTTTATAAAAACAATTGCGCTTAAATCGGATAAAGGGTATGTTCAATCGGTCAAATCATTAATAACAGGCTGCAATGTGCAGCCTGTTAGAGATCAGGATTACTTTGCACTATCAAGCTCGCTTAGCCTTTGGCTAAGTTCTACCAAACCCGCCTTTTGAAGAGCCTCATCGGCAAGTGATTTTAGCTTCTGTAAATCATCAGCAGGAACATTTGCCAGTATCCCGATCTTATCATCTCCTTTATCGGATAATCCCTTTTCAATAATTGCGTTAAGGAGCAATACATCTTTTCGTGAAATCTTAAGGTCGATCTTCACTACATCATTCATTCCAGGAGTACTCAATATCGTATCGAATACCTGGGCCACTACATTTGCCGTCATAATTACACGTGTTTAATTGAACAATAAATAACTGTACAAAAGTAGCGAGCCTGTAAACACGCAACCTAATCGAAATTCGACCATGATGGGTAAAATCGAAAAGACCGCTTTACTTTTGCTTATGAGAACTGAATGTGAAAGTGAAAATGTGCGGTTATGGAATTCAGGAAAAAGCGGCTTACGATAAGAGAAGCCAAAGAAATGGACATGGTACATTGCCTGTCCCATTTAGGTTTTGAACCGGTTAAGATCATCCGTAATGATCATTGGTACCACTCACCATTACGTGAGGAAAGGACGCCATCTTTTAAAATCAACTCGGCACTCAACAGGTGGTATGACCACGGCATCGGCAAGGGCGGTAACCTTGTAGATTTTGGTGTGCTGTTTTGGGAGTGCAGCGTCGCAGATGCACTGGTAAAACTATCCGGTGATTTTTCCTTTCAACAGCAACGAATCCTGCCGGTCAGATCAGGTGCTGAGCATCTAGGAAAAATTAAAATTTTAGACAGCTTTTTATTGTCTTCATGGCCCCTGCAACTTTACCTTCAGCAGCGCAAAATCCCTTCCGAAATTGCAACCCGGTTTTGCTGTGAAGTACGTTATGAATTTAGTGAAAAAACATGGTATGGCATCGGCTTTAAGAACGACCTCGGAGGCTGTGAGATTCGTAGTACTTACCATAAATTAAGCAGCTCGCCAAAGGGAATTACTACCATTCAAAACGGCGCAGAAAACGTATTGGTCTTCGAGGGCTTTTTTGACTTCTTATCTTTCATGGTAATTCTCCCAAAAGATGAATTTATTGATGCCGATTATATTGTACTAAATTCCCTTGCCTTCTTAAAGGCTATCCATCCAACATTAAACAGCTATAAAAATGTAAGCCTCTTTTTGGATAATGATGACGCTGGCAACAATGCTGTTAAACTGGCACTCAAATGGGGTAAGCAATATGAGTATGAAAGCAGACTTTATGAAGGTTATGGCGATCTTAATGACTGGCTTATTAATTCTCCGCAGGCGCAAAAGTACCAGCATTCCCAAATTACAGCAGGCAGCCCTATGTCTGAAAAACCTCCAAATGTACTATAGCCACCAATTGGGCTTTTACAGCTAACAGATATTTTTTTAAGCTTTCCGGGATAATCTGGAAGCAATCAGTTTGCCTGTACCAGCAAACGGCAAGATGAACCGGTGTCATACACCGGATATCTTGCCGCCCTTTACTCCGGAGTCGTGGGCGGGGCTGATGAATAGATTTTTGAGTTTGAAATGTGATAAATGATGATGTGATGAAAAATGAAAATTCAAACAGGACAAAACGTATTATCTTCCGAATGAGCCCGGAGGAATACCAAAAGATCGAGCGAAGGTCAAATGCCTCTACCTGCAAAAACCTCAGTGATTATTTGAGGCACTGCTTATTTGATAAACCCATAGTAACAGTTTATCGCGACGGCACAAAGGATGACTATTTAGCAGAGATGGGCAAGCTACGACAGGAACTTAATGCAGTCGGAAACAATTTTAATCAGGTAGTCAAGCGCCTCCACACTATAGATGAGCTTCCGGAATTCAGGAACTGGCTAATGGTTTTTGAGGTGGAAAAACGTACACTTTCCAACAAGATCGACAGCATAAAAGAGCACATACTAAAACTATCTGAGTCATGGTTGCGGTAGTCAAAACAGGGCGCTCCGTCCACCGCATTTTCAACTACAATGAGAACAAGGTTAAGGAAGGAAAAGCGGAAATAATTGGTGCCGGAAATTATCCCTTTGACCCTGAGAAAACAACTATCACAATGCGGCTAAACAGGCTGCTCTGGCAGATGGAATTGAGGCCCGATGTAAAGGTAAACAGCGTACATATTTCACTCAATTTTGACCCCTCGGAAATCAACTTGCCTAAAGAAAAACTAATGCAAATTGCAGAGGCTTATATGGAGAAACTGGGCTTTGGGAACCAGCCATTTTTAGTGTACCAGCACCACGATGCAGGGCATCCGCACCTGCACCTGGTTACCACCAATATTACAGCGGATAGCAAGCGAATTAGCCTGCATCATATCGGTATAGAAAAATCAGAACCAGCACGCAGGGAAGTTGAGCAGCGCTTTGGCCTTATTGCAGCCCAGGGGCAGAAGGAAAGCGCAGCAAATAAGCTCCAGCCTATTTCGATAGGTAAGGTTACTTATGGACGCGTGGAATCAAAAAAAGCACTTCAATTGGTACTGGAAAATATTGTAGCAGATTACAGATATACCAGCCTTGCAGAGCTTAATGCCGTGCTTCGACAATACAATGTTCAGGCTGACCGTGGCACCGAAGGATCAAGGATATTCAAGACCGGCGGATTAGTCTACCATATCCTGGATTCGGGTGGAAAACCCGTGGGTGTTCCTATCAAGGCCAGCGCTTTTTACAACAAGCCAACTCTTAAAAGCTTGGAGGAAAAATACAACAGCAACGAAGTAAAGCGCATTCCCCACAAAGGAAGGGTCAAGAATGCTATCGACGTTGCTTTGCTTGGTGGGAAGACAAGCCTTAGAGGCTTTATTAGTGCCCTTGAAAAGCAGGGGATCCATGTTGCCCTACGTCAAAATGAATCTGGGCTGATCTATGGTATCACTTATGTTGACCATACCACTAAATGTGTATTCAATGGCAGCGCCCTCGGAAAGCAATACAGTGCTAAAGCTATTCCGGAAAGATGCCTACAAGAAGTACTGCCGGGACAGCAATTGCCGGGGCAAGCAGTCCCTACACAAACTGGGTTACAACCGCACGCTGGCGCCGGTGCGGCAGAAACCAAAGACGAAGAAATTTCAACAGGTGCTGCTAACCTTTTAGATGCATTGATGCAGCCTGAGTTTATCCCGGACTACTTGCCGCACCAATTAAAAGGCAAGAAGAAAAAGAGAAGGAAAAATAAACGTAATAATAACAACCTGTAAATCTAAAGCTATGGCCATGCAAACCGGAGAAAACGAACAGGCGCTGAGGAAGATATTGGATATGACCCGCCTGATAAGCATTGTGATCTTAGTGATCCATTGCTACTACATTTGCTATACAGCTTTTCAATACTGGGGGCTGACCAGTACGTTTAGCGACCGCCTGCTCGGCAATGTCTACAGGACGGGCTTGCTTTCCAATTTTTATAAATCCAAGCTAATCGCCTTGGGCTTTTTGTGCATTTCCTTAATGGGTGCCAAAGGTCGTAAGGATGAAAAGCTGAACCATAAGACGGCATTTGCCTATGTGTTTACCGGGCTGCTTTTATACTTTGCCAGTTACCTTGCCCTGAAGATGGCGCTTGAAGTAGACTATCTCGCTATCGTATATATGTGCTTAACCGGCATTGGTTACTTGCTTGTTCTTACCGGTGGCACCTTGCTTTCCCGTATTATTAAGAACAGGCTCAATAATAAGGATATTTTCAACAAAGAAAATGAAACTTTCCCCCAAGAAGAGCGCCTCTTGGAAAATGAATATTCAATCAACCTGCCAGCGCAGTACATGTTAAAGGACAAGCAAAGAAAAAGCTGGATAAACATCATCAATCCATTCAGGGGAATTTTGGTATCGGGCACCCCAGGTTCCGGTAAATCTTATTTTGTGATCAGGCACATTATTACCCAGCACATCCGCAAAGGATTTACCATGTTTATTTATGATTTTAAGTTCGATGACCTTTCGCGCATTGCCTACAATACATGGCTGAATAATAAAGACAAATATAAGAAAGTGCCATCATTTTATGTCATCAATTTTGATGATTTATCGCGTACCCACAGATGTAACCCCTTGGAGCCATCGGATATGACCGATATTACGGACGCAGCGGAATCAGCGCGCACTATACTAATGGGCCTGAACCGCGAATGGATAAAGAAACAGGGCGACTTCTTCGTGGAATCACCCATCAACTTTCTAACGGCAATAATTTGGTATCTAAAGCGCTACAAGGATGGTGAGTTCTGTACCCTGCCCCATGTGATCGAACTGATGCAGGTGGACTACGATAGCCTCTTTACCCTACTCAGGACAGAAAAGGAAATTGAAGTACTCATCAATCCGTTTGTAAACGCTTACCTCGCAGATGTGATGGAGCAATTAGAGGGGCAAATTGCCTCAGCCAAAGTGGCAATGGCTCGGCTTTCTTCGCCGCAACTATATTATGTATTATCAGGGAATGATTTTTCTTTAGATATTAATAACCCTGACGACCCAAAGATCGTTTGTATGGGCAACAACCCGCAGAAAATACAGATTTATGGAGCAGTGCTAGCACTATATGTAACGCGCCTGGTAAAGCTTGTCAACAAAAAAGGCAGGCAAAAAAGTAGCCTCATATTTGATGAGTTCCCAACCATTTATCTTAATAATATGGATAGCTTAATAGCAACCGCAAGGAGTAACAAAGTTTCTACTTGTTTAGGCATACAGGACTTCAGCCAGCTGCGCAAGGATTACGGACGTGAGCAGGCTGATGTTATAATGAATATTACCGGCAATATTGTAAGTGGTCAGGTAACCGGGGACACGGCCAAGCAATTGTCGGAGCGTTTTGGTAAAATCATGCAGGACAGGGAAAGCCTTTCGATCAATAGCGGCGATACTTCCATCAGCCGCTCAAAGCAACTGGAATCAGCTATCCCGCCCTCTAAAATTTCAGCCCTAAGTTCCGGTGAATTTGTCGGTATGGTGGCTGATGATCCTGATGAAAAAATCGAGCTAAAAGCTTTTCATAGCGAGATATTGAATGACCACGCGGCACTCAAAAAAGAGCAGGACAATTACAAAGAGATTGAAGTAATTCGCAAGCTGGATAATACCATCGTCCAGCGAAACTATCTTCAAATCAAACAGGATATTCATTATATTATCCGGTTTGAAATGGAGGCATTACTTAATGATCCGGCGAAATCACATCTTGTAATTAAGAAAAAGTAATACTGAGTGACTTATTTAATGATGGTTAGATAGTCGAGCTTATTAGATTTCCAAAGTTGTAATTCCTTCTCGTTAAGCGGAGTAATTGATATTATTTCATAGGCTTTGTCCACTGTTCCATCATCATTCACGTTTAGTTTTCCTTTTTTAATAGGTAACTTTTTTAATCGCATTCGTACTATATCATTTTTTAAAACTCTTGAGGGGAAGAGTTCATTATATGACCTTAGCTTAAAAAAGGTAGCAATTTTATGAAGAGCCCTAATGTTGTACTTAACTCTTGACTTCAAATTCTCGACACTGCTAACGTAACTGTCGCCAAGATCTATTTCCTGGGAGAGCTTAAGCATGGATAAGTACGGTTTATGTTTGATACGCATCTCCCTTACTCTTTCTATAATAAAGTAATCAAGTTCCAATATAATAATCTCAAAAAGTTCCTCTTCCATAAAAAATTAAAAGAGGAAAGGACGCTTATATATTACGAAGAAACACACATATATATGTGGTTATTTTTAAGCATTTGACAAACGATGCGACTGGATACAATTTAGAGTTATTAACAATTTGAAATTTGCATGATTCATAATATAAGGATAGAGAGAGACAAAAAGGCTGATAGTTGTTAAAATCCACTCAATTGTTCAAATATTACATCGAATTTTACCTATTTAATTAATTTTTATGAATTTAATACAATATAAATTCTTGTTAATAATTCTTTAAAAAATCCCCATCAATGGGTATTGCCATTATATACATCTTCCCTAATTTTCGACTCAAAGAAGTATAGTCTTGATTTAACCAGTCAGACATTACTCTATTACATCTGCAATCTTAAGAACTTATTAGTTGAATCCTGATACGACGCTAATATAAAAGCTGGTGTAAAAATTTAATACCTAACCGCCTTTATCATGAAAAAACTCTGTTTAATTCTTGTAGCATTTTGTTTTACGAACGCCTTCAGCCAGTTATCCACAGGTGGTGGATCTACAGCTTCTATAACGTCTGAAATGCCCAATATATCGCCAGCGTCCCCTACGGTCGCTGCCCTTATGAAATTTGAAGAGGTACCTGTAAACAATTATACTGGAATACCGGATATTTCTATACCACTCTATAGTATAGAAACCTTATCTAAAGATATAGCGCTAAATCTTTCCTTAAAATACCATCCCTCATCCATTGCTGTGAAAGAGGTGGCAGCATACACCGGCTTGGGATGGAACCTGCTGGCCGGCGGAACGGTATCAAGGACTGTAAAAGGCCTGCCTGACGAGATCTGCCGTCCGGGTAATGCCAACGATTTTATTCCTCCCAGGGTAGGTATATATAATTATGATATTTCAAACTCGCCCAATAAATACTATCAGGTGATGAACAACACCGCTTCCGCGGCAGATAGAGCGCAGTATCTATGGAGCGCTTTTGAAAAAGGGATATTTGATAGTGAACATGATCTATACCAATACAACTTCATGGGGCATACCGGCAGGTTTTATATCAAAAAAAATACGGCTAACAATCAATTGGAGGTTATAAAGCTTGACAATGATAATGCTTTACAAATTCAATTTGCCTATACGCACAGTCAATACAACGCAACACCATACGTGTTTACGGGTTTTACGATCTATGATGACAAAGGTTATAAATACATATTTACAACACCTGAAACTACAACTGAAACTGTTATGAATGTCACAACGGGTTGGGCTTATAGTGATGCAGAACAGCCGCAACAGGTAGATCCTTTAACGTATATCAGCAGTTTTCATCTGTCGAGCATCGAAGACAATAATGGGAATCAATTACTTTCAATTACCTACCAGGATGTAACGGAGGTAACGACAAGAAAAGCACTTACCTACCATACAACTCCAAATCCACAAACCCAGGCG
>NZ_VJVZ01000015.1 GCF_007097145.1 Flavobacterium zepuense | reverse complement strand
CGAACCCAGCTTGTCTATATGTATGTGGAATGTTATTCGTATCGAAGAGCTTTTACCGGAGATATTCTGGTTATAATGTATGACGGTATTAGCAGTAATGCCAGGCACACTATTATAGTACCTGCGTTTATTATTAGTATAGCCGGTATATCTATACTTACCGGGGCTACACTTACATAATAGTTTTCGGGGCGAAGTGTTACTACACCAAAATACTTTTGTATCAGCAGCAGGCCTATACCTATCGCATTGCCCCAAATAAGTCCTTTTATTATAAGGTAAGCTGCATTGTACAAAAATATTTTTCGCACACGCCAGTTAGATGCTCCAAGTGCTTTTAGCATTCCTACCATTTGGGTACGTTCTAATATTAACACTAACAGCGCTACCACCATATTAATGGTAGCAACAATTATCATGATAATAATGATAACTATTATATTAACGTCAAACAATTTTAGCCACTCAAATATATTAATGTACTTTTCTTCTATAGTAACACTATTTAAAGTAGAGGGCACTTCTTTATACACCTCTGCCCCTATTTCCTGAATTTTAGAAAAATCATCTATAAAAACTTCAAAAGCACCTACCTGGTCGGCCTTCCATTTGTTGATGCGCTGTACATGGCGAATATCGCCTATCATATAGGTAGCGTCGAATTCCTGAAAACCGGAATTGTAAATTCCCACCAGCTCAAACCTGCGCAGATTGGGCATACCGTTACCTCCTTCTTTTAAAAAAAAGGTATTGAATTTATCGCCCAGTTTAAGTTGCAGTTTGTTTACAAGGTATTGCGAAAGTATAACTTCAGTATTCAACTGGGCTTTTAAATTGGGTATACGGCCTTCGGTAATATATTCGCTAAGGGCATTCCAGTTAAAATCTTTACCCACGCCTTTAAATATAACACCCTCAAATGCAGTTTCCGTTCTAATAATCCCTGCTTTAGATGCCACTGCCTGTATATGGGTAACACTTGGCACCTGAGTGAACTTGGGGTAAAAATCCTGATGGATAGATATAGGCTCTACACTAACCTCACTCTGGTTGTCATCATAATTAGAAATTATGATGTGCCCGTTAAAAGCCGACACCTTTTCCCTTATCTTATCCTGTAGCCCTACACCTGTTGCAATAGCAACCACCATCATAATAATACCTATAGCAATGGCCACAATGGCTATTTTTATAATTGGTGCAGATATACTACTTTTATGGTTCTTTGCAGTAACCAGCCTGCGGGCTATAAAATATTCTAAATTCAAAGGTTATGGTGTCTTATTCGTTTTTACTACGAAGGTTTTCTTTCGGAAGAGTCAAAAATACAGTTTTATTCTCATTTATGGTATTGGCAGCCTGTGGAAATTCCGTTAAGGAAAATACAAAAGTTAGCAGACGTGAGATAGTAGACAATAAGCAATCAGCAATGGGCAATGAGCAATGGGCAATTGCCAATAGCAAAGAACATACTATAAAAACCGGTGCTGATAATTTTGCCGCTTACCTGCCCCTGCTTAAAGATAAAAAAGTAGGCATAGTTACTAACCAAACCGGTATTGTTACTTTAAACGGTAAAAAAAGTAATGTAGTTGACTTTTTATTGGAGAAGAAAATAGACCTAAAAAAGATCTTCGCTCCTGAACACGGCTTTCGCGGTACTGCCGATGCCGGCGAACTTATTAAAGATGGCAAGGACACCCAAACCGGACTGCCTATTATTTCGCTTTACGGAAATAACAAAAAACCTAAGCCGGAACAATTAGAGGGTATTGATGTTTTAGTGTTTGACCTGCAAGATGTGGGTGCGCGTTTTTACACCTATATATCATCGTTACATTATATAATGGAGGCTTGCGCCGAAAAGGGTATCACCCTGATAATTTTAGACAGGCCAAACCCTAACGGCGGTATAGTAGACGGGCCTACTTTAGAAAAAGAAAACACCAGCTTTATTGGTATGCACACAATCCCCACCATGCACGGGATGACCATAGGCGAATATGGCAAAATGATTAACGGCGAAAAATGGCTGAAAAATGGCGTTCAATGCCAACTAACCGTTATACCATGCCTAAGTTATAAACGCACCATGCCCTATAGCCTGCCTGCAAAGCCATCGCCTAACTTACCAAACGACCATGCTATAAATTTATACGCGAGCCTTTGCTTTTTTGAAGGCACTAATGTAAGCATGGGCCGTGGCACAAACAAACAGTTTCAGCTGTATGGGTCGCCTTACCTGCCTAATGCCGGTTTTAGTTTTACCCCTGGCCCTAATGAGGGCGCTAAAGACCCGCAGTATAATGGTAAGGTTTGTTATGGCGAAGATCTGTCGGGAATATCTAAAGTAAACCGTATAGAATTGAAATGGCTCATCAAGGCTTATAAAGAAACAGCCGATAAATCTAAATTCTTTATCCCCTTCTTTACTAAGCTTGCCGGAACAACCCAATTGCAAAAACAAATTGAAGCCGGTTTACCCGAAGACCAAATAAGGGAAAGCTGGAAATCGGGACTTGAAGCTTTTAAAAAAATGCGCAGGCCTTACCTTATCTACGGCGAATAAAATTGTTTTCTTAATGTTTACACAAAGTGCTTTAGGGTATCAAAAGGGTTTTGTACTTTCATATTGTAATAATCACTAAAAACAATATGCCATGAATACTATAACAGAAAAAGTAAATACGTTTGTAGATTACATTTTAAACCTCATACATAAACTTAAAGGTTATGTAGATGATGTAATTGCATTTTTTGAAGACCTTAGAGATAAAATTGAGGGGCTTCTTGATTATATAGATGGAAAAATACAAAGCATTGAAGGCTTTGTGGGCGAATTAAAGCAACACGAAGCAGCTTAAACAGTATCCTGGCCTTCCTTTTTAGGAGGGCTTTTTTTTGCCATACCCTTAACCGATCTTACCATGGCACGGTTTACAAAATATAAAAGTGATATTAAAATGAATACCGGTACGGTTACAGCTATAACTTCTCCAACTTTTGTAGACCATGATGAAACCACAACATCATCTGCTGTGAAATAGTATACAAGGGCGATAGCCAGCGAGATGATAAATAATACAAATAGCCTTTTAATTGTTTTCATAATTAACGGGTAACGGGTTGCCCAAACTGTAATATATAATCGTTGTTATCATAAATTGCAAACTCGCGCATGCCATAATCAAAATTTTCAATAGGGTAACAAATGGTGCACTTATCCTTCCAGGCATTCCACAACTCATCTACATTAGTGGTGTTAATGTAAAAAGAGCCGGTAAACATTGGCCCGTCAAAAGGCACATTCGGATTTGGATAGGCTGCCATTACCTCAATTTCATCCCGCAGCAAAATAGCCCAGCCTTCTTCCATAGCGCCGCATTCAAATCCAAGTACTTCGGTATAAAAAGCTACAGTTGCCTTTATTTCTGTTGTCCAGAACATTGGCGTAATAGAGGTGAGTTTTGTCATTGGTGGGGGTTTTATGCCGTAAATCTAAAAAATTTTCTGATTCATTTATCTATAGTCAAAAAAAAAGCCGGTTATACCGGCAGTTTCTTTTTCATCTCTTCAACAATATTATATGCCGCAGGGCAAATAGCCACGTTTTTCATGGTAAGATTTGCAATCTGCTGAAACTTTTTCCTATCGGTATGCGGAAACTCCCTGCATGCCTTGGGCCGCACATCATAGATCATGCAATAATTTTCATTATCTAAAAAAGTACAGGGTACGCTTTGCAGCACATAATCATTTTCTTCATCAATTTGCAAATACTTCTCTATAAACTGCTGAGGCTTTAGGCGCATGTGTTTTGCTATACGCTCTATATCGGCAAGGGTAAACAGCGGCCCGGTGGTTTTACAACAGTTCGCACATTTAAGGCAATCGGTTTTTTTAAATTCCCGGTCGTGCAGCTCCTGCATAACATAGCCCAGGTTTTTGGGTGGCTTCTTTTTAAGCTTATCAAAAAACTTTTTGGTTTCGTTATGCTTATCTTTGGCAAGCTTAGGAAGCTGTTTTAAAAAATTCTCCATTCCGTCATTACATTTATCAATCGCAGCAAAAGTATAAAAAAATGAAAGACCTTTTTGGCAAAGCAATACTTGATTATCAAACCGGCAATGCGCCCGAGAATTTAATTACCGAAACATCTATATCTGAAGAGGATGAAATGGATGTTGCTTACCTCTTTAGAGACTATAAACACATGCCATATATAGAGCAAAAAGCCCTGAAACTTACCAAAGGCAAAGTGCTTGATGTGGGTTGCGGCGCCGGAAGCCACAGCCTGTACCTGCAAAATGTGCGTGAGCTTGATGTAACTGCTATAGATATATCTGCCAATGCTATTGAGGCATGTAAATTACGGGGAATTAAAAAAGCGTATGTTCAGGATGTGATGCTACTTGAAGGTGAAAAATTTGACAGTATTTTATTAATGATGAATGGCGCCGGTATGTGCGGCAAGCTTAATAAAATTGAAGGGTTTCTTACGAAGATAAAATCACTGTTGAATGAAGGCGGGCAAGTGCTGTTAGATTCATCTGATATCATATATATGTTTGATGAAGATGACGACGGTGGTAAATGGATACCATCAGACATTGATTATTATGGAGAAGTGATCTTCAACGTATCCTACAAGAATGAGAGTGAAGAACCTTTTAACTGGATGTACATAGATTATAATACTCTGCAAAATGCAGCACATGCTACCGGGTTTACCTGCGAGCTGGTTCAGGAAGGCGAACACTACGATTATTTAGCTAAGCTATCAGTATAAAACGACAAAACCCGCAAATTACATTGCGGGTTTTGTTTTTTATATAGTATATCGAATTATTATTGAGCGTATTTCTGAACGATCTCTCCAACTCCCTGGCCCCATTCCTGACCCAGCGCTGTAGCTTTATTCATAAAATCATCTGATTGCGATATGCTGGTTACTTTTTTACCGGCAGGACTTTCATAAAATTTAATAACCGCTTTAATTTCTTCGTGCGTTAGGGCAGTCATATAAAGATCGGCCATTTTGCCAAGCAGCGTTTTAATAGATGCATTAAACTCTTTATCAAATTCAGCTTTCTTTTCAATCGGTATATTTTGGGTGTAAGGCTCCATTACTTTTTTGTATGTGTTTTCAACACCACTCATTTCAAGGAATTTTACAACATCTTTTCTAAACGCATCCTGTGCCTGTGCAAAAGTTACGGTTGAGATAAGCAGGAATGCAACTGCGAATAGTAATTTTTTCATGGATTTTTAATTTGGTTATTATGGTATATTAAGATACTTGTGCGTTTGTAATGATACGCGCCATTTGGGGTTGTTCATTACATAATCTACTATAAGAGGCGTAACCTCTTCTTTTTTGCTCCACTCCGGCTGAAGGAATAATACGGCGTTACCGCTAACCTTGGCGGCCTGTTCTTCGGCAAAAATAAAATCGTGTTTATTGTGTATAATTACCTTAAGCTCATGAGCATATTGGTAAACTTCCTGAGTAGGTAGTTTTGTTTTTTTAGGCGAAAGGCAAATCCAGTCCCACGTACCGCTTAACGGATAAGCTCCCGATGTTTCGATATGCGTTCGCAGCCCTTCGTTTTTCAGCATCTGGGTAAGCGGGTTCATATCCCACATTAGTGGCTCGCCACCGGTTATTACAATAGTTTTGCAATATTTGGCAGCATTCGCTACAATTGTATTTATACTTGTCGGTGGATGTAAATCAGCATTCCAGCTTTCTTTAACATCGCACCAGTGGCAGCCCACGTCGCAGCCGCCCACCCTAATAAAATAGGCAGCAGTGCCCGTATGGTAACCCTCTCCCTGAATGGTGTAAAACTCTTCCATCAATGGCAGCATTACCCCTTTCTCAACCTCTACTTGTATTTCCTTCTTCAGCATTCTTTATTTCAAATAGTTTGCAAAGATAAGCATTAAATCAGTAGGTCTCATAAAAACATAAAAACCGGCACGAAGCCGGTTTTTAGTAATAGTATTATATATTATTTAAGCTTTTGAAGCTCGCCTTTTACATAAGAATCGTTAGGATCTATAGCAAGGGCTTTTGTGAAGTAGTCTTTAGCTTTAGCTTTATCAGTTACTGCATAGTAAGCACCGGCATTAGAGTAAGCCTCTAAAAGGTTTTTGCTTGCTTTAGTAACCTCTGCACCACCTTTAGTTGTTACGATCTCGATATATTTATCGTAGTTCTTAGCCATTTCGGCGTAAGCCTCATTCGTCTGAAGGTTTTGGTTAACCTTAGCTTTGTAAAGGTAAGCATCCTGAGCTTCCGGAGAAAGCTCTATTACTTTAGCAAGAGCGGTATCTGCTTTTTTAAGCTGCTCGCCATTTGCCTTTTTAGCTTCAGCCGATTTGTTTACGTGATCGTAATAAATTGCATAGGCAAGATAAAAGCTATCGTAAAACAGGTTAGGGTTTTCCGGGTTTGTAGTAGCAACTTCAAACACTACAGCAGCAGGGCCGTACAGTTTTTGGTCGAATAATTTTTTACCAATGGTGTTAAACTCATTCGTAATTTTAATATCCGTTTCGGCAGCCTTTTTAATGTTGGCAATAGCCTCATCAAACTGCGCCTGATCTTTAATTGTTGAATTACCCTGAGCATCCTGGCCTACAGTAGATGCTATCTGGGCAAGGCCTAGGTAAAGATAATCCCTTGCAATAATACGCTTAGGATCTACTTTAGCAATAAAGTCTTTCATTGCGGTGATACTTGCCGGATAGTTTTGGTTTTCGTAAGCAGCATAGGCAGCATACCTTAATATCCTTGGGTTCACTTTATCCATTTGCTGCATTTTCTGAGCTTCAGCTTCAAGCGCTTTGTAGTCGCCTGTTAGCAATAAGAAGTCAGCATGCCTCATCCTTGAGTCAAGAGAGTAATCTGTAAGGCTCATGTATTTTTCATAATACCCAAGCGCTTTAGGATTGTACTCTTTTTTCTTAGAGCTGTCAGTAGTACCCCAAAGGTAATACGTTTCGGCAAGCTCCCTGTATACAGGGCCATAGTTAGGATTTGCAGCAACTATACCGTCAAATGCTTTAACAGCCTCCGGGAATGCAGCTTTAGTGTTTTTTGTAATAACACCTAACTGAAGTTTAGCCCTTAATAAACTTGGATCCAACTCTGATGCAGTACGGAAATTTTTGTACGCATTGTTCTGGTCCCTGTTACGGTAATAGGCCTCACCAAGATTTAAGTAAGCAGGGGCATATTTAGCATCTTTAGCTACAGCTTTGTTAAGTACCGCGATAGCCTTGTTATAGTCCGGCTTATCAGCATAGATGTAAGCACGGCCTATGTAAACCAATTGCTCTACATCTTTCTTTTTAAGCTCTTTTTCTACTGCATCAAATTTTGCCTGAGCAGCGGCAGCATTGCCTGTGTTAAGGTCTATACGGCCAAGGCCAATATTATTATATTCGGCATTTTCTTTTACAGCTTTACCTTTATCAAAAAAAGAAGCTGCAGAATCCTGCTCCATTTGTGTAAGATACACATCGCCTAAAAGGAAATAGTTTTTTCCATCTTCCGGTTTAGAAGCTATAAGCGACTTTAAAATTGTTTTTGCTTTTTGGTATTGTTCAGCATCAATTGCTTTTTTAGCTTCGTTGGCATCCTGTGCGTTTGCCATTCCGAAAAGCAACAATGATAAACCGAGGAATTTAAATTTTTTCATCTTGATCATTTTTAACTTTCTCCTTTATTAATATTTAGTGGTTATTTTACAGTTCATTTCTAATTTCAATCTCCCTTGTAGGCATTACTGCGGGTACTAAACCCGACTTTAAAATAATACGCTGACCGGACTCATCTGTTATGTAAGTTGCAAAACCCATGCCCAAGCCATTTTTACCCTGGTAATTTAACACATAAAGCTTACGTGTAAGTGGGTATAAACCTCCGGCTATATTGCTTTGAGAGGGTTTGTAATACTTTTTCTGACCTTTATCAACTTTAACATTATCAACACCCATAACTCGTACATTTTCTACATATTTTTCCCACGCCGTTGGGGGCTGCACCAACCAGTTTACCCCAATTATACCAATAGATCCGGGATTTTCCTGAACATATTTAAACACGGCCTCGGTATCTTTTAAAGAATAAACATCGGTGGTTGCAATTTTTGTAACACCGGCCTCTTTAAGCAGCAATTGCACTGTGCCCGAATTAGAATTATCAAAAATAAGCTTTTTTACCGTAGCAGATTTCTTACCCTGCAATACTTTATAGATTTCTTGTAGGTTTACAACCGTATCTGTAGATGTTTTATTGGTTATTAGCGCCAGTGCATCAGTCGCAAAAAAAGTAACTTTTGGCTTAATGCCTAACTTAGTAAAATTCTGCTCTTCTTTTTCAGTAAGTGGCCTTGCCAGTACAGCAACCCTTGCCGAATCTTTAATTAGCGCATTTACAACATCATTTTCATTACGGTTTACCTGCTTAATGTGGGCTTTATCATAAATGCTGCTAAAGACAGCAAGCACATCTTCTATAATGGGCTGTGCCGTGGTATCTACATATAACGTAAGGCTACCCGCTGTCATGGTTTCTTCCTGAGAATCAGTACTTGTAGTTGTTGTAGTGCCAGAACTTTCCTCTTTACAGGATATTAGTAACGAAGCAGCAAAAAATATAATTAAAAGATTTTTCATAATTTATTGTTTATTTCATCTTGTGAACACCACACATATAATTATGTGAAGGAGGAATATTTATGACTTATAATTTTGCCAGGCCCTAATAAACCTGAATGATCCGTATACTATTAAAAGTATCCCCAATATAAGCTTGCCATTGTATGTAATGTTTAAAGGTATGCGATTTGTAAAAATCAGCATGAACCCTAAAACAAGATATAATAAAAAGAACACTATGCCTAAAACGAACAGAAATCGCTGTATAGGCGATTTCTGTGTTTCGTAGCGTGATTTTCTTCCGGTAACCATCGCTTATTGCATTTAAGATTTTATGTTAATGGTGATAGGAAGGTTGTAAGACGCCCTTACCGGTTTACCGTTCTGGATACCCGGCGACCATTTAACTTTTAATGATTTTAATACACGTTCTGCCTCTTTACCAAGACCATAACCCGGATCCCTAAGAATTTTGATAGCTGTAAGCGTACCATCTTTCTCAACAACGAAAGATACATATATCTTAGCGTTCATATCGTTATCCAACTCCGGAGTACGGAAGTTTTTAGTTACATAGCTATAGAAAGCAGCGATACCACCCGGGAACTCAGGCTGAACCTGAAGTCCTGCTGAGCTATAAACTGCATTATCGGGAGCTTCTACACCTTTATCAGCATCACCCGCAGGTTTACCAATATTGATATCACCTGTTGGGCTGGCTTCAGCGTTACGAGAACTTGGGTCGGCTTCTTTAAACTGCTCAATCTTTGGTGGATCTTCAGGAACTTCTTCCTTCTTGGCAGCTTCAAGAGGTTTAAATTTTACTTCCTCCACAATTGATTTAGGAGCCACATACGCCTCTACCGGTGGTGGTGGTGGAGGCAATTCTGCCTCTACAGGAGGTTCAGGAATATCAACAACTTCAATTATCTGGTCCTCTTGGTTGTCAGCAGTATCGTTGCCCGAGCTAATTTTACTTAAAATTACCGGAGCTCCAATAGCAGCCGCAAAAAACAAAGTACCTAAAATAATCGCGATTGTAGTAGTCTTAGGATTCTCAGACCTTAACTGGTAAGCGCCGTAACTTTTGTTACGCCCCTCAAAAACAAGATCTATCCACTGTTTGTTAAATATATTTAGTTTTGACATAATTTATATTTTTTAGGTTAACGCCAAAGACTAATATAAGCCCTTATCTGTTAGTAAGGTTATCTCTTCCGGTGTAATATCGCCTATTGCATAAAGCTGCACTTTATTAATAGCCATTTCATCAAGAATATCTACAAGGTTTCTATAGCTTGCAGCATCACTTGCTTTTATGTTTACGATAAGGCCTTCATCGGGCTTGTCTGCAAATTTTTTAGCATAAGCCGTATTTTTAAGAATATCTTTCCTTATACCGTCTTTACCAAATGTAGCTTCTGTAGGCTCCATTCTTGGAGTTGCAAGCATTCCCATATACCAAAGTATCTTATTATCTTTCCCTATAAGAATAGTCATCATCCTATCTTCAGGAACTTTAGTATCTGTATCCTCTGCAGGATCCTTTTCCTTATCCGGCATAGCCAAAGGCATAGACTGTGGTTTAGACAGCGTAGTGGTAAGCATAAAGAAAGTAATAAGAAGGAAAGCTAAATCTACCATCGCGGTAAGGTCTACCCCTGGGTTAGATTTTTTACTCCTTACTTTCTTGCCGTCGCCACCGCCGCCGCCGGTATTTAATTCTGCCATTTTATATTATTTTATAATATTAAAAATCTTTGTTACGTAGTCCTGTAATTAAAAAGAACCTGTTTTTCTTTTGCTCCTGTAAAATATCAATAATCCTTTTTACAGTGATAAAATCTTCTTTCGCATCGCCTTTTATAGCAATACCAAGATCTGCCTTTTTACCAAATTCTTCGGCATTGATCTTACCTTCCTGAAGTTGTGCTTCATATATTGATTTATGAGCCTCCCTTGCCTGTTTAACCCAATCAGTAAGCTGATCGTTTATAGTATCATAAGGAATGCCTACCTGAGCACCCGGAGCATTACGCACCGCCGGAGACTTAGACAACAAGCTTTTAAGCTGGTTTAAAGGAACCCCAAAGCCTTCCATACCTTCAAAAGCCTTATACTCACCTTCGGTAAAGTTAACACCTTTTTCTTTGCTTATACGCTCAAGTGTACCCCTGCGCGAAGCTCTTGGTATAGTAAAGAACACCTGTTTATCACCTACTGTAATTGTAGCAACACCATCTTCCGGCAGCTTATCAATAACTGTTGATGCCGGTGTATCTACCGGTTTTGGTTCAGGCTGTTTTGCAGTAGCAGTCATAACAAAGAAAGATAACAAAAGGAACGCCACGTCGCACATTGCGGTCATGTCTATCCTTGTACTTTTCTTAGATATTTTATGTTTAGCCATTATTATATTTTGTTTAGCCAAGGCACCATGTAAAGCGCACCTTAAAGATACGCTTTACCGCCTAATTATTTTAAAACTTTAACTCTTAAATTAGTTGTTTGCACGAGCCCTAAACCTTCTGTAAGTTTGAGCAATTGTGAAACCAGCCTCATCTATAGAGTAAGTAAGTTTGTCAATTTTAGTAGTGAAAAGGTTGTAAGCGATAATTGACACAGTAGAAGTACCAATACCTGTAGCCGTGTTAATAAGTGCCTCAGAGATACCTACTGCAAGCTGAGCTGAATCTGGTGTAGAACCAGCACCCATTGCAGAGAACGCCTTGATCATACCCGATACTGTACCAAGTAGACCTACAAGTGTACCAATAGACACAAGAGTTGAAAGGATAACAAGGTTTTTCTCTAACATTGGCATCTCAAGAGATGTAGCCTCTTCAAGCTCCTGCTGGATAGCAGCCTCAGCTCTTTCGCTATCAAAACCTTCTCTTTTAACTTCTTCATATTTTAAAAGGCCTGCTTTTACAACGTTAGCAACAACACCTTGTTGTTTGTCGCACTCAGCCATAGCCTCGTTAATGTTACCAGCTTTAATTTGTGCTTGTACTTTAGCAACAAAAGTTTCAACATTACCTTTACCTGCTGCTTTAGTTATTACCATAAACCTTTCGATAGAGAAAACAAGCGCCATAACCAATAAACCAAGTAATACCGCAACAATAACTCCTCCTTTGTAAACAGTACCTAAAAATCCTTTTGGATGACCGTCTGTAGTTCCTCCTTCAAAGTTATCAGGATTTCCCATTATAAACTGCCATACAAGAAATCCTACAAGAAGACACACAACAATTGCAAGTCCTGCAAATATATTAGACCCTTTAGAACCTTCTTTTTTTTCAACTTTTTGAATAGATGCGTTTGCCATTTTTTTTTAAATTTAGTTTCTGATTTTTAATAATAACTTCTTATTTGTTAAAATTGTTTTTTACATAAGATTGGCAAATTTATATTATTAGAACATAAAAAAAAACAAAATGATTTTTTTTATCAATTCTTAACAATAATTTATTGCAATATTAATCAAACCAAAACACATTTTATTTGGTGTTTGTTTATGCAAAATCAATTTTTACTCCTTTAAAACTATTATTCGTTATAAATTATTTTAAATAAATATAGATTGCCTATAGATAACACAAATTGCCTCTCTTTATTGTACACTTATAATATTTTTATTTAACAAGGCATTTCAGTTGGTAATTTTAACCTTTTGGGTAGCATTTATGCGCAATTATTGAAGCAAAATTCCTACAATTAGTTTTCTTAAAACGATTTCGGAAGTGTTTTACTACATTTTTAAACTACAAATTAAATGTAATAACAATTATAGAAACAGCAACTGTTAGCCCTACCAGTATTTTTATAAGGTGTAAAATGCTTCTTAAAAGAAAGCATTAATCAACAGCATCAGCACGACACCCAATGTTAAGAAAAGGTTACGCTTTAAACACAAAAAGCAACCCATGCAGGTTGCTTTTACTATTATTTTGTATTGAGTAACTCTAATATCCGGGCCTCAACAATAGGCTTATCCCAATTGTTTTCTATACCCTCCATTCTCATTACCTCATCCATTATGGCTTTTTGCCTGTCGCCTATTGCCAGCGCTTCGCTGTAGGGCCTGTAGCTAAACGTTACCCTGCTATATAAGGGCATCCATTTATCAGGATATTTTTCAGAAAAATGCTTCTCTATCTTTTTTTGGAGGTGAAATTTATCATCGGCTGTTTTAGAGCTCATCTCTAAAAAATTCCTGTAAGACAGCTCTGCAATGGCATCTGCATTGGGTTTACGGCTGTTTTCGTACTCTTTAAATATAGTAGCCCAGTCATCGCCATATTGCTGCATCATCTGGTTAAGGATGGTAATATCTTCAAAACCTGCATTCATGCCATGCCCGTAAAATGGCACGATTGCGTGGCAGGCATCACCTATCAGCGCTACCTTATCACTGTACGTCCACGGAAAGCATTTCATGGTTACCAGGGTACTGGTTGGGTTTTTAAAGAAATCTTCTACCAGTTTAGGAATAACATCTACCGTGCTGGGAAAATGCGTTGCAAAAAAGGCTTCAAGAGTTTCTTTATCTTTTAACGACTCGAACGATTTATCGCCTTCAAACGGCATAAAAAGCGTGCAGGTAAAACTGCCATCCATATTAGGCATGGCAATGAGCATAAAATCCTGCCTTGGCCATATGTGGAAAGAATTCTTATCAAGTTTATGAGTACCATCGGCATTTGCCGGAATATTGAGCTCTTTGTAGCCCATGTTTAAAAATTCCTGAGAATAGTTAAACCTGTTTTGGCGCTGCATGCGGTGGCGAACTCTTGAAAAAGCCCCATCGGCACCAAAAACCATATCATAATTAAGATCTGTCCAGGCACCGCGTTCGGTTTCGCCGGTATGTAAAGTAGCAGTATCTAAAGAAACATCCCAAACGCGCGACTCAAAAAAGAAGTTTACACCCTCTGCCTCTGCCAAGGTAACCATTTTTCGGTTAAGTAGCCCGCGCGATATAGAATAAATGCTCTCCCCCTCTTTACCATAATACTGGTAAGCCAGTGGCTGCCCTACTAAGTGAATAGCCCGCTTATCAAGCGGTATGGCAAGCTGCCTAATTTCGTCTCCCAAACCTACTTCATCCAACGCGCGCCACCCGCGGTGCGACATAGCAAGGTTAATGGAGCGTCCGGAAAATTGAATCTTCCTTATGTCAGGGCTTCTATCGAAAACATCTACGGTGTGCCCTGCTCTTTTAAGGTATATTGCTAATAGCGATCCTACGAGTCCGGAACCAACTACAGCAATTTTTAAGGGAGTCTGCATGAAAAAATATTCTATATAACATACAAAAGTACTTAATTAAAATACTGCATGATTTTTTTTAGTAAATAATTTGCAATGAATTTATTAAGAAAACTTTGGCTATTAAAGGATTCTTAATGAATTAACAGCTCCCGTTATAAAGAAGTAATTTTATCATGCTAACTTTTAAAAACAATATATCATGAGAGATTTAATCTGGTTAATCGTTGTAATCCTTATTATAGGATGGCTTGTAGGATATTTTGGCTTTGCAGAATCTGTAGGCAGCCTTATCCACATATTATTGGTACTTGCTATTATTGGTATTCTTTACAGGCTTGCCGTGGGCAGAAGGCCGTAAAACCTATACTCAATAACCTTTTAACTTACAAAATAAAAAATCCCCGTTTGGGGATTTTTTTATGCCCATATAAAAATGAAACCGCCCGGACACTACCCCGGGCGGCTTCTACCACAAATAATTAACAAAAAACCTATTCCATTAAATTTTGATGCTTTTTGCGCATTGCCCAATAAAAGAAGTTAGGAAATACCAAAAGCGTAAATACTGTTGCCGTTACCAAGCCTCCTATAATAGATATGGCAAGGGGTTTTTGAGATTCTGACCCAATACCGGTAGACAGCGCGGCCGGCATTAACCCTATTGCTGCCATTAGGGCCGTCATTACCACAGGCCTCGTCCTTGATTTTACGCCCTGTACAATAGCATCGGTTAATGAGAGCTTGGCCTTGAGGTTGGTATGGAACTCCGAAACGAGTATTACCCCATTCTGGATACAGATACCCAAAAGCGCAATAAACCCTACCCCTGCCGAGATACCAAAATTGATACCCGTTATTTGCAGTGCCAGTATGCCGCCTATTATGGCGAAAGGCACGTTTACCAAAACTAACAACGAATCTTTTATGTTACCGAACATTATAAAAAGCAACACAAAGATGAGCACCAGTGATATAGGTACTACCTGTGCAAGCTTGGCACTGGCACGTATCTGGTTTTCAAATTCGCCGGTCCAGCCTACGGTGTAGCCTTCCGGCAGTTTTAGTGTTTTAACCTGGGCTTGGGCATCGGCAATGGTACTGCCAAGGTCGCGGTCGCGCACTGAGAATTTAACCCCAATAAAACGTTTGGTATTATCACGGTATACAAAAGCAGGGCCGGTATCGGTAGTTAGTGTTGCAATTTCTTTAAGCGGCACTTTTGTGCCCCTAAGCGTAGGCACCATAAGGTTCATGATATCTTCCTCATTTTTACGATACTCTTTTTGGTATCGTATCCTGATGTCGAATTTTTTCTCGCCTTCGTACTTCTCTGTTGCGGTTTTACCGCCAATAGCCATTTCTATAATACTTTGGGCATCGCTTTTTTGCACACCGTAAAGCGCCATCTTTTCTTCGTTAAACGAAATGCTCATTTGCGGCTGGCCTATATTCCTGAGTATACCCACATCTTTAACGCCCTCTACATGTTGTATACGGGCAATTACCTCATTGGCCAGCTTATCGAGCGTTTTAAGGTCATCCCCATAAATTTTTACTGCGTTTGACGCATTCATACCTGCAACAGCTTCGGCAACGTTATCTATAATGGGCTGCGAGTAATTAAAGTTAATACCCTGAAAGTTTTTAAGCTTGGTATCCATTTGTTCTACAAGCTGATCCATGGTTATTTTTTCTTTCCAATCATCTTTAGGCTTAAGGTTTACCTGCATTTGCACGTAATAAAAACCACTCGGGTCGGTACCATCGTTACTACGGCCGGTTTGCGATAGCACTCCGTTAACCTCAGGAAAAGTATTTAGCACTTTTCTTAATTCGGCCACCTTAGCAACCGTTTCGGTAAGCGACTGGCTCATTGGGAATTTAGCTTCTACCCAAAGCGCACCCTCATTTAATGGTGGCAGGAACTCTGTACCCATAAATTTAGCCGAGAACAGCGTTACTACCAATATTACTACCGATACTATAATTGATGCCCTCTTATTTTTGAAGGTTACATTAAGCCCCTTGCCTACTATTTTATTAAAGAACTCTACAACAGGGTTGTGTTTTTCTTTTACGTTTTTGTTAAGTAAAATAGAACATAACACCGGCACTAAGGTTAGCGTAAATATTAGCGCACCAAGTAATGCAAAGCCGAGTGTCCATGCCAATGGTGAGAACATTTTTCCTTCCACTTTCTCAAAAGAAAAGATTGGCAACAGCGCAGATATGATGATTAACTTACTAAAGAAGATAGCCACACCTAACTTAGTACCTGCTTTACGGATAAGGCCCAGTTTAGCCAGTTTGTTGTACCGCTCCGGCCCTATTTTGTGCTGGAGCTGGTCGAGTGCCACAAATAGCCCCTCTACCATTACGACCGCCCCATCTATTATGATCCCAAAATCTACCGCGCCGAGTGAGAGTAAATTTGCGCTCATGCCTTTTAACTTAAGGCATAAGAATGCAAACAGCAACGCCAGCGGAATAATGATGGATACGATTAATGTGGTACGCCAGTCGGCCATGAAAAGGAATACAATAACGGTAACCAGCAAAATACCCTCTACAAGGTTATGGGTTACGGTATGGGTGCAAAATTCCATTAGCCTGTCACGATCGTAAAACGTAACCATTTTTACGTCTTTAGGCAATACATTATCCTGCACGTAAGCTATTTTTTCTTTAAGGCGCGCCAATACTTCAGATGGGTTTTCGTTTTTACGCATTACCACAATACCCTCTACCACATCATCATTATTATCTAACCCAACCTGGCCCACACGCGGCACGTTAGATATCTCTACCTTACCAATGTTTTTTACAAGGATGGGGTTACCGTTGTATTCGGCCACAATGGTATTTTCAATGTCGGATGTACTATCCAGCATACCCACGCCACGCACCACATAAGCCTGTCCGTTTTTCTCGATAACATCGCCACCTACGTTTACGTTTGCCTTGCTAACAGCATCGTATATCTGCGGAGAGGTAAGCCCATATTTTTGAAGCAATACCGGGTCTATCTCTATTTCGTATGTTTTTTCGCGGCCACCAAAGGCAACCACATCGGCTACGCCGGGCACTGCCCTTAACTGCCTGTCTATAACCCAGTTTTGCAGGGTTAACAAATCGCGGGTATCTTTATCTTTACTCTGTAATGTATACCTGAATATCTCTCCCGTAGGGCCATACGGCGGCTGTACATCGGGCTCTACCTCTTCGGGCAGCTGCACGTTGCGCAACTGGTTGTTTACCTGCTGGCGGGCAAACGTATCATCTACATCATCATCAAAAATAATTTTTATGATAGATAGCCCAAACATGGTAATACTGCGCACGTTTGTTTTTTTCTGCACCGAGTTCATGGAAATTTCTATAGGCGAGGTTACAAAACGCTCTACCTCCTCGGCACTGCGGCCGTTCCATTGGGTTACAATGATTATCTGTGTATTGGTAACATCCGGAAATGCTTCTACCGGAATATTTTTGTAGCTTATAACACCTGCAATAATAACGAGCCCTATCCAAAAGAAAGTGAACATTTTATTGCGCAGCGAAAAGCCTATGATGTTTTTTATCAACTTGTTCATGGCTTATGCTTTAATCGTTAATAGCGTCGTATATTAATAAATTGCCTTTTACGATTACCTGTTCGCCTTCTTTAAGTCCGGAAGACAGGTATGTGGTATCATCAAGCGCCCTGTAAACATTTACCTCGCGGGTTTCTATGTTGTTTTTGCCTTTAAACACCATTACAAAGTATTTGCTTTTATCAAACACCAACGCTTCCGATGGTACGGCAACAAACTTCTGGGTATCGGCATAATGAACGGTAACCGTGGCGTTCATTTCCGGTTTAAGGGCAACATCTGTATTAGGTACTTTTATTAGAGCTTGTGCAGCGCGGGTGTCGGGATCTATAACATTAAATATCTTATCTATTTTACCTTTAATGATCTTGTTTGGGTAAGCAATAGTCTGGATGTTTACTTCCTGGCCCTGCTTAATATTATTAAGATCACTTTCGTTTACATTAGCAAGCACCCAAACGTTATCAAGCTTTGCTATGGTAAATACAGCCTCGTCGCGGTTGCTGATGAGCATTTCGTTAGGGCTTATGTCTTTAAAAACTATATAACCGCTTATTGGGGCATACAGATTATAAACCGACCCGCTTTTTAGCTTATAGATGTGGTTAACCTCGCCCATCCTGCTTTTTTCGGCACGGGCTTTATCAAGTTCTTTTTGGGCAACCACCAGTTCTTTTTCTGATGCCAGTTTACCCTCATACATATCTTTAACGCTTTGCAGGTTACGCTCTGCTATAGACACGTTAGCATCGGCATCGCTGGTCTGGCTCTGGTAGCCGGCTACTTCGCTGCTGCGGATGCTTGCTAACAATTGCCCCTGCTTTACATAATCGCCCAACTCTGCCTCTATCTTAATAACATTGCCGCCCACGGCCGGGTATACTTGCGCCATGTTGTTGTTATCGGCCGTTACCTTACCAAAAAGCCGAATTTCGTTTTGCGCAAATTCTGTTTTAGCGGTGGCAAAAGTGCTCTCACTGTACATTTTATCGGTCATTACAAACTGCTGCGTTACCTGGGCAGCTTCTTTCTTTTTTTCACAGCTGGTCAGGACCAGGGCAGCTACGGCAGTAAGTATTATATATTTTGGTATTTTCATGGTTTAAAAGTTGTTGGTTCCTGTTACATAATTAATTTGGGCGGCGGCTATCGCAAGCTGTTTTTTAACCCTTTCTACCTCGGTTTGCGCCTCGTTGTACGATTCAAAAAAATCAGCAAACTCTATCATGCTCACATTCCCTTTTTGAAAGTTTGATGTAATACCGTTGTAAACGGCATCAAAATCCTGATTGATAAGGGCGCTTATGCGCTTGTACTCATCTACACTGCGGGTGTAGTTTTGGTAGGCCGCTAAAACCTCGTTAGTAATTTCGAGCTCTTTGTAAGACACATTCGCCGTTTGCTGCTCCTTGTTAATTTTAGCCGCCTGTATATTACCCCTGTTCCTGTCGAAAACCGGCAACGGAATGGCCAACCCTACATTATACTGATTGTTAAAGGCATCGCCGCGCTGGTTGTAGCCTGCCCTTAATGTAACATCGGGTATCAGCATCTTTTTTTGTAATGAAAGGTTTAGATTAGCCGATTCAATACCCAGTTTTGCCTGGTTAAGGTCGGGCCTGTTCTCTAAAGACCTGCTCAGCACATCATCATATAAGAAGCCTTTATCGGCATACACATCGGCATCGGCTGTGGTGTAAATGGTTTGGGTAGACGAGGTAAGTCCCAGCAATACGTTTAGCTTTTGCTGCTGCTGAATAAGCACTTCGCTTTCTTCGCTCTTGTCGTTATTAATTTTTACATAAACCGATTTTAGGCGTACCAGGTCTTTTAGCGCAATGTTGTTTTTATTTACCTGTACCTGGTAGCTCTCTATAAGCGATTGCAGCTTATCTAACAGCTTGTTGTATTTTTCTATTACTTTTTGCTGGTGGTGAAGGGTGTAGAACGATTCCCAAATTTGCTGTTGCAGGTTGCGGGTAATGTCGGTCAGTTCGGCTTCAGCCACTTTCTTGTCTACCTTAGCCAGTTCTATTTGCTTGCGGCGTTTGCCGCCAAGCAGTATAAGCTGCTCCAGCCCTGCGGCAAAATTGCCGTTTTTACCTGTGGGAAAATACAGGCCGTTTTGCCCCTGGTAGCCAACCATATCGGCAGATATCTCTGGGTTAGGATATACTTTAGATTGTATTACCTGGGCATCGGCCTTGCTAATGTTATATTGCTGGGCAAGCAGCAGAAAGTTATTTTTAAAGAACAGCTCTTCGGCCTGCTTTATGGTAAGCGTAACAGGCTGCTCAGGTAACTGCGCAACGGCTGTTGCCTGGATAAGCAATGCAGCTATCCAGACCAAGAATTTACTTTTAAATTCCATGATAAATTATTTTAAATACTATTAAAGGGAAAGTTATTTTGCATAGGGCAGCAAAACACAATGTACCGGCAGCGGTTTAATGTAGTTAACAATAAAACGCACAGCGCCTGCGTGGCAAAAAGCCATACGGGTACAATAAAATAATAGTATTTATGCCTGTGGCGGCGGAGAGAAGATATTCACCAATGGTGAATTGTATATAGGATTGCTGTAAAAGTTGTTAGCAAACACCTCTTTGTAATTTTCGGCTACAGCCTCTTTAAATACAATAGGCTCATAATGCTCAAACGTCCATACTACTTTTTTGGCATTAAACTTATTGGTAAGGGGTGTTTTAGAGTGGTGTTCCGGTATGGCGTTATCTATATTCATAACATCTTCCAATACTAACTCTACAACCGAATCGACCTCATTAAAATCGGTATCTACCTTATTATGCTCAAAAAGGGTGTGAGGGTTATCTATACTAAAGTTAAGTATGTGCAATGCAATAAGCAAGCACAGTAACCTGGCGTTAGTATATTTTTTTATAAACCTCATGTGGTGCAAAAGTATTACATTATGGTTTCATGTAACACAAATCTTGCCAAAAAGTACATTTTTAAAATTTTGTTAAAAATATACCTGGCAATTGGGTAAAGAAGCCTTAATACGGCTTATTTCGGCCTTAGCAATAGGATTACCCACAAGTATAAGGGTACGCAAACCTGTAAGTCCGCTCAAATCTTTAGGAAGTACTGTAATATTATTATTAGCCAGCGACAGCAATTGCAGCTTGGGCAGCGTTACCAGCTCCCGGGGAACGCCGGTAAGCCTGTTGTTATTAAGCATGGCTAATTTTAAATTTTTAAAATTGCTAACGGCCTGTGGCAGTTCTTTAATATGATTATATTCTAAATTGAGCGTTTCAAGGTTTTTAAACGCGGTCCACTCGCTATCAAACTCATTAAACTGGTTGTAGCTAAGATTGAGCGTTTTTAGCTTTTTAAGTTTTGATATTCCCTGAGGGAGGTAGCTTAACTGATTACTGTTAACCTCCAGCACTTCTAAATTTTTACAATTGCCGATACTTTGAGGCAACGATGAAATTTCGTTAAATGAAAGGTGCAGGTATACCAGTTTAGTTAAGTTGCCCAGTTCATTGGGCAGGTGGGCTATTGAATTGTCGGTCGCATCAAGGTTGATAAGATTGGTAAGATTACCCATTTTTTTGGGCAGGTACTTAAGCGCATTCAGCTTAATGGTTAATACCTCTAATTCCTTCAACTCAAAAAGATCATCTTCCAGCCTTTCAAGGTTGTTGCCCATAAGATTTAAAAAGTGCAGGCTTTGTAAAGTACTTAGCCCTTCGGGCAGGTGAAACAAACCTTTGTCGCGAAAATTTAACTGCGTAACTTTTCCTTTTGCCGCCAATGCGCTTTCCATACTACCGTACACCGGCTCTTTTAAAGGGTTGGCATTTTGGGCAAAGGTTATAAATGTTATAAGGAGTGCAGCAATAATTAAGGTAACTTTCATAATAAATTAAAATAGGAAAAGGACCGGTAATACAACCGGCCCTTTTAATAGTATATTCAGTAATATTTAGTTTTTGATAAGCTTATAGCTTCCTGATTTATCTCCAACATTTAACCTGATGAAGAATACCTGGTCGCCCATTAGGCCTTCAAGGTTAAGCTCAATTTTTTGGCTTGCACCTGTACTTGTAGCAGTAGTAGTGTAAACAGATCTTCCAAGGAAGTCTAATACTTCTACGCTTACATCCTGGCCTGCTTCTTCGTTAATTTGTACCGTAACATTACCTTGTGTAGGGTTAGGGTAAATACTAACATTATCTAAACCTGTAACACCATCAAGGCCGGTTGTAGCTTCTACTATAATGTAGTCTATTTTTTCTGCCGGCTCACTGGCACCTATTGCGTTTGTTGCAGTAAGGCTAACGTTATATGTACCTGCTGTAGCATAAGTTACTGTTGGGTTTTCTTCGGTAGAAGTAGCCGGTGTACCACCTTCAAACGTCCAAGACCAGCTTGTTGGGGTATTGGTACTTAAATCGGTAAATGTTACCGTTTGGCCTGCATCTACTGTAACCTCGTTAGCAGCAAAATCAGCCATAGGGGCGTTAACACCTAAATTTTCGGCAAGAGAGAATACTACAACAGCCGATGCATTAAAGTTAACCTGATTACCTGTAGCATCAAGCTGTGGTGCATTACCACCATCCGGGTGCTGTACAGAGAAGAAACCGTACTTATGATCTGGCGTAAACGTTAAACCTGTTGGCTCAGACCCGGCAGGCATAGAAGAATGTAATAGTATGTGCGGGTTGCTTTGCTGATGATCCGGCCTTACTACCCAAATGTAGTTTTTACCACCATCCTGTAGTAACCACATGTTACCTTTATCATCAAAAGTAATGTTATCATTACCATCGCCCCAAGGCTCAGTAACTGTACCTGTAGCTGTTTCTATAGGGTATGACATACCACCTACAAAAGTTTCAAAGTTTGATACTGTAGTACCGTTATCTGTAAACCTGTACACGCGGTTTTTACCTTTAGATGTAAAATAAACTTTGCCATCAAGCGGGCTAATTTCGCAGTCTTCAACACCGTTAAAGTTTGTACCACCCAGCAAGCCTGCAATTGCGTTTAGTGTATTACGTTCCACCTGAGTAGTGTTTGGAACCTGTACCCATGTTGCTGTTGTAGAGCTTGGCTCATCATTAGCAAGCGGAAGATCCATCTTAAGTACATAAACGTTACCAGAAGTAAGGTTGTTAGCTACAGTAGGTACAAATTTGTAAACACAATGTGTACCACCATCTTCGCCATAATATGCCCTTGTACCTTCGTTATTTACCACTACGTTTTCGTGGTTCATACGGCCCATAGCCCAAAGTTTTTCCTGGCCATTACCGTAATCTTTAACCATTGCAGTAATAGGGTCTATTTCTACTAACCATCCCACATCATCATAGCCATCTCCGTTAGCATCGCCTGCTGCGGTAGCTTCTTCAGCAGTTATAGCAGTATGCCAAGGTGTAATACCACCGGAGCAGTTACGGTTTGTAGTAACAAGTGCCTCGTTGTAAATATCTACAGCCTGAGAAGAATCCATCATCCAAAGTGACTGGTCTGTGTTAAGGTGAAGGTTTACGATAGAAACACCACCAGGGTTATTTTCGTGATTTACGGCAAGGCGGCCTACTGTGCTGCTGCCATCGGCCGGGTGGTATCCTGTAAAATCGTGGTTACCCGGTACTGTACCTGTACCTATTGTAAAGTTGCTGCCTTCTTTAAACATCAACTGAAAACGGTGTTCCTGAGGAATGATAAGGTTAGGCGTTTGTGCAGTTGGATTGATCGATGTAAAACAACCTACGTGGTTTTCTTCGCAATCTACAACAAGGTTGCCTGTAGCTTCGTTTTGAACAAACATATCAAATTTGATATCAGAGCTTTGCCCATCGCGGTTGTGCATTTCTACAGCGATCCTGTTAACACCCTGTGTAAAGAATGTTTTAGCTACCTGGTGTACAAAATACCTGTTTTCATCGGCACCATCTACAATACCTGTAGAAGTTGTAAGGTAGTTAAAAGCACCTGTAGGCATGTTATCCCTAAATACCTCTACACCATTTACATAAACAACAGCACCGTCATCTCTTTTAATACCAAAGTCTACAAAATCGGTAAGATCTGCAAGGTTAACGTTTATGTCTTTAGAGAAGTAATAGGTAATGTATTTATTACCTGCATCAGGGCCGTAAGAAATTTGCGTGTTTTGAGAATCGCCGTAACCAAGCGGGGCGTAACCTGTAGCCCATGCTGTGTTCGAGTAAGCAACACTTTTCCAGTTGGTACCGTCAAGGCTGGTACCATCATCTTTGTAAGACCATTGCGAGTCTTTAGCAAGTGGGTACGATGTTGGGTCTAAAGTTAAAGCAGCAGTATTAGCTTTTGCAGCGGTGTGTAACGCTGCCTTTTTAGCCTGTACTTTTGCTTTTTTAGCTGTTGGAGCTACATTAGGAACAGTTGTTGCCGATTTAAGCAAAGGCATGTCTCCCGAGATAACCACTGCGAAACTCCACATAGAGAATAGCAGCGATAAAGAAAGTAAGCTTTTTTTCATAATTAGTCTTTGTTTTGTAAATTTCAGTACGCCAAAAGTAATTTGAAAAATATGCCTGCTCCTTAAGCACGGTTTAAAGAATAATTAAAGAATTGTAACTCTAAAAGTGAAATATTAACCCCATGTTACCCAAAACTGCCCTTAATTTTTTTATTGATAACGTTAGCCAAACACCGATTTAAAGTTTTACTAAACCCGATTTTTTAAATCGCTGACTGCCATGCGAAAACCTTATCGGCAATCCCTGCCACTAATACGAAGGCGCATCGGTTAACGATTTCATGAAGGCTACAATGTCTTTCATTTCCTGCTCGGTAAGGTTAAGCGAATCAAACGGAAGCGTTTGGTTTTTAACGGTAAGCCCGTAACCATCGCCACCACCTTTGTTGTAAAACTCCACTACTTCTTCTAAAGTCCTGAATGCCCCATTATGAAAGTAAGGTGCTGTAAGGGCTGAGTTTCTTACTGTTGTAGTTTTAAACGACTTTTCATATATCCAGGCATACTCTGTAAACACTTCGTTATCAACCCTGCCGTTATCAGCATCAAGCTGCGGACGTTTGGCATTAGGGTCGGTAAGAATGCCTAGTATCTCGCTCTCGTTCTCATTATATAAAGGAGGTACAAGCCCCGCAAACGTAGGCGAATAGTGGCAGGTAGCACAAGCCGCCTTACCTGCAAACAGGTTAAAGCCACGTTTAACCTCGGGGGCTATGGTGGCAATTTCGCCACGCATGTATTTATCAAACTCGCTGTTAAACGATCTGAGCGACAGCACATACGATGCCAGTGCCTTAGAGAAATTTTCCCTGTTGAGTCCGTTCTTACCAAAAACCGACTTAAACTTTACCGAGTATTGTGGACTGTCCTTCAGCTTTTTAAGGATGGCGGCGTAGGCTGTATTAAATTCATCTTTATTAAAGATAACATGTTCAGCCTGTTGCTCCAGGGTAAAGGCGCGCAGATCGTAAAAATAACGGTCGGCATATACGGCGTTTAGGAGCGTGGGCGCGTTGCGCAACACAGTCTTGCCCTGCATATTGCTAATTGATTTAGGCACACCATCGCTATAGGCTTTTGATGGATCGTGGCAACTGGCACAGCTTACCTTGCCATCGTTACTGATTTGCGGGTCGAAGAACAGGGTTTTGCCCAAAGCACGGAGTTCGGCGCTATCCTCCCCTTCTTTAAGTTCTGAAAAGTAGTACGGATTTAAAAAGTCCTGCCCAAAGATTGAGGTGCTGCCCAAATTCCATGCGGTGCTTTGCTGCAGGTATTCTGAAGCAGTATTACTTTCTAACGTACCCAACTCCTTATATAGTGGGTCTAAGTAGGTTTTAAAGAAGCCAATCCTGTCAAAATCATCAAAAGAGGTAGATTTATCAAGATGGCTTGTAGCCCCGGCAAAAAGAGTAACTGCTCTTGGGCTGGCACCTTTGTAATATTCTTCAAAATAATGTTGCATGCCTTCTAATGATGCCTTGGTTTCCTGCAACCCATTAACCGAACCCGGCGTATCAAACCCCGTAATGCCCATTGTAAAGATGCGCACCAATTGCAGCCTCATGGCCGTAATGCCGTATTGGCCCGCTTGTTTGTTGTTATCAAATTCGGCGAACATAAGGCGGTAGGCATTGTGCAGTTTTTTTGCAAGCCCTGCAATTTGTACTTTCTCAGCTTCAGCCTCATCAGAGAATATAAGTTCATCTAAAACCTGCATGCCTTCGGGCACTACCACTTTGGGCTGGGTGCCTTCTTTTTCAATTTGCATAAGCGGGGCACCATTAAGCTTGCCTTTTACATAATCCGGGTAATGAAAGGCAAGGTAAAACTCAATTTTCTTGTAGCTGAGCCTTGTTGCAATGATCGATCTTTGAAGGGAATCTATGGTAACCTTACCGCGCTGAAGGGCATCGGCCGTGGCATCAAGGCTGGCAACGGCTTTATTCAGGTCATGGCTATAATTACTGATGACTCCTGTAGTGGTGTACTGCCCGTTATCTTTAAAGGAATAGGAAATTGTAGCAGCCACACCAAGCACCAATGCCAGTGAAGCAGCCTTTAAGTATTGAAAAGACATGTTAGTTCGCGTTTTGCGCAAACTTAAACCTCTTATAAAAAATGCGTATTAATTAGCGGTTAAGAAATAGTGAAGTGATATGCCTTTACAATGATTTTGGTTAGAGCCTTAAACTAAAATCCAATAAGAAGCCGACATAAAACAAAAAAGCGCAACCCTAAAGTTACGCTTATGTGACTGCGGAGGGGTTCGAACCCCCAACCCTCAGAGCCGAAATCTGATATTCTATCCAGTTGAACTACGCAGCCAAAATATTTTGTTTCAGGTTTCAGGTTTAAAGTTCTTTTTACCGTTCTGCACTGCAACCTGAAACTTTAAACCTGAAACCCGAAACTTTACTATGTTAGCGATTTCTTAACTACCGTAGATATGGTTTTGCCATCGGCGCTGCCGGCAAGTTCTTTGCTGGCTATACCCATAACTTTGCCCATATCGGCCATGCCGCTAAAGCCGTTATCGGCTATTATCTTTTTAACCACTGCTTCTACCTCTTCTTCGGTTAGCTGTGCCGGAAGGAATTTCTCAATAACCGCGGCCTGCTCCAGTTCCGGGTCGGCAAGGTCCTGGCGGCCCTGCTCAATATATATCTTAGCACTGTCTTTACGCTGTTTTACCAAACGCTGCAACAGCTTTACTTCTTCTTCTTCAGATATTTCTTCTTTAGCGCCTGTCTCGGTCTGCGCCAACAATATAGCCGATTTTACAGCCCTTAACGACTCTAAAGAAACTGTATCTTTTGCTCTCATGGCCGTTTTTATGGCCTCCATAATATCATTTTGCAAACTCATAGTGTAGTTTTAAATGTGCCAGCGAAGATAAAAAAATAACCCGAAAATACATAGCATTTTCGGGTTAAGGTTCACATTTGTTGGGTTAGTTAATCTACATTGTCATGCAGGAACGAATTGTTAGAACGCAACTGTAGGTCGTCGTTACTATCGGTTCCTAAAGACAAGCGGGATTTACTGTTGTCTATGCGGGAATCATGAAGGTCTATCCCCATCCTTTTATACGCAGGTTCCCTTTCGTACTCATCTACTTTAGATGCGTTGTTGTGGAACTTGTGGTTAAAATCTTTCATTTTCCTCCTGCGCTCTTCGGCCCTTAGGCGAAGCGTATCTTCAATAGTCATATCCATTGGCGATACATTTTCTACAGGGGCAGGTTTAGGCGCCGGCTGTACCGGCTGTATAGGCTCTACCGATTGTTTAAGGGTAAACCTTAACTCGGCAGGCTCTTCTTTAACCGGGGCTACAGGTTTAGAGTCCAGCAGTTCGTTCTCTTTTTCAAGGTATTCCTCAAGCGAGTAACGTATAACACCGGTTTCGTTAAGTTCTGTTACAGGCACAACCTGCACAGGCTCCTGCACTCTTATATTACGGGTTTCATCGGTAAGGTTAAACATTAATTTCTCCTCGCTCTTAACATTATCTACAGATAAATCAAACGAAAAAGTAAACTGCTCCTCCTGCTTGTCTACAATAACAAACTCAGGCTCCTTAACTTCTATTTCCCTTACATCCTTAATAACAGGCACGTGCACGGGCACCACCGGCTTAGCAGGCGAAACAATCTCGAAAAACACATCAAGGCTGTTTATATACTCTGAAGTGGGCAGGGCATCCGCTTCAGCTATTGGCTTTTTTTCGGTTACTTCCTCCTCAAGCGTAAATACTATTTTTTCTTCAACAGCCGGTGCTTCAGGGGTAACCTCCTGTTTGCGTTCCTGCGGAAGCGAAAAATCAAATGAAGGAACAAGAGGCCTTTGTGTAAGGTCGCGCATCATTTTCTGGTCTTCCTCCAGTGCGTGTACGATCTTTTTAGGCTCAGTGTTCACAATCTCGTTTTGCTGCTCTACATTAAAGCCTGTGGCAATAATAGTAACCGCAACAGCGTCGCCCAGGCTTTCGTCTTCGCCCACACCCATAATGATGTTTGCGTTGTAACCTGCCTCCGACTGGATATGATCATTGATCTCTCCTATTTCGTCTATAGTGATCTCTGTAGTACCCGACACAATTAGTAACAGTACGTTTTTAGCGCCTGTTATTTTGTTATCGTTTAATAACGGAGAGTCTAATGCATTGATAATGGCATCTTTTGCACGGTTATCGCCGGAAGCCGTTGCCGACCCCATTATGGCTGTACCGCTGTTAGAAAGTACCGTTTTAGCATCTTTTAAGTCGATATTCTGGGTATAGTGGTGTGTAATAACCTCTGCAATACCGCGAGAGGCTGTTGCCAACACTTCATCGGCTTTAGAGAAACCGGCTTTAAAGCCAAGGTTACCATATACCTCCCTAAGCTTGTTGTTATTGATAACAATAAGCGAGTCTACCTGTTTTCTTAAACGCTCTACACCGGCCAATGCCTGATCGCTCCTTACCTTACCTTCAAACTGAAAAGGTATGGTAACGATACCTACGGTAAGGATATCCCTTTCCCTGGCAAGCTGCGCCAATACCGGGGCTGCACCGGTACCGGTACCGCCACCCATACCTGCTGTTATAAATAACATCTTGGTATTGGTATCCAGCATTTTTTCTATTTCTTCTATGCTCTCTAATGCACTTTGCTGCCCTACCTCCGGGTTTGCACCTGCGCCAAGGCCTTCAGTAAGGTTTAAGCCTAACTGTATCTTGTTGGGTACCGGGCTGTTTTGCAAAGCCTGTGCATCTGTATTACAAACTACAAAGTCTACGCCTTTAATTCCCTGTTTAAACATGTGGTTTATAGCGTTGCTTCCGCCACCGCCTACACCTATTACCTTGATAACGTTTGACTGGTTTTTGGGTAAATCAAACGAAATGCTTCCAAATTCTGAGTTCATCATAATCCCCGGGTTTTTATTCTGCGTTATCTAAAAAATCTTTAATCTTATCTATATACTTATCAAAAAACGACCTTTTAACTTTCTTCTCGGTCGATTCCTGTGTTGCCGCCTTAACAGGCTGTTTTACGGCAACGGTCTCCATTTCTTCTTCTTCATAAACGGGCTCCGGCGTTGGGGCAACCACGTTAACCACCGGCTGCTGCCTGACTATAGGCTGCGGTGCCGCAGGTTTTTGCAACTCTACAAGCGGTGTAGCACTGTGGGTATTGTTGCGAAGGCTGTTCATAACCAAGCCTACTGCCGTAGCATAAAGCGGGCTTGATATCTCCTCATTGCTGTTGCCTGCCAGATGCTCGTTAGGATAGCCTATACGGGTATCCATACCGGTAATGTACTCTACAAGCTGTTTAATGTGCTGTAGCTGTGCACCACCACCTGTAAGCACTATACCTGCAATAAGTTTTTTGCGCGGGTCTTCATGGCCATACGCTTTAATCTCGGCAAAAACCTGCTCTATAATCTCTACCACGCGGGCGTGTATAATTTTAGAAAGGTTTTTAAGCGATATTTCTTTTGGCTCCCTGCCTCGTAAACCAGGAATAGAAACAATTTCGTTATCCTTGTTTTCGCCCGGCCATGCCGAACCGAATTTTACTTTAAGCAGTTCTGCCTGTTTTTCTATAATAGAGCATCCTTCTTTAATATCCTCGGTAATAACGTTACCACCAAAAGGTATTACTGCCGTATGGCGGATGATGCCGTCTTTAAATATGGCAAGGTCTGTAGTACCGCCACCTATATCGATAAGCGCTACACCGGCCTCTTTTTCTTCCTGGCTTAGTACCGCATCGGCAGATGCCAAAGGCTCCAGCGTTAGGCCAGAAAGGTCTAAGCCCGAACTTTTAATGCAACGGCCCACATTACGGATGGATGATGCCTGCCCCACTACTACATGAAAGCTGCTCTCCAGTCTGCCGCCGTACATGCCTATTGGCTCTTTGATTTCGTTTTGACCATCAATTTTAAATTCCTGCGGCAGGACGTGGATGATCTCCTCGCCCGGCAACATGGCCAGTTTGTGCACCTGGTTGATAAGCATATCAATATCGGCATCGCCAATTACCTCTTCCGGATTGTTCCTGCTGATGTAATCGCTGTGCTGAATACTGCGTATGTGCTGCCCGGCAATGCCCACAACAACATCGTTTATCTTATAGCCTGAATTAGACTCTGCCTCTTGTATAGCATCCTGGATAGATTGTATGGTTTGGGTAATGTTGTTTACAACACCCCTTGCCACACCAAGGCTTTTAGATTTACCAACGCCAAGGATCTCCAGTTTCCCGTACTCATTTTTTTTGCCTATCATGACAACGATCTTTGTTGTCCCGATATCTAAACCAACTGCAATGCTGTCTTTTTCCATAACTCTATTTTTTGGTGCACACTACCTGTTGCGTAAACTTCAGGTTAATTGTTTTGTAATTTGTAATCAATGTATCTCTTACAGCATCCTGGAGGAATGCTTTATAATTTTTAAACTTCCTGTCGATATTTATCGGGCCGCCAAACATGATCTCATAATCATACCCCCTGCTTTGCATTGCTATTGCCCCGTATGATGTTACCGATATGCCTATGATGTTTTTGCGCAAAAAGGCATCATCATAAATGTAACCCAGCAATTGTTGCAACTTCTTAGCATCTACTTTAGCAATGTCGCCCGTTACTATGGGCACCCTTGCCGTTTCGTGATCAGACAGCGGCATTTTGCCTCCGCGCTGATCCAGGTAATACGATTGCGAACCCTCAAAAATTCTTGCAATGGGTTTTCGCTGTACTACAACGGCCTTTAATTTTCCGTCTATTGTAGCATAAACCTCTGCTCTTTCGACCATAGGGTTTTTATCGATACTTTTTTCCACCTTATTCAAATCTAATTTAACTTTTTGAATACCCGTGGTAGCGTCAAAATTTTGTATCAACAACTTATTAACTATATCTTTCGTAATATAATTCTCACTATCAGCAAATTCCACATCGGTGGTTTTAATCATCCTCTCTGCATTGCGTTTTGATGAGAACGAATAAAGGAAAACCACCACGCATAAAATAAGCGCTAATCTTATGTTGTTCCAGTTAATTTTTTTCATCTAAAACGACTTTAATTTGAGGTACCATTTCGCCAATATCGCCGGCGCCAATTGTTACAATAACGGTGGCATCGGTAACTTTTAACAACCCCGTAACATCAGCTTTTGTTATAAACTTTTTGTTAGGGTTTTCTATCTTATCAAACAGCCATTTGCCGGTAATACCCTCAATAGGCAGCTCGCGCGCCGGGTAAATATCCAGCAGTGCAACATTTTCAAATTGCGACAGGCTCCTGGCAAAGCCATCGGCAAAATCGCGGGTGCGGCTGTACAAATGCGGCTGAAATATAGCCAGTACCTTTTGGCCCGGATACAGTTCTGTAACCGCCTGGTATACTGCATCGATCTCTGTAGGGTGGTGTGCATAATCATCTATATACACCAAACCTTCTTTTTTAACCTGGTACGAAAACCTGCGCCTAACCCCCTGGAACGACTCCAGTGCCTTAGCAATATCGCCCGATGCAACGCCATAGGTTTTAGCCATCGCAAGTGCCAGCATGGCGTTAGTAAGGTTATGCCTTCCCGGCAGCCCAAAACGCAAACCTGTAATTGTTTCGCCCGGTGTGGCGGCATCAAAAACATACCAGCCGTTTTCTATCCTGATGTTCTCTGCAGAGAACTGCCCGCTGTTAACCCCCACGGTTATTCCCTTCAGCGGGAGCCCTTCTGTTACGAACAAATGTTCCTTATCTTCTACCTTACCGGCAAACTCCCTGAACGACGCCTCTATCGAAGCCGTATCGCCATAGATATCCAGGTGGTCAGCATCCATAGATGTTATACAGGCAATATTGGGGTGCAGGTGTAAAAACGACCTGTCAAACTCATCGGCCTCGGCCACGGTAACCGTTTTGCCGCTGCCAATTACGTTAGAGTTGTAACCCTCTACAATACCGCCCAAAAAGGCTGTAACATCTACCCCGCTCTGATACAAAATATGCCCCAGTATGCTTGATGTTGTTGTTTTACCGTGCGTGCCCGCAACAGCAAAGCAAAACGTATCTTTAGTAATGATGCCCAGTACTTCGGCACGTTTTTTTACCTCAAAGCCGGTTTGTGTAAAATACCTCCATTGCTGGTGGCTTTGCGGCACGGCCGGGGTAACCACTACCAGTGTATTTTCTTTATTAAGGAACTCCAAACCTATAAGTTCTACCGCATCATCAAAATGAATGCTCATACCTTCGGCCTTGAGCTCATCAGTAAGGTGGGTAGGCGTTTTATCATAACCCGCTACATTTTTGCCTATAAATTTAAAATAGCGGGCCAGGGCACTCATCCCTATGCCGCCAATTCCTATAAAATAGACATTATGTATTTGGTTTAGTTCCATTTCTTTTTTTACTTCTTTACAATTGAGAATGTACTTTGCAACTTTGTCACTTTGAAACTCAGCTAGTCTGCAACTTTGCTGCTTTGCAACTTTGTGACTATTTCAGCAACTTTACAATCTCTTCAACAATATCTTTAGTGGCGTTTACTTTTGCCATTTTTTTAATGTTTTCTGCCAGCCTGTTTTGCTTTTCGGCATTGCTAAGCAAATCGGCGAATACAGGCTGAAACTGCGTATCCAGCTGTACCTCTTTTAGCATTAGTGCACCACCTTTATCTACAATGGCCTGTGCGTTCTTAGCCTGGTGGTCTTCGGCAACGTTAGGCGATGGTATAAACAATACCGGTTTGCCCACGATGCACAATTCCGACACTGATGATGCCCCTGAGCGGGATATAACCACATCAGCCGCGGCGTATACCAAATCCATCCTGTCTATGAACGAAAGCACCTGTACGCCCTCTTTATCGCCGTAGTGCTTGTACTCTTCGTAATAAAATTTACCGCACTGCCATATTACCTGCACACCCTGCGCCTGCAGCCACGAAAGCTCTTTTGCAATAAGCTGGTTAATGCGCCTTGAGCCTAAGCTGCCGCCCAGTACCAGCAATGTTTTTTTATCCGGATCCAGTTTAAAATAGGCTGCTGCCTCTTTATTGTTATCCTCTGTATGTATAAGGTCCTGGCGCACCGGGTTGCCTGTAAATACTATTTTTTGTGCGGGGAAAAACCTCTCAAGGTTATCGTATGCCACACATATTTTATCGGCCTTTTTAGAGAGCCATTTGTTGGTAATGCCCGGAAACGAATTTTGCTCCTGTATTACCGTTGGCACTCCCAATCCCGACGCTGCCCTTAAAAGCGGCCCGCTTGCAAAACCACCGGTACCTATAACCACATCAGGCTTAAAGTCTTTTACAATTTTACGCGACTTAACCAGGCTGCTCATTAGCTTTAACGGAAACAAAGCATTATCAAGCGTAAGCCTGCGCTGTATGCCTGCTATCCAAAGGCCTTTTATTTTGTAACCTGCCTGCGGAACCTTTTGCATCTCCATCTTATCGCTGGCACCCACAAAAAGTATCTCGCTATCCGGAAAACGCTCCTTTAACTCATTAGCAATGGCTATAGCCGGGTAAATATGCCCGCCTGTACCACCACCGCTTAATATGAATTTTTTTTGAGCCATTTCTTATTTTGTCCTCACCCCCAGCCCCTCTCCGAAGGAGAGGGGAGCACTCATGCCCTGAGCTGTGGGGTAACGTTTACTATTTATTCTATTTTGACCTCACCCCCAGCCCCTCTCCAAAAGAGAGGGGAGCACTCATGCTCTAAACTGGGGTTCGTCTATTCTCTATTATCTATTATCTTAAATCTCAATTCTAAAATCTGAAATCTACTTCCCAAACACCGCACTCATTGGGTTGGCCGAGCGGTCTTCTATAGAGTAGGCTGCGGTTGGCTCCAGCCCCAGGGCTTCGGCTTCTTCGCGTTGCTTTTCCCTTAAAATATGCTCGTCTATCAATTGTTGCAGGGCGGCTTCGCGATCTTCTTTCTCGGCCAGTTCCTGCGCTATTTCTTCTTCTTTCTTAGTTACGCTTATAATGATGCCTATCGAGATACACGTCATCCATATCGAGCTACCACCACTACTTATCAGCGGAAGCGTTTGCCCCGTTACCGGAAGCAGCTCTACCGCTACGCCCATGTTAATAAGCGCCTGGAAGATGATGGGAAACCCGAGGCCAACAATAAGCAGCTTGCCAAAAATTGACTTTGCTTTGTGGGCGCATACCAGGAACCTGAAGAACAGTATAAGGTAAAGCCCCATTACAGCAAGCCCACCAACAATGCCATATTCTTCTACAATGATGGCAAAAATAAAGTCGGATGACGATTGCGGTAAAAAGTTCTTTTGAACGCTCTTACCCGGCCCTACACCATACACCATACCGGTTGCTATGGCTATCTTGGCTTTCTCTATCTGGTAATCGTCTTCGTTAGGCTCGTCTGACATGAATCGGTCAATACGGCTCATCCAGGTGTCTACCCTGTTGGGCATAGCATCTGGAAATGTTTTAGCGAACGCTACGAACAATACTAACATAGTAACACCAATGCCTATTACCATTCCCAAATACCGTAGCGGATACCTGCCCACAAATACCAGCATGCACACCATAGAAAATATAAGCGCCGCGGTACTAAAGTTGGCCGGTAATATAAGCGCCAGTATAATGAATACGGGAATCCATAATTCAAAAACTGATGCTTTAAAGGTTATCTCCTTATCCTGCATCTTGGCAAGGTAGCGTGCAACATATATCATAAGCACGATCATGGCCAATGACGATGTCTGGAAGGTTACACCCACAAACGGCACCTGTATCCATCGGCTGGCGTTGGCACCATCTATAACCGTACCCTGAAAGAACGTATACACAAGCAATACCGCCACTACCGGCAATGCCAGCTGCGATAACCCCCTGTAATAATGGTACGGCACTTTGTGCACCAGGTATATTAACCCAAAACCAATAAATATATGAACGAGGTGCTTAACCAAATACCCAATAGTAGAGCCCTTGCCTATTACATACACAAGGTTGGTACTTGCGCTAAAAACCGGCATGAACGAGATAAGGGCCAGTAGCATTACAAACGACCAGATTCCTTTATCTCCTTTTAGGTTATTGATTAATTCTTTCATTTTTTTTCTCTTTTATTCTCATTATGTGAGACGCATACAATGCGTCTCTACCGCCAAGCCAGCTATTATAAATTCTGAACGGCGGCTTTAAATTGCTTGCCGCGGTCTTCGTAGCTTTCAAACAAATCGAAACTTGCACACGCCGGCGAAAGCAATACGGTATCACCTTTTTCAGATAGCTTTTGTGCCATCTTAACCGCTTCAGCCATGCTGGTAGTCTCTGTAATAATATCAACCACGTTATTAAACGCGCTTATTATTTTAGCGTTGTCTACCCCAAGGCATACAATGGCTTTTACTTTTTCGCGAACCAACGGCATAAGCTCGTTGTAATCGTTACCCTTATCTACACCACCCACTATCCAAACCGTTGGGGCCGTCATGCTGTCTAAAGCATAGTAAGTAGAGTTGGTATTGGTAGCTTTACTGTCGTTTATGTACTCTACATTTTGTATTTTAAGTACCTTTTCAAGGCGGTGTTCTACGCCCTGAAAGTTGGAAAGACTCTCCATAATCGTCTTCTTCCTAATGTTCTTAAGCTGGGCAACACTAATCGCGGCCATAGCATTCTTAACATTGTGCTTTCCTTCTAATGACAGTTCGTTTATTGGCATGGTAAATTTTACTTTTTTTATATTGCTTACAATGGTATCGTCTTTTACATATACCCCTTTTTTGGTTTTACCCGATAGCGAAAAGGGTATCAGCTTCGCTTTTGTTTTATGCTCTTTAAGCCAGTTGCCTATGGCCTCGTCATCGGCATCATATATTAAATAATCGTCTTCGGTCTGGTTCATCGTGATCCTGAACTTGGCCGCTATGTAATTTTCATACTTATAGTCGTAACGGTCTAAATGATCCGGACTAATATTGGTTATCACGGCTATGTGCGGTGCATATTTTACAATGCCATCCAACTGAAAACTGCTCAGCTCTAACACATACCCTTCCACCTTATTCTCGGCAACCTGCCATGCAAAGCTTTTGCCTATGTTACCTGCAATCCCTGCATTAATACCGCCCTGTTTTAGCACGTGGTGCGTTAGCATGGTAGTGGTGGTCTTGCCGTTACTGCCGGTTATCCCTATTGTTTCTATCTCGTTGAACTGATTGGCAAATTCAATTTCAGATATTATCGGGATGCCCTTTTTCTTTATCTTTTTAACGATGTCTGATTTATCCGGTATGCCCGGGCTTTTCATTACCACATCGGCATTTAGTATCAGGTCTTCCGTATGCTGGGCTTCTTCCCAGGCCAGCCTGTTAAGGGCAAGAACTTCTTTGTAATTATTTTTGATCTTGCCGGCATCAGATATAAACACGTCATATCCTTTCTTCTTACCAAGAATAGCAGTACCTACACCGCTTTCTCCCCCACCTAATACCACTAACCTCATACTATCGTAATTTTAATGATACTAAAGAGAATATTGCCAATATAATAGCCACGATCCAGAAGCGGGCAACGATCTTACTTTCGTGGTACCCTTTTTTCTGGTAGTGGTGGTGCAGCGGCGACATAAGGAAGATCCTTCTGCCTTCGCCAAACTTTTTCTTGGTGTACTTAAAGTAACTTACCTGAAGTATTACCGAGAAATTCTCTGCCAAAAACACCCCACACAGTATGGGTACAAGCAGCTCCTTACGAACCGCTATTGCCAAAACCGCTATGATACCCCCTATGGTAAGGCTGCCCGTATCGCCCATAAAGACCGATGCCGGATAGGTATTGTACCACAGGAACCCCACCAGTGCACCCGCAAAGGCCGCTATATACACCGTCATTTCGCCGGAGTTGGGGATGTACATAATATTCAGGTAATTAGAGAATATAATGTTACCCGATACAAAGGCAAAAATACCCAGCGTTAATACGGCTATAGCCGATGTACCTGCCGCGAGCCCATCGATACCATCGGTAAGGTTGGCCCCGTTAGATACTGCCGTGATGATGAATATCACGATCGGGATAAATATCAGCCACGCGTAATCTTTATAGTTATCGCCTAAAAATGACAGTATCTCGGCGTAATCAAACTCATTATTTTTAAAGAACGGTATTGTTGTGGCCGTAGATTTTTCTTCTACAGGCATGGGTGTAATGGTACTTTCGGTTTGCGCATAGATGTTAACCCTTGAGGTATCTGTACGCACCGTAACCGACGGGTGAAAGTAAAGCACATAACCTACAAACACGCCCAACACCACCTGGCCCACTACTTTAAACTTGCCTTTTAGGCCTTCTTTATCTTTTTTAAATATCTTAATATAATCATCTAAAAAGCCTATAGTGCCCATCCATAAGGTGGTAACAATAAGCAGCATGATGTAAATATTATCAAGCTTGGCCAACAGGATAACCGGTATAAGCGTTGCCATGATAATAATAAGCCCACCCATTGTAGGCGTACCTGCTTTTTGAGACTGCCCCTCAAGGCCCAGTTCGCGAACGGTTTCCCCTATTTGCTGCTTGCGCAAAAAGTTAATGACCTTTTTACCAAACACTGTAGATATAAGCAACGACAATATAACCGCAAGCCCCGAACGGAAGGTTATATACTGAAACACCCCGGTTCCCGGAACATCCCATTGTTTATCTAAAAAATCAAATAAATAATACAGCATATACCCTTATTTGTTTAGTTGTGCTAAAATTTCCTTCACTGTTTGCATATCGTCAAAATCATACTTCACTCCTTTTATCTCCTGGTAGGTTTCATGGCCTTTACCGGCTATGAGTATAATATCGTTTGGCTTAGCCAGCTGGCAGGCAAGCTTTATGGCCTGTTTCCTGTCAACCATTGCCACGGTTTTTTTATAGTTTTGAGGCTCTACGCCTTTCTCCATATCTTCAATAATATCTTCAGGCAACTCACTGCGCGGGTTATCCGACGTAAAAATGGCCCTGTCGCTCATTCCGGAAGCTATCTTAGCCATGATGGGGCGTTTGGCCTTATCCCTGTCGCCGCCACAGCCCACTACTGTTATAAGCTGCTCGTTACGGGTGCGTATGGTTTCAATCGTGCTTAGTACATTCTCTAAAGCATCGGGCGTATGGGCGTAATCTACAATAGCGGTAATGTTACTATCCGATACAATAAACTGGAACCTACCGCTCACGCTTTCCAACAGGCTTAGCAGGCGCAGTACCTCCAGCTCTTCCAACCCAAGGTTTATTGCCACTGCGTATATTGCCAGCAGGTTGTAGGCATTAAAAGTGCCTATAAGCTTAACCCACACCTCTTCGCCGTTTATTTTTAGCAACAGGCCGCTTAATTGGTTTTCCAGTATTTGCGCCCTGTAATCGGCGTAGGTTTTAAGGGCGTAGGTAATTTTTTTAGCCGCAGTATTTTGCAGCATTACCAGTCCGTTCTTATCATCTACGTTCACTATGGCAAAAGCCTGTTTTGGCAAGTTGTCAAAGAACGATTTCTTTACATCCCTGTATTCAGCAAAACTGCTGTGGTAATCTAAATGGTCGTGCGAAAGGTTGGTAAACACACCGCCTTCAAACACTAAACCCTCTGTCCTGTGCTGGTGTATGCCGTGGGAGCTTACTTCCATAAAGCAGTAATCACAGCCTGCATCTACCATTTCGCGCAGGTATTTGTTTATGGTAAGCGAATCGGGTGTGGTATGCGTGGCCTTAAACTCCTCATTATCTACCATTACCTTTACCGTGCTTAGCAACCCTGCCTTAAAGCCTGCATTTTTAAACAACTGGTACAACAATGTTGCAATAGTTGTTTTACCGTTGGTACCCGTTATGCCCACCAGCTTTAAACTGGCCGACGGGTTACCGTAATAGTTGGCCGACATATACGCCAGTGCCGAACTTGCACTTTTTACCTCTACATAGCTAACGCCTTCTGTAATTTCTTCGGGCAGTGCCTCGCAAACAATGGCGGCAGCGCCAAGTTCTATAGCCTTGCCAATAAACTTATGGCCGTCGCTTAGTGTGCCTTTAATGGCTACAAATACATCGCCTTTTGTTACCAGGCGCGAGTCGAACTCAATTTTTGCAACAGCCACATCCGTAGGCCCTTTTACGGCCTGGATCGCTGTTTTATATAATATGTCTCTTAAGAGCATCACGACAGTTCGAGTATTATACTTTGGTTCTTACTAAAGGACTGGCCCGGTGCAAGCGATTGCTTTTTTACCTTGCCCATACCCACTACCTGCACTTTAAAGCCCATGTTACCTAAAAGGGCAACGGCATCCATACCGCTCATACCAATGGTATTAGGTATAATATCGGCTTTGCCTTTGTTAAGCTTATCGGTATATACAGCATACAGCTGGTCCTGCTTTTTAATGTCTTTATCTATAGCCCTTACCTTATCGCTGTTAGGCACATCGGTAAATATTTTTTGCGCTATTCTGCGGAATACCGGCCCCGAAACATCGGCCCCGTAATACCCTTTAGCCACGTGCGGCTTGTTCACAATTACGATACAGCTGTACTGCGGCTCCTCTGCAGGGAAGTACCCAACAAAAGTTGATGAATAGTACATCTCGCCATTGGTCTTGCCGCCTTTGCCATAGTTAACCTGCGCCGTACCGGTTTTACCCGCCATAGAAAAATTAGGCGAATACAGTTTTTTACCCGTACCCTTTTTAACCACGTTTGCCATTACTGCCTTAACCTTATCTATGGTTTCCTGGCTGCATATTTTTGGGTTAATAACTTCTTTATTGAATTTCTTAACCGTTTTATCCCACTCTTTAATTTCTTTTACAAACAGCGGCCTTACCATTTCGCCATTGTTAGCCACGGCGTTGTAAAACGTAAGGGTTTGCAGCGGTGTAAGGCTTACGCCGTAACCAAAGCCCATCCACGGTAAAGAAAGCCTGCTCCAGTTTTTATCCTGTGGCTGCGGTATGTGCGGCCTGCCCTCGCCTTTTATGGCAACGCCCAGTTTTTTATTTAAGCCGAATTTGTTTAGATGGTCTACAAACTCCTGCGGGTTGTCTTTGTAATTATCATAAACTGCCTGAACCAATACCGTGTTAGACGATACCTCAAAGCCCCGTGCCAATGATATCTTGCCGTAACCACCCTTGTGCGAATCGCGTACGTGGCGGCCGGAATACGTAATATCACCACCGTGACTATCGTACACCTGGCTGGTGTCTACTTTTTTATCTTCCAATAATGATATTAGCCCGGCAAGTTTAAAGCTCGATCCCGGTTCAGATGATTCGCCTACCGCATAGTTAATGGTTTCGTAGTACGAGCCATCGGTTGCACGGCCTAAGTTTGATATAGCCTTTACATAACCTGTTTTGGTTTCCATAACCACCACACAGCCATGATCGGCCTCATAATACTCCAGTTGCTTTAGCAGCGCATGGTGGGCAATATCCTGAATGTAAACGTCTATGGTAGATACAACATCATAACCATCAACCGGCTCTACCTCATTAAGATCGCTAATGGGTTTCCACTGGTTTTTGGCTATTTTCTGCATCATGCGGCGGCCGTTCTTGCCTTTAAGGTAATGGGCAAAAGCACCCTCTATACCCACATCGCGCTCTTCATCATAACCAATAGTACGTTTGGCAATTTTACCAATAGGGTGTTCCCTTATTATTTTTTGCTCGGTAATAATACCGCCTTTAAAAGCCCCTTTGTTAAACAGCGGGAAGCTTTTTATACGCAGCAGCTCGGTATACGATAAATCTTTAGCCACCAACATGTACCTGTTTTTGTTGGTACGCGCCTTGCGCAGGTCGTGGTAATATTTAGTGGCAGGCTGCTGGCCCAGCATAACCGCAAGCGAGTCGGACAGGTCCTGCAGGTTCTCATCAAAATCTTCCCTTTTAGGTGCCATAGCATCAAAACGTATGGTGTAATTAGGAATGGATGTTGCTAAAAGGCTGCCATCGGCACTGTATACATTACCCCTGTTAGCCGGGATATCAAAATTTTTAACCGTACGGTCTTTAGCAAGCTGGCGGTAATAATCGCCCTCTACCCATTGTATATTGGTAAGCTTTATGGCAATAAGGCAAGCCATCACAAAAATTGCGAAGGCTACAATGTATATCCTGAACGATATTTTTTTGTCCTCTACTACTCCCATAGCTTTTGCCAGAAATTTTTATCCTTTGCTTTTACTACCTCTATTTTCTTTGGCGGTACTGCCGATGGGAAAATTTCCCTCTCTTCCATCTTGGCCGATACCGTACTTTCCATCTTTAGTTCCATCAGTTCGCTGCGGCGGTCTACAAACTCTGCCCTAAGCTCTTTAACTTCGCTCTCCAGGGCGCTTATCCTGTAAATTTTTTGCTCGTAATTGTGCGAGTTGGCAATCATTAGTATGGCTACCAGTATAAGGAATACTATAAAGCGCCAGTTTCTCATAGACCCCTGGTCTACAAGATACTTTGCCTTTAATAATCCGTATACACTATCCTTCATTGCCTTTATTTCTTTTCTGCCACTCTTAGCCTTGCGCTGCGGGCCCTGTTGTTTATTTTTATTTCTTCCTCTGTTGGAACAATAAGCTTTTCGATGATCTTAAACGGAACCTCAAAATTGCCAAACATATCGCGCTCCGGCTCCCCCTCAAACATACCGTTACGCACGTAGCGCTTAACCAGCCTGTCTTCCAGCGAATGGTAGGCTATAACACTTAGCCTCCCGCCCGGTTTAAGCAACTCTAAAGACTGCTCTAAGAATTCTTTAAGCACATCCATTTCGTGGTTAACCTCTATACGGATGGCCTGGTATATCTGTGCCAGTATCTTGTTGCTTTTGTGTGCCGGTAAAAAACGCGCCAGCACCTGCTTAAGTTCTCCCGTATTGGTAATGGGCTTTTCTTTGCGCGACTCTGCAATTCTTGAAGCTAATGCTTTAGAGTTTCGCAAATCGCCATAATCAAAGAACATGCGGCTTAAATCAGCCTCCTCATAATCATTAACCACCTTAAAAGCATCCAGGTCGTTCTTTTTGCTCATCCTCATATCCAGCATTGCATCAAAACGGGTACTAAACCCGCGCTCTGCCACATCAAACTGGTGGGATGATACCCCAAGGTCGGCCAGTATGCCATCTACCTCCTTTATATTATAAAACCTCAGGTATCTTTTGATAAACCTGAAGTTCTCTGGTATTAGCGTAAATCTCGGATCGTCTATTACATTAGCCTGGGCATCCTCATCCTGGTCAAAAGCAAACAGCTTTCCGTTAGGGCCCAGCCTGCTCATTATCTCCCTGCTATGCCCCCCGCCGCCAAAGGTTACATCTACATACACACCATCGGGCTTTATATTAAGCCCGTCTACCGTTTCCTTTAACAATACCGGGTTATGATATTCCATCTTCGTCGTTTAAATTACCCATTACTTCTTCTGCCAGGTCTGCAAAATCATCCGCCGACTCATCAATAGACGTTTCGTACTTGTCTTTATCCCAAATCTCCACGATATTTACAGCCGAAGAAAGCACTATGTCATTTTTAATATCCGCAAACACCACCAGGTCTTTTGGTATCAGCAGCCTTCCGGCGCTATCCATCTCTACCACCTTAACACCGGCCGTAAACCTCCTTATAAAATCGTTGTTCTTTTTTACAAAGCGGTTTAGCTTGTTTATCTTTTGCATCATCTTGTTCCACTCTGCCATTGGGTACAGCTCTAAACATGGCTGAAAAACCGAACGCTTTAGTACAAATCCTTCTTCCAGGCCTTCATGCAATTGCTTCTTCAAAGGAGCAGGCAACATGAGCCTTCCCTTAGAATCTGCCTTACATTCGTATGTGCCTATGATGGTATTCAAGCAGTTAGGTTTAAGATGATTTTATAGCAAATATATATATATTTTACCATTTTTTACCACCACCTCCCACTTTGTTCATAAGTTTTGTTATTTTTTGATGCTTTAAAACCGCATTTGTGAATATACTGCGGCATAGCACTTTGAAAGATTTTTTGCGTTGGCTATGATTTAGTAAGGGTTTTATAAAAGTTTAAGAGAAGTTAACATCAAAAATGCAAAAGGACGAATATTTTACTGATGGATACTTTAACGAAATTTTGACACTCGCGGTGGTAAAATGTGGTGGGAGACAGCACCACAGCGGGCTGCCGTATTATGCTAATGTTATGCAGGCATATAAAAGTAAAATTTAAGCCAAATTATGTGGGGATATCCTTATTATTATTGATATTATTATATATTTGTGCTGATTTGAACGTTTACCAATCAAGATGCAAAGCACACAAATAGAGGGCAAATACAAGTATTACGAGGCCGGCGAAGGAACACCAATAATTATTTTACACGGCCTTATGGGCGGTTTGAGCAATTTTGATGGTGTTGCAAAATATTTTTCTGAGCATGGGTACAAAATAGTGATTCCGGAGCTGCCCATTTACACCCAAAGTATATTAAAAACGAATGTTAAGGCTTTTGCCCGCTGGGTAAAGGACTTTATTACCTATAAAGGTTTTGAAAGGGTTATACTGTTAGGCAACTCCCTTGGCGGCCATATAGGGTTATACCACACCAAAATGTACCCCGAAAAAATGCTGGGGCTGGTTATTACCGGCAGCAGCGGCCTGTATGAAAGCGCTATGGGCGACAGCTACCCGCGCCGAGGCGATAAGGACTACATTAAAAAAAAGGCCCAGGAGGTATTTTACGATCCTGCGGTTGCCACCGATGAGATTATTGAAGAGGTTTATGCCATGGCAAACGACCGTATTAAGCTTATAAAGACCCTAACCATTGCAAAAAGCGCCATAAGGCACAACATGGCGAAGGACTTACCTAAAATGCACGTACCCACCGGCATTATTTGGGGAAAGAACGATACCGTTACCCCACCTGATGTTGCCGAGGAGTTTGACAGGCTGCTACCCAACTCCAGCCTGTACTGGATAGACAAGTGTGGCCACGCTGCCATGATGGAACATCCTGACGAATTTAACCGACTGATGCACGAGTGGCTTAAAAAGGTTAACCTTTAGTCCTGACTTGCAATTTCAATTAGGTTTCACACCCCATACATAAAACCATTAGCTCCACAAAAATACACCTGTTTTAAACGGTGGTAAATTGTGGAAGTAATGGTTTCTTTTTTTGGCTTTCGCCGATGAAATTTTACGGTTTGGATTCTTTTGATTTTCTTTAAGCTCAACTCAAAGTCCAAAAGTGAAATATTAGCCTAAAAAGCGCAAAAATGGGGTGCAAAAAAACGTGATTTTAAGGCATCTCAAAATCCAAAAGTGAAATATCACTGTTAAAATTGGGCAAAAAAGGGCAATGTAGCGGGAATTGAAGTACCCTTTACGTCCAAATTTAAAATGCCTATCTTTGCACCTTAATAAGCGTTAGCAAAATACAACCCTATGAAAATCAACACTGCCGAATTTGTTATAAGTAACTCAGATGTAGCTAATTGCCCTAATGAGCCACTGCCGGAGTATGCTTTTATTGGCAGAAGTAACGTGGGCAAGTCATCGCTTATAAACATGATAACAAACCGTAAGAGCCTGGCTAAAACATCAGGTAAACCCGGTAAGACTCAGCTAATTAACCACTTTAAGATCAACGAAAACTGGTACCTTGTAGATTTACCCGGCTATGGTTATGCCCGTGTATCTAAGTCTACCAAGGAGACCTTCCAGAAATTCATTACCGATTATTTTGAGCGCCGCGAGCAGCTTGTTTGCGCTTTTGTACTGATAGACATACGTTTAGAAGCACAAAAGATAGACCTGGAGTTTATAAACTACCTTGGCGAGGCCGAAGTTCCGTTCTGTATCGTGTTCACTAAAGCCGATAAAATTAGCCGTGGCAAGGTAGACCAGCACATCGCTGCTTACCGTAAACAGCTGTTAGCCAACAACTGGGAAGAGATGCCGCAGCATTTTGTAACGTCATCTACAGAGGGTACCGGCCGCGACAACCTCCTTGAATATATTGATGAAGTAAACCAGGGAATCTTTAAAAATCAGGGGTTTGTATAAAATATACCTCCACAATATACACAAAAGGCGAAGCGGATGCTTCGCCTTTTTGTTTAATTAAAATTTTAATTATCAAATAGTTACAAAAAATAAATCGGATTTAGAGCGAGCTATGCGTATCAATTTAGTAACACATTCTAAACCTTAGGTTAACCAACCTCAAAGTATTTTTGATGCATTAATACCATAATGCCCCATGAAATACTTACTTACCGCCGAAATATTGCTGATAATCAGCTCATTAACACTCCTATTCTTCAGCAAACAAAAAAACAAGACCGATTACCTGCTAATCACATTACTGTGTTGCATAGGTGTACATTTAACTTCCTAAATATATTTTCTTACCACATTTAGTAATATTGTAACCAACTATAATACAGACACATATACACAACTAACTTATGGCCCGTTACTTTATATGTATGCGCGTAAAAAGAACGGCCTCAAGTTGTTACCCGCCCGCCCGTGGTACCTGTTTATTCCGCTTATTGTTGTAGCAACGCTTTATACCTGCACCACCATTGCTATTTATAGTTATACTGCTCATAGTGAAACTATTTTAAAACTGTATAACACTATTGTATTTTTACCTATAGTGCTGTCGCACATTATCTTTGCGTTTTTATCGCCATCAATGGCAAGTACGCCAAACGAGCAGAAACTTATCCGCTCACTAAAAATCATAGTGAGCTTCATCGGCCTTGCCGAAATAGCTTTATTACTTGCAGACAACAATACTTATAACTCATACGTTAACAACGCATTAAATCTATTATTAGGCGCTATACCAGTACTTATTGTACGCTATAAATGTGTAGGCATCGTATCGGCAAAAAGCAGCTACGAAGCACTATTTACTGCCGAGAAAGAAATTGCTACGCGCAAACTGCAACTGGACAACACTAGGCATATCGAGATCTTAAGCCTTTTAGAAACTACCCTAACTACAAAGAAACTGTATAAGGATGAAGACCTTACACTTGAAAGGCTTTCGGCTGCGGCAGGTATCAATAGGCACCATATCTCTAAAACGCTGAACGTTTTTGCCCAAAAAAGCTTTTACCAGTACATAAACGAATACAGAGTGCAGGAAGTAATAAAGCTACTGGATGCCCCTGCACCACGCGCCATAAGCCTGCTGGCCGTAGCTTTTGAGTGTGGTTTTAAAACCAAAGCATCTTTTAATCAGCACTTTAAAAAGGCAGTTGGCATAACACCATCAGCTTACCTAAAAAACAAAAAAGCGGCTAAAGCCGCTTAATTAAATCTGTATGTACTGATTATTTTCCTTTTTTGATCTCAAGCTTTTCGGCAAAATAATCGCAAAAATCTTTCATGCTTTCGCTCATCTTTTTGTCGCCGGTAGCACGCTCAAAGGTGTCTGACATAGACATCAATGTTTGATGAAAGAACACTTTCATCTCATCTACAGGCATATCCTTGGTCCACAGGTCTATACGCATGCTTTCCTGTGGCTTGCTGTCCCACACGCTAAGCATCATTGCTTTGCTTTCCTGGTTTACTACACCGCCATCCTGGGCTGTCCAGCTAAGTTTCTCAGGCACACGGTTTTCATCCAGCTCAACTACAATTTTAATTTCCGACTTTATTATTTTATCAGGCATTACTTCTTGGGTTTGTATTTAGAATTATCAAATATGGTTTTGGCATCGGCCGCCAAAAGTTCCTGCAAAGTTACGTTTTTATTGTTTTCCATATAAGCCCTAACAATTTGCCAGCCCAGCCATTGGCCCGTCCTACCCGGTGAATCGGCATCAAAACCAAGGTAAAATTTGCTGAAAGGTGCAGGATTTATAAACCTTCCCGGCAATCGGGCATCATTATCGTAAAACAATTTATTTTCTACAAAATAACGCCACATCTCACCTTCATTGGCAATAACCCAATCCAGCTGCTCTTTTGTATAGCCTATTTTAACCTCATCAGCCACATCGGGTATCAGCCTGTCTTTTAAGTATAAATCTTTACCATGCACTATCATTAGCGATAACAGGTTCCTGTCCTGTGGTGGCGCTATAACGCTGCTACCAAAAGAAGTAACAACATCCGGCAATATCTGGCTTTGCTCATATTCCTGTATCTGGTATTTGGGCAGGCCTTCATATACTTTATTATCCTTACCTAAATACAGGCTAAGCGGTATGAGCACAAGGTTGTTGGCATAGATGCTTTTTACCTCAAGATCGTCTGACACTAAGGCTACTACCTTGGGTGTGGTTTCTTGTGGGAAGTAATATTTAATATGCTGAAAAAGCGTTGACAACTCGCCTTCGAGCGTGCTTACAGTAGGGTATTTTTTTAGTACCTCATCATACAGCCTGCGTAAAAACGGGTCTTTCATGTTGTTAAGCCATACGGCATCTTCATTACCGGCCGGGAACAGGTACGGAAATTCCTGTTTTAAAGCAGGCAGGTCCTGCAGCTTGCCGCCAAAGAACTTTTTATCAAACCGCACAACCTCAACCTTTGGCACAGGTACGGTGGCAACTTTTTCTTCTAACTCATTTTCCTTTTTGCACGATACCGCTGCAACGGTAAGGGCAAGTAGCAGGATAATTTTTTTCATTTTATGCGTTTATTACTAATTTTTTAATTGCCGATTTTCTAAATTTATGGCAAATATACAATCTCTAAAAGTTATACAACCATGCATACCTACACCAATTTTCAGGCAGAAGCTATTAATGACCATATTGTAAACTGGCTTAGGGCCTATGCCGAGAACGCAAAAGTTAAAGGTTTTGTTGTGGGAATATCGGGCGGTATAGATTCGGCACTAACCTCAACCCTCTGTGCGCAAACAGGCTTGCCTACTATTTGTGTGGAAATGCCCATACACCAGGCCGAAAGCCACGTGAGTCGCGCCCGCCAGCACATTAAGAACCTTAAGGCTAAATTTGATAATGTAAGTAGTGTGGAGGCCGACCTTACCCCCGTTTTTGAAACTTTTAAACAACAGGTGCCCGAAACTGAAAATCCGCACCTGAGAGACCTCAGCCTGGCAAATACACGTGCCCGTCTGCGTATGACTACACTTTATTACATTGCGGGCATACACAGCTCGCTTGTGGCTGGTACAGGCAATAAAGTTGAAGATTTTGGCGTGGGATTTTATACTAAATATGGCGATGGCGGTGTGGATATTAGCCCTATTGCCGATCTTACCAAAACCGAAGTACGACTACTGGCGAAATATCTTACAGTACATGATGAGATATTGATTGCCAAACCTACCGATGGGCTTTTTGGCGATGACCGAAGCGACGAAGACCAACTGGGTGCCAGTTATGAAGAGCTGGAATGGGCTATGGCCGAGGTAGAAAAAGGACGCTCCCACAACGATTTTAGCGGTCGCGAAAAAGAAGTATTTGAGATTTATAAACGATTAAATACCATAAACCAGCATAAGATGCAACCCATACCGGTTTGCCAAATTCCCTTAAATTTGAAATAAAATTCTTTCATTCACAATACTTTAAGAAACTAATACTTAACTTTACTTAAATGTAAACCCTAAAAAAACGCAATTATGATCAAATTATGCCTTGCGGATAACCATCCTGTTGTGCATTATGGGATGAAGTCGTATTTTAGCGATAATCCGCAGATTAGTTTTGTAGGGGTGGTAAATAACCTGGATAATCTGTTAGATGTCCTGAGCAAAAAAACGGTAGATGTTGCCGTAGTAGACCTTGAGTTAGATGGCCTTACCAGTATTAGTTCTGTTAAATCACTAATTAAGGAATTTCCCGAAACCAAGGTTATTATATTTACCAACCTTGCCGAACAAATTTATGCCCCCAATGCATTAAAAGCCGGAGTATCGGCCTATGTGCACAAAAGCGCCAAAATGGAGGAGCTTGAAAGTGCTATTAAGAAAGTGAATGAAGGCGAAGTAGTATTTAGCGACACCGTTAAAAAGAACCTTGCCCTGCTTAACAAAGGTAAAAAATCTGAAAGATTGTACCGCAAACTTTCATCACGCGAGATCGAAGTACTGCGCTACCTTAGTGAAGGTAAAAAGAACAAAGAGATTGCCAGGCTACTGGAGCTTAATGAAAAAACAATTAGTACTTACAAACTGCGACTGCTAACAAAACTGCACGTTACAAACCTTGTAGACTTGGTGAACAAAGCAAAAACACTGGATATTGTTTAAATTAAAATTACCACTACCTGAACAAACAACTACCTAAAAAGATTAGAAAAGGACTAAAAAGCTACCAAAGGCTTCGGCCTTAGGTAACCTTACGAAAAAGACAAAACGCCCCGAATCACTACCGGGGCGTTTTTGTGTTTTATTATAAAAAGATAACACCTTTTCACAGCACTGTCACTGCGAGCGAAATGCAATGAAGCGCGGCAGTCTCATTATTTATTTACGTGTGGAGTTGCTCAGTCGTGCCACTAAGGACGGTCCTGAAGAAATTAGTAGCAAAATGGCTTTAAAAAAAGCTGCTCCTAAGCCTGTTTATTTTACGCGATAAATAGTTAACCAATGTATTGTAATCGTTTACGCTCATTAGTATTTCCATATTATCCGCATCAGGGCTTACCTGCATTTTAAGGTCTTGTATAAGCCTGCCAAGCAGCAACCAGCGTAAATCAACAATATGCTCATTGGTGTACTGGGCAACCGACATATTCTTGTCTTTAACAGGTATCTGTTTTTTCTCTTCCCAGTCGTGAAGGTTATATTTTTCATCCTGCATAAAGATATCTGTGGCTACATATTGCAGTTCCGGTTCAAGAGTATTCATAAACACATCTACATTCATTTCCTGGTGGGCATGATAATGATCTATAGCCGCCTTATAAATATCCCTAAATACCGGGTTGGTAAACTGTATCTCGTCTTCCTGAAGGTTTAGGTATATACGTTCGTATACTTTGTATTCTTTCTTCTCGCTATGCTCGTGTTCCTTACCAAATTCGTCAAACTTAATGTACACGTCTTCAAATTCCTGCACAGTACCACCATATAAGAGCAATATCTCAATCATGCGGCGTTCCAGCCCCTCCAGTATATTAATGCGTTCCTGTTGCTGGTCGGGTGGCATGGATGGGTCAAAATAATCCTCTTCATTAGGTACGGGGCGCATGGCGTTAGCTTTTTGCTCCTCTTTCATCTTCTTACCGGTATCAGCAATTTCTTTTGATACCAATTGCGCCAGTGTACTTGCCAGTACCTGTTCGGATATATCCATAATACGTGCACATTCCTGAATGTACACTTCACGCTGAATCCTGTCCGGTATCTTGGCTATAGAGCTTACCATATCGCGTATAAGCCCTGCTTTTTTAACCGGGTCGTTCTTGGCTTCATCCATTAAGAGCGATGCCTTAAACTGTATGAAATCCTTCGCGTTTTCGTCAAGGTATTTTATCAGTTCGTCATGCGGGGTTTTCTTTGCAAAGCTATCAGGGTCGTCACCGTCAGGAAACGTGCATACCTTTACGTTCATGCCCTCTTCCAATATCAGGTCGATACCCCGGATGGAAGCACGAAGCCCGGCAGCATCGCCATCAAACAATACGGTAATATTTTTGCTAAGCCGGTTGATTAACCTGATCTGGTCGGGCGTTAACGCCGTTCCGCTACTTGCAACAACGTTCTCTATACCCGCCTGGTGCATTTGTATTACGTCGGTATAGCCTTCAACAAGGTAGCAATTGTCTTTCTTAGCGATTTCCTGCTTGGCATGAAATATACCGTACAGCACCTTGCTCTTGTGGTAGATGTCGCTTTCAGGGGAATTTAGATACTTTGCTGCTTTTTTATCATTACCCAGTATACGCCCTCCAAAGCCCAGCACACGACCACTCATACTTTGTATAGGGAACATTACACGGCCACGAAATCGGTCTATATGCCTGCCGTCTTCCCTAACTATGGTAAAGCCGGTTTTCTCTAAATATTCTAATTTATAGGCTTTGCCAAGTGCTTCTTTGGTAAAAGCATCCCATTCTTCAGGCGAATAACCCAACCCGAATTTTTTAATGGTATCGGCAGTAAAGCCGCGCTCTTTAAAGTAGGAATAGCCTATGGCCTGTCCCTCATCGGTAGTAAGCATGGTAGTATTAAAGTACTTCTGTGCAAATTCAGATACCAGATACATGCTTTCTTTTTCGTTAGCCTGCTCCTTTTGCTGTTCGCTTTGCTCAGTTTCCTCTATTTCTATATTGTATTTTTTGGCAAGGTATCGAATGGCTTCAGGGTACGAAAAGTGTTCGTGTTCCATTAAAAAAGCCACACTATTACCGCCTTTCCCGCTACTGAAATCTTTCCATATCTGTTTTACCGGCGATACCATAAACGACGGTGACCGCTCATTACTAAACGGACTTAGGCCCTTGTAGTTAGTACCCGACTTTTTTAATACTACAAAATCGCCGATTACCTCCTCTACACGGGCAGTTTCAAATACAGTATCTATGGTGTTTTTAGAGATCAAATCTTAGTAGGAGTTGCAAAGTTACAAAGCCGCAAAGTTACACGTTTTTTAGGTACATGAAACGTATTAACATTACTTCAACCCACTCAAATCGCTCCCCGCTTCCAGTTCTTCCGGTTCGGCATTTTGACGGAACAGCCTTGCCGGCAGATCGCCTTTAAGTAAAATTGTATTGCCTTTAACATCCAGCCAGCTGCCTTCGCGTAAGCCTAAAACGGGCTGTGTGTTGAATTGATGGAATTCCTTAATGCGGGTCTCACGCGTCTCGCCCATGTGGGTAGAACCCGGCTGTGGGTCTAAATAATGCGGATTTAGGTTAAACGGCACCGCGCCTAATGTGGTAAAACTTGGCGGGTAAATAATAGGCATATCATTAGTGGTTTGCATAGTAAGGCCGCAAATATTGCTGCCTGCGCTGCTGCCTAAGTAAGGTATGCCATTTTGAATGGCTTTATCAAGGGCGGTCATTACACCGGTTTTGTAAAGCTGGGTAACCAGTAAAAAAGTATTGCCACCGCCGGTAAACACGGCCTCAGCGTCGGTTAACGCAGCTATGGGGTCGGCAAATTCGTGTGCGCCTTTTACAGTAATGTTTAATTTTGTAAAAAAGTCGGCTACGCGTTTTGTATAGTCGTCATAGCTAATTCCCCCCGGCCTGGCGTAGGGTATAAACACCAGCGATTTGCAGTTTTTAAAATGATCCTGCAGCGCCGGTAATAAATATTCTAAGTAATTGCCGCCGTGCAAAGTACTGGTACTTGCAATAATTAGTTTTTTCATTCGTTAAGTTAGTGTAAGAAAAGGTAAAGTTAAAAATTTTTATGCAGGGGGAGACAGATGTTTTTTAACCTGCCTTATTTTACAGATCATCAATCGCCAAATTATTAAATTCTTGAAAAATAGTCTCCTGCTACTGCTGTTAGTCCTAACCACCACACTTTTTGCACAAGGCCGCAAACCTCTTAACGGCAAAGTAATCTCAGATTTTGATGCGCTTGAAGGCATTTACATCATTAATAAATCAACTGAACATGCTGTAATCACTACCCAAGGCGGTTATTTTACCATCGAGGCACAGCCGTGCGATACGCTGGTAGTTTCTGCGGTGCAGTTTGCTCCTAAAAGTGTAGCGCTAACCGAAGAACATTTTGATGTAAGCCTGCTTATCGTACCGCTCGAAATTCAGAGCCGTGAACTTAGTGAACTTATAATTGTTGATTACAGCCATATTAATGCCGAATCGCTGGGGCTTGTTCCTGTGGGGCAAACGCAGTATACACCTGCCGAGAAAAAACTGGCAACGGCATCAAAATTCAGGATGAACCCAATGGGGCTGGACCCCATTATTAATATGTTCTCCGGGCGTACCGCGATGCTGCAAAAGGCTGCTGATATTGAGAAGAAGGAAGATTTGATGGAGAAAATTCACTACATTTATACTGAGGAAGATATTGTTGCCCAGTTTAAGATTCCTGCCGATTATGTGAGGGGTTTTGTGTACTACATTGTAGAAAACAAGTATTTTGCCAACGCCATAAATGCTAAAAACGAAAATATGGCCAAATTTTTAATGGCCGGCCTGGCAACTAAATACCTTGGCCTTATTAACGAAAATGAGTAAATTGCTGCACATATTATTATTGTTGGTAAGCCTGCCTGCCATCAGCCAGGAGCGCAAGGCGTTACAAGGACGTGTGGTTAGCGGCGATATGGCAGTACCCGATGTGTTTGTGATAAACAAGGCAACGGCTGCCGAAACAAAAACCGATGCTTTAGGTAACTTTAACATACAGGCCAAGGCTGGAGATGTTATTGTGGTTTACAGCGCCAAGACCGAAGTACGCCAGTTTGCAATTAGCGATGCCAGTTTTAAAGAGGTGCCATATGTGGTATCGATAAATTTAAATGCGTATGAACTGGAGGAGGTTGTTGTAGAGGGCAGTACCATAAACAGTGTGAGCTTGGGTATTGTACCTAAAGACCAAAAGCAATACACCCCTGCCGAAAAAAAGCTCTTTACTGCCGAAGACGGTACCGATGCCCTTTTTAACGCCATTAGCGGCCGCACCAAAATGCTGAAGAAAGCAGCAGAAACCGAGAAAAAAGTCAGCTTGATAGAATACCTTAACGGAATGTATACCGAAGAGGAGGTTACCACGGAATTTGGCATCCCTGCCGATAAAGTAAAGGCTTTTATGTTTTATGCTGCCGATAATAAAGACCTTGCCGAAACGGTTAAAGGCAATAACGAATCGTTAGTTAAACTAAAACTAATAGACCTTAGCAGGCAATATCTCTCCGTAATTAAAGAGTAATTTCAGCTAACTGCTATGCTTTTGCAGAATGTAAATTTCGCGTTCAAAGTAGTCAATTACTGACGTTAAAAAGCTATTGGTAAGGTTATTGATGATAGACATTGCAGCCCAATATGTAAAGCTGCACCAACCCAATGAATAAGATATTTTTTATACTATTGTTTATTACGCTGCCCCTAATGGCGCAGGATCGTAAAACCCTTACCGGCCGCGTAGTAGATGCCGAAAATACCCAAGCGCCTATAGCAGGCGTATTTGTTATTAACAAGCAAACCGGCGTAGAGACCAAGACGGATGGTGTGGGTAATTTTAGCACATCTGCCAAAACGGGCGATGTACTTGCCGTGTACAGCAACAAAAATGCAGTACACGATTTTATTGTAACCGATCAGTCTTTCAAAGATAAGCCCTACCTGCTTGCAGTTAAAGTAACCGCCTACGAGCTTGATGAGGTGGTGGTAGAAGGCGAAGCCGTAACTACCGAATCGTTAAATTTAGTGAATGCCAACCAAAAACAGCTTACCAGTGGTGAAAAGCGTTTAAGGACAGCGGCAAATGCCAGGCCTACCACCGGTTTAACGGGTACGGGTGGCGTGGGTGTGCCTACCGACGGACTTATGAATATGGTTTGTGGCCGCAAAAAAATGCTTAAAAGGGCACTTGCCACAGAGCAGAAAGAAGCGGCTATCGCAAAGCTGAACAGCCTGTATTCTACAAAAGATATTGTTGATTTTTACAAAATACCGGAGGATTACGTTCAGGGGTTTTTATATTATGCGGTAGAATATGCCGAACTTACCGATGCCCTGAAAGCAAACAATAAAGACAACATTAACGCTGCCATGAACGAGCTTGCGCTGGATTACCTCACGGTTATTAAAGAAGATGAATAAACTGCTGTACCTGCTTTTGTTTATAACACTGCCGGTTTTTGCCCAGGAACGCAAACCGTTGCAGGGCCGCATTATGGCAGGCGATGCCGTGGTTAACGATGTGTTTGTCATCAACAAAAAAACGGGTGCAGAGGTTAAGACCAAAGATAAAGGCGATTTTACTATAGATGTAAAGACGGGTGATGTGCTTGTGGTATACAGTAACAAAACAGAGGTTAGGGAGTTTGCCGTGAGCGAACTTTCTTTTGCCGATGTACCGTATATCATGTCGGTTAACCCTAAGTCGTACGAGCTTAATGAGGTGGTTATTAACCAAACGGTAACATCAGAATCGCTCGGATTGGTACCTAAGGGGCAAAAACGGTATACACCTGCCGAAAGGCGGCTTAAAACGGCAGCTGATTTTGAGCCGAGTTTGTTCCTTCCGCCATCGCCTGGTATCGGTATCCCTACCGATGCTATTATAAATGCGATAAGCGGACGTACGAAAATGCTTAAAAAAGCGTTAAAGACAGAAGGCAAAGTGCTTGCTATAGAAAAGATAAACGGCCTATATACTGAACAGGAGCTAAGGGACGAACTTAAAATACCGGCTGATTACCTACAGGGTTTTATATTTTATGCCGTTGAAGATGCTACCTGTGCTGCAGCACTTAAAGCCCGAAATGATGACCTTGCCAAGTTAACCATTGCCAACCTTGCACTTAAGTACAGGGCTATATTAGAGGAGCATGAATAAAATAATTACCTTATTATTACTACTTGCAACACAGCATGCCTTTTGCCAGGAGCGCAGGCCTCTGCAAGGCCATGTAATTGCAGGAAATGCAGTAGCTAATGGGGTGTATGTTATAAATAAAACTACGGGCGCCGAGGTTAAGACCGATGGCAAAGGTAATTTTACACTGCCCGTTAAAGTAGGCGACGCACTTGTGGTGTATAGCGACCGGACTGATATCCGGGAGTTTGCGGTTAACGATTTTACCTTTAAGGAAGTCCCATTTGTAATGGCTGTTAACCCTAAATCCTACGAGCTTAACGAGGTGGTTATAGAGCAAACCGTAACATCAGAGTCGCTTGGGCTTGTGCCTAAAAACCAATTGCGGCGCACCGTAGCAGAGCGCAGGCTGTATACCGCCGGTGCTATGGAAGTTGGTGTTGGTTTTGGATTCTCTATATCGCTCGATGCAATTATAAATGCAATTACCGGGCGTATTAAAATGCTCCGTAAGGCCTTGGATACTGAGCGTAAAGAATTTGCTATTGCCGAATTTAACGGCTTGTACACCGACTATGAAATTCGGGATGAACTGCATATTCCTGAGGAATATATAAAAGGATTCATTTATTATGTGGTAGAAGATCCGGATTGCCGGGAAGCACTCCGCTCTAAAAACGATGAGCTTAGCAAATTGCAAATACTGCGCCTTGCACCTATATATGTGGCGCTTTTAAAAGAAGGCGGCGTAGCTACTGATGCTTCAACCAACCCAACACCCTCTGCCAATGAAGACTAAACTACTGTACCTTTTGCTGCTTTTGCCTGTATTGCTACTTGCACAGCAACGGGAACTGCTTAGCGGCAGGGTAATATCTGATACCATTAAGGCAGAATATGTTAGTGTTGCCAACCTTTCGGCAAAAACATCGGTAGTGACGGATGATAGCGGGCGGTTTGCCATACATGTCCGCGTAGGCGATACCTTAGAAGTAACGGGCATCGCATTTAAAAAAGAAACCGTACAGGTAAAGCAGCACGATATTAAAGAAAAACTGGTAGTGATAAGGCTAATGGGTAACATTACAATGCTGGATGAGGTTATTATTTCCGGCCTGACCGGAAATTTAGAACGGGACAGTAAAAACGCCAAAATTGTAGAAACCGAGCAGGCTAAATTTGATGTTCATCAAATCAATAAGGACTTATACATAAACAGTATTGCCGGCAATGGCCGCGGTATGGATTTTCTTGCAATTGGCAGGATGGTAACCGGTCCGCCTAAACGTAAAACCCCGCCTGCGCAAACCTTTATAACCAACAAGGTATTTGCCGATGCTGTGCGCGAACTGTACAGCGATGCCTATTTTGTAGAGACCCTCAAAATAAAAAAAGAGAATATACCGGAGTTCTTAAACTATTGCGATCAAGGGGAGGCCGTAAGGGTATTGCTTAACCCGCGCAACGAGTTTAAATTGGTGGCCTATCTTAGCGATAAAAGTGTAGAATATCTTAAAAACGGGCAATGATATGAAATACTTTAAAGTACTCTGGGTTACATTCCTATTTTTAAATTCATTAATAGCTTTCGCCCAAAAGTCAGAACCCAGGCAAATATTGCATGGCAAAGTGGTAGCCGACTCCCTTGCCGTTGATAACATCACGGTAAATAATATAAGCTCACGCATTGCCGCTGTAACCGATGAGAAAGGTTTATTTACGTTATACGCACGCGCTACAGATACGCTCATATTCTCAAGCGTTTCATTCCACACGGCAAGGTTGGTGCTTAAAGAAAGCGATTTTAGCCAGGCTCAGCTTGCCATAAAACTCAATACCAATGTAATTGTGCTCGATGAGGTGGTAATATTACCCACCCGCATGATTGGCGACCTCAACACTGTAAGTAAGAACACAAAGACCAATGCCATAACATCGGGCGTGCAGGGGACAGACCTTAAAAGCACCTACACCGAGATGAAATTTAAACCTGTAGAATATAAGGTTGATGAAGTTGTAAACGGGGCGTTGCCGGGATCTATGCACCCTTTGCGCGGTTTAGACCTGGCCCGTATTTACAGGCTTTATATTAAAAAGGACAAAAAGACTAAAAAAGACCGTGGGGACGTATATTCTACAGAGGGACAGAAAACTTTTGCCGATGTAGCAAAAGAGCGGTTTACTTATAACTTTTTTACCGAAGCCCTTAAAATTCCCAAAGACGAGATTGCAGCCTTTCTTAATTTTGCAGATAGCGGCGATGAGGCAAAAACACTTCTCGATCCCAAAAAAGAATTTGAACTCACAGATTACCTTGTTACAAAATCTAAAGAGTATTTAAAAAATAAGCAGTAATTTTGAGAATCGTCCTCAACACGAGGATTTCAGGATATGTATTGAACGTTATTTTACGTAATAAATACAAATTAAAACACGTTACTACATAGTTAAACTTTAATGGGATTCCGTGAAATGAAAAAAGCTTTTTTATCCTTACTTACTTTTATCCTTACGCTGTCGGCTATGGCACAGCAGCCTGAAGGCGGTAAATTTGAAAAGACAGACAGCCTCTTAAACTATTTGTATGCTAACAACAAGTTTATGGGGTCGGTTAGCATACGCGATAAAGATAAGGTTGTTTTTGAAAAAGCTTACGGTTTTGCCGATCTTACCAACAAGGTCCCTGCAACACCTGATACCAAATACAAGGTTGGCTCAATAACCAAAATGTTTACGTCGGCTATTATTTTTCAATTGATCGAGGAAAAAAAGCTAAAGCTTGATACAAAGCTAAGTGAATACTTGCCAAAAATAAAAAATGCTGAAAATATCACGATAAGCGATATGCTGTACCACAAAAGTGGCATTTTTAATTATACAAAAGACAGCATTATTGTAAAAGACATTACTAAACTGCACAGCCGCAAAGATATTTTAGATGTAATATATAGCCACGATGCAGCTTTTGATCCCGGTACAAAGGCAGAATACAGCAATTCTAACTATTTGCTGCTGGGCTACATTATTCAGGATATTACAAAAAAAACGTACAAAGAAAACGTAGCCAGCCGCATTGTAAAAAAGGCCGGGCTTAAAGACACCTATTATTACGGCAAAATAAACCCTAAAAAGAATGAGGCGTTTTCCTATTCAATGAAAGACGGCCAATGGGTACAGCGGGAAGAATGGCACGAAAGCGTTGCAGGTGGCGCCGGCGCTTTACAGAGCACCCCTACCGACCTTACTAAATTTATAAAGGCATTATTTGATGGCAAAATAATAAAACCCGAATCGTTGGCAGAAATGACCAAAATGGATATGGGTTATGGCCGCGGTGTGTTTAATTTTCCGTTTGCCGAGCGTAAATTTATAGGCCATAATGGCGGTATAGAAGGCTTTACATCAACACTGGGGTACTACCCTAAAGATAATGTATCGTTCTCGCTTGTTGTAAATGCAGAGGATATGGACTTCGATGCTATTGTAGAGGGTATACTAAGCTGCTATTACAAGCTGCCTTACCGTTTCCCAAACTTTAATACTATGGAGGTTGATAACAGCATTCTTTTGGGTTACGAAGGTAAATACAGCACGCCATCGCTACCGTTTACAATAGATGTTAAAGCTATTGATGGAGAATTACGCATTCACGCCGATGAGCAGGGCACTTTTTATGTTAAGCCACTTAGCACAACTACTTTTAGCCATGATGCAGCCGGTGTGGTTATGGAGTTTAGCCCCACAGGCTTTGTATTAAAGCAAAACGGAACTGAAACGGCTTTTACAAAACAATAGAGAAGCTGAAAACATAAAAAAGCCGTTTACTGTGTAAACGGCTTTTGCTTTTTATAACTTTCTGGTCGATTCGCGCTGGCGCAATTCGGTCTTAATAATTCTTGTTTCGTAGTCAGGTCCATCTTCAGTTTTATCTTCAAGCCTGTTAATAAGCAACTCGGCAGCAGCCTCGCCTATCTCCGGGCCGTGCTGGCTTACGGTACTAAGGCTTGGTGTTAGCCTGCGCGACCATACACCGTCGGCAAAGCCTATTATCTGTACGTCTTCGGGTATCCTGAAGCCGCCTTTTAAAACTGCTTTATGTGCAGCTACAGAGGCATGTTCCTCTACCGCAAAGATACCGTCTATTTTTTTACCTTTAATATCAAAGAAAGAGGGGAACTGCTCATCAAATTCTTCATTGCTCTGCGTACGCATTATAAGCGACTCATTAATGGCAATTTTGTTATCCTTCAAAGCTTGCAAATAACCTTCGGCTCTTAGCTTACCCACACTTGTGTTATCAAGGTTAGAAAGCAGGGCTATATTTTTACAACCGGTTTTAATAAGGTGGTTTACGGCGTAAACGGCACTGTCAAAATCATCTACAATAACTTTATCACAGTTTACATCTTCGCTGGTCCTGTCAAACATTACAATAGGCAGGTCATCGGCAATAGCCTCTTTAAAGTGCTTAAACTCATGCTCTTTTTGTGTTTCGTCTGATATAGATAATATAAAACCATCTATCGTCCCATTACTTAAAATATCCATTGCATGGATTTCTTTGGTAAGCGATTCGTTACTTATACAGGTAATTACATTGTATCCTCTTTCATTAGCTGCCTTTTCGATACCGCTAAATACTTTTGCAAAAAACGGGTTAAGTATGTTGGGCAAAATAACCCCAATAGTTTTAGACCGTTTGCTTTTTAAATTAACTGCAATATTATTAGGCTTATAATTTTTAAGCTTGGCAAACTCCTGCACTTTAATTTTTGTAGGCTCACTGATTTCCGGGCTATTGCTCAATGCTTTGGATACCGTTGACACGGAAACATTAAGCTCTTTAGCGATTTGTTTTAAGGTAGCTTTTGGTCTCATATATCCTAATTAAGTTTTGTATGGTAAAGAAACGAAAATTTTACGAAATTCTTATAGTTGTTTTTACTGAAATGCGATTTTTTTAACTATTAATCATAATTCCACTTAATCACTAAAACGAAAACGTGTGAGTTAAATAATACAAATTTGCCAAAATAATGTATTTACCTGAATTTTAAAAAGTTAATTAAACAATAAAGTTCACATATAAACCTCTGTTAAACCAACGGCAATTATTTATCGTAAGTTGCTAACCATCAAACGTAATAGCTTTAATATAAAATAAAATATTTTACTAAATATTTGTTAAAGATGCAAAAATTACAGTGTTTGTTAAAAACCATTAACAATTAAGCTGCGTATGTAAAATTAACTTTGAAATCTAACAAAAGAATTCACGACCACACCACTTACAATTATTAACCTTAAATGTTACATTATGAAAAAGACTAAAGTAGAAGTCCGCCAAGTAGCCACAGGATTGGCCAGCAGACGAAGCTTTCTTAAAATCAGCGGCCTTACGCTTGCAGGAACAGGACTATTACTTGCGGGTTGTAGCGATGACGATGACAACACAGGCACAAACCCGGACCCTAACATGCTGCCAGGTATTGTAAACGGAACTTTTGACCTTGGCGGAGGCGATGCGGGTATACTTACCTACGCTTATGCCCTTGAGCAACTTGAGGCCGACTTTTACACAAGGGTTGTAAACAGCAATACCTTTGGATCTACCTTTAATGCAGAAGAACAATCTGTTCTTACAGATCTTTACAGGCACGAAGTAATTCACCGTGAGTTTTTTAAAGCTGCCTTAACAGGTGCTTTGGCTAATACTGAAGGTGTGGTATTACCTAATCTTGAATTTAGTTATGACAGCGTAAACTTTAGCAACAGGCTAAGTGTGCTTAATACTGCTAAAGCGCTTGAAGATACCGGAGTATCTGCATACAATGGTGCAGGAAGGTATATTACTACCCCTGAGTATTTGCTAATTGCAGGTAAAATCGTATCGGTAGAAGCAAGGCATGCATCTGCTATTAGGGATCTGATTAACCCGGGCTCTGTTGATTTTGCCGGAAATGATGTTGTAGACGCTAACGGCCTTGATAAAGCACAGAAACCATCGCAAATTATCCCGATAGTAAGCTCTCTTGATTTTATCCAGACTGCATTTACAGCTATGTATTTACCATAATAACTAACATTTAAAATCACGAAATTATGAATATCTTAAAATTTATAGAATCGTTTACTAATGAGGGTGTAATACAAAGCCTGCAAAGTAAAGGATCAAGAAGAGATAGCTTATCACAGTTCGGCAAAATTGGCGCTAACACCGCTTTAGCCGCTGTGCCACTTGTATCAATGTTTTTTACGCAAAAAGCTAATGCAGCATCATCTGCATTTTTAGCCTCTGCGGCAGATACCCCAATATCTGCACTGCAACTTGCGCTTACTCTTGAATATTTAGAGGATGAATTTTACCAGATAGCGTTGGACACTAACGGACTTATTCCTGACGCTGAAAAAGATATTATTGCACAGATAAGCCAGCACGAAGCTGCCCACGTTAGCTTTTTAATGGGTGCACTTGGTGGTGACGCTCCTGCAAAACCTGAATTTGATTTTACTGCCAATGGTACATTTGATACATTTGATAACTACCAGACTTTCTTAGCCTTATCTCAGGCATTTGAAGATACAGGCGTGAGAGCATACAAAGGACAGGCAGCTAACCTTATGTCTAACGGAGATTTGCTAACTGCTGCTTTACAGATACACTCTGTTGAGGCACGCCACGCATCAAGAATCCGTAGGCTAAGAGGCCAAAAAGGATGGATAGTAGGCAACAGCATTGGCAATATGCCTGATATCCCAACGGTACACCAAATTTATGATGGTGAAGAAAACACCATACAAGGCGGTTACAACACTACTACTGCACAGGCTACAAATGGCCCGGCATTAACAGGTACAGGCACAACCGAATCATTTGATGAGCCTATTAGCGGAACCCTTGCTACAGAAATTGCAAGCGTATTTTTCGCTGTATAATAATAAAATCAATGTTGATTATTGCTGCCCGTTGGAACTATTTCCTACGGGCAGTTTTTTTATTAATTGCCTAAAAATTAATCTGCAATAGCTATTAAAAACAAAACTACTCCCTTATGGTAGTCTTATCTTTTAATGCCATTTGGGCAATTTCGTCTTTACGCTTAAAGCTAACACCTTTTTGTTTTTGCATATAACTAATAACATCATGAGCGGCTTTAACCATTTGCGGCGACCCCCCTATGCGATCATGAAAACTGATTGACATTTGCCTGCGTTTAAACTCGGCTTCAGCATACAATTGGTCAAATTCCATTTTAACCTGGTTAACAAATTGGTCGGCACTAAAATTTTTGCCCTCAATAAGTACAATATCGTTACAGCGAAGAGTATAGGGTACTACGGCAAAATCTTTTTTGTTAACCTGGATTATAAATGGCTCATCGCGGCTCAAATCATCTATATGATAAGTAAAACCAAGTTCCTGTAATATTTTAAGGGTATTTTCTCCACGACGCAGCCAGTTGGCATTATAACCCACAGTTGTAAACCCGGTAGCATTTTTAACAGCATCAGCACCATCCTTAATAAACTTCTTTTCGGCATCGTAAGACAGGTTGTACTGAGACGACCAATTCATTCCATGGGCAGCAGCCTCATGGCCACGTTCTACAATTTCTTTAGCCAGTTGCGGGTTTTTAAGTACTGCCGCCCCTACCATATGTGATGTTACTTTAATACCAAGCTTATCCCAATTATCCAGCATACGTGGTATACCCTCTTTATAACCATAATTATACCACGTTGCGGCAGGCAGGTCTTTATAACCTTTATCCATATTTTGAGGAAAAGGGCTCTCCGGGTTATCAGGCTGGCCACCAGCCTCAAACTGCATAGAGACAGAGACCACAAGGCGTGAACCATCTGCCCATTTTATTTTTTCGGCTGTAGCCAAAGATGCTGTAACAGGGCTATCCTTTGCAAACGCAAGGTTTGGCGCCACCATACCCGCAAGCCCGGCAATACCGGCTTGCTTTATAAAATTCCTTCTGTTGGTCATGTTATTATGTTTTAACAGGTTATTTAAGACAAAATTCAATTCTAAATTATGAAATCTTATCTAAAGTGTTACAACAATTTTCCCAACTGTGCGTCCGCTTTCTATTTGCAGGTGGGCCGCTCTCATATCATTAAAATCAAAAGTTTTAGATACATGCGGTTTTATAATGCCCTGCTTTAACAAATTAGCAATAGCCTCCATATCATTTCCATCGGGCCATACCATAAATACATACCCGGTCTTGCCGGCATCGGCAGCTTTATCCCTGGTTACAGTACCGCCACCGCCCGGATAGCTTATAATATGCCCATCCTCTTTTAAAACAGTTAGCGACCGGTCTATCGTATCTCCACCCACGTTATCTAACACGATATCAACATTGCTTACCACATCCTCAAAACGATGTGCTTTATAATCAATGTGCTCATCGGCGCCAAGCCCCAAAACAAAATCTTTATTAGCGGCAGACGACGTACCTATTACATAAGCGCCCAGATGTTTAGCTATTTGTACGGCAAAATGCCCCACACCGCCCGATGCTGCATGAACAAGCACCCTTTGCCCCGGTTGTATACTGCCAAGAGTATGTTGAATGGACTGATATGCCGTAAGTGCGGCCAGCGTGGCCGCAGCAGCCTGATGATGATTTATGTTAGTGGGTTTAAGGGCAAGCTCGGCAACGGGTGCGGCTACATATTCGGCGTAAGCCCTGGCGTGTTTAGGGAAATTCACCATCCCAAAAACCTCATCACCCACTTTAAAACGGGTTGCACCTTCGCCTACTTTTATAACCGTACCCGATATATCCCAGCCCAGTACTAAAGGGAACTGGTCTTTTAACCTGCCCGCCATACCATAGCCTGCACGTGTCTTGGCATCTACAGGGTTAACACTAAGTGCGGCAATTTTTACCAGCACCTCGCCTGCGGCAGGTTGCGGTATTTCAACTTCCTGATATTGAAAATTTTCTACGCCTCCAAATTTATTTAAAACTATTGCTCTCATAATTATTTAATTTTATAGTACAAATTTATACCGTTAAATAAACTTAAAACGGTATAAATTTTCCTTTTATTTGTAATTTTGCGTTATGAATAAGGAAAACATTTACCAGCCGTTTGAAATTGTTTACAAAACAATGGACGAATGCCCAAAGGAAGGCCACAAGCACTTGTTTTTTGAACTTGTGTATATAATTTCGGGTACAGGCATACAATGCATTAACCAAAACAAGTTTGAATACCATGCCGGACATATGTTCCTGATTACCCCGGAAGACTGCCACTCTTTTGAAATTGAGACCACTACCGAGTTTTTCTTTTTGAAGTTTACCGATATTTACATTAAGTCGAAGGCATTTCAGTCGGAGGATATAGAACGTTTGGAATATATACTTAGCAATGCAAACCATCAGCCAGGGTGCATACTTAAAAATTTATCCGATAAAAGCCTTGTTAAGCCTATAACTGAAGCTATTATACGCGAGTATGTTAACCGCGATCTGTACAACAGGGAGTTAATTCAGCAGCTTGTAAACACGCTTATTGTGGTGGTGGCGCGCAATATAGCTAAGTATATGCCTGCCGATATCAGCGAAAAAACTGATGAAAAAGCGCTGGATATACTTAACTACATCCAAAAAAATATTTACAGCCCGGAGAACCTGCGGACTGATGTAATGAGTAATTATTTTGGGATCTCTGAAACGTACCTGGGCAAGTATTTCAAAAAGCACACTAACGAAACCATACAGCAATACACGGCCAACCACCGTATTACGCTGATAGAAGCCCGATTAAAATTCAGCGATAAGCGTATAAACGAAATTGCCGCCGAATTTGGCTTTACCGATGACAGCCACTTTAATAAATTCTTTAGGAAACAAAAAGGCATTAGCCCAAGCGGGTTTAGAAAGGCACTTATAAAGAAAGCGGTAGCAATTGAAGCTTAAAAGCTAAGTGTCAATAACTAAATGTATCGGCACACTCCCCTGTATTGCTTTCCTCTCCGTCGTTGTTAAGCGCAAAATATTCACCGCTTAGAGAGACACCTTTCGCTGTACGCTCTAAAGTAATTTTAAGGAAACCATATTTAGAGTCGCAGTAATTTTGAAGGTATACATTATCCAGCAGTTCACTATCAGTACTATATAGCGGGTCGCCTTCGCGCACCAGCGAATGCAGTTCATCAAACCCTCCTGCTCCGCAAACAATATACGGCACCACCTTGCCATTGGCATAGGTTTTATTAAAGCGTTGGTAATTGTGTACATGGCCGCTAAAAACAGCATCGGGCAGTACGCCGCTTTCTGCAAAGGCGGCTTCTAAAATGGTAATCATGGGCAGGCTGGAACCGTGGTTAAAATCGGCCGTGTAAGGCGCATGATGAATGCACACAATTATAAGCTTACCGGGCTGTTCTTTTGCCGCAGTTCTTAATTCTTCTACAAACCATTTTCGCTGATTTTCATCTACATAGCCAAACTTGGGCACATTACTGTGTAAGCCTATAATATTAGCCAAAGGCGTTTGCAGTGTCCAGTAAATATTGGGCTGTACCATGCTTTTACGCTTGCCAGCACTAAAAGGTATGTCGCGGCTTTTTGCATCGCAAAAAACGGCTGTAAAGGCATCAAGGCTGTTGTATGGCACAGGGTTGACCGGGTTAACATCGCTGTCATGGTTACCGGCTATGGCAAAAATTGGTTTTGTATACCTTTCATACGGTTTAAAAAACTGATTTTCATACTGCTCCGCTTCGCCAAAATGATACACTACATCACCCAGATGGTAGAGAAAAGCTGGCTGCTCTCCAGCGTCACCTTCCGAGACTTGCTTACACATTTGAGCGGCTATTTTTTGCTGCCCGTCCGGGTAGCGTACCCCACCGGTATCGCCCACCATATTAAAACTGAATTTATTATGTGCCAACATTGTAAATTTCTCTACGTCCAAATGATATGGATATGCGCCTGAGGGAGCAGGAAGCGGTTGTTTTTTATAGCTATCATCTGGCTGGTAAAGTTTAAGTATCGGGCGATCGTATTTTTTATTTTGTTGAGAAGCCATAAGTGAAATATGCAATGGGGATTTATCCGCCGCAAGATAAAGCCCACAGGCCAAATAGCCTTAGCTTTTTTGGCATTTATAACCTATTGATAACATTTAGGCCCGATGAAAACCTTGTATTATTGAGGATTATTATGCTAAAACAAAAAAATTAGATTGCATATATTTTGATTACAAGCGAGTTACGATTAAATGTTGTAAATTCAGAAACTTTTACGACCAACCTTGGGTAACTTAACGCAGTAGTCTATGAAAAAAATAATTGTTTTCGCATCGCTATCGTTTGCAAGCGGCATTCTGTTTGTAAATATTTACAACTCTTTAGTTAATGCTGTTGCAGTTGAGAGTGATATTCCTAATTCGGTACTAGCCACAAGGGAGTACTTTAAAACAGTAAATCCCGGAGATTTCTTTAAAATATTTTCTCCGCTCACTCAAGTACTTGCACTATTATCACTTATTCTGTTTTGGAAAAGGTCACCCCCGGTAAGGTTATTTCTGGGAATTGCACTGGCATTTTATTTCGCGGCAGATGTATTTACTTTTATCTATTTTCATCCACGAAACGATATCATGTTCATGTCGAAAAAACTTCCCGACACCCAGACACTTAAACGATTAGCCGCCGAATGGAGCTCAATGAACTGGTTAAGGTCGCTACTGGTGCTTATAGGCATTGTGTTTTCATCTATGGGAATTGATAAAATTTATACACTAAAGCAAAGTATCTGATTGATTTGGATGCCAAAAAATAAAAAAAGCCCCTGAAAATCAGAGGCTTTTTGTTGTGCGGGTGATAGGACTCGAACCTACACACCTTGCGGCACCAGATCCTAAGTCTGGCGTGTCTACCAATTTCACCACACCCGCGGGTATACTAAAATAGTATCTTGCGTCATTACAAGGGTGCAAATATACAATTTAGTTTTTATAATCAAAGAAAAGCTTTCAATAAAATTTAGGCATAAAAAAGCCCCTGAAAATCAGAGGCTTCTTACTGTGCGGGTGATAGGACTCGAACCTACACACCTTGCGGCACCAGATCCTAAGTCTGGCGTGTCTACCAATTTCACCACACCCGCGGGCAGATAATGTAACTGATATGTGTTTCATTATTACGGGTGCAAATATACAACTGTTTTGCAATTTTCAAATTAAAATTCTAACTTTTTTACGTTTTATTTTTTCGTATTTTTGATGCTCAATCGTATACCTCTAATTTATAATGGATAACATAAAAAACTATGTCGGACAAAACAAAGACCGATTCATAAATGAGCTTATAGAACTGCTTAAAATACCATCGGTTAGTGCAGACAGCGCTTATTCGCAAGATGTAATAAATACTGCCGATGCCGTTAAGGCCAGCCTTGAAAAAGCGGGCTGCGACCATGTTGAAATTTGCGAAACGCCCGGTTACCCTATTGTTTACGGCGAAAAGATCATCGATAAAAACCTGCCAACTATCTTAGTATACGGTCATTATGATGTTCAGCCGGCCGACCCGGTTGAGTTATGGACCTCCCCTCCTTTTGAGCCTGTTATTAAAAAGACCGACCTTCACCCGGAAGGCGCCATCTTTGCGCGTGGCGCCTGCGACGATAAAGGCCAGATGTACATGCACGTTAAAGCGCTGGAATACATGGTACAGAGCAACAGCCTGCCCTGCAACGTTAAGTTTATGATAGAGGGCGAAGAAGAGGTTGGTTCGCCAAGCCTTGCCTGGTTTGTAGAGCGCAACCAGGATAAACTGGCTAATGATGTTATCCTAATTTCAGATACCGGTATGATATCTAACACGCAACCCTCTATTACTACGGGGCTTAGAGGCCTTAGCTATGTAGAGGTTGAAGTTACCGGCCCTAACCGCGATTTACACTCTGGGCTATACGGTGGCGCAGTTGCTAACCCTATTAACGTGTTAGCCAAGATGATAGCCCAATTGCATGACGAGAATAACCACATTACCATTCCCGGTTTTTATGATAAGGTTGAAGAACTTACCCGCGATGAGCGCGACGAGATGGCTAAAGCGCCATTTTCGCTTGATGCTTACAAGCAAGCCCTTGATATTCAGGATGTTTATGGTGAGGCTACCTACACGACCAATGAGCGTAATTCCATCCGCCCAACGCTTGATGTTAACGGTATTTGGGGTGGCTACACCGGCGAAGGTGCTAAAACCGTGATTGCCAGCAAGGCATACGCCAAAATATCGATGCGACTGGTACCTGCGCAGGACTGGAATGAAATTACCGAGCTGTTTACCAGGCACTTTACAAGCCTTGCCCCAAAGGGTGTCCGTGTTAAGGTTACGCCGCACCACGGTGGCCAGGCCTACGTAACTCCCATAGATAGTGTGGGTTACAAAGCGGCCGCACTGGCTTATGAGGAAAGTTTTGGTATTAAGCCTATCCCTGTACGCAGTGGTGGTAGTATACCGATCGTGGCTTTATTTGAGAAAGAGCTTAAGAGTAAAACGATTATGATGGGCTTTGGCCTTGATAGCGACGCCATACATTCCCCTAACGAGCACTTTGGCATTTTTAATTACCTAAAAGGCATCGAAACGATTCCGCTTTTTTACAAACATTTTACAGAGCTTTCTAAATAAAATGGCTTAATATTTCACTTTTGGATATTGAAATAGCCTGTCGCAATACATAAAATCTGCCCCTCAAAAAGGCAGGTTTTTTTATGCTTTAACCTCAAAATATACCAATCGGTATAATATTTTCATCTCTAAAATCACTATAACTGCTTTTATACCGATTGGTATATTTTGTCTTGCAACTGCAACTTAATTTTTTTCAAAAAAGCTGTTCTAAAAAAATATTTCAAAAAAAAGAAAAAGATAAGTTTGGCAAACAACTTTACCTAACATTTTTTCCTTCCCGAAAATTTTATCTGAAAAAATTAGGCTGAATAGAAATTTATTCTACATTTGTAGAAACAATTCTCAATCTGTAGAACAAATGCAACTTACAAAAACCGAAGAACAGCTGATGCACTATTTATGGAAACTGGAAAAAGCCTTTATGAAAGACCTTTTAGACCTGTTCCCCGAGCCAAAGCCTGCGGCAACAACGGTTGCTACGTTGCTTAAGCGCATGACCGACAAGGGCTTTGTAGGCTACAAAGAGTATGGCAAAAGCCGCGAGTACTTTCCACAGGTTAAAAAATCAGAGTACTCGTCTAAACAGATGAACGGCATGATAAAGAACTTCTTTAACAACTCGGCATCGCAGTTTGCCTCCTTCTTTACGCAGGAAACCAATATGACCAGCGCCGAACTGGAGGAGCTGAAAAAAATAATCGATTCCGAAATTAAAAAGAAACAGCAATGATAGATTTCTTACTAAAGTCAACCATTAGCATGGCGTTACTGTTGGCAGTTTACCATTTGTTCTTAGCTAAAGAAAAAATGCACCGCTTTAACCGTTTTTACCTTCTGTTTAGCATTGCATTTTCTTTCCTACTGCCTTTTGTAAGCTTTACCATCAACAGTCCTGTTATGGCGCAGCCCTTAAACGAACTCACAACTATACTCCTTGCCCCGGCAATTATATCTGCCCCCAACAAAACCAATTACCTGCCTTACATCAGCTGGGGCATCTACGGATTTGTAACCCTATTGTTGCTACTACGCTTTGCCGTGAGCCTCCTGCATTTTAAAAGGCAGGTAAACTATAACGAACATAGTAACCACAAGGGTGCCGTGCTGGTACTGGTAAACGCAAATATCCTTCCGCATACCTTTCTTAACTACATATTTATAAATAAGGAGGAGCACGATAACCAGGTTATTGAGGATGAGCTGTACACCCATGAACTTGCACACGTGCACCAGCACCACACCGTAGATGTATTGTTTATAGAAGTGCTTAAAACCGTGTTTTGGTTTAACCCGCTGCTCTACTTTTACAAAAAAGCCATACAGTTAAACCACGAGTTCCTGGCCGATGAAACCGTGGTAAACGCTGCCCACAATGTAATTACCTACCAACAATTGCTGCTGCAAAAAGCCACTAAAGGCCACACCTTTGCGCTGGCGAGCAACCTCAACTTTGCCATAACTAAAAAACGATTACTTATGATGACAAAAACAACTCCCCGTTTATTAGCCACCATTAAGCAACTGGCTATAGTACCCCTGCTTGCAGGTTTAGTATTGGTATCGTGTGCCGATGAAGCTAATGATGTTAATGAAAGCGCGATTAAGGGCCGTCAGGCCGCAGTGCAGAATGCCATCGAAGATACCAATGAAAACTTCCGTAATGGCGAGATACATAACTCTGCCAGCTTAACAAAACAGCCTGAATATCCGGGTGGTATGGGCGCATTTTATTACAATACTATGGAAAACTTTAAAATTCCTGATGGTCTTAATGGTAATTTTAGAGTATACGTATCTTTTGTAATTGAGCCTGACGGTACTTTATCTAACGCTAAAGTTTTGAGGGATCCGTCTAAAGGCGGCATTTTAGGTACCGAAGCTTTAAGGGTATTAAAATCTACAGGAGAGAAATGGTTGCCGGGAGAAATTAATGGCACGCCGGTGCGCACATCCTACAACCTGCCTATTACGGTAAATATTGTTGATTGATTGTTTGAGTTGCATTAAATACAAATCTGCCCACCGTGGCAGATTTTTTTATGCCCTAAACTAAAACAAACCAGCCATTTACAACATTGCATTAAAAAACGCGTTATTTTTGTAGCGCCTGCCCTAATCAAGCAGTAGTTAAAACATCATCAATCATCAAAAACAATCATCATGTTAAAGCGTTTCTTTATTACCTGCTCCGGGGCAGATAAGGCTATTATCTACTCCTGTTCTAACGGAGAACAAAACAAATATGCCGGTATAGGCGCCACCGTTTTCTTTACCGCACTCCTTGCCTGGATAGCCGCCGGCTATGCCCTCTACACCGTTTTTGGTAACGTGTACACAGCAGCATTCTTTGGCCTGATCTGGGGTCTGCTTATCTTTAACTTAGACCGGTTTATTGTTTCTACCATCCGCAAGCGCGATAAATTTGGCAGTGAGCTATTGCAAGCCACCCCGCGTATTATCCTTGCCGTGATTATTGCCATTGTTATCTCTAAGCCTCTCGAAATTAAAATTTTTGAGAAAGAGATAAACACCGTCCTTCTTAAAGAAAAGAACGAAATGGCACTTGCCAATAAAAAACAGGTTGCCAACTATTTTAAAACCGACTTGGACAAAAACAAAGCCCAGACCGACAGCCTGAAATCAGAGATCCTTAAAAAGGAGAAGGAAGTCAACGCCCTGTACTCAACGTATATTACTGAGGCAGAAGGCACCAAAGGCACCTTAAAGCTTGGCAAAGGCCCTGTGTACAAAGAAAAGCGCGACAAGCACGATGCCGCACTTAAAGAACTGGAAACCCTCCGTAAAACCAATACTGATAAAATCACTGCCAACGATAGACAGGCTGCCACCCTGCAAGCCGACCTCGACAAAAAAGTTGCCGATACCCAACCGATTATAGAGGGGTTCGATGGGCTTATGGCGCGCATTAACGCGCTTAACAAGCTGCCGTTTTTGCCATCGTTATTTATCATGCTGTTGTTTTTAGCTATCGAGACTTCGCCTATTATTGCCAAGTTGCTTTCGCCAAAAGGCGAATACGACTTTAAGCTGGAAGATACCGAGGCCGCCGTTAAAACCAACCTGGCACAAAACAACCACCAGCGCGAGTTGCTTCGTACCACCGATGCCGGTATTTATGACGATGTGTATGCCGAAATTCGCAACGACCGCGAGCTGTACAACTACAAGAAGAAAAAAGCTATCGAGATGCTGGAAATGCAGGCCGATAAATTTGCCGATAAACAAAAAGGCGTTATGTAACCGTAGAGACGCAATGCTTTGCGTCTCCCATAATCTAAATAAATAAAACAGCCCTGCACAGCGGGGCTGTTTACTTTTATGCTTCTAACTAATCAGGTGGTTCGTTTTAAAATTCAAAACGTTTCAATATCTTTGAGAAATGAAGATTGAAAGCCAGTTAGAAAAAATATCAGGGTTTAAAAACCTGGAGCTTTTAGCCAACCAAATTGTGGAAGGCTTTATATCGGGTATGCACAAGAGTCCGTTTCATGGGTTTTCGGCAGAGTTTGCCGAGCACAAGGTGTACAATCAGGGCGAGAGCACAAAGAACATCGATTGGAAACTATACGCCCGTACCGACAGGCTGTACTCTAAGCGTTATGAGGAGGAAACCAACCTGCGCTGCCACCTTATTATAGACAACTCGTCGAGCATGCACTACCCTAAATTAAAGGATGGGCAGCACTTTTATGAAAATAAGATAGGCTTCTCGGTACTGGCATCGGCTGTTTTAATGGACCTCCTAAGGCGCCAGCGTGATGCCGTGGGGCTAAGTGTATATTCTGACAGTTATGAGTTCTACGCGCCCGAAAAAGGCAGCGGAAGGCATCATCGTATGCTTATAGACAAGCTGGAGGGTGTGCTGGCTACACCAAAAGAAGCTAAAAACACCGATACCACTACGTTTTTACACCAGATAGCGCAAAAAATGCACCGCCGCTCTATGATCATATTGTTTACCGATATGTTTCAGCCCGGTAATGATGAGGCGCTGTTTAATGCCCTACAACACTTAAAGCACGATAAGCATAAGGTGGTTTTGTTTCATGTAGTGGATAAAAAAACAGAGTACAGCTTTGATTTTGACAATACCCCGCGCAAATTTATAGATGTAGAAAGCGGCGAACAGGTAAACCTGTATGCCGAAAATGTAAAAGAAGAGTACGAAAAACTGGTTGCCGCCTACTTTAAAAAGGTTGCCGATACCTGTATACAGTACCGTATTAAGTACGTTCCTGTTTCGGTAGATGAAAAATTTGAAAAAATCCTGACCACTTACCTTGTTGAAAAACAAAAGTTTGGGTAACTTTATAAAAAAATGTTTCGCAATTGTTTAAAAAACGTTTGCAGAAATCAAAATGAGTTGTATATTTGCAACCGCAATAAAGCACTGGTTTGGTAGTTCAGTTGGTTAGAATACATGCCTGTCACGCATGGGGTCGCGGGTTCGAGTCCCGTCCAGACCGCTAAGCGGGGGAATTGAAAAATTCTCCCGCTTTTTTTCATATATAAGCAACCCTTTCTCCTTCATTATCTGTGAGTTATGAGATAATAAATCAATCATCGTAGGGGTTCGATACATCCCCTCCTGATAGTAAAGATTTTGCTCGAACCCCAGCCTTATAAGCTCTTGTTTCTCCAATGTATTGGTTTTTTCATAAACAAACTCAAGATCGGAAAGCTTATCCAAGTTCTTTTGGAGGATTTTATAGGTTTTGTCCTGATTGCCGCTAAGCCTCTCAATTGAGGCCTTTAGACTAATTCTGTTATTATTTATAGAAGAAAACCATCTCTCATAAGTATCATGAGTTATCTTATTTGTGATCCATTTCTCTTCGATTGAAAACAGCTTTGCTTCTTCAGCAGCAAATTCTTTCTTCTTTTCTTCTAATAATTTTTTATCATCCACCATCTTTTTCTCGAAAAGCTGGTCAGCCCCATTTCTTATTACTGCTATTGCCTTGGCAGGCATACTCATTAAACCGAACACCTGGCGTAACTGATCGTGCGCCTTAACCGCACTTAAATTAAGATGGGTTGTCTTATTACACTTGTAGTAATAATAGTATCTGCCAAGCTTCCCCCTTGAAGGTGCCCCAGTCAAAGGCTTCCCGCAAGAACACTTCAATACACCACGCAAAGGCATCTCATCACTCACTACCACTTTCTCCTTTTCAGGCTTTCTAAGTTTTCGCTGTGTCTGTTCCCAAGTTGCTAAATCAATAATAGGATCATGGCTTGCAGGGAACAAGCCTCCTGGATAATCCTTAAAAGGCTCTACATACTGCATACCGGCATACAATGGGTAACTTAAGATGCGTTGTACAGCAACGTTACCAGACCTCTTGAATCCTCTCTCTTTTGCCTGTTCAGCTATAAGGTATATAGGAACGTCTTTCAGGTAAGAATTAAAAATGAATTCCACGATAGATGCTTCGGTGTTATTTATCTCCAGACGCCTTTCCTTGCGTTCTCCGACCTTGTAATAGCCGAACGGCGGATTTTTGTATATATACCTACCCTCTTTCGCTTTAGCCGTGTAAATGCCGCCCCTTACCTTAATGCTCCTGTTTATATTATCTTCCTCAGCTAACAGAAGCTGAAGGCCAGCTCGGAAGAAACTGCCGGGGGTATCATAATCAAAGGTTATCCCTTCTGTTACGCTTACAATTTGTATACTATACGTCTGCTGTAATTTCTTCACATATCCCATCGCCTCGCTTGCGTTTCTGCTAAAGCGGTCTAATTGGTCTACTATAAGGTAATCCACTCTCTTATGATGCTTGGCTATAAAATCCTGAAGCTTTTTAAAATCAGGGCGATCAAATGTCTTAGCGCTATAACCCCTGTCAATAAATGTATCTACCAACTCAACCTCATTGTTTTTTATCCATTGCCCGGTATATAATTCTTGCCTTTCGATTGATCCGTTGCTCTGTTTTCTATCGCTAAATCGAAGGTATCTAATCGCCTTTTTCATAACTCTCTCGGATTGATATATTAACTACTATCTCTGCTATCAAATTTAGCAATTTCATCTCAGATAGCGAATAATTACAGTCATTATTTTCAGCGTTTACAGGCTGATTAACAGGATTTTCTACATCATTTTCCATTCTCCACCTCCTGTTCTTTTAAGCAACAAAAAGCCCTGTGCGGCTCTGTCGCAATTAAATTCTTTCGCTTGGTTTGATTATTATTTATTCGTGGAAATAAATACTACTCCCTTGGTTCCGGTTAAAGGAAGGAGTGTATTTTAAATATCCATAGTCGTTCAGATCACGAACGCATCTGTAAAATGTATTCGGCCATGTTATCTTAGCAATCTGCATTATATCCCGTCCGAATACCTGAATAGGATTGGCAAAGCCTTTATCGAGACGGTACTTGAGCAAGGCAGCGTAAACGCTGATGTGCGTTGTACCAATACGGCCATCTTTTTCGATAGCAGTAAAGAAATCTGATAAAGGCTTTGACCTGTCCATTAGAGTACCTATTCATTAAATTACCCGCAATCCTGTTCTTTTGGACTGGCTTTCATCCTGCCCCTCATTAATCTTCTGCGCCAGCTTTACCGCCTCTATTGTTTTACCGCCCATAGCAGTAGCAATAGATACTTTACGCGAATGCTCGTCGTAAATATTGACCGATTTAAACTGCGGGTTCGCTTCAATATAATACCGATGTTCTTTGCCATCTTTAATGAAACACACAGACTGGCGGCCGCCGCTCTTTAAAATATCCTTTAACTTCTCTTCCTGTATCGGGTCGCCCAGCTCCTTTAGCGGCAGTTGTTTTAACTCCCTTTCCAGGTCATAACCATAGTTAGAATGGAATTCTTTGATGCGGTAGTTTCCCTGCGCATCCTTATCATTCAGGTCGAGCTGCATCCACTTCCCGTCATTATTTATTGCTCGGCCGGACAAAAGATTATATGCTTCCGTGGTATCGGGAGAAAGGCCAGAACTAAGGGTAAAGTAGTGCTGCCTGCTTTCATCGGGTTTCGATTCGTTAAACAGCGACGTTTTAAAACCTTCAAAGCGATATTGGCCCGATTGGTTTTTGGCAAAGAAAAGCTGGTGTTCCAGCCTTTCCTTTTCATTGACATAGTAAGAAACCGGGATTGAGAACTGCTGCTGCCCTTTCTTTAATTGCTCATCTAGGGATGCAGTAAGACCGGTAAAACCGGCACGTTGCACCTGGTCGTGCAACGACTGGCCGTTCTCCTGCACCTGCCTTACTTGTTGAGTGATAAATACCTGCTCCCGTAAAGGTTCGACTATCACCCTGCGCAAAAGGCGCAAAAGAAAATTAGGATACAATTGCTTTTCCATCAGGCGGCGTTCCTGCTTTAAAACCTGTAATGCAAAACGTTCATCGGGATTTTGCGTTCCTTTATATGTTACCGCTATCCGCTGATAGTCGTGCAGCTTCTCTCTAAGCAGCGCTTTATTCGATGAAAGGTCAAATGAAAACAGCTTACCAAACCGCTCTTCCCTCAAGCGCCATCGGCTCATCTCCATTTCCACTCTGTTTGAAGGTTGGTTATCCATAACACGACATATTAAGTTTTACGTTTATAGCGCCTGGCGCAGGTAAATGATCACACTTTCTGACCCCTTGTTTTCTTTGCCTTCTCGGAGGTAGCGCCATCGCCCACGACTTCTACATCTTTAACCTCTGTTTTATTAGCCTTTTTATTGTCCTGGCTTTCGCCCTGTGATTGGTTTTGAGCCCTTGACTCGCGGCTGCCCAATCGCTGCATATCACTGTCATAGACATTGACAGTTTTGAATTGCGGGTTAGCTTCAACATAGTGCTTAGTTTCCTTCCCATCCACCTGAAAGGTTACCAGTTGCACGTTTCCTTTCTTTAAACTGTCCATAAGGCTGTCCTTAAAATCGTCGCGTTGCAACTCTTTAATGGGATGTTTGGAGAGTGCGGCTTCCATATCATACCCATAATTTTCACTGAATTTTTTTAAGCGGAAATTACCATTCTCGTCACTATGTTTGAAGTCGAGCTGAACCCAGGAATTATATTTTTCTTCCGCTTTATTTTGCAGCTCTTTGTGCACCGCCCTGCCTTCCATCAGGTTGTAGGCCTCCTTAAAAGTGATGTTACTGCCCCTGTTGATATAAAAGGTTTGTTCCAGCTTTTCTGCACTGCCTTCCTTTAGCAGGCTTGCATTGTAGGAATTAAAAAAATACATGTCGCTTTGCTTCGACTTGCTGAAATTAAGTGTAGCATCTACGGTATCATTACCGAATTTTGCACTGTGGTCGATCTTGAATTCCTTATCGCCCGTAGCGATCTTTTCCTTTAACACATCAGCGAATCCCTCGCCAAATCCTGTGTACTTTACCTGATCGGTCAGGTATTCCAAATTTTTCTGGTTCATATCCATGTTATTTTTATGTCTAATAGTTTCTGATTCAATTCGGTAGTAGTCATTTAAAAGTATTGAGAGGTCAACCATACCATCCTGCATATCCAGTAGATGACTGTCCTCCAATCCCTTTTCCATTGCCCTGTACAGCGACCAAATGGATTCATATTCAAAAAAGTCAACATCGGTGCGCATCTCATGGCAGTACTCCACCGCATCGTAGCTGTTATCAAATGCATTCAGTTCCCTCACATCCATCACCGGGAAAGCCGGATCGTATGCTATGTACGCGTAACCTTCTGTGTGTAGCTCGGCCAGTCCCTCCATGACCGTGTTGTAATCTTCAAGTGCTATTTTCATGGCGGTATATTTATGGTAATAGCCTTGCCTGAATAAGTTGGCGGTTTTTGACGTGCACTTCCAGTTGCCTGCCGCCATTCTTTTCGACGAGCTGTGCAGCCAGATACTTTTTATCCGGGATGGTGAATTTGGGCAGGGCAAAGACGATAGTTTGCTGCGATTGTGCCTTTATTGAAGCTGCATTGTTTTCAATATGCACCGGTGTCACTTCAATTTCCTGCGTTGCGGTACGTTTGGCCTTTTGCAGGTCGCGGATAAAAAAGCGTAACTGGTCAATATCGTAGCCAATGTTGGTATGGTTTTCGACAGTTACCCTGCAATAGATGATATCACCACCGATAAAAAAGCCATCCACACTAAATTCTATACCCGCCTTGTTATCACGTATAACTTTCCCTTTGTTTTTTGAATAGCGTGCGGCTTTAGCGTACTTCTGTATTTCTGCTACATTATAATGTTCAGGGGAAAGGGAGATCGTACCACCTGTAGAGCCATTTGGTAAGAAAAGATTAAGCTGCGCCGGTTGCCTGCTGTAATTCACTACAAATGAATTGAGCTTTCCATCGGCAGTTACTACCGTAAGGTTGGTTTCCGGGAAGCTGTCCCTGGCCGCCTTAACCTGCAAGATATTTTCTACACCTTTCGCTTTTTGCGCCAATACATCCCTGCTGCCACGGTCTACGCTGATAATGGGCTGTGGGAAAACGATATTGGTTGTCTTGGAATACGTGATCCCTAACTGATAGGGCATTATTATTTGTGGTTGTGCCTGCTGCGCATTGGCGCTAATGATGCCAACAAATAAGGATAGCGCCATTATTAAAATGCTGATTTTCGCTTTCATAAAAATGGATTTTTGAATGATTACTTAGTTAGTTCGACGGTTGCCTGCTTTTGCTTGCCATCACGTAGCAATACCTGGTAGCCTGCTTTCACGGTGACTTTGATAAGCTTTACCTTTTTGCTGAATAGCGTTTTGGCGGTTTCAACCCCCGCGCTTGCCGCCTGCGCCTGCCAGGTCGGGTCAAGGGACGTCAGGCCAATGCCCTGTACGCTGCGGTCGGCTGACTGTGCAGCCACGTCGCGCGTAATGGCACCGGGAATATGGATGCCGTCCATTCCATCCATATCAAAAACAGCGAGGTCTACGGGGAATATCGAGTTGCCGTAACGAAGGGTAGTAATCTCGATACTCAGCCTTTCACCGCTAAGGGAAGCGGTACCAAATATGAAGCTGTCTTTGGGGATCAGTACGCCACTTACATGGATATCACTTTGCAGGCGCAGTTTCACTATAGAGCCACTTACAATGGTTTGCGTCTCGTGGACTACAGCAGGAATCGCATTCTGCGCGGCTTCGGCCGCTGTGCTGTCATCAAGGGAATAGAAACCGTTCATGGATGCCTGTACCGCTACGGTGTTATCTAACAATGAAGCTTCTTCGTTGCCCTTACCTGCCGATACGGAAAGGGCCTGTGTCTTTTGAGATTGTGCGTTTTCCTTAAGCCGTTCCTTGACGCGCTCAGGATGCTGCACATCCAGTACCTTCTCCAGCATGGCGTTTAGCTGCTTCATTTCCGGATCTTCCGTATCGGGCTGGCTCATGGACTGCATCATTTTTTCAAGGCGGTCTACATCAGCTGTGCCTACCGAAGTGCCTGGCCTTGGCGCGGGTGAATAATTTGAACCTGATGTATTAGCACTTGAAGCCACAGGTTTATTTAGTTCCTTGTTTAGCAGTTCCAGTTTGCGGTAGATGTTCTCCGTATTGGGATCGTTGGGAGAACCGTTCCCTGAAAGTGAGGTATTAAGCCCTCCGGCACCGTATGGGTTTCCTACCGCCGCTGTACCTTCCATCTTTTTGAAGTTAGGGTCGCTTTTCTCCTGTGCTTTAAGTTTTGTGGAATCCTGTATTGCCATATCGTAATAGCTCATCTTATCCATCGCCTTATCATCCTTGAGGTTGGCATCAGGCAGGTTCAGGTTAAATCCTGCCTTTACAGTAGCCTTCGCATCCGCCGCTTCCATCTTTCCGCCACCAAGGGCCCAGAATATCAGGGTTAAAAATGGCAGCACAAGTACTGGCAGGGCCAGCATGAACTTGCGTTGGCGCTGCATTTTTGGTGTTATTTCTTTGTTTTCCATGATCGTTTATTTTTAAATTGTTGATAGTAGTTTTCCACCTGAACAAGGCTGTCCATAAGGCCGGGGCGTTTTTTAATGATGCTGTCGTAAATCCTTTTTCCCGACGGGTCAGCCTGTAAACTGTCCATGTATTTTCGGAACCCAACGATACGGGCATGTCCAGCATCCGATGGCGGAGCGCCTGTATTTTGTGGTTCGTCCATCTGGCCTGTATAGGCTGGCTTACGGATGTTGCTTACATTATTAGAGATGACCGCGCTTGTACCGGTAAAGCCGCTTATCACCAGGTAAGTGCTGTAGCCGCCCATCAAAAGCACGAAGCAGGCCAGCGAGATCACCCAATCCCTCTTTGACAAGTCACTCGTGCGCTGGGACATCCACCCGGCCCAGCCCGATTGTAGCTTGTTGTAGATGGCCGTAAGCTTTTCTGCAATGATGCCTTTAGAAGGTTCATCGGAGTTCCCTTTTTTACTTTTAAATAGTTTCATTATTGTGGTGTTAATGCCTTGCGGTGGTTTTAAGGTCACGGTTCTCGATAGTATTCCACCGCTCGATCAGAAAGCCATGCGGGTTATTATCGCTGCGCGATACATTACGCAGCGCACCTTCGGTGACAAGGCTGCGCTGTGTTGTGCTTGTTGGCCGCGTAATACTTTGGGTGGCGTAGCACCTGAACCTGTAGGGATATTCATTGATATCGACCGAAACGCTGTCCACCGTTATGGTCTGGTTTACATTCCCTGAGATCAGCCCGGCATAATAGCCGTTTTCCTTCAGGTCGTCATACGCCCGCTTGGCACTGGCGTCTGCCAGGTAAAGTGCTTTTACAATGCTTGATGCAATTGCCTTATCATCGGGATCGAGGGTAAAAAAGAGCTGGTGGAACGCCTTAACGTGGTCTTTTGCTTCAACGGGTATATTGTCTTTCCTGCCAGAGGCATACGCTTCAAGCGCTTTGCCGTTTGCCAGAATATATACTTTGGATTGCATCTCGGCTACCAGGCTGAAGCTTTTCCAAAGGGCAAAGCAGCAGATCACACAGCAGCTTACTACAACCACAATGCTGAAGGCTTTTAAGTGCCTTACGGCCGAGTCAATATTTTTCATTTTCGTAAACATGATTCCTCCTTTCTTTAAGAATTGCCTTTTAATTTGCTGCCCATGTGGCTATCGGAAGCATCCGTACTGTTACCTGATACTTTGTTGTAGATCGCCTTGGCACCATCCATTACTGCCCCGCCAGCAATTTGTGAGGCGGTGCTGGCGCTCTGCACGGTAGATTGCGAGGAAGAATTAAAAATCATCGTGGTCTTTTGCTGCAAGGCACCGCCACCGCCTGCGTGGACGATATAATTGGCAACGGACGGCACTGTGAAATACCCGATAATGCCGATGATCATAAAAATGAGGTAGGCCACATCGGTCCGGCTAAAGAACGTATCGCCTTCCTGCTGGATCTGTGAGAGGTCAAGCTCCAGCATTTTTTCCTGTACGCGGCCTATAATGGCACCGAAAATATTGGCAACAGGAAGCCACAGAAAAATATTGATATAGCGGGCAAGCCATGCCGTGAGCGTGTGCTGAAAGCCATCGAAGACCGCCAGGCCAAAGACAAGCGGGCCGAGTATTGCCATGACGATAAGCTGGAAAGTTCGCAGGGTGTCGATACAGAGTGCGGCTGCCTGAAAGAGTACCTGCAAGACCTCACTCATCCACTCCTTTACCGAATTGCGGAAGCTATACGACATTTTTGCCATGGCAAAGCGCACATCGTTTCCGATGCCCTCCAATATACCTTCCCCCCCAGGGTCGGCATCATCATGGGTGTATTTATACCAGCGGTCACGGTCGCCATCCCCGTCCGTGCCTACATACATTTTCCAAGTATCGGTCTGCTGGATGGCCTGCTCTTTCTCAGCCAGCAAACGGGCAATGGCCTCGTTGGAACCCTCTACCATCGCTGCCGTCGCGGTAACGGTTGGTTTCATCACCCCGTTTATAAGCCCAAGTACGGATGGGAACATCAAAACACAGAATCCAAGCACAAAAGGACGGAAGAGCGGATAGAAATCAATGGGTTCGGCGCTGGCCAGATGCCTCCATACCCTTGAGGCGATGTACCACATGGCGGCAAAACCAGCAAGCCCCTGCCCGGTAGAGATGAGCTGGCTGCAAAGAGGGATCATCTCATCATAGAGCTGTTCCAGTACCCCGTGCATGCCACCAATCTCCTCTGCCATTGTCTGCGCATGCCCCAAAAAAGGCGATAGCAAGGCTATTGCTGCCGCTAAGGCAGCTTTTTTAAAGTGTCTCATAATGCTAATGTTTATTCGTTTATGCCATGTAGTTTTTTAACCGTCAGTGCATCGTTGTGCTCTTTTGCCCGGCCCAGGGCAAGCACCGAAGTGTTATTATTGAAGCTGCGCAGGAACAGTAACTTGTCCTGCATCTCAAAATGGATGCGGTCGATTGCTGCAAGGCGCTCATCGTCGCTCATCCTTGCCTGCCCGGCAGTGACAACCAGCAGCAATTCGTCCAGGTTACGAAGGCTCTCCTTAAAAAGGTTATCGTAGACACCGGCGATGTAACCAATTTCCTGACTGTTAAAAGTATCACCCTGTCTGAAGCGGTCATAAGCCGAGCGGTATTCCCTGACGAGTGTAACCTGGTAGTCGATGATCTCTGCTACCTTGCGGTAATTCCTCACTGTTGGGCTTACCTGCATCAGCCCATCGAGAAAAGTTTTATGCAGGCTGAAATTCCCCTGTGATATGTCTTTAATGGTATTGTAACCGCCGCTTAGTATCTGGTAGCCTTTTTTCATATCGGAAAGGATGGCCTTGAATTGCGTTAGCTTTTCGATATTGAGCAGCAGTTGCTGTACCTCTTGTGATTGGGCAGATGCCCTTTGTACCGGCGCTATTCCAAATAGCGCAAACAATACGATCAATAGTGTCTTTTTCATGGCTGTGGGTTTTGAATACCTTGGATTGCGCGGCCGGTTAAAGCATCGTTCTTTTCCCTCATCCGTGCTACTGCCATTGCTTTTGCCTCATTGCTAAAACCCTTGCAGAATCGGTAGTTATTCTGCATGGCCAGGTAGAGGGCATCAATACGAGCCATGCGCTCATCGTCCTTCATCTCCAATTGATTGTCGGTTGTGACTGCGATAAGCTCATCAAGAACGGCTTCGCTGTTATCCAGCATCCTGCCAAAGGCGCGGTTAATATAATCCAGTTCATCGCCATGAAAGGTATCGCTCGCCGATAGCGAGCTGCGTGTCCTGTTGTAGTCCTGAACGATCTTTACCTGTAGGGCGATGATATCAGCAACTTTTCCATAGTTTCTTACCTCGGGGTTGACAATTTTAAGTGAATTGATAAACACCCCGTGCAGGTTAAATTCACCGCCCGTGAAATCGCCAATGGTAGTAAGGCCTTCTTTGGCGATATTATAGCCCTTTTGGGCATACTGCGCATACACTTTCAGGGCAGCGATCTGTTGTAGCAGGTATTTCTTTTGGGTACTGTTCTGGCTGAACCATTCGCTCCAGCTTTGGCCGTGGGCAACACCAAGAGTCATCACGGCAATACATGTAAACAAAAATGCTTTCATAACTTATGCTTTTTATTGTTTCGTTTCCTTAGTTCGTTACCGCCTCCGGTTAAATTTTTGAGCGTATCGCTCAAATGCTGCTTATCGGGTATATCTTCGGCCGCAGGTTCCTTCAGCAGTTGTCGTGATATTTCACCATTATAGGTACCCTTGTTATAACTCAGATCTAAAAGCCTGATGCTGAATTGTTCGTCCTTATAGCTGCACGAAACATAACTGGATACGTAAGGGTTGCCTTGTTGCTCCCATACCGGATAGGAAGACAAACTGAACATATTGGGGCTGGCCTGACCGGCAAATTCCTTTTGAACCCGCTCTAAACCGGCCTTAAGGGTATCGGTGAACTCAAATGAGGTAGAATAGAACTGCGTGAGCCCGTGGTATCCTTTATCTTCAAATAGTGTAGAAAGATCATGAGCAGTAAATGCTGACATAACTATTTGCTTTAGGGTAAACCGTAAATCTTCTTTATTACCTGGGCCTCATTGGCATCTTTCGAGCGCTGGAGGCTCAGCACCGCGTTCTGGCTGTTGAACCGGGTAAGGTCGCTGTAGTTCTCATCCACACGGTCAGCGGCATCGTTAATTATCTCTAAGCGCTTGGCATCGCTCATCGTAGTGGCGAACGATTCCACTACCAGGGTTATCTGATCGATATTTTTCATGCTTTCTTCCAGTATACCTGTATAAACCTTAGCCATATAATCCAGTTCTTCACTTGTAAAATGGCTGTCCTGCCTCAGGATGTTCCACGCCCTGTTATATTCATTGACCAGCCGTATTTGCTTTTGGGTAATATCACCGATGCGCTGGTAGTAGCTGATAATGGCTTTTACCTTGGACAGTTCCTCGTAGTATTTCGCGTATTGCTCTTTCTGCTTCTCGGTCCAGTCGGCGATCTCATCCAGTTTAAGTTTTGAGAGCGCATTCTCTAAGGTCTTCTGCGCATTTTGTAGCCAGATTGTCTTGTTCTGCATCCGCTGTATTTTAAGGTCCATTGCCTTAACAACCCTTTTTACCGCACCGGTAATAAAATCCAACCCCGGTATTTGCGCATTTGCCTCTTGTGCGGGCACTGCAAGACACAGCACCAGCGCCAATCCTAAAATCCTGATATACTTTTTCATGCTAATTATTTTTAAGTGATATGATGTGCTTGTCAACCCTTTCGATTATGACAGGGATGTACTTCCTGTCCTTCTCTATAAGAATGAATTTCCTTCTTGCATTAAGGCATGCAATCGCAGTGGTGCCGCTACCCGCACAATTGTCCAGTACAACGCCACCTTCCTTTGAATATGTTTTTACCAGGTACTCAAAAAGAGGCACGGGCTTTTGAGTGGGATGAAGCCCTTTTTCATTGTCAAAGTGAAACACTGTCTTTGGGTAGTTTTTAAATTCAGTTAAGTACGCTGATTTGTGTGAAGGCCTTGGGCCGATAATCGTTCCGGGACGTCTGCCCTTTGACCGGGAAATTTTATTTACCCTTACCAGCCCCTGTGGATTATAAACCATGCGCTTGTCGCCCAAAAGATTTTGGTGACCCATGCTACCCTTTGAGAATACAATGATCGTTTCATGGTTTTTTAAAGGCCGGTTCTTTGCATGCTGAAACCCGGTGCAATTACTTTTGACCCAAATCCATTCATATTTAAAATCCTTACGGTTGCTATTTATAAGTTCTGTTGTAAAGGGCTGACTGGTCGTAAACACAATAATCCCATTATCCTTTATGATTCGGTTATATTGCTGCCATAATAATTCCAGGTCAAGCTTTTTATCCCAGTTACATTCGGTAGTACCGTAAGGCAAGTCACACAGCACCATATCAACACTTCTGTCTTCCAATTTTGGCAATAGCAATAAGCAATCTCCCTGTAGTAAAAGGTTCTCCTCCCAATTCATTCTCTTCATGATTTACCTATTATTAATTATTCCTTATATCGTCCGCCATCGCCGCAATCCCTTTGCGTATATCGCCCCCAAACTTGGCCGCATATTCCATCAGCTTCACTTTTTCGGTCTGCTCGGTGGTGTAAGCCAGGTACTCTTCGAGGCTGACTTCGGTGCGGTAAACCCGTGAGAGCATCCCGCCAAGGCTAATGAATACTTCCTTGTATTTTTTGGTGGGGTCATTGGCCTTGTTAACCGAAAGCACCAGTGCTTTTTCTTTATCGGTCAGGCCGAGTAGCTCCTGTATCTGGTCGAACTTGTTTTGGTACTTCGATTGGCCCAGCAGTATCTTACAATCGCTGTTATTGATAATGGCCTGCTTAACTACCGGTGAGGAAATAATGTCCTCCACTTCCTGGGTTACCACGATGGCTTCCCCAAAGAATTTCCTGACGGTCTTAAACAAATATTTTATGTACTCCGCGAAGCCCTCCTTCATTAGTGCTTTCCAGGCTTCTTCTATTAGTATCATTTTGCGGATGCCTTTAAGCTTGCGCATCTTGTTAATGAAGACTTCCATGATAATGATGGTCACTACCGGGAAAAGGATCGGGTGCTCCTTTATCTCATCCAGCTCAAAAACAATAAAGCGTTCCTGCAAAAGGTTCAGGTTCTCGGTAGCATTGAGCAGGTAATCAAATTCACCACCCTTGTAATACGGCCTGAGCACATACAGGAAATTATCAATATCAAAATCCTTTTCCTTTACACGGTCACCGCTCAGGACTTTGGTGTACTCATCCCGTAGGAACTCATAAAAACTGTCGAAGCCTGCAAATACACTGGCATTTTTACCCAGGTGATCATAATAGCCGCTGATGGCATTGGACAGCGCGACGTATTCACTACGCTTAAAATTCTCATCATCTTTTTTCCATAAGGCCAAGAGCAGGGTTTTAATGCTTTCTTTCTTTTCAGTATCCAGGCTGTCGCCTGCGCCGATAAAAAAAGGGTTGAACCGGATGGGGTTCTTTTCGCTGTAGGTAAAATAATAGCCACCCACCATATCGCACAGCCCTTTATAGCTATGCCCTACATCTACCAGCACTACGTGCGTCCCTTGCTCGTAATAGCTGCGTACCATATGGTTGGTAAAAAAGGATTTGCCGCTGCCCGAAGGCCCTAAAATGAATTTGTTCCTGTTGGTGCAGATACCCATTGTCATCGGCTCATCGCTGATATCCACATGGACGGGCTTACCGGTCAGGCGGTCACCCATACGGATACCTATAGGGCTGAGCGAGGTACGGTAGCCTGTTTCTAAATTTAAAAAGCAGGTTGCTTGCTCAGCGAAGGTATCAAAGGTGTCGTTCATGGGGAAGTCCGCAGCATTACCGGGAATGCCTGCCCAAAAGATCTGCGCAGCACCCACCGTTTCCTGTTTCGCCACGGCATCCATTTGTGCCAGTGCCGAAGACACCTTATTTTTCAGGTCTTTCAGTTCATCCTTATTATCGGTCCAAACCAATACATTAAAATGCGCCTTGACCGGAAGGCGTTGCTGCCCGATGGCCTCATTCAAAAAATCATTGGTCGCATCACGGGCGATCATATTCTCCCGGCTATAGGCCGAGAGCGATTGCAAACGCAGGCGTTTGCTTTCCAGTTTTTGGATGGTCTTCTGCGCATCCTCTATAAAGATGTACTGGTTATAAATATGGTTACAGGATAGCAGCTGCCCCAGCGTACTGGCAAAACCTACGCTGAACTTTGTTTTATCAGTGGAATACTTATCGTAATTGATACGGCTGCCACATAAGGAGGGCAAATCCTGCGCATCGGCTAATGTGTATAGCTGGCAATGCTTGTCGCCAACCTGCAAACCCTCATCAAAACTAATATCGCCAATCAGGAACCTATCGTTCTTTTGCGAGAGGTAGCAATACTGCTCAATGAACCCAAGCTTGCGGCTGTGGCTCCTTAGCTCATTTTCTGTTAATCGCGTCAGTTTAACAAAGCCGCTGTCTTCCATGATGCGCTTAAACTGTCCGGTGCTACCCAAAAAGTCCTGTAAGGGTTGTGGCTTCAGGGTTTCTTCCGGCACTATGCTTCTTTTTAAAAGGCTTGAAAACAGCGATGTTGCAGTTTTCCTGTTCTCCGGTTTTTTGGTCAGCATGATATAACAGCTGTGCGCCAGGTAAGGGCGCTCGTTAAAAAAACGCTCGCTGCTGCGGCTCAAAAAGCTGGTATCGTCCTTTGTGAAATCGGGGCGGTAACTGCTGTCCAAAAACCAATCCTGCTTATGCAGTACGCTGTATTTTGGCAGCACTTTAATGGCCTTAACCCATGCCTGGTGGAAGGCTTCGTACTCCTGGTCGGAGAGCGTAAATATCTCGGGCAGCTCTGCCTTAAAGACGACGGTCACATCGCCCATTTTGCTTAGGATGCAGTCGTGCTGCACATCCATGATCGGTAATAATTCATCCAGCACTTTTTCCATCTCACTATTATTTACCTTATTATTATTTCTGTTCTTTACGCATTATGAAAATGCTCCTGCTGCGCGAGCGGAGCACCTTGGGTACTTGTTTTCGGGCAAGCGCTTTCATTAGGCCATGTTCACCGTACTTATTGCTCATGCCGTACACCTTCATAACCAGCCCGGTTCCGGCTAAAAGGATGATCCCGATGCAGACAAAGGATTGTAGCCCGATTAGGTACATTGCCGCAAAGACGATCATAAGAGCCACTACGCCACCGCCCAAATACCAGATGTATTGCGCCTTAAGCCCCTTAAATTCTATAGAGGCATTTATCCCTTTGTTTATCTGATAGACACTGTTTGCCATAACCTTTATGCTTAAAATTTCATCCTTGTATTTCTTCTCATCTGACCATACATCTTTTCCTGATGCTTTTCTGAAACCTCCTCTGCCGTCGGGCCACGGGCTGCCGCCTGCGTGGTAGCATTCGCGATTTGAACTATGGCCGCGTCATTTTCAATTACCGCCCCGCCCAAATGCTCCTGCGCCTGCTTGAGCTGGTTTTCCTGTATCTTTATACTGATCTGCCGTTCCAGCCCCGCCAGTTCACTTTTCATCTGCTCCAGTTCTTTTTCCTGTGCAAAGGGCTTTTGCAGCAGCTTTTCCACCTTGGGTATTTCCCTGTCGAGCTCATTTAGTTTTGATTGATACTTATCTTTAAGGCTTTCCACACGGTCAATAGCATTTAAAAAATGCCTCGCTGCCAGTTTGGGATTATCAATGTTAGGCAGGCCATCATTGAAGGTATAGCGGATACCATCTGCCTCCCTTTGGGCAAAAAAGCTGTTGGAAAAGCGGTACTCATAGCTGCCATTTACTTCATAGGTTTCCCGGTTCCTTTTGATGTACAGTCCAAACCCGTACAGGCTACCGATCTTCTGTTCCTGCTGACCGGCAGGTGGTAGCCAATCCCTGTAAAGGCCGATGATGTGGTTGCCGATTACCTCGGCATCTACTGTCTTTAGCCCGCTGAGCTGGATAGGATTAGCTTTAGCGCCATCATCGGTGAACAGGAGCTTGTTTTTGTACACTTCGGCATCGCTTAATAACTTATTCAATGTGACACTTGTGCTCTGCCGCTCATTCTGCATGTTCTCCAGCCCATAACGGTTACGGCTTACCTCGCGGAAGTGTATCGTTTTCAGGCTTTCCATAACAGCCACCTTCTTTTCCAGCTTGCTTTTTTCCAGTAACGAAGTGTCCCCGGAGAGGATGGCAATGTATTCGGAGAAGTTCATACCGCTCTTCTCATCAATGGAACCCTCGTCTATGGTGCGCACATTCAGTTCACAATTCTTCATCTGGGCGATGAAGGTTTCCTTGTTTTTGAGCAGGTTGAACTTGTAATTGTCAAGTGACTGTTCGGTGGCATAAATGAAGTTCTGTACCTTGTTATCATAGTGTTCCTTCGCTACTTTATTGCCCTGCCTGCCGCCGCGCCCGTTGCGCTGGCCAAGGTCAGAAGGCCGCCACGGGATGTCCAGGTGGTGCATCGCAACCACGCGCTGCTGCACATTAAGGCCGGTTCCCGCTTTTTCAGTACTGCCCAAAAGGATACGTATCTCACCACGGTTCATCTTTCTAAAGAGCTCCGGCTTACGCCTGTCGGTCCAGTCATGGATGTAGGTAATCTGATTTGCCGGAATATTAAAATCCCGTATCAGCTTTTCCTTCAGGGCATCATACATATTAAAGCCCGCAGGCTTTGGCGTACCGATATCCGAAAAGACGATCTGCGTTCCCTTATGCTTTGTGCTTTCCTCAAAAATCCGGGCAATGTTCCTGGCCGCTGTGTTGACCTTATTATCGGGATGGTCGCCGTACCTGCGCTCATCAATAAGCCTAAGGTCAGCCGCCATTTTCTTAGCATAATTAGTAGCTATCAGCATTCGCCCTAAGTCTTCTTTTGGTGTCAGCTTCGCGCGGCCAATTAATTCTGCATTACCCGTTTTGGCAAAAGCCATCAGGTTTTTGATAAACTCCTGCTGCTGCTCACTCGGTTTTATATTTACCAGTGTTTCCTGTAAATCAGGTTTGTCAAGGTTAATATGTTTGGCGGTCTTATAGTCCGTGATCTCATTATAGAACATGGCCAGCTCAGGCACTTTGATAAAGTGACGAAAACGCTCTTTGGCTACAATTTCATTGGTTACGCTGAACTCAAAATCCGTTGTTTTTTTAGCAAACACTGCTGCCCAGGCATCAAAGTTTTCAATAAGCTGCCGCTGCATTTCCTTAGGCCGCAGGAATTTAAAGATCAGGTACATTTCCGTCAGGCTGTTGGAGATCGGCGTTCCCGATAAAAACGTAGCACACAGGTCGGCATCGAATTTCTCCTGCAAAGTCCGAACGGCAAAGAGCATGTTGAGCGCCTTTTGGCTGCCTTCCATATTGCCCAATCCCGCTACACGGTTATGCCTTGTGGTAAAGGTCAGGTTCTTAAACTTATGGCTCTCATCCACGAACAGGTGATCGATACCCATATCTTTAAAATTGATACCCTGGTCTTTCTTTTCTTCAACGTCCTTTACCAATTCCTTTAACTTGCCTTCCAGATTGTTCTTTCGTATTTCAAGCCCTTTGAGCATCTTTTTGGAAATGTCGCCGCCAAGGTCTCTTAAAGTATCAAGGTCACGTTGGATATTTTCCAACTCCACCTGTAAGATCGCTTTTTGTATTTCCGGTGACTGCGGTATCTTCCCGAACTGGTCATGGGTCAGGATGATACAATCCCAGTTGTTGTTCTTTATTTCGTGCAATAGCCTCACGCGCTCTGAAGGTGTAAAATCATTTTGGCCCGGAGCCAGTATCTTAGCCGCCGGATATGCCTTGCGGTAGGTTTCGGCGATTTGGTCTACGTTCGCCTTTAAGGCAATGATCATGGGTTTATGAATGGTCTTCAGCCGTTTCATCTCCTGGGCGGCAACGATCATAGTTAGTGTTTTCCCAAGGCCGACCTCATGGTCAACCAGCGCCCCACGGTTCTGGATAATACGCCACGCCGCATTCTTTTGGGAGCTATAGAGGTCATCAATACCAAGTGCCTTTTTATCAAGCCCCGGAAAATTCAGGTGA
>NZ_VJVZ01000014.1 GCF_007097145.1 Flavobacterium zepuense | reverse complement strand
AATTTGGTGTTAATAAGTAAATGTCATGCTGAGCCTGTCGAAGCGCGGCATTTACTTTATTGGTACTTAAGCTACAGTACTTTATCATATTGGGCTAAAGCCCCAGTCGCATTAAACACAATATCCCCGTGGCTGAAGCCACGGGCAAGTCATGCCAATAATGCCCAATCGTTAATAGAGTGTATAGAATATGTTGCCTCTGGCTTCTGCCAGGGCATAAGGATAGCGGAAGCTTTTGGCTTTAGCCGAATATATCAATTTGCTATAATCAAAGCGAAGAATAGATGCTTTTGACGGTTGCGATTAATCCCATCTTCTTAAATAGTCCTAAAAAATACCATGTTAAAAAAACATGCCGTAACTTTGCGGTATAATTGGTATACTTTATGTATTACACAGATATAAATAAAGAAGAGATTCAAATGTTAGATATACAAGCCATTAGGGCCGATTTCCCGATACTTACCCAAACCGTTAACGGAAAACCCCTGGTGTATTTTGATAATGCCGCTACATCGCAAAAGCCACAGGTGGTTATAGATGCGATAAGCAATTACTACAGCACGATTAACGCGAACATTCACCGTGGAGTGCACGCCCTGAGCCAGCTGGCTACCGATGCGTACGAAGTTTCGCGCCAAACCATACAAAAGCACATTAACGCTAAACATGCCTACGAAGTGCTGTTCACAAGTGGCACCACTCATGGTATCAACCTTGTAGCAAGCGGCTTTGGCAAGTTTGTAAAGGCCGGCGACGAAGTTATGGTAAGCGCTATGGAACACCACAGTAATATTGTGCCATGGCAAATGCTTTGCGAACGCACAGGTGCCAACCTTACCGTTATCCCTATGAATGATAAGGGCGAACTTATTATGGAGGGGTTTGAAAAACTACTGTCCGAAAAAACCAAGATCGTTGCCGTTAACCATATATCCAACTCATTGGGCACTATTAACCCGGTTGAGTTCATAATACAAAAAGCGCACGCAGTTGGTGCAGCCGTTTTAATTGATGGTGCACAGGCGGCACCACATTTAAAATTTGACGTTCAGGCACTGGATTGCGATTTTTATGCTTTTAGCGGCCACAAAACCTGCGGGCCTACAGGCACCGGTATCCTATACGGCAAAGAAGAATGGCTTAACAAACTCCCTCCTTACCAGGGCGGCGGCGAAATGATTAAAGAGGTTACCTTTGCTAAAACTACTTATGCCGATTTACCCCATAAATTTGAGGCAGGCACCCCGCACATTGCCGGTGGTATTGTGCTTGGTACGGCTATAGATTACCTAAATAGTGTTGGTTTTGATGCCATACAGGCTTATGAGCAAGAGTTGTTGGAGTACGGCACCCAAAAGTTATCTGAAATAGATGGGCTGACGCTTATAGGCACCGCAGCACATAAAACATCGGTAGTGTCGTTCAACCTACAGGGCATCCACCCGTATGATGTAGGCGCTATAGTAGATAAAATGGGCATTGCCGTGCGCACCGGCCACCACTGTACCCAACCGGTTATGGATGCGTTTTGTATTCCCGGTACGGTTAGGGCATCGTTTGCATTTTATAACACTAAAGAAGAGATAGATGCGCTTGTAACAGCAGTACTTAAGGCACAGCGCATGCTGAGTTAATAAAAAATTGTAATTTTATCTGATGGCAAAACGCCAATATAAATAACGTGTAGCTCCCTCCCCTCTCCTTTGGAGAGGGGTTGGGGGTGAGGTCAAAAAAACAACTATGAAAAAGATACTTTCGGTAATACTGGTAACAACAGCCCTTGTAACAGGATGTTCAACATCTAAAACATCGGCTTCGGCAGATAAAAAAGCTTCAGAAGATGTTTCTTTTGAATACAGCGCCATGACGCGCGGCGCCTTCAAAAAAGTTATCGTTAAAAAAGACACTATTGTTACCGTGACCGACAGGGCCATGAAAACTGCTACTACTAAAGCGCTTAGCAACGCCGACTGGAACAGCCTTGTAGCGGCATCTAAAAAAGTAAAGGCAGAATCATTGGAAACGTTAGAGGTACCAAGCAAAAAACACCAGTTTGACGGTGCACTGGCGGCAAACCTCCAGATTATTAAAGGCGGCACAACTTACCAGAGCGCCACATTTGACGATGGTAACCCACCGGCAGAGATTAAAGAACTGGTAGAGAAAATTATTGCATTATCAGACCTGAATAAAGGCATATTAAAGAATGGAAATTAAAGCGATACAAAACGAGATCATTGATGAATTCTCGATGTTTGATGAGTGGGACGAGCGTTACCAGTATGTTATAGACCTGGGCAGGTCGCTACCGCTTATTGATGAACAATACAAGACCGACGATAATATTATTAAAGGCTGCCAGAGTAAGGTATGGCTTCACGCCGAGCAAGACAATGGCAACATTGTTTTTACCGCCGATAGCGATGCGATACTTACCAAAGGGCTTATTGCTATTATGATACGCGTGTTCTCTAACCAAAAGCCGCAGGCTATCTTAGAGGCAACTACTGATTTTGTAGACGAGATAGGGCTTAAAGAGCATTTATCTGCTACACGCGCTAACGGACTGGTTAGCATGATTAAACAAATTAAACTGTATGCACTGGCCTATAGCGCCAAAAACTAATACAAATTATGGAACAGGAAATAGATACAGCTCAACTGGGCGAAGAGATTGTTAAGGTGCTTAAGGGCATTTACGACCCCGAGATACCGGTAGATATATACGAACTTGGATTAATTTATGACGTTATGGTGAATACCGACCATGAGGTTAAGATATTAATGACACTTACATCGCCTAACTGCCCGGTGGCCGAAAGCTTACCGCAGGAGGTACAGGATAAGATTAAAAAAATTGAAGGCGTTAAGGATGCCGAAGTTGAAATTACTTTTGACCCGCCCTGGACGCGCGACCTTATGAGTGAAGAAGCCAAACTGGAGCTGGGAATGCTTTAAGCTGCAAGTTTACGGTTTACACTCGCAGTTGACATAGTTGTCAGTTGACAGGAGGCTACACTGCACACAAAGATTGCCTACTGAACTACACAATCGTGGCATTCCCCTCCCTAGGAGGGGTGGCTGAAAGCCGGGGTAGTTAATTAATTTCTATTTAAAGACCACCCCGCCCTACGGGCACCCCTCCAAAGGAGGGGAATGCTAACAAGCACAAGTTCTTTCGTTGTTTTGTCAGCATGAAAAACATTGGCAGAGAAATAAAACAAAGCCCTTTACATTGCTGTAAAGGGCTTTGTTTTTAACGGTTATGCTCACTTATCCAATGGAACTGCCTTTCTGCCAGTTTAAATTTGCGGGCGCTTTTATTCAGTTCAAAATAAAGGGAGTCGCCTTTAATCCTGGTCCACAGTTGTACATGCTCTTTATCTTTAAGGCGGTATTTCATATCGAATAAGTGAATGCTGTCGCCTTTAGAAAATTTGTAACATACCATAGTATTTTTAAGGCTATCGTTCTTAAAGTAAAAGCTGCCGCGCCTGTATGATTTTCTCAGCAGAGTGTCGGCGGTGTTTACCGATACATATTCGGGGCTTTCAAAAATCATGTCTTTCCATACCAGGCTGTCATTTGCCAGTACAGGCAGGGTGTCTCCGTTCTTTACAAAAATGTTTACTTCATAAATTCCGTAAGGTATGGGCTTCAGTTCCCGCTTATCTTCAGCGATTTGATTAGTATACATACCTAATATGCTTACTACCAAAAAGGTTACCTGGCCTAAGAATATAAGTTTAAAAACAAACCTAAAAATTTTACGCGACTTTTTAGACGGCACAAAATGATACATAGTGTTGTGTGTTGCAGGCCTGTTGAAGATAAAAAAGTTGGCAAGGCGTTTTATGTCGGCCATCAGTAAGAAAATGCACATCAGCACCATGTGTGCCGAAAATATCTTAACCGGTACATCGTAGCTAAGGTTTATCATCATTACATTAACATACACGCCAAGCCCTATAAATAATCCTAATGTTACGGTACGCCTGTAGAGTAGCAGCACTCCTACGGTAATTTCCATAATACCCGAGAAAACTTGGTAAACGGTACTGTACCCTATAAAATACCAAGAGAACCGCATGGGTAAAAAGTCGCCCATTGGGGTGGCCAGCGCGCTTAATGACGGGAACGGCATTTGCAGGGCAAACAGCTTTATAACGCCATAGGTAAACGAAACATAGGCCACAAAGTAGCGCAATGCCGTGTAAAGGTAAAACGCAGCGCGGTAGTATGATTTGCGTTTACGGTCGGCAATACTCCAAATAATCGTACCGATAATTGCCAGGAAGAGATAGAAAATTAACTGCACCCACCCAAAGGAGGTGTCGCCACTACCGTTAAGCGGCACCAGCTCATCCTGAAAATGTAAAATGTAGGTATTAAAGGCATTAACGCTGATGTCTATCAAATAAACCTGTAGCCTGTCTATAAGTCCAAGCAGCGGTATACCCTGAAAAAATGACCCTGATGCAACGTGAAGCAGCAGGTAAATAAAGAAAAATCTAAACAGCACCTTTTGCCATAGCTGCCAGGGCTTTGGGTAATCGTCTTCTTGTATCATACGGTTGGTTTAATTGGTTATATTAGGTAACGTGTTGGTTTTTAAATTAGTGTTGTATCAAATCTATAAAATTTATCTATAGATTTAAAAAGTTGTATCTTTGATGTACAATTTTATTACCCGAAAAGATGGAAGCAGAAGATTTAGAAATAGTAAACAAAGTTGCCAACAGCGCACTTGAGGTTTTTGACCTTGAAGATTATTACCCCGAAGGCGAGCGTGTGGCGTTAGATATATCAGGATGGTTATGGCAGGGTTTTGTGCTGCGCGAAAAAGAGTTTCGCGAAACCCTTAAAAACCACGACTGGACACAGTATACCGGCAAATTTGTAGCTTTAGAATGCAGTACCGATGCTATTGTGCCTGCATGGGCCTATATGCTTATAACCACTTACCTGCAACCCGTTGCAAAAAAGGTTATACAGGGCAGCACAGACCAGCTTAATGTGCTTATTTACCAGGAAATACTGGACGGACTAAATTATGAACCTTACACCGGTAAACCTGTTATTATAAAAGGCTGTTCGCGCAAGCCGGTACCGCAGGAAGCCTATACCTTGGCTACCCAAAAACTGCTGCCTTTTGCGCGCAGTATAATGTTTGGCGAGGCGTGTTCATCAGTCCCATTATACAAGAAAAAATAGCTTTTAACGGAATTTTTGCCTTTGTTTTAGGGGTGTTTGGCTATATTTGTAATAAACCCAAAAATTATGAGGACCAAATTACTTTTACTTTTTGCAATAGGATGCATCTTTACAGCCAAAGCGCAGGACCCTGTTACCCCTGCCGAAGCCGATAACGATACCATAGGCCCGTGGACTAAAAAAGGTAACGCTTCGTTGCTTTTTAACCAGAGTACGTTTGAAAACTGGGTAGCCGGTGGTGAGAACAATATATCGGGTAACCTTGGCTTTAATTACGATTTTAATTACAAAAAGGGACCGTGGGCATGGGATAATAAAATAATAGCATCTTATGGTATTGTAAAGACCCGTAACAGCTCTTTTGCTAAAAAAACCGATGACCGTTTTGAAATTAACTCATTGGTGGGCAAGCAAATCTCGGAACGTTGGTACTACTCGGGTTTTGTGAATTTTAAAACGCAGTTTAGCAAAGGTTACAACTATTCTAAAGACGAGAACGGCACCGAAATAAGGGACGAGTATACCAACTTTATGTCGCCCGGCTACTTGCTTGCGGGTGTGGGTATGTTGTATAAACGGGACGATAATTTTAAGATAAACATATCGCCTGTTACTTCTAAATTTACTTTCGTAGATAAAAACCGTACCCTGCCCAATGAAGCTTACTTTGGCGTTAAAGAAGGCGAAAGTATGCGTTACGAGTTAGGTTTTAACACCTCGATGTATTATAAGTTAGATGTTATTGCCAACGTAACGTTCGAGAATATCCTAAACCTCTATTCAAATTACCTGGAAGATCCGCAAAATGTGGATATTGATTACCAGCTTAATATTGTAATGAAAATTAACCGTTACCTTACTACTAACCTTATGTTCCAAACCATCTACGATGATAATGCGTTTAAGGGTTTTCAGGTTAGGCAGGTATTTGGTGTAGCTGCTAATTACGGTTTCTAAAATAACTAACACAGATAGAATATATAGTAAAGCTGTAATTATCGAATTGCAGCTTTTTTTATTGTAAATTGTATTACATGATGATTATTTTCTTACTTTAGCAGAAAATAATTACACTCATATGGTATCTCAGCGCGTTGGCGAATATCTTGAAGCCAGAAATATAAGTTACTATGCTTTTGAAAACAGCCTGGGCGCCAGCCGTGGCAGCATCTCTAAAGCGGTTAAGGATGGTAAGAGCATAGGCAGTTCGGTACTGGAAAAAATACTGAACCTTTACCCCGATATCAACCCAACGTGGCTGCTTACGGGCAAAGGCGAAATGCTGCTCTCTGCCTCGCAGCGCACGCCGGGCATACAAACATACCGCCTTAAGACCGATGTGGCCGTAGAGAGCCAGCAAATACCTTTATACGAACTGGAAGCCTTTGCCGGCATCGTTCCGTTATTTGGTAATAGCAAAACCATGCAGCCTGTTGATTATATATCCATCCCCCACCTGCCCAAATGCGACGGTGCCCTTTATGTAAGCGGCGACAGTATGTACCCCCTGCTTAACAGTGGCGATATTGTAATGTATAAAATAGTGAATGATATACAGACCGGCATCTTTTGGGGCGAAATGTACCTGCTGGGCATTGATATGGGTGGCGAAGAATACATTACCATCAAATACATCCACAAATCAGATACCGAGGGCACTATACGTTTAGTAAGCGAAAACCCGCAGCACCAGGATAAGGAAGTTGCCATTAACAACATCCGTGCACTGGCACTGGTTAAGGCCAGTATCCGTATTAATGCAATGATATAGTTTCTTTTGTCTTGAAACAAAAGAACCAAAAATTCAAGGCACTAACTTCTTTTGCTACAAAATAGAAGTTTAAGGCCTTAGCTTCACTCACGACTGCTTACTCTTTTGAATGGTAGATATTTCCCTCGCAAAAACGTTGACGGATACAGTCCGTTTCTTTCTTCATACACGTCTTTGCGAGCACAGTGAAACGGAGCGCGGCAATCTTGATTATATGTTCTACACGTACATATCACTATGCTTTCTTTTATCCTTACTCTTATGCCGTTTTGAGGCCTTTCTCTCGCCAGGATGACATCCGCATTATCCAATATCCTCACTACTTTCCACAAAAAATTCCTCAGGTATCTACAAAATACCACAAATCTTAAATAGCATGTGCTCTTTGGCACAGGTCATAAATTATTATATAAACGACTGTCTATCAGTAGTAATAGAGCATACCATGATGCTAATTTATGATACTCCTCTGGTTTGGGCATCACAATTGCCTTTACTACTGGTATAGAACGATATTATAAACCTATATCAAAATACACATAATACCATGAAAAAGTTAATCTTAAGCGCATTAATGCTAACAGGAGTTTTAGCAACAGCACAAGCACAGGAACCGGCAAAAACAACAACTACACCGGCTCAAACAACAACTACAACTTCTACAGTTAAAAAAGCAACGCCTGCTGCTGCATCTACAACCAGTACAACCACACAAACACAAACCCCGGCAAGTACTACAACTACTGCACCTGCCGAGAAGAAAACCACCACAACAACAACCACTGAGGCTACTAAAACAGAGACTCAGGCAGCTGCCAAAAAAGCTGATCCGGCTAAAAAATCTAAATAGTTTTTTAGCGACTACCATATAGCAATGACGAAAACAGGACTTTTCAATCTATTTTACCTGTTTTGAAACCTCTAACCTTACAACAGTTAGAGGTTTTTTTATGAAGTTTGCCAACAAAAAAGCGGCACCTTATCTGGTGCCGCTTTAATTTTGAGTGGGTTAGCAATTATTTACCGTCTATGTTTTTTACAAGGGTTTTAAGATCACCAAAGGTTGTTTTAGGCCCTGTTGCACCGCTAATAAAAGAAATACCCTGGCCGTCTTCGGCATTTACAATGTACTGGGTAAATATCATTTGCGATGTAGATACCGCCGGAGCCTCAAAGCCTTTACGTTGTGTTAGCGACCTGTCTACCATCTGGGCAACGGGGATAAGCCTTATGTAAGCAATACCCGGTTTATGGGCCACGATGGCGTTATCAATTTCAGATTTTGGTGTAATTATGTATTTGTATTTATACACTTCGGCAATTTTCGCAGCAGCCTTATCATCAATAAGCTCGGCATCAATTAAAAGGGTCATGTCTTTTAATTTTGGCGAACTTGCAAGCAGCTCCCTCATCATATCCTTCATGCCTTTTTCTTCAAGGCGCATTTTAAAATAGTTTTGAAACTGCTGTACTATAAACACTAAGTCGCCTTTGTTGGGGTGGAGTGTATTGTACATCATTGTATACACCGGTTTGCCCTGATCGGTAAGCCCTAATATGTGAGAGTATGTACGCGGTATCCTGTTAGAGCCTCCACCAACATCATTATTTAATACGCTGCTTCGGTTTACAACATTCTCAAAATAAGCATACTGTGTTTTTTTAACCTTATCATCTACAATTGCCTCAAACTCCTCCTCTGTAACAAACTGAACATCCTTAGACATTTTCCATTCGGTAGTAAACACCTCTTTAAGAGCCGTATTATAGTCGGCAATTTCCTTTTCGTATTCGGCAAGGTCGGCCTTATTTTTAGAAAGTTTTTTGGTTTCCTTGTCTTTAGGGGCATCCAGCACAACAAGTAGTGTTTTTTGCTGCACTTCTTTAATATCTTCGGGCTTGCCATAACCCATTTGTGCAAAGGCTGAATTAGAGCCAATTGCAAGTAGTAATAATAACGCGTAATTTTTCATTAGGTAGTGATTGGTTTTTTGATTCGGTCAAAAATAGCAAAGTTTATGACACGTAAAACTGCTACATGTTAATTTATAAACGCAACACTACAAATTATACATAAGAAAAAGAATGGCTAATTAAACGACTCCCTGAACGCAAGTGGGGAAAGGGCTGTTTTCTTTTTAAACAGTTTGTGGAATGATTGCGGATGCTCAAACCCCAGCTTATAGGCTACTTCTGCCACAGATAATGCTGTGGTGCTAAGTAAATTTTTAGCCTCGTCTATTACACGGTTTTGAATGTGCTGTTGGGTGTTTAGTCCGGTTACCGATTTAAGCAGGTCGCTTAGGTAACGTGACGAAAGTTGCAATTTTTCGGACAGATAATGTACCGACGGTAAACCATTTGTAAGGGCGTTATCATCTTTAAAATACCCCTCTAAAAGTTGCTCAAACCGAACCAGTATATCGTGGTTTATTGTTTTCCTGGTAATGAACTGCCTATTGTAAAAACGGTTGCTGTAATTTAGCAGCAGCTCTATTTGCGATACCAAGACATCCTGGCTAAAATTATCGATGTTATTTTCTAACTCAGCCGCTATGGTAGCAAACAGGTTACTGATAACTTCCTTTTCGCGGGCGGAAAGAAAAAGTGCTTCAGAAACATCGTAGGAAAAGAAACCGTACTGCATTATGGCGTTTGCCAACGGATAGCTACGGATGAAATCGGGATGAAAATACAGCACATATCCCTCATAACTATCCATATCATATGAAGAAACAACTACCTGCCCGGGCTTTAGGAATGCCAGGCCGCCTTCATCAAAATCATAATAGCCCTGCCCGTATTTTACCTGCCCGCTAAAATGTGTTTTAAACGATATCTTATAAAAATCAATGCTAACCTTTTGCCCTTTTTCAAATTTTTCGGCAGGCATAGTACTATAATTTACAAGCGCTATTAAAGGGTGTAGCGGCGTAGGCTGCCCCAGGTAGCGCATAAGCTGCGAGATGCTTTTTATGGTTAGTAGTTCCTGATTACCCTTCATAGTATATTAGTTTTGAGATGCGGGACGGATAACAATATCGCCCACCTCTACACCTGCCGGCTGGCAGATGGCATAAACCACTGCATTGGCAATAGCATTTGGGCTTATGCCAAACTCTGCCATGTTATTTTGTACGGTTGTTTTTATCTGCTCGTTTTTAAGGTTGTTTACAAAACCGGTTTGTACAACCCCCGGCGATATGCCTGTAATGCGCACAGTACCATCTGACTCCTGCCTGAATGCTTCGGCTATAGTACGTACCGCATTCTTAGTGCCTGCATATACGCCCATTGTTGGCGTTATTTTTAACCCTGCCGTCGATATAATATTAACAATATGGCCCCTGTTTTCTTTTAAAACGGGTAATGCCGCAGCCATGCCGTATAGCACGCCCTTAAGGTTAATGTCTATCATCTGGTCCCAGCCATCTATATCCAGTTCATCTATACGCGATAATTGTGCCACACCGGCATTGTTTATCATTACATCCAGCCTGCCAAATTTTTCAACAGCCACATTAACCAGGTGTGTAAGATCGGTTTTAATAGTAACGTCGGTTTCAGCAAAGGCTGCCTCGCCACCGTCAGCTATAATTTGGTTGGTAATTTCCTGTAACTGTGTTGCTCTTCGTGCGCCTAAAACCACTTTTGCACCGTGTTGCGCAAGTGTTAGCGCAATCGCTTTGCCTATACCACTGCTTGCACCGGTAATGGCAACTACTTTTCCTTTAATTTCACTTTGCATATCATTTAGATTTAGAATTGTTATGCAAAGTTCTGCCATCAAAGTATTGCAGGAGTAGCCGAAACGGTAAAATGGGTAGCCTGATTGGATAAAAATAAGAGGTCCGAAGTTCGATACCACATTCATAGCTTCGTACTTCGGACCCCTTATGTCAAACCTGTTAGCCTACTTATTATAAACGTTGTTCTCTTTGTTTACATCGGCCATGCCTTCTGCCGGGTCTATAGCCATAACCTTAATGGCCGATTTAGGCCTGTTTATAGTAAACTCATAGGTTTGGTGGCCCCAGTCCCAGTCTTTTAAAACGGTGCGTTTTAGGTTAGGGTAAGGGTTGTCTTTTTGGTAACGCATCATCTCTAACGGAATGTAAAAACTTTCTTGTGTGCCATCATCATGCACAATTACAAGGTCTAAAGGCATAGGCATACGGCCAATGCGCTGTAGGGTGATCTTAGTTTTACCGGCATCATCGGCCACTTCTTTAATCCCATAATCTATAGTATTGGTGGTCATAGTCCAGTCGGTAAGGTACCAGTCCAGCTCGGCACCGCTCACTTTTTCGGCGGTACGCTTAATGTCGTTTGGTGTAGGGTGGGTAAACTTATAATCAGCATAATAACGCTTAATAGTTTGTGCCAGTTTGTCTTCGCCAATAAGGTAGCCCAGCTGTGCTAAAAACACCTCGCCTTTGCTGTAGGCAGCAATGCTGTAAGCCATGTTAACATCATAACGGTCGGCATGGGTGGTTTGCGGCTGCTCCTTGCCGCTCTTTACCAGGTAAAAGTAGTTGGCGTAAGCATCGGCAAACGGGCTTTGCTGATCAGCCCCTTTTTCTTTAGACGGCATCACTACCGATAAGGCAAGATCTGATATATAGCTTGTAAAGCCTTCATCCATCCACGGGTGCTTGCTCTCATTAGATGCCAAAAGGAACTGGAACCATGAGTGCGCAAATTCATGCGCCGTAACGCTTACCAAACCTTCATAGCTGTGGCCGGTAATAAGGGTACACATGGCATACTCCATACCGCCATCCCCACCCTGTATTACAGAGTATTGCTTGTACGGGTACTGGCCCACGTTTTTGTTGTAAAACGCAAGCAATTCGGCGGTTTTAGGCTGAAGTTTTTTCCATCCGTCAAGGTTTTCGGGTACATTTTTATAAAAGAAATGCAGTTCGGTGCCGTTAGGGCCTGCTATCTTATCGTGAGCGTAGTTATTATCTGCCGCCCAGGTAAAATCGTGTACGTTTGGCGCTACAAAGTGCCAAGTAAGGGTTTTGGCTTTTTTAGGTATCTTAACCTCGGTACCGGCATCTTCATAGCCTTTACCAATTTCGTTTTTGTTTTGCAGGTAACCGCTGCCGCCTATGGTATAATCCTTATCAATGGTGATCTTCACATCAAAATCGCCCCACACGCCATAAAACTCACGGGCAATGTAAGGGTTGGCATGCCAGCCTTCAAAATCGTATTCGGCCAGCTTAGGGTACCACTGGGTCATGCTTAGGGCCACGCCTTCGGCAGAGTTGCGCCCGCTACGGCGTATTTGTAACGGCACCTGGCCATCAAACGTAAGGCTAAAGGTGGTACTTGCGCCCGGTAATATTGGCTTGGGAAGGGTAACCTCCAGTATGGTGCCCGAAACCTCGTTAGTTGCGGCCACACCGTCCTGCTTAAGGTTGGTTATCTTTAAGTAGCCCTGCTCTTCGGGCTTAAGGGTGGCTATACGGCTCTCCTTAACGGTCTTTTCGCCGGTTTTAAAGCTCTTAACCATGCGCTTGTCCGGATCTGAAATTGCCTGCAGGCGGCCATCCATCTCGCTGCCGGGCTGGAAGGCGTTGTTGTACAGGTGGTAATACACACGCTTAAGGGTATCTGGCGAGTGGTTGGTATATACCAACTGCTGGGTACCGGTGTATTTATAGGTTTTTACATCCATAGATACCTCCATTTTATAATCAACATGCTGCTGCCAATATCCCGCATTGGGATTTTTTTGAGCAAAAAGTCCGGTTGCAGAAAGCACTGCAATAGCTAAAAATGTTCTCATGGGATAAAAATAAGCAAAAAGTGCAAATCTCGAAGTCCGAAAGTGAAAAGTTAGCCCTTAAATGTTAAAATTTAGCGGCTAAAAATCGAACCGTAGTTGTACGGCAACAGCTTTTTTTTCACCTGCTTCATTGTTAAGGTTGGCCAGCGATATACCCAGCAACCTGACCGAATCTTTAGGACGCTCCTGGTACAGGAGTTCGCGTACTGCCTCCATTATCAGGCTTTTATCTGATATAAAATACGGCAGGGTCTTACTACGGGTCTGAACCGTAAAATCAGAGTACTTTATCTTGAGGGTCACGGTTTTACCGGCAATTTTCTTTTTTTGCAGGCGGCGCATCAGCTCATCGGCAATAAACTCCAGTTTTTCCAGCATAAACACCTCACTCACAAGGTTTTCGTTAAAGGTGTGCTCTGTTCCCACCGATTTTGCAATCCTGTCAGACTTTACCTCGCTGTTGTGTATCCCCCTCACTACGTGGTAGTAATAGCCACCGGCCTTGCCAAAGTGGTCTATAAGGTACTCCTGGGTTTTAAGCTTTAAATCGGCCCCGGTAAAGATGCCTAACTGATACATTTTCTCGGTAGTTACCTTGCCCACCCCGTAAAATTTGCCAATGGGCAGCTGCTCCAGAAACTCCAGTACCTCATGCGGATTCACTGTTTTTTGGCCGTTGGGCTTGTTGTAATCGCTTGCTACCTTGGCAATAAACTTATTTATAGATATTCCCGCCGATGCCGTAAGCCCGGTTTCCTCAAGGATGCGTTGGCGTATCTCGGCCGCTATAACGGTGGCGCTGGGGTTGCCTTTTTTGTTGTGGGTAACATCAAGGTAAGCCTCATCGAGCGAGAGCGGTTCTACCTTATCGGTATACTCATAAAAAATGCTGCGTATTTTTTTGGAAATCTCCATATAACGCTCAAAACGAGGACGTACGAAAACTAAATCGGGGCAGCGTTTCTTGGCCAAATAGCCACTCATGGCGCTGCGTACGCCAAATTTACGCGCCTCATAGCTTGCCGCTGCTACCACACCGCGTGTTTCTCCACCGCCCACAGCCAGGGGTAACCCACGCAACGCAGGGTTATCCAGCTGTTCTACAGAAGCGTAGAAGGCATCCATATCTACATGGATTATTTTGCGTTGCGGCATTGGGGTTTCCATAGTGCAAAATTAATGTTTTTAATGGTTGAACGTTATGATGGGACGCGGATAAAGCGGATGCTGCGCAGGTGCTGATTAGGCGGATTTTTTCATCTTTTAACCATACACCAACCCCTCTCTAATGGCTACTATTACAATTATTTCATTTTCAACCACAAAGGCACAATGCTATACAAATTCAATAGTCACAAGGTACTCAAAGACAACTATCTAAAGATGGATGAACACAAGGCTGAAGTTATCAGAACCCGAAATTAATATCTGTAAAGCTTTGTGTTTATTGTAAACAACAAAGGTGTCTTTCAGTGAACTTGTAGTTTGATTAAAACTTTGTGATCCTTGTGTTTGGATTGTGATGAAGAACTTGTGTCTTTGTGGTAAAACTAATAGGATGTGGGTACATAGTAGCTCCGAAGGTAAGGGCAGCTTCACTCCGTAGTTAACCTCTTACCTTCTTAAACATTCGTAAATCAGTATCCATCTTTCTCTAATTTGTTGTAACTTTCTTTTTTAATCAAAAAACCATGCCAAAAACAGCTATTATATTGGGTGCCAGTGGTGCTACGGGCGGCGAGGTGTTACAACTGCTGCTTAACGACGACCGCTACGGTAAAGTAAAGCTCTTTAACCGGAGTTCTATAAATATTCAACACCCTAAAATTGAAGAGAATATCATTAACATTTTTGAACTGGACAAGCATGCAGACTACTTTACAGCCGATGAGGTATATTGCTGTATTGGCACCACCAAAGCCAAAACTCCCGATAAAGAGACCTATTACAAGATAGATTATGGCATACCCGCCGCTGCGGCTAAACTGGCTAAAGCCAACGGTATAGGGACGTTTATTTTGGTATCGGCTATTGGGGCGAATAAAAACAGCAGCATTTTTTATGTGCGCATCAAAGGCGAGGTAGAGGAAACCGTTATTAATGAGCATATTGCAAACACACATATACTACAGCCATCGCTAATTGTGGCGCAACGTAAAGATAACCGTGTTATGGAAAAAGTAATGATAGGTTTATTTGCGTTGCTTAACCCATTATTGTTTGGTGGCGCTGCTAAGTATAAGAGTATTAAGGCATCTCAAATTGCAAAGGCTATGGTGTGGCTGGCCAACAACCGCTACGAAAAGCTGATCGTAACTTCTGATAAAATTGCCGAATTAGCTGCTAAATAGTTACTTAGATATAATATCGGCGAGGATCATGCTGGCATGCACGCGGGAGTTTTCTATAAACCATTTGTGGGTTTCCATACCGCCGCATACTACACCGGCAAGGTACAGGCCGGGTACGTTAGTTTCCATAGTATCAGGATTATATTGCGGCGTGCAGGTTAAGCCTTCTGACACATTTATACCCGATGCCCTTAGGAAATCGATGTCCGGGCGGTAGCCCGTGAGCGCCAGTACAAAGTCGTTTTCTATGGTTATCGTGCCATCGGTAGTAAAAATATCCACCTCTTTTTCCCTTATCTCTGTAATGCTGGAATAGAAGTAGGCTTTAATGCTGCCTTCGGCTATACGGTTCTCTATATCAGGCTTTACCCAATACTTTACACGGTCGTTAATCTGGTCTTTGCGGATAACCATAGTAACATCGGCACCCTTGCGCCAGCATTCCAGCGCCGCATCTACCGATGAATTATTGGCACCCACTACCACAACCTTCTGGAAGGCATATTCATGTGCTTCTTTATAGTAATGGCGCACCTTGGGCAGCTTCTCGCCGGGCACATCTATATAAATGGGAATATCGTAAAAGCCGGTTGCAATAACCACATTTTTAGCGTTATACCAGCCTTTGCTGGTATGCACCACAAAATACCCGGGTTTTTGTTTGTTGACTGAGATTACATTTTCAAACAGGTTGATATTCAGGCTAAAGTGCTTCTGAATGTTGCGGTAATATTCTAACGCTTCCTGGCGGCCCGGCTTTGGGGCAATACAGGTAAACGGCACATTGCCTATCTCCAGCCTTTCGGCAGTAGAGAAAAACGTCATGTACAGCGGATAGTTAAATATGCTGTTAACCAGCGCACCTTTTTCTATAACTAAGTAATTGAGCTCGTTAAGCTGCGCCTCAAGGGCACAGGCCATGCCTATGGGGCCGCCGCCGATGATTATCAGGTCGTATTCAGGTGTGGTTACTGCCATGTATTGTAGGGGTTACGGCTAAGGTAAGCGTTGTAGTAACGCTCTGTACCCGTTACTTCTTCGCCCAGCCATTGGGGTTTAATAAAGGCCTCATTTTCATCAGATAGTTCAATTTCAGCTACAACGAGCCCGGCGTTATCGCCAAAAAACTCATCTACCTCATAGGTGTGGTTGCCGACTTTAACTTCGTACCGAATCTTATCAATAGCGCCTTTTTCGCACAGTTGCAGCAGTTCCAGAGCATCGTTTACAGGTATTTCCTTTTCCCACTCCATACGGCTGGTGCCGCTCTCGTTGCTTTTGCCCTTAATGGTTATAAAACCCTGGTCACCTTTGGTACGCACGCGAACCGTACGCTCGGGCACCGAGCTTAAATAGCCCTGTACAATGCGTTTTTGTGTAAATGCCTCCTGCTTATAATCGTCTGCAAGCACTAAAAACTTGCGTTCTGTTTCTATCATAACCTTTGCTAAAAGAAATGGCAAGTTACGGATTTATGAAGTGGGGATTTGTATTTTTTGAGGGATTTCACATACTCTTTTCACCATGAGACGCATTGTACGATTAAACCATCCCGGCTTCAGTCACCGCATCGGAGAATGGGAATGCCAACGATATAATACAGCAACAGCCCACATTATTGTGGGCTGTTCTATTGATATTTAAATCTTATTATTTGAGATTCTTCGACTTCGCTACGTTCAGGATGATATGCCTTATGAGTAAAAAACTTTACAAACTTTCAACTTTATGACTTTATAAACCCATTAAGCATTCATAAGGCTCTCTATCTCCTCAGCTTCTAATGGAATATTACCCATTAAGTTAAATGGCTCGCCACTTGGCTGGACAACAACGTTATCCTCTAAACGGATGCCAAAACCTTCGGCAGGGATGTAAATACCCGGCTCTACCGTAAAAACCATGTTGGCCTGCATAGGCTCATGCAACAGGCCATAATCGTGGGTATCAAGCCCCATGTGGTGGCTGGTGCCGTGCATAAAGTATTTTTTATAAGCCGGCCATGCAGGGTCTTCATTCTGAACATCGGCTTTATCTAAAAGCCCAAGGCCTAAAAGCTCCGATGTCATTACTTTACCTACTTCTACATGGTACTGTTTCCATAATGTACCCGGTGTGAGCATTTTTGTAGCCTCTTTTTTTACATTAAGTACCGCATTGTACACAGCCCTTTGCCTATCGCTAAAACGGCCGTTTACGGGAATGGTGCGGCTAAGGTCGCTGCTGTAATTAGCATATTCCGCAGCTACATCAAGCAGGATCAGGTCGCCATCTTTACACTGCTGGTTGTTCTCTATGTAATGCAATACATTAGCATTGTTGCCGCTTGCAATAATAGGTGTATACGCAAAGCCTTTAGAACGGTTGCGTACAAACTCATGAATAAGCTCAGCCTCAAGCTCATATTCCCAAACACCCGGCTTGGTAAAGCTTAGCAGTCGGCGGAAGCCTTTCTCTGTAATATTACAGGCCTGCTGTATCAAATCGATCTCTTCCTGCTCTTTAACCGAGCGCAGGCGCTGTAGTATAGGGTTGCTTTTGGCAACACTGTGGGCAGGGTATTTTTCCTTCCACCATTTAATAAAGCGGTCTTCGCGGGTTTGCGTCTCAACCGAAGAGCGGTAATGTTCATTGGTGTTGATGTAAATAGTATCGCAATAGGTCATTACCTCAAAAAGGGTCTTTTCAAAATCCTTGAGCCATACAATATTTTTGATGCCGCTAACTTCGGTAGCGCGCTCTTTAGTAAGCTTTTCGCCTTCCCAAACAGCAATATGCTCGTTGGTTTCGCGTAAAAAAAGTATATCGCGCAGGTGCTCATACGGGGCATCAGGGCAAAGCAACAGGATAGATTCCTCCTGATCGGCACCACTCAGGTAAAAAATATCGCGGTGTTGGGCAAAAGGCAGGGTACTATCGGCGCTAACCGGGTAAATATCGTTAGAGTTAAACACAGCAACGCTTTTAGGTTTCATTTCTGACGCAAATTTTTTACGGTTCTTTACAAAAAGGCTGCTGGGTATCTGGTGGTACTTCATGATAATAATTTTATTAGGATACCAAAATTAAGGATAATGTATGAAAACGCCGATGATAATTTATTTTTTATACCATTCCCAATACGGGAACTTTTTTTATTACCTTTGCTAAAAACTTATCTGCTTGAGGGTTATTGCAAAAAAAATATTACGTGATTTTTGGGAGGCACATGCAGATTGTGAGCAACAGCTAAAAGCATGGTTTTTAGAGGCCAGTAATGCCGGATGGAAAACCCCAAACGATATTAAAAAGGAATACCCAAGTGCAAGCATACTGGAAAACAACAGAGTGGTATTTAATATAAAAGGGAACAACTACCGGCTGATTGTAAAGGTTAGCTACTTACACCAAATGATCTGGATAAGGTTTATAGGTACACATGCCGAGTATGATAAGATAAATGCTAACGAAATTTAAAATGATGAACATCAGACCCATAAAAACAGAACAGGATTATAACGAAGCTTTAGAAAGGCTTGAGCTTATCTTTTATGCTAAAGAAGGAACTCCCGAAAGCGACGAAACGGCAATACTTGGGGTACTTATTGATAATTATGAGAATGAGCACTTTCCTATAGATTTGCCTGACCCTATAGAGGCTATTAAATTTAGGATGGAGCAACTGGGATACAACCAAAATGACCTTGCTAATATTATAGGGCAAAAGAGCCGCGCAAGTGAAATTTTAAACCGGAAAAGAAAACTTTCGTTAGAAATGATACGCAAATTGCACGATAAGCTTAATATACCAACCAATGTTTTGGTTCAGGTATATTAATACCGATTGCTAACCTTTGCTTACTGTATAAATTCATAAAAAACGCACCCTGAATAAACAGGATGCGTTTTGGCATTATAAGTCAGTTTTTGTTTTCTTATACTACGCTTGCAAACAGGTATTCCCTGTTCATGCGGGCGATATTTTCAAGCGAGATACCTTTAGGGCACTCCACTTCACAGGCTCCTGTATTGGTACAGTTACCAAATCCTTCTTCATCCATCTGGCGCACCATGTTTAAAACGCGCTGCGTGGCCTCTACCTTACCTTGTGGCAATAAAGCATACTGAGATACCTTTGCGCCTACAAACAGCATTGCAGAGCCGTTTTTACAGCTTGCAACACAAGCACCGCAACCAATACACGCCGCAGCTTCAAAAGCACGGTCGGCATCATGTTTAGGCACAGGGGTAGCGTTAGCATCGATAGTGTTACCTGATGTATTTACCGATACGAAACCACCGGCCTGCTGTATCCTGTCAAAAGACGAGCGGTCTACAATAAGGTCTTTGATAACGGGGAACGCTTTACTCCTCCACGGCTCTACATAAATGGTATCGCCGTCTTTAAACGAGCGCATGTGCAGCTGGCAGGTGGTAACTTTACTGGCTGGGCCGTGAGCCTGGCCATTAATGTAAAGCGAACACATACCGCAAATACCCTCGCGGCAATCGTGGTCAAACGCTACAGGTTCCTGCCTGCTGTTAACCAGCTGCTCGTTTAATTGGTCGAGCATTTCCAGGAACGAACTGTCTGTAGATACGTTATCTAACTTGTAAGTCTCTATGTTACCTTTAGTTTTGGCGTTTTTTTGGCGCCATATCTTAAGGTTAATGTTTATATTTTTATTTGAAGCCATGTCTTCGGTTGTATTTTATTTGTAGTTCCTTGCGGCAATTTTAATGTACTCATATTCCAGTACCTCTTTATGAAGTACTTCGGCATTAATATCATTGCCCTGGTACTCCCAAGCACCTACAAAGGCAAAGTTCTCATCATCACGAAGCGTTTCGCCTTCTTCATCCTGGTATTCTTCCCTAAAGTGGCCACCAGCCGATTCTTTACGCTGTAAAGCATCGCGTGCCATTAGCTGGCCAAGGTCTATAAAGTCGGCCACACGAAGCGCTTTTTCAAGCTCAGTGTTAAGCTCATCTGAACTTCCCGGAACAAAAACATCCCTGTAAAATTCTTCTTTAAGCTCGGCAATTTCGCGTATTGCTTCAATAAGCCCCTGCTCATTACGGCCCATACCTACTTTGTTCCACATAATGTGGCCCAGTTTTTTATGGAAATGGTCTACCGTTTTAGTACCGTTGTTGTTAAGGAATTTCTCTATCTGAGATTTTACGTTCGCTTCAGCTTCGTCAAATTCAGGGCTGTTGGTAGCAATCTTGCCGGTACGGATTTCGTTAGCAAGATAATCAGACACTGTGTAAGGCAGTACGAAATAACCATCGGCAAGGCCCTGCATTAATGCAGATGCACCAAGGCGGTTAGCTCCGTGATCTGAAAAGTTAGCCTCTCCGGCCACGAAACAGCCCGGTATACTGCTTTGCAGGTTATAATCTACCCAAACGCCACCCATAGTGTAGTGTACCGCCGGGTAAATCTTCATTGGCACCTCATACGGGTTCTCATCTGTAATTTGCTGGTACATCTGGAAAAGGTTACCGTATTTTTCCTCAATCCACGCCTTACCTAATTTAATAACCTCATCATCACTTGGATGGTGGTTACCCTGTGCATAGGCAGTTTGCTTACCTTTAGAAATGATCTCTGAAGAGAAATCAAGGTAAACACCCTCGTTAGTAGCATTAGCCTCTATACCAAAACCGGCATCGCAACGCTCTTTTGCAGCTCGTGATGCTACGTCCCTTGGTACAAGGTTACCAAAAGCAGGGTATCTTCTTTCAAGAAAATAATCCCTGTCTTCTTCTTTTATGTCTGTTGCTTTAAGCCTTCCTTCACGGATGGCCGCAGCATCTTCAATCTTTTTAGGAACCCAGATACGGCCCGAGTTACGCAGTGATTCAGACATCAGCGTAAGCTTAGACTGGTTTTCGCCATGAACCGGGATACACGTTGGGTGAATCTGCACAAAACAAGGGTTAGCAAAATAAGCTCCTTTTTTGTGTATCTTCCAGGCAGCCGTTACGTTACTGCCCATTGCGTTTGTACTAAGAAAGTATACGTTACCGTAACCGCCGCTGGCAATAATAACTGCGTGGGCAGAATGCCTTTCTAACTCGCCGGTAATAAGGTTACGTGCAATAATACCACGTGCTTTTCCATCTACCTTTACAATATCAAGCATTTCGTGGCGGTTAAACATTTCTACACGGCCAAGGCCTATTTGCCTTGAAAGCGATGAGTACGCACCTAATAAAAGCTGCTGACCTGTTTGCCCTGCTGCATAAAATGTACGCTGTACCTGAGTACCACCAAAAGAGCGGTTATCAAGCATCCCACCGTAATCGCGGGCAAAAGGTACACCCTGAGCCACACACTGGTCTATAATGTTACCCGATACCTCTGCAAGGCGGTGTACGTTAGCTTCACGCGCACGGTAGTCGCCCCCTTTTATAGTATCATAAAACAGCCTGTAAATACTATCGCCGTCGTTTTGGTAATTTTTAGCAGCATTAATACCACCCTGTGCAGCAATTGAATGCGCACGGCGTGGTGAATCCTGAAAGCAGAACGCCTTAACATTGTAGCCCATTTCGCCAAGCGATGCAGCAGCCGAAGCACCTGCAAGGCCGGTACCCACTACAATTACATCAATTTTTGGCCTGTTGTTTGGGGCAACAAGTTTAAGGTGGTCTTTATAGTCGGTCCATTTTTTAGAAATATGGCCTTCCGGTATCTTAGAATCTAACTTCATGGTAATTGACGTTGATTATTTATGTAAAAAATGAATGTATAACGGTATGATAGCAAATAGGAACGGAACAATGAACGAGAATGCTATACCGAAATTTTTAATTAAGCCGTTGTATTTAGGGTTGTTTGCCCCAAGCGACTGGAATGCACTGCCAAAACCGTGGTATAAATGAAAACCAAGTGTTATCATGGCAATAACATATAATATTGTAGCTATTAAGCCGTATTGCGGGTCTTTAAAAAAGTCTACCGTAATTTTGTGCAGGTCTTTATAGCCCTCGGCAAAAAATACTTTTTCTTCTTTATCATTGGTACCTTTAGCATCGGTACTGCCCGGTTGCTGGTTACCGTTTAAAACCACATAAAATTTATTGCCTTCTTTTATAAGGTTCTTGCCATCTACCTGCTGTACAGCAAGAAAACGTGCAGAACCGGACCCTGTTGTGATGTACAACTGCTGGTCCGGCATGCCCATCTGGCCCTTTACGGTAACAGTTTGCAACGGCATATCTTTTTTAAAGTGCATTACTGCCCAAAAGTTTACCATGTGCGTTACAATAAATATTAGGATAATAGTACCCAATACTGCCATGTTACGCGATGCCCATACTGTGTTTTTTTCCGGCTTATTCATTACGTATTTTACCGGCCTTGCTTTTTGATTTTGAATCGTAAGCAGGATACCGTCTATCGCGTGGAAAAGGATAGAAATGTAAGTTACATAAGAAAGGATTTTAACGGCTGGGTTAGTAGTCATAAACAATGCATACAGGTTAAACGCTAATGCATCAGAAAATATGAGCTGCAGGTTACCCAGCAAGTGCCCGACAAGGAACAGGCAGAGAAATAAACCTGTTAAAGCCATCCAGTATTTCTTGGCGAGAGACGACTTTAAAAGTGCAGATTTTGCCATAATGTTTGGTTAAAAAGATAAAGTTTTTAAAAAATCAAACAAATTTAAGGCGAAAAGACACAAACCACAACCTTTACACGCTAATTTATAATGAGTATAAAGTGGATATTTTTTAAAGTATTGATAACCAAAAATTACATAATGCATTTTTTTATCTTAAAAATACCTAAAAATATGCAACAGATTTTAAATTTCGCATTTCATAAGCTTATGATACTATGCAGTATAAAAGTATAGATTTTGTAAATCGACCATATAAAAACGCATAAAAATAAACTAGTTTTAAAGTTTTACTATATCGATTACGAAAACCCGTATCGCATTAAAAAATAAAATATAATGCTTTTAATTTTTTATTAGATTTGAAATCATCACAGATTAATAAACTGATACATCCTTACTTATGAAAAAAATTACTCTTAAAAAGACTTTTGCGCTTTGCACACTTTTACTGGCAGGACATACTGCTACAGCCCAAGCCCCGGAAATTGAATGGCAAAAAAGCTTTGGCTCTGTAGGCGATGATATTTTTTATGATGTGGCGCCCACACTCGATGGGGGATATATATCAGCCGGTTTTAGCACTCACGACCCTACCTATCCTAATAATATCGCAGTTAACGCTATAATGGTTAAAACTGATGCTGCCGGCGAGTTGCAATGGCAGCATTTATACGGAGGATTGGGTGACGAGCGTGCCAGGAAAGTATTGCAAAACACCGATGGCACTTACCTTATTGCCGGCGAAACATCATCTACCCCCGAGGGCAGTGCCGCGATTCTATCGGATATATGGCTCTTAAAAATTGACAGTGAAGGTAATGAAGTATGGTCTAAAACATTTGGCGGCAGCGATAACGAGTTCCTGAGTTCTTTTGAACCAACATCTGATGGTGGCTATGTTATGTGCGGCTATACTTTCTCTAATGATGGTGATGTGCTGGGTAACCACGGCGATTATGATATGTGGGTGGTAAAACTGGACACCGAATTTGAAATTGAATGGCAAGCATGCCTGGGCGGCGAAACCGCCGATTATGGCTATATGGCTACAGAAACTCCCGATGGAGACTTTATTGTTACCGGTGCTGTACAACCGCCGGACAATCCATCTGAATATGGTGTTTATAAATTAGATAGCGAAGGCACAACGGTTTGGGGGGCAACTTTTGGCGGTGGCTGGCATGACAGTCCGTACGATATTGCCTTTACGCCCAATGGCGGTTATATTATTGCCGGGCAGGACGATTCGACCGATATTACAGATAACCTTGGCGGAGCTGATGCCTGGCTGCTTAAAATTGATGCCGATGGCGTGCAGGAATGGGCAAAAAGCTATGGCAGTCCCGGCGATGACCTTGCCTGGGGCATAGTGCCTGTAACCGGTGGTTATGTAGTTAGCGGCTATACTGCAGCAGACGAAATGGGTGCCGCAGGGCCTAATGCCTGGCTTTTTAAAATTGATGAAGAGGGTACTGTACTTTTGGAAGAAACTTTTGGCGGCAATTTATTTGAACGGTTTTACGCCTTTAAACAAACCGATGATAACGGATTTATACTTTCGGGCACCTCAACATCTAATGATGGCGACCTTACCCAAAACAATGGTGCGTTTGATGCCTGGCTGGTAAAATTATCACCTGATGTATTAGGTCTCAAAAATTCAACTAAAAACACCCTAACCCTTTATCCCAACCCTAATAATGGCATATTTACTATAGGAGGCGATATTGTTTTAGATAATGCTACACTAAATGTATATTCTACGTTAGGACAGTTGGTATATAGTGATAAGGTGACACAGGCAATGGTTTTATTACCAAATTTAGCAGCAGGTGTGTATCAGGTACAGTTAACAACAGGCAAGGCAACGTATTCGCAAAGACTGGTTGTTGAATAATCGTTTAAACTTCAGCTAAATAATTGTGAAAGATTTTTTTTAACCTGTTATAAAACACTATGTTAAAATTTGTATTTTAGTCAGCACCAACTCTTAAACCTTATTTATGAAGAAACTATTTACCCTGTTAACCTTATTTATTATCTGTACGGCATCGGCACAAAAAATAGAGATGGACTACCAACCCTACTCTGCCGGAGTGGATTTTAGGATGACACGTATAAAAACCACGAAGATATCGGATGCCGAAAATGGCAAAACAACTATTGCTAAAGGCGATAGCCGATTTAGGACGGTTATGTTTGAATTTAAGAACAATACCGAGGAAGAGCAGCCTATTGATTTTGAAACCGTTAAACTGGTTGACAGCAAAAACAACAAATATTATGTTAAGATCGCAATGTCTATGGGCATAAACACTAACCCTCACAATCTTGAGTTTAAGCTTAAAGGCGGCAAAACAAAATCTTATATGGTTGAGTTTTGGCCCCCTGCCCCTAAAGATGAAACCAGTTTTAGGTTAGAGGTACACGGCGAACTTTCAGATTTAGTTAAACAAGTTAAAGACTAAAGTTTTAATCCACTCTTTACTAGTGTGATAGCTTTAATATCTGAATCATCAGTAAAAATATTACATAGTACATATCTACTAAACAAACAAAAAACCCCAAACCATTACGGCTTGGGGTTTTATATTATAGGCAGTACCTACTATTTTCTTGACATTTGGTCGGCCAGGATAATAGCATTGTAAGCATTTACAATTTTACCTGAACGTGATGTTTCAGCAAATGGCTTTGTGTTCTCAGGGTTTCCACCTAAAACAACATCAAAGTTAATAGGAAGGCCGGACTGCATGATAATTTGTTTTACCTGCGCAGACTTAAGCGTTGGGTAGTACGCGCGTATAAGCGCCGCTACACCAGCCGCATTTGGCGATGCCATTGATGTTCCCTGAAGGAATGAATAGGTATTGTTAGGTGTTGTAGCATAAATACGCACACCAGGAGAGAAAACATCTACCTTGGTTTTTCCGTAGTTAGAGAAATCGGCAACCAGCTCAGGGCCGTACTCATAGGTAAGTGCGCCAATAGTTAAGATATTATCCGTATATTCAGTAAGTGTATTTTTATCATCGTTAGGGTAACGCTCGCCGCTTTCGTTATCAAGATCTAAACCTTCGTTACCGGCAGCAAATACAATAAGTACATCTTTTTCGGCAGCATATTTAATAGCATCATATACCCAGTCGCTGTGTGTTGCATAGTATTTACCAAAACTACCGTTGATTACTTTAGCACCGTTATCTACAGCATAGCGTAATGCCAGTGCCACATCTTTATCGTACTCATCGCCATCCGGCACGGCACGAACGGCCATAATTTCTACAACACTTGTAGCAACACCATCGCCGCCCAGGTTGTTACCCCTGCCCTGCGCAATAATACCTGCAACGTGCGTACCGTGCTTAGCACCTTCTTTTTCAGGGCCAATTACGTTATTGTTACCGTAGCTTTTAGTATTCCAGTCGTCTGGGTTGTTGTTAAGTATCTTACGGGCATCATACTCTTTATTAAGGTGGTATTTAAGCTCGCTGTCATAATGTTCAACACCATCGTTAAGCTGTTTAACAAGGTCTTCGCGGCTTACGTTAGCCAATATTTGCTCAAACCTTTGTTTAATAGCCTTTTGTGTAGGATCTGTTAGCTCAAGTTTTTTAAGGTCATCAACCGTATAGTTGGTTTTGCCTGTTTTTTCCACAAAAGTTTTATCTGCTTTTAAGATAAAGTCCATCTGCTGTTTACCGGCTTTAGCCTCATTAACCTGCTCATCGTACTCTTTTTTAGCCCTTTTATACGTTTCGCTGCCGTCGTCGCCTTTTTTAAGGATACGCACAAACTCCATGTTTTCGTGTTCTATATCGCCAAGGAAGTTCCAACCGTGAATATCATCAATATAGCCGTTCTTATCATCGTCTATACCGTTGTTTGCTATCTCTTTAGTGTTCGTCCAGATAACATCTTTAAGGTCTGGGTGCTCTATATCAACACCTGAGTCTACTACACCAACAATAATTTTTTTGGCTTTGCGGTCTTTTAATATCTCGTAAACACGGTCTACGCTCATACCCGGAATGGTATCCCTTAAAAGGTCCAGGTCGCTCCAGCGTTTTTCCTGGTCTTCGCCAAGTTTAGCCTTTTTAGCTGTAATTGGGGTTGTTATGGCAAGAGGTTCGGCCGTAATTTTTTTAGAGGCGCCACAGCTAACAAGAAATAGTGCTAAGGCAGCCGAAAGGTAAATGGATTTAAATTTCATTACTGAGTTATGTTACTTTTTGAAAAATTGGTCTAAATTATCCCGAATTTGTTACACGAAGATAAGTATTAACATTAAATTAGTATATCTGCACAGGTAAAAACTTCTTTGAGCCTCACGCCTTTATCTGTTTTTTGTACCGTAATTATCTCGTTGTGCGCATCATGCCCAAGCATTAGGTAATAACCGTTATCGGCCGCCTCGTTTAAAAACTTCTCCTTTTCATCTATGGTTAACAGCGGGCGGGTATCATACCCCATTACATAAGGCAGCGGTATGTGCCCGGCAGTGGGCAGTAAATCAGCAGTATATACAATGGTTTTACCGTTGTAATTTATGTGGGGCAGCATTTGCTTCTCGGTATGGCCATCGGCAAACAGGATGCCAAAACTAAGTTCCGACTGCTCTAAAAACGCACCCTCAGGGCGGTTAACAAACTTAAGCTGACCACTTTGCTGCATGGGCAGTATATTTTCTGACAGGAACGATGCCTTTTCACGGGCGTTAGGCTTGGTGGCCCATTCCCAATGGTTATCGTTCGTCCAGAAATGGGCATTCTTAAAGGCCGGTTCATAGCCTGTTCGGTCTTTGTTCCATTGTATGGCACCGCCAACATGGTCAAAATGCAGGTGGGTTAAAAAAACGTCGGTAATATCATCACGATTAAACCCCCACTGTGCCAGCGATTTATCTATGCTATGGTCGCCCCAAAGCGAATAGTAGCCAAAAAACTTGTCGTTTTGCTTGTTGCCCATACCGGTATCTATCAGAGTAAGGCGGTCGCCATCTTCTATAAGAAGGCAACGTGCGGCCATGTCTATCAGGTTGTTAGCATCGGCAGGGTTGGTTTTATTCCATATCGATTTTGGCACAACGCCAAACATAGCGCCGCCATCCAACTTAAAATTGCCACTTTCTATAGGGTATAATTTCATTGTAAAGCTTGTTTGTTTTGATGATGCAAATTAGGCAAAAAAAAGTGGATTCGGGAATTTGTGGATTTGGTAATTCGACCAAACCAAAAATTTATAACAAAAAAAATGGCCTAATATTTCACTTTTGGACTTCGAGTTCAGCATACAATTTTAAACAAATAACCAAATCCACAAATTAACAAATCCCCCTTCAAAAAAATGCTTAATATTTCACTTTCGGACTTTGGAATTGGCTTTATAAGTTAATTTGATAATTTGGGGATTTGGTTATTTGATTAACTCCACCTTCAAAAAGTTAATTTGGTTATTCGGGGATTTGGTTATTTGATTTTCCGACCACAGACCAAATAACCATATATCCAAATTATCATATCCTCGGTTCTCCAACAACCAAATCCACAAATCAACAAATTATCAAATCCCCGGTTCTCCAAATAACCAAATCCCGAATCATCAAATCCACATTTTCTTACAAATACTAATTTAAATACTGCCAATACTAATTGAGAAGTGGCATATACTCAAACCGACCATTAAAATTTATTTTATAGTAAGTTATTTGTAATGAAAAAGTTAATCACCAAAAAAACAAATTGCAATGAAAAAAATTACTTACATGGCGCTTCTGCTCATTGTATCTGCGTTATCCTACGCGCAGATTCCTGATTTGCATTGGCAAAAAGTGCTTGGGGGCACAAACCAGGATTCGGCCTACGGCATCACACAACTTACTGATGGCAATTATATCATGGCCGGAATTGCTGCATCTACTAACGGTGATGTTGAGGACAATAATGGTGCCGACGATATCTGGATCGTTAAGTTATCGCCGCAGGGCGATGTTATCTGGAAGACCACATTTGGCGGGACCTGGAACGACTGGGTAGAATTTGTTACTCCAACTACCGATGGGGGCTTTATTATTACCGGGTCTACCACTTCTTTTAATGGCGATATACCGCTGCCTAACCCCCCTGATAAAAATGCACTTGTTGTTAAATTTGATACCAACGGCAACGTGGTATGGGCAAAAAACATAATTGGCCTTAACGGGCAAAGCATTACACAAACATCCGACGGCGGCTATCTTGTTGCAGGCGAAAGGTATTCGCCCGGTTTTAATGTTAGCTATGATGCACTTATTGTTAAATTAAATGCAAATGGTACTACCGCATGGGAGCAAACTTACGGTGGTCCGGGCCTGAATGCCGACGTTGCCTGGCGTATTAAAGAAACATCCGACGGTAATTATATTTTTGGAGGATCATCTATAGCCGGAAACAACAGTATGGTTGTTGGGCAGGGCGGCCAGGATGTGTGGATAGTAAAGATAAATACTACCGGTGCCGTACTATGGCAAAAATTATATGGAACAACTTATTTTGATGATTTTAATGACATTGTAGAAACACCTGACGGGGGTTTTTTGGTTTTGGCAGGTACTTATGGGTCTGGCGGTAATAAATCAGAGTCTTTTGGCAGTTATGATACGTGGCTGCTAAAACTTGATGCACAGGGCAGCCTGCTTTGGGAAAAATCATACGGTAATGAGACCGATAATCGCGGTAGTGCCCTATACCGTACGCCCCAGGGAACTTATATGATAGGTGGCCGTACTGAACCATTAACCGATGTTATTACCTTTTTTTACCCAGGTGATTTCTGGATCTTTGAAGTAGCCGAAAATGGCGACCTGCTTAACGAAAAAACCTATGGAGGTAATAACAGCGATTTCTTATTTACGTTTTACCAAACATCTGATAACGGTTATCTTTTGGCAGGATGGTCATACTCTGATAATGAATATGTAGACGGTAACCATTCCAACCAAAATGACGCGTGGGTCATTAAATTAGGAGATTCAGATCCTTTGACTGTATGTGCCGAAGGTAATACGGCTCCGTTTAACCTTACCAACCAAACGGCGGTATTGCAGCAAAGCCTGCCCGATGCCACAATAACATATTACACCACCCCTACTGATGCCGATGCAGGCACTAATGCTATTGCAAGCCCACAGGCTTTTACCAATACTACCAATCCACAAGTTATTTATGCACGGGTACAGGTATCGCCCACCAAGTGGCAAATTAACCATTTTACTTTGCAGATAGCCCCAGCCCCGGTACTGCCTACATTGCCTAATCTGCAACTTTGCGGTACAACCACTGCCATATTTAACCTTACGGTACAAAACGCTGCATTGCTGCAAAGCCAGCCAGGAGCAACAATAAACTACTATACCAGCCAGGCCGATGCCGATACTGCAACTAACGCCATAGCTGCACCACAAAGTTTTACAAACACTACCAGCCCGCAAACTGTTTTTGTGCGGGTAGATGTAGCAGGGGGCGGTTGTTATGCAACTACACAGTTTGATTTGCAAATTGTACCTGCTCCCGTACCACCGCAGGTACCTAACCTTTCGGCCTGCGATACCGGCACACAGGATGGTTTTACGGCATTTAATTTATCGCAGCAGGATGCATCCCTGCTACAGGGGCAGGCAAACGCGGTTGTTTCTTATTACACCGGCCTGGCCGATGCCGATGCTGCTACAAATGCCATAGCAACACCACAAAGCTATACCAGTACTGCCAACCCGCAAACCATTTATGTAAGGGTACAGGATACCAATACAGGCTGCTTTGGCACAACATCATTCAGCCTTATTACGCTACCGGCTCCCGTAGCTGTGCAGGCTCCTGCGCTTCAGCTTTGCGATACCGATGTTCAGGATGGTTTTACATCATTTAACCTATCGCAACAGGATACAGTGTTGCTACAGGGACAGGCTAATGTAACCATAGCCTACTATACCTCTCAGGCTGATGCCGATATTGCTACAAATGCTATCGCTAATACGCAAAGTTTTATCAATACTACTAACCCACAAACCATTTATGCAAGGGTAAGTAACGGCAACGGTTGTTATGTTGTAAGCAACTTCTCGTTGCAGGTGATTGATGTTCCGTTTTTGGACGACCTTCAGCTAATTGGCTGTGCGCCTTTTAACCTTACCGATGCTGTATCAGGATTAAGCGGATTAGAATTTGACTACTATGCAACGGAGGCCGATGCACAGCAGGCCGTGAATGCCATTGCAAACCCGCAAAGCTACAACGGCACTATTGCTTTTGTACGCGCCCAAAATACCCAAGGCTGTAGTGCTGTTAGCCCTATTACCATTACAACCGGTAATTGCGACATACAAAAGGGTATATCGCCTAACGGTGATGACCTCAATGATAATTTTGATCTGACTTATCTTAAAGTACACAAACTGAGTATTTACAACCGTTACGGCATGCAGGTATATAACAAAAATAATTATACCGATGAGTGGTATGGCCAGACCGACGACAATAAAGACCTGCCAACAGGCACTTACTACTATGTAATTGAACCTGAAAGCGGTAACAGCAAAACAGGGTGGATTTATATAAACAGGCAAATTAACTAACTCAAACCCGATATTTCTATGGAAAGGCTTCATTTTGAAGCCTTTTTCTTATTTATAGTGCTCCCGTTGCGTCTAACAAAAATAAAAGCGGGGTTTAAGCATACAATGGGCATAACTCTTGCTTATACAAGCATATGCATAAAAAGGGTACCGCCTGTTGCATTACGCAAAAATGTGGTATCTTTGCACAAAATTTACACTAATAATAAGGTTTAGATTATGATAAAAGTTTCTGATTCGGCAAAGAAAAGAGCTGTCATGCTTATGGAAGATGACGGCTTTAACGCTACTACCGATTATATAAGGGTAGGCGTTAAAAGTGGAGGATGTTCAGGCTTGTCATATGAATTAAAATTTGACAATGCGCTAAGCGAAAATGATAAAGTATTTGAAGACAATGGCGTTAAAATAGCCGTAGATAAAAAAAGTGTACTGTACCTTGCCGGTACTATACTGGAGTTTAGCGGTGGCCTTAACGGCAAAGGCTTTGTTTTCAACAACCCTAACGCAAGCCGCACCTGCGGTTGTGGGGAGAGTTTTTCTCTTTAAAAAAGTTTAAAGTTTCAGGTTTAAAGTTTCAGGTTGCCCGCCAGCATGGAAATTTAAACCTGAAACTTAATCACAATAATAATTTCAGTTGCAGTTTAAGGCAAGAGTAAGCAACTTTAAACCTGAAACTTTAAACCTGAAACCAAACTAAAAATGAACAAGTATACAGAAGATGATTTAAAGATCGAGCTCGAAACCAAGGAGTACGAGTACGGTTTTTATACTGACATAGAGAGTGATACATTCCCCAACGGGCTTAATGAAGACATTGTTCGAGCGCTTTCTAAAAAGAAGGAGGAGCCTGAATGGATGACCGAATGGCGCCTTGAGGCGTACCGCGCATGGACACAAATGACGCAGCCTGAATGGGCTAATGTGCATTACCAAAAACCTGATTTTCAGGCAATATCATATTATTCGGCACCTAAAAAAATAGATGCCAATAAAACCCTTGATGATGTAGACCCTGAGTTGTTAGCGATGTACAAAAAACTGGGCATCTCTATAGACGAGCAAAAGATGATGAACAACGTAGCAATGGATATTGTGGTTGATTCTGTTTCGGTAGCTACAACATTCAAGAAAACACTGGCTGAAAAAGGCATCATTTTTTGTCCGATTTCAGAGGCTATTAAAGAGCATCCGGAATTGGTTAAAAAATATTTAGGCAGCGTAGTACCGCAAAAAGATAACTTTTATGCAGCCCTTAACTCGGCTGTATTTAGCGACGGTTCGTTTTGCTACATCCCTAAAGGGGTTCGTTGCCCTATGGAACTGTCTACCTACTTCCGTATCAACCAGGCGGGTACCGGCCAGTTTGAGCGTACGCTTGTAGTTGCCGATGCAGGCAGCTATGTTAGCTACCTTGAAGGCTGTACGGCACCAAGCCGCGACGAGAACCAGCTTCACGCTGCCGTGGTAGAGCTTATTGCTATGGACGATGCCGAAATTAAGTACAGCACTGTACAAAACTGGTTCCCGGGCAATAAAGAAGGTAAAGGCGGGGTATACAATTTTGTAACCAAACGCGGCCTTTGCGAAAAGAACGCTAAAATATCATGGACACAGGTAGAAACCGGCTCTGCCGTTACCTGGAAATATCCAAGCTGTATCCTTAAAGGCGATAACTCGGTAGGCGAATTTTATTCGATAGCCGTTACCAATAACTACCAGCAGGCCGATACCGGTACTAAAATGATACACCTTGGTAAAAACACCAAGAGTACCATTATCTCTAAAGGTATTAGTGCGGGTAAATCGCAAAACAGCTACCGCGGGCTTGTACAGATAGGAAGCCGTGCCGAAAATGCACGTAATTTCTCTCAGTGCGACTCGCTGCTAATGGGTAACAACTGCGGTGCGCATACGTTCCCGTATATTGAGTCTAAAAACACAACCGCTAAAATAGAACACGAGGCTACCACCAGTAAAATTGGCGAAGACCAGGTGTTTTACTGCAACCAGCGTGGCATACCTACAGAAAAAGCTATTGCACTTATTGTAAACGGCTTTAGTAAAGAGGTACTAAACAAACTGCCAATGGAATTTGCCGTTGAAGCACAAAAGCTGCTGGAAATAAGCCTTGAGGGGTCTGTAGGATAAAGAACTAGTTTCAGGTTTCAGGTTTAAAGTTATTTTAAAGTTGATTGCTGGAATACCAAAATAGAATAAATAACAATTTTAAGGTAGGTTGTAAGGTTCGAGCAAGAACCTGAAACCCGAAACCTGAAACTTTAAACAAAGCAATGTTAAGTATTAAGAATTTACACGCTCGCGTAGAAGACAAAGATATTTTAAGAGGTATAAACCTTGAGGTTAAGGCCGGTGAAGTACACGCCATAATGGGTCCGAACGGATCCGGTAAGAGTACATTATCATCGGTAATTGCCGGAAACGAAAATTATGAAGTAACCGAGGGTAATATTTATCTTGAAGGCGAAGATATCAGCGAGTTTGCACCGGAAGAAAGGGCACACAAAGGTGTTTTCCTTTCGTTTCAGTACCCTGTAGAGATACCGGGCGTATCGGTTACCAATTTTATGAAAACCGCCATTAACGAAAGCCGCAAGGCTAATGGGCTGGAAGAAATGCCGGCAAACGAAATGCTTAAAATGATCCGCGAGAAGTCGGAGCTATTAGAGATCGACCGTAAGTTCTTATCGCGTTCGCTTAACGAAGGTTTCTCAGGCGGTGAGAAAAAGCGTAATGAGATCTTCCAGATGGCAATGCTGGAGCCTAAACTGGCTATTCTTGATGAGACCGACTCCGGCCTTGATATTGATGCACTGCGCATTGTTGCCAATGGTGTAAATAAACTGCGCAGCGAAGACAATGCTGTTATCGTTATTACCCACTACCAGAGGCTTTTAGATTATATTGTCCCTGATTTTGTACACGTACTTTACAATGGTAAGATTGTAAAATCGGGCGGTAAAGAACTGGCATACGAACTTGAAGAAAAAGGCTACGACTGGATTAAATCAGAGAATTAGTTTCAGGTTTAAAGTTTCAGGTTTTTAAAGTTCTGTATGGCTACTATAACCCGATTTGAAAATTTAGAAATTTGGCAGGAGGCAAGAAGGCTCGCAAAAGAAATTCATATTCTTTGCGTAGAAACTGAACTTAAAAACGATTTTGGATTAAAGAACCAGGTTAAGAATTCTTCGGGATCTGTAATGGATAATATAGCAGAAGGGTTTGAACGAGATGGCAACATGGAATTCAGGCAATTTCTTTCAATATCTAAAGGCTCTGCCGGAGAAGTAAGATCACAATTATATAGAATTTTTGACAGCGGTTACATAACCGAAGAAGTATTCGAAATTCTAAAAGCAGATTATTTAAAGTTAAGTGGTAAGATAAGTAATTTCATAACTTACCTCAACAAAAGAGATTTTAAAGGCAATAAATTTCAGTAATAAACTGGAAGATGGCCTTCACAATATTATTAGGAACAATTTTCGGTATCAGTTTTCACTCCTGAGTAAGCAACCTGAAACACTGAAACCTGAAACTTGAAACAATTAAAGAATGGACCTTAAAGAAAAACTATTATCGTCTTTTATGGCTTTTGAGGAGCGTATCGATGTAAACACTGATTTACACAATGTTCGTACAGAAGCCCTTAAGAATTTTGAAAATAAAGGCTTCCCTACCAAAAAGGATGAGGCCTGGAAATATACATCGCTTAACGCGGTGCTTAAAAACGACTTTAGCGTATTCCCTAAACAGGACAACGCTATTAACTACCCTGATGTAAAAAAATTCTTTTTACACCAGATAGATACCTATAAGCTGGTGTTTATAGATGGTATCTTCAGTTCGTTTTTATCGAGTACTACCCATGATGGTATTGATGTTTGCCTTATGTCGTCGGCCTTAACAAAGCCTAAATACAAGGAAATCATCGATACATATTTCAACAAGATCACTAACCTTGATGATAGCCTTACATCATTAAACACGGCATTTGCTAACGAGGGTGCGTTCATTAACATCCCTAAAGGTAAGGTAGCCGATAAGCCTATCGAGATCATGTACCTTTCTACAGGTAACGAGGCCGCACTAATGGTGCAGCCGCGTAACCTTATAATTGTTGGCGAAAACGCCCAGGTACAAATTATAGAGCGCCACCAGAGCCTTAACAGCAACCCGGTGCTTACCAACAGTGTTACAGAGATCTTTGCCCAGGAACGCAGTATTACCGATTATTACAAGATCCAGAATGACGTTCAAACGGCCAACCTGGTAGACAATACCTATATAGCCCAAAAAGGCCATAGCAACGCCTCTGTGCACACGTTCTCTTTTGGGGGCAACATTACACGTAACAACCTTAATTTTTACCACCAAGGCGAGCGCATAGACAGCACTCTGAAAGGCATTACCATTATTGGCGACAAGCAGCACGTAGACCACTATACACTGGTACGCCATGCTACGCCTAACTGTGAGAGCCACCAAAACTACAAGAGTATCTTTGATGGCAGCTCTACCGGGGTGTTTAACGGTAAGATATACGTGGAGAAAGAAGCCCAAAAAACCGACGCCTTTCAGCAAAACAACAACATCCTTATAAGCGAAAAAGCTACCATCAATGCAAAACCTCAGCTTGAGATCTTTGCCGATGACGTTAAATGTTCGCACGGATGTACTGTGGGCCAGTTAGATGAAAGCGCCATGTTTTATATGCAAAGCCGTGGTATCCCTAAGAAAGAGGCCAAAGCCCTGCTTATGTATGCCTTTAGCAACGAAGTTATAGAGAGTATCAGGATCCCTGAACTTAAAGACCGCATCACAAAACTTATTGCATCTAAATTAGGTGTTAATATAGGTTTCGATCTGTAAATCCTACATCAAAATAAAATCTCAAAACTGCCTCACAAGGGCAGTTTTTTTGTTTTACTATTTCACTTTCAGACGTTGAGTTTACTACCCATACGAAAATTGTAAGGCAGGATATAATATATGTCAGTCAATCTTATTTAGAATTAATAAAAATAATTTGCATATCTAACCCACAGGTCTTAGATTTGCCGTAATTTAGAATTAATCTAACTAAAGTTAGTAATGCATACCCCTACTAAAGCGTTTTTATCTGTTCTCTCATTAATCAGCCTTTCTACACTTGCACAGGAGCATGTGATCGATACCGTACACTCCCGCCAGTTAGACGAAGTGGTGGTTACAGGTCAGATAGAACCGCAGTCGCTTAAAAAATCAGTTTCTAACGTTCGCGTTATAACCCGTGCCGATATAGACCGACAGGCAGCAAACAATATGGCCGACCTGATGAACTTTTACCTTAACATCAACGTAACGCAGGATACCGGCCAGGGCCGCTCTACCGTATCCATGTTTGGGCTTGATGGCCAGTACCTAAAAGTACTGGTAGATAACGTTCCGCTTGTTAGCGACACCGGGCTTGGTAACAATATAGACCTTACCCAGATAAACCTTGACGATGTACAGCAGGTAGAAATTATAGAAGGCTCAATGGGTGTAACGCACGGTGCCAATGCAGTTTCGGGTATCATTAACATCATCACCAAAAAATCTACCCTGCATAAATGGGAGATCAACGCCTTTGCACAGGAGGAAACCGTTGGTAAAGAATATGCTGCCTTTAACCAGGGCCGACACATACAATCGCTTAAAATATCGCACAACATATCAGAACACTGGTTTGCATCCATAGGTGGTAACAGGAACGATTTTTCTGGCTTTCAGGACCAAAGGGGCGGTCAAAATTACACCACCAGCGAAACAGATGTAAACAAACAGCGTGGCTTTAGCTGGCTGCCTAAAGAGCAATACGTGGCTAACGCCATGGTAAGCTATAAAAAGAACCAGACAAGGGTATTTTATAAGTTCGATTACTTTAACGAGAATATAGATTATTACAATCCAATCATCAGTATACAGCCCAACTATCCTTTTTGGGATGTACTTTTTGGTAACGACAGGCGTTACAAGACAGAGAGGCTCTACCACCACTTAAACGCATCGGGCCATGTATTTACCAACCAAACCTATACCATATCGGCCTCATACCAAAAGCAGACCCGCGATTTTGAAGATTTTAAATACTTTATAGAAGAGCGCCGCGAGGCAGAGAGCAACAGGCTTACCTACCAGAGTACCGAGGTTGCCTACTCTACCGGTAACATAGCCAATTTGTTAAACAACAAAAAATTCAACTTGCAGGCAGGCTACGAGTTTGTAAACGAAAAAGGTTTTGCATCGGCAGAATCAGGCCTGTTTTTGGATCCGGATATTGGCGCGTCTGACAAGAACGCCACCCTAAGGAACCTTGATGCCTATACCGCTGCCGAAATTGCCGTAAACGACCGCTTTTCGGGCCGTGCGGGCTTGCGCTACTCCTTCCAGAACAAGTTTGAAGACCAGTATGCTGCTTCAGTGGGCTTACGCTACCTGTTTGACCATAACATAGAGCTGCGCTCGTCACTCGGAAAATCATACCGCTCCCCTAACTTCGAAGAACTATACACGTATTTTGTAGATGCCAACCACGATGTACAGGGCAACGAAGACCTGGTTCCGGAAGAAAGCATCTCGGTAGAAGCCAATATTAAAAAGACCACCGATTTTTCATCGGGGGTTAAAATGGCCAACAGCTTTATGGTTACCTACCTTAATGTTAACGACAGGATAGGCCAGGTACTTACCGATGCTACCGTGGGGCTGCACTACAAATACATAAACATAGACACCTATAAGGTTTGGAACTTTGCCACCAACCACCAGTTTGATTATCAAAACCTTTCGGTAAAATTTGGCGTAGCCATAGTGGGTGTATCGCAAAATATAGATACCGGGGCTGTTACATCCGACACCAAATACCTGTTTTCACCACAGGTAAACGGAACGCTGAACTATGTCGTTCCAAAGTGGAAGACGGATTTCTCGGTTTTCTATAAGCTCAACGGCAGGCAGCAGCAAGTGGTACAAACAGATAGTAATAACGATGCAGTACTGGATATTGCCCGCATAAGTTCGTTCAGCTGGTTAAATGCATCGGTTCGTAAAGCGTTCTTTAACAACCGTTTTGAGGTAACCGCAGGGGCACGTAACCTGTTAGACGTTACTAACGTAAGGAGCAGCATTGCACAGGGCGGTACCGAAGGCCACGGCGGCGGCAGTACCGATTTGCCTACGGCTTACGGGCGTTCTTACTTTTTAAAACTGGCTTACAATATTAACATTTAATGGTAATGAGCATGAAAAAATTACTTTATCTCTTTTTAGTAGTATCTACCCTTATCATAACCGGGTGCAGTGATGATGATACCCACGCACCGCGCATGGGCGTATCGTTTGCAAGCGAGTCGGTTAACCTTGCCGATGCCGTAACGCCTGTAAGCATTGTGTTTAGCAGCGGCGCGCCAACAAGCGGCTTTGTAACGGTAAGTTATACCGCAAACAATGTGGCTTATGGTGTAGATTTTACTACTGATACCACTGGCGAAGGCGGGCAGTTTACCGTACCGTTTAACGCAGGCGCTACAAACATTGCCTTTAACTTTACCAAACTTGCCGATGCTGCCGAAGGTGAAGTTAAAAACGTAGTGTTTACCATTGCTGAGATCTCAGCATCAGAGATAGAAATTACCGGTAACACGTCGGTTCAGCTTAACTTTAACGATATGCCATCACTTGGTGGGCAGGCAACCCCAAGTGTGGGCGGCTCTAACCAGCCCAACCAGGTATATTTTGACCTGAGCACCGGCCAGTACACGGCAGTGAACAGGACTACTTGGGACCTAGGATTTTATGGAGGCACCGATTTTAGGGTGGTTATAAACGGATCTGTTGCCATGGCAACAAAACAGCTTGCTACCAACAATATCGACCTACCGCAAACCAGCGACCCTACTGTGGCCATTGGCACTTTTGATCCTGCCAACCTTGCCTTTGTAGACAGCCCAACCGGTGCGCTTACGGGTACTGCCATTGCAGAGATTAGCGCTAATGATGATGATAACAAAGTGTATATCGTAAACATGGGCTACAGCATACCTACCATACCTGCAGCGCCGGGATCGGTTAGTGTGGCGGGCAGTGCGAGGGGCTGGAAAAAAATCAGGGTGTTGAGAAATGGCGAGGGCTATATGCTACAGTATGCCGATATTAATGCCACTACCCACAACACCGTTACCATTACTAAAGACCAGGCGTATAACTTTAGCTTTTTTAGCCTAATAAACGGCGCGCCAGTACAGGCAGAGCCGCAAAAAGCAGCATGGGACCTTAACTTTACCACCTTTACCAATGAGGTTTTCAGTACCGAGAATGTTTCGGCGGGATCCTACTTTTTCTCTGATTTTGTAATTACCAACATTAAAGGCGGCGCAAAATCATACCAGGTACCAACATCGGCAACAGCATACGATAACTTTACCCTGGCTAACGTAAGCGAAGCCAATTTTGATGCCGCAACAGATCAAAGGTCTATAGGCGCAAACTGGCGTAACGTTACCCCTATAGAATTATATTCAGATCGTTTTTACGTAATAAAAGATCCGGCAGGCAATGTATATAAACTAAGGTTTACATCTATGTTAAGCCAGTCGGGCGAAAGGGGCAATCCTACATTTCATTACGCCCTGTTACAATAGTTAAGTAAGTTAGTTTTTGTTTTATTTCTTCCCGGTGGTTTGTGTGTGTACTCACTACCGGGATTTTTTTGTTTATATAAGATGATATTTAAAACCTCACCCCCAACCCCTCTCCGAAGGAGAGGGGAGCCAATAACGGGTATCGTTTGGCAATAAAGACCTATCATAACACTGGAGTGCAGCTACTCCCTTTCCTTCGGAGAGAGGTTGGGGGTGAGGTCGTTACTAATAAGTTCAATTTATTTCGCATAAATTAAATATTGCAATTGCCTTTTGTACCTTTGCCCCCGCATGGAAGAGACCCGTTACACTTACCCCAAACACGAAAAACTAAAAAGCCGCACCACCATAGGCCTTTTATTTACCGAAGGCAAAACGGTATCTAAATACCCGTTGCGCCTGGTGTACATCCCGGCGCCCGAACCACAGGAGGGCCTGCTGCAAATGGGCATATCGGTATCTAAAAAGCATTTTAAGCGCGCAACCGACCGTAATTATTTCAAGCGCGTTCTGCGCGAAACCTACCGCCATAACAAGCATTTACTTTTAGATAAGCTGGATAAGCCCTACTCCATCATGTTTTTGTACCAAACCAAAGATAGGCTTAGCTATGAGGACATCAACACCAAAACCATCCAGATCTTTGAGAAGTTCCTGGCTCAGGAAGGGTTGTAAATTGCTATAATTTACAGTGTTGTAATAACGCAACCGGGTTTTGCGTTGTAGGTGTAAACCACCAGTTAAAACATGAAAAATACACTTTACCCCCTACTGCTTCTTTTAGCATTAACGGCATGCAAAAAAGAAGGCGAAAACACCCCATCATCAATCGCTTCAAGCGAAGTAGTGGCTACATCTGAGTCTGCCGACGCTGCGGCACCTACCGCCAATTTACCTGAAGCTAAAGCTGAAACAGCACCGGTTGCATCTACGCAAATGCTTATTAAAACTGCCAACCTGCGCTTTGAAACAGCCGACCTGAATACAACAGCCCGAAAGGTACAGGATGCCACGGCAAAATACAGTGCCGTTGTACAAACCGATACACAGGGCAACGAGGGCAGTTCGCTACTGCGAAGCATTACAGTGCGCATACCCTCACAAAACTTTGATAAGTTCATTGCCGATATCAGTAAGGGTGTCGATTATTTTGAGCGTAGGGAGATAACGTCCGAAGATGTATCGGAAGAATATGTAGATATAGAGTCGCGCCTAAAGGCCAAACGTGTTTTAGAAGAGCGTTATTTTGAACTGCTTAAAAGGGCTAACAAGATCTCGGAAATACTTGAAATAGAAAAAGAACTAGCGATAATACGCGAACAGATAGAGGGCCAGCAGGGCAGGCTCAATTTTATACGGAACCGCGTATTGTTAAGCACCATAAATATTGAGTTTTACAAAACCGCAGCGGCACAGGAAACCGCAACGGTATCGTACGGGTCTAAAATTTGGGTAGCGGTAAAGTCGGGCTTTAATGGGCTTTCAAGTTTCCTTCTCGGTTTGCTGTACATATGGCCAATTATCCTTATTTTCGTGATTGGATACTTCATTTATAAAAAAAATACCAGAAAAAAAGATAACCATGCTTAATAAACTAAAGAAACGATATGTGTTGCCGGCAGTTGCTGTGGGGTTTTTATTTGTGGGAACAGGCTTTAAAGACGATTTTTTTGAGATTGCCAAGCAAATAGAAATATTTACAACGCTGTTTAAAACGGTAAACACCAATTATGTAGACGAAACCAACCCCGGGCAGCTTATGGATAAAGCCATTAAAAGCATGCTGGCCGACCTGGACCCCTACACCAACTATTTTAACGAGGCCGATGTTGCCAAGTTTAAAATAAACAACACCGGCGAATATACCGGCATTGGTGCGCTTATTACCCGTAAGGAGGGCAAGCTTATCATTAAAGAGCCGTATAAAGATTACCCGGCTGATAAAGCAGGCCTTAAGGCAGGCGATGAAATTATTGAGATTGGCGACATTATCCTTGCCGATTTTAAGGAAGATGCCAGCGAACTGCTTAAGGGCTCTAAAAATACCAAGATAAATATTAAGTACCTGCGCCAGGGCAAGCCCAATAGTACAGAACTTGTACTAAGCGAGGTAGATGTTAAGGCCGTGCCTTTTTATGGCCTTGTAGGTAAAGAAACGGGCTATATTGTGCTGTCGCAGTTTAACGGCAAGGCTTCGGCGGAAACCAAAGCCGCGCTAACCGACCTTAAAGGCCAGGGCGCTAAAAACATTATTTTAGACCTTCGCGGTAACCCGGGCGGGCTTTTAAATGAGGCGGTTAACATCTGTAACCTGTTTATTCCGCAGGGCGAAATTATCGTTACCACAAAATCTAAAAACGAAAAGTATAACAATACCTATAAAACCACGAAACCCCCGGTTGATACCGAGATCCCGTTGGTTGTCCTGGTTGATGGCAAAAGCGCCTCGGCTTCAGAAATTGTTTCGGGCGCCCTGCAGGACTTAGACCGTGCTGTTATTGTGGGCAGCAGGAGCTTTGGCAAAGGGCTTGTACAACGCCCGTTAGACCTTACGTATGGCACACAGGTAAAAGTTACCATTTCGCGCTATTACACGCCAAGTGGCCGTGGTATACAGGCTCTGGACTATACTCACAAAGATGCCGATGGTAAAGCCATCCGTATCGATAAAGCCAACTACAATGCCTTTAAAACCCGTGCGGGCCGTACCGTTTATGATGGTGGCGGCATCCTGCCGGATGTTGAGCTGGAAGAATCGAAACAAAGCGCCATTGCCGATGCCCTTGTGCGCAAGGACGGTATTTTTAACTACGCTACCAATTACTACTACAAAAACCCTAACGTGGGCAACAACATACCTGCCGTTAGCGATGCTGAATTTGAAGCCTTTAAAGCCTACCTTAAAAAGGAAAAATTTGAATTTGATACCGAAACTGAGGTAGCCCTTAAGGAAACCCTTGTGGTAGCCAAAAAAGAAAAGGTTGATGCCAGCATTAATGCAGAGTACCAGGCATTGCTCGCAGCACTGCAAAAAAGCGAGGAGAAAGAACTTACTGCACACAAGCAGGAAATTAAACAGCTCCTTACCGATGAGCTTATTAAACGCTACCAGTATAAAGAAGGCCTGTACAAGTATTACACAACCAGCAATACCGAGATACAAAAGGCAGCCAAACTCCTGGCTAACAACGCCGAATATAAAGCGATACTGACTAAGAAGTAAAACAAGATCCCCATTTGGTAACAACCTGATGGGGATTTTTATATAATTATGGAAACACCCTACAAGTTAGATGATGTAAAAAATATCCTGAAGGAAAAACTTTCATACGGGTATATGAAAGATATGGATGTAGCTTCTTACGAAAAGTTTATTGTTGATTTATTTTCATGGCTCGCAATACTTAAAGATCAAGGCCTTAAAAAAGAAGATTTAGACAATGGTAATTTTTTGAATAGCATTTATTACGACCAGTCTTATAATTTTGAAACCGATACGCTATTCGAAAGGCGCTTTGCCGACATAGCAGAAGAAATAGTGGCCTTTTGCCCTTCACCTTTTTTTTGGGATGTTGATTTTGACGTTTACATGAAAAAATGGACAAGAAGGTTCGAAGAAGGTTACTATGCAGCATCAATTATCCAGGCAGATGAGCTTATCAAGCTGCCCAAAGAAAACCTCATCCTTATAGATGCAAGTGCAGGGGCGCAGGGGCGTGAAAACTATTACAAACAGCATCTTGCAGGGGCTCTATATGTTGATTTAGATACCGAGCTTGCCGAAATTCCTGCGGATCCAAAAAATGGTGGCAGGCACCCCTTGCCGACGATAGAAAAGTTTGGACAAGTATTAAACAGGTTAGGTACAGCACGCCGAAATCGTATTGTGGTATATGATGATAAGAATGGAGCCAATGCCGCTGCCCGTTTTTGGTGGATGTATCAGGCTGCCAGCTTTGCTAAAGTACAGGTGCTAAACGGCGGTTTTCAGGCGGCGGTTGATGCCGGTTTTCCTGTATGCAGTGGCACAGAACTACCTCAGCACCCAATTTTAGATCTTTTCCCAAATACTTATTATCGATGGCAACTGCCTCTTGCTACTATCGATGATGTAGAAATTGCAGCTACCAATAAAGATGCTATGGTAATTGATGTTCGCGATGCCAACCGTTACAATGGGCTTACCGAACCTATCGACCTTGTTGCAGGGCACATTCCCGGTGCAGTTAACATTCCGTTTTCCGGTAATTTAGATGGTGATGGGCTTTTCCTATCGGCTACAGCCTTACGAGAGAAATATACCGATGCTTTAGCCAATATCGATCCACAGAATGTAATAGTACATTGCGGGTCGGGCGTTACGGCCTGCCATACCCTTTTAGCTATGGATTATGCCGGGCTTCCCATCCCAAAATTATACGTTGGCTCGTGGAGCGAGTGGTCGCGCAGCGGTAAAAAACTGGCAACAAGCGCTTAACAAATACATAACGCAATTACGTACTATTACTGTAATAGTCAAAAAGCGTTTAAGTTGGCAAAAAACAGTATAAAATCGGGCAGTAAATGCAAACTATTTGGCATAAACCTTCAGTTTTGCTAAGCATTAAATATTAGGCCCTAACAATGGCTATTGATTTAAAATCTTGTAACTTTGTTGTTTAATTCAATTTTACTGTGAGTCACAAAAACCTTAACAAGGTAACAGTAGGCGGACTATTAGTTACATTGGGTATTATTTATGGAGATATAGGTACGTCGCCCCTGTACGTAATGAAACCTCTGATAGGAAAAGATCCTATAAATGCAGAAATAGTACTTGGTGCTTTATCCTGTATTTTCTGGACACTTACACTACAAACCACTTTAAAATACGTAATCCTTACGCTCCAGGCAGATAACAAGGGCGAAGGTGGTATTTTCTCACTGTACACCCTTGTAAAAAGGCTTAAGAAAAAAGGGCTCATTATACCGGCGATACTTGGAGGTAGCGCCCTCCTCGCCGATGGTATTATTACCCCACCCATCTCTATATCTTCTGCTGTAGAAGGGCTTAAAATTTACAGGCCGGAACTTAATACAGTGCCTATTGTTATTGGTATCCTGTTCATACTCTTTATCATACAAAAATTCGGGTCATCTATAATAGGCAAGTTCTTTGGCCCTATGATGCTATTGTGGTTTGGTATGCTGGGCATACTGGGCATTATACCCATGTTTGAGCACCTTTCTGTTTTAAAGGCACTTAACCCTTATTACGCTATACATTTGCTAAGCATACACCCCGATGGATTTTATGTACTGGGCTTTGTATTTTTGTGTACCACCGGGGCCGAGGCGCTGTACAGCGATATGGGCCACACCGGGCGAAGCAACATCAGGGTAAGCTGGATATTTGTAAAAAGTATGCTGGTCATCAACTACTTTGGGCAGGGTGCCTATCTTATAGCGCACGAAGGCAAAACACTTGCCACGCTTAGCCCAAATCCGGGTGTACCGGCTAACCCATTCTACTTGCTAATGCCGGACTGGTTCCTTCCGTTTGGTATCGCCATTGCAACATCGGCAGCGGTTATAGCCTCCCAGGCCTTAATTAGTGGGTCGTTTACACTAATAAGTGAGGCCATGCGCCTTAACTTCTGGCCTAAGGTTTCTATTAAATTCCCAACCGAGCTTAAGGGGCAGATATACATCCCATCCATCAACTGGCTGTTATTCTGGGGCTGTGTATTTATAGTACTGCATTTTGAAGAATCGGGCAATATGGAGGCAGCTTACGGCCTTGCTATTGTAATGTGTATGATAATGACTACCACCCTGTTAGGCTACTACATGGTTATGAAACGCTACAACAAGTTCCTTATAATATTAATTGTAGCTGTGTACTTTACTATAGAATTTTCGTTCCTTATTGCTAACATGAGCAAGTTTAACCACGGTGGTTATGTATCGCTTATTATAGCGGGCATGCTGGCGGCAACCATGGGCGTGTGGCATGCGGCAAAACGTATTCGCAGTGAATATACCGAGTTTACCAAGATAGACAACTACAAGAACGTACTTGCCGAGCTGAGTAACGACGATACCATACCTAAATATGCCACCCACCTGGTGTACATGACTAATGCAAATTTAGGCGACGAAATTGAGTCGAAAATTATCTATTCGATTCTACAAAAACGCCCAAAACGTGCTGATATTTACTGGTTTGTACACGTAAATGTGGTTGATGAACCGTACCGTATGGACTACCGCGTTAGGGAAATTATGAAGGATGATGTTATACGTGTAGATTTTTACCTTGGCTTTAGGGTTCAGCCGCGTATTAACCTGATGTTTAAGCAGGTAGTTCGCGATATGGTTAAAAAAGGCGAGGTAGATATTACCAGCCGTTATTTATCGCTTAACCGAAACAATGTTATTGGCGATTTTAAGTTTGTAATTATAGAGAAGTTCCTTTCTTACGATAACGAATTGCCTTGGTACGAACGTGTTATCCTTGATATTTACTTTATGCTTAAAAAAGTGAGTTTATCCGAAGGGCGTGCGTTTGGGCTTGACAGCAGCTCGGTTAAAGTAGAGAAATTCCCTATCGTGATACACCCGCCGGAGGATATAAGCCTTTGCAGGATAGACGACCCGCACCACCACCATCATAATTAGTACATGAAACGTTTGATATATTTATTGCTGCTCATACTCCCTGTACTTGCCATAGCCCAGGAAGAGACGGTGTTTTCTGTCTACTTTGAGTTTGATAAATATAATCTCGACGAAAAACAGGGCAACAATGCGGTGGCATTCATAAAGGCCATTGACACCGCCCGTATAGAAACCATCCAGATATTTGGCTATTGCGACGACCGCGGTAAGGATGCCTACAACTTTAAGCTCTCTAACAACCGCGCCAACACCATTCGCGATACGCTTATAGGCCGAGGCATTAAGAACAAGATCATTGTTACCATAGAGGGCAAAGGCCGTATATTGCTTGAAGAAGACATAGACAACGTGAGCGAGGCACGCTCTAAGAACCGCCGTGTAGACGTTGTGGTTAACTTTAAGCCTGTGCCCCCACCCAAACCTATGCCGGGCTTTTATACCGCCCTTAAAAAGGATTTAATTGTGGGCGACCGCATTTACCTGGAAAACATATTGTTTGAGCGCGGCAGCAGCAAGCTAACGGCAAAATCAAGGCTGGAGCTGGAAAAGGTTGCCCGCCTGCTGCAAAAGTACAAGAACCTCAACTTTGAGATCCAGGGGCATATTTGCTGTACGCCAAGCTTCCAGAAAGAGGCCATAGACAAAGACACCCGCAAGCGCGAACTCTCTAAAAACCGGGCCTTTACTGTGTTTAAGTTTTTGGTTTCCAAAAAAATAGCCTCAACACGCATGACCTACAAAGGCTATGGTAACACCCAGCCCCTGGGCAAAGGTACCGAGTACGACCGCCGTGTTGAACTTGTAATCACTAAAGCATAAGTATGCTCAGGCTTGTTGCAATAGCAATGCTGCTTACAGGCTTTTCAGCTTGTGGGCAGACCCTGAAATATACCGCCTATTTTGATAATGATAAGGCCGTACCCACTGATGTTCAGATGGATGGCTTCCTGTCGTTTACCAAAATACTGGATACAATTACCATACAAAACGTTACCCTTACCGGCTACTGCGATGATACCGGAAGCGTTGCATATAACGTAGCGCTGTCGCAAAAAAGGGCACAGTACTTTGCTAACTACTTTAAAAACAATCCTGTAAGTATCGAAATTAAAGGGATTGGGGAGCTACCCCTCGAAAATACTATTGATACCCTCGCCGCACGCAGCAAGAACAGGCGTACCGATATCGTAATACGCTATATTTCAGCTACTAAGTTGGCTATAGAAGACATTCCTGTTACCAATATCACACCGGTTACCGCCATTGCCCCTAAAGAACCCGAGCCGGAACACTTTGTTTACAAAGCCTTTAGCGACAACTTACAGGTGGGCGACCGACTGCTGTTGGATAAGCTGGTGTTTATTGGCGGGCGCAGCGAACTCAGGAAACGATCGGGAAAGGCTCTCGTAGACCTCTTGGCCTACCTTAAGCGTAACCCGCAGTTATACTTTGAGATACAGGGCCATGTGTGCTGCATTTACAGCTACCAGAAGGATGCCGTAGATGAAGATACCCAGGAAAACCACCTCTCCCTAAACCGTGCGCGATTTATTTATAACTACTTACTAAAGAATGGAATAGCTAAAGAACGTATGACCTTTAACGGCTACGGCAGGCAGTACCCCATACCCAATGGCGCCGAAAGCGACAACAAACGTGTAGAGATACTGGTTACTAAAGTAGCTAATTAGCAATATCTTATAAAAACCTTAGCCCGTAAAGCTATGAATCTTTACGGGCTAACCAACAAATAACCAATTTAACATAAAACTCTAAATATCTGTAGCCGGTGTGCCGGCTGCTAATTCTAAAGGTTTATACAAAGTAACGGTAAAGAAGGGTTAGCCAAAAAACTAATATACGTAGGGAGCGGTTTTGTATACCAATACCCGTTTTTAATCTACCAAGCCATTTTTCACGATATATCGTAAAAAAGTTTCCTAAAGCCAAAAAGCTTAATATTTCACTTTTGGACTTTGAGATTGGCTTTTTTTGGAGATTTAAAAACTGAACGATTTGAGGTTTAAAAAATCGATGCCCAAATCCGGAAATTGAGTTGAATTTTTATGCCCAAATTTTGAGATTCGTGATTTGGAATTTTTCCCTCAGTTTGAAATTCGTGATTTGGAACTTGGAATTTCCTAAAGCCTATTCATCCTGATGTGCGGGATGTCATCTTCCAGATAACCCTCACCTTCCTGAACAAAACCGTGGCCCTCATAAAACTTTTTAAGGTACAATTGTGCCGAAATGGTTATGGCAGTAGTGTTATAATATTCCTGTATTCCTGTAATGGCTGCCTGCATAAGGTTGTGCCCCCATTTGCGGTCGCGGTAGGCGGCATCTATAACCACGCGGCCTATAGAGGCATTGTCAAAATAATAGCCGGGTGCAAAAAGGCGGGCGTAAGCCACTACTTTGCCATCAAACGTGCCAAGCAGGTGCAGCGCTTTATCATCCTTGCCGTCAACATCGGGGTAAACGCAATTTTGCTCCACCACAAACACATCTGCGCGCACCTTGAGGCTCTCGTATAGTTCCTGTACAGAAAGTGCGTTAAAAGGCTTTATTTTGAATTGTATGCTCATTGAAATTTAACCGACTTAATTATGGACTCAAGATCTACTATAAGATCCCTTTTAGGTGATGACGGGCTGTAAATAAAACCCTCTATAACAAGGTAGCAATTGTGCTTGTCATCACGAATGGCATAGTTAACAAAAGGGCCGTTCATAAAATCGTTGGCCATTTCCCAGTTGCCGCGGGTTTCAAAAGCGCGCCTTTCGTTAAAGCTGGTCATGAACAGGTAGGGCGAATACGCCTCCTCTGTAACCATGTAGGTACCTACATCCTGTCCGTGTATGTACATATTGCCTACAGAATCACGCATTTTTATAATATTGCCTGCAATATCCTTATGGTTCTCAATAGTAGTGTAAGGCACTTTGTAAAACAGCATGTTGGCGTTACCGCCGGGTATGTCTTTTTTAAGCCATAAAAACTCATTATTCTTAAGGGCATATTTGTAACTGGCCGGCATCTTAATGCTTATACCGTAGCGTGAAGCAAAATCGGCGGTGTTAAGCAGCCCTGCCTTTTCGTTGCGCTTTTGGTTTTCAGATATCTCTGTTTGCCTTATAACGCGTATCATCTCATCGGCATGCATCTGGATTTCCATCAGCAGCTCATCGATAGATTTACCCGTAATGGTAAACATATTTTGCGGCTTGCAGGCACCGTCCTGTTTTATCTTAAAGCCCTTTTTGGGGCCTTTATCAATATAAATAATGTTGCGGCCGTTTTTAAGCTCGCCGCTAAACGACTGCTCATGGTACTGGTTAAGGGTAAAAAGGGGCTCCTCCATAGTAAGGCCATCTACCGGGGCGGCGAGCTTTTTGCGCAGGCTGTCGCCCACTTCGCCATTCCACAGCACATCGCTGATGATAATGGATATCTCATTTATATCCCCCGCCGACTCACCACCGGCATCGGTAGTTTTATTGCACGAAAAAGTGCAGCACATAACTACCATAATAGCCATTATATGCTGCACTCTTTTCATAAAAAATATGTTGTTAGGCATTTAGTTAACGTCGCCCACTTTCAGTTTCATTCCCGGCTTAATGCTTTCGCCGTTAATTTCGTTCCACTTTTTAAGGTTCTCTACCGTTACACCCGGGTGTTTACGGGCAATGCTAAACAGTGAGTCGCCTTTTTGTACAATATACATGCTGGCTTCCTGGTAGCTTGCCTCACGGGCACGTTTAGAGGCCGCAGCAATAGCAGTATTTTTGGTATCAACCGGTTCATCACAAACCGTAGCATCGGCAACATCGTTAGCGGCTTCTGTAGCAGGAGCCACAGTTGTCTTTTCTTTTGCCGGCTTAGTTTCTTTAAATGCAATGGCTTCTACCTCTTCATCGTTAGCAACCGGAATCTTAGTGATAACCGTTTTCTGAATCTTCAGCTTTTGGCCTGCCATAATGTTGTTACCCTTAATCTTGTTCCACTTTCTAAGCTCGGCAACCGTAACATTATTCTTATCGGCAATCTCGCCAAGGTTGTCACCACGCTTAATCACGTACGTTTTGGTAGTAACAGAGCTTTTCTTGGTATACGACGATGCTTTAGATTTTGAACTGTAGTTGGATGCAATAGCGCTGCTGTCTTTAGTCCTTTCAGGAGTAGCGTTAAAGTGCGGTTTCTCCCTCCTGCTGTCTTCATAGTCAATGTAAGCATAAATACCTGCCTCATTGCTGGCAAACATACCTATCTTATCTTTCGGAAGCCTTAAATAGTGGGCTTTCTCTTTAGTATACGGTATAACATCAAGCTTGTAAATAGGGTTTAAGAACTGTAGCTGGTTAACCGGCACATCTAACAATTGTGCGATTTGCTTAAACGACATTTGGCGTTTTACCATAACGGTATCAGTCTCAAAATACGTAAGCGGTGCTTTTTTAGCTTTAATACCGTGCTCATTAGCATATTCGTAAATATACATGGTAGCTAAGAAGGTAGGGTTGTAAGCCTGTGTTTCTTTAGGAAGGTTTTTACGGATGTTCCAGTAGTTTTTGTACGATCCGCTGCGGCGAATAGCCTTGGTAACGTTACCCGGGCCCGCATTGTATGATGCAAGAACAAGGTCCCAGTCGCCAAAAATGTTATAAAGGCTGCTAAGGTACTGACAAGCAGCTTCAGTTGCTTTTAAAGGGTCGCTACGCTCATCTACATAGCTGTTAACCTCAAGGTTGTATTGTTTACCCGTAGGGTACATAAACTGCCATAAGCCTGTAGCGCCAACCCTTGATTTTGCCCTTGGGTTTAAGGCCGACTCTATAACAGCCAGATATTTTATCTCTAAAGGCACATTGTACTTGGCAAGGTGCTCTTCAAACATTGGAAAATAGTATTCTGATATGGCCATTAAGCGCTCATAGCTTTTAGGCCTGTTCTTTAAGTATGCTTTTATTATGTTTTCAAGTCCTTTGCTGTACTCAATGTTAAAAGGCGATTTGGCATCAAGCTTTGCAAGCCTTTCTTTAAGCAGCGATGTACTAAGGCTAAAATCTACCTCCTCATCAGGATTGATTCTTGCCAGGTCTTCCTGCATGTTAACAAACAGGTCGTCATTATTAAGCTCATTTAGCCAAAGGCTGTCAATCTTGGCACATTGTGAGTTGTGCACAAAAGTGTTTTTAAGCGAGTCTAAGTATGACAATTTAATTTCCGGTCGTGCGATCGAGATGTCTGCCTGCGCACTTTCCTGGGCAAAAACCCCAAGCGAAAGCATTGCAAGTACTAAGGACAGTGTTCTTTTTTTATTCATAATTTACTCTTTAGGTAGTTAAATTACAACGTATTGCAAAGCAACAATGTTAACTATAACTTTGATTTTTTAAATGTATTGTAAACTTTAACACTACTCGCCCTGAATGGCAGCAATGCCGGGCAGTGTTTTACCTTCAAGCATTTCGAGCATGGCGCCACCACCGGTAGATACATAGCTCATTTTATCTTCAAGGCCAAATTGTTTAACTGCAGCTACCGAGTCGCCACCGCCTACCAGCGAAAATGCGCCTTTCTCAGTTGCTTCGGCTATAAAATTACCAAGGGCAATAGTGCCTTTGGCAAAGTTTTCCATCTCAAATACCCCTAATGGGCCGTTCCATAAAATAGTTTTAGACTCCAGGATAACTTTCTTAAAGTTTTCCAGCGACTTAGGCCCGGCATCAAGCCCCTGCCATCCGTCAGGAATTTCCCTAACATCAACAACTTTAGTGTTGGCATCGTTCTTAAAGCCATCGGCTGCAATCACGTCTACAGGAATATGTACCTGTACGTTCTTTTCTTTGGCTTTAGCCAAAATCTCCAGGGCAAGTTCCTGCTTGTCGTCCTCACAAATAGAGTCGCCAATGCTGCCGCCCTGTGCCTTAATAAAGGTAAAGGTCATCCCTCCGCCAATTATCAGGTGGTCTACCTTATCAAGAATGTTCTCAATAACCGTAATTTTAGAAGAAACTTTGCTACCGCCCAATACGGCTGTAACCGGTTTCTCACTGTTTTTAAGCACCTTGTCAAGGCTTTCGATCTCTTTAGCAAGCAGCGTACCAAAAACTTTATCATCAGGGAAAAAATTTGCTATTATCGTTGTAGAAGCGTGTGCGCGGTGCGCGGTACCAAAGGCATCGTTAACATAAACATCGCCCAGTTTAGCAAGCTTGCCTGCAAACTCCTCATCGCCGGCTTCTTCTTCCTTGTAAAAGCGAAGGTTTTCTAAAAGCAGTACTTCGCCCGGTTTAAGATCGGCAGCAGCTTTCTCGGCTTTTTCGCCAATAGAGTCGTTTACAAACTTAACTTCAACGCCAAGTACCTCGCTTACTTTATCAACAATATGCTTAAGTGAATATTTTTCCTCAACACCTTTTGGCCTGCCTAAGTGGCTCATAAGGATAACACTTCCGCCGTCTGCTATAATTTTATCGATGGTTGGTTTTGCAGCTTCAATTCGGTTAGCATCGGTAACTTTAAAGTTCTCATCTAAAGGAACGTTGAAATCTACTCGTATAACTGCTTTTTTATCTTTAAAATTAATATCAGAAAGGGTTTTCATAAACTGTGTTTGCGTTGATTTAAAATATGTGGAAAGGCAAATATAGTTTTTTTTGTTAATAAGTTGCCAACTAATTGTTGACAAACATTTGCACAATAGCAATAAATAACTGTGATACAAATGTTTATTGCTGTGTTAAATTTTTTAATGCAACACAAGACGGTAGTTTTATGTAACCAAAAAATTTATTGCCTTACAACTACAACGTATTCGTGCCTTGGCAAAATTCCTACATAATGCTGATTTGGGCAGTTTTAGGGAATATATCATCCTATGCAACATCTTTGAATGGAGGCACCACGAAGCAATCTGCTATGGATTTATGATGATAATAAATCAAGATTGCCGCGCTCCGTTACACTCCGCTCGCAAAGACGGTAACGGGTAGTGTACGTACAACTCCATACGCAATCTTCTTCACGCACGTCTTTGCGAGAAGGCACGACGAAGCAATCTGTTTTCAAAGTAATTATTATCTTGCACCATCTATCTAAATTAATGAAACCAGGGTTTATATACATACTTACTAACTACACAAATACCACATTATATGTAGGTGTAACATCTGATATACATGCCCGTATAAAACAGCATAAAGATAAGCTGCACCCTGATTCTTTTTCGGCGAGATATAACCTCAACAAATTGGTATATATCGAATCTTTTCAAATGATCGAAGATGCAATCACAAGAGAAAAGCAGTTAAAAGGAGGATCGAGAATTAAAAAAGTAAAATTAATTGAGAGTATCAATCCTCATTGGAATGATACTTATTATGACTTGGAAAAATATTTGTAATTCGTTTAGATTGCCGCGCTCCATTGCATTTCGCTCGCAAAGACGGTAGCGGGTACATTACGTTACACTCTTCACGTACCGTCTTTGCGAGGAGGAATGACGAAGCAATCAGTTACTGATTTATAGTGAATACTGATTGCCGCGCTCCGTTACACTCCGCTCGCAAAGACGGTAACGGGTAGTGTACGTACAACTCCATACGCAATCTTCTTCACGCACGTCTTTGCTAGAAGGCACGACGAAGCAATCTGTTACTGATTTATAGTGAATACTGATTGCCGCGCTCCGTTACACTTCGCTCGCAAAGACGGTAACGGGTATTTAAAGTAAACGCCTCTAAAAACCATAACACCCCACATCTCCTAAAATCTCCTATATTTGCCCCATGCTTTTTTCAGAAATTTTAGGCCAGGACCACATAAAGAGCCATTTGGCTACCAGTGCCAACAGCGGCCGTATACCTCATGCCCAGTTATTTATAGGCCCCGAGGGCAGCGGTACCCTGCCGCTGGCCATAGCTTATGCCCAATATATTTTGTGCGCCAATACCAATGGCGAGAACAAAGAGGGCAACGCTGCATGTAACCTTAAATTCCAAAACCTGTCGCACCCCGATTTGCACTTTGTGTTTCCGGTGGCAGCTAACAGCGAGGTTAAAAGCCACCCCGTGAGTGCCAACTTTTTAAAGCACTGGCGCGAGTTTGTGGCCGAAACCCCTTACGGCAGCCTGTTTGACTGGTACAAGAAAATTGACATTGCCAACAAACAGGGCCAGATTGGTGTTGATGAAGCTACCGAGATCGTTAAGTCGCTTTCGCTGAAGGCGTATGAAGGCGGTTATAAGGTGATGATCATTTGGATGGCCGATAAAATGAATACGGCTACGGCAAACAAGCTCCTGAAACTTTTAGAGGAGCCGCCGCAAAAAACGGTTTTCTTGCTTATTGCCGAAAGCGAAGACGACCTGCTGCAAACCATACTTTCCCGTTGCCAGATCCTGCATTTTAATGCCCTGCCGGAGCAGGTTATTGCCGATGGGCTTGTTACCCGCAAAAACGTTGAGCCTAAAACGGCACTTAAAATGGCACACCAGGCACAGGGCAACTACAACAAAGCCCTGCATTTGCTGCACAAAACTAACGATGAGCTGCCTTTTGAAGAGTGGTTTGTTATGTGGGTGCGTGCCGCCTTTAGGGCAAAAGGCAACGCCGCAGCCATACACGACCTTATTGCCTGGAGCGAGCAAATTGCCGGCATAGGCCGCGAGGCGCAAAAGCAGTTCCTTAATTTTTGTATCGATATGTTTCGGCAGGCATTGCTCATTAATTACAATGCTAAGGAATTGGTTTACATGGAGCCTACAGTAGAAAAATTTAAACTGGAGAATTTTGCCCCTTTTGTAAACGGTAGCAACATTAACGACATTTTTAAAGAGCTTAGCGATGCGCTGTACCACATAGAGCGTAACGGTAATGCCAAGATAATATTAACCGACCTTTCTATAAAACTTACACGTTTAATCCATAAAAAATAGATACTTATGAATTTACAACCTGCCATAATTATAGCACTGGCTTTTTTTGCCATTACGTTTATACAATCGGGCTACGACAAAATAATGGACTGGGCCGGCAACATTGCCTGGCTTAAAGGGCACTTTGCCAACACGCCCATTAAAAACTCCGTGCCGCAGTCGCTTTTATTGATTCTGGTTTTAGAAATATTTTCCGGGGCATTTTCCGTTATTGGCATCATACAATTGTATGTAAACGAGGGTACTTTGTTCGCTTTCATTGCAGCATTAATGTCGTCCATAACGTTGCTTTTCCTGTTACTGGGCCAGCGCATGGCTAAAGATTATGATGGTGCCCGTACTATTGTTATCTATTTTATCCCGGCAATATTGCTGCTGAGCTGGCTTTAAAATTGTTAGATTATTGGTATTTTAGATCATTAGGCATACAAAGCCGCCCCACGATTTGTTGGAGCGGCTTTTTCATTGCTGCTCGGTCCACAATTATCAAAACATAACTTTAATCGGTAATTTATTACAATCATCTAAAAAATACTGCAATAGTATTGGTTTGTATCTAATTTTTCTTAATTTTTGTAGAACGTAGATAATCAATACCCTCATTAAAAATAAAATTATATGAATAAAAAAACTACTATGCTAAAAGCCCTTTTAGGTAATCGAAGACTGCGCACGTTGCTGTTGTTTGGTTCGCTATTTATGGGTACAGGCGCTATGGCGCAAACCACTTATTACGTTAAGCCCGAGGCTACAGGAACCGGCGATGGTACCAGCTGGGAAAATGCCGGAGCCGATTTGCAGCTTGCTATAAACACAGCCGTAGCAGGCGACCAGGTTTGGGTTGCTGCGGGAACCTACAAGCCCAACCGTAAAGCCAACGACCTTACAGTTATTGTTGAAGCTAATGCAGATAACGCTTTTGTACTTAAAGAAGGTGTTGCCGTATACGGAAGTTTTGCCGGTACCGAGGCTACGCTGGAAGAGCGCGACCTAACGCTTGGCGAAAACGTAAGTACACTTAGCGGCGACTTTTTAGGCGACGACCAGGTACTAACTACAGATGATAGTGCCGAATTTTCTATTGTTAATAATATAGAAAATGCTACACACGTGGTTATCAGTGCCGGCTCGGAAGAATTTCCGGTAACATCAGCCACTATATTAGATGGATTTACCATCTCCGGCGGTAACGCAACACTTGCTTTTACCAACATTGCCGTGAACGGACAAAACATAGGCAGATTTACCGGTGGCGGTATTGCAAATTACGGATTTGCATCGCCCACGCTTTCTCACCTTGTTATTATGGCTAATGCGGCAAGTTATGGCGGTGGTATATACAACCGTGATTTCTCGTCGCCTTCTATAAGCAACGTTACTGTAATGGTAAATATAGGCACAACTATTGGTGGTGGTATTGTTAATTACATTAATGCATCGCCAACCATTACAGATGCTGTAATATCGGGCAATATAGCCCTTGCAGGCGGTGGAGTTTATAACTACCAGGATGCAAGCCCTGCCATAAGCAATACAGTAATTGCAGGCAATTATGCACAAGGCGGCAGTGGCGGCGGTATGTTTAACAGCGATTCATCGCCCATACTGACTGATGTTGCCCTTACCGAAAATACGGCCGATGGCAACGGCGGCGGCCTGTATAATACAGGATCGGCACCCACCCTTAACAACGTGAGCATTACGGGCAATACAGCGATAGATGGTGGTGGCGTTTACAATATCGAAGATTCTGCACCGGTATTTACCATTGCTTTTATTTCAGAAAACCAGGCTACGCAGCACGGTGGCGGTATGTATAACGAAGATTCGGCACCGGTACTAAACGAAACTATATTAGCCGATAACACTGCAACCCAACTGGGAGGCGCTGTTATGAATTTTGCAAATTCGCCGGTTATTTTTAATAACGTTGAGATCAATACCAATACTGCCGTTAGGGGTGCCGGGGTTTATAACAACGATGGTTCTGATTCCCAATTTACCAACGTAAAGGTTACAGGCAACACGGCCTCATCTTTTGGCGGTGGTATTTACAATAATGCCTCTACACCTGTAATTACCAACGCACTTTTTACAGGTAATATGGCTGTTTCCGGTGGCGGGGTGTTTAATAACGCAGGGTCTAATACCGTATTTACCAATGCTACCATTACTGCAAACACAGTCTCATCTCAGGGTGGCGGGGTATCTAACAATGCTTCGAGCCCATTGTTCAGGAACAGTATTCTGTTTGGCAATACTGATACCGCCGGTGTAAACATTTTTAATTTTGACGGTAGTGCACCCGTATTTTCATACAGCCTGGTACAGTCAAGCACAGTAACATGGGACCCTCTTGGTATAGATGGTGGCAACAACATTGATGCCGACCCCCTATTTTATGGTAACAGTTTTACATTGTATACCGATAGCCCTGCCATAAACGCAGGCAGCAACACGTTTTTTGCTGAAGGGCAAACACCTGACCTATCGGGTATTGAAACCGACCTTGAGGGTAACGAACGTATTTATGATGATCTTGTAGATCTTGGTGCTTTTGAATACCAGGGGGTTTTAAGAACACCCGGTTTTAACGCCGCTACAATTAAGCTATATCCAAACCCGGTAGCAACTGCCTTACAGATAGATGCGCCAGCTACCATAAACAATGTAACGGTTTACAACATGCTTGGGCAAACCATTCAGTCTGAAGACTGGAACGCTAACAGCGGCAGCCTTAACATGGCTACGCTTAAAGCAGGAAATTATATTGTAAAAGTAACCAGTAGCAAAACGGTTACCAGCAGCATTATAGTAAAAAAATAGTTGCTTAGGCATTCTTAACCTACAAGGTTTTTGAAACCTACAGGTGATAAATTAAACTTATTTGAGATTCCTGCAAGGTCTTTGAGACCTTGTAGGTATAATTTTAGAATATAAAGCCTATTAAGCCGTCCTAAACAGGGCGGCTTATTTTGTTACGCCCAGCCCGGCTTTGTAAAGCCTGAGTTCGCCCCATGTAAAGCGGTCACCGTATTTTTCTTTTAACCCGTTAAGCGATTCGCCGTCAAAACCAATAAAAGCCTCCCTTAGCGCCTCAATCTTATCTTGCGCCAGTACATCCTCAATAATGGCTTTACCCGTTTGTATAAGGCCTGCAAAGTGGCTTAAAATGGTAGTCTCGGTAAGTTTGCGCCTTTCGGCTATCTGGGCTACGGTAAGGTTTTGTTTCCACAGGTCATACGTTTCCTCCAGCGTGGTCTTTTTAGGCTCGCCGGTCTTTTTCTTTTTAGGGGCATAGCGCTGTGCGGTGTAGTCCTCCCCTTCTTCCTCAACAATGGTGGTTGGGTTGGCACGCATTATAGCCCTTATATCCTCAATTTTATTTTTGCGGTAATTTTGTATCTGTGCCGTTATAAGGCTCTCTTTACTAATAGTTTCGCCGGCAAGCACCACCTCCATAAGCCGTTTCGATTTTAACAACCGCATCAGCGCTGCGGTTTGCAGTTCCTCCAGTTCGGCCAGTTCTTCAAAAAAAGCCTTGGCGCGTTTAAGGCGCACTACCTCCTCCATTTTACTGTACAGGCCTGTGGCCATGCTGTCCATCGCCGGGAAAAAATAGTCAACCGCTTTTAAAATACGCTCGTTTACAAACGCCATATCAACCTCTTGCTGTGCAAAAAGGCTGTCCAGCTGCTTCATGAACTTACCCGATGCATCCAGCACATTATGTATGTTGTCTTCCTGGCGGTACGCCCACTCGCGATAGCGGTGCTTAACCGATTTTTCGCCCTCGTGCAGGTAGCTCATCTTATGCTTTTGCCAAAGCGTGGCAAGGTCCTGCCAGTCAAAGCTGTCCTTTAAAAAGTTACCTACAAAGTTTACGGTTTCACGCTGTAGCGAATGCTCCATTTCATCTTCGCCGGCCTTGCCGCTGGCATAGTCCATCACGTCGGCATCATTGCTAATGCCGTTCATACGCATCGGAGAAAGCAAAATAAGCCCGTTTAACGAACGTAAACGCGATAAAGCAACGTAAGCCTGCCCCGGCATAAAAACCTGCGATACATCAAGCACAGCTTTGTCAAACGTTAGGCCCTGGCTCTTGTGTACTGTTATGGCCCACGCCAGCTTAAGCGGGTAATGCACGAACGTGCCCAGTATATCTTCTTTTATTTCTTTGGTAATGTCATCTACCACGTAGCGCACATTTTGCCACTCGTAACGTTCGGCCTCAATGGTAATGTTATCTTCAGGAAAATGCACCAGTACCTCTTCTTTAGATAACGACTTGATTACCCCTATCTTACCATTAAAATAACGCTTTTCTGGCGAAAGGTCGTTTTTAACGAACATTACCTGTGCCCCTACCTTCAGCCTTAGCGTATGCTCTACGGGGTATAGTTTCTCCGGGAAATCGTCTACAATTTCAGGTACGTAAAAATGCTCCTTGCCATCAAGCTCATCCAGTGCGGTGGCGTTCATGGCATCGGCCTTGGCATTGTGTGTAGTAAGGGTAATGTAGCCCTGGTTGTTCTTAAGGTCGAAGTTGGGGTTAACAAATTCGTTAAGCACCTTAAGGTCATCATTAGTTATAATATTGTTCCTCAGGTTATTAAGCACACCTATAAAGCGGGCATCGGTTTGGCGGTAAATTTTATCCAGCTCTATGTACACCGGCGGGTTGTGCTGCACCACCTGCGAGTGGAAAAAGAACTTGCCCCTGTAATAGTTTTGCAGTACGGCCCATTCTTCATTACGCACTACAGGCGGCAGCTGTAGCAAATCACCAATATAGAGCACCTGCACCCCGCCAAACGCCATATTTTTATGGCGGATGCTGCGCAGCATATAGTCAATAGCATCTAACAAATCGGCGCGAAGCATACTTACTTCATCAATCACCAGCAGTTCCATATTCAGGATAACCGATTTCTTTTCAGCACGCATGGCAAAGTGGCGGCGAAGGCTGTCTTTCGTCTCAAAGCGCACAGTATCAGAAAAATGCGGCGGCTGGCTGTGCGTAGGTAAAAAACCCGCAAACGGCAGCTGAAACATGGAGTGTATGGTAACTCCGCCTGCATTTAGCGCGGCGATACCGGTTGGTGCCACTACCACCACGTTTTTGTGCGTGGTACGGATGATCTCTTTTAGCAGCGTAGTTTTGCCCGTACCCGCCTTACCGGTTAAAAATACCGACCTGTTAGTCTGATTTATAAAGCGTAAAGCGTAAGAGGCTGCTGCCGAAATATCTTCCATAATGGGTATAATTTGCGGTGTGAAAAATAATGATTTTTACAAAAAATTATTGTGTAATGCTAAAAAAAATGCTTCCGCAAATGGGAAGCATTTTATAAACTATTTAAACAGAGTAAATTATTTTTTTTCAGCTTCTGCTGCCGGAGCTACAGCCGGTTTTGCAGGTGCAGAACTTTTATATTCGCTGTTTAGGCCTTTAAGTACTTCATCTGTAAGGTCGTAACCGTCTTTAGCGTATATAATGCTTGTAGCAACATCGCCACTGCCGTATATGTAATCGTAACCGTTTTTCTTGCCGTAATCTTTAATGTACTTCTTCATTTTGCTTACAGCGCTGTCGTTTTTAGCACCAAACTCTTCCTGAAGCTGTTTTATAATGGTTTCCTGCTCTATGCCCAGGTTTCTTTGCCTTTCCTGTAGCTCCTGCATTTTAACCTGTGCCCACTGCTCACCTTTAGCACGGGCTTCGTTCTGAAAACTTGCAGCATCAAGCCTTAATTGTTGTTCTTTTGCGCTAAGGCCCCTGCCCATTTCTTCCTGCTTAACTTTGCTTTGTGTTTCAAGGTCTTTAAACGCTTCGTACTCTTTAGATAATTTAGAGGTATCTACATACGCTGTTTTAAAACCGGAAGCAGCAGTGCCTTTATCATTATTACATGAAAATAGTGCAAGAGAAAGGCCAAGTAGTATTAACGATTTTTTCATTTCCTGAATTTAAGTTTTATAATTTTTGGTAAATGTAACAAATCCTTACAACCTACCAAAATCATTGTTTTTTATTAATTTTTACGGTATAATTTTTATTTATGGATATTGATGACACTATCAATTTATTAAATCAAAACCGGCTTTAAATAAAGCCCTCTAAGCGATTTTTAAAATTTCAGCAACAAAAGCCCTGTTGTTCCGCGTGAAACGTTCAGAAATCGCTTTATTTTAATTTTTAGCGTTTTTTAGCACGTATATATGCGATGAATATTCCAAATTTTTCTTCGCTTTCATGTTAGAGCGTAATCCGTTAATAAAACCTTTAAAAAAGTTCATTTTTCCGGTTTTATATTTTTCAGATAGCAGGCTCACATAAAAACTGTCAAATTTCATTGGCAGGATTTTTATCAGCTCCAACTCCTGTACTGCAAAAAGTTTTTTAATGGCCGTTTTACTAAAATGCCAAAGGTGCCTTGGTACATCATAGGCAGCCCAATAAATGCCATAATGTTTTGCATCATGCGAATTATAATTAGGCACCGCAATAACAATAACCCCATCCGGTTTAAGAACACGCTTTAATTCGGCTATGTGGCTTTCAATATCAGGAACGTGTTCCAGTACATGCCACATTGTAATGACATCCATAGTGTGGTCTTCTATTTCCGCGAGGCTTTCGGCAAAACGTATTTGTTTCGATTGTGCCAGGGCTTTAGCCTTTGCGCTTGGCTCTATCCCAATAACCGACCAGCCGTGATATTTAGCCTCTACTAAAAAATCTCCGGTACCGGCACCAATATCCAGTAAATTGCCTTTAGCCGCGTGAAAGTTCTCTATAAGCTTTACTTTATCGCGGAGGGCTTTTTCTTTTACTACATGGTACAGCTTTTCAAACAGCGATCGTTTACCATCAGTATGCGATATGTAATCGTCACTGTCATAGTAACGACTCAGATCATCTGATAAAGGCTGCGGATGCGTTTTTAAAAGCTGAAGCTCCTCGTTAAGCAGGAGCTGAAATGTTTCACCGGAAACAGAATGATCTTTTACAGTAATGTAAACAGTAGCGTCTTTAAAATCCATTTATAGGTTGTTGTATTCGTCTTTTAAACTTTTAAGGTAATTGGTAACAATATTTTTGTACAGCGAGTCATCGGCAAGGCAATCGTCGTTAGTTTCAGACATTACCGAGAGGGCAATGAACTTTGCCCGCGATCCTACAATATTTATATCGGGCTCTACATTGGTTACCATATATTCTGATGCATCAAAATATTTTTCAAATTCGGCATTCTCGTACAGCATTACCTTAAGTCGATGGCCGTCTATATCTGTCCAGTATTCAACCTCGGTATATTTGCCTACATTATATTTGTTGGCAAGAAACTGTGCAAAAACCATTTTACGTGGATTGTTTTCAAAAACAAAAGCGGTAAGGCCTTTTTCCCTGCCCAAAACCGGTTTGCCATTGGGTACTAAAATATAATCATTAATTTCTACCGTATGCCTTGGTGTAATGCACGAGGTTACTAAATACCCCACGAGCATTAATGCCAAAAACCCTTTTATAGAAAAAAGGGGTTTTATTATACGTTCCACGTGAAACAATTTTCTCATCGCCCCATATGGATTAACAGTACTGACACATCGCTTGGCGATACACCGCTAATGCGGGATGCCTGCGATATGGTTACTGGCCTTATATTTTTAAGCTTCTCCCTCGCTTCATACGACAATGATTTTATTTTAGAATAATCATAGTCGGCCGGGATTTTTACATCCTCAAGCCTGTTAAGCTTATCAGCATTGTTTTTTTCTTTTTCTATATAACCCGAATATTTAACCTGTATTTCAGCCTGCTCTATCACTTCCCTATCCAGGTTGTGCTCTGCAACATATTCCTGAACCTTTTCAAATTTAAGGATGTCTTCCAAGTCAATCTGCGGACGTGAGAATACCTTGAACATTTTATCCGCCTGTACAATTGGGCTTGATTCTTTGGCTTCCAATATAGGGTTTGCCTCTGCAACTGTAACGCTGGTTTCTTTAAAGAAGTTTACAAACGCATCGCTCGCATCGCGTTTCTTTTCCATACGGCGAAGACGGTCTTCTTTAGCCAATCCAATTTTATACGACAATGGCGTTAACCTGAAATCGGCATTATCCTGGCGTAGTAATGTACGATATTCGGCGCGGGAAGTAAACATACGGTACGGCTCTTCGGTGCCTTTAGTGATAAGGTCGTCTATAAGAACACCTATGTAAGCCTCATTACGTTTAAGAATAAAAGGATCCCTACCCTGTACTTTCAAGCTGGCATTAATACCCGCCATTAAGCCCTGCGATGCTGCCTCTTCGTAACCGGTAGTGCCATTAATCTGTCCGGCGAAATACAATCCTTCTACCAGTTTGGTTTCAAGCGAATGCTTAAGCTGGGTTGGCGGAAAGTAATCGTACTCTATAGCGTAGCCGGGACGAAGGAATTTTACCTTCTCAAAGCCCTCTACGCTGCACAGTGCCTTAAACTGAACATCCTCCGGAAGGGAGGTTGAAAAGCCGTTTACATACACCTCTATCGTGTTCCAGCCCTCCGGCTCTACAAAAAGTTGGTGGCGGTCTTTATCGGCAAAGCGGTTTATCTTATCTTCTATGCTTGGGCAATAACGCGGGCCAAGGCTTTTGATACGCCCATTAAACATAGGCGACCTGTCGAACCCTTCTTTAAGGATGTCGTGCACCAGTTGAGAGGTATACGTCATGTAACAGGAACGCTGCTCCTTTAGGGGCTGCGTTATATCCATGTAAGAGAATTTATCCGGGTTTACATCACCGGGCTGCTCTATCATTTTAGAATAATCTAACGATCTTCCATCTACACGTGGTGGTGTACCGGTCTTCATACGGCCACTTTCAAACCCTGCACGAACAAGATCTTCGGTAATGCCATAGGCAGCACTCTCTCCTGCCCTGCCCCCGCCAAACTGTTTCTCTCCGATATGGATGAGCCCGTTCAGGAACGTGCCGTTGGTAAGCACAACCGATTTGGCTTTGATCTCGATACCTAATGAGGTACGGATACCCTTTACTTTGCCATCTTCGATTATAATGCCCGACACCATTTCCTGGTAAAAATCAAGGTTAGGTGTACGCTCCAGCATCAGCCTCCACTCTTCGGCAAAACGCATACGGTCGCTCTGTACACGTGGGCTCCACATGGCAGGCCCTTTTGACTTGTTGAGCATCCTGAACTGGATCGCAGTCTTGTCTGAAACAATACCTGAGTAACCACCAAGCGCATCAATTTCGCGTACAATTTGCCCCTTTGCTATACCCCCCATTGCAGGGTTGCACGACATTTGGGCTATGTTTTGCAGGCTCATTGTAACCAGTAAGGTTTTAGAGCCCATGTTAGCCGCAGCCGCAGCAGCTTCGCTACCTGCGTGCCCTGCGCCAACCACTATAACATCATAAACTTCATTAAACATTATATTCTTCCTCTCATTGTTCCACGTGGAACGATTATAAAACTTACAGTAAAAAATAGTTGTTCCACGTGGAACAAACTATATGTTTGAAAGAGAGGTTTAACTACTGTTCCACGTGGAACAGAGCAATCTTCTCTTCTTCTTTAACGCGCATTACCTTAGAATCATCTTCAGATTTATCCTTGTAGCCACAGTAGTGCAATACACCATGCGCCATAACGCGCTTTAATTCTTCTTCAAACGAAACGTTGAAATCAACTGCATTATCCTTTACTCTTTCGGTAGAAATAAAGATATCGCCGCTAATAAGGTTACCCATAGAGTAATCAAAGCTTATAATATCGGTAAGTGTATCGTGGTTTAAAAACTCAATGTTCATTTCTAAAAGGTAATCGTCGTTACAAAATATGTAATTGATTTCGCCTTCCGTCTTATCCTCTGAATCTATAATTTCAGATATCCACTCTTCATACTTAGCTTCATCGTTAAGCTCAAAATCATTCTCGTAATTAAAACTAATCATTCTTCTTAAAATAGGTTTGCACCTTTTGGTTAAAATTTGGGCGCAAAGGTAAGGTTTGTCTATTTAAAATCTCTACGCTATTTAAATATTCTTTTAGTGCCTCAGGCAGTTGCGCAGCTGTGTTGTTAAACTCCTTCTTGTTGGTTTGGCTTTGCCTTTTATTCTCTTCGCCCTGTTGTTTCATAGCTTTATCAAGCTTGAGTAACTCATGGTTTAGGTTCTGCATCTTTTGCATCGTTTGGGCATTAAACCCTTTATTAAGCAATTGCTTTTCTATATCCTTCATCTGCCTCATGGCGGCCTGGCCATTGCCACCCATACCTTCTTTCTCTAAAGCGCGCTGCAATTGCTCGCGTAGCTCCTGCTGTTCTTTATAAATCTCAAGTAGTTTACCGGCATCGCCCTCACTGCCCTCTCCACCTTCTCCCTGGCCTCCCTGACCGCCGGGCTTCTGACCCGGTTGTCCGCCGGGCTGTCCCTCTCCGGGTTTAGCTCCGGGCGACATACCGTCCTGCATTTTTTGACCCAACCCTTTTTGCTTTTGGATGATATCCGACAGCTGCGGATCTGAACTCTCGCCATTCTTGCCTTTGCCTTTACCCTGCCCCTGGCCGGAACCGTTAAGCTGCATTTGCATACTGTTAAGCGCATCACTCAAAAAGTCGGCCAATTTATTAGCCGATGTTATGGCATATTGCTGGTTAGATACCCCACGTGGCACAACGTTATCGGCAAGATCAGCCAAAGCTTTATCTACATAATAATGCACGTTACCCACCTCTTTAGTTATCTCTTCGGTTATTTTTGGGTTACGCAACGACATTGCAAAAAGGCTGTCATCTACATGGCCAAACTGAAGTTTAAGGTCCTGCTGCCTTTTTAGGTACTTAGCAAAATTAGCCGTACGGTTATTAGAACCCTTAAACTGGCCCATAACATCTTCCTGAGAAAATGAGTAAGCCAAGAGGTTGTCTAATATCTGGCGCAGCATTTTTACATCCTCCTCCATCTGTTCCATTTCGCCGCCATCCATTTCCATAGCCATCTTTTCGCCCATTTGTTTCATCTTTTGGGCAGCCGATTTTTGCTTAGGCTTAGCTTTATCCTTTTTAGGCTTTTGGTCATCTCCCGGTTTTTCCAGTTCTTCCTTAGCCTTTTCCATATCCTTTTCTATACTCTCCTCCTGCTTTTCATCGGTAGGGATATCCATAGGTTTTTTAAGTTCTTCATTTTGCTTTTCAAGGTCGCGCATTTCCTGCTGCATCTTGTCAAATTCCTTGTTTATTGCATCCTGCTTTTGGGCATTGTTGTCTTTATCTTCCGATAGCTTGTCCTGCTTATCGGCAAGCTTTTCAAGTTTATCAGCAAGCTGCTCGGCTTTCTTTTCTACATAAAAACGCTTGGTAAGCTCTACCAGCTGCTCCAGGTTTTTCTTATTGTTTTTAGATTGCTGTTTAAGCTGGTCTACCTTATCAAACAATTCTTCTTCCTTAAGTTTGTTGGTAAGCTCTTTTAACTCGTCTAAAAGTTTCTTATTCTTCTCTGCTTCTTTTTCATTCTTTTCAAGGCGCTTCATCAGTTCTTCCTTAAACTCGTCTTTCTTTTCCGGCTGAAACTGCTCCAGGTTATCTTCCAGTTTTTTAGAAAATTCCTTCATCATCTCGTCCTGCTGTTGCTGGCGGTTAATAAAATCCTGGATTTTTTTCTGGTCTTTAAAATCCATGTTGGACTTTTCTTTGCCCATTTTTTGAAGCTTGTCTAACTCGCTAAGCTGCTTGTCCTGGTTCTTGATGGATTTCTCTAAACTGTTTATGTTGCTGTTTTGCTCCTGCAATACCTGCTCTTGCTGCTCATCCTGGGTAAGCTCCCTGTGCGAGAAAACCGACGACTTGCTGCTCTTGTAATTGTGCACGGCATCATTATCAAAAACCTCAAAATAATATTCGTAGTTAACACCATCCTTAATGGTTAGCCCATCAGGAAAAGTATAATAAAAACGGTCTACTGCTTCGCGCTTTACAGGAAGGCCGGCACGCTTTGCAGCATCGGGGTTATCCTGCGGGTAGTATACCACCTGTAACTTTGTCAACCCATAATCATCCGAAACCTGACCCAGTAAAATCTCCTTTTTCAGCTTTAAACTATCTGGGGCGCTCTGTACGGCAATGGTTGGGTACTGATCTTTAATGGTTGTTATCTGATATTGCAATTTATCGTGGTGTTTTATCTTATTATTTGATGTATATATTTGGTAATCTGTGTTTTGTAGTATCGATTTTGATAATGAGAAGCCATTTTCGCCCGAAATGAAGTTAGAGGTGCTCCCATTGCTGCTCCACTCGATAGCATTGGTGGCAAGGGCATCAATTTTCCAGGTTACCTTAGTACCTTCCGGCACCACCGCATTACCCGATCCTTTTATTACTTCGGCTTTTTTGCCAAGGTAATCGGGAAACTGTAAGGTCATTTCAAAATTAGCGATGGTAGGTACGGCTACTACGTTTAGCTCATACGGCTGCGATGTAACATCGTTAGCCTTAAGCTCAAAATTTATATTTTTAGTGGGGCGCTCAAATTTATAGGTAAACACGCCCGGCTTAACCGTCTCCAGGTAATAATTTTCGTTGCCAATGGTAATCATGGCATTTTCCGGTATTACTGTTCCACGTGTTTTTACTTCAAGAACAAAGTCGGTATCCTGCTGCGCCATAAGCGGGTTGTTAACCACTATAAATTCAAAAGGCGCCGGCGGGGCATAGTGGGTATCGTAATGCACAACCCTATCAAAACTTTTGGTAAGCACGGCCGAGTTGCCGCTTAGCATAAAGAACAATATCAGCAATAAGGGTACGGCAGCATACGGCACGTATTTTACATTCTTTTTAAAATTTACGGCATTGGTAAATGGTACAGGCTGCAGGCTGTTGGCTTTTTGTTCTATAGAGGCTAAAAGCAATTCCGACTGCTGTGGCTCATACGACAGTTGTAAAAAATTGGTAAGCTTATCTTTTACCTCGCTAAAGTGGCTGCCGATAATAGCCGATGCCTGTTTATAGTCAATACCCTTTTGCAGTTTAAATAATTTAAACAGCGGGAACAGTATAAACCTGAACAGCAAAAACAGCTCTACCACAATAAACACCCAAAACAGGGCTACACGGCCGCTGCTGGGCAGCCATAAAAAATATTCTACAAGCAGCGTGGCTATTAAATAGAGTAACCCTATGCCCACAAAAAAGATAGACCCACGAATAAGTTCGTTAGTGTAGTACTTTTTTATAAAGCTTTCGAGCTTGGCGTATATGATGTTTTTTGCTTCCAAAATGTTTATAAATAGCGTGTATTGTTAATAACCGCTAAAAATACAATTTTAATTAATGCAATATTGTTAATTCGGGGATGTCGAATTAGTTAATTTGATGATTTGTTGATTTGGTAATTTGTGTAGAACCAGTGTGGTAAAGCCAGGCAGTTAAATCAATAAGGTGTCCTTGTTTGACAAATAACCAAATTAACGCATCCACGAATCAACAAATCAACACATCCACAAATCGAAGCATCCACAGATTCCCCTATCTTTGCACATTAAAACAAACTTATCAACAATGTCTAAGCCAGTTCGTGTGCGTTTTGCACCCAGCCCTACAGGCCCTTTACACATAGGCGGTGTAAGGACAGCCCTTTTTAATTATTTATTTGCCAAAAAACATGGCGGTACTTTTTACCTTAGGATAGAAGACACCGACCAAAACCGTTTTGTACCCGGTGCAGAAGAATACATTATAGAAGCGCTTAACTGGTGCGGCATTCCGTTTGATGAAGGCGTGGGCAAAGAGGGCAACTACGGCCCCTACCGCCAGAGCGAGCGTAAAGAAATTTACAAACAATATGCACAGCAACTTTTAGACAGTGGCTGGGCCTATTACGCTTTTGATACGGCAGAATCGTTAGATGAGCTGCGTAAAAAAGACGAAGCCGATGGCAAAACCTTTATTTACAACCATGGCAATCGTGGAACATTAGATAACTCACTTAACATTCCTGCCGAAGAAACACAGCAGCGCATTGCCAATGGCGATGAGTATGTTATACGTTTTAAGACTCCTGTTGGCGAGACTTTGTTCCTTAATGATATAATTCGTGGTGATATTAAGTTTGATACTAATTTGCTTGATGATAAAGTGTTGTTTAAAAGCGATGGTATGCCAACCTATCACCTGGCCAATATTGTAGACGATCACCTTATGGAAACCACCCACGTTATTCGTGGCGAAGAGTGGCTGCCGAGTATGCCGCTGCACGAACTGCTTTACAAAGCTTTTGGCTGGGAGGCTCCCCTATTTGCCCACCTGCCGCTAATATTAAAGCCGGTTGGTAACGGTAAACTTTCTAAACGCGATGGTGATAAGCTGGGCTTCCCAGTTTTCCCGTTGGAGTGGACAAACGCTGACGGTACAAAATCTATGGGTTACCGCGAGCAGGGTTACCTGCCCGATGCCGTTGTTAACTTCCTTGCCTTATTGGGCTGGAACCCGGGTACCGACCAGGAGCTGTTTACCTTAGATGAACTGGTTTTACTTTTTGATCTTGAAAGGGTACACAAAGCAGGCGCTAAGTTTGACCCGGAGAAAAACAAATGGTTTAACCACCAGTATTTTGGCAGGCAGGATAACGCAACCCTTGCAAAAGGTTTGTCGCACATACTGTTGCAAAAAGGCATTAACTGGCATATTGAAGATGTTACAACTATTGTTGGCCTGGTTAAAGAGCGTGCTACATTTGCCAGCGAGCTTTGGGACCTGAGCGATTACTTTTTTGTGGCACCAACAACCTATGATGAAAAAGCAGCCAAGAACTGGAAAGAAGATACCGGCGAAATACTAAATGAACTGGCTACGGTATTAGAAAACACGCTTGATTTCTCTTCGCATAACACAGAAGCCGTTACAAAGGCCTGGATTGAAGAAAAAGGCATTGGCATGGGCAAAGTGATGCAACCATTACGATTAAGCCTTGTAGGGGCTTTAAAAGGGCCTCACCTATTCGATATAATGTCAATTATTGGTAAAGAAGAAACCTTTGCCCGAATACAAAAAGCAATAGCAAACTTTAAATAATACTAAGCCTCCCAAACGGGAGGTTTTTTTATGTTTGATAAAATCGTATATTAACGCATTCAATTAAAAACCAATCTTATGGACAACATTCCTATTTATGTATTTCTGTTTTTTGCATTCTTTATTTTCCTGTCGTCGTTCTTTACCGTTAAGCAACAAACATCGGTAATTGTTGAGCGCTTTGGTAAATTTCAGAGCATTCGCCATGCAGGGCTTCAGCTAAAAATACCTGTGGTAGATAAAATTGCCGGCAGGATAAACCTAAAGATCCAACAGCTGGATGTTATAATAGAAACCAAGACCAAAGAGAACGTGTTTGTAAAAATGAAGGTTTCGGTGCAGTTTAAAGTAATCCAAACCAATGTGTTTGATGCTTTTTATAAACTGGAATACCCGCACGACCAGATCACCAGTTACGTGTTTGATGTAGTTCGTGCCGAAGTACCTAAGCTTAAGCTTGATGACGTTTTTGAGCGTAAAGATGATATTGCTATTGCCGTTAAACGTGAGCTTAACGAGGCTATGACTACGTATGGATATGACATCATTAATACTCTTATTACTGATATAGACCCCGACCCACAGGTTAAAAACGCCATGAACCGTATTAATGCGGCCGACAGGGAGAAATCGGCTGCTGAGTACGAAGCCGAGGCACAGCGTATTCGTATTGTAGCCAAAGCTAAGGCTGAAGCTGAAAGCAAGAGATTACAGGGACAAGGTATTGCCGACCAAAGGCGCGAAATTGCCCGTGGCCTTGTAGAGAGTGTAGATGTGCTAAACAGAGTGGGTATTAACAGCCAGGAAGCTTCGGCGCTTATTGTGGTTACACAGCATTATGATACGCTACAGGCTATTGGCGCCGATACGAACTCTAACCTAATACTGCTACCAAATTCGCCACAGGCGGGCAGCGATATGCTTAATAACATGGTGGCATCGTTCACGGCATCTAACCAGGTTGGCGAAGCTATGAAGAATGCTAAGAAACGTGCCCCTAAAGAAAGTTTTGACAGGCCTGATTACCACAAGCTTTCAGAAAATAAACCGGATGAGGATACCCCTCCTGCCCCACCGGAGAATAAAGTGTAAGGATGCTTTAGTTAAAATTTAAACCATTATTAAACCTTAAAGTGAAACAAAAGTCTTATATATAAACAATTTAAAAACTTACGTTATGAAAACTAAATGGTTAGCCGCAATAATGCTTGTAGTGTTATTTGCAACAACAGGGGCCAATGCCCAGGAAAAAGTTACTAAAGGAAAGCCCGATCACGTAAAAATGTTTGATACGCTTGATGCCGATAAAGACGGTAAATTAAGCAAAGCCGAAGTTGATAAGTCAGACAAAGGAAAGCTGAAAGAAAACTTTACTGCCATAGATGCCAACAAAGATTCTTTTATTGATAAAGCCGAACTTAAAGCCTACAAAAAAGAAAAGAAAGCTGAGAAAGCAGCAACCAAACAAAAATAAAAACTAAAGGCTTCCTTAATCGGGAAGCCTTTAGTTTTATGTTTAAGTACTGCTTAAAACATCTTTTTAAAAAGAAATGTAAGCAGGGCACTTTTTATTGGGCCGCTAAAGGCACCTAAAACTCCAAGTATTTTTTTTGGGGTTTCCCCAATTATATTACCCGGTTGCAGGCTCTCTTTAGTTTGGTCCAGGTCTTTTTTAAACCGGGCATAGGCAAGGTCTTTTTCTACTTTAAGTATCTGTAGTTCCTTGTTTATCTCGTCAAACGTGCTATATACTTTAGTGTTCATGGCTTAGTCGTATTTTTTTAATAATATCCTTGAAAACTGCGAAAGCAAAGGGCCCTCAACAATTTTGTCCTGAACTTTATACACCACAATGGCAAGTACAAGGTAAATTAAACCTACGGTTAAAAACCCGTAGGCAAAATTATCAAACCAGTAGCCAAAGCCTAACGCCAGGGCAATTGAAAGAAACAACGTAACGATCATGAGCATAGTGGCAAGCAAAAACAACTTGAGCATCAATGCCGTAGATTTCATTGCGATCTTAAAGCCCCAGAGTTTATAATATGCAATATTAGCATCTATAAGCCTCTTGGCCTCATTTTTAAGATCTTCTGCGTTTTCTTTTATTTCTTCAAATGCCATTAGCCGGGTTTTATATTATTTAGATGCTACGTCGGCACCTTTTTTAAGCTGCTCTAATTTTTTCTCTAAGGTAGCAATAATATCATCTGCTTTACCTTCTACATTGCTTACTAATGTATCAAGGCCGCTTTCAAGATCTTGTTTAGCGCCACCAAATTTACTTTTTACGGTTTCGGTAAGTTCAGCAAGTTTGTCTTTAATCTCATCTGCTTTGCTACCTACACCGTCTTTTATTTTTCTTCTTGTTTTAGCTCCCTCTTCAGGTGCAAATAAAATTCCTATTGCTGCACCTACTGCTGCGCCTGCAAGCACAGCTACTATTGTTCCTGTTTTACCAGCCATAATTATAATTTTTAAAATTAATATTTTTTGATTACTTCTTTAATTATTATAAAGGTATCTGATTTAATATTTGTAGGATGTTAATATGTAGTTAATTGAACGCTAAAGTATGTGAAAAAAGAAAATTAGCCGTTTTAAGCGTGTTTTAAAACCTCTGATGGCCTTATCATTTCCTACAAAAAATAATGCGTTACAATCAATTTTAGAGGGTCGTTTTTGATAGGTGGTGTCTATGTCTTTTTTAAATCAATAACTATTTTAAATAATAAAGCATTCTTATAATACACTCAAGTAATCATAAGAATGCTTTATATAAGCAGAGTAATATTAATTAACGATAAGCTTAGTTGTTTTAGTTTCCGATCCGTTTTCTAAATTCACAAAATAAATTCCTTTAGAAAAAGAAGAGATATCGATAGTATAACTAAACACTCCTGATTCTGTAATTCCTAAGTCCTGGGAATATACCGTTTGCCCGGACATATTAACAATAGCCAGTTTGGTATTGGCGGCAACATTGTCGTTGTTAACAATTTCAAACTGGTTACCGTTAACAGGGTTTGGCCACACATAAAAACTTTTGTTATTAACAGGTTCACTTGTTTCATCAGCATCGGTTAAATTACCCATTTTTGCAGTAGAACTGTTTATGTATTCTAATGTCCATTGCTGGTTAACACTAACATTACTATACCAAAACTGCAACACCGACCCATTGGTAGTAAGGCCACCGGTATCTATACATTTACCATTGCTCCTGTTAGTAAGTTTGTAATAAGGCCCGGCAGAGGTAATAGACCATTGTTGGTTAAAATTTGGGCTGCTATCCCACTGTGCCACAGCCGAACCATCGGCAGTATTGTTAACATTATCAAGGTACTTACCCCCCGAAACGCATTTTATTTTATAATAACCATCGGCATACGTTAGCACCCAACGCTGGTTGTTAGATGATCCTGACGCCCATTGTGCCACACCCGCGCCATTAACTGTAGAGCCTAAATTATCTAAATATTTAGCGCTGCCCCTATTTACCAGCTTATAGGTACCATTAGGCACAATCTGGCTGGCAGTACCCGCTACCGGCCAACCGTTTACAAAACTTAAAGTTGACGTCATTAACTTAGGGGCGCCATTATCATTACCATCATAAAAATGATAGCTAAGCCTTGATTCTCCGTACCCTACATGGCCAGGGCCTATGTACCTGCCGTTTTTATTGGGTAAAAAAGTAGTGCCTCCGTCATTCATAAGGCTAATGCCGTTTTGATCTAAAAACGGGCCTGTAATACTGGTAGAGCGCCCAACCTGTGTGTAGTACCCTGAGTTTACACCACTACAGCATAAACCCCTTTGAAAAAACACATAATAATAGCTGCCGTTCTTCATTATATAAGGAGCCTCTACACTACCGGCAACCAAATCCCAAAGGCTTGAGTTTAAACGTAATCCTGTGCTGGGGTTTAGCTGTATTAAATCAATACCCGTTTGCCAGTTACCATAAGCCATATACATGGTAGAACCATCTACAATAACCGATGGGTCTATGGCATTATTAGCTGCCACGATTATGCCTTTATCCGTCCACGGGCCAGAAAGATTAGGTGCGGTGGCAAGGCCAATAGCAGCCGCTGCACCATTGCCAGCGCAGGAGTAATAGCAATAGTAGGTATTGCCTATTTTAATTACTTCGGGCGCCCAAAAGTTACCCGCGAAACCCGATACGTAGTTAGCTATCCAGCCGGGCCACGTACCTATAGGAAAAACTGTATTTTCGTTTTGCCAGCTCGAAAAATTTGTGGTTGAAGAAGATATGGTATAAATACCATTACCGGTAGCAAAGTGCCAGTACCTGCCATCGTTATTTCTAACAGTACTGGATGGGTCGTGAATTCCCGGTTGTGCCCATAGGCAGCCGGTAATAGCTAATAAAGCAATAATAAACAATTGCTTAACTTTTTGTTGAGCGGAATAATTGGTTTGATTTTTCATAAAATAAAAAGGTTTGATTAACACTATAGTTGCAACACCGCAATTATTGAGGTATCGTTTCACTAAAAAACTGAATGGTAATTAGGGGCGGCTAAGCAATTACTCATTTCGGCATTAAATCATCCTTTTCATTGTAACATGATAAGATATAAATAATAAGTGTATTATTTACATTTGTAAATTTAGTAAATTAAATAATATAATTACGATAACGTTTGAAATATTTTAAAGAGCATTATAAAATATCTCAAAAAACAAAAAAACTCCCACTATTAGCAGGAGTTTTTAATAATCTATGTAAATATTGTTATTCTTTGCTTTCTACTTTTGCCCAGGTATCACGAAGGCCAACCGTCTTGTTAAAAACGAGCTGCTCTGCATTAGTATCTTTATCTACACAAAAATATCCAAGGCGCTGAAACTGAAAACGCTCACCTGATTCGGCACTTTTAAGGCTTGGCTCTAAATAACCGGTTATAACCTGTAACGAGTTAGGGTTAATGTATTCTTTAAAGTCTACATCTTTATCACCATCCGGGTTTTCGTGAGTAAATAACCTGTCGTATATCCTAACTTCTGCCTTAACAGCATGCGGTACAGATACCCAGTGCAGGGTGCCTTTTACTTTACGCTGGCTTGCCTCGCTACCGCTGCCACTGCGGGTATCAGGATCATAAGTAGCATGAATTTCGATAATATTGCCATCAACATCTTTTACAACACTTTCGCCTTTAATAATATAGGCGTTTTTAAGGCGCACTTCTTTACCAAGGGTTAAACGGAAGTATTTGTTGTTAGCATTCTCCATAAAGTCTTCCTTCTCTATGTACAGTTCCCTGCTAAAAGGAACTTCCCTAAAACCGGCCGACTCGTCTTCCGGATTATTTTCGGCTTCAAGCCATTCTTCTTTACCTTCAGGATAGTTGGTAATTACCAATTTAACCGGGTCTAAAACAGCCATTACACGTGGTGCCGTTTTATTTAGGTCTTCCCTAAGGCAAAATTCTAATAACGATACATCTATAAGGTTCTGGCGTTTTGCAATGCCAATGGTATCGGCAAAATTACGGATAGAAGCCGGTGTAAAACCCCTTCTCCTCATACCGCTAATGGTGCTCATACGCGGGTCGTCCCAACCGGTAACGTGTTTTTCCTGAACCAATTGCATAAGCTTACGCTTACTAACAACGGTGTGGCTAAGGTTACGGCGGGCAAACTCACGCTGTTTAGGGCGTGTGGTTTTATTATCATAAATCTGGTCTAAGAACCAGTCGTATAATTCTCTGTGAGGTAAAAACTCCAGCGTACAAAGTGAATGTGATATCTGCTCTATATAATCGCTTTCACCATGTGCCCAGTCGTACATTGGGTATATCGACCATTTTACGCCCGTACGGTGGTGGTGCTTGTGCAATATGCGGTACATAATAGGGTCGCGCATAAGCATGTTGGTAGATGCCATATCTATCTTAGCCCTAAGCACGTAAGTACCTTCTTCAAACTCACCATTTCTCATTTTCTCAAAAAGGTCCAGGTTTTCCTGAACGGAACGATCCCTGTTAGGGCTGTTAGTACCCGGCTGCGTAGGTGTGCCTTTTTGTTTGGCCATATCTTCGCTGCTCTGGCTATCAACATAAGCCACTCCCCTTTTAATAAATTCAACCGCCCAGTCATACAACTCCTGAAAATAATCAGAGGCATAACGCTCTTCGGCCCAGGTATAACCCAGCCATTCTACGTCTTTTTTAATGGCATCTACAAATTCCTGCTCTTCTTTGGCAGGGTTAGTATCATCAAAACGCAGGTTTACAGGTGCATTATAACGCAGGCCAAGGCCAAAATTAAGGCATATTGCACTGGCATGGCCTACGTGCAGGTAACCGTTAGGCTCCGGTGGGAAACGAAAACGCAGTTTATCTGCCGGTAAGCCGTTAGACAGGTCTTCTTCTATAATTTGTTCAATAAAATTCAGCGATCGCTCTTCAGTTGACATAGCTTTTGTAAATAAGATTGCAAAGGTAATTAAATAGTCCTAAAGTCTATAAAGTCATAAAGTGGAAAGTCTATAAAGATTAGAGCAAATACTATGATTTATTTACCGATGCAATTCTTTACGACTTTATGACCTTAGACTTTATGACTTCTTGTAACTTTGCCACTCCGCTACTTAGAAACTAAAATAAAATGGGAATTATAAAATTAAAGAACATACGCACTTTTTCGTACCACGGCTGCCTGGTAGAAGAAAGCAAAATAGGGTCGGATTATTCGGTTGACCTTGAGATTAAAGCCGACCTGAGAAAATCGATGGATAGCGATGAGCTTGAAGATACCGTTGATTACGTGCACCTTAATAAAATTGTGATGGAAGAAATGGCCATCCGGTCTAAACTATTGGAGCATGTGGCCAAACGCATTGTACAACGGGTGTTTAATGAGTTGCCACAGGTATCGCAAATTATATTAGCCGTATCTAAACTTAACCCGCCCATAGGTGGCGATGTACAGGCAGTTACCATTCAGCTTGAAGAATACAGGGCATAAAAAAAAACCGGCTAATTGCCGGTATCTTTTTTATGTGGTATGGTGTAGGTTCCATCATTATACAAATTATAGGCTGCCGTAACGTGAGCCAGGGCATCTTTAGCCAGCTCAGGGTCTAAAGGTACAGGGGTCATTTCGGTATCGTTTATCATTTTAAACTGCAATGGTGCTTTAAAAGGCTGCATTATAACCACCTGGTCTTCTACCCTAAAGGCATTAATATCATGAAACTGCATGATAGACCTGCCTTTTACAGCATCGTTTAATTTAAAGATATCGCGGCCGGCCATAGGAGTTTGCACCCGTATCCCTGCAATGTCTAATAAAGAAGGCGCAATATCTATCTGGCTGCACAATTTGCTGTATTTACTGCCTTTAACCACATTAGGCCCAATTATTAATGCCGGGATGTGGAATTTATTTACCGGTACCAGATTTTTACCATAGGTACGGGTGTTATGATCGGCTATTACAACAAAAATGGTGTTTTTAAAATAAGCTTCTTTTTTAGCGAGCTCAAAAAATTTACCTATCGAGAAATCGGCATATTTAATAGCATTATTAACCGTAGTTTTTTGTTTATCATGAAGTTGTATGCGTCCGTCTGGAAATTCAAAAGGTTCGTGGTTAGATGTAGAGAACATTAACGAAAAGAACGGTTTGCCGCCCTGCTTTTTAAAATAATCGTTTGCTTTGGTAACCAGGTCTTCATCGCTATAGCCCCAGGTGCCTTTAAAAGCATATTTGTTGCCATCGGCATCAAAATCCTCTTCATCTACAATATCTTCAAAACCATTACCATTAAAAAACGATGCCATATTATCAAAATTAGCCATACCACCATAAATAAAACTGGTATCGTAACCCCTTTGTTTAAAAAGATCGGCCAGGGTATAAAAACCTGACTGCGATTTACTAAGCTTAACCACACTTTCTGACGGTGATGGTAAAAACCCGGTAACTACAGCCTCTATACCCCTTACACTACGGGTGCCTGTACAATAAAGGTTAGTAAACAAAAGGCCTTCTTTAGTTAGCTTATCAAACTCAGGCGTAAGCGGCAAACCACCAAGGCTGCCCACATATTCCGCACCCAGGCTTTCCTGCAAAAAGATAACTACATTATATTTCTGGTTGCTAAGGCTATCGGGCAACTGGTTATGTAATAATGGCTTAGAAGCATCGGTAAAATCTGTCGGTTGTGCCGTCATGTATTTTTTTACACGGTTATAGGCCTCTTCCTTATCCATCTTACCGTACATTTTTTTAGCGTCACCTTCATTTTTTAAACAGTATCCCGCAAAGGCAACAGTATAAAACGAATTTAAGCCCATGCAATTGGTAAGCTGATCATACGAAAAAACGGCGTTACTTGCGTTTATAGGCCTTTTTGAGGTTAAGCTGGACCTTGCTCCAAAAAACAAGAGAAAACCCGCCAGAGGGAAGATAATCAGCCTTGATTTGTAAGATACGTAAGGTACTGCAAAAAGCTTCTTCCTGGTTTTTACCAATGCATAAATAAAGCCAGATACCACTACAACCGCTATGATTATTGATGGCAGGTAGCTTTTAAACAGCGTACCCACTACTTCTTTAGGATACATTAAGTAATCTAAAAATATCCTGTTGGGCCTGGTATCATATTGCTGTATAAAGTTTGGGCTTGCAAGCTCCATAAACAAAAGCAGCACTAAGAACAGAGTGTAGTAAAAATTTAAAAAACCTTTGTAATACCTGCTAAAACGCGCCGGTACAAAGGTTATAATTGCAAAAGGAAGAAAAGAAAGGTAGCATAACAGTATGAGGTCGAACCGTATACCTATGGGGAAAACTTTCCAATACTGAGGGGTATCTAATATCCTGCTGCTAAAAATTGAAAACAGGATAATCCTGCTCAGGGTTGTTATAATTAATCCTATTACTATAAAATTAAAAACAGATTTTAGGTACCACAGTCTTTTCATTAAAATATCTTATAAATTTTTGCGAATATAAATTTATTTTTAGATAATTTTAACATTATAAAATTCTTAAGCCAATCTTAAGAAAGATAAAATTTGAATGTAAATTAATTTCAATTTACTTGCGTTACTGCAAAATATATGTAAATTTGCCAACCGTTACAAGAATGGCATCTTGGCCGAGTGGCTAGGCAGAGGTCTGCAAAACCTCGTACAGCGGTTCGAATCCGCTAGATGCCTCTTAAAACAAAAAACCCGCTAAATTAGCGGGTTTTTTTATGTCTAAATTTTTGGTTTAGTTCTGATTTTCAAATTTTTGTATTGTAGAGTTCAGTTCTTTAGGGAAAGACCCCTGTACCAGTAAAGCGATACCAAATATCATAAGTATAATGCTTATACCCTGCTTTATTTTCATGATGTTACCCATGGTAAGCTTGCTCCTTAACTGCTTGGCAAGCATTATTTTACCAATATCTATTATAAAATAAGTACCAATTACCGATGTAAAGAATACAAACATTCGGGATGGTTTAAGATCCAGCTGCGGGCCCCAGGTAATAATGATACCCAACCAGAACAGCAATACTCCAATATTGATAAAATTAAGCAGGAAACCCTTTGCAAACAGGCTAAAGTAGTTGGTTCGCGTTTTACTTATAATGTCTTTTGCGGCATCGTCTACCAGCTCATTCTTGTTAGATTTATTAATCTTTAAGAACGATATAATACCGTAGGTAAGCATAATAATGCCTCCAAAAATAAAGAGTCCCGGCTCATCTTTAATCTTTTCTAGTAATTTATAGCTGCTAAAATAAGCTATAAGTATAAAAACAACATCAGATGTAACCGCACCAAGATCAAAAGCAATAGCCGCTTTAAAGCCTTTTAGTACGCTGGTTTCCAGCAATACAAAAAAAACTGCACCCGGCATTACGCTTAAAAAAAATCCTAACGGAATGGCCTTTAAAATATCGTGTAACATTAATTGCGTTTAGTGACTGCAAGTTACCATTTTAAATTTAAATTAAAAAAAGGCCTTAATAATTACATTTTATTTAACTGAAAAGGGTTATTTAACAAGCTCTATTTTAGCATCATCTCCTTTAACCTCGTTTACTTTTTTAGGGTTGCCGTATATTTTAAGTGAAGCGTCAGACGATGCAGTAGCATTCACAGTGTCTTTTACGGTAATATCTGCCGTAGCATCAGATGACAGCTCTACATTAGTATTTTCAGTAACCAGGCTTTTCGCATGTAATTGTGCATCAGATGATAGCGTTACAGCATGATCTTTAGCTTTACCGGTAAGGGTTATTTGTGCATCAGAATCAGCTTCTGTATTCAGTTTTTTTACATTTATCTTAAGGTTTACTTTTGCATCTGCATTGGCCTTAATGTTTAGGTTATTCGATTTTATTTCATCACCTCCCTCAATTTCAGCATCTGCCTGTAAGGAGATATTTTCCAGTACATCTTTATAATACAAGGTCAGCCTAAGGTCAGGGCCGTTAAGTGAAAGGGTTCCACCGGCATTATTTATCTGTAGTTCCTCTTCTTCACCGCTTTCTATAACAAGCTTATTTTCTTTAGATTGTACCAGTTTAACCTTAACATCAGGCCCTATAGTAAGGCTTTTAAAAGGTTTAAGATCAGTCGTTTTTTGGGCTGAAGCCAGGCTAAATACAGCCAGGGCTGCTGTTACGTATAATGCTTTCATGAGTAATAATGTTTAGTATGATTAATTTGTTCATGGTAAAGACTGCACTTTTTTTTGAACGTTACAGTTTTGCTCAAAAAAAAAACCTCTTAAGAATTGTATCTTAAGAGGTTACTACTGTATTGTTACGATAAAAAGTATTATTTAATAACGTTTATTTTCCCACCGGCCGATGTTTTCTGGTTAACCTGTTTTGGCGATCCAAAAACATCTATAGTACCACCGGCAGTGGTTTTAGCATCCACAAAATCAGAGGCATACACATCGGCTTCTCCACCTGCGGTAATGCCTACGGTAGTTTGTTTTGTTTCGAGACTTTTAGCTTTTAAGATACCACCCGATGTTACCGTAGCAGCATGGTTATCAGCCGATCCCGTTAACTCCAGTATACCGCCAGATGCTGCTTTCGACTTAAGTTTCTGAACCTCAAAGTTTAATTTGATAGTAGAACCTTCTTTAGCATTTACCTCAAAAGCAGTGCTTTTAAAGGTGTCAGACGATCCTACATATGCACCTTCGCTGGCTTCTACCACATCTACGCTTTTGTAGTAAACGGTAGCGTCAATGTTCTCACCCTGAAGTATCTTGGTAAGCTTCATACGTATTTTAAGGTCGTTGTTTTTAGTAACTACCTCTACATCATTAGAGCCTTCGCCCCTTAAAACTATCTTATTTTCAGTGCTCTTAACCAGGGTAACGTTAATTTTATCAAATACACGTACAGTACTAAAATCGCCCAGGTTTTTAGTTACCTGTGCCGCTATAAACTGGCTTACACCTAAAAAGGCTATTAAAATTACTTTTTTCATTTTTGAATTTATTTTTGATTATTTGATGATATTCTAATTCGTCTTAAAGACGATAAAAAACGCTTAATATTTCACTTTCGGACTTTGAGATTCTATACAAAACGCAATTTTTACTATTCGTTTTTACGCAGGTAGGTAAAGTCGAGCTGTTTTTTAACCAGGTCGGCATTTTTAACTTTAACAAAAACCTCGTCGCCCAGCTGTAAGAGCGTTTTAGTAACCTCCCCTACCAAGGCATACTGTTTTTCGTCAAATGTGTAGTAGTCATCTTTAATTTCGCGTATGCGGCACATACCCTCACACTTGTTCGATACAATCTCTACATAAATACCCCACTCAGTAACGCCCGATATAACCCCAAGGAATTCTTCGTCCTTATGGTCCAGCATGTATTTAACCTGCATGTACTTAATACTGTCACGCTCTGCATTGGCAGCCAGCCCTTCCATGTTAGAAGAGTGGTTACACTGCTCTTCGTACACCTCTTCATCTACCGATGCGCCTCCGTCCAGGTAATGCTGTAACAATCTATGTGCCATAACATCCGGGTAACGGCGTATGGGCGATGTAAAATGCGAATAGTAATCAAACGCAAGCCCATAGTGCCCTATGTTCTCTGTTGAATATTTAGCCTTGCTCATGGTTCTTATGGCAAGGGTATCTACAAGGTTCTGCTCTTTTTTACCCTGAACTTCAGTTAGTAAGTTATTCAACGATTTTGATATATCGCCCTTAGATTTAAAGTCGATCTTATAACCAAACTTAGATATAACCGTTTGCAGGTTAATAAGCTTATCTTGGTCAGGCTCATCGTGAATACGGTATACAAATGTTTTCTTAGGTTTTTGTTTACCAATAAATTCAGCCACCTTACGGTTGGCTAAAAGCATAAATTCCTCAATAAGGTGATTGGCATCCTTAGCCACTTTAAAGAACACACCTATAGGCTCTGCGGCTTCGTTAAGGTTGAATTTAACCTCTACCTTATCAAAAGATATGGCACCATTAGCCATCCTCTTTTTACGAAGTACTTTAGATAACTCATTAAGCTTTAAGGTAGCGAACTGAATTTCGGGCGAAACGGTATACTCAGCACCGGTTAAGGATATTTCAGCCGGTATGGTATTGCCTTCGGTTTCTATAATATGCTGTGCTTCTTCATAAGCAAAACGCTGGTCGGAATATATAACCGTACGGCCAAACCACTGGTTTCTTACCTCTGCATTTTCACTGATCTCAAATATGGCAGAGAACGTATATTTCTCTTCATTTGGACGCAATGAACACGCAAAGTTACTCAGTACTTCCGGAAGCATGGGTACTACCCTGTCTACCAGGTAAACCGATGTTGCCCTTTGGTAAGCTTCGGCGTCCAGTATGGTACCTTCCTGCAGGTAGTACGATACATCTGCAATATGAATACCTACTTCATAATTACCGTTCTCCAGTTTTTGGAACGATAGCGCATCATCAAAATCCTTGGCATCCTTCGGGTCAATCGTAAAGGTTAATACATTACGCATATCCCTTCGCCTTGCAATCTCTTCCGGATGAATCTCAGTATCAATTTTTTGTGCAAATACCTCTACATCAATAGGAAAATCATACGGTAAACCATATTCGGCCAATATCGCATGAATTTCGGTATTGTGTTCTCCCGGGCGGCCCAGTACACGGATCACTTCACCAAAAGGGCTGTCGGCTTTAGCAGGCCAGTCGTCCATCTTAACAAGCACAACATCACCGTTCTCGGCATTGCCCAGTTTGTTCTTAGGGATAAAAATATCGGTATACATTTTTGCATTGGCCGTACTTACAAAAGCAAAATTCTTTTGTATGTCTATAACGCCTACAAACTCTGTTTTAAATCGTTCAATTACTTCAACAACCTCACCTTCGGGCCTCCTGCCCTTTCTCCTGTTGTATATATATACCTTAACCTTATCTTTATCAAGGGCTTTGTTAAGGTTATTGGTGGGTATAAATACATCTTCTTCCAGCTCAGGCGAAACAAAATAGGCTGTTTTCCTGCTGGTCATGTCAATCTTTCCTTCTACATAGTCAGCTTTAGATACTACAGTATACTTGCCTTTTTCTATCTCCTCAATCTTTTCCCTTCCGGCCAGCAGCTTAAGTTCTTTTATGATCTCGTTCCTGCTCTGGGTGTCGGTAAGCTCCAGCACTGCTGCTATTTGCTTGTAATTAAATGATTTATTGGGATCTTTAGCGAGTATCTTATAAATTTTTGCAGAAAAGTCTTTTTCCTTTTTTGCCGACGGTTTTCCGTTTCTCTTACTCATACATTTTTTAAAATAATGCTGAAATTTACAAATAACAAATAGATTTGTAAGCCCCTTTAATGAAATAATAACTTTTAAATGGCTACATTTATACATATATTACTTAATAATATGCTGACATGAAACAATTTATAACAGCAGCAGTTTTTACCTACCCGCATGAAATTGCCATACTAAAACACATATTACAGGATGCCGGCCTGCAGTTTTACTTTGAAAACGAAACCATGCTAACCGTTGTACCCATGTATGCCCACGCCCTGGGTGGCATTAAACTTAAAGTACACCCCAACGACCTTGATACAGTAAACCGCATCCTTACAGCATTTGACAAAGACAACAATTTAAAAATTGTCTGAAAAAAATTCAATCTTCAAAATTGTTATCAACACTTATTAATAACAACAATTCTTTTTTTTAAAATTTATAAAATTTATGGTGGTTATTATAGCGTGTTAATAACCGGTATAACTTTTTACGATAATCGCTGTATTGGCAGTTATACAATTTTATACAAATGTTTCAACAATGTTAAGAGAATGTAAACAAATATAAATGAGTTGTTTTCGTAATTTTCGCCAACACTTATTAACAATGGTTAAAAGGTTATTTACATTAAAAATGTTCACTAAAACCTTTGTTAATTTGTGTTAATAAATCCTACTCAGGGTCTGATAACTTCTAAGCAAAATTCTAAAAATAAAGTTGCAGGATTGATTTACGTTTTGCATTATAAAAATTAGCTTACGATGGCAAAAAATCTTTCTTTTTTGATTGTATAGTTATCAACAAAGTTGGTTAATTCTTATCTCCTTTGTTTTCAATGGCTTTCAATAGTTACTAACAATGTAGTTTTTTAACAGTTTTTATAGTATCTTAAACGCACGTGCACCTACCTGTAAAGCATTAAAATTGCCCTCTTTATTGCTGTATTACAGTTTGTTTGATACCTTTGTACTGCAAAATAACACACATTTTTATGAAAATTTCTATTGGTAACGACCACGCCGGGCCTGACTATAAAAAAGCCATTGTAAAACATCTTGAAGCAAAAGGTATTGAAGTGATAAACCATGGTACCGATACTACCGATAGTGTAGACTATCCTGATTTTGTACACCCGGTTGCCACCGATGTAGAGAATGGTGCGGTAGATCTTGGCATCATCATTTGCGGAAGCGGAAACGGTGCTGCCATTACGGCCAACAAACACCAAAAAATCAGGGCGGCCCTGTGCTGGACCAAAGAAATTTCGGCGCTTGCGCGCCAACACAATAATGCAAATATTATAAGCATCCCGGCACGCTATACATCCATACAACAGGCTATAGAAATGGTGGATACTTTTCTTGATACCCCTTTTGAAGGTGGCCGCCACCAAACAAGGGTTGATAAAATGTCGTGCTAAGTATTTAGCTAATTATCATAAAAATTCCGCCTCATGGGCGGAATTTTTATATGCGTTTTCCACAAAATTATACACAGCCTCCTGTTCTTTGTAAGGCAATAAGTTGTTAATAGTTAGCAAAAACCTTTGTGAAACTTCGTGAAAAATCCTTTGTGCCTTTGTGGTAAATTTTTTTTCTCATCTTTGTTTTAAATGTAAATAAGGAAACAAAAACCCTTTATTTACAGGCTTTAGGCACAAATGCCGTAAAAATGCCGTAGCAAAACCGCTACAACGGGCATAGCTGCGGCGGTAATTTTGCCTAAACTTTTAAACAAAATCATTATGACAACCATTGGCAAAAAAATTAGTGGGATCAGGAAACAAAAAGGGCTAACGCAAGAGGAGTTATCCGACCTTTCTAAAATAAATTTGCGCACCTTACAGCGTATAGAAAAAGACGAAACCGAACCCCGCGGCAACACCCTGAGCGGCATCTGTACCGCCTTGGGCATAAACATAGAAGACATACTTGATTACGGTAAGATAGAAGACAAAAGCTACATTATGTACCTGCACCTTTCGGTACTGGGGGGCGTGTTAATACCCTTTGGCAACATTATCCTGCCACTTATTTTATGGCTCAACAAACGCGACAGGATTGTTGAGGTGCATAATCAAGGTTCCAATATTTTAAACTTCCAAATAGTGTGGGCGATAGTTACCAATATAGTATTTGGTATCTATGTTACATCAAAAATTTTGAAAGGCGAATTTTATAATGGCTTTGCTTATGCTACAATAGTACTGTATGCCATTAACTTCTTCTACCCTATTTACGTGGCGATACGTATAAAAACTGGCACCCTTAAAAACTTTTACTGGGCACCGATTAGGTTTGTGAGATAGTAGAAAAAGAGCTGGCGCGGGCATCTTGCCCGTGCCTTATAATTTAGTTTGGGTACGAGCGTGATGTTGCACTATTTGCTTGGAAATTATATACTACAGAATTTACTAATGTTTAAGTTCTGTCTTTTTTAATTCTTCAATAATACTAATCTTTCGTCTGTATATATCTTTAGCTACTATTTTATTATCATCTATAGAGTCTAGAACTTTAATTTGTTCATCAAGTAAATCATATTGAAGCTGATTTGTGAAAACTTGTATTTCGTGTTGTAATTGATCAAAAGTGTAGCCTAAAAAAGGTATATTTTCATCTTCCGATTTTCTCTTTTTCCAGTTTTCTATAGCGAGATTACATATTTCATTAAATTTCATAACTGATTGAGAGTTAACAAACCTTTTCATTTCTTCCTCAGCACCTTTACTATATTCAAATTTTAACAAGATGAGCTTACCAAGAACACTTTTCCACAGATTGAAAAAAGACGTCTGATACATTATTTCCGCATTATTTTCTTGTACAGGATAATTTGTCTTTAAATATTTTAAACCTTCTGGAAAGTCTTTGGATAAATCCAAAAAACAACTGCAATTTGGATTATGTATAAACTGATTCCTAATTTCCATAAACTTAATCATTCCTGCATAATCAGCTTTTTCAATATCTTCCAAATCATATAAGAGGTCAATTTTATTTTTCAACGATAGACTACTAGATTTATTTCCAAGAGTCTTTGAGTCGGGTTTAATTGTCCTGAAAAGATATACTAAAACATTTGACGCAGCTTCTTCAACCCTGATTGAACTAATTAGGATGTTACTTCTTAAATCTTTATTATAATCTTTTACTTTTTTCATCGAAATTAAATTAGCCTCTAACCTACAAAAAAATCCCACCTAAAAAACATTCCAATAACTCCAATTAAATTGGCATATTTGTATCCCTTATTTTACAAGCCATGACAAACATACAATACATACTGGGCCAGGTTGCTGCGCCGCAAAAAAGCATAGAGAACACGGTTCAGCTCCTTTCCGACGACTGTACCATACCCTTTATTGCCCGTTATAGAAAGGACATGACCGGCAATCTGGACGAGGTGGTTATAGAGCAAATTGCCAAGCTTAGCCAAGCGTATGATGCCATTACAAAACGCAAAGACGCCATACTTAAAAGCATTGCCGAACAAAACGCCCTTAGGCCCGAATTAAACCAGAAAATAACAGCCAGTTTCGACCTTACCGAGATCGAAGACCTGTACCTGCCCTACAAAAAGAAAAAGAAAACCCGCGCCGATGCCGCCCGCGAAAAAGGGCTGGAGCCACTGGCAAAGATAATTATGGGTCAGAATGCCGATGATATCGATTTTATTGCCGCCAAATACCTAAACGATAAGGTAGGTAACGAAGACGAGGCACTACAAGGAGCCCGCGATATTATTGCCGAATGGATTAACGAGAACGTGTACATCCGCAAGAGCCTGCGCCGCATTTTTGGCCGCAAAGCGGCCATTACCACCAAGGCCGTTAAAACCGCCGACCCGGAGAAGGCCAAAAAATTTGAGCAATACCTCGACTGGAGCGAGAACCTTGCCAAAGCGCCGTCGCACAGGTTGCTGGCCATGCTTCGCGCAGAGAACGAGGGCATAATAAAATTTAAGGTCGATATTGATAGCGAAGAGGCCCTCGACCTGATGGACGAAGCCATCATCAAGAACAAAAAAGAAACATCGGTACACCTTAAAAAAGCTATCGACGATAGTTACAAGCGCCTGTTGGCGCCGGCAATTTCTAACGAAGTGCTGCTGGAAGCCAAAGCCAAGGCCGATGCAGTTGCCATACAGGTATTTGCCGGTAATTTGGGTCAGCTCTTATTAGCGCCGCCGTTGGGTGCCAAGCGCATCCTGGCGATCGACCCGGGTTTCAGGAGCGGCTGTAAAATTGTATGCCTGGACGAAAAAGGCGACCTGCTCTATAACGAAACCATTTTTCCGCATGCGCCGCAAAACGAGAGCGCCATTGCCATGAAAAAGATCCGCTCTATGGTAAACGCTTATAAAATAGATGCCATATCTATTGGTAACGGTACAGCAAGCCGCGAAACAGAGCATTTCATTAAAAAAATAGCTTTTGATACGCCGCCGCAGGTTTTTGTGGTAAGCGAGGCAGGGGCATCGGTATATTCGGCGTCTAAAATTGCCAGGGACGAATTTCCAAAATACGATGTTACCGTTAGGGGAGCCGTATCTATCGGCCGTAGGCTGAGCGACCCGCTTGCCGAACTGGTTAAGATAGACCCGAAAGCCATTGGGGTAGGGCAGTACCAGCACGATGTAGACCAGGGTAACCTTAAAGACGAACTGGATACCGTGGTTATGCGCTGCGTAAACTCGGTGGGGGTAAACATTAATACCGCGAGTAAGTCGTTGTTGGGGTATGTATCCGGCATTGGCGAAAAGCTGGCTGAGAATATCGTGGCATATAGGAGCGAGAACGGCCCGTTTGAAGACCGTAAGCAGCTTAAAAAAGTGCCAAGGCTAGGGGAGAAGGCCTACCAGCAGGCGGCGGCGTTCATCCGTATCCCTAACGGTAAAAATCCGCTGGATAATAGCGCCGTTCACCCGGAAGCCTACCCCATTGTAGAAAAAATTGCTAAGGATTTAAAACTTAAGCCATCCGACCTGATATCTAACAAAGAGGCCATTGCCAAAGTAAACGTGGCAAGCTACGTAACGGCAGAAATTGGTCAGCTTGGCTTAAAAGATATTTTAAAAGAACTCGAAAAACCGGGCTTAGATCCCCGTAAAGCCGCCAAAGTGTTTGAATTTGACCCTAACGTTAAGTCAATTGCCGACCTGCGCACGGGTATGATATTGCCGGGCATTGTAAACAACATAACCAACTTTGGCTGCTTTGTAGATATGGGCATTAAAGAAAGTGGCTTGGTACACATCTCTCAGCTTAAAGAAGGCTTTGTAAGCGACGTTAACGAAGTTGTGAAGTTACACCAGCATGTGCAGGTAAAAGTGGTTGAGGTAGACGAACAGCGCAAAAGAATTCAACTTACAATGATCTTATAAGGTGGATTTGTTGATTCGTGGATTTGGTTATTTGATATATTATTCTTCACGCACCGTCCTCGCAAGGAGGCACGACGAAGCGATCCCATTATTATGGTGGTTGGTTTTAACCGTAACGTTTTTCACGCGCCGTCCTCGCGAGGAGGCACAATAAAGCGATCCTTCTCGTAGCGCGGGTACAGCTACTACTGAGTGGGATCACCACGCTCCGTTGCACTTCGCTCGTGATCAGAGCATGGATATAAGCACCAAATAAAGTCAGCCTTTTTCCCGCACCGTCCTCGCGAGGAGGCATGACGAAGCGATCCCATCAAATTAAGTAATACAATATATTATGAAGCCCGGTTATGTTTATATCATTACAAATGAATACAATACAACATTGTATATTGGTGTAACATCTGATTTACATCAACGTATTAAAGAGCATAAAGAAAAGCGCCACATCAATTCGTTTTCTGCCAGATTTAACCTGAATAAATTAGTTTACTTTGAAACTTTTCAAATGATTGAAGATGCCATTACGCGTGAAAAGCAACTCAAAGCGGGCTCGAAAGCGAAGAAGGTTGGGCTTATTGTTAGTATAAATCCGGAATGGAAAGATTTATACTTTGAAATTGAAAACCATTTATAAAATAGCTTTCCCGAGTGGGATCACCGCGCTCCGTTGCACTTCGCTCGTGATGACGGCAACGGGTACTGTTAAATTAAGTTTTTCACGCACCGTCCTCGCTAGGAGGCACGACGAAGCGATCCCACTTGTAGCACTACAATATGTTTTTCGAGTGGGATCACCGCGCTCCGCAAGCTGCGCTCGTGATGACGTTAAACATGTACCCGTTGTAGTCAACCAAATCCACAGATCCCAAAATTAACCCTTCCACACATACAAACACAACTCCTCGGTGTCATTAGGTATGGTAACGTATTTTTCAAACCGGAGCCCAATTTTTACAAGCAGGTTTTGGGATGATATATTATCTTTAGTGGTAATACCGCTGATTTGGCTAAGGTGTAAGTCGTTAACGGCGAATTCTTTAATCCGGTTCACGGCTTCAAAAGCATAGCCCAGTTTTTCAAAGGCGGGTAGCAGGGCAAAACCAATATCAATACCATCAAGGCCTTCGCGGTCATACAACCCGCACGAGCCTATTTTAGCTCTGTCATGCTTACGTAATATCGTATAATTGCCATAGCCCAGCCGGTGGAGCTGCGGCATCATACGGTTTTCTATGTAGGCTTTAGCTTCCTCGGGGGTTGTAACATTCCTGTCGCCAATAAACTGTATCCATTTTGGCGAATTGAGCAATTCTAAAATAAAAGCCGCATCATCTACAGATGTTGGCACAAGCAGCAGGCGTTCGGTTTCAAAAGATTTAAAGTCCACAGCAAAATAAATTATCATTAAACAATTTGAGCTATAGATTACACCATACCAAAAACCCCTTTAGGCAGCGCCATAAAGGGGTTTGATATCTTTATAATAAAAGTATTATAATTTATTTTCTTCTGTGGCTGTCTGTTTTTTAGCCGCAGACTGCTCATCACTACCTTCTTTAGCTGCGTTTTTAAATTCCTTAATACCAGATCCAAGCCCTTTCATTAATTCAGGAATTTTTTTACCTCCAAAAAGAAGTAACACAACTGCAATTACCAGTATCCATTCAGTTACACCAAATCTACCCATGACAAAAAGTTTTAATTATCGAACAAAGTTAAATATAAAATAAGTTCCTGTTACTATTTACGACAATTATTTGATTATGGTTTGCGTTAAATAAAATAAAATTTTTAAGATGCCCTTAACTCCTGTAATGTTTAGGGGCAACAAATCAGGGATAAATAGGGCAGGATTACTATATTTGTCAATTAAACCGTTATTATGTCGGCAAAGAGGCTTAAAAAGCAAATTATCAGGAAAAAGTTGTTGACCAAGAACCGCCTGGTAATACTTAATGAAGATACATTTGAAGAGATTTTTTCGCTAAGGCTCAACCTTATGAATGTTTTTGTGGGCATTACAAGCATAAGTATTGTAATGATAGCGCTTGTTACCTACATTATAGCCTTTACCCCATTAAGGGAATACATACCGGGTTATGCCTCTACAAAACTTAAGCGCGAAGCCACGGCTAACGCCACAAAGTCCGACTCGCTAATAAAGGTTATACAGGAAAATGAGATGTACCTGGCATCAGTCAAAAAAGTACTTACCGGAGAGCTGGACCGCAGCCACCTGAGCCGCGACTCTATAAAGCCTGCCGACCAGAAAGAACTTACCGAAGACGACATGAAACCCAGTGAGGCCGACATGAAACTTCGCGAAGAGGTAGCCCTGGAAGATAAATACAACCTGTTTGAAAAGGCCAAACCAAAAGTAAACGTGGTGCTTTTTGCTCCGGTACAGGGGCACATTACACAGCCGTACAACCCTGCACAAAAGCATTTTGCGTTGGAGATAGCATTGGCAAACAACACGCCTGTTAAGGCTATTGCCGCCGGAACGGTAGTGTTGGCCGACTGGACGCCTACCTACGGCAACGTAATAATCATCCGCCATAACGATGGTATAATATCGGTTTACAAAAAAGTGGCATCGCTTACTAAAGAGCAGGGCGATATTGTGCGCAGCGGCGAGGTTATAGGCCTTGCAGGCACTACAGGCAGCCAGGCAGCGGGTGCTCAATTGCATTTTGAGCTTTGGAAAGACGGCTACCCTATAAACCCAACCCAGTTCATTGATTTCGATTAAGCGTATACGCCAAGCATACGATAGCTTTATCGCTATCAAAAGATTAACACACCTAAATACTACCAGCCATGTCGTTAAAAACATTTGGTGCAAAAATATTCGCTGCCATTATTCATGGTAAAACCCAAAAATGGGCACAAAACCCTGTAGAAACGCAGCAAAAAGTCTTTAAAAAATTACTGGCTGCCGCAAAAGATACCCAATTTGGTAAAGACCACGGTTTTGAAGGAATAACATCTTATGCTGATTATGCTGCCAAAGTGCCCGTACGCGATTACGAGGCACTTAAAACCTACGTAGACCGCGTAGTGCATGGCGAAGAAAATGTACTGTGGCCGGGCAAGCCGCTGTACTTTGCCAAAACATCGGGTACTACAAGCGGGGCCAAGTACATTCCGCTTACTAAGGAGAGCATGCCCTACCATATAGAAGCGGCGCGCAATGCCATACTGGCCTACATACACGAAACCGGAAAGTCGGCTTTTGTAGACGGCAAGATGATCTTTTTACAGGGCAGCCCTGAACTCGATGAAAAACACGGTATTAAATTTGGCCGCCTTAGCGGTATCGTAGCCCATTTTGTACCGGCCTACCTTCAAAAAAACCGCATGCCCAGTTGGGAAACCAATGTTATAGACGACTGGGAAACCAAGGTAGATGCCATTGTAGAAGAAACGTATAATGAAGATATGCAGGTAATATCGGGCATACCAAGCTGGGTACAAATGTATTTTGAAAAGTTGCAGCAAAAAGGCAACAAGCCCGTGGGCGATATCTTTAAGAACTTTAACCTGTTTATATACGGCGGCGTAAACTACGAGCCGTACCGTGCTAAATTTGAAAGCCTTATTGGCCGCAGAGTAAACAGTATAGAACTGTTCCCGGCATCGGAAGGATTTTTTGCCTACCAGGATTCGCAGTCCGAAAAAGGAATGCTGCTGCTGCTTAACGCAGGCATTTTTTATGAATTTATAAAAGCCGATGACTTTTTTACCAATAATCCGCGTCGCTATACCATTGGCGAAGTTGAGGTAGGTGTAAACTACGCGCTCATTATCTCTACCAATGCCGGGTTATGGGCCTATAACATTGGCGATACCATTGCATTTACGTCAACTTTCCCCTATAGGGTGGTGGTAACCGGCAGGATAAAACATTACATATCGGCTTTTGGCGAGCATGTTATAAGCAAAGAGGTAGAAAGCGCCCTAAACCAGGCCGTTGCAGGAACCAACGTTACCGTAAACGAGTTTACCGTTGCCCCGCAAATAACACCCGAAGCCGGGCTGCCATACCATGAGTGGTTTATAGAATTTGAAACCGAGCCTGAAGATATCGAAATCTTTGCCCTCGCTATAGATACCGCCATGCGTAAACAGAATGTGTATTATGACGATCTTATTGCCGGCAGCGTACTTCGCACACTAATTATTACCAAAGTGAGTAAGAACGGCTTCCAAGAGTATATGAAATCTATTGGTAAGCTGGGCGGGCAAAACAAGCTGCCCCGCCTTAGCAACGACCGTAAAATTGCCGATGCCTTAAAATAACAGCATTTGTAAAGCAACCATTGCTGTTTTTTTGCGTCTTTGCAGGGTAGCCCTGCAAAATCATGCGCTATACAGCCGCTAAAGGCGCATTGTTAAAGGTTTCGGTTAAAAAATAAAAAACTTACATTTGCGGTAAAATTAACTATGCAGGGAATTAAGAACATATCACGCTCGCGGGCACAGGAATCTTCTGCGGCCATAGAGCGCCTGTATATTACCATGAGGCACCTGTTTAACCGCGGGTTCTATAAGCCCATGGGGGTTTCGGGCGATACGCTTCGCGAAGCATTGCTGTCACTCCGCCCTGAAATTTATGGCTCTATTGCCGAAGAGAAAGCCGAGCTTAATGGTTTACTCTATGTTATAGAACGCCTGCCTGTAGGCATAGAGCAGTGTAGGTTTATTAACTTGACATCAGACGAAGGCTACTCCAAATCGCATTTTAAGGCCATTGTTCCGCCCAAGCGCAAGCGCAACTGCTACCGTATAGACGATGAGCAGATGAACGTGGAAATTACCCGCGGCCGCAGCGACATTTACGACATACTTACCCACCTTACCTTTATTTTTATCGAATCGCAAAAAATAAAGAACAGGGTCTTGATAGATGATAATGGTGAAATAGCCCGCGACTGGATAAAGCTTGAACAGATCATCGCTACCCAGGAGCCGTTAACGCTTGAGGAGCGTGAGCAGGCCATATCACACGTATCAAATATCTTATCGAGGACATTTTCTGAAATTACCGATATTTATGATGCTTTTGCCACCAGTACAGCACCGGACCGATTTTTGCACATCATCTACTGGCTGGGCAAACTGGCAATAGAAGAGGCTATGGGTGGGCCTAAGCGCACCGTTACCTTTAGCAACATATTACAGGAACGCCTTGGGCACCACATACACGGCGAAATTTGGGCCGACAACATAAAGGCCGTCTTAAAGCAAAACGGGCTGTTAGAGCGTCCTATACATATTATAAGCGCTAACATGCACAGCGTTATGAACTCGCTATTTGCTCCGCCGCTTTTAAAGGCCAAATTTAAAGATAAGACCGATTTTTATATTTTTGAAGAACTGAGCAAAACCGGTAACAACCCGTTCCGCGATAAGGTTCAGGAGGCGGCGCTTAAAAACGGCATGGTGTATATGCCCGATACATCGGGTACTAATATAGACGTACAGATTTTTGATACCGCTAAGATAGACTTTGCACAAACGGCTTTCCCAACTGCAAACATGGGCGATGACAAACCCATCATCGTGGTTATGGATTACGCCTTTGGCGAGCAGGCTTACGAAACTATAGACGAGCTCCTTAAACCCTATAAGGAAAGCGGCAGCAAAACGTTTCTAAACGTACAGTCGGTCTCTATAATGGGCAAGGCGGGTATATTAGAAGGTAACAAGGGCGATATCATGATACCGTCTGCCCACATTAACGAGGGTACCGGCGATAATTACCCATTTACTAACGAGCTTACCGCGCAAATGCTGGAAGGCCAGGGCATACCCATTTATGCAGGCCCAATGATAACCGTACTGGGCACATCGTTACAAAACCGCGATTTGCTTACATTTTTTAACCAGAGCACCTGGGGCGTTATAGGCCTGGAGATGGAGGGTGCCTACTATCAAAAAGCCATACAGTCGGCATCAAAAATACGCAAGAGTATAACACCCGATGTAAAAATACGTTATGCCTACTACGCATCCGATAATCCGCTGGAAACCGGCAGCACGCTGGCATCCGGCGGGCTTGGTACGGCAGGGGTAAAGCCTACATACCTTATCACTATAAAAATTTTAGAGCAAATATTCAATATCCAATAATTATCTATGGACAATCAGACAAATACAAGCAATGAGGTAGACCTGCATTATGTAGGCCAAAAAGTAAAAGGTTTTGCAACAAAGGCCAACGATTATTTTTTCGACTTTATAATGTTCTTTAAACGTCACATCATTATTATCGTTATTATCGCTGTGGCTGGTTTTGCCTATGGCTTTTATAAAGACTCATTAGATGAGGCTTATGAACATAAGGTGCTTGTAATTCCTAACTTTAAAAGCGTAGAGTACTTGTACAAGCAGGCAGAAAAACTAAACAACAAGATTGGAGAGGAGGATCTTGATTATTTTGCAAAATTAGGCGTAAAATATCCCGGTAAACTGGCTAAGATAGAAGTGCAGCCTGTAGTAGATATTTATGATTTTGTAGATGATGTAGAAACGTATGAAATGAACGATAAAAAGTTTGACCTGTTTAAACTGATTTCTGAAAGCGGCGATATAAACGCCATTCTTAAGGAACATTCTACCAGTAAAAACTATAAATATCATACAATTATTATACGGACAGGTGGTAAAACAACCGAAGAAGATGTGGTTGCACCAATTTTAAAATACCTTAACTCTAACGAGTATTTTAATAAAATTCAAAAAGCCTACCAGCAAAACCTGGATTATAAACTTTCTCAAAACGATACGCTTATAAAGCAAATGGATAACCTGCTGATTGATTTTTCTACAATTATGCGCAGCACAAACAATAACTTAACGTATTACCATAACGAAACAGATCTTGGCGACATAATTAACATCAAAGAAAGAACGATTGGTAAAAGAGACAAGTACCTGGTTGACAAGGAAAACTTTACCAGCACAATTAAAGAGATGGCTACTTTGATGAATGTAAGGTATAAGAGTAAACTTACCGGTTTAATGATGTTTGTATATCCAATAGTATTTGTTGGTTTGTTTTGCGCTATAATGTTTGTAATAGCATACTACAAGCGCCAGGTACGTAACAGGAAAGCCTTAACACAAAATATATAATTAAGATAATGATTGTTACACCAACAGCACTTTCCGGGTGTGTTATAATAGAGCCCAACGTTATAAAGGACGAGAGGGGCTACTTTATGGAAAGCTTTAATGAGGCCCGTTTTGAGGCAGCTACAGGCATTAAGGCACATTTTGTACAGGATAACCAGTCGTATAGCAGTAAAGGCGTTTTGCGTGGCCTGCATTACCAAACCGGGCAGCATGCCCAGGCAAAACTTGTACGGGTTATAGAGGGCGAAGTACTGGATATTGCGGTAGACATCCGCCCGGGATCTGAAACCCATGGTCAGTACGTGGCAGTTGTGATTTCCGGCGAGAATAATAAGCAGCTGTTTGTTCCGCGAGGGTTTGCACACGGCTTTTTAGTGCTAAGCAACACCGCTACCTTTTTTTATAAGTGTGATAATTTTTACAATAAAGAGTCGGAAGGTGGTATAATTTATAACGACCCTGCCATTGGTATCGACTGGTCTTTGCCGGATGCCGACCTTATAATATCTGATAAAGATACAGTATTGCCAACCCTGAAAGACAGTAAAAAAGCATGGTAGTATTAGTTACAGGAGGTCAGGGGCAGGTAGGGCAGGCATTACAGGCCCAGGCGCAAAAGCATCCTGAGGTTCAGTTTTATTTTGCCTCATCAGCAGAAGCTGATGTTACCAGTGCCGATAGCCTTGAGTCGATATTTACTAAAGTACAGCCTGATTTTTGTATTAATGCATCGGCCTATACCGCAGTAGATAAAGCCGAAAGCGAGCAGGATAAAGCCTATGCAATTAACGTAACCGGAGCCAAAAACCTGGCGGAAGCCTGTAAAAAGCACAACGCTGTTTTAGTGCACATAAGTACTGATTTTGTTTTTGATGGTAACAGTACCAAACCGTATACCGAAGATGATATCACCAACCCGCAGGGTGTTTACGGCGCTACTAAGCGCGATGGCGAAATGGCTATAGCTAATGTGTTTAGCAATTACATCATCGTGAGGACATCATGGGTATATTCAGAATTTGGGAATAATTTTATGAAAACCATGTTAAGGCTGGCTTCTGAACGTGATGCCCTAAACGTGGTTAACGATCAAATCGGTACGCCTACTAATGCGAACTACCTTGCCCAAGCTATTTTAGATATAATACAGCACATTGCCAGTCATCCCGGTTTTAATGCATTTGGTATTTATAATTACAGTGGAGAAGGGGAGTGTACATGGTATGGCTTTGCAAAGAAAATATTTGAGGTAAATAATGTAAAGATTAATTTACAGCCCATACTGTCACATGCATTTCCTACGCCTGCAAAAAGGCCGGTATACAGTGTACTGGATAAACAAAAAATAAAAACTGTTTTTGGGCTTGCTATTCCTGATTGGGAAGAAAGCTTAAAGCCATTGTAAATTTTATAACCTGATAAATTTATTACTGCCGCCGGGCAGCATTATAATGCTTATGCAAAAAGTAGCCATAATTATCCCTTGCTATAACGAGGAAAAAAGAATAGAGCAGGATAAGATAGCCGCATTGCTGCAACATGCTACGGCAGATGTTTATTTATGTAATGATGGCAGTACCGATGGCACCACGGCAGTATTAAACAGCATAGCTGCACAACACCCGGGCCGGTGCTTTGTAATAGATTATAAAAAGAACAGCGGCAAAGCCAATACCATTTATAATTCAGTAAATACACTGCTTGCAAATAGCGGGTATACTCATATAGGCTATTTTGATGCTGATTTTTCTACTCCCGCGCAAGAAGCTATAAGGATGCTGCAATGGATAGATAAAAAGCCCCAGAATTTTATAATAGGCTCCAGGGTACTGCTTTTAAATTCTGATATAAAGCGTAAAACCTACAGGCACATAATAGGCCGGTTTATTGTAACTATTGTAAACCTTAAATTTAAGCTGGGTATTTATGATACACAATGCGGAGCAAAAATATTTCCGGCACATATTGCAGCCGTAGCATTTAGCAAGCCTTTTAATACTTCGTGGCTTTTTGATATTGAGCTATTTATACGCCTGCAAAAAAGCGGCTTATTAAAATTAGGTAAAGAACTTCCGCTAAAAGAATGGAAAGACGTAGATGGCTCTAAGCTGGGCTGGAAAACATCATTTAAAATATTAAAAGAAATATACACTTTATACAAACTATAGATGAAAAATGCCAGCAAGGTATATTACGCTATTATTATGGTACTTACCGTACTGTTTTTTCATTGTACCTACGGTTTAAAGATAGTTAACTCGGTTAACATTAAGTGGCTGCTGGATGCACGCCACGACTGGGGTCAGCATTATTTGGGCTGGGCGTTTTACCGTGATGAGCCTTGGGGCTTTCCGTTAGGTAAAATAGATGCGTTGTGTTATCCATCGGGCACTAATGTAGGTTTTTGGGATGGCATACCACTATTTGCCCTTTTGTTCAAACCATTTTCGGCACTATTACCACAGGATTTTCAATATATAGGGTTTTGGTTGCTGTTATGTTATCTTACTACCGCCCATTACAGCATAAAGCTTTTTAACCTGTATAATATTAAGCCGGTATATACCATAATAGGTGTGTTGCTAATAGTTAGTAATCCGGTATTAATTTTCAGGGGTATGCATCCTGCCTTATGCGCCCATGGATTTTTACTGGCATCATTATATTATTATTTAAAAGCTGCCAACAAAAACAACGTGGTACGTATTAACCGCGACCAGGTTATTTTATTAGCATTAAGCGCGTTAACCAATCCGTATATAACGGTTATGGTAGTAGGCTTTAACTTTATACTGCCTTTAAAGCATTATTTTTACGATAAGCTGCTTACAAAAAAGCAGGCATTGCTTTATCCTTTTTTATCGTGCTTTTCTATTATTGTAGTATGGTTTTTACTGGGTATGCTTACATTTTCGCACGGCGAAAGGCTGGAGGTTAGCGATGCTTACGGCTTGTACGCCCTTAACCTTAACGGTTTGTTTAACTCCGGGGGTTTCTCCCGCTTACTGCCCCAAATGCCGTGGGTTAATCCGGCGCAGTACGAAGGTTATACGTATCTGGGCGTTGGCATGATGCTGCTCATAGTGGTGTCGTTTGCATACTTTATATTTAAAGGTAACGTAGCACAATGGTTTAAAAATAATAAGCAATTATTGCCACTATTTGTATTAGCTGCAGGCTTTACAATTTTTGCAGTAACCAATGTAATTAGTTACAACAGCGAGGTTTTATTTACACTGCCGTTCCCTAAATTTTTAATTAAGCTTGGTGGTATTTTTAGGGCCAGTGGAAGGTTTTTTTGGGTGCCGTTTTACTTTATACTGTTTTTCTTTATTTTTATATTGGTAAAGGCAAAGGTTACAAATTGGTTAAAAATAAGTTTTTTGGTCGTGGTTATGGCCATACAGGCGTATGATACAATGCCATTACTTACCCTTAGAAAACTGGAAGGCGGTACCTATGTTACACCCCTTACCGAGGCGAAATGGAATGCTCTGTTACCCCACTTTAAAACCATTATTACCTACCCACCCTACAACAACCACCTATTAAACAATATGGATTACCAGGACCTGTGTTATCTTGCCCTAAAAAATCACAATGCAATAAGCACCGGTTATAGCGCAAGAGAGAACAGAAAAGCATATACTATTTTTACCGATGAGCTTACCTATAACTTAAAAGGTGCTGTTATACATACCGATGAAATTTATGTAACCACCCCCCAATACCTTGATGCATTTAAGGCACCTCTTTACAAAAACCTTCTCAACATACTATACCTGGATGGCTACTATGTTTTATATGCTAAAACTAAAAATATAGCTCTTAGCGCCCAAACGGTACAGGCACAAAAGCTGTGCGACTCTGTAAATGCATTGTATACTAAGCCACGTTTAAGTTTAATAAATACAATTGACCTAATACAGAATAATAGTAAAATAAATTTTAATATAGAGAACGTTACTGTTAACCACAGCACTATGGTTGTAAATGGCTGGGCCTACCTGGTAGAAAAAAACAATAATACCGGCGACTCTGTTTTTGTAACTATAAATAGCGGTGGTAAAACATATCTTGCTAAAACCACACAAGTAGCGAGACCTGACCTTAATGCCGCTTTTAAAAAAGAGCACCTTGACAGTTCGGGCTTTACATCGGATATTATTCTTGATGGCGAGTCGTTAGAAGATGTAGTGTTAGGCATTGCAATAAAAGATAAAGCAGGGCAATTTACATATTCCACAGTTGGGCCGGCAGTTAATTTTTTAGCTAATAAACCAGAAAAGATAAAAAAATTACCGCCTCAGGATGATCTTTTGCCATCTAATTTAGAAACTGTACTTGAGGGGAATGATTACGTTGTAATTAACGGTTGGGCCACAATTAAAGGAATAAATGCCTCTAAAACTGTAGTTAAGATAGTATTTATGGGAGAAAACGAAAATTTTACCATTCAAACCCATTCAAACATCAGGAAAGATATTACCCAAGCATTAAACGATGGTATTAACTACGATAATGCCGGTTTTGAAATACGTGTTAATAAGGCAGATCTGCCTAAAGGTAAATACAAATTGGGCATCATAGTGAGTAACAAAGCGGCAAAAAAGGATGCATTTATACTTACAGATAAAAAAATTGCAGTAAAATAATATAATTCGTATAGTAGATAGTACCTACATCAAAAACAATAAGTTGATAAAAAAGAAGATACATAGGGCCATACAATCCTTTAATCCGTTAAAGCAATTAATGGCTTCGGGCGGGCTTACGTTTATGTTCCGTATAGGTGGGCTGGGGTTAAACTTTTTAGTTATTTATATTATTACCCACACCTATGGCGATGGCGTGTATGGCAGTTACTCCTTAGCCTTTACGCTTGCACAGGCTACAGGGTTGTTATTCGCATTGGGCTTCCCAAACGCTATAGTGAGTTACCTTGGCTTAAAATCTATTAACCACCCTTTTTCCCAGCACATGCTAAAAAAGGGCTTAAAACTGCTTATACCCATAGCGCTGGTGCCTTTGGTTATTTATTTTTTTGGTTCTGAGTTTATTGCCGTTCATATTTTTAACGATCCTGCTTTTACCAGTTACATAGCTATAGCAGCCATAACAGTGCCGGCAATGGTACTGCACGAGTTTGTGCTATATTTTTTTATAGGCACAGGTAACTTTGTTAAGTTTAATATCTTTATGTTCGTGGTGCCTAATTTTATATTGCTGGCACTATTGTTCTTTATTAAAAATGTTCCTGGCCACCATACATTCCTGTTTTATGCCATATCAGTTTACAGCGTTTTAGCCATAGAGCTGTTATTTGCCCTTAAAAGACACACTAAGGCGGATATAGAAACAGTTTCGTTAAGACAAATGGTAAAGTTTTCATCGCCCATGATGTTTAGCGGTATCATGATGTACCTCCTTAACTGGACAGATGTTTTTATGCTGGGCGCCATGACATCTTCCGAAGAACTGGGACATTACAACCTCGCCTACAAGGTAGCATCCTTAGGCATGCTGGTAATTATGTCTATGAATGTGGTACTCGCCCCAAGGATAGCAGCATTATTTAGCGAGGGCAATTTACATGAGCTGCATAAAACCGTAAAAAAAACCACCCACTTAATAATAGTTTTAACTGTGCCCTTAGTATTAGGGATAATACTTTTTTCTGATTTTATACTAACTTTTTTTGGCAAAGACTTTAGTGGCGGGCACCAAGCCCTTATAATCATATCGGTCGGATTTATGCTTAACGCCGCAACAGGTAATGTAGATCAGATATTAAACATGACGGGCAATCAGAAAATACTGCAAAACCTAACCATTGGTGGTTTTGTAATAAACGTTGCACTAAATGCTGCGTTAATACCACGTTATGGCATTAATGGGTCGGCCATGGCCAGCCTTATAACTAATGTATTATTTAACATGGTTTGCGTGCATTACATTAAAAAGAAACTGGGTTTCTATACTTTTGCATAATTATAAAACATTTTAGGGAGAGGGTTATGAATATAGAGCTGTCAGTAATTATTGTTAACTATAACGGTTTAAGATACCTTAAGGATTGTTTTGAGTCACTGCAAAAAACACTGCAAGGCATTACCTATGAAATTGTAGTTATAGATAACAATTCGCCCGATGCGAGCTGCGCCTTTATTTTAGAGAATTACCCGGATGTGGTACTTATACAAAGTAAAGAAAACCTGGGTTTTGGTCGTGGCAATAACGCCGCTGTAGCAAAGGCCAGGGGCAACTATTTACTGCTTATAAATAATGATACTATTGTGCTTGATAATTTACTGCCGGTTTTAGATATTATAAAGCATGACAGTAGTGTAGGGGCTGCAGGCATTAATATGCTTAACGGGAATAAGCATTATCTGCAGGCTGCGGGTAATTTTCCGTCGCCGTTTAATCTTTTCAGGATTAAGAATATGTTTTTAATGGGCCCCGAATTTAAAAGCGGAACCTTTAAAAAAGAACGCTATAATGTAGACTGGCTTGGTGGTTCATTTATTATTATGCCTAAACGCATTTATGATGAAATAGGAGGTTTTGATAAGGATTATTTTATGTATGTTGAAGATGTAGACCTTTGTAAAAAAATAGCTGATAAAGGCTACAAAAGAATATTTTTACCACACTATAGCTACATACATTTTGTGGGATATAATAATTCTAAAGACCATCTTATTGTAAATGGTTTACAAACCTATATTAATAAGCATACCAACGGCATTTACAAACAGCTTTGCACTATGGCATTAGGGGTTAATAAAACTGTTAAATGGTTTAAAAAAACAATAAGAAAATAGTTTAAGATGATAATACGCCCCGAAAAAATATACCAGCCTTTATTTATAATGCTTGTTTTACTACAGCTGTATTTCCCTTCATTTAAGGCAAATGTATTTTTACAGCTTATAACACTTGCTTTTTGCGCTTTAATAGGCAATGTAAGCTTCTCTAAAAAGTTTTTGTGGCACATCTTGCCACTTGTATTGTTATTGGCTGTAGGCTTTATTAGCACCGTTGTGTTTAAGTATAAAATGTATGATATTTTAAAAGATGTATTTCATTTTATAAAACCTCTAACCGGGCTATTTTTAGGCTATATTTTATTTAAAAGAATAGGTAATTTTCATCTATTTATAAAAAGTATTGTAATAGCAGCAATGATATCGGTAGCAATACACGCATTCATTTTAATATTCATGGTAAAATCATGGTCTAACATAGAGAGTATACGGGAGTTTACAAAAGATAATTTCCTGGATCTTTTTGCACTTATACTTTTAATATTTTATAGAAAATTTGAACGCAAACCTTTATTTTCCAAGGCTTATACCGTACTGTTTATTGCACTTCTTTTTGCATCCTGCGTTCTGTATTTTTCAAGAACCATGATTATCGTAGCGGGTATACTTGTAGTATCTATGTATGGTTTAACGCGCATTACTGCGCTTACACTAAGAATTGCAGGAGCATTTACAGTACTGCTTATAATGTTATACGCATTTTTAGATAATGCCAATATACAAAGGGGTAAGCCGGGGTTAGAGGGTTTTTTATACAAGTTAAAAATGGCGCCCGAAGAAATTTTTGCAGGACAGGTAGACCGTGAAAATTTAGCGGCACTCTGGGACCACTGGAGAGGCTATGAGGCAGCGCGTGCGCTTGCTTTAATGAAACAGCAACCCTCTTCATTTATTATAGGTACAGGGCATGGTTCTTTAATAAACCTTAAATTTTATGCCCCCTTAACGGGCGAGCCTAAAGGGGTACGATATATTTCGGAACTGCATAACGGCTATATGTATGTATTTTACAAAACAGGTATAATAGGCATTTTACTATATTTATTTTTGCTTGCCCGGTGGTATGGCTATATATACAAGCCCAATAATTTAAAAACAATTATGGTATCTGCCATAGGTCTTATATACCTAATATCTACCTTAACCATATCTGGGGTGTATAACGGTAGGGATATTATAATATTTATACTGGGTGGTGCCCTATATTTTGCGCAGGCTAAAAGGCCGCATTTGCAATAATATTTTTTACCTGTAGGCTTGTTGTGCCGTCTCCATAAGGGTTTTGTGCCGTAGCAATTAGGGCATAATAATCGGCATCGGTTAAAAGGCGCAGGGTTTGGGCTACTATTTTTTCTCTGTTAGACCCTACAAGTACAGCCGTACCTGCATCTACGCCTTCCATACGCTCAGTAACTTCCCTCATAACCAGTACAGGTTTGCCCAGGCTTGGTGCTTCTTCTTGTATCCCTCCAGAATCGGTAAGTATAAGCGTGCTCTTTTCCATCATCCATATCAACTCATGATAATCCAATGGTTTTATCAGTTTAATATTATCCCTTACCAGGAGGTTATGTGCAATTTCTTTAATATTAGGGTTAGGGTGTACCGGGTAAACAATTTGTACCGTGTCTTTATAGGCATCGGCAATTTCTAAAAGGGCACTGCATATATGATTAAAAGGTTCGCCAAAATTTTCCCTGCGGTGGCAGGTAACTAAAATTATTTTTTTGCTAAAATCTATAGCATCAAAATGACTTAAAATTTGGCTTTCACCGGTTTGTTTTATGGTTTCTAAACCTGTAAAAAGTGCATCTATAACGGTATTACCCACCACATGTATGTTTTGGGTAATATTTTCCTGTATAAGGTTTTCTTTAGCAGTTGGCGTAGGGCAAAAATGAAAAGCCGCCAGCCTGGATGTAAGTACCCTGTTCATTTCTTCAGGAAAAGGAGAGTACATATCATGGCTCCTTAAGCCTGCCTCAATATGGGCAATTTTAATTTTTTGGTAAAATGCCGCTAAAGATGCCGCTAATACCGTAGTGGTATCACCCTGCACAAAAACAAGGTCAAATTTTTCTTTAAGCAATATTTCAGATGTAATACGGGCTATAAGGTTTGCCGTAAGCTCATGCAATGTTTGGTTATGTACCATTACATTAAGGTCGTAATCGGGCTGTATATCAAAAAAAACAAGCACCTGGTCCAGCATTTCCCTGTGCTGTGCCGTTATGGCCACTTTAACGGTAAAAGCAGGATCCTGCGAAAAAGATTTAACAAGAGGCGCCATTTTTATGGCTTCGGGGCGTGTACCAAAAAGAAATAAAATGTTTTTCATCAGGCAAATTAATCGTGCAGTGTTATTATTGGCTGTAAAGCTACTAATTAAAACTATATTTGCAATGCTTAAAAAAAGACGAATGAAAGTATTATTTCAGTCCAGGGCAAACCTGTATACAGCTCCCGGAGGCGATTTGGTTCAGATGGAAAAAACAAAAAAATACCTTGAAAAAGAAGGTGTTATAGTTGATATATCTTTAGAGCCCGAACCAGATCTTACCGGGTACGACCTTGTGCATCTGTTTAATTTAATGGAGCCCCAAGATATATACATACAGCTTAAAAATGCCCAAAAGCAAAATAAAAAGGTGGTTCTTTCTACCATTTATGGCCTGTATACCGAGTTTGAGCGCAAAGCCAGGGGCGGCCTCTTTCAGTATGTGGCAAATGTACTTTCGCCTTACCAGATAGGATACCTAAAAACCATTATAAAATATGTGGCCGAAGGCAGGATGCATAAAGGTGTTTATAAAATGCTTTTTAAAGGCTATTATGGCATGATGAAAGAAATTGTAGACAATACAAGTGTATTTTTACCAAATTCTGACTCAGAAATGCTGCGTGTGGCTAAAGAATTTAAGCTAAAAGGCTATAATTACTTTAATGTGCCTAATGCAATAGATAAAGAGGTTTTTACAGATGATACTACTGTATTAGATAACGAATTTAGCCAGTACAAAGACTGCATTTTGTGCGCTGCGCGCATAGAGGGCAGAAAATCTACCCTTACTTTAGTACAGGCGGTTAAAGATTCGCCTTATCAATTGGTACTTGTTGGCAAGGAGTCGGCCAATCAAAAAAAATACGTAGAGCAGGTGCATGCCGCTGCAGGCAGTAATGTTCATTTTTTAGGTATTATGCCGCACGAACAACTCAAAAAATTATATAAGGCAGCCAAAGTGCACGCGTTAGTAAGCTGGATGGAAACCCCCGGGCTATCATCTTTAGAGGCTGCCGCAATGGGCTGTAACATTGTTGTTACTAAAAAAGGCGATACAGAGGATTATTTTAAAGATTACGCATACTATTGCGAGCCGGATAACGTGGCAAGCATCAGGAAAGCTATAGATGAGGCTTATGCTGCACCTTTTAACCCTGAACTAAAAGAAAGGATACTGGAAAATTATATTTGGGAAAAAACAGCCAGCCAAACTATTAAAGGCTATGAATTAGCCTTGCGATAAAAGCAAACAGTTTTTATGCAAGACTAAAAATGCCTATTTTTGTTCCCGATTAAGAAAAATTTAATGAAGATAGCTATTGTAGGGACCCGTGGTATACCTAACCATTATAGTGGTTTTGAGCAGTTTGCCGAATATTTCTCGGTATACCTTGCCGATAAGGGGCACAATGTGTACGTTTATAACTCACACAACCATCTATATCAGGAAAAAACCTTTAAGGGGGTTAACCTTATCCATAAATACGATCCGGAATACAAGCTTGGTACTTTTGGACAGTTTATCTATGATTATAATTGCATTAAAGACTCACACAAGCACAATTTTGACGTAATACTGCAATTGGGATATACCAGTAATTCGGTTTGGTATTTTTTACTGCCTAAAAAGCCGGTAATTATTACTAATATGGATGGCCTGGAGTGGAAACGCTCTAAATATTCTAAACCCGTACAAAAGTTTTTAAAATTTGCCGAAAAGCTTGCTGCTAACAGCAGCGATTTTCTTGTTGCCGATTCATTGGGCATACAATCGTTCCTTAAAAAGAAATATAATAAAGATTCGCAGTACATACCGTATGGGGCACATCCGTTTACCAACCCCGACGATGCTATTTTAAAGGAATACGGCGTAGAAAAAGGCAACTATAACATGATTATTGCCCGTTTTGAGCCTGAGAATAATATAGATATGGTATTGCAGGGCGTAGTAGAGGGTAACGACCCTACACCTTTTCTTGTGGTGGGCAACCATACCACAAAATATGGCGAATACCTAAAAGCCAAATACGCAGCTAATACCAATATTAAGTTTACCGGCGGGATATTTAACATAGGCTACTTAAACAACCTTCGCTATTACAGCAAGTTGTATTTCCACGGGCATTCGGTAGGGGGTACCAACCCGTCTTTGCTGGAGGCTATGGCATCTAATGCGTTTATTATAGCTCATAATAACGATTTTAATAAAGCGATCTTAAAAGATAACGCTTACTATTTTGCAAACCCTCAGGAGGCAGCGCATCTGCTCACTACCCTTAAAAAGGAAGAGAACCTGCAAAAGGTAGAGAATAATTACAATGCAATAGTTCACGACTTTAACTGGGATAAGATTAATGGCGAATATTTACAATTTTTCGAGCAATGCGTTACTCAAAAGAATAGGCCTGTCTCCGGGTAAAAAGCTTTTGGTGTTTTTATTATCGCTTGTTGTTGTTACCATACCCATGGGTTATGTGTACAACAGCATTTCTATAATCTTTTTTGTGCTGTACTCTATACTTGCGGCACATAAATCTAACTACAGTGCACGTGTGGCCTTGCTGCTTCCGGTGTTGTTGTTTTTGCTCATGGTTATATCGCTGTCCTGGTCTATAAACTTTAAAGAGTCGTTAAAGGCACTGGGTAAAGAGTCGGCGCTGATATTCATTCCCGTAGCATTTTATTTAAACCGCAGCCTTGCTAAAAGGAGCGTGAGCGATGTACTTAAAAACTATGGTATCTGTATGTGCCTTTTTGCCGTTTACTTTGTAATTCGGGCCATTATACGGTATGCAGACACTGGTAATATAGAGGTGTTTTTTTACCATGAACTGGCCACCCAAAAGCTTAATGCCATTTACCTATCAGTATTGCTTTCGCTCGCCTTGTTTGTGTTTATTGATAAAAAAGATAAAACGTTTTGGGGCTATGGTGCATCGCTGTTTTTGCTTGTAGTAATATTTTTATTATCCAGCAAAAACATCATTATAATAGATGTACTACTCATAATGTGCTATTACCTGTTTTATTCCGGCCTGAGCCGTAAAACAATTATAGCAACTGTTGGGGTAATAAGCATAATGGTACTTGGCTTGGGTTATTATGGTAAAATATACGACCGGCTGCAACACGAAATGGTTGCTCCGGAGCAGGTAGATACCTCAGACGGGATTCACCACGTAACTATTGCCGAAGCCTGGCAAAGGCCTAAATTTGCGGCTAATTACTACTTTAACGGTACCGCATTTAGGGCCTACCAAATTAGGATTTTTACAGAAATGCTAAGGGAAGAGCCTATATTTTTTACAGGTTACGGCATTAACGCATCCGAAATTAAAGTAATAAATAAAGGTATAGAGCACTCACTTGACCATAAAAATGGAGAAAATGAAAGTTATAACCAGCTTAATTTTCATAATCAGTATATAGAGGCTTTTGCTGATTTGGGCATTTTTGGTTTGGTCCTTGTCCTTACAATGGCACTGCTCAATCTTATTAACGGTATAAGGCATAAATATTTTATTCATATTGCTTTCGCTGTACTTATGATAAGCTTATTTTTGACGGAATCATTTTTATGGCGCCAAAGGGGGGTAGTATTTTTCACGGTATTTTATTGCCTGTTTAACGATCTGCGGCCTTTTACCAGCCGGATCCCAACAATTTCACGCAACAGGGAGCAGGCAATATAGCCTGTAACCAAGCGTTTAAAACTATAAATAAGAAAGCAACAGCGTTTTCAACGCAATACATATTACATGATTTTATCGGCAAGAGAAGGTTATTCTAAATACTTAAAGCTCATCAATATATCTTTCGATATTTTGATCATAACAGTGCTGTTCCCTGTTTTCTTTGTAAACCTGGGCCTTAACAATCTGCATTTTGGGGCGTATCAGTTTGTTGCGTGGAGCATTATTGCTTATTTTTCAGGATTTTACGAAGTTTACCGTTATACTCCCGTGCAGCAGTTGCTCTCTAAGCTTTTTAAGCAGGGGCTGTTGTTCCTGCTTGTAGTAATCGCTTTTTTTCCGTTTGCAAAAACCACAGTGTTTAGCGGTGCGGCAACGGCAAAATACATGGTTGCTATATTTGTGGCCATAGGCCTTTTTAAGCTTTTACTGTTTTATTATTTAAAGCAATACCGTATAACTACAGGCAGTAACTTTCGTAATGCCATTATTATAGGTTATACTCCCGAATCATTACAGCTAAGGGAATTCTTTGAGCAAAAAGCAGAGTATGGTTACCGTTTCTTTGGGTTCTTTTCTGACAAGGTAACTAACCCGGATGTAAAAGGATCTGTTGCCCACATCCCTCAGTTTGTTAGGGATAATGCCATTGATGAGATTTACTGCTCATTAAACGAGATGAGCAATGCAGAGCTTAAAGAGTTGGTAGACTTTGCCGATTCGGAAGGTAAGGTCATTAAATTTATCCCGGATGCTAAAGAGATATTCTCTAAAAACCTGCGTATAGACTATTACGAATTTTTCCCGGTACTATCCCTTAGAAAGACCGCGCTGCACGAGCCGCCGGAGCAAATTATAAAACGAGGTTTCGATATCCTGTTCTCGCTTTTGGTAATAATTTTAGTATTGTCGTGGCTGGTACCGCTTATGGGATTACTTATAAAGCTGGAATCTAAAGGACCTGTGTTTTTTATGCAAAGCAGGCCCGGGGTTAACGAAAAAGAGTTTTTTTGCTACAAGTTCCGCTCTATGCAGGTTAACAATACTACCGATACATCGGCCACTAAAAACGACCCGCGCGTTACACGTATAGGTAAATTCATCCGTAAAACCAGTTTAGACGAGATGCCGCAGTTTTTAAACGTGTTTAAGGGCGAAATGTCGGTCGTGGGGCCAAGGCCTCACTTATGGTCGCAAAACAAGGCGTATGGCGAGGCGGTAAACAAATATATGGTGCGCCTTTACGTTCGTCCGGGTATTACCGGCCTTGCACAGGTTAAGGGATTTAGGGGTGAGATAACCACGCCCGAAGACATGATAAACCGCATTAGGTATGATGTGTTTTACATAGAGAACTGGTCGCTTTTATTCGATTTAAAAATAATTATACAAACCGTGGTTAACATATTTATGGGTGAAGAAAAAGCCTATTAATATGTACCTTTGCCACAAACAAATTATATTACAATGACTATTTTACTTTTAGGATCAGGAGGAAGAGAGCATGCACTGGCATGGAAAATGTTACAAAGCCCACTGTGCGGAAAACTGTTTGTAGCACCGGGTAATGCCGGTACTGCTGCCATAGCGCACAATGTAAACATAAGCCCCACCGATTTTGATGCCATTAAGCAGCACGTGCTTGCCAATGGTGTAAACATGGTTGTTGTAGGCCCCGAAGACCCGTTGGTTAAAGGTGTGTATGACTTTTTTAAAAACGACCCGGAGTTAAAAGATATCCCCGTTATTGGCCCGTCGCAGCATGGTGCGCAATTAGAGGGCAGCAAGGAATTTGCTAAAAAGTTCCTTATCAAAAATAATATCCCAACGGCAGCCTATGACAGCTTTACCAAAGAAACGGTAGAAGAAGGCTGTAAGTTCCTGGAAACGCTTAAAGCGCCGTATGTGCTTAAAGCAGATGGACTGGCGGCAGGAAAGGGCGTTTTAATACTAAACAGCCTTGAGGAAGCCCAGGATGAGCTTAGGAGCATGCTTGTAGATGCAAAATTTGGCGATGCAAGTGCTAAAGTGGTTATAGAGGAGTTTTTAGATGGTATAGAGCTTAGCTGCTTTGTACTTACTGATGGCAAAAGCTATAAGATACTGCCAACGGCTAAAGACTACAAGCGTATAGGCGAAGGCGATGCCGGCCTTAATACAGGCGGTATGGGTGCGGTTTCCCCGGTTCCGTTTGCAGATGCCGAATTTATGCAAAAGATCGAGGAGCGCGTGGTAAAACCGACTATAGCAGGCCTTAAAAATGATAACATAGAGTACAAAGGCTTTGTATTCATAGGTCTTATAAAAGTGGGTAACGACCCGTTTGTAATAGAGTACAACGTGCGTATGGGCGACCCGGAAACTGAGGTTGTTATACCAAGGCTGGAAAGCGACCTTGTAGAATTGTTTGTAGCCGTAGCTAACAGTAAGTTAGATGAGGCTACACTAACCATAGACCCAAGGAGCGCTGCTACGGTTATGATGGTTTCGGGCGGATACCCGGAGGATTATGAAAAAGGTAAGGTAATTACCGGCCTTGAAAATGTAGAGGGTTCTATTGCGTTTCATGCAGGCACTACCCTTAAAGACGGGCAGGCAGTAACAGCCGGTGGGCGAGTTATAGCGGTAACATCATACGGAAATGACTTTAAAGAGGCCATAAAAAAATCTTACCAAAACATAGATAAACTAAATTTTGATAAGATGTATTTTAGAAAAGATATCGGCTTCGACTTATGATAAGAACGAGTGAGCCGTAGTATCCTGGTCGTCTTCGTGGTTTGCTTTAAAGATCTGTAACTGTTTCATCCAGTATACAAAGGCTACACAGCAAATGATAATAAAGATCCATGTAAGGATGTTCGCGGTCCACCAGTTTTCCAGTTCCAGTTTGCGGAAAAAATCCAAAGGGATAAAAAGGAAATCAGTAAAGAGTGACCCTATAGCTTCAAAAAATGCTTTCATTTTTAGACAAGTGTTATATTTACAGTCACAAAAATATAAAATAATACCATGTTAGCAAGTATTTTTAGTAAAACAAGGCCCATAAATTATGTTTTGCTTGGCGGCGTCCTTGTTTTATTCTATGCCTTGCACATGCTACAAGACCAAAGCTGGCTGGGATCGTACACTACAATAGGGTTAAAAGTTACCCTGCTGCTGCTTCTTGCCGGTACGCTGTTCTTAACGGGTTTTATAACGTTAAAGAATACGCTTACCAAAACCAACAGTTACGCGCTACTGCTATTTTTGCTTTTTCAGGTATTGTTTCCCAGTACATTAAGTAATGTAAATGTAATTATAGCCAACTTTTTTTTGTTGTTGGCGCTGCGCAGGCTTATCTCCCTCCAATCGCTGGTAACGCCTAAAGAAAAGATATTTGATGCCTCTTTCTGGATCTTTGCTGCGGCACTTTTTCACTTTTGGTGCATCATCTACATTATTTTGGTTTTTATCTCGGTAGTATTTCACGTATCGCGCGATTACCGCAATTGGATCATCCCTTTTATAGCCTTTTTTGCGGTAGGCATCATTTATTTTATGCTGGGCCTTATGGTAGGGCACGAATTTTTTGACCATATTATAGAGGAGCTTACCCCAAGTTTTGACTTCACGTATTTTGAGAATATTTACCAGAATATAGCGCTTGCCATTTATGCTGCCATTGCTGCATTATTTGTAGCGCCCTACGTGATATCTATACCCAACAAGCCGCTGAATTTGCAGTCATCGCACAAAAAAATACTATTCTCGTTTTTTATAGGGGTGGGCATTTATGTGCTTTCGGCCAATAAAAACAACAGTTTTTTAGCCTTTACCTTTGCGCCAATGGCAATTATGGGTGCCAATTACCTGGAAAGCCAGGATAACATTTGGGTGCGCGAAATTGCTGCCGCGCTTATAGCCGTTATAGCTGTCCTTATATTTGTAATGCAGCTGTAATTTTAAGATTTTCATTATTTTAAGTGCAACAACCCATCGGCATTTTGCCAAAAAAAATGTGTTGGGAGGTTAAAACTATTAAAACTATATTTGTAAAAATTTATTCATTATGTTTTCAGGTATCGCATTCCCTATTTTTGAGCAAAGCATTAACGACTATCACCAGTATGACAGCGTAGACCAGCCTATTAATAACCCTTTTCGTAAAGATAAAATAGAGCATTTGCTTTATGCAAAAAATTGGGTAGATACCGTGCAGTGGCATTATGAGGATATCATCCGTAACCCGGAGATAGACCCTATTGAGGCCCTTGTACTAAAGCGTAAAATTGATGCTTCTAACCAGGTGCGTACTGATATGGTAGAGTACATAGACAGCTATTTTTTAGACAAATACAAAGACATTGCCGTTAAAGATGGCGCTAAAATAAATTCAGAGAGCCCTGCCTGGGCTTTAGACCGCCTGTCTATACTGGCGCTTAAAATTTATCACATGAACGAAGAGGCTACCCGCCCGGATGCCTCGCCGGAACACCGTGCAAAATGCAACGAAAAGCTGGCTGTTTTGCTGGAGCAGAAAAAAGACCTTAGCACTGCTATTGATGACCTTTTATCGGACATCGAAAATGGCGAGAAGTTCATGAAGGTGTACAAGCAAATGAAAATGTATAACGACGAGGAACTTAACCCCGTTTTATATCAAAATAAAAAGTAAGCCCGGATGTCATCGGGTAAAAAGCACAGGCATATATTGGTAATACGGCTTTCGGCCATGGGCGATGTTGCCATGACGGTACCCGTACTGCGCGCTTTAACGCAGCAGCACCCCAATGTAAAAGTTACGGTGGTGTCGCGTGGGCTTTTCAGGGCTTTTTTTGAAGGCATCCCTAACGTATACTTTTTTGAACCCGACCTGAAACGCAGGCACAAGGGTTTGCTGGGTATCTTAAGGCTCTACAAGGATCTTAGGAGGCTACATGTACATGCCGTAGCCGATCTTCACAACGTATTGCGTTCCCGTATTATAACCTTTTTATTTTCGCTACGAGGCAAGAAAACGGCAACAACCAATAAATTCCGTAAAGAGCGGGCACAGCTTACGGCACTTAAGGCCGACAAGATTATCAGTCCGTTACCACCGGTTACAGAGCGCCATGCCGAAGTGTTTGTACAACTGGGTTTCCCGATAGATGTTAATGCAGCGCCATTCGCACCAAAGCAGCCGCTTACCGAAGACATTACCGATGTTACAGGCCCTAAAAACGGCACGTGGATAGGCATTGCGCCCTTTGCACAGCATAGGGGCAAGGTATACCCTAAAGACCTTATGCAGCAGGTTATAAATGGCCTGGCGGCAGAAGCAAATACAACGCTTTTTCTTTTCGGGTCGGGCAGGCAGGAGGCGAAATTGTTAGACGAATATGCCCAACAGCCCAATATTAAAGTTGTAGCAGGAGCAAGGCTTATTTTAAGGCAGGAACTTAAACTTATAAGCCACTTAAACCTGATGCTGAGCATGGACAGCAGCAATGCACACATGGCAGCCATGTTGGGTGTACCTGTTGTTACCCTTTGGGGGGCTACCCACCCGTATGCGGGCTTTGCACCGTTTAAACAGCCTTTAGAAAATGCCTTAACCGCCAACAGGGAGCAATATCCCATGCTGCCTACCTCTATCTACGGAAATAAAATTATAGAAGGCTATGAGGATGCTATACGCAGCATCAGCCCACAAGCCGTTATTGATAAGATAAACGAGATTGTAAAGGCTGAGTAAATAAAAAACCTGTAAAGCCTAAGTCTTACAGGTTATATTATTAAGACGCATTGAACGCGTTTTGATTGCTTTAATCAATAACCATCTCAGGAATCTCTCCTTCAATGATAAGGTTACCTTCGGTAGCTTTTATAATATCTTCAACAGTTACACCGGGAGCGCGCTCTAATAATTTAAAACCCTCGGGTACAATTTCTAAAACAGCCAGTTCGGTCACAACCTTTTTAACGCAGCCTACGCCCGTTAACGGCAGCGTGCAACGCTTTAGTAGTTTAGATTCGCCTGCTTTGTTTACATGCATCATGGCCACGATAATATTCTCTGCCGAGGCCACAAGATCCATCGCACCGCCCATGCCTTTAACCATTTTGCCCGGTATCTTCCAGTTGGCAATATCGCCGTTCTCAGCAACTTCCATCGCACCAAGAATTGTAAGGTCTACATGCTGGCCGCGTATCATCCCAAAGCTCAGCGCCGAATCAAAAAATGAGGCACCCGCCATAGTAGTTATGGTTTGCTTGCCGGCATTAATTACATCGGCATCTTCCTCACCCTCAAAAGGGAAAGGCCCCATACCCAGTACGCCGTTCTCACTCTGAAATTCAACCGAAATATCTTCCCTTACGTAATTGGCAACCAGTGTAGGTATACCAATACCAAGGTTAACAAAATAACCGTCTTTTACTTCTTTTGCTATTCTTTTAGCTATATCTTCTTTGCCTAATGCCATATATAGTTGATTTGGTTATTTGGCAATTTGGTTATTTGGGGTCGCCCCTTCAAATCAACAAATTACCGAATTAACGAATTATCTTTTTCTCACTGTTCTCTGTTCAATACGCTTTTCATACTTCTCTCCCTGAAAGATCCTTTTTACAAAAATTCCGGGAATATGTACTTGGTTAGGGTCTAACGTTCCGGCAGGAACCAGTTCTTCAACCTCTGCTACGGTAATGGCAGCAGCACCGGCCATACACGAGTTAAAGTTACGCGCAGTACCCTTAAAGATAAGGTTACCGGCCTCATCGCCTTTCCAGGCTTTTACAATGGCAAAATCGGCTTTATAAGCCTCTTCCATTATATGCATCTTACCGTTAAACTCACGGGCTTCTTTACCCTCGGCAACCTCGGTGCCATAACCGGCAGGCGTATAAAATGCAGGGATACCCGCCTGTGCAGCGCGGCATTTTTCGGCCAGTGTGCCTTGGGGGGTAAGCTCTACTTCGAGCTCGCCGCTAAGCATCTGGCGCTCAAATTCGGCATTTTCACCCACGTAAGATGAGATCATTTTTTTAATCTGCTTTTTTTGCAGCAGCAGTCCCAGCCCAAAATCATCTACACCGGCATTGTTGCTGATACAGGTAAGATCTGACACGCCTTTAGTAACCAGTTCGGCAATACTGTTCTCCGGTATGCCGCACAGGCCAAAACCGCCCAGCATAATGGTCATACCGCTTTTTATATCGCTAAGCGCTTCGCTAACGTTATTTACTTTTTTATTAATCATACAATTAATTTTAGTTTTCGCGTATAAATATATAAAAAAACACCTTCAATTGAAGGTGTTTTTAGTATTATAATCCAAATTCGTCGCCTATATCTAAACTGTCAACTGCCGTAGTATCTTTAACCGGCGGTTTCCAGCAGTCTACTTTAATAGACAGGTTTGCCGGTCGCTCAAAAGGTTTTTCTGAAACTTTAAACACCATGCTGTCGTCATCATATATCTTGCGCATATAAATACCCCATATAGGCAGCGCCATTGTAGCGCCCTGCCCGTAAATAAGGCCTTTAAAGTGTGCCGACCTATCTTCGTTACCTACCCAGATACCTGTACAAAGGTTAGGTACCATACCTACAAACCAACCGTCGCTCTGGTTTTGTGTAGTACCGGTTTTACCGGCAATAGGATTTACTATTTTATACGGATAGCCCGTCATACGGTTATAGCCCGTACCGCCGCCCCCGCCCCACTTAAGTCTGGCGCCAGATCCTGTTTCGGTAACGCCCTCAAGCAGTTTCACTACAGCGTAGGCAATATCCTTGCTTATAACCTCGTGGGTTTCGGGAGCACTATGAAAAAGCACTACACCGTTCTTATCTTCTATTTTTGTAATGATTATTGGCTTAACATACATACCCTGGTTAGCAAAGGTACTATAGGCCGCAACCATCTCGCTTACGGTAATATCGGCACTACCCAGCGCGATAGATGGCTGCTCTGGTATTTTACTGGTTATGCCCAGCTTATGTGCCATATCTACCACAGCTTTAGGGCCTACCCTGTCTATAAGCTTGGCCGATACGGTATTAATAGAGTTGGCAAGCGCCTGCTTAAGTGTAACCATGCCCCTATACTGGCCATTAGAGTTTTGAGGGTTCCAGTCGGCATCAATGCCAAATTTACCTTTAGGCATGCTAAAAGGCTCATCGCGAATAGAGTCGCATGGCGAAAGGTGCAAGTGCTCTATAGCCGTAGCATATACAAACGGCTTAAAGGTAGAGCCCACCTGGCGTGCGCCCTGTAATACGTGGTCGTACTGAAAATGTTTATAGTTGATACCGCCTACCCATGCTTTTACAAAGCCGGTTTGCGGCTCCATGCTCATAACCCCTGTTTGAAGGAAGTTTTTATAATAACGGATAGAATCCAATGGTGTCATTAGTGTATCGCGTTCACCTTTCCAGGTAAAAACAGTCATCTCTGCTTTCTTTTTAAACGATGCCTTTATTTCGCTTTCGCTTTTGCCCTGACCATCCATTATCCTCCAGCGCTCACTGGTGCGCATGGCCCTGTCTAATATTTTATTGGTTTCAGCTTCAGATATATTTACAAAAGGTGCATTGGTATTTTTCTTTTGCTGGATAAAAAACTCTTCCTGAAGGTTAGCAAGGTGCGCCTGTACCGCCTCTTCGGCATACATTTGCATTTTAGAATCGATAGTGGTATAGATCTTTAAACCGTCGCGGTAAATATCATAATCGCTGCCATCTTCTTTAGGATTTTCTTTTACCCATTTATCCATAAAGCCCCTTAGGTACTCCCTAAAATAGGTAGCAATACCTTCTTTGTGGCTTTCGGGAGAAAAATGAAGCTTAACCGGCTCCTTAGCCAGTTTTTCTTTTTCGGCCTCCTCAAGCTTGCCGTTCTTAACCATCTGGCTTAAAACGGTGTTCCTGCGGTTAAATACCAGTTCTTTTTTAGAGGCCCTGTTAGGGTTAAAATACGATGGATTTTTAAGCATTCCTACCAATACGGCAGCTTCTTCTACCTTAAGGTCTTTGGGCTCTTTGCCAAAATATATTTTTGATGCCGAACGTATACCCACGGCATTATTTACAAAATCTACCGTGTTAAGGTACATTGCAATAATTTCTTCTTTAGTATACTGGCGCTCCAGGCGTATGGCAATTATCCATTCCTTTGCTTTTTGCACCACACGCATTATAAGGTTTTTAGACCCCTCACCGTGAAAAAGGTTCTTGGCAAGCTGTTGTGTAATGGTACTTGCACCACCGCTTGTACCAAGGGTTGCCACCGCACGCAGTGTACCCCTCGTATCAATACCCGAGTGGTCGTAAAAACGCTCATCCTCTGTAGCTATAAGTGCATCTACCAAATGCTTGGGTAAATCGGCATATTTTATGGGTGTACGGTTTTCAAGGTAAAATTTGCCCAGGGTTTGCCCGTCAGACGAGATAATTTCGGTAGCCTGGTTAGAGTTTGGATTCTCCAGTGTTTCAAAATCGGGCATTTTCCCAAAAACGCCCCAAGAAGCTAAAAGAAAGAACAGGATAACCGCGAAAAAGCCTATCCCAAAGATCTTCCAAAACTTTCGTACGTAGCCTGAGTATTGATTTGCAGATGTTGTATTGCTATTTTTTTTTACTGCCATGATATTCTTTTATTCTTTTGATTCGATCCTTAAACCTACTTCGGTAACTCCATCAAGCTCCTGTATCCCGGTAACATTACCCGCCTGCCTTACAGCCTGCTGAATGCTAACTGTGTACTTACCCGCCTTTGGGAAATTTACGTTTTCCTTATACCACAGGGCACTTTCTTTTACATCGCTAAAGCCTTCTCCCATAAGGGTACCATCCGGGTTTGCCATTTGGTACTCCAGCGTGTCTACCTTAACAAGTTTCGTGCCCGGCTGTTGCAGCTGTACTATCAAAAACAGGTTATTATACGGGTAACTGTTGGTATTGCGCATGGTTACAAACATATTGTAGCGCGATACCGTATCTTTTTGCTCAAAAGAAAACGTTACAACACTATCCTTATTCCATTTGCCGTTAAACTCCTTATATTCATCAAAAAAGCGATGCTCATCGCAGGAGCTCAGTAAAAAAAGTAAGCCAAGTGCCAGCAGGCTATTTTTTATCATTACCATTTTTATCGTTTGATGGATTTTGATTTGGGTTCTGATTAGGATTTATCCTCTTATTATTAAAGTTCTTTTTGGTGCCGCCATTAGTGTTAGCACCTGTGTTAGTGCCACCTTCCGGGTTAGGGTTGGTAGTAGGCTTGCGCTCGCCTACCTGCCTTGGAGGGCGGTTATTAGCAGGCCTTGGGGCATTAGTATTAGCCTGTTTTGATGCAGCATTGCCTTCAGCTGGCTTAACACCACCGGTATTTGGCGTAATTACCATTTTAGCTTTTGGTGCTGTACCTGTTGCTGCCTGACCAGCCGGATTTGCATTGTTAGCCTCAGTAACTCTGGGCTTTTTATTTTTGTTCGGCCTCTTTTTGTTCGATTTCTTAGGAGCATCAAAACGGGTAAGACTGTCCTGCCCTACTGCATTCTGGAAGTTTTTCTCCGGAGTTTCGTCGGCTGCTTCAACAGCATAATCTTCTAACGATGATACACGCTCTTTTTGCTTGTTAAGCGCTACCATTTCTTTAACCTGTGCAGCCTCTATAATATGCCAGTGGGCCATATCATTAGTATAAGCAAACCACATGATCCCTTTAAAAATGTCTACTTTCTGGCAGAAAGCATCGCCTTTATCGGTATATATTTTGGTATCCATATCCGGCAGGCCTTTAAGCGCATCCAGATAGGTATCTAATTCGTAGTTAAGGCAGCATTTAAGTTTACCACACTGTCCTGCAAGCTTTTGCGGATTAAGCGATAACTGCTGGTAACGTGCTGCGCTGGTATTAACGCTCCTAAAATCGGTAAGCCAGGTACTGCAGCACAATTCGCGGCCGCATGAGCCTATACCACCAAGGCGCGAAGCTTCCTGGCGGAAACCCACCTGTTTCATCTCGATACGGATGCTGAACTCACGGGCAAAATCTTTAATAAGCTGCCTAAAGTCAACACGGTCATTTGCAGTATAGTAAAATGTAGCTTTAGAGCCATCTCCCTGATATTCAATATCAGATATTTTCATTTCCAGGTTAAGGCGTATGGCAATCTCACGCGCTACCACCTTCATAGGCTCTTCTTTAGCACGGGCATCGCTCCAGATGTCAATATCTTTTTGCGAAGCCTTGCGGTATATTTTACCAAGCTCGGCATTAGGCTTAACGCCTTTTTTCTTCATTTGTATTTTTACAAGCTCGCCTGTAAGGGTAACAATACCAATATCATGGCCCGGTGCAGCCTCAACAGCAACAATGTCGCCAATGCTAAGGGTTACGGTTTCTGCATTGCGGTAAAATTCTTTACGCCCGTTTTTAAAACGCACTTCAACACCATCAAAAGGTGCCTCGCCACCCGGCAGGCTCATGTTAGAAAGCCAGTCGAATACCGTAAGCTTATTGCAGCTATCGGTACCGCAGGTCCCATTATTTTTACATCCCCTCGGGGTCCCGTCTTTGGATCCCGTAGAACAGTTGGTACATGCCATAGTTTATGTAGATATATATAGATCGTGGCTTAGCCACTACGATTCTAATGTTAGTAAAACGTTTTGCGGGTAAAGATAGTATTTTTTTGCGGGATTGGTGCAAAATCCACAGGCCTGACCGCCAGCCCCTCACCAAATGAAACGGAAGTAAGCAATCTGCTATGAGTGAGCAGGCTTGAGTGGAGCTAAGGCCTTAAACTTCGTTGCGTTAAGCAAATCAGGAGCTTAGGCGTTAAGAACGATTTGGTGTTTGAGCGCCGCGAGTTCAAATCGTTTAGCCAAAGTTCCTGATTTGTAGCATAAGAAGTTCGAGCCTTGAATTTTTGTTTCTTTTGTTTCAAGACAAAAGAAAATAAAAAACCTGCACGATGGCAGGTTTCTAAATTATTAAGGAACAAGTAATTACCCCAATATTTTAAACAATTTATCAGACAACCTGATGCGGAACGGCAGGTTAAACGTAACCTTATCACCTGCTATAGCTACAGTACCATCCTGACCGTTTACACGAAGTGCTTCAACGGTAAGTTGCTCTTCACCAGTACTTGGGCCCGAGATTAATATGCGGTCGCCAACGGTTAGCTCGCCATTCTCTATAGTAAACTGGCCAACGCCCGCCTTAGGGTAGTAGTGCTCGCCCCTACCTATAAGCACCTTTTTAATTCGCTGCCTTGGTGCGGTTTTGACTTTAGTTGCAACAGCCAGAGGCACATCGGTAAGTTCGCCCGACTTTTTAAAGGCCAGTTTTTCCGACTTCCCTTTACGGAAGATCATGTTGCCCTTCATAATGCCACGGCGCAGTTCTTTCTGTTTATCCTCCGGTAACTGAATGATTTCCAAACACTCAGAAGAGCAGGTATTATGCATGCTTTCCTTACATTCATCACATTGAATGAACAGCAGGTGGCAGGCCTCATTAGCGCAGTTGGTGTGGTTGTCGCAGGGTTTGCCGCATTGGTGGCATTGGGCCACAATATCATCGGTAATGCGCTCGCCAAGGCGGGCGTCAAACACAAAATTCTTACCTATAAACTTGCTTTCCAGGCCTTCAGCTTTTACCTGGCGGGTGTATTCTATAATGCCACCCTCCAGCTGGTACACGTTTTTAAAGCCCTTGTGCTTAAAGAATGCCGATGCTTTCTCGCACCTAATGCCTCCGGTACAGTACATTAGCAGGTTTTTGTCTTCCTTATGGTCGGCGAGTTGATTCTCTATAATGGGTAACGACTCCCTAAACGTCTCAACATCAGGGGTTACCGCGTTACGGAAATGCCCTATTTCGCTCTCGTAATGGTTCCTGAAATCTACCACAATGGTGTTGGGGTCTTCCAGCATTTGGTTAAAGTCCTTGGCACCCAGGTGAATACCTTTGTTAGTCACGTCAAACGAGGCATCGTCAAGGCCATCGGCAACGATCTTGTCGCGGACTTTGATAGTTAGCTTCAGGAATGACAGGTCGTCGTGCTCTACGGCAACATTCAGGCGGATATCTTTAAGAAAATCAATCGTATCTAAATGATCCTTAAAGGTATAGAAGTTATCAGCCGGTAACGAAAGCTGGGCGTTAATGCCCTCTTTGGCCACGTATATCCTCCCTAAAACCTCTAAAGGGTTCCAGGCAAGGAAAAGGCTATCGCGAAATTGTTTAGGATCAGGTAGTTGGGTGTAGGCATAGAAAGAAAGCGTAAGGCGCTGTTTACCGGACTGCTCTATAAGTTCGGCTCTTTCTTCTGCGCTTAAAGTGTTGAACAGTTGCATGCTATACAAGTTTAAGTGAGATTTTTCAGTATGTTTTGGCTCCTGTTGGCGGAACCGCTGCAAAAGTAATAATTTTTATGGTTTAGATGGTGCCTGATATTTCACTTTTGGTAAAAAAACGCGGTTTTTGACACCTGAAGCGTTATTTTGTAAATCAGGGAGCGACACTTTTGCGGCTCAAAATCGCTGTAAAACGCCCAAAAAGGCTTAATATTTCACTTTCGGACTTTGAGTTACGCTAACTATGTCAAAAACCGGAGTGTCGGGGTTGCTATGGGGTGAAATATTTAAAAAGTAAAACCTCACCCCCAACCCCTCTCCGAAGGAGAGGGGGGTAGCTACACTTAAATGTTCATCGCATTGAAAATTTACAACACATAATCCGAACTGTACCCGTTCCTGGCTCCCCTCTCCTTCGGAGAGGGGTTGGGGGGTGAGGTCGTCTATTGTATTATTCTCCATAAAATATCAGAGAGGTGTGAGGCCTGCTCCTTAACTCTCCCATAACTCCCAACTCTATTTTTATCCCGAACTTTGCCCTTAAACTTTTCCGAATGAAAAAACTGTATACCCTAAGCCTGGCGTTACTGTTTACCCTTACCGCCTATGCCCAGTTTAACAACAACGTGGTTATTGCCCACCGCGGCGCCTGGAAAAATAATAACCTGCCCGAAAATTCCATAGCATCGTTAAACCATGCGGTGGCGTTAAAATGCTTTGGGAGCGAGTTTGATGTGCACCTTACGGCCGATAACGTAATTGTGGTTAACCACGACCATGAGTTTTATGGCCTTGATATAGAAAAAAGCACTTACGCTCAACTGCTGACAAAGCAGCACCCCAACCGCGAAAAGATACCCACCCTGCAAGCCTACCTTACCGAGGGGCTAAAGCAAAAGAAGACTAAACTGATACTTGAGATAAAAACATCGGAAGTCAGTCCCGAGCGATCGCTACAGCTTACCCAATTGTGTGTAGATATGGTTAAAAAGCTTAAAGCCGAAAAACAGGTGGAGTATATCTGCTTTAGTTTTGAGGTGGGCATACGCCTGCACGAGTTGGCACCAAAGGCTATGATAGCCTACTTAAATGGCGACAAAACCCCTGCCGAAGCCAAAGCCGCCGGCTACACCGGGTTGGATTACCATTACAGCGTGTACAAAGAGCACCCCGACTATATTACCGAAGCCAAAAAACTGGGCCTTACCATTAACGCCTGGACGGTGAACGACAAACCCGAAATGGAAACCCTGCTTAACCAAAACGTTGATTTTATTACCACCAACGAACCGGAGTTGTTGTTTGAGGTTATTGGGAAGAGAAAATAATGAATTTAGGAGTCACTATTTATTTAAGATTGTATTGTTCTTTTAAACCAGTCCATCTTACTGATAAATCTGGATTATATTTATTATATACTTCTTCGCTAATTAATAAATTGAATGTTGACAACGTGGTTTCATAATTTAATACTATAAGAATGATTTCGGGCTCTTTTTTTTGTAACTGCGAGCTATCTAATAAATCATTATATAGGCGACAAAAATTATCTAAAATATTTTTGATCCTTAAACAAAATATTGAATTATTAACAGCATCTGAAATCAGATATAATGGTAATGCCAATTGCAAAATCATTGATAAAGCTGAGTTATAACCTTGCAATGCAAGACCAATAATAATTACAGTTACAGCGATATTAATTATCCATTTGGATTGTAAAGATTTTACAGATAAATTATAGGTAAAAAAACAACTTTCAAAGCTATTTGCCCCCATTCTTAAAATGCCATTTTCTATTGTATCGTTATTATAATATTGATTTGATCTATTAGATGAATAATTTGTTCCAAAAGAGTTATCTATAAAATCTGAACGTTTATCGAAAGAAGTGTGAAAGATGATGTAACTAATCGCGAATTTTAGTAGAGCATATATTGTAATTATAATTGTGTTAATTGTACTTAAAATAACAGCTATACTTTTATAATCCTGAAGATATATATTAAATATATAATTAAAAATTGTCAATGCAGCCGATACTATCATAAACCAAAATGTTATCTTGTCTAATTTTTTGGCTAGCTTAAATGATTCTCTCAAAGGATTATAGTATTCATTCATATGTAGGGAATTTATCACCAAAGATTTTACACCAATTTTCGATTGCTTTTTTTTGATTTTTTAAGCTAGTTTCTTGATAAATTGCATCATTTGCTATTTCTAGACAAGACTTAGCTTTATTAGATATTTTTACCTTTTGATCATAAGTTAAATCATTAATATTGCCCTGAATGCCTTTCGGATCAAAAACATCATAATATATATGTAAAGACAAATAGTCAAAAAAATCTCTAATTGCGAAATCGATAAAACTAGGTAGTTCAACTTTAGATTTTACAAAATTTAAAACTATGATTTCAAAAAAATAAGACCCTAGTTTAGGACTTAAAGAATTAACATTCCAATATTTTAATACCCTAATAAGTTGCAAAACTTTGCCATTATAATTCGAATTTATTGATTTTACATTCTCGTTATCTATTAAAGGGTTTGTAGCTTTCCAATTACCTACACCATCTGGTATCAAATATAATCCCTCTGTCGTAAAAAAACATGGCACAATATCAAAACACCAATCATAAGAAATTAAATTAAGTACTGCCGCCTCTTGGTTTCGTTTAACCGAAGAATTAGAATATTGAGGAACATTTGATAGTGATTTAACAAATTTATTTACAACTTTTATAGAATTCAATTTATTTTGGTCTGAAAGTTTTTGTAAATTCTCAGAAGAATTTTCTGTATGAATATAGTACGTATTACGATTATAGAAATCTATTTGATAGTAACCTCCTGAACCATGCAAACAATACATCAAATCAATATCATCTAATGGTTTAATCTTCGTATTTCTAGCAAATGATCCGTATTTAATATGTTTGTCAGGATAATCTAAAGGAAAATTTTCGACTTTATTCGGAAATGAATTTAATTGACTTAAAAGCCAATCTCTACTTGAACGAGCATTATCAGTATTATTTTTTTCTAAATTGACTGTATTTTTATTGAAATCACTAAATGCAGAATTTACTGTTGATGCCATACTATATTAATTTAGAAAACCTTAGTGTTAAAAATAATCAAATTTTTTCATCAATTCATTTTTAATTAAATAATTTATTTATTGACTATGATTATTTTAAAAGAAAATAATTGTTTATAAGATTATTTTCTTATCTTTGCTGTAACAAAAAAGAATTACTTTTACTCAAACATATAAAAGCACCATGAGCGGAGAAAAAGAAGCAAAATTAAAAGCACTACAGCTAACGCTGGATAAATTAGATAAAGCTTACGGTAAAGGTACCGTAATGAAACTGGGCGACCGCGCCGTTGAAGAAGTAGAATCTATTCCATCAGGCTCGCTGGGTGTAGACCTTGCCCTTGGGGTTAACGGCTACCCGCGCGGCAGGATCATCGAAATATATGGCCCGGAATCTTCGGGTAAAACAACCTTAACCTTACACGCTATTGCCGAAGCCCAAAAAGCGGGTGGTATAGCTGCCTTTATAGATGCTGAGCATGCTTTTGACCGTAGTTATGCCGAAAAACTTAATGTAGATGTAGAAAACCTTATTATATCGCAGCCCGATAACGGTGAGCAGGCACTGGAAATTGCCGAAAACCTTATCCGTTCGGGAGCGATTGATATTGTGGTGATCGACTCGGTTGCGGCACTTACGCCAAAGAGCGAGATAGAGGGCGAAATGGGCGACTCTAAAATGGGTCTTCATGCACGCCTTATGAGCCAGGCGCTTCGTAAACTTACGGGTACCATTAGCAAAACCAACTGTACGGTTTTCTTTATTAACCAGCTGCGCGAAAAAATTGGTGTTATGTTTGGTAACCCGGAGACTACTACGGGTGGTAACGCACTTAAATTTTACGCATCGGTACGTATAGATATCCGTAGGTCGGCTCAAATTAAAGATGGCGAAAATGTAATTGGTAACCGTACCAAGGTTAAGATCGTTAAAAATAAAGTGGCGCCACCGTTTAAAACAGCCGAATTCGATATTATGTATGGCGAAGGCGTTAGCAAGACGGGCGAGATATTAGACCTTGCCGTTGAGTTTGAGATCATTAAAAAATCGGGTTCATGGTTTAGCTACGGCGATACTAAATTAGGCCAGGGGCGCGATGCCGTTAAGGCTTTAATTAAAGATAATCCGGAGATGGCCGATGAGCTGGAACATAAAATAAAGGATGCCATTAAAGAAAATATGGCTTAAAAATTTAAACCCCGATGTGCATCGGGGTTTTTTTATGAACTTGTTTAAGCTTTTTTGATTGAAGCGAAAAATAAAGATTTTTGGCTTAGATTTTGGCTTTTTTGCACTGCATAGCTGGGCTACGGAGTAAGAAATAGATAAAAGATTAGGCGAAAAGATTATTTTGCAGCCAATTAGAAAAAGTTTAAACGAGTTCTTTGCTAAATTTATAGTAAAATACACGCAACCTTTTGCCGCTTTGTGTATCTAACCTGCATAAGGAGAATTATATACTTTTTTAGAAACGATTTATGAGAAAGCTTTTATTGCTGCTTGCAACCCTTTGTATTATAGCTTCCTGTTCTGTAGATGGTAACGATCCGCAGAGCAATTTTCATGTGGAGTTTATCCCTACAATTAGTGTAGAAATGCCGGAGCATGTTACGCCCGGTTATACCTATGCCATAAAATTATATTACCAAAGGCCAACCGACTGTTACGTGTTTGATGGCTTTTATTATGATATTGATGCAACAAATAACGCCCGCGTAGTTGCCATACAATCTAAGGTTTTTGAGCAGAACGACTGTGTTGCCATAGAAGGCAGCCTGCCCGAAGTGGCAACCCTAAATTTTGAATGCCCTACACAATACACCGGCACCGCGTATACGTTTAAATTTTATAAAGGCCTTGATGCTAACGGCAACCAGGAGTTTCTTGAGGTAGAGGTACCCATTACAGAACAATAACAAATAAAGGGAAACCAATTGGGTTTAGAGCAGCTCATAAAAGATTGTCAGGACAATAGCATTAAGGCACAGGAGCAGTTATACCGCCTCTTTGCCCCAAAGCTGTTTGCGGTGTGCTTAAAGTACAGCCGCAACCGCGCCGATGCTGAGGACAACCTGCAGGATGGGTTTTTGCTTATTTTCCGCAAAATTGGGCAGTATCGGTTTCAGGGGTCGTTTGAGGGCTGGGCCAAAAGGGTTATGGTAAACAATGTATTGCAAAAGTACCGTACCGAAGGCATATTTGAAATAGTGAGCGAAAACCTGCCCGATACCCCGGATGTGGAAATTGAGGCAGAAGATATAAGTATGGATTACCTGATGAAAATTATACAGGAACTGCCAGACCGTTACCGGATGGTGTTTAACCTGTATGTTATAGATGGGTATTCGCACAAAGAGATCGCAGAGATGCTAAGTATTACAGATGGCACCTCTAAATCTAACCTTGCACGTGCAAGAATGATATTAAAAGAAAAAATTGATGCCCGACAGGGCAATGGTAATAGTATACCTACGGCAAAATGAGTGATAAAAAGAACATAGACAGGCTTTTCCAGGAAAAGTTTAAGGACTTTGAGGCCGCTCCCCCCGAATTTGTATGGGAAAACATACGGGAGGAGTTAGAGGAAAAGAAAAAGAAAAGGGTTATTCCGCTTTGGATGAGGCTATCCGGGGTGGCGGCAATACTTATCGTGGGGTTGTTTTTGGGTATCTCATACCTAAATAACACAACACCGGGTAATGATACGCCCGTGGTGCTGCAAAATGATGCCGCACAGCCCAGCCAGCCTCTAAAAATACGGCCAACAGATAATCCCATACCTAATGGCGGCAGCATAACCGATAGTACCAACAGCGTTAACAGCAATGATGTGAACAGTGCCATTGTGAACAATGAGGCACCATCATCAGATAATGATAATTCGGCAAATGGCTCTGCAACAAACAATAACGGAAGTATTGGAAATAATAAGAAAGGTTCAAAAACTTCGGTAAATAAGCGTGAGGCAAATTTCAACGATAGCAATAATGCGGTGGCACACGGTGGCCGTAACGGCAACAGCAACGCTACAGAGAGAAATACCCACAAGCGCAGCCGCAGCCATAATAATAACAATCTGTATAACCGCAATAATGCTGTATCGACTACAGAGGGTAATGGTGCTAACCGCGGGAATACTTCGAGTAGCAATCCGGCTAACAATAACGGGGCAGGCAATGTTAACCGTGCTAATTCGGTAAACGGCACTTTGCCTAATCGTAATGGCAGTAACCAGGGCGGCGTTACAAACCCGGAAACAGCTGTAGCGGGCGCTGATAGCAACGGCACTACAAACGGCCAGCGTAACAATAGTACTAATACTGCTAACGGTACAGGCAGTAATATCAACAATACTGCTAACGATACCACTCCTCCAACGATTATAGACAAAGACCTACCTGTTAACGAGGCAGTAGCCGAAGCAACCGTAGATACTACCGCTGTAGTTCCTGAAAACGAGCTTGAAAAGCTATTACAGGAAAAACTTAACGGCAAAGACGAAGATAAAAAAGACGAAGTAGCCGACGCCAACAACCCTAAGTGGAAGATAAAACCGCAAATAGCACCGGTGTTTTACAGTTCGCTGTCGCAGGGATCGCCTATAGACGGGCAATTTGCATCAAATAGCAAAAGTTATGATAATGATCTTAGCGTGGGCCTTGGCGTTAACTATGCCGTTAACAAACGGCTATCAATACGCTCCGGTATCAATACAGTAAACCTTAGCTATGCCACCCAGGATATCGAATTTTACGCCAGCCTTAACAACGGGGCCAACAATAATGTAATGGCAAGGTCGGGTGCAGGCTCGGGCGGCACAGCAACTATCGTAGTACAAAACAGGGGCAATAATACTCCAAACGTGCCCGAGGGTACAGCCGCTATGCCTATGGCCTTTAGCGATGTTATCCCTAAAGAAACCTACAACGGCGCCATGATACAAAGCACAGGCTATGTAGAAGTTCCGGTAGAACTGTCGTATGCGCTGCTCAATAAAAAATTCGGCATCGATATTATAGGGGGTGTAAGCACACTTTTCCTTAATGATAATAATGTAAGTGTGGTTTCAACCGAAGGTTTCAGTACCCGGGTGGGCGAAGCACAAAACCTTAACAGCATACACTTTAGCACCAATGTGGGTGTTGGTTTTAAATACAGGTTCTTTAAGTCGTTCGAGGCAAATTTTGAGCCTACCTTTAAATACCAGGTAAATACATATAGCAGGGACAACGGTAACTTTAAGCCTTATTTTATTGGCCTTTATTCCGGCATCAGTTTTAGTTTTTAGGCTTGTTGGTTAGCCTATAGTTAAGTGTAAAAGCGCTCCTAAGGGGCGCTTTTATTTTTTCTGCTTCTTCAACAACTGGTGGTAAATAACCTGCCTAACAGTATCGCGCAGGTCTTTTTTATCATCAAGGGTAAGGCTGGTGGTAGGTATAAAACGGTGTACTATGGCACGCATCCTGCCGGGGCTTCCGCTAAAAAAATTAAACGAAAAACGTTTCCGGTTATCAACAAACGTCATAGGCACAACAGGTATCTGGTGTTCAATGGCCAGCCTGAAAGCGCCATCTTTAAATTCGTCCAGTAAAACATTGTGGTCGTCGGTAACGCCACCTTCGGGAAAAATACAAATGCTCAACCCCTGGTTCAGCCTTGCCTGTGCGCGTTTAAAAACTTCAAAGCGGCTTTTAGAACTGCTGCGGTCTACCAGTATGCAGGTGCGCTTATAAAAAAATCCAAAAATAGGAATTTTAGCCAGCTCCTTCTTCCCCACAAATACAAACGGATTTTTACAAATAACCAGCATCAGCATAATATCGGTCATGCTCGCGTGGTTGGCAACCAGCATGTAGCTATGCCCTTTTTCTATTTGCTGCTCACGTTCAATTTTTGGGTAAAAGCCCATACCATACAGTATGATCTTTGCCCACAGGCGGGCAAAAAAGAAAAACATTGGGTAGGTTTTTTCAGATAATATAGAAATAACCAGCAACGGCGACAGGATAATTATGGGCACCCCCATAAGAATGTAAAACCAAACGCGCCATAAGGCCCATAAAATATATTTCACTGCTTTCATATAAGTTCAAATGTAATAATTCAATCTTTATGTTTGTGGCAAAACGCTTACCTTTGTGTAAATTTCAACTGTATTGTAAATGGCAAAGATCTTAACGGGCGTGCAAAGCACCGGCACACCCCACCTTGGCAACCTTTTAGGAGCCATACTGCCGGCCATAGAAATGGCCAACAAACCCGAAAATGAATCGTTTTTGTTTATAGCCGACCTGCACTCTGCTACGCAGATTAAGGATGGCAAAACCCTGCGCGAAAATACCTATAGCGTAGCTGCTACCTGGCTTGCGTGCGGACTTGATATTAATAAAGTTACTTTTTACCGCCAAAGCGATGTGCCCCAAACGGCAGAGCTTTCATGGTACCTTAGCTGCTTTTTTCCGTTTCAGCGCTTAACGCTGGCACACTCGTTTAAAGATAAGGCCGACAGGCTGGATGATGTTAACGCGGGCCTTTTTACCTACCCGATGCTTATGGCGGCCGACATACTTTTGTATGATGCCGAGTTTGTACCGGTGGGTAAAGACCAGTTACAACATCTTGAAATTACCCGCGATGTGGCAAGCCGTTTTAATCACCAGATGGGCGAAACATTTGTATTACCCGAAGCTATTAGCGCTGAAGAAACTAAAATTATACCAGGTACCGATGGCGAAAAGATGAGCAAATCGCGCAACAACTTCATCAACATTTTTTTAGATGATAAGGCGCTGCGCAAACAGGTTATGGCCATACAAACCGACAGCACCCCACTGGAAGATCCTAAGAACCCGGATACCGATAATGTGTACGCTATCTATAAACTACTGGCTACTCCGGAAGAAATTGGACAGATGCGCGCCAACTACCTGGGTGGTAACTATGGCTACGGCCATGCCAAACAAGCTTTATACGAATTGATAACGGAGAAGTTTAAAACCGAACGCGAAAAATATACCTACTATATGGATAACCTGCCCGAAGTGGATAACCTGCTTAAAGCCGGTGCCGCTAAGGCTGCTGTTATTGCTAACGAGGTTTTAGGCCGTGTTAGGGTAAAATTAGGGTACGAATAGGGTTTTTAGTTAACAGCAATCGCATTCATAACACGCTATGAAACAGTTATCAACATTATTACTTGCTATATTGCTTTTTTCATGTAAAAGCGAAAAAGAAGAAAAAGAACCACTTTACCAGGATACCAATTCGGCTATAGCTGAAGGCACTACATCCGATCTAAGCCCCGAAGCACAACTGGGGCAGGAAGTTTTTGATGGCAAAGGCAACTGCTACTCCTGCCACAAACCCGACCAAAAAGTGGTGGGCCCAAGCATACAGGAAATTGCCAACATCTATAAAACTAAAAAGGGCAATATGGTTAGCTTCCTTAAAGGGAATGAAGACCCTATTGTAGATCCGGAAATGTTTGAAACCATGAAAACCAACCTCATCCTTACCAAGACGTTTACCGACGAGGAACTAAAGGGGCTCGAAGCTTATTTTTACAGCTACACAAACCAGAAATAAAAAATGGAAGCCAATTGGCTTCCATTTTACTTTACGCTGTTAGCGATATATTATTGCTTAATAACTTTTATTGTTGCCGTAGCATTTTCTGCCTGAAGCTGTAGTATGTAAGTGCCTGCAGCAAGTGCCGATATGTTTACCTGCACATTATTTTCGGATGCCGTTTGTTTTAGCACCGTCTGGCCTAAAAGGTTGGTTACCGTAATTTGAGAAATAGCAGTATTGTTAGCAATGTTTATAACGCTATTAGCAGGGTTAGGATACACTTTAAGGCTATTAAAGGCAAAAGAACCTGTACCTGTTGTTTGGCTTGCTGCAATACCAAAATAATCGCTCTCACATCCGTTTACACTTTGTGTAACATAGTAGGTTACGCCATTTTCAAGTACGGTAGTGGCAGGGATAACAGTATAGCCGTCTATATCATTTTCAACATACCATGTTAATGTGGCGCCTTCTACAGTAGTAACTTCAAGGTCGGCGATAGTCTCACCGGCTGTGAAAGTTTGCGTAGCGATACCTGTTGGGGCATCAGGTACAGCATTGATAGTAACAATAACTTCGATAGCCTCGCTTTCGCAGATGCCGATAGTTTGTGTAACATAATAGGTGCCAGATGTTAGTTCGGTAGTTGATGCAAGCGGCTCGCCGCCTTCGGTTGCAAACCAATTAATGGTACTTCCTTCTACACACGTAGCCGTTAAATTGGCAACGGTTGCGCCTTCGCAATGTGATTGAGCTGTAGCAACAGGCCCGGCAGGAGTATCGCAATCATAGGTAAGGGTAATAACAACATCAGAGTTGCCGCCCTCCAGCGTTATGGCAACATAGTAGGTTGTACCTGCTGTAATATCAATCTGCCTCGAATCGTCGAACACATTACAGGCGTTAGAAGCCTGGTTTACCCAATCTATTTGTGGTACGGTAGCGCTTTCGTTAGGAGCACTGTAAAAATGGATCAGGTTAAGTCCGCCCGGGCTTGGCGTGGTAAGCGTAGCCAATGCCGTACCATTTGCAGCAGCGGTAAATTTATACCAAACGTAGGGCAGCTGGCCACCATCGCAACCATTCACTTCATAATCAAAAGACTGAGACTCCGCAGTAGCATAGGTAAACTGTACGGCATGATCGGTATACGGCTGTGTAAAGGTATCTACATCATAAGCATTTGCAATTTCGTCATTTGCCGGGGGTATAGGGGTACAGGTAGCCGCAATGGTAAAGTTACCCGTAGTTTCGGCAGCGCCGGAAACCAGCAGGTAGTAATCAGAGTAGCCATCGTAAGCAAAAGTAACGCTGCTCAGGTTGCCGCAGCTGTTATCATTGGCAGTAACACAGGTTAATGCTGTAAGAGGGCCTTTGAACACGCTCAGTCGGCTGTCAAAATCAGTACCCGACCCGCAAAGGCTGGCGGTAACGGTAGACTGGAACCCGGGATCTGAAAATTTATACCAAACACCTATGGTATTGCCATCTACATTGTTACACGCAGGTAAGCCGGTTTCAGCCGTAGCGGTAACAGTTGTACCAACTATAGTCTGATCGCACGTTAGTGCAAAAGCATTTGCAATAAGGTCGTTTGGTACAACATCATAAGTGCCTTCCACTAAAAAGTTGGTAATACCCGCTCCCCATGTGCTGCTGCTAAACTGGTCGTTATAGGTAAAGCGCACTTTAAAGTTAGCGTTTTTGTAAGCTGTAACATCAATGTCTCCGCTGTTAACGGGAGGTGTATGTGTGTTTACAAACAAAACCTGCTGCCAGGCCGTACCCGTGTAAACTTCTACCTGAAATGTACCCAGGTTATCGCCGGTCTTGCTCAGGCTGTATTCAAACGACAGGAAAATGGTTTCATAACCGCTGGTATCAAACGCAGGCGATATAAGCCTTACATTGGTAGTGTCGTCAAACGAAATGTCATCGTTAATGATAGCAGCTGGTGCCGAGAAATTACCGGCACCGGGCATGTAGCTATCGCCAAAGTAAAAATCGTTGTCGGCCTCAAAACCCAGTATTTCCTGAGACCAGCCCGATGGCTCGCCACCCGATGGGAAAATGGTAGAGTAAATTAAATTTTGGGCGTGCATGCCCCAAACGGAAAAGAGCAGCAGGGCCGCTAAAGTAAATTTTTTCATAACATTAAAAATTTGTAGTTGTTAGTAGTGAAAGTATAACAGTTTCGCAAATAGCATTTTGGGGACGTACTTGCGAATGGTAAAAATCTGTAATGTGTGTATGGTATGAAAAAATACAGGCGGAAAATTTGTGACATTGCCCTATATTATACATCGGAAAGCCTTAAATATCTGACAGATACCCATAAAGTGCCGTTGCATCATTCAATCCGAGCTTTAATGCTACTCTTTCTTTACGCTTTCGGCAGGCATCAAGAGAAATATTTAGCATGGTTGCCATCTCTTTAGCGCTAAGGTTCATGTACACATAGCAAATAAACCGGGTGTCATTTGCAGTCAGGTAGGTATGGCGGGCCTTTAAGCGGTTAAGGAAGCCCTGGTTTACCTCTTCAAAATGTTTGAGGAAACTTGCCCACTCATTATCGGTCTTAAGGGTGTTTTTTAAATGGCGTATATGATTGCGCACGGCGGGTATCTTTGCCACTTCGGGCTCGCCTGAGAGCATCCCCACAAATTCCTCGATAAGCATATCCTTGCCCGACATGTGCAATGCCTTAGATGATAATTTCCTGTTCTTGTACTCAATTTCGTCTTTAAGCCGTTCCTGCTCCAGCTGTGTTTGCGTTTGCTGCTCGCGGAACATTTTTTCCTGCAAAAGGGCTTCGGTTTTTTTCTTTTCAAGTTCCAGGGCAAGCAGTTGCTGGTTGTTTTCGGCAATAAGCTTTTTTTGCTTGTGCTGTATGGCCCTGTTCCTAAAAACATACACAATAAGCAGTAGGGCAGATGTAACTGCAAACAATGCCGAATAAAATATCTTGCGGTCATTAGCCATGTCGGCTTCCTTAAGTGCTATCTGGTTTTGGTATTCCTGTATTTCAAACCGTGCACGGCTGTTTTCAAAAGCACGGCCGTCTTTAACCTCATTGATCTTTTGCTGTAGCGAAAAAATAGAATCCTTGCAGCGCAACGCCTCTAAAAACGAATTACTTTTGGTATGTATATCGGCCAAAATTCCATAAATGGTCTTTTTAGTATCCAGGTCTTTATTATTTTGCAAAGCCGATTGTGTATAAGCCAAAGCCTTTGTATAATCCTTTTCCTGGATATAAACTTTTGCCAAAACGAGTTGCAGGCTAACCGCAGTATTATCTCCTTCTTTGTTTTTTATGGAATTTAATAAGCCAGTTGCTAATTGTTTAGCGTTAGCCCAATGTTTTTTAAGCATTTCATTTTCTGCAATGGCGCATTGTATAACCAAACTAAAAGAAGGGTCTGGTTTAGCAAAGGCAAGCGCCTCGTTTAAATAAGCACGTGATTTGTCAAGGCTGCCCATATCGCTCATAAGCAGGCCCATATTAAGCGTATAGCCCGCTATCCTTGCTGAGTCGTTGTGCTTTTTAGATATATCATAGGCTTTTTTAAAATAGGTGTGTGCCCTGTCTAACTTTTTCTCTTTAACATAGAGCACAGCAATATTATTGAGTATTTGAATTTCTTTTTCCGGCCAGTGTTCTTTAATAGCAATGTTGTAGGCAACCAGGTAATTATTAAGCGCCTCGCTATAATCTACCATGGCAAAGTAATTGGTACCGATGTTACTGTAAGCCGAGAATAACTGCTCCTGCCAATGGTTCTTTTCGGCAAGCTTTAATGCCTGGCTTGTTAGCTCAAGCGATTTAAGGTGGTTGTTTTTATCCAGTTCCCTTCGTCCTGCATTTATAAGCGAATCGCACTTTTTTTGGGGAGGTAATCCTGCCGCACTTAATACATTGCAAAACAGACCCCCTGCAATAATAAGGGTAAATAAAAAGGCTTTATTTATTGCGTCTTTAAGCATTTGAAGTATATGTGGTTGGAGGAATTTCAAATATAAGAAATACACAGCGTTTATGTGTTAAAATCACATTTCAAATTTATTGTGCTGAAGACCCACTTTTTGCCACTAACCCATAAAAAAAGCCCCGCAATTGCGGGGCTCTAAAACATTGTATGAGAATTAAGCTTATTGCTTAACAACTTTTACGGTAGCAGTACCACCCTGTGCATTAACCTGCAGAATATACGTGCCTGCTGATAATGATGAAAGGTTTACCTGAACCATATTGGCATTAGCCGATTGTGTAATAACCGTTTGGCCTAAAAGGTTAGTAACCGTTACCTGAGATATTTGTGCAGTATGTGATACTGTTACAAACTCGTTAGCAGGGTTAGGGTATACTTTAAGGTTGTCCACAGTAAAGTCGCGTGTACCTGTAGTCTGGCTTACAGTGATGCCAAATAAAGCACTTTCGCAATCGTTGGTAGACTGGCTTACATAATATGTAACGCCTTCTTCAAGAACGGTGGTAGTTGGGATAGCAGTGTAGCCATCAATATCATTTTCAACATACCATACAACCGTAGCGCCTTCAACGGTAGTAACTTCTAAGTCGGCAACAGTTTCACCGGCTGTGAAAGTTTGTGTAGCAACACCCGTTGGAGCATCAGGAACAGCATTAATAGTAACCTGAACAGCAGTAGCAGGGCTTTCGCATGCATTTAGTGTTTGCGTTACATAGTACGTACCTGTAGCAAGAACTTCAGTTTCAGCAAGGGCAGTACCACCTTCGGTAGCATACCATGTTACACTGGCTCCTCCCGGATTAAGATTGGCAACCGTAGCACCCGCACAAAATGTAAAATCATCACTAACCGGTGCCGGTGTAGTATTAATT
>NZ_VJVZ01000013.1 GCF_007097145.1 Flavobacterium zepuense | reverse complement strand
TAAGTTGAGTAGGCATACCTAACCCCCGCCTTTTGGCAGGGGTTTAGCAGCCTTATTTTTAAAATTTAGTTATCCTGCCTGTTGATATAAACCCAACCGGTAGTGCTCTCGCCGTTGCGGCGTTGTACCATGTAGAAATATGTTCCTGTAGGTAGTTCATCTCCACCACTTGTTTGGCCATACCATTCATCAACATAATCTGTTTTACTGTACACTTCTTTACCGTAACGGTTAAATATCTCAATTTTTCTAACATCTAAGCCCGAAAGATCAAAGTTATCATTTTTACCGTCACCGTTAGGAGAGATACCTTTTTGGATTTCACAGCTTGTTGCAAGAACATCTACCGACGTTTCAAACGGACAAGCGCCATCTAAAGGTGTTACTGTTACAGTATAAGTACCAATCTTATCTATAACAAATGCATAGCCTGTACCTGTTTGAGGGCCACTCCATGTAAATGTTGCGTTATCTGCATTATAGATCTCATCTGCAAAGATAACAGTAAGCTGATACTCATTATCATCATTACATTTTTGATCTATAGTAACTTCCGGTGTTGCTACAATACCTACGTTAAAGCTTGTTTCGCCAAAGCAGGTTGAGTTACCTGTAGCAGCTGCGTATACATAAATAGTCTGGCTATCTATAATAACTGTGCCCGCTGCAAGTGTTGTACCTGTAGCGCCAGGGCCCGTGTAGTAGACATTACCTGCAGGCAGAGCCTCTAAGGTATAGCTATCGCACGTTGCAACATCGTCAAGTTCTACAACTGCAGGAGTTGGAGATACAGTAACCGTAAAGTTAGTTTCAGATGTACAGTTTGGTACAGTACCTGTCTCGGCATATACATAAACTGTAGTTGTAGCAATTAACTCTGTACCCGCAGGTATAAGAGTACCCGCACCACCAGCAGCAGTATAATAGTTACCCACAGTAAGTGCAGGAAGTATATAGCTGTCGCAAGCTGTTACCGGCTCTACTTCTGATGCAACAATAGCAGGTGTAGCATTAATTGTTACAGTAAATACATTTTCATCTGTACAACCGGCAGCGCCGTTTGAAGCAAATACATATACATCTTGTGTAGCGGTAATAACCTCGCCAGCTGCTAACTCAATACCACCACCATTAGTTTCGGTATAATAAGCATTACCCGGGGTTAAAGCAGGAAGCGTATAGCTACCACACTCAACAACATCTGCAGGGTCATCTGCAACCGGAACCGGAACGATTGTTATTGTAAAACTCTCTTCTGATGTACAGTTTGGCACAGAACCTGTTTCGGCATATACATATACCGTTGTGTTAGTTGTAAACTCTGTACCAACAGGTATAACGTTACCAGCACCGCCGGCAGCATCATAATAATTACCTACTGTAAGTGCCGGAAGTGTGTAGCTTTCGCAAGCTGTTACCGGCTCAACTTCTGCAGCCACAATGGCAGGAGTAGCGTTGATAGTTACAGTAAACACATTCTCTGCAGTACATCCGGCAGCACCTGCCGAAGCATATACATAAATATCCTGTGTAGAAGTAATTACTTCGCCCGCAGCTAACTCAGTACCACCACCACTAGTTTGGGTATAGTAAGCATTGCCCGGATTAGTTAATACCGGAAGCTCATAGCTACCGCAAGCTTCAACATCAGCAGGATCATCTGCAACCGGTACAGGAACTACTGTTACCACAGTACTGGCAGTAATGGTACAGCCAGAGTTGCTAACTACTACCTGGTATTCGCCAGAAGCATCAACCGTTATAGAGCTACCTGTATCAGGAAGATCTGCACCACCTACTACAGACCAGCTGTAAGTAATATCAGAACCAGCATTCTCTACTGTAACTTCAATAGTACCTGTAGCACCTTCACACAATGTAAAGTCATCTGTAATAGTATAAACCGGTGTAAGGTCTTGTACTATCAGGTCAAAAGATTTAACACCTGTACAACCACCTTCACTTGCAGTAATTAAAACGTTAACCCAGATAGGCTGGCCACCGCTAATAGTATTTGTAAATGCCTCAGGAGTTTCTATGGCATTCTCAGCAGCTACAGCGTCAGCCTCAGTAAGATAATATGTTACGGTATATAAGCTTGCATCAAGTCCCTCTAACAAAATATCAGTATTTTGAGTAAGGTCAAACTCAGCAAAACCATCAGCATCACAAACAGTAAGATCAGCAGGGTCGGCAACAATTTCTTCTACCGGAGCAAAGAACTCAACAAGTATAGAACCCTCACGAGTACAATCTATACCAATAACTGCTGCTTCTACACTATAAGTACCACTCTCGGTAACTGTAAGGGTAGCTTCATCTTCGCCATCCATCTCTACACCGTCCTGGAACCATGTAAAAGTATGCTGGTCAGGGTCAAGATTAGTACTTAATACTACTTCTTCTTGGGCACATGCTCCCGTACCATCTTCAACAATCATATCGGCACCAAGGTCTATCTCCCCAAGGTTAAAACTGCCACCAAGAAGGAATACTGCCGATGATACACCATCATCACCTTCATTAGCCACGATCATTTGCATGCTATACTCATGGTTTGCCTCAAGGGTATAAGGCACCACTGCATCCATTTTAATAGTTTGTCCGTTAAGGTTAATTGGAGATAATAGACCATTATACTGGCCAAAGTACTCCTCGTTTATACCAGGGCAGTTTGCGCCCTGATCCTGGTTATCAGGGTGAATGTTAGTTACCAATATCAGCTGGCCGTTAGGCAATACTGCAAGGTTACTTACTTCGCCGCTTTCAAGATCTGTAAGGATAAAGGCAAATACATCAGAATAAGTACACTCAAATCCAGGTGTTCCGTATTCTTCCGATGCAAATAAGAATTTGAATAATGTAGATCCCTCAGGTATATCTACCAGTGGCGAGAAATCAAATTTAATTGATGTAGAACCATGGGTATTAGCCTGATTGCCCGCAGGGAATTCCGGATAAGTATTCAGGATAGCCTCAAGAGCTGCCTCTTCAACAGGATTTTCCCATCCTCCAAAAATACCGCTGTCATTAGGGCCAGGAACATCTGTCTCTGCATCGCCGCTTACTAATACTATACCACTATCATAAACAGTACCATCAGGATCTGAGAACTGGAAGCTCGATCCGTTGCTTTCCCAGTATCCTATACCGTTTTTACCTACTGCAGTACCTGTAACCGATGTAAAGTTATCTACATAAGCACAGTCTGAACCAAGGAATACATCTGTAATAAGCTCAGGAACTGTGTACTGAGTTTCAGATACCGTGATTGGAGGCTCCGGAGTTGATATACAAATATCAAAGCCGGTAACAGTTGCAGGATTATTTAAAAATGTAGTGTAAACCATTACATAGTAGTTACTACCCGGTGTTAAATCATTTAACACTACCGTTTGCTGCCATGTAGTACAGCCTATCTCTGTAAGGTTACCACAATCGTCGCCTTCAAAAACTGCGAACACCATAGTGGCACCAAAATCATTATTTATATTAACCGCATGAGATTCGCCCGTTGCTTCAAACACAAACCATGCGTCATAATCTGGGGTATCCCAATAGCAGCTTGGCAAAACACCCGAAGATGTACTACCTGTAATAGTGCCTGCTACCGACTGTACACACATTGCGCCCGGGTTAACCGGTACCTCTATAGCGCCATCGCAATCATCATTTGCAAGCGATGTTGTAAAGGTAAGCGGGCCAGACCATGTACTGTTGCCGTTATCGCCACCACAAATTGCCCTAACGTAGAATGAATATGTTGTACCACTTTCAAGGTCAAAATAATCTGAAAGGTTTACAGGGTTATCATTAGTAAGTAATGTAGTTACTATTGGTGCAGTAGGGCTTGGAGCAGTTGCCTGGTAAGCCAGTACTGTTACTTCCCACTGGGTTGCACTACCCATCTCTGTCCAGCCTATCTCGGCCGTATCTAAACCAATATTATCTATAGTAAGATCTTGTGGTTTAGGGCAAAGAGGCGCTAAACATGAAGGTGCACCTTCATAAATAGTTGTTCCCTGAGCACCTGTTCCTGCAGGTTTTGTAAAGATATCCTCCATAAACGGACTATAAACAATAAGCCCTTTTTCGTAGGCATCCCAACCTGTAGTGTTCCAGAATATTTCAATAGGCACATCAGCACATAAAGGTATATCTACTGTCATAGAATACATATTAGGAGAACCCCATGTAAACTCATCACCTATTGTAGCCACCGGCACACCACCCTGAGATATTGTCATGGTATTACCTTCGTAACCCCATCCGTTTTCACTGGTCATTTCAAAAGAGAATACACACTTATCCGCTTCTTCACAAACTTCGGTGTTAAATGCAAACGGGCCTGCCCAATCGCTCTCTTCATCATCAGCACATACTATCCTTACATAATACTCGTAGTTAGTAGCCGCTGTAAGAGGGCCTACACCTACCGCAGGGTTAGTTATTGTAGCACCTGTTGGGGTAGTTGTTTCTGTTGGTGCAGCTTCACCAGCTTCAACAACATAATATTCCCACGATCCTGTTTCCGGGCCATCCCAGCCAAGATCGGCAGTTGTTGTAGTTTCATTTTCTGTATACAATCCTGTAGGAGCTAAACACGCCGGCACTAAACAGTCGGCAGTAGAGCTGTACAATACTGTATTAGGAGTACCGGTACCAGGTAACATTGTGAATAATGTCTGATCGAAACCATTAATTATCTGAAGCCCTACCTGGTAAGAGAATGTACCACCGTTTGTCCAGAATACCTGGAACGGTGTACTTGTACAAAGTGGCACGGTAACCGTTTGGGTTGCGCCTGTTGTAAATGTAGAACCTATGGTTGCAACGTTAATACCATTTTGGGTAATTTGCATGGTTCCACCATACCAACCGCCCCAAAAATCGCTGGTCAACACAAAAGTGTAGTCACACTGTTGAGCTTCAGGACATACATCTGAACTGAAAGCAAACGGACCTGCCCAAGGGCTATTTTGTGTATCGCTACACACCATCCTTACATAAAACACGTAGTTAGTAGCCTCTTCAAGTACTACTGTTGTAGGGTTTGTAGTTGTAGGTATAGCATCTGCATCTGTTGGTGCAGGGCTACCTGCCTCAGCATAGTAATATTCCCATGTACCTGTAGGCTGGCCTGCCCATCCAAGATCGGCAGATGTGTTTGTAACGTTAGTAACATTAAGCCCTGTTGGAGCCAAACACATAGCAGTATCACAATCTACAGTACCAGTGTAAAGTACAGAGTTTTGAACTCCTGTACCCGGTGCTTTTGTGTAAAAAGTTTGAGCAAAGCTATTTTGTATAGAAACTCCAACTTCATTAGCAAAGCTACCACCTGTATTCCAGTAAAGCTGGATTGGCAAATCATTACACACCTGTACCGGAACCGTTATAGGGCCGCTACCTGATGTAAATGTACCGCCTAAAGTAGCTATTGTAATACCGTTTTGAGACACTGTCATGGTATTACCATTCCATCCGTCACCCCACGAGTCAGTTAATGTAAAAGTGTAGGTACATTGATTTGTAGTTTCACAAATCATTGTATTAAACACATATGGGCCTGCCCATGCACTAAATGTACCATTACCACAATCGGCACGTACATAATATTCGTAAGGAGTTGCAGCAACAAGGTCTACACCGGCAAACGTTTCTGTAACTGTTAAATTAGAGTTATCTGTAACTGTTGTACCTGCACCAGATGGTATGCCACCGGCAGGAGCCTGAATAACTATTTGCCACGAAGTAGCATTGCTTGGGTTTGTCCAGGAAAGATCTGCAGATGTCTGGCCAATGTTAGTTGTAGGTAAACCTACAGGAGGCGCACAGTTAACCTGTTGTATAATTAATGTATACGGTGTAGTTTGAGCCCACACGGTAGACACTACAATATAATAGGTTTGACCCTGTGTTACCGAAAGTGTAGGGATAGAAAGCGATGTTTGGTTCCATTCGCTATTTGCACCGCCTATACACGATACACCTATATCAGCACAATCATCATAAACAAAAACACCCGCTTCGCCATTAATGGTTGGGGCATTTATGCTTATAACACCTGTAAATGTAGCGGTGTAAGAATATACAACATCATTACCATTTAGGTAACTTTCCCATGTTTCTGTACCACAACCTGTACTTCCCGGTACGCCTTCATAGTTATCGGCATAGTTAGATGTGTTATCTGTTGTAGAATATGGTAAAGTACTAATAACTATAGGAGCGGCGCAGCTTTCGCCCAACGCAACCGTACTAAAGCTAAAGGGTCCTACCCAGCCGCTTTCGCCACCGTCAGAACATAATGCTTTAACATAGTATTTATAATCAGTATTAGCTGTTAGAGGAGCACCATTAGCCGGAGCACCTGCCACATATGGTAAAGTGCCATTGTAAACCACACCGTTACCTGTAGGGGTACCGGTTTGTGGCAATAACTCAATTTCCCAAGAGGTAGCACCACTTGGGTTAGCCCAGCTAAGGTTAGCCGTGGTCATACCAATATTAGTAGCGGTAAGAGTTGTTGGGTCAAAACATTTAGCCGTAACCGACACGTTATCAATTGCCCAACGCTCACCATTATCGCCAGCCATAACAAAAGCGATATATCTAAAAGAACCCGCCATGGTAGCAGGTAGGTCCACAGTTTTTTGCTGCCACGCAAGCTGTGTAGGATTAAGCTGTAACTCAGTCCAGGTTACCTGCGGCGTACCAAAGTTTGCCGTGTTGGTTTGGTTGGCAACACTGTCATCTGCCTCAGCAACAGGGTTAGACACGTATATCTTAAATGTAGTATTTTGATCTGCATTAAAGAATAAACGCGAGTAAAAATGCAACTGCGGGTTGGCAGGCATCTCTATAAGCGGCGTAATAAGCCAATCTGTTGCAAATGTTGTAGGAGCAACGTTTTCCCGATCCAGGAATGCTGAGTGCGTACCCTCAAAAGCAGGCTGCGCAGAACCGCCATTACCCTGGATCCACCATTCGGTTGGCCCATTGGCCTCACTAACTAAAGCCCAGCCGGCGGGACCACCCGCGCCTGAACCCGTTTGCGTTGTCCATGTACCTTCAAATCCCTCCATCGGCAAGCCGGGCTGTGCAAAAGCACAAAGGGATAAGAAAAACATGAAAAACAGAAAAGTAGTTTTTTTCATAGAATTATTAATTAGTAGTTTATGTTTAAGATTCCGAAAATAAGGAAATTTTTTAAACGAAATGCACGTAATGTTAAAGATTATCTAACTTTTAATTAAAAAAAACAAAATTTCCTCTAATTGTTATGAATATAAAAATGAACTACTAACTTTTTCTTACATAATAATACAAATATTATATGTGCGTATTACTTTATATCTTTGCCATACCTAATATTTGTAATGGATACCTCTAAAAAAATATACTTCGCGTCCGATCAGCACTTTGGCGCACCAACCGCCGAGCTTAGTTTTCCTCGTGAGCAAAAATTTGTACAATGGCTGGATGAAATTAAGCACGATGCTGAAGTACTTTTCTTACTGGGCGACCTTTTTGACTTTTGGTTTGAGTATAAAACCGTAGTACCCAGAGGTTTTGTTCGCGTTTTGGGCAAACTGGCCGAACTTCGCGACAGCGGCATACCTATATATTTCTTTACCGGTAACCATGATTTATGGATGCACGATTACTTTCAGAAAGAACTAAATATACCGGTATACCATAAGCCCCAGGAGTTTACCTTTAATAATAAGGTGTTCTTAATAGGACATGGCGATGGCCTTGGCCCCGGCGATAAAGGCTACAAACGCATGAAAAAGGTGTTTACTAACCCTTTTTCTAAGTGGCTTTTTAGGTGGCTGCACCCTGATATTGGCGTGAAACTCGCTCAATATCTGTCGGTTAAGAATAAGTTGATAAGCGGCGACTCTGATGTTAAATTTTTAGGGGAAGATAACGAATGGCTGGTATTATACTCCAAACGCAAGCTGCAAACCAAACATTATGACTACTTTATCTTTGGCCACCGCCACCTGCCCATGACCATTAATGTGGGTAATAACTCCTATTATATTAACCTTGGCGACTGGATAGGCTACTTTACCTACGGTGTTTTTGATGGAGAGAAATTTGAATTACTGAGCTATAAAACCCAGCAGGCTTAACCTAATTTTTACACGTAATATCAAGGTAATTAAGTAGTTGAATTGTAAAGATAGTACCCTCTACAAGGTCTTTTATTTGCATTAGCTCACTTTTAGATACTGCAAGGTCTACCTGTTTTAATGGGGTTTTAAGCAAAAACTTGTGGCAGCGCGCACGATGGCAGCAATCAACACAGCCCGTTTCGCGGCAAGCTTCATCTATAAGTTTAGCAAAGTCTTTTACCTCATTTTCAGACAAATAAAACCCGGTTTCCTTAAAAACCATCTGTATACGGTCTTTTAAAACCGCATCGTTTTTCTTCCAATGAAATGCTACCCCAAAATCGTTAAAATAAATCTGCTCAATTTCTTTCATGCCAAAATGATTTGAAACAAAAATAGCAATTATTTAAAATCATTCTAAATAAAATTGAATTATTTTTCGCTGATATTTCACTTTTGGATTTTGAGATTGCATTACAATTGCATTCTAAATCCACCCGATTTACAATTTAATAATATACCGATCGGTATAAAAAAAATACTTTTTTTGACGATTTTGAAATTCTGAAAATAATATACCGAGCGGTATATTTATACTATTTTAAATTTTGAATGATGAATTTTAAATTACAAATTTCATAATCTTATTTCCTTCTTAAGGTTTGAAATTTTAAAGCTGTAATTTGGAATTTTCCTCGTTTGAAATTTGGAAATTGGAATTTGGATTTTTTTACTCCACGCATCTAATATCCCTCAAACGCAACTGAAGGCTCGTTACCCCGTTCCATTCATTCTCATCGATAGAATAGACCGCATCAAAAGCATCGCCGTTGCAGGCCAGGTCTTTTTTGGCAGCCAGCCCAAAACCTATTGCACCATAGCCTTCAGACCCATTTTGCCGTACAAACAGCTTTAAATGGGTATCGTCTGACCCTATCGACTTGCCAAAACCGCTATCGGTTAAATTTCGGCTCAAAAATACCGGACTCATATTACCCGGCCCAAATGGCTCAAACTGCTTTAGTATGCGGTGAAACTTGGGAGTAATGTCCTCAAAATCAATCTCTGCATCTATACTAATCTCAGGGGTAAGCAATTCGGGGTCAATCGTTTCCTGTACTACTGCCTCAAACTTTGCCCTAAATTGCTCGTACTGATTTTCCAGCAACGTTAAGCCCGCCGCATACATGTGCCCGCCAAACTGCTCCAAATGTTCGGCGCAGGCCTCGAGGGCATTATAAATATCAAAATCTTTAACCGATCGTGCCGAAGCCGCCAGTTTATCGCCACTTTTGGTAAACACCAGCGTGGGGCGGTAATAGGTTTCAGTAAGGCGCGATGCAACAATTCCAATAACCCCCTTGTGCCAGTCTTCTTGGTACACCACGGTGGTAAACTTATCATGGTCGGCATTCTGTTCAATCTGCCGTAGTGCCTCCACCGTCATCTGCTTGTCAAGGTCTTTACGGTCGGCGTTAAGGGTTTCAATCGATGCTGCAAACTCTTCAGCCTGCGCAAGGTTAAACTCCGTTAGCAGCTGCACCGCATAGTTGCCATGCTTAATGCGGCCTGCAGCATTAATACGCGGGGCAATAACAAAAACCACATCGCTTATGGTAAGGGTTTGCCGTTTCATGTTCTGAATCAGCGCCTTAATACCCGGCCTCGGGAACGTATTAATAACCTCCAGCCCAAATTTAGCCAGCGAGCGGTTCTCGCCCGTAATCGGCACAATGTCAGCCGCAATGGCAGTGGCAACCAAATCAAGGTATGGAACCAGGTCTTCAATCGTCTCCCCCCTGTTCATACCCAATGCCTGGATAAGCTTAAAGCCCACGCCACAGCCGCACAGCTCGTCATACGGGTAATCGCAATCGTCGCGTTTAGGGTCTAACACCGCGACCGCATCGGGCAGAGTGTCACCGGGGCGGTGGTGGTCGCAAATAATAAAGTCGATGCCCTTAGCGTTGGCATATTCCACCTTATCAATCGATTTTATACCACAGTCTAACGCAATAATCAGAGTACAGCCATTATCATCGGCATAATCAATCCCGGCATTGCTCACGCCGTAGCCCTCCTTATACCTGTCCGGGATGTACGTATCTACATTGGGGTAGTAACTTTTAAGGTAGCTTGATACGAGCGATACCGCCGTGGTACCATCTACATCATAATCGCCAAAAACCAGTATGCACTCATTATTGGCAACCGCCTGCTCAATACGCGCCACCGCCTTATCCATATCCTTCATAAGGTAGGGGTCGTGCAAATCGGTCAACGACGGCCTAAAGAACGCCTTAGCCGCTTCAAACGTTTCGATACCGCGCTGCACCAGTAATGATGCCACCGCAGCATCTACATTGAGCGCCGCAGCAAGGTGGTTTACTTTATGGGTATCGGGTTTGGGTTTAAGGTTCCAGCGCATGGTGTGTGGTTGTGGCTTGTATTGAATTGCAAATATAAGCCACTGAAATGAAATTGCTATGCAATGTAGTGATTGGTGTTGAAAGCGCTATAGGAGCGGTATATCTATAGCAAACAATTATGGTAATTGAGAAAAGCTCCGGAGGAGCGCCATATCTATAGCACCTAATGATTGTCCTTGGAGTGAGCTCCGGAGGAGCGGCATATAATGCCGCTCCTCCGGAGCTCAGGGTCGTGCCTTGTAAATTTTCTATAAATATGGCGCTCCTCCGGAGCTGAAAAGCCAGCACAGTATAGCAATCCAACCCCGCACCGTCACTGCGAGGGAGGCACGACCGCGGCAGTCTCATTATTTTTGGATAATTTCTTTTGCATGTACAGAGATGTCTCCTATCGTCGACATGGAATAACCGTATTCCATTCCGACCGAAGTACAGCGAAGTAGAGTATCGAATCTTAAAAGTATCGAAGTTGCAAAACAACACGAGTGAGATTGCCGCACTCCGCAAGCTCCGTTCGCAATGACAGAACGTGAAAAACTGATTGTAAAAAATCCGTTTAAATCCGCGATTGCTCGCATCCGCGTTATCCGCGTTCCAATTTATAGAGATGCTTCGTACCTCAGCATGACAATAATGCGTGGAAGACGCAAAGCATTGCGTCTCTACTCCTCCTCGTCCTGTTCAGAGAATTTAGAACGTTTTGCCTTAGGCTCCGGGACAAAACCGCCAACTACCACCACGATCTCGCCGCGGGGCTCTTTTTTGGTAAAATGCTCCAACACCTCAGCGGCCGAACCGCGAACGGTTTCCTCATGCAGTTTGCTCAATTCGCGCGATACCGAAACGGGGCGGCTCTCACCAAAGTACTGAACAAATTCGGACAGGGTTTTAACCAGCTTGTGTGGCGATACATAAAATATCATGGTACGCTGCTCTTCGGCTAAGGCCAGAAAGCGGGTCTGACGGCCTTTTTTGTCAGGCAGAAACCCTTCGAAAACAAACTTATCATTAGGTAGGCCACTATTGACCAACGCAGGCACAAAGGCCGTGGCGCCGGGCAGGCATTCAATCGGAATATTATGCTGCACACATGCACGGGTTAGCAAAAACCCGGGATCGGATATGGCGGGCGTACCAGCATCGCTAATAAGGGCAATGCTTTCGCCGTTTTGCAGCCGCTGGATAATGCCCTCTACCGTCTTATGCTCATTGTGCATGTGGTGGCTGTGCATGTGCGTGCCAATATCAAAATGCTTGAGCAGTTTGGCACTGGTACGGGTATCTTCGGCCAGGATAAGGGTAACCTCTTTAAGCACTTTTATGGCCCGGAAGGTCATATCCTCAAGGTTGCCTATGGGCGTGGGAACAATGTAAAGTTTGGACATTAACTAAATCTTTTTTCTACCAGCACCATAAAGCGCTCTTCGTATTCTTCTTTGCCTTTCCAGTTATTGTAGTCGGGCTTAACAAGGTCATCTATAAAGTCTTTTGCCTCCTGGTAGGTGTTAAGCGTATTAAGCTGCGACACGACACGGTTAAGATCATCGCTGCTGCCGCCAAAAAGGTTTTTCTCAAAGGCAATACGGTCGTTTAGCCCGAGCGAAATGGCCTTTACAAAACCGTCGTTAAACGCTTTAGGCGCAGCGGCAGGCTTAGGTTCTTCCTTAGGTGCCGATGGCGTAGGCTCCCAGTCGCGCCAGTCTTTTTCCTCAGCTTTAGGAGCTTGCGGTGCAGCAGGCTCAGGGGTGTTGGATTTAGACGGTTCCCAATCGCGCCAGTCGCTTACAGGCTCTTCCTTTTTAGGCTGCTCCGGGGCTTTAGGCGCCTCAGGAGTGGCGGCTTTATTAGGCTCCCAGTTACGCCAGTCCGACGCATCGGCGGCAGGCTTAGGGGCATCATCGCCTTTCTTTACAAACTCAGGCTCTTTATAGTCGTGGAAATCCTCAAACGAAATTTCCTTTTGTTTTGCAGGTGTTTCGGGCGCAGCAGGGCGCTCAAAAGCAAATTCAAAACCTATTTTATTGTCCTCCACTTTAGTATTGGCATCAGGCTCAATTGTTTTTATCTCGGCATCGGCAGCTTTTTCCTCTTCTTCGGGGGTGCTTTCGTGCTCTTTTTCATATACCGCTGCCGCAGAAGCCTCCTCAGCCTTAACATCCTCCGCCGGTTTCTCCACCTGAACTTTTACCTCAGGCTCTTCGGTTTGTGGCTCTTCGGCTTTAGCTTCGCTTTTTGGTTCTTCTTTAGGTTCTTCAACCTGCGGAGTTTCCTTTGGCTCTTCTACCTCAGGTTTTTCTTCTTCTTCCGGTTTTGGCTCGCCTTCTTCGGTGGTGTCGTTTTCTATATCGGCTTCAGCCACTTCGTTTTCTTCGTCAGCAGGAACAGTTTCCTTAGCTTCAGGGGTATCTTTTTTCTCGTCTTCAGCTACAGGCTGTTTGCCCTCTGTATCGGTATTTACACCTTCGCCGCTTTCATTCTCTTTATCCTGTTTTGGTGCGTCATCCGCTTTAGCATCATCTGCCACTTCGCTTTCTTCTTCAGCAGGAACGGTTGCTGCAGCTTCGGGGGCTTCTTTTTTCTCTTCTTCGGCTACAGGCTGCTTGCCATCCGTATCGGTATCTACTCCTTCGCCACTTTCATTCTCTTTATCTTCAGATTGCTCCGCTTTTTTAGCCTCCTGTTTTTCTTTGCGCTCGGCAGCCTTTTGGTCGGCTTCCTTATCCAGTTCGCCCGGCTCAGGCTTTACCAGTTCGGCTTCGTCAAGGCCGTACACCTCGTCCAGCTTAAACAGCGCCGACGCATGCCCAATAGTTGGAGTTGCACCCTTAAAATTATCTTCTACAAATTTAAGCACCGACAGCTTTTCGTAAAGCCTTAGCGTTTCCTGCTGCAGTTGGTCAATCTCGGCCCTGTCCTTAAGTTTCAGTATGCGGTGGGCAATGCTTATAAGGTCGGCTTCTAATCTTTTCTTCATAACTTTTAGAATAATAGGGGTTGGCGCAATAGTTTTTTAATAAATTTGTTTTATACAAAGTAACAGAAAACATTTCTGTTTTACAGCCTGAAAAATACAAAATGTTTCTCGAAAATACAGTAAACCATAAAGAACAGTTTGGGTGGATAGAGGTCATCTGCGGCTCCATGTTTTCGGGCAAGACAGAGGAACTTATCCGCAGGCTTAAGCGGGCGCAGTTTGCAAAACAAAAAGTGGAGATATTTAAACCTTCTATAGATACCCGCTACCACGAAGAAATGGTTATTAGCCACGATGCTAACGAGATACGCTCTACCCCGGTAACATCGGCCGCCATGATACGCCTCCTGGCGCAGGACTGCGATGTGGTGGGTATAGACGAAGGCCAGTTTTTTGACGATGAAATTATTGCCGTATGCAACGACTTGGCCAACAGCGGTATACGCGTTATTGTAGCCGGACTGGATATGGATTTTAAGGGCAACCCCTTTGGGCCCATGCCTGCCCTTATGGCTACCGCCGAATATGTTACCAAAGTACACGCCGTGTGCACCCGCACCGGTAACCTTGCCAATTATAGTTTTAGGAAAGCGAATAACAACAACCTTGTTTTATTAGGCGAAACTGAAGAATATGAACCCCTTAGCCGTGCTGCTTACTACGAAGCCCTGCGTGAACAGCAGGAAAATAAAGCCGATTTTATTAAAAAGACGGATAAGGCAGAGTAGCCCCTACTTATCATTTACCGAAACGTAGTGCCCTATAAGCATCCCTTCGGCCAGGAGCGCTTCACCCGTAAAAAGTATATCGCCGTCTTCTGCCGTCCACACCAAATCATACTTAACATTGCTGGGCACCGTGCTTTCTATAAACGAAACGGTAAGTATGCCCGATGCCGGCCCATACACTCCATCCCACGTAGAAAAGTACCTGCCTATAAAAGGGGCATTGCCTTTTTCTATAAGGATAGCGCTTTCTTTAGCAACGGTAAAAAGGCGGCTGTTGGTAAATTCGCCTGCCAGGTTGCCGTCATCGGTCAGTTTTAAATAAAAAGAGCCTATTATCTTAGCCATCTTGCTGTAAAGTGTAAAACAAAGTTAGAGAATTGTTTGGGATTTTATCCTGATACGTTAAAGTCAATTTTCAACTATTATTAGGAGATATCAAATGATTTATTTAAATTAATTACCTTTGATAAAAAGTAGTGTAGATGAAAACAGAGGCATTAAAAATCAGCGTAGCGCAACGCGTTCTTAACCTGTCAGATGACGGTTTACTTAAAAAGATTTCGAGGCTTTTGGATGAAGAAAATATAGTTGGTTTTGATACAGATGGCAATCCTATAACTAACAAGGATTTTGTACAGGATATTAATTCTGCCCTTTTACAACTGAAAGAAGAAAACATGGAAACATATTCCAGCGACGAAGTAAAACGCAGGATATTAGGCCAATGAAAATTATTTGGCGAAAGAAAGCCTCTGATGAATTAGAAGCTATATACAATTTCATTAAACAAGAGAGTCCACAAAATGCCTTATTGGTTTTCAATAAAATTTTTGACCTGGCTAATTCTCTTATCGTAATACCTGAAAAATACCCTATAGAGCCGTCAGTTAATAATCCGTCTGTACGTTTTGCCGTAATCTGGAACTACAAGATTATATATGCCATCCATAAAAATTCGGTAGTCATTCTTAGAATTTTCAGTACCAGACAAAATCCAAAAAAATCAAACCCTTGAGCGTAAATACCCAGGACATTATACCCGCTATGCATTCCCGTTTTGAGGGGAGGCAGCGCGATATGGAAATAGACAACGTATCTATAGACAGCCGGTCGTTGCAAAACAATATAGGCACGCTGTTTTTTGCACTTAAAGGCCAAAACCGCGACAGCCACGAGTACATAGCCCAGCTTATAGACAAAGGCGTGCTTAACTTTGTGGTAAGCCACATTCCTGTGGAGGTTATTGGCAAGGCCAACTATTTTGTGGTGGAGAACACCCTTACCGCCCTTCAGGATTTTGCCATTTACTACAGGCAGCTGTTTAACTTTCCGGTGATTGCCATAACGGGCAGCAACGGCAAAACTATTGTTAAGGAGTGGCTCAATTACCTTATGAGCCCCGATTATACCATTATCCGTAGCCCCAAGAGCTACAACTCGCAGGTGGGAGTGCCGTTATCAATAATCGGAATTAATGAAAGGCACAACCTGGGCATTTTTGAGGCGGGAATCTCTACCGTGGGCGAAATGGAAAAACTGGAACCCATTATCCATCCGGATTTTGGTATACTGACGAACATTGGCGCTGCGCACGATGAAGGTTTTGCCACCCGTATAGAAAAGATCAAGGAAAAACTGAAGCTGTTTGCTAATGTAAAGACGCTTATACTTCAGCAAAATAAATTTATAGAACAGCAATTGCTGGCCTCCTATTCACTACAAACCTTTACATGGAGTTTTGAGCCGGGTGCCGATGTGCAGGTTGTCCCCTCACCAAAAAATGGTAGTACCCAACTGGAAGTTTTTTATAACGATGCATCATTTACGGCGGCTATTCCGTTTACCGATGAAGCGTCTATAGAAAATGCCATTAGCTGCCTTATGCTTATGCTGCATTTGGGCTACAGCCAGGAAACGATTACCGACAGGCTTGCGGGTTTATTTCCCGTTGAACTACGCTTACAGGTTAAGAACGGTAACAACGGCTGCACGATTATCGACGATAGTTTTAGCTCCGACTACCAGTCGCTTAAAATTGCACTCGACTTTTTAGAGCAGCACAAAACACACCAAAAAAAGACGGTTATCCTGTCGGATGTTTTCCAAAGCGGGTTCGATACCGAATTAGTGTATGCCAAAGTAGCCAAACTGCTTGCCGGGCACAACATTAGCCAGGTTATAGGCATAGGCGAAAAAATTAGCGAGCAATTGGCTGATTTCCCAAATTTCTTTCCGTACAAAACCACGCAGGAGTTTTTGGCGCACTACAAAGCCAGCTCGTTTGAAGACGAAACTATACTGGTAAAAGGCGCGCGTAGCTTTAGGTTTGATGAAATTGTAGTTTTCCTTGAGGAGAAAACCCACGAAACAGTGTTGGAAATTAACCTCAACTCCATTATCCATAACCTCAACTTTTATAAAAGCCGCCTGCAACCTGCTACTAAAATAATGGTAATGGTAAAGGCCTTTGGCTATGGCAGCGGCAGTTATGAAATTGCCAAGGCGCTATCGCACCAAAAGGTCGACTATCTGGGGGTGGCTTTCGCCGATGAAGGTATTTCGTTACGCAATGCGGGTATTAGTACGCCTATTATTGTTATGAACCCCGAAAGTTCGGCCTTTGCAGCTATGGCAGCGTATAACCTTGAGCCGGAAATATATTCGGCCAAAGAGCTGCGTGCCTTTATAGCCGTGGCACAGCAAAAGAATTTAAGCAACTACCCCATCCATATAAAATTAGATACCGGCATGCACCGCCTGGGCTTTGAAGAAAACCAGCTCGAAGAACTTATTGACCTGCTGCGTAACAACAACCTTGTTTCGGTTAAAAGTATCTTTTCACACCTGTCGTCCAGCGATATGCCGGAGTACCGCGACTTTACGCTGGGGCAGATAGCCAAGTTCGATGCGTGGTCGGCACACCTTATGGAGGTGTTAGACATTAGCCCGATACGCCACATACTCAACACATCGGGCATTTACAATTATGCCGACGCGCAATATGATATGGTGCGCCTGGGCATTGGCCTGTATGGCGTGGGCAACGACGAGACGGAAAGCCTGTACCTGCAAACCGTGGGCACTCTTAAAACCATTATCCTCCAGATAAAAGATATTCCGCGGGGCGAAAGCATTGGCTATGCCCGTAAGTACCGTACCTGGCAGCAAACCCATATTGCCACCCTGCCCATTGGTTATGCCGATGGTATACCACGTGCCTGGGGCAACGAGCGTGGCTATGTGGTAATTAATAACCGCAAGGCCGTAATTACCGGCACCATAAGCATGGACATGATGATGGTTAATATTACGGGCATTGACTGTAAAGAAGGCGACACCGCTATTATTTTTGGCGCGGCACCCACCGTTAGCGATATTGCCAAGGCACTGGGCACCATACCCTACGAGATATTAACAAGCATCTCGCAACGGGTTAAGAGGGTTTTTTATAAGGAGTAGTTTATTTTACAGATAAAACCTCAATAATTGTACTGCTAATCTTAATTGCTATTATACCCGATTGCCTGTCAAATCGAATTTGCGGGCAATTGGTTGCATTAGTATATATAGAAGAAGACTGGATCCCTGAATTTACGCTTTCAAGTTTATCCATAATTTCGCCTGTTTCGATATCTATAAGTTTCGGAAATTTATATGTATCCCAAGCCAGTCTGCTATTAATCGCGAAGAAATTTCCGGTAGTATTATCCACCTCAACGGGTTTAGAAAGTTCGTTATTTTTGAAATTCCATACAGCAATATGTTTTGGCGGAAGTATAGGTGGAACCTCATCATCAAAAAGTTCTCCATCTGATGATGCAACTAATATGTGCTCATTATCAATAAAACTTGCCGAATATATTTCTATACCGAAATTATGTGAAAACGTTTTGTCTAACAGTAATGGGTTTTTAAGGCACTCAGCAATATCAAATAAATCAACCAACTCTACCGGATGCCAAACCCATCCGCAAACCATTAAATAGTCTCCATTAGGGCTGATTGACAATCTCGAATGAAAAACGTCCGATGGTTTTCTCCCTTCAATAGCCGTAACAATGTTTCCCGTTTCTACCTCTTCAAAATCGAGCTGGCAATAATCGTTGGGGCAATGTATAAGGTAGGTTGTATTATTTACAGTAACAAATGCAGCGGGGTATTCGTAGGTATCTGCACAATAATACGACCTGTTAATTTCGCGCAGCAGCACTCCGTTCTTTAACAAAAGCCCTTTTGTACCAAGGCGTTGATAAATAAAGGCATACTGCCCATCGGTAGATGTTATTGATCCATCAAAATCAAGACTATAATGATATTGTCCCACTTGCCCTTGCTGCCCATCCGGATAATATATTTTTCCCGCACTTGCCCAGTCAAAAATAGTACCGTTTAACCAGTCAATTGTTTCTAAATAATTTGTATTGATAGTTTGCCGCTTCATAACCTGTTGTAACGTATTAGTATCTATACTCCAAATATACATAAACAGTAGTTCCTGAGCTTTAGGGAAGCGCCATGTTTATAGCAAAATGTTGTACACACACGGCGGAGTTCCGGAGGAACGGCATATAGGCAGCTTACCTACCGGCTCAATTATTAGACTTTAACATCCCTTTACAAGCCGTTAAGAGGTTTTTCATAAAGTGTAGCAATAGTTTTTGTAACTTAGCATATCAATTATACTAACCTTAAAATAAGCTTATGGGATTAGCAAAAGAATTTAAAGAGTTTGCCTTAAAGGGTAATGTTGTAGACCTTGCGGTGGGTGTAGTTATAGGTGCTGCTTTTGGCGCTATTGTAAAATCGCTGGTAGAAGACATTATAACACCACTAATATTAACCCCGCTGTTAGAACGCGCAGGGCTGGAAGATATTAAGCAACTTACCTGGGGTGCCGGTGTAAAATACGGCAACTTTTTAAGTAACGTGCTATCATTCCTAATCGTGGCATTTGCATTATTCTTAATTGTAAAAGGTATTAACTCGCTCCGTAAAAAAGAGGAGGCTGCACCTGCCGCACCGCCTGCTCCAAGCAACGAAGAAAAATTGCTTATGGAAATCAGGGATGCCCTTAAAAGCAGGCCTAACGTGTAATTATGGAGCAGAAAAAAGGCAGTTGGTTTGATGCTATTGGCATCACGCAACTTTTAGTTGAAATTTTATCAATTTTCACATAAAGTGTTTGTTTTATCACACACAGTATAAAAAGACGTTTCCGCTACACTAAATATTCTATTGTTTAACAAAACCGCCTCGTAAAGGCGGTTTTTCTTTGTTATATTTTTGCGTGTTGAAACACTTTTATAACTAATTTTGCGTTAAACGTTTAATTAATAACATAGTAAATATGAAAGTTGCTGTTGTGGGCGCTACCGGAATGGTAGGACAAGTAATGCTAAAAGTACTGGCAGAAAGAAACTTCCCGATAACCGAATTAATTCCCGTGGCTTCAGAGAGGTCGGTTGGAAACGAGATCGAATATAAGGGTAAGAAGTACAAGGTTGTTGGCCTTGAAACTGCCGTGAGCATGAAGCCGGAGATAGCGCTGTTTTCTGCCGGAGGCGATACCTCTAAAGAGTGGGCCCCTAAATTTGCCGCGGCCGGAACTACGGTTATAGACAACAGTAGCGCATGGCGTATGGATACTACCAAAAAACTGGTAGTGCCCGAAATTAATGCCGGCGAACTTACAAAAGATGATAAAATTATAGCCAACCCCAACTGCTCTACCATACAAATGGTACTGGCACTGGCGCCGCTTCACAAAAAATACAATATTAAGCGCGTGGTGGTTTCTACCTACCAAAGCGTTACCGGTACGGGCGTTAAAGCCGTTAAACAGCTGGAAAACGAATACGCAGGCATTGAGGGTGAAATGGCGTACAAATACCCCATTCACCGTAATGCAATACCTCAGATAGACGTTTTTGAAGACAACGGCTACACCAAAGAGGAAATGAAAATGACCCGTGAGACCAAGAAAATTATAGGCGACGATTCTATCCAGGTTACGGCTACAACCGTGCGCATACCTACCGTAGGCGGCCACAGCGAAGCCGTTAACGTAGAGTTTACCAATGATTACGAACTGGCCGATATCCGCACCATTTTAGAAAACACCGATGGTATTACCGTACAGGATAACATTGCATTGTTTGACTACCCAATGCCGTTATATGCCGAAGGTAAAGACGATGTTTTTGTAGGCCGCATCCGCCGCGACGAAAGCCAGCCCAACACCCTTAACTTATGGATCGTAGCCGATAACCTTCGTAAAGGTGCCGCCACCAATGCCGTGCAAATCGCCGAGTACCTTGTTGCAAACGGTTTGGTGTAAACCTTTTTAAACTATATTTATAACCTGTAGCGTTTTAGGATGTTGCAGGTTATTTTGTTTTAGATATTATGGAATTAAAAAATGAAGCCGCTTATATTAACCAGCATTTATATCCTTAATTCTTGTAATTATACTTTTAGTATTTTCAATTATCTTCTCAATCTTTTCCTTTTGTTCAATAACAAGATTTGGTAAAATAATTTTAGTTATAATAACACATGTATTTAGATAATCGAGTTCCGAAGATAACATCAATTCATCTACTTCTTCCTTGTATGATTTTTTCGCTCTGTTTATTTCTGAAAAATGTCTATGCCATCGATTCAAAAAAGTTATCATTTGCATTATATAGATTCCTTTTTCTTGTAATTCAACTGGGTCAATAGTTTTTAAACCTATACCGTTTAAAATTAAAATGGCAGCATGCCCTTTATACTCTCTTCCGTTTGAAAATATTGATAATTGCTCAAAATTATTAGCTAGGTTACTCTGTTCATCAAACCTATATTGATACCACCGTAACGCATCCTGCTTTTTCATTTCGGAAATGACTCTGTTTCTCTCATAATTTAAAGCATCAAACTGCATCCTATTGGCTTTCAGTTGCGCCTGAAAAGAAACGTAAACCAATATTGCCCCAAACAAACCAATTATTGGCGCGGTTAGCCCGCCTATAGTATCTCCAATTTGTCCGGTTGCAGTAAAATCAAAACTTTCGAACGAAAAATTCCGTGTCAATAAAAACACCCAAAGGAATAATAAAATGACTATACCTGTGGAAATTAATATTACCGGCCAATACTTAACATCATACCTTTCTTTATCCAAGTCGTGCTTTTCCATATTAACTACACAAATGATTATAACTTTTGTTTAAAAACATTTTTTTAGCTAATATAACCGTTAAATCTTCAGTAATTGCAGCAAAATTAGTATTCATAAGAAAAATACCCATTGGTGGGGATAACATTTGCGCTTCGTTAAAAATTTCCTAAATGCAACTTTATTGCAATTAATAAAATTCTTTTAGTACCTTTGCCTTTCATGAAAAGAAAGTTCGCATTATTTAACCTGGCACTAATGGCATTGGTACAACTTACCATTGCCTACCAGTCTTTTCATGCCTTTAGCCACAAGCACACTGCCGAAACGCATACGCATGAGGCACACGCTAAGGAAAGCCACAACCTTACAGCCGACATCCAACATGGTGATGACGACTGCCACATTTGCGATTTCCACTTCGACTTTTTTGTTGCCCCGCCGCAATTTTGCCTTACCCTCAATTTTGCTTTTACCCCAATACCTTACAGCTACAGCAATACAGAAAGTGCCACTTTCTTTGCCGGTAGCCTCTTTGCACTACGAGCACCTCCTGTTTTAGCATAGCGTCATTTTAGACCTCACCCCCAGCCCCTCTCCAAAGGAGAGGGGAGCAACTACACCCATACTTACATCTATCAGTAAATTATATTGACGCGATAGAATACAACCTATTTACATCCGTAAGTAGCACGTTTGAGTTCCCCTCTCCTTCGGAGAGGGGTTAAGGGTGAGGACAAACAAGCTACTCGTCACTTAATATCCATCCCTGGCTCCCCTCTCCTTTGGAGAGGGGCTGGGGGTGAGGTCAAATCACATTACCATGCGAATTTATTTCACGCTGCTGGCCGTATTTTTGGCCGGAAGCTGGTGCGCATATTCCCAGGTTACCCTCAGCGGAAAAGTTGCCACCACCCAAAACCAGCCCTTAGATGGGGCGCACATCCACATAGATAACCTGCACGCCATGAGCCTGCCCGATGGGTTGTACAGCCTGCCCGGCATCCCCGCGGGGAGTCACCGCGTGGTTGTATCATACATTGGGTACAAAAGCCTGGATACGGTAGTCGATATCTATCGCAACCTTGTTTTAGATGCCGTCCTGAATCCCGAAAGCACCCAATTGCAGGAGGTGGTGTTAACCGAAACCGCACAGGCCAAAAGTACCGTGCACGAAGACCGGCTCAAGGCCGAAACCATAGAAAAATACAGCAACACCAGCCTGGGTGATGCTCTTAAGGAGATTGCCGGGGTAAGTTCGCTTAAAACGGGCAGCACCATTGTAAAACCGGTTATTAATGGGTTGCACAGCAGCAGGGTTCCGGTAATTAGCAATAATGTTAGGTTGGAAGACCAGCAATGGGGTACCGAACATGCCCCCAATTTAGATATCAATTCCGCCGGGCGGGTATCGGTAATAAAAGGCGCGGGTGCCTTGCAATATGGCGGCGATGCCGTGGGTGGCCTCGTTCTTGTAGAACCCGTTTCCGTGCTAAAGGACACGCTTTTTGGCCGCACGATACTTACCGCCGACAGCAACGGGCGCGGAGGCAGTGTAACAAGCAGCCTGCATCAGGGAGCCGAAAAAGGCTGGGCGTGGAATGCAAGTGGCACATTTAAATACATGGGCGACCGCGAAACGCCTGACTATGTGTTGAGCAACACCGGCAACCGCGAGGCCAATTTTGCAAGCGATGTAAAATACATTGGAAGCAACTACAACTTGCAGGCTACCTATAGCTTTTACAATGCTACCATTGGCATTGCTGAGGCTACACACATTGGTAACGTGAGCGATCTGGTTCGTGCGATTAACAATCAGGAGCCATCGGTAATTAGGCCGTTTACGTATAAAATTGGCGCGCCAAGGCAGGAGGTGCAGCATCATTTAGCAAAGCTGAATTTCAATAAAGATTTGGCAGATGGCGCTACCCTTGCACTACAATACGCCTTTCAGTTAAACCGAAGGGAGGAGTTCGACCTTCGCCGTGGCGATTACGCCAACATAGCAGCGCTCGACCTAACCTTATCAACACACTCCGTAAACGCCGACTGGAAAAAAACCGCAAACAACGCCACGTACAAGGCCGGCGTAAGCGGATCGATGCAGCATAACGATGCGAGTCCGGCAACAGGCATACGTCCGCTAATTCCTAATTACGATAAGTTAGATGCCGGGGTGTATGGCATTTACCAGTATGCCTTTAGCAGCAGCCTTAGCGGCGAAGCAGGCGTGCGTTATGATTTTAGCCGTATAGATGCTACTAAATACTACCAGAAATCACGTTGGGATGCCTTGGGTTATAACGGCGTTTTTGATGACATTATAATAGGCGATTACAGTTCGCAGTGGCTCACCAATCCTAAATTTACGTATCATAATGTTTCGGCAAGTGTGGGGCTACGGAAGGATTTCGGCAACAGCCTGACCCTTTTGGGTAATGTAAGCTTAGCTATGCGCAATCCTAATCCAAGCGAACTTTTTAGCGATGGCCTGCACCACAGCAACGCCACCATAGAGTTGGGTGATTTACGCACCCAAAAAGAAAAAGCCCTTAAATTCTCTGCAACGCTTTTAAAAACCGGCAGCGCGTTTAGTTTTGAGCTTACGCCTTACCTTAATTCCATCAATAACTTTATTTACCTGAGCCCTACAGGTGTAGAATATACTATTCGTGGCACGTTCCCGGTATACAAATACATGCAAACCAATGCCCTGCTTGCAGGCGCAGACCTGCATACCGACTGGAACATTACATCACATCTTAAGCACAGCCTTAACGCAGCCTATCTGCATGCTACCAATACATTGTCCAGCGAGCCGCTTATAGATATGCCACCGTTAAATATCACCAACACGCTTCGCTATACGCTTCAAAATTTTCACAGCCTGTTCGCTGAGGTACGTAGCGAAGCCGTGTTTACCCAAACCCGCTACCCCAACAATAATTTTAATGCCGATGTACCCGCGGGCAACGAGTTAGTGCCTACGCTGGTTAACATCAGTACTCCGCCGCCCGGCTATCAACTACTGCATTTTACAACGGGGGCGCAGTTTGCCTTAGGTAAAACAACGGCCGCGATAAATGTGTCGGTCAACAATATATTTAACACTGCATACCGCGACTATTTAAACCGCCAAAGGCTGTATACTGATGAAGTAGGCCGCAATTTTCAATTACAATTAAAACTTAATTATTAATACTTAAATACATTTCAAAATGAAGAATTTCAAAACCCTTGTCCTTGCTTTAGTAACCATTGTATCGCTTAGCGCATGCAGCAATGATGATACCCCCGCACCGGTAAACGAAGAAGAAGTAATAACCACCCTAACCGCAACTTTTACCCCAACCGCAGGCGGCGCGCCAGTAGTACTAACATCGCGCGATTTGGATGGCGACGGGCCCAACGCACCTGTAAAAACAGTATCGGGTAACTTTGCAGCAGGTATGGCTTATACCGGCACAATAACCTTTTTAAATGAACTTGCCAGCCCGGCCGATAATATTACCGAAGAGGTACACGAAGAAGCCACCGACCACCAGATCTTTTTTCAGCAGAGTGGCTTAGGCACCTTTACGTATGCCGACATGGATGCTAACGGGCACCCTGTGGGGCTAAACTTTACCTACACAGCAGCAGCGACAGGCACAAACGGCAACCTGACCATAACACTGATCCACCTGCCTAATAAGTCGGGCGCTAACGTAGCCAACGGCGATATTACGAATGCAGGTGGCGGTACCGATGCCGAAGCTACTTTTGCGGTAACTGTAGAGTAGCCATAGAATTATTTTAACCACAAATTACCAAATCAACAAATTACCAAATCCACTTGGTAATGGGATTTGTGGTTAAAATTTTCTGTTTATCGATATCATAAAAATTTCATAAAATTATTCAGGATAATTTAGTAGCTTTAGGTAATATTTTTATAATTAGTAACTTATAAACATTTAGCCTATGAATTCTAAATTTACCCAAATTGTAAGGATCTTGCTTGGAATTATCTTAATCGTGTTCGGTGCCAATAAAATTTACACCTTTATCCCCCTGCCGCAACCCCCTGCCGAAGCCGCCGATTTTTTAAAATCACTTGCCGATACCGGCTATGTACTTACCGTGGTAGCCGTTTTAGAAATTATTATAGGCATTATGCTCATCTTTAAACTCTGGGTGCCATTTGCCATATTGGTGCTCGTACCCATATCGCTTAACATATTGTTATTCCACCTGTTTTTAGATGTGCCTGCCATAGCAACAGCACTGGTAGTAGTAGCATTAAACGGAATATTACTGTATAAGCACAAGCAGAAATACAAACCTTTATTTACACAATAATAGTTTTATTTGGGTTATTTTTGTGTGAAATAAACGAGGCCACTTACCCATGAAAAACACCTTAGTTACCCTTACTATGGCCTGTGGCCTTAGCATGACCGCACAAATGAATCCTATCAAAATACAGTACCCGCAAACACGAAAAGACGCAACAACCGATAATTATTTTAACACCGCCGTTCCTGATCCGTACCGTTGGCTGGAAGACGACCGGTCTGCCGAAACTGCCGCATGGGTAAAGGCTGAGAATGAGGTTACGTTTAACTATTTGGATAAAATCCCTTTTAGGGAGGCTATACGGGCGCGCCTTGAAAAATTATGGAATTACGAAAGGATATCAGCGCCTACAAAAGAGGGTAACTATACCTATTACAGCAAAAATAACGGTTTGCAGAATCAAAGCGTAGTTTACCGTAAAGACAAAAATGGTAAAGAAGAGGTGTTTTTAGATCCCAACACGTTTTCTAAAGACGGTACCACATCACTGGCTAAACTCGACTTCAATAAAAATGGCGATTTAGCTGCCTATATGATATCGGAAGGCGGCAGCGACTGGGGCAAAGTTATCCTTATGGATGCCGTTACCAAAAAACCGCTGGAAACGCTGGAAAACATAAAATTCAGCGGCCTTGCATGGAAAGGTAGCGAAGGGCTGTATTATTCAACTTACGAAAAACCCGAGGGCAGCCTCCTTTCGGCAAAGACCGATGAGCACAAACTATATTTCCACAAAATGGGTACTGCCCAAAAGTCGGATAAGGTTATTTTCGGCGACAGCCAGAAAAGAAGGTACATAGGTGCCAGCCTAACCGAAGATGAGCGTTACCTGGTAATCTCGGCGGCGAATTCAACTTCGGGTGGGGAGCTTTTCATACAGGATCTCAGCAAGCCTAATAACCCTATAATTACCGCGGTTGACAACCTTGAAAGCAACAGCCATGTTATTGATAACGATGGCACCACCCTGTACATCCTTACCGATTATAAGGCCCCTAACAATCGCCTGGTTACTGTAGATGCTGCCAACCCGCAACAGGCAAATTGGAAAGATATCATTGCGGAGACCGATAACGTGCTTACCGTTAATAAAGGCGGCGGTTACCTTTTTGCCGCTTATATGAAGGATGCGGTATCGGCCATTAAGCAATACGATTACAAAGGCACACTGGTTAGGGATATTGAATTGCCGGGACTGGGCACTGCTGCCGGATTTAGCGGCAAAAAAGACGACAAAACCCTGTATTATTCGTTTACCAATTATGTTACACCGGGCACCATTTATTCATACGATGTAAAATCCGGTAAATCGGCCGTGTACGAAAAGCCTAAAGTAGATTTCAACAGCGATAATTACATCTCTAAACAGGTATTTTACAACTCTAAAGACGGTACTAAAATACCCATGATAATAACTTACCGTAAGGATTTAAAGCTGGACGGTAAAAACCCAACCATACTATACGGTTACGGTGGTTTCAACCAAAGTGTTACCCCTGCGTTTTCAATAGGCAATGCCGTATGGCTGGAAAACGGCGGTATTTATGCCGTGGCTAACCTGCGCGGTGGTGGCGAGTACGGTAAAAAATGGCATGATGCCGGTATAAAAATGCACAAGCAAAATGTATTTGACGATTTTATTGCCGCTGCCGAATACCTTAACGCCAACAAATATACATCTCCCGATTACATTGCCATACGTGGCGGTTCTAACGGCGGACTACTTGTAGGTGCCGCCATGACGCAGCGCCCGGAGCTGTTTAAAGTGGCGCTGCCTGCTGTAGGCGTTATGGATATGCTGCGTTACCACACCTTTACCGCAGGTGCAGGCTGGGGCTATGATTATGGCACTGCCGAAGACAGTAAAGAAATGTTTGAGTATCTAAGAGGTTACTCACCCGTACACAGCATTAAAAAAGGTGTTAAATACCCGGCAACCCTTGTTACTACCGGAGACCATGACGACCGCGTTGTACCGGCGCACAGTTTTAAGTTTGCTGCCACCCTACAGGAAAACCAGGCAGGCCCGGCACCGGTGCTTATCCGCATTGATGTTAACGCCGGCCACGGTGCAGGAAAATCAGTCAAGCAAAGTATTAACGAGCTGGCCGATATACAATCGTTCACGCTTTACAATATGGGTGTAACGCCAAAATAGTTTACCGTTGAAGTTTACAGTCGCAGTCGCAGTTTTCAGGAGCCGGTCATTGCGAGGGAGGACGACCGCGGCAATCTCACATTATTGTAACAGATGCTTCGGCTCTGTTGCGACTGAGACTGTAAACCGCGACTGAAAACTATTAATGCAGCATGTATGACAACACTATAGAGCCGTAATAATACCCCTCTATAACATTGTTATATAGCTCTTTACCGCGGTAGTTAAATGAGTAAGAGTACGTCCACGCATTTTTGCGGTATTTAACTCCGGCTTCGGCATTAAAGCGGTAGGGCACTAAGGGGAATGTAACCGGACTTTTATCGTTAAAAGGGCTGCCCTCTATGGTAGCATCAAAATATTGGTAGTTGATGTTAGGGTTAACGTAAATGAATAACTCGCGCTGCTCTTTGTATGCCTCAGGGTCGTGATTTAAGGCTGCTCCGTGCAAGGCAGAATCATACATGGGCAACAACAGCCCTTTAAGGCTTATACGCGCCATAATGCCCGCAGAAGCGCCAACCCAAATAGTTCCGGCATCGGCCTGCAACTGCGCATGAAAGTCGACTTTATCTTTAAAAGAGCCTCCTAATATTTTGTGGGAATATAATCCGTTAAGCTGTAACGCGGGTGTGGTGGTTATTTGGTAATTCCACCCCCTAACGGTGTGGTAACCTAATAAATCGTGTAACCCCTGCTGTGCCTGTTCGGCACCGGCTTCGGGTCCTACTACCCCTCCCTGAAAGTTAACTTTCAGTACGCTTTCATTTTTGTAAAAGGTGTTAATACCTGCTTCGGCAAAAAGGTAGCCTGCAAAAGGCCTGTCGTGCACATTAAGTTCTGCCGCCTGTATCGACTGAGGGTTGTAAATATACATTCCCAGCTTAAATTCGGTTATTTTTTTGGCAACATTTTCATTTTTTGCTTTGCCCAGGTAATGGCAAATAAGTTCTATACCCGCCGTGTAATACTGGTCGTTTACAGGCGATGTATACAGGTCGTTATCGGTAACAAAAGAAAATTCAACCGGCTTTTGTGCCGCGCATGCCATTGTAAAAAGCAGGGTTATAATAAAGCCGAAATGCTCTTTCATGACTAATATTCCAGCTTTACGTAACGCATAAGCTTTACTATCCTGCCTTTGCGGCGTTCTATGTACCGTGACGATTTTGTAGCCCTGTATTTAAGCGGGTTGGGAAGTATTGCCGCAATACTGGCGGCTTCGCGCCTGGTAAGGCTGGCCGCATCTTTATGGAACCAATGCTCTGCGGCTGCCTGGGCCCCGTATACGCCTTCGCCCATTTCTATGCTGTTAAGGTACACCTCCATAATGCGCTCTTTGCTCCACAGCAGCTCTATCAGCACGGTAAAATAAGCCTCCATCACTTTACGCACATAGCTCCTGCCCTGCCATAAAAACACGTTCTTGGCAGTTTGCTGGCTAATGGTACTGCCCCCTTTAATTTTTTTGCCTTTTTTATTGCCTTTATAGGCTTTGTACATGGCATCAAAATTAAAGCCGTGGTGGGTCAGGAATTTATCATCCTCGCTGGCAATAACCGCTTTTTGAAGATTAGGTGATATCTCCTCTATAGGCACCCAGTCGTGGCTGCTGTGCATTTCCCGGCCATCGGCTTTTTGTTCAAAAGCACGGCTTATCATAAGCGGGGTAAAAGGAATAGGGATAAAACGCAGCAGGAGTACCGAGAGTACCGATACTACAACAAACCACAGCATCAGCTTATACAATAAGCGGAGTATTTTTTTAAACATAAAAACAACAGGTTAACAGGCTGCGAAATTACGAATTTACCCTTTAGCAAATCATAATCAGGCAGTAAAACTATTCGGCATCATACTCGGTATTTGTACTATCGGCCTCTTCATACTCGTTAATGAGATTCTCTAAAAGCTCCAGTTCTTCGCCATCGGGGGTGTTGGGCTGTGCATGAAAAAGTTCCATAGTACGCCTTATGGCCAATTCGTATTCTGCCTCTGTAGTAATAGTTTTCCAGTCCATTGGTATGTGTTTTTAACGAAGATAAAACTTTTTGCAGAAATTAGAATGCTTATGATGAAACAATTAGCGCATAAATTTACTAAACTTCTTCCTCCTCATCCTCTTCGGCTTCAATGCCGTGTTCTTCCTCATAATCGGTAACCTGTTCTAAAAGTTTTTCCAGTTCTTCCTCTTCGGCAGTACCGGCTTCGGCATTAAATAATTCAATAATCCTGGCAGTTGCTTTTTGGTATTCTTCTTCTGATTGTAGTGGCTGTAAACCCATAGTATTTCTTTTTTACGAAGGTAAAACTTATTATGTATATTTAGTTACAGGCTTTTAAAAATGAAACACCTTATTACCATAATAATAATAATAATAATAATAATGCTATCCCTGCAATGTTTGTATGGGCAGAATGCGCCTAAGAAAGAAGGAGAAATTGTTGTGAAAATTATAGGGCATTATTTTAAGACTGATGAAGATAATAAGATCACTAAAAAAATCAGTAATAGAGCTAACAGGCCCTCTACAGTATTTTATTTAGATAAAAATGGCAGGCTCTTGGAAAAACTTGGTTATGCAAAGCCACACAGCAATGATTTAAAACGTATTGATAATTTTACAACGTATCAATATAATAATCTAAACCTGCTTGTAAAAGAAATCAAATTTTATACCGACGGCGAGAAAACTTTTTATCGTGGATATGAAAGCACGTATAATTATAATGACAACAATAAACCGATCGAAGAATTGAAAAACTTGCATTTTGGTGACTCTGTTAGTAAAAAGATAAATTATGAGTATGACCAAAACGGCAACAAAACCAAAACAATTTTCGAGTCGGGTTATTATCTTGAAAGGCTTTATGATTCAACCAACAGACTAAAAATTAAAAGACAGGTATATAAAAATCAATTAACTTGGGAATATATATACACCTATACCGACTCAACTCGTATTGGCAACTTTACAACATATCACGGCGACGGTGAAGATTATACTAAAGATGAGATCGTGAGGTACAATAACGATAACCAAATAATAGAGAGGGAAGAGATTTACACCAATGAGAATGGTCTTGATACAAAATATAAATATTTTTATAGTAAAGAAGGTTTGTTTGAAAAAACAGAATATTACGAAAGGTTTCTATCACACCAAAAAGACTATCATATAGTATCATATACAATTATAAAAACAGACGGGTTATCTACCAATCGAGATAAGACAGTTGTTGCGATGATAAACAAAATTTTACAATCTGATGATGATTGAGAGTAGAAACTTAAACCAAATCGGCCAGTTCCTGCCCGATAATGCTGCCAATGGCAATACCCATGCCGCCCAGCCTTACACCGCAGTAAACGTGGTTAGATAGTTGCTCTACCACGGGCTTTTTAGCCATACCCATACCCATGATGCCACTCCAGCGGTGGGCGACGGTAAAATCGGTTGTGGGGAGGATAACCTCCCGCAGTAGCTTTTCTAATTGGCTCTGGATGATGTCGGTCTCGCCGAAATCAGTGGTAGTTTCGCCCTCAAAGTCGAGGTTGCGGGCACCGCCAAAGAGTATGCGGTTGCCAATATTTCTAAAGTAATAATAACCTCTGTCGATATGAAATGTACCATTAATATCTAAGTTAAGAATAGGATCTGTAATAAGCACCTGCGCCCGTGCAGGCTTTACAGCACCATTGGTTAATTGCGATGCAAAACCGTTAGTAGCAAATAAAAGCTTTTTAGTGTTGAAGCTAAAATCGCTAAGGGACACCTCAACCCCATCGGCATTTTCGTGATAGGCAGTAACCGTTTGGCTGTTTAGGATAAGAATGTTATGTGCAGCAGCTTCTTTAAGTAACGCCTGCATCATTCGCCCCGTATCTATCTGCCCTTCAAACGGGTTAAATACCAGTTTTTCCTGCGTGCCTTTAAAGCCAAAACGGTCGGCCTCCGTAGCAAAAACATCGGCTTTAAATAACGGGCGAAGCACATCGTTTACAAATGGTAGTTTCCGCAGGCAGGTTTCATAACCTGCAGAATCATTATCCAGGAATATCTCGTATCCGCCGTAGGGCTTAAAATCAATTACGGCATCGCCCAGGCGTTTGCGCAGTAATTGGAGTCCGCTCCAGCGTTTTTGTATGAGGTTTATAACCTCTTCCTCGGAGTGGATATTGAGGTCGTCTATAATTTCAGAAAGGCTCCCAAAACAGGCAAAACCGGCATTTTTGGTACTGGCACCCTGTGGCAGCGGGCCTCTTTCTAAAACCAGTATTTTACTATGGGGGAAACGCTCGCGCAGCCGTATAGCTGCATGCAGGCCTACAATGCCGCTACCTACAATGGTATAGTCGACATTAGAGAACCAACTGTCTATTTCCCACCAGCTGAGTTTCAATTCGGGAAAATGCCTGATTTTTCGTTATCATCGTCATCGGTAGCCTCTTCTTCAAACTCCTTTTCGGTAACCTTATTACCTTTAAGGGCGTTAAGCACAAGTGGCACGGTAGTTATAAGTACAATGGCTATGATAATAAGCTCAATGTGCTTTTTAAGGTCGATATCAAACTTGTTCATAAACAACTCATACAGGTAGTGGCCTGCAAAAATAAGCGTAAACGACCACAGCAGTGAGCTGATGATGTTAAACAGCATGAACTTTTTCTTCTCCATTTTAACCACACCGGCTATAATGGGCGCAAACGTACGGATGATGGGTAAGAAACGCGCAAAGATGATAGCGCGGCCACCGTGTTTTTCAAAAAACTCGTGCGATTGTATAAGGTACTTTTTCTTGAACCAAAAGCTGTCTTCTTTAGCATAAAGGTACGTACCGCTCTTGGCACCAAACCAATAGCCAAAGGTATTGCCTACCACACCCGATGCCGCTACAAGCAGCGCCAGTATGGTAACATTTAAAAAGTCGCCATCAAAACTAAGCACGGTGCTAACCAGTTCTGTACTGTAAATACCCGCAAGGAACAAAAGGCTGTCTCCCGGTAAAAAGAAGCCTGCAAAAAGCCCTGTCTCGGCAAAAACAATAAACAATACTACGTAAATACCAACGGGTACCCCACCTATCTGCAGGTTAATATAAAACTCCGGGTTAATTAACTGCATCCAGTCGAAACCGTTTTCCATATCTCTTTAATTTTTTAATCTGTTTTAGTTTCCCATTTATCCACTGCTGTGGTGGCAAGGGCGTTACCAAGCACGTTAGTCATGCTTCGGGCCATATCGCAAAAATGGTCTATGGGTAATATAAGTGCTATGCCTTCTGGCGGAATGCCAAACATGGCGCAGGTAGCCACCACTACAATAAGTGAGGCGCGCGGCACACCGGCCACACCCTTACTGGTAAGCATTAGCACAAGCAGCATAAGCAACTGTTTTTCTATAGGCATGTCTATGCCGTATACCTGTGCTATGAAGAGGCTTGCAAAGGTCATGTACATCATGCTGCCATCCAGGTTAAACGAGTAACCCAGCGGAAGCGTAAACGATACTATTTTAGGGTCGCACCCAAAGCGCTCCAGTTCTTCGGTAAGCTTCGGAAAAACCGCCTCACTGCTCGTGGTACTAAAGGCAATAAGCAACGGACTCGCCAGCCTTTTTAGCAGGGCGAATAATCGTTTGCCTAGTATTAAGTACCCAACAGATAACAGTAAAATCCATAATAATAGTATGCCGAATGCAAAATCTACAAGGTAGTTGGCATACAGCTGCCAGATATCAAAACCGTAAATAGCTACGGCACCAGCTACTGCACCAAAAACGCCCAGCGGCGCTACCCACATAATATAGCTTACCATTTTTAGCACTACGTGCGATATGGTATCTAATACTTTAATAATGGGCTTGCCAATATCGCCTACAGATGATAGGGCAATGCCAAACATTATGGCAAAAATAACAATCTGTAAGATCTCGTTAGCCGCCATAGCTTCTATAATACTTTTGGGCACTACGTGCACCACAAAATTTTCAAGGGAAAAAGACCCGGTGTTGTGTACAAGATCATCAGCAGGGGCAACATCCTTCATGCTCACGGTAGTATTTTTGCCCGGCTCCAGCCAGTTTACCAAAACCATGCCTAACAACAACGATATTAACGACGCCGATATAAACCAGCCCATGGCCTTACCGCCCACGCGGCCTACCATTTTCATGTCGCCCATTTTGGCAATACCCACCACAAGGGTGCAAAAAACAAGGGGAGCAATTATCATTTGCACCATACGTATAAATATGGTACCCAATAGCTTGATGTTTTTAGCAAAGGCAGGGGCGCTCTCGGGCGCGTTATAAAATACCCACCCACCTAATGCCACACCGGCTACAAGGCCAATAATTATGGCTATAAATAATTTGTTATTGCTTTTCAATCCTGCCTGTTTTAAGCGCGTGAAATTACTGATAATTTTTTAAACGAGCCTTAGTTAATGGTTATTTAAACGGCAGTATCACCGCAGCAGTATGTATTAGCCTATAAATATATAATCAACAAAAACGTAAGAAAAGTATTTAAATGTTATTATTTAATCGTAAATAACCGTTATTACATCGGAATTTAACAATAAGGTTGATATTTGTTAAAAAGTAACGTTATTTTTATAGGATACCAACTGTAATATTTATGAAAAATGCACTACTAACATTCGCCATGTTGGCATCATCGGCATTGGCAAGTGCCCAAAGCGGCAAAACATTCTTTACCCCTGCACAGCAGCAAAGCGGCATAGCTACTTTTAATAACAGGGCTGCCCTACCGGGCAAAACATTGTTTAACCTTAACATGCAGGGCCTTAAGGCTGCCCTTGCCAATGCACCACTCCGCGGAAGCGGCACGTCTAAACTCGTTATTTCATTTCCGGATGCTGATGGCGTTATGCAACGCTACCGTATTATCGAAGCCCCCGTAATGGAAGCCGAGCTTGCAGCGCGTTATCCTGAAATTAAATCGTATGCCGGCCAGGGTGTAGATGACCCTATGGCTACCATCCGCTTTAGCGTTTCGCCCTTAGGCCTGCAAACCATGACAATGGCTGCCGATAAATCGGCCGTGTTTATTGAGCCCTATGCAACCGACCTGTCTACGTATTCGGTTTACAAAAGGGCAGACAAAACCATTCCGTTTTCTAAATTCGACTGCCAGGTAATGGACCATGCCTCAAAATCTATTAATGGCAGCCCATCTACACTACGGCCTAATGCAGATGATAGCACCCTGCGCACCTACCGCCTTGCCATGAGCGTTACCGGAGAATACACCGCATACTACGGCGGTACAAAAGCACTGGCCCTGGCAGCAATTAACGCTACCATGACGCGTGTTAACGGGGTTTTTGAAAAAGATTTTGGCGTACACATGAACCTCATTGCCAATAACGATGCGGTTATTTACACCAGCGCCTCAACCGACCCCTACGGCAGTACCGATGCCAATTACAACAGCCAGCTACAATCTACACTTACCAGCGTTATTGGTAACGCCAATTATGATATCGGCCACCTTATGTCGGCCATTGGCAATAATGGTAATGCAGGATGCATAGGCTGCGTATGCGCCAGCGGAAAAGGCAGCGGGTTTACTACCAGCACCGCACCTTTAGGCGATAATTTTGATATTGACTTTGTAGCCCACGAAATGGGCCATCAGTTTGGCGCCAACCATACCTTTACTTTTAGTAACGAAGGCACGGGCGTACAAAACGAGCCCGGCAGCGGCACTACCATTATGGGTTATGCAGGTATTACCGGTGCTACCGATGTGCAGCCACACAGCGATCCGTTTTTTCATGCCGTGAGCATACAGCAGGTAACCAACTATGTAAAAAGCACAAGCTGCCAAACCAACACGCCTACGGGCAATGCCGTACCAACAGCTAATGCGGGCAGTGATTACACCATACCCAAAGGCACACCATTTATGCTAACAGCCAGTGGTACCGATGCTAATGCCGATGCACTTACCTACTGCTGGGAACAAATGAATTCAGGAACCTCAACCACTACCTACCCAAGTGTAACGGCAACTTCGGGGCCTGCATTCAGGTCGTTTGTACCCAGCACCAGTGGGGTGCGCTATTTCCCAAGGCTTGCCACCATTAAAACCGGCGCAACTTCATGGCAATGGGAGGCTGTACCCAATGTGGCACGCACGTTAAACTTTAGGGTTACTGTACGCGACAACCACGCGGGCGGCCCTGCCAATAACAGTGATGACATGGTAGTAACTGTAAATGCAACCGCTGGGCCTTTTGTGGTAACAGCACCCAATACCGCAACATCATGGGCGGTTGGGTCTGCCCAAACCGTAACATGGAATGTAGCCGGAACCACTGCAAACGGCGTTAACACCGCCAATGTAGATATTTTACTCTCTACCGATGGTGGCGATACCTACCCCATTACCCTGCTAAGCGGAACCCCTAATGATGGATCGCAGGCTATAACCGTGCCTAATAACCCGGGCACATTAAACAGGATAATGGTTAAGGGAAGCAACCATATTTTCTTTGATATATCTAACACGAACTTTACCATAACTACAAGTACGGGCGACCCTACGCCGCCTTCTACCCCGCTTAACCTTGTAGCATCGGGTACTACGCAAACCACAACCAATTTATCATGGAGCGCTTCTACCGATAATGTTGGAGTAACCGGGTACGATGTATTCCAGGGCGGCGTGTTTAAGGCTAACGTTACCGGCACTACCTATACTGTTACCGGGCTAAGTGCTTCAACCGCTTACAGTTTTTATGTAAGGGCTAAAGATGCTGCGGGCAATGCATCGGGCAACAGCAATACCGTTAACGTAACCACACTTGCAGGTACGGGCGGATCGGCATACTGTGCCTCTAAAGGCAACAGCGTAGCCGATGAATACATAAGCAAAGTGCAGTTGGGCACCATCAATAATACTTCAACGGGCGGTACGGGTTATTCTGATTTTACATCGATATCTACCAACTTAACCAAAGGCACAGCCTATACGATAACTGTTACACCAACGTGGACAGGCAGTGCTTACCCTGAGGGATACGCTGTTTGGATAGATTATAACGCCGATGGGGATTTTAGCGATACAGGTGAGTTGGTATGGAGCAAAGCAGCCGCAACCACTACCCCTGCAACAGGCACGTTTACACCACCCACAACTGTCATTACAGGCACAACCCGAATGAGGGTAAGCATGAAATATAACGGCATACCAACGGCCTGCGAAGCCTTTAGCTATGGCGAGGTAGAAGATTACACCGTTAACCTTACCACAGGCTCCGGAGGTGGTACAACACCAACAGCTTATTGTGCCAGCAAAGGCAACAGCGTAGCCGATGAATATATTAGCAAAGTACAGTTTGGCACCATCAACAATACCTCTACGGGTGGCACCGGTTATTCTGATTTTACATCGGTATCTACATCGGTAAACAAAGGGTCGGCATACACCATTACTGTTACCCCAACATGGACAGGCAGTACTTACGCGGAAGGCTATGCTGTTTGGATAGACTACAATGCCGATGGGGATTTTAGCGATTCGGGAGAACTGGTTTGGAGCAAAGCGGCTTCTACCGCTACACCGGCAACGGGGTCGGTTACCATTCCCGCGACTGCTACAACAGGGTCAACGCGCATGAGGGTCAGCATGAAATACAATGCAGTGCCAACCGCCTGCGAAGCCTTTAGCTACGGCGAGGTAGAAGATTACACCATTGTAATTGCCGGTACCGGTAAAGGTGGGCAAAGCGTTCAGGCCATAGCCGATATTAAGCTATATCCTAACCCTACGGAAGATATGCTCAACATTACCAACATTACCAATCAGGCAACCTACAGGATAATCAATATTTATGGACAGGTAACCTCACAAGGCAAACTTACCGAGGGCACTGTAAATGTTGCCAACCTTGCATCCGGCACCTACCTCATAGAAATTAACGACAACGGAACGCTTTCTACCCTTAAGTTTATTAAAAAATAACAGGATACATCAATGTTTAAAAGCTGCCTTCGGGCGGCTTTTTTATTTAAAAATCAGTACGTTTACATGAATATATGCCGTAGCGCCGGGCTCATGCCGGTTGCATAAACTCTATGAATTACTACTATTCCAACATTTAGCTTTGAAGGAGCGGGATATAAATTTAATGAATCTACTTATTAAGCCATCCCTTAAGTAGTTTTGTAACAAGCGGCATTACTACCCAGGTTAACAAGCTTACCACACATGCGCCAAAAACCAACTGTTGTACAAGCACGTTTGCGTTGGCAATAAAGGGGCCAATTACATAGGAAAGAAAAACTCCCGTTGGCACAACCCCAATAAGTGTAGCAATGGCCATTTTATACCGCGGCGGTTGCCCAGGCGATCTAAACCATGCCTCTAACCCTGTTAAGTTGCGGTATATTCCCGGTTCTGTAACTGTGTTGGCATAGGCATCCCAGTCTTTAAATAGCTGCGAGCTGTAAAAGGCATCGCGCTCGGCTTCGCTGGCAAAGGTGCGCAAAATACCTATCTCGTTAGGTTGCGCGCCCGGCAATGCGGTTATCATCCCCGCACCCTGAACCCCGCCCTGTATAAACGATTCGCCTAAAAAATTCCTGAGGGCCGTTTTAAACTCCTCCTCTTTTCCGGGCAATACTTTTCTAACAATAGCAACGTGTACAGGTTTTTGTGTTTTCATGGTTTGGGGTTTATAAATGCGGCATAAATATAATCCATTTTTAAAAAGCCCGTAAATCTTTACGGCAGCTTTACAGTAATTTGATGTTTAATGCCTGTGCCTAAAAACTATTAATTATTTTTGGGAAAGTTTTTACACAATTCAACACATGAAAAAAGTTCTTCTCTTAACATTAACCATCATGGGATTATCTGCTTCGGCACAAAAAAGCATGACACCGGAACTGCTTTGGAGCCTGGGCCGCGTGAGCACACTGGGCATTACTAAAGACGGAAAAAGTATTGTATATAAAGTGAGTAAGCCTAATGTGGCCGAGAACAAATCGGACGCAAAGTTTTACACCATTCCTGTAACCGGGGGCGCAGCTACCGAAGTTAAGGAATACAAAGCGCTGCTGGCCGATAAGTATGTATCGCCCGATGGCAAATACTTTCTTACAAGTAAAGAAATTAAGGTAGAAAAAGTGTTGGGCAGCGACCATTATACCGACCTTGATAAAAGTACCGTACAAATATATGACGGGCTGGATTACCGCCACTGGGATACCTGGAACAACGGCACCCATAACCACGTGGGCTTTACTCCCGTAGCCGATAAAGATAATTTTACCGATATTATGCCCAATGAGCCGTATGATTCGCCGCAAAAGCCTTTTGGCGGTGAGGAAGATTACGCCTGGAGCCCCGATGGCAAAAGCATTATCTACGTTAGTAAAAAGAAAGCGGGCACGGCGTATGCCACCAGTACCGATACTAATATTTACGAGTACAACCTGGCTGCTAAAACCACCACCAACCTAACGCCAAAGAACCCGGGGTATGATACCAACCCGGCTTATTCGCCTGCGGGCGACCTTACCTGGCTGCAAATGAAACGCGACGGTTATGAGGCCGATAAGAATGATATCATTGTACGCTTTAAAGGTATGGATATTAACCTTACCGGCGGATGGGATGGCACGGTAGACAGTTTTATGTGGAGCCCCGATGGTAAAAAAGTATATTTTGTTGCCCCTATAGACGGTACAAAACAATTGTTTGAGGTTAACTTTCCCGGGTTAACAAAAATTGCCGTTACCGTTACGCAGTTAACCGATGGCTATTTTGATGTAAACCACATTGTGGGCTTTAGCGGCAACACTGTTATTATAGAGCGTGCCGATACCAACCACGCTACCGAGATTTACAGCTACGACCTTAAAAAGAAAACATGGAAACAGCTTACCACCGTTAATAACGAGGCGTACAGCTCTATTAAGCTAAGCAAGACCGAGAAACGCTACGTTACCACTACCGATGGTAAAAAGATGCTTGTTTGGGTAATACTGCCTCCTGATTTTGATGCGAAAAAGAAATACCCTACTCTATTGTATTGCCAGGGTGGCCCGCAAAGCGCGCTAACGCAGTTTTACTCGTTCAGGTGGAATTTCCAGCTTATGGCAGCACAGGGATATATCGTGGTTGCGCCTAACCGCCGCGGTATGCCTGGGCATGGTGTGGAGTGGAATGAAGCCATCAGCAAAGACTGGGGCGGCCAGGTTATGGACGATTACCTTAGCGCTATAGATGATGTGGCTAAAGAGCCGTATGTAGATAAAGGCAGGCTGGGTGCCGTGGGAGCCAGCTACGGTGGCTACTCGGTGTTTTATTTAGCGGGTATACACAACAACCGCTTTAAAACCCTTATAGCACACGATGGTGTGTTTAACCTGCAAAGCATGTACGGCACTACAGAGGAGGTTTTCTTTACTAACTGGGACAGCGGCGGCCCGTATTGGGAAAAAGATAATGCAGCAGCGCAAAAAACCTACAGCCAGTTTAACCCGGTTAATTATGTAGAAAAGTGGAATACCCCAATACTTATCGTTCAGGGCGGTGTTGATTTCCGTGTGCCGATAGGCCAGGGACAGGAAGCATTTCAGGCGGCACAGTTAAGAGGCATAAAAAGCCGCTTTTTATATTTCCCCGATGAGAACCACTGGGTGCTGAAGCCGCAAAATGCACTGGTATGGCAACGCGAATATTTTAAATGGCTAAAAGAAACTTTGTAGAATTTTCACAAAACATTAAGATTTTGTAAATTTTATGTATTTTTGGCCTAATTATCACACATTAAATGTATAAAGCTATGTCTAATTTTTCAATTAAGCCCTTTGTTGCCGCATCATTACTGCTTGCAGGCTTTCAGGGTGCTAATGCACAGGATTACCTTGTAAATTCGCTTAAAAGTAACCAGAGCGCAAACAGTAAAGATTCGTTTCAGTTTAAAGATGTTATAAATATCGAGAATACGCCGGTAAAAAACCAGGGATCATCGGGTACGTGCTGGAGTTATTCGGCCAACTCGTTCCTGGAGTCGGAAATGATCCGCGCAGGCAAGCAGCCGGTAGAGCTTTCCCAAATTTACACGGCACGTAATGCTTATATAGAAAAAGGTATTAACTATGTGCGCATGCACGGCGCTATTACCCTTGGCGATGGCGGTGCCCTGCACGATGTTATAAATATGTACCGCAAATATGGCGCTTTGCCGCAAAGCGTTTATACAGGCCTTAACTACGGCACTACCAACAATAAATTTGGCGAAATGGCTGCCATGAACGAAGGCCTTCTTGCTGCGGTGGTTAAAAACCCTAACGGTGAGCTTTCTCCAAACTGGGTTAAAGCCTATACATCGGTTATTGATACGTATCTTGGTGAAGTACCGCAGTCTTTTGACTATAAAGGCAAAAAATACACGCCGCAAACTTTTGCTAAAGAGGTGGTAGGCCTTAACCCTGATGATTATATTGAGCTGTCATCGTTTACAGATCATCCATACTACACACAGTTTGTACTTATGGTACCGGACAACTGGTCGCTTGACCTGGTGTACAACGTAAAAATGAACGACCTTACCGATATTATAGATGCTGCCCTTAAAAGTGGGTATACTGTAGGCTGGGCAGGCGATGTGAGCGAAAAAGGCTTTAGCTGGAAAAACGGTGTTGCCTACATTCCTGCAAAAAACCCGGCTGATATGACTGCTGAGGAAAAAGAGTCAATCTTTAAAGGCCCGCAGCCGGAACTTGAAATTACTGAGGCTTTACGCCAGAAAGCATTTGACGACTACCAGACTACCGATGACCACGGTATGCACATTGTAGGCCTTAGCAAAGACCAGAACGGTAAAGAATACTACATTGTTAAAAACTCATGGGGTGCCACTAACGACTACAAAGGTTACCTGTACATGAGCAAAAACTTTGTAAAATATAAAAGTACTGCCATACTGTTAAACAAGGGTGGCCTTACTAAAGAGATGACTAAAAAGTTAAACCTTAAGTAGTAATCCTTATTTTCAGAATAGAAAGTCCGCACATCGTTGCGGACTTTTTTTGTGTTGTTAAATGGTTAAGTGCTTCATTATTTAAATTTTAAGGTTATTTTAGCCCTATAGGTTATTAAATCTCTCAAAAATTGCATGAAAAAATTACGATGTTTTATTATAGCGCTAACGGCTTTTTGTGGGTTTAGTACGTACGCCCAGGACAGCCTTATTACCCAGCCCTTACCCACAGTACGCAGCCTTGTAAATATACAGGTGGGCATTGTAGGCGGGTATGTTAGTTATGAGGCGCGCATTAGCAACCAGTTCGCCCTGCGTACCGAAGCCGGCCTTGCAACAAACCTTTACAGCCGCATTAGCGAGGGCTACTTTACCCCAAACCTTACGGTAGAACCACGCTGGTATTATAATATAGAAAAGCGTGCGCGCCTTAATAAACGCACCCGTAACAACAGCGCTAACTTTGCAACCGTTGCCGTTACTTATTATGATGCTGTGTTTAAAGTAAGGGGTGGCGATGACGATGATTACGTTCCGCAGCAAATTGCGTTTATGCCTAAGTATGGCATTAGGCGCGATATAGGCCGAACCAACCTAAACTATGAAATTGCACTGGGCATTGGCTATCTTTTATTTTTAGATGATGCAACTAAACCTACCGTAAAGACCGGCGAACTGGCCGCCGACATCCATTTTAGGATTGGGTATACTTTTTAGCAGTTTTATATTTGGCTATGAATATTTTAAAGCTAATTTTGCCGCCAATTAATCTCCCCTAATGAAAAATACTTTACTCGCCTTACTATTTACGGGCTTTGCGTTTAACGCTTCTGCTCAAACCGCTGAAACAACCACTACCGAAACTGCATCCGGCATGGTAGAAAAATCAATCATTAACGTACAAACCGGTGCCGTAGGCCTTTGGGGCAGCTATGAAGGCCGCCTTAGTAACCGCTGGGCACTTCGTGCCGAAGTGGGCCTTGACCTTTGGTTTTATGAAGCGTATGAGGGCTATAGTTTTGCTAACAAAAAGACAGGCTCGTTTTTAGCGCCAAGCGTTAGTGTAGAGCCACGCTGGTATTATAACATAGAAAAACGTGCCCGTAAAGGCAAATACAGTGCAAACAATAGCGCCAGCTTTGTAACGGTTGCCATAAAATATTACCCCGACCTGTTTAAAATAGGCGGCCCTGACTATTTGTATGTACCTAACCAAATAAGCATTATACCTAAATGGGGCATTCGCCGTTCTATTGCAAAAAGTAATTTTAATTACGAGCTGGGCTTTGGTATCGGCTACCTGCGCTACCTTGACGACAGTTACTATTATTCTGAAAAATCAGATGTAGCAATAGACGTTCATGCACGTATAGGCTACACTTTTTAATACACATCCCGAAGTTAGCGCTTCGGGATTTTTTTTGATGTTACGTTCGCCTCTAAGGGCACGTCACTGCGAGGGAGGTACGACCGCAGCAGTCTCACTTGTTAGTAAAGATTGCTTCGTCGTTCCTCCTCGCAAAGACTTTCCCTGTAAGATGAGAAGCCAGGTAATTTGGCCACACCCCCATCAACGCGTGAGGGATTGCAGCGAACAGCCCACAGCGGGTGGCTGAGGCACGAAGCCGCCTGCGAGGACTGGCAGCGTAAAGCCCGGCCCGCAGGGACACGCCCAAAATTACTTATGCAGAATTATTCAAAATAACGTTTTCATAATGTTTTAGGCAAGGTTATAGAGAGGTTAAATAAACGGTTCTGATTAATTTTGTAAGGATTAAACATAAAAAACCTGCGCTTTTGCTTTTGCCGATAGGCGCATGGTACCAAACCGTATGAGAAAAATATTTTTAATTGCCAGCGTTACTGCCCTGGCCATAATTGCACTGCTAACGTATATTAATGTAAAGTCGGCATTGCTGCTGTTCATATTTTTACCGCTAATTTTAATGGGCCTGTATGATATGTATCAGTCTAAAAAAACCATTAGGCGCAACTTTCCGCTACTGGGCAGGCTAAGGTATTTACTGGAATCTATCGGCCCCGAAATGCGCCAGTACTTTTTTGAAACCGACCTTGATGGCAAGCCGTTTAACCGCCTGCAACGCAGCCTGGTGTACCAGCGTAGTAAAAAAGACCCCGATACCATGCCTTTTGGTACTCAGCTTGATGTGTATAACGAAGGTTACGAATGGATAAACCACAGCATACGTGCCATACCTTTTAATAAGGTAAACCTGGAGCCTCGGGTTAAGATAGGTTCATCGCAATGCGAAAAGCCGTATGAGGCGAGCCTTTTTAACATTAGTGCCATGAGTTACGGCTCACTTAGTAAAAATGCCATACTGGCGTTAAACTCGGGTGCCAAGCAGGGTAACTTTTACCACAACACGGGCGAAGGTGGCCTTTCTCCTTACCACCTGCACGAGGGTGGCGATGTGGTGTGGAACATTGGTACCGGCTACTTTAGCTGCCGTGACGATGATGGTAATTTTAGCTATGAGCAATACACCAAGCGCGCCGTGCTGGATAACGTAAAAATGATAGAGATTAAATTCTCGCAGGGTGCCAAACCCGGTCACGGAGGGATATTACCTAAAGAGAAAGTTACCGATGAAATTGCCAACATCCGCCTGGTGCGCAAAGGGCACGATATTATTAGTCCGCCCTACCACTCGGCGTTTACAACGCCGCTGGAGCTGATGGACTTTGTAAAACTGCTTCGCAAAGGCAGTGGCGGCAAGCCTATTGGCATGAAAATTTGTATTGGTAACAAGCACGAGTTTATTGCCATTTGCAAGGCTATGGTGCAGACTAAAACGTACTTTGACTTTATTACCGTTGATGGTGGCGAAGGTGGTACGGGTGCTGCCCCTCAGGAATACAGCGACCACGTGGGTATGCCATTGCGTGATGCCCTTGCCTTTGTGTATGACTGCCTTGTGGGTTACGGTATTAAAGACCAGATTAAGATTATTTGCAGCGGTAAAATCATTACCGGTTTTGATATTATTAAGGCGCTTTCTATTGGTGCCGACCTTTGTAACTCGGCACGTGGAATGATGTTCGCCCTGGGCTGCATACAGGCGCTGGAATGCCATAACAACACCTGCCCTACCGGTGTTGCCACCCAGGATCCGCACCTTGTTAAAGGACTTGTACCCGAGGAAAAAAGCGTGCGCGTGTTCCGCTTTCAGCATGAAACGGTTAAGAGCGCTATGGATTTAATGGCATCGGCGGGTATTGCCCATCCCGATGATGTAGACCGCAGTGTGGTGAGTATGCGTACCGACCGTACCACGATTAAAACCTACGAGCAAACCTACCCTGAGCCTGTACCGGGCTGTATGCTTGAAGGCCACTCGGTACCTACCGATATGTTTTACTTTTGGAAGAAAGCGAGCGCAGAGCGGTTTTAATACAGTGATGTATTGGACACAAATTTCACTAATTATCATAAATTAATTTGTGCTAATTCGTGTCGGACTATAGGTAATCTATAATCGATTCTAAAACAAAACCCGAAGCGTTTGCTTCGGGTTTTTATATATCCTTATTTTTCAAGGCAATCTTTTAATTTCTTTTTGTTGTCGGCCCTGCCGGCACCATAAATTTTGTATTGATCTTCGGTAAGAACACTTTTAAGTTTCGCTTCGCGGTCGTCGTCAATAGTTTTTAGCTTTTTAGCCTGCTCAACTTTATTAACGCTTTTTGCTTTGCTGTCCTTAACTTTTACCAGGTAGGTTTTGTTAATTTCCAACACTTTAGCATACTGACCATCATTTAGGGCAAGCTGCGTTTTCATACCGTCGGTTACTTTTTTAGTACCCTCGGCAACTTTGTCCTGCGCCATAGCAGCCGTTGTAAACATAACAAGCAGCGCCATCGCACTTGCTAACTTTTTTAAGATCTTGATCATTATTTGTTTTATTTATAGGTTGATAATCCGGATTCAGGGCAGCAATAGCCGACCCAAATTTTGATTGTCCGAATATACTTATTTTGATTATCTATACAAAAAAATTATTGCGGATTGGAGGGGATATTTTTTTGTTGGTGAGTTTGATTTAAAAGCACGGATTGCAAATCGGTGATATCGTGGGGTCTTTTTTGTTACCTTTATATCCATTCATTTTTTTTGTTATAAATCTAATCATAAATGCTATTCGAACAAGCAGCAGAAGCAACACAGAATAATGATTCTACATTCAAGATATTGGCAATACTATCACCATTTTTGAGTGGAATTATCATCGGTTTCATTACCAACAAACTTTCGAATAAATCGAAGAAAATGGAATTACTTTATCAAAGTAAGATTCCAGCTTTCAAAGAAATACATAAAGCATTAATTATGTACCGAACTTATCTAAATTCTATTATCGCGGAAAACGAAGGAAATGAATTTTATCCTCAATCTGAACAAACAAATAATTCATTGGGGCATAGAGGTATAATTTTAGAAGCTTTTGAATTAAATGGTATTTACTTAAATAAAAGTAGTAAAAAAGCCATCGAAGATTTAATTGGTAATATGTCCATTCTCTGCAATATTGAACTTTGGCAGGCTGGCGGAACAGATTCAACGGAAATTAATACAGTAGCTGCTTACGAGGAAAGCGTCAGTGAAGTGGACAAAGTAATAGAGTTATTATATAAAGACCTAAACCTGTAAACACCTATGGATCAAGAATACTATAAAACGTTTTATAATAGAATTATTGAAAGAAATCATGAGAAACTTTTTCCTTATCGTGAATTTGAGTCTCCTATATTCTGCAATTTGACAGGCTTGATGAATGAAAACTTTACTTGCCTAATGTTTGATAATTTCATTGCAAGTATTACTGTTAGTAATCATATTTTGGAAAGAATGATAAAGTTGACTCTTATTTACAATAAAAGTTTGCATGCTGACAAAGCAACCTCAATAGCAGCATATAATCAGTATCAGGGCAAACCTTTGGGGAAAAATATTGAAGCCTGCAGAAACCTCAATATCATTAGCAAACAAGAATATGACCATCTCAAACAAATTGTAAATGATGTAATGAGAAATGGTTTTTCACATTCTGAATTTGAAAAAGTGATAGGAGATATTCCATATGTCACCAAAGGTTATCAGGGCAGCTTCCATAGTCGAGAAATCAAGGAGGTTGAAATCGATAGAAGACATTTTGTTTCACTTTCTCAGATGATGATGCATGATTTCGCAAAACAAAATGCCTTTGAGTATTATAAATATCTAAGATACTTGCTATCCGAATTAGAGAAGAGATTGTTAGAAAAAACTAAAATGGATTAATTAGTACATCCAAATATATAATTATCTTAAATTTTATTCATACTAGTTTGAAACTTCAAAAAATTTAAATGTGCGATAAATCGCCAACAATATACCAATTTAACCCCAAATAAAAAGCCCCACGCAATGCGTGGGGCTTAATGTATATTGAAAAGTGCAGAGGAAAACTATTCTTCTACGCGTTCGTTCATTTTAAAACCTTCCATAAACTTGGTGGTGTAGTTACCGGCAACATAATCGGGCTCATCCATCAACTGCCTGTGGAAAGGAATGGTGGTTTTAATACCCTCTATAATAAACTCATCTAAGGCACGCTTCATTTTGCTTATGGCCTCTTCCCTCGTTTGGGCTGTGGTAATAAGTTTAGCGATCATAGAGTCGTAATTAGGCGGTATGGTGTAACCACTGTAAACATGAGTATCAAGCCTTACACCATGGCCACCCGGCATGTGCAGGGTAGTGATCTTGCCCGGCGACGGACGAAAATCATTATACGGGTCTTCAGCATTAATACGGCATTCTATAGAGTGCATTTGCGGCAGGTAGTTTTTGCCGCTAATAGGCACGCCTGCTGCAACAAGTATTTGCTCGCGTATAAGGTCGTAATCTATAACCTGCTCGGTAATAGGATGTTCTACCTGTATACGTGTATTCATTTCCATAAAGTAGAAATTCCTGTGTTTGTCTACAAGAAATTCTACGGTACCGGCGCCTTCGTAAGCAATGTATTCTGCGGCTTTAACAGCGGCAGCGCCCATTTTATCGCGAAGTTCGTCGGTCATGAACGGAGACGGAGTTTCTTCAGTAAGTTTTTGGTGGCGGCGTTGTACCGAACAATCCCTTTCAGAAAGGTGGCAGGCTTTACCAAAAGAGTCGCCCACTACCTGAATTTCGATATGGCGTGGCTCCTCGATAAGTTTTTCCATGTACATACCGTCGTTACCAAAAGAGGCGGCAGCTTCCTGCCTGGCGCTTTCCCATGCTTTAAGAAGTTCTTCTTCTTTCCACACGGCACGCATACCTTTACCCCCGCCGCCGGCCGTAGCCTTAAGCATTACAGGGTAGCCAAATTCTTTAGCCAGTTTTACAGTTTGCTCGTACGATTCTAATAAACCGTCAGATCCCGGTACACAAGGTACACCGGCAGCCTTCATGGTTGCTTTGGCCGTAGCTTTATCGCCCATTTTGTCTATCATCTCCGGCGATGCGCCTATAAATTTAATACCGTGCTCCTGGCATATCCTGCTAAAACGTGCGTTTTCGCTAAGGAAACCGTAACCCGGATGAATAGCATCGGCATTGGTTATCTCGGCAGCGGCAATTATATTTGATATTTTCAGATAAGAAAGGTTGCTTGGCGGCGGGCCTATACATACGGCCTCGTCAGCAAACTTAACGTGCAGGCTCTCGGCATCGGCAGTACTGTATACCGCAACGGTTTTTATGCCCATTTCCCTACAGGTCCTTATTACACGAAGTGCAATTTCTCCCCTGTTTGCAATTAGTATTTTTTTGAACATCACTTAGAATTTTAAATGTTGAATTTTAGATCTTAAATTATTTCAAACGGTGAAATTCACCATTTAAAATGTATAATTTAAAATTCTTTATGATGGGTCTACAAGGAATAACGGCTGGTCGTACTCTACAGGAGATGAATCATCTACCAGTACTTTTACGATCTTGCCCGATACTTCGCTCTCTATTTCGTTAAACAGCTTCATAGCCTCTATAACACATACAACATCTCCTTTAGAAATGTTACTGCCTACTTCTACGAACGTAGGTTTATCCGGCGATGGTTTCCTGTAAAGCGTACCAATAATTGGCGACTTAATTACAAGGAATTTAGAGGTGTCTTCTGCCGCCGGGGCTACCGGTGTAGTAGCTGCGGGAGCAATTTGTTGTTGCGGCTGGGCTACAGGAGCCTGCTGCTGAACCGGTACCTGCTGAACGTAGGTTGTAGTCTCGGGGGCGCCGGCCTCGTTAGTTGTTTTTATGGTGATCTTAATATCATCCATCTCTAATTTAACTTCTGTAGCTCCGGACTTAGCCACAAACTTTATTAGGTTTTGAATTTCTCTGATATCCATACTTTTCCGTTTTGTTTAGTTTGTTTTATTTTGTGTCGTAGGCCCATTTAAGGTAGATGGAACCCCAGGTAAACCCTCCGCCAAAAGATGCGAAAACAAGGTTGTCCCCTTTTTTAAATAAGTGTTCAAAATCGTGTAGTAACAGCGGCAGTGTGGCCGATGTTGTATTCCCGTACTTTTCTATATTAATAAGCACTTTAGATTCGTCTACGCCCATGCGCGAAGCTGTTGCATCTATAATCCTTTTATTGGCCTGGTGGGCTACTAAAAAGTTTACATCGCTGTGCTGCAGGTTATTTCTTTGCATTATCTTCTCGCTCACATCGGCCATGTTAGATACTGCATATTTAAACACGGTTTTACCGTCCTGGTGCACAAAATGCTGTTTTGCAGCAACTGTTTCATGGGTTGGTGGCAGTAAAGATCCGCCGGCCTCTATTTTAAGGAATTCACGGCCTATGCCATCGCTCCTTAATACTTCGTCCTGCAGGCCAAGGCCCTCCTCATTAGGTTCAAAAAGTACCGCACCGGCACCATCGCCAAAAATAATGCACGTGGCCCTGTCGGTATAATCTATTATAGAAGACATTTTATCGGCGCCTATAAGCAGCACCTTTTTATAACGGCCGCTTTGCACATAGGCAGCAGCGGTACTCATACCGTATAAAAAGCTGGAGCAGGCCGCCTGAAGATCGTAAGCAAAAGCATTAACGGCGCCTATATGGCTGGCCACATATACTGCGGTTGCAGCAACGGGCATATCGGGTGTGGCAGTTGCCACAAGCACCATATCTATATCCTCTGGGTTAGTACCCGATTTTTTTAGTAAATCTTCGGCTGCTTTTATAGCTAAAAAAGAAGTCCCTTTATCGTTATCCTTAAGAATGCGCCTTTCCTTAATGCCTGTACGGGAGGTAATCCATTCATCGTTGGTATCTACCATTGTTTCCAGCAGTTTGTTTGTTAAAACAAATTCAGGAACATAGGCCCCTACGGCGGTAATGGCGGCAGTTAGTTTACTCATATAGAATTATAATATCATTCAGTCCGGGCGGCGGGGGAAGCCCAAAAAGTGGTGGAAATTACAAAAATTTTACAATATGGCAGGCAATAAGCCCTCCTAATTTAAAAAAAAGGGTATTTAACAAAAAAACTCCCACCAAGTGAGAGTTTTACCCTTTACTTTCCAGCAATTAAGCTACAGCTTCTGCTTTATCGATAACTACCTGGCCTCTGTAGTACATTTTGCCTTCATGCCAGTAAGCTCTGTGGTATAAATGTGCTTCGCCTGTTACCGGGCATGTAGCGATTTGAGGAACAGATGCTTTATAATGTGTCCTTCTCTTATCTCTTCTTGTTTTCGAGGTCTTTCTCTTAGGATGTGCCATTTTACTCTAATTATTATCCGTTAATAGTTTCTTTAAACCGTCCCAACGGGGGTCGGTGCTTTTTGTTTCTTCTTCTTTTTTGGGCTTTACCTGCTCTTTTTTAGGAGCAAGTTCTTCCAGCTTATTTAATATTGCGGCATCTAAAGTGCCGTCTTTAATTCCGGGATGCACCCGTTTAGTAGGAACCGACAGTATTATCATTTCATAAATATACTGCGCCACATCTACCTGGTATTCGCCATGTGGCAGCACCAGCAGCTCGTCGTTATCATTATTAAATTCGTCGCCAAACTTAACAATCAGTACCAGCTTGCCTTTTATAGGAAGATCAAAATCTTCGTTACTAAGGTCGCACGGTACATTAACGGTGCCTTTATGCTTAAAGCTAAGCTCCAGCATAGTGCTCTTTTTTTCTAATACAAGATTTACTTTTACATTGACGTTGTTATACTCGTCAAATTCAAAGTCATCAAAGAACTTTTTATCAATATCAAACTGGTGTTTTCCCTGCTTTAATCCCACAAAGGGAATTAAAAATTCCTTGTTCACTTTCATGTTTCCGGCCAGTTGTTACTGTTTTAGTTAAACAAATGCGGCTTTAAAATACCGCAACTCATTTCATTCCAACAGTTTTGAGCGTGCAAAGATATAAAATTATTGCAAATCCAATACTGTTATGAATATTTTTTTGATTCTTCCTGTTTTTCCCTTATTTTCAGGGGGTTGCTTGTAAGGTTATCGTATTCTGCACGGTTGTGGTAAACATCCAGCGCCAGGTAAACGGCTTCCTTAAACGAATTATGGTCGGCCTCGCCTTTTCCGGCAATATCATAACCGGTACCATGATCCGGCGATGTGCGAATGCCCTCTAAGCCTGCGGTATAGTTTACACCGTTGCCAAAAGACAGGGTTTTAAACGGTATAAGCCCCTGGTCGTGGTAGGCCGCAATAATGGCATCGTACTTTTCGTACTGGCCGCTACCAAAAAAACTATCGGCGCTAAACGGGCCAAAAACACGCACACCCTCTTCAAACAACTTTTTAAGCGCAGGCTTAACAATAGTATCATCTTCTTTACCAATAACACCATTATCGCCACTGTGCGGATTTACCCCTAAGATAGCAATTTTAGGGCCATTTATCTTAAAATCTTTTTTAAGCGATGTATTAATGGTAAGTATCTTTTTACGGATAAGCGCCTCGGTTAAATGTGCCGAAACCTCGTTTACCGGTATATGGTCGGTAAGCAGCCCTACGCGCAGGTTATCCTGTACCATAAACATAAGGGCATCGCCTCCAAGCTCCTGGTCTAAATAATCGGTATGCCCGGGGAATTTAAATTCGTCGCTTTGTATGTTGTATTTATTAATAGGTGCCGTAACCAGCACATCTATCTGCTTTTCTTTAAGGGCGGCAACGGCTTCGGTAAACGATTTTATTGCATATTTACCCACCTCCGGGTTGTTCTTGCCAAAATCGATATTTACGCCCTCGCGCCACACATTAAGCACGTTTATTTTGCCTACAACTAACTGGTCTAAACTATCTATGCCGTGCAGTGCACACTCCAAGTTAAAGGTTTTTTTTATGAACGACAGCACTTTTACATTGGCAAAGATTACCGGGGTACACATATCCAGCATTCGGGCATCTTCAAAAGTTTTTAGTAAAACCTCTGCGCCTATGCCGTTTAGGTCGCCTATTGATATGCCCATTATTACATTTTCTCCCTTTTTTGCCATGATGCTGTTTATTGCTTAATTTTACAACTACAAATTTAGTAAAATTAATCAGCATGTTTACAGGAATTATTGAAACCGCAGCAACCATAACTAATATAGTAAAGGAAAACGACAATATACACTACACTCTTACCTGCCCTATTGTAGCCGAACTTAAGATAGACCAGAGCCTTAGCCATGATGGTGTGTGCTTAACGGTAGTAGCACTTGCACCCGACAGTTATACCGTTACCGCTATTAAAGAAACGCTGGAAAAGACCAATTTAAAGGAGTGGACGGTAGGTACCAAGGTGAATTTAGAGCGCGCCATGAAGCTGGGCGACCGCCTGGACGGCCATATTGTGCAGGGCCACGTAGACCAGACCGGTGTTTGCACCAGCGTAGAAGAAGCCGGCGGCAGCTGGTATTTTACTTTTACGTATGATGCAGGGCCTAACAACATTACGATAGAAAAAGGATCTATAACCGTAAACGGCGTGAGCCTTACCGTAGTAAACAGCAAGGCTAACGGGTTTAGCGTAGCGATTATTCCGTATACGTATGAGCACACCAACTTTAATACTTTTAAAGTAGGCACCACCATTAATTTAGAGTTTGATGTGGTAGGCAAATATGTAGCAAGGCTGCACGCTTTAAGGAGTTAAGCTCTGAAAATATTTTATAGGAAGCCTCACGTTTGTGGGGCTTTTTTTGTTACTATCGATTACCGTTGACAAGACAAATTTGCTCTAAAAAAATGGCGCACCTGTATCTCTGAAAGGTTATTAAAATAAGATTCTAATTATTTTTTTGAGAAGTCTTGAGCATATCTATCAAAATGGCCGGAAGATATTTCCGACCATAACTACCTTTCCGGTTGCTTTTTTGTTGGGTTACGCTTTATAAACCCCTGTTATCGTATTGTATAGCAGTAGTGCCTTGCCATCTGTAAGGGTAGATACAAAGTGGCAAATGTGCAGCAGGCGGTCGTAAAGGTTCATTTTTTCGGTTACAAATTTTTCAGGCAGCAGCTTTAAAACAAGGTTGTCATAATTGCCTGCTACGCCCTCAAATTTGTTGTTATACGCCGTGCAAAAGGTGTCCAGCAACGTATTGATGATGCGGTAGCCTATAACCTCTTTTTCTACCACCTCACGGCTTTGGTAGATGTTCTTTATACTTAGGTTGATGATGTCTTTCATTTGGGCGGTATACTTACCCTGGTCGGTTAACGCATACGGGTATTTGCCCTGTAATATAAGCTCTTCGTTCTCTAAAAAAGTGGCAACAGCGTCATTAATCAGCGTGCCAATAGCAAGGGCACGCAGGTAACTAATACGGTCTTCTTTAGTGGTAAGGGTTTTGTACTTTTCTACCTGCACGCTGTCTTTAACCAGCTTTATGAGGTATTCTAAAGCAAATTCCTCTGGTATTACCCCAAGGTTAATACCGTCTTCAAAATCAATTATGGTGTAGCAAATATCATCGGCAGCCTCAACCAAATAGGCCAGCGGATGACGCTCAAAACCAACATCATCGCCGGTTTTGTTGGGTATCAGCCCCAAATCTTTCGCTACATCCTGAAAGAACGCAGCATCGGTTTGAAAGAAACCGTACTTTTTGTCGGCAATATTAGGCGTAGGCTTTTTAGGGAGTGATTCCTTTGGGTATTTCATAAACGCGCCAAGCGTAGCGTAGGATATTCGCAGGCCACCCTCAATACCCGGGCGCGAAGCTGTTAACAGGTTAAAACCGTTGGCATTGCCTTCAAAATCTATAAGGTCCTGCCATTGTTTAGGGGTAAGTTCATCTTTATAACGCTGACCACGACCAATTTTAAAGTATTCGCCTATAGCCTTTTCGCCGCTATGCCCAAAGGGTGGGTTGCCAATATCGTGCGCCAGGGATGCCGCCGCTACAATAGCGCCAAAATCGTTCATCTGGAAACCATGGATGTCCTGCAAATACGGGTGCTTTTCTATTATCTTTTTACCTACAAGCCTGCCCAGCGAACGGCCCACAACCGATACCTCAAGGCTGTGCGTAAGGCGCGTGTGTACAAAGTCGGTTTTAGAAAGCGGTATTACCTGTGTTTTATCCTGCAGGCTACGAAAAGCCGACGAAAATATAATACGGTCGTAATCTACCTCAAAACCCAGTCGGGTGTCGTCCTGCTCTTTGCGCAAACGCTTGCTTGTATCGCCTTGCCTTTTTAAAGACAAAAGCTGTTCCCAGTGCATCATTGGTTTATTTATTGAAAGATTGAAAATTTAAAGATTTAAGATTGAGCTACAATTGCTGTCTTCTCATTTGTAAATTGCCAATTGCTTATTGCCAATTATTACTCTTTGCCCTCTTCTCTTATAAATTTCTTCTTATCGGCTAACGAAAAATCCTTTGACTTTGTTGGATACTTGCCGTGGCTGATATCGCTGGAATTTTCTATTACCGATTTGATGGCAATCTTATCGCCTTCGTTAAAACGGGTAGTAACCATTTTATAATCAAGCAGGTATTCGCCACAAAAAAAGTTACCGTTCTCGTCTTTTTCTATAATGCCGGTGTATACCGGCTTATCATCTTTTGCCATTGTTTTTATGTATTTGGGTTAATCCTGCCTTTATAGGCAAATTGTTGTTTGTTAATTTATATCGTCGCTGCCTATATCGTTAACCTCATCTTTTTGGCGCATTGCAGTTTTATAACGATAAATATCTACCACAAGCGTTTTAGAAAGGCTATCGTGCAATCCTACCGGACCAATAAGGAATGATATAATCTCGAAAGGTATAAGTCGGCAAATAGTCCTTAATAAAACTGCACCGGCTTCGGGAGTAGTACCATCCCGCATAATTACTTTAGTACCAGTTACAAATTTACCTAAGCTACGCCCTGAAACCGACTCAATAAGTCCATAATATATTATTAATGCAGCATAGCTGTACAGGGTAAAGCCGTAGTTATTTAATATCGGAAGCCATGATTCTATGGTTGTAATATTATCATTGCCCTGAAAAATTAAATTTAGCTTTAAGGCAAGGACAGCAAGTATAGTGGTTACTAAACCATCTATAAAATAATTGGCAAACCTTTGGCCTTTGGTAGCCAGCATGCCATAGGTAATATCGGCTCTGCCTTGTTCATTCTTCATAAAACGTAAATATTAGCAAAAATAGCAAAAAAGGAGCATTACTGCTCCTTCTTTCGTTTGTATATATAACCTGAATAATTAAGAGCCACACATTTCGCAGTCATCCGGCTCTGCAGCGCGTGAGCGCTCTATCATTGCCTGGAATTCGCTAAGCTCTACCGCTGTAGCCTCTACAGGCACAGCAACGTGCTTAACAGCCGGTGTTGGTGCTGCAATAGCCTCCACTTCCGGTTCTGCTTTTTTATCGTTGTTAAGTGTAAATTTAATAGCATCAACTGCACTCTTGGTCCTTAGGTAGTACATACCGGTTTTTAGGCCGCTTTGCCATGCATAAAAGTGCATAGAGGTAAGTTTAGAGTAGGATGCGTTTTCCATGAACAGGTTAAGGCTCTGGCTCTGATCTATAAAGTAACCACGCTGGCGGCTCATATCAATAATATCCTTCATACTCATTTCCCATACGGTTTTGTACAGTTCTTTAATGTCCTGAGGGATACCATCGATGTTCTGGATCGATCCGTTGTTACGCATAACCTCCTGTTTAAGGCTTTCGTTCCAAAGGCCAAGGTTTACAAGGTCTTCCAGCAGGTGCTTGTTTACCACAATAAACTCGCCCGAAAGTACCCTACGGGTGTATATGTTAGAGGTATACGGCTCAAAAGCTTCGTTATTACCCAATATTTGCGATGTAGATGCTGTAGGCATTGGCGCCATAAGCAGTGAATTGCGCACACCGTTTTCCATAACCTCTTTACGAAGCGAAGCCCAGTCCCAACGGCCGCTAAGGTCGCTGTCGTTTAATCCCCAAAGGTTGTACTGAAACTCGCCCTGAGATATAGGCGAACCTGCAAACGATGAGTACGGACCTTCCTCCTTAGCCATTTCCATTGATGCGGTAACGGCTGCAAAGTAAATGGTTTCAAAAATTTCCTGGTTAAGCGCTTTAGCAGCATCGCTTGTAAACGGCAGGCGCATTAGTATAAAGGCATCGGCAAGGCCCTGAACGCCCAACCCTACCGGGCGGTGGCGCATGTTGCTGTTCTCCGCCTCTTTAACCGGGTAATAGTTACGGTCTATAACCTTGTTAAGGTTACGGGTAATGCGTTTGGTAACGTTAAATAAGAACTCGTGGTTAAATTTACCGTTCTCTACAAACATTGGTAATGATATAGAGGCAAGGTTACACACCGCGATCTCGTCTTCGCTGGTGTACTCCATGATCTCTGTACACAGGTTTGATGAACGTATGGTGCCCAGGTTCTTTTGGTTCGATTTCCTGTTGGCGGCATCTTTGTACAGCATATAAGGCAATCCGGTCTCAATTTGAGATTCTAATATTTTTTCCCAAAGCTCACGGGCTTTAATGGTTTTACGACCTTTATTAGCAGCCTCATAGCTTAGGTAAAGGGCATCAAACTCATCGCTGTGCACGTTGTAAAGGTCCGGGCACTCGTTAGGGCACATAAGTGTCCAGGTGCTGTCTTCCTGTACGCGTTTCATGAAAAGATCCGGAATCCACATGGCAAGGAAAAGGTCGCGCGTGCGCATTTCTTCTTTACCCGTGTTTTTCCTCAGGTCAAGAAACTCAAAAACATCGGCATGCCAAGGCTCAAGGTAAACAGCAAAACTGCCTTTACGCTTGCCCCCACCCTGGTCTACATAACGGGCTGTATCGTTAAATACCCTAAGCATGGGCACAATACCGTTAGAGGTACCGTTTGTGCCGCGAATGTACGAGCCTGTAGCCCTTACATTGTGGATAGATAAACCTATACCCCCCGCCGACTGCGATATCTTAGCCGTGTTGCGAAGCGTATCATAAATACCATCAATACTATCGTCTTTCATAGAAAGAAGGAAGCATGACGACATTTGCGCTTTTGGTGTACCGGCGTTAAATAGCGTAGGCGTAGCGTGGGTAAAGAATTTTTTAGACATAAGCTCATAGGTTTCTATGGCCGAGTCGATATCGTTAAGGTGAATACCTACAGATACACGCATAAGCATGTGCTGCGGGCGCTCTACAATTTGCCCGTTAATGCGCAGCAGGTACGAGCGCTCCAGGGTTTTAAAGCCAAAGTAATCGTAGTTAAAGTCGCGGTTGTATATAATGGTAGAATCTAATCTTTCGGCATTTGCCATTATGGCCTCATACACCTCGTCTGACAGCAGCGGAGACTCCTGGTTGGTGCGTGGGTTAACATAATGGTACATATCGTTCATGGTTTCAGAGAACGATTTTTTAGTGTTTTTATGTAAGTTACTTACAGCAATACGGGCAGCAAGCTGGGCATAGTCAGGATGCGTAATGGTCATAGATGCAGCAGTTTCTGCGGCAAGGTTATCCAGTTCTGATGTAGTTACACCATCATATAATCCTTCAATAACACGCATAGCCACCTTAATAGGGTCTACAAGGTCATTTAGTCCATAGCATAATTTCTTAACCCTGTCGGTAATCTTATCAAACATTACCGGCTCTCTTTTTCCGTCTCTTTTTACTACATACATAAGGCAATAATTATTTAAAGGTTGGTAACTGCGGGATTGCCAATGCGCTCCCTATTAAATTGGTCAGGTTGGTCTCTGATAATTAAAAATCAGCGTCGAAGCTAATTTTTTGTGCATCCTCGCCGTTGTTAATAACACCGGCTTTTTGGTATTCTGATACCCTTTTTTCAAAGAAGTTAGTCTTGCCCTGCAATGATATCATATCCATAAAATCAAACGGGTTGCCGGTATTGTACTGCCTTTCGCAGCCCAGCTCTACCAACAGCCTGTCGGCAACAAACTCCAGGTACTGTATCATCAGTGTGGCGTTCATGCCAATAAGGCTAACCGGTAACGACTCGGTAATAAACTCACGCTCTATAGTAAGCGCATCTATAATAATTTCTTTAATACGGTCTTTAGGTACTTTGTTAACCAGGTGGTGGTTGTGCAGGTGCACGGCAAAGTCGCAGTGAACACCTTCATCACGAGAGATAAGCTCGTTAGAGAAGGTTAAGCCCGGCATAAGGCCACGCTTTTTAAGCCAGAAGATAGAGCAAAATGCACCCGAGAAGAAAATGCCCTCTACTGCTGCAAAAGCAATAAGCCTTTCGGCAAAAGAGTCGCTCTCTATCCATTTAAGGGCCCAATCGGCTTTCTTTTTAATAGCAGGAAACACCTCAAGCGCACGGAAAAGCTGGTCTTTTTCGGCCTCGTCTTTAACGTACGTATCTATAAGAAGGGAATAGGTTTCACTGTGGATGTTTTCCATCATTATCTGGAAACCATAAAAGAATTTAGCCTCGGCATACTGTACTTCGTTTACAAAATTCTCGGCCAGGTTTTCGTTAACAATACCGTCAGACGCGGCAAAGAACGCAAGGATATGTTTAATGAAGTATTTCTCGTCGTTACTAAGTTTTGTGTTCCAGTCGTTAAGGTCCTGGTGAAGGTCAATTTCTTCTGCTGTCCAAAAACTTGCTTCCATTTTTTTGTACCAGTCCCAGATATCGTGGTGTTTTATCGGGAAAATCACAAAGCGGTTCTTGTTCTCTTGTAAAATGGGTTCTATTGCAGACATACTATTTTGACTTTTATTGTATTATAGAATTTGATAATTATTAACGGGCGGATTACAAAGGTTGTCATTTGATTTAGAAAATCAAACTTAAAACCACAGGTACTTATTCACAATTTAGAATAGTTTTTAACAACTGCAAAATTTGTAAAGTTTACAAGTAATTTTTTCAAAATATTGAAAATCAATAAATTGAAAAATTTAACATAGCAAAAAGTTTACAATAAATTTACACCCGAACCGAATGTTTTAAAGGGGTTTACGACGATTTTGAGGAGGATTTTGCTGTAGTTCGTCAGCAACTTTTTCAAGCTCGGTGTACCAATCCTGACCAAATTTTCGTATGAGCGCTTCTTTTACAAATTTGTATACCGGCACTTCTAATTCTTTACCCAGGGAGCAGGCAGGGCTGCAAATATCCCAGCGGTCGTAATTAACAGCGGCAAATTCGGTAAAATCTTTAACGCGTATAGGGTACAGGTGGCAGGACACCGGTTTTTTCCATTTAACCAGCCCCTGGTTGTAGGCCTGCTCTATACCGCATAGCGCGGTCTTACCGTCAAAAATAACGTAAGCACAGTCTTTGTTGTCTATAAGCGGGGTTTCCAGGTCGCCATCGGTACCGTTTACCCATGTGCCCTGTGCTTCTATAGCAGCAATACCTTCCTTACGGAGGAACGGTTTTATAATAGGATAGATCTCCTCCAGAATTTTGGTTTCTTCTTCATTAAGCGGTGCGCCTGCATCGCCATCTACACAGCATGCACCCTTGCAAGCCGAAAGGTTGCAAACGAACTCTTTTTCTAAAATGTCTTCTGAGACTATGGTTTTTCCTAATTGAAACATGCTGCAAAGATAGGTAATCCTGCCCAAATTTGCGTGTAAAGAAAGCCTTCCAAAAATTTTAACCCGGCATTTTATTGGCAGCTGCCTTATTTATAGGTAGTTTTGCACTTTCTTTTAACAACAGGATCATGGGATTTGACTGGAGGGACATATTTACCGTAAGCATGGTGCTTTTTGCCGTTATAGATATTGTGGGCAGCGTTCCCATAATTGTAGACCTGCGTAACAAGCTGGGCCATATACAAAGCGAAAAAGCATCGCTTGTGGCTATGCTTATCATGATCGTTTTCCTGTTTGTGGGTGAAGAGATCCTGAAGCTTATCGGCATAGATGCCAGCTCTTTTGCGGTGGCAGGTTCGTTCGTACTATTTTTCCTTGCGCTGGAAATGATACTGGGCATACGCCTTTATAAAGAAGATAACCCCAGCACTGCCTCTATTGTACCCATTGCATTCCCGCTTATTGCAGGCGCCGGTACCATGACTACCTTACTCTCCCTGCGTGCCGAATATGAAAAGATAAATATTATAATCGCTATAGTTATTAATGTTATAGTGGTGTATGCCGTTTTAAAATCATCGGCTAAAATAGAAAAGATATTGGGCAATAACGGCCTTGGGGTAATACGCAAAGTTTTTGGCGTAATACTCTTAGCTATAGCTGTTAAATTATTTGCCTCTAATGTTAAACAATTATTTGCTTAGCATTATCTTTTTTAATTTTATTGCCATAAAATAGTCTATATCACCTTAAGATATATTATAATGAAAACGTTTATTTACATCCTTATAGTCCTTGCATTAGGGCTAACAATCTTTAACGTAACGCAACTTGATTTCAGCAACTTACTGGAAGGCAATAGCGTTGTAGCGTTAATAGGCATTATAGCCTCTTTATGTGCTATATGTATCCTTTTAATTTTTAAAAGTGCCCAAAGCATAGACGAGAAAACAAAATAGAATACTTTATATATGTTTGATGTACTTATTGCAGGAGGCGGCGTTGCCGGTGTTTCCTGCGCTCTTATTTTAGGCTCTGGCCTAACCCGTGCTTATGGCGAAGGCAAAAAAGTGGGCATCTTTATCCACCAGAAAGCTTCTTCATTACAAAACGGACTTTACAATAATGCTTATGGTATTGCACCGGGCACTACAGGCCAAGAAATTATGCAAACCAGCCTGGAGCACCTTGCTACCGCCTACCCCCTTGTAGAACAATTGCCAACCGAAAAAGTAATGAGCATTACCGGTACTCCCGGAAACTTTACCGTTACCACTAACAAAGGCACTTACCAAACTAAAATGTTTATTGTGGCAATAGGATCAGCTAATAGTTTTGACATTGAAGGCCTTATGCAATATATTGAGCCGCACAAAAAAGCAATGCCGGAGAAAAACCGCATACAGCTTACCAATAACGACCATGTGGTTACCGAAGGCATTTATGTTGCCGGTACCCTTGCAGGTACAAGGAGTCAGCTTGCTATTGCTGCCGGTAGCGGTGCTGCCGTAGGAGCTGATATCCTGAGTTTATGGAACGACGGTAAGCACACGCAATCGCACGATAGCGTACCTAAACAGGCAACGGCTTAAACACAAGTCGCAGTCACAGTTTTCAGTTGCCTGTCATTGCAAATTAAGCGCATCAGAATGTGGCAATCCCACACAAAACGAATGCATACAAAAAAGCAACTCAATTAAATGAGTTGCTTTTTTTGTATAGTCAATTCCTGGAATCTTTATAAATCAACCTTGCGGAGCATTCATGTTATTCTCAACGATATAGACTCACTCGATAACAGATTGCCGCGCTACATTGCATTTCGCTCGCAAAGACAGGCTCCTGAGACTGCGACTGTAAACTATCCTACGCTTCTTTAGTTACAAGCTGCAATGTTTCCCTGCTTACCTGCCTTACCAATACCACTTTGTTTTTAGCAACGGCATCGCCTGATTTTTCATTAAAATGGCGGATGGTGTACAGCGACACGTTATCGTTGTACGTAACATGGAATTTTTTAGAAAGTACACTTTTAAGCTCGGCAAAGTTGCCAAATTTATCTTCTACGCAAACCGAGAAGCTTATCGCTGTATTCTGGATAAGCGTTACTTTAATTTTAAACTTGTGCAGCAGCATAAAGATCTCGCTGATGTTCTCTTCCATGATAAAAGAAAAATCTAACGATGACAGCGATATAAGCAGCTGGTTCTTTTTAACGATAAAGCACGGCGAGTGGGGCTCTAAATCGGCACCCTTGCTCACGCTTGTACCCGGCAACAGCGGGTTTACAAATGATTTTACAAAAAGAGGGATCTCCTTTTTTTGCAGTGGCTGCAATGTTTTTGGGTGAATAACCGTAGCCCCGTAAAACGCAAGCTCTATGGCCTCACGGTACGATATTTGGTTAAGCAGTATGGCATTCTCAAAATAACGCGGGTCGGCGTTAAGCACTCCCGGTACGTCTTTCCAAATGGTTACGCTTTCAGCATTAAGGCAGTAGGCAAAAATTGCGGCTGTATAATCCGATCCTTCACGGCCCAGTGTGGTAGTAAAGTTATTTTCATCGCTACCTAAAAAGCCCTGGGTAATGTTAAGCGTTTTTTTCTTTACGCTTTTAGTTATATTTTTTTGGGTAGACTCCCAGTCTACAATAGCATCACGGTAGGTGTTATCGGTTTTAATAAGTTCGCGCACATCCAGCCACTGGTTTTTAAGGCCTACGTGGTTAAAGTAGTGGCTCACAATACAGGTAGAAATTACCTCGCCAAGGCTTACCACCTGATCGTACACAAAGTTGTAGTTAGGCGACTTATTATTTTTAAGGAAGCTTTCCAGATCGGTAAAAATTTTGGTAACGGCGGCAAACACAGCATGTTTTTCGTCGTCAAACAAGTCCATAAGTATTTGGTTGTGGTACTTTTTAACCTCCTGGATCGATGCCTGCAACTCCGCCGACTTATCAAAGTAGTTCTTTATAACCACCTCAAAAGCATTAGTGGTCTTGCCCATTGCGCTTATTACCACAAGCACATCTTCGTGGCCCACCTGCTGCAGCACGCTGTATACATTTTTAATACCATCGGCATCTTTAACCGATGCACCTCCAAATTTAAATACTTTCATCTGTAACGCTATTATTCTTTATATAGGGTAATTATTATAGGCTAAGTGTAAATTGTGTAATGCCCTGCTCATCCATCTGTACGGTGCGCCAGTCGTTAAAAATGGTAGCGCCACTGCGCTCGTAAAACTCAATGGCAGGCGTGTTCCAGTTTAAAACGGCCCACTCTATACGGCGCACGCCAATGCTTTTGCCATACTTTATAATTTCTTTGTACAGCGCACTGCCGGCACCGGTGCCACGCATAGCCTCGGTAACAATAAGATCTTCCAAATGTATGGTTTTTCCTTTCCAGGTGCTGTAGCGGTAATAAAAAAGCGCCATGCCAACTATTACACCATCCACCTCAGCAACAAAGGTTTGGAATAGCGGATTCTCGCCAAAGCCATCGGCAACCAAGTCAGTTACGGTTACTACCACGGCATCGGGTTCATTTTCAAAAGCTGCCAGTTCCTTAATCAGTTCCAGCACGGCGGGCATATCATCTTCGGTTCCTTTACGGATGTGCATTACACTAAATTTTGGGAGCAAAAATACGCGCAAAAACATTGCTAATTAATAAATTATTTTCATATCACAAAAATTTCGATATTTGTGCCACAACCCAACTATAACGATTTCGTAATGGAAGAAAGAAACAAAACCCTTGGAGAATTTATTATTGAGAAGCAGGAAGACTTTAAATATTCTTCCGGAGAGCTCTCCCGACTTATCAACTCGATACGCCTTGCCGCAAAAGTGGTTAACTACAAGGTAAACCAGGCCGGCCTGGTAGACATTACCGGTGCCTTTGGCGCACAGAATATACAGGGAGAAGATCAGCAAAAGCTGGATGTTTTTGCTAACGACACCTTTATGGAGACCCTTATTAACCGCGAAATTGTATGCGGTATTGCCAGTGAGGAGAACGATGATTTTATTACCATTAAAGGTAAAGATGAGTGCCATAACAACAAATATGTGGTGCTTATGGATCCGCTGGACGGGTCGAGCAACATCGATGTAAACGTATCTGTAGGTACTATTTTTTCTATTTACAGGCGCGTAACACCCATAGGCACTCCCGTAACAATTGATGATTTTTTACAGCCCGGCGATGCCCAGGTGGCGGCCGGTTACGTAATTTACGGCACCAGTACCATGCTTGTATATACTACGGGGCACGGCGTTAACGGCTTTACGCTTAACCCGGCCATTGGTACATTTTACCTGAGCCACCCCAACATGCAGTTTCCTAAAGACGGTACTATATATTCGGTTAATGAAGGCAACTACGTACATTTTCCGCAGGGGGTTAAGGATTACCTTAAATACTGCCAGCGCGAGGAAGAGAACCGCCCCTATACGTCGCGCTACATAGGCAGCCTTGTGGCCGATATTCACCGTAACATGATAAAAGGAGGTGTTTACCTGTACCCTACCAGCTCTAAAGCGCCTAATGGCAAGCTTAGACTGCTATACGAATGCAACCCTATGGCGTTTATTGCCGAGCAGGCCGGCGGCAAAGCATCAGACGGTTTTGGACGCATCATGGAAATTAAACCTACCGAGCTGCACCAGCGCGTTCCGTTCTTCTGCGGAAGTTACAATATGGTAAATAAGGCGGAGGAGTTTATGGCGAAATACGTTTAAGTCGAAAGTTTGAAAGTCTTAAAGTTTATAAAGTAGGCCACGAATTACACAAATTGCACTAATTTTTAAAGTTCTATAATTTGTGAGAATTAGTGTAATTCGTGGCTAAAAATACCCAATAAAAAACCCTCCGTTTCGGGAGGGTTTCTTTCTTATTTATTCATGTGTTGCATTTCGTAAACAAAGGTGTCGCTGTCTACATTCATAACCAGTAGCGAAAGCGATTTATCTACAATGTACTGTACGTTACCCGGGGTAAAGCCCAGCGCCAGTGCAAAACGTGTAAGTATTTCTTTTTGTTTCGGGCCCAATACATGATCGGCATATACCATGCGCGAAAGGTCGTAAAGGCGCTCTAAACGCTGCACGTGCAGGTAAGGAGGGTTAATAGGGTATGCCTTGGGGTTAGCAAGGATCTCTTTGTATTCTTGTCCCGATATCTCAAGCCTTTTGGCAAGTACATCTAAAAACAAGCGTTCTTCTTCACTCAGGTGGCCGTTTTCCATGGCAACCCTTACAATTGAGGCAAAGTGGCCTTTATTCCTGTCTTTAAAACCGCTATCAAATAGATCTGAAATGGACATAGTAGAGTAATTCAAAATTTTGGCAAAGATAATTTTATATTTAAGTTATTAATAATTTTTAAGTAACATTTTGCTTTAACGCAGTAGTATGCCGCAAACTAAGGGGCTTTATTTTATAAAAAATAGTAATTTTACAGCTTACTTAAGCTTTACACCCTTACAATGCCCGAATTTTGGTTGTATTTTAGAATAGGCCTTACCCATGTGCTCAACCTGGGCGGGTATGACCATGTTATGTTTTTAATGGCGTTAACCGTGCCCTACACCTTTAAAGACTGGCGCAACGTGCTGGTATTGGCCACCCTTTTTACTGTTGGGCATACCATATCCCTCATACTGGCTGTATATGGCGTAGTGCATATAGACAGCACCTTTGTAGAATTCCTTATCCCCATTACCATACTTATAACCGCGCTGTATAATATTATTAAGTGGAGTAAAAAAGCGGCTAAAGACAGCAACATAAATTTTATAGCCTTAACCACCCTTTTCTTTGGGGTAATACACGGCCTGGGCTTTTCTAACTATTTTAAAATAATTATAGGCGGTACTGATAGTAAACTGGCACCATTACTGGAGTTTGCCATGGGCATAGAGGCCGCACAGCTTGCGGTAGTGTTCACGGTACTGGTACTATCGTTTATACTACAGGGATTTTTTAAGGTGCAGCGCCGCGACTGGCTTTTGGTAACATCGGCATTTGTGGCGGGGGTGGTGGTACCCATGATAATTGAAAGCGAAATTTGGTAATTTTTTAACGCAGCAAATACGCCTGCTACCTTATCTTAGGCAGGCTTTACACACATGAAAGAGAAATTAAATAAATACGACAGGGCTTATTTACGCATTGCACGCGAGTGGGGACAGCTATCCTATTGCGAGCGCAAAAAAGTTGGCGCAATTATTGTAAAAGACAGGATGATAATATCCGACGGTTATAACGGGACACCATCGGGTTTTGAGAACAGCTGCGAAGATGCAAACAACCTTACCCTGTGGTATGTGCTGCATGCCGAAGCTAACGCCATATTAAAAGTTGCCCGTTCAACACAATCGTGCGAAGGCGCTACGCTGTACATTACCCTTTCGCCCTGTAAAGACTGCAGCAAGTTAATACACCAAAGCGGCATTAAAAGGGTGGTTTACCAAACGGAATACAAAGACAACTCAGGGCTTGAGTTTCTTAGAAAGGCCGGTGTACAGGTAGAGTGCGTTCCGGATCTGGACCAGATATAATACATGAAAATACAACGTTTATACATACCCATTATCGTGGCACTTGCCATGGCTGTTGGCCTGGTGCTTGGCAGCATACTTAACTTTCCCAACAACGGCAGCAGCATGGGCCTGGGCATGACATCCAGCTCTAATAAAAGCAAGCTTAACAAGCTTATGGATTTTATTGATAACGAGTATGTGGATGATGTAAATACCGACTCTATTGTAGACCTTACCGTTAACAGCATACTCGAAAAGCTGGACCCGCACTCGGTTTACATTAATAAAGAAGAGATGGAGCAGGTAGAGCAAAGCATGCGTGGCGACTTTGTGGGCATTGGCGTAAACTTTTATATGTATAAAGACTCGGTGGCGGTTATAAAACCGGTTCCCGGCGGGCCAAGCGATAAGGCAGGCATTAAGGCGGGCGACCGTATTTTATATGCCGATAACTACAAGCTGTTTGGCCGCAAGCTGCCTAACGATACGCTTTTTTCTAAACTTAAGGGCGAAGAGGGTTCTAAACTTACGCTTACCGTTTTTAGAAAAAGCACAAAAAAACAATTTAAGGTTAACCTAACCCGCGATGTTGTGCCTATTAAAAGTGTAGATGCCGCCGTTATGGCCAACACTACAACGGGCTACATTAAGGTAAACCGTTTTGCCGAAACTACCGGCGACGAATTTCACAAGGCATTATCCGACCTTAAAAAACAAGGCGCAACATCCATCATTATAGACCTTAGGGATAATGGCGGCGGCTACCTTGAAAAGGCCGTAGAAATTGCCGATGAGTTTTTAACCAAAGGCCAGCTTATTGTAAAAACCAAGAACAAAAAAGGCCGTGTTGATGAAACCAAAGCCAGTGGCGAGGGCATTTTTGAAACCGGCAAATTGTTTGTAATGATAAACGAGAACAGCGCTTCGGCCAGTGAGATATTAGCCGGTGCCATACAAGATAACGATAGGGGCACGATTGTGGGCCGCAGGTCATTTGGTAAGGGTCTTGTGCAGCGCGAAATGCCCTTAGGCGATGGCAGTGCTGTACGCCTTACCGTAGCGCGTTATTACACGCCGTCGGGCAGGTCTATCCAACGCAGCTATGCCAATGGCGGTGAGGAGTATTATAACGACTTCCAGAAGCGTTATGAAAGCGGCGAGCTGTATGCTGCCGACAGTATTAAAATAGCCGACACCCTTAAATTTAAAACCATAAAAGGCCGTACCGTTTACGGTGGTGGCGGTATTATGCCCGATGTGTTTGTTCCGCTTGAAGGCAAACACGGCGATGAGAGCCTGGCACAAATTATGCAAAGCGGCATTGTGAGCTATTTTGTTTTTGAACAGCTGGATAAAGACCGTATAGGCTTTGCGGGACTAAACGCCGTACAAATAACCGATAAGGTTATTACCGGCGATAAGTACTTTCATGCCTTTAATAAATATTTGCTGAGCAACGGCCTGGTATTTAAACTTGATAAATACAACGCCCGCGTTAAGCACTACCTTGCTGCCGAGTTTTGCAGGCAGCTTTTAAGCGAAAAGGCTTACTACGAAATGATCCTTAAAGAGGATAATATGGTAAAGGCTGTTTTAGCAGAGAAGAAGTAGGACAGTTTTTAGTCGCAGTTTGCAGGAGATTAGCGGTTACGATTTTTCCAAGAGCCGGTCATTGCGAGCGAAATGCAATGTAGCGCGGCAATCTCACTCGGGAAGCAGAGATGTGAGAAACCCTATGAAGATTCTTCGACTTCGTTGCACTGCGCTCAGAATGACACACAGTATTTTAATATCTGCTGTAGGATCGCTTCGTGCCTCGCGAAGACGTACCTGAAGAGCAGTACGCTATTCCATTTCGACCGGAATGCAGAGGAGTGGAGAAATCTTTAAATTTAGCTTTTAATGGACGTTTTTGAGATTTCTCCCTGCGGTCGAAATGGAAACCCAAAACAGCTTATCTATTACTAAACTCGCTATCCCAAATAGCAGTATTAAAGCTTTTGCCTTTCCAGAAGCAATAATAAAGTGCTACCCCACAAACCGATTTAAATGTAAACAGGAATGCAATGAGCAGGAACTGGTCGGTTTTATCGCCGGTAAATAATACCTCTGTGATGAATAGCGACAGGAGCAGGCTTACAACAGCCAGAGTGAATAACAGGCTGCCAAAGTCGCGCACCGGGCGCACCAGGAGCTTGCGGTAGGCACTCAGGTCGGTTCCCCATTTGTGTATCAGGTAAAAGTAATCGTTGCCTATGGGAGCAAACAGCAATGGGTCGTCGTAATTTTTAAGCTTGAAAGTTTTAGAGGGTGCCATAATTTTAAATCCGCCCAGTGTAGTACCGTGTTCTTTTTGCAGCGCATTAATTTTAGAGATAGCCTCTTCAGGTATTGGGTTTTTAAAATAATGGCTGTCTAAAAACCGCAGGCGGTAATCAATGCAGATAGCTCGTATTTGATCGACATTGAAAATACGGTCGGTTTCCAGAAAATCGAAAACAAAACGGTTTTCGGCGACAGCCCCTTCCCTGCCCAATTGCGCTTTAATAGCGGCGCGGTGGGTTTCACCTTCGGCTAAAATTTGTTGTATTTGCTGCATAAGCGCGCCCTCGCTTATACTTTTATTGCGCCTGTTAAGAAGTTGCCTTACTAAATCTGGTTTTTCCACTATCATATTCAAAAGGTTTTTTTTGAATTCAACAGCCTTAAAATTAAGCAAAAAGCGGATTGGTAGAAATGGGTAGGATGTTAAAGTTTAGTCGCAGAAGATTATCCTAAAATAATCATCCACTAATCTTAATTTTTAAGCACATTGTAAATCCCATTTATGTGAGATCGCCGCGCTCCGTTGCACTACGCTCGCGATGACAGTACAGAAAAACTGTAGTAGCTACTCAATCAGCCCCACAGTTTTAAGGTTTTCTTCTATAAGCGACTCCATTTCATCGCTCACACCTTTGCCGCACCATTTAAGCTCGCCATTGCGCAGCAGGCAGTACGGGTGAAAGTTTGGCGACAGCTCTTCTTCATCTCCCTCTTCGTTAACTGCAGAGCCTATCTGAACCTCAAAACCGGCAACGGAATAATCGGCCAGTTCGTTTAGCTTGCGCAATAAGGATTGATAACCCGTAATATCAATACCCGGGTAAAAACCAAACCATACTTCAAGGTAACCGTTATGATAGGTTATAGAAAAACTACAATCGTCATCGGTACCAATGTAAGCTGTAATGGTTTCTTCAAAATTACCTTCATCTACCAATGCATCATAAGTCTCCACACTTATTTCCTCGGTGTAATTTTTAGTAATGTAATCAATCGTAAAATCTGAAAACAGGCTTTTTACAGCCCTTTTTTCTTGTAATGGGATCATAAAATGAAAGCCCAACAGGCCATACTCTCTATTTTCCATAATATGATGTATTTAGTATATGTACGTGTGTATATACAAACGTATGAAAAATCTGAATATTAAATACTTGACTTTATCACTTTACAACAAAACGCGTATAATTATATAATAAATTTAGCAATTATATATTAAATGTCATTGCATTAACTTCTTAATTTTTAGGCTTAAATACACTACTTTTGCCATTTTTGAGTTATAAAGTAACGATGCTTAAATACGGTATTTTATGGGTGCTTTTATGTTGTGTTTCCGTGGTTTACGCACAGGAAACCCCTACGCCCTACAAAAATAAAAAAGCCGTTGCCGTGCAGGACACTATACGTATTGACAGCATAAGCCTTAACCCATCGTACTTTAAACTACAAGACATTGCGGGCAAAGAAGTTGATACAACTAATTATAAAGTAGATTTTACCAGCGGCACCCTTGTCTTTAAAAATGGCTTTACCTCCCAGGACAGCCTTACTGTTAGCTACCTGCCCTACCCACAGTACCTTACCAAAAAATATAGCATATATGATGCCAATCGTGTGGTTAGTAATGATGCAACCACCGGAAACCGTTATACCGTTACCCGAGATGCCCTTAATAGCTACAAACCTTTTGACGGTTTAACCACATCGGGCAGTATAACGCGCGGTATCACGGTGGGCAATAACCAGAACGCCGTGGTTAACTCTAACCTTGATTTACAGATAACCGGTAAACTGTCTGATAAAGTTAGCCTGCGTGCCTCTATACAGGACAGCAACATCCCTTTACAGGAAGGTGGCTACTCGCAAAAGCTGGATGAGTTTGACCAGATATTTATTGAGATGTTTAGCGACAGGTGGAACATACGGGCGGGCGACCTCTTTTTAGAGAACCGCCAATCGCGTTTTTTAAACTTCAACAAAAAAGTACAGGGGCTTAGCACTTCTTTTAATTTTGGTAAGGAAGGCAACAAGACCTCGATATTTGCAGCAGCGGCGCTGGTGCGCGGCCAGTATGCCCGAAGTACCTTTACCGGGCAGGAAGGCAACCAGGGGCCATACAAGCTTACCGGTAACAATGGCGAACTGTATGTCTTGGTAATATCGGGGTCGGAGCGCGTATATGTAAACGGGATATTGTTAGAGCGTGGCGAGAGCAACGATTATATTATTGATTACAATGCAGGCGAGATAATCTTTACGTCGCTTTTCCCTATAACATCCGAGATGCGTATTAACGTGGAGTACCAGTACACCCAACAGAATTTTACGCGTTTTGTTACCTACGGCGGTGTCACCCATGAGCGCGACAGCTGGAGCATAGGCGGGTATGTATATTCTGAAAGTGATATGAAAAATCAGCCGTTGCAGCAAAACCTGAGCGAAGAGCAGGTGGCTACCCTGCAACAGGCAGGCGACGATGTTACCCAAATGACGGCGCCAAGTGCGTATGTAGATACTTACAGTGAAAATAAGGTACTGTACCGCAAAACATTTGCAGGGGGCATTGAGGTTTTTGAATACAGTAACGATTCTTTAGAAACATTATACAACGTGCGCTTTAGCCTTGTGGGCAATAACCAGGGCAACTACATACTCTCTAACGGGGCGGCCATAAGCCGAATTTACGAATACATTACCCCCATAAGCGGCATCCCGCAGGGTAACTATGAGCCGGTTATCAGCCTTACGCCACCCAGCAAAATCCAGATCGCTACGGTGCTGGGTAAATTTAACCCCAGCGAAAAGACCCTGATAGATTTTGAGGCGGGCATCAGCAATAACGACCTCAACCTGTATTCGCCTATAGATGATGGCAACAACAACGGCCTTGCCGGTAAGCTTAACGCGCGGCAGCGCCTGTATACCAATGAGGTGTGGGAACTGGATGCCTTTGCCAACTACCAGTTTGTGCAAAAGGATTTCCGCACTATAGAGCGCCTTTTTAATATTGAGTTTAACCGCGACTGGAACCTTACCAACATTATTACTACCAATAATAACCAAAGCTACCTGGTGGCCGGTACTACCCTGCGCCTGCCCAAGAAAGGGCAACTGAATTACCAGGTGGAGCAACTCGACTTTAGTAGTGCCTTTAACGGTACACGCCATGTGGTAGATGCCCAGTTTAAGTTTGACAAGCTTGTAGTACAAAACCGCGGAAGCTGGCTTAAGAGCGATGGCTCATATTCGGAGTCGAAGTTTATACGTAACGAGGCTTTGGCAAAATACCACTTTGGCAAGAACTGGGTGGGCGGCAGCCTCAGGCTGGAGGATAACGAGGAAAAGCTTAAGGAAACCAACTTATTTTCGGCGCTAAGCCAGCGCTATACCGAATATGGCGCGTTTATAGGCCGTGGCGACAGCACTAAGGTTTTTGTGGAACTTGGCTACCTGCAACGCGCTAACGACAGCCTTGTGGACGGCCTGCTTAAAAAGGTAAACACCTCCCGCTCCTACTACCTTAAATCGCGACTGCTTAAAACCGATAAAAGCGACCTTACCCTCTTTGTAAACTACCGCCGGCTTAAGTTTACCGATCCGGCATTTAAGGATGAACCCAGCCTTAATTCGCGCCTTTTGTATAACGACCGCTATTGGGACCAGCTTGTGCAGGTTACCACGGCTTACGAAACGGCATCGGGCACCATAGCGCAGCAGGAGTTTACCTACCTTGAGGTAGAACCCGGCCAGGGTGTGTACCGCTGGAACGATTATAACAACAACGGCATACAGGAGCTGCAGGAGTTTGAGGTGGCCCCCTTCCCGGATCAGGCTATATACGTGCGGGTGTATTTGCCCAACCAGGTGTACATAGGCACGCACCAAAATAAATTCTCGCAGTCGGTTACCTTAAATCCGGGTCAGTGGCAAAACGGTACGGGCTTTAAAAAACTGCTGTCGTATTTTTACAACCAGAGTTCATATTTAATAGACCGTAAGATAGAGCGCAACGCCGGTAATTTTGACCTCAATCCGTTTTCTACCAGCGAGAACGAGCTGCTGGGGCTTAACTCCTCTTTTAGGAATAGCCTGTTTTACAACCGGGGCAAGCAAAACCATTCGGTTACCTACACTTACCTTAACAACCGGGTAAAGAGCCTGCTATCGGTAGGGAGCCAGGATGCCAAAACGCTGTCGCACCAGGGGCAGTATGCGCACTTAATACAAAAAACGTGGCTGCTGAGCTTTGCCGGGCAAACCACCGAAACATCAAGCGTTAGCGATACCTATGGCAGTAAAAACTACACCATAAACAGTTACCTGCTGGGCCCTAAGGTGTCGTACATTTTTTCGCGCAATGCCAGTTGGGATGTGTTTTACGAGTACCAGGACAAAAAGAACAAAATAGGCGAACTGGAAACCTTGTTACAGCAGCGCTTGGGTACGTCGTTCAGCTATGCGTCCGAGAAAAAGTTTACCGCCAGCGGCGAGTTCTCCCTTTATAAAAACGACTTTAAAGGTACCGAAACCACCGCTGCTGCCTACCAGATGCTTCAGGGGTTACAAAGTGGCCAAAACCTTACCTGGAGGCTGCTGCTGCAAAAAAACCTAACCCAGTTTTTAGACATCAACATAAACTACCAAGGCCGTAAAAGCGAAACCAGTAAGGCGATACACACGGGTAGCGTGCAGCTGAGAGCGTATTTTTAGGAGCAGATGTGAGTATTGAGATAATAGATTTGCTGAAGAAGATGTTATTCCATGACGAATAAAGCGTAGCGTGATAAAATAACAGTGACATTCTTCACGTACCGTCTTCGCGAGGTACGAAGCGATCTCATTATTTATGTATCATACGAGTGGGATCGCCGCGGTGGTGCCTCCCTCGCGATGACAGCACCTGAAAAATGGGATGTTATGAGCGCTGTACCACCCGCTGTATTATTCTTCCACAACTGCAACTTTCCAAACATCATCTGTAACCGTTAGGAAAATTCTTGTTGTGTGTACTGAATCATCCGGATACGTTATCTTTTCTTCAATAACATAAATATTATCTCTAAATCGCTGTAAATTATAAAATTCACACTTTAAATTACTAAAGTCAGGAAACCCATTTTCCTGTAGGGCTTTAATTAATAGTAGTTTCCCGAGCCTGGCTGTTTCATCGATAAGTTCAGCACTTATGTCGTCTTTAAAATTAGACTGCTCCAAAATCAATTTTGCTTCAGTTTTAAAATCCTTAGAGTTTAAAACATTTTCCAAATCTTTATCAGAATATGCTTTTTCTAAAGAAAGTATAGCATTTTCCGGAGTGTCATAATTATACATTTATATCAATTTAGTCATTATTGCTTAACGAAAAATCACAATCCTAATCGAGGTAATAACCATCAGGGATTTCCACGCTTCGCTGCGCTGCGGTCGAAATGGAACAACATAACATTCTTAACGTAAGTCTTCGCGAGGCACGAAGCGATCTCATAATTTAATCAGTACACGGCGGTGAGATTACTTCGTCAGTTCGGGCAAAGCCCTCGGGTGCCACAGTCGTTCCTCCTCGGCAATGAGAGCACCTGAAAAAATGGTATGTTATGAGTAACAGTAACGCAGGTAAAGGGTATTATTCCCGGTTAATCTAACTTAATAAATTCTAATTCTTTTAAGTTCATCTTCAAAATTTCTTCATCAAATTCCTTTTCATTTAAAGGCCCAATGATACGTTCTTCAGGGTAGATAGCCAAACTATCATTCAAAGTAGGCACTATGTAATAATCAAAATCCAAGTCATTATTTTCAATCGGAATTTGTTTTAAGAATATATACCTATCATTTTTGCAATATGCGACAGCTTTAGGCGGAACCAAACAAACATAGTCTCCACTTTCAACTTCATAAGCCAAACATTCATCTTCTGGTATATCTACAGCTACAATATGATATTTCCCAACAATTTTCTTGTCTTTAACAAAGCCGCATGATGTAATAGAGTTACATATACATACCAGTATTATTAATACTAAACCTCTCATTGTTAGTTTTAAATTTATGTATTTATGTTCACGCCAGCAAACGAGGCAGTCATTATAAGGGGGCATGACGAAGCGATCTTTTTATTATTAAAACAGGATGAGATTGCCACGCTCCGTTGCACTCCGCTCGCAATGACGGTGCCTGAAAAGAGGGGATGCTATATGCTGTACTATATCTTCAACATTACCCGATAGCGCGGATTTGCAATCCGTGCCGATAATCTTACAAGATTTCTACACTGCGGTCGAAATGGAATAACATAACATTCTTTACGAACAGTCTTCGCGAGGCACGAAGCGATCTGATAATTTAGTCAGTACACGGGTGAGATTGCCGCGCTCCGTTACACTCTGCTCGCAATGACGGTGCCTGAAACTTGCTGGCCGCATTATAAGCCGAAATAGGTATTACATCTACTACTTCTCTATAACGTAGCGCGCCGAAATCTTAAATCTCAATTCTTAAATCTAAAAGACCAGTCCGTTAAGCACAGCATCATTATAATCATCCACAACGCAAAGCACGTTATCGTTTGCCAGTTCTTCGGCGGTGTGGTAGGAGGCAATGCCTACGGCTTTCATACCGGCGCGGCGGGCTGCCTCGATGCCTTTTGGCGAATCTTCAAACACAACGCAATTGGCGGGGTCTACGCCCAGTTGCTGTGCAGCTTTAATAAACACTTCGGGGTCGGGTTTACTGGTAACCACATCTTCTGGGCCTACAATTACGGGAAAGTAGTTGCGCAGGCTAAGGTTATCCAGCACAAAATCAACATTATCTTTAATGGCGGCGGTGCCAATGGCCAGTTTAACGTTTGTGGCTTTAGCTTTTGCCAGGAAGGTATCTAAACCATCAATGAGTTTCAGTTCGGGTAAAAAGTCTTCGCGGTAGCGGCCCTCCTTGCGGTGGGTAAAGGCGGCAATTTCTTCTTTAGTGTATTTTCCGGGGCCAAAAACACGCTCAAACAACTCCTCGTTCTTGCCATACATGTGCAGTTTTACCTCCTCTTTGGTAAGCCCGGCGTTGAGTTCTTTAACCAGGATGTTAAACCATGCCAGCTCGTGGTAATGCATGTCGTTAATCATGGTTCCGTTCATATCAAAAATAAAGGCGGTGTATTGTGGCATGTTGAATGGTTTTAGATTAGTAAATATATTTTAATATTTTGAGACCGCAAAGTTACAACGGCTTTTTGCCGGTAGTACTGAAGCGGTATTTGCAGTAAATCCAACCTGGAGAAAATTCCAAATTTAGGCACCGAATTTTTCAATCTAAAATATTTCAATTTTAAATTTCCTGAATAAGCGAATCTCGAAGTCCAAAAGTGAAATATTAAGCCTTTTTACTTTTTTACGATATATCGTGAATATGTTAAAATTTGCACGTTTATAAAACAATAAAGGCTCCCAAATTGGGAGCCCCTGCTTATTGAATAGTTAGTAGTTTATTGCTTAACAACCCTTACAGTTGCCGTGCCGCCATCGGCAGCCGTAACTTTAAGAATGTAAGTACCTGCTGTTAACTGAGATACGTTTACCTGAACTGAGTTGTCAGTAGCCTTTTTAGATGCAACTTCCTGTCCAAGCATGTTGATTACCATTACATTAGATAATGCTGAAGCATGAGATACGGTAACCACATCAGACGATGGATTAGGGTACACCTTAAGTCCTTTAAGGCTAAACTTATCTGTACCAAGCAGTTGATTAACAACTACAGCCAGTTTTGCGCTTTCGCAACCGTTAGTATCCTGAGATACATAGTAGGTAGTATCATCTGTAAGTACTGTTGTTACAGGTACTTCGGTAAATACTGTTCCGCTAAGGGTGTACCAGGTAACGGTGGCGCCAGTGGCAGTAGTAACTTCAAGGTCGGCAATGGTTTCACCTGCGTTAAACTCCTGTGCAGCAGCACCGGTAGGTGTAGCAGAAGCCGCGTTAATAGTTACCGTTACCGGTGTAGTGGTGCTTTCGCACGTATTAACCGTTTGTGTAGCATAATAAGTGCCTGTTGTAAGTACTGTTGTACCAGCAAGTTGTGTGCCACCTGTAGCTACAGAGTACCATTTTATACCTGTACCTGTGGCTGTTAGGTTAGCCACGGTAGCTCCTGCACAAAATGTTTGTGCTGAGGCAGTTGGCGCAGCAGCTGTAGTTATGGTTACAGTAACCGGTGTTCTTGTACTTGTACAGGTGTTTAGTGTTTGGCCTACGTAATACGTTGTACCTGTTGTAAGTGCAGTTGTACCAGCAAGTGCCGAACCACCTGTAGCAGCTGCATACCAGCTAATTGTTGCACCTGTTTGGCCTGTAGCCGAAAGGTTAGCCACCGTAGCCGATGTACAGAAGTTTTGCTGTGCTGTAGCAGTTGGCTGGTTTACAGTTGTAACTGTTACAGTTACAGGCGTCCTGTCGCTTTCGCAGGCGCTAAGTGTTTGGGCTACATAGTAGGTAGTATTAGTTAGCGTAGTTGTTGATGCCAGTGCCGAGCCACCTGTAGCTGCTGTATACCAGTTAAATGTAGCGCCGGTTAAGCCTGTTGCAGTTAAGTTGGCAACGGTAGCGCCACTACAAAATGCCTGTGCCGCCGCTGTAGGGGCAGCCGGAGGGATACAGCTAAAGGTTTTATTTAGTGCGAAACCCCTGTTACTGCCGTGGTTAGCAATAGCAAAGGAGGCCGATGAACCCCTTGCCCATACAAAATCTATCTCGGTATTGGTGTATACAAAGTTGTAATCGCCGGTACCGCCGGTAAATGCACGGGTAGCAACAATAGTCCTTGTATTACCGCTTACTGTGTTAGAGCTTACTGTCCAGTTGTTTACGGCATCTATAGATGGTGTTGCACCTACTCCGTTTTGAGAGGCATCTACAAGGGTGGTGCCGTTGTAGTATACTAAGTCAGTTCCCGGTGCCATACCGCCTGTAAACGACCCAAATTGAAGGGCTATCCACCTATCCTGCGGGCCGGTAAGCGTTAACGTTGCCGTAGAGGTATCGTTATTTAAATCGAGTTTGGCTGTCATGCCTGTGGTAAGGCTAACAGACCCCGTTGTCTTGCTCTGTGCCTGGACGCCCAGTGCCGCCATTGACAACATTGCAATTAGTAGAATTCTTTTCATTTTGCTGGTTTTTATTTGAATAAATTGATAATTTCCTGGTTATTTAAAAATAAAGCATGATCGTAAGCCGATTTGCCATCTTTATCTTTTTGGTTCTTATCTGCCTTGTATTTAAGCAACAAGGCTATAAGTTCTTTGTTTTGAAACTGTACGGCATATACTAATGGCGTAACCCCCGATGGGTCGGCAATGTTAGGGTTGGCCTTGTTTTCTAACAGCACTTTTGCCAGTGGCACATCGCCCTTAACCGCCACCGATGCCAGTGCTGTACCGTTAGAACTGTTGTAGTTAATGTCTTTCACATTCTTGGCGAGGTATTCTGCTACGGGTGCGTTGCCCCTGTAACAGGCCAGTATAAGCGGCGAAAACCCAGCTGGGTTTAACGCATTTATAGTGTCTTTGTTCTTTTTAACCAGCAGTTGCATCTCTGCTACAGTGCCGCTACGGGCCGTATCAAAAACATCTTTGCCCTGAGCGTTGCACAATGTGCTGCTTATAAAAGCAATAAGTAAGAGGATCTTTTTCATAGTCTATGGTTTTACCAACTGAAAGCTATAGGTTACACTTATCTTATCGGCCACTTTTTTACTAACAACACTGGGGATCTCAATGGCAAAATCTCCCGGTTTAACCTCAAAAGCCCCAGTTATTGTAATAGTATTTCCTGATTTGGATACCTTAGCGGCATCTGATATTTTCTTGGTCTTGCCATGCAGCGTTAAATCGCCTGTAACAGTGTATGTCTTTGCATCAGCCGTTAGCTTAGAGACATCCAGCCCTTCCACCTTACCCTTAAAGGTGGCTTTAGGATATTTATCCGACTCTACATAGTTCTCGTTAAAGTGCTCCTCCATAAGGGCTACCTTAAAACGAAACCCTTTCATTAATGCCAGTGCAGCAAAATCGCCTGTTGTAGCATCCAGTGCGGCAGATGTAGTTTTGCTCTCTCCGGCAACTTCTTCAAAAGAAGGTACAGTGGCCTCAAACTTAATATTACCTGTTTTGGTACCGTACTTTTGAGCAAACATGCAGTTGTAGATCATTAAAATGATCACTACTATTATAAACCTTAAATTTTTCATAGCTTTTGAATTTTATTGTTCAGGAAGTCCGTCAGTATTCCACTGTAGTATTATATTAATATTGCCCTGTGGCATTCTGCCTGTTGTGGGCATTTGCCCCGGTTCGCCATTTTGGCGCTGTATACGGTCTAGTAATTGTGCATTTTGCACAGCATCTACCACACCCGCATAGGTTGTAAGGTCTCTAAAGGACGCCTGCCCGCCATCACTATGGCAACTCACGCAATTATTATCTATAATCGCTTTAACGTTAGCCTGATAGGTAGTAATGGCAATTGTATCTACCGGTGGCACATCGGCTTCAATCTCCGCATAAGTATTGCTATCACAACTATATAAAGCTAAGGCAGCCAGTGGTATGTATATATATTTCTTCATTTTTAGCACTTTTAAAAAACCCTGTATAAATTAAACCCGAAAAAGAAATCGCCATCGCCCCAGTCGCCCGCAGCATTAGTAATATAACCGCTCTCTGTCATGGCCTGCGAGTTAGTAAATATGAGCTGGAAAATATGCCCACCGGTCTCTACATCCAACCCTACCGATAATGGGTTCTTATAAAAATCAGGCTTATCAAAATTATGGCCGTACTCCAGGTTTAACGACAGCCTTTTGGTAAGCTTCATACGCCCACCTGCCGCAAGGGCAAACTGGTCGTCGTTCTCTATCGCAGGGTCGTATAGGTTTCTGTGTATAAAGGTTGGCGCAAGCTCCAGAGACAATTTATCAGAGAATTTCCTTGAGATAAGCAACTGGTTTACATAGGTAAGCCTGTCGGCGAATTCAATTTTAGGATAATCCTCTTTCTCTAAAAAGGTGTTGATATCTAACGTATTGTAACCTACAATATCTACAGGAAAATCGGCACTTTGCCTTGCCAGCCTGTATTTTACGCTGGTTTCGTACATTTTTAACAATGTATGCCTGGATGCACTAACCGAAAGCCAGTTGGTTATACCATACACGCCTCCTAATTTAGTGGTTGCACCATCAAGGCCAAAAAACTCATCAATACCGTTTTTAACGGTACCAAACCTGTGCGACACCACAAAATACCACTCTTTCGCAGCGGGTAGTTTGGTGCTTTGCAGCGTTACTATCTGCAGCCCCTTAAAGGTTGAGGTGGCATAACTGTCCTGCACCTGGGTAGAATCCAGCTCAGTGAGCAAATCGTCCTGGGCATAGGTAAATACGGAAAACAATAGGCCTGCAGCCAGTAAAAATTTCTTCATGCTTAAATAATTATTCTTTGGTGGTAATAGTACACTGGTCTAATTTTACTTCGCCAAAAAGCTCATCAAAACCTATGACCCTTCCTTTTATGGTTACATTTTTATTAATGCTGCCTGCATCGGGCTTTACATCAAAACCGCAAAACACTTGTGAATCTACGGTTAAAACCGAATCGGTTACCTGCGTTACCTTTCCAGTAATCTCTACCGTTTTATTAAGGTAAGCAGCATCGGCCTTTTGCTGGTTACCTGCATATTCGCTTATCAGTTTTGAAGCCGGTACTTTAAACGAAGCATCCTCACTGCTTATATTACGAACATCCTTATACAGGTATCCGTAGCTAAAAAATGCCCCTGCGGCTATCATTACTAATATGACAATCAATACTATGAAACCCTTTTTTTTCATGCTTTCCTGAATAAAAAATACTTACTGTATCTTAATTTTTAAACAAAAATATCAATTGTATACAGCCCTCAGCCCAAATATGGACAGATGTATTTTATGAATTAGGATTTGCACGGTTTCACCGAGAATTTGATTTTTGAGGGGTATCAGCTGTGATCTACTGTAATTTCAGGCAATACAAGGCAAAAAAAATACAGCCACGAGGGCTGTATGATATTTTAAAGTTGTATGGGTTAATTGAACATCGCTTTTTCTTTTTGCGAAAATGCACCCGATTGTAGTGCATACTGTTTTGTAAATGCCTTAAGATCGTCTGGCTGTTTGGCGTAGTTTTTTATAAGGAACTGCTTATCCTGCTTAATTTTAGATGTGTAACCGGTTATCCACGGCACATTATCCTGAATATTTAGGCGAATAAGGCGTGCCTCATAATTATCAGGCGCTTTTTTAATGGTAGCTTCCAACAAATCGGTACCACGGTTAAACAGGCGGGTTTTGGTTATAAGGCCACTTTCATACTTTGCCAGCAATACTATAGAGGCTGCTTTGTATGCCAGTAAGGTGCAATTGTTGTGGCTTTCATTTATGGTTTCAAAGCTTTTATGAAAGGCATCGGCATCTGCTTCAGAAACCGCTGCACTAATATAGTTTTGGCGGACTAATGACAATTCCGGCGAATTGAAGAAGGTAAAAACAATGATACAAAGCCCCAACAATTTCATGTTTTAAAGTATTTTAAGGTGTATAGCAACAAATTAAAGGTAATAAAGCCATAAACAATATAAATCTGACTAAATTTAACTTTTGTTGAACGCTAAATTATTTGAATTTGAAACCATTGGTACCCTACCTGCCTTTGCTTATACTACTGTTTTTACCGCTAACGATTGTTGCACAAACAAGGGTGGCAATATCTGAAGATTATAGAATTGCCCTTGAAAAACATAATGCTGCGGCTGATACCACTACTGCACAGTTTTATTACGAAAGAGGCGGCATACGTCAGGACCATTTAGATGATGAGGGTGCAATAGTTGATTACAACAAAGCGATACAATTAAAACCCAACAACCCAAAGGCGTACTATAATCGTGGGCTCGCAAAGCTAAACCTTAAGTTACTGAGTAATGCTATAACCGATTTTGATAAGGCCATTGAATTAGATCCTGAAAAAGCAGATACCTATAACAACCGTGGTATAGCAAAACATTTTCTTAAAAAATACCAGGCTGCAATTAAAGATTATGATGCTGCAATTTCAATTAACCCTACCCATGCCGAAGCGTACAACAACAGGGGTATAAGTAAGATAAAATCAGGCAACGTAAACGACGGCTGCGAAGACCTGCACAAAGCCTTTGAACTGGGAGATAAAGCCAGTAGCGCCAGTATCAAGAAATACTGTGAAGAATAATGATAATTACATCGAATTTAAAAATGCAAGCAAATCGTCGCGGTCCTTAGTGGTAAGTGCCTTAAATTTATCTTTAGCCTGCTGCGCCTCTCCCCCATGCCATAAGATGGCTTCGGTAATGTTGCGTGCACGGCCATCGTGCAATAAATTAGTATGCCCATTTACAGTTTGTATCAGCCCAATACCCCATAAAGCAGGTGTGCGCCATTCGTTACCCGTAGCTAAATAATCAGGAGCGTTATCGCTCAGGGCATCGCCCATATCATGCAAAAGCATATCGGTATACGGCCTTATGGTTTGGTTTCTCATACCCGCAAGCGGATGATCGTTACCGGTTTGCATTTTAGGTATATGGCAGGCAACACAATTGATATCGCTGAATATCTGTTTACCCCTAAGCACGTTCTGCTCGGTATAATTGCGTCGCACAGGTACCGACAATGATCTTGAATATAACACCATCCTATCAAAAGTTACATCGGGTACCTCCGGGCTTCCGCCGTTAGGATATACGCTGCAATCAATACCCGGCGGGCAGTATTCATCGGGGAATAAATACGATGTTAGCCCCATATCGCCCGATAGTGCCGCAGCTACCTGCTGTCTTACATCAGGCTGGTTGGCTTTCCAGCCAAAGCGTCCCATTTTTGTAGTGTTAGTAGCAATATCATGCACATAATTTGCACGGCCCGATATGCCATCGCCATTAGCATCGGCCTCATCTGCAAAGCTTAAAAGGGTAGATTGTGGCACAGCCTCAAGCAATCCAAGCCCAATGATCTGGTTGGCAACACGTGGTGATATTTTTATGCCGGCATCAAGCGGGCCATAGCCCAGCTCATTAACCTGGTATATGGGTTTTTGAAGCTGCACGGTAGTACCATCAGCTAAAATTTCGGTTATGGTTTGGTAGGTAATGCCTATTTTGCCTTTAACAACAGGGCCTAAAATAGCATTATCCTGAAGTTGGTGCCCGTAAACAGGGTCGCCCAACGCACCGTTAAAAGCGTCGGTACCTGCAATGCTGAGTCTTAACAGCAGGCCTTTGCCCATTTCGCCATCAAAGGCAGGCGGGCGGCCACGGCCATCTTTAAAGTGGCAGGAAGAACAGGATGTTGCATTAAAAAAAGGCCCAAGCCCATCGCGTGCTGTAGTGCTGGATGGTGCAGAGACCCAGTTTTGCCTGAAAAAAGAATTACCAATACCAAAATCAGTCTGCTCATCGGCAGTAAGCGTGTTAGATGAAAAACCAAACGCCTCCTCTGTAGCATTATTTACCGTAGACGTACCCCCGGAAAATTGCTCGCCCTCCTCGGCAGTAAGTGGCACATAGTCATCTTCATTATCTTTATTACTACATGCTGCGCCAACAAGGCACAACAGCATAAGGCAGCGTAATTGTATTTTTTTCATGGTAACTTAAAAACAGAAAAGAGTGCCGCAAACTTACGGCACTCTTTTGTAATACTAAAATATCTTTATGTAAATTACTCAGGATTAACCGCTATACCTATAGCGCTTGCTCCGGCAATAAAGTTTGCACCAAGTGTTTGCAATCTTGTAACAGCTGTTTTTACTTTAGCGCCTTCAGGAGAATCAGGCCCACCTGAAATGGCATAATCAAAAGGAGTAGCAATAGCCGCAACCGCCGATTGAGCTGCCTCAATAGCATCTTCGGTATCGTCATAAAACGGACTGTTGCTCTCTTGCACAAGATCGGCAATAGATGGGCCATCAATGTTACCGTATTTACCTTCATAAACATTTATAACACCTTGCAGGTTAAGGGCAATATCACGGTGCGTGTTATCGCTAAAGCAAGAATGCTCATCTTCCTGATTAGCGTTACCAAGGGCAACATCCATACGCTCTATGGCAAGTTCTGCCTGGGCAAGGGTTGTAATACCTAAAAGTATGTTTTGCAAAGCAGTATCTTCATCAAGAGCAAGGAAGGTAGCACGGTACGACCCGCCTTCTTTCCAAAGGTCAACTAAATACGTAAGGTGATCTGTAAGTAAATCAGCACAAATACTAAGGTATTGCCTTCTTCTTGCCTGGTTATCGTGGGTACCATTATCTACAAAGTCGGTATATTCCCTTTGGCCCGGCTGATTAGCAGACGGATCTGTAAGGTCCTGTCCCCAAAGTAAAAACTCTATAGCGTGGTAGCCTACACTTATGCTTTTCTCATCAGCCGATTCGTTAAGCTCTATAAGCAGGTCTTTAGTTATTGATGGGTAAATTTCAGGATTATTAATGATACCACCGTTGTAAAGATCTCCGCTGTTATCCGTATAATCTATAAAGCTTTCATCAAGCGGCCATGCATTAAGTAAGCCCTCAGGGCCGTTCTCATCGTCAATTGGGCCATTAGCAAACCTAAAAGCCTCTGTAGTACCATAACTTTCCCTTGCATCTTTCCATTTTTTTCTGGCTTCATCAAAACCTGCATCGGTAGGGTTAGCGGTAAAAGCGTTAATGGCAGTTTCAAGTTCCTGTGCATCAGTAAGTGCAGCTTGGTAGTTGGCAGCAACTATGTCGGCATAATTTTCTATAACCGCAGCTTTACTTGTTCCTTGCGGTTCAGCACCTTTATCATCATCGTTACTACAAGCACCTACAAAAAGGCCGGTTACTGCAAGTAACGTCAGGCTAAGTGAAATTTTCCTCATATGACTTTAATGTTTTATTTAGATTGATTAAAAACAACGCAAAAGTAGAAACATTTAAAACATATGCAACTATGAAATATTAAAATTTCTAATTTTGGCCAAAAATTATTTAGAATAACTTTATATAAGAACATTCTCTTTCCTACTTTTGCAAAAATTTTACAATGAAAAAATTATTTATAGCGCTAAGCATCATAGTTTTCGCAGTAGCTTGTTCCGGCGATGGCGATGGTGGCGATGGCAACTCTACCGATACCTTTGACAGGGCTGCAATGCTTACCAACTGGGCAGATAACATAATTATACCCGCGTATACTAATTATCAGGCTAAGGTAAATGCATTAACTGCAAGTGCTGCTGCCTTTAATGCTGCACCAACCGAGGCTAATCTTATAACATTACGTGAAAGTTGGCTACAGGCTTATAAGGCCTACCAGCATGTTGCCATGTTTGAGATTGGCAAAGCTGACGAGCTTAAACTACTCTCCTATGCCAACACCTACCCCGCCGATGCTGCCCACATTAACAGCAATATTGCAAGCGGCAGCTACAACCTTAGCCTTTATGATGAGTTTTCCAGCCAGGGTTTCCCGGGGCTGGACTATATTTTAAATGGCCTTGCAAACAACGATGCCGATATTGTTGCTTTTTACAGCACTAATACAAACGCTGCTCATTACAAACAATACCTTACTGATTTAACAACCAGGCTTAAAACAGTTGCTGATGCAGTACTTGCCGACTGGACATCGGGCTACCGTGATACGTTTATTACAGGCACGGGTACATCGGTTAGCAGTGCGGTTAACGTAATGACCAACAACTTTGTAAAGCACCTTGAAAAAGACGTGCGTACCCCAAAAATAGATATTCCTGCGGGGGTGCTTTCTAATGGGTCAACGTTCCCTGACAAAGTTGAGGCTTACTATAAAAATAATGTGAGTAAAGAACTTCTTAATGAGGCAGTTACTGCGTCGAAAAACTTCTTTAACGGTAAACATTTCACATCTGAAACTAACGGGCCAAGCCTTAAAAACTATCTTGACGCTGTTAATGCAGTAAGGGATGGGCAAAAACTGAGTGACATTATTAACGACCAATACACTACTGTATTAAGTACTATCGGCGCACTTAACAACAGTTTTTCGCAACAAATAACTACCGATAACACTAAGATGGTTGCCGCACACGATGCGTTGCAAAAAAACGTGGTGTACATAAAAAATGACATGCTGCAAGGGCTTAATATACCTATTGGCTTTGTAGATGGCGACGGCGACTAACCCATGCAACGCTACCTTAAAGCATATTTAAACTCGTATACAGATACTGCAACGCTGGCCTTCTTCAGGATGGCGTTCGGTATTTTAATGTTCCTGAGTATTATACGCTTTACGGCTTATGGATGGATAGACCAGTTTTATATTAAACCTGTTTTTCATTTTACTTATTACGGTTTTGGCTGGGTTAAGCCGTATGGTCTATACACCTACATTGCCTTTATAATCTGCGGGTTAGCAGCCATTATGGTGGCGATTGGATACAAATGCAGGTTTGCCATCACACTATTCTTTTTGAGCTTTACCTACGTAGAGCTGCTGGATAAAACCACCTATCTTAATCATTACTACTTTGTTAGCATTATTAGTTTTGTGATGATCTTTTTACCGGCCAATGCCTACTTTTCGGTTGATGCATACCAAGATCCGGCGAAAGCCTATGGTAAGATACCACGCTATACTACTGATATACTGAAGCTTTTATTGGCACTCGTATACATTTATGCCGGCATTGCCAAGCTAAACTCCGACTGGCTCTTACATGCCATGCCCCTTAAAATATGGTTGCCGGGCAATGCACACCTCCCTCTTATTGGCCCACTGCTCGCAAAACTGTGGATGGCATACGTATTTAGCTGGGCAGGTGCTATTTATGATCTGATTATTGTATTCCTGCTCATAAACAGGCGCACCCGCTGGGTTGGGTTTGCGCTGGTGGTAGTATTCCACTTGCTTACGCGGATACTCTTCCCCATAGGTATCTTTCCGTATGTAATGATCGTTTCTTCACTGCTCTTCTTTGATGCCGGTTTTCATAAAAAAGTACTTTTATACATCGGTAAAATATTCAGGATAAAACCATTAGAAGTAAATTCCAAAATACAAATTCCAAATAACAAACCGTTAGGGCAGTTAAAAATAGCATTCCTCATTGCGTTTGTGGCATTCCAGCTTGTCTTCCCTTTCCGTTACCTATTGTACCCGCAGGAGTTGTTCTGGACGGAGGAAGGCTTCCGGTTTTCGTGGCGCGTTATGCTTATGGAAAAAGCAGGCTATGCACAATTTACGGTTTCTGACCCATTGACGGGCAAGGGATTACAGGTAGACAACAGCAAATTCCTTACCCCCTTCCAGGAAAAGCAAATGTCTTTTCAGCCCGATTTTATACTGGAGTATGCCCATTTTTTACACGACCATTACCAACAGGAGGGCATGCACGACCCCGAAGTGCGCGTTAACGCCTATGTAGCGCTAAACGGCCGCCTAAGTATCTTATATATAGACCCTAAAGTAAACCTTGCTAAACAAGATGAATCATTTTCGCATAAAACCTGGATACTCCCCTTTCGCGATACCATTAAAGGCTTTTAGTCTGATGCTGTTACTATTAGCAACACAAAGCTTTGCGCAAACCACGCTTAGTGGCACTGTAATCGCCGAGGGCAGCCCTGTACCCATGGCAGAAATATTTAACACTACCACAGGTGTAAAACAAACATCGGGCAACGATGGTTCGTTTACTATTGGTATGCAGCAAGGCGTTAACAAATTGGTGGTTTTTAAGGCTAATTTTTCACTTTTGGAGTTAGAGATTGCGAGTGATGAATCATCTGTTACCATCGAATTAAAAAAAGCCATCGAACTTAACGAGGTGGTCATTCAAAAAGAGAAAGAAAAACTTTTTGCCTTGAGTCATTTAAAAGATATTGATGAAACTGCAATTTATGCCGGCAAGAAAACTGAGGTTGTAAATGTAAGCAACCTTACCGCTAACAAGGCCGTAAATAATTCCCGACAGGTATTTGCACAGGTGGTAGGGCTAACCATTAGCGAAAACTCCGATGGTGGCCTTCAGCTCAACATTGGTGGGCGCGGGCTTAACCCCAACCGCACCGCTAACTTTAATACACGCCAAAACGGCTACGACATTAGTGCTGATGTTTTAGGCTACCCCGAAAGTTACTACACCCCTCCCGTTGAAGCACTTGATGAAATTCAGGTGGTGCGCGGTGCGGCTTCGCTGCAATACGGTACACAGTTTGGCGGCCTGCTCAACTTTAAGTTTAAGCAGCCATCAGCAAAAGCTATCGAGGTACAAACCCGGGCAACAGCGGGGTCGTATGGGTTACTGACCAATTTTACATCGCTTAGCGGTACCAAAGGCAAATTTAGTTACTATACCTTTTTTAACTATAAGGAAGGCGATGGTTTCCGCCCTAACTCAGCGTTTAGCAGCCGTAACTTCTTTATAAACCTCAACTACGCATTTACTAACAGGACATCGCTGCATTTTGACTACACCCTATTTGACTACCTGGCAAAGCAGCCCGGCGGCCTTACCGATTATATGTTTTACCAGGACCCTGCGCAAAGCAACCGCAGCCGCAACTGGTTTGATGTGAACTGGAACCTTTTTGCACTTCGACTAAAGCATAAATTTACAGACCGCGCCGATTTTTCACTTCAGCTATTTGGACTTGATGCCAGCCGAAGCACCGTAGGCTTTAGATCTAACCGGGTGAGCAATCCTGATTTTCCTGATACTCTACGCGACCTTATAAAGGGCGACTTTGTAAACTGGGGCGCCGAGGCGCGCTACCTTCAAAAATATACGCTTAAAGGGCAAAACAGTGCCTTGCTTTTGGGTGCTAAATATTACCAGGCACGCAACACCGCTATACAAGGGCCGGGGAGCAGTGGCAGCGGACCCGATTTTAACCTTGCAACTACCGAGTTCCCCACTTACCCAAGCCAGTCGGACTACGTGTACCCTAACCTCAACTTTTCTTTTTTTGGGGAGAACATTTTTAGGATATCGCCTAAGTTCAGCATAACACCGGGCTTTAGGTTTGAGAACATCCGTACTGAGGCAAAAGGCTCCTACCAAAACATAGTTACCGACCAGGCCGGCAATGTTATTTTAAATGAAGGCGAAACCGAAGACATTGTAAAAAGCAGGAATCTGCTATTATTTGGCATCGGCTTTAGCTATAAACCCGGCAATGCTACAGAGTTGTATGCTAACATATCTCAAAACTACAGGTCAGTTACCTTTAATGATATCCATACCGTATCACCAAGTTTTGTGGTAGACCCCAACATTACCGATGAAAAAGGCTTCACAAGTGATATTGGCCTGCGTGGTAAAATAAACGATCGCTTTAGTTATGACACCAGTATTTATGCCCTTTTGTATGATGATAAAATAGGCGAAACCCGTATTGTAGATGGCGATGGGCGTATAAAACGCTTTCGCACCAACCTTGGTACCGCAATAACTTACGGTTGGGAAGCACTGGGCGACTGGAACATTGCCAGGACGTTTTTTAGCGGCAACGAATCATTTTTATGGAATGTATTTGCTAACAGTGCCATAACAACATCGGAGTATTTAAAGAGCGATATGCCCGGCATAAAGGGCAATGAGGTAGAATTTGTACCGCTGTTCAATATAAAAACAGGAACAGGTGTTGGCTATAAAAACTTTTTGGCAAGCGTACAGTTTACTTACCTGTCATCTCATTTTTCCGATAGTTATAATAGTACTACTACACAAGATGATAATAGTTTTGGCTTTACAGGCAAAATACCGTCATATTACGTAGCCGATTTTTCGGCATCTTACAAATGGCGCAATTTTAAACTGGAAGCCGGTATTAATAACTTTACCAATAATTACTATTTTACTAAGCGCGCCACAGGATATCCCGGACCAGGAATTTTGCCATCAGACCCGCGCACATTTTACACAACACTACAAGTAATATTTTAGATTTACTATGCGCGCATTGCATTTTATGTAAAATTTCAGGCTAAATTTTATTTATAACAAATAAAAACTAACCTTTTATAGAGAAATCCCTGACAAATTAACGATCAGGGATTTTTTTTTAAATGTTAAAACTATGTTATTTATCGGTTTTAAAGCTCATTACATCGGTTAAAAACACAGATGCCTCGCAAATTATCTATAATATAATTTTCTTTGCTATATAAACGGAAAATGTGATAATGATGCAATGATATAAAGTAATCCGTAAGATATTGATATTTTTTTAAGCAATTTAATCAATATATAATTATTTATTTAAAATATAATTATTTATAAGTAATCTAAGCAATCGCATAAAAATCTCAAACTCCTTTAAAATAAATGTCTTTAAAATCACTCCCACTTTTATAATACCCGTTACCAAAAATATTTAATTAAAAATTAACTACTTAAAAAGTTGCTTATGAGTAATTCATTACGCTTAACAATGTACAGGTTAACTTTGCTGTCATTGTTGTTATTTGTATCGTGGTCGTCTATGGGACAATCTACCACAGCTTTTAGTACCGATTTTTCTACATCAGCCGGTACATTGTACACTACAGCAAATGGGCCTATAGGCAGTAGCACCAGTTGGTCTATGTTGCGAAGCGGTACCGATATGGGCGCGCGTATTAACTCAGGAATCCTGAGCTTAACCAACGATGCAACAGGGTCTTACAATAATTACGGGTGGGTAATGGCCTATACTTCGGCACCCGGATCGCCATACACCACAACTCTAACCTCTAATCCGGGGATTGTAACCTGGTCGTTTAACATGAGGCAGATACGATCTAATCCGTCAGCGATGGCAAATGGATATTACAGCAACGCTTTTATACTGGCAGGAACATCAAACACTACAGCCACTACCGGTACCGGCTACGCCGTTGTTTTAGGCCAGTCGGGCAGCATAGACCCAATAAGGCTTGTGCGTTACTCGGCAGGTGTAAGGACCTCTACTAATATCATAGCTTCAAACACGAGTGGATTGGCCGACTTTGGTAACCAGTACTTAAGTGTAAAAGTTACCTATACACCATCTACAAACAGCTGGCAACTGTATGTGAGGAATGACGGAAGCGCATTTCAGGACCCTTCTGTAGGCACACTAAGCCTTCAGGGCACTGTAGTAAATAATACGTATACAGGTACAGCTCTGCCCTTAATGGGCGCATTTTGGAATACAGGGTTAAAAAGTAACCAAACAGCCTTTTTTGATAATGTAAAAGTTGCGATAGCTACACCAGCTTTAACTTCAATTTCCCCAACATCTAAAGTTGCAGGAACAGGTGCTTTTACCTTAACGGTTAATGGCAGTAACTTTATAAATAGTTCTGTGGTAAAATGGAATGGTGTAAACCTTACAACAACCTATGTTTCTGCCACGCAGCTAACCGCCGCTGTACCCGCAGGTAACATCAGCTCTGCAGGTACGGCCGCTATAACAGTGGGTACGGGCACAGCAATATCTAATGCACTATCATTTACTATAGATCCGGCGGGAGTACCCTCTATATCTACCTCAATAAGTGCAATTCCAGCATTTACAACCATAACAGGAACAGCATCGGCGGCACAAACCTTTACATCATCAGGTGCTAACCTAACCGGTAACATAACGGTTACTGCACCGGCAAACTTTGAAGTATCGCTTGCCAGCGCAGGTACCTACACGCAAAGTGTTAACGTAACAGCCGCATCTACTCCTGTATATGTAAGGGTAAGCGCAGGGGCACCGGCAGGAATATATACCGGTACAGTAAACCTTACTACGCCGGGTGGTGCCACAAAGCAAATAGCTGTTAATGCAACGGTTTATAACGCTGAGCCTACAACATCGGCTACATTGTTAACATTTACAAACGTAACCTCAATATCCTTTAACATTAATTGGACTGTAGGTAATGGCAGCAACCACCTTGCAGTGATACGTGCGGGCAGTGCAGTAAACGCTACACCTGTAGATGGTACAACCTATTTTCCATCTACTGTATACGGTGCCGGATCTGAAATTGGCACCGGCAATTATGTGGTTTACAACGGTACCGCTAATAGCGTAAACGTTAGCAACCTAAACCCCGCAACTACCTATCATGTGGCTATATATGAATTTAACGGTACCGCAGGCACCGAAAATTACCGCACTGCCACTCCGGCTATCGGAAACAGGACAACACTTAACGCCCCTGTGGGATTACAGGTTACAGCCGCGAATACGCAGTACAAAGTTGATTTTGACACCACTGTAGAGGGTGTTAATAATGGCGTTTATGCTGGTGGTGGCCTTGGTGTTAGCCCGGATGATGGTGAATTAAACTCTAACACATTTGCATTTACCCCATTAACTACCGGCGGTGTAACTTTTGGGTCTGAAACAACAGAAGACGACGCTGCTTTTGGCAACGGCGCATCTGAAGGTGGAGTAACCGAACCCGGCCTTTACGCTTTTGAAACATCTCCAGATAATTTTGGATTAGGTATACAGCCTGGTGGCGATTACGCATCGGGTAGCACAACAATGCGCTTCCAGAACCAGACAGGAGCCGCAGTAACCTCATTAAGCGTGGGCTACAAAGTATATGTTTACAATGATGAAGCAGGTTCTAACAGCTACAACTTTAGCCATTCGGCAAACAACAGTACATATACCCCCGCTACAGTTCTTGACCTTACATCGCCTGCGGCGGCAGATGGCGCTCCGCAATGGAAAGCTTATTATAAAGTAATTACATTAACAGGCCTTAATATTGCGGCTAACGGTTATTACTATTTAAGATGGAGCGGCTCGCCGGTATCTGGCACCGCTTATGATGAAATTGCCCTTGATGATATTTCTATCGTAGCGAATCCTACCACCACTTTTGCATCATTTGCAGGCACTGCCGAAACATTTGTATTAGCGGGAAATGCTAACCTTGCAGGAGATGTAACCGTAAATGGCGATATTACATTTAATAATGGTAAAGCAATTATTGGCGCTAACACCTTAACCTTAAAAGGTACGGTTACTAATACCGTTACAGGCGGCCTTAGGGGCAGCGCAACAAGTAACCTTGTTATTAACGGCGCGGTAAGCCCTACCCTTAGTTTTGATCAAACAACTGTGGGCACTACTAATATGCTAAATAACTTTAGCGTTGCAACAACCGCGGCAAATACAGTTACCCTGGCTAACAGCATAACAGTAAGCGGCACGTTAAATACTAACGAGTTTCAAACGCTTAACCTGGGCACTAATACCATTACAGGAGCTTTAAGCACCATTACAAACAACGGTAATGTTACAACGCAAAACACTACTACTACCCCGTTTGCATCAGGCAAAATTTGGGGCGGTGTGGGTACTGTAACATTTAATGCTGCCACTACAGCACAATACTTGCCTACGGGTACTTATAATAAAGTAACGGTAAGCACAACCGGTGGTGTAACAGCTACAGGCAATGTAACATTAACCGGCGATTTAAACCTGCCTAACGCAAACCCATCTGCCACTAAAGGTAGCTTTGATACCAGCACGTTTACCCTTACAATGGGACCACTTGCCCAAAATATTGGTACAGGCGATGTAAGCGGTACGGTAGCGAGAACAACCATCTTGCCTAACGTAGATTATACTTTTGGCCATCCGGTAACCAAGATCTTATTCCCTAACGTAGGTACGTTACCTGTCAGCCTTGGGTTAAGAACCGTACTGGGATCGGCACCGGCAGGAAAACCGGATAGTATACTAAGAACATACAATTTTATACAAAGTGGTGGTAGTGGCACAAAAGCTATTATATCTGCCCACTATCTTGATAGCGAACTTAACGGTAATACAGAGAACAAACTTGTAGACTGGATCGTTATTCCGTCGCCTGTTACACTTATAGAGCAGGGACGCACCAACTATAGTGTATCACAAAACTATGTAGAGCTTGCTAATGTTAACGTGAGTGCTTTTGCCTCTACTTATGGTTCAATGCTTTTAACACTGGCTAATTCTCAGGTGGTAGGTTCTACATGGAACGGATCTGTAAGCGATTCATGGACAACTGCTGCAAACTGGACACCGGCTGCAACACCATCAGACGCTACAAATGTTATTATACCCGATGCAGCAACTACGCCAAACGATCCTATACTTAACCCCAGCGTTACAATTGGTACGTTATCTATAGAAAATGGCGGGATACTTAATTCGCCTACCGGTTCGCAGTTTATAATTACCGGCGCTAATGGTGCATGGATTAATAAAGGAACATTTAACCCAAGCAATGGCACCGTTACCTTTAACTCTCCTGCCGCAACTGCCGGAGACGCTACCATTGCGGGTAACTACACCACGTTCTATAATTTAAATGTACCTACAGGCACCACGCTTAGGGCACTAACAAATAATGTTATGGATATTGCAGGAACCTTTACAAAAACGGGAAGTTTCATAGTAGGTTCTGTACATAATACAGTTATCTATAGTGGTACTAACCAAACTATTGTTGTGCCTAACGGAGGCCAAACAGCTTACCATGGCTTAACAATTAGCGGCACAGGAGCAATACTACCGGCATCGCTAAATATACTTGCAGAGTTAACAACTAATGCTGCCGTAAATTTTGCGGGCACTACAGTTACAATTTTAGGATCTGAAGGTGAAAACCCTACCATTAGCGGTACTGTTAGCCCTACCTTTAACAATCTTACCATTAACGAAGCTACAACAGCAAATGTTTTACTTGGCACTAATATTGCTGTTTCAGGCACGCTTACATTAACATCGGGCATATTAGATATCGGCAACTACAACCTTACTTTAGGTGTAAATCCTGTTGCAGGCACATTCTCTGACACCACAATGATAGAAGCAGAAGATAATGGTGTTGTAAGAAGGCCATACACAGGCCCGGGTTCTTATTCTTTCCCAATTGGCGAAGGTTTTAGTAACACCACCTACTCTCCTATAACCGTTAATATAACAGCTGCATCTTCCTTTAACAATGGCTATATAAGCGTAAATTTAAGAGATGCCGTACACCCTAACAACTATAGCACAGGATCGTACCTTACACGCTACTGGAATGTTACCCCTACAGGCATTACAAACCCTATAGTTTCTATAACAGCAAACTACAGAATTGGCGATGCCGTAGGCGGAGAGAGTAACCTTGTAGCGGCACAGTTAAACGGTACGTTTAATGTGTTAACTAACCCATGGGTTAAATTTGGCACACTTGGTTCTACCACGCTAACAGCCAATGCCTTATTAACAGATGGTAAAACATCTGTATTTACGGGGCTAAAGGCTACCACTCCGGTTGTAGAGATTATAGGTGAGGGCAGTTTTTGTCAAAATACCCCTGTAACCCTTACCACTACTGTAACAGGTGGCGATGCACCTTATATTTACCAATGGTCTGGGGGGTTAGGAAGTGCCGATACAGCTACCCCTCCTACAACCACACCGGGTACAACTAACTATACATTAACGGTTATAGATGCTAACGGTATAACATCTACAGATACTGCTCAAATAATTGTAACTCCTACAGTTGTTGCAGGAACAGCCACCGGAGATCAGGTTTTATGTGCTAATACTACTCCCGGCGACGTTACACTTACCGGATACACAGGAAACATTATTAGATGGGAACGCGCAAACACACCAGATTTTGTAGGGGCTACAATAATTAACGTAACAAATCCGGTATTAACCGGAACGCAAATTGGTACGGGTATTACCAGCACTAAATATATTAGAGCCGTAATACAAAGCGGATCGTGTGATGCGGTTTACTCTAATACTGTAGTTATAACCGTAAATTCTACAACCTGGAATGGTACTGCCTGGAGTAATGGTGTACCAACAGATGGTTATACTGCAATCTTCTCTGGTAACTTTACAGCAACGGCAGATATTTATGCCTGTGCGGTTATTGTTAACAGTAATGCGGTTGTTGTTATACCAACAGGCTTTAATGCAATAATTACAAACAGCGTAAGAATTTTAAGCGGTAGCTTTAATATAGAAAACAACGCATCATTGGTGCAAATTAATAACATCTCAAACAGTGGTGATGTAATTGTTAAAAAGAATAGTAACCCTTTGTTCAGGCTTGATTATACCATGTGGTCATCTCCCGTAACAGGACAGCCGCTAAATACATTTTCGCCGTTTACAGCTACAAACCGTTTTTATACCTACGGCGGGTTTGATTCGAACAATGTTTACCAGGACCAGTACTTTGTTGTACCAGATCTGACAGCTACTTTTCAAAGAGCAACCGGATACTTAATCCGTATGCCTAACAGTATTAACGGTACGGCAACAGGAACGTATTACAACGGTACGGCAACGCATTCTTTTGTAGGGATATTTAAAGGTGTTGCTAATAATGGATCTGTTACTAAAGCCTTAAATACATCAGGTGGCAGATACACTGCTACGGGTAACCCTTACCCTTCCCCAATAAATCTTGCAGATTTCTTTACAGAGAATGCAGGTGTGCTGGATAGCGGTTCTGGTTTATACTTCTGGAGAAAGAAAAACGACAGCAATGTATCTACCTATGCAACATTAACACTTGCAGGATTAGTAGCTAATGGTGCCACGCCAGATCCTACACCGGAAAATCCTAATCCAAGCCCGGACTCTAACTACCAGTATGGTGGCCAAACCCAAGAGGCATTTTATACCGGCAATAACCAAAACTGGATTGTTTCTCAAGGACAGGGCTTCCTTGTAAGGGCAGCGGCAAATTTAGGCAACCCTCAATTAAGGTTTACTAACGTTATGAGGAGAAAATCTCCTGCAAATGGGCTTCAGCCTTTCTTTAAAGGTATGCAAAATGGCCAGGACGATGCATCGCGACTATGGTTAAACATAACGGGCACCAGTAGCTTTAGCCAGGTAGCCGTAGCTTATATAGCAGGCGCAACCCTGGGGCTTGACTACGGGTACGACGGTAAAAGGCTAACCGATGGCGGCAATGCACAGCTTTACACAATGGTAGATGACACAAACCTGGCAATACAGGCAAGGCCGGCATTTAATGCTGCCGATGTTGTACCACTTGGGTTTACAGCAACTGCACCGGGCCAGTTTACTTTTGCAATAGACCATGTAGATGGTGTATTTGCACAAGGCCAGGAAATATATCTTGTAGATCATCTTACAGGTGTTACACACGATATTAAAGGAAGTGCCTATACGTTTAGCACCGAAAGCGGTACATTTAATGACAGGTTTAGCATTGTTTACATGAAAACCACACTGGGCGTAAACAACCCTGATCTTATTGCCAACGGTGTAATTATTTACAAAGAAAGCAAACAGATTAAAATTACATCCGGAGGTATAGATATGACTGATGTAACTATTTTTGACTTAACAGGAAGAAATATTTACAATGAAGATAATGTTAACATTACTACATTTACAAGCGATGCATTAAACATAGCACAACAGGTAATTATAGTTACGGTTAAATTACAAAACGGGCAAACCGTTAGTAAAAAAGTACTCTTTGATTAAGTTTTTTTAGATATTTTAAATTATTGAATGCCGCGGTATGATTTTAAATCATGCCGCGGTTTTTTTATCTATAATTTTAAAAAGTGCTTACCTCTACCCCATTATAAAGTTTGTGCCTGTTAAAATTATCTATAATTTTCTTGGCAAAAATTGAAAAACTCGCCGTTTATCCGATTTTTTTACCATTCATCGAGCCTAAAATGTAATTTTTACATTTCAAAAACCCTAAATTTTCTTTAACATAATTTAACAAAAAGCTTTAAATGTTAGTTTAATATAACTTTCTTAGAGCATCTGTTAGCAATACAGCAAATGTTATGCACACATAACTTAGCGATAGTCTTTTAAATATATTTGTGTAATATTTTAAGATTTTTTTAACAAAAATATTTTAGAGCTAATTTTTTGATTCATTTTGAAGCCATAAATGCAAACTCCACATATACAAGGATGTAGCAAAATAAGTTTTCTCTATGGAACTATAAATTAAAAATTTGAAATGTTAAAATTTAACAAAGCCTTAACTTATACATTTGCCCTATAATTAATCAACAATCACAAAGATTATGATCCAAGTCTACCAAAAAATTACCGCTAACAACTGTATTAAGCTGGCCTTACTAACCACGCTTTTATTATTAAACATCAGTGCAAAAGCACAAACATGTACTCCTCAGGGAAACCAAACTGCTTACGGCCAAAACCAATGGCTGGGCTACGTGTACAATAATATAGACCTGGCTAACCCGCCGGTAAATGTTTTTGTATCTGCAAACTACAAAGGGTACATTACCCGTACCGATGCATTTGACCAAAATATAGGCGATGACGCCTTACCTGCCGAAAGTACATTATGTACCGGCACTTATAATGCAAATTTTGGCATACGCTATAAAATGCAAAAAACATTACCCGCAGGATGGTATACCTATACCGTAAATGCGGATGACGGATACAGGCTGAGTGTAGACGGTGGACAAACTTTCCCCGCCAACCTTATGGATTGGGCTGACCACGGCTTTCAGGGTAAAAGCGCAACCTACTACCACGCCGGTGGTGTACTAAGCCTTGTATATGAATATTACGAACACGGTGGCGCATCAAGGGTATCTTTTAGCATGACCGATGCCGCTTGTACAACCACAGCCCCAACAGGCATATCAAGCACAGGCATATCAAGCACAGGTACATCAAGCTGTACAACTACAACTACTTTAACTGCTACCGGTGGTGTAGCCGGCACTAACGCCACTTACCAATGGGGTACAGGTACCGTTGCAGGTACTAACATCATTTCAGGCGCTACAACTGCATCTATCGCAGTACAGCCGTTATCAACAAAAACATATTGGGTTAGGCGTGTTGCTGCTGCACCATGCTCTAACACTACCGATGCTGCTTTTGCAGAAATAATACCGGCCTCTCAGGCACCGGGTAACCCTACAGCTTATGGTAACAATGTTTGGAATGTGTATGGCTATAAAGGAAAAGACATTAACCTTGGCGCTTCAATAGAATATGCCGGATATTATACCACATCTACCTTAGGGTTCGACTCTACAACATCATGGCCAGATAACGGATCGCCATCTACAAATAATGCCGCCTGGAACGGCTGTACCATACCCGATGATAACTTTACATTTGTACACAAAAGGCAGGGTTTTCCTTGCGGAAATTATACTGTAAGGCTTTTAGCATGGGATGATGATGTAGTTGTTTACATTAATGGTACTGCTGTATACAGCCACAACGGTTACAGCGGTGGCGTGGGCGCACAAACATTAGGCACTTACAATCTTGACGCTAACTCAACTATAGAAGTAAGGGTTAAAGAAGATGGCGGTGGTGCAAATGCTAAACTTAGCATAGTAAGCACTACAACTGCCCCTACAAGCATCAGCGGTACACTTACTGTAGGTTGTGGTACAGAGTCTACAACACTTACTGCAGTAGGAGGCGCATCTCCATCAGGCGATTTATATGAATGGGGTACCGGAAGTATAGTGGGAGAAAACATAATTGCAGGTGCTACAGGCGCATCTATAACAGTTTCGCCACCGGCAACAACAAAGTATTGGGTAAGAAGAGTTACAAACACACCATGTTATTATGCTTCGGCAGGTGTTTTTGCAACGGTTGTAAGGCAGGTATCGCTTATAGACCCAAGCATTTTTGGCACCGGCAAATGGAACGTTTACGCTTACAACGGCACCGATATTAACACGCTTAGCAATAACGTTTACAGGGGTTATTATACTACTACTCCATTAAACTTTGATAGTGCTGCATCATGGGCGCCAACAACGTCACCATCAACTCCTATTGGTAACACTGTGTACACAGGTTGTACTATAAATGCAGATAACTTTACATTTGTACACAAAAGGACAGGTTTTAACTGCGCTACATATACTATCAGCATGGTTAAATGGGATGATAATGCACAATTATATATTGATGGTGTAATGGTATGGAGTGCAACGGGATATAGCGGAGATGCCGATGTAAACGTAATTGTTGGTACTTACCAGTTAACCTCTACTACAAAAATAGAATTAAGGACAACCGAAATTAACGGCAGTGGTGTGGCTAAAATTAAATTCACAGCAGTTGCTGCTCCTAACGCTACAGCAATTACAGGCCCATCGGTTGTATGTAAAGATTCATCGGTAACATTAACGGCTACAGGTACACTCCCTGCAAATTCAGAGTACCAGTGGGGTACAGGCAGTACTGGTTCTAACATTATTGCAGGCCAAACAGGCGCCAGCATAGTTGTTGCACCCGGCACTACTACTACTTACTGGGTTAGGATTAAAAACACGATATGCGATACCTATTCATCGGGTATTACAAAAATAATTACAGTTCCTGCTGCGGTTACATACACTGCAAGCGGATGGAGCGCTACACCAACCATAACTACTCCTGTAGATATTGAGGCCGACCTTGACCTTACAACTAACCTTGAAGTATGTTCTTGCCGCGTAAAAAACACCGCTACTGTAGTTGTTAACACGGGTGCTACTCTTACTGTAAAACGTAAACTTACTGTAGATCCTACTGCGGCGTTCTTTGTTCATAACAATGCAGCTCTTGTACAAATTGATAATGATGTTACTAATGAGGGTAAAATTAAACTAACTAAAAACAGTAACCCATTATTCAGGTTAGATTACACTATGTGGTCTTCTCCGGTAAGCGGGCAAAACATTGCAACGTTCTCACCTTTTACAGCAGTAACACGTTTTTATACTTACGGTGGGTTTGATGCCAACAACGAGTACAAAGACCAGTATTTTACTGCTAATGTAAACAACAATTTTGACCTTGCCACCGGTTACCTTATCCGTATGCCAAACAGCGTTAACGGTACAACTTTAGGAGGCTATTATGCAGGACAGTCACAGTTTACTTTTGAAGGTAACTTTACAGGTGTACCCTACAACGGAACACAGCATAAAGAACTTCATACACTTGGCGGACGTTACACAGCAGTGGGTAACCCATATGCGTCGCCAATAAGCGTTAAAGAATTTTATACTCAAAATGCAGGAGTTCTTGATGCATCATCAGGTATGTATTTCTGGAGAAAGAAAAACGACTATACGGTATCTACTTATGCAACCTTAACACTTGCAGCGTTTGTAGCCAATGCGGCATCGCCAGACGGTACAACCACACCTACACAGGGTTATGTTTATGGTGGCCAGGACCAGGCTGTATACTTTACAGGCTCTAACAGCAACAATAATAACTGGGCTATAGCACCGGGGCAAGGGTTTATCGTAAAAACGAAAGACGGTTTAACCAACCCTCAGGTTGAATTTAACAACACTATGAGGAAACCGGCAACAATAAGCCAGTCATTCTTTAAAGTAATGGATGAAAACACTACATCACGCCTTTGGTTAAACCTTAGCTCAGCAACAAGCTTTAGCCAGATAGCAGTAGCTTATATTGATGGGGCAACACTTGGCCTTGATTTTGGTTATGATGGTAAAAGGCTTGGCGGCGACAGCCAGACTGCCTTCTACTCTACTGCAGGCGAAGACATCCTTGCAATACAGGCAAGGCCTACATTTGATGCCAGCGACATTGTACCACTTGGTTTTGTAGCTACAGATGCAGGTGTGTATAACGTTACTGTAGACCACGTAGATGGTGTATTTGCAAACGGACAGGTAATTTACCTTAAAGACAAACTTACAGGAGCTGTACATAATGTTACAAATGGCGCATATACCTTTACTACCGAAGCCGGTACATTTAACAACAGGTTTGAAGTAGTTTACGAGCAGCCATCTCTTGGGGTTAACAACCCGGTACTTAACACAAACAGTGTTATAGTTTACCAGCAGGGTGGTGTAATAAATATTACATCAGGAAACGTAAATATGAACAGTGTTACAATATATGATATACGCGGCAGGAAACTTTATGCCCAGGATAAGATAAACAATACAGAAACTGCAATATCTAACTTACAGGCTCAGCACGAAGTTCTTATTGTAGAAATAAATACTACTAACGGTACCGTTAGCAAAAAGATTATTTTTTAAACACAACTATCTATTTTTTTAAATCCCTGTTGCTTTTTAAGTAACAGGGATTTTGCTTTTACACCCAATTCTCTTTACCAAAAAACAGCGGCTATTTTAAGCAATTATCATTTAATTGATATTAAAAAAACAACTTACTGATAGTTAAATAATTACTAACTAAAAATACAAGCATAAGAATTTTAGTACTAATATTTAAATATTAAATATTTATCTAATTATAATTTAGGTGCAAGTTGTTATAAAAATAGTAAATAACGCCTTGTTAATTAATAGAATTTAACGCCATTATTCTGACGTTTAGTGCAAAAGCCTGTAAGAATATGTATTTCGTCCGATAAATATACGCTTTGTCGAATATTTGATGATTAGCTAAATATCTACTTAGGAATTATTTGTTTTGTGTTGAATAATTACAATTTTAACATAATTACAATTAATTATATAATAAATATTAATCTAAAAATTAAATATCCATGAAAGACTTCTACTTGCCTTACAAGTACCTGTTGATGATGTTTTTATTGGTTACGGGCAATGCCTTTGCCCAATTGCCTACGGTTACTTCTTTTACACCATCTGTGGTAACACAAAGGGTTATTGTAACTATTAACGGCACCAATTTTACCGGTACAACGGCCGTAAAATTCGGCAGTACCAATGCGCTCTCCTTTATCGTAGTTTCAGACACTCAAATATTAGCCATTGTAAACAACGGCAGCTCCGGTAGTGTTGTGGTTACAAATGCATCAGGAAATGGTTCTAAGTCAGGCCTTACCTTTAAAACTGTATTGGTAACACCAACAGCTGCTAAGGTAACACGCGTAATATCCGACTGGAACAATTACTGGTCGTCTACCGAAGAAAGCACTAATGCGCTAAACCAGCCAAACGACCACCATAACCTTATAGGCTTTACGTATAATGATGTTGTTTACTCTACAGGTGTAAATGATGCCGCCCTTACAACAAATGGGGCAACACCTTTTACCGCCGCGAGCTTCAACGCTTTTCCTGTAACCAATATGCCCGGCACAACCGGAGCTAACAGCAATATTATTGCAGGCCAGCTTGTAGATGGTAATGCCAATGTGGTAAACTACCAGTCATCGGCAATATCAACATTAACTGCTGCTGCCTCGCTAACTGATGGCATCAGGGGATTAGATCTTGGTACAGGTGTAACTAACATTAGCAGCTCTGCCATTATGAGTTTTGGCATTACATCTATAGAAAGTACCAAAATTAGTGACAGCGACCCGGATATACTTGTAACGCAAATAGCTGTACCAACATCTACCAGCGATATTTACTTTTTTGCCGATAGTAACGGTAATGTAATAGGCAGCCCTATCGCCGCAAACCTTTCCACCACAACCATACCGTATATAGCAACCTATAGGGACGATTTGTTTTCTATACCCGCTAACCTGCCGTATGCCACAGCAACCGCTACCGGCAATGGCGCTAAAGAAACCAAGACAATTAAAATGATAGCTTATAAGCTGTCAGATTTTGGACTTGATGCAGCATTGGCCTCAAACGTATCAACGTTTAACATCTATCCGGGCGGCGCGAGCGATATGGCTTTTATAGCCTATAACGGCAGCGCAGTGGCGCTACCTGCCCCCGCAATTACAACGCAGCCGGTATCTCAGGCAGTATGTGCCGGCACAGGCCAAAACGTTACTTTTAGTGTAGGCGTTGCAGGAACTGTAACCTCATACCAGTGGAAAAAGAACGGTACCATTATACCCAGCGCTACAGATTCATCTTACACTATAAACAATGTAGATGCCAGCCATACAGGCGCCTATACAGTTGTGGTTGCAAACAGCACGGGCAGTGTAGAAAGTACAGCTGCATATTTAAATACCGTTATTACAGCCCAGCCACAATCGCAGGCTACCTGCCAGGGATCGGCAGTGGGGCTTTTGGTTACTGCTTATGGTACTAACCTTAGCTACCAATGGTACTCTAACACGGCAAACAACAACACAAGCGGCACCATTATAAATGGCGCAACATCTAATATTTACACACCATCGGTAAGCAGCATTGGTACAAAATATTACTATGCAGTAATTACCAGCAATGGCCTGGCCTGTACAACTAAAACAAATGTTGCCGCAATTACGGTAAGCACTGCTGCAAGTGTAGGTACAACATCGGGCAACCAAACAGTATGTCCTAACAACGCAGCTATAATCAGCATTGCTAACTACAGCGGCACAGTACAATGGCAGCAATCTGCCAACGGTAATACAGGCTGGGAAAACGTAACAGGTGGTATTATAGCTAACCCCACAACTTATGTTACCCCTGCCCTAACCACTTCAACCTACTTTAGGGCAGTCGCCACAAACGGAAGCTGTACGGCTACATCAGGCGTTATATCAATTACCGTTGCCGAAAGCTACATCTGGACCGGTGCCCTAAGCTCAGACTGGAATGCCCCAGGAAACTGGTCGTGCGGTACAGTGCCTACATCGGCACAAAACGTAGTTATTACTAACCAGGCTGCTAACCAGCCCGAAATTTCAGAAACTACAGGCTATGCAAAAAGCCTTACGCTTTCATCAGGCGCAGTATTAAACATATTAAGTACGGGTACGCTGGAAATAGCTAATGAGATCAACGTAGCTGCCGATGCCGTATTTACTGTGCAAAACAATGGTTCTATACTACAAACAAGTACCGCTGCAAATACAGGTAAAATAATAGTGAAGAAAAAAAGCAATATGCTGTACAGGTTAGACTATACTATGTGGTCTTCTCCGGTAACCGGCCAGCCGGTAAATACTTTTTCTCCGTGGACAGCTACAAACCGTTTTTATACCTACGGGGGGTTTAACAGCAGCAACGAATACCAGGACCAGTACTTTAATGTTACTAACCTTTCATTACCCTTTAGCGTGGCTACAGGCTACCTTATCCGTATGCCAAACTCTATAACAGGTACTGCAACAGGCCCCTATTTTGAAGGCCTGGCACCATATGCTTTTGAAGGTTCGTTTAATGGTGTGCCTAACAACGGTACTATAACAAAATCAATCAGTGCATTGGGCAACCGCTACACGGCTATAGGTAATCCTTACCCATCGCCTATAAGCGTAGAGGAATTCTTTATGCAAAACCAGTCTGTACTGGATGGCCTTTCAGGAATGTATTTCTGGAGAAAGAAAAACAATGCCGATGTTTCTACATATGCCACCTTAACCCTTGCAGGTTTTGTTGCTAATGGCGCAACACCCGATGATGGATCTGAACCAACACCGGGTTATGCTTTTGGCGGGCAGGACCAGTCTATTTATTTCTCAGGTGAAGATAACTCTAACACCAACTGGCTTATCGCACCGGGACAGGGCTTCATCGTTCAAACCAAAGAAAACCTTAGCAACCCACAGGTTACTTTTAATAACAGCATGAGGAAAGCCGCCCCAACAACCGGCGAAATTGCTTTCCTTAAAACTGCTCCACAAAAACCAATATCACGCGTTTGGATAAATCTTAGCTCATCTAACAGCTTTAGCCAGACTGCCATTGTATACATGAATGGTGCAACAACCGGACTTGATTATGGTTATGATGCCAGAAAATTCATTAACGGTAGTGCAACCCTGTATACGGCAGCCGAAAACGAAATGCTATCGATACAGGCAAGGCCAAACTTTGATGTGGCCGATGTGGTACCAATGGGCTATGTGGTAGAAAATTCAGGTAACTATACAATCGCGCTCGATCATTTTGAAGGCGTATTTAACAACGGGCAGGACATTTTTGTTCACGATAACCTGCTTGGTATTACCCGCAACCTAAACGAGGGTAATTACAGCTTTACATCGGCGGCAGGTAACTTTGCCGACAGGTTTAAAATTGTATACAACCAGCCACTAAGTGTAGATGACAATTTACTTACAGCAAATAATGTAATAGTATATAAAGAAGGTACTGCCATAAACATTAACACAAGCACAGCTATAATGGCCAATGTTACTGTTTATGATATAAGGGGAAGGGAGCTATATAACGCAAATGCAATTAATGCATCGCAATTTAGCATACCGGGCCTTGCTGTACAGCAGGAAGTACTTATAGTGCAGGTAAACACCGATAAAGGCACTGTAAGCAAAAAAATAGTTTACTAACGCGTCCCCAAATATTTATTGATGATCCCTGTTGGCTTACGCCGGCAGGGATTTTTTATTTTTGAGAAGTAAAATTATCAAACAAAAACATCTGACTGTCAATAAATTAATTGCACCTTTTTGAAATTTCTAAAAAAAATATATTCCTCAGGCAACTTTTAAAAAAAATTATCCGTCTTTAGTATAACCAACCATTACATACACCTTGAAAATAATTGCATTACATACATCAGACGAAACGCTTATTAAAAAAGCGCTGCGTAATGACAGCAAAGCAGAGCAGTCGCTTTTTAACCGGCATGCCCCAAAAATGCTGGGCGTGTGCCGCAGTTATATTAAAGATTTGCATTATGCCGAAGATGTGATGATACAGGGGTTTACCAAGGCTTTTGAGAACCTGGACAAATTTAGGCACGAAGGCAGTTTTGAAGGATGGCTGCGCCGAATAATGATACGCGAGGCGGTTGACTTTTTACGGAGCCGCAGGCAGCTTTACTTTAGCGATATTGAAGAGGCAGAAACCGTACCTATACCCGCCGAATCGGATTATGATATAGAGATACTGCAATGGCTTATGGATAATTTGCCCAATGGCTACAAAACAGTTATGATATTGTATTCGGTAGAAGGGTATAGCCACAAAGAGATAGCAAAAATGCTGGATATTACAGAGAGCACCTCTAAATCGCAGCTTTTTAAAGCACGTAAAATGCTGCAACAGCAATTAGCAACACTTAGCAGGAAAGAAAATGGATAAATTAAATATAGAAGAACAACTGCAACGCAAGTTTAAGGATCGTGCCATTACCCCTTCGCCCGATGCGTGGACCAGGGTAGCTTACAACAGGCAGAACAATAAGAAAAAGAACCGCAAAAACATACTATGGTATTGTGCCGCTGCATGCTTTATCCTCACCGCAGGCATCGTTATGTTTATACTGATGCAAAACAATGTAGCAGATAAACCGCAGCAACTACAGGTGGTTACAGCTCCGGAGAGTGTACTTGCACCGGAACCGGTAGCGGCTCCTGTAATTACCCCTGCCGATACTTTTGCCGCACCAACATCCGTAGCAATAACCGCACACAAAAACAATCCTGATGAGGCAACGCGACAGCCCATTACTGCTTCGGTAAAAGATACGTTAACAGCAGTTGCCGTAAATACCCCTCTACCCCAATTAGAACTTTTAAAAGCTAATGAAATTGCATATACTTTAACTCAGATGTCGCAAAAAAATGGACAGGTAACACAACAGGAAGTCGATTCGCTGCTGCTTTCGGCACAAAAAGAAATTGCCCTGGAGCGCCTTAAAAATACTAATAAGCCTACCAGCAACACCGCCCTTTTAAACGAAGCTGAAACCGAGGTAAACACCACCTTTAGAGAAAAAGCCCTTAACATTTTTAAGCACAAATTTAAAACCATAAGGATAGCCGGTAAAAATTAGCACGCCTTAATCAATAAACAATCATCAATCATGAAACGAATTATTTTTTACATCGCCCTTGCGGCGGCAGGATTTTGCATGCCTAATGCCAATGCACAAACCGTTAAAGACAGTGTGGCATCAGCTACTATAGCTTCACAGTATGCCGAAACCCAAAAAAGAAATACTCTTGCTTACCTTGAGGCACAAAAGGCCGATATTGCCGAGCAGGAAAAGTACAGGCTTAAAAAAGCCATAGAAGATATAAACACCAAGCTTGAACTTAACCTGATTACCAAAGAACAGGCGCAAACCTTTAAAGAAGAAGAAGCTAAAAAAGCAGCGCTTAATATTGATAATAAGTCGGCTATTATTGATAACCAGATAGCTTTGGTAAAACGTAATGAGTCCTATGAAACTAAGCTTAATGAGGGCTACACTGTAGAGTTGGGCTTTGGTAACGCTTATGATGATAAGGGTAGTTTTTTGCTGGGTGTGCATTATAATGCAAAAAATTCTAAGATTAAATATGATAAACGCACCCGATCGGACATTGTTTTAGCCACTGGTTTTAACAACACCGTAGGCGACGGAAAAACTATTGGCGACGATTACCATTTTGGCAAAAGCGGATTTGTAGAAGTAGGTATTGCCCTTAGGACACGTATGTTTAAAAACTCTAATGCAATACGCCTGGTTTACGGAATTTCGTATCAGTTTAATACGCTTTCGCCTAAAGACAATCAAATTTTTGTAAACAACAACGGCGTGACCCAGTTAGAGGAGTTTCCTTATAAACTTAAACGAAACCAGTTAAGGATGGATAACCTGGTCGTGCCATTTCATTTTGAGTTTGGGTCATCTGTTAAAAAAGAATATAAAGACTACTTTAGGTATGATAATAATAACAAGCTTAACGTAGGCTTAGGCGGCTTTGTAGGGCTAAATACCGGCGCAATGCAACGCCTTAGGTACAAAGAAGACGGCGACAGGGTTACCAGCAACATACGCACCGATTATAATGTAAACAAATTTATTTATGGCGTTAGCTGCTACATAGGCATTGGCGGGGTTGCGCTCTACACCAAGTACGAACTTAACCCTGTTTTTAAAAATTCGCCTACTAAGCACCATAACATCTCTTTCGCACTGCGTGTAGATCTTTAAATATAATTCTCCGGTTTAGGCCGGAGTTTTTTTTACGCTTTTTCCCAACGGGTTTCTCTCCAAACCTTTTGCTCTTCTCCCGATAAAAATGTCCACGCTACAACACGTGCTGTTTTGTTACCGGTGCCCATTACAATGGTTTTGATTTGTGTAGCTTCCAGCTTTTGCAGCAGTTTATAAATGCTTTTCAGATTAGACTCCTTAGATACTAAAGTTGTAAACCAATAGCAATTTTTAGCCATTTTCCTGCTCTCAAAAGCCATGTTGGTAATAAACCTAAGTTCACCGCCATCATATATAAGTTCATTGCTTATACCTGCAAAATTAAGCTCTGGGGTTGCAGACTTTTTACCTGAAAGGTTCTTTACTTTTCGACGTGTGCCTTTTAGCGCATCTTCGGCAGAGGCGTGAAAAGGCGGGTTGCATACCGTTATATCAATCTTTTCATCAGGGCCAATTATACCCTGAAAAATATGACGTGGATTTTCCTGCAACCTGCATTCAATTTTTCCTTTAAGCGATGGATTATGATCTACAATATTTTGTGCCGATGCGATAGATTTTGGGTCGACATCCGCCCCGATAAACTTCCACCCATACTCGGTAACCCCAAGTATTGGGTAAATGCAATTAGCGCCCACGCCCACATCAAGGCAGGTTAGGGCATCTCCTATAGGGATAATCCCAGCATCATCTTCAGCTAACAAATCGGCAATATAATGCAGGTAATCGGCCCGGCCGGGTATTGGCGGACATAAATTGGCATCAGGGAATTCCCAATATTCAATTCCGTAATAATGATTAAGCAATGCCTTATTCAACAGTTTTACCGCCACAGGGTTTGAAAAATCAACCGATGCATCACCAAATTTATTTGGCTTCACATACTTGGCCAATTCGGTTTCGGCAACAATCAGCGCATCCAGGTCGTAACGTTCCCGGTTTTTATTGCGGGGATGCAGTTCTGATTTTACAGATGGGCTGTTTTGTGATGGCATGAGTTAGCTTCTTAATCCGTAAATGTACAATTACACTAAACATTTTAAAAGAATAAAGTGTTTATCTTTTAACAGCACAAAATTAGCCTGAATAGAGTATTCTAAATTTTAAGTAACTTTACGTTTACGATTCCAAACCCGCTATTAGTAAAAACATGAAAAACCGATTAAGAAAAATATCATTTTCCCTTATAATTGCAATTGCCTTTGCATCGTGCAAATCTCAAATGGCAACTACCCCAAAAGACTCCTTTTCTAAAGGTGCCGATGTAGGCTGGCTACCCCAAATGGAAGCTACAGGCTACAAATTTTATGATACCGATGGTTCTGAAAAAGATTGCTTGCAACTCTTAAAAGACCGTGGCATTAACACCATACGCCTGCGTGTTTGGGTTAACCCGAATGATAATAAAGCAAGCGGGCATTGCAGCCCAGAAGAAACTGTTGCGATGGCAGTGCGGTCTCAAAAGATGGGAATGCGCATTATGATCGATTTTCATTACAGCGATACCTGGGCCGATCCCGGCAAGCAGGCAAAACCCGCCGCATGGGCCAACCATTCTTTTGCCGACCTGCGAAAAGATGTGTATAAGCATACCTATGATGTATTACAGCTACTAAAAAATGCCGGAGTTACACCGGAGTGGGTTCAGGTGGGTAACGAAATCCCTGGCGGCATGCTATGGCCCGATGGTAGTACCGATAAGTGGAGCCAACTTGCATTATTATTAAATGAAGGGTATGATGCCACTAAAGCTATCGACAAGAAGATAAAAGTAATTGTACACGTAGATCAGGGTAACGATAATAAGAGGTTCCGCGAATTTTTTGATAATGCCACGGCAAACAATGTAAAGTATGACGTGATAGGCCTCTCCTACTACCCTTACTGGATTAAAAGCGACTATACCGAAAACATTGCCGACTTACAATATAACTTAAACGATATGGCTGCCCGTTACAATAAAGAGGTTATGGTGGTTGAAGTGGGCGGTGAGGATACCAAAGTGCAAAACACTTATGATATGCTTGCAGCCACTATAAAAGCGGTTAAAAATGTACCTAACAACAAAGGCCTTGGTGTAATTTACTGGGAACCGCAGGGAGCAAGAAGCTGGAGCAAGTATGCCTTAAGCGCCTGGATGGAAGATGGCAAGCCATCTCCAGCTTTAGATGCTTTTAAAGATTGATAAAAAAACATTTCAGTAAAACTAAGAAGAAGCTGTTCCCCGCTTAAAAATATCTCGCCCTGAAAAATATAATATCCAAAGATAATAATTAAAAAAACCGCCTCAATTTAAGTATTGAGACGGCTTCTTTTCTATTAGGAAATAGTAACCTTAATTTTTAACAATCCTGATGGTTTGTACCGCATTACCTGCGGTTAACCTTGCAAAGTAAATGCCCGCTGCAAAACTGCTTGCGCTTACGTTTGCCTGTGTAGTATTAGGCGCTGCATTATAAATAACTTTACCGGTAACATCTGTTACCTGTACGCTGTTAATAGTATCGTTACCTGCATTAAATGTCCATGCGGTAGAAGATGGGTTAGGATAAACTGTTGCTTTAGCTGCTTTAATATCGGTTAAGCCTGTTGTAGGCTCGGTAAAGGCAAATGCACCTGTAACTCTGTTAAAAATAACAGCATACGTTCCGGCAGGAATAGCCATATTACCACCATTGCCCACTATTGTTGCATTACCCATAGGGAATGAAGCATTACCCCAAGTGGTATCCCATGCATTATTTAGCCTAAATTTTACTTCGCCTGTCGTAAATACCTGGCTGGCAACACTATAATTCACACCATCTGTAGTAACCATATTTACATCTGTACCCCAACCACCTACGGCATCGCCTGTAATGCTTATAATAACATAGGTAAAAGCATAAGCGCCCGTTTCTTTATTAAATGTAATGTTGTAATTGTTTTCCGGTACAGGGATACTGCTGCCCTCTACAGCGGTTCCCGTAGGGAAACTGCTGCTACCCCAGCCTACTGCCGCATCATTTACCTTAAAAGCAAAATCGCCTGCCGTTAGCGCTACGTTATTAGCAAAATAATTAATTCCGTTAGTTGTAGCTAAAGCTGCATTTATACTCCCGCCCACTATCGCAACAGCATCAAAACCGCCAACATCTTCAAAATTGTAGGCAAGTGTTGTTACATTAAAAGTAATATCATACAATCCCGGCTGTACAGGGATATCAACACCACCAGTATTAAGGATTCCTGTTCCTGAAGGAAAAGTTGTACCTCCCCAATCATCGCCGGCATCCCACGAGTCGTTAGACCTGAATTTAACCACCCCGGAGGTAAGTGTAAAGTTATCTAATGTGTATGTTACACCATCGGCAGTAGCCATATCAGTATCAGTATCCCATCCGCCCGGCGTTGCACTTCCAATAATACCCATACTGGTAATCTGTCCAAAAGAAATTGCAGTACCCGCTATGAACACTGCACAAAATAAAAGTAGTTTTTTCATCATGTGATAAAGTTTAAGAATTAAAAATAGAGTTTAAGAAAACGTTATAGTAAATATAAAAAAAGAAAGCGCACATGCATTTGCACGTACGCTTTTTATTTATTTTTTAATTAAAATCCAGTATTGCCACGGTTTAGCATCAATTTTTTGGCCTTTTGCCATAGTTGTTGCATTTCCGCTCATGTAATCATTATAAGTACCTTCTAAATCTACCGTAAAACTCATTGGGTTTTTAGTAAGATTTGCCATAAAGTATACTTTCTCGCTCCCATTACTTCTCTCAAAAGCAAGTACATTAACATCATTAGATGTTTTTATCCTTCTGTAGGCTGCCGCGTTTTTACCACCGTTTAATGCTGCGTTTTTATTTTTAAGTTCGCCCAGCTTTTCATAAACAGCAAACATGTGCCCTTTAGTTTTTTCTATAGGGTCCTGCTCAAAAAACTTAAGTCGTTTTTTGTTATCATATTCCTGACCTGTATAAATAAGCGGCATACCCGGCATAACATACGTTAACGCAGCAAAAGTCTCGGCGGCATCGCCCATCCTTTCGTACTCGCTGCCGTTCCATGCATTTTCGTCGTGGCTACTGGTAAGGTTCATCATAATATCATCCTTCTCATATTTTTCAGATAGATGTATCATTAATTTATCCCAGTCGGCAACGGTTTTAGTGCCTTTGGCAATGTCGTTCATTACATGATGTGCTTCAAAGCCATAACCCATATCAAACTGGCCTTTTAGCAAATATTCTTTTTCCGACTCCATAAGCATAAACAATGGCTTTACAGCTTTAAGCTTAGGCAGGGCGAAATTCCAGAAATCGGTAGGTACATTATCGGCAACATCGCATCTAAAACCATCTATACCTTGGTCTTTAACCCAATAAATCATTTCGTTAAGCATGGGCTCGTACACCTTTTTGTTTTTGTAGTCAAGGTGGGCAACGTCGGTCCAGCCCCAAGGCTCGCCTGTTTCCGGATTAAGCGGATCGGTCACTTCGCCTTTCTTGTTTTTCTCGTAATATTCAGGGTGCTCGGTAATCCATTTATGATCCCAACCGGTATGGTTAGCCACCCAATCGAGGATAACATACATACCATTATCATGCGCAGTTTTTACGAGTTTCTGGAAATCCTCCAGCGTACCCAAATCCGGGTTAATGGCAGTATAATCAGTAATGGCATACCAGCTACCCAGGTATTTTTTCTTTTCAGCCGGGTCGGTAATATCTTCAATCGACTTATCAGCAGTTGCCTTACGGCGTTTCATTGAGATTGGATAAATGGGCATTACCCACAGCACCTTAACCCCTAACTGCTTTAGTTTAGGAATATCCTTTGTAAAGGCATTAAACGTGCCTTCCGGCGAATAGTTACGAATATTAGCCTCGTAAATTACGCTGTTCTCTGAAGTGGCATCGCTTACAGGAGGCAAGCTTACCTCAGCCGCTGCAATGGACTCACTTTGAGTTTTCTTTTCATCCTTACAGGCAGTTGCTACAAAAGCCAATGCCATAAGGGTTATAATCGATTTTTTCATGCTATAATAGTTTGGTTGTAGCAAATTAATTCAGTTCCAGTACCAGTACCGATTTTGGCTCCATAGTAACCTCACCGCCTACATCTACCGTTTTACCGGTAAGTACATCGTTAGCAATTTTATGGTTTTTGATATTTTCTGCAAAGCGTGCCGTTTTAAATGTTTTAGCTTCGGCACTGTTGTTTATGGCAACCATAACGGTTTCTTTATCATTGTACCTAAAATACACGTACACGTTATTATCAGGAATATACTGTGTAGTTTTACCGGTGTGTATTACTTCTTTACCTTTTCTCCAGGTAAATAGCTTTGATGTAAAATCAAAATACTGCTGTTGCTGCGTATCGCGGCCTGCTTTGGTAAATGCATTATTGGCATCGCCTGCCCAGCCGCCCGGAAAGTCATGACGGATATCGCCATCTCCTTTGCCCTTATCGCCTGCCATACCTATCTCCGACCCATAATACAATTGCGGAATACCCCTTACCGTAGCAACAATTGCCATTGCCATTTGGTATTTTTTAAAATCGTTTTTATAGTTCTGGTTTATACGGTTGGTATCATGGTTCTCGGCAAAAACAAGGATGCTGTTTATGTCAGGATACAGGAAATCGTTAGTAAAGTTATTGTACACTTTTTGCATACCGTTATCCCATCCGGCATTGTCGTCGTTAAACGACCATTGCAGGGCATCATACAAGGAGAAGTCCATAACGCTTGGCAGGTGCGAGTTGTAGCTTTCTATCGCTCCAATTTTACTGTCTTTTTGCCAGTAAGCCATATGCGCAGGGTTTTGCATCCAAACCTCACCCACAATATTAAAATACGGATATTCATCGGTAATGGCCTTAGTCCATTTTGCAATACCTTCCTTATCATTATACGAATAGGTATCAACCCTAAAACCATCAAGATCGGCGTACTCAATCCACCAGATGGCATTTTGCGTAAGGTAGTTTAACACTAACGGATTTGACTGATTTAAATCGGGCATTGAAGGTACGAACCAGCCGTCTACACATTGCCTTTTATCTATTTGAGAAGCGTTTGTATCAAACTGCGTCGACATACGATAGTTACTCTGCGAATAGCCCGGAAACTGGTGCACCCATTCGTACATTGGCAGGTCTTTATACATCCAGTGCTCTGCGCCCCAGTGGTTGGTTACATAGTCTAAAACCAGCTTCATGCCTTTCTTTTTTACTTCTGCCGAAAGGCGCAGGTAATCCTCATTTGTACCGTAGCGTGGGTCTATTTTATATACATCGCTTTGCCCATACCCGTGATAGCTGCCACGCGGGTCATTGTCTTCGCACAGTGGCGTGCTCCATACAGCGGTAGCGCCAAGTTCTTTTATATAGTCGAGGTTTTTAATGATCCCTTCAATATCGCCACCGTGACGGCCGTTAGGATTATCCCTTTTAACTTTCTCTGTAGTCGATTTTTCTGAATCGTTATTGGGGTTACCATTAGCGAAACGGTCGGGCATGATAAGGTACATCATATCCGACGAATCGTAGCTTTTGCGTTGCGCCGAGTTGGCCTCACGCTGCTTTAGCTCATATTTTTGCGTAAAGGCAACTTTATTTTTGTTTTTAAACGAAAATGTAAGTTCTGATGCCGGTACGTTTTTAGTATCTATGGTTACAAAAACATAGTTGGGATTTTCTGTCTTTACTACATTTTTTATTACCACATTGTTAGAAACCGTTGGCGTGTACTGCGCTATGTTTTTGCCGTAAAACAGTATCTGTAGCTCTGGGTTGTGCATGCCACTATACCAAAATGGCGGTTCTACCCTTTCCGCTTGCGCGAAAGCAAAGCCGTAGGTAAAAAGTAGTAGGTAAAGTAATTTTTTCATTGTTGTTGTTTGATTCCTGCAAGGTTTTAAAAACCTTGTAGGTATGTTTTTATTTAATTTAACCCTGATTGGCATTCCCCTCCCTTGGAGGGGTGCCCGCAGGGCGGGGTGGTTATTAGTATATAGAAACAACCACCCCGGCTTTCAGCCACCCCTCCAAAGGAGGGGAATGCCACGATTGCTGACTAATCTTTATAATATCTAAACTGTTACCAGCGTATTAGGCTGTACCGTAACCTCTTTACCGTTTACCACAACGTTTAGCGGACTGTCGCCCTCAAGGGTAAAGCGGGTTTCGCCCGGCTGTACCGATACTTTAAGAACCTGGTTACGGAAGTTAATTTTAAACGAGTAGCCTTTCCATTGTTCCGGTATTCTTGGTTCAAAGTGCAGGGTATCGTTTTTAACACGCATACCGCCAAAACCCTCTACAATACTCATCCAGGTACCGGCCATACTGGTAATGTGCAGGCCTTCTTCTACCTCTTTATTATAATCATCAAGGTCAAGGCGCGATGTACGCAGGTAGAACGTGTACGCCTGCTCCATCCTGCCCAGGCCTGCTGCCTGTATAGAGTGTACACATGGCGATAAACTCGATTCATGTACCGTTAACGGCTCATAAAACTCAAAGTGTTTTTCGAGCTGGTCTTTGGTAAAGTGGTCTTCAAAAAAGTAGAAGCCCTGTAGTACGTCGGCCTGTTTAATATACGGCGAGCGCAGTATCCTGTCCCAGCTCCATTTTTGATTAATAGGGCGCTGAGAGCGGTCTAACTGACTAACCGGTACTAATTCTTTATCTAAAAAGCCGTCCTGTTGCAGGTACACCCCATGCTCGTCTGAGAACGGGAAATACATATCATCGGCCACTTTTTTCCATTGCCTTATCTCATCAGCGTTCAGGTTAGCCAAAGCCATAATACGGTTAAAATCGGTTGCATATTCGTCTTTAACTTTGGTAATCTGGTCTACAGTATAATCAATACACCATTTAGCAATGTAGTTGGTATAGAAGTTATTGTTTACGTTGTTTTCATACTCATTCGGACCCGTTACACCAAGTATCATGTACTTGTTCTTAGCCGAAGAGAATGTAGCCCTTTGGTACCAGAAACGTGCAATGCCTATTAATACTTCCAATCCTTTTTCCGGAATGTAGCTATAATCTCCGGTAAAGCGGTAGTAGTTATAAACGGCAAAAGCAATAGCCCCATTACGGTGAATTTCTTCAAAGGTAATTTCCCACTCGTTGTGGCATTCTTCGCCATTCATGGTAACCATTGGATACAAAGCTGCGCCATTGTTAAAGCCCAGTTTGGCAGCATTTTCTATAGCCTTGCCCAATTGGTTGTGTCGATACGTTAACAGGTTACGTGCCACCTGCTGGTCTTTGGTAGCCATGTAAAACGGTATGCAATACGCCTCGGTATCCCAGTAGGTGCTGCCACCGTATTTTTCGCCTGTAAAGCCTTTAGGTCCTATGTTAAGCCTTGGGTCTTTACCTAAATAGGTCTGATTTAGTTGAAAAATATTAAAACGGATACCCTGTTGTGCTTTTACATCGCCATCTATAGTAATATCGGCCATTTCCCAAATACCAGCCCAAGCTTGTTTTTGCTCTTCTAAAAGTGCATCATAACCTTTGGCTTTCGCCGAAGTTATCACACTCTTAGCAGCATCTATAAGCGCTTCGTTATCGTGGTTAAGTGATACAGTGTAACCGCCAAATTTAACAATAGCTGTTGTTTCGCCCATGTTGGCCTCTACAGTATAATCAAACTGCACCTTATCTTTAGATGTTTCCACATTTGTAGGAAGCACCTGCAAATCGTTACCGTTTAGTAAAATACAGTTGTGCATATAGGTAGCCGCATTAAAATGCGTTTTAAAGGTACGTGCGGTTACAAACCCCTGGTTGGCATTGTGCTGAACATCTAACGGTTCCCAAAAGGTTTCTTCCCAGTTGGCATCCATATTTTTAACGCCTGCATCTACATACGGTTTAAAGGTAATTTGCGCTGCACGGTTTATCGGCGTAACCTCATATTTTATAACGCCAAGCTCATCATCGTTAACCGATAGAAACCTTGTAACGTTAACCTTAATTTCGGTACCGCTTGGCAGTACCGCTTCAAACGAACGGTTGTACCAGCCTTCTTTCATATTAAGCTCGCGCCTAAAATTTACCACCTCGCTGCATTTGGCAAGGTCCAGGCTTTCGCCGTTAATTTCTATATCAATCCCAATCCAGTTGGGTGCGTTTAATACTTTTGCAAAATACTCAGGGTAGCCGTTTTTCCACCAGCCCACCTTTGTTTTGTCGGGGTAATAAATACCCGCAATGTAACTGCCCTGAAAAGTATGGCCAGAGTAGCTTTCCTCAAAATTGGCACGCTGCCCCATGGCACCGTTACCTATACTGAACAGGCTCTCGGACGATTTTACCCTTTCGGCATCAAATCCTTCTTCTATTATACTCCAATTATCCGGTACTATATAATCCTGGTTCATTGTATTAATTAACTAAAGTTTGTAAAAAATCAGTACTAAATTCTGTAAAGTCGGCCACATTGTACCGGGCTTCGTTAAGTATGGCCTTATCGCCAATACCTATACTTACCATGCCTGCTATGTTGGCCGCCTGTATGCCCGCAACCGAATCTTCGAAAACCACTGCACCTTCGGCAGGCATGCCTACTAATTGGGCTGCTTTTAAAAATACTTCCGGGTCGGGTTTGGCATTGGTAACATCGTTACCATCTACAATAGCATCAAAAAAGTGCAGTATGCCCACTTTTTCTAAAATTGGCCTTGCATTTTTACTGGCTGATCCTAATGCTATGGGTTGGTTATTTTGCCTTAAAAATTCCAGCACAGGTACTACACCTACTAAAATTTCATCGGCTTGCATATGCTCTATATAGTTAAGGTAGTCTTCGTTTTTTTCTACCAGCCATTTGTCTTTGTCTTCCTGGGATGCTTCTACGTTGCCAAGCCCCAATATAATATCTAACGAGCGTATGCGGCTTACGCCTTTTAGCAGTTCGTTATGTTCATGCGTAAAATCTATTCCTAACCTGTTGGCTATTTTTTGCCACGCCAGGTAGTGGTATTTTGCAGTATCCACAATTACCCCGTCGAGGTCGAATATAAATGCTCTCTGACTCATTATTTTGATTGATTGATGTTGATGTTTGCTTTATCATTTACCAATAGCGCCATAAAGCCGGCCACTACCATAGATACGCCTCCTATTAAGAGTGCATAGATGGGTTCATTATGAAAAAAGAAGGATACTAGGAAGCCTAATATTGAGGCTGCCAGTAATTGCGGTATTACTACAAAAAAATTAAATACCCCCATATAATACCCCATTTTAGATGCCGGCAATGCGCCGGATAGCATAGCAAATGGTATGGATAGTATACTGGCCCAGGCTATACCTACGCCCATCATAGAAATGTCGTACATATAGAACGTAAAGTTAAAATACGATTCGGGCGACCCGATCCTGAAGATCACATCGTTAAACGTACCGGCATTACCTAAAAAGTAAATAGAGGCTAAACCAATACCGCCTGCGGCAAGTGCTAAAAAGTGGGTAAACTTTCTGCTGGTTCTTTTTGCAATTAGCGGTAATAAAAAGGCTGCAATAGCGCCAACCAGGTTATAGTTGGCAAACATTTCGTTAACCACATTGGCTCCCGTGTTATAGGCAACCGATGTAGTGTCGGTGGTTTTAAAAATATGTTCGGTTACGGCACCGGTGGTATATATCCACATAGAAAAAAGGGCAAACCAGGTAAAGAACTGCACTACGGCAAGTTGTTTCATTACCTTGGGCATAAACTGAAAATCGTTCATAATGGTTACAAAACCATTGCGATAATTACCCGCCTTTTGGAAAAGCCCGGATACTATAAGCGCGGCACCACCAAGGCCAATAAGCCCAAGCGATAGTACGTAAAGGTCTTTTTTTAGATTGTGAGCATACACAAAATACGAGAACAGTAAACCAAGGGCAAGCGTAAGCACACCTATAAGTAAGTGGCGTTTACCATTTGCCGAAAACCAGGATACCGGTCGTTCTTCTACATGGTATTCATCGGCTTCAGCCTTTTCAAAAGCTTCCAGTTCGGCCGGGCTGTATTCTTTAGTTGTAAAGATGGTTACCAGTACCGATATGATAAAGGCCGCGCCACCAATGTAAAATGAATATTTAACTGAGTCCGGTATCTGCCCTGTGGGAGCCACATTGTTTACATTATAGTACGTAAGTATGTTAGGCAGCTTGCTGGCTACATAAGCCCCGAGGCCTATAAAAAAGCTTTGCATGGCAAAACCCGTGGTACGTTGTTTTTCAGAAAGCACATCGCCTACAAAAGCCCTGAAGGGCTCCATAGTAACGTTTATAGAGGCATCGAGCATCCATAAAATACCGGCTGCAAACCACAGTACAGGAGAGTTGGGCATAATGAAAAGCGCAACCGATGCCAATAGGGCACCTGCAAGAAAATAGGGTTTTCTACGGCCCAGCCTGGTCCAGGTCCTGTCGCTAAAGTAACCGATGATGGGCTGTACAATTAACCCGGTGAGCGGGGCTGCTACCCAAAGTGCCGGAATATCGTCTATCTCGGCGCCCAATGTTTGAAAAATCCTGCTAACATTGGCATTTTGGAGTGCAAAGCCCATTTGTATCCCTAAGAAACCGAAACTCATGTTCCAGATTTCCCAGAAACCTAATTTACGCTTTTCCATTATCGTAATTTAATGATTATTAAAACGATAAGCGCGTATGGCTTATCAAAACTATAATTGGTTGAAGTGAAATTATATGCTTTGATAATCAGGACAAATATAATTAAATTTTGATGTGAAAAATTTTTTAGGATAAAAAAATTCCGGCATTACGGCCGGAATATCATTTTTAACAATTTGGTAAACAATATTTTACAACAAACTACAACGTTGACGTAGATTCCCGTTCTACCAAATGTGTCTCTATAAGTTCAGTAGTATATTGCTCGTTTTCTTCTTCCAGTTCCAGCCTGTCTATAAGCATTTGTGCAGCCCGGCCTCCCATTTTTATACCATTCTGGCTTACTGTGGTTATGCTCGGGCTTGAGAATTGTGATATAATACCATCGGTAAACCCAATTACCGAAAGCTCTTCAGGAACCTTAATGCCCATTTTGGTAGCCAGTTTAATACTGGTTACAGCAAACAGTTCGTTTACAGCAAAAATGGCATCGGGCTTATTTTCCAGCAATAGCTTCTCAATTTTAGTGGCGCAGTTGTCAATATCTTCAATTTTAACAATCATATTATCGCTAACCGGCATATCATGGTCCTGCATGGCATTAGTGTAGCCATCGGTACGCAGCTTGCCTACGCTAACATAATCTACCGTTGTTACTAGGGCAATGTTTTTAAAACCATTGTTTATCAGGAAATCAACGGCTTCGTAGGCAGCACGCTGATCGTCTATAATAACTTTATCGCAAAGCACATCGTTAGTAATACGATCGAACATCACTACCGGCATACCCTGGTTTATAACCTCTTCTATATGGTGGAAATCCTTTTTTTGCTGTGTTTCTTTAGATAACGACATGATAAAACCATCGGTACTGCCATTGGCCAGTACCTCCATATTTATTACCTCTTTATCAAAGCTCTCGTTGCTTAGGCATACAATTACATTATAACCGTTTTCGTTAGCCACCTGCTCTATACCGCTAATAACGGTAGCGAAAAAATGGTGTACAATTTCGGGGATAATTATACCAATAGTCTTGGTTTTTTTATTCTTAAGGCTTAGTGCAATATTGTTGGGCCTGTAGTTGTACAGTTTCGCAAAAGCTTGTACCTTTAGTTTAGTATCCTCACTTATTTCGGCACTGTTTCTCAGCGACTTAGAAACTGTTGAAATTGAGACATCGAGTTCTTTGGCAATTTGCTTTAAAGTGACCTTTCTTTTCATTTTGGGCAAAAAATTATTGAATTGTAAATAAAGGTAAATAAAATTTTGAATAATATCGATTTTAAGCTTTGAAAATCAAAAGTTTTCAACACGACAACGTTTGCGTAACGTTCATTTAACGAAAACGTTTTTTTGTGTCCTTATTTTAGATAATTTTAACCTTTGAAGTGAATTTATAAGCTAAAACCCTTAAATTTTAACCTAAACAACTTGTATGAAAACTATGTATCAAAAGTTACTACTTTTATTACTTATGCTTCCCATAAGTGTGCTGGCACAAAGCACATTAACGGGAACTGTTCGTGATAATACAACCGGGCAGCCCGTACCCGGGGTCAGCGTCTTAGTGCAGGGCACACAAAACAGCACTGCTACTGACATTGACGGTAATTATACTTTGGGCAACCTAAAGAGCGGAGACGTTCTTGTGTTTTCCTTTATTGGTTTTGCCGAGCAGGTAATAGAGTACACCGGCCAAGCAACGCAAAACGTAACAATGCAGGAAGATGCAACACAATTACAGGAAGTTGTGGTAATTGGGTACGGTACCGTTAAGAAAAAAGACGCAACCGGATCTGTAACCACAGTTTCTCAAAAAGATTTTAATAAAGGTGCTAACGTTACTGCAGAAAACCTGCTTAACGGCCGTGTAGCCGGTGTAACAATTAACACCAGTGGCGCACCTGGCTCAGGTTCAGAAATAAGAATAAGGGGGGGCTCATCTTTATTTGCCTCAAACGACCCGCTTATTGTTATAGACGGCTTACCTATTGTTAATGAAGGAGGTATTGGTGCCACATCGGTACTATCAAGCATTAACCCTAACGACATTGAGTCGTTTACTGTGCTTAAAGACGCTTCTGCTACAGCCATTTATGGTTCAAGAGCATCTAATGGTGTAATTATCATCACTACTAAAAAGGGAGCAAAAGACCTAAAAGTTAGCTATAACTTTACGTATGGTTCCGGTAAAATTACCGATAAGATAGATGTATTCAGCGCAAGCGAATTCAGGGAAATTATAGCCGCTAACCGCCCGGCCGCAGATCTTGCCCTTCTTGGCGATTATGATACGGACTGGCAGGACAAAATTTACCAAAGAACAGATTACGTAGATAATAATGTATCTCTTAATGGTAACCTGTTTGACAAAATTCCTTCACGCCTATCTATTGGTAACACTTACCAAGAGGGTGCAAGGCTAACTAATAAATTTAACAGGAGTACGGTATCGTTAAGTTTAAATCCTTCATTTTTAGATGACCATTTAAAATTCAGGGTGAGCGCTAACTACTCTAACGAAAAAAACCGCTTTGCAGATGGTGTTGAGTATCAGGCAATACACTTTAACCCTACCCAACCGGTTTATGATGTTGATTCTCCTTACGGCGGTTTCTTTGAATACTACAACCCAAGCAACGGCCAAACCTTGTTAGGCACCAGGAACCCAGTTGCCCAGCTAAGGCAGGTTCAGGATAATGGTTTAAACAACCGTTTGTACGGTAATATTGAGACAGAATACCGTTTTCATTTTTTACCAGAACTAAAAGCTGTTGTAAACCTTGGCTATGACAGGTCTAACGGTAACAGGACGCGCTTAGTACCAACTGATGCCGCTTCAGGCCCAAGCAATAACAGTACACCTTACGGTAACAATGAGTACAGCAGGCGTAAGCTTGACAATAAGCTAATTGATACCTATTTAAACTATAACAAAACCTTTGGTAAATTTAATGTAGATGCTACAGCAGGCTACTCATACCAAAAATTTGAAAGGGAAAGTTTTTATACCGGTAATATTTTAAACCCGCAGTTGGGAAGCAACTTCCCTGAAACTGATCTTGACCCGGATGTGGTATTGGTAGGTTTCTTTGGAAGGACTAATTTTTCATTTAATGACAAATACCTTCTTACCTTCTCTTACAGAAGGGACGGATCATCTCGTTTTGCTAAAGAAAACCGTTGGGGTAATTTCCCGGCAGCAGCATTTGCATGGAAACTTGGCGATGACCTGTTTAAGGACTCTAAAATAGTGAGCGACTTTAAACTGCGACTTGGTTACGGTATTACGGGCCAGCAGGCTATCCCGGAAGCTAACCTTTACCTGGAGCAGGTACAGTTAGGCGATGGTAACAGCCAGTACATGTTTGGAGGCTCTCAGTACCCTGTAGCAGTACCGCGTAAATACAACCCTTTTCTTAAATGGGAAGAAACTACTACCTACAACGCAGGTATAGATTACGGCTTGTTTAATAACAGGATTACAGGTGCTGTAGATGTTTTTTATAAAAAGAGTGAAGATCTTCTTGTAGATGCTCCGGTAGCCGATGGTGGCAACCTTTCTAATTACATATACCAAAACATTGGCAGCTTTACAACTAAAGGTGTAGAGGTTAGCATAATATCTGATGTTGTTAAGACCGAAAACTTTACCTGGAATGTAAACTTCAACTTTACTAAATACGAGAGAAGGATTGATAAACTTGCCTACGGGCAGGACATTTACCTTGGCGGAACAGGATCTGGTACAGGTGGTAACGTACAGGTATTTAGAGAAGACTATACCCCTTATTCATTTTACCTTTACAAACAACTTTATGATACCAGCGGAGCTCCGATTGAAGGCGCTTATGCCGACCTTAATGGCGACGGTATTATAAACGATAAAGACCGATACATCTACAAAAACCCAGACCCGGATGCAACCTTTGGTTTCGCTTCTACTATCAACTGGGGCAATCTTGATTTCTCATTCAACATGAGGGCAAGCATTGGCAACAGGATATACAATGCGGTTAATGCAGGTAATGCTAACTTATCGCTTTTAAAGGCTGATTCAGTTTTAGCTAACGTTCCTGCATCCGTAACCTCTACTAATTTCGTAAATACCGGTGATGTAGTGTTTTCTGATATTTATATCGAGAACGGATCATTTTTAAGAATGGATAACATCACACTGGGCTATACCTTTAAAAAATGGCTTGAGGGCAAAGCATCTGTTAGGTTCTTTGGTGGTGTTCAAAATGCATTTATTATTACTAAATATTCGGGCTTAGATCCTGAAATTACTAACAATGGCCGTGACCAGACTATTTATCCAAGGACAAGGCAGGTATTATTTGGTGCTAACATAAATTTCTAAAAAAATGAAAATGAAAAGAATAAAAATAAGCTTGTTATGTTTGTTTGGGCTCTATGCCTTTAGCGCCTGTACAAGTGATCTGGACGTCACTCCGGAAGACGACGATACTTTAACAACCGAGGCTTTTTACGCACAGCCCGGGGCTTATAAACAAGCGTTGGCGGGTGTGTATGGTAATTTATCTATTACCGGTACAGGTGGTTCGGGCAGCTCATTACTACAGGGTGTAGATGCCGGTACCAGCAATTATGGCCGTTGTATATTTTACATGGAAACCCTTACCACAGATGAAGCTCTTTGGAGTTATGAGAACGATGCCGGTTTAAGAGAGCTGCAACGTAATATATGGACAGCCGATAACCCGGTTATATTAGGTATGTACAGCCGCCTTATGCTTGAGGTAGCGCTTGTTAATGAATATCTTAGGCAAACTACTCCTGAGAAATTGAGTGGTCGCGGTGTTACCGATGCTACAGAACTTGCAGATATTGAACTTTATCGTAATGAAGCACGAGTTTTAAGGGCATTGGTATACTACAACATGATAGACATTTTTGGTAAAGGTACTTTTGTTACCGAGAATGATCCTATAAATGTTCGTGGTCCGCAGTATAGCGCACAACAGCTATATGACTTTGTAGAAAGCGAACTTACTACTGTTTTGCCAAGCCTCAAGGCGGCACGAAGCAATGAGTATGGCCGTGTAGACCAAGGTGTAGCAAACATGATACTTGCTAAGCTATACCTTAATGCTAACGTATTTATTGGTACGCCTAAATATGCTGAGTGTGCTGCAAAATGTACAGAGATAATTGGTTCGGGCTATACACTTAACACCAACTACCTTAACAACTTTACGGCAGACAACCAGATATCTTCAGAGATGATCTTTACATTGCAGTCAGATGGTAATGTAACCCAAAACTATGGCGCCACCACCACTATGATTAATGGCCAGGTAGGTTCTATAGAGCAAAACGGCGAAAATTTTGGTGTTAGTGCAGCTGCATGGAGCGGTGCTATAAGGATAAGAAGGCAATTTGCTGAGAAATTTGCAGGCAATGAGTTTACTAACGACGTTAGGAATACTGTAATTAGCGGTGACAGAGCAATTGACATTACTGATATTGCCGACAGGGACCAGGGATATATTGTTGGTAAGTACTCTAACATATCTTCTACAGGTGTAGTTGGCCCTAATACAACATTTGTTGATACTGATTTCCCATTATTTCGTCTTGCCGACGTTTACCTTATGTATGCAGAATGTGCTGTGAGAAATGCCGCAGGTACCACAACCGCACAGGCTGTTACTTATGTAAATGCCTTGAGGATGCGTGCACGTGGGGGATCTGTAAACGGAAACATAAGCGCATCGGAGCTTACGCCTGATTTTATCTTAGATGAACGCGCGAGGGAATTATACTGGGAAGGCCACAGAAGGCAGGATCTTGTTCGTTTTGGCAGGTATGCTGGCGGAAGCTATAACTGGGCATGGAAAGGCAATGGCTCTAACGGAGTTGCTTTACCTAACTATTTTAACCTGTTCCCAATACCTACATCTGCATTAAATACAAACCCTAATTTAACTCAAAACACCGGTTACTAAAATTTAACTACAAATTTAATTAGCAATGAAAAATATATTTAAATGTTTTATGGCAGCCATCATTATAAGTGGGTTTGCCTCGTGTGAAGAAGAACAGGACCTTATTTATGTAACGCCTGCGGCTTCGTTCCAGATTTTAACCCCACAAGCGGGTGAAGGCGTTATATTAACTGCCGAGACGGCAAACAACCCTGGCCTTGTTATTAGCTGGGAAGATATGGATTATGGCACAGATACAGCCATTAATTACACAGTACAGGTGGCAGCAAACGGCAGCGACTTTTCTGCACCTGTAAGCCTTGCTTCTACCGGAAGCACTTATGCAACAATTACGGCTTCTGCCCTTAACACTGCTGCACTAGGCTTAGGCCTTGAGCCGGGTGTAGAAGGTGCAATAGATGTAAGGGTTATGTCTACCGTAGGTACACAAGATGGTCAGGCAGCCTATTCTAACACTATTACTTACCTTGTTACTCCTTACCAAAGCGCAGTAGCTTTACAGGATTTCTTCCTTGTAGGCGACGCTACCGATGCAGGCTGGGAAAACAACAATAACAATGTACCGTTGTTTAGAGACCCTGAAGAAACTAATATGTATTATTACACAGGCTATTTTAATGCAGGTGCATTTAAATTCTTAGCTGCTAAAGGCGAATGGCATCCACAGTATGGTGCTGCTTCAGATGGCGTGCTTGGCGCAAGCGGTGCAGACGGAAGTAATGAGCCGGGAACTATAAACGTTGCAACTGCCGGTTACTATACATTTACAGTTGATACTGATGCTATGACATATACTTTTACTGCTTACGAAGCTGGTGCAGGAGCTACAACTTATCCTTCAATGGGTTACATAGGCTCTGGAACACCGGGCGGATGGGATGCTGATACTGATATGACGGTAAGCGCAATTAACCCTCACCTATGGCATGCAACAGGAGCAGCCCTTGTAGATGGCGAAATGAAGTTTAGGGAAGGTGATGCCTGGACTAACAGCTGGGGCGATACTACGCCTATAAGCGGACAGGGCCAAAATGCAAATGATGGCAACATACCGGTAACAACAGGAACATATGACATTTGGTTTAACGACCTTGACGGAAGATATATCCTTATCCCGGTAAACTAAATAAAACTTTTAAATGGGCTATGCAAAAACGCATAGCCCATTTTATAATTACATTAAAATGAAAAAATTTACACTACTACTATTTTTGCTGGTTGGCCTTGTAAGCCAGGCGCAGGTAACAACAGTTCCTTCGCCTCCTGTAGCCACAGGCCCGGTTACTATAAACTTTGATAAAGCCGGCACACCCATGGCCGCATACACAGGCACTATTTACGCCCATATAGGCCTAACGGTAGATGGCCAGCAATGGCAATATGTACAGGGCGAGTGGAATAATAACACCAATCAGCCTGCTTTAACACCGGTATCGGGTACTACATATAAGTTAGATCTTACTCCAAACCTTTACACTTATTTTGGTGTACCCACAACAAGTACAATTACACAAATATGTGTAGTATTTAGGGCTGCAACAGGTTCGCCGCAATCGGCAGATACGTTTATAAACGTAGGCAGCTTTCAGCTAAATCTTACTGCACCGGCAGAGAACAGCACTACAGTAGTAAGTTCAGGTGCTAACTTTACCATCTCTGCAACAAACACAGGTGGCAATGCAAGCTATAACCTAAAAGCTAATGGTACGAGCATCAACACCAACCCTTCAACATCAAGTTATAGCTATACGCACAGTAACCTTACTGCAAACCAAAGTTATGAGCTTGTAGTAACACAGGGCACAAATGTAATTACTAAAGATTTTAATGTTATTGTAAACCCTAATACTGTTACCGCTGCCCTGCCTGCAGGAGTGCGCGATGGTATTAACTACAGTACCGATGCTACAAAAGCTACTCTTGTGCTTAATGCGCCGGGCAAAGACTTTGTATACGTGGCAGGTAGCTTTAACAACTGGCAGCCATCATCGGCGTATGCCATGAAAAAAGATGCCGCTACAGGCAAATTCTGGATAGAGCTTACCGGCCTTACAAGCGGTGCAGTTAACACATTTCAGTACTGGGTGGTAGACCAAACGCCGGTTGCCAATTCTCCTGTTTTGGTTAAAACCGCCGACCCGTTCTCTACATTAGTACTGTCTCCGTACGATGACCCCTACATAACCACTTACCCTAATATGCCGGTATACCCGGAAGGACAGCAGTTTGAAGTATCGGTACTACAAACCGGGCAGATACCATACGATTGGCAGGTAACTGATTTTGTTCGCCCTGCTAAAGAAGACCTTATTATCTATGAACTATTGGTTCGTGATTTTGACAATGCTAAAACATGGGAAGGACTTGTAGATAAGATCGATTATTTTAAAGGCATGCGCATCAATACCATTGAGCTTATGCCGGTTATGGAGTTTGAAGGCAATATTTCATGGGGTTATAACACAGCATACCACATGGCTCTTGATAAAGCCTATGGTACTGCCGATAGCATGAAAGCGTTTATTGACCTGTGCCACGAAAATGGCATTGCTGTAATATTAGACCTTGCCCTTAACCACGTTTACGGCCGTTCTCCCCTTGCGCGCATGTGGGTTAACGACCCTGATGGCGATGGCTTTGGCATTACTACTGCAGAAAACCCATACTGTAACGTAGAGGCGAAACACGCTTACAGCGTGGGTACCGACCTTAACCACCAGTCACCGCTTACCCAGTACTATTCTGAAAGGACAATGGAGCACTGGATGACCGAATTTAATATTGATGGTTTCCGTTGGGACCTTACTAAAGGCTTCACGCAAAACTGTAGCCCCGATCCTACAAGCTGTACTGAAGCATACCAGGCTGACAGGGTAGCGATATTAAAACAATACGCTGATTATCAATGGGATTTAGACCCTGATTTTTATGTGATCTTTGAACATTTAGGTTCCGGGGGTACTGCCCCAAACACATCGGGTGCTGAAGAAGTTGAATGGGCTAACTACCGTGCCGATGAAGGTAAAGGCATTATGCTGTGGAGCAATCTTAACTATCATTACAACCAGTTAAGTATGGGTTACGCCGATAACAGCAGCATTGCCAACGTAGATTTTGAAAACAAAGGCTTCTCTAAGCCACGTGCGGTAGGCTATGCTGAAAGCCATGACGAGGAAAGGCTTATGTATAAAAACGGCCTTTATGGTGCCATTAACGGTAACTATAGCGTTAAAAACTTAGCTACTGCATTAGAGCGCCAAAAAGCTATAGGTGCCATGCTGTTTACGGTTCCAGGCCCTAAAATGATGTGGCAGTTTGGCGAACTTGGTTACGATTTTGGTATTAACTATTGCGAAAACGGCACTTATAATAATGATTGCCGTACTAATCCTAAACCAATCCCGGAAGCCATAGGCTATACTACAGATCTTGCAAGGGTAGCAATACGCAATACATGGTCTAAGATCATTAATCTTAGGCTAAACAACCCTGTATTCCAAACTACTACATTCACGGTAACATCGGGCACGCTAACCCCTCGTATAGATGTTTGGAATGATGCCTTAGGTGCTGATGCGCTTAATAAAGTTATTGTTATAGCAAACTTTAATACAAGTGCACAAACCATTACAACCGGCTTTACAGGCACTACCGACTGGTATAACCTAATGGATGAAACTTCTATAAGTGCTACTACGGCAACTGTTACACTACAGCCGGGCGAATACAGGATATTTGGTAACAAACAGGCTATACTGGGCAACGGGGAGTTTACCACAGCAAAAGCAGTGGTATATCCTAACCCCGCCAGCAACCAGTTTAACATTAGCATAGCTGCCCAAAAGGTAGACGTTTATGCCATAACAGGCCAGTTGGTTAAAACCTTTGGTGCATCAACATCTGGCAACAGCTATGATGTTAGCGGGCTTACCCCGGGTATTTACCTTGTTAAGGTAACCCAGGAAGATAACCGCCAAAGTACTATCAAATTAATTAAGGAATAATCTCGAGTTAGTTAATATGTTAAGTTTTTTAAACGGCTCCCGGCAACGGGGGCCGTTTGTTATTTATATCTTAAACGTTTGGCATAAGCCGTGGGCAAATACTACATTTAATGTTATTCTACGATTATTAAACCATGAAAAAGATATTTTTAGTCCTTGTAGCAGCTTCCCTTTTTGTAATGTGTAAAAGCTCTAAAAGCAGTGCATCTAAGGCTGATAGTCCTAAAGAAGTGGCCGAGGTGCGCCACAGGGACGATTTTAGGAGTGCAAAAGCATCCGAGAAAAAGGCTGTGCTGAGCGAGCTTAAAGCTTCGGAAGCAACCTATTCGGTTCTAATATTTACCCAAAATTTTAAAGGTGAGAAAGTAACAGCATCAAATGCTAAGAAGCAATTGTATAGTGGCTATGTAATCAGCGACCCCAAAACTGGCATTGCAGATAAAATTCGCATAGATAATAGTGTAGACACTAAAGTATATGACGATGCCACAAAAAGAGAATTGATCATTGAAGCTAAGGAGGCTAAAAAAGCAAAATTTATCTACCTAATGAAAAACCCGGGTGGCGATACCCCTTTTATAGTTACCTACAGTAACACCCTGCGTCCTTTAAAATAGCATTAACTGTTATAAATATCATAAAGCTTGTTATAGGTATCATAAAGCACTCGTTAAACAAATTTTGTTGTAGTAAATTTAATATCAACATCTTAATTATTGAATTATGAAACAGATATTACTTTTTGCTGCCGCATTACTATTGGTAATGTGCAAAAGTGCAAGCTTAGATGAGAGTGTTGCCCAGGTGCATCACAGGGACGATTTTGAAGGCTTAAATCCTGACCAAACAACTAAAGTGCTTAAAGAACTTGAGGCTACTGATGATAAATACTCAGTATTAGTATTCACACAAAATTATAAAGGCGAGAAAGTTATAGCCACCACGGCAGGTAAACGAATGTATACTAATTACATAAAGTCAAACAAAAAAACAGGTGTCGCCGCTAAGGCACGTATAGAGAACACTGCTAATACCCGCGTGTATGACAACCTTACCAAAAAAGAAATTGTTATAGACAGTGAAGAAGCTAAAAAACACAAGTTTATTTACCTTAAAAAGAACCTTGAAGGCGACACCCCTTATACCATAACCTATAGTAATACGCTAAAGCCGCTTAAATAGGATTCTTCAATATATCATATAAAAAACGGGGTATCCTTAATTTTGGATAACCCGTTTTATAATTAGAGTGAAGTTCAAAACTTCATTACTAATATGGTTTATTTAGCTTTGTTAGCCCCTAAAGATGCCGCTACAATAACATCGGCTACTTCCTTAGGATGTGTTATGTATACAATATGGCTGGCTTTAACCTCTTTTACTACAGATCCTGCCCTTTTGGTCATGTTGTGTTGCAGCTCTGGGGTAATGCTTTTATCCTGTGTTGCAAGAACGGCCCATGATGGTTTGTTTTTCCATGAAGTTTGTGTTACAGGGGTAATAAATGCCTTAAGGGCAATTGGCGCTTGCGAAGCATACATAAAATCAGACTCTGCTTTACTAACACCGCCTGCAAAACCGGCATGAAATTTCTCTTTGCTGAAGTATAACAAACCATTAGCATCTGGAGGCAATATACCATTTTCGGGAGCAGGAGTAACGGTTTTAGCAAGGTCTAAGGACGATTCTCCTGCTTGTGGCTGTAAAGCAGCAACATAAACAAGACCGGCAACTTTAGGGTCGGTGCCAGCCTCTGTAATTACGGTGCCACCCCATGAGTGGCCTACCAGTATTGCAGGACCATCCTGTTTTGCCAATGCACGGTTTACAGTTGCCACGTCATCTTCTAACGATGTTAGCGGATTTTGTACAATTGTAACATTATAACCTTTAGCTGCAAGTATGTCGTGTACTCCCCTCCAACCGGAGCCATCAGCAAAAGCACCATGTACAATTATAATGTTTTTAACCGGAGCTGTTACTGCCTTAGCAGTTTTTGATGCCGACTGGCTGTACCCAAATGTTACACTTAACAGGGCAAACGTAGATAGAAATAAATTTTTCATGATTCTAAGTATTTAATTATTAATATGATGATGTATAATTACAGTACAAACGTACGGCGGTTAAATACATAAATCAAATTAATAAAATTTTAGCATCATAAATAAAAAGTATAATCATAAACATCGAAGCGATAAGCAAAGAAAGAAAACCTTTAATTGGCTACAAAAGTACTATCAAGATGTCGTTGATATTCTTCTGCGGTAATAGTAATTACAGTGTCTCTTTTAATAATTTTAACGGCATCAGTATCCCGCTCCTTATAAATAGAATCTCCTACATCCGTATTATCCCAAATAAGCTCACTAACATATTCCTTCTTTTGTTTAACAATAAGGTAAGGAGACTTTCGACCAGTATAATCTAAAGCTTTAACGGTTATTTTTCCAACAATTTTGTATTCTTTAAAATTTTCAACAGCGTTTTGTTTTATCCATCTGTCACTACTTACCACAAGTACAAAGCAAAAACAACAAACCCCTATTAAAGTCAAAAGGATAGACTTTATTTCCGGACGCTCAAAAAAGTCCTCTTCTTCATTATTGTCTAAAAAATTAATAGGCATACTTATCGTTTTAAACAAACTTACTGAAGTTTCATATTATACGTTCACAATAATTGTAGTAATCCCTTTTGATAAGAAAAAGTTTGGCCTATTGAGGCACATAAGTCAATGACCCCCTCGATAAATCGCCAAAAAGAAGCTATCTTTGCATCCTTCAAAAAGTTAAAAATTATTCGCTTAAGAATAATTTTTCTACATATTTGAATTTCTAATAAATAATTGTACTTTTGCATCCCCTTTATTGGGGACGGAATGTTTAATTAAAATTATTTATTGTGAACACATTAAGCTACAAAACAGTTTCAGCAAACAAAGAAACTGCTCGTAAAGAGTGGATTGTTGTTGATGCTGAAGGTCATAATTTGGGCCGTTTTGCTTCTAAAGTTGCGATGCTTTTAAGAGGTAAATACAAAACAAATTATACCCCGCACGTTGACTGTGGCGATAACGTAGTTGTTATCAATGCAGAGAAAATCAACCTAACAGGTAACAAACTGGATGACAAAACGTACATCCGCCACACAGGTTACCCTGGAGGACAGCGCACTCTAACTGCTAAAGTTGTAAAGGCTAAAAACCCTGCAATCTTAGTAGAGAAAGCTGTAAAAGGAATGCTTCCTAAAAACAAATTAGGCGCAGAGCTATTCCGCAATTTAAATGTATATGTAGGACCTGAGCACAAACATGCTGCACAGACGCCTAAAACCGTTAACTTAAACGACCTAAAGTAAGATGGCAACCATTCACAAAATTGGTAGGAGAAAAACTGCCGTTGCCCGTATTTACCTGTCTGAAGGCTCAGGAAAAATCACGGTTAACAAAAAAGAATTAGAAGTTTACTTCCCAACAGCTACTCTACAGTACAAAGTAAAACAAGCGCTTAGCATGACTAACAATGTTGAAAACTTTGATGTAAAAGTAAATGTTTACGGAGGTGGTATCACTGGCCAGGCAGAAGCTGTGAGAATGGCTATCGCCCGCGCTATGTGCGAAGTAGATGCTGAAAACAGAAGCATCCTTAAACCAGAAGGCCTGTTAACAAGGGATCCTCGTATGGTAGAACGTAAGAAATTCGGCCAGAAGAAAGCCCGTAAGAGATTCCAGTTCTCTAAACGTTAATATCCAGAATGCCCTGATGCTGCTCGCGGATGTCATCCGGAGTGCGCTTAAGGAAATTAAAAATTTAAAAAACCTAGTTGTTGTTGCCCCGCTGAGGCGTGGGGTTAGTTTAGCATCTAAATACTCAGGGCCAGCCACTGTGCGCCACCTGAATATTGCGCTTACTCAACAGAACGTAAACTATTACAAAAATGGCAAATAAAGTAGAAGTTAAAGACTTACTGGAAGCTGGTGTTCATTTTGGACACATGACCAGAAAATGGGACCCAAACATGGCCCCTTACATCTATATGGAGCGTAATGGTATTCACATTATCAATCTATATAAAACTGCAGCTAAAATAGAAGAGGCTAACGAAGCCCTTAAAAAAATCGCTGCATCAGGCAGAAAAATCCTTTTTGTTGCTACTAAAAAGCAGGCAAAAGATATCGTAGCTGAAAAAGCTGCTGCTGCTAACATGCCATACATTACCGAAAGGTGGCCTGGTGGTATGCTTACTAACTTTGTTACTATCCGTAAAGCTGTTAAAAAAATGGCTTCTATTGATAAAATGAAGAAAGACGGTACATTTATGACACTTTCTAAGAAAGAGCGTCTTCAGGTAGATCGTTTACGTGCTAAGCTTGAAAAAAACCTTGGCTCTATTGCTGATATGACAAGGCTTCCTGCCGCGTTGTTCGTAGTAGATATTAAGGCAGAACACATCGCAGTAAAAGAAGCTCAAAAATTAAACATTCCGGTTTTCGCAATGGTAGATACCAACTCTGATCCACGTCAGGTTGATTATGTTATCCCTGCAAATGATGATGCTTCTAAATCAATAGACAAAATTTTATCTTTAGTTACCGGTGCCGTTATTGATGGCCTTTCTGACAGGAAATCTGATAAAGATGACTTTCAGGACCAACCAGCTGGTGAAGAAACTGCTGTAGAAGCTGCTCCGGCTCCCGTAGCTGCTGAAGCTCCTGCAACAGAAGCTCCAACTGCTTCTACTGAAGAATAAGATAACATTACAATAAAGCCGTTGTGCCGGGTGATGTTTACTTTTGTGGCATTATCTACATAACGGCTTTACCTTTTTTATAACTATAAACATATTTTAAAATGGCAAATATTACTGCTGCAGACGTAAATAAACTAAGAACCATTACCGGTGCCGGTATGATGGACTGCAAAAAAGCGCTTGTTGAAGCTGACGGAGATTTTGACAAAGCTATTGAAAACCTTAGAAAAAAAGGTCAAAAAGTTGCTGCTAACAGGGCAGACCGCGAATCTAGCGAAGGTGCGGTACTTGCTGTTGTTAATGCAGACAAAACCGAAGGTGTTGTTATATCTGTTAACTGTGAGACTGACTTTGTTGCTAAAAACGAATCTTACGTTAAACTTGCTACAGACATTGCTAACCTTGCCCTTAACTTTAAAACTAAAGAAGAGCTTTTAGCTGCTGATTATAACGGTATTACTGTTGAAGAGAAGCTTATTGAGCAAACCGGTGTTATAGGTGAAAAAATCGAGATTGGTGCTTTTGAAAGACTTGAAGGTGCTTTTGTTGGTTCTTACATCCACGCTGGTAACAGGATCGCTACTCTTGTAAGCCTTTCTGCTAACGTAGAAGGTGCTGAAGAAGCTGCACGTAACGTTGCTATGCAAGCTGCTGCTATGGCGCCACTTGCACTTAACGAAGAAGGTGTTGATGCTGCTACAGTTGAGAAAGAAATAGAGATCGCTAAAGATTTACTTCGTCAGGAAGGTAAGCCGGAGGCTATGCTTGATAATATTGCTAAAGGTAAACTTGGCCGTTTCTTTAAAGACAACACCCTTGTAAACCAAGACTATATAAAAGACAGTAAACTTAGCGTAAGCGAGTACATTAAATCGGTTGACGCTGGTTTAACGGTTACTGGCTTTAAAAGGGTTGCTCTTGCTTAATTAGCAAACCATTTTTTACAATATAAAAACCCGCTCTCAAAAGCGGGTTTTTTCGTTTATAACATCAAGGTAATTCCTTACAATTTATATTCTAAAAGTGCTTAATATTTCACTTTTTGATTTTGAAATAGCCTTTTTTAGCCAAAAAATCAGGCATAAATATGCAAAAAAACGCTAATATTTCACTTTTGGATATTGAATTTAGATTGAAGATTGAAGATTGAAAGATTTAAGATTTAAGATTTAAAAATTCGCTGCCAAAATTTAGATTTCAGATTCAGTTTGGAATTTGAGATTTGTTTCTTGGAATTTGTTTCTTGGAATTTGAAAATTGTGATTTGGAATTTCAAACGCTACTTATTTGCTTTCAAAAAATATTGCACCGATAAAAATTCTTCAAAAAGCCCGAAAGTAATTTTGTTCAAAATTTTGGCGGCTGATTTTCCTTTATAAATACTTATGGCACTTTTTACCTCGGTAATTTTAAAACCACTATTTTGCAGTAATTGTTTCATGTTGTACTTGCAGTAAAAACGCATGTGGGTATAATCAAAAAGGCCACTTTCATCGTACTTAAAATCGCCTTTAATAAAGATCCTTATAAAAGTACTATAGTGCCTTACATTAGGCATGCTTACTAAAAGCGTACCGTCCTGTTTAAGGTATTTTTTAGCCTTCGCCAAAACAAGCTTAGGCTCAACCAGGTGCTCTATAACATCGGGCAGTAAAATGATATCAAAATAATCATCATACTCAGGGAAATCCATGTTTTCTATATTGCCAAATATAAACCTGTCCAAAGGTTTGTAGTTAGCAGGATTTTTAAGGTCTTCAAAGATATCAACACCCACAGCCTCCCCCGCAATACCTGTTTGCTTTAAATGATACAGGGTATCGCCGTAGGCAGCGCCAATTTCCAGTACTTTTAGTCCGGTTCGTTTTTCGTCCAGGCAGGTTAAAAGATCTAAACGGTTGTTAGAGTAATATTCTGAAGCCTTATCTATATAATTCATGCGAGAGGTGTGTATGTAAGTTAAGAGGCAATGTTACAATACTACAAGTTTACACAAATTATCTCAAAAACAGCACACTAAATAAGTGTTAGAATAAACACTTACACCAAACCCGACTCAAAAGCATTGGTAATTTCATCAACAACCACCTTGCCTTTAACAATGTTTAGTCCGCGGCCCAGGTCGGGGTACTCTTTGCAGGCCGTTTCCCAACCCAGGTTGGCCAGCTTTAAAACATACGGCAGCGTAACGTTAGTAAGCGCCAGTGTGCTGGTATAGGGTACCGCACCCGGCATGTTCGCCACGCAGTAATGCACAATATCATTTATAATGTAAGTAGGGTCTTCATGGGTGGTAGGCCGCGTAGTTTCAAAACAGCCGCCCTGGTCTACCGCCACATCTACCAGTACGGTACCGGGGCGCATATCTTTAAGCATGGCGCGGGTAATAAGCCGTGGCGCCTTAGCCCCGGGAATAAGCACCGCGCCAATAATAAGGTCGTGGTTTTTAATATGGCGCTTAATGTTGTACACACTGCTAAACTCGGTAACCACATGGGGTGGCATCATATCGTTAATGTAGCGCAGGCGTTTCATGTTAATATCAAGCACGGTAACGTGGGCACCAAGCCCGGCAGCCATTTTAGCCGCCTGTACCCCTACAATACCCGCACCCAATATAAGCACCCTGCCCGGCGGTACACCCGGCACACCGCCAAGCAGCACTCCCCTGCCCTTTATAGGCTTCTCCAGGTACTTTGCGCCCTGTTGTATAGCCATACGCCCGGCAACCTCGCTCATAGGCGTTAGGAGCGGCAGGGAGCCGTCTTCGTCACGCACGGTCTCATAAGCAATGCAAACCGCCTTACTGGCAATCATGGCGCGGGTAAGGCTTTCGCTGGATGCAAAATGGAAATACGTAAAAACAACCTGGTTCCGTTTAATAAGAGGATATTCCTGTGGCACCGGTTCCTTAACCTTTACGATCATCTCGGCCATGGCATACACCGCCTCTATAGACGGCAGCATAATGGCACCGGCCTCGCGGTAATCTTCATCGGAAAAACCGCTACCTTCGCCCGCCGTTTCCTGAATATACACCTGATGGCCGTAATTAACCAATTCAAAAACCCCACCCGGCGTTAGGGCTACACGGCTTTCATTTGTCTTTATTTCCTTTGGCACCCCTATTGTCATGGCAGTATGTTTTTAAATTTATGCAAATATAAAACACATACCCCTATGATGATTAGCCATACGACAGATTTAGGTATTTAGAAAATTTGATAGTCTAAAATTAAATATCTGACACCTATAGTTTAATTCTAACAGCACATTTTGACGAAACCCATACTACCGACAGCCGAATGTTTATTACCTTTGAAAATTAAGTTTTTGAGGGAATTTGTCTTCTCTGTTTATGGATAAGGACATTTCAATAGCTACAAGAACTCTAAACCCGAAACTACAAACCTGTTAGCATGTTCGAAACCCGTAAAAGCACCCTTTTTGTAATATTAGCCGGTATCTTTATTACCAATGCCGTTGTGGCCGAGCTTATTGGCGGCAAGCTGATACACATAGGCCCCTATGTTATGAGCGTGGGTATTATACCGTGGCCGGTGGTGTTTATAACAACCGACCTTATTAATGAATACTTTGGGCAAAAAGGCGTTCATAAACTATCGCTTATTACCGCCGGGCTTATTACCTACTGTTTTGTGCTGCTGTACATTACGCTCCAGATACCGGCCGTAAAAGGTGAGGGACTGGTGAACGACGAGCAGTTTACCGCCGTGTTTGGGCAAAGCCTTTGGATCATTGTGGGCAGCATTGTGGCCTTTATGGTGTCGCAGCTTATAGATGTTACCGTTTTTCACTTCTTTAAAAACAAAACGGGCACTAAAATGATATGGCTGCGCAGTACTGGCTCTACGGTTATCTCACAGTTTTTTGATACGTTTATCGTGCTGGGCATTGCCTTTTATGCCACCGGCAAAATGGATACCCATACCTACATCACATCGGGCCTGGTGGGATACTCGGTTAAGCTGGCAATTGCCATAGTGATGACACCGCTTATTTATCTGGGGCACGGACTTATAGAAAAGTACATCCACAATAAATAAACCGGTTTAATACCCACCTGTCAACCCCATTAAAAATACTTTAATAAGCCGCTTTTACGTTATAAATAATATAGTTGGCATGCGGGCGCATATCTAAAAACTATGCACTATATTTGATTGTATATACTTAAAATTGCTCACCTTGAAAAAATTAGCTTTACTACTGCTGCTAACCTTTACATCGCTTTTTGCACAGGAAAAAAAATACCAGGGGCTGCTGTGGGAAATATCGGGCAATGGCCTAAAAAAGAACTCGTATCTGTACGGGTCCATGCACGTGAGCGATAAGGTTTCGTACCACTTATCTGATGCTTTTTTTGCCCATTTGCTTAGCGCCGATATTATAGCTAACGAGAGTGAGCCCTCTACCTGGATGGACATCATGGGGCTGGTGGGCAACGGCAGCAACTATTACCGTGGCAGCAGCAGGAAATTTTATTCGGGCTTTTATTTAGAGCCGTCTACTAAAAATGAGCTGTACCAGCTGTTCCGCACCAATAACTATACGCTTAACAACCTGCTTTTCCGCACTAACGAAAACCAGAAAGAATACCAGGAAGAAACCTACCTGGATATGTTTATTTACCGCACAGGCCGCAAATACAACAAAAAGACCGTGGGGCTGGAGGATACCAAGACATCGCTGCTAAACATTATGAATATTGATTACAGGGCCATGAAACCCCGTGAGGAAAATATTGCCACCCTGCAAAAAATACTAAAAAATACAGGCTACCAGGAAGCCTTGCTTAACTACTACCGCGATAAGGATTTAGATATGCTCGATTCGCTTACCACGCTGGCATCGTCTGAATCGTACCTTAAAACCCTGCTGTACGACCGTAATGTGGTTATGGTGCACTCTATAGACTCCATTATTAAAACAGGCAGCCTGTTTGCCGCTGTGGGTGCTGCCCACCTTCCAGGCAAGCGCGGTATTATAGAAATGCTTCGCTCACGTGGCTACAAGGTTAACCCCGTGGTAGACCGCTATACCGATGCCGGCAAAACCAAAAAAGAAAAAATTGAGGAGTACTTTATTAAACCCACCTTTAAAAGCTACACCACCGCCGATGGCATTGTTACGCTGCCCGTATTTAACGGGTCGGTTATAGAGAGTGGCGAGAACATGCAGTCGCCCGACCTGGCCAATGGCGGGTACATTAACATTAAGCGCCTGCTGCTGAAAGACTTTCTTAAAAAAGACAACAAGCCGTTTAACCACCAGAGTTTAGACAGTTTGTTTTACGAAAATATCCCGGGGAAGATCATCCAGAAAAACTTCTCGCAAACTAATGGCGTAGGGCTTTATGATATTAAAAGCGTTACCAAAACCGGCAATGCGCAACGCTACAGGTATTACATTACCCCGCTGGAGATAATTATGGTGAGCATGGCGGGCGAGAAAAACTACGTGCGCCAGTTTGAGAACGAGGTTTTTAACGGCATTAAGGTTAAGACGGAGCTTTCAGGATGGGGCAGCATCAACCCTGCTAAGGGCGGCTTTAAGGCAGATATGCCTGCCTACCACGCCATACACGGCGAAAACGCCACCGCCAAAACCCTTGAGGATGTAGAATACTACGCCTACGACAGCACCGATAAATCGAACTATTTTGTTATTGAGCGTACCCTTAGCGATACCGAGAACCTGGAAGACACCAACTTTGAGCTGCAACGTATGCACTATGAGTTTTACAACCAATTGGGTATAGATTCTACGCAAACTAAACTAACGGCAAACCCGGCGGCGTTTACATCATCGTCTAAAATTGGCGCTAAGAGCATTAAATTAAAGTCGGTTATAAACGGGCCTAAATATTATTTACTGGGCAGCGTGGGCGCTACAGAGGCTAATACGGGCAGGTTCTTTAACTCGTTTACGCTGGCACCTTACAAAGAAGATGTAGCATACGAAACTTACAAAGACACCACCGCGCTGTACAGCATCAACATCCCGAAATCTCAAAATGCAAAACTGGAGTTTGAGCGCAACATGCCCGAAATGGGCGATTATGGCGACGATGATGAGAATGAGAATGTTTTTCAGGAGAAATACAACACAAGGCAGTTTACGTTGCCATCGGGCGGTACGGTAGAGGTATATTACCACAAATACCACAGGCACCATGCCGTGGTGGTAGATTCGCTTTGGGCCGACTTTAAAAAGTTCATTACCGAGGAAGATACAAATAATGATGTAGTCATTGATGATGAAGTAGTAACCACCATTGCCGACGACGAAACCGAATATAACGAATATGCATCTAACCGGGAGTCGCTTTGGGACAAGCTTATCGACACAAAAACCCGCAAGTTATCTATTGCAAACGAAAAGAAAGAGAACAAAGGCAGCTACCAAACCTATGAGGGCTCGGTAGAAAGCAGCGAAAGCAGCCAGGCCATAAAATTTAAGGCACTGCACCGCAACGGCACCAGCTACCTTATAAGTACCATGACGCCAAAAGGCTATAAGAACAACGACCCGGCCATAGAAAAGATGTTCAGTTCGTTTACGCTTCTGGATAATTCTAAAGAAGAAAACCTGCCCGCCGACAGGATGCAGCTTTTTATAGACGATGCCCGTAGCGAATACGACAGCATCCGCAGCAGCACGTTAAAATCGGTAAACCAGTTACAGGTAACCAAAGAAAACCGCGTTAAGCTACAGCAGTTTATTGAGGGCTTTACCTTTAAGCCTGAGGAAACCAACGCGCTTACCCAACTGTACCGCAAACTGGGCAACCTTAAAGACAAGGCGGTTATCCCGTTCTTTGAAAACCAGTACAAACGCGAGGACAGCAATACCATCATTCAGTTTGCGGTGTTAGAAGCCCTTGCCGAATTTGAAACCGAGGAAGCCTACAAAAAAATTAAAGAGCTTTTAGAATACGACCTCCCGGTTACCGATGATAACTACGAGGTGGCTAACCTTTTCAGCACTTTTAGCATCGACCCTAAAAACAGCGCTGTGCTGTTCCCTGATGTTTTTCAGTACTACAGCATACCCGAGTACCATGAGCCGGTGGTGAGCTTTACCGCCAGCCTGCTGGAAGCCGATGCCATTAGCCCTAAAAAGCTTAAGGCCTACAAAAAAATGCTGCTTACCAATACCCGCCTCGAAATTAAAAGGGCTAAGAGCCGCAAGGCCGGTAAAGAATCGGGCGAAGATGAGTACTATTATGGCAATTCAGCTTCGGGTAATCTTACCGGGTATATGGAGCTGCTGTACCCTTTTAAAAGCGATAAAGAGGTTAACGCCATCTTTACCGCCATAAAAGCCCTGGATATCGACGCGACCAATATGGAAATTGCCCGCCTTGATATTAAGAACGGCAATACTAACGAGCAGGAGCTGCAGGCGCTTTTAAACAACCCTAAAACACTGTTTGAGGTACAAAAAATGCTTATCGCACAAAAGAAAACCGCCGCCCTTAAAAACATTACCGATGAGCAGATAGCAAAATCGGCACTGCTGAAACTTGCAAGGATAGATACCGCAAAAGATTCGGTAGCGCTTAACGAAAAACGTGTTATTCAGCACGGCAAAAACTCGGTTAGTTTTTACTTTTATAAGGTTAAAAGTATTGATAACGAAGGCTCAGGCTATAGGCAAAAACGCGAAAGGCTTTGCGCCGTTGCCTTTGTAAATAACGGCAGCAGGATTAACCCACAAGCCTATAAAAACGCCGGTACCCGCTTTATTACCGATGACGATGAAATAGCCGATTATAAAAAAACCATGATTGATGCCGCCCTAAACGCCCGCCGCAACAGGGCCGGCTATGGCAAGCGCACCACCGGTTATGACGCTACAGAAGAGTATGCGGAGGAGGATTATTAATTTTTTAAAACAGTCACAAAGTTGCAGAGTTACAAAGTAGCAAAGTTTACATCACGGATATTTTCTACTTTGTCACTCTGTTACTTTGAAACTCTGTCACTTTGAAACTAATTCCGTATTTTTACTTTCAAACTATAACCTATGAAAGTAAATTCACTTCAAATAGAAATAGACGGTATTGATAAAGAGATACTCCGTTTCCTTATGGAAGATGCCCGAAAGCCCATTTTACAGATAGCCTCTAAAATAGGAATCTCGGGGGCAGCCATACACCAGCGGCTTCGTAAACTGGAGCAGGCCGGGGTTATAAGCGGTTCTAAATTTATCGTGAACACCCGCGTTTTGGGCTACAGCACCATGGCGTTTGTGGGCATCTATTTAGACAAAGCATCCAGCAACCCCGAGGCGGTAAAAGAACTCAAAAAAATACCCGAAGTTTTAGAATGCCACTACACCACCGGAAACTGGTCGATACTCATAAAGATCATCTGCCGCGATAACGAGCACCTCATGCAGCTGCTCAACAACAAGATACAGCCCATTAGCGGGGTATCGCGCACCGAAACGTTTATATCGCTGGACCAGCAGATAGAAAGGCAGATTCAGTTGTAGTGTTCAGTGTTCAGTCGCAGTAGGCAGTTTTGAACAGGCAATAGGCAATGAGCAATAGGCAATGAGCACCGAACTTTCGACTTGACGACTTTAAGACTTTCGACCCACAAAAAAAACCGCCCGGCATTGCCAAAGCGGTTTTTAACGCATATATATAGACAGGGGTTTTAATCCCTGGAACGGCCTCCAAAAACCATTAATGCCCAGTAAAGCAATGTTGCCAGTGCGCCAATGGCAGCTACTACATAGGTACGGGCAGCCCATTTAAGCGAATCCTCGGCGCCGGCATATTCCTGTGGCGTAAGCATGTTCTTGTTCTTTAACCAGGCAAGGGCGCGGTTACTGGCATCATACTCTACCGGAAGGGTAATAAAGCTAAACAGCGTACCCATAGCCATTAGCACAAGGCCCGCAATGGCAATGTAATACCCAATACCAATGCTTGCCGCAACACCCATACCAAGGCCTACAATAATTAATATAGGCGAAAACCCGCTCGCAATGTTAACCACCGGCACAAGGCTGCTGCGCAGTTGCAGCATACTGTAAGCCTGCGCGTGCTGTACGGCGTGGCCTACCTCGTGGGCAGCAACAGCCGCCGCCGCCGCGTTACGTTCGTTATATACGGCCTCGCTAAGGTTAACGGTTTTATCGGACGGATTATAGTGGTCGGTCAACCGTCCTGAAGTGCTTATAACCCTTACATCATAAATGCCGTTGTCATTTAGCATTTGCTGGGCAATCTCGGCACCGCTCATACCGTTGCGCAAATGCACCTTGCTGTAAAAATCAAACTTACTTTTAAGCTTACTGCCCACGGCAAAGCTTATAAGCGCTATAATACCAATTAATACATAATATCCTATCATCGTCTTTTTCTTTTATTTGGTTGGTATGTATACAGCAAAAAGAAAGCCAATTTTTACAAATGAAAAATTGTCAGGTGCACAGTGCTAAACATTTAGGAAGACTTTAAGAATTTTACCAAACAAAAAAACCAGCCATGGCAGTGGCTGGTTTTTTAACCTAAACTAACTATCTAACTAAATCTAATCTTTATATGTTGTGTAATTTTATTACGCTTAACGTAAGTCAAATTTTGTGCCACAATTTCTGACTAAAATTAAAATCAGCCAGATTTAATAATGCAGACACATTACAGATACAATTTCCTAATATAAATAGTTTCTATCAGCACGTTAAAACATCCCGATACTACAATATTACAAAAAAAAAGAACACAAATTAAAACTTGTGCTCTTTTATAGTTTTGAATATAAATTAGTTACCCAACAATATTAATAATCTTGCCCGGTACTACAATAATTTTTTTAGGCGCCTGCCCGTTTAGCTGCTGCGCGGTGCGCTCGTCAGCCAAAATGGCGGCTTCTATTTCTTCCTTGCTCAGGTCCATTGGCAGCTCTATTTTAAAGCGTGTCTTGCCGTTAAAAGATACCGGGTACTCCTTACTGCTCTCTACCAAATGCTCGGCATTAAAGATTGGGAACGGCACTGTAGAGATGCTCGTTTTGTGCCCCAGCTGCCTCCAAAGCTCTTCGGCAATGTGCGGTGCATACGGCGATATCAATATAGCCAGCGGCTCTAATATAGTGCGCTCGTGACAGTTAATGGCCGTAAGCTCATTAACGGCTATCATAAAACTGCTGACAGAGGTGTTGAACGAGAAATTCTCTATATCATCCTGCGTTTTCTTAATGGTGCGGTGCAGTATCTTAAATGCCTCTTTGCTGGCCTCGTTAGTGGTAACAATTAGCCCGTTATCATCAAAATACAGCTTCCACAGCTTTTTAAGGAAACCCGATACCCCCGTTATACCGGCGGTATTCCACGGTTTGGCCTGCTCAAGCGGACCTAAGAACATTTCATACAACCTTAATGTATCGGCACCGTATTGCTCGCAAATCAAATCAGGCGTAACCACGTTGTATTTTGATTTCGACATTTTCTCGACTTCGCGGCCTACAATGTATTTGCCGTTGTCTTCTGTTACAAATATGGCATCTTTATAATCAGAATATAGTGGATGATTTTTAAATGCCTCAATATCTAATTCATCTGATGAATTAATTAGAGCCACATCCACATGAATAGGTAATGAGAGCGGCTCAGCATTAAACCATGCCATACTACTTATACCTGCGTTACGATAATCATTTAAAATTTCTTCTTTAACTCTATTAATTTGAGGATTATCCACTCCATTAATAAGATCCGTATGAATACTTTTAGAAAGCAAATATGTTTTCTTCTTGATGTCAGAAGTCATTGATTTTACTAATTCATTCGGATCTTGTAGTGTCGTATGCTGATAAAAAATATACACAAAAGCACTCATCCCCAAAATCATACCCTGGTTAATAAGCTTTTTAAACGGCTCTTCCTGATTTACAAAACCGCGGTCTTTTAAAAACTTATTCCAAAAACGGGAGTACAATAAATGGCCTGTAGCATGCTCGTTACCGCCAATGTATAAATCAACATTTTGCCAGTAATCTTCAGCTTCTTTGCTTACAAATTCATCATTATTGTGCGGGTCCATGTAACGCAGCCAGTACCATGAGCTGCCTGCCCAGCCCGGCATGGTGTTTAACTCTAACGGAAACACCGTTGCCTCATCTATCAGGTCGTTGCTTACCACCTTATTCTCGGTAGTGCTCCACGCCCACTCGCGGGAGTTACCCAATGGCGGCTGACCGTCTTCGGTAGGCAGGTATTTTTCAACATCGGGCAAACGCACCGGTAAATGCTCTGTAGCAATAAGCTGTGGCACACCGTTTACATAGTACACCGGGAACGGCTCGCCCCAGTACCTCTGGCGGCTAAAAACAGCATCGCGCAGGCGGTAATTGGTTTTGCCCTTACCCTGGCCTATACCCTCTAAAGAGCTAATCACTTTTTTAGTTGCCTCTTTATATGTATCACCATTTAAAAAGTCGGAATCCTTTAGGATAACGCCGTCTTTAGCACCATACGCCTCGGTTGAAATATCCTGGCCTTCAAATATATTTTTTATCGGGATGCCAAAATGCCTTGCAAAATCATAATCACGCTGGTCGCCTGCCGGTACCGCCATAACGGCACCCGTACCGTAGCCTGCAAGCACGTAATCGCCTATCCAAACCGGGATGGGCTCTTTAGTAAACGGATGCTCGGCATACGCACCTGTAAACACGCCCGATATGGTTTTAACATCGGCCATACGCTCACGCTCGCTGCGTTTTGACGTGGCTTCTACATAAGCGTCTACCAACGGTTTTTGCGTAGGCGTGGTAATTTTAGCCACAAGCTCATGCTCCGGCGCTAACGTCATAAACGTTACACCAAAAATGGTATCAGGGCGGGTGGTAAATACTTCTATTGTATAGTTACTGGTGTCTTCTTCCTCAAACGGACTGATTATATCATCAAAGAATTCTCGTAAGCCGAGGCCTTCAAGGATGGATGGGTTGCCGTTTTGGTTTAGGGTCACATCATTATCAGACCTCACCCCCGGCCCCTCTCCGAAGGAGAGGGGGGCAGCTTCACTCAAATCCTTCTCATCATTGTAGGATTTGCGGTTTGCCAGGGCTATTCTTATTTGGGATAAAACATTATCTAAATTATTAAGCACTTCATCATTAGTAAATCGAAGTACTTTAAACGAATATTTTTGCTCCAGTTCTAATGTGCGGGCGGCATCCAGTTCAACCTGTTCCGCATCATCATGGTATCCCCCATCAACTTCAATGATCAGCCTTTTTTCAAGCGATATAAAGTCAGCAATATAGTTGCCTACATAGTGCTGCCTCCTTATTTTATACCCAAGCTTTTTATCTCTTGCAGCTTCCCATAATAACGCTTCTGCCTTGGTAGCTTCTTTTCTGTTAGAACGGGCAAACCCAACCAACTCTTTAGCATTAGAACTATCGGCGGTCATGTACCCCGGATCTCCGGCTACGTTTCCGGCCTGAGTTCCCCTCTCCTTCGGAGAGGGGTTAGGGGTGAGGTCTTTTGAAGAGCCGGGGGAGAGGACTGCGCTGTTAGGGGTGAGGTCTGAAGATGCATTTATCACATTAAACCTAACCGATGCCCCAACCGATTTACCAATCCAGTTGCGCTGGCTTTCCTTGATAGATTCACTCCAGTCGATGGTATCAAGCCCCTGTAAAAAACGTTCGGCATACGCCGAGATGCGCATACTCCACTGGGTCATCTTTTTACGGATAACCGGGTAGCCCCCACGTTCAGACACTCCGTTAACAATCTCATCGTTAGCCAGTACGGTACCCAATGCCTGGCACCAGTTCACTTCGGTTTCGGCAAGGTAGGTAAGCCTGTATTTAAGCAGCAGTTTTTCCTGCTCGTCTTTAGTGTAGCCTTTCCAATCATCGGCCGTAAAGGCAGCAATGTTATCATCGCTCACGGCGTTTACGCCTGCATTGCCGTTAGCCTCAAAATGGCTGATAAGCGTACAGATGCTCTCGGCCTTATCGGTGTCTTTATTGTACCATGAGTTGAACAACTGGATAAATATCCATTGTGTCCATTTATAATATTCGGGGTTAGAGGTGCGCACCTCCCTGTCCCAGTCAAAAGAAAATCCTATTTTATCCAGCTGCTCGCGGTAACGATTAATATTAGCCTCGGTGGTAACGGCAGGATGCTGGCCGGTTTGTATGGCATACTGTTCTGCCGGAAGGCCAAAACTGTCGTATCCCTGCGGGTGCAGCACATTAAAGCCCTGGTGGCGCTTGTAGCGCGCATAAATATCACTTGCTATGTAGCCCAGCGGATGCCCTACGTGCAGGCCGGCACCACTTGGGTACGGAAACATATCCAGCACATAGTATTTGGGTTTATCAGATTGGTTTTCGGCGCGAAAGGTACCTTCCTCTGCCCAGTATTTTTGCCAGTAGTCTTCGATTCTCTTATGATCGTATCTCATTTTGTACGTTACTTAGGTTCTTAGTGGCTTAGGGCATCAGCACCTTCGCGGCACAAATTTACAGTTATTGTACGAATGTAAAAACTTTGCCCGTTATAAACTATGCTGTACCGAATAGTTTATTTATTTTTACGCCTAAATTAAGATAACCTATGGCATCATCTTTTGAAAAATTCCAGAAACGACGGGTAATTTCTTCATATTTTTCTGTTGTGCTGTGTATTTTTATAGTGCTAACGCTGCTTGGGGCTTTGGGCCTCTTTGTTATTAATACCGATAAGATTTCCGGCTATGTAAAGGAAAATATCCCCATGACGGTTTATTTTAAGCGCGAAGCTACCGATAGTACCACCCAAGCCTTTGGCGTGCGCCTGCAAAACTCGGCGTATATAAAAGACCATGTGTTTATTTCTAAAGAAGATGCGGTTAAGAATAATCCGGAATTAATGAAGGATTATGATGTAATGCTTGACGAGAACCCATTGTTGGATTCGTACGATATTCACCTTAAAAGTGCCTATGTGCAAAAAGACAGCATTAAGGAAATTGAGGTAGAACTGCGATCTGACCCTGCCGTGGGCGATATTACTTATGATAACGTTTTGGTAGACCTTGCCAACGAAAATATTAAAACCATTACTTTTTGGATATTAATTATAAGCGGCGTACTGGCCTTTGTAGCCATGTTGTTAATAAACAGCGCATTACGCCTGTCTATTTATTCGCACCGCTTTACTATTAAAACCATGCAGATGGTGGGCGCTACAAAATCGTTCATCCGCAGGCCGTATATCTGGAAGGGTATTAAATTGGGGCTTTTTGGCGCATTGCTTGCCATTGCCGCACTTATTTACCTGGTGTACTGGCTTGATGGCGCTTTCCCGGTACTGAACATTTGGGAAGACTGGATACCTACCGCTATAGTACTGGCCGGTGTACTGGCTTTTGGGATCATCATTGCCATGATAAGCACCTTTTTTGCCACACAGCGCTTTTTAAATTTAAGAACAGACGATCTGTATTAAGAATTTTCAAAATACAAATCTCAAATAACAAACAGAGCGCTTACGCTTAAACAATAAATAAAAACCAAAGCTTCAATTTTAGAATATTGGATTTTTAGATAATAGACCGAAGACGATATACACCACGAGTGAAGCTCCCCCTCTCCTTTGGAGAGAGGCTGGGGGTGAGGAACCTGAAACTTTAAACTTTTAAACTTTAAACTCTGTAAAGTGAAGAACAACGAAATAAAAACCCATTTCCTTTTTGAAAAGGTTAATTATAAAATACTGCTTATTGGCCTTGGTGTTATTGCCCTTGGTTTTATACTAATGTCGGGCGGTGGCAGTGATGACCCTAAAGTGTTTAGCGATGCTATTTTTAACTGGAGGCGCATTCGCCTGGCACCTACTGTGGTGCTTATAGGTTTTGGTATTACTATTTATGCCATCCTTAAAAACCCATACCCGCAGGAAGCTAACACTGTAGAAACTACTACAACCGAGCCTTTCCCGGAAGATAAAGCCATCAAGAATTTTAAAAAATAAACATTATTAGATGGATTTTATACAAGCCATTTTTCTTGCCATTATAGAGGGTTTAACCGAATATTTACCAATTTCCAGCACGGCCCACATGATCTTTGTGAGCTCGTATTACGGCATACAGGACGACGAATTTGTAAAGCTGTTCCAAACCGCCATTCAGTTTGGGGCCATACTTGCCGTGGTAGTATTGTACTGGAAGAAATTCTTTGATTTTACCCGCATTAGTTTCTTTGTAAAATTAGCTTGTGCCGTGGTGCCCGCCCTTTTATTAGGCTACCTTTTTGACGACCTTATAGATGCAGCCCTGGGCGATCCTATACCTATTGCCATTATGCTTATTGTGGGCGGTTTTGTATTGCTGTTTATAGACAATTACTTTAAAAACCCTGTAATAGCTAAAGAAGAAGACATTACACTTAAAAAAGCCATTACCATTGGCTTTTGGCAATGCCTTGCCATGATGCCGGGCACCAGCCGCTCTGCCGCCTCCATCATTGGCGGTATGCAGCAAAAACTAACCCGCGAAACGGCTGCCGAATTCTCTTTTTTCCTTGCCGTGCCTACCATGCTTGCCGTAACCGTATACTCTGTACTGCTTAAAAAATATGGCCCTGCAGAGGTTAAAGGCTACGAAATGCTTATGGAAGGCGACAACCTTAAATTGTTCCTGCTTGGTAATGTTATTGCATTTGTGGTGGCTATTATTGCCATTAAAGGCTTTATAGGCGTTATTAAAAAATACGGCTTTAAGCCCTGGGGTTACTACCGTATTGTTGTGGGCTTTGCGCTACTGGCTTATTTTATAACTACCAAATAAAACACATTGGCCGCTGCAAACCCCGAAGATTTCCAGGAAGGAAAAATTGTACTTATAGATAAGCCACTTACATGGAGCTCTTTTCAGGCTGTAAACAAAGTAAAGTGGAGCCTTAAAAAACACCTTGGGCTTAAAAAAATAAAAGTGGGCCACGCCGGCACGCTCGACCCTTTAGCCACAGGCCTGCTTATTGTATGCACCGGTAAATTTACCAAACGCATTACAGAGTTGCAGGGCATGCCTAAAGAATATACCGGCACTTTTTACATAGGCGCTACTACGCCATCATACGATCTGGAGACCGAGGTTAACGAAACTTTTCCCACCGATCATGTAACGCCCGAATTGGTATACGAAACCGTGCCTCAGTTCATGGGTGAGATCGACCAGAAACCACCGGTATTCTCGGCCATTAAAAAAGACGGTAAACGCCTCTACGAACACGCACGCAAAGGCGAAGAAGTAGAGATAGCATCGCGCAAAACTACCATTCACGAATTTGAAATTACACGCATTGCCCTGCCCGAAGTAGACTTTAGGGTAGTATGCAGCAAGGGTACTTATATTCGTTCTTTAGCTTACGATTTTGGACTGGCCATACAATCTGGTGCACATTTAACCGCACTAAGGCGTACTAAAATTGGTGAATTTCCCGTTGAAAAGGCCATAACCCCAGATGCTTTTGAAGATGAAGTCTCCGCTTAAAATAACTGCCTTACTCCTCTTTTTTGCCCTGGCCTCCCACGCACAAATAACCCGGGATGAAACCGTATTTATAACCAAGGGCATCCCTGAAGGTGAAAAGCCTCCTAAAGAAAAACCGTTCTTTGGGCAGTTTAGCATTTCAATTCCGCTAAGGGCAAACCCATACCGTGAAGACAACATTGCCTATGTTGATGATGACCAAAATGGCGTAAACGACTATGAAGAAGATAAATACAGTGCGCTTGATTACATTTTACCCGATGGCTTAGCGGTTAACGCCGGCTATGGCGTACACCTTAAAAAGTGGTTAGGCGTTTCTGCCAATACTGGTGTTGAATATTCCGGAACTAATAAACTGGTAATAGCTCCGGTATTTGGCAGCGTTTTATTTACGCCGCAACTATGGGAAGAAACCAACATTTGCCTGCAATATGGCTATGGGTATGCATTTGCGTTAGGCCGTGGCGATTTAGGCGGAACATACCAAAAGTACCGTATAGGTGCAATAAAGGATAATGAAGTATCTTTGTATGTGGAAGCCAACCTGTATGCATTTCCTTTGCATGAATATGATCGTGTAGGGACAATATGTATAGGCCTTGCTTTCTTTGATTTTTTATAAAATGAAATACCTACTTATTTTTCTTTTCAGCATAACATCGGTTGCTGCACAAAGTAAGATCGATCTTAAAGATGGCGACCTTATTTTCCAGGATATGGACTGCGGCCCGCTTTGCGATGCCATAGAAGCCGTAACAGAGGGCCACAATGGCGCCGATTACAGCCACATGGGATTGGTATACCACCGCAATGACACCCTTTACATTATAGAGGCCGCCGGAAGCGCGGTACGGCTTAGCACGCTACAGAGTTTCAGTAAAAACACTGGTAAGCCTATGCTGGTAGGCCGCCTTAAAAAGAAATACCAAAAGCTTATACCTGCCGCCATTGCATTTTCGCTAAAGCAAATGGGCGTACCGTATGATGATGAATATGTTTATGGTAACGGCAGCTACTACTGCTCAGAACTTATATATGATGCTTTTAAAGATTCCAATAAAGGCAAGCCTTTTTTTAAACTATACCCTATGACGTATAAAGAGCCCGGCACCAACGCGTTCTTCCCTGCATGGGTAGAGTACTATAAAACCATCAATAAATCCATCCCTGAGGGGCTGCCGGGTTGTAACCCCGGTGGTATCTCTACCAGCGATAAAATTGATATTTTAGGGAATCTTTAAAGAAAGTCACAGTCGCAGTTTTCAGTTTTCAGTTTTAATGGAACGCGGATGACGCTGATGCTTCGCAATCGCGCCTGCCCGAATGGTACAGGCGGGGATTTACACAGATTTTTACGAATTTGAGTAAGCACAGGAGCCTGTCATTGCGAGCGAAATGCAATGGAGCGCGGCAATCTCACTCGGGGAGCACGCAATAAATTATCGAGATTCTTCCTTCGTCAGAATGACATGCTTGCTTCCATAAAATGCCACAAAAAAAAAGCAGCCCTAAGCTGCTTCTTGTAAATATTTTAGAACCCTGATTATAGGTTACCACCTTTTTTTGCATCGGCAGAACAGCATCCTGCTTTTTTCTCCGTCTTGGCATCGGCCGAACAGCACGATGGCTTACCGTCTTTTTTAGCTTTGGCAGCAGCCTCTTTAGCCTCTTTCTCGGCTTTTTTCTTTTTCTTCTTATCCTTATCGTGTCCTGAATAGTATGCCTTATCACCCGATGATTTTACATCAGATACCTTATAAACACCTCCGGCAATTTTCTCAACCGTTTGTACAAAGCTTTCGGCAGTTTGTTTGGCAGGGTCAAAAGATATGGTAGCCGTTTTGCTGTCAAAGTCAACTTTAGCATCATCAACACCTTCCATATGGGCAAGCTTATCCTGAATGGTAGCCGCACAACCCATTGGGCAGGTCATACCCTCAATTTTAAATGTAGCCGTTTCAAGGTTAGCAGCGGTTTCTTTTTTCTGGGTGCTGTCGGTTACAATTTCTTCTTTAGGCGTTTCAAGGTTGCCATCTTTAGAGGTGTCCTTACAACTTGTAAACAACACAGCAGCAAGGGCTATTAGCGAAAGTTTTTTAGCAAATTTCATATATCGCGGGTATTAGTTTATTACTTGGTTTAAAACAGGTTACAAATTTAAGTAAAAACGCAGTGCCAAAACAGCCACGCCATCATAAAATTATTTAGCTTTTTAGTACTAACGTTACAATAAACGGTAATTGATAGATTCCCAACAGTTAGAATAAGCCTTTTGAGTGATAGCGGGAATTTCGCTATTGCGTATCAAATTTACGCATGAGTGATAGCGCGGATTTGCAATCCGTGCAGGCAATGTAACCAGAATAAGATTTATTTACCTGATACAGAAACTCAGTAGTATGTGCACGGATTACAAATCCGCGCTATTACTCTGCTGGTAGAAAATCAGTTATCACTTTGAATTAATCAAAACAGATCAAGCAAAACTATATCTAAATCATTGTCCAATCCTGCATAATTTCGAGCCGAACTGAAATAATAATCTTCAGGTAGGCTAACAAATTTTTCTGCTACTGGGTTATTATGAATATATTTTACCTTTTGTTTTATAAACCAATTGGTTTCTACAATTTCGGCATGATAACCTTCCTGCCACACCTTAAATTGCTGTGGCCTTTTTAAATGCTCGCATGCTTTTGCAAAATATGCCAGCATCCATTCCCTACGGCTTTCGGGTTCTTCGATAATTGATGTAATTATCTTTTTGGAAGTAAACTTTTTAAAGTCTCTCATAATATCCGACAATACAGCTCCGTCTACTCCTTTGCAAAGGATATGCAGGTGACTTGGCATCAGGCAGTATGCATATATCTCTAAGCCTTTATGCTTGCTACAATAGTCAAGGGCATTTATTATATTGTATTTCTGATTTAATCTTGTAAAAACATCAATCCAACCTACGGTAGTTATTGTAATAAAATATGCCTCTTCGGTTGTTATTGCTTTGTATTTAGTTGACATAGAAAATAATTATTGTTACCGGCACGGATTGCAAATCCGCGCTATCACTCAGGTGTTAATAATGCTACCCCACCCCACCCTAATTATACAACTCCACCCATTTAGTAATCTCGTCAAGCACTTTCTTTTCGCTATTGGGTTGGTTCATGCCGCAGTCGTGGCCTTTGCCTTTCATGGTTACAAACTTTGATTTCACACCCTTCTTTTGCAATTCGCCATACAAAAATACCGACTGCGAGTACGGCACTATGTTATCGGCATCGCCATGAAACAACAGCGTTGGGATTGCTTTTATATGCGAGTACGGACTCACAACCGTAAACTCGGTGCCTAATTTTTGCCCGGGAATATACTTGGCATCGGCTAATAGCTCAACATTGTGTACCAGCTGGTGCTTGTTAAATTCATTGATGTCATTAGGGTCGTCCAAGCGTGAAGGTGCGCACAAGGCGGTGATCGACTTAACGGTTTTAGAGGTGGTATAGCCATACAAAAGCGACAGGTGCGCACCGGCACTTATACCCGCCATATGATACCCTTTTGGGCTGTAATGGTACTGCGCCGCCTGCTTTTCTACATACGTTATGGCATCATCTATATCGCGCAGCAGGTTTTTTGCACTAACCGAATCGTTCACATACCTGTAATCAACATTCGCTACGACAAAACCACGATTGCGCAGGTCTTTAGATGTTTTTTCGGTATATTCATTACCACCCAGCATCCATGCACCGCCGTGCAGCATAATAACAACAGGGGTCTTTTCTGTGTAGGTTTTAGGCAGGTACAAATCAAGCGTATTTTGCTTTTCCGATCCGTATTTTAAATGCATCAGGTCTTTAGGGCCTGTTTGGGTTTGGGCATTGCACGACACTAAAAAGAAAAAGCAGGAAAAAAGGCAAAGAATGTTTTTCATTATAAAATGTTTTTGTAACACCTAAGATACGGCTGTTAGTTAATGTACACAAGCAATTCAGCACAAGTAAGAACGAAAGAGTGAAGCTCAGGCGGCCTCATCTTTTTGCGTTAAGCAAATTATGAGAAAAGGCGTTAAAAATCATTTGCTGTTTGAAGCGAAGCAAGTTCAAATGATTTAGCCTTTTTGAAATAATTTGTAGCTAAAAAAGATGTAGCCTTGATTTTTTGTTTCTTTTGCATCAAGGCAAAAGAAAAGGCTATAAATATTTATTGCCACACATTGTACTATCGCATACCTTTGTATGACCAATGAACAACCCGGAAAAACACCCAATTTACAACCTCCAGTTCGGCTTGCTGTGCCTTAGTTCGCTGCTGTTCTCGGCCAGCTTTAACATGCTGATACCCGAACTCCCCGCCTACCTCAGCAGCCTTGGCGGTGCCGAATACAAAGGGCTTATCATTGCCCTGTTTACCGTTACCGCAGGCATATCGCGCCCCTTTAGCGGGCGGCTGACAGATACCCTGGGCCGTGTGCCGGTTATGGCGGTTGGCTCTATAGTGTGCTTTGTATGTGGCTTTTTATACCCCCTGCTGGCAACCGTGGGCGGCTTTTTGTTTTTGAGGTTACTGCATGGATTTTCAACCGGGTTTAAGCCTACGGCAACTGCCGCTTACGTTGCCGATATTGCCCCTAAAGAACGCTGGGGCGAAGCGCTGGGCATACACGGCCTGTGTTTTAGCACCGGTATGGCTATTGGGCCTGCTATAGGCGGATACATTACACTCCACTTTTCTATCAACGTACTGTTTTACATATCGTCGGCTTTTGCATTGCTGTCTATCGTTATCCTTATGAATATGAAGGAAACCTTGCCTATGAAGCAAAAGTTCAGCTTTGCCTTGCTTAAGCTTTCGCGCCGCGACATCATAGCGCCCGAAGTGCTGCCCGCTGCCATCGTCATAATCATGACCTACATTGGCTATGGCGCAATACTAACTCTGATCCCTGACCAGTCTGCCCATCTGGGTATTGCCAACAAAGGGCTTTTCTTTATGGTTTTTACCATTGCATCACTCTTAATCAGGTTTGTGGCCGGCAAGGCATCCGACCGCTATGGCAGAATCAAAGTAATTAAAGTAGGGTTAGTAGTATTGGTAACTTCACTCATAATTATTGGCATGGCCAATAGCCTTATACTGCTTATAACGGGGGCCGCCGTATATGGTATTGCACAGGGTGTACTCTCGCCCGCGCTTAATGCGTGGACGGTAGATATGAGCCTGCCCAACCATCGTGGCAAGGCTATGGCAACCATGTATATTGCGCTCGAAGCCGGTATTGGCCTTGGCGCGCTCTTTGCCGGATGGTATTACCAGGATGATTTGGCGCGGATACCGCTGGTGCTGTATGTATCGGCAGGTATAACATTGGCAGCTTTTGGCTACCTGTTTTTAAGGGACAGGCAGCGTGCCTAAAAATGCCCTTTGCATTTATGGCGCATAAATAGTATGTTTACCAAAGCAACGGCAACACCCCTTAGTAATGCTTTTTAACTCAATAGGTTTCGCGCTTTTTTTACCGGCAGTATTTGTACTGCACTGGTTTATAGCAGGCAAAACCGTAAAGGGGCAAAACATACTATTGCTGGTGGCAAGCTACTTTTTTTATGCCAACTGGGACTGGCGTTTTCTCTTCCTGCTTCTGTTCTCTACCGCTTTAGATTATTTTTCCGCCCTGAAAATTGAGTCGGAAACCCGCCAGCGCGCTAAGAAAACATGGCTGTGGATCAGCATTTGTATAAACCTGGGGCTACTGGGTGTATTTAAATACTACAACTTTTTTGCGCTCTCGTTACAGGATGCTTTGGCTACCGTGGGGTTGAGTGTGAGTCCGTTATTGCTAAAAATAATCCTTCCCGTGGGGATATCGTTCTACACCTTTCATGGGCTATCGTATATAATTGACACCTATCAGGGCAGGATAAAAGCCGAGCGGGATTTTATAACCTATGCCCTATTTGTGAGCTTTTTTCCACTTCTTGTGGCCGGACCAATAGAGCGTGCCACCCACCTGTTACCGCAGTTAAAAACCAAACGGACTTTTGATTACAGCAACGCCATAAACGGACTTCGCCAAATTTTATGGGGATTGTTTAAAAAGGTGGTCATTGCCGATAATTGTGCCGAACTGGCTAATGTAACCTTTAACAGCCACCTGCACCTTAGCGGTAGTTCGCTGGCAATGGGGGCGGTATTTTTTGCCTTCCAGATTTATGGTGATTTTTCGGGCTATTCCGATATTGCCATTGGTACGGCACGTCTGTTTGGCATCGACCTTATCCGCAACTTTTCGTTTCCCTACTTTTCGCGCAATATTGCCGAATTCTGGAGGCGCTGGCACATATCGTTAACCACCTGGTTTAGGGATTACGTATACATTCCCCTCGGCGGAAGCCAAAACGGCCGCTTTGCCGCCATCCGCAATACGTTTGTTATTTTTATCATCAGTGGTTTTTGGCATGGCGCCAACCTTACGTTTATTGCCTGGGGCATGCTGCACGCACTGTATTTTATGCCCTTGCTGCTCACCAAAACCAACCGCCGCTACCTTACCATTGTTGCACCCGGTAAATGGCTGCCAGGCCTAAAAGAAACTGTTCAGATACTGTTTACCTTCAGTCTGGTTACTTTTGCGTGGATCTTTTTCAGGGCCGATAGCCTCACGCATGCATTTAAATACATAAGCACTATATTTTCGCGCACCCTGTTTACCGTACCCAGTTTTTATGTGGCAGCCAATGCAAAGATAACCATTCTGTTACTGGCTGTATTTTTAATCATTGAATGGCAGGGGCGCGAGCACCAATATGCCATAGAAAAACTGGACACCAACTTTACCAAACCGGTTAGGATAGCATTTTACTACGCCATTATTGCCGCGCTGTTTTTGTTTGCCGGTAAGAACCAGCAGTTTATTTACTTTCAGTTTTAAGGATGAAAAAGTTTTTGCGCAATACCGCCTTTTTCCTGCTGCCGCTCCTTGCGCTGATGTACCCGCTTGATTATTTACTATCTAAAAGCCTGGCAAAATCGGGCACCGCTGCCGAAGGCGAAATTAGTGTGTGGACCGATATTTATGAGGGTAACATCAACGCAAACGTGGCGGTTTACGGCTCATCGCGCGCATCCATGCATTTTGACACTAAGATATTGTCAGATGGGCTTTGCACCCCCACTTATAACTTTGGTATTACCGGCCATAATTTCTGGACACAATATTACAGGCACACGCAGTACCTTAAGCACAATAAAAAGCCCAAGTACATCCTGCTATCTATGGATCCTTTTAGTATGATAAAGAAAGTACCGAGGGATAATATATCGCAGTTTTTACCCTACAGCCTTTTTAATAATGATATGGCCGCCTACACCAAGGGCAAAAAAGAGTTCTCTGCGTGGGATTATTACGTGCCGCTGGTGCGGTATGTGGGGCAGTACCAATCGGTAGGCATTGCGCTGCAAAATATGACTGGTAAAGAATCTGCCAAACCGCTGCGTTATAAAGGTTATGAAGCCCGCAACGAGCAATGGAACAGCGATTTTGTAAAGGCGCAGGAACTTTTGGGGAGCTATAAGGTAACGGTTGACCCGGAAATGCGCAGGCTGCTGCACCGCTTTGTAGCCGAGTGCCAACAGCAGAACATTAAACTGATCTTTGTAAACACGCCCCAATACTACGAAAGCCGGAAGTTTACCCAAAATAGCGATGACGTTATGCAGGAACTAAAAGGCTTTGCAAACCGGCAGGTCATTCCGTTTTTAGATTATTCTGACAGTCCGCTGTGTTATAACAAAGCGTATTTTTTTAATGCCACCCACCTCAACAAAACCGGCGCAGAACTGTTTACCAAACAACTGGTATCCGACCTTAAAAAGCAACATCCCGGCATTGCAAACTGTAAATAGATATTGGTTTCAACTGCTATGTACGTATGACTGAAAACTGCGACTGCGACTGAAAACTCCTCTTACGGCGCTTCAATAGTAACCTTACGTTTAATTTCATTCCCCGCCTCATCCGTCACGGTAATGTAATACGTGCCCGTTTTAGCTGCAATAGGCATTTCATGAAAGGTTTTGGTTTCGCCAAGATATTTATCCCCCAAATACCAAAACAACCGGGCATTGGCCGAAGTATGTGCCGCTTTTACAATAAAGGGCTGCACGATACCATTAAAATCTTTAGTAAGGTACACTTTGCCGTCTTCTTTAGGATAAATAAAATCGAGGTAGGCACCCGTTGTGCCCTGGCAATCGGCACGGAAAGGCGGCAGCGGACGGTAATCCATATGGCCGCTTTTGTAGTACCATTCCATTACGGGTGGCAGCACAAACCAAGCCGTGGTAACCATATTATCAATACTCTCGCAACTGCTGTTAACCTGGTACTGCCTGCCTGCATCTAAATGAATAACCTTGTGGTAGCGGCACACCGTAGTCTTACGCCCTTTAATCGGGATCCATTGTTTAACCACTGGGCAATGTTCGCCAGCCAGGTGCCCGCTGAGTTTGCAAACATCGGCCTCTTCAAGGTCGTTATAAGGCGGTGCGAACCACTTTTGGCGCGGCAGCAGGTTAAAAACATCAAATAAAATAGGTGCGGCACTACCCACCCCGGTTAAAGACGGGCGACCCTCTCCTGATGCATTGCCTACCCACACCCCTACTACGTAGCGCGAACTTGTGCCAATGGCCCAGGCATCCCGGCTGCCAAAGCTGGTTCCGGTTTTCCAGGCAATCTCTAACGACGAATCGTAAAAACGCCAGGCTTCATCGCCTTGCGGCCGGTTCACTTCTTTCATGGCATTGTACGTAAGCCATATCGAACCTGCCCCCAACTCAGGTTTGTTGTACACTTCTTTCCCAAAATCGCGGGTAACGCTGTTATCCCAATTAAGTTCGGCAAAATCGTTTATGCGGTATTTGGCCTGGCTGGAGGTAAAGTGATTTAGCGTAGAGGTAAGCCCGGCATAGGTGCGGCACAAGTCCCAAAGGTTGCTTTCGGCACCGCCCAAAATAAGTGAGAGTCCGTAATGGCTGGGCTGCCTGTTAATGTCCCGAAGCTTAAAATGCTTTAGCTGATCGTAAAAACGCGGCACGCCAAAATCTTTCAGCATCAGCACCGCAGGAATGTTAAGCGACCGCGATAACGCCTGTTGTGCCGGCACGGCGCCATCATACGTCAGCTCATAATTCTTGGGGCTGTAACCTGCAATTTGTGTGGGTACATCGGCCACCAGGGTATTGGGCAATATCTCTCCAGCATCGAGCATGGAGGCAAACAAAAACGGCTTTAGAATACTGCCAGTACTGCGTGGCGCGGGTATAATATCTACATCTTTCTGGTGGACTTTATCGGTAGGCGAGTTACCCACATAAGCCACAATATTGTGCGTTTGCACATCTACCACCATTATGGCAAGGTTGTAAACTTCGGTCTGCTTGTACTCCTGGTAGTAGCGTGCCGCGATTTGGTTCACACGATTTTGCAGGGTAGTTTTAACCGTAGTTTTTATACGCTGACCCTCTTTGACCCCGGCGATGTTCTGCAATAAATGCGGCGCAGCCTGCGGCAGGTCGAACGGCTTCTGCGGAAGCCCTTCCTGCAACGAAAGTTCGTAGGTAGTTTTATCAATCACTTTCTCGGCAAACAGCTTTTTAAGCAGCCTGTCGCGCTTATCGCGAAGTTTTGACTGGTTCTTACCAGGATAGATAAGGCTTGGCGCATTGGGTAGTACCGCAAGGGTAGCTGTTTCGGCCCACGATAGCTGGTGCGGCTGCACGCCAAAATACCGCCACGAAGCCATTTCTAATCCCACTACATTGCCACCAAAAGGCGCATGCGCGGCATAAAGCCCCAATATATCATCTTTGCTTTCGCGGAATTCCAGTCGCGTTGCCAGTATAATTTCTAAAAACTTCTCAAAATAGCTGCGGTTTTTACCTTCACGGCTCAGGCGGATTACTTGTTGCGTTAGGGTGCTGCCTCCACGCACCACTTTACCGGCATCGTGGTTTTGCTTTATGGCTTTTACAATAGCCACGGGGTTAAAGCCGGGATGGCTGTAAAAGTGCTGGTCTTCAAAATATACAATACATTGTTTAAACTTGTTCGGCACGCTGTCCTGCGCCGGGAAACGCCACTGCCCATCCCTTGCTATACGCGCGCCAAGCAGTTCGCCTTCGGTGCTTTCTATCACGGTGCTGTAGGGCTCGCTAAAAAGCATTCGCGGAAGGCAAAAGTAATAGGCAACAAAAAGCAGCAGGGCGATGCCCGATTTTATTTTGTTACGTTTTATGTAGCGCGCAATGCGTTGCCTTAAGGTTTTAAAAAACCTCCCTATGCTTGTAAAAAGTGCCCTGAATTTATTTTTCATTTGGATGTGAGCATCCTAATTTGGTTATTGTTATTATATGATGTTTCAAGACAAGTCATTGCGAGACACGAAGCAATCCCACAAGTTAATTATGAGATTGCTTCGTCGTGCCTCCTCGCAATGACGGCGCGTGAAAATAATGATGTTAATAATATCCGGGGGGTTAGAATCCCTCTTTCTCCGCAACCCTTACCTCACCACCTTAACCCACTGCCCTTTAGTCCTGCTCAAATACGAGTTATCGTACATGGCTTCGCACTGCACGCCCGGCAGGTAATAACTGCCCGGGTAAGATGCATTAAGCAATATCCTGAACGTTTTGGTCTCGTTCGATTTTAGCGAGAAGTAGAAGTTAGTCCTGTCGTCCCTTATGTCGGTATAATCAACGGCGTTCTCGGCAAAGCTTCCAAAATCGGTAAAGCGGGTATTTACGATTTCCCACCCTGACGGGATTATCTGCGTAAGCGCCACGTTATCTACATACTCGCCTTTGCGGTTGTTAACCGTAACCTCTGCTACAAACTCGGTGCCCTGGGACAAGCTCGACGGGTTAATAACCTGTCCTGCCCTGTCTTTAAACACGATGCCTGTACTAAGCCCGCGCTCTTCGGTAAGTTCCTGGCCCACCGGGAGCACGCCACTGTAAACAACCTTTACATATAGCGAAGATTTTTTATTGTTCTTAATCGTTATTACATTACTGCTGCCAATTTCCAGAACCCTGTCGGCAAAGGTTTTAGGCGTGTTTATGGCCTGCGTTTTGCCTTTATTGGTATAGCTTACATCAATGCCTTTTGGTCCGTTGCTTTGCGCGAATTTGGTCATGGCGTAAAGGCAATACGCCGTAGTCTGTGTACTCATCCATTGGTTAGACGACATTTCTTTAGCCAGCTTAATTGCCGTGGTAAAGGCTTTCTCTTTCTGGCCCAGGATCAACAGTGTTTCCAGCGCCATAGCCCTGTTGCGTTCTGCCGACCCATAGTAATAGTAATGATTATAGTCATTGTCATAATCAATGGCACTTTGTGCTAATAATTCCTGACCCACATTTTTTTGTCCTGCCAGTGCATAGGCGGCAGCCAGCCTTAGTTTAGATTCGTTGCTGATGCCACTGGTTTCCCTCAATCGGTTCATAGACGACAGATCTGCCGATCCAGCCAATGCCAGTGTGTACAGCCTGTAGGCCTGGGCAAAATCGTTATGGTAGCCATCGTTATAACGCCATTGCCTTGCGGTACGCTGTTGGTACTGTATCCATTGTTTTTTAGAGTTCATAGGCAGGGCGTAACCTTTTTTCTCTGCCTCTACAAAGAAATGCCCCACGTAGCTCGACCCCCAGTCATCAGGGTTCGGTTGCCCCTGCCAGTAGGCAAAGCCACCATCGGCTAATTGAAATTGCGCCAGCTTTTGTATGGCTGCCGTTACGTTTTTCTGGATCTTATTTTTACGCGTCTGGTCGATGTCGGCAATATCGGCAAGGTACAACTGCGGGAATGCGCTTGATGTGGTTTGCTCTAAACAGCCATGCGGATACTGGATAAGGTAATCCAGCCTGCGGTTAAAATCGATAGACGGGAACGATGATACCTCCAGCCTTGCTTTGTTGGTTCCGGAAACGCCAAAAGAGTTCCAGTCGATACTGCCCGATTTACCCGACTCGATAACCATCTCTTTATAGTTGTTGGTTATCGGGTTAGGATTCATAACATCGAGCTCTACATTGTAACTGGCTTTTTCTTTACCACTTGTGGCTGTAACCGTTACTTTACCAATGCCGGTAATGTCGGCAACTTCAAGGTCAAAATACGCTATCTTTTCGTCGGGCCTTGCAAAGTTTACTACTTGCGATGATGCACCCACTACCCTAAAGCCATTGTTGGTTTTAACCGATAGTGTTACGTTTTTAATGCTGTTTTCCATAGCAAAAATGGTTACCGGCAGCGTTACCTTTTCTTTAGGCGTTACCTTGCGAGGCAGTGATGCCAGCAACATAAGCGGACTGCGAACCGGCGTGGTTTTTTCGGCCATACCATAAGCGCTAACATCGGCGTTGGCGGCTACTACCATAGTGCGCACCGAGCCTACATACATGGGTAGCTTAACATCGTGCACACGGGTTTGGCCTTTGCCCAGCGTATATGGGCCAAGGTAAATTACCACCGGCTTAAAGCGGTTGGCTTTTTTAGCGGCACCACCACCTAAGTCGGCATCGCCACCAATGCTAAATACCTGGTTTACCTTGCCGCCATAAGCGCCAATTACATCATCATAAATATCCCAGGTGCGCACACCAAGGGCTTCTTTTGCATAAAAAGCATCCCAGGCGTTTGGCGTTTTAAAGCGGGTTAGGTCTAAAAGTCCATCATCTACTATCGCAAGGGTGTAGGTCATGGCCTTGCCTGTTTTTTCGCTGACCCTTATGGTTGTTTTTTGTTCAGGTTTAAGTACTGCCGGCATAGTTATTTGCGGCTGTAACAACGTGTTTTTATCTACCACCTCTATTGGTACGATGCCATATAAACGGATAGGACTGTCGTTAGCCGTTGTGGCATGCGGCTGCAGCAGCGTAACGTGAATGTACACATTAGGTGCCATTTTTGGCGTTACCGGAATGGTTAACTGTGTTTCGCCTTTTTTGGTTTGTACCCAATAGGTTTCTACCACGCGGCTGCCGTTCTCTAACGATACCAATGCCCTGCCACCCTCGCTGGATGGGAAGGATATCGTGGCTTTTTCGCCTACGTTGTATTTTTCTTTATCGGCTGTAAATACCAGCATTTTTGCTTCTTCGCCTGTAGTGGTGCGGCTGCGTCCACTCCAGTATGGGTAGTCAACATGCACGGTTTCCCCTGCCGAATGCCCACTCTCCATATCGGTTACCCTTACTAAATAACGGCCCCATTCTTCTTCGCCGGTTTTTAGGTTGAAGGATGCTTTTCCACTGCCATCGGTAATTACCTGCTGCGTGTAATAGGGCGTGTTGGATAGCGCCGAACTGTATGCCGACCCATTGCCGTGCGATGCATCCCACCACCAGCTCCACTCTACTTTATATACTTTTACATCTAAGCGCCTGCCTCCTTTGGGCTGTCCTTTATCGTTAACCGTTGCAAGGTCGAACCTGTTCGATTTACCAGTTTCTAACATGCCGTATTTATTGCCTTCCGGAAGTTTTACGCCCACGTAGGTATCGTATGGCGAATAACTTGCCGTAACCACATCGGTACTAAAATCGCCGCCCCTTTCGTAAGCTTTGGTAATAATGGCCGCTTTTAGCATACCCGGTGCACGTGCCTCTAATTTAGGCTCTAAATTTACCTGTACCACGCCGTTATCGTTAGCCACGCCCGAGAATATATTAACCTCTTCGCTGCTGAAGTTTTGCGTAGGATCATCAAAAATATAATTGAGGTAGCCTTTAAACGCTGTGGTTTGTTTCAGGAATTTAGCCTGCATTTCTACCTTAAGGCCTTTTGCAATAGCGCCGTGCAGCCAGGCCACCTCTACCGTACCCGTATTTTTAGAGCTTCCGTAAATGGTTTTACCCTCAAAGCTGTTCTTAATTTTTAGGCGGTTAGGTTTGATGGTCTCTATCTTGATATTTTTATAGAAGTGCGCACCTCCCACAGATACCCTTGCCTCCCAACTACCTGTTGGGGTGCCGGCCTGCGTAAGCACTACAAATTTAAAGTGGTTACGGGCGTTGTAGGCCTGAACCGTTTGGAACACTACTTTACCATTCGGGTCGGATAACCTCAACTTTATAGGGTGCGACGGCGGCAGTTTAGCCGCCTTATCGTTTAAGATGAAGCCTATGAATAGCGAGTCGCCCGGGCGCCAAACGCCACGTTCGCCATACACATAGCCTTTTAATCCTTTTTGAAGCTGTGTACCATCTACATCAAAATTACTGACCGACTGCGCGTTACCGTCGTACAGCTTAACATACGTGGTGTTCTTGTCTTTTTTAACGATGGCAAAAAACGCCCTATCATCTGCCGAAAGGTTAATGATACCCTCGCTATTAGTCTGTGCCGTAGCCACTTTTTGCTGTTGGAATGTAAACAGCTCTACCGTTGCGCCAGCAATGGGCTGGGTAGTGGTGATGCTGGTTACTGCAAAAAAGTAACTGTTGTTTTCGCCGCGTTTTGCGATCACGCCAAGATCTGACGCCAGTACGTTAGTGGCTACTTTCCTGTCATAAAAATACGAGCTGCTGCATGGGTTTTCACGCTGGTCCCAGTCGTAATCATATGGGTAGTAATCGTAGTACTCGTCTTCGCTGTTGCCGTAATCCTCATCATCTTCACGGTCTTCCTCATCTTCCTCGCTTTGCGCGGAAGTCGCCGCTGTGGTAGTATCGCTGGCATCGCATTTGTATAGTGAATACGATTTTTTAACCGATAGCTCTACCCTGTAAATAGCGCCCTGCTGCGGGATTATAAGGGTAGAAAGGTCTATGGCATAGGCATTCCATTTGCCGTGGTTAAGCAGTTTATCGGTAGTTAGGTCTAATGTTTTTTTGGCTACGGGCAGGGCTACTTTGCGCAGGCTGTAGTTGCCGTTAAGCTCGTTATCCTGAAGGAACTGCATTACATTGTTCTCGAAAATACGGTACACCTTAACGTCGACCTTGCTCAGGTTAACGGCCTCGAAGTTTATCTTCAGGTTGCTGGATGCCGGCAGTATGGTACCGCTTTTAATAAAGCGCACCTCCGGGTTAAGCTGTTCAAAAACTACTTTTTGCGTCCACGTATTCTTAGTTTTAAAACCCTCGGTACTTTCTATACCCTGAAACACCTCTACCAAAAAGCTGCCGTTAAGCGGCTCGGGGAAAAACACTTTTAAGAGGTTACCGTCTACCGAATATTTTAGGTCGGTGGCGCTCTCTACGGCTACAAGGCCGCTAAAGTCCTGGTCTTTTTTAATAGGGTCGGAGAAATTAATAAGCAGCGTTTGGTTGTCGCCGGGGGCGGGCTCCATGGTAATTACCTTAAAGTTGTCTTTACCGGGAACGGTAAACTCTTCGCTGCCTTCGCGGTCTATATTATAGGGTTTACCGTTCCAGGTAATTTTAATTTTACTGTCCTGCGCCTTGCGTTGAATGCTGTCAATCACAAAATGGAATTGCGTTGGCGTACCGGCATTGGCATCAAACCTTATGGGCAGCTTTCGGCCGTCCTGCTCTGCGGTTACCAGTTTTTTAGCAATGGCAATATCAAGGTTATCGCTGGCTTTTAGAATAGCGTTTAAATATTGAAGGTCGCGGTTGTACGATTGAAGGTCGGCTATGCTAACCAAAAAGTCCTGCTTGATGGTTTTTACGCGGAAGTTAAAATCCTCCAGCCCTTTGGGCATCTGCATAAATTTAGAAAGGTGCAGCGTAATGCAGTACTCTTTATCGGCCTCCAGTTTTTTTGATGGGCGAAACACAATGCTGTTATCCTGTAAAAAGATAACCTTACCCTCTACACCGGGAGATACCGAGAAGTAATCCTTATCCAGCTCCTGGTTAGCCTGCCACTCTTTTTTAGTAAAGGCAAGCCCCACCTTGATATCTGACTTGGTGGAAATGATACCCGACGAAAAACTGGTAATGTATTCGCGGAATTGAGAAAAATCTGAATCGAAATCTTTTCCCGACTTTGTAGTACAGGAATGCAGCAGCAGTGTGATGACTGTTAGGCACAGCACCAGTTTCAGGGTTTTCATTTGTGAGGATTGGTTAAGGTTAAACTGTTAAATTACAGGTTGGTATTTTACGCTATAACTATTAATATCCTACAAATATTGTAATAAAAAGAAGAATTAATTTTAAAATTTTCTTAAGAAATCAATTACCTGATTTTCAGCCCCTCCTTTGTTTAAAAAACGTTTTCACAAGGGCACTGCATTCGGCCTCCATAACGCCGTTAACTACCTGTGTTTTAGGATGTAATTTTGTTCCCATGGCACGGTACCCCCGCTGATCGTCTGCTGCGCCAAAAACCACTTTGCTAACCTGGCTCCAGTACAGCGCCCCGGCGCACATCTGGCAGGGCTCTAATGTAACATACAGCGTACAGCCCGTAAGGTATTTACCCCCTAAAAAATTAGCCGCCGATGTTATGGCCTGCATTTCGGCATGGGCAGTAACATCGTGCAGTAATTCGGTAAGGTTATGGGTGCGGGCAATAACTTTATCGTTTACCACCACTATTGCGCCTACGGGTATTTCGCCTTTATCAAAAGCGGCCTGTGCCTCTTGTAGTGCCTTGCGCATAAAGTACTCGTCGGTAAAAATGTTTTCCATAAAGGCAAAAATACGAATCTAATTTTGATGTGGGTATACAATGGAACACGGATGACACGGATGCTTCGCAATCGCGGATTTTCACAGATTTCGTTATTTTTACCACGAAGGGAAAAAGGATTTTCACGAGGGATGCACAAAGTTTTATATAACATGAAGGATAACTTTGTTATCTACAAAGTTCACAAAGCTTTGTGGTACTAAATAACCCCTGCCTTGTGTTCTTCCATCTTTAGATGGCTGTCTTAGTGTTTTCTTTGTGAAAACTTCGTGCCCTTTGTGGTTAGAAAAAAACACAACATAAAAACGCGGATCTATCCATTGCCGTAAAGCAAAAAGATACATCCGCGTCCAATAAACTTAGTTCTTAATAACCTTCTGCGTAAGCGTTTTATTACCTGCACTAACGGTTACAAAATATAAGCCACTGTTGTAAGAGGCCATATCTACCTGAATGTTACCTGTAGCAGCCTGTTCTGCATTATATAGCATTTTACCTGTAATATCATAAACACTTACAGTAGCTGTAGCCGAAGTAAAGCTCCCGGTGTCAATCGTCAGTTTATCAGTAACCGGGTTAGGGTATACTGATAGCCCTGCCATTTGGTAATCTTTTACCGAAAGCACGGTGTTGTTAAGGCGGGCAAGCCTGTTTTTGGTTACACCGCCTACTTTATCAAACCAGCCACCGGCCAATAGCTTACCGTCATCCTGTAGTGAAAGCGTAAGCACCTGATTGCCCACACTTTGCTCTGATATAAAAGTAGTGTCAAGGGTTCCGTTAGCATTAAATCTTTTTATATAAACGGGTACGCTGTCATCATCCTCTCCAAAAATAACTTCCGAATCATGAAAATTACCCCCGGCAATTATTTTACCATCAGGCTGAATTATTAAATCTAAAGCCGTTACCGTATCGCCTGTTGGTGGTACAAAGCTGTCATCAACACTACCATCGGCATTAATACGTACGATCATATTGCGGTCAAAACCATTTACAGAAGCAAAGAGCCCACCAACAATAATTTTACCATCGGGTTGTATTGCTACCGACATTGGCTGCCCCATAATACCTGTACCGGCATCAAAAGTATCATCAAGCGTACCATCGGCGTTAAGCCTTATTAAGTTGGCAACCGCTGTTTCTCCATAATATTCAAATTTACCTACGGCAATAATTTTACCATCGGGCAAAACCCGTGTATGGGCAAAAGGAGTGTTAGCAGCATAGAGCCTTACAGGTGCAAAAGTTTCATCTAACGATCCGTTGGCGTTAAGCCTTACAATGCAACTTAGTGGCTCAGGTGAATTAACATTAACCTGAAATGCCCCCGAAACAATATATTTATTGCCTTGTTTAGAGATTGATACAATTTCTGACAAGCCCGGGAATACCGGCGGTATAAAACTATCGTCAAGAAATCCATCCGGATCTAATCTCCTCAGGATACTCCCGGGATATATCGTAGCATACATTATTGAACCATCTTCTTCAATTAAGGTTTTGTAGATAAGCTGAGGTGTAGCAGGCGATGTAAAAGAGGTATCTAAATCGCCATTAGCTGTAAGGCGTGCGAGCCCGTTAACCGTTTGCCCATTGTATTGTGCAAACTGGCCCGCAATAAGTATTTTACCATCGGGCAGGGCATCAATACCGTTAACGGGAGCGTTGGCGCCGGTGCCTATGTTAAAGGTGCTGTCCCAGGTGCCATCCTGGCTATAGGCAATAGCTGTGCTCGCCATTAAGGCAGTAAGTAATAATTTTTTCATAGCGTTGAATTATTTGTTGTTTCAAAAATAACAATTTGGTTGCGAAACCGTTGTAAATAAACCATCAAATTTACCAACACATGAGCAATTACAAATTATCGGTGCCCAAACCCTGCCACGAAAGCTGGGATGCCATGACCCCTGATGCTAAAGGGCGCTATTGCGGCCTTTGCGAAAAAACCGTGGTAGACTTTACCGGCATGCCGGGAACCGAGATAAGCAGCTACCTTTTAGCCAATGCCGGTAAAAAAGTGTGCGGGCGATTTAATACCGAACAATTAGACCCGAAACCGTTTATACCGCAAATACCGCGTAGTGTGTTATTTAGCCAAACGAGTTTTAGGAAGATGTTTTTGCTTGCTTTGTTAGTTACTATGGGCACTACGTTGTTTAGCTGCCGCAGAACTATAGGCGAACCCGCCATTGTTGATGATACAGAGCAGCAGGTTGAAACAATAAATCAGCCTGATACGCCATCAACTAAGAAAATAACTGTTGCAAAAGGAGCCTCTTCCACAAAAAAATCTGCCAAGGATACAATACTGTTTCAATTGTCTAAAGGTACTATAGTGGGTGAAGTGGCACCACCCCCTCCTGAACCAACCCAATTAACTGGCGATACCATTGTTGCGCCTAAGTAAGAACAGTATCCCTGATAGGCCTTAACCGCAACTCCTCTCCTGCAGAAAGGAATGACGAAGCAATACTGCAAAAAAGGACAAAAATTTAACCGGATGTAAAAATGAGGCTTAGTTCTTCTACATCTTAATCCAAACGTTTTAAAATAAGCGCCCGTAAACGTTCTTCATACTCATCGCCCCAATTACCGATGGCTGAAATTACAGGAATTAGTGTTTTTCCAAAATCTGTCAGGCTATATTCTACTTTGGGAGGCACAACAGGGTAAATAATCTTTGAAACGAGTTCATGTTCCTCTAATTCCTTCAGCTGAATATTTAAAACCCTGCGCGTGGCATCCGGTATTTTGCGCTGCAATTCACTTGGGCGCTTATGACCCTCATTAATAAACCAAAGTAAACGCATTTTCCATTTGCCGTAAAGCACTTCACCTACCAGGTCAAGCCCGCAGTTTAAGTTGGGTATTATTTTTCTTTCATACATATTACAAAAGTAATCCTATGTTCTTATATGTACAATAGGGGATTAATTTATCCCTATATGAATCGTAACTCCGTACTTGTGAGCAACTAACATACTTCCGAGATTTGTACAAAAGAAATGTAAAAAACTATATAAGATGGATTATCAAAATGAATTATCAGGCAAGATCGCCTTAGTAACAGGAGGTACAAAAGGAGCCGGAAAAGCCATTGCAGAAAGGCTGCTTGAGGCAGGTGCAACGGTAATAATCACCGCCCGAAACTTTCCGGAAGACGAAAACAACAAACTGCATTTTATCCCTTCTGATTTGAGTAAGGCGGAAGATGCACAAAAGCTGTTTAGCGAAGTGCTATCGGCTTACGGGAGGTTGGACATCCTTGTTAACAACCTTGGTTCTTCAACAACACCCGCCGGTGGCTTTAGCGTGCTAACTGATGAAGACTGGGTATTAACCCTGCAAGCTAATTTGCTTGCTCCTGTTAGGCTGGACAAGGCATTTTTACCGCAAATGATAGACAGGGGAAATGGTGTTATTATTCACATCGCTTCCATCCAGGGCATATTGCCGCTATACGACTCTACTTTGCCGTACGCAACTGCAAAAGCAGGATTGATTAATTACAGTAAAAGTTTATCTAAAGAAGTTACGCCAAAAGGTGTCCGCGTACTAACGGTTTCGCCGGGATGGATAAACACATTAGCATCGAAAGCCTTTTTAGGAGAAATTGCAAGAAACGCAAACAGTACTGTAGAAGAAGCACAACAAAGCGTAATGAACGCATTGGGCGGAATACCTTATGGCAGGCCTGCCGAACCGGAAGAAGTAGCTGAATTGGTTGGCTTTTTAGTTTCACCACGGGCAAGTTACTTAACAGGAACAAATTTTGTCATTGATGGTGGCACGGTACCAACAATTTAAAAATTAAAGATATAATGGTCATGGAATTACCACAAGTAATAGAGCGTTTTATTGAAACGCAGCACATTTTAGACAGCAAGGCTTTCGCGGAATGTTTTACCGAATCTGCCATCGTTCATGACGAAGGAAAAACCCATAATGGCAAAGACGAAATTCAACAGTGGATAGAACATTCAATGCAGGCGTATAAATCTGCGCTGGAACCACTTAATTATGAGCAATCCGGGTCAAAAGGTATCCTGACAGCAAATGTTTCCGGCACATTTCCCGGCAGCCCTCTCGTGTTGAAATTTCATTTTGATATTAATAACGGACAAATTCAACACTTAAAAGTAACAGATTAAAACATAAAGAGAGTGTCTGATTTTCAGTCACTCTCTTTTTATTAAACTGCGTCATACGTGTTCCATATCCATTCATATTGCATTAAATTGTAAATTTGCCTTTCAATAATTATCATGGCAGGCAAACTATTAGATACCATACAATACCCCAGCGACATCCGCAAGTTAAGCCCGGAGCAGTTGCCGCAACTGGCTGCCGAGCTGCGGGAGTTTATTATAGATATTGTATCGGTTAAAGAAGGCCACCTGGGTGCAAGCCTGGGCGTGGTAGAGCTTACCATTACACTGCATTATGTTTTTGACACCCCTAACGACCTTTTGGTTTGGGATGTGGGCCACCAGGCGTACGGACATAAGATACTTACCGGCCGAAAAGATAATTTTGACACCAATCGCCAGCTGGGCGGTATTAGCGGTTTCCCTAAGCGCAGCGAGAGTGAGTACGATACCTTTGGTACCGGCCACAGCAGCACGAGCATATCAGCCGCGCTGGGCATGGCAATAGCATCGCAAATTAATGGGGACAACACAAAAAACCACATTGCCGTTATTGGCGATGCCAGCATAGCGTCGGGCATGGCGTTTGAAGGCCTTAACCATGCGGGAGTAACGGATGCCAACCTGCTCGTAATTTTAAACGACAACGCCATTGGTATAGACCCCAGCGTGGGTGCGCTAAAAAATTACCTAACCCAGGTTAAAGAGGGTAAGAACCCGCGGCAAAACAACATGATAAAGTCGCTTAATTTTGATTATACCGGCCCTGTAGACGGGCACGACTTTACCGCGCTTTTAAAAGAACTCAACAAGCTTAAGGACACTAAGGGCCCTAAATTTCTCCATATCATTACCACCAAAGGCAAAGGGCTTAAACAGGCTGAAGAAGACCAGGTTAAATACCATGCCCCGGGTAAATTTGATAAACTTACCGGAGAGGTGCTGGCTGTAGCCGATGGCCACCTGCCGCCCAAGTACCAGGATGTTTTTGGCTTGACACTGGTAGAACTCGCGCAGCAAAACCCTAAGATAATAGGCATTACCCCTGCCATGCCATCGGGCAGCTCTATGAAGTTTATGATGGAGGCTTTTCCCGAAAGGGCTATAGATGTGGGCATTGCAGAGCAGCACGCCGTTACCCTTGCCGCCGGTATGGCTACGCAGGGCATGGTAGTATTTTGCAATATTTACTCAACCTTCCTGCAACGGGCTTACGATCAGGTTATCCACGATGTGGCGCTGCAAAACCTGCCCATTATTTTTTGTCTGGACCGCGCGGGCCTTGTAGGCGAAGATGGGGCCACCCACCACGGCGTGTTTGATATTGCTTACCTTAACTGCATACCCAACCTTATTATTTTTGCCCCGCTTAATGAAGGCGAACTGCGCAACATACTGTACACTGCCCAACTTGGGTTAGAGCATCCCATTGCCATTCGCTACCCTCGCGGGCGCAGCCAAAATGTAAACTGGCAGCTGCCTTTTACCGAAATTGAAATTGGCAAAGCGGTACAATTGCAAAGCGGAACCGATGTTGCCGTACTTTCTACAGGAACAATTGGTAATAATGTGGCGATCTCAATATCCAAAAGTGAAAAATTAAGCCTTTTTTCTCATTATCATTTTGGGTTTGTAAAGCCGTTAGATGAAAATGCACTGCACCACATTTTTAAAAACCATAAGAAAATTATTACCGTAGAAGACGGGGCCATTATTGGCGGGTTTGGAAGCAGTATAATTTCTTTTGCAGCAAAAAATCATTATCAACTGGAAATTAAAACCTTAGGTATACCTGACGAATTTATAGAACACGGTAGTACAAGTGAGCTACAACATTATAGTGGTATTGACGTTAAATCTTTAACAGATATTTTTTCGGGTTGCTAAAATTACCGACTTTTGCAATCCGTTTCATACTAAAAATGCACTGCATGAGATTAAAAGCCTGTATTATAACACTATTACTGTTAGCATTTACACCAAAAAGCCGTGCCCAGGTACTTATAACCACCACATTGCCTGACTCTATTACCTACTGGGAACGCACCAATGCCGTTGGCCTTGATATTAATGAGATTGCCTTTGTTAACTGGAGCGTGGGTGGTAACAACTCGGTTTCGGTACTGGCAAAGGGTAACTTTACACGCAAATATGTGCGTAAAAACATCAACTGGCTTAACGAACTTATTGTAAAATACGGCATTAACAGCCAGGAGGGTCAGGAACTTAGAAAAACCGATGACCAGTTTACCTTTAACTCTACCTTTGGTTACCGCCGTGATACTATTAGTAACTGGTATTATAGTGCTAAGTTTAACTTTAATACACAATTTAGCAACGGATACGCTTACCCTAACACTACCGCTGCAATATCGGCGCCTTTAGCACCGGCTTACATCTTCCTCGGGGTTGGTACAGAGTATATTAGAAAAGACATTGGCCTTAATGTATACCTTTCTCCGTTAACCGATAAGACTACGTTGGTACTCAACAGGGATCTTGCAAATCAGGGTGCTTTTGGTGTTAGGGCCGCTGAAAAAGATGCAGAAGGCAATATTATTACCCCGGGTTCTACTTCAAGAACCGAAGTTGGTATTTTGGTTAGCAATCAATTTAAAAGGCAGATCTTTAAAAATATTATGCTGGACCAGAGGCTTAGCTTATATACCGATTACCTGAACAACTTTGGCAATATCGACGTGAACTTTGAATTTCACCTGGATATGACCGTAAACCAGTATGTTAAGGCAAACATTGGCGCTAACGTAATTTACGACCACGATATTAAGGCTACCGAAGAAGTTGCCGGCGAGGTAGTTACCGTAGGGCCTAAAATTCAGCTAAAGCAGATGCTGGGCGTTGGGTTAAGCTACACGTTTTAGATTGGATTGTTAGATACTTAGATTTTAAGATCGTTAGAAATCCTATACAATAAAAAAGCACCTTTTTTAGTAGTTATGGCCAGAAGATTTTTCTTCTGATTTTTCTTGCAGGTCATCAAAACAACTTTAAACTGATAACGCAAATTTTAATAATATTTGCCGGAGGTTAACCCCACTGAAGTGTTTGAAAACATGAAATGAAAATGGTCGGAATAACTTCCGACCATTTTTAGGCACAAGCCCGCTATATATTATAAGAACATTCCGCCGGAAGCCTCAATGCGCTGTGCAGTGATCCATCGGGAATCATCGGTACATAAAAAGGCAACCACGCCACCAATATCATCCGGCAGGCCTACACGCCCTAAAGCGGTTTGCGAAGCGATGAAGGCATTAACCTGGTCGTTATCTCGCACCATACCACCACCAAAGTCGGTTTCAATTGCGCCCGGAGCCACAATGTTTACACGAATGCCCCTTGCGCCAAGTTCTTTAGCCTGGTAGCGGGTTAGTACCTCCATACCGCCTTTCATAGACGCATATGCCGAATAACCCGGTGTGGCAAAACGCGCCAAACCTGTAGAAATATTGATTATACCACCACCATCGGCCAGTATAGGCAGCGCTTTTTGCGATAAAAAGAAGGGGCCTTTAAACTGTATGGCAACAAGAGTATCAAAGTCGTCCTGAGAAGTTTCGGCGAACGCCTTATGTATACCAATGCCAGCATTGTTTATTAGGTAATCTATTTTATCGCTACCAAAGGTTGACGACAGGGCTTTAGAAACCTCTGCGAAGAAATCATCAAAACTGTTGGCATCGGCAACGTTAAGCTGTAGTGCGAATGCTTTTTGCCCAAGGGCCTCAATTTCGGCTACAACGGCATCGGCTTCACCTTTTTGGCTGTTGTAAGTAAGGATAACATCAAGGCCTTTTTTTGCAATGGCAATGGCCATGTTTTTGCCAAGTCCGCGGCTGCCGCCGGTTACAAGTGCTATTTTAGATTGTGTCATTTTTATATATTTTAATTAGTATCTTATTTTGACATTACAAAATTACGGCGAGGGCAAGCCTCAAAAATGGTGGACTCTTCAGTTTTTGCTGCGCAGTTTATTTAGTTTAAAGTTTCAGGTTTCACGTTGCTCCCAGTTATCAGGTACGAGTGGCAACCTGAAACTTTAAACCTGAAACAAATTAAAGACTCTTCCTATACTGCAACGGCGTAACGCCCGTCATGCTTTTAAAGAATTTTATAAAATTGGTAGGTTCATCGTAGGCAAAATGCTGACCGATATCGGCTATAGAGAGGGTAGTCTTTTGCAGCAGTTTTTGGGCTTCGGCAAGGATGCGGCCTTCCATATAATCGCAAACCGATGTATTTATGGTAATCCTTAGGGTGTTGGTTAAATGCCGTGGATGTATAAAAAGCAGGTTGCCAAAATCTTTTGCAGCGTAGCGTTTTTTGGCAACGCCCGTCATCAGCTCGGTAATGTGGCGTTCGGCGTGGGTTATAAAGTCGGCCGTTATCTCCTCCTTGCGGGAGAGTATCTTCGCGGGGATAACGGGTTTTGGGTTCAGAGTTTCAGGTTGCACGGTTGCTATGGGTTTTACATACAAAGTTGCGCCTGTTTTGGCATTAAAAAATGGTGACAACTTCAGTATTTATTTGCATTACTTATGTATGTGTACTAAATTACAAAATGATTAGCATAATAAATACTATTTTTGCACCACAGTATGGCAAAACGAAGTAATAATACCAACCAGATATCCCTGTTTCCGGAAACCGTGTATGAATATCATATACTGCTTTCGCCCAGCGATACCATTAAAGAAGAAGTGGATGCGCTTAAGCAAACGCTGCATGAAATGGTGGGTATTGCCGAACGCGACCGAAAATCGATAGCCCATATTACCCTGCTTAAAACCGAAGGCTACGAATCTATGGATATGAAGGCCATGATTAAAAATGCTGTTGCCGGCGAGAAAAAGTTTACTGTAAAACTTAACGGGCACAGCCATTTTGAACATGGCGCCGAACGTACTTTTTACTTGCAGGTAGAAGACCCGGAGCCTATTGCCAACCTGGTGGACCTGATTAGAAATCCCACTAAAAAACGCCAGCCTAAAATTGTAAACCGCCAAACCAGTATTATAGACAGGCCCGTAAGGCCCAAGCCTAAAAAGCCGTCTATGATTCCGCATGTTACCATTGCCCGTAATATTGCCGCAGCCGACTTTGAGCGTATTGAAGATTTTACCCCTTTTGAAGACTACCAGGCCGAATGGCTGTGTGACCGTATTACCATACGCCGCCGTGTAGCGGGCACTGATAAGCATTTTTCACCTGCGGGTGAAGTGAAGTTAGGGTAGTTATTTTATTGATGATTTTATCTCTTCAAAAAGTTTTGATACAGTATCTTTTACAATGGAATTGATTTCATCTTGTGTAAGCTCTTCCGAATAGAGTTTTGTAATACTACTTTTTTCTTGGAGACGTTGACCATTATTACTAACAAAGTATTTATATTCGTCAAATCCAATATACAACTCTGCCCTAGCGCTAAACGTATTTATACCATCATTCTTAAAACCATTGTAATAAAGATATATTCGTAGCGAATTGATTGTGCCAACTGATTCGATTTCATAAATATTGATATCTTCCTTTGATATCTTTAGATAATTTGATTCCGCCTCAATAACATCGTCAAAATGTTGAACATTATTTGATTCAATTGATTGACTTTTACGAGCTTCAACATCATTGATTACTCGTTTACTATTGAATTGATCATCGAAACGTGAAGCTTTTTCTAAAAAAGCAATGAACAAAGGTCTGAATGATGATTTATATAATTCTGTGATTATTGAATTACTTTTTATTTCTAAACTGTCTTTTTTTACAAACTGTCTTTTCCATAAATCAATCTCTTTGTCCAAATCATCTTCATCCTCAATATCTTTGCCTTCAATTACATGTAGAATCAATTCTTGTGAATGCAATATTTGTTCTGCCAAAAATTCTTTTAGCAAGTCCGGCGACCCCCAATGATTTTGAATATCTGCTAAGTAGTTGTAATATACATCCCGCTCTTTAACTGTTATCCAAAATGGAGGATATCCAAGTGAGATAAGAATTAAGTTAGAAAGTATACGTGCGGTTCGCCCATTACCATCATAAAAAGGATGGATGTTTACATATTCTAAATGAAAATTAAATGCGACATCTAATGGATGCGGGGCATTTTTCTTTTTATGATGAATGGCATCTATAGCGGCGTTGGTACGATTTAAAAGGTCATGCATTTTTTCAGGCACTTCTTCGTAGTCTATAAAATCGTAACGTTCACCCTTGTAATTATAAATGTAGTTATTGGTCTTTTTCCATTTACCTACCTGCTCTCTTTTGGTCTCATCTTCTTCATATATGATGTCTTCATGTATCTTTCTTATGCGGGTTTCAGATAGCCGTAATTCGCCTTTACCTATTTTCAGGATATCAGTAACCACATCGTCATGGCCTTTCATTTCGGCCACATCTTTATACGGTTTTTTATCTACCACGATATTGCCTACCATTACGCTCCTTGTTTCCTCTATGGTAAGTGTATTCCCCTCCATGCTGTTGGAGTTGTAATTCCATTCCAGCCTGAATTTATAGTTTATTTTGTTGAGCTGCTCGGGCGTTAGTTTGCCATGTTGCTCAATTTGCTCCTTAAGTAAATCTATTTTATGTTTAATATCGGTGTAAGACATATCCTGAATTAATTTTATAAAGATATATAAAATTCCCTCACGTCTTTAACAGCTGCTACAGCGCATTTGTTTGGCTACCCCACCTCTTCACTCTGCACCGACCCTTTAATGCTGTTAAACAGCCTGCCTGCATTTTCTTTAATAATGTGCTTTATCTCATAACGGGTAAGCATTTCCGAATATAGTTTTTTGCTTAGGTAGGTATCGGTATTGTTGGTGGCATCATCCTGAATTACATAGTTAAACTCCTCAAAATGCACATACAGTTTTGCGGTTTTATTAAAGGTATTCATGCCGTTGTTTTTAAAGCCTTCAAAAAACACGCACAGCTCTAAGGTGTGCAAAGATATCATGTTAATGGGGCTGGCCTCCTTAATGCTTTTAGATAGTTCGTAAAAAAAGTCGTCGAACTTTTTAATGCCTTCGCTCCAACTCTCTTTAGCATCAAGGGTATTGTACACAATTTTACGCACAAAAAGATCGTCAAACTGCGATACCTTTTCTAACAACCCGGTAAAAAGCGGCTTAAGTGACCGATGGTATACATCGGCTACAGCTGTGCGGCTTTTGGCAATGTAATTGGCTTTCTTTTCAAACTGTTTTTTCCATTGGGCAATTTCCTTGTCAAGCATATCGGTGCTCTCGGCAGGGCGGCCGTTAATAACACGCAGCACCATTTTTTGGGAGCGCAGTATAAGGTTGGCCATGTACTCTTTAAGCAGTCGCTCCCTGCTTTTGGCGGTATTGGTAAGGTAAGAGTAATACACGTCTCTCTCGCGGGCGTTGACCCAAAACGGAGGGTAGCCCAGCGATATAAGTATAATGTTAGCCAGTATGCGTGCTACGCGCCCATTACCGTCGTGAAAGGGGTGGATGTCCCAGAAATCAATATAAAAATCTAAGGCTACATCCAGCGGGTGCGGCGCATCATCCTCATTTGTATGAATGGCATTTAGTGCGATATTGGTACGCGTTAGCAGGTCGTGCATTTTTTTGGGTACCAGTTGCCAGTCGGTAAAATCATACTGCTCGCCGTTCTGGCTGATGAAGTAATTGTTAGAAATTTTCCACTGGCCTACCTGTTTCCTGCCAAACTCGTCTTCCTCGTGTACAATACGTTTATGGATCTGCTTTATACGCTGTTCGGTTAGCTCTATGGGCCCTCTGCCCAGCGAAAGTATTTCTGATACTACCGCGTCATGTCCGCGTATCTCGGCAACATCTTTATAGGGCTTTTGCTGCACGTTAATGCTGCCCGCCATAACACTGCTGGTTTCGCGCAGGGTAAGCGTATTGCCCTCCATGCTGTTGCTGTTGTAGTTCCACTCCAGGCGCAATTTGTTGTTAATCTTTTCCTGTTGCGATTTACCCAGCTGGCCGTGCGCATCGATCTCCAGTTTTAGGATATCGATGTTATATTTTATATCTGTATAGCCCATTTTATTTAAATATTGCATAAAGTTATGCAAAACAAGCAGTTGTGATTTTACAATAAATTATAAAGAAATGCTAAAATTCAGCGGTTTTTGCCGTTAAAATTAATATTTGTTTAGTGTATTGCAGGCACTTGAATAATCTCACTCAATCGATATATTATTTAAATAATTGTATGTACATCAAATTATGGGTTTGATTTACAATGATTTATTTTTATCGATTTTGTAGTGTTAATGAAATTAACTTTTTATGGTTTTCCGTAAAATCATTAAACAGTACTTAAATGAATAATTACCTTTTAGTTAGATGATGGCCGGTTAATAAACTCCAAAGTAATTAACAATAACCTTTTCGCAAACTAATGTTTCTAAAATAAGCATTGATAGTGATGCGAATGCTGTAATTTTGCACACTGAATACATTTTTATGAAACTAAGTTTACTGCCGCTTGCCCTTGGCGGCCTTACCATAGGGATTACCGAATTTGTAATGATGGGCCTGCTGCCCGACATCGCCGCCGACCTTAAAATTTCTATCCCGGAGGCGGGCCACCTTATATCGGCGTATGCCATTGGGGTCGTGGTGGGCGCTCCGCTGCTGGTTATTGCAGGGCGCAATTTTCCGCCTAAAAAAATGCTGCTGGCCATGGCGCTTATGCTTACGGTTTTTAATGCGCTTTCTATTGTAGCGCCTGGTTATAATTTGCTATTGGTTAGTCGGTTTTTATCGGGGTTGCCTCACGGCGCGTTTTTTGGGGTGGGTGCTGTTGTAGCGAGCCGCCTTGCCGAAAAAGGCAAAGAAGCACGCAGCGTTGCCGTTATGTTTAGCGGGTTAACCATTGCCAATGTAGTAGGCGTGCCGCTGGGCACGTTTGTAGGGCATAACTTTAGCTGGCGCTATACTTTTGTAATTATTGCCGTTATAGGGCTTATTACGGTTATATCGCTGCTGCTGTATATGCCTAAAGTTGCGGCAGATAAAAGCACTAACATAAAAACACAGCTTGGTTTTTTTGGTAAAACACAGGCATGGCTGGTAATATTTATTACGGCTATAGGTAGTGGCGGTTTGTTTGCATGGATAAGTTACATAGCACCATTGCTAACCGATATTTCGGGCTTTGATGCCGAGAATGTTCCGTATATACTAATGCTTGCCGGTGTAGGTATGGTTGTAGGCAACCTTGCCGGTGCACGCCTTGCCGATAGGTTTTCGCCATCGCATACGGTATTTGCCATACTTATTGGTATGGCCGCTACGCTTACGGCGGTGTTCTTTTTATCTACCAATCAATATATATCCCTGGGGCTGGTGTTCTTAACCGGCTTTATGGCTTTTGCGCTTATTGCCCCGGTACAAATGATGATGATACAAAGTGCCAAGGGTGCCGAGATGATCGCTTCGGCTGCCATACAGGCCAGTTTTAACATAGGTAATGCGCTTGGGGCTTTCCTGGGTGGGCTGCCCTTGGTTTGGGGATACAGCTATGCATCGCCTAATATAGTGGGGGTTATTATGGCGCTTACGGGTGCCGCGGTAACGCTGCTGTTTATTAAGGTTGCCGCTCCTGCCGCCCCGCTAACCGAAGAAGAAAAACGTGCCATAGCACACTAAGATATCTAACGTTTGTTTTTACTTTCCTGTCCGGGTTTTTGGTGTATGCTGAAAGCCCGGTTTTTTTATGGGGTTAAAAAAGCCGACACGAATTTCACGAATTTACACCAAACCCAATTCGTGCCAATCTGTGAAATTTGTGTCGGATAGCATATTAAGCCGTAGCCGATACCCCATTATGATACGGATGCCCTAACAACCGTACGGCTACAGGATCTGAAATACCTTTTAGGCGTATCAGTGTGGCTGCTGTGGTATCATTAGGCTCCAGGGTGCGGTAGGCTTCGTCCGAAATTACAATCGTATTGTTAAGCTCTTTGGTGGCCGACTGTAACCGTGCTGCTATGTTTACCGGCAGCCCCATTACGGTTAGGTGGCCGTAATCAAGGTCGCTGTAACTTACCGCTACCCTGCCCTTGTGCAGGCCAATGCCAATTTCCAAGTCGAGCCCAAACTGCGGCGTAGCATAAAGGGTATTAAAGGTATCCAGGTCGGCTAAAATAGAATGCGAAGCGGTAACCGAATTACCCACGGCGTTAAATGGGTTATCGAGCCCAAAAACCGCATACACGCTGTCGCCACCGGTTTCTATAATGCGTCCGCCATTTTCTTTGATCGATTTGCTGAACATAAGGAACAGCAGGCGCACTATTTGCAGCACCGTTTGGGCAGGGTGCAGCTCCATTATTGCTGTAAAGTTGCGGATGTCTAAAAACAGCAGGGCAAGGTTGCGCTCTTCGGTTGGGTTGGTAATGCTGCCTAACAGTTCGGTTAGCCCGTTGCTGTTGGGCTGGGCAGTGTCGGCATTAAGCTTCACGTTTGCCGGAAGGCTAAAACGCTGCGCCAGTTGCTCCTGTTGCGGACTCACTTTAATAACCGACTGCTTTTTGCTGAAATCTACCTTGCACGAGGCCAGCGCTTGGTATCCGGTGGTATTGTTTTTACGTTTAGTTGCTACGGCAACAAGTTGTTTTTTAACCCGTTGTTGTGGGCAACCAAGCTGTGCTTTAAGGGCGCTGATTATGGCTGCTTTTTTCATATTGTGTAATTTTTAGCGATATGCTGTATTGTTAGGTGTAAAATTGGTTTTTTTAAGCCTTATAAAATTGTAAGAAAGCGAAAGGCCCGGTTAAGGTCTTTTGCTCGCTATTTCTAATTGACGATTATCTTTAGGCATTGTTACCTGGGTAACGGCATATTCTTTTTTGGTAATTGTTTCCGGGTGTTTGTGCTGGGTTACGGCTGACGTTAGGCACAACAGCCCGGCCATGCCTGCCGATAGCGCTGCCGTCATGATCACGGTGCTGAGAAATATATAAACTACTTTCATGGCATATAATTTTAAGTGGTTTTTTAACGGTACAAATGTATAACGGCACAAGCACAAAAAAGTTATACCAAACAAAGCATTGATTGCACAAATCAAACAATTTATTGTACGTATTGCGGCAACTGCTTTTGTTTTTCAGGCACTGTGTATGCTGTGTCAAACATTTACACTACAAAGGTAAGGTAGTTGTTAAGCAGTTTTTGTAACCGAATTGCCGGATGTTGTAGCCAAAATGGGGAGTTTGAAGTAGACCTCGTTAGGCTACTTGAACAAGTTATGAATAAAGAAATAACAATTTCTTGAAATGCTATAGATATTAGTGAAATACATTAACTCAAAAAAAATTACTGCCCAAAGAAAATAGGTTATCATATTTTTATTTCGATACTTTTTTTTCAGTTCCTTACGATTATTTTCATGAATGCCTTTCCTAGCAGTGTAATTAAATTTCTCAGACTCTAAGTTTATTAATCTTTTGTTATGCAAAAATTTAAGTGCAGCCAAGCTGCCCGCCTCTAATAGAAATTTTCGTTCGGATTCATTAAGTTTGAATTTCAATGTACTTATCGGCGATGGATCAATTACCACAATACTATCCTTGTGCTCCCTTAAAATTTCAGGATCGCTAGATTCCATAAATACATCTAACAGTTCAGTAAATAAACTTTTATTTTTGTGTGTATAAATTTCATCCCCAAGATATAAACCTACGAAATCTGTATTTGGGCTATCTTTAAGAATGAGATCCACTGGAAAATTATTTTGTAACCCTCCATCGAAGACATTTTTACCTTCGTTTTTTTGAGGTGTAAAAACAAAAGGGATTGACATACTACATCTAGTTGCAAATGCTACGCTAACTTCTTTAGTTTTTGATGATGTGGAATCGAACATTAAAACTCTTTTATTCGCTGTACTGGCAAAAATGGATGTTCTATTAGGCAAATCCGTGAATCTTATCTGAGTTGCTCGTCCTAACTTATGTGCTAGAAGATATTCTATCCACTCGGTGAAGTTAATAGCTTCATAAAACCCGTTTTTAGCTATATAATTAAAAATAGCTTTAAGATACGAAGAATCTTTAAAATCGTTGAAATTTTTGCTTGATAAAATATCTTTTAATTCCTCACTTGTATATCCACAACTTAAAAGAGCTGCTGATATAGCCCCTGCAGATGTTCCAGCAAACCAATTAAATTCATAAAACTCACTAAGTACTTCTAACGCTCCCACGTATGAAAGTCCTTTAATTCCGCCGCCTTTCATAATCAACGCCGTATAATTAATACCTGCAATTGTAATTCCAATATTATTGGCGAAATGTTTTGTTTCAGTCATAAGCAAGTCATATGCATACATGCTCAAACTGTCATTACTATATCTAATCCGCACCGAATTAACCCAGTCATGACCGAGGGTTTGATAGTGCATTATAGATTTCCAATCAAGTTTTACCCTGTTATGAAAATCTTCTGAAATTTCATGAGCTAAAGAAATAAGAGCTGGATCTAACAAAGATTTTTAGATTAATGTATAATAGTTAACAACGAAAACGTCATCAATACTTTTTTTATCACCTAACATAGTGCTGACATGTTTAGGAATTTCAGTTACATCTTCATAATCCCTCCCTATCTTATGTCCATTTTCATCTAATATTCTATAAACCGGTTTAACAACTTTTGACTCTTTCATTATATAGAAAGCTACATTAAGTTGTTCTTTAGTTATAGCATATTTATTACTGTAAAATAAATCCATAGAAATATACTTTTGCTTTGGATGAGCAAGAAACCAATTTAAAACTGCCTGAAAAACATTTGAGTAATCAGGGTAAAGTTTTATAAGTTTAATAAATTTGTCTTCTGACATATCTATATTCTGAAGGTTTTATTTTTGCTGGAATTATTAGATGATTAATTGCGTCTCTGCTTATAATCACATTAACATCGTTTTTTAAAGCACCGCCTGAACCGCTGGCTAAAAATCGTACATGTAAAACAGTACATGAAGCATTACCATCTTGATATGCCTCAATTGCACTTTTTCTGCTAGATTCTGACAATAAATCATCATCTCCGTAGTCATCGATTGATCTAAATTGCCCTGATCCACCTTTAGAGTCCACAAAATTAGCCATTATCAATTTATAAATCGACGAATTTTCTTCAGAATTTTCTAAAATTCTAGCAATCCCATCACGTAAATCAACTGGAGCGAAGTCCTGATCAACTAAAACCCCATTGCCACCACCAAAAACAGCATTTTTTACCTGAGCAATTGACTTTTTAAGACTTTTTGCCGAATCAAAGGTGGTTCTGTTCACTTTAATTTCAATCCTATCGTTACCATCCCATTCTATAGAATAAACCATACGTGTAGGGTAAACTTTATAAACAACAGTTCTTCTATTTGTTACCGCATCAAAATCATCGTTTTCTTTTGTCTCTCTTATTTTCAAATCATACATTTTCATGTACCAACTATTGTCTATGCCACGATTTGGAGACCTGAAGTCTGCCCATTCAAAATTTTCAGGCATCATCGTTAATAACGGAAAATTAGAGCGTTTATTTGAGGGAATTATTTTTGTCGCCAAACCGTTAGCGTCGTTATAATAAGGTGCCCTTGTATTATTTAATAATCCAAAAACAAAAATATGTTGGTCTCCATATTCTTCAGTATCTTTAATCAAAGATTGAATTTCGATCAAGCTAATAATATTAGCATCAACCGCCTCGAATATGTTATTAATTAAATCTGGTTTAGTACCGCTAAGACGTATTAAAGATTTATTGTCATCTTTATATTTTTTTAGTAATTCATGCAAATCATCTAAAACAGTATTGGTATCTAATAATTCTCTATAAAGATCCTTTTGAGCATCTGATAAGGCCATAATTAATCTAAGTAGGTTTAAATATATTGCTTTGAATTTTGGCAATAAGCAAAAGTATACGATTAAAAATAATTAAAAATACCTATATATGGGTATTTTTTAAAAACTATTTTTGTAATTACTTTACATAGCACTACCTTGATAAGTTAGTCGACCTTGTATACAACCGAGATATTAAAACTCTCACTTATAATCCATTTGATATACTTCTGCTCAAATTATTGAAATTAACTATACAATAAGTTGGTTAGCCTATTAATCACTCTGTACCGCAATAAGATTTGTTCAATTGGTAATTATTATCTAACATGAAATGCATAAATAAGTTTTAGTAAATTGTATAAAAAACTGATACCCCAAATGTGACTGCAAAATTACAATGCAAAACTAATCGCAGTACTGAAGCCGTTCTTTCAGTAAACAAAAAAGCAACCCTGTAGAGGTTGCTTTTTTATACAATGTGGCGGCCTGGGTTAAGGCGCTACAATAGAGTCGTTATTTAGCTGTTTGGTAGTATCTACTGCTTGCTCTGTAGCTCCGTCCGGGTACACAGCCGTTGCGCTGTCTACCACGGTACTATCTACGCTTGTGCTGGCTTCACCCTCGGTTTTATTGCTTCCGCAAGAGGTAAGGCCAAGGCCGGCAACCATAAGGGCAACCGCGGCCAGGTGTTTTAAATTGTTCGCTTTCATCTTTTTAGTATTTAATTTTTAGTATGTCATAAAAATACCACTATTACCATTTGGTGGGTTAGGGCAGGATATTAAAAAAAGCTTAAAGTTTTAATCTTAAATCTTTAAATTTTTCAATCTTAAATTCTAATAATCCAAAAGTGAAATATTAAAGCAAAATACGGGTTGTAATATTTCACACCATAGCGAATTGTTTTACCGGTTTTTTAAAAAATACCGATAGCATGTTCAAAATTTCGGGGGCGAATTTTCAATTTTAAATTTTTCAATTTTCAATCAAAAACCAAAAATGTCCAAAAGTGAAATATTAAAAATTTGGTATTCATTTTCAGCAACTTACAAAACACTAAAATTGCCGTTTTAGGTCATCTCGCAATCCAAAAGTGAAATATTAGCGTTAAATTTGAGTTAATTGCATACATTTGCGGTACCAACTACCACCTCTGTTATGAAAAATAGTATATTCGCCATTTTTGCATTGTTATTCGTAGCGCAATCATCTGTTGCACAAAGACTTGAAGTTAACGATGTAGACCCTAAAACAGGTTCTAAAACCTTTATTACCAGCAACCACGCCGGCGCCGACGTGATGTGGGACGATACCGTTACACGCAACGGAATGTTGTTTTTTTCGGCAGGCTATACCTCTGATATTAAGAACAATACACCTGTAGAAACCTATTTTATAGACCTCAGTATGATTCATAATGATGCCCGTTTGGGTTGCCTTATGCATGATTCCGGTAAGATTATTATTACATTTACCGATGGTACCACCGCAGAATGTATGCAAGTGTCTGATAATAGCTGTGATAAGCTTGCTTTTAACGCCGGATACGCCCTTATGCCACGAGGGGATTATACCGCAAAAATGAAACAAACCTTTGATAATCTGCTGGTTAAAGACATAAAATCGATAGAGGTTTTTACATCGGAAACTACTATTAAATACCCTATAAAGTCGCAAAAAATGGACTATATCAAGGCTCATTTTGCCCTCCTGGACAAGAGAATTAAGCAATCTAAGCCCGCGAACGGTACAGCATCAAATTGATGTTCAGCACATTAAAAATAAGATTAAAATTTATTTGCAATCATTAAAAAATAGTAGTAATATTGCAACCTCAAAACCGGTCCTATAGCTCAGTTGGTTAGAGCACCTGACTCATAATCAGGTGGTCCCTGGTTCGAGCCCAGGTGGGACCACTGGTTTTACAAAAGCCTTCACAGCGATGTGGAGGCTTTTTTGTTACTCAAATTTCGGCAAAAAGTGCTTAATATTTCACTTTTGGATTTTGAAATGCCCTAAAACGTGATTTTTAGCATCTCGTAACATCCTGAAAATCAATTGTAAAATTTTGATATTTCACTTTTGGTAATTCGATTTTCTTTAGTTTTAACTTTCATAATATTGCTTACTTAAACTCCGAAAAACGTATACGCTATGGTGTGAAATACCAAAACTCCTCATCTATATGTGTTTTTTGTTTAGGCGATTTTGTTTCAAAAACAACCTAATATTTCACTTTTGGATTTTAGTTTTAAAAGTATCAAAGAGTAACAAGCTTCATGATCAAAGGGCGAGCGAATGCTCTGCCGCTACCTGCCACTCCCTACCGTTATGTTTAAGCAGGTAAAGACGGTCGGCAAGAAAACTCGCGTTATATTTTTTATGGCGGTAGACCTGCCAGGCTTTTTCAAATTCGGTGTAAGTTAGGTCGCGGTAAGCAATGGTCATATGGGGTTTAAAGTTCCTCTCAGTAAACTGTAATGCAATGTTTGGGAAAGCCTCTTCAAAACCATCAATAAGCGCCCTTTGTACCTTTGCCAGGGCATCGGTTACGACCGGATGTACAAACACCACTGGGTTTTTAGCATTATCAAATACGCCAAAATCGTTTAGCTCTACCTCAAAAGGTTTTTCGTTTACTGGCAGGTTCGCAAACCAGTCCATTACCTCATTATGTCTTTTGGCTTCAATTTTAAAAGGCGCTTTAAGGGTAATGTGCGGCATGTTCTTTAAGGCGGCTTTACTATTGTAGTTAAGAGCAAAGTCATTTTTAAACGCAGTAACTTCCCCCGCTATGGCATCAGGCGGAATAAGCGCAATAAAGTAAAGGTTTTCGGCAGGCATTGTTTCGGTTTTATCACAAAGATAAAAAGGAATATGCCTATGTTTTACATATTTTAGTTGCTGTGCCAACGAATACGGTTTGCCAATTGGGACACTCAGGCTAAATTAATTATGGCTAATTTTTACAACCTGTATGTAATCTGGCATTAGCAGCAGTTTGTAAATGCTGGTCCTAAAAAGGCCGTGCACGGTAAGGTTAACCTCGTTCCTGCCTTCGGTTTTAGGCAGCACCAGTTTGTTAGATATCGTTTTATGGTCTTCGGCCTTAAACCAAATCGCGTTCCTAAAACGGTATTTAATTGCAACATGGTCGTTATCCGGCGCCCCGTTATAATCAATATATAGCATTGATATATCCTTCCTTTTACGGGGCATAATTGTAAACATCCTCTTAAGGATGTGGTACTTAAAATGAAATTGTTGTACTACTGGCTCCATTTTTATGCTTTAGGTTTACTATTATGCTCAGGGTCAAAACCCTAATTACTAATTATTTATAATTCAAATTAACAAAACTTTCACATTTAAATCGCCATAATTCGTAAATTAATCGACGTGTTACCTGTTTTTACAGTTGTACTACATTTTTTCTTGTTAAAAATACCTTAATAACTTTTTACAAACGGTTGTTATTAGTTAAATAATAGCTTTTTTACAGTTATCATTTTTAGCCAAAACAACTTGTAACATAATTTAACAAACTTTAAACCCACTACTGATTGATGTTAGTTTAACTTAGTAGCTATGCGCCAGTTTATTGGCCCCACCTACTATGAAGAAAAACTACACCAAGGCAAAAAATTACTGGCAGCTTGCGCTCCCCCGTTGGGGCAGGATCGTGGTGCGCACAATTTTGGGCCTCCTTTTAATTATTGCTATTGCTTATATTGGGCTGGCATGGTACATTAATACCCATAAAAAAGAAGTGCTGGCATCGGTAACATCCTCATTAAACGATGGTATTAGCGGTACCCTTACCATAGGCGGTATGGAAACTACTTTTTTAGAGGGCTTTCCGCGGGTGTCGTTCAAACTGCAAAACGTGGTACTGCGCGACAGCCTTTATGCCACCCATAAACGCACGCTGCTTACCGCAGGCGAAGCCGAAGTTGCCATTAATACCCTTGCCCTTGTGCGCGGCGCTATAGAGATTAAAAAGATAACCATTATTAATGCGGGTATCGATTTGTTTACCACGGCTACAGGCTACAGCAACTCGGCAGTTTTTGCCAAAAAAAAGAAACCTGCCAAAGACAGTAAGGGCGGCGGCGGTTTCCCAGAACTGCGCAAACTTGGGCTGTATAACGTAACCTTTACTGCCGATAACCGCAAGACCAATAAACTGTATAAGTTTAAGATAAGCAGCCTTGATGCGGCTTTAAATTACAATAGCGATGGCTGGCAAGCCGGTGTTAACCTGGAGGGTATGGCAAACAGCATGGCGTTTAACACCCAGCGTGGCAGTTTTATTAAAAACAAAACCCTTGATGGCCGTTTTGATATTACGTATAACGAAGATGAAGGTTTCCTTACGTTTGATAAGAACAGGCTGGATATTGGCGGCGAACGTTTTATGATAGCCGCTAAGCTTGGCGTAGGAGAATCATCTAAGTTTATTATAGATATAGAGAATGATAATATACTTTGGGGCAATGCGGCGCGGTTGCTTTCGCCTAACATTACCTCTAAATTAATGATGTTTAACCTGGCCAGCCCCATTGCCGTTACCTGTAAGCTGGACGGCGACTTTAACAGCAGTGGCGATCCGCTTATTTATGTTACCGCAAAAATTAAAGATAACGTGCTTACCACCCCAGGCGGCGATATTACACAATGCAATTTTACAGGCATTTTTACAAATAATAATGTAAAAGCAAACGGTTTTACCGATGCTAATTCGGCAATTAAACTTTACAATTTCAACGGCATTTATGCCGATTTGCCTTTTGTAATGAAACAGGCTTTTATCCTTAATTTAGAGAAGCCCATTGCTACCGGAGATTTTACTTCCAACTTTCAGATGCAAAAACTGGCTGCATTAGTAGATGATGACCTCTTAAAATTTACAAAAGGTACCGGCAGCGTTAAGGTTAATTTTAAGGCCGATATTGTAAACTTTAAACTTGCCAAGCCCCTGGTAAGCGGGTTGGTTGCTATTAAGGATGCCAATGTTACCTACATTCCCAGGAAGCTTGATTTTAAAGATATTAGCGTTAACCTGAATTTTAATAAGGATGACCTGTACATAAGCGAGATCATTCTTAAAAGCGGTAAGAGCATCGTGAACATGCAGGGCAGCATTAAAAACTTCCTGAACCTGTATTATACCGATCCGCAAAAGATAGTTTTAGAGTGGAAGATAAACAGCCCGCAGCTGCACATGGGTGAGTTTATGGGCTTTTTAGGCAGCCGCCAAAAAGCCAAAGCCGCTATTAAAAAAGCCCGCAAAGGTAATTTTACCGATGACCTTAACCAACTGTTTGAAAAGAGCAATGTAGATATGAAACTGCGCGTGGATAAGCTGTATTACAACCACTTTTATGCCACCAATGCTAAGGCAGATGTGCTGCTTACCGATAATGCCGTTTTTATAAAAAATGCGGGACTTAATCATGCCGGGGGTACCCTGCTTATTAACGGCAGCATGGCGCAGGGCAATGTAAATAAATATAAACTTAACGCCACCGTTAGTAATGTAGATATGCAAAAATTCCTGTACTCCTTTGATAATTTTGGGATGGAAGCATTAAAGTCAGAAAACCTTAAGGGTTATTTTTCGTCTAATGCCGATGTTACCGGAATCATAGACAGTAATGGTGCACTCGTACCAAAATCGATGTATGGCACTGTGAGTTTCGGACTAAAAAAGGGCAGGCTTATAGATTTTGAACCCGTGCGTAATGTGGGCAAATTTGCCTTTCCGTTCAGGGATATGAAGAACATAGAGTTTTACGACCTTAAAGGCAAGTTTGATGTTAAGGGCGAAAAAGTTACCATCCATCCCATGCAGATAAACAGCAGTGTATTGAATATGGATATTGAGGGTATCTATTCCTTTGGACGAGGCACACAGATTTATATTGATGTGCCGCTGCGCAATCCTAAAAATGATAAAGAAATTACCGACAAGGAAGAGCTTGCCAAACGCCGTAATCGCGGTATTGTAGTACACCTTAAAGCCGAAGATGATGAAGACGGTAAGGTTAAAATAAAATTAGGCAGTAAAAAAGAGTAGCGACGCAATGCATTGCATCTGCCGCTACTATCATACATCCTCCGTAGAGACGCAATGCCTTGCGTCTCCCATTCTGATTAACAAATTGGATGTATTGTTGGACCCGCAAAGCACTGCGTCTCCAAAAACATTTTATACATTACGCCAGACGCAAAGCATTGCGTCTCTACCCATAAACAAACAACCCCGCGTGAAAACGTGGGGTTGTCCTTGTATTAACTATTATCCTGTTGGATTGTTACCTTTTCAGGGTAAAGTGTGCTTTAAATTCTTTGGTCACCGCCCCTTCAGGGTAGGTTATG
>NZ_VJVZ01000012.1 GCF_007097145.1 Flavobacterium zepuense | reverse complement strand
TGCACCACCTTCGGTAGCGCTCCATGTAACAGTAGCACCTGTAAGGGTAGTGGCGTCAAGATCGGCAACCGTTGCACCTGCACAGAAAGTTTGTGCAGCGGCAGTAGGAGCGGCAGTAGTGTTTAAAGTAACTACAACGGCAACCCTTGCGCTTTCGCAAACATCAACCGATTGTGATACATAATACGTACCGGCTGTAAGTACTGTTGTACCGGCAAGGACATCGCCTCCCGTTTCGTTAGCATACCATTTAATAGTAGCACCGGTTACACCTGTAGCCACAAGGCTAGCTACTGTAGCGCCTGTACATAGTGTTTGTGCAACAGCAGTTGGTACCGCAGGGGTTGTACAACCATCAAGCGTGGTAAAGCTGCCTGTAACATAGTCTGAAACGCAATTGCTGTTAAGCGCTTTAACGCGATAGTAGTAGGTTGTAAGCGGGCTTAAGCCGGTAGCAGTATACGTAGTTGCAGTAACTCCTGTAAAAGGAGAACCTGTAACTGCTGTAGTAAATGCTGCATCGGTATAAACCTCAACAGTATACGATGTTGGAGCACCGCTTGTTTCTGTAAGGGTGTAAGCAATAGTACCTCCGTTAGATATTCCTGTTGCAGTGGTAGCAGCGAGTACCGGGCACTCATTTATAGTTTTTGCAGAGATGGCAAATACATGAGGCACAGGTTCTGTAGCACCTGTAGATGTTTTAGTGAATTTAACGCCGGTTATTAATTTCGACTGGTTTTCAGCCGTAATATCCATTGTTAACTGGAATACTTTAAATGCGCCCGGTCCGTCCGGAGCACCTACAGTATTAGCCCTGTTAACACGGCCAATAGCATTTATAAGTGCCGGTGAAGCCGCCGTAGCAGCATTATCCCAGTTTAATACACTAAGGCCTGTTTGTGTTTGAGATGTACCATCGCTAAATAGTACTTCGGCAGAAATTGTAGCCGTACCACTACCCGATGTTACAGCAAAGTATAGGTTACTCGCTTTTACCGGAGTAGTAAACGTTAGTGTGCCATTGGTATTTTGTGCAGGTATTCTAAGGGAGTTATTGCCTGAATAATCCTGTAGTAATAGCGTTAAGCCGTCAACGTTACCTGTTAAGCGCCTGTTTACCGGTAAGCCAAATGTTGCCGCAGATGCCGCCGCAGTAGCTTTATAATCTAAAGACATATAAGCGTTGTCTACCGCATCTACTGCATTAGTAGTAGATAGGTTAGCCACACCATTACCATTAGCAATAACATCGGAGTTAAAGCCGGTAACCGATATTGGCGTATAGTTGTTTACTGCTATAAAACTTACGGGAGCCGACCATGCATCATTATCACATGCTGTAGTTTCTCCTTTAACACGGAAATAATACGTAGATCCGTTAGCTAAGCCGGTTAGAGCGTACCATGGCGTTGTTGAGGTATACGTACCAAACAAAGCTGTAAGAGCAGCATCGGTATACACTTCAACAGTATAGGTTGCAGCAGTACCGCCCGGCCCAACAATAGATGTCCAGGTAAGGTTAGCCGAAGCAGCCGTTACATCAAATGCACCTACTGCTGTTGCAGCACCGGCGCATGTAGTAGCATCTGCCGTGCCGGCAATGCTGTATTTAGGTCCAAAACAGGCACTGCCGTTTTCGTTATACGCGTATATAAAGTAGTAATAGTGCGTGTTGTTGTTTAAAAACTCAGTAAATGTACTGATGGTAGCACCTGCCGAAATTACACGGCCTCCGCCCACTGTGCTTCCTACTGCATAGCTTGCACCTGTAGCAGGCTGGGCTGTAAGGGTAGGTGTAGTACTGCGAACAAGTATATAACCTGTTGGTGCTGTTGTTGGCATAACTACTGTACCGTCAAGGCTTGTACCCGTTATGTTAGTAAGTGTAACCGTTGGGGCATCAGGTGTAATACAATCTGCCGGTGGTGTTACTACTTCTATAGTATAATCTTCTGCCTCACCGTTGGTAAGTACACCACATGATGCAATCGTGTTTGTGTATACGGTAGAACGTACCCTCATCCTGTAATTGCCTGTTGCGGCACCGGCAGGGATGGTAATAGTACCTGTAACGGTAAGTGGCTGGCCCGAAAATCCGCCGCCGTAAGTAGCAATGGTTTCGCCGGCATCATCAAAATCAAGGTCATTGTTCCAGTCTACCCAAACACCAAGTGTTGTAGATGTACTGCCCCTTGTTATGCTGTAGTTAAAACTTGTACCGGCGGGTTTGCTTACTATTTGCGTTGCAGCATAATTAGTATAGCCTGCTGTTGCGCTTGTGGCAGTAGTGTTGCTAAAGTTAGTATACCCGCCTGTTGTGGCAACATTACTAATATAATACAAAGTAGATGTGCCTGATTTAGAAGGAAGACAATACGCAGGCGAGAAGGTACCTGTTACAAACGGAGAATCACAACTACCATTATTGGCTTTAACCCTATAGTAGTACTGGGTTTCAAACGTTAATCCTGTTAGTGTATACGAGTTAGCCGTAATGCCTGTAAATGGCGAACCGGCTATAGGCGCTGTATAAGCTGCATCGGTGTATACCTCAAGGGTATATGTTGTTGCAGCCGTACCCTGGCCTGCTGTAAAAAGCGTCCAGTTTATAATGCCAGAAGTAGAAGATGCCGTTGCAGATGATGTGCTTGCAATAACCGGGCAGGCAGGCACTTCTTCGGCAGTAACGCCAAATACGTTTATAATACCTTCGCCTGTAGATGTTTTTGTAAACTGAATGCTGCTTACCGTTTTACTTTGGTTAGCCAAATCGATATTAAAAGTAATCTGGTGTAGCCTTGGGTTAGTACCGTTACCACTCTCAATACCATTATTTGTAGTATTTACACGGCCAAAACCTTGTGCTGCAATAGGCTGGCTTGTAGAGTTAAACCAATCGGGCACGGTAAAAGCCGCTACGGCTTGTGTAGTGCCATCATCAAAAGTAATGATCGCAGTACAGGTAGAAACTCCACTGCCGGATGTAGCCAGTATATAAAGTTTTGTGGCTTCTACACCATTAGTAAAGCTTATGGTCCCTGTAGATGCCCCGCCGGTTACACCAAAGCGAAGCGAGTTGTTGCCCGATAATGGCCCAAGCTGGTACGTTAAGCCCGGGGTAGCAGCAACAAGAGAGGTTATTAAACCTGTTGCAGGTAATCCGTAAGTGGGCGGTGTGGTTAGAGTAGGCGGCAAAAAGTCGTTACTCATAAATGCGTAGTTGGCGTTGTCTACCGGTGATGTAGTAGACGATGTTGCCGAACCAACGCCGTTAGCGATAACGTCGGCATTGTAGCCTGTTACCGTTAACTGTTCATACTCTTGTGCGTTTGCCGGGGCAAACGAAAGCATGATACCAAAAAATAGGTGGTGTAGCTTTAAATTCATAATTTAAAAAGAAATAGTAGTAAAGTTAATAATGCAACTAAAGTAATTATTATTAACAGGTTTTATTAAGAAAACCCTAACATTTTTATTAATTGTAACAATATTTGTGAAGGTTGTAATGTATAATCACAAATATGTTAAAGAAATCATAAAAAAAAGCCTCTACAAAGGCAGAGGCTTAAAGGGTATATTTTATGTGGGTCTTCGCTATTGTTTAACGATTTTCACATTAGCATTAGCACCCTGGGATGTAATGTTTAAGATATAAGTTCCTGACGATAAATCAGTAAGGTTAATATTAATTACCGACTCATTAGCATCCTGGCTAAGTACTTGCTGTCCTAATAAATTAGTAACCGTTACGCGTTCTATTGCAGTACTGTTTGCAACAGTTACTATATCAGTAGCCGGGTTAGGGTATACTTTTAGGTTTTTAAAGGTAAATTTATCAGTGCCTACAACATCCATAGTTACAGTCACTTCAAAATAATCGCTTTCGCACCCATTGGTGGTTTGTGTTACATAGTAAGTAAAACCCTCTTCAAGAGCTGTATCTACCGGTATAACTTCATAATCGCCCTCAAGGGTTTGCGTGTACCATGTAAGCGTAGCGCCTGTAGCATAATCTAATTCAAGGTCTGATAAAGTCTCACCCGCTGCAAAGGTTTGCTCATAAGTACCTGTTGGCGCATCGGGTATTGCGTTTACAGTAATTTCAAAAGGAACGGTAGCACTCTCACAACCATTAAGGGTTTGCGATAAATAATACGTACCGTTTTCTAATACGGTAGTACTGCTTATTGGTTCGCCGCCTTCCGTTTCATAGTAAGTAACGGTAGCGCCTATAAGTACACCCATAGTTATGTTAGAAACGGTAGCCCCCTCGCAAACCGACTGGTTATTAACCGTTGGTGCAGCTGTTGCGCTTATTGTAACCGTTACAGTGCTTGGTAAACTTGTACAGCCATTTAATGTTTGGGTAACTTCATAAATTCCGCTTTCTAAAACTGCATCGGGAGTAACAACTACTCCATTATACGTCCATACAACAGTGGCATTTACCATAGGGTCTACATATAAATTTGCTACAGTAGCACCAGGACAACGCGTTTGTGTTACAGTTGTAACAGGAGCACCCGGTGCAGTGCCTAAAGTAATATCTACTGGCAGCCTTGCGCTTTCGCAGGTGCCGTTTGTTTGAGATACATAATATACGCCTGTTGTAAGCGATGCAGAATCTTCAAGCGGAGAACCACCGGTGGCAGTAGTATACCAGTTAAACATTGGTGTCTCACCTGTACCTGTAGCGGTTAGGTCGGCTACGGTAGCATTACCACATAATGTTTGGGCTTCTGCCACAGGTGCGGCAGGAGGCAGGCAGGTATAGGTTACGGTTACCATCCAGCTATTATTATTAACTTTATTGTATTGAGTACCGCAGCCGGTCTCTAAAAAATCGCCCCACATTCTCCATGCCCTAAGCTCAAAGTTAACTGTGCCTGTTGCACCGTTAGCAATAGTAAGGCCGGTACGGTTATAGCTGTATGTGCCTACTAAGCCACTACCTGCCGCAAGGCTGGTTTCGCCCTGACTGGTTGTGGTACAATACAACATACTGCGCTGTTCTGACTGGTAACCATTATTTAAAGACGTCATTGTATACGATGTTGCCACCGATGCTATTTGATAGCCCGCCGGAACCGTTACGGAAAGTGTACCCGGACATGATGTGGCAGATGTTACTGTAGGATCATCATTATACATGGTGCTTATATCGCCGGCAGTATAGGTAGATGTTACCTGGCCCGTAGTAAACGTTGTGCCTACCCATGCACTGGTATCGCCATCGCCACAATTAGAGCGTACCCAAAAGTAATAGGTTTGGCCAGTTATAAGCGTTGGGAAGTTTACCGAAGTTCCTGTTGGTATAGTGCCCGATGGTGTTGTAGTTGTGGTAGGGGCAGTGTTTGTAGTAGCGTAATAGTAATCATACCCGCCTGAGGGTGGTACAATTGCAGCTGTAAAACTAACCGCTGCGTTTGATGGCCCTGTTGTTGCAACCAATGCGCTTGGTGCCGGGCAGGTAGGCAACACTTCGGCGGTAACGCCAAAAATGTTTACCACACCTTCTGCTGTAGATGTTTTGGTAAACTGAACGCTAACCACATCTTTAATTTGGTTAGCGGCATCTATATTTAGCGTTATCTGGTAAAGCCTTGGGTCGGCTGCAGAGGGTTCAAGTACATTGTTGGTTGTATTTACGCGGCCAAAACCCTGGGCGGCGATAGGCTGTGCGGTGCTAAAAAACCAATCGGGCACTAAAAGTGATGTTGCCGATTGTGTGGTACCGTCATCAAAAGTAATAAGGGCCGAAATGGTTGATGCCCCACTGCCCGATGTAGCAAGTACATATAGTTTTGTAAACTGCCCGCCGTTAGAAAAAGCAAGCGTACCCGATGTTGCACCGGTTGTAGCGCCTATTCTTAGCGAATTGTTACTGCTTAACGATGCCATCTGGAAGGTTAGGCCGGTTGTAGCCAGCGAGTTTATTAACCCCGTAGCCGGTAAACCGTAGGAAGGCGGTGTGGTAATGGTGGCCGGTAAAAAATCGTTGCTCATAAAGGCAAAGTTGGCATTATCTACGGGCTGGGTGGTAGATAGCGCTGCCGATCCGGCTCCGTTAGCAATAACGTCGGCAGTATAGCCGGAGCTAACCGTTAACGGCTGGTAGGATTGGGCACTTGCTGTAGCCCCCAATAATCCAAATAATAAATAGAAGGGTAATTTTCTTTTCATAACATGTAGTATATTAATAAGTGTGTAGTAATGTTATAAAAATACTAAATTTATGAAGATTAAAAATCGTAATCTATAAAATGTTTGATATTTTGTAATTGTGAATCCCTTTAGTTGAAATATCCATATTTTGTAAAAAAAAAACCGCTTATAAAGCGGGATTTGGGAGAGTATATGATTTATTTATTACATAAATAATGCCTTGCGGTGCACGATCAGCCTACATGTTGTAAAACCTGCCTTCATAAGTCAGTATTTGTGTCGTGTAGCTTAGGAATCAACAGTTATAGTTTAATTATGTCCGGGAGCGTATTTTTTAGCGCTTTTATCTCCGTTAAGTTTTTTGGCCTGCCCCGGAGGCATTTTTTTAGAAGACTTAGCCGCAGGGCTATTTGTGGTAGTACGTATACCGGCACTACAGCTTACAAAGCATAATGACGAGCTAATAATAAGCGTTGCAATAATATTTTTTACTGTGCTATAGTTCATTTTGGTGTATTTTACAATAAAGATAGTTCTTTATCCTGCTATTTCAATTTTTGCTTACATAAATAAAGCCTTAAGCTCTGTAGCATCATGCGGGTTCATTTTACCGGCCAGCACCAGGCTAAGTTGTTTCCTGCGGAGTGCTGCATCATAACGAAGTTTTTCAATTTCGGTCTGCGGCTCTATGGGGCGCACCTGAACGGGTTTGCCTTGGTCATCTACCGCTACAAAAGTATATATAGCCTCATTAGCCTTTGTTTTCTCGCCACTTTCGCGGTCTTCTATCCATACATCTATAAAAGTTTCCATAGATGAGGTAAATGTGCGCGACACCTTTGCTTCTATAGTAACTACGCTGCCCAGCGGAATAGAGCGGTTAAACGCAACATGGTTTACCGATGCTGTTACCACAATATGCCCTGCATGCCTGCGTGCGGCAATACTTGCAGCCCTGTCCATACGGGCAAGGAGCTCACCCCCAAATAGGTTGTTTAACGGATTGGTTTCGCCCGGCAGTACAATATCGGTCATTATACATACAGAGTCAATAGGGTGTTTTGGCTGCATACTTTTTTTGTGCAAAGATACGCTAACAGCCAAAAAAAATCCCCCGGTACGGAGAATTGATTTTTTAGTTTATTTTTTTACCATCAGCCAGGCTTCAGGATTGTCGGTTTTGTGTATTTGCCTCATACCGGTTTGTGCCTCGGCATAGGTAGCATAACCACCGTAAGATACCGGGTATAAGCCAAATTTATTCGGCTGCAGCCTTTGTGCCTTAAAGCCTTTCGCAATAAGCTGGGCAACGGCCTTATCGGCATTAGCCTCACTTTTATAAGCACCGGCCACAACGTGGTACGGCGTGTTTGCAGGCGCTTCAACTTTTAGCGGAAGCGTTACGGCAGGTAGCGGGTTATCTATAAAAAAGGTAGCCTGCTGTATTTGCTGCTGTACTTTTTCCTGTACCGAGTTTTGTACGGCAAGGGTTTGTATTTCTACCTGCTGGTCGTGGTAGGTTTTAAAACCTGTAACACCGGCACCGGTAAGCACTGCAAATACGGCTGCATATTTAAGGTAGGAGTAACTGCGTTTACGCTCAGGCGTAAATATAATAGGCGCTCTTTCTTCTAAAGCCTCAACTTCTGCCTTGAGTTCTTCGCGCCTCACGGCAGAAGCAACTACTGCACTAAGCCCAAAAGCCTCAGTAAGGTAGTTAACAGGCACATCCGGAGTAAAAACAAGGCTGCCTTCGGCGTTAAGCCCTATCTCGCCCAGGTTTTTAAGCGTAATAATGTCATAGTTATTCAATACCTGCTTCCAGTCTTCTACAGCAACGGCAACGGCGTGAACCGCAGCGCTGTAAGAAATTTTTTCCTGCAGGGCGATATGATTGGCTAAAAGCCCGTCATTATTTTTTACATTCGCGTTAAAAGAAACGAGTTTTTTTGGAGGATAGAAGGTATGCGAATTTGCATCTAAATACGATGGGCGTATCTCTGTAAGGAACGCGCCAAAACCGGGAACGGTAACGCACTGGTAACGGTATAATAAAGCCGATATGTGTTTTTCTATCATCATAACAACAAAATTAAACAAAGCGTGGCGAATGCAAAATTTTATCCACAAATGTTATTAACAATACCAAGTAACTAATTAACTGCCAATTACATTTTTTGATGACGGATACCGATTTACTTAATACGCTGGCGCTGATGCGTGTAGAAGGTGTGGGCGATATTGTAGCTAAAAAGCTGATTAACCACTTGGGCAGCGCCGAAGAGGTGTTTAAAGCTAAAAAAATGCAACTTTTGGCTATTGAAGGCGTAGGAGAAGTACTATATAATAATTTAAGGAATACATCGGTTTTTAAGCTTGCCGAAAGCGAGGTTAAGTTTGTGCGCGATCATGGCATTAAACCCCTGTATTATTTAGACAGTAATTACCCCGAAAGGCTTAAGCATTGTATAGACGGGCCGGTGGTTTTGTTTTCATCGGGCAACATAGACCTTGCCAACCGTAAAACCATTAGTATTGTGGGTACCCGCCAGATGACCAGCTATGGCGCCGACTTTTGCCGCAAGCTTCTTGAAGACCTTGCTCCATTAAACCCTGTTATTACCAGCGGCTTTGCTTATGGGGTAGATATTTTTGCGCACCAGGTAGCTATGGAGCAAAACCTGCAAACCATAGGCGTGGTGGCACACGGGCTTAACCAGGTGTACCCTAAAGTGCACAAAAAGTATGTGGCAGCCATGGAACAGAATGGTGGTTTCCTTACCGAGTTCTGGAGTACATCAAACCCCGATAAAGAAAATTTTGTAAAGCGTAACCGCATTGTAGCCGGCCTTAGCGAAGCTACTATTATAATAGAGAGTGCCGAAAAAGGCGGGTCGTTAATTACCGCTAATGTGGCTAACGATTATAACCGTGATGTTTTTGCAGTACCAGGCCGCGTTACCGATAAGTACAGCATGGGCTGCAACAACCTTATAAAAAGCCAGCGCGCTAACCTGCTTACCAATGCTGCCGACCTTATATACATCCTCAACTGGCAGCTGGAAGAAAAAAAGATACAGCCTGTACAAAAACAGCTTTTTGTTTCGCTGGAACCCGATGAGCAAAAAGTGTATGATTACCTCCTAAAAAATGGCAAAGAGCTTATGGATATTATAGCGCTGCAATGTGAAATGCCCATTTTCAGGCTGTCATCTTTGCTGCTTACTATGGAGCTTAAAGGAGTTATCCGGCCGCTGCCGGGTAAGCTTTTTGAGGCTATATAAATTTTTCGGGCACTCATAAATTTATGGCTCTATTTGGTTTTAAAAATTATAATTTTTACTAAAAAATTAAATTATATTTTTATAAATAGAATTTATATTAACTAAAATTCAGTTTAGATTCATTCTAAAATAGTCTTTAACTAAGTTTTAGTGCAGTTTTTATTACATGTGTTCCCTATATTTGCTTTTCCAACAAAACAAAAACCATGTACGAAACTGTTTTAGATCTTCATTCCTATTGGGCATTTGGAGTATTAGGACTGTTATTAATTGCAGCATTAAATTCGTTTGCAGGACTGGCAACTAAAAGGCCTTTTACTGCCCAGGACAAACGTATTGCCATGCTGGCTCTTATATTTTCGCACGTGCAATTGGTTATTGGTGTCATACTGCTCTTTGTTAACCCTAAACTTGAACTTGCAAAAGTTGCCGGTATGGGCGGTGTAATGAAAGACAGTTATTTACGATTAATTTTTGTAGAGCACCCGCTTGTTAACATCATTGCCATTGCTTTGATAACCATAGGCTGGTCTAAACATAAAAAAGCGGATGATGCTACCGCAAAATTTAAGAAAATAGGATACATGTATGCCATAGCATTAGTACTGCTTTTAAGCAGGATCCCTTGGGGTCAGTGGTTCAGCTAACCGCGGCTTAAGCTTTTCCTTAAAGCTTTTTTTAGCCGATGGCATATTGTTAATAAGGACAAAAAAATTATAATTATTATGAAGAATAGTATTATCATTTTCAGTACCGCAGTGTTATTATGTGTTATAACAGGTTTTTCAACAGTAAATGTTGCCCCGGTAAAAAAAGAGAATAAAACAATGGCAATTAAGGTTGCCGATACTACAGAGACCGAAGTTAAAACGGTTAAAACCGAAGAAACCAAGCTTACCCTTTACAAACAAAGTGCATTAGCCACTTACTACGCAGATAAATTTAACGGAAGGAAAACCTGCAGCGGAGAGAAATTTCATAATACTAAATATACCGCAGCCCACATGAAATTGCCATTTGGCACTATGGTTAGAGTAACAAACGAGAACAACGGTAAATTTGTAGATGTAAAAGTTAACGACCGTGGTCCGTTTAGCAAAAAACTTGAAATAGACCTTACCAAAAAAGCCTATATGGAAATTGCCTCTAACAAAGGTTCAGGATCATTCAAGGTTAAGATAGAAATTATAGAGAAAGCATAATTATGGCAAAACGCATAGCACTGCTTTGTTTTTGTGCCCTTTTGCTTGCATCATGTGGTGCCTCTAAAGGTTCTTACAAGAGTTATGATAGCAGCGCAGTTGCCTCCTACTACGCCGATAAATTTAACGGTAAGAAAACGGCCAGCGGAGAAAAATTCAGTAACAGCAAAAATACCGCTGCCCACAAAAAACTACCCTTTGGCACTAAAGTAAAAGTAACCAACAAAGCCAACGGCAAGTCGGTTATTGTTACTGTAAACGACAGGGGGCCATTTTCGGCAGGTAAAGATATTGACCTTTCTAAAAAAGCCTTTATGGAAATTGCCGACAATAAAAACCACGGCGAACTAAAGGTTACCATAGAAGTAGCAAAGTAAAAACAAACACAAAATATACCCACAAAAAAGCGCCCTGGATCTCAGGGCGCTTTTCGTTTATATCACATGGGTGCTTTTAAACATCATCATAATCTACATACAGTTCCGGTGATGTTGGGTGTGCCTGGCAGGTAAGTATAAGGCCTTCGGCAATTTCGCTATCGGTTAGTATGGCATTCTTTTTCATCTCGGCAGTACCATTTTTAATGCGTGCCATGCAGCTGCTGCAAATACCTCCCTGGCACGAATACGGTGCATCTACACCCTGTTTTAGGGCTGCATCCAGCAAGGTCATTTCTTTAGGCATTACAAATGTAACCTCTTCATCATCTACAAGAACAGTAACTTTGGTTTGGCCATCAAGGCTTTCGGTAATTTTTTTCTCGGCAATAGGGGTAGAGAAAAGCTCAAACTTAATGTTCTTTTCCGGTACGTTGTGCTCCTTAAGCACTTCATTCACGGTAAGTATCATTTCTTCAGGCCCGCACAGGTAAAATTTCTCAAACTCTTTTTCCTTGTGCTTGTTCTTAATTACAAAGTTCACGGCAGCACGCTCTATACGACCAAAAAGTGAGCCTTCGGCACGGGCTTTACTATACACGAACTGAACAAAAAAGCGGCCTACATATTCTTGTTGCAGTGTATGCAGCAGGTCATGAAAAATAGTTTCCTCCGGCGATTTGTTACCATAAACCAGCACAAACGTACTCTCAGGCTCTCCCTGTAGTACCGATTGAAGGATAGACATTACAGGTGTAATACCGCTACCGGCAGCAAAAGCGGCATAGTTACGCTGGCGGCCCGGTTTAGGTTCAAAAGTAAATTTACCTTCGGGGGTACCTACCTCCATACTGTCGCCGGCGGCAAGTTTTTCGTTGGCAAAAACTGAGAATCCACCGTTTTTAACGGCCTTAATAGCCACACGCAGTTCGCCACTGCCCGGTGCCGAGCATATAGAGTAAGCCTTTCGTATCTCTTCGCCCTCAAACTGGGTCTTTATGTTTATGTATTGGCCCGCTGTAAAGTTATAATCTTCGCGCAGGTTGGCAGGAATTTCAAAAGCAATAGAAACCGCACCAGGGGTTTCCCTTTTTACATCTTTTATAATAAGTGGATGAAATGTTGACATCTTACAATTAAATTTCCTGCAAAAATACGCATTACAATCAGGTTAATAAAATATGCTAACACTAAAATAATACTTAAGATTGTTATGCATAAGAAATTTATGTATATTTGAATTTTTAAAATAAACCATGAAAAACTCACAATTATATAAGGGCAGCCTTAATACCATTATTATGAAACTGCTGGAAGAGAACGGCCGAATGTACGGTTACGAGATTACCCAAAAGGTAAAGCTGATAACCAAAGGCGAACTTAATATTACCGAGGGGGCACTGTACCCTGCGCTACATAAACTGGAGGCAGACGGCCTGCTGGATGTAGAGGTAGAAAGGGTAGATAACCGCCTGCGTAAGTATTACAAGCTAACAAAGAGCGGTGAGAAAGAAACAGTAAACCGCCTTGCCGAACTGGAAGAATTTATTAAAAACATGCAGACATTGGTTACCCCAAATATTAATCCTGACCTACAATATTAAGCTATGAAAGTAACAGCCGAACAAATACAACTTATAGACAAGGCGCTGATTAAAATAGGTATTAATTATGCCGACATCCGTTATGAGATGACCGACCATATTGCCGCTGATCTTGAGCAGAAAGACGATCGGTTTGAGCATCACTTAAAAGGGTATATGCTGCAAAACAAAAGCGAACTTAAAAAAACCAACCGCAGGTTTATATTTATTGCTATGGGCAGGGCTTATAAAAAGTTCTTTATCAATATGCTTAAGCCGTGGTCACTTGTAATTTTTGCAACAATGTTTGCTTTAGGAATGTTCCTGATAAAGTCGCTTGGGAGGGAAGATGCTGTTATGGCATTGTTCTATTTTTTTATTGCGTTTAGCTGTATACTCTCTACTCCCGTTATTTATAAAGCACTGACGAGGAAAAATCAGCATTCGCTCGACTTTGGTTTTAGCTTTATTAATCTTATCATCCTATATCCAACCATTTATATGGTAGATTATCAAACCACAATAGCTAATGATATGACGGTTGCTTTGTATTATGCTGTTGTACTACTGATATCTGTAATAATGCATGTAACCATATGGCAGTTTAACAGGCAATATAAACTTCGCTACAATGGATAAGAAAGTAAGTGCTGAACAGATAAATGAACTCTATACCTTTACCCGCGCTCATTATGTAGAATACTACGATTTACAAACAGAACTGGTAGACCACCTTGCCAACGCCATTGAAGGTATCTGGCTGCAACGCCCAAACTTAACCTTTACCGAAGCTTTAGATATCGAGTTTAAAAAATTCGGCATTTTTGGTTTTAGCGATGTCGTGGCCCAACGGCAAAAAGCGTTGGGCAAAAAGTACTACCGCTTAATGTGGGGCTATTTTAAACAGTTCTTTAAGTTACCACACCTTATCCTGACTTTTGGGATAACATTTCTAACCTTCAAGCTTCTTGAGTTCGAGCCAACTTTTTTTATCTATTTACAAATGTGCCTGATTGCCACTATAGTTTATAAAACAATACATTACAAGGGCAAATACGGTAAAAAGGTTAAAGACACTGGAACAAAATGGCTTTTTGAAGAAATTATATACAACTGCGGTGGCATTTTAGGTTTTATAGGTATACCGCTGCAATTTTTTCAATTTACGTTTAAAGAGGTAAATTTCTTTACAGTAAGCATGCTTACAGTGTTTTTAGTACTTACAGCAATATTTAGCTATGTAATGCTTTTTATAATTCCGGCGAAAGCCGAAGAACACCTTAAAGCTACCTACCCGGAATATAATTTAGAAATTTCCGGTCAAAAACTGTAACATTCGACTAAAGAAGCTACTAATGCCATAACCAAACCTTACCTACATGTTTAAAAAATTTCTTTGGCTCGAGTGGAAAGCCTTTACCCGTTCCTCTGCCTTTGGTACCAACTTAGCCCTTAAAATACTAATGGGGCTGGCCGCGTTATATTTTATAGCAGTATTTTTGGGCCTGGGTGTTGGTGTTTACTTTATAATAGATGAAGAACTGCACCAGGATCCGCTTGTGGTAGTAAATAAATTTATGGTCTATTATTTTGCTTTCGATCTGCTCATTAGGGTTATGATGCAAAAGCTGCCGGTAATAAATATTCGTCCACTGCTTAACCTGCCCGTTAAGCGCAGCACTATTGTAAACTTTGCTATGGCAAAAACATTTGCCTCTTTTTTTACAATAATGCACGCTTTCTCTTTTATCCCATTTAGCATAGTGTTACTTTCACACGGGTACGATCCTGTTGGAGTACTATTGTGGTGGGTTGCCATGTGGGCTATGATATATTGCAACAATCTTATTAATATACTTATAAATAATAAGAGCTGGCTTTTTATAACGGTGATGGCACTAATGGCAGCCTTTGCAATTTCGCAGTACTACAGCGTTTTTGATGTTACCCTTATAACAGGTGTGTACTACCAGTACCTTTTTAGTACTTATTATATGGCGTTAATTCCGTTAGCAGTTTTAGCCGGGCTTTGGGTGTTTACACACAAGTTCCTTACAAAGCACCTGTATTTAGATACCGGCCTTAAAGGCAAGCACGAAATTGCCCAAACGCAGGATTTTACCTGGCTTAACCGTTTTGGCAACATGGGTACCTTTTTAAAGAATGATATTAAACTCCTGTTGCGTAACAAACGCTCTAAAACCACATTAATAATGAGTGTGTTGTTTATTTTTTATGGTTTATTATTTTACACTGGAGGTATAGAGATTTATGACAACCAACCCATGAAGGTTTTTGCCTCTATATTTGTTACGGGTGGGTTTTTATTAACCTTCGGCCAGTTTGTACCAAGCTGGGACAGCGCCTATTACCAACTAATGATGAGCCAGAACATACAGTACAGGGAATACATTGCCAGTAAATGGTGGCTTATGGTTATTGGTACGATAGTAACTACAGCATTAGCATCATTTTACCTGTATTTTGGGTTCGAAATTTATTTGATGATCATTGCCGGTGCGGTGTTTAACATTGGTGTAAACTCGCTATTGGTATTATTGGGTGGTGCTTTTATAAAAACACCTATAGACCTTAGCAGTAGCAAACAGGCCTTTGGCGATAAAAATGCTTTTAATGTAAAAACCTTTATTATATCGTTACCTAAAATGCTGGTGCCTATTGCACTGTTTGTAATTGGCAATTATATAAAGGGCCCGCTATTAGGGTACGGGCTTATTGCAGGTACCGGATTACTGGGCCTTGTTTTCAGGAATGCTGCTTTTAAGGCAATAGAGCGCATTTATAAATCGCAAAAATACAGTACCATAGCTGCCTACAAAGAAAAGAACTAATCATCCCTCAAAAAATCAATTATAATGATAGAAGTTACCAACCTACGCAAAACATATAACGGCAATACCGTACTTAATATAGAGCATTTAAAAATTAATAAAGGCGAAAGCTTTGGCCTTGTGGGTAATAACGGTGCAGGAAAGACTACGCTTTTTAGCCTGCTGCTCGATCTTATAGAGCCCACTACCGGCGAGGTTAAAATAAAAGAAATACAGGTAAACAAGAGCGAAGCCTGGAAACCCTTGGTAGCGGCATTTTTAGACGAAACTTTTTTAATTGGGTACCTCACGCCCGAAGAGTATTTTTACTTTATCGGCGAATTAAGAAACCAGAACAAAGCCACGGTAGATGCGCTTTTACGCAAGCATGAAGACTTTTTTAACGGAGAAATACTCAACAATAAAAAGTACCTGCGCGACCTTAGTAAGGGTAACCAAAAAAAGGTGGGCATTATAGCTACGCTTATTGGCAATCCTGAAATTATTATTTTAGATGAGCCTTTCGCCAATCTTGACCCAACCACGCAGTTCAGGCTTAAAAAAATAATTACCGACCTGGCCGAAAGCGGCGATGTAACCATACTGGTTTCCAGCCACGACCTTGCCCATACTACCGAGGTTAGCAACCGTATTGTTGCCATGCACAAGGGGCAGGTGGTAAAAGACATACAAACATCGGCTGAAACGCTAACTGAGCTCGAAGAGTTTTTTGCAGTGTAAAAGTACATCCCCGCTATATGTGGGGATTTTTTTTGCCAAAAACATTTCTCTTATCAAAAAGAAGTGTATTTTTACCCCTCCCTATACTAAAAGGGGATTTTACAAGTTAAGGATAAAAATCTTTTACATTGAAAACCAGTACCTATAAATATATTATTGCTGTTGGAATGGGTGGCCTGCTGATTGCCTGTTCTACAAAAAAAGATACCCGTATAAACCGCAATTACCATGCGGTAACTACCGAGTATAACGTGCTGTTTAATGGCAATAATGCCCTTGCTGCCGGTATTAACGACCTTAAAACCACCTATGCAGATAATTACTGGGATATTTTAACGGTAGAGCGTATGCAGCCCCTTGCAGCTGAAATGGAGCCTACGGATAAAGAGAATCCTAATTTTAAAAGGGCAGAGGAAAAAGCTACAAAGGCCATACAAAAACACTCTATGTATATAGGGGGTAGCGAGCGCAATCCGCAAATGGATGAAGCCCACCTTTTGCTGGGGCAATCACGTTACTATGACAATCGTTTTATACCTGCTATAGAGGCATTTAACTATATATTGCTTAAATCACCCGCAAGCGACAGGCTTGATGAAGCCAAAGTGTGGAAAGAAAAAACCAACATAAGGCTTGATAATGATGGTGTAGCCATTAAAAACCTTAACAAGCTATTAAAAGAAAAAGGCCCCGTAATGGAACGCCAGGTGTACAGCGATGCTAATGCTATGCTTGCCCAGGCTTATATTAAAACAGAGCGAAAAGACAGCGCTGTTTACTTATTGCACAAGGCCATAATATCTACAAAAGACAACGAGAAAAAAGCCCGTTACCGTTTTATACTGGGGCAGCTTTTTTCTAAGATGGATCAGCCGGACAGTGCTTATGCCGCTTACCAGAGCGTTATAGATATGAAAAGGAAATCGCCAAGAATGTATGTTATACAGGCCCATGCTATGCAGGCAGGCCAGTTTAATTACAAAACCGGCGACACGCTTGCCTTTATGGAAAAATACCGCGACCTGCTTGAAGACCGCGAAAACAGGCCGTATTTAGATGTTATAAATTATCAGGTAGGGTTATTTTATGACAAGCAAAAAATTAACGACAAAGCTGTAGAGTATTACAACTATTCCTTAAGGAAAAAATCCAAAGACAAATACCTTGTTGCATCAAGCTACAGGAATATTGCCGAGATGTATTTTGAAGATGCCGTTTATGTAAGTGCAGGCAAATACTATGATAGTACATTGGTTTACCTTGATAATAAAGGCAGGGAGTATAGGGGCATTAAAAAGAAAAGAGAAAACCTGGGTGATGTTATTAAATATGAAGCCATAGCCCAAAATCACGACAGTATTTTAAATGTTGTTGCCATGAGTCCGGATGGCAAGGTAACGTACTATGAAGATTATATTGCGAAGCTTAAAATTCAGGACGAGCTTGCCCGTAAAAAACTTGAAGAAGAGGCCAGGAGGCAGGCTAACATGGCTGCAAATGCAAACTCAGGGGCAGGTGCCGGTGCAAGGCCGGGAATGTTTGGCGATGATAATAGCAACAACCAGTCGCTTTCTAAGTTTGGCGGTACTGTTGATGCCAAAGCGTTATCAAGAAACTCCGCAGTACTTAATTCAAATGGTGCAGGTGGCGGAGGAACAGGAACAGGTATGCAAACCAGTGCCAGTGTAGCCTTTCCGTTCTATAATCCTTCTACAGTGTCTTTCGGGAAACTGGAGTTCCAAAAACGATGGGGGAGCAGGCCCGATGCTGATAACTGGCGTGTAGTGTCAGAAATGCGCGGTAAAGGTTTAAATTCCGGTGAAGACGATGATGTGACTAATGCAGGCGATAGCCTTTCGGATAAAAGTAAAGAAGAAAAGGTAGATCCGCGTTATACTCCAAACTTTTACATATCACAATTACCAACGGAGCAAAAAGTAATAGACAGCCTTGCTAAAGAACGCAATTTTGCCTACTATCAGTTAGGTAATATTTATAACGATAAGTTTAAAGAATATAAGCGCGCCGCAGTTAAATTTGAAGGACTGCTTAAAAACAACCCTGAAGAGCGCCTTATACTGCCATCTAAATACAATTTGTATAAAATTTACATGATCATAGATCCGTCTAAGGCCGAGGCTTACAAGCAACAGGTGTTGACTGAGTATCCTGACAGCCGTTATGCCGAGATGATCCGTAATCCTGCCTCAGATAATCTTATAAATGGAACGCCTGAGGCTATTTATGCAGCACTGTATAAAAAATACCAGTCGGGCGATGTGAGGGAAGCGGCTATACAAACCGAAACCTACATTGATACATTTACCGGTGAGGAGATAGTGTCTAAATTTGAATTGCTTAAAGCCAGGATAACCGGCAGGCTGCAAGGGCTTGAAGAGTATAAAAAAGCGCTTAATTATGTTGCCCTTACCTACCCTAACAGCAGCGAAGGCAAACAAGCCGATGAAATTTTAAAGAAAGAAGTACCTACGCTTGATAAGCTTGCTTTTGGGCAAACACCGGTATCATATAAACTTATATTTAAGTTTGCACCTAACGACCCTAAAATAAAACCGCTTACCGATAAGATATTGCAATTTATTAAAGACGGTAACAACAACAACATTACCCTCTCTAACGATATTTACACCACGAATGAGAACTTTATAGTAATACACGGCCTTATTAATAAGCTGGCTGCTGTAGATGCTATAAGCATCCTTAAAGACTATAAAACATACAAGATAACCGAAACCCCGGTTGTTATATCTAATGAAGATTACAAGGTGGTACAGGTTAAAAAGAATTTTGCAGAATACCAACCAATACAGTAAACACCATGTTCGAAAAAACACCTAAAAACCCTACAGACAATCTTGGTAAAACTAACCGTATAGTAGAAGGCACGCTTATAAAAGGCGACATTACATCGGCGGCTGATTTTAGGCTGGACGGCGAACTAATAGGTAATTTTATATCATCGGGTAAAATTGTAATAGGCCCGGCAGGTAGTATTACCGGCGATATAAAGTGTAAAAATGCCGATATAGAGGGAAGGTTTAATGGTAAGATCGATGTGGAAGAATTACTAAGCGTTAAAGCTAAAGCACAAATAACAGGAGAGGTTATAGTAGGCAAACTTGCCGTAGAGCCGGGCGCCGAATTTACTGCTACATGCGCCATGAAAAACCCTTCTAAACCCGTACTGGCAATAAATGAACGACAACAAGCAGGATAAGCGGCAACGCAATAAATGGATTGCGCTAATTAACATTCCCCTGCAAATGGGTATTGTTATATTTTTGTTTTCCTGGTTCGGCGGATGGTTAGATGAGCAGTATCCTAACCCTAAAAATATTTACCGCATTATCTTTATATTACTTGGTGTGGCAATAGCAATGTATAATGTTATTCGCCAGGTAAACCAACTCAACAAATAATTTAATGACTAAAAATTATCTCAGTATATTTTTAAAGACAGGTGTATTGGCTATCCTTTTTTGTGTGGCCAATTTTTTTCTTTTACACTTTAATGTTATTCCACATGCACCCTATCATTACCCAATACCTGTAGTATATCTTTTCTTTTGGATATTTACTGTAGTAATAGTAACCATCCTCACAAAAATCGGCAAGAAGAATGTTGCACAGGTAGGCTATGCATTTCTTCTTTTAACCGGGGTAAAAATGGCAGCAAGTTATTTTTTTGCAAAACCTATATTGGCGAAAACGATTGAATTTCCTACAGAAAAAGCTAATTTCTTTGCGGTTTTTGTTCTGTTTTTAGCAATAGAGGCTTATTTTACAGTACGTTTGTTAAACAATAAGCAATAATTGAGAAGATACCCTGAAATTATCTTAAAAAATTTTACCGCGGTGCATTGAAATATTAATATAAAATGTACCTTTGCACAAAATTTTAAGACCGTAAAATTAAGATAGTTACAACATGGTGTTAACTGGAAAATCAATCAAAAATACATTAACAGCTTTAATCGCTGTAATTCCTTCTTTATTTTTCGCTAATCCGGCTGCTGATACTACCCACGTACATGGAGAGGCTGCCGCCCATGCCGAAGCTGGTCACCATGAAGGTGAACATGCACCAGCCGACAAAAAAGGCAAGATAAAAGCGTTTATAGACCATCACCTTAAAGACTCTCACGACTTTGTATTCTTTTCTGATGAGACAACAGGCGAGCACTATGGTTTTTCACTTCCTGTTATCCTTTTAGATAACGGCTTAAAAGTATTTTCTTCTTCAGAATTTCACCATGGCGAAAAAGTTGCCGAAGTTGAAGGTAACTACTATGCATTACACCACGAAAAAATATACAAGCTAAACAGCGCTACAGAGGAGTTATCTCTTGATGAGCATGGCCACCCCCGTGCGCCACAGGTTATGGATTTTTCTATAACTAAAAACGTTGTGGCAATGTTGTTTACTGCAATACTAATGTTTCTGTTGTTTACAGGCTTGGCAAAATCATACAAAAAAGGCCCAATACCTACAGGCATGGGCAGGGCATTAGAGCCGCTTATCCTTTTTATTAGAGATGAGGTTGCTATACCAAACATTGGCGAGAAAAAATACAGGAAATTTATGGGGTACCTGCTTACTGTATTTTTCTTTATCCTTATACTCAACCTTATTGGCCTAACACCAATAGGTATTAACGTAACCGGTAATATTGCAATAACTCTATGCCTTGCATTATTTACTTTTATTGTAACGCAATTTAGTGCTAACAAAGATTACTGGAAACACATTTTCTGGATGCCGGATGTACCCGTAATAATGAAAATAGTTTTAATACCAATAGAATTATTAGGTACGCTTACAAAACCATTTGCTTTAACAATACGTCTTTACGCTAATATATCTGCGGGGCACATTGTAGTAATGAGTTTATTAGGATTGATCTTCGTATTTAAAAACTGGATTGCCGGCCCGTCATTCTTTGGCTTAACATTATTCATCTCTGTTATCGAAATATTAGTTGCCTTCCTTCAGGCGTTTGTATTTACTATGCTGTCTTCACTATTTATTGGTATGGCAGTACAGGACCATCACCACGAAGAAGACCACGACGCTCACACAGATGAGGAGCCGATAATAATATAATTTTAGAACTTTATTAATTAATTATAAATCAAATAGTTATGGAAATTCCAGGAATTGTTGGAGCAGGTTTAGTAGTAATCGGAGCTGGTCTTGGCCTTGGTAAAATAGGTGGTTCTGCAATGGACGCTATTGCACGTCAGCCAGAAGCTGCCGGTAAAATACAAACTGCCATGATCATTATCGCTGCCCTTTTAGAGGGTGTTGCTTTCGCAGCGCTTTTCGCAGCTTAATAAAATTAAAGCATAGCCTGCAGCGGTTGGCTGCAGGTAAATGCTTTTTACAATTGATTTAATTAAAACTAATATAAAGATAGTATAATGGAAAAGTTAGTAAACGATTTTTCATTCGGGTTGTTCTTCTGGCAGGCAATTATCCTGCTGGTTCTTATCGTACTTTTGGTGAAATTTGCATGGAAACCAATCATGACGGCTATTACTGCGCGTGAGGTGGGTATTGCATCTGCAATTTCTGCGGCTGAGAATGCCCGTAAAGAAATGCAAAACCTTCAGGCAGATAACCAGCGTATCCTTAACGAGGCACGTGCCGAAAGGGAAGCGATGATGAAAGAAGCCCGCGAAATAAAAGAAAAAATGATCGCTGATGCTAAAGCGGAAGCTCAGGCAGCAGGCGATAAAATTATAGAGCAGGCAAAAGCTACCATCAACAGCGAGAAAAACGCTGCTATGGCAGAACTTAAAGGCCAGGTATCAAGCCTGTCTGTAGAGATTGCCGAGAAACTACTTAAAACAGAACTGTCTAACAAAGAAGCACAAAGCGCACTTGTTGTGAAAATGCTTGATGACGTAAAATTAAACTAATCCAATCGTTATGACAGGTTCAAGAGCTGCAATACGATATGCTAAGGCAATACTGGAAATGGCACAGGCCACCGGCGCAGCAGCGCAGGTAAATGATGACATGGCCCTTATTGCTGCAACCATAAACAACAATACAGAGCTGTACGATTTTATCAATAACCCAACTGTTAAGGCAGCGGCTAAACAATCGGTACTTACAGAGGTATTTGCAAACACCCAAAGTATTACGCAGGGGCTTTTCCGCCTGCTGTTTGATAACCAAAGGTTTGAGATACTTGCGCAGATTGCGGGCCAGTACAAACAACAGTTTGACGCAGCTAACGGCGAAGAAGAAGCTACTGTAACAACAGCTTTTGAAATCACACCGGAGCTTGAAGCCAAAGTACTGGAAAAGATAAAAGAGATATCTGATAAAAAAATAACCCTTAAAAATATTGTAGACCCATCTATCATCGGCGGGTTTATACTAAGGGTAGGCGATAAGCAATTTAATGCCTCTGTGGCAAGCAGGCTGATAACCCTAAAAAGAGAATTAAGTAATTAGTATTTACCACACTTAAGTGTTTAAATTATAAGCAAACATGGCAGAAATTAAAGCTGCTGAAATTTCAGCAATATTAAAGAAACAATTGTCCGGTTTTGAATCGGGTGCTACACTGGAAGAAGTAGGAACGGTTCTTCAGGTAGGTGACGGTATTGCCCGTGCATACGGACTGTCTAACGCACAATATGGTGAGTTAGTAGAGTTTGAAAGCGGGTTAGAAGGTATTGTTCTTAACCTTGAACAAGACAATGTGGGTATAGTATTGCTAGGCCCATCTACAGGTGTTGCAGAAGGCTCTACTGTAAAAAGAACACAGCGTATTGCATCACTTAACGTAGGTGAGCAAATTGTAGGCCGTGTTGTAGATACCCTTGGTAACCCAATAGATGGTAAAGGGCCTATAGGTGGCCAGCTATATGAAATGCCACTTGAGCGTAAAGCTCCGGGTGTTATCTTCCGCCAGCCGGTAACCGAGCCATTACAAACAGGTATTAAAGCGGTAGATGCTATGATCCCTGTAGGACGTGGCCAGCGTGAGCTTGTTATTGGCGACCGTCAAACCGGTAAAACAACGGTTTGTATCGATACCATCCTTAATCAAAAAGAATTTTACGATGCAGGTAAACCTGTATTCTGTATATATGTAGCAGTAGGCCAAAAAGCTTCTACTGTTGCAGGTATAGCTAAAACCCTTGAAGAAAAAGGTGCAATGGCTTATACTGTAATTGTGGCTGCTAACGCATCAGATCCTGCTCCTATGCAGGTTTATGCTCCGTTTGCAGGTGCTGCCATAGGCGAGTACTTCCGCGATACAGGCCGTCCTGCACTTATTATCTATGATGATCTTTCTAAACAGGCAGTTGCTTACCGTGAGGTATCGCTACTACTTAGAAGGCCACCGGGACGTGAGGCTTACCCAGGAGACGTTTTTTACCTTCACTCAAGGTTATTAGAGCGTGCTGCTAAAGTTATTGCTGATGATGATATCGCAAAAAATATGAACGACTTACCCGATTCGCTTAAGCCAATCGTTAAAGGTGGTGGTTCGTTAACAGCACTTCCTATTATTGAGACACAGGCGGGCGACGTTTCTGCATATATCCCAACAAACGTAATTTCAATTACAGATGGCCAGATATTCCTTGAGTCAGATTTATTTAACTCAGGTGTACGTCCGGCAATCAACGTAGGTATTTCGGTATCTCGTGTAGGTGGTAATGCACAAATTAAATCAATGAAAAAAGTTGCCGGTACACTTAAATTAGACCAGGCACAGTTCCGTGAGCTTGAGGCTTTTGCTAAATTCGGTTCAGACCTTGATGCGGTAACCCTTGGTGTTATCGAAAAAGGCCGCCGTAACGTAGAGATCCTTAAACAAGCGGTTAACGACCCTTATACTGTAGAAGACCAGGTTGCTATTATTTATGCAGGTTCTAAAAACCTTTTAAGGAATGTACCTGTAAATAAAGTAAAAGAGTTTGAGAAAAATTACATTGAGTACCTTAACGCTACTCACCGTGAAACGCTTAACGCTCTTAAAGCCGGTAAATTTACAGATGAAATTACTGATGTTCTTGAAAAAGCAGCTGTAGAAGTTTCTTCAAAATATTAATTAGATTTTTAGATTTTAGTAGTGAGTATTTAGAAAGGCTCTGTCTTAATACTTAATACTCACTACTTAATACTATTATAAAATGGCAAACTTAAAGGAAATACGTAACAGGATTGCTTCCGTTTCATCGACCATGCAAATTACAAGTGCGATGAAAATGGTTTCGGCAGCTAAACTTAAAAAGGCACAGGACGCTATTACAGCTATGAGGCCTTATAGCGAAAAGCTAACCGAGCTATTACAAAACCTTAGCGCTACGCTGGAGGGTGATACAGGAGGAGTATTTGCAGAGCAACGCCCTGTAAATAAAATCCTTGTTGTAGCCATAACGTCTAACAGGGGTTTGTGCGGTGCTTTTAACGCAAATGTTATAAAACAAATTAAAAACCTGCAGGAAGCTTACGCCGGCAAACAGGTAGATGTTTTAGCCATTGGTAAAAAAGGTAACGACGTACTTAAAAAGAGCTGTACTATTGTAGAGAACCAGAGCGGTATTTTTGATGCCCTTACTTTTGAGAATGTTGCCCAAGCAGCACAATCGTTAATGGACAGGTTTGTAGCCGGTGAGTACGATAAGATAGAACTTGTGTACAACCACTTTAAAAATGCAGCTACGCAAATTATACTTACAGAGCAGTTTTTACCGCTTGCTCCTGCTGCAACTACAAAAGAGAGTAACACCGCTGTTGATTATATTTTTGAACCTTCTAAGGAGGAGATCGTTCTTAGCCTTATACCATTGTCTTTAAAAACGCAATTATACAAAGCTATACGCGATTCTTTTGCCTCTGAGCACGGTGCCCGTATGACGGCCATGCACAAAGCAACAGATAATGCTACCGACCTTAGAAACCAGCTTAAGCTTACCTACAACAAAGCCCGTCAGGCCGCCATTACAGGCGAGATCCTCGAGATTGTTGGTGGTGCCGAAGCACTTAACAACTAAGATTGCAAACAAACATAGTGAGAAGGGCTGTTCATATTTTGAGCAGCCTTTTTTTGTATATTTATGTCACAGTATAACTATTATGAACATACAAACAGGTATTTGCTTTCTGGCTTTTGAGGTAATTTGGAAAGATGCGGATATTTTAGAGTTACAAATCAAAGCAAGTAATGGCAGGTATATGGGCACAGTAGAAATTTATGATACATATGAATCACTAATCAATTTTGAAAAATCATTAACTGGATACTGTATAGGCAGTAACACATATTACAGGTCTGAACCATATAATCAGAAATCAAAATGCACTATGAAATTTCGCGCCCCGGATAATGCAGGACTTGTAGGCGTCGAAGTAATTTTAGAAGAAAACACACTGTTCAATGATGAGGACAAACCAAACAATACCGTTAGTTTGCAATTGATTGCTGAACTCAATGCAATAGATAATTTTGCCATCGAATTAGGCAAATTAATCTATGGAAGAGAAGGGATTGCTATTCTGCAAGCAATACGGTAATCAATAACAACCTCTCTTCCCATAAAACCTGATCAAATTTTAAATACTTATATTCTTTCTAATACCACCATTATTATCCAAAAGATAATTGGTAGGGTATGTAAATATCCTTTTCGACGAAAGCCCCGATAGCATATTATAGACATCGTTTGGAAATTAAATCTACTTTCAAGTATAATTTTACAAGCCCTTTTTAATGCTGTAAAATATCCCTACTTTTGTTTATTAAATTAGTCCCAACCATTGAGTGTTTATAAAAACCTGTTTAAGCAAACGGCCGTTTATGGCATAGCCACTGTGGTGCCCAGAATATTCAGTTTTGTGCTTACCCCTTTGTATACTGCGGTTCTTGCTGAAAATGCTTACGGTACCACATCGCTGGTATTTGCCGGGCTGGCATTTTTTAATGTTATCCTTGCCTATGGTATGGAAACCGCCTTTTTTAGGTTCTATAATTCTGAAGATAAAAAAAGCGTATTAAGCACTTCTACTATATCATTATTTTGGTCGTCTATAGCCTTTTTGGTTGTAGCATTACTTGGGCGCAGGTTTTTAGCAGATGCAGGCGGTATTGATGCTGAATACGTCACTTATACTATCTGGACATTGGTACTGGATGCCCTTGTTATCATACCTTTTTCTAAACTTCGCGTACAGGGCAGGCCCATGATGTACGCCGCTTTAAAAATTGGCAATGTGGGGGTTTACCTGTTCTTAAATTTATTTTTCCTGCTTTGGCTTAAAGATCTGGCAAAATCCGGAGGCTTTTGGGAGGCAATATACATTCATGATTTTCAGGTGGGCTATATCTTTATATCCGGGCTAATAGCAAGCCTTTCCACTTTTATAGCGTTACTGCCGCATTACTTTAAAACCGACTGGCATTTTGACAAAGAGCTTTGGAAAAGGATGATGAAGTACAGCATGCCTGTTTTAGTGGCGGGTATTGCCTTTATTATTAATGAAACGTTCGATCGTTTTTTCCTGGAACACCTGTTGCCTGAAAGTATTGCAAAATCAGAAATTGGTATTTATTCTGCCTGTTACAAGCTTGCGGTGTTTATGACGCTTTTTGCAACTGCCTTTAGGCTGGGTATAGAACCGTTTTTCTTTAGCCACGCTAAAAATGATAATGCCCCGCAAACCTATGCTACCATTACCAAATACTTTGTAATATTTGGGTCGGTCATCCTGCTGGGAGTTGTTGTTTTTGCCGATGTGCTTAAACTCTTAATGCTGCGAAACGAGGTATACTGGCAGGGCATGAAGGTAGTGCCGCTTATAATCCTCGCTAACTTTTTCCTTGGCATTTACAGCAACCTTTCGGTATGGTACAAGTTATCAGACAAAACAAAAATAGGGGCAAATATATCTATAGTGGGCGCAGTTATAACCATAGCATTAAACTTTATCCTGATACCTTACATCAGCTACATGGGTTCGGCAATTGCTACTATTGCGGCCTACGGCACCATGATGGTTATATCCTATTACCTTGGCAATAAATACTACCCTATTCCGTATGATATGAAAAAGATATGCCTTTACCTTGGCTTATCTATAGGGCTTTCATGCCTATCCTTTTATGTTGATATTTTAAGGGAAACCTACATATTTGGTATTGTATCGCTAATTGTTTTTATGGCAATAGTATACAGGGCAGAAAAAGAAACATTACAAAGAATACTACGAAGAAAATAAAATACATTTACCATGACAGTTAAGATCATCAATAAATCAGGCCATGCATTACCTAATTACGAAACCATCGCATCCGCAGGGATGGACCTCAGAGCCAACCTTGATGCACCGATAGTATTGGGTCCGTTAGAAAGGGCTATCGTTAAAACCGGCTTGTTTATAGAGCTTCCTCTGGGTTATGAGGCCCAGGTGCGCCCACGTAGTGGCCTGGCTGCCAAAAAAGGTGTTACGGTGCTTAACAGTCCCGGAACGATTGATGCCGATTACCGTGGCGAAATTGGGGTAATTTTAGTAAATTTATCCAATGAGCCTTTTACGGTTGAAAACGGCGAGCGCGTAGCACAGCTTGTTATAGCTAAACATGAACGTGCCGAGTGGCTGGAAGCCGATGTGCTAACCGAAACAGTTCGTGGCGAAGGTGGCTTTGGCAGTACTGGTGTAAAATAATATTAAGCATACCATCATATACAGATTTTAAATGAAGATTATAGTTCCTATGGCAGGCAGGGGTTCACGCCTGCGCCCACACACACTTACTGTACCTAAACCGTTGATCCCTATTGCAGGCAAGCCAATTGTGCACCGCCTGGTAGAAGACATTGCAGGGGTTATTAACCAGAAAATCGAAGAAATTGCTTTTATTATACATAAAGATTTTGGCACCCAGGTAGAAAAAGACCTTGTGGCCATTGCCGAAAAGCTCGGTGCCAAAGGTACCATTTACTACCAAGAGCAGCCGTTGGGTACTGCCCACGCCATTATGAGTGCCAAAGAAAGCATGAGTGGGCCTTTAGTGGTGGCTTATGCCGATACACTTTTTAGGGCCGATTTTACGTTAGATACTACAGCCGACAGCGTTATATGGGTACAGCAGGTAGACGACCCAAGTGCTTTTGGGGTTATAAAGCTTAACGACAATAATGAGATCACTGATTTTGTTGAAAAACCTAAGGACTTTGTAAGCGACCTTGCCATTATTGGTATCTATTATTTTAAAAGCGGTGAGAGTCTTAGGGCAGAGCTGCAATACCTGTTAGACAATAACATTGTTAAGGGTGGCGAGTACCAGCTTACCGATGGCCTTGAGAACATGAAGCAAAAGGGTATGAAATTTGTGCCCGGTAAGGTAGACCACTGGATGGACTGTGGTAATAAGAACGTTACAGTAGAGACCAACTCGCGTATGCTGGCATTTTTACATGCCGATGGCGCAGAATTGGTTGCCAAATCGGTTGTAAATGAGAACAGTACTATTATCGAGCCTTGCTTTATAGGCGAGGGCGTAGTACTCAAAAACAGTACGGTTGGGCCTAATGTTTCGCTTGGTGAAAACACCGTGGTAGAAAACACTACCATAAAAAACAGCCTTGTGCAAACGCACGCGGTAATTAAAAATGCAAACCTGGATAATGCCATGATAGGCAACCATGCGGTGTTTAACGGTAATTTTACCGCCATAAGCATCGGCGATTATTCGGTTTTAGAATAACATAACATGAAGTTTAAAATTCTTTTTTATGCGATAGCGTTTTCAGGGTCGGTTACAGGCCCTGTAACATCGTATGCCCAGCAGCAGGAGCCCGACTCTATTGCACTGGCTAATAATGAATTCGTAAATAATTTTTACGAAGCGCTAAAGCAAAAAGGAATTGAAAATTACGATAAGGCCATACAGTCGCTGCAAAAAGCCCAGGTTAAAGACCCTAACAACGCTGCGGTATACAATGAATTAGGTAAAAACTACCTGTCTCTTAAAAACTATCCAGAAGCGGAAAAGGCATTTATGAAGGCTAAAGATCTTGACCCTAAAAACCGCTGGTACTGGCAGGGCTTGTATGATGTGTATTATGAAACGAAAGACTTTAATAAGTCGATACCTATTGTGCAAAAGCTTATAGAGTGGCGTAAGGATTTTTACCAGGAAGACCTGGTTTCATTGTATATGTATACGCAACAGTATGATAAGGCACTGGCACTTATAAACGAGATGGAGCAGAGCGTGGGCATGAGCGAAAAACGCGAAATGTACAAGCTCCAGATCATGAGCGACAACAAATTTAAAAAGCCGCAAAAGGAAACGCTGGAAGAAGCCATCAAAAAAAATCCGAAGGTAGAGTCTAATTACCTTGACCTTATATATTTGTATTCGGATAGTAATGAAGAGGCCAAGGCCGAGGAAGTTGCCCGAAGGCTTGAAAAAGCGATCCCGGAAAGTGACTGGGCGCAGGTAAGCCTGTTTAAATTCCACCTTAATAACAATGACGGTGATAAGGCTTCAACATCCATGTTTAGGATACTGGAAAGCAAAAAGATAGACAGCAAAATAAAGCACCGTGTGTTAAACGAGTTTCTTATTTTTGCCAATAATAACCCTAAGTACAGCAGCAATCTGGCGAAAGCTGTAACCTATTTTGAGGGCGATAAGAATGTAAATGTACCTAAAGAGGTGGGTAAGTTCTTTTTCAACAAAGCCAAGTATGCAGAGGCTGCACAGTATTTTGAGAAAGGCCTGGAAGCTAAAAGTGATGATATTGAAGGGATTGAGTTATTACTTAAAACCTATGCCGAAAGCGCCCAAAACGATAAGTTGCTTAAAAAAGCAACTGAATTTATAGACCTGTACCCTACCCAGGCGCGCCTGTATTATTATGCAGGGCTGGGGGCTAACAGGCTGCAGCAATATGCAAAAGCTAAGGAATGGCTGGAAAACGGAATGGATTTTGTAGTGGATGACGCCAAACTACAATCCGGGTTTAAAAAGCAATTAGACGAAGCTAAGAGCGGTATTGCCGGAAAAAACAAATAAGCTAAAATGAAGAAGTTATTACTATTTGCATTTACCCTGACTATGCTTGTTGGCTGTAAAACCCAACGGGCGGCAGTAGCTACAGAAGCTGCCGCAGGCAGCGATAAAACAGCCATAGAAATTATTGAAGGGCATTACAAAAACCCTAAAAATTTTGAAACCCTGCATATTAATGCAAGCGCTAAGTACAAGGATAAAAAACAATCGCAAAGTGTTAGTGCCGAGATCCGGATAAAAAAGGATGAAACCATATTGGTAAGCATTAAGTTTTTGGGTATTACTATGGCAAAAGCTATTATTACCCCTACACGCGTTAGCTATTATGAAAAGATAAACAATACCTATTTTGATGGCAATTATGCTGCACTTAGTAAATGGCTGGGTACAGAACTGGATTACAGTAAAGTACAAAACATGCTGATAGGCGAAGCCCTGGATGACCTTACCAAAGGCAGCTATAAATCGTCTATAGATGCCGATAAATACAAGCTTACGGGCAAAGCTGGTGGCGGCATTTTAAAAGAATTTTTATTTGAAGGCGCCAACTACCTGCTTAAAGACCAAATTGTATCTCAGGGTGGGCAAGAGCCGCGCAGCCTGCATATAGAGTATCCTGCACACAGCAGTTTCCCACAGGCAACGTTACCGGCTCAGATTAAAATTGAAGCCCAACAAAAAGACAAGGTTAACATAAACATAGAATATACATCGGTTAAGTTTGATGAAAAGCTTACTTTTCCGTATGATGTGCCTGAGGGCTTTGAGCAGATCTTTATTGAGTAAACCACTATAACCAACCATGAAACGATTATTCCTTACTATTTTCCTTATTGGCATCAGTACCTTGGGCCGTGCACAGGGAGGTGCCGAGCAAAAGAAACTGGAACAGCGAAAAGCAGAGATCCTGAAAGAGATCAAGGCGCTTAGCAGCCTTGTTAAAACAGAGAGCTCTAAGGAAAAATCGGTACTCACTAAAATTTCAGATAACGAAACCAAGATAAAGCTAAGCGAAAAGCTTATCTCTACCACGCACAGGCAAACCCGCCTTATTACCGATGATATTTACTTGGGCCAGCTTAAAATAAACAAGCTTAACAGGGAACTTAAGGTACTTAAGGAAGACTATGCCAACATGCTGCTTAACGCTTACAAGAACCGTTCTGAGCAAAGCCGTATTATGTTCCTGTTATCATCTGAAGATTTTTTACAGGCCTATAAGAGACTGCAATACATGAAACAGTATGCAAGTTTCAGGAAAATACAGGGCGATGAACTGCGTACTAAAATGACCGAACTTAACCAGCGCGTGGTAAAACTTGAGGTTCAGAAAAAGGATAAGGTAAAACTGCTTACCGAAAGCGAAAAGCAAAAGGAAACTCTTGAAAAAGACCGTGAAGAGCAGCAAAAACTGGTAAAGACCATTCAAAAAGACAAGAAAAAGTATACTGCCGAAATCAACAAAAAACAAAAAGAGGCCAAAGATATTGACAGGCAAATAGACCGCGCCATACGCGATGCAATTGCTGCCGCCAATAAAAAAACCGCTAAAAGCAACGTGGAGTCTAAAACAACCACAGCCGCTGCTGCAACGGCTTCTAATACCTCATCTAATAAAATTGTACTTACTAAAGAGGGCAAAGTAGTATCAGATAACTTTAAGGCTAATAAGGGCAGGCTGCCTTACCCTGTGGCACACGGCTATATTTCTATGGGGTATGGTAACCAGCCTCACCCGGTTTTAAAAGATGTTGCCGTACACAATAGTGGTGTAGATATTACCACGAACCCTAACGAACCGGTAAGGGCTGTGTTTGGCGGCGAGGTACTTAGCGTTCAGCTTATAAAAGGCACTGGTAACAAAATTGTGTACATACAGCATGGTGACTTTATTACAGTATATTACAATATGGAATCGGTTAATGTAGGCTCCGGCGATAAAGTAGGCCTTAAGCAGAGTATTGGTACTGTAGCCACCAACCCGGTTACTAACGAAACCGTACTTAAATTTTACGTGCTGCAAAACACCACCAACCTAAACCCATCCAGCTGGATAGCGCAATAATAAATTTGTTCTTATACCTATGAACAACAACCCATTGCTGCACATAGACCACGTTACTATTTCAGCCAGAAAAGACGGCCAGTGGCTGTCTATTGTAAAAAACAGCGACTTTGTACTGAATCAAAATGAGATACTGGGCATTGTGGGCGAATCAGGGTCGGGTAAATCGGTTACTTCGCTTGCTATCATGGGATTGCTGCCTAAAGGCATCCTTGCTGTTACAGAGGGCAAAATTACTTTTGAAGGCCGCGATATTTCGGCGTTACCCCAAAAAGACCTACGCAGTTTGCGTGGTAACGATGTGGCCATGATCTTTCAGGAACCAATGAGTTCGCTTAACCCCTCGTTGCAATGTGGCTTTCAGGTTGAGGAAATCCTCAAAGAACACACTTCCCTTTCATCCAAAAAAATAAAAACTAAGGTGTTAGAGCTGTTTGCCAGAGTTAAGCTGCCTAACCCTGACAAGATATACAACCGCTATCCGCACGAGATATCGGGCGGACAAAAGCAGCGGGTTATGATAGCAATGGCTATTGCCTGCAAACCCAAAATACTTATTGCCGACGAGCCCACTACAGCACTGGATGTTACCGTTCAAAAAGAGATTATCCTGCTTTTGAAAGAATTGCAGCAGGAAACCAAAATGAGCATCATTTTTATTTCGCACGACCTGTCGTTAGTTTCCGAAATTGCCAACAGGGTACTCGTAATGTACCGTGGCGAGATAGTAGAACAAGGCGAAGCACAGGTAATATTTCACAATCCGCAACACACATATACTAAAGCGCTCATTAATTCGAGGCCATCTTTAAATGTTAGGCTGGAACGCCTGCCTACCATTCAGGATTTTTTACGAAATACCGTAAATAGTACAGAGGTTACTCCGCAACAGCGTGAACAAAAACATAAGGCACTTTACAGCCAGCAACCCTTATTGGAAGTGATCAATGTAGAAAAAGAGTACGTGTCATCAGCTGGTTTGTTTGGCAGGAATACCACCTTTAAAGCGGTTGACGATGTTAGCTTTAAAATATACGAAGGCGAAACCTTGGGCCTTGTAGGCGAATCAGGCTGTGGTAAGAGTACCCTTGGCAATGCTATATTACAGTTGGATAAAGCAACGGCAGGTAAGATATTATACCGCGGTACCGACCTTACAAAGCTTTCGCCGAAAGACATCCGCACGCTCAGGAAAGAGATACAGATCATCTTTCAGGACCCGTATTCGTCGCTTAACCCGCGCATAACCGTGGGCAAAGCCATTATGGAACCTATGCAGGTACATAAACTGTACAAAAATGATAATGAACGTCGCGAAAAAGTAATTGAGATACTTAACCGCGTAGGCCTGGGCGAAGAGCACTACAATCGTTACCCCCACGAATTCTCTGGTGGGCAGCGCCAGCGTATAGGCATAGCGCGCACTATAGCACTTCAGCCGAAGCTAATTGTGTGCGATGAGAGTGTATCAGCCCTTGACATTTCGGTGCAGGCACAGGTGCTTAATTTGCTTAATGAGCTAAAAGAGAATTTTGGGTTTACTTACATATTCATTTCGCACGACCTCGCCGTGGTTAAATACATGAGCGACCAGGTGCTGGTTATGAACAAAGGCAAAATTGAAGAAATGAACGAAGCAGATGCCCTTTATGAGCATCCGCAAAAAGAATATACTAAAAAACTTATTGCCGCGATACCCGGCGAGTAGCTATGTTTATAATGCTATAAGCCTGTTATTATATAAATTCAGACTATTATACAGGCTTAGCATCAGCAATATCAGCCATTTATTTATTCAAAATTATAGCTGCTTCTTTGGCAAAGTAGGTAGAGATAATATCGGCACCTGCACGCTTAATGCAGTATAGCTGCTCCATCATAATTTTATCGTGGTCTAACCAGCCCCTTTCTGCAGCGGCCTTAACCATGGCGTATTCGCCACTAACCTGGTACACGGCAACGGGTACATTAACCGCATTTTTAACCTCGCGAACAATATCAAGGTAAGCCATTCCGGGTTTCACCATAACAATATCAGCGCCTTCCTCAACATCATGTAAGGCTTCTTTAATAGCTTCTATGCGATTGGCATAGTCCATCTGGTAGGTTTTTTTGTCGCCAAAACCTGGGGCGCTATCCAGTGCATCGCGAAACGGGCCATAAAACGCCGATGCATATTTGGCACTGTAACTCATAATGCCCACATCGTGATATCCGCTTTCTTCCAACGCTTTACGAATGGCATAAACACGGCCATCCATCATATCGCTGGGCGCTACAAAGTCCGCGCCGGCTTCGGCATGGCTCACGCTCATGCGGGTAAGGGCATCAACCGTAGCATCGTTAATAATAAGGCCATTCTCCACAATACCATCGTGCCCGTGAATAGAGTAGGGATCCAGAGCAACATCGGGCATTACGATCATTCCTGGTACGGCATCCTTAATAGCGCGGATGGTTTGCTGCATAAGCCCGTCTTTATTCCATGCTTCTTTACCAGCGTTGTCTTTAAGTTTGTCGTTTACCTTTACATAAATGTTCACGGCTTTAATACCAAGGCTCCAAAGCTCTTTAACCTCTTTAACCGTAAGGTCTAACGAACGGCGGAACAAACCCGGCATAGAGCCAAGCGGAACCTCAACGCCTGTGCCTTCGGCAACAAACATTGGGAACATAAAGTCATTTGGGCTTATGGTAGTTTCGCGAACTAATGAGCGTATCGATTCGTTGGTACGAAGGCGTCTGTTTCTGTGTATTGGGTACATAAGTTTAGTTTTAAGTTGACAGTTAACTTTGGTGATTCGTTAACATCATTTAATTATTTTACAATATAAGTTTTATCTTTAGATTCATTTTTGTCGTTCTTCTGTCAACTGTTACCGTCAACTTAAAACCATTCTTCATAACTTTTCTTCAATCTTCTTTCTTCCCCGTTCTAAAAATCCCGGAGGATCAAAACGGTATCCTGCAAACAACGTACCGTAGCCAATAACATCATTCATAGTGACATTATCGCCTGCATTATGGTTAAAGAACAACGCACGGCTGTTGATTCCGCAAAAAAAGCGTTCACCGGTATAACCGGCAGCCAAATTTATTGAGCCAGTGAGTAAAAATGAACTATTGGTGGTATCATCTTTCACACTCGAAAATCCGGCACCAATTAACCCGCCGCCTGAGAGCATAAAATTTTTTGCAATTACCCAATTGTAATAATAAGCCGGTGCAACGGCCACATCTATATAAGTTGCCGTACTGCCAAAACCCTCCTGTTTTTTGCCATTTAATTCAGTATAATAATATAAAAGCGTAGGCGCAAGGCTACCCGCACTCTTAAGCTGCTTGGCATTTTGAAATTCGGTAGCGCTAAAAGAAAAGTTTTTATTTAAAAAGTAGGCGGTAGAGCCGCCCACTTTAAGCGTTTTTAAGTTAGGCAGGTAAAGGCCGTAACCGGAATCTGCATCCTCTAATGTAATTCCTTTTTGATAGTAAATGTCCAAACGCTGCATCCACTGCCCCGGGAAAAAGTTAAAGCTAAAAGAGGTCATTTTAGAATCTTTATCGGTATTAGCCTTATTTTCCTTAAAAAATTTAGGCGCAAAACCAACGCTAAATGCGATAATATCGTACTGAACCGCCACGCCTAATGTTGTTTTTGCATTAGGGATAACATTTACCGTAGTTTGATCCTGATCATAACTCAGCGTAAAGGTATTTGATGTATTTAGTGTAAATAGTTGTACTGCAAGGTTGTTGTCAAACTTTTTATAATAAGCAACAGCTGTGCTATCGGGTTGGGCCATGCAGGCTCCCGAAGCTAAAACCGCTGCTATTGTAAACCGTTTTATACCCATGCCGCTAACGGATTTTCTAATATGTTTATTAGTCGCGCTTCCTCGCTACCCACCTCGGGGTGATGGTCGTACACCCATTGCACATGCGGTGGAAGACTCATTAAAATACTCTCTATGCGGCCATTGGTCTTTAAGCCAAACAGCGTTCCCTTATCATGCACTAAGTTAAATTCTACATAGCGCCCACGGCGAATTTCCTGCCAGGTACGGTTTTCAGGTGTATATTCTAAATGTTTGCGGCGCTCTACAATAGGCACATAGGCTTTAAGGAAACTATTGCCAACTTCGGTCACGAAGTTGTACCAGTCTTCCATGCTAAAATCGTCGGTTGCCTTACAGTGGTCAAAAAAGAGGCCGCCAATGCCACGGGCTTCGTTGCGGTGGACATTCCAAAAATACTCGTCGCACTGCTTTTTAAATTTCGGATAAAATTCAGGGTTGTGCCTGTCGCAGGCTGTTTTACAGGTTTGGTGAAAGTGCACCGCATCTTCATCAAACAAATAATATGGGGTAAGGTCCTGCCCACCGCCAAACCAGCTGTTTACCACGTTGCCCTGTTTATCGTACATTTCAAAATAGCGCCAGTTGGCATGTACCGTTGGCACAAACGGATTTACCGGGTGCAGCACAAGGCTTAGCCCACAGGCAAAAAAATCGACATCGCCCACATTAAAATACGCCTGCATAGCCGGAGGAAGCGGACCGTGAACGGCCGATATGTTTACCCCGCCTTTCTCGAACACACTACCATTTTCTATAACACGGGTACGGCCACCGCCACCTTCGGGGCGTTGCCATATGTCTTCTTTAAACTTAGCGGTACCATCTGCCGCCTCAAGGCCTAATGTTATGGCTTCCTGTAGTGATTGTATATAGCTGTAAAATTTATCTTTCATTTTGATATGCTGATTTCAGGAGCCCGAAGTACACAATGTCTTCCAGTACCCCATCGATATTTTTAAATTCTTCGCGTAAAATGCCCTCCTGTATAAAGCCATGTTTGGTGGCTACACGCTGGCTGGCGGTATTGGTGCGCGATGTACAGATGATAATTTTGTTCATTTGCAGTTCGCCAAAGCAATAGTTAAGCGCATTGGTAACCGACTGCGATATAATACCCTGCCCCTCAAAATCTTTATCTACAAAATAACCCAGCTCGCACTTAGAAATATCCATATTGATGTTTTTAACCACGATGTACCCAATAAGATTATTGCTTGCAATATGACGAATGTAGAAGTAAAAATTTTCGCTCCATATCTGGTTGTCTATAGCCTCGCCTATAAATTTTTTGGTGCTTTCCAGGTCGGTACAGCCCCGTAATGTAACCGGAAACGTTTTGCGGATGTGCTCCCGGTTCCTGTCGATAAGGGCATAAAACTCTTCCGAAAGTATATCGGCAATGGTATCGGTTTTCCAGGTGGTAGCTGTCATGGATACATGATTTTTGTTGTGTCTTACAAAGAAAGCCACTTTATTTAACAGCACAAAGCCAAACCGTTAGCTTTGCGCCACTTTATAGTTAAATCTTGTTAAGCGCATTAACCTTGCCCATGATCTCGAACGAGAACATTTTGCTTTCCTGCTGTATAAAGTTATATGTGCCAACGGCTTTCTCTTTAAGAAGCTCCAGCCCCGCTTTCGTAGAAAGCGATGCCACAACATCGGCAAACAGCTCCATATTAGCCCAGTCCATGTGGTACATGAGCAAATAATCTGTTAGCTCCTGAATGCTTATCGTTTTCAAAACCTCTAAAGACAGTCCCAGTTTTTGCAGTTGCGTTGCTGCATTGCCCTCGTTCCAGTTTTCAGGCACAAAAGTTAATGCTACCAGCTGCTTAAGCACATTATTTATGCGTTCGTTCTCTTCATTGCGCATCCCAAAACTTACAGGCATATTTTAATTTTTATCAGCCCCTAACCCCCAAAGGGGGAATTAGCTTCACTCAATCCCAATCTCGTAGACTGAGTGAAGCTACTCCCTCTCTTTTGGAGAGGGTTGGGGAGAGGCTTATTTATACTCCTTAACCGCATCTATAAATGCCTTGGCGTGGTCTACCGGAATGTTTGGTAAAATGCCGTGGCCTAAATTTACTATGTAATTGTCTTTACCAAATTCGTCTATCATTTGGTGCACCATTTTTTTAATGGTCGGGATGGGAGATAACAACCTGCTTGGGTCGAAATTACCCTGTAGGGTTATGCGCCCTCCCGAAAGGTAACGCGCATTGCGTGCACTGCACGTCCAGTCTACACCCAGTGCCGATGCCTTGCTCTGTGCCATATCGCCAAGTGCAAACCAGCAGCCTTTACCAAACACAATAACGTGGGTTTCAGGAGCCAGCGCCTCTACGATTTGGTTGATGTATTTCCACGAAAATTCCTGGTAATCTACCGGGCTAAGCATACCGCCCCAGCTATCAAAAACCTGTACGGCATTAACACCTGCTTTTACCTTTTCTTTTAGATAGGCAATAGTGGTATCGGTTATTTTTTGAAGCAGCACATGCGCCGCTTCCGGTTGCGAAAAGCAAAAGCCTTTAGCAGTATCAAAGCTTTTTGAGCCTTTACCTTCTACAGCGTAGCAAAAGATAGTCCACGGAGAACCGGCAAAGCCTATAAGCGGAACCTCGTCATTCAGCATTTCTTTGGTAAGCTTAATCGCATCCATTACATAACCTAATGTTTCATGAATGTCCGGAACAATTACCCTCTCCACATCCTGCGGTGTACGAATTGGGTTAGGCAAAAACGGACCCACACTCTCTTTCATAAGCACCTCTATGCCCATAGCCTGCGGTACTACCAGTATATCGCTAAACAATATGGCAGCATCCGGACCAACGATACGAATGGGCTGCACCGTAATTTCGGCAGCAAGCTCAGGGGTCTGGCAACGGGTAAAAAAGTCGTATTTATCGCGCAATGCCCTAAATTCGGGTAAATAGCGGCCTGCCTGGCGCATCATCCACACAGGTGGGCGTTCTACAGGCTCATTACGTAATGCTTTTAAAAAAAGGTCGTTCTTTATCATGGTGGTTATTTTTCTAACCTGCAAGGTTTTTAAAACCTTGCAGGTTTAAATTTTTATGTTTATTTAGAGTATTACGCTCCCATCCATTCGGCTGTCATTGCGAGGGAGGTACGACCGCGGCAATCTCATTATTCAACGAGTGAGATTGCCGCGCTCCGTTGCACTTCGCTCGCAATGACGACGCGTAAAGAGGTGCGTGTTAATTAGCATCTCTGTAATAATTCCGTACCTGCACTATAACATTCTCTACACTTGGCTTATTGGCAACAACTATATTAGTAGTGATGCCGTTAAGCGCTGCTGCGGTGGTTGCCCCAATGCAAAAGCAGGTCTCTGTTGTAATAGTATTTTGCTGCAAATAGCTCTCAATAGCTGACGGACTAAAAAACAGTATCCCATCTAACGTTGCGGTTATGCGTTGCGGGGTTAGCACGGTTTGGTATACCTCGATCTCGTTAAAGGTTACTCCGGCTGCTGCCAACGCATCGGGCAGGGTATCTTTACGAATGCTCCCCGAAAAGAACGTAAAACTCTCGCCTGCAAATTCGTTTATTATTATTTCTGACAGGCCTTGCGCATCATCGGCGTAAGCCAGTACAATAAAACCTGCCTGCTCTATTATAGTTTTTGTAACGCTGCCCACGCAAAAAACGTTGCTGCCTGCAAATACCCCACTTAATTTATTATTCAGAAAACTTTTAAAGGCATTTTGGCTGGTGAATATAAGGTTGTGGTTTATGCTGTTTATATCAAAAGGCTTGGCGTGGGTGGTTATAAAATCTGCCTCTAAGACCGATAGCCCAGCATTAAGCAAATATTGCTTTTGGTTGGGCTGCAGTTTTTTAGCAGAGAATACCCTTGCCATTATTTTTTAAGTTCGCTTTTTATCTGTTCCATCAGTTCGGCACCGCCGTTGTGCAGAATCTCGTTGGCACAATTCTTCCCAAAATGAACAATGTCGCCATCAAGCGCAATCACTTTTTCTATGTGAAGCCTCTGGCTGCCATCTATAGACAGTAGTACACCCTCAAACCTAATCTCATCATCAATATAAGTTGCCAATGCGCCAATAGGGGCCGTACAGCCACCCTCCAGTTGTTTTAAAAACTGGCGCTCTATAAATGTAGCTACCTCAGTAGGTTTATGGTTGAGGTTGGCTAAAGCTTCGCGGCAAAAACCGTCGTTTTCCATGGCAACCACTACCATTGCCCCTTGTGCCGGGGCGGGAATCATCCAGTCCAGCATTATGTGGTTGGTGGGCGTAAGGTTAATGCGCTCCAGGCCGGCAGCGGCAAAAACAGCGCCCTGCCAGTTGTTTTCTTCTAATTTTTTTAATCGGGTATTTACATTACCGCGCAGGTCTACCACATTGTGGTTGGGGTAACGGTTAAGCCATTGCGCCTGCCTGCGAAGGCTTCCGGTGGCAATAGTGGCAACATCTGTAAAAAAGTTGGTGTTGCCTTTGTGTACCAGAATATCGCGAGAGTCGGCACGATCTAAAACGGCAGCCTGCACAATACCTTTTGGCAGGGCAGTGGGCACATCTTTCATAGAATGCACGGCAATGTCTACTTCGCCACGAATCATGGCAACATCCAGCGTTTTGGTAAAAATACCGGTAATGCCCAGTTCATATAGCGGCACATCTAATATAAGATCGCCTGTAGATTTTACAGCAACAATCTCGGTACTATATCCCAGGTCGTTAAGCTTTTTCTCTACGGTGTGGGCCTGCCAGAGGGCAAGTTCGCTGTCGCGGGTACCAATCCTTATGGTTTTACTCATTTTACGGGATTTTCTATCCTAAATACTTTCTCTATCCACTCAATGCTCTCGTCTACCACAGTATCGCGGTCTTTAAGGTGATTGGCAAAATGGGTAGTAATTTTATGAATAATGCGCTGGCTGATGATCTCGGCCTGCTCTTCATCAAAATTACTTATTTTTTTTCGTTGAAAGTTAAGTTCGTTATCGGCAATGCTGTTAAGTTTTTCCTTTAGAGCATTAATTGTAGGGGCAAATTTGCGGGCGTTGGTCCACTCTGTAAATTCCTCCATCGCATCGTCTATAATAGCCTCTGCTGCAGGAATATGTTTTTTACGGTTCTCTAAAGTGCTGTCGGTAATCTTGCTAAGGTCGTCCAGGTGAATTACCGTAACGTTTGGCAATTCTAACACATTAGGGTGAACGTTTTTAGGTACCGAAAGGTCTAATATAAGCAGGGGCTTGTTAAGCACCAGCATGTCTTTATCTATAGTAGGCAATTGCGCACCGGTGGCTACCACAAGCACATCAGCCTTTGGTACTTCCAGCGGAAGCAAATCGTAATCTTTAACTACAAGGTTAAATTTACCGGCTACTTTTTCGGCTTTTTCGCGGGTACGGTTAATAAGTACAATGTGGTCGTTCTTAGTATGCTTAACCAAGTTCTCACAGGTATTGCGGCCTATTTTTCCGGTACCAAAAAGCAGTATATTTTTGTTTTGAAGATCTTGTACATTATTCATAATGTACTGTACCGATGCAAAAGATACCGATGTAGCGCCACTGCTCAGTTCGGTTTCGTTCTTTACGCGCTTGCTTGCCTGTATAACGCTATTTACAAAACGCTCTGTAAAGCTGTTGGCCAGCCCGTGGTTTTTAGATTCGGTAAAGCTTTGCTTAAGCTGGCTTATAATTTCAAAGTCGCCTAATATCTGGCTGTCAAGCCCGGTACCTACACGAAACACATGGTTAATGGCCTCATTATTTTTATATACAAAAGCAGCACGCTGAAATTCTTCAACAGTGCCGCGGCTGTTGTCGCAAAGTAATTTTATAAGCTGAAAAGGGTGTTGCGCAAAGCCGTAAATTTCGGTACGGTTACAGGTGCTGGTAACAATAAGGCTGCTGATACCCTCTTGTTTTGCCTGCTCCAAAACCGCCTCTTTCGATTCTGCATCTAAGCTAAATTTCCCCCTGGTCTCGGCATCAGCTTTCCTGTAGCTTAATCCTACTGCATAAAAATACTGGTGCTTCGACATGTTGTTATGATCCATATACACTTTTCCTAAAAGTTTCACAAAATTATAACTATACGCTTTTAAAAAGTAACGCTGTAAGTCCTATTTGTGTCGCTGTGGGATATTTTGACCCTTAAGCGTTGTTTTTTGCCGAAATACGCTAAATTTGCAATGAAATCAACGCCTTGCGAAATCTTAGTTTAGAACTATTCTAAATAAACATAAGCAGGATTAGCAAAAAGACGTTCAAAAAAATACCGCTATGGGGTCTCACGAAGAGGTAATGATAGAAGAAGGTTTTTATGTGCTGCGGTTTGAGAACAACAGCGACGAAACCTCGCATTATGAAAGGGAAGTAGATACTGATTTGATACAATTTCATTTTGGTGTTAAGGGTCGGGCCAAGTTTATTTTTAACCAGGGCCGCTATGCGCTCGACCTGCGGGAGGAACTTTCTCTGTTTTTATATAACCCGCAAAAAGAGCTGCCCGTGCACTTGGAAATTGCCCCGCACAGCTGGGTAATATCAATACTTATTTCGATAAAAAAATTCCACGGATTCTTTTCTGAACAGGCCGACCATATTCCGTTCTTAAGTTCGGATAACATCGATAAGAAGTATTATAAAGACGAAAAGATAAACCCGTCTATGGCAATCGGACTGAGCCAGTTGTTCCATTTTAACCTGCACCCGTCCATTAAAAAATTATATTTTAAGGGCAAGGTGTACGAATTGCTGAGCCTGTACTTTAACCGTGCAGAAGACGCCAATACAGAGCAGTGCCCGTTTTTGATAGACGAAGAGAACGTAATAAAGATACGCAAGGCAAAGGATATTGTTATTGCCAACATGGCTGAACCGCCCGGACTCGACGAACTGGCCGATCAGGTAGGTATAAGCCTTAAGAAGCTTAAAATGGGCTTTCGCCAGATATATGGTGATAGCGTGTACAGCTTTTTGTTCGACTATAAAATGGATTACGCCCGCAAGCTGCTCGATAGCGGTTCGTATAATGTAAACGAGGTTGGCCTGCGCATAGGCTACAGTACCGCCAGCCATTTTATTGCTGCCTTTAAAAAGAAATTTGGCACCACGCCTAAAAAGTATTTAATGAGTATGGTAGAGAAGGTGTAGGTACCGTGGCTCCTGCAAGGTTTTTAAAACCTTGTGGGTATAAAAAATATGAGGTTTAATTAAACCTACAAGGTCTCGAAGACCTTGCAGGTTGAGAATAGGGGTATGTTATAAGAACTGGATTTACCTGCAACTCCTACAAGGTTTTTAAAACCTTGTAGGAGTATTTAAAAAGAATAGATTTAATATCGTAATTGGGTAAAATTGAAATTAGAGCCATTAGTTAAAGAGCATACTTATCACATCTATAATCGTGGGATAAATGGAGAAACTATCTTTAAAACAGAAGAGAACAAGCAATACTTTTTACGTTTAATAGATAAATATCTAAGTGACAAAGCTACTTTCTATGCTTACTGCCTTATGGATAATCATTTTCATTTTTTGTTAGTTGTTAATTCAGATGGTGATATAGTTACCCAGGCGTTATCTAATTTATTTAATGCTTATGCCAAAGCCTTTAATAAGGCAACAGGCAGAACGGGAAGTTTATTCGAGAAACATTTTAAAAGGATCAGGATTGACGATGAGATTTATTTAAGACAGTTAATTGTATACATACATTTAAACCCGAAACATCATTTTGATATGGATTTTACAAGTTTTAAATACTCTTCTTATAATACAGTTTTGTCTGATAAAGAAACAAAGCTAAACCGGGATGAGGTGCTGGAGCTTTTTGGGGATAGAGAGAATTTTAAATTTGTCCACCAGCAAAAGAATGATTTATTGGAAGAAAAATTTATGCTGGAATGATGGGGTTGAGAACCGGAGCATATTATACGAACTGAATTCATTGCAACTCCTGCAAGGTTTTAAAAACCTTGTAGGTGTAAAAAAAGCATAAGATTACATTTAAACCTGCAAGTCTCGAAGACCTTACAGGTTAAGAATCGGAACATGTTATACGAACTGAATTCATTGCAACTCCTGCAAGGTTTTTAAAACCTTGTAGGTGTAAAAAGTAAGGTTATATTTAAACCTACAAGGTCTCAAAGACCTTGCAGGTTGAGAACCATAGCATGTGCAAAAATTATAAAGAGTTAAATAAAACAAATACAACGCCTTTCGCATGGTTTTTGAGAGCCAACGGCTGGCGCAAACAAACAAATACATACAACACACAGATGAAAGGAGTACTGTTAGTAAACCTGGGGTCGCCTAAGAGCCCAACACCTAAAGACGTTAAGCCTTACTTAGACGAATTTTTAATGGACAAATATGTAATAGATGTCCCTTTTTTGCTGCGTGCACTTTTGGTGCGCGGCATCATTCTTACTTTTAGAAAAAGGCAGGAATCGTCGGCGGAAGCCTACGAAAAAATTTGGTGGGACGAAGGTTCGCCATTAATCGTACTGTCTAAAAGGCTGCATGATAAGGTGCAAAAAAAAGTAGAAATGCCTGTTGCACTTGCCATGCGCTATGGCGAGCCATCTATAGAAGCAGGCTTACAGGAACTTGCCGATAAAGGTGTTACAGAGGTATTGCTTTTTCCGTTGTACCCGCAATATGCTATGGCATCTACGCTAACTATATTGGTAAAGGCAGAAGAAGTACGCAAAAGTAAATTTCCGCAGATGAAATTTACCGATGTACCGGCCTTTTACAATAAACCTGATTACATACAGGCATTAGCCAACTCTATAAAATCAGGATTAGAAGGCTTTGATTACGACCATCTTTTGTTTTCCTACCACGGTATTCCTGAGAGGCACATCCGTAAAACCGATGTTACCAAATCACACTGTAAAATAGATGGTTCATGCTGCGTAACAGATTCGGCAGCACATGCGTTTTGCTACCGCCACCAGTGTTACGAAACTACCCGCCTTGTGGTAGAGCAGCTGGGCATACCTAAGGAAAAGTACTCACAAACGTTTCAGTCGCGCCTTTCGGGCGATAAGTGGCTGGACCCGTATACCGATGTTGAGGTAAATGCAATGCCGGCAAAAGGCATTAAAAAGCTGGCAGTAGTAACCCCGGCATTTGTATCTGACTGTTTGGAAACGCTTGAAGAAATTGCCATGCGCGCCAAAGAAGATTTTGAAGCAAACGGCGGAGAAGAGTTTCACGCCGTACCTTGCCTTAACGATAACGGCGAATGGATTGGCGTACTGGCCAACTGGATTAACGAATGGGCCCATGCTGAAATACCTGCTGTGTAAATGGCGGTATCATCCACAGACCTCGAAAAAAAAGACATAAAGAGCCTGCTTATTAAGCAGAGCATCCCCTCATCTGTAGGTATACTCTTTATGAGTGTAAACATACTTATAGATACCATTTTTGTAGGTCAGTGGATTGGCTCTCTTGCCATTGCGGCACTATCGGTGGTAATGCCCATAACGTTTTTTATAAGCAGCCTGGGCATGGCTATTGGTGTGGGGGGCAGTTCGGTACTCTCACGCGCATTGGGCAAAGGAGATAAGGATAAAGCTGTATCTGCCTTTGCGCACCAGCTGATGATGACATTGCTTATCTCATCATTATTTGTAGTAGCCGGGCTTTTATTTAGCGATGAAATTCTATATGCTTTTGGTGCCGCCGGAAAGATAACCGTACCTGCTAAGGAGTTCTTTTTCCCTATTGTAATTGCAGTGCCTTTTCAGGCGCTGAGCATGATGGGCAACAACGTTATACGTGCCGAAGACAAGAGCAAACACGCAATGATAGCCATGATTATAAGCACGGTAGCCAACCTGGTGCTGGATGTACTTTTTATAAAAGTGCTCAATATGGGCATTATGGGTGCTGCCATAGCAACAGGCTCATCATTTGTGCTGAGCTTTTTATACATTCTTTGGTTCTTTATTTACCGCAGCGAACTAAGAATTAAATGGCACCATTTTGTGTGGGATAAAAAAATATCATGGGAAATAATTTCCATGAGTTTTGTAACCTTTGCCCGCCAGGGGGTTATAAGTGTGCTGAATGTGATACTCAACCATACGCTCTTTGCACAGGGCGGTGAAACAGCTATTACTATTTACGGTATCGTAAGCCGCATGCTCATGTTCGCATTATTCCCCGTATTAGGGGTTACGCAGGGCTTTTTACCCATTGCAGGCTACAACTATGGGGCCGGTAATACCAGCCGCGTAAAAGAAAGCGTACGCCTTTCTATACTGTATGCGGGTGGGCTCGCCATTTTTATATTTATCATCATCATGGTACTGGCAAAGCCCATTGTTGCCGTATTTACCACCGACCCCGAAGTTATTAAAGCAACACCGGGCGCACTGCGGTGGGTATTTGCGGCATCGCCCATTATAGCGGTACAGTTGGTTGGGGCGGCTTATTTTCAGGCGGCGGGCAAACCCGTTAAGGCACTTTTGCTAACGCTTAGCAAGCAGGGCTTTTTCCTGATACCGCTGGTGCTCATTTTGCCGCAGTTTTTTGGTATTTTTGGTGTGTGGGTGGCTTTCCCTATTGCCGATGTGCTGAGTACCATTGTAACAGGCATCTTCCTTAAAAAAGAAATGAATACCACACTTAAGGATTAAATAATTTACACGATGGAAGAAGCCTTTACTAATGAAGATTTTGACAAATACGATTCTTCTCCTTTAAACAGGAAGGGGCAGGTTTTTGTAAAAGGTATTGAAACTCGAGCTAATAACAGCTTAGAGTTTATTAGAACTAAATACTCTAATTTTGATAAATTGGATTTGGCTATCAATTTCATTGAATATAATTACATAGATGGTATAAAAGCAGATTTTCAAGATTTGGTAAGAATAGGTTATTTTCCTGCTACTGAAACTCAAATGGAACTTGATCATGCCATTAAACACGCATTAATTGGTTCTTATAAGGCTGCGTTTGCAGATTTACGTAGAGCATTAGAATTAACCTTAACGGCAGTGTACTTAACTTCTGAACATATCAATGAAACTAAAGCAAGGCAATGGATGAATTCTCAGGCCGACACACCTTTTGTGTCAACTATGCTTATCAAATTGATTAGGTCAGGAAGATTTAAAGATTTAAACGATAAATACCAATGGTCAGATAATTTGAAAAAATTCTATTGGCATATTTCAGATTTTGCTCACAACAGAGGTCAACTTAAAGGATATCGGGAATTAAACCAAACAAATTTTTTTATGAGCGGAACTTCTGCTCCACGAATTAATTATACTACTCTTTCTGCATTTTGTGATTCATTTATTACTTGTGTAGAAGAAATTGTTGTGATACTTTGTTTATACAATCCGGTTTTATTAGTTCCATTGCCAGTTTTTGAAAAATTCGGTTTTAATGGTCCTATGTCTGGTTTCTTTGAAGACGTACAATCTGAATCAATAAATAATCTTATTCCAGATAGATATAAATACTTTTTTAAAAATTTGAAACAAAATGATTTAGAGGTTAAAGGTTTAATCGAATGGTTTGCATCAATGCCCGATCTTTCAGAGGATGAAATTAAAGAGCAGATTAATCAAGACGAGCAATTTCTGAAAGACTTGAATAGCGGAAAATTTGATAATAATATGAATAATGGATTATAACTACATAAAATCGCTGCACTTAATATTTGTAATTACCTGGTTTGCCGGGTTGTTTTACATAGTGCGGCTGTTTGTATACCATATAGAGGCTAATAGTAAGCCTTCGCCCGAAAAAGAGATCCTCATTAAACAATACAAGCTTATGAGCTACAGGCTGTGGTATATTATTACCTGGCCCAGCGCTGTTTTAGCCAGTATCTTCGCCTATTGGATGCTGTTTTTTACCCCTACGGGCAACGCCTGGCTGCAAATGCCGTGGATGCACGTTAAGCTGGGCTTTGTGTTTTTGCTGTATCTGTACCATCTAAAATGCCATCAGATATTTAAGCAATTACAGCGTGATGAGGTTAAGCACTCCACAGGCTTTATGCGTTTATGGAACGAAGGTGCCACGCTTATTTTGTTTGCCGTGGTTTTTTTGGTAATTTTAAAAAATGCCATCAACTGGATATATGGCGTGGTGGGCATCATGGCCTTTAGCATACTGATTATGCTGGGCTACAAATTTTACAAGAAGATACGTGAGAGGAACAACTCCTGAGCGGATGAAAGAAAAGTTTAAGATAAAACGCTGGTCGCTGCGGGTAAGGATATTTCTCTCTATGATATTCATTACCCTTATAGCCTCATTGCTTATAGCCATTGTTTCTATATACCAGTTTAAAAATGAGGCCAAGCAATACCACCAGGACCGTTTAGAGCGTAAGGAGAACTCTATTAAAGAGCACATTAACTACATTCTTGCCAATACCACTTATCCGCTAAATACAGAGAACCTTCCGCTCATTTTTCGCGAACGCATCCATGAACTGGCTAACATTCATGGTACCGAGATTAATATATTCGACCTTAACGGGCACCTCATAAAATCATCTAAAGCAGCGTTTAGTGTAGATACCGTAAGCCAGAACATACCCTCGGGCATACTGCGCGTTATCCGGTCCACGGCCGAGAAAAGATATGTCGACTTAAAGTCGGAAGGCGGTGTAAAGTACCGGTCGTCCTACAGTTACATTAAAGATACCAAATTTAAACCGTTGGGCATCCTAAACCTGCCGTATATAGAAGACGACGGTTATTACGAAAAAGAGCTCAACAACTTCCTAATCCGTTTTATGCAGGTGTATTCGTTCATGCTGCTTATTTCGGTCATAATCGCCTACTTCCTGTCCAGTTACATTACCAAGTCGATCAAAGAAGTATCCGACCGTATTAAGGAAACCCGCCTTAACGAGGTTAACGAAAAGATAGACATGGGCGACTCCCCACAGGAAATAAGCCTGCTTGTACACGCATATAATGACATGGTGGAAGATCTGGATGAAAGCGCCGCAAAACTTGCCCAAAAGGAGCGGGAAGAAGCCTGGCGCGAAATGGCTAAGCAGGTGGCCCACGAAATTAAGAATCCGCTTACGCCCATGCGCCTTACGGTACAAAGCTTTCAGCGGAAGTTTGACCCAACCGACCCCAACATTAAGCAAAAGCTTAACGAATACAGCGATACGCTTATACAGCAAATAGATACCATGACATCGGTAGCATCGGCATTCTCAAGCTTTGCCTCTATGCCTGCACAGCAAAACGAAACCCTGAACGTGGTTAAGATCGTGCAGCTGGCGCTGGAGATATTTAACGAAAATTACATAACCTTTCATGCCGATGAGCCGCGTATTGTAACGCGAATGGACCGTACGCAACTCATCCGTATCATAACTAACCTGGTAAAAAATGCTACCCAGGCCATTGATGAGCGCGAACCGCATCCTACTGTAGATGTACGCGTTTTCCGAGAAGGTAACAATGCCAGGATAACCGTGCGCGACAACGGCAAGGGTATTAGCATGGAGAACAAAAACCGTATTTTTGAGCCTAAATTTACTACCAAGAACAGCGGCATGGGCTTAGGGTTGGGCATCATTAAAAATATTGTAGAAAATTATCACGGCACCATAACATTTAACAGCGATCCCGGAGCAGGGACAATGTTTATTGTAACCCTGCCTATCATACAGCAGGAACCTTTTGAAAAAGAACAAACAAACCACTAAATATATACTATTATGGCTTACGAAAATATTATTACAACTGCCGAAGGCGGCATAGGCGTTATAACTATTAACCGCCCTACCAAACTTAATGCGCTTAACAAGGCTACAATTGTAGAGCTTAGCGAGGCTTTTAACGCTTTTGATGACGATAAGTCTGTCAGGGTTATTATTGTAACGGGAAGTGGCGAAAAGGCTTTTGTGGCTGGCGCCGATATCGCCGAATTTTCTGAATTCAGCGTTGAAGAAGGTGAACAGCTGGCGGCTTTAGGCCAGAAATTGTTATTCGACTTTGTACATAACCTTGATACCCCCGTTATTGCGGCTGTAAACGGTTTTGCACTTGGCGGTGGTCTCGAACTGGCTATGGCAGCGCACTTTAGGGTAGCGAGTGACAATGCTAAAATGGGCTTGCCGGAGGTATCCCTTGGGGTAATTCCCGGCTATGGAGGTACACAGCGCTTACCACAGCTTGTAGGCAAAGGCCGCGCCATGGAAATGATTATGACGGCAGGCATGGTAACTGCACAGGAGGCATTAAGCTACGGGCTTGTAAACCATGTAGTAGCGCAAACCGAATTGTTAGACTTTTGTAAAGCTATAGCCGCTAAAATTATTAAGAATTCGCCCGTAGCCATCAGTAAAGCTATTAAAGCTATCAACGCGAGCTATACCACAAGCGGCTTTGATGTAGAGATAGCAGGCTTTGGCGAATCGTTTGGTACCGAAGATTTTAAGGAGGGTACAACGGCATTTTTAGAGAAAAGAAAAGCTGAGTTTCCTGGTAGGTAACTTGTTCCCTTTTAAACATACAAAGCCGGCTAAACTATTAGCCGGCTTTTATTTTGTAAGCTGTTGATTTAGAGATAAAAACCCCGCAACAACCCGGAGGCCGCCACGGGGTTACCGCTAAGCGTTTATATAGTGTTATCTGTAAATTGTTTAAGGTCACGCGTGTTTTTTTGCACAGCTATAGAGGCAAACAGGCTCAGCGCGAACGACATACCAAAGAATCCCTTCTCACTAAGCAGCAGCTCGGCATTCCAGAGGCCTACTATAAGTAAGGTTACCGATGCCACGGTGCTGAACCAGCTTATACCATAGTAAATGTCGGTTACTGAGATACCTTCCAGCCTGTCCCTCACACTCTTTTGTACTGATATTACGGCAAATAGCCCAAAAAGCAGGATGGTAAAATAGTAGCCTTTTTCGTTAAGGCCCATCTCGGCATTAAAGAGTCCGATACAATAGGCCACGGTGCCGGTGAGTAATGCCATCCATGAGGCGCCCACAAAGGCATTACTTGGTTTTAACGGGCTTAGGCCGTTGTTCTTGTTTTCTTTACGTGTTTCAAAAGTGTTGTTCACTTCATTTGTTTTTAGCGGTTCCATAATTTTTGTTTTTAAATTATAAGGCAAATCTCCGCCAAAAAATAAACCCGTAAAATTCAATTTTAAAATAAAACTGACGATATAAAATTGCTAAATTTGTTTTAGTTACTATTATAAATGAAACGTATGAACGCAGTATCAGATATTATCAGCTTAATGAATTACAATGATAATAAAGCATTTGTATCATTTTTAAAGAATAAGAACACTCGTAATGATACCAAGAATACCAAGCTTTTCAAATTATTAGAAACTGACGATATAAATAGCTTAAAAAATTTATATTCTGGTGCTAAAAATAACGACGCTTACCATGCCCTGCGCAAGAGGCTATACGATAACCTGGTAGAGTTTATGGCTAACCGTACCTTTGAGTCCAATACCGGCGAGGCTCATGAAGTGCTTCGTTTACTGGTAGTTAGCCGGTTTTTCCTGGAGCATAAACTTACCAAAACAGCCTTTAAGTGTTTGGCTAAAGCCGAAGGTAAAGCTGCTGCCTTAGAGTACTTTAGCCTCCTTAATGAAATTTACCACACCCAGATTCAGTACGCACACCTTAACCCTGATGTGAACTTAAGTGCTGTTATAGAGAAGTTTAACCTTAATAGGGCGAGCATGCAACGCGAAGAGCAACTCAATATAGGCTATGCGTTGTTACGCAGGGAGCTGGCAGAGATACAATATAAGGGCAAAGTGATAGACCTTAAATCATTTATTTTCAGCACAATGGAGTCGCTTGGGGTATCGTTAGATGAAGCACTTACCTACAAGTCACTTTACCAGATGCTCTTCATTGCTAACGAATATGCCAGCATCAACTTTAATTTTAACCTTATTGAGCCGTTTTTTGTTAAGAGTTATGACTTTATAAAGGCAAAAAATAACCAGGGCGAGGGGCAGCTGTATTACCACATCTATATCCTGTATTTTATGTCAAATTTTCACTTTCGGACTCTGAGATTCGATGTTAGTGAAACGTATCTGGAAAAAATGCTGGAGCAAATGCAAAAACAAAACAACAGGTATTATTCCCGTTTTAGTTTGAGGTATTTTTTGCTGGCGGCACTCAACAAAAATTTTTCGGGTAATCCGGGCATCGCGATCGAACTTGCCGAGAAAGCGCTTAAGGGTGCCCCTTCAAAAGCCGACCCGGTAGATGTTAATGACCTTCGCATTTGCCTTATCATGTTTATGGTGCAACAAAACGACCGTACCGCCCTAAAATATATGGGGCAGTTTGCACACACCGACAGCTGGTACGAAAAAAAGCTGGGTATGCTGTGGGCCATCCGTAAGAGTTTGCTGGAGATTTTGTTGTATACCGATGTTGAACATACTGAACTCGCCCTCTCACGTCTTAAAAGCTTTAAGCGCCGTTACAAAAAGTACCTTACTGAGGTTAAGGAAGACAGGGTTATGGAGTATGCCCTGCTGGTAGAACGCTACATCCTTAAGCCTGAAATTGCCACGCAGCCTGCGTTTGCACAGGCTATACACGCTATGCTGGTACCCGGCGAGCCACAGGATATTTTTGTAATAAGCTTTTTAGGATGGTTGCTGGCTAAAGTCGATAAGCGCAAAAACACCTATGAGGTTACGCTTGAGTTGCTTAGTGAAAATAATAAGCAATTGGCAACGGGCAATTAGCAATAGGCGGTGGGCAATAAGCAGTGTGTTAACTGTGACTGGTCCTCATATTTCGTGGTTAAGCACTGAAACTGTGACTGCGACTGAAAAATCTAAACATGTATCACTTCATCATCTATCAATAATTCTTCGCGGCGCATGCGCAGGAGTACCTGTGCCACAGCAACCACATCTTTCTCACAATAGGTTACAATACGGTCGATGTCTTTTTCTACGTGAAACACGTGCCCTACCTGGCTACCGTCTATATCGCCTTTGGGCGATGGTATGCCAAGTATCTTGGTGAGCAGTTTTAGGGAGGTAAAGCTCTTAAAATCGCCAAACTTCCAAAGCTCCATGGTATCAAGGTGGGGCACTTCCCACGGCTTTTTGCCAAAAAGGTTCAGCTTTTGGGGTATAGGTAGCTGGTTGATGATCATACGGCGGGCAATGAACGGAAAATCGAATTCCTTGGCATTGTGCCCGCACATAATGTGCTGTGGCTGGTTAAAGTGGTTGTTAAGCAGGTTGCTAAAGTCTTTTAATATCTTGGGTTCATCCCCACAAAAAGACGTTACCCTAAAGTGGCGTATATCACCCTTAAAAGTAAAGTACCCCGCAGAAAGACACACTATCTTACCAAACTCCGCCCAAATGCCGGCACGGTCATAAAATTCCTCAGGCGTGTAATCGTCTTTGCGCTGGTATTGCGTTTTAAGAGCATACAGCTCGCGGGTATCATCATCCAGCAGGTTAAAGTTTTCCTGCTCCGGCACGGTTTCTATATCTAAAAAGAGTATGTGCTCTAATCTTATTTTTTCGATCATTCTATATAATTTCCTGTGGTTATGAACCACTCAACTTTTTCATTTCCTGACCTCACCCCAACCCCTCTCCGAAGGAGAGGGGCAGCTATACTCAACCACACTATAATGATGTTGAGTTGCCGTACTCTACCCGTTCCGGGCTCCCCTCTCCTTCGGAGAGGGGCCGGGGGGGGAGGACTTCTTTTATTTCTATTATAACACTTCTTATATGTTCATCGTTCCCTCTCTCCAAAGAAGCGAGGTAGCATATTCAGCTGTTTTACCATAACGAACTTTTCAACTATACCCGTTCATCGCTCCCCTCTCCTTCGGAGAGGGGCCGGGGGTGAGGTTTTATACTGTTTTCAAACTAACGAGATTCTTCGGATCCGCTACACTGCGTTCAGAATAACACTACTGCGCTCAATACTTCACCTGAGTGCAGCTCGCTCCCCTCTCCTTCGGAGAGGGGTTGGGGGAGAGGACTTTTAGCGTACTTCGGATGAGGACTTACTCCCCCTTCGTCATCGCCAACCCATTCCCTTTACCGTCTTCCGGTTTCATTTTGCCCATCATTTTATAGGCTTCATCCACATAAACATAAAAATCGTTGCTGTGCGGGTCGGTGTCCGTTTGCAGGCCTTTGGTGTGGCCCAGGCGTACAATTATAACATTATCTTCGGGCACCACAATAACAAACTGGCCCAAGTGTCCGCGCATATAGTATATTTTTTTGCCCAGGTAGTTGTTAAGCCACCAGCCATAGCCGTATTGCGGCGATTGGGCAAAGCGGGGGTTTACCATTTTGGCAACATCGGTACTGTCTAACACCTGCGTGCCGTTCCACTTGCCGTTGTGTTCAAACAACTTGCCAAAACGGGCAAAATCGCGGGCGTTGCTGCCTATACAGCAGTAGGCTTTTTCAATCCCGCCATCATGGTCAAGCTGCCATAGGGCATCATTTTCGGCACCCATAGGCTTCCAGAACTTATCCGACACATAATCTGATAGGTGTTGGCCCGTAGCTTTAACAATAACCATAGCCAGCAACTGGGTAGCGCCGCTTTTATATTCAAACGCCTGCCCCGGCTCGTGGGTAATGGCAATGTTTAGTAACGTTTTTTCCAGTTCATCGCCAAAATAAGCCCGCGTGGTAATGCTAAAGGCACTGCTGTAGGCCTCATCCCAGTCCATCCCTGTAGCCATGCTCGATAGGTCGCCCACAGTAAGTTTGGCGGCAAGCCCCTTGTTAAATTCAGGAAAATAATCACCCACCTTTTGGTCCAGGCCTTTTATTTTACCCTCTTCAATAGCCTTAAACATTGCGGCGCTTACCACGCTTTTCGCCATAGAAAAAGAGTTCGATTTTGAGTTGGCACCATAGCCATCATAATAGCTTTCGTGCCAAATGCTGTCGTTCTTAATAATAAGGTAGGCAACAGTGCCCAGCTCTTTATTAACGTCCTCAAGCCTCTTAGTGCCCGGTACTTTGTTGTAGTCTACCGACTGCGGCCACGGCTGCGGTGTGCCCTTTTTAATGGTGCGGTTATCAAAATGGGTATAGTCATCCAGGTAGGCCGTAGTTTTACCGTGCAGGTACACCACGCGCACTGCCTTAAGCAGGTAATCTACATTAAAAATATATAGGAGGGCTACAATAACGGCAATGATGCCAACAAACCAAAGCAGGAATTTTTTCATAACAGGTGGTTAAAGTGCTGGTACGAATTTACATAAAATTTGTTAAGGTAAACTAACCGTTGCCCCGCTAAAAACTACCTTTGTAGTTAAACCTTTTGCATGCTACCCATAGCCTACCACCCTATTTACAAGCACCCGTTACCGGAAGGGCACCGTTTCCCCATGATCAAATACGAGCTGCTGCCCCAACAGCTATTGCTGGAAGGCACGGCAACAGAAACCGACTTCTTTTCGCCCGGCCTGCCCGATATGGCTGCGGTGCTTGCAATCCATAAAAAGGAGTACGTGGATGATTTGCTTAACCTTACGCTCGATCAGCGTGCGGTGCGTAAGATAGGGTTCCCGCTTTCGGCAGAATTGGTAGAACGCGAGCTGCGCATTGCCCAAGGAACTATAATGGGTTGCGAAAAGGCGCTGCAAACCTGTATTGCGTTTAATATTGCCGGTGGTACGCACCACGCCTACAGCACGCACGGCGAGGCATTTTGCCTGCTTAACGATCAGGCTATTGCGGCGCAGTACCTGTTGGATAATAAGCTTGCATCTAAAATTTTAATTGTAGACCTTGATGTGCACCAGGGTAACGGTACTGCCGAGATCTTTACACACAACCCCAACGTGTTTACCTTTAGCATGCATGGCAAGACCAATTATCCATTTAAGAAAGAGGTATCTGACCTTGATATTGCCCTGCCTGATAATACCCCTGATGATGAGTACCTGGCTATTTTACAGGAAACCTTGCCCAAGCTAATTGACAGCCATAAACCCGACTTCATCTTTTACCTTAGCGGCGTTGATATTTTATCTACCGATAAACTGGGCAAGCTGGGCTGCACCGTTAATGGCTGCAAGCAACGAGACGAAATAGTATTGTCGCTTGCCCGTAAATTAGAGATACCTGTGCAATGCAGTATGGGTGGTGGCTATAGTCCGGAAATTAAGGTTATTATAGAGGCGCATGCTAATACGTACAGGGTTGCCCGGAGTATTTATTAGCTTGTTCTTTTGCCTTGATGCAAAAGAACCAAAAAATCAAGGCTCTAACTTCTTATGCTACAAAATATAAGTTTCAGCTAAACGATTTGAACTCGCTTCGCTCAAACAGCAAATCGTTCTTAACGCTTCAACTTATATTTTGCTTAACGCAACAAAGTTTAAGGCCTTAGCTTCACTCGGCTGTGCTTACTCACATCGGCTTTGGCGTACAGCTTTATGTTCTTTAAGCAAAGCGTTTAACCTTGCGGTCATTGTGAAAACCTTTGTGCCCTTTGTGGTTAAATCCATTCCCAAAGCGTATTTTTGCAGCAAATCCCACCATCATGCAAACACCATCCCTTATAGAAAACACTAAAAACTTTGTACAGCAGCAACTTAACGGTGCCGAGGGCGGCCACGACTGGTTCCACACCCTGCGCGTGTACAACAATGCCCTGCTTATTGCCAAAGGCGAGGATTGCGATAGTACTGTGGTGCAACTTGGTGCACTGCTGCATGACGTAGCCGACAGTAAATTTCATGATGGTGATGAAACCGTGGGCCCTAAAGTGGCACGCGAATTTTTAGAAAGCCAGGATGTTCCCGAAGCAACTATAGCAGCGGTTACTGCTATTATAGAGAATATATCGTTTAAAGGTGGGAATTTTGAGAAGCAGTACAAATCCATCGAACTGGATATTGTTCAGGATGCCGACAGGCTTGATGCACTTGGGGCTATTGGAATTGCGCGCACCTTTAATTACGGAGGGTTTAAAAACCGTGCGCTGTATGACCCGTCTATTGCGCCCAACCTGCACATGACTAAAGAGGAGTACAAGGCCAGTACAGCGCCTACACTCAATCATTTTTACGAAAAGCTGTTATTGCTTAAAAATACCATGAACACCGCCACAGGTAAAGAAATCGCAAAGGGCCGCCATACATTTATGGAAAGCTTCCTTTCGCAATTTTATGCCGAATGGGATGGCGAGAAATAAAGTTACTGCTTAAAACAGGCTTTGCTGTATGGGTGGGGTTTCATGTTCCAGCAGCCATTTTTTGCGCCACAATCCGCCGGCATAACCGGTTAACGATCCGTCGCTGCCAATAACACGGTGGCAGGGCACCACGATCCACAGCGGGTTTTTACCATTAGCAGATGCAACCGCACGTATGGCCTTAACATCGCCCAATTGTATGGAGAGTTCCTGGTACGAGGTTGTTTTTCCAAACGGAATCTTTACTAAAGCATCCCAAACCTTTTTTTGAAAGTCGGTCCCTTTAGGATTCATCTTAAAGCTGAAATCATTGCGGTTGCCTTCAAAATATTCCTGCAATTGGGTCACAGCCTCCAAGAGCACCTCAGGTATCGTTTCTGATGGCGTGCCCCCTTCATCCAACACCGAAATTTTAGCCACGCCCAGCTCATCGCCGGTAATGGCGGTAAGTCCTAACGGGGTTTTGATGAAGGCTTGTTTCATAATGGAACGCAGATTTTACGGATGCTTTGCAGTCGCGGATTTTTACAAATTTTCCTATCACAAATGTACAAAAAATTACCCCTGGGTATAATCAGGGGTAGGTATTGAATTATAAAGATGAGATTATTACGTCAGTTCGGGCATTGGCCTCGGTTGCTGCGCTACGTTGCTCTGCGTTCGCAAAGACGGTTACGGTTACTGTATGTGTACAGGAGGCTTTTCTTCACGCACCGTCTTTGCGAAGAGGCACGGAAGCAATCTCACTCGACTCAATGAGTATAAAGTTTTAAAAATTTGGTATCCTTCCTTCGTCAGGATGACAATGCAATATAGAGATGCTTTTCTTTGTCGGCACGAGCAAGATACTTAGGCAAGCGGGTGTTTTTACGGGAGACGCAAAGCATTGCGCCTCTACAGTAACATGGATATACTTTTTTAGCGTACTGTCACTGCGAGGAAGGCACGACCGCGGCAGTCTCACCATTAATAGTGCGTGAGAAACTCTATTTGATGTTTTGCCGTATTAGACTAATAATGCCTGTATAGTTACTTTATCGGCACGAGCAAGATGCTCACGTCCAGCGATGGTTCTTTACGGGAGACGCAAAGCATTGCGTCTCTACCAGCAACATGGATATACTCTTTAACGTACTGTCACTGCGAGGGAGGCACGACCGCGGCAGTCTTATTATTTATAGTGCGTAAGATTACTTTGTCAGTTCGGGCGTTGCCCTCGGGTGCCACACTCCGCAAGCTCCGTTCGCAAAGACAGTGTGCGAAAAATGAGATCCTAAAATCCGTTCTCAATAAAACCAATGGTAACGAAAACACCCCCAATTGAGGCTTATATATTATTACATCTTCATTACCAGTTCCCGAACAAAACCTCTTTGTTGCTAAATCTAAATACCCGATGTTTTTTTTTCTTTATATATAAGCCCTCCTTTTTTATCATCATAGTCAAAGTAAATAGTTAAGCCTCCACCATTACCCAGATTATACATCCCTTTACTATAAGTGGTTGAAAATGGAATAATGTCAATATAAAACTTCGCTTTACGAAGGTTAAGTGTACTAATTCCAACAATAGTGAAATGCTTCTTATTCTTTTTATAGGCTTGTTTATAATCTTTTTTACTTTTAAGATATTTGATTTCATAACCATTTATCATGGTTGGCCAACTCTTCCCTATAAAATCCTCATCTCTTACATAAACAATTTTAGTTTCCAGAGAGTCTAATGTTTCACAGTATTTTTCTAAAGAATATAAATACACGTTGTTAATGTTGTTCAGCCCATCAGTGTTTAATACAACTTGTGCATTACACTTTAAGCCTAACAAACTCAAAATCAGGAATACAAATATATTTTTCATGTGAGCAGCGATGTTAGGATGATAATAGCCAATAGTTAAACTAACGATACTAAATTATTGTTTCGAAGCAGAAACAAAAACGCCCCAACAGGGGCGTTTCATATATATTACATCTTCATTAACCAGTTTCTAACCGAAACCTCTTCGTTGATGATGCCTCTTAGGTCGACTATGGCAACGCGGTCCTGTTTCATGGTATCGCGGTGGCGAATGGTTACCGTTTGGTCTTCCAGCGTTTGGTGGTCTACCGTGATGCAGAACGGCGTACCCAGTGCATCCTGACGGCGGTAACGGCGGCCTACGGCATCCTTTTCGTCATACGCCACGTTAAAGTCCCATTTAAGGTCGTCTATAATCTGGCGGGCAACATCCGGCAGCCCGTCTTTTTTAACCAGCGGCAGTACGGCAGCCTTGGTAGGGGCAAGCACACTTGGCAGGCTAAGTACGGTACGGGTAGAACCGTCCTCTAACGTTTCTTCTTTTAATGAAGTTGCGAAAACCGAAAGGAACATCCTGTCTAACCCTACTGATGTTTCTACAACATACGGGGTGTAGTTGGCATTTTCCTCGGTATCAAAATACTGTAGTTTTTTACCTGAATGTTGCTCGTGCGCTTTAAGGTCGAAATCAGTACGGGAGTGGATACCCTCTAATTCTTTAAAGCCAAACGGGAAGTTAAACTCTATATCGGCAGCGGCATTAGCATAATGCGCCAGCTTTTCGTGATCGTGAAAGCGGTAATTTTCCCTGCCCAAACCTAACGACAGGTGCCATTTAAGTCGGGTTTCCTTCCAGTACTCATAGTATTTCATCTCTTCGCCCGGCTTTACAAAAAATTGCATCTCCATTTGTTCAAACTCCCTCATACGGAAGATAAACTGGCGGGCAACGATCTCATTACGGAACGCCTTACCGGTTTGCGCAATACCAAATGGTATCTTCATACGGCCGGTTTTTTGCACGTTTAAAAAGTTTACAAAGATACCCTGAGCTGTTTCCGGGCGCAGGTATAAATCCATTGCATTGGCAGCCTCAGCACCTAATTTTGTGCCAAACATAAGGTTAAACTGGCGCACTTCGGTCCAGTTTTTAGAGCCCGTATCCGGGTCGGCTATCTCCAGCTCCTCAATAAGGGCTTTAACATCGGCCAGGTTCTCACTTTCCAGAGAGCGTGCCATACGCTGTAAAATGGCATCTTTCTTTTCAAGATACTCTTTAGTACGCGCGTTAGTGGTTATAAACTCCTGCTCGTTAAAGGCATCGCCAAAACGGGCACGTGCTTTTTCTATCTCTTTTTGGGCTTTCTGGTTTAGCTTTTCGGCATAATCCTCTATAAGCACATCGGCCCTAAAGCGTTTTTTGCTGTCTTTATTATCTATTAACGGGTCGTTAAAAGCATCTACGTGGCCACTGGCTTTCCAGGTGGTAGGGTGCATAAAAATTGCGGCATCTATGCCCACAATGTTTTCGTGCATTTGCACCATGCTTTTCCACCAGTACTCGCGGATGTTCTTTTTTAACTCGGCGCCGTTTTGTCCGTAGTCGTATACTGCACTTAACCCATCGTAAATTTCGCTGCTCTGAAAAATGTAACCATACTCCTTTGCGTGCGAAATAACATTCTTAAATTGATCTTCTTGTTTTGCCATGCTGCAAAAATAGGAAAAGATTGTTTATTTGGGAATTTGAGGATTTGTTTATTTGAAAATTTACAATATGCAGAATTCAGGATAGGCTGGGAGTTACTACCTATTTAATTGTAGGGATTAAAGCGTATTGCCTGTGCAGTGTAACGATGTTGGAAGTTTCTATTCTTACAGTATTATTATCTCGGGTCAAACTCCACCATCCATTCAATACCAAATTTATCCCTGAACATTGCAAAATAAGAACCCCAGGGGCTGTCGGCAATAGGCATTTCTACGTTTCCACCCGCCGAAAGGCCATTGTATAGTTTGTCGGCTTCCTCCTTGCTCTCGGTACTGATCGAAATCTTGCTCCGGTTTTCATTCTCATTTACGCGGCCCATAAATTCCGGCACATCGCTGCCCATAAGTACACCGCTGCCAATTGGTAGAGATACATGCATAATTTTATTGGCCTCGCTTTCGGGTGCGGTAAATTCGGGTGTTGAAAAATCTTTGAATCGGACAAGCGATGCGAACTCACCGCCAAATACCGATTTGTAAAATGTAAAAGCTTCTTCGGCATTGCCGTTAAAGTGGATGTAGGGATTTAATTGTGCCATGATTGTTTGTTTTGCGTTTTATAAATTTATAAAAATTACACGAAATAATCACAAGCATCTCATCCGGTAAAAAATTAAAATCGAAGCTTAAAAATTGTGAACTGGCTTTGCCAAAATTTTCAATTTTAAATCCTTCAATCTTTAAATAACAAAAAGGCGCTAATCTCAATGTCCGAAAGTGAAATATTAAGCACTTTTTGATAGATGAATGTAAGAATTTACTGTGTTGTGATTTTAAGTTGAAGATGTATATTTGGATAACCTTATTTATATGCTTAAAAGCCTTGTTGATTTAATTTTTCCGTCCCTGTGCCCCGGCTGCGAAAATCCGCTACCCGATAGTGCTGCTGTTATCTGCACGGCCTGCCGCCATGATATGCCGTTTACCCAACACCATTTAAATGCTGATAATGAGGTGTCTAAAAAATTTTACGGGCGCTTAAAACTGGAACATAGCAGTGCATTGCTGTACTTTAATAAGGAAGGTATTGTGCAGGACCTCATTCATAACCTAAAGTACCGCCGACAGCAGCAGGTAGGGAAACTGTTAGGCACATGGTATGCCCAAAACCTAAAACAAGTTGCTGATTTACATGATGTTACGCATATAATACCAGTGCCGCTTCACCCTAAAAAGTTCCGCGAGCGAGGTTACAACCAGGTGGCTACATTTGGGCAGGCGCTGGCTAACGGATTGGATATCAGTTATAACGATACGATATTGCTGCGTACCACGTATAACAAAACGCAAACCAAGAAAAACAGGGAGTTACGGGCCGGGATTATTAATTCGGCTTTCGATGTAAAGTATACGGATGCCCATCATGGCGCGCACTTTTTACTGGTAGATGACGTTATAACTACCGGTGCCACGCTGGAAGCCTGCGGTAAACTGCTGTTAACCATACCTAATGCACGGGTTAGCATTGTTACGATGGCTTATGCGCACAGCTAAGCCGTTTAATTTTGAAAAACATTTCGAAAACACTAAATATAATCGTTATTTTGTGCTGTTAAAGATTTCAATATGCTGAAAAGTAGATTTTTCGTATTGCTTTGTATCATTGTAACCTCGCTGCTTTACACAAGCTGCGCAAAAAGAGGCACCATTACCGGAGGATTAAAAGATACCATACCACCCAGTATACTAAGGAGTTCGCCTGATAATATGAGCACTAACTTCAGTGGCAAGGAAATTCATATCGATTTTGATGAGTATATTAAGATCAAGGATATTAACAAGCAGCTTATCATTTCGCCTCCCATGAAAAACCAGCCCGAAGTGGTGCCGTCGGGTAGTGCGAGCAGGTTTATCAACATCAAAATTAAAGATACGCTGCAACCCAATACTACCTACAGCTTTAACTTTGGGCAAAGTATTACCGATAATAACGAGGGCAACCCCTACTCGCAGTACCGGTTTGTGTTTTCAACCGGGGCTTATATCGACTCGCTTACGCTAAACGGCGGTATTAAAGATGCTTACACACGGGAAACCGATAATTTTGTTACCGTAATGCTGTATGAGGCTAACGAAACCTTTAATGACAGCACTGTTTATAAAGAAAGGCCCCGCTATGTTACCAATACACTGGATAGTATGGTTAACTACTCCCTGCAAAACCTTAAAGAGGGTAAATATTACCTTTTTGCGTTGAAAGATGTTTCTAACAATTACATATTTAACCCTAAGAGCGATAAGATAGCCTTTTTAAAAGAACCAATTACGGTGCCTACCGATACAGTATATCAACTGGACTTGTTTAAGCAAAAGGGTGCTTTTAAGGCAGTTAAGCCTACATTGGCAACATCTAACAGGCTTTACCTGGGGTACGAAGGTACTTATGATAAAGCGGTAACTGCCAGTGTTAAAAATGGCAATACGGGCGAAGACATACGGTCGGTTATAACAAACGTAGCCGATAAAGATTCGGTACAAATATGGCTACCGAGGGAGGTAAAGGCTGATTCATTGCAGGTTACGGTTAATCAAACCGACACTATAAGGAAGTTTATGGTGAAGCTTAAAGAACTTAAAGCATCCGATTCCCTTACTGTTGATGCCGTTCAAAAAGGAGGGCTGCATTTTAGGGAACGCTTTACGCTTAAAACCAGTACTCCGTTGATTAGTATAGATTCTACAAAGATCACCCTAATTAACAAAGACTCTGTGGCACTGCCGTTTACGCAAAAGTATGATGCGTTTAAGCAACAGCTCGTTTTTGATTTTGAGAAGGAGGAAAACCAAAAATATACCATGACATTAATGCCCGGTGCCTTAGTAGATTTTTATGATACTGAAAATGACACCCTTGTATACAAGCTAAATACCCGAACCTACGCTGATTATGGCAACCTGCGGCTCACACTGCAAAATGCCAAACGTTTCCCTTTAATTGTAGAGTTGGCCGATGTTAAAGGCAAAACGTATGCAACAGCATACTCTGAAGGGGAAACCCAAATAAATTTTGATGCTATAGAGCCTAATAAGTACATATTGCGAATCATCTATGATGATAATAAGAACAAGGAGTGGGACACGGGCGACTATATGCAAAAAATTCAGCCTGAAGAGATACTTTACCACCCCAAACAACTGGATAAATCTATTGATATCCGCGAAAACTGGGATTGGGAAGAGATCGTTCCGTTAGGGAATTAATGCAAAAATATCCTTATCGTTTAAAAAGGCAAGCTTACTCCTAATTTCGTCCTGGGAGGCTTTGTTTATCTCAACAGTAACTATAACTTCATCTTCCTGCGGTTCTAATATATAAGTTCCAAGTGCATCTACTACCTGAGAATGCCCTATGTAGTTATGCCCATTGCCATCCTGTCCAATGCGGTTAAGTCCTACAGTGTAGGCCTGATTTTCTATAGCACGCGCCCTTAGTAAGGTATCCCATGCCAGGGTGCGAACTTCCGGCCAGTTCGCCGAATAAATTAGCAGGTCATACCCCTCCGTATTTCGTGAAAAAACCGGGAAACGAAGGTCGTAACAAACAAACGGGCAAATTTTCCAGCCCTTGTAATCAACTATTAATTTCTGATTGCCACGGGTATACACTTTATCTTCTCCTGCAAGGGTAAAAAGGTGGCGCTTATCATAGGTTTTATACTGCTTATCAGGAAAAACAAAGAACATGCGGTTGTAATAACTACCATCTTCTTCAATTACAAGGCTTCCCGCAACGGCGCAGTTTTTTTGTGTAGCGAGGTCCTGCATCCATTGTACGCTAAGCCCATCCATTTTTTCAGCTACCTTTTCAGGGTTCATGCTAAAGCCGGTGGCAAACATTTCGGGTAGCACAATAAGGTCGGTTTCCTTAATTGCATTAGCCAGAGTAGCAAAGTTTGCCCTGTTGGCAGCAGCGTCTTCCCAGGCAAGGGAGGTTTGTATCAGAGAGATTTTCATTGTGCGATATTTTTTATAAAAATAAGATTTTTAAAAATGAGTACCATAATTTTTTATCCTTGCTGCCAAAGTAAAGTTTACGAACCCAATAATAGGTTATGCAGTTTTGGTTATCAAGTTAAATTTTCAATTTTCCTCAAAAAAAATCGCCAAAAATTAAATTTTTACGATATTTGTTGTTATGAATACACAATGGCAGGGTTTGTTGTCTTACCTAAAATTCCTCATTAAACGAAATCCGGAATGAGCAGGGATTTTTGTGCCGTTACTATTTCATAACTAATACATTAAAACATGCCTATATACCATAAATTAGGGAATATTCCGCAAAAGCGCCACACTCAGTTTGAGAAGCCCAACGGCGGACTCTACTACGAGCAGCTTTTTGGTACCGAGGGGTTCCACGGCCACTCGGCCCTGCTGTACCATGTGCACAGGCCTACGCAGGTTAAGGAAATCATCAAATCCTATTCGGTTGAGCCCAAGATAGCCATCGATAAAAATATAAAATCTTTGCTACTTAAAGGTTTTGAGCTAAAGCCCGAAGCCGATTTTTTAGACAGCCGTAAAGCCATGCTGGTTAACCGCGACTGTATTATCGGCCTTGCCGCACCGCAGCAGTCACTCCGCAGTTATTTTTATAAGAATGCCGATAGCGATGAGATGATCTTCATCCATAAAGGTACGGGTACGCTGCGCACGTTTATGGGTAACATTCCGTTTGAGTACGGCGATTACCTTATTATTCCGCGCGGCATGATCTACCAGATCGATTTCGATACGACAGATAACCGCCTGTTTTACGTAGAGAGCACGGCGCCTATCTATACGCCTAAACGCTACAAAAACCAAAGCGGGCAGCACCTGGAGCATTCGCCGTTTTGCGAACGCGACTTTAAACTGCCTGTAGAGTTGGAAACGCACGACGAAAAGGGCGATTTTCTTATCAAGATAAAAAAAGAAGGCATGATGCACGAGGTGGTGTATGCCACGCACCCATTTGATGTTGTAGGGTATGATGGGTATAACTTTCCGTACGCCTTTAGCATTCATAACTTTGAGCCTATTACCGGGCGCGTGCACCAGCCGCCACCGGTACACCAAACGTTTGAAACCACCGGTTTTGTAGTGTGCTCGTTTTGCCCAAGGCTGTACGATTACCACCCTAAAAGCATCCCGGCACCTTACAACCACAGCAATATAGATAGCGATGAGGTACTGTACTATGTTGATGGCGATTTTATGAGCCGTAACAATATAGAGCAGGGCCATATAACGCTGCACCCTAAAGGCATACCACACGGCCCTGCGCCCGGTGCTATGGAGCGCAGCATTGGCAAAACAGTAACCGAGGAGCTTGCGGTAATGGTAGATACGTTCCGCCCGCTAATGGTAACTGCCGAAGCTATGGGATTAGACGACGGCCAGTATTACAAAAGCTGGGTAGAGTAGCTAGATGACCTGGATATAAAAGCAATCGTCGATTCCCCTCCTTTGGAGGGGTGCCCGTAGGGTGGGGTGGTTTATTTGATTTTCTTTTATCTTGAAACAAAAGAAATAAGATTGCTCAAGAGGCCTCACCCCCAACCCCTCTCCTTTGGAGAGGGGAGCAACTTCACTCAATCCATAAAGTATGTCGGTTATGAGTGAAGCTAAGGCATCAGCCTTTAAGCGTTAAGCAAAGTATGAAGTAAGGCGTTAAAATCATTTGCTGTTTGAGCGCAGCGAGTTCAAATGATTTAGCCGAACGCAATACTTTGTAGCGTAAAAGGGTGCAAGCCTTGAATTTTTGGTTCTTTTGTTTCAAGACAAAAGAACAGAGTATAAACAAAAACTAACTGATCACGCACACGTGATTAAAAAGCATAAGATTATGAGTAACGAAATTAAAAGCGTAGAATACGGCCTTGAAAAAATATTTGAAGGCGCACAGGATTTCCTTCCGTTATTAGGGACCGATTATGTAGAATTTATCGTGGGTAACGCCAAGCAGGCCGCCCATTACTATAAAACAGCGTTCGGATTTCAGTCCGTAGCTTATGCAGGTTTAGAAACCGGCCTTAAGGACCGCGCCAGCTATGTAGTAAAGCAGGACAAGATACGTTTTGTGTTTACTACCCCGCTTAAAGCCGATTCGCCTTTAAACGACCACCTTGTAAAACATGGCGATGCCGTTAAAATCGTAGCTCTTTGGGTAGATGATGCGCGCAAATCGTTTGAAGAAACCACAGCCCGTGGCGCTAAGCCGTTTATGGAGCCTACGGTAGAGACTGATGAGTTTGGCGAAGTGGTACGTGCCGGCATTTATACCTACGGCGAAACCGTACACATGTTTGTAGAGCGCAAAAACTACAACGGTGCATTCCTTCCCGGCTATAAGGAGTGGAAAAGCGATTACAACCCTGCACCGGCAGGCCTTAAATATGTAGACCACATGGTGGGCAACGTGGGTTGGAACGAGATGAACATCTGGGTTAAATGGTATGAAGAGGTCATGGGCTTTGTTAACTTCCTTTCGTTTGACGACAAGCAAATTAATACCGAATACTCTGCGCTTATGAGTAAAGTAATGAGCAACGGTAACGGCAGGATCAAGTTCCCTATTAACGAGCCGGCAGAAGGTGTTAAAAAATCACAGATAGAGGAATACCTTGATTTTTACGGCGGCCCGGGCGTACAGCACATTGCCATTGCTACCGATGATATCATCAAAACCGTGTCCGACCTTAAATCACGTGGTGTAGAATTCCTTTCGGCGCCGCCACAGGCCTATTATGATGATGTACCGTCAAGGCTGGGTGCGCACCGCGATGCTTTTAAAGAAGATATATTAGAGATTCAAAAACTGGGTATCATGGTAGATGCCGATGAAGAAGGATACCTGCTACAAATATTTACCAAGCCGGTTGAAGACCGCCCAACCCTGTTTTACGAAATAATCCAGAGAATGGGTGCCCGTGGCTTTGGTGCCGGTAACTTTAAAGCCTTGTTTCAGAGCATAGAACGCGAACAGGAATTAAGAGGTACATTATAAAACTAATCATTTTTTAAAGATAATATAATACAAGACCATTCAGCGTTAACTTTTTTGATGATTATGTGTTAAAGTTGAATTTTAGCAAATAATTTGTCAATAATGTGAGTACATTTGCACTCGCAAAAAGGGAGGTAGGTAAATAAACCTTTTTGCAGGTAAATTTTTCATAATTTATAGTTTTTGGTTGGTTAATAGCATAAAAACCCGGTCATTTTTTGACTGGGTTTTTTTGTTTTAGTAAATTTGGAACAGAAATTGTATTTTAGGCTGTAAACACCCAAGAAGAAAAAGTTACTATGAAAAAATTAATAGCACTTATTATGTTTTTTACGGCCGGCGATGTTTTCTCGCAGGATGCATTTAAAGTAGGCGAAACCCTTAAATTCAGGATACATTATGGCGTAGTAAATGCCGGTAATGCCACACTTGAAGTTAAAGAGGCTACACGCGATAATAAAAAGGTTTTTCATGTGGTTGGCAATGGCGTTACCACGGGCATGACAAAATTCTTTTTTAAGGTTAACGACGTTTACGAAACCTATTTTGATAAAAATACTGGCAAGCCCTACCAGTATGTTAGAAAGATAGACGAAGGCGGGTATACAAAAAACCAGGAAGGGTTCTTTAACCAGGCCAACAATACCGTGCTGGTTAAGGACTATAAGCACAAAAGCCAGAAAACCATATCGGTTACAGAGAATGTGCAGGACATTATGTCTACCTTTTACTACTTAAGAAACCACCCTTCGGTAGATAAATTAAAAGTGGGCGAGGCCATAACCGTTGATATGTTTTTTGATGAAGAGGTAACAAAATTTAAGCTCAAATTCATTGGCAGGGAAGATATAAAAACTAAATTTGGCACGGTTTCTACAATGATATTCAGGCCCTATGTACAGGCGGGCCGTGTATTTAAGGAAGAAGAGAGTTTAACTGTCTGGATTTCAGACGATGCAAATAAAATACCGTTACGTATAAAAGCCAGTCTGGCCGTGGGTTCTCTTAAGGCCGACCTGGAAGGTTACAGCGGGCTTGCCCATACGTTTACGGTAAAATCTAAATAGATAAGATGGAGATTACGTCCCCGATAATTGAAAAACTTGATGCGCTCGATGATAAATTTCGTGCCATAAACCAAAAGACCGAAACGCACCTGGAAGGGCTGCTTTGGGCCAAGCCCATTACTTACTGGGACTACATAAATACCGATGCACTGCTTAACCTGCAAATACAGCGTACAACATTACCCGATGAGATGGTGTTTATTATGTACCATCAGGTTAACGAGCTGTTATTTAAAATGATACTTTGGGAGATAGAGCAGCTGTGCCATACCGATGCCCCCGCTACCGACTTTTTTACCGAGAAGCTAAGGCGCATTAGCCGCTACTTTGATATGCTTACCACATCGTTCGATATTATGGGCGATGGCATGAGCATAGACCAGTACATGAAGTTTAGGAACACCCTTACCCCTGCAAGCGGTTTCCAGAGTGCGCAATACCGCCTTATAGAGTTTGCAAGCACCGATCTTATTAACCTTATAGATTACCGTTTTCGTGCCACTATAGACCGTGATACGCCTTACGAGCATGCCCTGGAGCATTTGTACTGGCAGGCTGCGGGCAAAGACTACCGCACCGGCGAAAAAAGCTACCTGCTAAAGGAGTTTGAACGCAAATACAAAGGCGAATTCTTAAGGCATATGGAGGAGTATAACACCATAAACATCTGGAGAAAGTTTAAGGAGTTGCCGGCTGATACACAAAGCGATGCAAAACTGGTTGAGGCCATGCGCCATTATGATTATACCGTAAATGTAACCTGGGTTATGGGCCACCTTAACGCAGCGCGCAAATATATAGAGAGCAGCAGCGGCCCGCAGGAAGCTACCGGCGGCAGCGACTGGAAAAAGTACATGCACCCCAAGTACCAAAGAAGGATATTCTTCCCTGAATTATGGAGCGAGGAAGAATTGCGCACCTGGGGCGAAAATGTATAACACACAATAAACACACAAACTTGAAATATTCTGCATTCATATTATTTATACTTTTAACCCTAACCGCCTGTAATAAAGATAAAGAAACCCCACAAGCAAAGCCCGCCGCAGTAAAAAAGGAAGCCATTGTAAAAAAGTTCGGCTACACGCTAAACGATTTTAAGGTGGTTAATGATACCATACAAAAAGGCGACACTTTTGGAGCCCTTTTAGGCGAAGAAGGCTATGATGCAGGGCAAATTCATAAAATTACAGAGCAAATTAAGGATACCTTTGATTTGAGGGATATTCGCGTGGGCAGGCCTTTTACAATGCTAAAAGACAAAAAAGCTCCTAATGCCCTTAAGGCCTTTATTTATGAGCCAGACAATCTTAGCTACTATACGATTGACCTGAGCGATACCATAGCCCACGTAAAAAAGACCATTAAGCCCATTACCATTAAAAGGCGCGTTATAGCGGCTGCAATAGAAGGCTCGCTGGCCGAAACCCTGGGCAAAGCAGGCGCAAGTCCCGCCATGGTGCAGGAACTGGCCGATATTTATGCCTGGAGTATCGACTTCTTTAAAATTCAGAAAAACGATAAATTTGCCGTTATTGTAAACGAGCGCTACATAAGCGATACCATTTATGCGGGTGTAGAAAGTATAGAGGCTTCGTTCTTTGAATACAAAGGCAAAAAAATATACGCTTTCCCCTTTAAAAAAGACGAAAATTCGCGCAAGGCAGATTATTATGACGAAGAAGGCAAGGTACTTAAGAGTATGTTCTTAAAAGCACCGCTAAAATTCAGCCATATAACCTCAAGGTTTTCGCCAAAGCGTTTCCACCCCGTGCAAATGCGCTGGAAAGCCCACAACGGCACCGATTATGCAGCCCCAACCGGCACGCCCATTATGAGTACTGCCAATGGCGTGGTTATACAGGCGGGCTATACATCGGGTAACGGTAATTATGTAAAGGTTAAGCACAATGGCCAGTATACCACCCAGTACCTGCACATGAGCAAAATACTGGTGCGCAAAGGACAGCATGTATCGCAGGGCGAAACCATAGGCCGCGTGGGCAGTACCGGACTTGCAACGGGCCCTCACGTTTGTTACCGCTTCTGGAAGAATGGCGTACAGGTAGATGCCCTTAAGCAACGCCTGCCAAGCTCTGAACCTATGAACGCTAAAGACAAGCCCCGCTTTTTGGCCTACAGCACGCCCCTTAAAAAAGAGCTGGACAGTATAGCAGATAAAAAATTCAACACTCAATAAAAACACACAAGCACAATGGCACTACAAAACATTAACCCAACAAGTACCGCTGCCTGGCAATCGCTTAAAGATCATTTTGCCGAAATGCAAAATGCCTCTATGCAGGATATGTTTGCTGCCGATACACAAAGAGCAGAAAAATTCCACATTAAATGGAACGACTTTTTAGTAGATTATTCTAAAAACATCATCAACCCAAAAACTTTAGAGCTACTACAGGATCTTGCTAAGCAGGTAGACCTTAGTGGTGCGATAGAAAGCTATTTTGGTGGCGATGCCATAAACCGTACCGAAGGCCGTGCGGTGCTTCACACTGCGTTACGTGCCCCTGAAAGCGCTAACGTGCTTGTGGATGGCGAGAATGTATTGCCGGAGGTATATGCCGTTAAAAACAAGATAAAAGCCTTTACAGAGGCTATCATCAGCGGTAGCCAGACGGGTTATACCGGCAAACCGTTTACCGATGTGGTTAACGTGGGTATCGGCGGGTCTGACCTTGGCCCTAACATGGTGGTAGAGGCCCTTAAATATTACAAGACACCGCTTAACGTGCGTTTTATATCTAACGTAGATGGCGACCACGTAATGGAAAGCCTTAAAGGCCTAAACCCTGAAACTACCCTGTTTGTAATTGCATCTAAAACCTTTACAACACAGGAAACCCTTACCAATGCTGAAACTGCCAGGGACTGGTTCCTTAAAACCGCATCCCAGGCCGATGTTGCCAAGCATTTTGTGGCAGTATCTACCAACATACAAAAAGTTACCGAGTTTGGTATAGACCCTAACAACGTTTTCCCGATGTGGGACTGGGTTGGCGGCCGTTTCTCGTTATGGAGCGCCGTAGGTTTGTCTATTGCTCTTGCGGTAGGCTTTGATAATTTTGACGGGTTGCTTAATGGTGCGCACGATATGGATGAGCATTTCCGTACCGCTGCTTTTGAGGAGAACATCCCGGTGGTATTGGCACTGCTTAGCGTTTGGTACAACAACTTTTTTGGTGCCGAAAGCGAAGCGCTTATCCCGTACACGCAGTACCTTCAAAAACTTGCCCCATACCTGCAACAGGGTATTATGGAGAGTAACGGTAAGAGCGTGGGCCGCGATGGCAAACCGGTTAACTACCAAACGGGTACCATTATTTGGGGAGAGCCGGGCACTAACAGCCAGCATGCTTTCTTCCAGTTAATTCACCAGGGTACTAAATTGATCCCAACCGACTTTATTGGTTTCATTGAGCCGCTTTATGGTAATAAAGACCACCATGATAAATTAATGTCTAACTTCTTCGCCCAAACCGAAGCCCTGCTTAACGGTAAGGCCGAAGCGGTAGTTCGCGCTGAGTTTGATAAAGCCGGTGTTACCGGAGAAAAAGCCGATTACCTTACACCATTCAAAATATTTACAGGTAACAAGCCTACCAATACATTGCTTATCAAAAAGCTTACACCAGAAACTTTAGGATCACTTGTAGCACTTTACGAACACAAAATATTTGTTCAGGGTGTTATCTGGAACATTTTTAGCTACGACCAGTGGGGCGTAGAGCTGGGCAAGCAATTGGCTAACTCTATCCTTGGCGAAATTAACAGCGGTGATGTTAAACAGCATGACAGCTCTACTACGTTTTTATTAAAGGCGTTTTTAGGTAAATAAGATGGAACGCGGATGACGCGGATGCTGCGCAATCGCGCCTGCCCGAATGGTACAGGCGGGGATTTTCACAGATTTTACAAAACCCCAAAATACATTGTGTTTTGGGGTTTTCGTTTAACGTAGAGACGCAATGCTTTGCGTCACTAGTATTGTATATCCAGACTATTTCACCTCAACCTCATCAATAAAAATAAAGGCATCGCCACCGGCACCCTGATGCCATGCCGGGAGTTTACCAAAATTATAAGCCTTTATTTTAATATAACGTGCAGTTGTTCCCGGCAAAGATGCGTTTAACTTCTGAACCTGGGCTTTATAATCTTGTGCGGCAACTGTATTGTTTATGGTTTTAGCAAGCGTAAAATTTACATTATCTGCACTGGTGTAGAATTCAACTTTTGTTGGAAAAACGATCCACGCGCGGCTGTCCTGTAAAAAGTTGGCGGCAATACTATTAACCTTCATTTGCTTCTGCAAATCGATAACCGCTTCAAAATCCTGCCCTTGGTAACCCTGCCAATCGCCTTTACGCCAATTCTCAGTACCCATAATACCATCCAGCAAACCATCGGGGCCACCCGCATGGTATTGTGGGTTGTATTTAGATTTGATGCTGATAGTGTAGTTGTTAGGCTTTTTGTAGAAAAATGCTGTTATGGTGTCACTCGCTACACCATCACGTTCTGCATAAAACGACACTACCGGTCTACTTAATGTAGTAACCACCGGATTGTTGTAAGGCTTGTACCCGTCCCATTGCGAGCTCCTTGCCTGTGTAATAGTAAAGTATACTTTATCGGTAGGGCTAAACCCTTTAAAGCTTATAGGCAAAGAATCTTTAAAAGACTGTGAAGGTGCCTCAATTACCGGTACCGGCACTATATCGTCTACAAGAGGTTCATCATATTCTTCCGAAGTTACATCTAACAGCCAGCGTTGTGGGGTGTTACGTGTAATAACAGGATTTGTGCCGTTTTCTAAATGAAGTTTAATTGTATTAAAATGCGGAATTACGGTATCCCATCCTGCTTCGCCGGGTGTTACCTGATAAATACCCATACTGCTTAAAACATACCATGCGCTCATTTGTCCGCAGTCTTCATTACCTATAAGCCCATCAGGCGAGTTCTTATAAAAGTTATCTAATATATAGTGGACTTTCTCATTAGCTTTTTCCGGCTTATCTACCCAGTTGTAAAGATAAGCCATGTGGTGGCTTGGCTCGTTACCGTGTGCGTACTGGCCTATAAGCCCCGTAATATCTGCCTGCTCACGGCCTGTGGTGGCGCTTGGCAGGCTGAACATTTCATCGAGCTTAGCCTCAAACTTGTCCTTGCCACCATACGCTTCAATCATACCATGTATATCCTGAAGTACAAAAAAGCTGTACTGCCAGCTGTTGCCCTCGGTATAATTGTTATTAACTTCGCGGGCATCAAAAGGGGTATCCCAACCGCCATTCTTTTTAGGGCGCATGTGTTTGGTTTGCGGGTCAAACAGGTTCTTCCAGTTTTGGCTGCGCTTCATAAAATACTGGTAGTCGGCATCCTTATGTAAAATGTTCGCCATTTGGGCAATGCACCAGTCGTCATAAGCATATTCAAGGGTTTTAGACACGCTTTCGTGTTCGTCATCAATACTTATAAAGCCATTGCGTTTGTAGGCATCCAACCCTAAATGGTCTAACATGGCGCTGTGCTTTGCGGCTTCAAAAGCCTTATTATAATCAAAGCCTTTAATGCCCTTAGCCATGGCATCGGCCATAACACTTACCGAATGATACCCAATCATACAATCGGTCTCGTTGCTGGCCAGTTCCCACACGGGCAGGCGGCCTCCCTGTTCGTACTGAGTAATAAAAGTGTTTATAAAGTCGGCCGTGCGCTTTTTTTCGATCAACGTGTAAAGCGGGTTCGCGGCCCTAAAAGTATCCCAAAGTGAGAAAACCGAATAGTAATCAAAACCCTCTGCATTATGGATTTGGTTATCCCTACCGCGGTATTGCCCATCTACATCCATAGCAATGTTGGGCTGCATCATGGTGTGGTACAGAGCGGTGTAAAAAATGGTATTCTTGTTTGGGTCGGCTTCAGTAATTTCTATTTTCCTAAGTTCTTTATTCCATAGCGCTTCCGCAGAAGCTACTGCCTTTTTAAAATTCCACTTGGGCATTTCGGAGGCCATGTTTTTAGCAGCGCCCGCAGTTCCCGTAGGGCTAAGGGCTACCTTAACCAACAGCTTTTCTCCCTTTTCAACGTCTTTACTAAAACTTAGTGCCAGTATAGAGCCCGCAAAAAAGGTATCGGTAACTTTAGCAGGAGCAAAGGCATTATTATTTATTTTAGTGATCTTCATTGGGGCACTAAACTCAATACGCGCATACACATATTGGTCGGTTGCCCAGGCAGATGACCGCCTCATAACCTCAACAACCTTGTCATTAATAATTCTAACCTCGCCCATTATAAGCTGGTCGCGGTGGTTAAGGTCGAGTATTATATTGGCCTGTCCTTTTTTAGAGAAAGTGTATTGATGCAGCCCCACGCGTGGCGATGCGGTAAGATCTACAGCAATGGCATCATCATCTAACAGTACCGAGTAATACCCTGCCGACGCTTTTTCGTTACTGTGCTTAAAGGGCGATGAATACTCCTGATTATTAAGACTTGGCTCACCCATTGTAGGCATCAGCATAATATCGCCATAATCTGATACGCCTGTACCGTTAAGGTGCGTGTGCGAAAAGCCATAAATAACGCTGTCGCTGTAATGGTAGCCACTGCACCCGTCCCAACTGCCGTCTATACGGGTATCTGGGCTTAGCTGAACCATGCCAAAGGGTACTGTAGCGCCCGGAAATGTGTGTCCGTGCCCACCGGTACCAATAAATGGGTTTACCTGTTGTGCACGATTTGCCTTTTGCGAAAATGCACAGGCAGAAAGCAGCGAAAACGCTATTAGCAATGATTTTTTCATTTTTAAGATGAAATTTTTGATAAAGGTGCAGATTTTTTGTCAGATGGCAAAATGGGTATATCAGTGCAACATTGGCGGTTTTTTGTTGATGCGAAGACAAAAAAAAGCGGCTTCCAATTGGAAGCCGCTCTATATAAAAACACTTTACAAGTAAGATATAATTACAAATCGAAACGGATGCCCTGTGCTAAAGGTAACTGGCTGCCGTAGTTAATAGTGTTGGTTTGCCTGCGCATATAAGCCCTCCATGCATCCGATCCGCTTTCGCGGCCACCGCCGGTTTCTTTTTCGCCACCAAAAGCCCCACCAATCTCTGCACCCGATGTACCAATGTTAACATTGGCAATACCACAGTCTGATCCCTGTTGCGATAAAAACAGTTCCATCTCCCTCATGCTGTTTGTAAAAATTGAAGACGATAAGCCTTGCGGCACACTATTCTGCAATTCTATAGCCTCTTCTATGGTGCTGTATTTTATAAGGTAAAGTATAGGGGCAAACGTTTCTTCCTGCACCACTGCAAAATCATTTTTGGCCTCAATAATGCAAGGGTTAACATAGCAGCCACTTTCGTAGCCTTCGCCCTCTGTAACGCCACCGCCATAAATAACGGTACCGCCTTCGGCTTTAGCCTTCTCTATGGCGTTTAAAAAGCTTTGTACGGCTGTTTTATCTATAAGCGGGCCCACGTGGTTATTACTATCTAACGGGTTACCGATTTTTAGCTGCGCATAAGCGCTTTTAAGTACGGCAACCGTTTTATCGTACATACTTTCATGAATAATAAGTCGGCGTGTTGTTGTACAACGCTGTCCGGCAGTACCTACGGCACCAAAAACGGCACCTACAAGCACCATGCTTAAATCGGCATGCTCAGATACTATAATGGCATTATTGCCACCCAGTTCTAATATGGTTTTACCAAAACGCTCTGCCACAGTTTTAGATACATGGCGGCCTACGCGGGTAGAACCTGTAAATGATATTAGCGGAATGCGTTTGTCGTTATTAATAAGTTCGTTACAGGCTTCGCCGGTAACAAGGGTGCAAACACCCTCGGGTATTTTGTTGCGCTCTAACACGTCTTTAATTATATTTTGGCAGGCCACAGCGCAAAGCGGTGTTTTAGAGCTTGGTTTCCAAACAAAAACATCGCCGCAAACCAAGGCAAGCATAGCATTCCAGCTCCATACGGCTACCGGAAAGTTAAACGCCGATATGATGCCGACAATACCCATTGGATGCCATTGCTCGTACATGCGGTGCAACGGGCGCTCGCTGTGCATGGTAAGGCCATACAGCTGGCGCGATAAACCCACGGCAAAGTCGCAAATATCTATCATTTCCTGAACCTCGCCAAGGCCTTCCTGTAGGCTTTTGCCCATTTCGTAAGATACAAGCTGACCAAGCGGCTCTTTAAACTTTCTAAGTTCGTTACCCATTTGGCGAACGATTTCGCCACGTTTAGGCGCCGGTACCAGCCTCCATGTTTTAAAAGCCTCTTCGGCTTTAGCCATTACGGCCTGGTAATCATCTGGGGTAGATGTTTTTACTTTGCCTATAAGGGTTCCGTCTACTGGAGAGTACGATTCGATAAGTTCTCCATTTGCAAAGCTTACTGTACCGGTAGATGTGCCGTTGTTTATATCTTGTATGCCCAGTTTAGTAAGGGCCTCCTGTATGCCGAAGGTATCGGTTAATGTTGCCATTTTGTAACTTTTTCGTAGTTTGTTGTTATATTTTACAAATATAGCTTTTTTTTATATGTATGGATATGAGGGCTAAAATTGCATAAATGTCAGGCTTTGTTTTTGTTACATGAATTTTTAATTGTAATGTTGTTAACTATGTTAAGTTAGGGAGGCTAAATAACAATAATCTTACAGAATAAAAAATTAAAGAGTTTTCCTGAAAATGGCTCTATGATATCGTAACCGTATTTTTTGATTTTGCATCCCTAAATTATTGTAACTGCATCCCTGATTTAGTTATTTTTGTGTGCTTTATACAAAAACAGTAATAATTGCGTTTTAGCTATATTTGCGCAAACAAGCTGGCTTAATGAAACAATTTCTTCCCTTATATTTTTTATTACTTTCTATTACATGCTTTGCCCAGGGAGATCAAACCTGGGGGAGTTATTTTTCCTATTATAATACGGTTGATATTGCGCAGAGCAGCAGTAAGGTTTTTGCCGCATCAGAGAATGCTATTTTTTCGCAAAATACCATTAACGGCGAGCTTAAAACTATAACATCTGTAGATGGGCTTAAGGCTGAAAATATTACTACGATATACCATAGTACAGATTTTAACCGTACACTTATAGGAAACAGTAACGGATTATTACTGGTTATTAACCCTGATAACAAAATAGTGTCTAAGATAGATATCGTTCAGGAAGCTACTGTGGCATCTAACAAAAAGAAGATAAACCATATTGATGAGTATAATGGCATAGCTTATATATCCTGCGATTTTGGTGTAGCACTACTTAACCTTGCAACGCTTGAATTTGGAGATACTTATTATTTAGGGCCTAACGGTGCCGAGATACCGGTTATACAAACGGCTGTTTATAATGGCTTTATTTATGCCTGTACCGACGGTTTCGGGATAAGGAAAGCAGCCTTTGGCAACCCAAACCTTAACGACTACAATCAATGGACACAAGAATTTGGCGGTTCCTGGACCGGGATATTAGCCTATGCAGATCATCTTTTTGGAATAGATGCGCAGGGAGGGTTTTTTAGGCTGATTAACACCAGCCCTTTTCCGTTCACTTTTTTACCGTCGGGCGCTACCGACCTTAAAATTTCTAACGGATATATGGTTGCCACATGCCCTACAAAAGTGGTGGTGTATAGCGAACTGAACCAAGTGTTACAAATTACTGATATACTGGATGCCGAAAACACCCCCGAAACTTTTACCTGCGCCAGTATTGTGGGGGGTATTTTATATATTGGTACCACTACTAAAGGGGTATTTGCAATGGATATGTCTATACTTACCGCTAATAATATTACACCAAACGGGCCATTGCGCAATGCTATTTTTTCGTTAGCGAAATCGGCTAATAACCTATGGGCCGTATTTGGATATTATAATTATTATTATACACCCGAATATCTCTCAAAGCACGGAATTAGTAAATATACAGCAGAAGGGTGGGAGTCTATTTCTTATCCTGAAATTACAACAGCGGTAGGAGCTGATGTGCTTGCTATTACCGATGTTATTGTAAACCCTACCAACGAAAAACAGGCGTATTTTAGTTCTCATGGTTCGGGACTTCTTAAAGTTGTAGATGATGTACCCGAAATTTTATACAGGGAAGGTAACAGCCCGTTTGAGCATGAGCAAGTTGATAATACCACAAGTGTACGTGTAGATGGTACCGCTTATGATAGTGAAGGCAATTTATGGGTAATGAACTCTATGACTAAAAAACCCTTAAAAAAATTATCAACAAACGGCACAAGTTGGACATCGTATAGCTTTGAAGACTTTATACCTACTGCAAAGCTGATTCGGGAAAACTATGGACAGTTAGTTATAGATAAAAATGACACTAAATGGATAACTGGTTACCAGATAGGATTGATAGCCTATAATGAAAAACTTGATAAGCGCGTAGTGGTTGGAGAAGAAGCTGGATTAGCATCTAACTATGTAAAGAGTATTGCTATAGATAATAATAACAGGCTGTGGATAGGTACAGCACGTGGCCTTAGCGTTATATCCAGCATTGAGAGGTTTGTGTCTGATGAAGATCTTACTCCTGCACCTGTAATTTTTGTGGATGAAGAGGGAAATGCAAGCGAACTTATGTATGAGCAAACGATACTTGATATAGAGGTTGACGGAGCTAATAATAAATGGTTTGCCACGGGTGCCGGAGCTTTTTTAGTATCGCCAGATGGACAAAAAACGCTTTTTCATTTTACAAAAGAAAATTCGCCGTTGCCAAGCAATACTATTAATGATATGGAGATTGATCCTGCTACAGGAGAGGTGTTTTTTGCAACCGATAGGGGTATGGTGTCTTACAAAGGTACATCTACAGCTGCGGCAGATGATCTTAGCAAAGTATATGTTTACCCTAACCCTGTGCGCCCCGGGTTTGATGGTGACGTAAAGATTAGCGGCCTGGTTGACAATGCCAATATAAAAATTACGGATATTGAGGGTAACCTGGTTTACGAGACAACATCTGAAGGTGGAACTGTTTTATGGGATACCCGTGCTTTTGGTAAATACAAGGTGGCATCTGGCGTATACATGATTTTTATTGCAGCTGAAGATGCGGTAGAAACTAAGGTAAAAAAAGTGATGATAATAAGGGGGAATTAACTAGAATTACGAATTACGAATTACGAATTACGAATTACGAATTACCTTTAATAAACATCTAAATTACGTTTAATCAATTCGTAATTTTTATTCATAATTAAAAAAAGGTGCAGGTAAAAACAAAAGCCATAGTATTAAGTGCCCTGCGTTACCAGGAAAAAAGCCTGATAGTAAAGTGCTATACCGAGAGCGATGGTGTAAAATCATATTATGTACGCGATGCCTTTTCTACAAAAAAAAGCAGCCAGAAAAACAGTTATTTCCGGCCGCTTAATATAATTGAAATTGAGGCTATCCACAAAAATAAAGGCACGCTTGAGTATTTTAAAGAGGTGCGGATGGCGCATCCTTATTACACAATTAATAACGATATTGTAAAAACCACAATAGCCCTTTTTGTTTCAGAAATATTGCATCACTGCATAAAAGAAGAAGAAAAAAATCAGCCGCTTTACGATTTTTTAGAAACTGCATTACTCTGGCTGGATAGCCATGATGAGGCAGCAAATTTTCATCTTATACTGTTAATAGAAATTTCTAAATTTTTAGGGTTTTATCCCGATAGTTCAGAGCAGGAATATTCTTTTTTCGAAATGACCGGAGGCACATTTGTTGCCTACCAGTCGGTTAGTTGCCTCTCCGCCGAAGAGACGCAATTGCTTCGCAGGCTTATGCTTTTAAAGCTTGATAATAGCGGCAAAGCTTTTCATATCTCTGAAAGGCAGGCTCTTTTAAAGATTCTTTTAAACTACTACACTTTACACCTTGATGGTTTTAGAAAACCAAAATCGCTCGATGTACTTAAGGAGGTTTTTAGTTAATGGCTAAACAGTTTGTTTAGACGTGTTGTACTCGAAATACTTTTTAAAATGCAAAAATTTAGATTCAAATAGATAATAACTCATTGATGCTAAAATAAAAGCACTAACAAAGCATAAAACAAAATATAGTAAAATATTGTCAGGCTGTAAATGCCTTTTTATTAACATAAAACACAATGGATGGTAAACATATAAGCCATAGCTGATTTTTCCTGTGTAGGATAACCATTTATGTTTTAATGATTTCTTTATTATGTTGGTTTCGTTCACTGTGATTAACCACCCAATAAGGCCTAAATAGCACAACGCGAGAAGTATAAATTTGGTTATCTGAATTATATCAAGGCCTTTACCGCCCGTTACAGTCCAGAGTAATATAGTTGGTACTAATGCTGTTAATGCTAATAAAAGAAATTTTTTTGAGTTTTCTGACTTCAACCTTTCATTTATTTCCCAAATGGCTAAAAGAGCACCTAACGCTAATTCATCTACACGTGCAAAGGTAAAATAAAACACGCCATATCCGTTGTTTATCAGTAATATACGGGTAATTAGAGCCATGATAATAATGCCAAAAATGGCAATTTTAATACCCTTTTTACTTAAATAGTAAACCAATAAAGGCCAAATCATGTAGAAATGTTCTTCTACAGCTAATGACCAGTAGTGATTAGGTCCGGAAAGATTCCAGTTAAATGTCATACCTATATTTTGGAGATAAACCCAAAAATAAATTTGCTCATTAAAGGGTACTATTTGTGTATGCTCTAAAGCAGGAACAACAAAAAAGTAGATGATTAGGAATAAATAATATAAAGGAAATATTCTTACTGTTCTCCTCAGGTAAAAATTATAAAAGAAATTAGGAGTGCTTTTAGTATTTATTAAAATTCGTGTTATTAGAAATCCTGAAAGAACGAAAAAAAGTGACACTCCGGTTTGTCCAAAAATAGCAACTTTTTGGATTAGAACTAACAATTTGTCGGTAGCAGTAAATTCTTTAAAAAAATGAAAAAACATTACCATAAGTGCTGCGATAGCCCTTACACCATCTAATTCATTAAAATGCTGTAGTTTAATTTTCATTTTTGGAAACGCTTAAATATATATTGTAGGGAAAAAGTTATTCCTAAATTTTTGTAAATATATAAAAAATGGCATAGTGAAACTCTAATAATTATTCTTCATAACCTTTTTATAAAAAACAAACCATAATATAAAAAATACAATACATATTGTCCAGATTAGGGTTGGGTAAGATTTCTTATCTGTAATTTTACTTTTAGTAAAAGTTTTACTTTCGTTTTTGGTTTCGATCTTTCTATTTACAGTACTTGATATATTTATGATACTATCTTTTTTTGAAATATTCTTTTTATTAGAATGGCTATAAATCCCATTCTCAATTTTAATTTGTTTGCCTTTATCGGTAGTTATTATCATTGGCAAGTATGGATCAATTGGTAGATAAAACTCGCTTTCTGTTTTTGTCTCGGTAAGTTCTGCCATATTAAGGTTAATATCTTTAGTGGCTTGTACATTTTCCTGTACCTCTTGTTGATATGCCGTTTCTTCTTTAAAATTGGTTGTTTTACGAGCGCCACAACTTTGTAGTAACAAAGCAATAAATAATAATTTTATCAATTTCATACTATACTTCATTTTTAGAAATCTCACCAGTAGCATTTAAAAATAATCTCTTTACGCTTTTAGGCACACCCGTTGTATAATACGGCCTACGTGCCTGTAGCAAACGTTTCTTGTCTATACGGGTTATATTATATTGATTGCTTTGATTGCCTCCCGCTACATGGTAATGGGTAGTATCTTCGCCAATGTAAAGTCCTACATGGTAACCACCTTCTCTTTTAAAAACAAGGGTGTCGCCAAGACAGGGTACACTTATCATTTGTCCGAACTCTAAAAATGATGCCGCTCTTAAGCGGGCATAGCCCTTAAACAAAACTGGTTTGTCTGCTCGCAGCGCTAATACAGTATGCGCTACGGCACACCACGCAACCTCATCACCTGTAAAAATATTAGCAACCTCAGCTTCTTTAGCGAGAGACATTATAACAGGGTTTGATTTAGCGCCGGGTATTTCAGTAGTGTTTAGCTTTCCTAATCTAAAGGCTTCGGCAACCATTTTAGGCAAGTCAGGAATTTGAGCCACCCATTGATATTTTGCTGCTATCATTTTATTATATTATTTGGTTAACATCGTTTTTAATTTCCTTTCCGCTTTTGAGTAATGTCCGTATCATACCTGCGATACTAAAAGAATGAGCTTCTTCTATATTTTCTTTTATGGAGACCATCTCAGTAAAAATTAATACCAGTGCAACTATTTTTGTAAAAAAATAATCAACTGAAAACCATATTTTAAAAAATTCTGAGAGGAGGTAATGATCCATTAGCCAAAAAAGAATTACAGCGGCTTCATATACTGCCATTTTGTTCGCAACCTGCCGTAAACGCTTACTTACTATGGGTTGTTTTAGTTTTTTACACCTGTAAACACCTGTAATGGTATCGGCCATAATGGTTACCCCAACAGCAATTAATATTCCCTGAACGGGCGAAAAAAAGGTGACAATGGATAACAAAAAAGATTGTAAAATTTTCATGATATATATTATGATGAAATATTTCATGCAGCTATAATCATACTATTGAAAGTGTTCCGGCAGATTGTACAATTACCCATTCATTAGGCGCAATTTTTTCTATCCTGATAGAATCATATTGAGCGGTAGAACTTATAGAACCTGCTGTGCCTGCTGTAGTATTGGTAATTCCATGTACTACTGTGGCAGTTTCGGGCTGCGATAATCGCCAGCCGCCAGTATTACGTCCGCGCACCTCAATAAAATCGCCTATATTAGCATTTGTGTCCAGTGGCAGAGGAATGGTAAGCATAGTACCCCCATTGGCAATATATTTTGAATTACCTATAACCGGCGTAATAACATTGCCTGTAATTGTTATTGTAGTGCCTAACTGGCGAAGCGTTATATAATGGTTTAATGCAGTAGCAGGCTGGCCATAAAAATGTCCATCGTATGTAACCCCGCCAACTAACCCAAGACCTCCTTTATTAAAATTTAACAAGTCTTGTGTACCAGATGTATTAGGATGGGACATGTTTACTATTGGTCCTGCGTTAGTAGAACTTTTGCTAAACACTATAGTATTTCCACCGATACCAATAACGGGATTTGCCGTAGAACCGCTAAGTCCTCTAATCTCATTCGCGATTAAGTACGTTGAAAAAGTTTTTACACCTGATATGGTCTGTGAGCCATCCAAATTAACGAAATCCCCAATGTTAGCTTTAGAAGCTAATATTGATGGCAACTGATCTATGTAACTATTCTTTTTGGGATTATAAACAGAAAGCCTGTTAATAATATAATGAGTAATCGATGTATGAGCAGTGGATGTTCGGTATATACCATTAGCTTGTGAGTAGCTAGTTATATTTGGACTAGCCTCGGCATCCGTATCCCAGTATTCAATGTTAAGCCCGTCATTCGCTAACTCATATACAGTAGCTTTAAGCGCAATTTTATAGCTTTCAACAACAGTATCATTTATCCCTGAATAATTAGAATAACCTAAGGCATTCATGCGCCACGGTGCAAAAACATATTGCGATTGCCCCCCGAAGGTAAAGCTGGGCCTTAAGCTGTTGTTGGATAAGGATCCGATAACTTTTAAAATACCAATTGACCCCGTTTTGGTTACGGTAATTGTATGCGTCTCGTTCGATAATCCAGCAAATCTATGAGTATAGGCGTAATAGTTGCTGGCTGTTGGTAAAGGGTAGCCTCCAAACTGCTCATATGCGTTAGAACTAAACGACCCTTGGTTTACTCCATCTATACTTATGCTATATGCAGTTGCGCCTGAACCTGTGTAAGCTATAGTAACATAGATCGCGCTACCGTTACGAGTAAATGTAGCTGTGGCTCCTGTTACTGTTGTTTTAACTCCGGTAGTTGTATTGCCATACAGGGTGTCATTTTCCCAATCGGTGCCGCTTAATGTCATGGCCTGTCCTTTTGTAGCTTCTGTACCGTATGCTGAAAGTAATAATCCCCGCATCATATTGGCAAACGGAACTGCGCCGTTGCTTCCGTAGCTCGCATAATCGTTTGTACCAAGACTAATGAACCTTAGTTCACTATTGGTGGTACGGTACAATCCATTATAGTGGTTAAAAATTTTCGAGCCGTTAATACCATTGTTAACCGAGTTAAACCCTAACGCATTGGTAACTTTACTATAAAATGAATCGTTAGGAGAAAGTAATCCGTAGCCTGTAATAAATTCATCACCCACCCAGTCTGCGGATGCAAATACCCTGCTGTTTTGAGTAAGCGATACCGGTATTCCATTTGCAGGTTTTAAGAATAACCCGGGAGAAAAGCTATATGCATCTCCGGTTCCGGGAACAGGATTGGGGTTTGTTACATACTGCAATTTAGTGGTAGCATCGGGAGCCGGTAAGTTAGGCCCAACCGATAAAAACCTATTATTAGCTGTTTGTGTAACCGTATCAGACGTTATGGCATTTATTTTAGAAGTTACCCTTACCTCCATTTTTTTAGGGGTAACGATCGTAGCGTCATCAGTGCCTGTATTTGTTTCGGCTTGGGTTGCTATCCTCGCTTTTCCCTTAATTGTCTCTGTTGCATCGGGTATTATTAATGCATCTAATGCCTGCTGCAGCCCCGCAATATTATTTATGGTATACGGTACAGAGAATTGTACCGTATTGGTACTATCCTTAAACTCTAATAATGATGGTGTTGTAGCATTAAAACCTGCTGATGCTACAATATTACTAACAAACGAACTTACCGGTATGGCGCTAAGCAATACGCCATCATCATTTTTAAGTTCGAGATTTCCGGTGCTTGTATTATAGCTAAACGTGGTACCTTCATTGTTTAAAAAGCCAACGTTGAGTGTAGCAAGCGTTGTACCTTCAGTATTTTTTAAATAAACTTCCTGCGCTGCCTGATTAGCAGTAAGGGTAAGGCCATTTACCCATCCCTGCATGGCGAAGGTATCATTGGCAGCCATTTGAGGCAATACTGCTTCAACGCCATTTACTGTGGGTTCTGTTGGGATTATATTTAGCGTGCGGCCATTGGCTCCTTTATGCTTTATAGCTTTCGCTGTGTATTCGTTAACGGTGTTGGCAGTAATATCATTTACAATAATAGGTATCGCTGTTAATGCGCCTTGCTGTGTCACTTCCTGTAAATTAGGAATGTATGGCGTTGCATTTTGCTCCTGGCTTAGCTCCTGAAAATCATTTGCAGTACTTTGTAATGCGCCCGAACCATAAGTTCCCATAATACCTACCCACAAATAAGTAATTTCAACATCATTTATAATGCCTTTAAAAAGGGTGTACCCCTCATTTTGGGGCTGTACTATAAGAGCAGGGGTTTGTGCGTTAAGCCATTCGTGTATACTTTGGCCTGCAATCACTCCATATTCTATAACATCAGTTTCGGCGTCAGTATCAATATCCTGAATAGTAGTATCGTTAGCGTATACCAGTTCTATATCGGCTGCTGTTAGTGTAGTTGCCCCACCCACACCATAGGTGCCTTTGCCTTTGTTGAATATTTTGTATTTAAACGTTTTTACAATACTGATGTAACCTAAAATGGGACCTGAAAAGTCTCCGGGTTGTGCTGTTTGTACCTGGTACTGATTGGCAATGACCCAAACCGACTGGGTATCTGAAACGGTAAAGAACGGCATGTTGTTAACACGGTTGGCGACTATGGTATTGGTAAGGTTACCTGTAAAAGAAAAGCCTTTTTTAATGTCGATGTTATCCTGTTCTGAGAATTCGCTATCTGATCCCATAATGCGGGAATAGGTAACATCTAATAATGCGGCCTGTAATGCTGTTGCCGATGTATATATTACACCGTTAAGCTTTACATCGCTATAATTGGCAGACTGTACTAAAACATCACCGCGCTCGTAACAATTAAATATCTCTATGTTGTTGCCATGCAAGGTGCTTATGTAATTTTTTAGGTATTCTATGCCATTAAGCTTAAAGCGCCTGCTGTTTACGGTAGCTATAACAATCATGTATTATACTATTTTTTTAAATCTTAAGCTGCCCTGTTTTGTAGTGCAGCTTGTATAATCGGGATGGCGGGTGCGAATGAGATAGTTCCTTACATTATCCCAAACCTGTTGTGCTGCCTGCCTGTTTAAAGTATAAATGGTTTTCCTGGCGGATGCCTCTACAGGCCTGCTGTTGTCCGATAGTTTTTCGACTACTGAGAACGGTGTGTCTATAGCCGATGAGAACATAATATAGCGGGCGTAAGCAAAGTAGGCCAATACCATTTTAAGGCCATAATTGGTATAGCTAATACCGTCATGTTCGTAAATGCCCCCATCTAACAAATCTATATGATCCTGTGGTGATGAAACAATTTTGTTGAACAGGCTTTCGCCTATGAGCGGGGCAACATCCAGCAGTTGTGCGTCTAAAATTTGCTCATTGAGTTTATCATCATGCGGGGTTTTAGCAATTTGCTTGTAGCGGGCTATATCATTCCGGGTTATCAGGGGCTGCATCTTCTATCAGTTTTAAGGGTTCAACAATAAGGCTTGCAAAATCTTGTGAACGTTGCAACAACTGGTTAAGCACTGCCGTTAGCAGGCTGCGCTCTTTACTGGTATTCTCCCAGTAGGTGCGTTTCATCTCTCTAATGGCCTCGCCGGAATTACCAAAAAGCGCCGAATCATTGGTCTTTACCAATCCTGCAGGCAGGTTATTAAAGGCTACCAGTATGTTTTCGCGAACACTGGTCTCGGTGTAATTAAACAGCTTGTCATCTATTTTGCTTTCTATTTGTTTTATCAGGATGGCATCGTCCAGCTTTTCGCCGGCAAAATCCATCTCCAGGCATAATACACCGCCCGTATTTTGTGCACCCAGGCTGTCTTTAATGGCTTTCTGGAAAGCTTCCCGTTCGTTCTCGGCATCCAGTAATGCACGGCTGCCGGGCTCCAACCCTTCGCCTACAAGGGGACGCGTAACCACCAATGTGTTACCAAAGAAGCCTTTACGCAATAGCCTGTTTTTATAGACCGATGCCTGAGATTCGCTATCGCAGTCTTCGGCGACCGAATCAATTCTCGAAAGCGGGTAAATGAGCTTGGTATCCATATTGATAAACAGAACCTGGCCTTTGTAATGCTCCCACCCACCGGCTTTTTCTACCTGTGCATCTATTACTTTTTTGCGGGGATTATAAATGTCGATAAGTTGTATGTCGCTGCGTTTCGGCTTTAGCCATTCTTTACTGATGGCTACTTTACCTGCATAATCGTTACTGTCTTTCTTACCAATGCGGCACCACTCATAAGGGATTACGCTAAAGTCGGCTATCTGGTACAGGGCATTCCAGTTAATGTGAATAAACACACCGCGCTGTTTAACAAGGTCATCGGCTACGTCGTCGGCAAAATCAATCAGCTTCAGGTTTTTTTCTTTGTTGATGATAATGCCATCTGCATCTGCACCGTAACCTTTGCCGATGAGGTACTGCACCATTATAGCGGCAGCACTCTTGGCCGTTACGCTGTTATTTATCAGCCGGTCCATACGCTCGGGGTAGGCATTGTCTATGTCATTAGCATACACATCAGTGGTTTTGCTCCACGGTGTAAGGCGTTTCCACACGTCTATTAAGAGGGTTTTCATTAAGCTGGTGCGGTGTTGGGAATATCAGGCGGACTTAAATCTTCAGGGTCTTTTTTTTTAGCTTTCGCGGCTCTCTTAACCACTTTTTTAAGGGTTTTTATTTTTTCTGAGATAGGTTCTTCTTTAGTGGGCAGCTGGGCAAAAAAGCGTTCACCGTTAGGCTGTTGCAACAGATTTTGAGCATGGGCATCGGTTATGTTGAGGTTATTAACCAGTATGGCCGACCCAAACTCCAACGGTATGTTTTCGTACTTGGCGTGCAGCCTATACTTGCAGGTATTTTGCATGGTATTATAATGTTGTTTATAAGCCGTTAGGTAGTTATGCAGGCAGGTAGGGCAGGAGGGATTTACCGGCCCCGGAAACAGGGAGGTATATTCCTTAAGGAACAGCTCCAGGTATCGCACCCCCTCGCCCGTTACAGAACGGGTGAGGGTGCTGATATCCATAGTGGAAAAATCCATAAGTTATGCCTCTGTAAAGCAGTTGTCAAACAACGTTTTCCTTTCGGTATAGCCTGCTGCAGGAAGCTCTGGGGCTACCGGTGTCCAGTAATAGGTTTTAGGCATGGTGGTTTCTTCAAAACCATCGGCAGATGAAAGTTCGAACATGATCATGTTGTCATTTTCTTTAGAGCTGTTAGTCATGGTAGTAAGCTCAAGGCCGCTGTTAAGGCCAAGTACCTCAAACGCATCGGCATTGTTGGCGCCCTTCCAAACCTGTTCTACAACAGCAATATATTTAGCGCCCTGGCTAAGTTTATCGGCTTGTTCTTTATTTTCCAGGCTTGGGCTAAAGATCACACCGCTAAAGGTGTGCTTAAATTTGTCGGGGGCATTTTCTTTCTTAACCAGTTCCCACGCCTTACCATTGGCCTGTTTAATACCGGTTAGCTTATAACCCGTTTTGCCCGTTTTTAATTGAATGCTGGTTACCTGAAGGCGGTTAAGGGCAGATACCGTAGTAGCGGTAACATCTATATCGTCTTTATTAATAAGCACAACATTTTGTTCTATACCACCTACCGGTGCGTTAAGGCAATCGAATACAATATCAGCAGTTAAATTTCCTGTACAATCCATGTTTTTTTGTTTTGATTTTTTGAATTGAATTCTTGGGGTAAAATGGTTGTTAGTTGATGGTTGCCGGTTGTTAGGTTTTGGGTGACGTAGAGACGCAATGCTTTGCGTCTCCTGTAAAATTTACACCCAATATTGTGTGAGACGCAAGGCATTGCGTCTCTACAGCCAAATAGCGAAGCCTAATATGCGGCTACTGTCATATAGCTTTCCAAATGTTTGGCATCAATGGTGTAAGCAGCATCCATGATGTTTGTTTTAAGGGTTTTATCGTAAAACACATCAAGTTTGGTAAGGTCTTCTTCGCTTAGCGTACCAACCGGGATGTTGCTTTTTGTGGTAAGTACCGCACGGTGCGGCAAGTTGTATTTAGTGCCGTTGTTTTGATACTCTTTAATGTAACGGTCCCAGTCGTAACGCACTTTAACCTCAATACCGTCAAAGTACAGTTTAGGGCGGCCTTCTTCAACCACTTCTAAAAAGCCCGAGCCTAAATTCTTATTACGCAATGTAGCGCGGTAGTTATCGGCAAGGGAGCGTGTGGCCAATATAAAAGCATCATCGGCGCTAACCAGCCTTTCATCGGCTGCGGTAACCATTTTCTCAAAGATGGTTAGGGCAACATCTTCTGGCAATGCCTGTGCCGAATAGGTAGCGGCGGCATTTTGGGTAATGGCAATGCGGTTGGTGGCGTTGCTTGGCACCTCGGTAAAGATCTGTTTAAACAGGCCATTAAAGGAGTTAAAATACCCCAGATCGGTACCGTTTGTAAACACACCGCCATTTGCAATGGTTTGGGCATTGGCATCGTTAAACCAAACCTTACGGTGAATGTTCTCTATCATAGAGGTTTCTACAGCCGAGATGATAACGCCAAACTCCTGTGTGCCCACTACATCAAAAAAGTCGGGGTTAATGCGCTGCGATTTCCTAAAGAGCTTAAGCAGGGCAGGCATATCGGTCTGGCAATGCCTAAGCCTAAAATCTTCCATAACTGGTGTCCAGAATTTTTCAGTCAGGGCAAAGCCACCCGCCTCGTTTGGCGTACAGCCTTGGGTAACTTTACCTAAAAGGCCAAGCCTTTCGGCAAAAGCAATTTGGGTTTTTACATCTATTCCCGTTTCAATCTCGTGGTATTCGGCAAGGTCGCTGTCGTTAAAAACCCTTTCAAAAATTACCTCGCTTACCGTTTCGGCCTCACGGGCATTTAGTGTTAATGCATCTGCGTTAATAACTCCCATTACTTTCTGTTTTTATTCTGCAAATATTGCTTCATGCCGTTGGTCCTGTCAGTCGTGCCGGGCTTGCGTGCGGCCACCTTTTTACCGTCTATGCTGTAGCGGCTGCCCACCTGTTTTTTAAGTGCCAGTACCTCGTTTTTAATAAGGTTAAGCTGGCGCTTTAGGTTTTTGTTCTCGGCCCTTAATGATGCCGCAGGTGCATCCTCCTCGGGTTCGATAATTTCGGTAAGCTCGCCCGCAGTAAAGACATAGGTAAAACCATCGGGCAGCAGGTACTCGCCTTCGGCAGGTGCGCCGTCTACAGTGGCAATAGCGCCAACCTCGATTACCGCATCGTCGGGCAAATCGGTAAAATCGATCTCTGCACCGGTGGCATCCTGTACGATCTTGTTAAAAATGTGGGCGTTTTTAAACTTGCCCAATACTTTGGTAAACAGGCCTTCCATCCAGTGCCTGTCTTTGTCGGTAAACGTTCCTCTCATGGGTGCGTTAGGGTTAATGAAAGCTTTAGCTGCGGCTTTAACCTGCCGCGAGGTAGTAAATCCAAGGGCGGAGAGCTGATTGCCCGTTAGCCAGGTTTCGTTCTTTAAGAGCGGCATGATGGCCTGTTCCTGTACGTTTAGTGCTTTTTTGTAGAAGCCTACCATCTTTTTTTCTATAGCACGTAGCTGATCGGCAAACTGCTCCAGTTCATCCGCAGTGCCCATAGAGCCGCCCCAGGGTAGGTGAATCATAAACGGAGTGTTTTCGCGCACCTGCCTTTGTGTTCCTGCCATGAATATCACGGTAGCAATGCTGGCTACAATACCGCTGCCTATGGTAGTAACGGGCTTGCCAAGGGCTTTTAGGTAATGATAGATGTCGAAACCCACATCTACCAGTCCGCCCTCGCTGTTAATGTGCACATTAAAGGCAGTAGCTTTAGGTTGCTTTTTTACCTGGCCTACCACATCTACAAGCTCTACGCCGGGGGTGCCGTCAAAAGTGCCTATCTGGCCGGAGATATAAATGTTTCCTGTCATTTTTCATTTTGATTTGAAAATTTGGTGATTCGGTAATTTGAAAAATCGAGGAGTCTTAAAATCGAAAGTTTGAAGTCAAAAGTCTTAAAGCGGGGTAGCTACTTGTTCCCTTATTTTGATGGTGCAAAGTTACGGCGGTTTTTGAGGCGTAGTACTGAAGTGGTTCTTGCAGTGTTTGTCCTCACCCTAACCCTCTCCGAAGGAGAGGGAACAGCTACACTCACATCGCTTACTGCTGTTTCCGTTTCCGTCTCCCCTCTCCTTTGGAGAGGGCCGGGGGTGAGGACTTTTGATGCTGCAAAGTTACGGCGGTTTTTGATGTGTAGTACTGAAGTGGCTCTTGCAGTAAATGCTTTTTGTTGCATATTTTCAACCAAGGTTATGTTGGGGTCTACAATTCGGCTAAAGCCCAATTTATGTGCAATTTAAACCCGTGGCTTCAGCCACGGGCAATACATGCCGCACTGCTAAAAATACATTATGTGTTGCCCCTGACTTTAGTCAGGGGATATTAGTGTAAGAATGATTGGCTTTAGCCGAATATAGAAAGTGTTATACTATTATTTTGTGCCGCTCGCCTATCTTTGCCATACCAATACCATTACCATGTCTTTCTTTAACTTTTTTAAAAAGAAACCGCTGCAAAATCCTCAAAAAACTGTTCTGCCCGATTTGCCCGCGCTTAACGCCTGGGGTATTTTCTTTCAGCAGGGTAATTTTAACCTGTACAGCCGCTTTGCGGGCAGCCTGCCGGGCGAGAGCGCTAACACTATTTACCTTAAAAGCTATCCTGAACTGCCCCAACTGGAGCGTGTGCATTATGCCGACTGGCTGTACATTGCTTTTAACGGCATTTTTTTGCAACGCTGGGATTCGGCCGACGGCTCTCTTACATCCCTTATATTTGTAGATGTTGATAAAGTGTCTATTAAAGAGGTTAAAACTAACATATACAGTAATAATTGGAGTGCTTATATGCAGGGTGAAGCATTGGTTTTTACTTTTAATGGAGATGCTAAAGAAGTTGTTACAGTTACGCTTGCTGACCTAAAATAAATTTTTGTATCAACAGGGTTTTTATATATTTGGGGAAAAAAATTCACAATGTCAGAACAAACTTCAATAATTATAGGCTTAATAATTCTAATCCCAATAGCTTATATTGTCTTTTTTATAGTTTCATACATTTTAATGGTCATTGTTGGATTAATTGTGGTTTCTGTAGATAGCAAAAAAGAGAGGAATGAGGAGGAGGATGAGGCTTCTGCCGAATTACTTAATGAAGTGGAATATGGAGAATATGTTCAATGGGCGGCGATTAATAATAAGCCTTTACTATTTGATAAAGTAGAAACCCGCCACCATAAGTTTATAAAATCATTTTATTTTGAAAAACTTTAAATATGATGAAGCAGTATATTAGCGAAATTATATGGACACTATTTTTTGTAATATTTTTACATACGCTTTACATATGTTATAAAAAAGCATTTTTAAAGGATAAAAAGGTCGCGAAGAAGATACCTAACATTTATATTGATGCCCATAAAACGTTTGACGAAAAACAAACGAGCAGTTTTGGCGCCGTTAGCAACGTAGAAAAACCCTTTAGCCTTGATCATTTTTATATAACAAATTACACTTATAAGAAGCACCAATCGATATTTATTGAAGATAAATAATTTAGTTTAATGATATATCCATTACTAAACAGCCCCCTTATTATAGCCTTACAGGCAACGGCGGCTAAAAATTCCGGTAACGAGAATGCATACTACATTGGCGGTAGCTTAGTTACAATTGTTGTGGCTTTAATAATTTTGCAATATGCCTGGTTTAACCCCGCTGCAAAAAAGATAGTTGAACTTGAAAAGGAAGAAACTGATTATACTCTTAGAAATGAAATGGACTATGCCGATTATATGGTATGGGCAGCCGAAAATGGCTATGATGTACATTTTGATAAAATGAGTGTTAAGGATGCCAATTTTATATATACTGAAGAAGAAGACTAACTATGAATTACTTTATTAATTATTTTTCTGTTGGATTTATTATAGTGGTTATGCTTATCAGTATGGCAAATCTGAATTCGAAAAGAAAAGCAGCCATAGCAGAAAAGCAACCTAAGAAAAGCAAGGTGCCTTATAAAAATAATATTTACGTAAAGGCACATAAGGCAATGATAAACCAAATACAGGATTATCATGAATATTTAGAAGAAGCTATATCTGAAGACAAGCCACAACACCATATCGACGCTCATAAAGAAGACAAGCCCGATATAGGCCGTAACTTACGTGAGTATTGGAGTTAAGGCTAACACCCCTCCATAAAGGCAATTACATTAAACATGCTGCGTTCGCTTATTTTATAGTTCTCGGCTACGTTGCAGGCGGCCCGGGTTTTGTTGCGTTTGCCGCGATGTAACGTTAGTATCTCAGCCTCTCTAATATAAGCCTCATAGTACACTTTCCAGTCTAAAATATGGGTTGGTACAAGGCCTTTGCCCATTAGTTTTATAAAATTATCACCAAGGCTCTGTATGGTTTCATATCGGGTCATGTTTTACCATTTATTTTTTGGGCAAATATCATTGCTGCGCACTTTTGCGCTAAGCGGGCATTTACAGGTGTTGCAATAAGTGCCTTCTACTTCTTTTAAACGGTCTTTTATAAAGGTTAGTAGTTTACCCTGTCGGGCATTAGGGCATGCCGCACAAACAGCAGCCCTGTGTTTGGCTATGGCTTCTGTAACCTCGCTTTTGCTGAGGTAGTTTTTCCAGCCGGTTAGAATATTTTGTAGCACGCGAAGTTGTTATAGTTCAAGTCTTTTGATTGCGATTTTATCAACAAATCATACTTTAAAAATTTGCCCCATCGCGCACCTGTACAAAACTGTTGCCCTGTGTAATAATATCCTGTACTGATACCACAGGCGCGGGAATAGCCGCATTTGCGATGGCTATTTTTGCAGCCAGCTCGTCTATATTGATTCCCGGTGTTGCCATTTCGCGCGATACAATACCGCCATTGGCAAAATAATTGGGTGCAGCACTCCCACCAGCCGGGAAAGCATTATTAAACGCCATAAAGTGTGCTGCCGCATTGCGGTTCATAATCCCAATAAGTTCGCCCTGCTCTGCTTCAAAACGGGTGCCATCGGCACCGGTAAACATAGTGCCTCCATTACTATGGCGGTTGCCGCCCACGGCCACTAAGCCGCCCTGCTTTAACTTTGGCTCTTTTGTAGAAGTTATCTTTTTAACGGCCGACAAACCCGATGCCACAACCACTGCCGTATTAGCCACTTTAGCAACGGTAGCCATCGGCTCCGGCAATACACTTTTTGATGCCCAAACTTGTGTAACACCATTGTAAGTATTCATTGTTGCCTCTGCTATGGCTGCGGCTTTACCCGCCGCCGTTTTTTTACCCAGCAATTGTGATACATTGCCAAACAAGGTGGCATATTGCGATGTTATGGCTGTATTTTTTGCCTGTTCTATCTTCTTTTCGTTATCAGCGTTAACTTCAGTACTCTGTTTAACTTTGGCATCATATTGCTCCTTGGTAAGAAGTTTATTGTCATACTGTGTCTTAAGCGTTTCCAGTTCGGCCTCAAAACGCTGTTGCTCAGTAATCAAATCGGCGTCATATTGCGTTTGTGCATTGGCTACTGCAATATCTTTATCGGCCTGTAGCTGTGCTGCTTTTTGTGCTTTGGTTTGTGCTTCCAGGGCATCATTATTTGCCTGTGTCTGGGTTTTAAATTCAGATTCTATTTCAGCCTTTTTAGTAAGATACGCATTATCCTCTGTGCTAAGCTCAATATTCTTTGCCCTTTTATCATCTATAATTTGCTGGTTGGTTTTGCTTTCGGCATCCAGTATTTTAATTTTAGAATTTTTAATATGTTCCAGCCTTTTCTCCTCTTCGGCAATAAGATCCTGGGTAAGTGTTTTTGCGCCGTTAAGTTTACTAACGTGCGTTTGGATGTATAGGTCGAGTTCCGACTGGGCATATTTAGCCGTAGCCTCGGCGGTATTCTTTAATCCCTCTGCTTTTGCTTCATTTTCTGCCAGTTGCAATGTACGTCTATCGTTAGCGGTTTTTTCGGAAGCATTAAATTCGGCCCGGGCTATGGCAAGCTTTTTATTTTTAACTTCTTCGGCATAATCAAGTTCTTCTTTAAGCGATTTAGATTTTTCGCCTTGTGCCTGCATAAAGATATCAAGCTCCAGTTTAAGTTTAGCGGCATAACGGTCTAATTGTGCGGTACGTTTTTGTTCGTGTTCCTGCTGCCTCTTTAGTGCATCTGCATTATTTTTATCGTCCGTGGCTTTTTTGTCATCTGCAAATTGCTTGTGCATAGCGCCGAGTTCGGTGTTGTGCTTGCGTACCAGCCCTCTTTCTTCTCCATCAATTTTTATACGTTCCAGCTGCGTTTTCTTTAAGAGGTCGAGTTCTTCTTTGCTTATGGCTTTTTTTTCGGCCAGTTCCTGCGCATAGGCAACGCCTTTTGTTTTTAGGTTGGCCAGTTCCTGGTTGGTAAGGTTTGTATTAACGGCAATTGCTATTACGGCGTTATTATAATCGTCGTTAGCAATCTTTTTACGCTGTGCATAATTTTGAGACTCTATGGTTGCCGCTTTTTTATATGCCTTAATACGATCTTCTTCGCTTAGGTTCTGGTCTTTAGAAAGTGCAATATATTCTGCCATTTGTACCTGCGCTTTTTGGTTGGCAATGTCCTGCAACCCCATTTGTTTTGCGAGTTCCTGCTGTGCCTTTTTAAGGTTCATGGCCTCCGAAGCTGCTTTTGAGGCACCTGTGGTGATACCGGAAAAAAATTCGCCAAACGATGCTGCTCCGGTAAGCAAACCGATGATAGAATTTTTAATTGTATCTATTACGGCACCCACAGCAGCCATACCCTGCTCTACCTTATCCATTAAGGGTTTAAAATCTTTAAAAACATTATACAGCCCCTGGGCTACTATTACAATTGCACCTATAATTGCGCCTATAGGGTTAGCCATTATAGCGGCTCCCATACCTTTTATGCCGCCTGTAACTCCGTTAAAGGCATTTTTAAGCAGCGGTATGGCACCTCCCGCTTCCTGTGCGCGGGAGGTTAACCCCGAGATACCTCCGTTAAAAATATTAATGCTATCAAAACTTTCTTTAACCTGCTGCTTATAGTCGTTCATAGTGGTTATAAGCCTGGCGTGTTCAGATCCGTTTTCTTGTAGCCATTTGTTGTTTTCTGCAATTTTGGAATTAATGAGGGTAAGATTGGCTTCGTAGTCAGCATCAGTTATAATAAGTGCTTTTTTTTGCCTTAGCAGCTCTTCATTATTTTTTATGAATTCATTTTCTGATGTGTTAGTTTGCTGTATTATAGCATCGAGCTTTTTTTGGGCTTCAAGTTGCGTTTGCATTGATGCTGTAAGTACATCAATATTCTTAGCTAATTCGCTGTGCAGCTCTTTTGTATATTTTAGCTGATTTTCCAGGTTTTTAAACTCTACAGTGTTAGTTTTGCCTTCAGCAGTTAATCGTTTCATCGTTTCAATAGTATCATCTATACTATTGGCATAATACTTAAGTTGCTCTTTAGCTTTACTTATATCTACATCAAGTTGTGCTATTACAATTCTATTGTTTGCCATATTACATTACGTTTATATTGAAAATATTGTTTTCAAAGCTTATAGTTTTTAAGATGCTATTTAATCTTTATTATGCATATATGGTTTGATTGGACGGCAGCGTTATGGTAATGGTGTTAGATGTTAAACCGTTGCACCACAAGCGCACGGTAAATGTACCTGCAAACGGAAAGGTTAACGGTATTGGGCTTTGTGTACCACCGGTAGCATTTTGCCACACAATTTCAGCTGTATCATTATAGTGCTGATAGTATTGTAATATAATCGTGGTATTACCAAAACTGCTTACATTGTAGCTTGTAGTGGCAAGGCCATTAATTTGTATGTGCGTAAGTGCAAGGTAAGGCTGTGCCTCGCCCGTGTATTGTACCCTAACTAAATCGCATTTTGTGGGCTTACCGGGTATGTAGTTGTTTATCTTATTCATAATAAAATAAGATGATAGCTGCTCCAGGTAATACAGCTTTTTAAAGTCGAAATTTGCAATATCATTATCAGTAAGCCAAAACTCTGCTGTAACTATTTGTGCTTTATCAGATATAGCATTTAATGGAGTGTAGTAATCCTGAACAACATCTGTAAAGGGCAGTTTATAAAAACTCTCTATAGGGCAGCTATAAATTAATTGGGATGTGTTATACTCTTTAGACCCGATTTTTATGGGCGAACCAAATTGTTTTACAGTACTCTTTAAAAAATAAAACCGGCTGTCTAAAGGCTTATAAGTAATGTTTGTCTGCCCGGTTTCGGCATCTACATTTACATCTTTATCCCACATTTTATAAATGTTAGAGGGCGTGCCCAAATACATTGCATGGTCTTTTTCGGGGGCGTATATTTTAGATTTAAATATGTCCTTCGTGTCATCTAAATTGGCGTTGTTTACAGCAAATGCAGCATCATGATAGCTGTCATCTTTATTATTATAGGCATAGCGCAGGTAGTTTTGCTGGGCGTAGTTGCTAAAGGTGTATTTTTCGGCGGTTTTGCGTACAAACCTGCTGCTCCAGTTTTGAAGCTGTGGCGTTTGGAGCTGCTCCTGCAGGGTTAAAAAATCGTAATGGTTGTCGTCTTTTCTTTTATATAGTGTAAGCCCAAAGCGGTAAATTACCTCGTTTACAAAATCGCGAATAGAAAAATTTTCAAAAGCCCCCTGAAAATCTATCTCTTTACCGCCCACAAGTTCCAGATTAACGGTAAGCTCACACTCATCGTGATGCAAATAGTATTGCCCGGCGGAATCAGCCGACCGTATTACAATGGCTACGCTATCGCCTGCCTGGAGATCAAAGAGTACCGACCTTGAAAAGTCAGTTCCCGAATCTAATTCATGCGTGATGTTCTTAAATTGAGGTGCATAGTCGGCAGATAAATTACTCGTGTTTTTAGCCAGGTACATTTTAGTTGGGGCGCCGCTGGTGGTAATTTTGCCCGATATGTTTAACCGGTATTTACCTGTTTGCGCTACCTGGCAAAAAATATTAGAGTTAAACGAGAGCAGGTTGGTAACCGGGTTTCCTGTAAAGGCTACGTAATATATTGTATTATATACAGTAGCAGGGGTGTGATATAAAATAGTGTCGCTTTCCAGTTGGGATACATTAAGATCTGAAGTAGCTACCCCTTTAGGATAGGTTACCCACAGGTTGGTAAAATCTTCTGAATTAAAAACCGATCCGCTATACGTAAACCCATACTGTGTAAAGACTTTTTGCCAAAGCCAGCTTACATTGACTGATGGCAACAGATAATCTACATTTACTACTAATTGAGGAGGAAAGGACGGCGGTATGTAATGAGTAGCCCCGTTATAGTTAGCCATTATATATTTATACTTAGTATTAGGGTTAGACCAGGAAGCCATAACATTAGCCAGTGTTTTGGTGTGGTTAAGGTCATCTGCCAGTTCTAAATTGGCCAGGGTTTGGTTCTCTATCTTTTTGTATAGGCTTACAATGCCATCATAAATAACGGCTTCATAATCATTGCCGCCATCAGTAATCATTGCCCAGCCGTTGTATACAAAGCACTCGCCGGTTTCGCTAAACAGGCTGCATTCGTTTTTTTGATAGGGTACGTTAGAGTTATTGCCGGTAACGGTTAGGTACTCCATTATCTTAACATTAGTAGCCGTTTTGGGTAACTTAAACTTGTTGGTATAGCTGGCCTGGCGGTTATCAAGGCTGTTAAGGTCGTTTACCTGTTTGGTTTGGGCTATGGTTTGTCCGGCATCAAGATCGGCCAGCTGCCCGTTTATGTAGAGGAGTAGGGACACATTTTTATGGTTTGGAGGAAATATTTGAATTAGTCAAAGGTCAAGAGGTCTAATGTCGAAAGTCCTCAACCCCGGCCCATCTCCAAAGGAGAGGGGAAAAGCAACACTTAGCATCTTAATTAAACACTATTAATAATGCATCCGGAATATCAAACTATACCCATTCATCGCTCCACTCTTTTTTGTGGGCAAGGACTTTCGGCTTGATGACTTTAAGACTTTACGGCTATAGAGTTTGCGTATACCTTGCAGGCAATTCTACATCAAAAGTAAAATTAGTAAGCTGTTGGCGCGGGTTTTTAAGCCGTGCCGATGTGGTTTTAAGGGTAACTTCTACCCAGTCATCGGCTGCATTGCGGGCAAAAGGCTTGCCGGTAAAGAGGTATATCTTAGGGCTGTCTAAAATGGTTTCTACAACGCTACGCTCATCGGGCGTAAGCAGTTCGGCAATAATTTTAAGGGTATCCTGGCTTTCCTTTCCTATCTGGCGGGTACGTGCCGTGGTATATTCTGCATTGGCATTATCAAAGTCAAGCTCGCCAAGCTGTTTGGTGCTGCGGTCTATGCTGTAAGTGTCTTCAAACAGCCAATAGCTATAACCTCCCTGGGGGTTAAACCATTTTAGGTACACACCACACTCATAAGGCACTTTTTGCAAGTTTATATAAATAGTGTTGTTGGGTAGTGTACTGCGTACTGTAGTATCTATTATTGTATTGGCACTGTCTGCCAGCCCTAATAAATTGGTTTGGGTAAGCTCTAAAGTATTAAAACCCTCGTTCATAGGCAGCAGGTCTTCCAGGGTTTCATCGCTGCGCCCATCTGAGAAAAACAGGCGGTGTACCTTGCCGGTGTTTGTAAAATCGCGGTTAAAAAGGGTGGTTAGGTTTTTAACCTTTAATGGCCCGGTTTTAGGGTAGTAAAGGCTTACATCAAACGGGTAGCCCTGCCAGTATTTAAGGTAATAATTGTTCGCAGTATCGGGTTTACAGGGTGAAAGGGCGTAGATGCTGTTTTTATTCATTTGCAGCTTATCGCCTGCCTGGGTTACGCTACAAAGGTAATCCAGGATCTTGTAGGCAGAATCTACAGAGCCATCGGCAAGGGTAATCCAAAACCAGGTGCCTCTTTGCAGATAGCGTTCTGTAGTGCGGTCGTAAATAAAGCTTTGCGGAAACTGGGCCTGCAGGTTAGGTGTAAGGTTGTCTTCAAAATTTGTGTTGTTAATATCCGACTTTATATACGGCATAAAGTTTACAAAAAAGTTACCGGCAGGGTCGGGGTACAGCCTTATGTTTATATTAGGGATGTTCGCGGCCGGATTACCACCCAACTCAATATCACAATATTTTGAAGCTAAAACCGAGTCGCTCTTAAAGCGGTAAATATCATTATTATAGGCCGGGCGAAGCTTGCCTTCGTTAACCGAGGGTGAAAATACTATCATACAGAAATTTGGTTTAGGGAGTTTAAAATATCGGTAGTAAAAGTTGCTAAATGCGCCTGCCCCACTTTATCTATTATTTGCTGAATGCGCTGCGGTGTAGCTACGGCATCTACCGGGTTTTGTGTGCCGGGCTTGGGCTGCCAGCCTTTTTTGGCAATTTTTCTGGCAATTAAAAAGGCAAGGCTCGAGGTACTTATGTCATCTCTTACCCGTGCGGCAATACCCTTTTTTATAAGCCATGCCTCTATAGCTTCGCTGGGTGGCACTTTGCCGGGCTTGCGGCCGTTTATGTAACCATCAGCCATAATGCTAATTCCGTTGGGCAGGCTTACCACCTGCACGCTTTTGCCCCAGTTACCACTGGTTGCCATCCCGCTTGCTTCATACGCCGCAATTATATCCTTTTTAAGCAGGGTAAATTCCGCTTGCAGTATTTGTGCTGCGCTACTCATAATGTGCCGGCATTTTAATGCTGTAGCTGCACAGCAGGCCATCCATATTGGCATCAAGCGCATCCGTAACATCTATATTATCCCATTGGGTAACTTCTGCCGAAAGGCATGCCAGGCTGTTGCCAATGTCATTAAAAACCTGTAACAGCGGCTCTATGTTAGCCGTATATTTAGATGTTTCTTCTGTACCTGCTTCAGCAAAATACTGCTGGTCGAAGTCGGAGTGCTTTACCAAAAAGAACTTGCCCTCGTAGGTTGCGGCCGTTATTTTGGTACCCGAATCGTTATATTCGCTTTTACGGTTGGTAAACTCGTGCAGCAGGAAGGTTTTGCCGGGTTCGGCACTGCCATCCAGCAGGTTTAGGGCGGCTTTTTTGCCGTAGTGGTATTCCAAGCTTTTTGCCTGGGCTATGTCTTGCAGTATGCGTACTATGTCTTTCATTTTTATGTGGATTTGTTTATTTGGGGATGTGGTAATTTGGTTTTTGGGGATATGGTAATTTGTTAATTCGGTTATTTGGATTGAACGCTGATGAGCCGGATGCTGCGCAGCGCGGATTTTCAAGTTGCTTTCTTCACGTGCTGTCATTGCGAGGCAGGCACGACCGCGGCAATCTCAAATATTGCTTAATTGAATGTTTAACATTAAAAAAAAATGTTATTGTATTTCGTGTGGGATTGCCGCGGTCGTGCCTGCCTCGCAATGACAAGCTGGACTGTACTGCGAAACCAAATAACCGAATTAACAAATAACCAAATCAACCCTTGCTTAGTTTTTGGTACTCTGCCTCTACCTCGTTTTGGGTTTTGGTTTGTGCGAGCAGGTTAAAGATCTCGCTGTAGGGCTTTCGGCCAAGGTCAAACGGGTATTGGCCCAACAGCTTGCCGAGTTGCAACAGGGGCAGGGTGTCGCTGTAGGGTTTGAGCTTATCGGCGCCTGCCATTTGCCACAAGTGGGCGTCGGTACTTTGTGTAGCGAGCAGCTTGTTTTCGGTAATTATAATGCGTTCAAATTCCTGTAGCATGAACTTTCTGGCGGCGAAATAGTCGGTAATGTGAGTGCGCCAGAAGGTTTTTTCGGGTACACCGAAACATATCTCAAAAAGCTGTTGGATACCGTGCCAGTCGGATACCTTCGGCAACAGCCTGATGCAGTATTTTACGTTAGCATAAGGCATTTGCCCAATATTCATCTGGCTGCCGCCGAAATTATTCTTTGGGTTGAGGTGGGTTAGGATGCTGTCGTAAGGCAAGGTATCTTTTAGTTGGGTGTATTGTTTTAGGGTGATGTTTTTCATTTTTATTGTGGATTTGGTAATAGGATGATTTGGTTATTTGGAAGTAATACGGATGCATCGCAATCGCTGGTTTTCACGGATTTTTCTTCACGCGCCGTCATTGCGAGGGAGGCACGACCGCGGCAATCCCACAAGTAAAATATAATGAGATTGCCGCGGTCGTGCCTCCCTCGCAATGACAGTGCGGCAAATGCGCTACGAATAACCAATACACAAATACACAAATAATCGCTTTACCCAACCCTCACTCTCGCCGTATATGTTCTTCGCAACGCAAACCAGTAACGCATCATGATACTGTCCCACTCATCGGGGCTGCGGCCTATGAGTTCTTTAATGCGGTCTTTGGGTGTAATGCCCTGGCGGCCATCTTTATCAATGTCTTTAAGTTTTACCTGTTCCATTTCTTCAGCGGTGGTTTGCTGTACGGCATCATTGTCGCACAGCTCTCCGGCAAGGCGGTTGGTAATCATTTCGGCCATCTTAATGGAGCACTGGCTCTTAAGGTTGTCGTAATTGGGTTTTATGTAGGTGTTGCCCTCAAGCATTTGTAGTGGTGCCGAATTGTTTACAAAACCCTTACATTTTAAAAAGTCGACCACGCCGCCGCCTACGCCATCTTCGTCGGCTACAACATTGCTTAGGGCAATGCCATGCTTAATTTGCAGCAGTTTGGCGCGGCTTACCACTTCGTCCAGGCCAGACTTGGCTATACTCTCCCGTGCTATGCACACCCAGCCGTGCCAAATTCTAAAGACTGTTTTGTCGCGGCCTTTACGGGCAACGTCTATAGTCATGTACTTGAGCCCGGTAGGAGATAGATGGTGCGGTTTAAAATAGTCGGCAATACTGTCGTTGTCAATAAGGGTAGCAGGGTCATCGTCATACTCCCAGTTGCCAAAGTACAGGCGTTCGCGACTGTTTTTATCAAGCCTTAAAAGCGACTGTAAATAACTGGGGTGCAGGTAGGGGTTATCAGTTGGCAAGCTCTGAATGAAACGCCGGTAAGGCGGTAGCGAACCATCGCGGTGCGGTTTGTAAAATTCTTTATACGCCCAGTTTTTAGACGGGTTGCAGCTGCCCAGCATTTTAGGGATGAGCTTAAATTCGGTTAACTTGTACCTTATGCGGCTCTTTACAATTTGCCAGGCGTGGTAGTGTACCTGGTTGCATTCGTCTATAAACGCACCGCTAATTTCGAGCGACCCAAGGCTGTCGAAATTCGGGTCGGATGGGTATAAGAACAGGTCTTTTAAGATGATCTGGCTACCGTTGTTCCAATAAATAATATTCTCTGTAGCCTTGTACTTAAATTGCCGGGATAAGCGTAGCTGCTTGGCTAATTCAAAAAACGTAGTCAGTGTGGTTTCTTTAAGTGTTTTAAGTTTGCTACGGCCCAGCAGCCAGCGGGTGCCGGGGTGCCGGCCGCACATTTCCATAAGCCACAGGCAGCCCAGAGCACTTTTGCCACCGCCCGCCGCCCCGCCGTACAGTACTTCTTCGGTTATAGTGTCTTTTAAAAAGTACACCGCATGCTGTTGTTTAGGCAGGAGTTTCATCGTCATCCGGATTATGGCCCTGGCCCAAATTCAGCGTGTAGTTGCGCACGGGATAATCGTCAGGTTCCTCGTGCTTAAGGCTCCAAAGCTTGGGGTTGCGGTTGCGCAGCCAAAACTGCTGCGAGCGGAAGCAGGCGGGCACATGCTTTTCTACCTCCACTATTTCTATGCGCTCCTTTTCTACGCGCTTTCCGTTTTCGTCGTAATATACCTCCTTGCATTTTACGGCCTGTTTAGTGGAAATAACCCTATCAATCGTGGCGCGGTATAACGATTCGGCCACCTCCATATCAGCCGCGCGTTTGCCGCGGGCTACGGCCTCGCCAAAATCAGGCTTGCTTTTTTTCCAGTTGATAATGGTCTCTCGGGTTACACCAAAAAAGGAACCCAGATCGCGGTCTATAGCGCCGAGCAGGCAGAGCTTATAGACCTGCTCTGCATATTCTTGTTTATAAGGGCCATTATTGGTTTTGCGTTTTGCAGGGGTAGGGGCGGAAAAGGAAGCGCTGTTCTGGGCTTCGGTTTCTTGCATTTCAAAAGAGGGATTGGGAAATATTGGGGGCCAATTATGAGTGTTTGGATTTACAATCAATGTGATAACTTTAAATTTACCGTTAGGATTTAATAAGATCTATCAATATGTAAATAACGCTGCTTGAGCTGGTGGCGTGCTATGATGACTATGTACAAAGCGATTGATTAAATTAGTTTTAAGTAAATGCGCTCAGTAATTACCTATTGATGGGGATGTTTTGATAATGTTTAGATGTTTAATTTTGAGATTATTAACTTAATTTTTAAAATTATGAAGACTAAAATTTTACTTTTGTTGATTGTTATTCCGCCGTTATTAATTTCCTGTACTGTGATGGAAAACGTAGGCAGTATTAAACAGTCACTTTTAACTCCTGAGACATTTAAGATTACTCAAAAAGGAGTTTGGGTTTTACTCGACGGCAGTGAGGTGGATCAAAAAAGCTCACTTTTTACTATCTTAAAAAATAATGCGCAGCTTAATATACTTACAAAAAAAGGAGATAAGTATTATTTACCAAATGCATTGGGTGCTTTTATAAGAAGCAGTAATTATAGTGGTAAAGGTGTAGATACTGATGCTAACAGACTGGCGGGTAGCTTTCAGGATGATATGCTTAAAGCGCACAGTCATAAATTTGAAGGTGCTGCCCGAAATGATGTAAGTGGCCGTGGATCTAATTCTAAATATGCTTGGAATCCTGCAACCTATTCTACAGAGCCTGAAGGCGGAGCTGAAACACGGCCCAAAAATATTTCTATGTACACTTATATTAAAGTTGATAAATAAAATTTCATAACTCTCTTCTGCTAACTGCAAAGGAGAGTTTTAAACAGTATGTCAAAGAACAATTAGTAAAGTCATCAAGTCGAAAGTTTTAAAGTCAACAGGCGCTTCGGTAACCAACAACTCCTAACCCAAAACCCGCAATTCACTTAAACCCTTACAAGATTGTCTATAATCACATTGTTGTAAGTGCCTTTAGAGCCAGAGATGTGGAATTCGAGTTCGGCTACATCGCCGGGCAGCATGTCGGCTAAGAGATCTATTTTGGTGCCCAGCGCCGACGGGTAAAACATGCGGCCGGTTTCCTGTTCAAAATGCAGTTGCTGTACTGCGGTGCCTAATTTTGTGGTTTTTATATCGCCTATGGCGGTTATAATGCCTTTTATTTTGTAATTCATGATTTTATGTTTTGTTGTTGATACGTGGATTTGGTTATTTGTGAGTGGTAACTGTTAATCTGTTAATTTGATGATTCAGTTATTCGAAGCTCCAAATCAATGAATCCTCAAATAACCAAATCCACCCTATTACCAAATTAGCAGCTCGTTACACTTTGCGCTACAAGGTTGTTGTATTGTATGCCGCTGTTTTTAGATATTTTACCTTCCAGTGTTACTGTTACGTGTATTTCATCGTTTTCTTTGTATTCATTAAGGTCGTCCATACGGCGGCCGCGGAATTCTACAAACGCCCTTTGCCTGCCATCGGGCACAAGAGTTACTACTTTTTTTTCGTGACCGGCTGTGTTGCGGTACTCAATGCTTTCAATTGTTCCTGTAATTGTCATTTTTTTGTGATTTAAAAATTGTAAAGTTGCAAGTCTTAAAGTTTGGTGGATTTGGTTATTTGGGGATTTGATTATTGGAGTTGGGGCGAATAACCAAATCCCCAAATAACCAAATCCACTCTATTCAGTAATTGTAAACCGCCTGTCGGCGTTAAAGTGCATTATTGCGCTCATGTTTAGTTGTTGGTTAACGATTGGCAGTTGTTGGGAGCTGCCGTTAACGGTTAACTGACAATCAACAGCCTCGTTATACTCGGCGTAGAGCGCGTTAAGCGACTGGGTAATTGTCGTTAGGTTTTGTTTTACCTGTGTGGTATTTTCCACTTCAAATAGTGAGCTTTCAGACCCTAAGAAGTAATTGTATGAAGCTTTTATTGCAATCAATTGCATTATTTCTTTGGCTATGTGTTGTTTATTACGCATTTTATTATATCTTTGTGAAGTATAGTGCAAAGTTAAGTTGAATATTCCACTTTACAAAATCAAATCATGTTAAATTTTACACTTTTGTGTGGAATTTATTTTTACATTTAGCTAAAGCTTTGATTATGGAAGGATTAGATATAAAACGTCGCCGTGAGCAACTGGGCCTGACTCAAAAGGAGTTGGGCGATCTTATTGGCGCCAGCCGCGAAACAATTATCAACTACGAAAAGGGTAAACCTATACCTAAATCTAAAAGTGAAATATTAAACAAAGTGCTGGAGCCGGATGCAGTGCATCATAAAAAAGTTAATAATGAGGAGGTGGTTAAAATTGTGGACGACTTTGAAAACAAAAACGGCAACAAATTTATAGAGCTGCCTAACGGGCAATTTTATATGCTGATGCCTTTGGCAGAGTTTAACGTTCAGGCAGGGTTTTTAAGTGCTTACCAGGATGCCGAGTTTTTGATGGATTTGAGTCAGCATGGTATATTGGTAGATAAGCCGGTACATGGGCGCTATGTAGCCTTTAGGGTTAACGGCGACAGTATGGATGATGGCAGCAGTGCCGCCGTTACCCGAAATAGTATAGTTAGTACCAGAGAGTTGCAACGCCAGCACTGGAATGGTAAGCTGCGTTTTCGCGACTTCCCCTACTGGGTTATTTACACCACGCAAAGCAAGATGCCGTTGCTTAAAGAGATCGTAGAGCACAATACCGAGGAAGGCTATATTACCTGCCACTCCCTTAACGACAGCCCCGAGTTTAGCGACTTTAAGCTCCACCTAAACGACATACAGGCACTATTTTATGTTATTGATGTTAACAGGACGGTGAGTAAAAAGAGTTTTTATTAGCTCAGTATGGAGAGTTAAATACATATCGCGCGTTAACCTTAAACACTTGCTAAAGTTTTGTTGCTTAAAAGCAGTTGGTTAGCTTTTCATTTATCTTTGATAATTATCAATTACAAAGTGTATGATACCACCGTTAGTTATAGCGCCTAAACAGGTAATTACCCAAGAAGACGTAAACCGCATTATAGAAATGGCATGGGAAGACCGCACACCTTTTGATGCTATCTTCTATCAATTTGGCCTAACAGAAGACCGCGTTAAGGCGCTTATGAAAAGGGAACTGAAGTTTAGCAGTTACACCCTTTGGCGTACCCGTGTAGAAAACTGCAAGACAAAGCACGCCAAAAAGCGCAGCGATGCCATTAAACGCTTTAAGTGCGACAGGCAGCGTGCAATATCTTCTAACAAAATAAGTAAGCGATAATGGCAGGTAGAACTTATGTATTTGCCGGTGCGACGTCGGCTATGGCGGTGCAGGCGGCTAAAATGCTGCATGAGCGTGGCGATGTGGTTATTGGTATTTCTACAAAACACGAAAATCCCGGTTATGACCAATTTTACACTGTGGATAGCTACGCATCAGGAAAATTTCCCACGATAGAAGGTCCTGTAAACGGACTGGCTTATTTTCCGGGTACGATTAATCTAAAACCATTTCACAGGCTTAGCGAAGCTGACTTTCTTTCAGATTTTACGATAAACACCCTCGGTGCTGCTGCTTTTGTCCAGGCGTATTTACCCGCCCTAAAAATTGCCGAAGATCCTGCCGTGTTGTTTTTTAGCACGGTAGCGGTTGCAACAGGCATGCCTTTTCATGCTTCGGTTGCTATGGCAAAAGGCGCTGTTGAAGGCTTAACCCGTTCGCTTGCGGCGGAATATGCTCCTAAAATTAGGTTTAACTGTATTGCACCGTCTTTGACCGATACGCCTTTAGCCGGAAAGCTGTTAGGATCTGAAGAAAAGACCGAAGCCGGAAAAAACCGCAACCCGCTTAAAAAAATTGGCAGCACCCAAGACCTTGCCAATGCCATAGTGTTTTTACTGTCGGATACCTCTGCGTGGATAACTGGGCAGGTATTGCCTGTAGATGGCGGCATGGGGGTAGTAAGGTTGTTGTAAGTGTTTAAGGAATAGGTTAGCCAAGCAATTATCTTTAAATGCTCATAATTTATATATGGGTTGCTTTTTAATGTAACTTACCTGCAAGAAAATAATTTATTAGTTTACATTCAAAAATAAAATGTAAACTAATATGTAAAATAGTTTACATTTGTAATAATAATGTAAACTAAAAAATTTTTATGTTAGGAAAACGCATTAAACAAAGTGAAGGATATTTTTCTTTTATTCCTGAGCCATTTCCTCCCAAGGAATTGACTGAATTTTCTTCAGAGATAATCACTAAGGCTGCGCTTGCAGAGCGATTGATAGGTAAATTGGATGGTATTACTCACATTTTACCCAATGCGGATTTTTTTCTTAATATGTATGTAATTAAAGATGCAACTAATTCGGCACAAATTGAAGGCACAAGAGCTACTATGATGGATGCCCTTGAAATGAAAGCAGGAATAAATGTAAATGACACCGATGCAGATGATATTCTATTTTATATTAAGGCACTGCATTATGGGATTGCAAGGTTAAAAGAATTTCCATTTTCTTTGCGATTTATTAAAGAACTGCATAAGGAATTAATGATTAAAGCCCGATCGACACATTTTGCTGATCCCGGTGAGTTTCGAAACTCTCAGAACTGGATAGGTGGTACCACACTCCAAAACGCTATGTACGTTCCTCCTCCTGTAAATGAGATGAAAAAAGCTTTAGCGGACTTTGAAAAATACATACATAATGATAATGTAATGCCAGTTTTACAGGCAGGAATATTACATGCTCAATTCGAAACCATCCATCCGTTTTTAGATGGGAATGGACGTACCGGTAGGTTAATAATAACCTTATTTCTATATGAGCGAGCCATTCTTGAAAAACCTGTGCTCTTTTTAAGTAGTTTTTTTAAGAAAAATCAACAATTATATTATGATAAATTGAATGCCTATCATAACAATAGACCTGAAGAATGGCTACACTTTTTTCTTGATGGAGTAATACAAACTGCTAAACAAAGTATAGAAACATCTTCTAAAATCACCATTTTAAGAGAAGAAGATATGAGGAAGTTACAAGCATTAGGGAAAAGAGAAGCAACAAGTGGTGTAGAATTTTTGCAATTATTATTTAGGGATCCTATAGTAACAAATTCTATTGCGGCAAATTCTATGGAATTTTCCCGTGCAGGTGCGGCTAAATTAATTGAGCGTTTTATAGAACTGGATATATTAACTCCATTAGATGAAAACGATAAATATGGGAAAGTTTATATCTATAGAAAATACCTTGATATTTTTAATAATTAAAATTAGTTTACATTAATGGATTAGATGTAAACTAAAAGACACTTTGGTTAATGTTGTTTTTTAATAAATTGTATACTTTTAAAGATTTACTCCATGAAAATACATATAATAGGCGGGGGTAACCTGGGTGGGGCGGTAGCTATAGGGCTGGCGCAATTTACCTCGGGCAATTCCATAACCGTAACCCGGCGCAATATAAAACGGATAGAACACCTAAGCCAATATGGGATAGCCCTTTCGGCAGATAACACCCACGGTATTGCCGCGGCCGATATTGTTGTCCTTGCTATAAAACCGTGGCAGGTAGATGCTGTGTTAGATGAGGTTTTGCCGCATCTTGCCGGTAAACTAATAGCATCGGCGGTAAGTGGTGTAACACTCGATCATCTTAATAAAAAAGTGGGCAGTACTAACACCATTGTGCGTATTATGCCTAACATTGCCGCACAATACGGCGCAAGCGCCACGTGCATATCGGCTGTAGCCGATGATATTGCTAAATTGCAGCCTGTTGCCGACCTATTTGATAAAGTAGGTACGGCAGTTATAATCGACGAGAAACTTATGGATGCCGCCACTGTGCTTGGTGCATGCGGAACGGCTTTTGCCTTACGGTACATCCGCGCAAGCATGCAGGCCGGTATAGAAATTGGGTTTGATGCCAAAACTGCACTCGCCATTGCGGCGCAAACAGCATTGGGGGCAACCGAAATGCTTTTAAAAGAAAACGCCCACCCCGAACAGCTTATAGATAAGGTTACTACCCCTCAGGGATGTACCATTGCCGGCCTTAACGAAATGGAACACGAGGGCTTTAGTTCATCCTTAATTAAAGGTATAAAAACGTCACTTAAGAAGATTCGGGAATAAATCATGCTTCAATTTTAAGCAATAATGGTAGTTCGTCGGTTTTAGCTTACAGTTTGTCTAAAATATTTGTGGGTAACAGTCAATACGTGTAGGTTTACACAAAATAGCATTAGTAAATTAATTTTTACGGTATTTTTGGGGGCAAAAAAAGGGAGAACTAATCGTTTTCCCTTTTTTATTTTATAATTTTTTTTGACACAAATCACCACAAATTTAGATTCGTGAAAATTAGTGTAATTCGTGTCGAATTATCATAACTGCCAATATTTGTATTTTGTTAATGATTCTTAAAAGGCATACTTTTTGATTTTAACATAAATATCATATATTTGAGGTAAATTATTATCACTATGGAATTTAAATCTAAAAACCCATTTTTAAGCAATAAGTCTTTTGCTAAAGGCGAAGCCAACGTTTATACAGCAGATGGCAGGCCTGTTGAAATTATAGATTATAACAATACCATGACCGTGCAGGGTGCCATAAACAAAACTTTTGTATTGTTTGCATTACTGCTTACCGGTGCGGGTATAACTTGGTACATGGCCTTAATGGGTCAAAACCCAATGACGTTGACTATTGCAGGTGCCATTATTGGTTTAATAATGGTAATTGCTGCCGCTTTTGCACCTAAGCAATCGCAATACCTTGCTCCGGCATATGCCCTGTTTGAGGGTTTATTTATAGGTGGTATCAGTGCGTTGTTTGAGGGTATGTACCCCGGCATAGTGCTTAAAGCAGTGGGCAGTACGTTTGTAACATTCTTTGTGTGCCTTGCTTTATACAGGTTTGGCGTGGTTAAGGTTACAGAGCAGTTTAAATCGGTTGTAATAGCTTCTACACTTGCAATTGCATCGTTTTACCTAATTGCCTGGATCTTATCCTTCTTTGGTGTAGGTATGTTCTTTTACGGTAACTCGCTAATGAGTATTGGCTTTAGCATTTTTGTAATAATTATTGCTGCCCTTAACCTGTTTATGGATTTTGACATGATAGAGCAGGGTGCAAGGCAGCGCAATCCTAAGTACATGGAGTGGTTTGGTGCTATGGGCCTTGTTATTACCATGGTATGGCTTTATATAGAATTTTTAAGGCTGCTAAGCAAACTGCAAAGCCGCAACTAAGTCTCTTACTCTTACTAAATATAAAACCCCTAACGCTGCAATAGTGTTAGGGGTTTGGTTTTTATAACGGCAGGCAATTTTATGCGGCCATGTTTTGCTGTATAAATTATGAAAGTAATGCCCTTCAAAAAAATCAGGATAAAATTACATTTCTCATTTATTATCAGGTATATGCGGTGGGTTCAGTATACTTAAATGTGTTAAAATTATTATAATAATTCCAAAACCGCTATATTTGGGACTTCAAACAAAACACTAAACACATATTTATGTCTATCTGGAAAAGGAAACCATTACATTTATTGCTTAGCGAGGCAGCCGAATCGGAAAAAGGCTTAAAGCGGACTTTAACGGCATGGTCGTTAATTGCTTTAGGTATTGGCGCTATTATTGGTGCAGGGTTGTTTGTAAGAACAGCAACCGCAGCTGCCCAAAACGCAGGGCCATCGGTTACAATAGGCTTTATCGTGGCGGCTATAGGCTGTGCGCTTGCAGGCCTTTGCTATGCCGAGCTTTCGTCTTCTATTCCTATCTCGGGTAGTGCTTATACCTATACCTATGCTACCATGGGCGAATTTTTAGCATGGATCATTGGGTGGGACTTAATATTAGAATATGCCGTAGGTGCAGCCACTGTAGGTATCGCCTGGAGCGAATACCTTAACAACCTCCTGGTCTCGGTGCTCCATACCGACCCGATACCGTATGCGCTTTCGCACTCGCCGTTTCAAACATCTGCGTTAGGCGAGCATGGTATTATTAACTTACCTGCATTATTTATTGTAGGTGTTATAAGCCTTTTACTAATAAAAGGTACGCAGGAGTCGGCTTTTGTAAACGGGCTTATTGTTATTGTAAAAGTTGCCATTGTAATACTTATCATTGTTTTAGGCTGGAATTTTATAAACCCTGTTAACCATGCAGAGTATATCCCTGCTGCATCTACTTATGTAGATGATAGCGGTGTAAGCCACAATTTTGGGGGCATTATGGGTATTTTAGGTGCTGCCGGTACGGTGTTCTTTGCCTTTATTGGTTTTGATGCCGTTAGTACTGCCGCACAGGAAACCAAAAACCCTAAACGCGATATGCCAATAGGTATCTTAGGATCGCTTGCCGTATGTACCGTACTTTATATACTTTTTGCACACGTACTAACAGGAATTGCCACTATAGAAGATTTTAGAACAGGTGGTAAAGAAGCTTCGGTTGCTTTTGCCATTAACAAATACATGATAGGCTACGGCTGGCTGGGTAACTTTGTAACTATAGCTATTTTGGCAGGTTTCTCATCGGTTATACTTGTAATGCTATTGGGCCAGAGCCGTGTGTTTTACTCAATGGGTAAAGATGGTTTATTGCCATCGTTCTTTAGCCACCTGCACCCTAAATACAAAACGCCATATAAGGCTAACCTTGTTATCCTTGTAATTGTGGGCTTATTTGCAGCCTTTATTCCGGGCGATATTGTGGGTGACATGACCAGTATTGGTACCCTGTTTGCCTTTATATTGGTTTGTATATCGGTAATTATATTACGTAAGAGGGAGCCAAACATGGTTCGTGAGTTTAAAACCCCATTTGTACCGCTTGTGCCTATTTTGGGTGTGGCTGTATGCCTTGCCATGATATACGGATTAGGATGGCTTAACTGGGCCAGGCTTATAGGATGGATGGTACTTGGTGTACTGTTTTACTTTGCTTACGGAAAAAGGCATAGTGTTTTAAACAACGGAAAATAAACAAAACAACAATCACAAATATCTGATGAATCCCGATGGCAGCCTGCCATCGGGATTTTTTTATGCGCCCATGCGGCGGTTCTGCTTATATTTGTGTACTTACTTTTATTGTAATGACTAAAAAAGAACTGCGCCAAAAATACAAGTACCTACGGCAGGAACTTTCTATAGAAGAGATTGAACACATGAGCCTGGCTATCGCTAATCGCCTGCTAACGCTGGATATTTGGGATAACATATACTTTCACCTTTTCCTTACCATGGAAAACCAAAAGGAGGTGCATACCGATGTTATCCTTAGCATACTTGCCGGGAAGGACAAAGAGGTTATAGTATCGCGCAGCGATTTTACCAGCTGCATGATGGTGCATTACCTGCTTACCGATAACACTAAACTTGTACTTAGCGAATATGGCATTCCGGAACCTGTGGAAGGCATAGAGGTGCCGTCTAACAAAATGGATGTGGTATTTGTGCCCTTACTGGGTTTTGATGTGCAGGGGCACCGCGTAGGCTACGGAAAGGGTTTTTACGACCGGTTCCTGGCGGAATGCAAACCCGGGGTTATAAAAATAGGCTTATCCTTTTTTGAAGCTGAGCCTGATACTATTCCGCATAATGATACCGATGTGGCACTGGATTACTGCGTAACGCCGCAAAGGGTGTATAGTTTTGGAGTGTAGCGACGTTTTTAGTGTCTTATTATGGCATGTTTGCAAACCGTTTTCACGCACGGTCTTTGCGAGGGAGGTACGACCGCGGCAATCCCATTATTGACAAGGTACGAGTGAGATTGCCGCACTCCGCAAGCTCCGTTCGCAATGACAGCACGTGAAAATTGACAGATACTAAGCGCAAAATCTAACTACGAATGCTTAGGAAACGCTTTTTTATTGAATACGATAAGGATACCAACGCCTATAGAAATGGCGGCATCGGCAATATTAAAGATGGCATTAAAGAACGAGAATTCTTTACCGCCTATTACAGGCAGCCATGAAGGCCAGTGTGCATTCTGTATAATAGGAAAGTAAAGCATATCTACAACCCTGCCATGAAATACGGTGCCATAGGGCTTATCTGAAAATAGGGTAGCCGTATGGCCATAACTGTGGTCAAAAATAAGGCCGTAAAAAACAGAGTCGATTATATTGCCAAAAGCTCCCGCCATAATAAGCGCTATAGAAACAATAAGGTAAACCGATTGCCTTTTTTTAATAGAGTCGGCCAGCCACCAGCCAATACCCACAACAGCCACTATCCTAAACAGGGTAAGTATAAGCTTGCCGTAAGAACCGGGAATCTGGGCACCCCAGGCCATACCGTCGTTTTCTATAAACCGTATCTGGAACCAGCTAAAAACCTTTACCTTTTCATCAAGCATAAAGTGGGTCTTAACGTATATCTTGCTAATCTGGTCTATAAGCAATACGGCAATAACAATAAGGTAGGCTTTCTTTAAAGACATTTTTTATTTTTTACCCTGCAAAAATAAATTAAATAATCAAAATAATGCCCTCTTATTAGTGTTAATGAAATGTTTTAATAATCAACTCTGATATTAAACGAATATTATGACCGTGGCGATGCCTACGGGCAGTGTTAATGAAATGTTTAAGTTTAATATTATACAGGTTTTATATTTAAATTTGTAAGAACCATTACAAACTGCCCCAAAGCCACTGTAATATACTACCCGCCTTTTTACGAAAACCATGTAGTGGGATTATCGTAGTTTTCTTAACAAATTTTTAACTCAAAGTTAGTTCGTTTAGTTCGGTTCGTACCGAACTAATACATACCTTTGCCTCAAAATTAAGCATGGATGTCTGACATTAAGAAAGAGCGGGAAGAACTGATAGAGATGTTCGGGATACATTTTGAAACCGTACACCACCTGCCACCACTGGGTTCGCGCATACTTGCCACCTTTATTTTAGACAGTTGCGCAAAGCAATTAACGTTTGATGATGTTGTAGAAATGACAGGGGCAAGCAAGAGCTCGGTATCCACAAACCTTAACCTATTGCTTAAGTTAGGCAAGATAACCTACTTTACCCTTCCGGGAGACCGCAAAAAATATTACCGCCCTTCGGCTTTTAGCGAACGCTTTACCAATTATATTAAAATGATCGCTTTTGAAAAGGAAATTATAGACAGGATGCTTTCATACCGCGAAAAGACAATGCTGTGCAGCGAAGATAAGTTTGAACTTAGAAAAACGCAGGCTTATAAAGAGCACATAATAGAAATGGAAGAACTTATAAATAAAACGATAAAAAAATTTAAGGACCTGGAAGGCCTATAACAATAAACATCAGTCAATTACCCATACATAATTAATAAACACTAATGAAAAACAGATCTTTTTTTGGCGCAATTGCAGCCTTAATGATATTATCCGCTTGCGGTAAGAAAGAAGAAGCCGCGCCACCCGCACCGGCTCCACAGCCGTTTCCTGTAACAACCGTTGCGCAGGAAAATGCTACTGTGTATGAAGAGTATACTGCTAACCTTGAGGGCCAGCAAAATGTTGAGATTCGCCCTAAAGTTAACGGCTTTATCCAGAAAATATATGTAGATGAAGGGCAGGAGGTTCGCAAAGGTCAGCTTTTATTTAAGCTGGAAACCCAAACCCTTACCCAGGATGCCAATGCGGCTAAAGCTGCCGTTAACGCAGCCCAAGTAGAGGTAGACCGACTTGCACCGCTTGTAGACCGTAAAATTATAAGCAAAGTGCAGCTGGAAACAGCTAAGGCACAGCTTGCACAGGCTAAGGCTAACTACAGTAGTGTTGCTGCAAATGCTAACTATGGTACAATAACCTCTCCGGTTAATGGTGTTATAGGCAGCCTGCCGTTTAAGGAAGGCGCTTTAGTGGGCTCTACTACCGAGATGCCGCTTACTACCGTAGCCGATACCAAGGTAATGCGCGCTTATTTTGCACTGAACGAAAAGCAGATGCTTAACTTTAGCAAGACCTTTAAAGGTTCATCGCTGGAAGAAAAGGTTAAAAATACGCCGGAGGTTACCCTGCTGTTGGTAGATGGCAGCGAGTACAACAAAAAAGGCAGGATTAAAACCGTAACCGGCCTTGTTAATGCTACAACAGGTACTAGTCAGTTTAGGGCTGAATTCCCTAACCCGGAGGCTATTTTAAGGAGTGGCAGCAATGGTATTGTTCGCCTTCCCGTAGTTCATAACGATGCTATTGTGGTGCCTCAAAACGCAGTATTTGATGTGCAGGGCAAGCAAACCGTATATGTAGTAAACAAAGACAACACGGTTAAATCTAAAATTGTTGAGGTTTCTACCACATCGGGTAATAACTTTATCATTTCGGGCGGGCTTGAAGCCGGCGAGGTTATCGTTACCGAAGGTACATCTAAACTAAAAGACGGCATGCAGATAGTGCCGCAACAGGCTAAGAAAGAAGCAGCTCCGGCTGAAGCTGACGCACCTGCTAAAGACACAGTGGCTGTAGCTACTAAAACCACCACAACTAAAACGGTTACCACCAAAAAATAATAAGACAACACAATGCTAAAAACTTTTATAGAAAGGCCGGTACTCTCTACCGTAATTTCGATATTAATAACCATATTGGGTATACTGGGCCTTACCGCCCTGCCTATAGAGCAATACCCGGAAATTGCCCCGCCTACCGTGCAGGTAACGGCCACCTATACGGGTGCCAATGCCGAGACGGTTCTTAACTCGGTGGTTATACCATTAGAGGAAGAGATAAACGGTGTAGAAGGCATGACCTACATGACGTCATCTGCCGCGAATGATGGTTCGGCTAATATAAGCGTGTTCTTTGAGCTTGGTGTCAACCCCGATATTGCTGCGGTAAACGTGCAAAACAGGGTGTCGCGTGCTACCAGCAAACTGCCGCAGGCGGTTATTGCAACGGGTGTAACCACACTTAAGAGCCAAACCAGTGCCCTTATGTTCCTTGCCTTATATTCTAAAAACAAGGATTTTGACGGAACCTATGTGCAAAACTACGCCAAGATTAACCTTGTGCCTAAGTTGCAGCGTGTTAAGGGTGTGGGCCAGGTAAATATATTTGGTGCCAAAGACTACTCTATGCGTGTTTGGATAGACCCTGAAAAAATGGCCACCTACGGCCTTACACCTGCCGATATACAGGCTGCCCTTAATGAGCAGAATGTTGAGGCTGCACCGGGTAAATTCGGGGAAAATGCAGAGGGTGTTTATGAGTACGTAATTAAGTACAGGGGCCGTTTATCTAAAGTAGAAGATTACGAGAACATCGTAATAAAATCTACCGGTAACGGTAACTTTTTGCACCTTAAAGATGTTGCTACCATAGAGCTGGGCGCGTTTAACTACGGCCAAAAAAACTACGGTATGGGTAAAGATGGTGTGGCTATTGGTATCTTCCAGACATCGGGCTCTAACGCTAACGAAATTATCGATGAGGTTAATAAGATCTTAGAAGAGGCAAAACCTACCTTCCCCGAAGGTTTGGAGTATGTAATACCGTTTAACACCAAGATATTCCTTGATGCATCCATCCATAAGGTTATCTCTACACTTATAGAGGCCTTTATACTGGTGTTTATCGTGGTATTCCTTTTCCTTCAGGATGTACGTTCTACCCTTATCCCGGCCATTGCGGTACCGGTGGCAATTATAGGTACGTTCTTCTTCCTTAATATATTTGGTTTCTCTATCAACATGCTTACGCTTTTCGCGATGATCCTCGCCATTGGTATTGTTGTGGATGATGCCATTGTGGTCGTGGAGGCGGTGCACGCCAAACTCGACGAAGGGGAGCAGGATCCTAAAAAGGCAACCCTATCTGCCATGAGCGAAATAACAGGTGCCATTGTATCCATCACATTGGTAATGGCGGCGGTGTTTATCCCGGTATCGTTCCTTCAGGGGCCATCGGGGGTATTTTACCAGCAGTTTGCCATAACGCTTGCCGTTGCTATCCTTATCTCGGCAGTAAACGCGTTAACGCTTAGCCCGGCATTGTGTGCGCTTTTCCTTAAGCCACATAACGACCACGGCGATCATAAAAAGAATATTAAAGAACGTTTCTTTACCGCCTTTAATGCCGGTTTCGATTCGATGAACAATAAATACTCGCGTTCCCTTGGTTTCCTTGCTAAAAGGAAATGGATAACAGGCGTTGTATTGTTAGCCTTTGTAGGCCTTACATTCTGGCTGTTTACCACTACGCCTTCCGGGTTTATCCCTAACGAAGACCGTGGTATCATCATGGCCGATATGACCCTGCCTCCGGGTACCACGCTGGAAAAAACGCAGTTAGCGGTAAACCAGTTCGACTCTATACTGCAGTCTATGCCATTGGTAGAGGCACGTATGAGTATTGTGGGCTTTAGTTTGCTTAACAGGGTTAACGGTGGCTCGTATGCCTTTAGCGTTATTAAGCTGAAGGATTGGGAGCACAGGAAAGACAAGAACCAAAGTGTAGATGCTATAGTGGGCGAATTATTTGCCAAAACTGCGGGCTTTAAAGATGCTAAAATGTTGTTCTTTACGCCGCCAAGTGTACAGGGCTTTGGTACTGCCGATGGTTTTGAATTTAAGATACAGGATACCGGCGATGATGATTGGGCTACGGTGAGTAAAGTGAGCAACGAGTTTTTAGGTGAGCTTATGAAGCGCCCCGAAATTCAGTATGCCATAACCAACTTTAACCCGGGCTTCCCGCAATACCAAATGGATATTAATGTGGAAAGGGCTAAAGATGCAGGTGTATCGGTAACCAACATATTTAATACCATGCAGGGTTATTACGGTGGTTTGTATACAACCGACTTTAACCGATTTGGTAAGCAATACCGTGTAATGATTCAGGCTAAGGCCGAAGAAAGGGCCGATGAGCAATCCATCAACAAAATATTTGTTCGTAACGATGCCGGGCAGATGGTAGCCATAAGCCAGTTTGTAGATTTCAAAAAAATATACGGGCCGGAGGCTGTGGCACGATTTAACCTTTTAAAAGCGGTTAACGTAAACGGTAAGGCAAATGCAGGGTTCAGTTCCGGAGACGCTATTAAGGCCATCCAGGAAACAGCAGCGCAGCACTTACCTAAAACCTATACCTACGAATTTAGCGGTATGACCCGTGAAGAAATTATTGCGGGCAGCCAGGCGGCAGGCGTGTTCCTGTTAAGCTTAATATTTGTGTACTTCCTGTTAAGTGCGCAGTACGAAAGTTATGTGCTGCCATTTGCGGTACTACTGTCTTTACCTGTGGGTATTGCAGGGGCTATTGGCTTTGTTAAGTTGGCCGGGCTGGAAAACAACATTTACTTTCAGGTGGCGCTAATCATGCTAATAGGGCTACTCGCCAAGAATGCCATCCTTATTGTAGAGTTCGCGGTACAGCGAAGGCAGCATGGCATGGGGCTAATAGAATCAGCCATAGAAGGTGCAAGGGCACGTTTAAGGCCAATCTTAATGACCTCGTTCGCATTTATCTTTGGCCTTATGCCACTGGCATTTGCAGGCGGTGTAGGTGCAGTGGGTAACAGGTCTATTGGTATGGGTGCTGTAGGCGGTATGCTAATAGGTACTGTGTTTGGGGTATTTGTAATTCCGGTACTGTTCGTGATCTTCCAGGGGTTACAGGAACGTATATCGGGCAAACCGAAAGAAACACACGAAGGAGAAACTGAAAACAGTGTAGCATAAAACATATAAAAATGAACATTAAAATATATAGAATACTCATTGTTGCAGCAGCTGGCCTTGTAATGCAGTCGTGCTTTGTGGCGAAGGATTACAAAAGGCCGGAGGTAAAGGCAGAAGACCTGTACCGAACGCAGGCTGCCGCGCAGGATAGCGCATCATTAGCCGATATTACGTGGGACAAAATGTTTACCGACCCACTTTTGCAAGGCTATATTAAAAAAGGCCTTCAGAGTAATTTTGACGTAAGGATAGCCATACAAAATATCGCTTCGGCAGATGCCTACCTAAAACAGGGCAAAGCGGGGTATTACCCAACGCTTAACCTGGGTGCCGACTGGACGCACCAGTTGCTTTCTAACAACAGCCAGCTTGGGGCTTTATTCAGCCAGCAAAGTGGCGGTGGCGGCCGTGTAAATGTAGACCAGTACCAGCTTACGGGCTCCCTTGCATGGGAGGCCGATATTTGGGGTAAACTGCGCAGTAACAAGCGTGCCTATGGCGCTACATACCTGCAAAGCATTGCAACCAACCAGGCAGTAAAAACACAGGTTATAGCAAACATTGCATCGCAATATTACCAGTTGCTGTCGCTTGATGCGCAGCTTAAACTGGCCGACTCTACCCTTATTAACCGTAACGAGAGTATAGAGGTTATCAGGGCGCTTAAAGATGCCGGTAGTGTAAACGAGGTGGGTGTTAAGCAAACCGAGGCGCAAAAATATGCTACCGAGCTTATTATTGCCGACCTTAAAAATAACATTATCCTGGCCGAAAATGCGCTTTGCATACTGCTTGGAGAAGCTCCGCACCCTATAGAGCGCAGCACGCTTGATGAGCAGGAGCTTAACCCCGATATTAAACTGGGCTACAGCGCATCGTTACTTAAAAACAGGCCCGATGTGATTGCTGCCGAATACAGTATGGTTAATGCTTTTGAGCTTACCAATGTGGCACGCAGCTATTTTTACCCCGCCTTTAGGGTAACGGCTACCGGTGGTTTGCAAACTATAGAGCTAAAAGATTGGTTTGAAGCCAACTCACTTTTTGCCAATGTGGTTACCGGCTTAACGCAGCCGCTTTTTAACGGCAGGATAAACAAGACCCGCCTTGAGGTGGCTAAGGCCACGCAGGAGCAGGCACTGGTAAGGTTTGAGCAGTCGCTTGTTGTTGCCAGCCGCGAGGTAAGCGATGCTATTGCCAATTTTGATAATGAAACCAATAAAATAACCATAAGGGAAAACCAAGTAGATGCGCTTAAAAAAGCGGCAAGCTACAGTGATGAGTTGCTGGAGTATGGCCTTGTTAACTATTTAGAGGTACTAACCGCTAAAGACAACGCACTAAACAGCGAATTAAGCCTTATTGATAATAAATACCGCAGGTTTACTGCCATTATAACCCTTTACAGGGCGCTTGGCGGAGGCTGGAGGTAACCCGCTAATTTAGGAGAGTTCTTTCCTAAATTATTTAGATTAATTGTTTGTTTTATGTAGGGCCGCCCACGCAGGAAACTGTTTGGGCGGTTTTTTGTGGTTTGATTGAAGGATTTTTTACATCGTTTTCGTAAATTTTAACAGTCAATTTTCAGGAAATGATATTCTTGTGTTAGGGTATTTTGCTAAAAATATGTTAATTTGTAGTGGTACTATTTTGAACCTTTGTGCGTTATATAAATAATGTGCAACAAATTATGTTAAGCTATGAATAAACAACTACATACACCTATAGAGCCTGTTTCGCTGCCGGAGCAGGACAAACTGTTGGTTATAGAGCCGTTAAACTATAGCAACCCATACGATTACCATAAACCGCACAGGCACGAGTATTTTGAAATTATCCTTGTAAAGAGCGGCAAGGGCCACCAGTTCATCGATTTCTCTCCTTATGCCATTGAGGGCGGGCAGCTGTATGCCATTTATCCGGGCCAGATTCACCTATTAAAACGCGATACCGCGCAGGGACTGCTCATACAGTTCCGTAAAGATATTTTTAGGTACATACAGCCCTTGCAGCATTACCACCTTTATTTTAAAGAGCAGGCGTTTAACCTTAGTCCGGCTACGTTTACGCATTTGTACGAAACTGCCGAGCGCATTATGCTGCTGTTAGAAAACAAGGAAGTTACCCTGCTATCGGCACATAAAATATACAGCTACCTGCAAATAGTGTTGCTGTCGTTACCGGAGTTGCAGGATGTACCCGTAAGCGTGCACCGCGATATTGTGGTGCAGTTTTTATCGCTGCTGCCTAAATACATTAAAACACAGCGCAAGGTATCTGATTACTGCGCGCTTATTAATTGCAGTATGGATAAGCTTAACGATGCGTGTAAAACCGCCCTTGGCAAAACTGCCTTAAAGCTGATACACGAAGAGCTGATGCTTGAAATAAGGAGGCTGCTGCTGCTAAATGCGCTTTCTTTAAAAGAAATAGCCTACGAACTTAATTTTGACAGCCCCGCAAACTTTAGCGGCTTTATTAAAGCGCAAACCGGCTTAACCCCAAGCGAACTTCAGCAGGTTACCCTGCAAATCTATAACTAATTACGGTTTTTTTATAAGCGCCTTTTTATCTAAGGGTTATAGTTTTACAACTGTAACTAACTGATAAAAAGCCATGAAAAAACTACTTATTTATCTTATGCTGATGCAGGCTGCATTGGCATATTCCCAAAAGCAAAACAACATTTGGTACTTTGGCTTTAATGCCGGGCTTGATTTTAACAGCGGTACCCCCATACCCTTAACTGATGGCGCCCTTTTTACCTGGGATGGCTCCACATGCGTATCAAACAATGACGGGGAGATATTGTATTACTCTAACGGTGTTACGGTCTTTAATAAGAACCACGTAATAATGGAAAACGGAGAGGGCCTTATGGGCAGCGAAAGCAGCACTCAGGGCTCGCTTAGCATAAAAGTTCCGGGATCGGTAAACAGGTACTACCTGTTTACCGTGGGCGCTATGGAAGGCCCTATAGGTATGTATTATTCAGAAATAGATATGGCTGCCAATAATGGGCTTGGGGCGGTAACGGCTATTAAAAACGTACCCATGATGAACGTTACTACAGAGGGTATAACGGGCACACTACACAGCAATGGCGACGACCTGTGGGTGGTGGCACGCAGCTTTCCGGGCAATAGCATGTACTCGTTTAAGGTATCGGCGCAGGGTGTAAGTGCCCCGGTTATAAGCAGTGTGGGCCCGGTATTTGAGGACACTGGTTTTTTTGACCAGGTAAGCCATATGAAGATATCGCCAACCAGCAATAAGCTGGCGGTAAGCAGCCTGGGGTACGGCTGTGTGCTGTATGATTTTGATAACACAACCGGTGCTATAACCAACCCGGTAACACTGCAAACGGGTTCAGGATCGGGGGTAGAGTTTTCAATGTCGGGTAATGTGTTGTACACAACAGGAGCGGCATCGTTAAGGCAGTACAACCTGCAAGCCTCTAATATACCTGCATCAGGATTAGATATCGTAACGCTGCAAAACGCTACGTTGCAACTGGCCAGCGATGGTAAGATATACAAAGCTGAGAATTCACTTAATGCCCTTACGGTTATCAACAACCCCGAAGTACTAGGTACAGGCTGCGATGTGCAAATTGCATCGGTAGGGTTAGATAGCGGGTTAAGTATTTTGGGGCTTCCTAATTTTATAACGGCCTACTATGTAACCCCTGATTTTTCGGCGCAAAACTTTTGTGTTAACAGTACAACCGAATTTTCCTTTATGTGGAGTATCGTGCCCGATACCGTTGCATGGGATTTTGGCGACGGCACTACATCTACAGAAGTGAACCCATCGCACAGCTATACCGCTGCAGGAACATATACGGTAAAGGTTACCGCTACAAAAAACGGCATTGATTACAGCAGGCAACACGTTATTACCATAATTCCGCTGCCGGAGTTTACCCTGCCGGAAACCTATACCGCCTGTATAGCTTCTGCTATAACAATTGCTACCGAAGCTCATAACTTTGATCCTGTAAATGCTGCGTATGCGTGGACATTTAATGGGCAGCCAATAGCAGGCAACACAGCGAGCCTTGTGGCAACAGGATTTGGCGAGTATACCGTAACCATTACGGCAGGCGGTTGCGCCACTACTAAAACCACCACAGTAATGCAGCCGGAGTTAAGCGTAACTTTTACCGAAGGCTGCCAGAATTATGATTATATACTTAGCGCACATTTAGAAGAAGGAACAGAAGAAAGTACAGCTGTTTTTTCATGGGAAGGGCCGGGTGGCTTTACAGCGGGCCAGCAACATATAACAATCACGCAGCCCGGCCCTTATTTTGTAACCATTACCACGCAGCAAGGCTGTATTGTGCAGCATGACTATGAGGTTGTTAACGCCAGCTGCCCGGAGCCTTTTATCCCAAAGGGGATATCGCCTAACAGCGATGGCTTTAATGATGAGTTTGATCTTACGGGGCTTAACGTAAAGCACCTGAGTATTTTTAACCGCTACGGACTGGAAGTATACACGTACAACGATTACGTAGCCCAATGGTACGGGCAAACCAACAATGGCGACCAATTGCCGGATGGTACCTATTACTTTCTCATAAATAAAGAAGACGGACAAAACAAAACCGGCTGGGTTTACATTAACAGGCAACAGAATTAATCAACTTAAAAATTATACCATGAAAAAAATTATCATTTTAGCCGTGCTATTTAGCGCAGGCGCAACAGCACTGGCACAATGTATTGTACCGCAGCAAGTACCCTACATTATTAATGCCGAAGCAGCACAGGTACCCGAACTACCGGAGTGCGTGACTACAATGAATACCACATTTGCATCTCCCGAGGCGTGGGAAACGGCATCTGGGCCCGTAGCTGGTTTTACAGGTAATGTTTTGCGTTACAATACCGTTACAGAGTTTCCTAACGCATGGGTAGGAGCAAATCTGTCATCGGCGCCGGTGCATCTTGCGCCGGGCACCTACTCGTTATCGTATAAATACGGTATGGGTAATGCTAACGCCACTTTAGGCAACATGTATGTAAGCATTATCCTGCCGGGTTCATTATCGGCACCAATTAATATCGCAACGCATACAAACGCAACGGGCAGTGCGGTTACTGTAGCTCCCATATCTTTTACAATAGCGACTGAGGGGGATTACTATGTTTCGTTTGAAGTTGGTACAGAAGGCAACCAGGGCTTTATGTACCTTGACGACATTGCGCTGCAGGAGTCAGATTGTGGTTCGCCCACAAATTTACAAGCCACCAATATAACAGGCAACAGCGTAACCCTTAGCTGGGATAGCGCTACGGGCGGCCCTTATGAATACTTTGTATCTAACACCGGTTGGGCTCCCGCCAGCGGTACTGCCACTACGGCTACTACTGCCACTTTTACGGGCTTACAGGCACAAACCTTTTATATTGCTTATGTGCGTTCGCAATGCAATGGTGCCTGGAGCGCCTGGACGCAGGTTACCTTTACTACGGGCTTTCCGTTATCGGTAAAAGACAACGTTTTTGCAGGCGTTGTGGCATATCCTAATCCGGTTAAGGATAAACTTAACCTTATCAACGCGACTGATCTGGATAAAGCCGAAATTTATACCCTTACCGGCCAGCTTGTGGCCACTCATTCAATTAATAATGCATCGGCAACTGTTCTGTTAAAAGATTTGTCAACGGGCATCTATCTTTTAACGCTGCATAGTGGCCAGCAACAAAAAACTATAAGGCTTATAAAAGAATAAATTTTTAACTAACTCAGCTTGTTTACCTCCGTCCTTAGTGTTTTTTAACACTATGGGCGGATTTTTATTGCATATAATAACATATTGCGTAAAATGTTATAACCCCCTGGCCTTTATTAAAAGTTAGCTTTGTACTTTACCCCTACTATAAATTGTTATGAATAAAGATGGAAAAATACTTTTGCTGGATGTAGATGCTAACAGCAAAGATTTTTTATGCAGGAGGTTAAAAGGTCTTGGATATAAAAATGATGTGCTGTGTTTCTCAACTTCGGAAGAAGCGGGAGATTTTTTGCGCAACAATATGCTTGAGACTTTTATTTTATTGCAAAATTCTGATGCACCCGGCATACAGGTGCCCGATACCCGCAATATGATCTATATGCATGAAAAATTCAGGACCGATGTACTGCCGTATATGTTTTTAGTGCTCACAAAAAACAAGACCCCGCTTAACGCGCTGCATACTTTTGTGCATTGCTACTATAAGCCGGTTGCGCCAGAAGAGATTATTGAAACGCTGGAAAATGTTATCGATTTTTGGAAAGACCACGTTTTTCCGCCTAAGGTTGCGCCTTTTTCAGGTAATTAAACGTTAGGATTCAATTACGGATTCATATGTATCCATTGAAATTTCATCTACTTCTTGCTTTGGGGTGCTTCAAGCACGAATTTGCGCAAATTTTACAAGCATTTACATAAGTTATTTGCACGAATAATACTTTTGATGAAGTATCAATGAAAATCAGCGCTACGTAGCATCCATGCTACCTGAATTCTACTTTACATTGTTAATAATATTTTCTTCATATAGTAGAAAATAATCTTATATATGCGTACTTTGCATCCATCTAAAGGAAGCAATTATGAAGACGGATGCAATTAAAGGACAGGGTGCGGTTACTAATATTCACAATCATTTTATAAAGAACCGCTACGAAAAATCGATCTATGATGATGATTTTGAAAAGACTGTAGCGAAGACCGAGATACTGGAGGTTTTCCCTAAAACCATTGTTAACCCGGTTAAAAGTCCCGATTTGCACATGGCGTACAGCATGAACCCCTACCAGGGCTGCGAGCACGGCTGTGCTTATTGTTTTGCACGCCCCACGCACGAGTACTGGGGTTATAGTGCGGGGGTTGACTTTGAACGGAAGATTATGGTTAAGAAAAATGCGCCCGAACTGCTGGAGCAATTTTTTAAAAAGCGGGGGTATAAACCGGAATCGATACTGTTATCGGGCAATACCGATTGTTACCAGCCCATTGAACGTAAAATGCAAATTACCCGCAAGATACTACAGATGTTTTTAGATTACCGCCACCCGGTTGATGTCCTCACTAAAAATGCGCTTGTTACGCGCGACCTGGATATCCTTACGCAACTGGCCGAAAAGAACCTGGTTAGTGTTTCGCTTAGCATTCCCACCATTAATGAAGAACTTCGGCGCAAGCTGGAACCCCGAACATCATCGGTTAACACGAAATTGCAGGCGCTGGAAACGCTGAGTAAAAACGGCATACCTACGCACGTTATGGTAGCGCCAATAATTCCCGGGCTTAACAGCATGGAAATTCTAAACACGCTTAAAGTAATTGCAGATAAAGGAGCAAAGAGCTTTGGCTATACCCTGGTGCGACTTAACGATACGGTGGAGCCTATATTTATCGACTGGCTTGAGGAGCATTACCCCGACCGGAAGGATAAGGTATTGAACCATATAGCATCTATGCACGGGGGCAAGCTGGGAGAAAAAAGCGTTGCCAAACGCAAAAAAGGGGAGGGCAATATTGCGGAGATGATTCATAATACTTTTCGCATAGGCCGTAAAAAGTTTTTTACCAATGAGGGTATTATGCCGCTCGCTACTAATCTTTTTGATGGTACCAAAGGCGAACAGCTGAAGTTGTTTTAAATATACAAAATAACACTACAAGTTATTGTCACTGCGAGGGAGGCACTACCGCTGGTGGAGTAAAAACTGCTTGTTTTGATACTGATGATTGTAGTACCGTTTCGCAATTTATAGCAATCGTGGCATTCCCCTCCGTTGGAGGGGTGGCTGAAAGTCGGGGTGGTTTGTTATAGTAAGTAAACCACCCCACACTACGGGCACCCCACCAAAGGAGGGGAATTCAAACCTGTATAAAAAACGTTTAGATTTTACAAATGGTGACTCGCCTGTGAGACTGCCGCGGTCGTGCCTCCCTCGCAGTGACAGCCTGTGAAGAGTAGTTAGGTTAAAAGTTTACAGTTACTTAAACTGCCTGGCCTTCGCCAAATTTTTGCAGCACATCATCCAGTATCAGGTTGAGGTCCTGCAGGCCATCTGTAGAAACCAGCTTTTGCCTGTACTCCTTAAAGTTAGGGATGCCTTTAAAGTAATTGGTGTAGTGGCGGCGGGTTTCAAAAACACCTACGCGTTCGCCTTTCCAATCTACAGCCCAGGTAAGGTGGTTGCGGGCGGCTTCCACACGGTCTTCGAGGGTAGGGGCGGGCAGGTGTTTACCCGTTGCCATATAATGTTTTATCTCGTTAAAGATCCACGGATAGCCTATGGCAGCACGGCCTATCATTATACCGTCCAGCCCATATTTATCCTTATACTCTAATGCTTTCTCGGGACTATCGATATCGCCATTACCAAAAATAGGTATGTGCATGCGCGGGTTGTTCTTAACACGTGCGATCTCGGTCCAGTCGGCCTCACCTTTATACATCTGCGCGCGCGTACGCCCATGAACCGACAGTGCTTTAATACCCACATCCTGAAGGCGTTCGGCTACTTCATATATATTAATAGAATTTTCATCCCAGCCCAGGCGGGTTTTTACCGTAACAGGCAGGTGGGTGCTGTCTACCACGGCTTTGGTAAGGCGCACCATAAGGTCTACATCCTTAAGTACTGCCGCACCGGCGCCTTTGCACACCACTTTTTTAACGGGGCAGCCAAAATTAATATCTACAATATCCGGGTTAACGGCCTCAACAATTTTTGCCGAAAGTGCCATAGCTTCTTCATCGCCACCAAATATCTGTATGCCCACAGGGCGCTCATAATCAAATATATCCAGCTTCTGGCGGCTTTTCATGGCATCGCGAATTAAGCCTTCGCTACTTATAAACTCACTATACATAAGGTCGGCGCCATGCAGTTTACACAGCCTGCGAAAGGGCGGGTCGCTAACATCTTCCATCGGGGCCAGCAGCAGCGGAAAATCCGGCAACTCTATAGTACCTATTTTAACCATCGTCTTCATTTTATGCAAAATTACAATAATTATCAACACCTGTGCATAGTACGTGCTACTATAGGTTATGTATATGGTTGTATAAGGATAAAGAATGAGTTTTACACAATAAAAGTACAACAGAACAATATCTTTGACATATCAAAACACAAGAAATTAAAATGCTGCCGACAGCCCCCTAAAGCAGCATTTTCTTACAATATATTTTTAAATTACTTTGCTTGCTATTCGCCGCGCGTGTTTCCCCAAACACGCGCTTTTTTATGTGTATATAGCTTAACTCAAACTCCAAAAGTGAAATATTAGCCGGTTATTTAGTTATTTTATAAATGCGCTTTATCGGCTTTTTTTGCAGTATTTATTATTTGCTTAGGAAAGTGAATATGCTGATTCTGTTAATATTATGTTATAAATAAAAAATAATGTAAGAAAATACTTATTTTGAAATTTATTAATTTTAACATTTGCATTTGGTAAAAATCTTCAAACACTAAATTTAATGTTGAAAATTAACTCTAAAAATTAAAAGTATTTAAATATATGAGTTTTTTGTGTCGAAAAAGCAAAATATAATAATTTTTATCTATTTATTTGATTTACATGGCATATAGATATAAATTTGTTTGCCCATAATACCGATTGCACAAACTATTTAATTTTTAACTATTTAAGGATTAGATGTGCGTGTTTTTATTTTCAATAAAATTTAAAAATTTAATTTACTGCTTATGAACATTCAAAAAATTACTCCCTCCCGGAATCAGTTCTTACTGTGGCTGCTTCTTATTCAGGCTGTCGTGTTTGCACAGGTGCCAACAATTACCAGTTTTAGTCCTACTAAAGTAACTTATAGGACTGTTGTGACTATTAATGGTACAGGATTTACAAGTGCTATGGCAAATAGCGCTGCTAATGTAAAGTTTAATGGTGTAACTTCTGGTGGCATTACATTTGTGTCATCTACACAAATTAAGGTTGCTGTTCCCGCTATTACTGCAACAGGTTCAGGATCAAGTGTACATACTTTTACGGTAACTACAACAGGTGGTACATCAGCACAGTCTGGTTCTCTAACCTATATTGCGCCTGTAAATACAGTATTTGCTACTGCAAAAGTTACCCGTATTATAACCAACTGGGAAGATGCCCCGGGCGGTATGTGGGTGTCTACAGCTACAAGTTCTGTAGCTGCTAACAGGCCAGATAAAAGCCACAGCCTTTTAGCGTTTCAATACGGTAACACTCTGTACAGCACAGGTGGAGAATCTGCTATTGTAAGTACGCTTAATGCTAACGGATATACAGAAGGTAACGGTATTAATGCCAATACTTACAAAGTAGGAAACTTTAGGGCGCTTCCTATCAGTAATCTTGAAGGTACTGTAGGTGCCAGCGCTAACTTAATAGTTTTAGGTAGCAAAGTTGATGGTAACGGTTCTGCACAGGTTGCTACGGCGCCAAGTGTAAACGGACTTAAAGTTAGAGATGTACTTATTGATGGTATACGTGGCCTTGACCTTGGTTCTGGTGTTACTAACCTTCCTGCTACATCTGTAATGTTATTCCAGGCTACAGATATCGTTGGAGAAGGTATTGATGATGCCGTTCCGGATATTATGGTTACCCAGGTTGCAGAACCGGGAAGTACAGATATATTTTCGTTTGTAGATTCAAGCGGTAACGTTGTTGGGCAGCCTATCATGGTTACTTTTTCATCAGTTCCTGCTGTGGGTACATATAAAACAGACTTTTTTACATTACCTGCAGGCCAGCAATTAAACACGGCTGTAGTTAATGGTTCTACAACTATAGGTAATAATTATAGAGATTACAGGCTTGTAGCGTATAAGCTTAGCGAGTTTGGCATCGACGAAAATAATAAAGCACAAGCTGCTAACTTTAAAGTTATGCCAAGCGGAAGCAGCGACCCTGCATTCTTAGCTTATAACAGGAATAGCTTCCAGGTTCCTGCTCCGGAAATTACGGGTCAGCCAACTTCTCAGGTTTCATGTATTGGTGGTACTTCTACTTTCTCTGTACAGGTAAGTGCAGTGGGTACAGAAAATACTTTCCAGTGGAGATTAAATGGTAACAACCTTGTTAACGGTACATTTAACGGTGTAACTATTTCTGGTGCTAACAGTACAAGTTTAACTATTAACCCTGTTACTGCAGCTTATGTAGGTACTTATACTGCGGTAGTTACAAGTACTGCTAACGGTACAATTGCTATAACAAGCCCGGTTTATCTTAATGCTGCTATCTCATCTGTTGCAGGTGCAGTTGCTTGCCAAAACCAACCGGCAATTGTAGAAGTAGGTGCTCAGGGCGCAGGCCTTCAATATCAATGGTACTCTACTACTGTAGTTTATACAGACTCTAATGGCGTTGTACAACCTTACCAGCCTGCTACTAACGGTGTCCTTATACCGGGTGCTACATCAAGTACATACTCTGCACCTACAAGTGCTACGGGTACTAAATATTATTATGTAAAAGTTTGGAATGCTTCTTCACCAATAGTTAACGGCGAACCATGTACATCTGTAACAAGCAGTATTGCATCGGTTGTAGTTGGTACAGGTGCAAGTGCAGGTACAGCATCACCTAATCAATCGGTTTGTGCGGGTGCTACACCAACAATTTCTTTAACAGGAACAGTAGGTACAGTACAATGGCAACAATCTACAGATGGGACAAATAACTGGGTAAACGTATCTACCGGTAGTGGTGGCACAAGTACTGCTTACACTGCTCCTGCACTTACGGCAACAACATATTACAGGGCTGTTGTAACATCTCCTAACGGATCATGTACTACGAACTCTACAACAATAACAATTACAGTAGCTGATGTTACTACTTGGGAAGGTGATGTTGATGATCAATGGAATACAGCCGGTAACTGGTCTTGTGGTACTGTACCAACGCAATATAATGATGTTGTTATACCAGGTGGCTTAACCCTTTACCCTCATATAATTGGTACAACAGGTTTTGCAAAAACATTATCTGTAACTGCTGCGGGTTCTAATGCAGTGGTGCCAACAGTAACAGTTTTATCTAACGGGTCGCTTACTGTTGTTAACACAATCACGGTGGCTCCTACAGCAAAACTTGTAGTTGAAAACAACGGTTCGTTAACTCAAACAAACAACGTTACAAACACGGGTGTTGCTACAGTTAAAAGGAACAGTAACCCATTATTCAGGTTAGATTACACACTATGGTCGGCTCCGGTTACAGGACAGTCTTTAGGCTTGTTCTCTCCATTTACAGCACCAAACCGTTTCTACTCTTTTGATGGTCCAAACAACCAGTACACTGTTGTACCGGGAGTATCGGCTACAGGCCCTAACTTCCAACCGGCAGAAGGTTACCTTATCCGTATGCCAAATAGTATAAATGGTACTACATTAGGAACTTATTATGCGGGTACATCTACACATGTTTTCCCTGGTGTGTTTACAGGTACTTTAAATAATGGTACTTATAGTAAAACTCTTAATACGGTTAATGGTGCTTATACAGCAACAGGTAATCCTTATCCATCGCCTATAAGCGTTAGGGCATTCTTTAACCAAAATGGTCTTTCAAATGGCGGTAGCTCATCAACAGGTGTATTAGCATCAGGTTCTGGTATCTATTTCTGGAGAAAGAAAAATGACTTTACAGTTTCTACATACGCTACAGTAACGCTACTTGGCTTACAGGCTAACGCTGCTACTCCAGAAGGTGGAGGCCCATCTAATCCTGAATATTCTAACACAGGTGGTCAGCAAATGAGCGGTTACTTTGGTGGCGGAATTAATAATAACAGCAACTGGGTTATCTCTCCGGGACAAGGCTTTATAGTTAAAGCTAATGCAACTTTAAGCAACCCTCAGCTTATATTTAATAATGCCATGAGAAGAACAGCTCCAGTATCAGGAGGTCAGCCTTTCTTTAAAGGATTAGATAATAACAATACGTCTCGTTTTTGGTTAAACCTTTCAAGTGCATCTGCATTTAGCCAGGTACTCGTAGGTTACACACCTGAAACTACACTTGGTATGGACTTTGGTTATGATGCTACAAGGTTAGATGAAACTAACTCTAACAATGTGGTTCTTTATACTACAGTAGATAACAATAAAATGGCTATCGAAGCAAGGCCTGCATTTGATTCATCAGATGTATTGCCATTAAGCTATACAGCAGTTGTACCAGGACAGTATACCTTTGCGCTTGATAATGCTGAAGGTGTATTTGAAGATGGTCAGGATATATTCCTAAAAGATAAACTTGTAGGTACTATTCACAACATCTCTGATGGTGCTTACAACTTTACAACTGCATCGGGCGATTTTGGCGACAGGTTTGAAATTGTATACATGCAGCCATCTTTAGGTACCGCTAACCCGGAACTTAACGCTAACAGTGTAATTGTATACCAACAAGGTAGCACAATCAACATTACATCAGGCAACCTTGATATGACAGATGTTACGATATATGATGTTCGTGGAAGTAAAATTTATACCAAAACAGGTATTAATGCTACCGAAACTTCTATATCTAACCTTGCTGTACAACAACAAGTGCTTATTATAGAAATTAATACTCTTAAAGGTAAAGTTACCAAGAAGATTATTTTTTAATGTAAATTAAAATTATTTTAAAAACCCGGCAGTTATAACTGCCGGGTTTTTGCGTTTGTTAAAGGATTGTATTTTGCCGAATTAAAGATTATTTTGACCGATAAAATTATATTTTGCCCTGAATAGCCTGTTAAGCTCCTGTTAATTTTGTCTCGTAACTAATTGAAGATGAATTATGAGAGCAAAACGACTTTTCAAAGCAATTTTTACAATTGCAACTTTTTATTGTGGTTTTAATGCTTATGCACAGGCACCACAATATGCTACAACAGTTAGCAGCCAGAACAACGTAAGCGCTGTGAGTACTGAGAATGCCGCTAAAGCGGTAGACCAAAACCTCACTACACGGGCACGCGTTAACACTACAAATGTAGTTGTAACAGTAGAGGGACATATTGAATTGCAGTTTCCGGGAACTGTTCCTGCAAACACCCCTGCGTATATTAAAATAAATATGCAGGAAACAGATCAGCTTAAAGCGCTTGTAGGTGGTAACCTTGGCAACTTGCTGGATGATGTTCTTGGTATTGTATTGGGCGACCAGTATTTGCAGGTAATTGCAAGTAACGGTACTACACCGGTGCTTACAAGTACTAATTTCGGTACGTTGGCATTAAGGATAGTACAAAACGGTGCCGGCGACTACTTTATTAGGGTTACGCCAACGGCTGACTATAACCGAATCAGGATTAATAATAAACTTGGTGGGCTTGTTGCCACACGCTGGCTTGATGTGTATGATGCATTTTATGTTACCGGTGCAAACTCCTGCGCGCTGGGTAATTATACCAGCTACGAAGGTATTAGTGTTACAAGCCTTTTAGGTGGTAACGTGGTTAATGCTAATTATGCTATAGATAGCAATACCACAAATTATTCTTCTATTAATTTAGGTACTTTGGCTGTGGGCGAGGCCCTTCAACAAATTGTTTATTTTGAAGGAACTTCCGCTGCTACAGATAAATACAACATTAAATTACAGGTTTCTAACAGTCTTGTTAATTTAGGTGTGCTTGGCAACATCCGTATCATAGGATTAAAGGGATCGGCAGCTGTGTACAGTAAACCGCTAACAGATCCTTCTTTGTTGTACTTAGGCCTTGCCGAGGCTTTTGCTACCGGCAATCCGGTATCATTTAGCATAAGCCCGGGTGTAGAGATAGACAGGATAGCAATTAGGTATACAAGCCTTGCAAACGTAGGTTTATTGCCTCAGGAACTGCGGGTATATGGCGTTACCAGGGCTAATTTTGGTGTTGCGCTTACACCGGGAACTTCGGTTCAGGTAGGCTCAACAGTAGCGCTTACTGCTACCGTTACAGGCTGTACAGGGCCTTATACCTACACATGGACGGGTAATGGCGTATCATCAACCACAAATACAGCGTCAGTAACATTTAATACTCCGGGCACCTATACTTACACAGTAAAAGTTACCGATATATATGGTATAGAGCAATCTGCCAGCAGCACTTTTGTAGTAGAGGCGCCACCCGTGGCGGGTACCATATCATCGGCGCAAAGTGTTTGTAGCGGTTTACTTGCAGGCAACCTTACATTATCCGGTTATACAGGTAATATTATAAAATGGCAAAGAGCTACAGATTCGCAATTTACAAATCCTGTAGATATTGTTAATACCGCCCCTACCCTTACAGGATCTTCTTTAGGTGCGTTAACCGAGACTACTTACATCAGGGCAGTAGTGGGCCGTTTTACGTATGCAAATGTAAACAGTACACCTGTTGTACTTACTGTTAAAGGCACAACGTGGAATGGTACTGCATGGAGCAATGGCGCACCTGATATTACCACGACTGCTTACTTTACTGGTAATTACAATGTTGATGCCGATATTACTGCATGTAGGATAGAGGTAAGCAACAACGCTGTGGTAAACATCCCATCAGAAAATCTTGTAACGGTAGAGCATAATATTAAAGTTGTATCGGGTACATTTACGCTGCAAAATAACGCTCACCTTATCCAGCAGACTGATGAAGCTAACGTAGGCAACGTAACGGTAAAGAGAAAAGGTTCTGTTCTATACAGGCTCGATTATACCCTGTGGTCATCTCCGGTAACGGGGCAGCCGTTAAACACATTTTCTCCATTTACCGCTCAGGACCGTTTTTACCAATACGGCAATTTTGATCAAAACGGAGATTATGTAGAGCAATACATAAACGTAATAAATGTAGGTAGCCTTTCTCAGCCGTTCCCGGTTGGTAAGAGTTTCCTTATACGTATGCCAAACTCTATAAATGGATCTATTTATGGCGGGTATTATGCGGGTACTCAAACCCATATTTTTGAAGGATCTTTTACAGGTGTGCCTAATAATGGGCCTATAACATATCCGTTACAGGGCAACCTGCACTACACGGCTATTGGTAACCCATACCCATCGCCAATAAATGTTCAGGACTTTTTTGATGCTAATGAGGATGCCCTTGCACCAACTACCGCATTATATTTTTGGAGGAAGAAAAACAATTACCTGGCATCATCATATGCAGTTTTAACACGCGATGCTTATGTGTACAATAATGCAGACGGAGGTAACCCGGGTGAGGATGCCTTTGGCGGTAAAATTTGGGACGACTTTTTTAATAACGATGTAGCTCCCGAAGACTGGGTTATTAACCCTGGCCAGGGCTTCTTAGTACAATCGGCAGATATTGCAAACCCTGTTGTAAACTTTGATAACAGCATGAGAAGGGGCGCCATTTACAACAACCAGTTCTTTAAGAACATGAATATTGCAAATAATAATACCGACAGGTCAAGGTTTTGGCTTAACCTGGAAGGAAGTTCTGGCTTTAGCCAAGTAGCGCTTGTGTACAGCAGTACAGCTACCTTAGGTGTAGATCATGGCAGGGATGGTGTTGTGTTTGCAAATAACGATCCGTTGGCATTTTACTCTGTGCAGGATAGCAATAACTTTACCATACAGGCAAGGCCGGCATTTACATCGACTGATGTTGTTGCTATGGGATATAAAGCCACAGCTGCCGGTAACTACACTATATCGCTTAGCCGTAAAGATGGTGTGTTTAACGAACAGGAAATATTCCTTATAGATAAAGTATTGGGTACCACGCAAAGCTTAACAGCATCTGATTATACATTTACATCGGCCGAAGGTACATTTAATAAAAGGTTTGAAGTAGTATACAGCACTGCAAAAACACTTGGTACAGATGAAGTAACGCTAAACGCTAACAATGTGGTAGTTTACAAAAATGGAGAGGCTATAAACATTACAAGCAGCACAGCCCTATTAAATGACGTAACGGTTTATGACATTCGCGGCAGGAAACTATACAGCGCATCTAAAATAAATGCTAACGAAACCATAATTTCCGGGCTTAAAATACAGCAGGAAGTAATTATTGTTGAAATTAATACCGAAAAAGGCCGCGTAGCCAAGAAGATAATTTTTTAAGCAGCTCAATAATTCAATTTTTGGAAAAGCACATGCCCAGGCATGTGCTTTTTTGTTTATGCTGTAAAAGCCCTGTATTTGTTCAAACTGTACTAATGCCATAACATAATTTAAGTAAGAAAAATTGAAACTATTGAATTTGTAATATTTTAAGATATTATGGCGTATTTAGTTAAATAACACCCTATAAAATAGGTGTTAACATAGTTTAACTTCAATACAACAAAATATTTTTTTTTAGAAAGCTTCCTTTGCCTAACTAAAATATTACTACATGAAATCAAAAATTACCTTACTGAAAAGCTGTGTTTTACTTGCCTTACTACAAGTACCTGCGGCAGGCTTCGCATCAAACTCTGAAGCCCATCTTGTTTCTAATTCAAAAAATAGCTTCCCGGCCATTGCATCAATTGCATCGCAAATTGTAACGCAACCGCAGTCTGCTGCTGCGTGTTTAGGGGAATCTGCACAATTTACGGTCGTGGCCGATGTTACCGGTTCAGCCGTGTACTCATGGCAAAAAAACGGTGTGCTGTTATCTAATGGAGGTGCCATTAGCGGCGCAGATACCCCAACGCTTACTATCACTAATATTACGGCAAATGATGCCGCTGCCTATCGTTGCATGATTGTAGACCTATCTGGCGCACAATATACAAACGATGCCTATCTTAACACAACCATTGCACCTATAAATGACGTAACTACCTGCCTTAACGTAACCTCATTTATACAGGCAGAGGCACAGGGTGCATATACACAATACCAATGGTATGCATCAGCATCAGCCGATAGCAATACAGGAGGTACACTTATAGCTAATGCCAATGCATCAAGCTATTCGCCGGCTGTAAATAATGCAGGTACCACATATTATTATGTTGAAGCCTATCCTGCAAGCTATCAATGCGCAAAAGTGACTTCTAACGTTGTGGCATTTACGGTTACAGCATCAGCCGCGGGTACGGTATCTGACAATGAATTTATTTGTCCGGGAGAAACAGTTGTTGTAACACTAACAGGCTACAACGGCACAATACAGTGGCAACAATCGCTTGATGGACTTAATAACTGGCAGGATGTTACAGGCGGTACCGGTGCTACAACAGGTAGCTACACAACACCGGCGCTGGTTAGCTCTACCTATTACAGGGCACAGGTAACAAGCAATAGCTGTGGAGTTGTATATTCTGATACTGTTGGTATTACCGTTAGTGGTGTGTTTGTGTGGATAGGTGCAGACAATACCGACTGGAATACTGCCGACAACTGGTCGTGCAGCATGGTGCCTACTAAAGAGCAGCACGTTATAATACCATCGTTCCCGGCTTACCAGCCTGTAATTACAGGTGCAACTGCACTTGCAAAAAGCCTTACTATAGATGAAGGTGCATCGGTTACCGTTACTACCGGCGCAACACTTAATGTATCTAAAGATGTTAGTGTAGATGATGGCGCAACCCTGCTTATACAAAACAATGCAGCGTTAGTACAGGACGACGAGGTAAACAATTCAGGACTTGTGGTAGTTAAAAAGAACAGCAACCCATTGTTCAGGTTAGATTATACTATGTGGTCATCACCAGTTAGTGGCCAGCCAATAGGCACATTTTCTCCTTTTACAGTGTCAACCCGCTTTTATACTTACGATGGCGCATCAGACCAATATGCTACATTGGCCGATCTTACTCAAAATTTTGAGCCTGCAACAGCTTACCTTATCCGTATGCCTAACTCTATAACAGGTACTGCAACAGGTGGTTATTATGACGGTACTGATACACACTCATATCAGGGTAATTTTACCGGAACCCCACATAACGGTACTATTAATGTTACGCCAAATACATTAGGTAACAGGTATATGGCAGTTGGTAACCCGTACCCATCACCTATAAGCGTTAAAGAGTTTTTTGAGCAAAATGCAGGCGTGCTTGATTCGCTTTCAGGGTTTTATATGTGGAGAAAGAAAAACGACGGTGCTGTTTCTACTTATTGTACTTTAACAATGGCTGGCCTTGTGGCAAATGCTGCAACATCTGAAACAACCGGCGAAGACACCGAGGGTTATATGTATGGCGGGCAGGACCAGTCAATGTACTACGATATAAATGATGACAATGCCAACTGGATGATATCTGCCGGGCAGGGATTTATTGTAAGGGCAAAAGAGGACGCTACAGGACAGTTAACATTTAATAATTCTATGAGAAGGGCAGCTGCGGCAGGCGGTAACCAGTCATTCTTTAAAGGTGCCCAAAATAACGCTGCTACAGCATCGCGCTTATGGGTAAATATTAAAGGTGCGGGCAGCTTTAGCCAGACTGCTATTGCTTATATAGATGGAGCAACCACAGGTTTAGATTATGGTTATGATGGTGCAAGGCTAACAGATAATGGTAGTACCGAACTATATACTACCGTTGCAAACAAAAATCTTGCTATACAGGCAAGGCCGGCTTTTACATCGTCTGATGTTGTTGCTATGGGATATAAAGCCATTGCTGCCGGTGAATTTACAATAGCGTTAGACCATTTTGATGGCGTATTTGCACAAGGCCAAGATGTTTTTATAAAAGATAATTTACTAAATGCTACACATAATCTTAGTGAAGGTGCCTACACTTTTACTACAGATGCAGGTACATTTGCAAACCGATTCGAAATACTATACATGCCTCAACAGGCACTTGATACTAATGAGTTTGCATTTGATGCTAATAGCGTAATTGTTTACCAAAAAGACGGGGTTGTAAACATTACAAGTGGTACAGCGATTATGAATAATGTAACTGTTTACGACATTAGCGGAAGGAAATTGTATGGCCAGTCAGACATTAATAATACTAACGCCACCATAAGCGGTCTTAAAATTCAACAGGAAGTAATTATTGTAGAAATTAATACCGAAAAAGGGCGTGTAGCTAAGAAGATAATTTTATAAACGCCTTATATTAAATCAGTAACAAAGCACATGCATTTGCATGTGCTTTTTACGTTTAATGATTTCTCCAATAAACTCAGTAAGTGAGTCAATATTATTTTATTTATGATCTGATTAATTATTTATGTATTGATTTTTAGTTAATTAGATTTTTTTTATTACATTTGAATTACATATTTATAAACACACGTTTTAAATATGATTAATAAATACCTTGCTATTTAACAACAGTGCATGTGAGTTCCCACATATGCACTGTTTTTTTATGTACCTGGCATCTAAAACTAAAAATATATATCTTTTTATTAAATGCTCCAATGTGTAAACGCTGAGGTATTTTTTTATGGTAGAGACGCAATGCCTTGCGTCTTTAGGAAACAATATCATTTTATTAATCAGGATGCGAAACGCAAAGCATTGCGTTGCTACAAGTAAGTTTACGCCATAGCTTTGCAACTCGCTAACTTTAACTATATTTGCCGATTAATAGCTGCCTTTACAGGTAAGCCTCCACTTCGGCAGGCTCAGGACAAGCTGCCCAACGAAATTGATATACGAAGAAGATGAAGCATATTAGGAATTTTTGCATTATTGCCCACATAGACCACGGTAAAAGTACGCTGGCCGACCGCCTTTTAGATGCTACCCAAACGGTTACAAAACGCGAAAGCCAGGCACAGCTGCTTGATAACATGGATTTGGAACGTGAGCGCGGTATTACCATTAAAAGCCATGCCATACAAATGGAGTATACCTATAAGGGGCAGGAGTATATACTTAACCTTATAGATACCCCGGGACACGTAGATTTTAGCTACGAGGTGTCGCGTAGTATTGCAGCCTGCGAAGGTGCACTGCTTATTGTAGATGCTGCCCAGAGCATACAGGCGCAAACCATATCTAACCTTTACCTTGCGTTAGAGAACGACCTGGAAATTATCCCGGTGCTAAATAAAATTGACTTACCAAGCGCCAACCCGGAAGAGGTTAGCGATGATATTGTAGACCTTTTAGGCTGCAAACTCGAAGATATTATACCGGCCAGTGGTAAAACAGGCCTTGGCGTAGAGGCTATATTAGCGGCTATTATAGAGCGTATACCGGCGCCAAAAGGCGACCCGGATGAGCCATTACAGGCACTTATATTCGACTCGGTTTATAACCCGTTTCGTGGTATAGAGGTTATCTTCAGGGTAATAAATGGTAAAATTACCAAAGGCCAGAAAATTAAATTTATGGCTACCGGTAACGAATATTATGCCGATGAAATTGGTACGCTTAAACTAAACCAGGTTCCTAAACAGGTTGTTGGGGCAGGAGATGTTGGATACCTTATATCTGGTATTAAAGAGGCTAAAGAGGTTAAGGTGGGCGATACGCTTACCGATGCCAAAAACCCTACGCAAAATATGGTAAGTGGTTTTGAAGATGTTAAGCCAATGGTATTTGCGGGTATTTACCCGGTTGATACCGAAGATTATGAAGAGCTTAGAAACTCGATGGAAAAACTACAGCTTAACGATGCATCGTTAGTATTTTCACCGGAAAGTTCGGCAGCACTGGGCTTTGGTTTCCGTTGCGGCTTCTTAGGGATGCTGCACATGGAAATTATCCAGGAGCGTTTAGAGCGTGAGTTCGATATGACGGTTATTACTACGGTACCCAACGTATCGTACCTTGCCTATACTAAAAAAGAACCTGAAAAAGGGCTTATTGTAAACAACCCGAGCGATTTGCCCGAGCCTTCCAAACTAAGCCATGTAGAGGAGCCGTATATTAAAGCTACCATCATTACCAAGTCTGACTTTGTAGGCAACGTAATGGGCCTTTGTATAGAAAAACGTGGTATTATTACCCACCAGACCTACCTTACTACAGAGCGTGTAGAGCTTAACTTTGACATGCCGTTGGCCGAGATCGTATTCGACTTTTACGACCGCCTTAAAACGGTTTCTAAAGGTTATGCCTCGTTTGATTATTCGCCTATAGGCATGCGTACCTCAAAACTTGTACGTCTTGACATATTGCTAAATGCACAGCCTGTGGATGCATTATCTGCACTGATACACGAAGACAACGCCTACAACATTGGCAAAAAAATGTGCGAAAAGCTTAAAGAACTTATACCGCGTCAGCAGTTTGATATTCCTATTCAGGCCGCTATTGGTGTTAAGGTTATTAGCCGCGAAACCGTTAAGGCCTTACGTAAAGACGTTACCGCTAAATGTTACGGTGGCGATATTTCGCGTAAGCGTAAACTTCTTGAAAAACAGAAAAAAGGTAAAAAACGTATGCGTCAGGTAGGTAACGTAGAGATTCCGCAAGAGGCATTTATGGCGGTACTTAAATTGAATGACTAATCTTTTAGATTTTTAGATAAAAGAGATAGATAACAGACCCGGTACTTATGTGCCGGGTTTTTTTGTAGATTTATTTAAAATCTTAAAAATTATGAAGCAGAATATTACCAGCGAGGAATTTATCACCAAACTAAAATCCGCTGAAGAGTTCTATGACGAAATTTTCAATTTTGGGAAAAATGATATTATTTTTCCAGTAGAGTTACTTTATAATATAAGATTTTCAAATTGTTCATTTACGGGCCAAGTTTTAAAAATTGAACATATTAATCAGCCTGATAAAGGCTTATATTTTTTAGAATGTACGTTTAAATGTCAGGTAGAAATTTTCAACTGTAATTTAGATATGTTATGGTTTGAAGAAACTTTAGAAATAGAGAAGCTTTCACTAAAATCATTTAAAAACTTTCAGTCAAAAATTAAAGATTTTAATTTTAGTTATGATCTGAAGAATAAAAATGTCCCTATCTTAAATACTATTTTTGATTTTAGAGGAGGTGAATTTTCTGATGTTTTTCGTTTTGAAAATGTATATATGGGTAAGGGCGAATTTAATTTTCATAACAACACTTTAGGATCATCAAATAATGATGATGGTTTTAAAAAAGTTTCCTTTCGACAATCTAACATTCACAACGTACTTTTTCAAGACAATAAATTTCTTTGTGAAACGACATTCTTTCAATCTAAATTTAAATATGATTCTGAAAAATTGAAAAGTAAAAGATTTAAATCAACTACTTTTTATAATAATCATTTTGAAAAAACTGAGTTTAGCAGTGCAATGTTTAACAGAATTTGCGTGTTCCATAGATGTAATTTTAACGGTACAATTAGTTTTAGGAATCTAAGAAATGATTGTGAAACAAGCTTAAAAATTTATTATTGTAACTTTAATGAAGATGCAGATTTCGAAAGATTACAAATTAGTTTTTTGGATATATTTGTTACTACGTTTGCAGATATATGTTCTTTTCAATCTGCGAAGTTAAGTGTTATTAATCTTGATAAAACAATTTTTGAAAAAGCTGCTTTTTTTGATGAAATCAAAATAGATAGCTTGAACTTTTGTAACAGAAAATCTATACGAACAATAAAACAACAACTTCAAAAAACTGAGAATAAAATAGATTATAATCGATTTAGAGCCTATGAACTATCTGCTTATTACCAGGAATTAGGATGGGGATGGAAAAGAGGTTTCAAAGATAAATTTATTTTAGGTGCAACGAAATTGTCAACGGGATTCGATCATAGCTGGAGAAGAGCATTAATTTTTACTGTTTTAAGTGGAGTTTTTTGGTTCAGTGTATTGTATTTCATTGAATTTTATGTAGCTTTAAATTTGAATAATGATAACCAAAGCTTTACCTCAGGGTTGTTCCGTTTCTTTTTGGTAACGGACTTTTACAGTCCTTTTATGGAGCGGCAATATCTTAATAATGGCTTTAGTTGGATAGTGTTTTTCCTCGGCAAAATCTTCATTGCCTTTGGTATTTACGAAATGATACAGGCATTCAGAAAGTTTAAAGCGTAACTAATAATACACAACATTTTTCACCCGCCGTCTTTGCGAGGAGGAACGACGAAGCAATCTCACTCGTAACTCTATTACTATTCTCCGGCATGGCAAAACATAACCTAAGCTATAAGTGAGATTGCTTCGTCGTTCCTCCTCGCAATGACTTCGACGGATATAGTACGTCTTAACCTAAAAACCAGCTGCTCTGTACCTTTGTCACTCTGTAACTTTTAAAGTACCTTTGCTACTTTCTGACTTTCTAACTTTACGACTTTACAAACTCTCATGATAGAAGATAAAAACCAGCAACGTACCAGCCTGGGCAACCTTGGCGAATTCGGACTTATAGAACACCTTACCCACGATATTACAACAAGCAATGTGGGTACCCTTAAAGGTATTGGCGATGATGCTGCCGTGCTTGATTTTAAAGATAAAAAAGTGGTGGTTTCTACCGATTTGTTGGTGGAGGGCGTGCACTTCGACCTTGCCTACATGCCGCTTAAACACCTTGGCTATAAAGCAGTTGTGGTAAACGTAAGCGATATTTATGCTATGAACGCTGTGCCAACACAAATCACGGTTTCTATAGCGGTGTCTAACCGTTTTCCGGTGGAGGCGTTAGATGAGCTGTACGACGGTATTAAGCTTGCTGCAAAGATATATGGCGTAGATATTGTGGGTGGCGACACTACATCGTCTCAAAAAGGGATGATCTTAAGCATTACCGCTATTGGTGAGGCTGACGCCGATGCTATTGCCTACCGAAATGGCGCCGGCAGTACTGACCTTTTAGTGGTTACCGGAGATGTGGGCGCTGCTTACATGGGGCTGCAGGTTTTAGAGCGCGAAAGGCAGGTGTTTCAGGTAAATCCGCAAAACCAACCCGACCTGGATGCTTACAGTTACCTGATTGAGCGCCAGCTTAAACCGGAAGCCCGTAGGGATATTAAAGAGATTTTAAAAGCGCTTGATGTTAAGCCTACGGCCATGATTGATGTGTCGGACGGGTTATCATCTGAAATTATACATATTGCTAAGCAAAGCGGTGTGGGCTGTAATTTATACGAAGAGAAAATTCCGGTAGACCCGCAGCTTATTAACGTATGCGAGGAATTTAACCTTGATATTACTACCGTGGCTATTAACGGCGGCGAAGACTACGAGCTGTTGTTTACCATTAAAATGGAAGACTTCGAAAAGATAAAAGGCAACCCTAACTTTACCATAATCGGTCACATGACCCAGGAAAGCGAAGGTATCCACCTTATTACCCGTGCCAATACCAAAATACCTTTAAAATCAAGAGGTTGGAACGCGCTGCAAAATGAAAGCGAAGAGTAAATTTTAGTTTCAGGTCTAAAGTTTCAGGTTTCAGGTTGCCACTCATGTGCAATAGCCATTCGAGTAAGCAACCTGAAACTTTAAACAATTTTAAACCGCCTCCGGCGCTTCTTGGCAAAGCTCTACCAAAACACCATTAGTGCCTTTTGGGTGTAAAAATGCAACCAGCTTATTATCAGCGCCTTTTTTTGGTGTTTCGTTAAGCACGGTAAATCCTTCGGCTTTAAGACGGGCAATTTCTGCCGTAATATCCTCTACATCAAATGCTATGTGATGAATGCCTTCCCCCTTTTTCTCTAAAAATTTGGCAATGGGGCTATCGGGCGTGGTGGCTTCCAGGAGCTCAATTTTATTCGGGCCATTCATAAAGAACGACGTTTTCACACCTTCGCTCAGCACCTCTTCCATTTTATAGGGAGGTGTGCCCAGCAGTTTTTCAAATAAAGTATTAGATGCTTCAAGGCTGTTTACAGCGATGCCAATGTGCTCAATTTTTCTCATTTGGACTCTGAGTTTAGTAAGTAAACGCCTCTTTGTGCTTTTCTATAAAATCAGCCCAGCGGGTTGGCTGTTTTCCGGTAATTTCATAAAAATTATCAAACACATCATCAGCCCCGGGAATCGATCCTTCTGCATAACGGATGTAATGCTTGTACACACAATCCATATACGCCATATCGGCACCGTTAGCTTTCATCGTTTTTAAAAAATCTTCAGGTGGGTGAGGTACGTACTTAAACGGCTTGCCTATAGCTTCAGTAAGCAGGTCGGCAATATCGTAGTAGGATTTGGCATCGTAACTCAGACGGTAGGTCTTACCGTTATGAATTTCGGGCTTTAATAACGCCTGTGCCGCCACGGCCGCAACGTCGTTAACATCTACCCAGCTTTTGCGGGCATCTTTAACATATTGAATGATGATTCCATTCTTAATAACCGGAGCACCACCATAACTTAGTAAATTTTGCATGAATGTTTCAGGGCGAAGGTGTGTAAAAGAGAAGCCTGCCCATTCTATATAGCGCTCAACGAGCTGGTGCCATGCCCAGTGGGCCACGGTGGTATCATCCCTTCCACAGGCGCCAAGGTGAACAATATGTTGCACGCCGCTCTTTTTAGCATAATCGATAAGTGATTTGCTTTGCCTAAGCATGTCTACCGTGTAACCCGTTACTATAAACAGGCGGTTAACATTTTTTAGAGCTCTGGTAAATGTAGCCTCGTTATTCAGGTCGATTAACACAGAAGCAATCCCCCTTTCGGTAAATTGTTTTGCTTTTTCGGTACTGCGCACTGCTGCAATTATTTGGATGCTATCGTCTTGTACACTTTCTAAAAGCTCAATAGTTTTTAACCCAACCTGGCCCGTAGCGCCAATAATTAATATGTTTTGTTTTTGAGTACTCATTGGTTAACTGATTTTCAAAAATTGATAATTTATGCTTGTTTGTATCTGCAATTTATCAATAATTTTTGATAGTGGGGTGTGAATTATATGAAAAAACTAAATGGTATATTATTCAATAAAGATTACATCTTTGAGGAAGTTTTACTTATACTACACTTTCCAATCCCTAAACTTTTCCCAACACATACCACTACTAACTTTTGAAAGCCCGAACTTTAAAACCCAAACGATTAAAATTTTGAGTATTTTTGCAGGATGGAAACAAATAGGCAAAAAAAAATAGGCGGACTCCTGCAAAAAGACCTTGTAGATATCTTACAGGGCGAAGTGCGCAAAAACGGCGTGAGCAACCTGGTACTCTCTATATCTAAAGTGGTGGTAACTACAGATCTTTCTATTGCAAAAGTATATCTTAGCGTTTTCCCTACAGAGAGGGGCGGCGAAATACTTAACGCGGTAAAAAGCAATGCACCGCTTATTAAGCACGACCTTTCGCAACGTGTAAAACTGCAACTGCGTAAAGTGCCTAACCTGGTATTTTACCTTGATGACAGCCTGGACCGTATGGAAAAACTGGACAAAGAGCTTACGGGCGAAAACAACCCAATTACTAACCCTGAGCTTTTAGACAGGCGTAAGAAACTATAAATCTATTGAGCTTTCCGTTTTACATAGCCCGCCGCTACACCATTAGCAACAGCAAGAGCACTGCCGTAAATATTATTACGCGCATTGCCTCTTTGGGTATTTTTGTAAGTACGGCAGCCCTTTTTATTATACTTTCAGTTTTTAGCGGGCTGAGGGATTTTAGCCTCTCATTCGCCAATACTACCGATCCCGACCTTAAGGTCCTGCCTAAAACAGGCAAGTGGTTCATGGTTTCCCCAGATCAGGAAAAACAGCTTAAAAATATTAAAGACATTGCCGCTTTTAGCCCCGTAGCTGAGGAGCGTGTGATGTTTAGCTATGAAGATAAAGGCTGTGTGGCCTACCTTAAAGGGGTTGACACCCTTTACAATAAGGTAACCCAGATGGACAGTACCCTTTTAGGTGGCACCCGCTGGCTAAAAATGTACACGGGTCAGGTGGTTGCCGGTGCCGGTGTTTTCAGGAAACTTTCTTTGGGGTTATTCGACTTTAACCGTGCCCTTGAGGTTTTTGTGCCCAAAGCCGGTAAGGGTACTATTGATAGCGCCGAGGAGGGCTTTAACAAAGAGCAGTTAATGGTGGTGGGTATTTATTCTATTAACGAGGATATAGATAATCAATATGTGTATTGTAGTATAGACCTCGCACAGCAACTCCTGCAATACAAACCCAACCAGTACAGCGCTATAGAAATTAAGCTTGCGCCAAAGGCTAACGAAGCTGACGTTAATGAAAAATTGCAGGCTATTTTTAAGAACCAGCTTACCATTAAAAACCGCGCACAGCTAAATGATTCCCTCTACAAAATGCTGAATGCCGAGAACCTGGTTACTTACCTGTTCTGCTCGCTTGTGGTAGTGCTTACACTATTTTGCCTTGCCGGGGCGCTTATAATGTTGATACTTGATAAAAAAGAGAATATAAAAACCCTTTATAGTTTAGGTGCTGAGGTTAAAACACTCCGCCGCATCTTTTTTTATCAGGGTATTTTTATAACTGCTTTGGGCACATCTTTCGGGTTGGTGCTTGCTATAATTATCGTGATCCTGCAACAGCAATTCTCACTCCTCATGATAACCCCTACAATGGCTTATCCTGCCGAATTACTGTTTGAAAATGTGGTTATCGTAGTGCTTACCATCTTCACGCTGGGTATCTTAGCTTCGCGCATTGCTGCCGGAAGGGTTGGCGAGGCGTTGTTAGAAAGTTAATAAAAAAGTCACTCCCCCTTAAAAAATTCTGCTATATTTGTTATTCATTTTTATGAATATGATAGTATTTGCTGTCCGCACCCGCTAATAAAAAGGACACCTCTCTTCGCAAACCATAAGGCGCAACACCTGTGCCTGTAGTACTATTCATTAATTTTTCAAACCAAACATATCATGACACAAACAGGGAAATCCCCCAGTGCCGTATCACGTTTTTTCTTATTACTAAAACAATCGCTAAACGGCGAAAGCATAGATTTTACTACGGGCAGCATTCGCCGTGCGGTGCTACTGCTTGCCATACCCATGATGCTGGAGATGATGATGGAATCGGTCTTCGCCTTGGTAGACCTTTACTTTGTGGGCCATTTAGAAAACAGCAGCTTTGCCGTGCAAACGGTGGGGTTAACAGAGTCGGTCCTTACCATCATATACTCCATTGCCATAGGTATGAGTATGGCGGCTACTGCTACAGTAGCACGCCGTGTGGGCGAAAAAGACCCTGTGGCTGCGGCCAAAGCCGGTATGCAGGCCATAATAGTGGCAATAGGTGTTAATATAGTGCTTGCTGTAGTGGGCTTTATATTCGCAGCCGATATTTTAGTAGCAATGGGATCCTCTCAGGCTTCGGCAGAATATGGTACACCATTCATCCAGATCATGATGGGCAGCAGCTTTATAATCATGTTGTTGTTTTTGTTTAACGGTATTTTTCGTGGGGCGGGTAATGCAGCCATTGCCATGAAAAGCCTTTGGATAGCCAACATATTTAATATAATCCTTTGCCCGGTTTTTATAAACGGTTTTGGCCCGATACCCACCTTTGGGTTAACCGGCGCTGCCATTGCAACCACTATCGGGCGCAGTATAGGTGTGTTGTACCAGGTATACAACCTGTTTAATGGCAAAGGCATGCTAAAAGTGGTAGCATCCTATTTTATTCCGGATATGGAGCAGATAAAAGTATTGGTAAAAATTGCCGCACCGGGCGTATTGCAGTTTGTAATAGCCTCGTGCAGCTGGATATTTTTAGCCGAACTGGTTGCTACAACAGGTGGTGATGAGGGTTCTGCAGGTTACCAAAGCGCGTTGCGTATTATGATGTTCTTTATGTTGCCGGCATGGGGGCTGAGCGGTGCCGCTGCAACGCTGGTAGGCCAGAATTTAGGGGCTAAGCAGGAAGAGCGTGCTGAGCGTTCAGTTTGGGTTACGGCAAAGTTCAATGTTATTTATATGGGAATCATTATGGTGATAACCTTATTGGCAGCCGACCCGCTCATGTGGTTTTTTACTAATAATGCCGATGTGCACGATATTGCTGTTAAAGCCATACGGATACTTAGCGCGGGTTATATATTTTACGGTATAGGGATGGTACTCATTAATGCTTTTAACGGCGCGGGCGATACCAAAACGCCTACGTGGGTCAACTTTTTTGGGTTCTGGCTGTTCCAGATACCTATGGCCTACCTGCTTGCCAAGCAGTTTAACTTGGGGCCAACAGGTGTGTTCCTTGCCATACCCATTGCCGAAACTTGTATGAGCATAGCCAGCTTTATCCTGTTTAGAAAGGGAAGGTGGAAAAGGATTGCGGTTTAAAGTGTAGAGACGCATTGCTATGCGTCTGTATAAGATTGATAAAACTTGAAATAAAATAACAATATGGCATTTGCTTTACGTAAAGCAAATGCCATATTACTTTTACTATACCTCACTCATAACTTTTTCCAGCGTTTCTAAAAATACAGCCGGTTCCTGAGCGCCTGATATCGCATACTTCCTGTCGAAAACAAAGAAAGGAACCCCACGAACGCCCAATTGTTGTGCTTCATTAATATCATCAAGCACTGCCTCTACATAGGCTCCTGCACCCATAGCCTGGGCAAAGGCATTTCCGTCAAGGCCAAGTGTCGCGGCAAGGGTTACCAGTGTTTGTGCATCATCTATGTTTTTGCCTTCGGTAAAATAGGCGGCAAAAAGTGCCTCCTCGGCGGCCTGCTGCCTGCCGTGCTGTTTTGCAAAATGCAAAAGGCGGTGGGCATTAAAGCTGTTGGCGGGTATAGTCTTATCAAAATTATATTCAAGCCCCACGTTAGCAGCAAGATGCGCTACGTTATCGTTTAGCCCCGTAGCTTCTTCCAGCGATATGCCTTTGTGTTCTGCTAAAAACTGGTGAATGTTCTTAGTGTCATCCGTTTTCATATCGGGCGAAAGCAAAAAGCTTTTCCACTCTATCTCTATATTGTCTATACTCTCTAATTGTGCCAGGGCTACCTCAAACTTGCGTTTGCCTATGTAGCAAAACGGGCACATTATATCGCTCCAGATCTCTATTTTCATGGTAATAAATTAAGTATGCAAAGGTAGTAAAACAAAAATACAGGTGGTGAGTCCTTTACTATCGTATAGTAAGGAAATAAAGGAATCAAAATGTGACAAATGTCAACGCCATTTTGTGTCATATGGCTTGGTCTTAAGTTTGGGTTTAGCGCCAACTTTGTAAAAGAATTTCAGCATATAAGCTGATGTATTTAACAAAGGTTATAAACCATAATAAAAAACAAAATGAAAACAAGCACTGATTTTACAGCACTTACCGTACCTACACAATTTGCAGATGTTAACGGAACCGCATTTGCTTACCGCCGTTTTGGTAAAAAACAAAACCTGCCCCTTGTATTACTGCAACACTTTACAGGTACTTTAGAGAACTGGGACCCTTATGTGCTGGATGGTATCTCTAAAAACCGCGAAGTAATTATTTTTGATAATAGGGGCGTTGCCGGTACAGGAGGCGAAACACCCGATAGTATTGCCGCTATTGCCAAAGATGCTATTGCATTTATTGATGCGCTGGGACTTGAAAAAATTGATCTGTTAGGCTTTTCTATGGGTGGTATGGTTGCACAGCAAATTACACTAAACAGGCCAGAGCTAATAAACCGCCTTATACTTGTAGGTACTGCACCAAGTGGCGTGCGGGATATTGAAACTTTTAGCCCTGAAGTTTGGGCAATGTTTGAAAAAGAATACAACCAACCCGATGAACTTTTGCTGGAAACCTTATTTACGCCATCGGCGGCAAGCCAAAAAGCGGGCAGCCAATTTTTAAACAGGATAAGGGAAAGGGTTGTAGATCGCGACAGTAACATTACCGATAAGGTAGCGCCTGCTCAGGCAACTGCCATAGCGGGATGGTCTCAAATAAACCGCGGTAATTTTGACTATCTTAAACTCATTAAACAACCTACGCTGGTAGTGAGTGGAGATAGTGATATCATTTTCCCTACTGTAAATTCGGTATTATTACAGCAAAACCTGCCCAATGCACATCTTATAATTTATCCTGACTCTAACCATGGTGCGTTGTACCAGTACCCCAATCTTTTTATAAGCCAGGTATCGCTCTTTCTTGAAGGTGTAGAATAATTTAGTTACCTTATACTGCAAAAGCCCTTTACAATTTAAGTAAAGGGCTTTTGCATATAGTAGTAGTTATTAACGGTTTATAAATTCGCCCGTATACGGCTTAAGGTTTCGCGGGAAATACCCAGATAAGAAGCCACCATGTGCAATGGTACGCTATTAAAAACCCCGGGGTAAGTTTGCTGAAAGTCTAAATATTTTTCTGAAGCCGTATGGCTAATTAGTGAGAAGATGCGCCTTTGGCTGGCTTCATAACCTCTTGCCAGCAGTTCTTCGTTAAACTTGCGCATAGCAGGAATGGTTACCAGTAAATTGTCCCATGCCTGTTTTGGCCATACAATCACGGTACTTGCCGCGAGTGCCTCAATATTATATTCTGATGGTTTTTGGTGGTTGTAGCTTTCCTGGTCGCTTATCCACCAGTTTTGTATTCCAAAGCGGGCAGTATGGTCGGTGCCTTCTTTGTCATAACGGTACAGCCTGAAACAACCCGAAGCGATAAAGCAGGTTATGGCCCAAACTTCGCCCTCGTGCAGTATAGACTGCCCTTTGCGCAATTTTCTTATACTGCTGGCTTCCTGAACTATTTTTAGCTCTTCACTCGAAATTTCAACCTTCTGGCTAATGTACTTTTCAAATATCTCAAACATAAATCCTATTTTAATAGAAATGCTTTAAACGATGACTAAGCCACCACATAAAATCAATATAATAACCGTATAACAATCCGAATATAAACGCTATAATAATAAGTGCCAGCACATCTTCAAGACAATATCTCTTTGGGGATAAACTATTGCGTTGTACTATTGTTAAGATGAGCAGTATTATAAGATGCAGTATAACACAAATTACCATAAAAGCAATAAATGCCATATCTGCTCCACCCGAATGATTGAATAAAAACAGTGAGCACAGTATAAGATAAGCCAAAAAGATGGCACCCTGTCTTAATACGATGTTCTTAATAGGTGTGCTATTGTTATTCGACATCATCGATTCCTTACCAGTTTATAATGTGAGCCACTGTGGTTAAGTACAAGGGTATCGGCTTTAATTTTAAAGTCGTAAGAAATGCTGTTGAGGTCGTCGCCCTTTTTATAAAAATAGATATAGTCATTGCCCGGCAGTTCATCGGGGTCGTTTACGGCAAAATCAGTCCCAACAAAATAGGTTGTAAAATCTTCAAAACCCGTAACCGTACCATTTTGGTTAAAAGTAACCGTAATGGCAGGCTTAGTGCCATCTACGGTATACGTACCTGCAAGGAGTTCAGCATTTACTACCTGCTCTATACCCCAGTCCATACTATCATGAGCCGTGTTAGTGCTCACACGGGTATACGATCGTGATTGTAGTAATTTACCAGCCGCAGTATAGCGGTTCATAAAGAGCAGCGTATCGTTTTTGGTAATAGTATAGGCCAATTCAAAGCTATCGCTGCTTTCGTAAATGTTATGATCGGTAAGCAGGCTATGTGGTGTATGTCCCGGTTTAAAATATATCGTAAGGCTGCTGCCCTCATGATTGTTAAAGCTTATTCCGGCCACAAGGCTATCGGATGCTTCGCTATTTATTACAATTGCTGCCGCGCCACTAAGTTTTTCGTAAGCTTTATAAGGCGATTTGTTCTGCCTTATGTCATTAATGTAATCCGATGTTACCCATACACCCTGTATTACAGGCAGGAACTGCTTTTTAAGGCTTTCTGTGTTCAATGTATCAGCTACCGGCCGGTTGGTTTCTTTTTTATCAGAACCGCAACTCATAGCGAGAATACAGCTTAACAGTGAAACGAGGTTCTTCATCAGTGTAGTTTATTTACAAAAATCGTAATCGCCGGTTTTGCAAGGCTTACCAGTGGTAATAACGGTATGTGCCTGTTGTTTTTCGCCTTTAAGGGCGGCATTCATAAAATCCACAATTTGCTGTTGGCCCTTGGCAAAAAGCTCATCGCTGTATTCGTGCCCGCCACCGCAATAGGTGTACAAATGCGTACTCCCGTTTAACCCGATTATATGGTTGTAAATAGAATATGACCCAAACAGCATTAACCACCCGCTGGAGTTGGTAGGGCAGTAGTGGTGGGCAGCGGTGCCGTAAGGCACGGTGCGGTCGCAGCTGCCGTGAAAAAATAAAGCCGGAATGAGGTTTTGTTTGGTGATAAGGTTAACATCCATAAGGGCACCCGACCCCGATATGATACCTGCATACTTAAAACTTTCAGGCAATTTTTGAGGATACAGTGCCATTATATTCCTATCCCAAAAAGCGGCATGCAGGGCGGTTTCGGCACCGGCACTACTACCCGAAATAAATATCTTAGAAGAGTCTATATTGTATTTTTCGGCATTATTGATGAAGAATAGCGTTGCCTGCCATAGTTGGTTAGCACCTATCTGGAAAGCCTTTACCTTCTCGGTAAGGATACCATCGCAGCTGAATTTCCTGCCCTTCATGTATAATGTATAGGTTATTGAAGCTGCTGCATAACCCTGACCCGCAGCGTATTTGGCTATGTGGTGGCCGTCTTCGCGCTTACCACCGGAAAACCCACCACCGTGCACGTGTATTAGCATGGGCAGCTTATCTTTGCTCTTTGTTTTTGGCAAAAACAGGTCGAGCTCCAGTTTGGTAGTGTCGTTTACAAAATAGGTAAGGGTTTTAAATTCCTGCGCAATGGCAATGTGCAGCGCAAAAAAGGCAAGTAGTGTCAGTAAACTTTTTTTCATAAGAGAGGCTTTGGATGTTTTGGAAAGCACTAAAATACTAATAATATTTTAGAGAGGCTACTTAGATTATACCAATCGGTATATTTAACTTGGGCATAGTCCTAAACCAAAAAAATTATACTGACCGGTATATTTTAGCACATTGCACTATAAAACCACATCGGGTATATTTTGTATAGGGAGTATAATAGTAAAAGTTGTGCCTTTACCCGTTTCGCTTACAACATCTATATGGCCGCTGTGGTTTTCTACAATTTTTTTGCAGAGTGCGAGCCCTATGCCTGTACCGGGATTGGTACTAAGGCGCTTAAACATTTTAAATACCTGGTCGCCATACTGCTGGTCAAAGCCCTCGCCGTTGTCTTTAAAACTTATGCGCGTATAGCGGTGCAGCTTGTTTAATTGCGGATAATTTGCTGTAGCTTCGGGTGTAAGCTCGTTGGCATAAATTTCTATTATCGGCTCGCCGTTGTTAAACTTTATGGCATTGCTAAGCAAGTTAGAGAATAACTGGTTAAGCTGTATGGGTATGCCGTATATGGTGGGCAGGTTGCCATGGTTTATGGTAACACTCTTTTGGTGTGTAAGCAGGTCAAAATCTTCCTTTATAGCCTCAAAAGTGGTGTTTAGGTCAACCTCGGCAAAAAGCTCATCGGCACGCGATAGCTGGGAGTATCTGAGTACATCTTTAATAAGGCTCGTCATTCGCTTGGCTGCCATATTAATTTTGTCGAGGTGGCGGCGGGCTGCGCCCTCATTAGTAATATTGTTTTCCAGCAACTCGGCAAAAACCTGTATTTTTCGTAAAGGCTCCTGTAAATCGTGCGATGCTATATAGGCATATTCCTCCAGCTGCCTGTTCCTGAACTCTATATCTTTTGCATACATCGCCACTTGTTCGTCGGCCAGTTTGCGCTCGGTAAGGTCGCGGGTAACCTTACTGAAGCCTATTATATTGTTATCATCATCATGCAAAGCGGTTATCACGATAGAACCCCAAAAAGCGGTGCCATCCTTGCGCAGTCGCCAACCCTCGTGCATGGCACGGCCGGTATCATGTGCCTGCTTAATTAGTGTTTCCGGAAGCTTGCTTTCGCGGTCGTGGTCACGATAAAATATTCTGAAATTCTTTCCTAAAATTTCCTTTTCAGTATAGCCTTTTATCTTTTCGGCACCTTTATTCCAGTTCACGATAGTGCCTTCGGGATCAAGCAGTAAAATGGCATAATCCTGAACCTCGTCTACCATTTTATGGTAACGCTCTTCGCTTTGTTTCAGGTGCAGGGTGCGTTCTTCCACCTTGCGCTCTAATACCTCAGATACCGACTTGTATTTTAACTCGCTAAAGAGCTCTTCGTTTTTTTTGTGCGATATATTAACCAGCATGTTTATGGTACCGGCAAAATTGCCTAATGCATCATACACCGTGGTTGCGGTGGGTAGTACATTAATCAGTTTGCCATCGGTCAGTTCCAGTATAATTTCTACACCTGTAATTGCACGTTGCTCTTTAAGGGCTATTGCCATAGGGCAAAACTCGGGTTGTACTTCATTACCATCCGGGTTAAAAATCTTAACCTGCCCGCACCATATGGTATCGCCGAGCCTGGGTTTTTGTCCCCATAGTTCTTCGGCAGCCTTGTTAAAAGATGTTATTACACCATTAGCATCGCAACTATAAATTGCAGTAGGAAGCAGTTCTATACTGCCCTGCCCATCGTTCCCCGATAATTCAGGGATACCAAAGGGGCTGTAGGCTTGTGGCTGTATGCTTTCCATTGTGCAGTATTTATTAAGTTATAGTAGTTATTCGCTGTAATCAAGGTAGTACGGCAGCGGCTCGTTATTTAAAACTTTAGTAAGTGCGTTTATAAGTACAGCCATGCCCGACGGTTTTACTAAAAAATGAGCTGCACCAAGCTGCTGTGTTTCCTCTATATCTTTACTGTAAGAAGATGTAGTGTACATTATTATGGGCGTATTGCTAAACCGGCTGTCTTTTTTTAATTGTTGAAGGCATTCCTTACCCGAAAGGTACGGCATATTAAGGTCGATAAAAATAAAGTTGGGACTAAAAGCGGTGTCCTTAGCAAGCAGTTTAAGAGCTTCCCTGCCATTAATAGCCTCTACACAAGTGTACGATTCATTGGCGTTTTCAAGAGCCATTGTAAATATCTCGCGATCATCTTCATCATCATCAATAAGGAAACAAATGTGTTTTTCCATTTTAGGATAATAAATTAATCGTTAAATATACTGCTTTAACTTCCCAAAATTTTAGCTATTATAGTTAAACAGTTGTTAAATCTAAAATCTATTCCAGTTTAAAGAGCTTAATAAAGTTTTCGGTTGGGGTTTCGTAGTAATATTTTATAAGGTCAAATGGCGCGGTATAACTCACACAGGTAGTTATAAGGAAACGTACATTATCTTTATAAAGTTTAAGGGTTACCATGAGGTCTTCTTTAAATGGCGCTGCCTCGGCACCACTAATAACCTTTGCGAGGTCCTGTGCAATGTTTACCGTGCTAAACTTAGGGTCTATATTGCGTATCGTGCGGCAATACAAAGTGTTTATCTTAATATTGTAAAGCTCGTTTTTATCAAGGCCCTTAAGCTTTTCCAGTTCATTTGTCCTGAAAACATAATAGGTAATGCTATTTTGTGGGGTCCAACCGGTGTGGTAGGCAGGGTTTTTGTAGTAGCCGTCTTTGTACTTTTTTATAAGGATGGTGTATAGCGAATCGTAAATGGTAATGTCGCGCAACTCCATGTAGGTAAAGTTTTCGCCATTTTCGCCAAGGCCATTCTGTTCAAAATCAGAAAGATTCTTAAACTGGGCGGCAAGGTTAGCCGGTATTTTGTTGCGGCCCGATATCCATTTTCCGGTATCATTTTGCAGCCAGCCGTACACATCCCACATTTTACCTTTTGCTACAGAACCGATATTTATAGAGTGCGGAGCGGTCATGCTGCCCTGTGCAAAAATAGTAGTAGTTAAAAAACAAATAAACAAGAGGTAGAGATTCTTCATTGTATTTCCCCAAAAAATTAGATTGTAATTTGCTAAAACAAATATAATTTATTTAACAAATAAATAACTATGCTGCTTAAAATATTTCTTACTAATATTTTGTTAAGTGGAAAGTAATGTTAATTGTAAATTAGAAATGCCCACCTGAGTGGTGGGCATATGATTATTTGAGTTTAAAAAGTTTTTCAAAATTTGCAATCGGCGTTTCGTAGTACGCTTTCTCTAAATCCTGAGGTAGGTACTCTTCAAAATTCTGAATTATAAAACGAACGTTGCCTTTGTAGACTTTTAGATATACCCCCAAGTCGTACATGTTATAATTATCTGATATTTTTTTATAAAGATCTTTTGCAACCGTATTTAAAGAAGACTTTGGGTCAAGGTAGAGAATGAAGTTGCTATAAATAGTTTTAATTTTTATTGCATGGGTTTTATCGGCTTCGAGATTTTTTAGCTTATCCAGTTCCGAAGTTTTAAACACGTAATAGATTAGGCTATTTTGCGGTACCCAACCTTGGCTTATTGATTCGTACTTGTAATAGCCATCTTTAAATTTTTTGATAAGTATAGTGTAAGATGAATCTGCTATTTTTATATTTCGATGCTCAATATAAATAAAATTTTCCCTATTCTCCCCAAGGCCATCCGCTTCATAATCAATTAAAGACTTAAATTCTTCAATTTTGTTAGCCGGGATTTTATTTTTTCTGGAAACCCATTTCCCATCATCGTTTTTAATCCATCCGGTTGCTTCTGTTAACTTTCCATTGGCAACTGCATCAATTGCGGGTACAGTAGCATTAACTCTGTCCTGAGAAAAGGTGCTTAATGAGATCAGTGCTATAATAAGCGTAAGGTAATTTTTAATCATAGATTTAAAATTTGGTTTCTAATTTTTTTTCGCAAATATATAATAAAGCATCATTTAAAAACATCCTTAAAAATTATAGTTAATAATTCTCTCGCAACCGTTATACCCGCCCACATCTGCGCTCATTTTTACCATTACATGAAAAAAATCATTACTTTCGCAAATTGATTTTTACAAGCTATAAAAAATGAGCACTAAGTTTACTGAATACAAGGGGCTTGACCTGCCAACGGTAGCAAGCGAAGTCCTTGATTTCTGGAAGAAAGAGACAATATTCGAAAAAAGCGTAACCACCCGCGAGGGCAAGCCGCAATACGTATTTTACGAGGGGCCGCCATCGGCAAACGGCCTTCCGGGCATTCACCACGTTATGGCCCGCGCCATTAAAGATATTTTTTGCCGGTACCAAACGCAAAAAGGCTACCAGGTTAAACGTAAAGCCGGCTGGGATACACATGGGCTTCCGGTAGAGCTTGGTACCGAAAAAGAACTTGGCATTACCAAAGAAGATATAGGCAAAACCATTACCGTAGAAGAGTATAACGAGGCCTGTAAACGCACCGTTATGCGCTATACCGATGTGTGGAATGACCTTACCGAAAAAATGGGCTACTGGGTAGATATGGAAGACCCATACATTACCTATAAGCCTAAATACATGGAAACCGTTTGGTGGCTCCTTAAGCAGATATACGATAAGGGCTTGCTTTACAAGGGCTACACCATACAGCCGTATTCGCCTAAGGCAGGTACAGGGTTAAGCAGCCATGAGGTTAACCAGCCCGGTGCTTACCGCGATGTTACCGATACTACCATTGTAGCGCAGTTTAAAACCGTGCCGCACACGCTGCCTGAATTTTTACAGGGCTATGGCGAAGTTGATATCATGGCGTGGACTACCACCCCGTGGACGCTTCCAAGTAACACCGCACTTACTGTTGGCCCAAACATAGATTATGTTTTGGTGCAAACGTTTAATCAATACACCTTTCAGCCTATAAATGTAGTGCTGGCTAAAAATCTTATAGGCAAGCAGTTTGGCAAAGGCTATTTCGAAAGTAACGAAGATAGCAGCTTTAATAACTTTAAAGAAGGTGATAAGAACATCCCATACAAAATACTGGCTGAAGCTAAGGGTAAAGACCTTGTAGGCATCCGCTATGAGCAGCTGTTACCGTTTGTATTACCGTACCAAAATGCACAAGATGCCTTTAGGGTAATTGCGGGCGACTTTGTTACTACAGAGGATGGTACCGGTGTTGTGCACACTGCCCCAACTTTTGGTGCCGATGATGCCAAGGTAGCTAAAGAGGCCAAGCCGGAGATTCCGCCAATGCTGGTGTTAGATCACAACGGTAACCCTGTGCCACTGGTAGACCTTCAGGGTAAATTTACAAGCCACGTAGAGAGCCTGGACAACCCTAACGGCGAGCCGCTACTGCTTGCTGGTAAATATGTTAAGAACGAGTATTATGATGCCGGCGCGGCTCCGCAGCGATCGGCAGATGTAGAGATATCCATTTACCTAAAAGAAAATAACAAAGCTTTTAAGGTGGAAAAATACGTTCACAGTTACCCACACAGCTGGAGGACTGATGAGCCACTTTTATACTATCCGCTTGATAGCTGGTTTATAAAAGTTACCGATGTTAAAGAGCGTATGTTTAACCTTAATGATACCATTAACTGGAAGCCTAAAGCTACCGGTGAGGGGCGTTTTGGCAACTGGCTTAAAAACGCCAACGACTGGAACCTTAGCCGCTCACGCTACTGGGGTATCCCGTTGCCTATTTGGAGGACCGAAGATAAAACCGAAGAAGTTCTTATTGGCAGTGTAGAAGAGCTTTACAACGCCATCGAAAAATCGCTTGCAGCAGGCGCTATGGACGCTAACCCGTTTGCAGGCTTTGAGCCGGGCAACATGAGTGAGGAGAACTACAGCATAATCGACCTGCATAAAAATGTAGTAGATAAAATTGTACTGCTTTCGCCTACAGGCAAACCAATGACCCGCGAGACCGATCTTATTGATGTTTGGTTTGATAGCGGTGCCATGCCGTATGCACAATGGCATTATCCTTTCGAAAATAAGGAACTTATAGATAACAGCGAGGCGTTCCCGGCAGATTTTATTGCCGAGGGTGTAGACCAGACCCGTGGTTGGTTTTATACACTGCACGCTATTGCTACCCTTGTTTTTGATAAGGTAGCTTATAAAAATGTAGTAAGTAACGGACTTGTGTTAGACAAGGCCGGGCAAAAAATGAGCAAGAGGCTTGGCAACGCGGTAGATCCGTTTACCACCCTTGCCGAGTACGGCCCCGATGCTACGCGCTGGTACATGATTAGCAATGCCAACCCTTGGGATAACCTTAAGTTTGACATAGAAGGTGTTGCCGAGGTGCGCCGTAAATTCTTCGGTACACTATATAATACGTACTCGTTCTTTGCGCTGTATGCAAATATTGACAACTTTACGTATGCCGAGCCGGAAATTCCGCTTAACGAACGCCCTGAGATAGACCGTTGGATATTATCAGAGCTTAATACGCTTATAAAAGATGTTGATAGCTTCTACGCCGAATATGAGCCTACGAGGGCTGCAAGGGCAATAAGCGACTTTGTTCAGGAAAACCTGAGCAACTGGTATGTACGCCTATGCCGCCGCCGTTTCTGGAAAGGCGAGTACGCGCAGGATAAAATCGCGGCCTACCAAACGTTGTATACCTGCCTTGTAGCGGTAGCCAAGCTTAGTGCGCCAATAGCTCCATTCTTTATGGACAGATTGTATAAAGATTTAACACAGGCTTCACAGTCGGAAAAATATGACAGCGTACATTTGGCCGAGTTTCCAAAGTATGCTGATAACTTTGTTGATAAATCGCTCGAAAGCCGCATGCAGAAGGCGCAGACCATATCATCATTAGTGCTATCTTTACGTAAGAAAGAGATGATTAAAGTGCGCCAGCCGCTGCAAAAGGTAATGATTCCGGTGCTTGACGCTAATCAGAAAGGAGAAATTGAAGCCGTTGCAGAGCTTATTAAAGCCGAGGTTAACGTTAAGGAAATAGAGCTTTTAGATGATGCAAGCGGTGTGTTGGTTAAGCAGGTAAAACCTAACTTTAAAGCACTTGGGCCACGTTTTGGCAAGGATATGAATCTGGTTTCCAACGAGATAAAAAATCTTAACCAGGAGCAGATAAACGAGATAGACAGCAAAGGCACGCTTGATATTGCAGTTTCCGGAAAAAGTATTACTTTAACCGCTGAAGATGTAGAGATTACAAGCCAGGATATACCGGGATGGCTGGTAGCCAATGCAGGCGGTATTACCGTAGCGCTGGATATTACTATTAACGATGAACTAAGGAAAGAAGGTATTGCCCGCGAGCTTGTAAACAGGATACAAAACATCCGTAAAGATAGTGGCTTTGAGGTGACTGACAGGATTACCGTTACGCTTAAAGACAATAATACCTTACAGGATGCCGTTATGGCAAATGAAGGGTATATTAAGAGCGAAACGCTTACTGATGTACTGATTTTCAGTACAGAAGTACAAAATGGTACAGAAATTGAGTTTGACGATATAAAAACCCTAATATTAATTTCAAAATAGATTGAATAATGGTAGATGAGCAGCAAATACGATACTCTGACGCAGACCTGGCAGAGTTCAAGGAATTAATTTCGAAAAAGATAGAGAAAGCTAAAGCTGACTTAGACCTTATTAGAAGTGCTTACATGAACGACCTTAATAACGGTACCGATGATACATCGCCTACCTTTAAAGCGTTTGAAGAAGGCAGCGAAACCATGAGCAAAGAAGCCAACTCGCAACTGGCCATCCGCCAGGAAAAGTTTATCCGCGACCTTAAAAATGCCCTTGTTCGTATAGAGAACAAAACCTACGGCATTTGCAAAGTAACCGGTAAGCTTATAAATAAAGACAGGCTAAAATTGGTTCCGCACGCAACCATGAGCATCGAAGCTAAGAATATGCAGCGATAATATATAACTAAGCCGCCCTTAACCGGGGCGGCTTTTTATTTATTAGCGCTTGTATGGTTTATATTTTTTAATGTCTTTATTGGGGCAAAAATATTGTTCCCGGCTATGCAGTATGTACTAAAAATCTTTATTTTTAGTGACTCATATAAGCCTTCCCCCTTATGAACAAGCTGTTGCTATTCTTACTCCTGTTGCCATTATCATTATATGCAAAAATGTATAATGGTACAATAACTTTTAACGACGGTTCGTTAAAAAGCGGACTTATTACCCTACCTAAATACCGTACATCTAAACTTAAATTTAAGCAAAATCCCAATGCTGAAATTGAACGTTACGCAATTGAAGATGTACGTGAATTTACTATTTTGGATGATGATAATGAAACGGTAAAATTTATCGCCCTTAAAGCAGCCGGTATGGGGCGTGAAAAAGCTTCTGAAGATAAAGCATGGCTGCAAATTGTAAAAAGGGGTAAAATAAGCCTGCTTTCATATTACTACATTGTTCCGGCAACAGGTGGCGCGGTAGATGTTGCCGCCACACCATGCTATGCTTTTTACATCCAGAAACCCGGCGACGATTTTTGCACTTATATTTACGTTACCACCTTTGGGCACCACATAAATGACCGCGATTTTAAAGACTTTAAAATCACACTTTCTCAATTGTTTAAAGATGCCTGCCCTAACCTTACCGAAAACCTTACCAAAGAAGATTTTAAAGCGAAGGGCTTAGAAGTAGTTGTAGAACTTTACGAACAGCATTGCGGGCAATAGTCCAGATTAAAAAAAAGTATTAGCAATAGGCTATTTTAAAACCAAAAACCTACACTAAACCAGGTATAATGTTTTCCTGTTTCGGGCGACCAGCTGTGTTTAATTTCCAGTGGGCCTATAATGGTTTCCATACCATAACCTAAGGCGTAACCACTATATTGTGGTAAAGAGAAGAGCTTACCACCCTCATAAAGGTCGTCGCCCACATTGGCATAGTTTGCCGTAAAATTTAAGTGGTTCTTTTTAAGGAATTCATAATCAAGAGATACTGTACCTTTAATATAACTATTTCCACTAAGGCTCAGAAAATCATATCCATAAAAATGCCTGAAAGTGTGCGACATTTGATATCCGTACCCTCCCAATATAAAATCAAAAGCAGGAACGGGGTTTTCCCGTAACGAGAATCCTGTTTCGGCCCTAACATTAACGGTAAGCCCTTTAGTAAGGGTTTGCGCAGTACCCAGCTCTCCTTTTATAATGGTAAAATTGTCGAACACTTTAGTGTAGTTAGAAGAGTACAGGAACGCTTTAGCCTCGCCGGAAAAATAGTACCCTTCGCTTGGGAAAAACTTATCATCATAAGAATCAAAAGTTAAGTAGCCATATGCCGAAACATAATCGCTGTCATCAAAAACCGGGTCAATGCCCTGCAATGTTTCCGATTTTGCTTTAATATGTTTGTATTCTGCACCGCCTCCCAATAAAAAGCGCTGGGCAAAAATGGTTTGTATGTATATTTGGTTGGTAAAGTCGGCAAAATCAAGATTAAAAGAATTATTGCCCAACTCTTCGCCAAACTGGCTCGCGGCCACAGCAGATATATTACGGTTAAACTGGTAATAATGCGAATGCAGTCCGTAACTTATATAAAAACCGTTATCAATGTAATAATCAAGGTTATACCTAAAATTATCGCCCAGTATAACATCAAGCGATGCCACATCATTACGTTTAACAAGATTTTTTTGGGTAACATTTACCAATACAGCACTTTTATATAGCCCATCGTAATGGAGCCCAAATTTAAGGAAGCGGTTAATTGGGTTTTCCTGCAGCCTGAGGCTTAGCACCTCGCCACCATCGGGCGCTTCATTAAATGAGTAGGATATCGATGTAAAGTTTTGCGTAGCATTAAGCTTGCTTATACCATCATTAAACTTGTTATAATTAATGCGCGAGCCGGGTTTAAAACCCAATTTACCAATAACATAAGAGCGGGTATAGTTTTTAAGCTCGTTAATGCGCACCTGGTCTACACATATCGAATCCTGCACGGGTATATGCTCCTTAATAATTGGGCGGCCTATGCCCAATGTTTTTAGGGTATCTAATATCTTGCGCCCGGCTTCTTCTCCTTTGTTAATAATAGCTTCTCCATCATCAAAAGATATAACAGAAAAGCCAGAAATATCCGGTTTAATGTAAATGTCGGTCAACTTGCTCTTGGCCTCCATTTTTTGTATCATCTGGTAGTTGTTAATCTGCACCAATACACCTGTAGCACCCCTAATTTGGTCGCGGGTTTTAAGCGGGTCCTGCACATCTACACCAATAATAATATCAGCACCCATGCGCCTTACCTCCTCAATAGGGTAGTTGTTAGTAACACCACCATCTATAAGTAATCGGCCGTCAATCTCTACTGGGCTGTATAATGATGGGAAAGCCCCGCTTGCCAGTATGGCATCGGGCAATACACCGTTGCGCAGCACTACCTCCTTACCGGTTTCAATATCCGTAGCAATACAAACAAAGGGTATGGGCAGGTTATTAAAGTCGCGCACATGGCGCACGTGTTCTGTTAACCGGTTAACGGTTGTGTAATTATACAAGCCCTTAGAAAAAGCCGTAGGGAAGCCGATTTTAAAGCCCTTAAAAGGTAGCGTAAGCGCATAGATTTCATCGTTACGCTTTTCGAAAAAGTTCTTGGTGCCCCGTGGTGTAAAATCGCGAAGCAAGGCATCAGGGTCTAACGACCGGAAGATAGAATCAAGCTCGGTTGCCGAATAGCCTGCTGCATACAAACCGCCTACAATAGCCCCCATACTGGTGCCGCCTATGTAAGAAACCTCTATGCCGGCCTCCTCAAGCACTTTTAGCACACCTATATGCGCCAGGCCTTTTGCGCCGCCACCGCTAAGCACAACACCTATTTTAGGCTTTTTAGCAGGTTGTTTCTCCTGTCCGGACATGGTTCCGAAAAGTGAAATACACACAAACAGGAGTAACAGGTTCTTCATTTATTGGTTCTTAGTCTGGTAAAACTCAGTGATTTTTTTTGCTTTGGATGGGCCTATAATTTTGGCTATTTCTTCTTCGGGTGCAGCCGATAACCGTTTAACCGACTTAAAGTGCTTTATGAGCGTAACCATTGTTTTTTCGCCAATGCCCGGTATGGTTTCTACCGATGTTTGCAATGCGCCCTTGCTGCGCTTATCGCGATGATGCGTTATGCCAAAACGGTGCGCCTCGTTACGCAGATGCTGTATGATCCTGAGGGTTTCGCTTTTTTTATCGAGGTATAAAGGTACCGAATCGCCGGGATAAAACAGCTCTTCCAGCCTTTTTGCAATGCCAATAATGGTAATCTTACCGCGAAGCCCCAGCTCTTCTAAACTTTTTAATGCCGAAGACAGCTGCCCCTTACCACCATCTATAATAATAAGCTGCGGCAGTGGCTGGTTTTCTTCCAACAGGCGTTTGTAACGGCGGTGCACTACCTCCTCCATACTGGCAAAGTCGTTTGGCCCCTCTACTGTTTTGATATTAAAGTGGCGGTAATCCTTTTTGCTGGGCTTACCATCTTTAAATACAACGCATGCCGACACCGGATTAGTACCCTGAATGTTAGAGTTATCAAAACATTCTATATGGCGGGGCTCTTCGGGCAGGCGCAGGTCTTTCTTCATTTGCGCCATAATTCGGTTGGTATGCCTGTCCGGGTCCACTATTTTTTCCTGCTTAAGTTGATCCATCCTGTAAAAGCGGGCATTGCGCTCGCTTAGGTCCAATATCAGTTTTTTATCGCCCAGTTTGGGCACGTTAACGTTTATTTTTTCGCCAAGGTCTATAGGGTAATTTACTAAAACCTCCCGGCTCATAAGGTTAAAGCGTTCGCGCAATTCTACCACGGCAAGCTCTAACAATTCTTCATCGGGCTCCTCCAGCTTCTTTTTGATCTCCATGGTGTGCGAACGGATGATAGCCCCGTGCGAAACCTGTATAAAATTTACATAAGCCATGGTTTCATCGCTTATAATGGTAAACACATCTACATTGCTTATACGCGGGTTGAACACCGTTGAGCGTGCCTGGTAATTTTCCAGCACTTCTATTTTCTGTTTGATGCGCTGTGCTTCTTCAAAACGCATTTCGGTAGCCAGTTCCATCATCAGCTTCCTGAAATCTTTAAGGCTTTCCTTAAAATTACCCTTTAAAATTTCGCGAATGGCATCTACATGGTGCTGGTACACATCATACGGCTCAAAACCCTCGCAGGGGCCTTTGCAGTTGCCCAAATGGTACTCCAGGCACACTTTATATTTACCGCTTTGTATGTTGGCAGGGCTTAAGTCGTAATTACAGGTGCGCAGCGGGTACAGCTCTTTTATAAGGTCTAACAGGGTGTGTACCGTCCTGAAACTTGTATACGGGCCAAAGTACTCGCTACCGTCTTTAACCACGTTACGCGTAGAGAATATGCGTGCAAAAGGTTCTTTTTTAATGCATATCCACGGATAGGTTTTATCGTCTTTTAGCATCACGTTGTAACGCGGCTGCAACTTTTTTATAAGGTTGTTTTCCAGCAGTAAAGCCTCGCTTTCGGTAGGCACTACAATGTGCTTAATGGCAACAATTTTGCGTACCATAACGCGGGTGCGGCCTACCTCGTGCACCTTATTAAAGTAAGACATTACCCGTTTTTTTAAATTCTTGGCTTTACCTACGTAAAGAAGCTTTTCGTCTTTATCAAAATATTGGTAAACGCCCGGGCTGTCCGGCAATGTTTGTATTTGTAATTCCAGCGGAGTTTGCATGTAACAAAGTTAAAAAACAAATGGGTAACTATAAACGTTTAAATACCCCAATTTGTTACGCCTATATTACTGCAAATTACTATTTTTATGCTTTAACAAATGCCTATGCCCCATAAAGATATTACTATACTTGGAGAAAGCATCCTGCCCGGCGAGAGCAAAACCATTAAAATGGAAATTGCCCGCCTGCATACCATGACCAAACTTAAAATACCAATAATTGTAGAACGCTCTAAAATAGATGGCCCCGTGGTGCTGTTTTCGGCAGGTTTGCACGGAGATGAGATTAACGGAACGGAGATCGTAAGGCAAATCATCGTACGCAAAATCAACAAGCCCAAGCGCGGAACCATTATTTGCATACCGGTGGTTAATATTTTTGGGTTTGTGAATAAAACCCGCGAATTTCCCGATGGGCGCGACCTTAACCGTGTTTTTCCCGGCACTAAATTAGGATCGTTAGCCAGCCGTTTTGCTTACCACGTTGTTAAAGAGATCATTCCGCATATTGATTATTGTATCGATTTTCATGCCGGAGGCGCCAGCCGCTTTAACGCACCACAAATTCGTATTGTGCCCAACAATCCTGAGCTTAAAGGATTATCCGATATTTTTAACGCACCGTTTACCCTTTCCTCCAAGAACATACCGGGATCTTTTCGCAGCGCCTGCATGAAGTTAGGGGTTAAAATATTATTGTTTGAAGGGGGAAAATCGTTAGACCTTAATGATGATATTACCCAAGAGGGTGTGCATGGCGCTAAGCGCGTTTTGCAGCACCTGGGTATGCTTGGCATCCGTAAAAATGCCCGAACCCCTGATGCGCCATCTATTTATATTGAAACTTCTACATGGATAAGAGCCCGTCATTCCGGATTGTTTCAGAACAAGGCGCACGCAGGTAAATTTGTAGAGAAAGGCGACGTTATTGCCCTTATAACCGATCCCTTTGGCAAGTTTGAGCAAAAGGTAAAAGCCCCTAATAGCGGTTATATCATTAATAGTAACGATGCCCCTATTGTTTACCAGGGTGACGCTATTTTTCATATTTCGCTACGGGTGGCGCAGTAAAAACAAAAAACGGGCACAAATGATGCCCGTTTTCTTATCTATAAGTACTAAATACTATTTTTCGCTTGCGTAACGTCTTGCTACTTCCGCCCAGTTTACAACACTCCAAAAAGCCTCAATATAATCAGGCCTTCTGTTTTGGTAATTAAGGTAATAAGCATGCTCCCAAACATCAAGGCCAAGAATTGGCGTTCCGCTGCAACCTACTTCTGGCATTAACGGATTGTCCTGGTTGCCGGTAGAGCACACTTCAAGCTTGCCATCTTCCTGTATGCACAACCAAGCCCAGCCAGATCCAAAACGTGTTGTGGCAGCCTTGTTAAATTTAGCTTTAAATTCCTCAAAAGAACCGAAAGATTTATCTATAGCCTCTTCAAGTTCGCCTGTTGGCTCGCCTCCGCCTTTAGGCGAAAGTATCGTCCAGAACAAGTTGTGGTTGTAGTAGCCACCACCATTGTTACGAACAGCAGTGTTGTTAAGGTCAAGGTTCAATAAGATATTCTCTATGGTTTTGCCCTCAAGGTCGGTGCCTGCAATTGCAGCGTTTAAGTTTGTAGTATATGCATTATGGTGCTTAGTATGATGTATTTCCATCGTCTTAGCATCAATATGTGGTTCAAGGGCGTCGTATGCGTAAGGTAGTTTTGGTAATTCAAAAGCCATAATATCTTATTTTTAAAAGATTAGTATTAATTTTAATCCAAATTTACAGATTTTAAGCATTACAAAAAATAAGAAATTGTTATAATTTATAATGCCAAACTATAAAACCCACATTTTAAGTGAGTAAAACTGCTTTTTCTATATACAACGCTTCGGCAGGCTCCGGTAAAACCTACACACTGGTTAAAGAATACCTGCGTATTTTGCTGGAAGCCCCCACCGATGATGCCTACCGCCGCATACTCGCCATAACCTTTACCAACAAAGCGGTAGAGGAAATGAAGGGGCGTATCATACTCAACCTTTCCGATTTTAGCAAAGATGAGCCGGGCGAAAGGGCAGAGTTGCTCATGAAAGTACTTAGCGGAGAGACGGGATTATCTCTCGCAACGATAAAAGACAAGAGCCGTTCTATTATAAAAAACATCATACACAATTACGCCTCGTTTGATATTAGTACTATTGACCGTTTTACCCATAAGGTGATCCGCGCGTTTGCGCACGACCTTAACTTGTCGGTTTCGTTTGATGTATCGCTGGAGACCGATATTTTATTGCAGGAAGCCGTAGATGCTATTATTGCCAAGGCAGGCGACGATGAGGTGCTAACATCGTTATTGGTAGATTTCTCGCTGGATAAACTGGATAACGACAAGAGTTGGGATGTTACCCGCGAGCTCTTTGAAACCGGCAGACTTTTAGTAGATGAGAACAACCGCAACGAACTGGTGCAATTTAAGGATAAGAGTATTGAAGAGTTTCTCTTTATAAAAGAGAAATTAAAAGAGTCGGTTACCGCTTTAGAGGTCGAATGTTCAGCTCTTGCCGATGAAATGACAGCGCTGCTTGATGGGAGTGGGGTAGACCCGAAGTCGTTCTCGGCAGGTCATTTTCCTAACCATATAAGTTATATTAAAGAAGGCAGGCTAACATCATCGCACAAAAAATACCACGAGCCGGAGGATATCAAGATCAATAAAACGGCCAAAGACAGGCTAATTATAGAAGGCCTGCTTGACCCGTTGCTGGTGCTTCTTAAAAAGGTGTATAAAAACTACGAAAAAAAGAATTTTTACACCGCCTTCCTCAAAAATATTACACCGCTATCGTTATTGAATTCGATAGGACAGGAGCTGGAACGCATCCAGAAAGAGCAAAATGTACTCAGTATATCAGAGTTTAATGCGATCATTCATCGCGAGATACAAAACCAGCCCGCCCCATTTATATACGAAAGATTGGGCGAACGCTACCGCCACTTTTTTATAGACGAGTTTCAGGATACATCTCAAATGCAATGGCATAACCTTATTCCGCTTATAGATAATGCCCTTGCGGGCGAAGATCCACTGGCAGGACCGGGTTCGCTTATGATAGTGGGCGATCCAAAACAATCTATTTACCGCTGGCGCGGGGGTAAGGCCGAGCAGTTTATAGAACTGGGCAAAGGCCATAACCCGTTTAGCAACCCGAGCAGGGAAACCATTCCGTTAGGTACTAATTACAGGAGTTACAGCGAAGTGATTGGATTTAACAATGATTTCTTTTCGTTCCTCTCGGGCGAATTTGAGAACGAAGACTACAGCGCCATGTATGCCACCAGTATTCAGGATATTAACCCTAAACTTGGTGGCTTCGTAAACATCTCATTCCTGCTGGAAATTCAGCAGGAACCGGACGAAGATACCGATAAGAACGACCTGTACCTTGCCGCTACGCTTGCTGCTATTAAAAAGGCACAGGCACAGGGCTTTCAGTATAAAGATATTGTGCTGTTAACCCGTAAAAGGCAGCCGGGCATATTGCTTGCCAACTACCTTACAGAAAATGCCATACCCATCTTATCATCTGAAACATTGCTGATAGAGAATGCTACTGAGGTTAAGCTTATAATCAACCTCTTGCGTTACCTAAAAAGTAACGAGAATGTAGAAGCTAAGGCACACTTTTTATATTTTGCAGCTAACACCCAAACCGAGGCCGGCGTACACGATTTTATTGCCCAGGGCATGGAGCAGCCCGATGAAGAGGCGTTAGAAAAGTGGCTTGCGAATTATAATATAAATATCTCGTTTAAAAACTGCCGTAAAAAATCGCTTTATGAGGCAGTTGAGACTATTATAGATGCTTTTATTAAAGTCAAAAGCAACCAAAGTTATGTGCAGTATTTTTTAGACCTTGTTTTGGAGCGTGACATCCGTACGCAAAGCGGTATATCCGACTTTTTGGAATATTGGGATAATAACGGGTCGAAATTCAGCATACCATCGCCGGAAGGTAACGATGCCGTAAGGATAATGACAATACATAAAAGTAAAGGCCTGGAGTTTCCGGTAGTTATCTTTCCTTTTGCGGAGGAAGATTATGCCCGGTCCCGCCGCGATAAACTGTGGCTGGAATTGGACGATGAAACCTTTGAATTCCAAAAAGCCTTAATAGACAGCAGCAAGGCTGTAGCCGAATATGGCGAAAAGGCTGCCGAGATCTATTTTATAAAAAGCCAGGAAGAATTGCTGGATAACATTAATATATTATATGTGGCGCTTACCCGTGCCGAAGAGCAGCTCTATATAATATCCAACCGCAATTTTACATCGAGGGGAGAACTGACCAATAACATGTCGAGTTATTTTATAAAATTCCTGATGCAAAAGCATATGTTTGATAATACCGTTACCGAATATGAGTTTGGCAATGCCACACGTCTTTCTAAACCAGAAGCGCACGTGGGCGGGCAGCATATTATTAAGGTGGTAAAAGAGCATTTTAATCCGCGATCGGTAAAAATTGCACAGCGGGAGTCACTTATGTGGGGCAGCACCCAGTTACAGGCTATAGAATTTGGTAACGTTACCCACGAAATTTTATCGTACATAAAAACAGAGAACGATATCCCCATCGCAATAATGAAAGCCATAGAGAACGGGCTCATTATTCATTCGCAAAAAGATGAGGTTGAGAAAACGCTTAAAGATGTGATTTTCCACCCTGAGCTAAATATCTTTTTTGCAGAAGGCAACATGATTTTTAATGAGCAGAGTATTATAGCGCCGCAAACCGCTAACATAAAACCCGACAGGGTAGCCGTGCGCGATGGTAAGGCTTATTTGCTGGATTATAAAACCGGTGCGCACTTAGATAAGTACGCAAAACAGTTGCAGGGATACCAAAATGCATTGCAGGCTATGGGTTTAATTGTAGAGCGAAAAGCTATTGTATATATAGGAGAAGGTATTGAGATTGTAAATCTGTAGCCCCCTAACCCCCAAAGGGGGAATTGCGACAAACGCTAATAAATAAAAACTTTAAATACCTTTGTAACACAACTGAGTGATGCTCTCTCCCCTCTCCTTAGGAGAGGGGCTGGGGTGAGGCTACAAAAACAACAAAATAATGTACGGAAAAATCAAAGAACACCTTACAGCCGAATTAGAATCTATAAAAGAAAACGGCCTGTTTAAAAAAGAACGCATAATAGCATCGCCACAAGGGGCAGAGATTACGCTGGATAGCGGACAAAAAGTATTAAACTTTTGTGCCAACAACTATTTGGGGCTCTCATCGCATCCGGAAGTAATACAGGCAGCTAAAGATGCGTTAGATACGCACGGTTTTGGTATGTCATCGGTACGTTTTATATGCGGTACGCAGGATATCCATAAAAACCTTGAAAAAGCAGTAGCTAATTTTTACGGTACCGAAGACACTATATTATATGCGGCGGCCTTTGATGCTAATGGTGGTGTGTTTGAACCATTATTAGGCGAAGAGGATGCAATTATAAGTGACAGCCTTAACCACGCTTCTATTATAGATGGTGTGCGTTTGTGTAAAGCTGCGCGTTACCGTTATGAGAACAGCAATATGGAAGAGCTGGAGCAGCAGCTAATAAAAGCAAACGAAGAAGGCCGCAGGTTTAAGATAATTGTAACCGATGGTGTTTTCTCTATGGATGGCGTTGTTGCCCCATTGGATAAAATATGCGACCTGGCCGATAAATATGATGCCCTTGTAATGGTAGACGAATGCCATGCTGCCGGCTTTATAGGTGCAACCGGTAAAGGTACGCTTGAAGCTAAAGGTGTAATGGGCCGTGTAGATATTGTAACCGGTACTTTTGGCAAGGCCCTTGGTGGCGCTATGGGTGGTTATACTACCGGTAAAAAAGAAATTATAGAACTGCTTAGGCAGCGCTCAAGGCCGTATTTATTCTCTAACTCGCTGGCACCGTCTATAGTAGGGGCGTCATTAAAGGTTTTTGAGCTGTTAGAGAAGGATACCACCCTGCGCGACAAGCTGGAGTGGAACACCAATTACTTTAAGGAAGGTATTAAAGCGGCAGGTTTTGATATTGTAGATGGCGATAGTGCTATTGTGCCCGTAATGCTTTATGATGCAAAGCTTTCGCAGCAAATGGCCGATGAACTTTTAAAGCTTGGTATCTATGTTATAGGATTTTTCTTCCCAGTAGTCCCAAAAGGAAAAGCAAGAATAAGAGTACAGCTTTCGGCTGCTCATTCTAAGGAGCATTTGGATAAAGCAATTGCTTCATTTTCACAAGTTGGCAAAATGTTAAGTGTAATTTAACTATAATTTAGGTAGATTAGTAGGATAATTTGTATTAAAACGTTTTGTGGTTATATTTTAACACAGTAATTTTGTCCTATATAACCTATGTTGTAATTAAAACAAAAAAGTATGAAACATCTTAACAAACTATTCGTTGCTGCACTGTTAGTCGTTGGACTAAACGTTCAGGCGCAGGACGAAGACAACCCTTGGGCTATCTCCTTTGGTGTCAATGCAGTGAGCAACCGTTTTGGCGCTGCTTCTAAATTTGAGGACCAATTTGGCGGTTTCTTTAAAACTGACGAGTATTGGAATGTATTACCTTCTGTATCTTACCTTAATGTGTCAAGGCACATAGGAGACAACTTCTCTTTTGGTGTTACAGGATCTGTTAACAAAATTGATAAAGTGGTTAACCGCCCGGCGGGTACACAGGATTATTTAGTAACTGACCCGGGTGATGTTACTTACTATGCAGTAGACGGTATCGTAAAATACGGTTTCCTTACAAAAAGCTGGTTTAACCCATACGTTCACGTTGGTGGAGGTTATACTTGGTTAGATGAGCAAGGAAACGGTACAGTAAACGGTGGTATTGGTATCAACTTCTGGTTTACAGAAAATGTTGGCCTTACTGTTCAGTCTACTTACAAACATACATTTGAAGATCAGGCAGAAGCTAACGTGCCAAGGCACATACAGCACTTTGCAGGTCTTACATTTAAATTTGGTGGAAAAGACACTGATAAAGATGGTATATACGACAAGGATGATGCTTGTCCTGAAGTACCTGGTTTAAAAGAATTCCAAGGCTGTCCTGATACAGATGCCGATGGTATTCCTGACAAAGACGATGCATGTCCTACAGAAGCTGGTAAACCAGAATTCCAGGGATGTCCTGATACTGATGGTGACGGTATAGCTGATAAAGATGATGCTTGTCCTACAGTAGCCGGTCCTAAAGAACTTAACGGTTGCCCTGACGGTGACGGTGACGGTATAGCTGATAAAGATGACAAATGTCCTGAAGTTGCAGGTCCTAAAGAAAACGGTGGTTGCCCATGGCCAGATACTGATGGCGACGGTGTATTAGATAAAGATGATCTTTGCCCTTCAGTTAAAGGTACTTCTGCAAACAGAGGTTGTCCTGAAGTTACTGAAGAAGTAATGAAACGTCTTAACGAGTATGCTAAAACTATCCTGTTCAACAGCGGTAAAGCAACTTTCAAAGAAGAAACTCTTCCAGTATTAGCTTCTATGCTTTCAATATTCAAAGAATATCCACAAGCACAGTTTAGCATCGAAGGACACACTGATAGCGATGGTAGCAACGCGCTTAACCAAACACTATCTGAAAACCGTGCTGCAGCAGTTAAAAACTTCTTAGTAGAGAACGGTATTCAGGCTGATAGGTTAACATCTACAGGATTTGGTGAAACTAAACCAATTGCATCTAACAAAAATGCAAAAGGTAAAGCTCAAAACCGTAGGGTTGAAGTTAAACTGATAAAAACTAACTAATAGTTTTTAAAAGACCAAATATTTATAAGGAACGCCCCCGATTTATCGGGGGCGTTTTTTTATTTTTATGCCATGGCAAACCCCACCTTTTTAGATAAGCTAAGTGCAGAAATAATAAAGATATATGGCAACACATTACCTGATGTTACTATAGTACTACCCAACAAGCGCGCCCGTATATTTTTACTGGAAGCTTTAAAAAAGCAATTAAGCGGCACTATTTTCGCCCCAAATATAATCAGTATAGAAGATTTTGTGCAGGATGTGGCCGGTATTCGCGCAATAGATTCTATCGAACTGCTATTCGAATTTTACAATGTATACCTTGGCCTCACGCCGAATGACAAGCAGCAAACCTTTGAAACCTTTGCCAACTGGGGTAAAACCCTACTACAGGATTTTAACGAGATAGACCGTTACCTGCTTAACCCGGCGCACGTACTATCGTATCTGGAAAACATTCAGGAGATAGAGCACTGGGCGGTTGATGTAGATAAGCGCACTACCATGATAGAGGCGTATCTTGAATTCTGGAAACTACTGCCATCATACTACAATACACTTTATGCCCATCTTTTAGATAAGGGCGTGGGCTATCAGGGGCTTATTTACCGCGAGGCCGTGCGTAACATTACCCATTTTAGTAATAGTTATACCAAAGGGCAACACGTGTTTGCAGGTTTTAATGCACTTAATGCTGCCGAGGAAAAAATCATTCAGCACCTTATGTCGGGCGGGCAGGCAAAAGTGTACTGGGATATTGATTATGCTTTTTTAAGCGACCCTTATCATGATGCCGGGCTGTTTGTGCGCCGTTTTCAGAAAGAATGGAAACAATACAGTGCCAACCCTTTTGAATGGATTACAAATGAGTTTAGCCAGGAAAAAAATATCCATATCATTGGTACACCTAAAACCGTAGGCCAGGCCAAGATTGCGGGAGAGATAACCGAGCAGCTTCAAAACGCAGGCCATAGCCTTGATAAAACAGCTCTTGTTTTAGGTGAAGAAAGCCTGCTGATACCTTTATTATACAGCCTTCCGGCCAATGTGGGCAGCCTTAACATTACTATGGGCTACAGCAGCCGCAATAACCCGGCTCAAATACTGGTTCAAAAGCTGTTTAAAATGCATACCAATGCCATTAACCGCAGTGAGAAAAGCTACACGCTTTATTACCGTGAGGTATTGGATATTTTAACCCATCCGTTGGTGGAACCGTATGCTAATGCATCTTATTTGGTAGATAGAATCAACAAGAACAATATAACCTTCTTTTCGCTTAACAAACTGTTTGAGATACAAGGCAATGCTTCGCCGTTTTTCAGGCTCCTGTTTGAACGTTGGGATGATAATGTAGGCGAAGTACTCACGCGCCTTTCCAACATCATGCTGGGCTTAAAATCGTTCTTGAGTACCGATGATGAGGAAGACAAGATAGCCAAAGCATTTCTATACTCAATATTTAAGGTAATCAATAAGCTGATCAATTACCATGAGGCACATCCGCAAATAAATAACCTTACAGTGCTGCATGCTATTTACAAGCAGGTTATAGACCTGGCTGAGGTTTCGTTTGAGGGCGAACCGCTATCTGGTCTCCAGATCATGGGGGTGCTGGAGAGCCGTGTGCTCGATTTTGAAAATGTTATCATTACAAGTATGAATGAGGGAAAATTTCCTGCCGGCAAGAGCCAGAACTCGTTTATTCCGTATGATGTTAAGCGCGAACTGGGACTGCCAACTTATAAAGAAAAAGACGCTATTTACAGCTACCACTTTTACCACCTGCTGTTGCGCGCTAAAAATATTTACCTGCTCTATAATACCGAAAGCGAAGGCCTTGATGCCGGCGAACGCAGCCGTTTTTTAACTCAGCTTGAAATTGAGAAAAAGCCTGCGCATAATTTAACCAGCGTTATTTACAATGCCCACCTGCCCGAAAAGGCTTACGAACCCATGACGGTGCCTAAAACCACTGCCGTAACCCAACGCCTTAAAGAAATTGCCACAGGCAAAGGTTTTTCGCCATCGGCACTAACAGGTTATTTGCGCAACCCAATACAGTTTTATTACCAGCGGATCCTCCGCATACGAGAGACCGATGAGGTAGAGGAAAGCATCGCCCTTAATACGCTGGGTACTATTATTCATGGCGCTTTGGAGGAGTTGTATAAGCCCTATGTGGGTATATTTCTTTCAGAAGATAGTATTGCCTCTATGGCGGCATTGGCGGATGATGAGGTTATGAAGCAGTTTGTTACCGTTTATAAAGAGGGTGAGATTCGCAAAGGGCGAAACCTGCTGGCTTTTGAGGTCGCCAAGCGTAACGTGCATAACTTTTTAAGGCAGGAAAAGCAAGGCCTTGCAAATGGCGATGCCGTTAAGATCCTGGCGCTGGAGCATAAATATGAGCGTACACTTACTGATAGCCTATTGCCGTACCCGGTTGTGATATCGGGTAACATAGACCGTATTGAGGAGCGCAATGGCCGCATCCGCATTACCGATTATAAAACCGGGAAGGTTGATAAAGCTAATGTTGTACTTAAAACGTGGGACGGACTTACAACCGACATTAAAAACGATAAGATAATCCAGTTGTTGTGTTACGTTTTTATGTATGAACCGGAAGCTAAAGGCATGGAGATTGAAGCAGGTATCATATCCTTTAAAAATATGAAAAGCGGCTTTATGGGCTTTAATTTTAAAGATGGCTATGATAAAAGCGCCCCTGTTTTAGAGGTTGTGGATGATGCTGTATTGGAAGAATTTAAATCGCAACTGGTGTTGCTCATTAATGAAATATTAAATGCCGATATCCCATTCTTAGAGGAAATTAAATAGTTACAGTTGCAAAAATAATGTCATGCTGAGCTTGTCGAAGCGCGGCACTATTTTTTTTACATATATAAATATTAAATGTCGTGCTTCGACAAGCTCAGCATGACATTTAATATTCCTGTGTTATAATATCCCATAAAAAAAGCTGCCCTAAGGCAGCTTTTCCACTATTAAAAACGAATTAAGAATAAAACTATTCAATTTCAGATACCCTTAGGGTATTTACCATACCGCGTTCTGCCACGGGCATAGCAGCAAGGTTAATAAGGATGTCACCTTTTTCGGCGTAGCCTTTTTCTTTAGCTATTTCGTTAACCTCTGTTACAGTCTCATCGGTACTAAGCGATTTATCGTAATAAAACGCGTTAACACCCCATAAAAGGCTCATTTGTGTAAGTATCCTTTTATTATCTGTAAATACTAATATTTGAGACATTGGCCTCCATGCAGAGATCTGGAATGCTGTGTAACCACTGTTTGTTAATGTAACAATTGCTTTAGCTTTAATGGTGTTAGCCATTTGTGCAGCGTGGTAGCAAATAGATTTAGTTACAAAACGCTTTGTACGTACCTGTGGTGTGTTTTGAGGCACAGTGATAAGCGGAGAATCTTCAACAGCTTCAATAATCTGTGTCATTTTCTCGATAACCTCTACAGGGTACATACCTACTGATGTTTCACCCGAAAGCATCACGGCATCAGCACCATCCATTACAGAGTTGGCAACGTCGTTAACTTCGGCACGGGTAGGGGTAAGGCTAGTAATCATTGTTTCCATCATCTGGGTTGCAACAATTACAGGTATACGTGCAGTTTTAGCGCGGTTTATTAGTTTTTTCTGGATAAGTGGTACTTCCTGTGCAGGAACCTCTACACCAAGGTCGCCACGGGCAACCATAAGTCCGTCGCAGTAAGCAACGATCTTATCTATATTTTCCACCGCTTCCGGTTTTTCAATTTTAGCTATAATAGGAATTTTATGGTCTGAATGTTCAGCAATAAGATCCTGAAGGTCTTGTAAGTCACGTGGCGTACGTACAAAAGATAAAGCTAACCAGTCTACATTTTGGCCAATGGCAAAAATAGCATCCCTGATATCTTTCTCTGTAAGTGCCGGTAACGATACTTTTGTATTAGGCAGGTTAACCCCTTTTTTAGACTTAAGCGGCCCACCCTGTACAACTACAGTTTTAACCTCGTCTACTTTATTAGTTTCAATAACCTCAAACATAAGCTTACCATCATCAAGCAAGATCCTTTCGCCCGGGTTAACGTCGTTAGGAAACTGCTTGTAGTTCATGTAAACCCTGCTTGCAGTACCTATAACATCTTCGGCAGTCTGGAAGGTAATGATATCACCTTTATGTACTATAATATCTTCGCCCATAACACCCACGCGAAGTTTTGGGCCTTGTAAATCGGCAAGTATAGAAGTGTTGTAACCAAACTCTTCGTTAAGGCCGCGGATGATATCTATACGTTCTTTAACATCGGTATAATCAGCGTGCGAAAAGTTAATCCTGAATACGTTAACTCCGGCGTCGATCATGTTCTTAATCACTTCCTTAGTGCTGCATGCAGGCCCTAATGTGGCTACAATTTTGGTTTTTTTCTTTGTCGGCATTCTATTAGAAAATTAAATTGTTTTTCGATTTTAGTTTATGGTGGTTTATTTTATAAGCAGTGGCAACATACTTAATGGCAAGCAGGCCTGTAATGGCATTTTCTGTTGCAGTATCGTCATCTCCTGTGTCTTCAATCTTTAAGATATAGTCTACCGTTTTAAGCTCCGGTAAAAACAAAGCGCTGGAAGTGCCCATTTGGCCAGCCCCCGAGAAAAGCGATGTATTGTTTGTTTGCGTGCTCACCATGCTGTTTTTATTTTGGATAAGGCTCCAGGCGGCATCGTTAGTGTCGTCTTCAAAAAGGTACCTGGAAAAAAAGCTTTCGCCATCCTTACGTTTAAAACTTACATCTTTAGGGCATCTTTCGAGCCTTAACTCTAAATGGCGGTTTATAAAATAAGCCAGGCGGCAATCTTCAAGGGAGGAGTGTATGGCTACTAATCCATAATCAACAGAAACAAAATCGTCAATCATTAATTTATGAACAGCCATAAATTCCAAATCCAAATAAGTCGTAAATATACTATTTATAACTTACAATAAACACTCTTAAAATTAAGTTAACGCTATTTTTTTCACGAAAACGTTTGAGTAATCTATCAGGTTGATTTATTTTTTGTTAATTTTTTCCTGAAATGCAAAAAATGCTCTTTTGGATGCCTGCTCCTCTGCTTTCTTTTTAGAAGTAGCGCGTGCGCGTGAAACCACCCTGCCATCTATCTTAAGTTTAACGCCAAAATGCTTTTGCCCCTCTACACCGTTGTCTTCATAAACTTCGTATAAAAAAGGTTTCTTTTCTTTTTGGCACCACTCTATAACAAGGCTCTTGTAGCTTATAACCTTGCCTTCAAGCTTGGATATATCTACATAAGGGAGTATCACTTTTTCGTGGATAAATTTTTCGCAATATTCAAAACCCCTGTCCAGGTAAATGGCGCCTATAAAAGCTTCAAAAAGGTTACCGTGGATGTTTTCGCCAAAATGCTGTGCGCTAACCTTGCTTTCTACCCATTTAATAAGGTTAAGGTCGCGGCCAAGCTCGTTAAGGTGTTCGCGGCTTACAATTTTAGAGCGCATTTTGGTAAGGTAGCCCTCATCTCCGGTGGGTACCTCGTTAAAAAGATGGGCTGCAATGACCGATCCCAGCATGGCATCGCCTAAAAACTCCAGCCTTTCGTAATTGATAGGAAAGCCTTTTTCGTCGAGTTTATTAGATGACCTGTGGGTAAATGCCTTGCGGTAGTGGTTAAGATCGAGCGGATCAAACCCCAGCATATTTTTTATTTCGGTAAAAAAAATCCCGTCACTTTCCGGCAGACGGGATTTTTTAGAAAATATTTTATTAAAAATACCCATAATGGTTCATTACGCTTCAAGTTTTTTAACCAGTACGCAGGCGTTGTGGCCGCCAAAACCAAAGGTATTGCTCATAACCACTTTAACATCCCTTTTTTGGGCTTTGTTAAAGGTAAAGTTAAGTTTAGGGTCTATATTCTCATCATCAGTAAAATGATTGATGGTAGGTGGTATTATACCATGTTTAATGGCTAATATGCACGATATAGTTTCTATAGCACCGGCAGCACCAAGAAGGTGCCCCGTCATAGATTTTGTAGAATTTAGGTTAAGGTTATAAGCATGATCGCCAAAAACCTCAATAATTGCCTTGCTTTCTGCAATATCGCCCAGCGGGGTAGATGTACCATGCATGTTTACAGCATCTACATCTTCCGGTTTAAGGCCTGCATCTTTAAGGCAGTTTCTCATAACGTTGCGTGCGCCAAGCCCCTCAGGGTGTGGTGCAGTAATATGGTGCGCATCGGCACTCATGCCGCCGCCTCCAACTTCGCAGTATATAGTAGCCCCACGTGCAATGGCATGCTCATACTCTTCAAGAATAAGGGCACCTGCGCCTTCGCCAAGAACAAAGCCTTCGCGGTCTTTATCCATAGGGCGGCTTGCTGTTTTAGGGTCGTCGTTTCGTGTGCTAAGTGCGTGCATGGCATTAAACCCGCCCATACCGGCAATGGTTACTGCTGCTTCGCTGCCTCCTGTTACAATAACATCGGCATGCCCAAGGCGAATATAATTAAACGCATCTATAAGCGCGTTTGTAGATGATGCACAGGCAGAAACCGTTGTAAAGTTAGGCCCCCTGAAACCGTATTTTATAGAGATGTGTCCACCTGCTATATCAGCGATCATTTTAGGGATAAAGAAGGGGTTAAATTTAGGGGTTCCGTTACCGTTTGTCCAGTTAATTACCTCTTCCTGAAAGGTTTCCAGTCCGCCTATGCCAGATCCCCATATAACGCCCACCCTGTCTTTATCAAGGGTGTCAAAGTTAAAGTTGGCATCCTTTACGGCCTCCTCTGTAGCAACAAGTGCATACTGGGCATAACGGTCCATCCTTCGGGCTTCTTTACGGTCTATAAAATCTTCAACATTGAAGTTTTTTACTTCGCAGGCAAACTTGGTTTTAAAGTTTGTGGTGTCAAAATATGTAATGGGTGCAGCACCGCTAACACCGTTAATAAGGCTATCCCAGTACTCCTGCACTGTGTTGCCTATGGGGGTTAGAGCGCCCAAACCGGTTACCACAACTCTCCTTAACGTCATAAACTTAATTTTATAGTTTAAAATTATAAAACAATACCCATGCGTTTCTCTAAACAAATAAAGATAAACAATACATGGGCACTTGTATAATATACAGGCTTTTAGCCTTTTAGGTAATCTTTTTAATAAGGCTTAAAAACCGCCAATAAATAATAACATCCATGCAATTATAAGGTTACATGGATGTTAGATATTTATTATTTTTTTGCTTCTTCTATGTAAGAAATAGCCTGACCAACAGTAGAGATGTTCTCAGCCTGATCGTCTGGAATCTGAATATCAAATTCTTTTTCAAACTCCATAATAAGCTCAACAGTGTCTAATGAATCTGCTCCTAAATCGTTTGTGAAGCTAGCTTCTGTTACAACTTCGTTTTCGTCAACACCTAATTTGTCTACGATAATCGCTTTTACTCTTGATGCAATGTCTGACATAATCTTTAATTTTAGAATTTAAATTGAACGGCAAAAATAAAAAACTTTATTTTAAAACCGAGGTTTACCCAAAAAATGTGAGTACTAAAGTAAAAAATTAATTTTACAATAATGTGAAAGATGCGTTATTTTGCGGGATATTATTCTTTTTTTTGCACAATAAAAATTACCGCCACATGAAAAATATAGTGCTTTTTGCATCGGGGGGAGGCTCTAATGCTGAACAAATAATGAGATATTTCTCACAAAGTAAAACCCATAAAGTGGCAGTAGTGCTAACTAACAACGCAAATGCCGGTGTTTTGGTCAAAGCCGGGGCTTACAATGTACCTGCGCTGGTATTTACAAAAGACGAGCTAAATAACGGCAATGTGCTGCTGCATGTGCAGGCTTTTAATCCGGGTTTAATTGTGCTCGCCGGCTTTTTATTAAAGTTCCCGGCCGACATTATTGCGGCTTATCCGGGCAGGGTTATTAACATTCACCCGGCATTATTGCCCAATTATGGCGGAAAAGGCATGTATGGCATACACGTGCACCGTGCCGTTTTAGAAAATAAAGAGAAAGAAAGCGGCATTACCATACATTATGTAAACGATAATTATGATGAAGGCAACACGATTTTTCAGCAGGCGGTGGCTATAGAGCAGTGCTTAACACCCGAAGATGTGGCCCTGAAAGTTTTAGCTTTGGAGCATGAGCATTTCCCGAGGGTTATTGAGGAGATACTTAATGGTTCAATATAGCAATGTTTTAATGTAGCAATTCAATTCTCATGATTCATAAATGCAGCAATTAAAGCTTCGAATCAACAAATTATCAAATCTTCAAATCAACTAAAAATGCACACCGTACACATATATACCGATGGCGCTGCTAAGGGCAATCCCGGCCCGGGGGGCTATGGCGTGGTTATGGAACTGGTTGGCCAGCCGTACCGTAAAGAGTTTTACGAAGGCTTTAGGCTCACCACCAATAACCGTATGGAGCTGCTTGCTGTTATTGTAGGTTTAGAGAAATTAAAAACACCCGGAACCAGCGTGCTTGTGGTGTCGGATTCTAAATATGTGGTAGACTCGGTTACCAAAAATTGGGTTTTTGGGTGGGAAAAGAAAGTTTTTACAGGCAAAAAGAATCCTGACCTTTGGAAACGCTTCCTTAAAATTTATCGTCAGCATAAAGTTGACTTTAAATGGATAAAAGGCCACAACAGCCACCCACAAAACGAACGTTGCGACCAGCTTGCGGTTATGGCATCAAGCTTACCTAATTTAAATGTTGATGCTTTTTATGAAGATGTGGGGAGTAAGATGGTTTAAGCATCTGACTTTATAAAAAAAATCCAGGATTATTTAGCTGTGGAATGTCAATATTAGAATCTATCAATATTCATGCTTTATTTCTAATATTTTTATAATCATATACGTTAAAAACCCTCATTATTTTAAACATAAAGTTTATTGTGCTGATGATACATTTATAAGGTGTGTTTTGAGTGTAATTTACTAAACCGATGTAATTTACATTACTGCGATTATGCGGTATCAAACCATAAGCTAAATTGATAGTAGGTATGTTGTTACTATGTAACTAATGCATTATCTTTGCGGCTTCAAACAAAAACCAATGAATAAATTACTCATTGTGGGTACTGTGGCTTTTGATGCTATAGAAACGCCTTTTGGCAAAACCGACAAGATTTTAGGTGGCGCAGCTACTTATATTGGCCTGTCGGCTTCATTTTTTAATGTTAAGTCGGCTATTGTTTCGGTTGTGGGCGAAGATTTCCCCCAAGAGTACCTTGATATGCTTAGCAGCCGCGGCATAGATATTTCTGCTATAGAGGTCGTTAAAGGTGGCAAGACCTTTTTTTGGAGCGGGCGTTACCACAACGACCTTAACTCCCGCGATACTTTAGATACCCAACTTAACGTACTGGCCGATTTTAAACCCCAGGTTCCTGAAAGTTTTAAGGATGCCGATGTGGTTATGCTGGGCAACCTGCACCCTATGGTGCAAATAGGTGTTTTAGACCAACTTACTGCTACGCCTAAGCTTGTGGTGCTGGATACGATGAACTTTTGGATGGACTGTGCTTTGGCAGAGTTATTGCAGGTTATTAAGCGCGTAGATGTAATTACGGTTAATGATGAAGAGGCACGCCAGCTAACAGGCGAATACAGCCTGGTTAAGGCAGCAGCTAAAATTCAGGAACTTGGCCCTAAGTATGTGGTCATTAAAAAAGGAGAGCACGGCGCATTGCTTTTTAACGAGAAGAAAATATTTTTTGCACCGGCGCTTCCGCTTGAGGAAGTGTTTGACCCAACAGGGGCGGGTGATACCTTTGCCGGAGGTTTTACAGGTTATATTGCGCAAAGCGAAAACCTGAGCTTTAAGAACATGAAGAATGCTATAATATACGGCTCTAACTTTGCATCGTTTTGTGTAGAGGAGTTTGGCACCCAGCGCATGGAACGCCTCCAGAAGGAGGAGGTAACAGAGCGCCTGCAACAGTTTAAAATGTTAACCCAGTTTGATATAGCGCTGGAAGAAGAGTAAAGAATACTAAGGCCTCATTGCGGGGCTTTTTTTAATATAACTACAACACACAACAACTATGAGCGACGCTTTAAAACATGAGTGCGGTATAGCACTGGTACGATTATTAAAGCCACTGGAGTACTATAAAGAAAAGTATGGCTCTGCCTTTTACGGTATTCAAAAAATGTACCTATTAATGGAAAAACAGCACAACCGTGGCCAGGACGGTGCCGGTTTTGCCAGTATAAAATTAGATGTTAAACCCGGCCAGCGCTATATTAGCCGTGTACGCTCTAACCAGCAACAGCCTATACAGGATGTGTTTGCACAAATAAACGGCCGCATTAGCGAAGAAATGGCTGCCCACCCAGAGTATGCTAACGACGTTCAGCTGCAAAAAGACCAGTTGCCTTACATAGGCGAACTGCTTTTGGGTCACGTGCGTTACGGTACTTTTGGCAAGAACAGTATAGAGAGCGTTCACCCGTTCCTGCGCCAAAATAACTGGATGCACCGTAACCTTATCGTAGCAGGTAACTTTAACCTTACTAACGTTAAGCAGCTTTTTGACAGCCTTGTTGAGCTTGGCCAGCATCCTAAAGAACTTGCCGATACGGTTACTGTAATGGAAAAGATTGGTCATTTTCTTGATGATGAAGTGAGCGACCTGTATCAGGATTGTAAAAACGAAGGATATAGCAAGCAGGAGGCTTCTCCTATTATATCAGAACGATTAAATATTGCACGTATACTTAAACGTGCCTCTAAACAGTGGGATGGTGGTTATGCAATGGCCGGCCTTATAGGGCATGGCGATGCATTTGTTTTCCGCGATCCGGCAGGTATACGCCCGGCATATTATTACCAGGACGATGAAGTTGCAGTTGTAGCTTCAGAAAGGCCTGTTATCCAAACCGTATTTAACGTAGCTTTTGAAGATGTTCAGGAACTTGATCCGGGCCACGCCATCATCATCAAAAAAAGCGGTAAAGTATCGGTAGAAGAAATTATCCCGGCACTGCCTAAAAAAGCGTGTTCTTTTGAGAGGATCTATTTCTCCCGCGGTAGCGATGCCGAGATTTATGAAGAGCGTAAAAACTTAGGTAAACTTGTTTTGCCTGATGTGCTTAAAGCTATAGATAACGATACCGATAACACAGTATTCTCTTATATTCCTAATACGGCCGAAACGTCGTTTTACGGTATGGTAGAGGCGGCTCAGGATTTCCTTAACGACAGGAAAAACAACCATATATTAGAAAACAGGCACACCCTTACCGAGGAAACCCTTAAAGACCTGCTATCGGTTAAGATACGTACCGAGAAGATAGCGATTAAAGATGCTAAGCTTAGAACATTTATTACCGAAGACAGCAGCCGCGACGACCTTGTGGCACACGTGTATGATGTTACCTATGGTGTTATTAAGCCTACAGATAACCTTGTTATTATAGACGACTCTATTGTGCGCGGTACTACCCTTAAAATGAGTATCATTAAAATGATGGACAGGCTTAACCCTAAGCGTATCGTTGTGGTATCAAGTGCACCGCAAATAAGGTACCCTGACTGTTATGGTATTGATATGGCTAAGCTGGAAGGTTTAGTGGCATTTCAGGCTACTTTAGCATTGCTTAAAGAGCGTGGACTTGCACATATAGTAGATGATGTTTACAAAAAATGTAAAGCACAGGAAAACCTGCCGGATAGCGAAGTGGTAAACCACGTTACTGAGTTTTATGCTCCGTTTACCGATCAGGAGATATCTGATAAAATTGCAGAGATATTAACAACAAAAGATATTAATGCAGAGGTAAAGATCATATTCCAAACCGTGGATAATTTACACGTTGCCTGCCCTAAAAATTTAGGCGACTGGTACTTTACAGGCGACTACCCAACACCGGGTGGTAACCGTGTTGTTAACCGTGCCTTTATTAATTTTTATGAAGGAAATGATGCAAGGGCGTATTAATTAATTATTAGGTAATATTTAATAATTAAATTTACGAAATTGTTTGCGTAAGCTGAAATATTTGAATGATAACTTAAATATTGTGTATTTCAACGAATTTTTAAGTTTTTTAGCTAAAAAATTTGCATGATAATAAGAAAGCATATACTTTTACTCAAAATAGCATTAGTAAATTAATTTTTACGGTATTTTTGGGGGCAAAGAAAGGGAAAATCTAACGGTTTTCCCTTTCTTATTTTATAGCATTTCGGGGTAATTGTTTGGCTGTCTAAAGGTTACCCCAGCATTAATTTTTTCCTTCTTTTTCGTTAAGGTATTTCCAGTAGCGTTTAGGTACGTGCTGTATGTGCAGCTTCATGTTTTTACGTGCAGGTATATTGGTGCTGTTAAAATAATCCTTCCATAAAACAGATGCCAATTCTTCTTTCGCATCCACCAATTCGGCAGGTAGAACTATTTTTTTGGTATCAATTGCAGATACAAATTCATACGTAATTTCTTCAACGGTGTGCAGGTTATAAAATAAGCCATATTTACGCTTTATATCATAAATTATCCATTGCTGGTCGGCATAGCGGTTTTTGAAAAAAGAGGCTATTAAAGGCAATACATTAAAGTCGGGTTCTACAGGGCAGTAATATATTCCGTCTGCCGTTTGCTGAAACCGTATAAACGCCTTCATCCTGTGCTTTTCGCGGTTAACTTTCCTATCCATTTTAGAGATCGCCATTACATACGGATTGCCAAAGTTGTTTTCGGCCCCTGCCGGATTGTCAAAAATGTATCGGGCAAAATCCAGCAGGTCCTGAAAAGTTTGCGGGTCTTCGCTCAGGTACGATTTGTAAAACATCTGCTGCCATTGGGGGCTCAGTTTCTTTTTAAGCCCTGCCCACACGCGTTTGGCCTTGGCCTCATCATTTACACTTTCTAACGACTCCTGCAATATGGCAGGCTGGTACAGCTTATCCCATACCAGTTGTACGGCCGTTTCCTTACGGTCGTAAAACTCAAATATTGCGGTAAGCAGCCCTTCAAAAGAACCGTCGAAAATATAGGTGGTCATTTATTTTAATGGCTTATACCTACAAGGTTTTTAAAACCTTGCAGGAGTTAAAACAAACTCAATTGGCTTTGCGGCACTTTAAGGTATTTACTGCTGCTCTCTGCCAGGATAAGGTTTTTAAGGTGCGGTGCATCGGGCTCGTTAATAAAATAAGGGCTATCGGCACAGCGTATAAAGTGTTTGGCGCGGTTGTAGGCAATACCAATTTTTTTAAGCTGGTCGCTACGCAGCCTGCCAAATTTACGGGCCTCCACAATTTTTCGGGCGGAGCTCACACCTATACCGGGAACGCGGAGTATCATCCTGTAATCTGCCGTATTAATGTCTATAGGAAACTGGTCCAGGTTGCGCAATGCCCAGCCCAGCTTGGGGTCCATATCGGTATCAAGATGCGGATTTTTAAGGTTAAGCAGCTCCTGCACCTCAAAGCCATAAAATCGCATTAGCCAGTCGGTCTGGTATAAACGGTTTTCCCGCAATAGGGGAGGCTGGCTGCCAATAACCGGCATGCGCGTGTCATGACTAATAGGGATGTAACCCGAGTAGTATACCCGCTTAAGTGAAAAATCTTTATAATACTGGGCGGCACTGTACATAATTTCCATGTCGGTCTCGGGCGTGGCACCAATAACCATCTGGGTACTTTGCCCGGCAGGCACAAACTTGGGAACACTTTTTATAAGCCCTGTTTTTTTCTCGTCTTTAAACTGGGTTATGGTGCTTTGAATAAACCCCAATGGTTTTTTAACCTCCTCGTGCGATTTTTCCGGAGCCAATAATTTAAGTCCGGCCTCGGTGGGCATTTCAAGGTTGATGCTCATACGGTCGGCATACAGGCCCGCTTCGGTAAGCAGTTCCTGGCTCGCGCCGGGAATAGTCTTTAAATGAATATAACCATTAAATCGCTCCTCTATACGCAGGCGCTTTACAATACGCACGAGGCGTTCCATAGTAAAATCGGCGTTTTTAAAAATACCTGAACTTAAAAACAAACCTTCAATATAATTACGGCGGTAAAAGCTCATGGTAAGTTCCACAACCTCGTCTACCGTAAAAGCGGCACGTTTAACATCGTTACTCTTGCGCGACACGCAAAAAGCACAATCGTAAATACAATGATTGGTAAGCAATATTTTTAGTAACGATACACAACGGCCATCTTCGGTATAGGTGTGGCAAATGCCATTGCTGCTGTCCCCAATGCCTTTATTGTCGTTCTTGCGGTTGCCACCGCTTGATGAGCAGGACACATCATACTTTGCTGCATCGGCTAAAATTGTTAGCTTTTCCCTTATCCTGTCGTACATATCATTATTGCTTTACGCAAAAATAATCAATTAAAATATAAGAAAATATTCAACGAATGTTAAATTGTTTTAATTGTGAATTATTCATGTAGTACAGTTTGGCGACAATACATAGCACTTTACCGAATTGGTTAAACTTATTGGTAATTTGTTAAACTTCCCGCCGCAATTTTGCGTAGTTGTTTTACGTAATAATAACATTTAGAGACCTAATGTTAACTCAACAATTGTTAAAATAGCGGGGGAAATATATGTCAAGCTGTTTAACATATAAATAACTTTTTGACACTATGACGGGAATTTTATTAGATTACTTTTGCACATAATTTCATACAAATTAATTGCCAATTAACATTTATTAATAAGTTTTAGATTTCAATATATGATTAAATACCTTTTTATGCAATGTAAATAATTGTTATTTATCGGATTTATTCGCTATTTTATCTAAAAAATGATTATTCTATAATATTTTATCATAAAAAATAAGAACATTTTACTATCTGTTTTATATTTGCGTAAAATATTTAAAACATTGTAAACTAAGGGTTTAAAAGAGGATTTGTGAGTTGTGAGAAATTGCTTGTTTATTGTTTATAAATTATGAAGAAAAAATTACTGATTATTGCCCTTTTGTTTATCGTTAAGGGTTTTAGCCAAAACATTACTGTAAGCACTAATGCTTATACGCCTGCGCAGTTGGTAAATCAAATTTTGGTAAGGGATGCATGCCTTGCCGAAGTTGCCAATATTACAAAAAGCACCGGTATTGATTATGGCTACGCGCAGGGTAATGGTATTGGATACTTTCAAAATACCAATCCCAATTTTCCTATCGCGAGTGGTGTAGTACTTTCTACTGGTAATGCTACGGCAGCACAGGGGCCTAATACAGGTATATCAAGCGCTACATCGCCGTTATGGCTTGGTGATGCCAGCCTGGAAGCGGCACTTGCAGCCCAGGGTATTACCATGAATTCCCGCAATGCTACTGTGCTTGAGTTTGATTTTAAGGCTGTAACAAGTAATTTCTCAGTCGATTTTCTTTTCGCGTCCGAAGAGTACGGCACCTACCAGTGCGACTCTAAAGATTCATTTGTATTTTTACTTACCAACCTTAACACAGGTGTTACCACAAATGTGGCAGTAGTGCCAAATACCTCGCAGCCTATATCTGTAGCTACAATAAGCAATGCTCTATACAACTCTTCGTGCGGCGTAAATTCTCAATATTTTGGATTATTTAACGGTGGGGGTAATGCACTGGCTTCGGCCACTAATTTTGAAGGCCAGACCGTTTTGCTAAATGCCTCACACGATCTTGTGGTGGGAGACCAGTACCATATAAAATTAGTAATTGCAGATGACGCAGGCCAATCGGGTGTAGATGGTGCTTATGACTCGGCAGTGTTTTTCCCGGAAGGCAGTTTTAACCTGGGCCACCAGGTGGTGGGCGAAGACCAAACCGTGGCAAATGGCGGTGCATTGTGTAACGATAATACCTATACAATAAATACAGGCCTTAGCGAAACCGATTTTAACCTTTCATGGACTAAAGATAACCAGCCTGTTGCAGGCGGAAGCACCATTACAATAGCGCAAACAGGCAGCTATGAGCTAACTATTACCAACCCTGTTACAGGGTGTACAGCGGAGCAAACGGTACTAATAGAGGCCGCCTTACCTATACCTGCCACACAGCCGGTAGACCTTTTGGCGTGCGAAAACTCCGGAGGACAGTATGTATACGACCTTAATATTAATACCCCGATTATTAAGCAGACTTTAGACCCTGCAACGATTGTAACTTACCATACTACCCAGGCTGCTGCCGAAGCTAATACCGGCGGACTGCCGGGTATGTATACCAGTGCCGGTAACCAGACTATTTATGCAAGGGTAAAAAACAGTAATAACGATTGCTATGTTGTAGTATCGTTTCAGTTATTAACGGTAGAGCCTCCGGTGGCCGGCCAACCGGCTAATATAATACAGTGTGCCACTACGGCGGGGGGTATAACATCATTATTTAACCTTACACAATTAGATGCATCTATACTGGGTGCACAGCCTGCCAACCAAAATACCATTACGTATTTTACCAGTATGGCTAATGCCACCAATAATACCAGCCCCATACTAAACCCTGGTAACTATACCAGTGCGAGCGCTACCATTTATGCACGAATACAGCGTAATTTTTCGGTTTCGTGTTTTGATATTACAAGCTTTACTATTACAGTGGGGCCGGTGCCTGTAGTTGCAACCCCGGCAAATGTTTTTGCCTGTAATTTTTATAATTTGCCGTTTCTTCCTAACGGGCAGCATTATTATACAGGCCCTAACGGTACAGGTACACAAATACCTAACTTTTCGCAGATAACCACAACCCAGACAATTTATATTTTCGCACAATCTAACGTAGCTCCATATTGCACCAACCAGCACACCTTTGTGGTTAATATTGCTACTTCGGGCGCTACGGTTCCTCCAAGTGTTACAGCCTGCCAAAGCTACACATTGCCTGCGTTGCCGCCGGGAAGGTTTTATTACACAGGCCCGGGCGGTACCGGTACCCAGTTAGCAAACGGTACGGTTATAACAACAACACAAACCATTTATTTTTATATACCTGCTGTAGCAGCATGTACCCAAACTACAAACTTTACGGTAACCATAGTTCCCAACCCGGTTATACCAAATCCAGGTAACATGGCCGTTTGCCAGCCGTATACACTGCCTGTATTAACAACAGGAAATTACTATACAGGCCCGGGCGGTACAGGTGCAGTTATACCGGGCGGTACAGTTATAGCCAGTACACAAACCATATACATTTACGCCACTACAAATACAACCCCGGCATGTACTGCCGAAAACAGCTTTACAGTAACGGTTTATAACATCGATATACCCGATATTGCAAATGTAACCAACTGTGGGCCTTACAATTTACCGGAGTTGCCAATAGGCGGATATTTTACAGGATCAGGTGGCACAGGTAACCCAATTGCCGCGGGTGCTGCAATTGCTACAACACAAACCATTTATGCCTTTTCGCAAGGAGGTACATGTACCGATGAAGAGGTGTTTACAGTAACCATAAACCCGTTGCCTGTTTTTGATCCGATTACTGACGCTGAGGCTTGCGGTAGCTATACACTGCCACCTTTACCGGCAGGCGCAGGGTATTTTAACCTCCCTGATGGGCAGGGCCCTATACCTGCGGGTACTATTTTAGATGAAAGCCAGCCCGTATATGTACTAAGCCCACCCAACCAGTTTGGATGCAGGAGGCAGAGGGTATTTGATGTAATTGTTATTGGAGAAGAAGCTGATAATCCCGGAGACCACAGTGTTTGCGGCGGCTATACCTTGCCGGAGCTCCTAATAGGCGATTATTACACCGGCCCCGGAGCAACAGGTACGCTTATACCGGCAGGTACAGAAATTACTACCAGCCAAACCATTTATGTTTATGCAGTGTCTACAGCAGAGCCGTTTTGTGTTGCCGAAAGCAACTTTATAGTAACTGTAACGCCGGAGCCTGTTGTTCCGGCAGTATCTAACGTGCGTGTGTGCGACAGTTATACCTTACCGGCGCTTCCTGCGGGAGTAAGCTACCGCACGGGGCCCGATGGTACCGGTACTGTACTTGCAGCGGGCAGCAGCATTACTACATCTCAAACTATATACGTTTATGCGCAAAGCGGCGGCACGCCTAACTGTGTTGCGCAGGACTCCTTTACCGTTACCATAATATCAGGCTCTATTGCACCTGTAAACGTAACCGCATGTGCTTCTGGGTACACGCTGCCCCAGTTGCCAATGGGCAGTTACAGGAATCAGCCTAATGGTGGTGGAAGTGTAATACCATCCGGAACCGTGATTACAGCAAGCCAAACACTATATGTTCATGCTACCGTAACATCAGGGGTTAACTGTACTAACGATGACAGTTTTATAATTACCATACTACCTCCGGTTATTGCAGATGACCCTGCCGATGTAATGTCGTGCGGAAGCTACACCCTTCTACCTAATGTAAACGGTAACTATTACACAGGCCCGGGCGGTACCGGTACATTATTGCCAGCTGGTACGGTTTTAACTGCCAGCCAAACCGTTTATACCTTTAATTTTAATCCGCAATACCCTAACTGCCGTGCCCAGCACAGTTTTCAGGTTACGGTAACGGGCCCAACGGTAACCGATATGCCCGATCAAACAGCATGTGGCGGGTACATTTTACCGGCTTTAACTGTGGGTAATTATTACACACAAAGTGGCGGCCAGGGTACCTTGTTGCCTGTGGGTAGCAATGTAACTGCATCGCAAACTATCTACATATATGCGCAAACGGGCACTACCTTTATATGTTCGGATGAAGAAAGCTTTAATTTAACCATCCTTCCGTTACCTCAAATCCCTAACCCGGGAGTAATAGCAGTCTGCGGAAGTTATATATTGCCTGACCTTACCGTGGGTGCCTACTATACAGGCCCTGGCGGCTCAGGTACGCAGTTGGTAGAAGGCCAGGCTATTTCATCTACACAAAATATTTATATTTATGCAGAGAGCGGCGGTACACCAAACTGTGTAGCCGAACATATGTTCCAGGTTATTGTTAACCCACAGGCACCACCGGATGTTTCGGCCTGCGATAGCTATACACTGCCACCATTACTTTTTGGTAATTACTTTACCGGCCCTGCCGGTACCGGTACACCTAAATTTGCAGGTAATGTTATTACCGCCACACAAGATTTGTATGTTTACGTAGCCAGCAGCACCACGCCAAACTGTACCGATAATAATGTGTTTACCATAACCATTAACCAAACCCCGGTATTGCCTGCGTTTGATGCTATAGTTGAACGATGCGACAGTTATACGCTTCCGCCACTTGCCATAGGTAATTACTATACCGGAGCAGGCGGTACCGGCAGTGTGATTGATGCCGGCACGGTACTTACTACGAACCAAACGGTTTATGTATACGCACAAACAGGCACATCGCCAAACTGTACCGATGAGGCAAGTTTTGATGTTATTATACACGTTACCCCAATTGCAGATGCACGATCTGCCGTAGAAATTTGCGATAGCTACACTCTTACACCGCTAATTACAGGCAACTACTTTGCATTGCCGGGCGGGCCAAACGTGCCGGGGCAGATAGCCTACAGCGCGGATGATCTTATTACAGAGAGTATGCTTATGTATATTTATGCAGAGTCGGCCACGAGCAGCGAGTGTTTTACGCAAAACAGTTTCCAGATCGATGTACTTTCTATAGATGCCGATAATCCCGGCCCTCAGGAAGCCTGCGACAGTTACACGCTGCCTGCGCTTACCGTGGGCAATTATTATACACTTTCGGGCGGGCCCGATGTACCCGGCCAGGTAATGATGAATGCTGGCGATGTAATTACACAGTCAACAACATTATACGTTTATGCCGAACTTGGCGGAAGGCTAAACTGTAATGATGAGCACCTAATGCCGATTACTATTTTTGTAACACCTGTGGTAGATGATACCCAGGGCGACCTTGCGGTATGTTTTACATATACGCTGCCTGCGTTAACCGTAGGTAACTATTATACACAAACCAACGGGGGCGGTACACAACTTGCAGCCGGTACCCAGATTACCCAGAGCCAGAATATATATATTTATGCCGCTACGGGTTCGCCAACAACAACCTGTTCAGATCAGCACGTGTACCACGTAACGGTTAACAGTATTGATGTTCCTGAAATAGATGACTTTTACGCATGTATAACCTATACGCTACCTCAGTTAGCGGTAGGTAATTATTTTACACAACCGGGTGGGCAGGGCACATTGCTGCCTCCGGGTACGGTTATTACCAATACACAAACCATTTATATTTTTGGTGAAACCAATACAGTACCTAATTGTACCGATGAGAGCGATTTTGTTATAACCATAGTGCAGCCACCGCTTGCTACGTTTCCGCAGCCGTTAACAACCTGCGCGTTCGATGACTTGGGCCATGGTACATTTAACCTTAATCCGGCTCTTGCCGAAGCCCTTAACGGACAGCCTAACGTTGCCGTAAGCATTTATGAAACCGAGGAAGATTCTCAGTTTGGTACCAATGCTATAACAGATCTTGACAGCTACAATAATGTAGTGGCGTTTAACCAAACGCTTTATATACGATTAGAATCTACACTGGCTCCGGGTTGTATTACCCTTGTAACGGTAGAGCTGATAGCACATCCAAGGCCAATTGCTATAGAGCCGTCGGCTCCTTATGCGCTTTGCGATGATGGTAGTAGTGATACAGATGGTGTTTCAATCTTTAATTTAACGACCTACCAGGATGAGGTACTGGGCTCAATGAGCGCAGCAGACTACGCA
>NZ_VJVZ01000011.1 GCF_007097145.1 Flavobacterium zepuense | reverse complement strand
GTAAAATCGGCCCTTGGTGTAGACCCTTCTATCGACGGATCGTTAAACGCGATGTTCTTCGACAAGTTCGAGATCGGTGCTACGTACAGGCTTGATGACTCTTTTGGCGGAATGGTAAACTATGCCATTACTCCAAACATCAGGATAGGCTATGCATACGACCATATCGTATCAGACCTGAAGGTAACCACCCCTGCATCGCACGAGTTCATGCTGTTGTTCGATTTGAACTTCCCGAGAAAAGTATCCCGTTCACCACGTTATTTCTAACCTATAGCGACACCCAAAGAAAAATAGATGAAAAATTTATACATTACCCTTAGTTTTATGCTGGCCACTACGGCATTAATGGCACAGAACAAAGACACTGAAACTGCTGATAAACTTTTTAGCCGTTTTGAGTATGTAGATGCTGCACAGGAGTATCTTAAACTGGCTAAAAAAGGCAAAGACCCATACGTATACAAGCAACTTGCAGAGAGTTACTACAATGTTTACAACAGTAAAGAGGCTATAAAATGGTATGCAAAAGCGGCAGAAAGTAAACAGGATGCCGAGACATACTACAAATATGCCCAGATGCTAAAGGCAGAAGGCAAGTACGAGGAGGCCAACAAGCAAATGGCAAAATTTGCAGAACTTGCACCAAAAGACCAAAGGGCAGTTTCGTTTAACGAAGACCCTAACTATCTGCCCAAATTAAAAAGCCAGACTAAGTTATTCGACGAAAAGATACTGGACATTAACGATAAAAAGTATGCCGATTTTGGTGGCGTATTAGGCAACGATGGTACACTGTATTTTGCCAGTTCACGTAATACATCGCGCAAAACCTATGGCAGGGATGAGCAGCCATACCTTGATATTTACCAGGCTACTTATAACAGCAATGGTACAATAAGCGAACCAACTACACTATCAGAACTTAATACAAAATACCATGATGGCCCGGTGGCAGTTACTGCCGATGGCAGCACCATGTATTTTGCCAGCGAAAGTTTTAGGGAAGGCGATTCAGAAAAAGAAAAAGGCCAGTCTAAAAGCCTTATCTATCTTTACAAAGCCACAAAAACCAATGATAAGTGGGGCAATGTAGTGGCGCTTCCTTTCAACGATAAAAAATGGAACACGGGTAACCCCGCTATAAGTAAAGACGGTAAAACGCTTTATTTCTCTTCAGACAGGAAAGGATCTGTTGGAGCTTCAGATATCTGGAAAGTAGAAGTTAAAGGCGGCAACAGTTATGGCGAGCCGGTTAACCTTGGCAAAAAAATAAATACAGAAGGCCGTGAGGGTTTCCCTTATATAACGGATGATAACAAACTATACTTTGCTTCAGAAGGCCACAAGGGCTTTGGCGCAATGGATATCTTTTTTGTAGACCTTAACCGCGATGGCGAGGTAGTAAACGTTGGTTTGCCTGTAAACTCTAAAGACGATGATTTTGCCTTTAGCTTTAACGTTCAAAAAAATGTTGGGTTCTTTTCCAGCAGCAAGGCCGGTAAAGACAACCTGTATATGGCACTGCCAATTTGTGGTGTAGAGGCTATTGTGTTAGTAAAAGACAGCAACACCGGCAAACCGCTTGCCAATGCCAGCGTTGCCATTTTAGACAGCAGGCAAAATATTATTGAAACCAAAACTACCGATGCTAACGGTAACCTAACCTATAATGTAGACTGTAATACTGCCTATACCCTGCAAACGGGTGCCGATGGCTACGAGAGCAGCAGCGTTAACCTGCCTAAAAACAGTGGTGGTACGGTAGACATTACAGCGAACCTTAAGCCTATAGAAAATATTATTGTAGATGGTAAAGTGGTGCTTAACAGCATTTACTTTGAGTTTGACAAAAGCAATATAACCAAGGAGGCTGCCTATGAGCTTGACAAGCTGGTACAGGCCATGAAAACCAAAAAGGATATTGTTATTATGGGTAAAGCCCATACCGATACCCGTGGTAGTGCAGAGTATAACCTTAAACTATCTGACCAAAGGGCTAAGGCCGTGGTGCAGTACGTTATCTCTAAAGGTATTGCTAAAGAAAGGATCAGCGGGCAGGGTTATGGCGAAAGCGAACCTAAGGTAAACTGTGGAGATAACTGTACAGATGAACAGCACGCTCAAAACCGCCGTAATGAGTTTATTATTGTAAAAGGCTCATAGTAAAATAATTACAACAAGAGTTATATAACAGCCCCTTATTGTAAGGGGCTGTTTGCGTTTAATTGGGTAAAATTTAAGATTTTGTTATTTTACATTTTGCTAACGCTTTATTAATTTTGTGTTAGTAAAATAGGTAAAACTATGCCCATAAATCTGACTGAGATTGACCGCGTTAAAACCATTACCAAAGAAGATTTCTATAACAATTACGTAAAAAAACAAAAACCTGTTGTTATAGAGCGCCTTACCGAAGACTGGCCGGCTTATGAGAAATGGAAACTTGAGTATATAAAAAACATTGCCGGAGACAAAACCGTACCCCTTTATGATGACCGTCCCGTGTCGCATAAAGATGGTTTTAACGAGGCCCATGCCAAAATGAAAATGGCCGAGTATATAGACCTCCTTCAGTCTAAGCCCACCAATTACAGGATATTTCTTTATAATTTAATGAAGGAAGTACCGTCGTTAAAAAACGATTTCCGTTGGCCGGATATTGGCCTAAAGCTGGTAAAACAACTACCCATGCTGTTTTTTGGCGGGGAAAATTCTAAGGTATTCATTCATTACGATATAGATTTCAGCAATATCCTGCACTTCCACTTTAACGGCAAAAAACGCTGCATCCTCTTCGCCCCAGATCAAACGCCGTACCTGTACAAAGTGCCGCACGCACTCATCTCCCGTGAGGACATTGACTTTGATAACCCTGATTTCGAAAAATGGCCTGCCCTTAAATATGCCCATGGCCTGGTGGCCGACCTAAGCCATGGCGAAATGCTTTACATGCCTGAGGGGTACTGGCACTACATGAAGTACCTTACACCTGGGTTTTCTATGAGCTTAAGGGCTTTTCCAAGAAAGCCGGCCAATCTTATGAAAGCCGTGTACAACATTACCGTAATGCGCTACTTTGATAATTTTATGAGGCGCTATAAAGGCCAGGATTGGATAGATTATAAAAATAAAATGGCAGTTGTTAATACCCACAAGAATTTGAATATACCGGTTAATTAGATAGCCAGATTTTTGGATGATTGGATTTTTAGACTACAACTACCAATTTGTAGAGACGTAGTTGTAAACGTTTGATATTACTTCACGATTGCCGTTTATTTTTTACATTTACACCGCAATGAACGAACCCTACAAATCATATTCGGTAGATGAGGCTAAGCGTAAACTGGAGTACTATTGCAGTTACCAGGACCGCTGCCATGAAGAGGTACACCAAAAATTAAGGAGCCTAAATATGATTCCGCAGGCCATAGATGTTATTATGGCACACCTTATTGAGCATAATTTTTTGAATGAAGAACGTTTTGCATGCAGTTTTGCACGGGGTAAATTCAGGATTAAAAATTATGGCAGGCGCCGCATTGTAATGGAGCTTAAGGCAAAGGGTATCTCAAAATATAATATAGATACCGCTCTTAAGGAAATAAACGACAACGATTATATCGATAGCTTTAATGCCCTTGCAGAGAAACAATGGCAAAGCATTGCCGAAAGAAATGTATTGAAAAAGAAAAAAAAGTTGGCCGATTACCTTCTGCGTAAAGGTTTTGAGAGTCATTTGGTATACGATAAAATGTCAGTTATCGATATAGAAGGCTAAACTATTTGTTTTTCATAAAATTTAGTTAAATTGGTGCATAGATACTAACCCTCATCTGCCCAAAAAAAGTTATGATTAAGAGCCTCTGCCTCATTTTCTTACTATTTACTACTTTATCATTTGCCCAGCGGCCCGACTATGATTTTGCGAAAGCCGAAAAGGAAACCCGCAGGCTCATTTACTCCTACCCGGATAGTGCATTACTGATTATTAAGCGCACTCTTGCTCAAAAAGGCAGTTTTCACGACACTATTTACGGTAATACCTACAATCTTTACGGTATGTATTTTGGCATGAAGGGCCAACCCGATTCTACTATTTACTACATTAAAAAATCGCTTACTTACCTTGATGGTTATCCTAAAAATAAGGTGCGCAGCTTAATGAATCTTGCTATTGGCTACAGGAATAAGAGCGATTACAAAACATCTATAGAATACCTTAGTAAAAGTATCGAACTCAACAAAAAGCAAAAAAATGAGGTGGGCGTTGCCATGGCCTATGGCGAACTGGCCAGTAATTATAATTATATGCTGGACTATAATAAATCTGTTGATTATCTGGTAAAGTCTATTGCCATTTTAAAAGCAGAGAAAAATACACGCCAGCTGCCTGCCGTTAAGCAAAAACTTGCCAATACCTACATGGCAATGGGCAACCTTAAATTTGCTATAGATCTCTACAAAGAATGCCTGCCGGAGTTTAAAGCTATTGGCATGCTTAAAAACTATTATCTTACACAGGTAAATCTGGGCGATGCATTACTAACATCAAAACAATATAGCGAAGCCGAAAAGGTACTCAACGAGGCGTTGAGTGGTTTAGCTAATTATGGCGATAAGGAAATGTTAGGTATTTGCTATTCTAAAATTGGCGCATTAAACTTTAGGCAGGGCCACACAACCAAAGCTGCAGCCACCTTTAAAAAAGCTTTTGATAATTTACAATACACAAAGTCCTATTGGCTAACAGGTATTGCAGGTATGTATATAGAGGCGTTAAATAAGCTTCAAAATTATCCTGAAGCCATGGCTGTTATCAAAAAAATCGACGCTATGAAGATCTTTAACCGCGCCAATAAAGAAGATCAGGTTAAATATAAAAATGCCGTTGCCGATACCTATAATGCAACTAACAACGATAAGGAAGCCATAAAGGCGTATCAGCACACTATAGATATTATGGATTCTATCGCTACCGATAAACAACAGGAGGCTATTAGAGAGGTGCAGGCTAAATTTCAGACAGAATTGCAACGCGAAAAAAATCTTGCGCTTGAAGCCAATAATAATGCACTCCAAAAAAATATAGAGATAGAAAAAAAGCTTAATGCTTTTTATATTTTTGGGGTTGTGGCACTTACTATTCTTATAATAGTGGTATCAAGAAGTTACTGGCTGCATGACAAACTGCAAAAAGAACAACTTAAAACGGCGGAAGCTGATAAGGTGTTGTTACAGCAGCAGCACCGCCATGAAGAGGAACTTATTAATGCTCAAAAAGAAATTATAGAAGAAAAACAACGCGAACTTACTTCTACAGCATTGCGTATGGCAAGTTACCAGGATAATATTAATAATATTATTGAGAGCAAAATTACTGATGCTGATGAGCTTAAAAAAGAACTTATACAACTGTCGCGCCAGCAGGATTACTGGAAACAGTTTGAAACCCGCTTTAACAGCCTGCATCCTGATTTTGCCCACTCGCTAACGCTGCAATTTCCTAAGCTTACTAAAAATGATATTGAGTTTTGCTCGCTTTTAAAACTTAACCTCTCAAACAAAGAAATTGCTGCGCTACTGCAAATATCGCACGAAAGTGCTATTACCAAAAAGTACCGCATTAAAAAGAAAATGGAATTTAACGACGATTCGGAATTTGAAAAACTGCTCATGGCAATTTAATCCTGCAAATGAAACTATTCCTGTTCCTGCTTTTTACCCTGCCCTGCCTCGCACAAAACAATGCACACGCATGCAGCGATTATTGGCTTAAAGCCGATTATACCGGCCTGCAACAGGCTAAAGATAAAGGCATAGCCGCGCAAACTATTATAAGCGAGGCCACAGCCCATGATACCGTAATTGCAAAGGCATTAACAACAGTAGGCATATTAAGGGATTTTGCAGGCAACCGCGAAGACGCTCTTAAACACTACAATAAAGCATTAAACCTGCTTAGCGATTATTCTGCACTGCAAATTTATGTACATATTAATGCCGCAATTGCATACGAGCAGTTAACTGATTATAAGCAAATGCTGCAAAGTGCCAATAAAGCACTGGCATTAAATAAAAAGAATGATAACCCGGTAAAACAGGCGCTTATTTACCAAACCATTGCTACGTATTACTTCCGTACCGATGATATGGGGCAATCGGCCAGCTATTTATTAAAAGGTATCAGCCTGTTAGAAAAGGCAAAGAACCCATGCTATATTCCGCTATTAAAGCTTAACCTTGCCAATACCTATATACAAACCAATAACTACGCCTTTGCTATAGATCTTTTTAAAGATTATCTTGAGAATAACAAAAGAGCAAAAGGCACCAAGGTATACACTATAGCTGTAGTTAATTATACCGAGTGCCTCATAGAGGTTAACCGGCTTGATGAAGCTTTTAGCCTCCTTGAAAATTCATTGCCCGATGTTGTAAAAGGTGGCGACAAAGAACTTGAAGCTGTTTTATACTACCGCCTTGCCAATTTAGAGAACCGCAGGGGAAAACTGGAAAGCTCATTAGGCTATTATAAAAAAGCCTATGCCATTTTAGGAGGTACCACATCGCGGTTTTCGGCCAATATATTTGGTGACTACCTTGATGTGCTTGATAAAGCCAAACGCTACAAGGATGCCACGGCACTTATGGCATCGTTTAAAAATTCTGAAGCCTACCGCAAGAGCACCACGCAGGACAGGTTTGAATATGAAAAGTCGGCTGCAGCCATTTATACCAAGACCGGCAACCTTAAAGAGGGCAACCGCGCGCTCACCGAGGCACTAAGGCTTTGCGACTCCTTGAGGCAGGTGGGCAATGGCCTGCAGGAGCAAAAAGTACAGGCTCAGTATCAAACAAAAGTGTTGGGAGATAAAAACCAAATGCTTAAAAAACGCCTTGACAGGGAAAACCTGCTTATTATACTGTATATAATACTAAGCCTTGCGGTAATTATAATAGGCTTTATGTACATACGAGGGTACAGGCTTAGGCACCGCCTTAATAAGGAAAGGTATAAAAATACGCTGGCAGATAAACTCCTCGCACAACAGCAACGCGATTATGAGCAGGAAATAAGCAACAATCAAAAAGCTATTATAGATGAAAAACAACGTGAAGCTACTTCTATGGCATTGCGGATAGCCAGTTTTTATGAAAATATAAATACCCTTTTAGATAAATTCAACAATTACGGCAGTGTTTCAGAAGTTAAAAAAGAACTGCAACAGCTAATAAAGGAAAAAGATTATTGGAAACAATTTGAAACACGTTTTAATAATCTTAACCCCGATTTTGCCACCGAGCTTAAAAATCGTTTCCCAAAGCTGACTAAAAACGATATTGAGTTTTGCTCGCTTGTAAAGCTTAAACTTTCAAATAAAGAAATTGCATCGCTCCTACAAATTTCTCACGAAAGTGTAATTACAAAAAAATATCGCATCAGAAAAAAAATGGAACTGGAAGAAGATGCCGATTTCGAAAAACTCCTTTCCGAAATTTAATTTAAGATTTCCTTAACAAGAATTTAAGAAAATGACCCAAATCTGATGTCCATTTTTGACCCTGTCTATGCATTTTGTCTATAAAATTTTCCGTTAATCTGTAACTTACTGATTATCAATTAATATCTATAAATAAAATTTATAGTTGTCTATATTTTATCTATTAACATTTCTTTAAGATTTAAAAAAATCGATGTTACTTTGTACCGTTGAGCAGCAATAATATGCATTTCATCGATAAAACATCCTTTTACTAATTACTAAATCTTAACACAAATGAAAATTAAAGTACGCACACTACAATATTAAGGCAGCCCCGCCCTAATGCTATTTTAATATAACATGCCCCCATTTATATTGACCGACGGAAAATTTTCTTACTAAAATAAGAAGATTATTAAAGGAGATAGAGTGGCAATTTAAACACCACAATATCATTCTTAAATATAAAATCTAATAGGGTTAACCCTGCGTTCACAAAAAAATTAGTTATGCCCCCATAACTACCAAATTTTACTAAAATGAAAAAATTATTTACCTTACTATTCTTAGTTTCCTTTGTTGGTTTTGCACAAAACCTTGCCACATGGAATACTACAACGCCCACAGTTTATGGAAGTAACATTACAGTAGGCACAATGACACCTGTTGGTGGAGTTTCGATTGAAAACAACAACTACGGACAAACTAACAGCGGCTCCGGTTACAGGGTTAACGGCTTCCAGACAGGAACAGCAAACAATCCTATTAGCTATGCAAAATATATAGAATTTACTATATCACCTGCAAGTGGCTACAATGCAACTCTTTCACAATTTAACTTTACCTATCTATCTCCAACCGGCAATAACGGCGCACAGAAATTGCAGGTAAGGTATTCTACAAGTTCTGCCTTTACCGGCAATGGTACACTATTAGGTACAGAGCAAACCCTTACACAGGGAGCAAACACTGCATTGAGCCTAAACTTTGGCAATATGCTGGTAATGCAAAATACTACACTATACATAAGGCTTTACATTTATGGACAAGGCAATACAGGTTATGGCGATTTTTATATTAGAAATACAAATTACCAAAACACAGCGGGTCCATCTTTAACTGGCACCGTCGCAAGCTCAACAGGTTTAATTGCTACTGCCGATGCTATTAGCACAACAGAAACTGTTGCTGTAAGCAACTTCAACATTTTATCTAATGATGTTGCTACCGGCACTACAATAAACACCGTAACTGTTACACAGCCTGCTACAGGCCAGGGTACGGTAACTTTAAATGCTAACAATACTGTAAACTACAATCCCGGTACCTTTAGCGGTACTACATCTTTTACTTATACAATTAAAAGTCCGGGTAATACCTATACATCTACCGCTACGGTAAGCGTAACTGTAACACCATTTGCAAGCCCTACAGCTAATGCAGATACTGCTACAACCGGCAAAAACATAGCTACTACAATAGATGTTCTTGCTAACGATACTGCCGGCAGCGGCACGTTAAATGGTGTAACTATTGTAAGTGTAACCAACGGTACTGCTACTGTAGATAGCTACAACAGGATTATTTTTACCCCTACAAATAATAGTACTGCAACCGGCGTTATTACTTATAAGGCTACTAATACAAATGGCAAATCATCGGCTAATACAACGGCTACAATAACTGTTGTAAATCCTACAGCACCAACCGTTGCTAATGACCCTGCTACAACACCAAAAAATACCGCTATCACACTTAACGTACTTGCAAACGATACATCGGGCAACAGCGCATTAGCATACCTTATCGTAAGTGTTGTTCCTCAGCATGGTACAGCGGTTATTAACGAAGATAACACCATTACCTATACCCCAACAAACGGTTACTTAGGTACCGATAGTTTTAATTACAGGCTTTATAATGCTTACGGGCTTTATGCTACTGGTGTTGTAAATATGACCGTGATAAACCAAACTACAACAGGAGCATTATGCGGTACTTACACTGTAGGTACAGGAGGTAACTTTACAACCATTACCCAGGCCATTAACTACCTTAACAATAACGGTGTACAGTGCCCGGTAACATTTTTACTTTCAAATGCACTTTATAATGAGGCAAGCGGCGAAAGCTTCCCTTTAACTATAAACCAATTTACAGGTACGTCATCTGTTAATACGGTTACTTTTAAGCCTGCTACCGGTAAGAACGTTACAATAAAAGCAAACGACATTACAATTAACAACAACAACTATCAGGCAGCTGCCATATTTAAATTAAACGGTGCCGATAACATAATATTTGATGGTAGTAATACAACAGGGGGTACATCATTAAACCTTACCGTATTTAATAACAACTCATTAAACTACCTTAACAGAACTGTATTTTGGGTAGCATCTAACAGCACGAACGGCAGTACAAACGTTACTATAAAATATACAAAAATAAGGCAGGGTGTTAAAAACCAGGGCGGTAAGTTTTGTATAGGTATCTATTCCGGTAATAATACCGAATCTATTGCAAATAACAATGTTGGCAACCATGACATTACTATGGGTAATGCGCTTGCAAACAACAGCGGGCTTACAGTACTGGCAAACGATTTTACTAATGTTAAACAGGGTATCTACATTCTTGGTGGTGCTTCAACAGGCTTATTTGCAACAAACCAGGTAATCCAGAAGAACGACCTTGGTTCTGAAACTAATGCAGAAACTATTATCCTGCCGGCCTACCTAAGTAACGTAAATGGCTTTGAGTATTCTGAAAACCAGATATATAACCTTTTAAGGGATACATCGGATGGTGGTTTAGCTTCTACAGGTATATATGTAGCTAACAACTCTCAAAACGGATCTATCGTTAAGAATAACATTAAAGAACTTACTAAAACAGCATCAGAAAATGGTGTATTTGCAGGTATCGCAATGGCTTCAACAAACGCAGCCTCAAACATTGTAATAGCTAACAACTTTATATACAATGTATCGGGTAATGCAAGCGGAAGCCTTGTACAAAACGGCTTTGGTATTTACCTGGCTTCGGGTGGCGGTTATAAAATTTACCATAACACGGTGGTACTTAACAAAAACCAAAACGGTAATGGTTATAGCGCTGCGCTACTAATAAACGATGGTATTACTGCAACAGATGTAAGAAATAATATTTTTGTTAATACACAAACAGCCGGTACAAGAAGGTGTGCCATCATACTTCTTAAAGCTACTAACGTAGCAACAAGTAGTGTGGTAACTAACCTTGATTACAACGATTATTATTCATCTGACAGGATAGGTTTCTTTGGCACAGGCCAAAACGATGCTAACAGCGCTAACTATATTACAACGCTAAGTGCCTGGAAAACGGCTACCGGCCTTGATACTAACACAACAGATATTAACCCTGTATTTGCCGATGCATCAGATCTTCACATAGATACTGCTAACACACAAAACACAGGTATCAACAACACAGGTACTCCGATTACTGTAGTTACTAAAGATATAGACGGACAAAAAAGAAGCGCTGCAACGCCAGATATGGGTGCAGATGAGTGGGGCCCGCTGGTTATACCGGCACCGGGATCTAACGCAGGTATTTACTGTGATTCATCTACAACATACAGCACTACACTTTGGCCTAACGGCACAAACTGGAGTAATGGTTTACCTTCAAGCGTTAAAGATGTTATTTTTAACAGCGACTTTACCCAAACAGGTGGTACATTTAACGCATGTTCTATTTACGTACTTGCAGGTGCAGATGTAATTTTTACAGGAAATTCTAATGCTATCGTTCAGCACAGTGTTAACGTGGCAACAGGCGCAACTCTTACTTTTAATAGCGGTTCTAACCTTCAACAGGTAGAGAACGATAAAAATGCTGGTACGGTTACCATTAAAAGAAAAGGTGGTTTCCTTAAAAGGCTTGATTACACTATGTGGTCTTCACCGGTTGTAGATTCAAGGACTTCAGGTTTCCAAACCATTGGCACGTTCTCTCCGTTTACTGCTGTAAACCGTTTTTATGAGTTTATGACTGAGTTAAACCAATACGCCTCTATAGCTACCCCGGCAACTACTAAATTTGCCTTAGGTAAAGGTTACCTTATACGTATGCCTAATGCTATAAACGGTACAACAAACAACGGTTACTACCAGGGTACTGCACGTTATACTTTTGAAGGTTCTTTTGAAGGTACTCCAAACAACGGGGTTATAAAATTACCTCTAAAATATTTTGCAGGTACAGATAAGAGCTTTAACGCCATAGGTAACCCTTACCCGTCGCCAATAAGCATAAGAGATTTCATCTCTCAAAACATAGATGTGATAGATGGTACGCTGTATTTCTGGAGAAAAACCAACGACCATACACAAACTACCTACTCTGCATGTAACTTAGAGGCCTATACTGCAAATGCAGCTCCGGGCGGGACAAGTGCTGATGGTAACACTGCAATTACAGATCCTTATACTATAGATGCCGATAAAGGTGTACTTAATACAGGCCAGGGCTTTATTGTAAAAGCTCTTACAACTGGTAAAGAAGTGGTTTTCAGGAACAATATGCGTGTTAAGAACAATTCAACTTTCTTCTTTAAAATGGGTCAGGATACACAGGAGGATGAAACAACTTCTACCGAAGCACCGGGCCGTATGTGGATCAACATTACCAATACATCGGGCGACTTTACACAGGCCGTTGTAGCATACAACCCTGCAACATCTTTAGATTATGATAATGGTTATGACGGAAAAGTATTGACAGCCGGAAATATTAGCTTATATTCGCTATTACAATCAGAATCAGAGCCTTTACAGTTAATTATACAGTCTCGTGGTAACTTTGTTGCTACCGATAAAGTAGCTCTTGGCTTTAAAGCAGACCTTGCAGGTAACTTTGAAATTGCATTAGACCACGTAGATGGTGTATTTGCCGCAGGACAGGAAGTTTATGTTGTAGACAGGCTTACCGGTACAACAAATAACATTACTAACAGCAGCTATGCATTTACAACTGAAATTGGCACGTTTGATAACCGTTTCGAGCTTGTATATGCTCCGCAAGCACAGTTAGGTACAGATACACCGGTATTAAATGCTAAAGAACTGGTTGTATACCGCAATGGTAAACAAATAAACATACAAGCACCTGCTAACATGAAAGCGGTTACAGTATATGATATTCTTGGCAAAACCCTTTTCACTAAAGGAAATGTAGATGCCACAGACTTTGCTACTACCGATATTAATGTAGCCCAGCAGGTATTAATAGTACAGATAACCATGGAGAGTGGCCAGGTTATTTCAAAGAAAATTATGGTTAACTAATCATAATGTTTTAGTAATTTTTTAGTTGGATGTAGCCCCGGGACGTAGTAAACCCCGGGGTAAACTAAAAATTAAAAATTTTACTATACTAACAATAAAGCCATTAACGTTAGGTAATTATGCCTTACCTTTGGCTAACAGTAACTTTATAATGTTTATCATTATAATGTTTTAGTAATTTTTTAGTTGGATGTAGCCCCGGGACGTAGTAAACCCCGGGGTAAACTAAAATAAAAATCTAAATAACACTGCAACAGCAGTATATATAAACAAAGCCCCGCTAAGATTTAGTGGGGCTTTTTATTTTAAAAAGTAACTTAGTAACTTTGCAACTCTGCCACTTTAAACTTTAAGACTTTCGACTTTACGACTTTGAAACCACCACACTAACTGCATTACCGCCAAAGCCTACTGCATTAACCAGTATCTTTTTAAGCGGCTTACCTGCCTGTTGTGGCATAAATGGCGAAGGTATAAAGTGGTTGTGCTGTAGCATTAATACAGCAAATTCAAGGCTTAGCAAGCCCGAAGCGCCAAAGGTATGGCCTATCTTCCACTTGTTGGTGGTAAGTAGCGGCAGGTTAGCACCGAAAACCTTTTGCAGCGCAGCATATTCAGATGTATCGCCTTTAACCGTGCCGGGGGCATGCATTACAACAGCATCAATTTCAGCAAGATCGACACCTTCCAATGCCATGCGCATCGATTTTTGCATGCAATCTGCTTCCGCAGAGATGGATACGCTGTGCTGTAAAACCTCGGTAGCATAGCCTATACCTTCTATATATGCCAGTGCACCAGGCACATGCCCAACCTCCAGGCATGCCATACCGGCGCCTTCGCCCAGCACCATGCTGCTTTGGGTTTTAGCAAGGTCTAAAGCACGGCAGGGGTAATCGCCATCAATGTCGTTAGAATATATCTTCATGGCCTGCATCTGGGCAATGGTAAAGGGCGTTAGCGGTGCCTCACTGCCTCCTACAAGGAACTTAGTGGCCATACCGGCACGCAGCCATGCCACACCGTTTAAAAGCGCGTGCAGCGCCGTAGAACATGTAATAGAATGCGATATTTCAGGGCCGGTGCTCTTAAGATCGTGCGCCACCCAACTGGAAATATTGCCCAGCGTAGTAGCCGGCGATGCCTGTACCGCTGCCTTACCTGTGCTCAAAAATTCTTCTAAATGATTCTCAAACAGCTCTGTAGCACCACGGGAAGAGCCTACGTTAATACCAAAAATATCATCCTCATTCCAACCGGCCTTTGCAACAGCCGCCCTTGCGGCAAGCAGCGCATATAAAACCGATTTGTCTACATTTTTATAGTGTTGATTACTGTTTTTTAGTTCGTTAACCTGTGCGGCAAGCTCTTGAGATAGTGCCGCCGCAGGTACATTTTTACCGCCTATCAACGTACTTTTTATTAGCGATTTGGAAGTTAAATAGCTCTCCCAAACACTGTTAGGATTGTCACCCAACGGCGAAAAAGATGCTATAGATGTAATGGAAACAGGTGTTGCCAAAGTAGTATTATTTTCTGCAAAAGTACGCCAAACATAAAAACAGGGCGGTTATGCAACCCGTAAAATTATGTGTATCACAAAATTACAGTATGTTGTTAGTATATAGTTTCAACTGCTTCTGTTACATTTTCATAAATGGCAGTTAAATGCTCATCGCTAATAATATAAGGTGGCAAAATGTACACAATATTGCCTACCGGCCTTATAATGATACCTTTGCCTATAAAAAAATCGTACAGTTTATTACGGAAATTACCATAATAATCTTCATTGCCCTCCCGTGTAATTTCCAGCGCCAGAATAACGCCCAGCACCCGTACCGTTTTAACCCTTGGGTGCTTTTCAATCGCCGACTTAAACGCTAAATGCCTGCTGTTTACGCGTACAATATTAGTTTGCATCTCACTGGTATTCAGCAATTCAAGGCTTGCCAATGCGGCCGCACAGCCCGTAGGGTTAGCGGTAAAGGTATGCCCGTGGAATAACGCCTTATTAACATCATCATCATAAAAACCATCAAAGATTTGCTGCGTAAAAGTAGTGATAGCCATAGGGATAGTGCCGCCGGTAAGGGCTTTACTAAGGCACATCATGTCCGGCTGGGTGGTAAGGTAGTCGCAGGCAAAGGTTTTACCCGTTTTACCGAAGCCTGTCATTACTTCATCCGCAATGGTAAATACCTGATTGTCATTACATATAGTAATCAAAGTATCTAAAGCCTCAGGCTCATACATAACCATACCGGCCGCCCCCTGAACCAAAGGCTCAAAGATAAAAGCTGCATATTCACCGGTGGTAACTAACTGTTTCAGAGCATCTAAACTCGCCTGCTCGTTACCTTTGGTCGGTACAGGAATGCGCGCTACCTCAATCAGCGAACCGCGGAATGCCTCTGTAAAGAACGAGATACCACTGGCAGCCATCGCCGCAAAGGTGTCGCCGTGAAAACCGTTCTCAAAAGCGATAATCTTTGTGCGTTTAACTCCCTGATTGTAAAAGTATTGTAATGATGCTTTAATAGCTATCTCTACAGCAGTCGACCCGTTATCGGAAAAAAACAGCTTCTTTTGATTGCTTGGAAGCAAAGCCATTAGCCTCTGCGCCAGCGTGGTAGCAGGCTGGTGTGTAAAGCCGCCAAACAGTACATGCTCTAATGTAGTGAGCTGTTTATAAATGGCATCAGCTATATATATATTGCTGTGCCCAAATGGGTTAACCCACCATGAAGCTATGGCATCTATATACTGTTTGCCGTTCTCGTCCCACAACAGGGCACCTTCGCCATGGGTAATGGCAATGGGCGTTGCGGCCGTTTTATGCTGGGTATACGGGTGCCAAAGGTACTGATTATCAATCTCTAACAGCCCCCTGATCCCCAAAGGGGGAATTTCCTCTGTATGTTCTAAATCTTTCAATCTTAAATATTTAAATTGCTTAAATTCAATAAATTACCCCTAAATTCATCCGCATATTGTGCTATTACATTAGCATCAAAGTAGGGTTCATTCTCAATCCTGCCTATCAGGGTTAAACCTGTCTTGTTCAGGATGATATCCTCGGTAGATGGCATAGCATCGCCGTTAAAAATAATCCCGGCAATGGCAATATTGCGTTGCTGTAAAGCATTTATAGTCAGCAATGTATGATTGATGCTACCCAAATAATGGCGCGACACCACAATAACTTTATAGTCCGGGCGTATCAAATCTATAATGGTATCCTCCGCATTAAGCGGAACAAATACACCCCCCGCCCCTTCTATAACCAGGTGGTTATTAGTCTCAGGTTCAGTAATTTGACTAATATTTATAGTAACACCATCAAGTTCTGCGGCCAAATGCGGGCTTGCGGGCGTGTTTAGCGCATAGCTATTCGGGTGGAAAACCGTCTTATTATTACTTACGTATTTCTTAACCTTATGACTGTCAGAATCTTGAAGGCCGCCCGCCTGTATTGGTTTCCAGTAGTCGGCTTCCAGGGCCTGGGTAACAATGGCTGCGGCAATGGTCTTACCAACATCGGTACCAATGCCGGTTATAAATAATTTCATGTAGTATTTTTATTATATTTCTTGCTGCAAAAAGGCTTAATATTTCACTTTCGGACTCTGAGTTACGCTATTTTACACATTTTTATAAAGTCCAAAAATACAAAATAGTTTGGCGCGTATTTTTAAAGAAAGTATGCCTGCATAGTTTTATCATAACATGAACTTTATTTTAATATAATATTATAATTACCCCACTACAGATTTACTAATTTTGAATGGAAACATTTAAAATTTAACATGTTTTTACTGATATGGAACTAAAAGTACCTAATTACATCAAAACGGTTTTTATAGCGCTGCTCATTATCATAATTGTGTTCTTTATGATCGTAGCAAAAGCTATACTCGTGCCGCTGCTCATATCGGGCTACATTGCCATGCTACTCACATCGTCATGCAATGCTCTGGAACGCAGAAAGATACCGCGCTCGTTAAGCGCAGCCATTTGCCTCCTCATCTTTGTAGCATTTATTGGTGGCATTTGTTTGCTAATTTACCTGCAGGTGCGTGGTTTTATGAACGACCTGGGCGATGGCCTGGCGACAAAACTCAACGAGTTTGTTATAATGGCCAACAAATGGGCGATGGACAACTTTGGGTTCGACTTTGGGATGCCCCACGGCTTCGAAATGAAAAAAGCGGTAGAGATAGTACAGCCGGAAGAAGGCGGTACCACACAGCTGGTCTTCAGTACGCTTAACACACTCTCTAACATTATATTACTACCCGTTTTTATTTTCTTTTTGCTTATATACCGCGACCACCTTGCCATATTTGTAACCAAAGTGTTCAGCAAACAGGATAATACATTCCTGTTAGACAAATTAACTTCCATACGCAAAATTGTACACTCTTATATAATGGGCGCCGGTAAGGTAATGCTCATCCTTGCAGTAGTTAATACATTAGTCCTGTTTGCGTTAGGTATAAAACACGCCATATTTTTTGGGGTATTGGCAGGCATGCTCAACATCATTCCATACCTGGGGCCATCGCTGGGGGCTATACTACCCTTTTTGTTTGCACTTATAACTAAAGATAGCCTGTTTTACCCCGTAGCCGTTGTTGTGGCTTTCACCTTTATTCAGCTGTTAGAAGGTGCCGTATTAACCCCTAAAATAACGGGTGGTAACGTTAGCCTAAATGCATTGGTTACCTTTTTAGGGCTGCTTATAGGTGGTGCTATATGGGGTATACTGGGCATGATATTAATAATACCTACCATTGCCATACTTAAAAAACTCTTTGAGTTAAGCCCTGATACCCAGCCTTATGCCTATCTTTTTGGCGAGGAAGACAGCCACTGGTTTAAAAAACGGGAACGAAAGACCCAAAGGGCTAAAGCACAAAAAGAAAAAAATAAGGAAAGCGATACCAAGGTTGAGAAGATCATGAAGAAGGGAGAGTAGCCGCCAACAGCTCTAACACCTGTGTTATATGCTCTTTTGTAGTATACGAGTGCAGGCAAAACCTTAATCGCTCCTGTCCTAAAGGCACCGTAGGCGATAATATGGCCTTTACCCCAAAGCAGTTTTGTTGTAAAACTGACGATATATTACGTGCATTTTCGTTACCCGGCACTATAGCACAATGTATTGCCGATGTACTATTTATGAAGCTTTTCAGTTCCAGCCGTTTTACTTCCTGCTTAAAAAAACTGATGATATCTTTCAGCGTATTCCGCTCGCTATGTGACTGCTCTAAATAGTTGTAGGATGTGAGTATAGTGGCCAACGAATGCGGCGGCAGGCCGGTAGTGTAAATAAAGCTACGGGCAAAATTTACCAGGTACTCTTTTAAACAGCAGGAGCCAAGCACGGCAGCACCGTGGCAGCCCAACCCTTTACCAAATGTAACAATACGGGCAAATACTTTGTCCTGTACCTGCAGGCTTTGCACCAGCCCCTCGCCTTTTATGCCAAAAACTCCCAAGGCATGGGCTTCGTCTACCACCAGCAGGCAGTTGTACTTTTGGCACATATCGGTTAGAACTATCAAATCGGGGCTATCGCCATCCATAGAAAAAACCGACTCGGTAACTACATAGATCTCGCCCTCCATACCTTTCTCCCTAAAGCGCTTTATAGCCTCTGTAAGCTTCTCAATATCATTATGGGCAAACTTGTAGGCCGCGGCATTGCTAAGGCGCAGGCCGTCGCGTATAGAGGCGTGTATGTACTCATCATACAATACGATGTCGCCTTTTTGCGGCACGCTCGAAAAGAATCCCACGTTAGCATCATAGCCCGAATTGAAGATCAGAGCGCTCTCTACGTTATGAAATGCCGCCAGGTACCGCTCGGTTATGGTATACAAGCCGTGGTTGCCCGATATAAGCCGGGATCCTGTAGCGCCGTTATGGGTAATGTTGTTTTTAAGGAGGTAGTTGTGAGCACCCTCAAAGATTTGCCGGGATGCAGAAAACCCCAGGTAATCATTACTGCTAAAATCTACAAGGGTGGTACCGCAACCTAACTGGCGCAATGCACCGGCCTGGTTACGCTCCTGCAATTTTGCGGTTAACACCTGCGGAAAAACTTTCATATATCAAAAATACACAATTTTTAGAACTGGCAATTTTGCAATAAATATTATTTTTCAACTATTTTTTATTGTTTTTCGATAATTTATATATATTTGCTGAATCTAAAATCAACCACCATGAAAAATATCAGGTTTCTTAATTGGGCTCTCATTGTATTTATGGGCATCTATATTTTAGGCATATTTCTCAGTTTTTATTTAATCTGGGATTCTGCCATAATCCGCAACTCATACAAAATGTACGGGTATATCGGTTATGTAAATATACTAATGGGCTTTCTTTTTCTCTACGGCTTGTACCAAATACAGCGATCGATAGCAGCATCAATTGAAAGCAACTTTTTTAGCTTTAAAAGTGCCATATACTTAAAGCGGGGCGGGTATGTTCTTTTAGCTTACACCATAATAGCAACAATTAAAACCATTCTCCTGATGGATGTAATGAAAACGGAGATCTTAATCAGTAACTCTTCAGAACATGGCGTGCTTTTTATAGTAAGCATTGGGCTATTAGCTGTAGCGGACATCATTAAAAACGGTACCCGAATTAAACAGGAAAACGACTTAACCATATAAATCATGCTAAAAATTAAACTACTCAATGCACTGCTCATAGTGCTTATAGCAATAACGCTCTTGTTTACCATTACAATGGTAGTGATATATATTTCCTCACCAACAATGAGAGCAACCTTTTCAGATTCTATTTATACACACATTGCATTGTGCATTATCTTTTTCTATGCGCTACTGTTTATAAAGCAGTCGCTTACCTACTTTATAAAGCACAATTATTTTAATGATAAAAGCACACTTTACCTACAATGGGGCGGTTACACGCTATTGATTTTTACTGTAATGGCAGCTGTGGAAAACTTTTTACAAATAGAATCAATTGAAACCGAAGACCTTTTTATTGATGCAATATTCTTAATAACCTTTTTTAGTATTAGCATTGGCATTTTGGCTGTAGCCGATATTGTAAAGAACGGCACACAAATTAAACAGGAAAATGATTTAACTATATAACTATGAGAAATTTATCAATACTCAAAACCCTTGCCTCTATATTGTTTGTATTATGTATGATAGGGATATTTTTTGGGGTACCCTGCATTTTAATGGTAATCTTTTTACCGGGCAGCATCCCCTTTAAAATTAATGGCGAACCCGCCGGTGCCGCAGGTGTAGAAACCATTATATTGTTATTTGCTGTAGCTGCCGGCTTTGGCTTTTTTACTTATGCGCTATACCTCTTTAAAAAAGTATTGGAACTTTTTGAAAAGAAAAAGATATTTCATGATGATGTTATTAAGAACCTGAACCAGATAGGCAAGGCTATTATAATAGGTTATTTTATAATTTCGGTAGCTTATATTTTTCATCAACTACTAATTGGAAAATCTATAGAAATATCTACTAACGCCATTACCGACACCCTACTAACCCTTGGCTTGGGGCTCTTTTTCATGGTACTTAGCGAGGTGTTCCTCATAGCAAAAGGCTTAAAGGAAGAAAACGACTTAACTGTATAGGATATGAAACATAATCTCAATGTTATACTAATTGCACTGCGTTTGGTAATTGTGGTTGCAGCATGTATGGCCGGCTACAATTTTATTTGCTGCGGCTTTGCCTTTGTTTATCCGGATAATGCCCTGCTGTTTTTAAATCATAATTTTACACCTTATCATGCTGCTTTAAAATACGACAATTCTGAGGCGTTTTTCATGCCTTACTATTTAGCTTGCTACGGTTTGCTGCTCACCTATTTTACCCGTGTTTTGATAAGCTTACGAAAGTGCTTTGTAAAGCTTAAGAAAGGTGAGATCTTTTATGAGGAACAAGCACGCGAATTTAAGCGTGCGGCAGAAGGTACACTTATATTTGCCAAATGCAGGTATGTGCTTGTGTGTGCTTTTGGAGCCATTTTTTTTAGGGCATTACAGCTTTTTGTAACAGAGATACCTGTGTTTTTACTAATTTACCTTATAGGCAAGCTGGTATTGGTGTTGCACCACATGGCAGAAAAAGGTGCCTTTTTGCGCGAAGAAAACGACTTAACCATTTAGCCTATGCCCATAATTATAAACCTTGATGTTATGCTGGCAAAACGCAAAATGCGCAGTAACGAGCTGGCCGAAAAAGTGGGCATAACCACAGCCAACCTTTCCATATTAAAAACGGGTAAGGCAAAAGCCATCAGGTTTAGCACCCTTGAGGCTATTTGTGAGATACTGGACTGCCAGCCCGGCGATATTATGGAGTATATAGATGAGAATAAGCTGTAGCCACCACCGGGCAGTGTATAAGCCATACAGCATCTGCTTTGGTCGCATCTAAAAGGCCGGTATTAAGTGCCACGGCAATTTGTCGGGCTACGTCCAGGGCTTCGCGTTTAGAGGAGTACTGCGCTATAGTTAGCGGGGCACCGGCAGCTGGCCACAGGTTAACATCATAAAAAAGCTTGTTACCCGTGCTTCTAATGTTTTCGCTCTCATAACGCTGGTAAAAAACCGATACATATTCGGTTTCAGGCAGTTGCTTCCATTTGCCTGTATGTAGCGGCCCTAACTTAACTACCGCCTTATAGCGATTGGTTACCGCATTAAGGTATATAAGGTTTTCTACAGCCAGCAACACGCTAAGATAAAGTACAACAGGTAACATACAAACTGCGGCCTGCACATAAATAAGCTTGTTTAACAAAAGCTCATTGTAATAAAAATACCTATAAATTATAACGAGGCATACCGCACCCGCCAGCAAGCACAACACGCTTAAAAGCCTGTCGCGCAACACAAAGTGCGATTTACCTATTATAACAGTACTCCCCATAATATGTTTGTTATGTTAAAAGTAGCAATAAAACGTGAATGAAGGTTTATGTACAGATATTTTATATCCGCACCCACTATTTAACTCCAAATTCAGTCTTCACTTCACATTCGGCTCAAGCCGAAAATTATTACTATCCTACCACCCCTGACTAAAGTTTTGAGCATCATACCCTACAGTATCACGGGTATATGTTGCCCATGGCCAAGCCACGGAATTCAATTGCTTAAATCGGCTTTAGACAAATATAATGTTTTGCTGCTATTCTATTACTGGTAAGGTATTTGTAAGGTTTTCAACACAACAAATTTCCTTACCATGAAAAAACTAATACTATTCTTGCTATTACTTGCAACGCAAGCCATAAATGCCCAGGTAAATCTTACTTTATTTAACAATACAAGTAGTGACTTAGATGGGCTTATATTAAACAAAAGCATCATTATAGATCCTATAAAAAGAGGCTCATCTATTACAGTACAGGTTGATAACATCAATGTGCTTGAGGGGCAAGCCTACCTTAACTTATCTATGGGCTACGACAAACCCATCCCGAGCCACCATAAAAATGCGAATGTTACGTATACTAAAATAGCCACACAGGGTAACTACACTGTAACCATAAATGCAATAGCCGACCTTTGGGGTAAACGCAGTTTGATACTTAGCCCGCAAAGCAACAGTGCTCCATGTGGTAATGAATTACCTAAGAGCGTAAACAACAGGCAATAATCCCTCTAAAAGCCCAGCCCTTTATTGTTTATGTTTGCAGGGGGTAATGCAAAACTATCGGTTTCGGCATAAGGCATTATCCATATTTTATTTTGGGGGTCGGTGGCATCTAACATATCTACTTTTAGGCGTGTGGCAATAAATAATGCCATATCGTAGGCAGGCTTACCGTCGGCCTTAGTGTAAATAGTAAAGTGTTGGTTGTGCCCGTACCATACGTTTACGGTATACATATGGGCATTGTCTTCTCCGGGCAATACAATTGCCTGTTTAAAAACCGACACATATTCAATTTCGGGCAGCTGTTTCCAGCGGCCAAATTTTACGCGGCCAACCCTGTATTCCTTTTTATAACGGCGGGTAGCCATATCAAAACAAATACTGGTAACCACAGAGAACCGCAACCCAAACACCAGCATAAAAACGGCACAGTTAAAACAACTTACAAACGCCTTAAAGCCCTGCCTGCCGGGCAGCTCATATACCCCATAGATCATTAGCCCAATAAAAATTACCATGAGCACATAAGATACCGTGGCCAAAACGCTTTGCCAAACCGGGCGCTCCCTTTCGCTTATAATAATATCATTTGTAGTTTTAACCATATTGCTGTGCTATACTGTCTCTAAAATACTAAAGATTATGTTATATAAACGCAGCAGGCAGACATTTTATTAGTGATGAGTGCCTTGCATAAAAAAACCCTTTCCACACTAATGGAAAGGGTTTTTTAGTAAGTATAGATGAATTTTAATCAACCAAAATAATGATTCTGTTGTCTTTAAGTTCAAGTGTGCCTGATTTTATTGGCAATAAGAACTTTTGGTCTTTATCTGATCGTACAAACTTATCCGAAAACGAAGTGTTTGCCTTAAAATCAGGGACCGCGATCTTGATGCTACCCTCTGCCAATATCGAAACGATGTTAGCGTGGTGGTTAAGCATCTGGAACTCGCCATCTACACCCGGTACAGTAACCGATGTTACCGCGCCTTTAAACAAATGGCCTTCCGGCGATACTATTTCTAATGATAACATATTCTTTTAGTTAAAAGTTTTAAGTTAACGGTTAACAGTTCAGCTACTGTAAACTGTAAGCTGTAAACTGAAAACTATTTTTACGCTTCAGCTAACATTTTTTGTCCGGCCTCTATAACATCTTCAATGGTACCTTTAAGGTTAAAGGCAGCCTCCGGAAGGTGGTCTAACTCGCCATCAATAATCATGTTAAAGCCTTTAATGGTATCTTTAATATCTACAAGTACACCCGGTATACCTGTAAACTGCTCTGCTACGTGGAACGGCTGAGAAAGGAAACGCTGTACACGGCGTGCGCGGCTTACAGATAGTTTATCTTCCTCACTAAGCTCTTCCAAACCAAGGATAGCAATAATATCCTGTAGCTGCTTGTATTTTTGTAGTATCTCTTTTACCCTTTGGGCAGTGTTATAATGCTCATCGCCAAGAATAAGCGGGGTAAGTATCCTTGATGTAGAATCCAGTGGATCTACCGCAGGGTATATACCAAGCTCGGCAATTTTACGGCTAAGTACAGTTGTAGCATCTAAGTGGGCAAAGGTTGTAGCCGGTGCCGGGTCGGTTAAGTCATCCGCAGGTACGTATACCGCCTGAACCGATGTAATAGACCCTTTTTTGGTAGATGTAATACGCTCCTGCATAGCACCCATCTCTGTAGCAAGTGTAGGCTGGTAACCTACCGCAGATGGCATACGGCCCAATAGTGCCGATACCTCAGATCCTGCCTGTGTAAAACGGAAAATGTTATCTACGAAGAAAAGTACGTCTTTACCTTGTCCTTCGCCGGCACCATCACGAAAATATTCTGCAATAGTAAGGCCGGAAAGGGCAACACGTGCACGGGCTCCTGGCGGCTCATTCATCTGTCCGAAAACAAATGTAGCCTTAGATTGCCTCATGCCTGCTTTGTCAACTTTGGATAGGTCCCATCCGCCGTTTTCCATAGAGTGCATAAAGTCGTCGCCATATTTAATAATACCCGACTCAAGCATCTCTCTAAGTAGGTCATTCCCCTCACGGGTTCTTTCACCAACTCCTGCAAATACCGAAAGACCACCGTGGCCTTTGGCTATATTATTGATCAACTCCTGGATAAGTACCGTTTTACCAACACCTGCACCACCAAATAATCCAATCTTACCACCTTTTGCATAAGGTTCAATAAGGTCGATTACTTTAATACCGGTAAATAAAACTTCCGATGAAGTTGAAAGGTCTTCAAATCTTGGGGCTGAGCGGTGGATAGGTAATCCACTGTCACCTGCTTTAGGCAGGTCGCCAAGGCCATCTATAGCGTCGCCAATTACATTAAACAAACGTCCGTAGATATCGCTACCAACAGGCATCTGGATGGGAGCGCCGGTACCAATAACTTCCTGGCCCCTGCTTAAACCATCTGTAGAGTCCATAGATATGGTACGAACGGTATTTTCGCCCACGTGCGATTGTACCTCAAGTATCAGTAATGTACCGTCTTTTTTGGTGATTTCTAACGAATCATAAATTTTTGGAAGCGCGGCATTTTCGGTGTTAAACACCACATCTACCACCGGCCCGATAATCTGTGCAACTTTTCCTATTACTTTAGACATTGCTTATGTATTTATTAAACAGCTATTTATCGTTTGCGAGAAATCTTATTTTTCTCGGGTGCAAAGATAGTTTTTTATTACTGAATTATGCAAATTAAACTATTGCGTTTTTTGTAATAAAAAAGCCCTTTTTGGTAAATACACTATCAAATGTTATTGCAGCACGGGTTGTTTTGAGAAATTGTTGCGATAAGAAGTAAAAAAGCCAGTCAGTTAGTAGAATTATGATGACTCTATCAACTTTACCATTTTTTCTTTTTTTTCATTTTCGATGTTGAAAATTACATCTGCTGGTTTAAAAACAGGACTGTTTATAGCTTTGATTATCTTGCCATCAAATGAATGCAAATCAAGAACTTTAAATGTTTTTGAAAATATAGTTAATTCCAAAGTGTTCAAATCTAAAACTCCCATCTTCTGTATCGTTCCTCTAAAGGCAACTTTCATCCATACAGGGATTGCCAAATAGTGCCCACTAACATCCCAAACCGGTGGACCTGCACACCAATCATTAATTTTAAATTTTTGGTTTTCTCCAATTTCAAGAAAACATTTACCCCCTAAGGGCGCACCCATTGCAATTTCATTTAGGTTGTGATAAATGACTTTGTACAAGCCGTTCGGCGATATAAGACCTTTATCCGAATTATGAAAATTCCATGGGTCTGAAAAATTTTTCATCATAGCTATTTTAAGTATTTAGCTCTCGGGAAATTGTACGGGAATTTAATCTTCACAGAAAAGTTAAACCAATCCTCTTGTTAAGCCCTACTTCAAAGATCCGGATTAGTGTAGACAGCTGGATATTGCCTTTACCATTTTCAATTTTTGAAATATAGCTTTTCTTTGTCCCGGTTTTTTCCGCCAGTTGTTCCTGCGTAAGGTTAGCATCCTTACGAGCCTCTTTAAGCATTTCGCTTATTATGAACATTTGCGAACTTTCTTCATATTTATTCCTGCTCTCTGTACCGATTATTCCATGTTCTAAATTAATCAGTTCGTCAAACGACTGTATGTTGTTGTATTTGTCCATAGCTATTTCTTTTGAAAATATTCGTTCATTAACTCTGTCGCCTTCTCCAGCTCATTTTTGGGTGTCTTTTGGCTTTTCTTCTGAAAGCCATTAAAAAGCACAACCAATTTACCTTCATCAAAGCAGCAAAATATTCTGTAAATATTCGATTGATATTCTACCCTTATCTCATATAATCCATCCGTGCCTGATAGATGCTTTAAAAATTTCTCAGGTACACGGTCTACCTGCTTGATCAATTCAAGAACATATTGAATTTTACTTTTTATCTTTTCATCCTGCTCTTGGTAGAACCTGATAAAATGATTTTCGTAAAATATAATTGTTCTTGCCATAGACGCAAAGTTATCTTAAAAGAGAACAAAAACAAAATTTAGTTTTATAGTGTGTGAAAACTATTTGGAAGTAACGGGCAGCTTTCAACAATCCTTAAACAGCTTGCTCCCCCGGATTAAAACACATCTGCAACATCTTAAAAAGTTCAGGGTGTTTGGATTCCAGCAAATCAGGGCGTTCAAAGAAATACTCCGATACGACTGCAAAAAACTCCGCCTGGTTGGTACCCCCATATTCGCGGATATCTGACTTATCATCATTAATCTCCTCCATGGTTTTGTGCATTAGATCGATCCACGGTATTGTGTACTGTTTGGCCAGTAACTGCTCCGGGATACCATCGGTAGCGCCATCCATTTTGTCTATTAAATGCACAAATTCATGAATGCCGGTATTGCTTTTGTCGGTAGTATTTTCAAAGCCATGGTAAAGTGCCCTCCTGCTCAAAATCATTTGCTTTTCGAACCTGCCCGAACCTACCAGCCCACCAATGTTGCGCGATGCGGCGGTATCGGCAAACTCCAGTTCGTTATTAAAATAATCGGGGTAAAGCAACACACCGCTTAAGTTATAGTAATGCCACTCTTTAAACCCAAAAACCGGGATAACCGCGCTACATGCAACGAGTATTTTATCAAGGTCGGTAATTTCAAGCTCTACGCCCTCAATATACACCTCGCTTAAAAACTGCATCGTGCGCTGCCTAAATTCAGGTTGCCTGTCGGCAGGCAATTCCCTGTAAAAATGCACATTTTCCTGCAACAGTTCCTCCCACCCCTGAGGAAAAACCTCCACCACACCTTTCTTGGGTTTTTTATATAAAAAGAAGCCTGCAAGCGCTGCCAGCACTAAAACAATAGCATAAACCATATTGTAGGTATTTGAAACTAAAAATTTTGGTCCGGTATAACATTGCCGACCCAAACTTCCTCAAACATACAAAATTTTCAATCAAAAAACCCCTTAAGAAATTCCTAAGGGGTTAGTATATAATTGTACAGAGAACCTACTCCACCGTAACCGATTTTGCTAAATTTCTTGGCTGGTCTACATTACAGTTACGCATAACCGCAATATGGTAGCTTAATAACTGAAGCGGAATAGTAGTTAACAACGGCGATAAAGCGTCGCTGGTTTCCGGGATCTCAATAACATGGTCGGCCAGGGCTTTAACCTGCGTATCGCCTTTAGTTACAATGGCAATAATTTTACCGCTACGTGATTTAATTTCCTGTATGTTGCTTACTATCTTATCATAATGCTCCTGTTTAGGCGCAATAACTACAACAGGCATACGCTCATCTATAAGTGCAATAGGGCCGTGCTTCATCTCTGCCGCAGGGTAACCCTCGGCGTGAATGTACGATATCTCTTTTAGCTTAAGCGCACCCTCTAAGGCTACCGGGAAATTATATCCCCTGCCCAGGTAAAGGCAGTTAGGCGCATCTTTATATATAGATGCAATGGTTTGCACTTCTAAATTAGTTTGTAAAGCCTGTTCTACTTTCTCAGGGATCATTTCCAGCTCCTGTAAGTAGCGGAAGTAATCTGCCCTTGGCATAGCACCCTTAGCACGCGATATACGCAACGCCATTAGTGTTAACAAGGTAATTTGGGTTGTGAATGCTTTTGTAGAAGCCACCCCAATTTCCGGGCCGGCGTGTGTGTAAGCACCGCTGTGTGTTTCGCGTGATATGCTTGATCCTACCACGTTACAAACACCAAACACAAACGCACCGCGCTCTTTTGCCAGTTTAATGGCAGCAAGGGTGTCGGCCGTTTCGCCCGATTGTGATATGGCAATAACCACATCGTTAGGGCGGATAACCGGGTTACGGTACCTAAATTCTGATGCATATTCTACCTCTACAGGTATGCGTGCAAACTCCTCAAAAATATATTCTGCCACAAGGCCGGCATGCCAGCTTGTACCACAGGCAATAATAATAATCCTGTCGGCATTCATAAACTTCTGAAGGTTATCCTCTACACCTGCCAGCTTAACAATACCTTCGGATACGCGGATCCTACCCCTAAAAGTATCTTTAATAGCATTAGGCTGCTCATAGATCTCTTTAAGCATAAAGTGGTCAAAACCGCCTTTTTCTATCTGCTCAAGGTTCATTTGCAGCTCCTGTATGTAAGGGTCAACTAACGAGTCGTCTTTAATTTTGCGAATTTTAAGCGGTTTTTTAAGGCTGATGATAGCCATTTCCTCATCATCAAGATACACCGCGTTAGGAGTATACTCAATAAACGGTGAAGCGTCAGACGCTACAAAGAATTCGCCTTCGCCCACACCAATTGCAAGTGGGCTACCCAAACGGGCGGCCACAATTTCATCGGGGTTTTGCTTATCAAAAACAGCAATGGCATAAGCACCCACAACCTGGTTTAAGGCAATTTGCACTGCTTTGCCCAGTTTAATGTGTTCCTGTTTTTTTACTTCTTCTATAAGGTTTACTAAAACTTCGGTATCGGTATCCGAATGAAATACGTAACCCCTTTTTATAAGCTCTTTTTTAAGAGGCTCATAATTTTCTATAATTCCGTTGTGTACAATAACTAAGTTGCCTGAGTTAGAAAGGTGCGGGTGCGAATTTACATCATTCGGCACACCGTGCGTAGCCCAGCGTGTGTGACCTATGCCTATGTTACCTGTGGTAGTAATTTCTTTTTCGGCCCTTTCTTCAAGGTCGCTTACCTTACCCTTAGTTTTGCTAAGTTTAAGGCCTGTTTCGTCATATAATACAACTCCTGCACTATCATAACCCCTGTATTCCAGCCTTTTTAAGCCTTTAATAATAATGGGGTATGCCTGCCTGTGCCCTATATAACCTACAATTCCGCACATACTATTTAATTAATCAGGTTTTGTGTAATAAACTTCAAGCTTAAGGCGCTTGTCATAATTAGGATCACCCACCGGTATATTGTTCCCAAAAAGAACAGTACCAAAAGGGTGCATAACAGATGCGGCCGGCACAGCCTGAACCTGCTGTGTGCCTGCATTAAATGGGGTTTTAACAGCACTATTACCCGTAATGGTAATACTCTCTGTTACTACCAACCCCAGTTTTACATTGGTAGAATCTTTATTTACCAGGTTATTTATATGGTCTGTAATTCGTATTTTATAACGTGCCACCCTGGCATTATCTGTAGCATCATATTCTGCAATACCGCCATAAACATATTTTTGATATTTAGGAAAACCATTAACACTGGTTACATCGGTATAATAGTCGTATACCGGCCTTTTGTTGTTTACATCGTATAAAAACACACGCAATGGATCTGTAATATCATCATTAACGCCACCCGCCATTGCCGCTTTATCTACATAAAACACAAGGTTAGCCTCATTAATAAGTATGCCGTTACCGGTACTGTTTAATGCTTTAAGCGACTCAATATCGTTTGGATTGATATCTATATACGCCGCCGATCCTTCTCCTCCTTTAACATAAAGCCTTGAGTCGCCCGTAATGGGTGTAGATGTATTTATGGCCGCAAGATATGCCGGTTGCACAGCAGTATTCTCTAAAAAGTTTATGGTATTACCTTTAAGGTTTAGCAACAATGTTTTGTAGGTATATTTTATAGTACCATCATCGTTAAGCACTATGGTACCGTTGGTACGGGTTACATCCCTGTAACGCATGGTAATAACACCGCTGGCAAATTTAAGAGCCGCCATAGTAGAATTATCGCCTATTTGTTCTGCCTTAAAATAAATACCCCTAAAATAGTTTTTAAACACGTTGTTATTAGCAAGGTTCCCGCTATTTTGGGCATCTATAATAAGCGTCTGGAAAATACTCTTATTTAAATTTAAGAACATACCCGGCGCAAGGTTCTCTACCGTTTTTAGCGTACCACCCGGAGGTGTTGCTTTACGGTGTACTTCGGCAGCACTGTATCTAAAATCTACTCCCTCTATAGCTGTACCTGCATCATCGGCTAAAAGGCTTTCGCCTCCCGCGCCTTCAATCAAAGCCCTGTCACTGGTATAATATTTCTGGGCAACAGTACTATTGTTACTTGCATCAGCATCACGCAAAAAGAAGTTGTTCTTTTTAACACTTAACCTAAAGGTGGGTGCATTAGTTGTATCGCCATAAATAGAATCTAACGTGTAAGTGCTCGATCCATCAGCTGCTGTAACAGCTAATGTGCTGTGGTAAGGCACGTAAAGGTATACAGAGTCTAAAACAGGCTGATCGAACGTTGGGGCTGTTGTACCAAGCTCTAATTGTGATACAAAGCTGGCTACGGTAGTGCCAAATATAGGGTGATTGTATGCCCCAAGGGTGTTAACCTCCATATTATTACTTTGTACACTGCCTGTTGGCATATCATAAGCCGCAATACCCGGCTCAAATTTTATAATATTGTTGTGAATGTCGCCGTCTACCACGTCAGACCCTAATTGGTCGTAATCCGTATCGCACGACATCATGAAAACAAAACTTAAAGAAAAAAGAAAAATCTTTATAAAAAGAGAACGCTTATTCATACATTTTTTTTAGGAGGTTTACTATAAAACCTGATTTCTATAGAAATTAGTATATGCCGATGCAAAATTATCTTTAGGCACAAACTCCAGGAATGGTTTTCCTGACTTTTCTATAAAGGAAACAAGATCGCCCGAAAGGTCGTCTGACGCTATGATAACAGCATCAGAATGGGCAATGGAAGCTTTCATTATGTTTTCATAATTAGGCACAGCAAGCACATTAACATCGCTCTCCGGCACGGCATCAAACAATACTTTTTTAAGCATATCATTGTCCAGCGTACCGTCAAACCCCTGGCTGTACACAGATGTTACTATTTTAGTATCGGCAAAAAGAGCCTCATCCTTATAGTAATGTTTCATGTAAACCGGCAGCATTGCAGCCATCCAGCCATGCACATGTATAATATCCGGTACCCAGTTAAGTTTTTTAACGGTTTCTACCACCCCTTTTGCAAAAAAGATGGCTCTTTCATCATTATCAGGGTACAGCACACCATCCTCATCACTAAATGTTGCTTTCCTTTTAAAGTATTCGTCGTTATCAATAAAATAAACCTGTATCCTTTCTTTAGGGATTGAGGCTACTTTAATAATAAGTGGCATATCCATGTCGTTTACTACAAGGTTCATGCCCGAGAGGCGAATTACCTCGTGCAGCTGGTGCCTTCGCTCGTTTATGTTGCCATAACGCGGCATAAAAATTCTTATCTGGCCGCCCTGATCATTTATCATTTTCGGCACATCATACGACATTAGCGAAACTTCATTCTCAGCCAAATAAGGCACAACTTCAGATGATACGTACAATATCCTCTTATCCTCCATCTTCAATACTTAATTTATTTGGGTGTAAAAATTCATGCAAAATTAAACATTTTTGCCCAGTTTATAACTATATATTAATTTTGCATGGTTAATAATACACATTCAATGCTGATTTTCAATAAAAAAGCCGACTTACAAAACCACTTAATGCCCTATATACAGGCTAATAGCCCAATAGGGCTCGTACCTACAATGGGTGCACTCCACCAGGGCCATTTAGCGCTTATGGAGCGGTCTTTAGCACAAAACACCATCACGGTGGTAAGTATTTTTGTAAATCCTACCCAGTTTAACAACCCGGAAGACTTAGAAAAATATCCCCGAACGTTAGAAACAGATGCCGAAAAAATAAAAACGCTTAGCGCGGATATTATAATTTTTGCGCCCGGGGTAGATGAAATGTACCACGGCAACACCGTATCGCAGCATTACAGTTTTGACGGGCTTGAAAACCAGATGGAAGGCGCACACCGCCCCGGCCATTTTGATGGCGTAGGTACCATAGTTAAAAAACTGTTTGATATTGTGCAGCCCACTAACGCTTACTTTGGCGAAAAAGACTTTCAGCAATTGCAGATCGTAAGGAAATTAGTAGAAAAAAACCACATACCTATAAACATTGTAGGCTGCCCAATAACCCGCGAACCCAGCGGCTTGGCAATGAGCTCGCGCAATGAAAGGCTTTCGCCCGATGAAAAAACAGGTGCCGCCTTTATATATAAAACGCTTTTAGAGGCACAGGATAAGTTTAAAAACGAGAGCATTAGCACTGTAAAACAATATGTTACAGAAGCTTTTGCAGCCCACCCGGAATTTAAGCCTGATTATTTTGAAATTGCACGAGAGGACAGTCTTGAACCCGCCACATTAAAGGAAAACACAAAATACAGGGCATTTGTTGCCGTTTTTTTAGGAAATGTTAGGCTAATAGATAATATTTCATTAAATTAATTACCTTTGCGCCATGCAAATTCAAGTTGTAAAATCCAAGATTCACCGCGTTACGGTGACGGGAGCCGATTTAAACTACATAGGCAGCATTACTATAGACGAGGCACTTATGGAGGCTGCGAATATGATTGAAGGTGAGAAAGTTTCTATCGTGAACATTAACAATGGCGAACGACTGGAAACTTATATAATTAAAGGAAACAGGAACAGCGGCGATATTACCCTTAACGGGCCTGCTGCCAGGAAAGTGCAAAAAGGCGATATTATTATAATTATCTCTTACGGCACACTGGATTTTGAGGAAGCCAAAAGCTTTAAGCCTGCTATAGTGTTCCCTAACGAAAAAGACAACTCTCTTACGTAAGCTTTGAAGAAAAAAATAATCCGTTTATTAAGTATACTACTCCCACTTGCGTTGGGAGTTTTTTTAATTATATACAGCTACAGGCAGCTAACGGCAGAGCAATTAGACTCGCTTAAGGTTAGCTTTAAAAACGCTGATTACCTGTATGTATACCTGGGCCTGTTTGTGGGCATTACCGGCTTTTTAGCCCGTGCCTACCGCTGGAAGTACACCCTGGCACACATGGGCTACACCGCGCCGTTCCCTGTAAAATTTGGTGCCGTGTGCATTACTTACTTAATGAACATGACCATTCCACGATCGGGCGAGGTAAGCCGCGCACTGGTGCTTAAGCGCTATGCCGGTGTACCGTTTGATAAGGGTTTGGGTACCATAATATCCGAAAGGGTTGTTGACCTTTTTATACTCCTTTTTTGTATGGGCGGCACTGTACTGCTGCAATTTAACAGCCTTAAAGATTACCTTGCCACTATACCCTTCCAAAAACTGCTGGTATACGGCTTCGTTGCCGGATTGCTTTTCATCTGTTCGGTACTTTTTTACATGTACTCAAGGGCAGAATGGCTTAAAAAACTCAAATTAAAAATTGCAGGACTGGTAGAAGGTGTGCTAAGTGTGTTTAAAATGCCTAATAAATGGCCTTTTTTATTGCTTTCCCTTTACATTTGGTTTACATACATACTTGTTTTCTACATAACCATTTACTGTTTGCCTGAAACCAGCGGATTAGATTTTAGCGCCGTGGCCACAGCCTTTGTTGTGGGCAGTATTGCCATTACATTCAGCAATGGCGGGCTTGGGGTGTTTCCCGTTGCTGTTGCCAATATTTATGCCATGTACGGTATTCCTTACACAGCCGGTACGGCTTTTGGCTGGATCGTTTGGGCATCGCAGGTAACTGTCATTATTTTTCTGGGCGGGCTGTCTTTTTTATTACTGCCGCTACTGTATAGAAAAAAATAATCACTAAATTGCCTTGCTATTTTACCCCCAAAATTGTAAGACAATGAAAAAGAATACTTTACTACTCCTACTCCTTTTTGCCCTGCCCCTGTTTGCACAGGTTAGGACAGAAGAGGTTGTATCCCAAAAATTAAATACCACGAGGGATATCACCATCGTTTTTCCACAATATTATGAGGAGGATAAGGATAAAGTGTATCCGCTCTTACTGGTTTTAGATGGCGAATATATGGTAGAGCCTTTTAGGGGCTCACTTCAATATGCCAACTACTGGGATGATCTGCCAGAGGCTATCATAGTAGGCATCAACATGAACGAAGATAAACAGCGGGAAGAGGATACCCGTGTAGGCGAAACTACAGGACTGCCCGAAGGTAGCGGTAACCAGTTTTACGAGTTTATAAGCTCAGAACTTATGCCTTACCTTCAAAAAAAATACCGCATCTCGCCTTTTAAAGTTATTGCCGGGCACGATACTACTGCCGGCTTCCTGAATTTTTTTCTGTACAAACAGGATCCTATTTTTAACGGCTTTATTTGCTTTAGCCCGGAACTGGCCCCCGATATGGAAACCCAGGTGCCTAAAATGCTGGAACAGGCTAAAAAACCTTTATTCTTTTATATGGCAACATCTGACGGTGACGTAGAAAAAATGCAAAAAAAAATATTAGAGTACGACAAAAATCTTAAAGAAGTTAAGAACACAAATTTCAGGTACTTTTTTGATAAGTATGGCGATGTATCGCACTACTCGCTTGTACCCTACGGTGTACCATCGGCATTGTATAGTATGTTCTCATCGTACAAGCCAATATCATCTATAGAATACCGCGATAAGATCGCTAAACTGCCTTCGGGCTATGTTGATTACCTTAAGCAAAAATACCAGATCATAGAAAAAGACCTTGGCGTTAAAATGACCGTGCGTATTAACGACATGAAAGCTATTGAGGCCGCCATTATGAAAAGCACCATGTATGATGAGCTTAAAGACCTGGCCGACCTGGCGCGCAAAAACTACCCTAAAATGATCATCGGCGAATATTATGAGGGCCTTTACTATGAAATGACGGGTAACCTTAAAAAGGCTAAAAAAACGTATTTAAACAGTTATACCTACAAGAGTATAGGCGAATACACTAAAGATTATATGATAACTAAGGCCGAAAGCCTTAACGTGGATTAATGTTGAATGGCAAAAGTTAAAACGGCGTTTTATTGCCAAAACTGCGGCGCGCAGTATGCCCGCTGGCAGGGACAGTGCAACTCCTGCAAGCAATGGAATACCATTGTAGAGGAGATAATTCAGAAAGAAGAAAAAACAGCCTGGAAACCTACTTCCGGCGATAGCAAGAGGGTATCAAAACCCCTGCGCATTACTGAGATAGACAGTACACACGAGGTACGCCTTGATACTACAGATGGCGAACTTAACCGTGTTCTGGGCGGTGGCCTGGTACCGGGATCGCTCACACTGTTGGGCGGTGAGCCGGGCATTGGCAAGAGTACACTTATGCTGCAAATATCGCTTAAGCTGCCGTACCGCACCCTCTATGTAAGCGGCGAGGAAAGCCAGAAGCAGATTAAAATGCGCGCCGAAAGGATTACTCCCTCGGCAGATAACTGCTATATCCTTACCGAAACCAAAACCCAAAATATATTCAGGCAGATAGAGGAAATTGAGCCTGAAGTGGTTATAATCGACTCGATACAAACCCTGCATACCGATTACATTGAGTCGTCTCCCGGCAGTATCTCGCAAATTCGGGAAACTACCGCCGAGCTTATAAAATTTGCCAAAGAGAGTAATGTACCCGTTATACTTATAGGCCACATTACTAAAGATGGCAGCATTGCAGGGCCTAAGATTTTGGAGCACATGGTAGATACCGTACTGCAGTTTGAGGGCGACCGCAACCACGTGTACCGCATACTCCGCTCGCTTAAAAACCGTTTTGGTTCTACTGCCGAACTGGGCATTTATGAAATGCTGGGCACCGGCCTGCGAGAGGTGGCTAACCCGTCAGAAATACTAATATCGCACAAAGAAGAAGAATTGAGCGGTACAGCCATAGCCACTACGTTAGAGGGTATGCGCCCATTAATGATAGAAATTCAGGCGTTGGTATCTTCAGCCGTATATGGTACACCACAACGCAGCACCACGGGCTATAATGCCAAAAGGCTTAATATGATACTGGCCGTATTGGAAAAAAGGGCAGGCTTTCGCCTTGGCGCTAAAGACGTTTTCCTTAACGTAACCGGGGGTATCAACGTAGATGACCCCGCGATAGACCTTGCTGTTGTGGCGGCAATATTATCCAGTAATGAGGACATTCCCGTTAATAAAGATTACTGTTTTGCAGGCGAAATTGGCCTCTCCGGAGAGATTCGACCCGTAAATAGAGCAGAACAACGCATACTGGAAGCAGAAAAGTTAGGATTTTCTACTATTTTTGTATCTAAGTACAACAAGATCTCATTAAAAAATACTTTAATAGAAATTAAACTGGTGGCAAGGATAGAGGATGTAGCAGCCCACCTTTTTGGTTAAACTTACATGCGTAAACTAAATAAAAAGAAAATAGCCGTTAAGGCACTTATTATATTGGGCGTACTTATTGTTGCCGCAATAGCCTCGTTTTTTGCATTCCGAAATATGGCATTGCAAAAAGCGGTAGAAAAGGCAAGCAATAAAATGAGCCGTGATTATAATTCAGCGTTTACCATAAAATCGGCAAAATTTAAAGGGCTTTCAGGCATCGAAATGAAAGGCATAACCATAGTACCTAAAAATGCCGATACCCTTTTGCAGGTACAGGAAATTACCACCAGTATTAACCTGTCCCGCATGCTAACGGGCGATGTGCAACTGGGCACTTTAGAAATGAAAACCGGCTATATCCAGCTTGTAAAAAACAACGCCGGGTGGAATTTCAGGTCGTTTTTACATGCTAAAAAAGAAGACAAGGAAGAAGCATCAGACTCCGGCGATGGCTATGCCGACCGCGCTTACCGACTGCTAACAAAAGTGCTTAACCTTGTACCTACCGATATGCAGGTGCAGGACATCGCATTAAGTGTAAACGATATGGGCCGCAGGCTTAACGTAAACCTGCAACAGCTTAAACTGGCGGACGAGCAGCTTGAAAGTACCATTAAAGTTACCGAAGATACGATATCGCAAACCTGGAAGGTTAAAGGTATGGCCGACCCCCGTGGCCGCATTGCCGACCTGAAATTTTTTAATACCGATACCAGCCGCATTGCAGTACCGTACATTAGCAACCGCTTTGGCATAAAATCAGGGTTTGATGCCATTCACGTTAATGTAAAAGGCATAGAGATGGAGGGCGGCGAACTGCATGTAGATGGGTATGCTTCTATCGAAAATTTTATGGTAAACAACAAACGTATTGCACTTAAGGATGTTGTTATAGATAACGCCCGTTTTGATTACCACCTGCTTTTTGGCGACGACTTCATTGCTCTTGATAGTACTTCAACCGTGCAGCTAAATAAGATAAAATTCAACCCTTATGCTAAGTACAGCGTAGCAGGAGATACAATTTACGAACTCAAAGCGCACATACCAAAAATGCCTGCCCAGGATTTTATAACTTCATTACCTAACGGGTTATTTACCAATTTTGAAGGCATGGAGGCCGAAGGCAATTTTAGTTATAACCTCAACTTCCTGTTCAACAAAAACAAACCTAATAAGCTGGTATTTGACAGCAGTATTAAAAGGGACGGACTTAAAATTACCAAATATGGCGAGGCTAACCTTGCCAAGCTAAATGGTGCGTTTACTTACAGAGCTATTGATAACGGCCGTGCCCAACGCCCTGTAATCGTAGGGTCGGCTAATCCATATTACACGCCTTTAGACCAAATATCTCCCTTCCTGCGCAAAGCAGTACTAACCAGCGAAGACCCTTCGTTCTTTAGCCACCGGGGCTTTATTACAGAGGCATTTCGCCAGAGTATCATCAAGAATATTAAGACTAAAAAATTCTCCCGCGGAGGCAGTACTATAAGCATGCAGCTGGTTAAGAACGTGTTCCTTAACCGTAGCAAAACCCTGTCGCGCAAGCTGGAAGAAATTCTGCTCGTTTACATTTTAGAGAACAACCGCATTGCCAGCAAAGAGCGCATGCTTGAGGTATATTTTAATATTATAGAATGGGGGCCTGATGTGTATGGTATTGGTGAGGCATCAAGTTATTATTTTGATAAAGCGCCGTCTCAGCTTACGCTGGATGAGTGCGTTTACCTGGCGAGCATTATCCCAAGCCCTAAATCGTTCATGTACCGTTTTGGCGAAGACGGTAACCTAAAAAGTTATGCTGTAAGGCACAACAAGTACGTGCGCGATATCATGCTTAGGCGCGGGCTTATAACCCCCGAAGATACCATTGCGCAATCCGGGAAGATCACGGTAACGGGCCGTGGCCGTGGCAGGCTGCGCCTTAACGAACGCAGCATTTTTGTTGCCGACTCCGTACAAATAGACGATTTCTTTAAAAACCTCAGCAAGCAGGCGTTTTAATTTTTGACTAATTCGTGGCATTCCCCTCCAAAAGCTACTGTGTGCCCACATCTTTTTAATTTTACCACAAAGGCACAATAGGACAACTTTGTTGTTTACAAAGAACATAAGGCTTTGTGGATATTAATTGCGCCTTTGATAACCACAGCCTTGTGTTCTTCCATCTTTAGATGGTTGTCTTTGCGTAACTTGTGACTATTTAACCTGTATAGCTTTGTGCCTTCGTGGTAAAATTAAAAAAATTGTGTACAGAGTGGTTCTTAAGGAGAGCGATACTCACTCAATCATAATCATGGTGTTAGTGGTAAATTACCAACTAAGGGCAAAAATATTTCACTCCCCTCCCAACCTTTCCTATAAATAAGTGCTCTATATATAAAAGCTAAACTTTATATAAAATGAAAAGAGCCTTATTAATGCTTTTGCTATTTTGCGGCATGGCATACGCCCAAAAACCTGTTTTTACCACGGCAAAAGTAAAAGCCGCCACCGTATATTTTAATGCTGCCGAGATCGCTCAAACCGCAAATGTTACCCTGCCCGCCGGCACCAGCGAGATCGTAATTAAAAACGTAGCCGATTACCTTAACGAAGGCAGCGTGCAGATAGGCGCCCCGGCTACGCTCACGGTACTGTCGGTACAATTTACCACTAATTATATTTCGGAGTTTGAGCCCGATGAAACCTCCCCCGCCATTAAACGTGTGCGTGACAGTATTACCATCGTAAAAAAAGAACTGGAAAAAACCGCTACCCTTAAAACATCTGAATATAAGATACTCGAGCTTTTGGATAAAAACAACCAGGTGTACGGGCAGCAGTCGGGTCTTAGCGTTGCAGAGCTGGTTAAAATGGTAGATTACTACAAAGCCAAGCGCAACGAAACATCCAACACCATTAATAGCCTTACAGAGAAAGAGCAAAAGCTAAACGAGCTGTTTACCAAACTAAGCAGCCGCCTTGACACTAATACCCGCGAAGCCGAAAAAACATCGGCGGGCAAGCTGGTGCTACAGGTAATGAACGAGCAGGCAGGCAATATAGCGTTAGACATTAGCTACCTTACCGGCAATGCATCGTGGACTCCCTTTTACGACCTGCGTGCCGATAATACCACTGCCCCAATTAATATGCTTTACAAAGCACAGGTGGTACAGCAAACAGGCATCGACTGGAAAAAGGTTAAGCTAACCCTATCCAGCGGTGTGCCCACCCAAAACAACCAGGCACCGGATATTAACCCATGGTTTTTGCAGTATGCGCCTAACTTTATACAAAGCTTGCAGGGACAAGTATCGGGACTTGTTATAGGTTATGGAAATAGTGCACCCAGAGCAGATGCAAACATCAGGATAAGGGGTATGGCTTCATCAGATAAAGGCAAATTAGACGAGATTGTAGTAGAAGGCTACCGCAGTACGCAACGATCTAAATCTAACGTTGCCGCTACAACTCTTGAAACAAATATCACAGAAAATCAGCTTAGCGTTTCTTTTGATATTGATATGCCTTATGATATTGCATCTAACGGTAAAAAGCACAGCGTAACATTAAAGGAGATTCAGTTGCCGGCAAGCTTCAGGCATTTTGCCGTGCCTAAAGCCGAAAAAGAAGCCTTTTTAATAGCCCAGATTACCGACTATTCTAAATACAACCTGCTTAAAGGCGAGGCCAATATTATTTTTGAAGGGCTGTATGCGGGTAAAACTTATATAGACCCTATGCAAACCACCGATACCCTTAAACTGGGCATGGGACGCGACAGGAAAATATCTATAGAGCGCGAAAAAGTGGCAGAGAAGTCGGGTACTAAATTCCTTTCATCGCGCAGGGAGCAAACTTTTACGTATGATGTTACCATCCGTAATAATAAAAAAGAAGCCGCCCAAATAGTGGTTAAAGAAAATTACCCTATTGCCACCGATAAAGAAATGGAAATTGAATTGTTAGAAAGCAGCAGCGCCGATGTAAATAAAGAAACAGGTATCATGCAGTGGGAACTTAAGCTGAAGCCGGGCGAAACTAAAAAGCTGCGCATAAGCTATAAAGTTAAATATCCGAAGGACAGGAATATTGTGAATTTATAAAATCATTTTGTAGTGCTATACAGCAAGCCGGAGAATTATCTCCGGCTTTTTGCATTTATAATGTTTTGTTAACCAGTAAATTGCTTTGCTGCTTTGTTGCTAACTTTACTATAACCAACTTATAATGCAATTACTATGAAAACAAAATTATTTTTATCGATGCTATTGTGCGGCGTTGGCGCGTTTGCCCAAACCATAGTGCTGGAAGAATATGCTACAGGCTTTACAGGGCTTACAGAAATTACCCATGCCGGGGATGACCGCTTTTTCGTGGCTGAGCAGGGCGGTATGATTAAGATTGTAAATACCGATGGCACAGTGGGCGATACTCCGTTTTTAAATGTGTCCGCCCTAATCTCTACAGGCGGCGAACGCGGCTTGCTGGGACTTGCATTTCACCCGGATTACGAAACCAATGGCTACTTTTACATTAATTACACCAATATCGATGGTAACACTGTAGTTGCACGATATACACGCAGTGAAGAAAATGAGATATCAGCCGATCCTGAATCGGCATTGATACTGCTTACTGTAACACAGCCCTTCTCAAACCATAATGGTGGCTGCCTTCGTTTTGGGCCTGATGGCTACCTGTACATTGCCATGGGCGATGGCGGTAGCGGCGGCGACCCTAATGATAACGGACAAAACAAAAATACGCTATTAGGCAAAATGCTACGTATAGATGTTGACCTTACCCCGCCCTATGGCATTCCGGCAGATAACCCTTTTGTAGGTATAGATGGCAACGACGAAATTTGGGCAACTGGGTTGCGTAACCCATGGAAATTCTCGTTTAACCGCCTTAACGGCGACCTTTGGATAGCCGATGTAGGCCAGGAAAATATAGAAGAGATAGATAGGTCGGTTGGTAATGTGGCGGGACTTAATTATGGCTGGAGGTGTTTTGAAGGCAGCGAACCGTATAATCCTGACGGTTGTTCGCTTGTAGAAATGTATACCCAGCCGTTTGCCGAATACACCCATGATGATACCGATGGCTGCTCTATCACAGGGGGTTATGTATATACGGGCACCACCTACCCTAACCTATTGGGTAAATATATTTTTGCCGATTACTGCAACAATAAAATAGGCTGGGCAGATGCCGAGGGTAACCTTACCTATACCGAGGCTTTTGAGGGCAATAACTTTACCGTTTTTGGCGAAGATATTAACGGCGAATTGTATATAGGCGGCGCAAGCAGCGGTACTATTTATAAAATTACCGATAGCATGCTAAGTACAGATACGGCAAGCAACCGCGCCTTTAGCATGCACCCTAACCCTGCAAACGGGCAGCTGTTTTTAAACCTTAATAACTCTGGCACTGCTAATGCCACAATTTACGATATTACTGGAAAGATGTTAATGCAGCAACTCCTTACTGCCAACGAAAACACGGTAGACATAGCAGCACTGCAAAGTGGTATTTATATGGTAGAAGTAAATGCCGGCGGAAGTAAAAAAACACAAAAACTTGTGGTACAATAATACTTGGAGACCGCTATAAATAAAACAAGCCCCACGGTAATCGCGGGGCTTGTTTGCTGTTATGCTGTTTGTTGCTAAAGTTCGTTAAGCAATTTAGATATCTCGTCAAGCTTAGGGGTAAGGATAATTTCTATCCTCCTGTTCTTGGCTTTACCATCGGCGGTTTCGTTACCGGCAACCGGGGCAAATTCGCTCCTGCCCGCCGCAGTTAGGTTTTTAGGATCAACCTTTTTGTTTTCGCGCACAATGTTTACAATAGCCGTAGCACGTTTGGTAGAAAGGTCCCAGTTGTTCTGTATCTGTCCGCCGCCTGCGTAAGGCACGTTATCGGTATGGCCTTCAATAAGCACGGCAATATCCGGGTTATCAGCCAGTACTTTCGCAACCTCAACCACCGCTTTTTTACCTTCGGCGCCCACTATCCAGCTGCCTGAGCCAAAAAGCAGTTTGTTTTCCATAGATACATACACCTTACCGTTCTTTTGCTCAACGGTAAGCCCTTTACCCTGAAAACTGTTAAGTGCTTTAGAAAGCCTGTCTTTAAGCGCTGTAAGGTTTGCCTGCTGCGATGCCATAATACCTTCAAGCTCATCTACACGTGCAGAGCGCTCTTTAAGTTCGGCGCTTAGTTTGTTAAGCCTTTCCTGTTCGGCAGCAAGGGCTTTTTCTTTCGCCTCAAGCTGGGCTAAAAGCTCGCGGTTCTTTTTAATGTTGGCGTTAAGCGCAGCACTGCTATCGTTCTCTAACGCCGTGTATGATGTTTTTAAATTATCAAGGGTAGATTTTGTAGCCGCATAATCGGCCGCCAGTTTATCGCGTTCGGCTTTAAGCTTATCCAATTGGCCTTGCAGGTCTTTAGATTTTAAATCCAGTTCATTGCGCTCTTTAGTAAGCTTACTGTTTTCATCGTTAGCCTGGCGATTCTCTTTTTTAAGGGCCGCATATTTACTTTCCAGGTCGTTATATACCTTTTTAGATACGCACGATGTTGTGCTAAGGGCAAGTATAAGTAACCCCAGAGAGACTCTTTTAATCATTATATTTTTGTTTTATTGGTATAAATGCTATCAGCAAGAACCTTGCCTTTTTTCTTAAAAATTTGTTAAAACACAAATTATTCAAATTCTACTAATACGGGGCAATGATCGCTGTGCTTGGCTTCGGGCAAAATAACAGCACGGGTAAGGCGCTCTTTCATAGGCTCTGTAACCAGTGCATAATCTATACGCCAGCCTTTGTTATTGCCACGGGCACCGGCGCGGTAGCTCCACCAGCTGTAATGGTGCGGGTCTTTATTAAAATGGCGGAAGCTGTCTACAAAACCGTTGTTTATAAACGCATCCAGCCAGGCGCGCTCTTCAGGTAAAAAGCCCGACACTTTTGCGTTACGTATTGGGTCATGAATATCTATAGCCTGGTGGCAAATATTATAATCGCCACAAATAACAAGGTTAGGGTGCTCCTGCTTAAGGTTATTAATGTATTCCGCAAAATCATCCATATACTTAAACTTATGGCCCAGCCTGTCTATGTTAGTGCCCGATGGCAGGTACAGACTCATAACACTAAAGGTATCAAAGTCCAGGCGCAGGTTGCGCCCCTCAAAATCCATGTGCTGAATACCGGTTCCGTACACCACATTATTGGGCTTGTGCTTGCTAAAAACTGCCACGCCGCTATACCCTTTTTTTTGTGCCGAAAACCAGTAATGGTAAGGGTAGCCTGCGTCTTCAATTTCCTGTATGGCAACCTGGTCATGCGTGGCCTTAATTTCCTGAAGGCAAATAACATCGGGGTTGGCCTGTTTAAGCCAGTCTATAAATCCTTTTGTAAATGCAGCACGTATGCCGTTTACATTGTATGATATAACTCTCATTGTTAAAATTTGATTTCCAAAATTAACAAAAATCAATCGCTTGCGGGCATTTACCGCTAAACATTTTAGCTAAATGCAAAAGGCTGCCTTTTAGGGCAGCCTCTGTTTATAAAACCCGGTAATTAAAAATAAAGCCTATTGTTTTACGATCTTATTAAAAAGTACACGGTTGTTATCATCCTGTACTTTTACAATGTAAAGCCCGGCGCTAAGTCCAGAAACATCAACACTTTCAGTAGCACTCTCCAGTACTTTTTTACCGGTTACAGAAAACACAGTTACATTTTGCACCGTACCGTTTGCCAAAGCAATAGTTAATTTATCAGATGCCGGGTTAGGGTATACTGTAACATTTTTGCTAAAGCCTGCTTCGTCAAGTCCGGCTACCTGCTCGCCCAGTTTCCATAATTCGGCACCGGTAGTACCATATTCTGCTTTAAAGTACAGTTCATCATTGTAAATAGTAGAGAACGGTATAAAGTATAAAGGGCTCACGGCCTCGTCCTGACCCGCGATAGGTTTGTAAGTACCCTCTTCAGTACCGTCGGTTACCCAAAGTTCACTGCCGTTAGTACTGTCATCGGCTACAAAATACAGTAGGTTGTTAAACACGATAAATTCATTTGGTGCACTATAATTAGTTGGGTGAATATCCTTAAGCATATATGTACCGGCATCGGTGCCATCGCTTACCCAAAGCTCGGTGTTGTGTACGCCATCTGTTGCCTGAAAGTATACCTTGCCATCATATTCGGTTAATGCCCCGGGGAAAGAATCTTCAACACCCGGAAAAATATCTTTTACCAAAGCTGTGCCTGCGGCTGTACCATCGGTGCTCCATAACTCCATACCATTATCGGCAGTCCTTGCCCTAAAGTACAACTTGCCATTAACCAGTGTAAACTCATTAATGCTGCTGCCTTCGCCTTCTGCGGTGTTAATATCTATAAGAAACGTTGTGCCTGCCTCAGTACCGTCGGTTACCCAAAGTTCATCGCCATGCTCGGCATCATCAGCCCTGAATAAAAGAAGGTCATTAAGGATACCAAAACTCCTTGGGTACGAGTCGCCTCCCACAAAAACATCTTTTACCATAGTAGTACCGGCCGTTGTGCCATCAGTGCTCCAAAGTTCGCTACCGTTAGTGCCATTATCGGCCTGAAAATACAGCTTACCATTATATTCAATAAATCCATATGGGTACGAGTCGCCGTTAGGGTTAATATCTTTTAGCAGTACCGTGCCATCGGCAGTGCCGTCGGTTACCCAAAGTTCATTTCCTGTAGTGCCATCATTGGCTACAAAAATTACTTTATCTTCCAATTTTGTAAAATCAGATGGCACTGAGCTACTTGTTGGATTAATGTTTTTCAGCAATACTGTACCTTCTTCGGTACCATCGGTAACATACAATTCAATGTCTCCGGAAGTTCCATTAGCCGAAAACACCAGCTTATTATTTACCTCTGTAAGGAATGTAATAGATGATTCGCCTGCAGCGCTAATGTCCTTTACAAGATGGGTGCCTTCTTCGGTGCCATCGCTTACCCATAGCTCTCGGCCGTGCTCGCCGTCATCGGCCGGGAAATAAAGTTTGCCATTAAACTCTACAGGCTGCATTATGCCTGCGCCCTCGCTGCCGGGATTAATGTCCTTAATAAGTTCTACGGTTTGTTGGTTTTGCGCATAGGCGCCGCTTAAACTAAAAAACAGTAATGTAGTAATGATCTTTTTCATGTATAGAAATTTAATTGTAATAACCATAAATGTAAATAACACACCCTAAACAGTAAAGTTAATTCTCACAATTAACATCTTTACATACTAAAGGCAAAACGCGCCGATAGTTTTAGAAGAACAGGAAATCAATGTGTTATAAATAACAATTTAATAATGCTTCGTTTTGAGTTTACAATGTTTAAATGCGCTATGTAAATGCACATATGGCTTTACCGTTATAAATGACGCATCGGCTTTAACACAAATCGCAATACAATTGCTTTAATTGCAACTAAATAGACAATATTTTAACAAATCAATTTAAAAAGCGTATACCCTTTAGCGTTTCGCTATAATTGCTATCTTTGCTTTTCGCCTGAAACACAAAATGTAGATGAGTTTAGTTACTGCTAAAGAAGTTGCGAAAGCAATTAAAGCTGATAAATATGGGTTTTTAGGGACTTTTACAGGCTGGCTGTTAATGAAGGTACTGAAGATTTCTACCATGAATAAAATTTATGACAGAAATAAACAACTAAGCGACTTAGAATTCCTGAATGCCATACTTGACGAGTTCCAGATAAAGTTTGAAATACCCGAAGAAGACCTAAAACGCCTGCCTAAAACAGGTGCTTATATTACTGTATCTAACCACCCGCTGGGAGGTATAGATGGCATACTGCTTTTAAAACTTATGGTAGAACGTGAGCCTAATTTTAAAATTATAGCTAACTTTTTACTGCACCGCATAGAGCCGCTTAAACCTTACGTAATGCCCGTTAACCCTTTTGAGAACCATAAGGATGCGAAAAGCAGCGTTACAGGTATTAAAGATGCATTGCGACATTTAAAGGAAAATAAACCGCTGGGTATATTTCCTGCCGGGGAAGTTTCTACCTATAAAGATGACAAGCTTGTTGTAGATAAACCCTGGGAAGAAGGAGCCATTAAGCTTATTAAAAAAGCTAACGTACCTGTAGTACCTATTTACTTTCATGCCAAGAACAGCCGCCTGTTTTACTGGCTTTCGCAAATTAGCGATACGTTGCGAACTGCAAAGCTGCCAAGTGAGCTGCTTACCCAAAAAAACAGGGTTATTAAAGTACGTATAGGTAAGCCAATAAGCGTTGCCGAACAGGCTGAACATGAAACCATTGAGGCCTACTCTGAATTTTTACGTAAAAAAACCTATATGCTGGCCAATCCTTACGAAAAGGAAACCAACCTTATAGATACCTATACATCCAACCTTAACCTGAAGCTTAATAAAGGCCCTAAGCAAATTGCCGGGCCGGCACACCAGGATAAGATTGTGGCCGAAATTGAGCAACTGCGTAAAGTAGATGCCCGTTTGCTGCAAAGCAAAAACTACGAGGTGTTCTTTACATCGGCTGATAAGATACCTGCTATATTACATGAACTGGGCCGACTGCGCGAAATTACCTTCCGCGCTGTGGGTGAGGGCACTAATGAGTCGTTAGACTTAGACCAGTACGATAAGTATTACCACCATATGTTTTTATGGGATGATGACACAAAGCAGGTTGCAGGCGCATACCGTATGGGGCTTGGCGCACAGATATATAAAAAATACGGTATAGACGGTTTTTACCTGCACGACCTGTTTAGGTTTGAGCCCGAGCTGTATGACATGATGAGCAAATCGATAGAAATGGGCCGTGCCTTTATTATTAAAGAGTACCAGCAAAAGCCCATGCCGCTTTTCTTATTATGGAAAGGCGTTGTGCATTTAACGCTTCATTACCCTGAACATAAATTCCTTATAGGCGGTGTGAGTATTAGCAACCAGTTCTCTGATTTCTCTAAGTCGCTTATGATAGAGTTCATGAAATCACATTATTACGACCCTTATATAGCGCAATACGTTCACCCTAAAAAGGAGTACAAGGTTAAGCTTAAAGATGGCGATAAAGATTTTGTATTTAATGAGGCTGAAGCCGACCTTAATAAGTTTGATAAGATAATTGAGGAGGTAGAGCCGGGCAACCTGCGCCTGCCGGTACTAATTAAAAAGTACATTAAGCAAAATGCCAGGGTTATTGCCTTTAATGTAGACCCGCTGTTTAATAACTCTGTAGACGGTTTAATGTACATTAGGATAGCCGACCTGCCCGAGAGCACCGTACGACCCGTAATGGAAGAATTTTTAGCCGAACTGGAACGTAAAGTTGCCGAAAAAGGCGAAGAGCATATATAAACAAAAAGCCCAGTAGTAACTGGGCTTTTTGTTATTAAAAAGTATCGGGCCTGCCGATATCGTTAAATTCTGTACCAATTGGGTTTTTAGGATCAGGGCCAAATTCGTTAGGGCCGGTTGTACCTTCCGTAAGGAACAATACTAATATGTAAATATTAACTAACGGTACAAAGGCTAAAAGATAAAACCATCCGCTTTTGTTTACATCATGAAGCCTTCTTACTGCTACCCCAATACTTGGCACAAGCACTGCCAAAGCATATAGCCCATAAACAAAGGTAAAAATACTCGAAACATAAACCAGTGCTGCAAGTATAGCTATAACTATAAAGTTACAAAGGGTAAAATACCAGTATTCGCTTCTTCTGGCCCTGCCTTCAAAATTTGCGTAGTTATCCCTAACTACTTTTAAGTACCATTCTATCATAATTTAATTGTTGTGGTTGGCCTACTCGTAAGGATTTTCGGTTACTCCCTGCTTTTATCGTGATTCAGCTAACACGTTATAGCTAAGTAACAATAATTTTTTTAAACCGCAAAAGCTTATTTATAAACATTATAAAAAGCTTAACCAATAGCTTCCCACAATTCTATCTTGTTTCCTTCGGGGTCCAGTATCCATCCAAACTTACCATAGTCGTAACTTTCAGGTTCGCCCACAAGAGTAACCCCAGCAGCTTTAAGCCGCGTAATTAACGCATCAAAGTTCTGCACCCTGAAGTTTTGCATGAATTGCTTTTGCGAAGGTTCAAAATATTTGGTGTCTTCCCCAAAAGGCGACCATTGTGTGGCGGCATCATTCCCGTTATCGTCTTTCCAGGTAAAAGTGCAGCCGTAATCGTTAATATCCATCCCCAAGTGTTGTTTATACCATTCCCTTAAAGCTTTAGGGTCTTCCGACTTAAAGAAAAAACCGCCAACACCCGTAACCTTCGCTTCTGTTTGGGCCTGTGCAGCTTCGCCAAAATATACTGCTTTAATTTTATCTACTATTACCTGTGCCAAGCGCTCGTGGCTTTCAAACGTCCACCCTGCTATGTGGGGGGTAAGCAATACGTTATCGGCGTTAAGCAGGTATTCAAAAGCCTGTGGCATGGCTTCATCTGTAAATAAATGCTCAAATGAAAGTTTTTCATACTCCAGTACATCAAGCGCTGCACCTAATATTTTACCCGATTTAAGGGCATCTGTTAGGTCCTGAGTAACTACACTATTACCCCTTGCCGTATTAATAAACCATAACGGCTTTGCAAACCCGCTAATGAGGTTGGCATTTACCATTTTATCGGTTTCGGGAGTCCACGGGGTGTGCAGGCTCACTATATCCACTTTCTGCTGAAATTCATCCAGCTCCACCTGTCGCGCATTGGCATCGCCTACGTACGGCTTTATATCATAACACAGTACCTCAACGTCAAAACCGCGCAGCTTTTTAGCGAATGACTGCCCCATGTTACCGTAACCAATAATACCTACCGTTTTACCATCCAGCTCATGCCCGCGGTTACCCTCGCGTATCCAGTGGCCGCTACGGATTTCGCGGTCGGCTTTATTAAGGTTATTAAATAAAGATAACAGCATGCCCAGCGCCTGCTCACCCACCGCGTTGCGGTTACCCTCGGGCGCGGCAATAAGCGCTATGCCTTTGCTTTCGGCATAAGCGGTGTCTATACTCTCCAGCCCTGCTCCCACCCTTGCGATAAACTGCAGGTTAGTAGCGGCATCTAAAAAGGTTTTATCGATCTTAAAACGGCTGCGGATAACAATACCGTTATACCCGGCAATTTTAGCCTCAATTTCCTGCTTGGAAGATTTATAATCGGCTTCGTTAGCAAAGCCGGCCTGTTCCAGCTGCTCCCAAAGCAGTGGATGATTGCTGTCTATATGGAGTATTTTTATGTTTTGCGACATAGTATATGGTTTTTATTCTTACACAAAGTTACACAAAGAAGGCACAAAGATTCGCAAAGATTTTGGGGGCATGTATTAAAACTAAATCAATTCTACATTTGTAGAATATAATTGTTTTTCATACGTTTACATTTCTAAACCTTACGTTATGAAATACGTTGCCCTGTTGCTCTTAATAGGATATAGCTGCTTTGCCCAGCAAAATTATGACAATACCCGTGTAACGGCCTACCGCCTTATTAACACATTTAAAAACGGCCCCTGCACCATAAAAGGCTACATGAAACAGGAGCAACGACTGGGGTATTACATACAGGCTGCACAAAGCAGTGATAATAAACTGGCTTATAACCTGCTACGATTAAAAAAAGAAGCTAAAGATAGCTGGGAGAAAGTACCATCGCCCTGCGAAAAGAAAACCGGCCAAAAACAAATTGCCCCTAATGTATTTATGAATATAGATAACCCGGAAGGCACGGTTATACCCAACATGTATGTGGTAGAAGTTAACCGCTTTCGCGATACTATTTATACCACTGCCAACAATCTTTCTATCTTTTTTGATGGTGAAGAAAATGAGTACATGGATGCCAAAAAGCAACTGGATTCGGCACTGACAGATGATTTCAGGAAGTTTTTTGCGCGTGATTTTTCAGGAGAGCTTGCAGCTAACAAATCTGACTCTATACCCTATAGCAGGATTTTAATAAATGATAAAAGGCTTTACAAACACACCCGGAAGAGTTTTGAGAAGGACATTACGCGGTTTCAGGTGGCGCGAACCGATACGGTTTTTGGGCAGATGGTTACCATAGAAAAAGAATACTGGCTTAATAACCTCCAAATAAAATTTGACGGAAAAAGCAACCAGATATCAGAATTGAAGGCTTCTAAAATGCCTTATACGTTCCCTAATGCTGTAGTATTTGAAGTTGACGGTATAAAAATAGGCGACCTTGAAGAAAAGCTGTATGAGTGCTACCCTAACTCTACAAAATTTAAGAACTGGGGCGCATCATTAAATGATATTACCAATAATTACTATTATGATGTGCAGCTTATTGGTACTGATGGCTACATAATGTTTTATATAAAAGACAAGATAATCAATCTGATCGAAGTGATGTTTTAACGGACTTATCTAAAACTTTAAAACCCAAGTATCAGCTTGGCGATAGAAAAGTAAATAAGGATACCGCAAATATCGTTACTGGTGGTAATAAATGGACCGGTGGCAAGTGCCGGGTCGATACCCATTTTGTTTAAGAGGATTGGTATAAACGTACCTATAAGTGAGGCAATTATAATTACCGAGATTAACGATATGCTTACCGTTAGGCCAACTTCATAGCTAACTCCCAGCAGCAAATGGCTGCCGGCAATTAATATAAGGGCAAGTAACGAGCCGTTTAAAAGGCTTAGCAAGACTTCTTTTATTAAACGGTTAAACAACGAACCAGATATACTGTTATTCGCCAAACCCTGCACAATAATAGCGCTACTCTGCACACCTACGTTACCCGCCATCGCGGCAATAAGCGGCGTAAAGAAAAACAACTCCTTATGGTACTGCATGGCACCGCTAAAACTATTAAGCAGCTTTACACTAATAAAGCCACCCAATAGCGCCAATACCAGCCACGGCAGGCGTGCTTTGGTAAGGTCTATAATGCTGTCATCGGCCTCAACGTCCTGGGAGATACCCGCTGCTAACTGGTAATCCTTGTCGGCTTCATCCTTAATAACGTCTACAATGTCATCAATGGTAATACGGCCTACAAGGCGGCCCAGTTCATCTATAACAGGTATGGCCTCAAGGTCATACTTTTGCATGATACGGGCTACCTCAACATCGGGGGTTGTAACCTTAACCGAGTCTACTTTAGGAATATAAACCTCACTAATTGGGGTTTTGGTGCTTGTGGTAAGTAAGTCTTTTAACGAAAGGCGGCCTTTAAGGCGGTTCTCATCATCTACCACATATATTGAGTGTACCCGCTGAACGTTCTCTGCCTGTATGCGCATTTCTTTAACGCAGGTAAGTACTGTCCAGTTTTCATTAACTTTTACAAGCTCTTTACCCATAAGGCCACCGGCCGTATCTTCGTCATAACGAAGCAGGTCTACGATGTCTTTGGCGTGCTCTACGTCTAAAAGTTCAGAGATTACCTCTCCCTGGCGGCCTTCGGGTAATTCGGCAATAATATCTGCCGCATCATCCGTGCTAAGCTCATCCAGCTCTTCGGCAATTTCTTTAGGCGAAAGGCCTTTTAAGATCTTTTCCCTAACCTCTTCGTCAAGCTCAAGCAGTATTTCTGCCGTCTTTTCGCTGTCGAGTATGTGGAAAATGTAAATAGAATCAGCGTCATCCAGCTCACCCATTATTTCGGCAATATCGGCGTAGTGTATGTCAGCAAGAAGGGCCTGTAGCTCATTCTCACGGTTTTCACTAACATATTGCTCTATCTGGGTGATGAAATCCCTGCTGATCTTAAATTCCATTGGCCGCTATTTTTTGGGTAAGGTCTATAAATTGCTCCACGGAAAGTTGTTCCGGACGGAGGTCAAAGATAGTATCTTCCTTTAAATTTTCCGAGAGGTTGTATGTTTTTAAACTGTTACGAAGTGTTTTCCTGCGCTGGTTAAAAGCCATTTTTACCACAGCAAAAAACAGCTTTTCGTCTACCGGCAGGTGGTAGTTTTCTTTACGGGTTAAACGCAGTACCCCGCTCTTAACTTTAGGCGGCGGGTTAAACACATGTTCATCTACGGTAAAGAGGTATTCGGCCTCATAAAAAGCCTGTACAAGTACCGATAATATACCATAGGCCTTAGTGCCTTTTTTTTCGCAAATGCGCTGTGCCACTTCTTTTTGAAACATGCCCGAAAACTCCGGAATGCGGTAACGCAACTCCAGTGCCCTGAAAACGATCTGAGTAGAAATATTGTATGGAAAGTTACCGATAATAGCAAACTGGTCGTCTCCAAAATCTTCACTCAGGTTGTAGCGCAAAAAGTCTTTAGAGATAATGTGCCCTTCCAGTTTTGGGTAATGCGCATTAAGATATTCAACCGATTCAGTATCTATCTCGATAACAAAAGTTTCTGTTGGTTTGTCTAACAGGTATTTTGTAAGTACGCCCATACCGGGGCCTATTTCCAGTATTTTAGAATAGCCCTGCAGGGTAAGGGTATCGGCAATATCTTTTGCTATGCCCTCGTCTTTTAAAAAATGCTGCCCAAGGTGCTTTTTGGCTTTAACTTTATCCATGTGTATGTGTAACAGCCCGCACCATAACAGGCCAGGGCAGGTATATTGCTATACCGATTTAAATTCTTTTATAATTTCCAGCTCTGTACGGAACTGTAATATTTTATCGCCAAAAAGTCCTGCGCTTTCGGCACGCAACTTAGGCGAATGGTCGTTGTAATATTCGTTTAGTTTTTCGCGGCTATCGGCAAAATATTGTACCGAATAGGTAGTACCACCGTGTTGCTCGTCTCCCAATACCTTTACAATCTTTACTTTGTAAAATTTATCGGTAGCCATTATTTTAGGTATGTGATCTTCCATCATCCATGCCATCCATTTTTCATGAATGCTGTCGTCTACATTACTGGTTACGTTATAAATTATCATGGCAATATAGTTTGGTTGTTTGTGTAAGTAACAAAGATACTGCTAACTCCCGTTATGGCTTTATAAATTTATTGTAATTTTTATTGAAAGATTACAATAGCAGCTACAAATCCTGATAATCGCAATATTAACTGTTAGTATCACCCCTAAGCAGCCTGAACTGTTTGCGCGCCTCTATAAAGTAAATGCTGTCCTGGTGCTCAAACAATACCTTTTCATACAGGGGTTTAGCCTTTTCCGGCTGTTGCAGTTTTTTGTTATATATCTCTGCTGAGAAAAACAGCGCCTCATCTACATAAATACCTTCTTTATAGTTCTCTATAATTTTTTGGTACTGCTCCAGCGCAAGGTCGTTTTGCCCCTGGCTTTCGTATATTTTCCCAATGCGCAGCAGGGTAACATCCTGTATGCTCTTCGTCTGGTCGCTGGCCAATAGTTCTTTAAAACCGGCAAGCGCCTCGGCCTTTTTATTTTGATACAGCTTAAAATCGGCTTTTGCGAATTTTTTAAGTGCGGTTTGGGTGCTGTCTTCGGCGGTGTTGTCTATAATGAGCAGATAGATCTCCAGCGCATCATTGGCAATAAGCTGCGATGCATTACTTTTAAGCACTTTAAGTTGCTTTTCAGCCCATTTAAAATCGCCTTTAAAGTAACTGCTGCGTGCTACTTTTAAGCTCGCCATATGGCCCACAGCATCGTTTTTAAGGTCTTCTTCTATTTGCGCGTAGTATATAATAGCCTGGTTAAATTTTTCATCCAGCAACAAAACATCCGACAGTTTCATTTTAACCTCAGCCTGCTGGTATTTGCTCAGCTGTAGCTGAAGTGCTTTTTCTAACGTTGCAACCGCCAATTTGGTATCTTTTAAATGGAAAGCTTCAAAGTCGGCTTTTAGTATTTGCAGATCGAGCGAATACGGCGTAACACCATACTCGGCCATAAGGGTATCAATACGTTGCTTAAGGGCAGGGTAGTCTTTTTCCTGGGCTACTTCAATATCCATAGTGAGTAGATCAAATTGCGCCTGCATAAGCAGTTCCGGCTCTTTTGTATTTTGAAGGATGAACGCCAGTATTTCGCGTGCCGTGGCATCTTCATTTTCCTCCATCGCCATTTTAGAAAGGTTAACGATGTTGAAGAACATATCCGGGTCGCGCTTAAAAATCGCTTTCTCCTGGATAAACGCTTTGCCATATTCTTTTTGCTGCACAAAGAACCAGCTAAGGAACCGATTCCAGAATATATCCTGTGTTTTTTGGGTATTAAGTAAAAGCGCTTTGCGCAATGATGCGTTAAAGGTTTCATTACCGCCCTCCTCATTCATAAAACGCGAAAGCTGGTTTTGTACCACAACAAGGTTTTGCTGGTTGCTATAGCTGTACGCCAGCAGCTTTTCTATCATCAGGTCCATATTGCCAAGCTGACCTTGTAAGAGTGCCACCTGGTAATCAAAGTTCATACTTTTGTTTACGGCAGTGGCAGCATCGTAGGTTTTAATGGCTTGCTGAACCAGTACTTTTTGCTCGAACGTGTTGGCAACCGAATATACGTTAGACGGATTTTGGGCAACCGCATCAATGGCCTGTTTGTAAAATTTATCGGCTTTGGCCTGGTCTTTTTGGCGCTGGTAGTTGTAGCCGATCTCTACTAACAATAGTGGCTGACCCGTTTTATCGTACATATCGGCAAGGAGTTTACCTGCTTTATCAAACTGGTTAAGCTGTTGCTGTGATGCCGCTATCTTTTGAATGTAAAAAGTATTGCCCGGCTGGCTTTTTGCAAGCGCCTCATAAATTACAAGAGCTTTCTCAAACTCGCCTTTTTCAAAGTAGTTATAGGCAAGCTGTTCATTTTGGGCGAACGCCGAAAATGAGCAAACAAAGGCAATATATAGAAATAGTTTTTTCATCCCTCAGCACCATTTTTAGAACGCGGATGACGCTGATTAAGCGGATCTACGCAGATTTTATATAGAAACGTGTGTAATGGAATTTTAGCTTTCATGATATTAAAATCCGTGAAAATTTGTAAAATCCGCGTCATCCGCGTTACATCACACACGCTTAGTAACAAATATACTAATTTATTATATCAAATCCGGTATATGGCCTAAGTACCTCCGGTATAACAATACCTTCCGGCGTTTGGTAATTTTCTAATATACCGGCAAGTACGCGCGGTAATGCAAGCGAGCTTCCGTTAAGGGTATGCGCCAGGTGGTTTTTGCCTTCTTTATCTCTAAAACGCAGTTTAAGGCGGTTGGCCTGGAAGGTTTCAAAGTTAGAAACAGAACTTATCTCCAGCCAGCGGTCCTGCGCGGTTGAAAAGACTTCAAAATCGTACGTAAGGGCCGATGTAAAGCCCATATCGCCACCACAAAGGCGTAGTATGCGGTACGGTAATTTAAGCTCCTGCAACAGGTTTTTAACGTGCTCTACCATGCCATCTAAGGCTGCGTATGAGTTGTCAGGGTGCTCTATACGCACTATCTCTACCTTATCAAACTGGTGCAGGCGGTTAAGCCCCCTTACACTGGCTCCCCATGAACCTGCCTCCCTACGGAAACACGGCGTGTAGGCCGTTGCCATAACAGGCAGTTCGTTCTCGGCGAGTATAACATCCCTAAAAATGTTGGTTACCGGCACTTCAGATGTTGGTATAAGGTAAAGGTCATCAGCAGCATCGTGGTACATCTGGCCTTCTTTATCGGGCAACTGCCCAGTACCATAGCCTGACGCCTCGTTAACAAGGTGCGGCACCTGGTACTCGTTATAACCTGCATCTGTATTTTTGTCTAAAAAGTAAGCTATAAGCGCACGTTGCAGTTTGGCACCCTTACCCTTGTAAACCGGGAAACCGGGGCCGCTTATCTTAACGCCAAGCTCAAAATCTATAATATCGTATTTTTTAATCAGGTCCCAATGTGGTAATGCACCTTCAAAAAGTGTTGGTATGTCGCCTTCGCGGTGTATCTCAACATTCTCCTCCGGGGTTTTGCCTACCGGTACAATATCGGCAGGGGTATTAGGCAGTTTATAAAGCACTTGCGTTAATGCCTCGGTAGTAGTAGCAAGAATTTCAGAAAGCTCTTTGCTCTTTTCCTTAAACTGGCCGGTACGTTCTTTAAGCAGTGTAGCCTTGGCTTTTTCGCCTGCCTTCATCAATTCGCCAATATCTTTAGACAGCTTGTTGGATTCAGATAATATGGTATCCAGTTCTACCTGGGTGTGCCTCCTTTTTTCATCGAGTGCAATTACCTCGTCTACCAGCGGGGTTGCATCAAAATTGCGTTTACCCAGCGCCTGTATTACTTTGTCTCTGTTTTCCCTAATAAATGCTGTCTGTAACATGGTTGTCTTTTTTTATAAAGTGAGCAAATTTAATGATTTGTTTTAATTTTAGGGGTACTATTTTAAGCCTCGTTTACAACTTTAATATGCTAAAATACGTTAGTATGTAACATAGGCGTCTTTTTGTTGCTGTTTGGTTAAGCATTGCATAATTTACAACACAATTTCAGCCTTTTATATTTATATTTGATAAATTTTTTTTTGCTTATGAAAAACTTTACGCTTTTAATAGCAGGCCTTTTTAGTTTAGGATGCCTTGCACAGAATAATGATACCGACCTGAATACTATTGTTGAGGCCGAAATGAAATCAGGGCTTAACCTTATTAATTTTACAGCAAATATTAATACCGGTAATTATGATGTAACCCACCATACCCTTGAATTTACTGTAGACCCTGCCGAACAGTTTGTTACCGGTATTGTTACTACTACATTTACGGCCTTAGAAAACATGGAAACCATTACGTTTGATCTGGATGACAACCTTACCGTAAGTACTGTGACTAAAAACGGCACTGTGCTATCATTCGACCAAAATAATAATGATGAGCTTGTTATAACTTTCCCTACTATACAACAAGAAGGCACAGAGGGCACAGTGGTTATTCACTACTCTGGCGCACCATCATGGGAGCAGGAAGCTTTTGTAGCAGGATTCCACGGTGATTCGCCCGTTTTATGGACGTTATCTGAACCCTATGGGGCTAAAGACTGGTGGCCTTGCAAACAGGACCTTAACGATAAGGTTGATGACGGCATAGATGTTTACATAACTGCACCATCTCAATACGTTAGCGTTAGTAATGGCGTTGAGCAGTCCCAACAGGTAAATGGAAACGGCACTAAAACCACTTATTTTAAACATAACTATCCTATACCGGCCTATCTTATTGCCATAGCGGTTAGTAACTATTCGGTTTATACCATCCAGGCGGGTACGGCACCAAATACCTTTCCCATTGTAAATTATATTTACCCTGAGTTTTTGCCAAGTGTACAATCGCAATTAGACAGCACCGTGCCTATAATGGATTTTTATGAAGCTACGTTTGAAACCTACCCTTTTCACGAAGAAAAATACGGCCATGCACAATGCGGCTTTGGCGGCGGTATGGAGCACACAACCGTTTCTTTTATGGGCGGGTTTAGCCGTGAGCTTATTGCACACGAACTGGCACACCAGTGGTTTGGCGATAAAATAACCTGCGGCTCATGGAAGGACATCTGGCTTAACGAAGGTTTTGCCACCTACCTTTCCGGCCTTGTGGTTGAGGAGCAGGATGGCGATTTTGAATTCAGGAGCTGGCGCTTTAACAGAATATCCAGCATTACGGCCGCACCCGATGGCAGCGTTTACCTTACCGATAATGATACTCTAGACAGTGGCCGTATATTTAGCAGCAGGCTAACCTATAATAAAGGTGCTATGGTTGCCCACATGCTGCGCTTTAAACTGGGCGACACCGCTTTTTACCAGGCACTTAAAAATTACCTTGCTGATGCTAACCTTGCCTACGGTTATGCAAAAACTCCTGATTTACAGGCGCACTTGGAAGAGACATCGGGCGTTGAACTTGATGAGTTTTTTAACGACTGGGTGTACAATCAGGGATACCCATCCTATAATGCCGATGTGCTTAATACCCCCGGAACAGCATTACTAACGCTCAGCCAGGTACAATCGCACCCTTCGGTTGATTTTTTTGAAGGGCCTGTGCCTATACGATTTTACGGAGTGCAGGGTGAAGTGTTAGATTATGTGGCTAATCATACCGAAAATAACCAGCAATTTACTATCTCCGTACCTTTTACGATATCAAGCGTAGAAGTTAACGCCGATTATGATATTATTTCTGCTGCTAATACTGTTAGCTTAACCCTGGGTACAGATAAAGTTAGCCTGCTAAATAGTATTAAGCTGTATCCTAACCCAACATCTGGCCAGTTAAATTTACAATTACCTGCGGGTATAACTATAGAAGAAGCTGTTTTTTACAACACTCTGGGGCAGGAAGTTCTTAAAGGCGGCGGCGAAACAAGCTGGAATGTAAACAGACTTGCAAGCGGTATACACTTTATTAAACTGGTAACCAACCAGGGTAGTACGCAACTAAAATTTATAAAAGAATAAAGGAGTAATTAAGTAGCCACTGTACAAACAGGGTTATGATAAACCGGGAAATTGCAGGAATTAGCTATAAAACACATTTCGTGTGCCTGGGTATGCAGCTCTATGGCTTTATCTATCATAGCTGCATCCGGTAAGCCAACAACAGGATGAAGATCTACACGCGAAAAGCGGCCACCACCATTCTCAGTTTCCTCCATCAGGCCTTCAGCTTTATCGGTATAGCTTAGCACAATCACACCGGATACTGAACATAAGTGAAGGTACCAAAGCATATGGCAGGAGGATAATGATGCTACAAGAAGTTCTTCTGGATTATAGCGCGCACTGTCACCCCTAAAATTAGGGTCAGACGATCCTTTAATTTTAGGCTTGCCTTTTACCCACGCCTCAAACGCACGCTCATAAGCCGTGTATGTTTCGGTACCCTGGCCGGTATTACCCGTCCAGGTCGTAAGGATGTTATAATAATGCTTTACCATATATTAAATGTAGTAATTAAAACAATACTAAAAATGCAAAAGTCGCCTAAAAAGCGACTTTTGATATTTGAAAATGAACTATATACACTAATACACCCCGCGTATCTTCGCTTTTATCTTCGCATCATAAAGGTTGCGAAGCTCCAGCATTGTGACTTCATCAAACGGTTCAAGAGGGGATGCAGCGATGTTAGATGCTACCTGGCTTACCTTACTGGCACCCGGAATCACAGTAGTAATAGCCGGATGGTCTAATATCCATCTAATGGCCTGTTGTGGCAGGCTGTCATCGGGCAATAATCCCTTAATCGCCTCGGCAAACGCAACACCATCTTTAAACGGAACCCCGCTAAAAGTTTCACCTACATTAAAGGCGCCGCCATCGGCATTATAATTACGATGATCGCTTTCGGCAAAAGTAGTATCGTTGGTAAATTTACCGCTAAGCAATCCGCTTGCTAAAGGAACCCGCGCTATGAGGGCAACATTTTGCTCCTGAGCTTTAGCAAAAAAATCATCGGCAAGGTGCTGCCTAAAAAGGTTAAATATAATTTGCAGCGATGCCACATCTTTGTGCTCCAGGCAAATTAGTGCCTCTTCAGATGTTTCTACACTAACCCCAAAGTGCTTTATAAGCCCCTCCTGTTGTATTTTACGCAAATGGTCAAACACTTCGCCACGGCGCAGCTCATCAGTAGGTATGCAATGCAATTGCTCTAAGAATAACTGGTCTAAACCCAAATGGGTAAGCGAATCTTCTACATGGCGCTTAATGGCATCGTATGTAAAATTTTGAGGCCAGCCGTTGGTACCGTCGTGCCTGCGGCCAAGTTTAGTAGCTACAAAGAGAGGCTTATCTGTAGTTTTTAAAAATTCGCCTATGTATTTTTCGCTCACGCCCATACCATATACATCGGCGGTATCTATAAAATTACCACCTGCATTAGTATATGCTTGTAAAATTTCAAATGCCTGTCTATTATCCAGCACGCCCCAGTCGGCACTGCCCAGTTGCCATGTACCTAAACCAACCTCGGCAATAGCCTCTCCTTTAAAATCTCTATATTTCATTTTTTATGTCTTTTCATTTTTTGAAGCCCGAAGTTAATTAAATAAGCAATGAGGGTAAATAAATTTACCATTTATATAAAATACTTAATTATTGCTTAAATTTCAATCAATGAATTGTTAAGAGCATTATAAAATTTATGACATATCTTAATTTTGTTATATTTTGTGAGCAATTTTTAAAATACAAACACAATCCGCATAAAAATTTAGCATTGTAAGGCATGAAAGTACCTAAAAGATTAAACAACATACGAAAGAGATTAATGATACGCCTAACCAAAAATGTAGGCAGTGCATCGTATATTAAAAATCCAAATGCCGGTGTTAATAAAGATATTAAAAGAGTGCTTATAAGCAGGCCTAACGGCAGGCTGGGCAACATACTGCTTATTACACCCCTAATACAGGATGTTGTGGCAACCTTCCCTAATTGTAAGATAGACCTGTTTGTAAAGGGGGGACTGGCTGAAGTTGTTTTTAAAAATTACCCAAATGTAGATCGTATTATACAACTGCCCCGAAAGCCTTTTAATGAGTTGCTTAAGTATATAAACACCTGGATTAAAATTAAAAAGAAACGCTATGATCTGGTAATAAACGTGGTTCCGCACTCTTCATCTGGGAGATTATCGGCGCAATTTGCAAGGGCAGGCTTAAAGATATTTGGCGGTGCCGAAGGCCTTAGTGATAAATACCCTGATTACAACCATATAGCCAAGCACCCGGTTTACGACTTTAGGAACTTTTTAACGCAAATAGGGTTTGAAGAGAACACTGCACCCATACCACCGCTGGACTTAAAATTATCGGCCCAGGAGCTTGAGCATGGCAATGAGGTACTTAAAAACCTGGTAGATACAAATAAAAAAACACTCAGCATATTTACGTTTGCCACGGGTGCCAAATGTTACTCTGAGGATGCCTGGGAGTTGTTTTACAACCAGCTTTTAGAGCAATTCCCCAATCATAATATTGTAGAGATACTGCCTAAAGAAAACGTATCGCAAATAGACTTTAAAGCTCCTACATTTTATAGTAATGATGTTCGCGAAATTGCAGCTGTTATTGCCAGCACCGAAGCCTTTATTGGTGCCGATAGCGGCATTATGCACCTTGCAAGCGCATCATTAACCCCTACCATTGGCCTGTTTGGCTTTACCAACCCCGAAACCTTTGGGCCCTATGCTAACTACAGCACAGCTGTAGATACCCGCACTACAAGTGTAGAGCAATGGCTGGCCACTACCCGAAACATACTGGATAAAGCCAGGCAAACTGCGTATGCCCTTGGGCTGATCCCTCAAATAAAATCGGTTAAGAATTAATACCTGCTGCTATGCTTCGACTTGAAAGGACAGATTCTGATAATAAAGATTTTAGGTATCTGGTAAGTTTTCTGGATGAAGACCTTGCGGAGCGCGATGGCGAAGACCATAGTTTTTATGCGCAATTTAATAAAGTAGACCTGATTAAAAATGTGGTAGTAGCCTTTAATGATAACATTCCCGTGGGCTGCGGTGCTTTTAAGCTGTACAATGGCAGTGTCGCCGAGGTTAAACGAATGTATGTACTGCCCGACTATCGTAACAAAGGCATTGCCGGTAAAGTCTTAACTGAGTTGGAACAATGGGCTGCCGGACTCGGCTTTAATTCCTGCATTCTGGAAACCGGAAAAAAACAACCCGAAGCTATAGCACTCTACAAAAAAAGTGGTTACAATGCTATACCTAATTACGGTCAGTATGAAGGTATTGAGAACAGTGTTTGTATGCAAAAAGCTATAATCAATATTTAAAAAACTAATTTTCCTACCTATAAGTAAGTGCTATACTGCGATAGAAAAATATTATGATAATAATTATTTTAGTTAGGATTCCTTACTAAATTTGCAATGACAAATAAGTCAAACAACGTAAAAAAATTTATCATGGCAAAATCAGTTTTTTATCACGCAGGCTGCCCGGTTTGCATTAGTGCAGAGCAAGACATTATTGCACTTATTGGAGAAGATAATGTAGAAGTTGTTCACTTAGGCGATGCAAAAGACAGGATTGCTGATGCAGAAAATGCAGGAGTTAAATCGGTTCCGGCACTAATTACGCCTACGGGCAATGTACTACACATTAACTACGGCGCTTCTATAGATGAGGTTAAAGCCTAAATTAAATCTGGCGGCAGGCAGGGCCTGCCGCTTATTTCTTAAGATCAAATCATTAAAAAATAAACATTATGAAAGTAGCAGTTTGGGATACCTATATAACTAAAAAAGATGGTAGCGAGATGCATTTTGATATTCTTGCACCGGACGAAATAACCGACCTTGAAACCATTTACAGTTTTGGTAAAGATTACCTTGCCACAAAACAACAAGAAAGCAGTACATTAAGCGCACAGGAGTGCAATTTTTGCCACATGGAGCGCGCCACGCCGGCCATTGAAGAAGCTATAGTGGCAAAAGGTTATTACATTATAGAAATGGAAGGCTGTTAATATTTTTTACTTTAGCATTAAATTCATCTTACCAAAATCTGTTATGAAAAGCCTACGCATACATTACCTGCAACACGTATCTTTTGAAGGCCCCGGCTGTATTAGCGAGTGGGCACTAAGTAACAATCACGAGCTTACAAATACCCGATTATATAACGATGAGGCATTTCCCGCTATTGATGCTATAGACTGGCTTATTATTATGGGCGGCCCCATGAGCGCTAACGATGGCGATACCATTAACTGGATAAACAGTGAAAAAGAGTTTATTAGCAGTGCCATACAAGCTGGTAAAACAGTAATTGGTGTGTGTTTAGGCTCTCAGCTAATAGCATCGGTACTTGGCGCAGAAGTTTACCAAAATAAGCATAGGGAAATAGGCTGGTTTCCCATTTACGGCCCGGATAATGAAATCAATTTACTTTTTGATGAAACAGTACCTAAGGAAGTTTTTCATTGGCATGGCGAAACCTTTAGCCTTCCTGAGGGCACACAACTTTTAGCATTTAGTGAAGCATGCAAAAACCAGGCGTATTTGTATGGTGATCGTGTGCTGGGGCTGCAATTTCATTTAGAAGTTACCAAAGAATCTTTAGCGCAAATGATTACTTTTGGCAAAGAAGAATTAGATGGTGCAAAATATACCCAGCCGGCTGATTTTATATTGGCACAGGAGAACCTCATAGCCGGCAATAATGCGCTTATGTACCGCATCCTCAATCATTTTGCATCGAAACAATAAATTTATGTCGGTATTTAATCTTAACATACAAAACGAAAGCACCGGCAACAAGATAGTTGCAGGCCTGGAGCGGCTTTCGCATGTATTTAAGACCCTGCTGTGGGAAAAAGCAAAAGAATATGGCCTTAGCCCGGTACAAATCCAAATTATGATATTTGTGCACTACCATTCCCCCGAAAAAAATACGGTAAGCTACCTGGCAAAAGAGTTTAGTATTACCAAGCCTACCGTAAGTGATGCCGTAAAAATACTGGAGCAAAAAAAGCTGCTCCAAAAAATAAATGATGCGGCAGATTCACGGAGTTTTTATCTGCACCTTACCGATAGCGGCAAAAAAATAGTTCATGAAACCGAGGATTTCACCAACCCCATAAGCCACCTGTTATCAGGCATAAGCGGCGCAGAACAGGAGTTGCTTTGGGGCACTATTTCGGGGATTATAGTTAAGCTAAACCGTCAGGGTGTTATAAAGGTACAGCGCGCCTGCAAAAACTGCAGGCATTTTAGCATTGATGACAATACCTACTTTTGCGGATTGCTAAAACAGCCTTTAGCTATAGCCGATTTAAGGATAGACTGCCACGAGTTTAGCGAAGCCGTTTGAAAGTTATTAAAACCAACCGCAGTTCTAACCAAATAACAAAAGCAGCATAAAATATGCTGCTTTTGTTATTTGGTTAGAACAGTATTTAATCTTCAATTTCAGATGAAAGAGCCAGTTCTTTTTGGGCATCCAATGCCTCTAACCTGGCAACAAGAGATGCACGTACATCGGTATATGCATCACGGCCCATGGTAAGTCGCCTTGGTGCGGGAGTTACCTCAACCACATCTATCATAGCCTGAACGGTTACATTTACATCGCCTTTAATAGGGAAAGTACCCGCTGCAATAGCCCTGCGCACATCGCCGGCAGGTGTGGCATCATATGCCTCCATAACCGGAGCTGTAACCATGCCCGAAGCAAAAGCTGTTTTGTGGGCGCCGGGTTCAACAATGGTTACTCCAATATTAAAGGGCGCTACCTCCTGGGCAATCGTCTCACAAAAGCCTTCTACAGCCCATTTAGTGGTGTGGTAATAACTAAAGTTAGGATAGGTTGTTTGCCCTCCGGCTGAGGACAACTGCAGTATGTTTCCCCCACCCTGTGCACGCAAGTGCGGCAGTACAGCACGTATTACCTGTACAGAGCCTGTAATGTTAGTGGCTATCTGATGATCTATCTGTTCATCAGCGGCTTCTTCTACCGAGCAAAACAGGGCATAACCTGCATTGTTAACCACAACATCAATACGTCCAAGATCGGCGAAAGCCTTATTTACCACCTTTTTAATAGCGGTGGTATCGGTAACATCAAGAATGGCAACCCAAAGACGGTCGCCATATTGCGACTGAAGGTCGGCCAGTGCATCTTCTTTACGAACGGTGGCCGCCACGCGGTGGCCCTGTTGTAATAATTTTTCGGTAAGTATACGTCCTAATCCGGTTGAAGTACCGGTAATAAACCATGTTTTCATAAGAGGTGTTTTTAGTATTAAACAACACTACAAAATTACAGGAGGATGCAGGGCGAAGACGAACGTATTTCAAACCAAAGCAGGCGTAAATCAAACCGCATTGCGCAATGCTGAGGGTATTTGCCCGGTGTGTTTTTTAAAAGCCTTTGCAAAGTGTGTGGGTTCATCAAAACCTAAACAATAGCTTATCTGGCTGATGCTCCAGTTAGAATGTAGCAACAGGGCACGCGCCTCCTGCATGATGCGCTCGGTTATCAGTTGGCTTGTGGTTTTGCCCGTTACCGTTTTTAAAGCACGGTTTAAATAATTGGTATGTACCAATAGTTTATTGGCAAATGCCTGTGGGGTGTGTAGCATTATTTGTTGCATGGGCGTAGCCAGCGGAAACTGCCCTGCAAGCAGCATTTTAAACGAATCGGTTAATCGGGTAGCGGCAGTATGGGTACGCGATTGTATTTCGGGCTGAAGTTTTAAAGCACCGTGTATGCACTCCAGCACGTATAAAAACAACAGGTCGTATTTATTTTGGTAAGCTGAATCCTGCTCTTCTATCATTTTTAAGAACAGGGTTTCAAAACGTTCCTTTTCCTCGTTAGTCAGCATAAAAACCGACTGTGACTCGGCACCAAACACTGCCCAGTCCGATGGCCTCAGGTAGGTATGAATAGGTAAAAAGTCTTCGGTAAACATGCAGGCATAACCGTCGCAGCCACCGCTGTGTATTTCCCAGCGGTAGGGTATCTCGCTATTGGTAAAAATAAGCGCAAACTCTCCCGGTGCTATGGTATATTTCTTATCGTTATAAAAATAAGAAGCGTCGCCGGTAAGCAGCGATATTTTATAAAAATCTTTACGGCTGTATATGGTAGTGGCTTTTACATTTTCCTCGGTAAAATCGTTAAGCCGTAGCGCCACAAAGTGCCCGCCACCATGTGCCGACTGGGTTTGGTATGGGTATGCCGCAGCATAGTCGGCAAGCGTTTGCTGTTTGATCATACAGTAAAATTACGGAAAAAGCAGCACATTGCTGTAACTGGTTTTTATACAGTTACTGTTTTTTCCTTATTATAAAGAAGCAAAAACAATCCCGCTACAAATAGTGCACAGCTTAACACCATGTAAGTACCGTTTTTTAATATAAAAAATGAGTATCCTATTGCAGGCGCTCCCACAATAACCATTAAAGCGCTTATAGTATTGCTTTTAATAAAGTTAAATGCGTGCAGCGCTAACCCTACAAAAAGTAGCGATGGCCCAACAATGATAAAGGGAAATAAAATTGCAGGCGTATTACTTATATGTTCACTTAGTGCTTCCCTGGCTACATCGTCATCACCAAAGCTCCACATTATAAAGTCGATAGTGCAAAGGCCCACATGGGCAATGATACCTAATGTGGTTAAAAAAGATGCTACAGTGCAAAGTTTGTTTTTTGGAAATATCCTATTGAAAGAAAAAAGCAATACTGCCCCTATTAAATTGAACCAGTGTGCAAAATCTATCGGTTCCTGAAAATAGGCTAATTTAGAACCCTGCGAGAACATGATATAACTCACAAAGAAGAATGATAATCCGATTGTGCAAACAGCTTTTTGGCTCATATTTTATTGGTTAAATGTATTGTTCTGGGCCCACTGCCAATCTTGGTATCTGTTGTGGCAAGCGTATCATGATTGTTTTAGCAAACGAATATAAACAAAAAAAAGCAGCGCATTACTGTACTGCTCATATTACCATTATAGAATCTTTTGAATTTCCAGTATCGTTCCGATAGCAATTGCTGTAGGATAGGTCTCTATTTTAAAATTTACACCTACATTTATTTTACCTTCTAAAAAATCACGTGGTACTATCGATATACTAACTACATCCTTATTTTCAAATTCAATTTGAATATTGCCTGTTTCAATCTGGCATGGGGTTGTTTTTGTATCACCGGCAATCCAAAAAGATGTACGCACTTTATTCAATATAGGAAAGCCGAATGCTTTTTTGGCACTCTCTAAAAATTGTAGTTCTGATAAGATAGATAGTGCTTTCATAGGTCAAATTATATAAGGCCAATATATTCGTAATCTATTATTAAGGAATAAGCAGGATAAAAACAAAAAGCCACTCCATTAAGAGTGGTTCATACCGCAATTACATAATGTTTTTAATAAATAAAAGCAATAAACATAAGAGGGGTAATCCCATACAACATAAAAGGAAATTTAGAATATACCTGCCATTCTTAAATTCATATTTTTAAGTAATACATCATATGTTTTTTTATAAAAAATTAAAAAATAATTGATTAAAATAAACGGCATAGAAAAAAGTGAAATACTTTCGAATAAATCACACCATGGCTTTGCAATGTAATTATCTAAATTTAATGTATGAAAACTAAAGCCTAAAACATCATGTTCAAATATTGCCATAAACACCATAAAAACGACTCCCATCCAAAAAGATATTGTGATTAACGTTTTGGACTTCCACATATAATCGTCAAAGTTCCTTATCTTAGTTATGGCATCGACCCCAATTTTATAATACAGTTGCATAATAGTTAACGATCCTGAGAATATAGGTGTAGGTTACGTCCGAATGTATAAATACCTTAAATGGCAATAGGTTAAAATAAAAAAAACCGGAAAAAAGATGATTTCTCACTCCTTTCCGGTTTTGTAGCCTCGCCAAGAATCGAACTTGGATCAAAAGTTTAGGAAACTCCCATTCTATCCGTTGAACTACGAAGCCTAATAAAAAAGGCCATCATTTCTGATAGCCTTTAAAAGCTCCCCCTCTTGGGCTCGAACCAAGGACCCTCTGATTAACAGTCAGATGCTCTAACCAACTGAGCTAAGGAGGAAACTGTATATGTTATGGCATTTTGTGGCTATTGCCAGTATACATACCTTTTGTTTTAAAGAACTTTCGCAAGGCATAATATGTTGCCTTTATTGCGGTGCAAATATATAACGATTTTTAATTATCGCAAACAAAAAATGCAAAAATTTAAAAGAATTTTCGCTCTATGATTTGGTAGATGTCTTTACCAAAAACTAACGCCATGAGCGTAAGCAATATAACCATACCAACGGTTTGCACAACACCGGCTGCTTTATCGCTTAATTTTCGGCCTGTAACCATCTCTGCAATGGTAAATATAGCATGGCCGCCATCTAAACCCGGTATTGGCAGGATGTTCATAAAGGCAAGGCCTACAGAAAACAGGGCTGTAAACGTCCAGAAGAACTCCCAGTTCCACGTTGTGGGTAATTTTGACGCTATTCCCACTACGCTTGTTACCTGCTTGTACGCGCCTGTAGAGGGGCGCAGGATAAGCTTAAATTGTTTTACATTGTATACAATTTGGTTATACGACTCTTCCATAGCCTTTGGCATGGCACTAAAAAAGTTGTAATGTTCTGTTACCACATAGTTGGTAGTATCGGTAGAGCGCTGTACAAGCCCAATAATACCTTCTTTATTAACATTAACCGGTACATCAACAGCTTTATTACCCCTTATAAGGTTAAGGGTTATGTGCTTTTCTTTGTTTTTAAAGGCAGCCTCGCTAAGTTGCGACAGGTATTTAAGCTTAGCACCGTTAACACCTACAATGGTATCGCCCTTTTTAAGTCCGGCTTTTAGCGCGTTAGATTCCGGTGCTATAGAGTCTATAACCGACTTATCTACTTTAGCATGAATAAAATCTCGGCCTTCTTTTTCCAGTATTTCTTTTTTATCGGCATCACTAAGGTGGATATCCACTTTCTGGCCACCACGTTCTACCACAATATCATCGCCTAAAAGTATATCAAGCAGCATCCTGTCAAAACGCGGCTGGTATTTACCGTCTACGCTCAACACTTTGTCGCCGTCCTTAAAGCCTACCTTCTGGCCTACCTCGCCAAAGGTAAGTCCGTCCTTTTGCATCATCTCTGTCGAGATGTATTTTTTACCGTAGGTGCTGTACATAGTAGTATAAATAAGCCATGCAAGCAGTATGTTTACAATAATACCACCTAACATTATTATAAGCCTTTGCCATGCCGGCTTAGAGCGGAACTCCCACGGCTGTGGGTCGGTTTTCATCTGGTCGGTATCCATGCTTTCGTCTATCATCCCTGATAGTTTTACATAGCCCCCCAGCGGAAGCCATCCCAGTCCCCACTCAGTTTCGCCTATTTTCTTTTTAAATAACGAGAAGCCCGCATCCATAAAAAGGTAAAACTTTTCTACCCTTACCTTAAACATCTTAGCGGTTATGTAGTGTCCAAATTCGTGCAGTATTACCAGTATAGAAAGCATTAATAATAACTGGGCAATCTGTATGAGTGTATCCATTTTTAAATTTTAGTATGGTATAAATAAACGCACAAAAATAGTGTTTTCTGATTTACCACTGTATTTTAATTTGTTGCACCTGTTTAAATGTTTGTTAATAATTAAAATTGGGTTTCGTATTTAAGCATTGTAAGGTAACTTTACAATTAGTAACTTTATTTCGTAAGATAATTCAGTACTAATTTTTCCACCAAAATACTATACGGCGGCAAGCCAAACGTTTGGCCCATCCTTAACCACTATCAAACTATGTCACACTTATTTTCTATACTACAGCTTAAGAGCCTTATTTTAAAGAACCGCATTGTGGTATCGCCCATGTGCCAGTACTCTGCCGAAGACGGCTTTGCTAACGACTGGCATCTGGTACACCTTGGGGCACGCGCCATAGGCGGGGCATCGCTTATTATACAGGAAGCCACGGCTGTATCGCCCGAGGGCCGTATATCGCCTTGCGACCTGGGTATCTGGAGCGATGCCCATATTGAAAAATTTAAACAGATAACCCATTTTATACTGCAGCACAATGCGTTTCCCGGCATACAGCTGGCACATGCAGGCCGTAAGGCAAGTACCACCCCGCCGTGGCAGGAGGGCCGCAAGCTTACACTCGAAGAAAATGGCTGGCACACCTATGCGCCAAGCCCCATCCGTTACCAGGACGATGAGGAATTTGCCCCTATAGAACTGGATAAAGCCGGTATTGAAAAAGTAGTAGCCGACTTTAAAGCTGCCGCCAAACGTGCCTTAGATGCGGGTTATAAAGTGGTAGAGCTGCATGCCGCACACGGCTACCTTATCCACCAGTTCCTGTCGCCACTTACCAATGAGCGTACCGATGAGTACGGCGGCAGTTTTGAGAACCGCATCCGCCTGCTGCTTGAAATATTAGAGGCCGTGCAAACCGAATGGCCTGCAGACCTGCCTTTGTTCGTGCGCATTTCGGGTACCGACTGGGCCGAGGGCGGCTGGAACGAAGATGAATCGGTTGAACTGGCAAAGATACTTAAACATAAAGGTGTAGATATTATAGATTGCTCATCGGGCGGGAACGTATACTGGCAAAAAATTCCGGTTGGCCCCGGATATCAGCTACCCATTGCCGAACGCGTTAAAAAAGAAGCCGGCGTTTGTACCGGTGCCGTTGGGCTTATTACGGATGCACAACAGGCCGAAGACATTATTAAGAACGGCCAGGCCGATTTAGTGCTTTTTGCCCGAGAATCGTTACGCGACCCTAACCTTGCCCTAACATTTGCCAATGAACTTAATGCTAAAATAATATGGCCTAAGCAATACGAAAGGGCAATCCCGAGGAAGGGGTAAAACAGTTTTCAGTCGCAGTCACAGTTTTCAGGGCACAGTGTGTCATTTTGAAAGGAAAAATCTTGTATAATCAGGCCTCACCCCCAACCCTTCTACACCCGAGCGCAGCGAACTGGCGAAGCACAGGAGAGGGGATCCGTAAACGGGTACAGTTTGGTAATCCAATATTGATGTATTCAAAACAATCGAGTGTAGCTCCTCCCTCTCCTTTGGAGAGGGCTGGGGTGAGGACAAAAACCTCTACTAATTAGTTTTGATCCAAATAATAAATTAATACAATAATGCAACAAATTAAAACAGCGCTGCTTTCTTACGGTATGTCGGGCAAAGTGTTTCATGCCCCATTTTTAACCCTGCACCCGGGCTTTGAGCTTTTGGGCGCGTGGGAACGCAGCAAACACCTTATTCAACATGATTATCCAACTGTAAAAAGCTACACCAGCTTAGAAGAGATTTTAGCCGGCGATGCTGATTTGGTAGTAGTAAACACTCCCGTAGACACCCATTTTGAATATGCCAAAAAAGTGCTGGAGGCAGGTAAGCACGCCCTTGTAGAAAAAGCGTTTACCACCACCGCTGCCGAAGCGCAGGAACTCCGCGACCTGGCTAAAGCCAAAAACCTAAAGCTAACCGTTTACCAAAACCGCCGTTGGGATAGCGACCTTCAAACCGTTAAGATCGTGCTGGACCAAAATCTGTTAGGCGATATTGTAGAGGCCGAGATCAGGTTCGACCGCTATAATCCTAACCTTAGCCCTAAAGCGTGGAAAGAAGGCGCCAACGCCGGTGCCGGAGTGCTAAAAGACCTTGGCCCACACATAATAGACCAGGCATTGTACCTTTTTGGCTACCCCGAAGCGGTTTGGGCAGATATCCGTACACTGCGCGAAAATTCGCAGGTAGATGATAACATTGATATATTGCTGTACTACCCTGATAAAAGGGTACGCCTGCATGGCGGGTTCTTTAACCGCGAGATGCTGCCTGCCTATGTGTTACAGGGCCGCAAAGGCAGTTTCTTTAAAATGCGTGGTGATGTGCAGGAAGACACCCTTAAAACCGGAGCCAAACCTAACACGGACGACTGGGGTACGGAAGCCGCAGGCATGGAAGGCATCCTGAATACCGAGATTAATGGCCAAGTGGTAAGGAAAACCATCCCAACCCTTAAAGGTAATTACTACGATCTTTTCGATGGAATTTATAAGTCGGTTACAGAAGGCACGGTTGAACCCGTTACCGCCGAGGATGGCCTGCGTACCATGAAAATTATTGATGCGGCAATAGCCAGCAGCGAGCAAAAACAAGTTATACAACTATAACACCTCCCCGCATGGAAATAGAATTTACCTTCAGCATTATAGAAATTTTAATAAGCATTTTAATAACCCTTATAGGGCTAACCCACTTATACATTATGTGGTTTGAAATGTTTGCCTGGGAAACCCGCGGCCCTAAGGTTTTCAGGAACTTTCCGCGTGAGTTGTTCCCTAAAACCAAGGCGCTTGCCGCCAACCAGGGTTTGTACAACGGATTTTTAGCCGCAGGGCTTTTCTGGACATTTTTTATTAATGATGAAAAGTGGCATAATAACATTGCGCTCTTCTTTTTAGGGTGCATTGCCATAGCGGGAATCTATGGGGCGCTAACTGCCTCTAAAAAAATATTTTTTGTGCAGGCGCTGCCTGCCCTACTAACCATTGCCCTGATCTTATCGGGGTTGAAATTTTAATTTTTATGGAAAAAAGACAATTAGGATCTACCGATTTACACGTGTACCCCATAGCCTTTGGCGGTAATGTTTTTGGATGGACAATAGATGAGAAACAATCTTTTGAGATACTGGATGCCTTTACCGGCACCGGTTTTAACTTTATAGATACGGCCGATGTTTACTCCCGCTGGAAACCCGGTAACGAGGGTGGCGAGAGCGAAACCATTATTGGCAACTGGCTTAAAAAGAACAACAACCGCGAGAGCGTTATCATTGCCACTAAAGTGGGCAGCGATCTTGGCAACGGTAAAAAAGGCCTTAAAAAAGAGTACATACTTAAAGCGGCTGAAGATTCGCTTAAGCGTTTAAAAACAGATTATATAGACCTGTACCAAACACATTTTGATGACGAAAACACCCCTATTGAGGAAACCCTTGAAGCCTACCAGCAATTAATTAAAGAGGGTAAGGTGCGCCACATTGGGGCATCGAATCTTTCGCCGGAGAGGCTAAAAGCTTCGTTAGAGATTTCAGCTGAAAACAGTTTGCCGGCTTACCAAACCTTTCAGCCGGAATATAATTTATACGAAAGGGAAAAGTTTGAGAACGGGCTGGAGCCTCTTTGCCTGGGCAATAACCTTGGCGTGATCACTTATTTTTCGCTTGCCAGCGGATTCCTTACCGGTAAATACCGCACTAAGGATGATTTGGGCAAAAGTGCCCGTGGCGGCGATATGGACAAGCATTTTAACGACCGTGGCTTTAAGATACTTGCCGCGTTAGACGAGGTTTCCAAGTCGCTAAACACCACACCGGCAACTGTGGCACTGGCATGGTTAATTCACCGTCCGTCGGTTACAGCGCCCATTGTAAGCGCTACCAGCATCAAACAATTGGATGCCATTATAAAAGCACCTGACCTTGCCATAACTGCCCACGAAATTGAATTGCTAACGCAGGAGAGTGCGTGGTAGGCCGCGCATTTTAGAGTTGCGGGTTTAGAGTTTAGGGTTGCCTCTCCTGCTTAACATAATAATGTACAACAGTGGCATTCCCCTCCTTTGGAGGGGTGGCTGAAAGCCGGGGTGGTTAAATTTATAAGACCTTAAAAACCTCCAAGAACACATAATAAAATGAAAGTATTTACAACACGTAAAATACCCCAGGCAGGGATCGACCTGTTAGAAGCCGAGGGCATAACCGTTACCCAATGGCAGGAAAGCCGCGAGCTTACCCAGGAAGAACTTATTGCCTACAGCAAAGAAGCTGATGGCCTTTTACTCTCCGGCCGCAGAAAGGTAGACACCGCTTTTTTAGAAGCGTGCAGCCATTTAAAGGTAATATCATTATTTTCGGTTGGCTATGATAATGTAGACATAAAAGCCGCTACAAAATTTAAGATCCCCATTGGGCATACGCCCGATGTATTGAGCAAAGCCACTGCCGAAACTGCTTTTTTACTCATGATAGCTACAGCGCGCAAGGCGTTTTACCATCATAAAAGGATAGCCAAAGGCGACTGGGATTTCTTTGAACCTACTGTCGGGCTCGGTCAGGACTTACAAGGCAAGACGTTAGGCATACTGGGCTTGGGTAACATAGGTTTTGAGATGGCTAAATACTGCAAAGGTGCTTATGGCATGGATGTTATTTACCACAACCGCGGCAATAACGAACAGGCCGAAAAAGAACTGGGCACCAAAAAGGTCAGTTTCGAGGAGCTGCTGGCACAAAGCGATGTACTATCGGTTCATGCTAATTTAACCGATGAGCTTAAAGGCATTTTTAATGCAGAGGCCTTTGGTAAAATGAAGCCTAATGCAATATTTGTAAACACTGCCCGTGGCGGCGTACACGATGAGGATGATTTAAAGCAGGCGCTTGAAAGCGGCACCATTTGGGGTGCGGGGCTTGATGTTACCAACCCGGAGCCTATGGATAAAAACAATGCATTGCTGGATATGCCCAATGTATCGGTACTGCCGCATATTGGGTCGGCCACTAAGGAAACAAGGGATGCTATGGCGGTACTGGCTGCAAAGAACCTCATCGCGGGTTTAAAGGGCGAGAAGCTGCCGGCGTGTGTTAATCCTGAGGTATATGGGTAGTTATATTCGGCTAAAGCCAACAATACACAGCATAATTTATCCCCTGGCTGAAGCCAGGGGCAACACATACAGCAGAACCTTACAGATAGGATAAGTTGCCTCTGACTTCATGGGGAGTGATAAGGCAGCATTGCAGAATATTGGAACTAATAAAAACATATACTTATGAACTTACAACTTAATGATAAAACAGCCCTGGTTACCGGGTCTACCGCCGGTATTGGCTATGCAATTGCTAAATTATTATTGCAGGAAGGCGCAACGGTTTACATTAACGGCCGTAAACCGCAGATTATAGACGAGGTACTCGAACAACTTAAAAAAGAGGTTCCCAGCGCCAAGGTTCAGGGTATTGCTGCCGATTTTAGCAAAACCGAAGACATAGATAACTTATTGAAGGCTTTGCCTGAAGTTGACATCTTAATTAATAATGTGGGTATTTTTGGCCCAAAACCCTTTGCCGAGATTACTGATGCCGACTGGTTTAATTTCTTCGATGTAAACGTTATGAGCGGTGTGCGATTATCGCGCCACTACTTTCCAAAAATGCTGGCAAAAAATGAGGGCCGTATTATTTTTATATCAAGCGAAAGCGCCATCAATATTCCGGAGGACATGATACACTATGGCTTTACCAAAACGGCGATGCTATCCGTTAGCCGTGGCCTGGCCGAGCTTACCAAAGGCACTAACGTTACGGTAAACTGCGTACTGCCGGGCCCTACGCTTTCGGCAGGTGTTGAGGAAATGACAGGATTAAACAAGGGCGGATCTAAAGAAGAAACAGAAAAGGATTTCTTTACCAACATAAGGCCTACCTCTATCCTGCAACGCTTTACATCGCCCGATGAAATTGCAAATACTGTGGTGTACATTGCGAGTTCGCTTGCATCGGCAACCAATGGTGCTGCGATCCGCGCCGATGGCGGGGTTGTAAAAACCATAATTTAAATTACCATGAAAAAATTATCAGTACTTCTACTATTGCTTTCAACCATTACGTTAATGGCACAGGATAAAAAATTAGAAGTCTCAGGCCTTATGCTCGAGAACGTTACCTACCCTTTTCCTGTAAAGCAAATTGCCATTAAGATTCAGGGTCAGGATCTCACAATGGCCTATATGGATGTACAGTCAGCAAAACCTAACGGCACTACCGTTGTGCTGCTGCACGGCAAAAATTTTAATGCGGCTTATTGGGAGCAAACCGCAAAAGACCTTTCTAAAGATGGTTACCGTGTTATTATGCCCGACCAGATAGGCTTTGGCAAATCGTCTAAACCTACTAATATCCAATACAGTTTTCAGCTGTTGGCACAAAATACCAAAGCGATTTTGGATGAGCTTAAGGTAACTAAAATAAACCTGCTGGGACATTCTATGGGTGGCATGCTGGCTACGCGCTTTGCGCTGATGTACCCGGATATGGTTGAGAAACTCATCCTTTCTAACCCAATTGGGCTTGAGGACTGGAAAACCGTTGTGCCCTACCAAAGTGTAGACGAATGGTATCAGGCCGAACTAAAGCAGGATTATGCCAAAATGAAAGACTACCAGCTTAAATTTTACTATGACAACAAATGGAAACCGGAATACGACCGCTGGCTTAACATTAATGCCGGGTGGACGCTGAATAAAGATTATGAGGTTATTGCCAAGAACGCTGCTCTTACTTATGATATGATCTTTACGCAGCCCGTGGTGTATGAATTTCAGAACCTTAAAATGCCGACGCTGCTTATTATAGGGCAGCGCGACCGTACGGCATTGGGCAAAGCCAAAGCGCCAAAAGAAGCGCAGGAAAAACTGGGTAACTATCCGCAGTTGGGTAAAGACACGGCTAAGAAAATCCCGAATGCATCGTTAGTTGAAATTGATAATGTAGGCCACCTGCCACACATTGAGGCGTATGATAAATTTATTGCGCCGCTTAAGGAGTTTCTTAAAAAGTAAGTCTTTGTATATTTGTACGTATGGATACCGAAATAAACCTCTCCCGAAAGGTACGCAAGCCCCTCAAGCTTTATAAGGAGGCTAAACAAAGCTACCTTAACCGCATGCGCCTGGCCGTATCGCTGTTTTATTTTTCTATGGGGCTAACGTTTGCCACATGGGCCAGCAGGATACCAGATATTAAGTCGGCACTGAACCTCAGCGAAGCCGACCTGGGTACCGTGCTGTTCTCTATACCCTGCGGGCAGCTGCTCATGATGCCGTTTTCGGCGCGCATCGTGGTAAAATATGGCAGTAGCAAAACCGTGGTTGTGGGTATTATTATGTACATCGCGGCCATGGTATCTTTGGGGCTGGGCAGCGAGCGTTGGCACTTAATGCTCTCGCTGTTCTTTTTTGGAATATTCAGTAATTTTACCAATATATCGGTCAACACTCAGGGACTCTTAACAGAGGGTATATTCCGTAAGCCTATTATGTCATCGTTTCATGGCGCGTGGAGCCTTGCCGGATTTACCGGTGCGCTTATTGGTTTACTGATGATGAACATAAGCTCGGTAATGGAATACTTTGGCTTTGCATCGACACCCTTTAAAGTTGAACCACTTACTCATTTTGCTATAATAGCCGTGTTGCTGTATGTAGTTATTGCTTTTAACTACCGTAAGCTCGTAAAAACCAGGCCTGCCAAACCCCAGGCCGTTGAGGACGACAAAAAACGCAGCCTGCTTCCCAAACTTAACCCTGCCCTTGTTTGGCTGGGTGTTATTGGCTTTTGCAGTATGGTAAGCGAGGGTATAATGTTCGACTGGAGCGGCGTATATTTTAAAGACGTGGTAAAAGCGCCGGAATCGTTAGTGGTACTGGGTTACACCTCTTTTATGATCATGATGGCATCGGGCCGCTTTATAGGCGATAAGGTTACGGCGCGCTTTGGCCGCAAGCGTGTACTACAGGTTAGCGGTGTGCTGATATCGGGCGGTATGTACCTTGCGGTATTTTTACCGTATGTAATCCCTGCCGCTATTGGCTTTATGTTTGTGGGCCTGGGTGTTAGCACCGTAGTGCCGGGCGTGTACAGCATTGCGGGGAAAACTCCGGGTATTGAGCCAAGCAAAGCACTTACTGCGGTGTCCAGCGTTAGCTTTTTAGGCTTTTTAATTGGCCCGCCTGTTATTGGGTACATTGCCCATGCGGTAGGGCTTAAAATGTCGTTCGCCCTGATAGGGATATTTGGCGTAGGGATAGCGTTGCTGGTGAATAAGGTTAAGGCGATTGAGTAAGGCCCCCTAACCCCCAAAGGGGGAATTAGAAGAGCAACCCTGGATTCCTCCCCTCCTATGAAGGTTGTGCATCCAAATAAACAAATTACCGCATTAACGAATAAACATTAAAAAAATGCAATACAGAAAAATAGGAAATACCGATCTTGAATTATCAGTAATAACGTTTGGCGCATGGGCGGCAGGCGGATGGATGTGGGGCGGCACCGAGCGTAAAGACTCGGTAGATGCCATACGAAAATCGTATGATGAGGGCGTTACATCCATAGATACTGCGCCTATTTACGGGCAGGGCGACAGCGAAGAAATTGTTGCCGAAGCCGTAAGTGTTTACAGCCGCGATAAGGTGCAGCTGATAACCAAATACGGCATGCGCTGGGATTTGGCTAAGGGCACCCTTGCCATGAAAAGTAAAGACAACAATGGCAACGATATAGATGTGTACAAGTATGCCGGCAAAGAAAGCATCATAAAAGAATGCGAGGACAGCCTGCGCCGCCTTAAAACGGATTATATAGACCTGTACCAAATTCACTGGCCCGATGTTACCACACCCATACAGGAAACTATGGAGGCCGTAGCCCAGCTTATTAAAGACGGCAAAGTGCGCCATGCCGGGGTTTGCAATTACGACGCAGCCCAGGTTAAAGAAGCAAGCCAGTATGTAGATATTATTAGCGACCAGGTGCCGTACAGTATGGTTAAGCGCGATATTGAAGCCGAACTTGTGCCATATGTTTTAGATGCAGGAAAATCGATACTGGCATATAGCCCACTTGAGCGTGGCTTGTTATCGGGTAAAATGAAACCCGGCTATACCTTTGAAGAAGGCGACCACCGTGCGAATGTGTACTTTTTTAACGATGAGAACCTCGCCCGCACAAATCAATTTTTAAACAAGCTAAGGCCCATGGCTGCGGAGAAAAATTCAACACTATCGCAACTTGTACTCCGCTGGACGATAGAGCAGCCTGCTATTACCATTGCCCTTGCCGGTGCGCGTAATGCAGAGCAGTCGGTACAAAACGCAAAGGCGGTAAACCTGTCTTTAAGTAAAGAAGAAAATGCTTTTATAACTGCCCTGCTTAACGATTTGGTGCTGGTTAAGTAAATTGATTATCCTCATTAGATAGCAATCGTGAGATTCCCCTCCCTTGGAGGGGTGGCTAAAAGCCGGGGTGGTTCATATAATAAATAAACCACCCCGCCCTACGGGCACCCCTCCAAAGGAGGGGAATGCCACTCATACCATTAAACGGAATTTAAACCCAAAGTTTTCTTAAAGCCCCGTTTTTCCTAATTCTTTCCTATTTGCGCTGATAGTTTTGACAGCAAAGGAATAGAATTATGAAGAATGTATTTGCCACTTTACTGCTTATTACCGCATCAATAAATACCTATGCGCAGTTAACCGATGCTACCCCAAAACAACCGCTGAAACTGCACCATGCCGAACCCTTGTATACCGACCTTATCCGCGACTTGGGTGCACGCAAAGGCGAGCGCGAACTTAACGTGGGTTTTGGCGTTAGCGATGAGAAAGATTACATAAGTTATTCAGGCTTTGCCGAATATGAATTTGCGGTTGCCAACCGGTTGGGCCTGGAAATTGAAGTTCCGTTTGAGGTTTATGCACATTCTACTGGCCATCAGGATTACAGCTTGCCCGGCAATCGTATCGAAGGTATTAAACTGGCTACACAGTATACTTTTATGGTATCTAAAAAATACCAAACCTCTATGGCAGTGGGTTACATACAGGAAATGATATTTAGTCCGCTACCGGCTTTAGATCATAATGCCCCTTTGTTTGAGGGTACCCGCTACAACCCAATCTTTATTGCCGCAACACGTATAACTCCTAATATCCATGCGCTACTGTATACCGGCCCCAGTATAGAACAAACTTTTGAAAGCAAAGAATGGGACACCGTTATGGATGTTAATGCTAACCTGCACTACGTGTTTAAAAACGGTAACTTTGTGGGGCTGGAAACCAATATGGAATTTGCCGGCAGCACCAAACCCCAGTTTGTGCTTCGCCCACAATTTAAAGTGGCGTTTTCTAAAGATGTAAGCATTGGCGTGCTGGCAGGCATACCTGCATCGGGCCACGGACACGGGTTAAGCGCCATGACGCGCATGATTTGGGTACCGTGATTATTGGGGATTGTTGATGCGGGGATTTGGTTATTTGGTTATTTGAAGCGCATCAGTATTTATAAGGTTAGCTTACAACTCATCCATAATGCCCATTAAAAGTGGCCCCAGCTTAGCCTCAGAATTTATAAAGATAATAACTGCATTTTTACTTATAACATCCATAAGTACAACCGTTTTTACACCCGTATTAGCACCTTCGTGGGCATAGTACAAAGTATTCCCAATCGCAACCTTATTCCAGGTATACCAGCCCTCACGGCTGTAACCGGGTTCGGGGGTTATCTTATCCACTAAATTTGAGCTAAATATAAACTTACTATCATTACTATTTAAGTACTGGAGAATAAGGTTTGAATAGTCTTTAATGGATGTACGCAACTGCCCCGAAGGATAAATGGGAAAACCATTAAAGCCCAAAAACACCTGTTTCCCGTTTTTATCTGATGTATATGTTTTGGCAACTGTTTCAAGATTAAGCCCGTTTAGAAACCAACTTGTATTGGCCATTTTTAAGGGCTTAAAAATATTATTTTGGCTAAAGTCTTCTAAAGTAGTACCGCTTACCTTTTCTATAATTACACCTAACAGGGCATAGGCAACATTGCAGTATTTATAACCTTTATTATCCTGAAAATTTTCCTGACTGTATAATTTGCCTTTTGGAGAAAAATAAGATTTGAGATAGGCAGAAAGTTGTATGTCAGAATCTCCGTTTGTACCGTTATTATCTGCATCTAAAACGGCATAATTATCAACTATACCGGAGTGGTGGTTAAGCAGGCTGGCAACCGTAATTTTTTCTTTGAGCAAATGCGGGTTCTTTACCTTAAAGGGTAAATAGTCGTTAATATCATTATCAAGTTTAATTTTACCGGATTCTACCAGGTTAAAAATAGCCAGGTTAACAACCGTTTTAGAGATTGAAGCTACTTCAAAAGGCGTATTAACCGTTGCTTTTACACGGTTTTCAAGATCACTGTAGCCGTAGGTTTTCAAGTGGGTTAATTTTCCATCCTGTATCACCGCAATACCAATCGCCGGGATATTTTTTGCGCTCATTTCAGCGGCTGCAAGAGCATCTATTTTTGGCAGCTCCTGACTGATTGAAGCCATGCTCATTAGTACAAAAGCAACTGTTAGCGAAATTTTCATCCTGTAAAACGGGTATAAATTCATGGTGGATTACTCTACTTTCTTAACCTGAAAATTCTCGAAAGTTACCGGAAAACTCAGCTTGCCCGGTGCGGCGGCTACCATGCCCACCTGAACTTTTACATTGGGTGGAAAATAAGCCAGGCGCAGCATCTCAAAATTTTTACCGTCAAACGAATATTTTATTTCGGCATAATCGCCTTTACGGAGCAGTTTTAGCCAAACCGATTTTGGACTGTCGTTACGGGTAATAACCGACCAGTCGGACACCTCCCTTGTAACCACGGCGCTTACATTTTGTTTACCGTCTACAAATTCTATCCCGGTTTTAATCCAGTTCTTCTCGTCAATGCGTATCATTAGCCCTGCCTGGTGAAACAGTTCGGTATAGGCACCGGTTACTTTAACGCTAACCTCAAAGTCACCTTCGGCTTCAACATAGGTAAAAGGGCCGTTGTCGCGCTTAAACCCGTAATGGGTAACCTGCCAAAAATCGGTCCCCGGCTCTACGGTAAAGGTTAGCTTTTTGGCATCGCCGCTAAATTTTTTAGGTTGGTTGAGCCATTGCATGTCCTTATTTTGGGCAAAGCTCAAGGCTGAAATAAGAAAAAGTGTAGAGAGTAAGATGTTTTTCATAATAGTATAAATGTTTTGGATACCCAAATGTAAACAGAAATACAATGCCACACACAACCGCATAAAAAAAGCCATTCCTTAAACAGAATGGCTTTGGTGTTACGGCTATGGCCTGTCCCAAAAAAATGGCGGCTCTATACCCAACCCACGCAGGTACACATAGCCCTGCCCGCGGTGGTGAATTTCGTTATCTATAAAATACAAGGCCATACTTAGCGCAGTTCCCGGATATTGACCAAAAGCAATAATACTTTTCTCAAAATCATCTATTTGTGGCCAATAGGTTTCCAGTTCTGTCGTGGTGTCATCCCATCGTTCTAAAAGTTCGGCTTTGGTTACCGGCATATTGTTACCGGTTATATGCGGCATATCTTTAGGGCCCCAATCGTCGGTGGCAAGGCCTTTGGCGCCCGGGCCGGTAAGGTCTATAATTTCCATAACCAGCTGGGCAAAGGTGCGCATGCCGCCTATGGTATATTCAAACAATTCTTTTTCGGGAAAAGCCTCAATTACACGGCGCGTTAAGCCGCGGTGGCCCTGCCAGTGCTTTAAAAGATCCTGTGGCGATAATAGCGTTGTTGTGGTTGCATTTTCTGTTGACATGATACTGATGATTTACTTGGTTTATACCCCAAAATTACAAACGGGTAATGACAAGGGTATGTCAGCAGGGATTAGAAAGTTGTAAAAAATGCATTAAGCCTGCAAACTAAATTTCTTTAATATCCTGTAATGCGAGCGTAGTGCCGTAAGGAATGTAGGGTTTTCTATATACGGAATATTAAACTCCAGCGCCGTTTGCTTAACGATCTTGCTGATTTTACCGTAATGGATGTGGCAAATTTTAGGGAACAGGTGATGCTCTATCTGCCTGTTAAGTCCGCCCAGGAAAAAAGCGGCAAAAGGGCAGGATGTGGCAAAGTTTGCGGTAGTGCGCATTTGGTGTTCGGCCCAGGCTTCTTCTATATTTCCGCTGGTATTTGGCATGGGGAAATCAGTGCCCTCTACCACGTGCGCCAGCTGAAACACCAGCCCCATGGTAAAGCCCTGTGCTATTTGCAAGGCCAAAAAGCCTATTATAAACTGCCACCACGTTATGCTGAGCACCATCAGCGGAAGCGCTATGAACAAAAAGTAGTAAATAGCCTTATAAAAAAACAGGTTAAAATATTCTTTTTTGGGATGTTTGGTGGCAGTTTGCCCTACTTTGGGCTGAAAGAACTTTTTATAATCTTTACGGAATGCCCATGAGATAGACGCCAGCCCGTACAGGGGGAAAGCATACCAGTGCTGGTAGCGCTGTATACGGTTTACGGGTTCTTCGGGCGAAAGGCGTATGAGCCCCGGGGCAACATCAATGTCTTCGTCATGCCCGGGAATGTTGGTATACGTATGGTGTACAATATTATGCGTAATGCTCCACACGTAAGGACTCGCGCCCAGCAGGTTGAATATGGCACTAAGCACTTTGTTTACTATTTTGTTTGATGAAAACGACCCATGTATGGCATCGTGGCACACATTAAACCCCACAAAGGCGCTGCAAACGCCCAGCAGTATTGCGAGCGGCAGCATAACCCAGGTACTAAAGGCGTTAGAGATTATAAGTGCATATACTCCAAAAAACACGGTTAAGAAAATTGCGGTTTTTACCCACATACCGGCATTAGCGTTGCGCGACTCATCCGCATCTAAAAAATACTGGTCTACACGCTGCCTTGTCGTGGCAAGGAATTGCGTCTTTGCCGCGTTGTTAAATTTTAACTTGGTAATCATATAAATGGATAGCTGCAACGGTTAATTCACTTCCATTTGTAAGATAAAATTAGTAGTGAGAAGGATTTTGTATAGTATCGGAATTCCGTACTTTTTTCTGAAAATGCCTTTCTGTCGGAGTATTGTATAATGATAACGCAAATAGGGTGCCAGTATTGCTTAACCCCTATCTTTCCTTGTTCGGCACCTCTAAAACATCATCCTTGGTTATCACATAAATAACATCGCCTTCCTGCGGTTCCATAACGTAGGTACCGGTAAATTCGCCAAAGGCAGGGAGTATCATTTGTTGGGCCGACTTAAAAAAGCATGGCAGTTTTAAAAATTGCCTGCCCTTGCCCGCCAAAAGCACTGCCGGGTGTATGTGCCCGCATAGGGTAAACAGGCCATCGCGTTCTTCGGGGTAGTGGGTTAGCAAAAAGCCATCCAGTGCCCATTCGCTTACTATGGTAATGTTGATGTCGTGGTATTTTTTAGGTGCTATAATATCGTGGTTACCCGCTACAAGTATTATAGGCACAGGCGTGCGCGCCACCCAGTCGTGAAATAACTGCCACTCATTATTTAAGGAGCTGTGAAAAAGGTCGCCTAAAAAGCAGATGCTTTCGGGCTCAAAATAGTTAACAGCGCTATCCAGCTTATCAAAATTTTTATGCATGAGCACCCCCGGTATAGCAGCCCCATGCTTGCGAAAGTGCGATACCTTGCCCAAATGCGCGTCGGATATCAGCAGCATGCGTTTTTCTACCCAAAACAATGCGCCGGAGCAATGCAGTATAAAGTCGCGGCTGTTAATTTGTATGTTTAATGTCATTTAATCCCTCTCATTTTTCTTTCGCAAAGACACGCAAAGAAGGCACAAAGATACGCAAAGGCACATAATTATAAAGTATCGTTAGATGTGCGACTGTGTTAAATAAGAGGTAGTGATTTATGTGAGATCGCCGCGCTGGGTTGCACTCCGCTCGCGATGACAGTGCGAAGTCTAAAAATCCAACCATTCAAAATTTAATAATCTATTTCATATAACTTGCCGTCATCCTTTTAATCCTGTCGGAGAGGGTTTCGCTGGATAGTTTTTCACGAAGGCGGTCGGTTATAATGGGGAAGCTGAAAGGCGTAGGCTTTTCTGTAGCTTTCCAAACGATTTGCTGGCGGTGTATGCGCTCTAAGGCTAATAGCAAACGGCCTTCTTCAAGCTGGTGCTCAAAGGTTTCGCGGTACGCCTGCTGAAACAAAAGGTTGTTAGGCTCATAATCCCTGAAAACTTCAAATATCAGCTGCGAGCTGCTTTGCAGGTGTTTGGTTTTAACCACCTTGCCGGGATAACCCGTAAATACCAGCCCTGCAATAACGGCAATATCGCGAAATTTTCGGCGTGCCATTTCGGTAGCATTAAGGCTGTGCTGCAAATCAAGGTGCAGGTGCTGCGGGGTAAAGAGGTCGTTATCCAATACCTGCTGCATGTCAATCTCCTGGTCGGATAGTAATTCAAAACCATAATCATTATACGCCAGCGAAAAGGTTATGGGAGTAAGCAGGCTAATGCGGTAGGCCATTAAACTGGCAAGCGCCTCGTGTACAAAACGCCCCTCGAACGGGTAAAATATGGCGTGGTAGCCCTCGCGGGTTTTAAACGTTTCTATCAAAAATTCGTCATCGCCCGGCACAATGCTTTCTTTGCGCTGGCGGGTAAACATGGGCTTGAGGGCGCGTAATTCGCGCGTCATGGTATCGGTATTGGCGGCATAAAGCTCTTCGCGCAGCAGTTCGCTCATCTGTGCCGAAAGCGTAAGCCTGCCCCCCATCCAGCTGGCATGCATGGCCTTGGCGCCGGGGCTTGCCATGCGCACCATAACCTCCATATTGCGCACGCGGATAAGCTCCAGCTTACGGCCTGCGAAAATAAAGGTATCGCCGGGGTTAAGCTTGGATATAAACCACTCTTCGATACTGCCCAGGTAGCCACCACCCAAAAATTTTACGTTCATAACCGAATCTCCCACAATGGTACCCATTTGCATGCGGTGGCGCATGGCAATGGTTTTACTGTTTACCTTAAACTTACCGTCGGCCTCAATCTCTACTTTTTTATATTCGTCATACGCCTGCAGGCTCTGGCTGCCCTTGGTAATAAAGTTAAGGCAAAACTGAAAGTCGTCTTCCGTCATGCCCTGATAGCAAAAACTGCCTTTAACCTCTTTAAATATAACATCGGGGTAAAAACCGTCTGACACTGCCAGTGTAACAAGGTACTGCACCAGTACGTCCCAACTGTTTAGGTAGGGCACGCGATCTTCTACCACGGTTTCCTGAACGGCGCGGCGCAATGCCGAAGCCTCCACCAGCTCTATGGCGTGGGTGGCTAAAAAGTAAATGTTGCTTTCCTCGCCGGGGCGGTGGCCACTACGCCCGGCACGCTGTAAAAAACGCGCCACGCCTTTAGGGCCGCCTATTTGTACCACGGTTTCTACAGGGGCAAAGTCCACACCCAGGTCTAAGCTCGATGTACATACTACAGCGCGCAATTGTTCATCCCTGATGGCCTGCTCTACCCACTGCCTGTTCTCGCGGCTTATACTGCCGTGGTGCATGGCAAGGTCGCCCGCAAACTCCGGAAACTTATCTAACAGCGCCTGAAACCACAACTCACACTGCGCGCGCGTATTGCAAAATAGCAGTGTGGTGCGGCTGCCTTTTATAATTTTTGCGGCTTCGTCTATAAGGTGCAGCCCCATGTGACCGCGCCACGGGTAGGCATCCATCTTATCCGGGATAACCGAAACCACATTTATTTTTTTATTGATGTGCGCCCGTATCATAACCGAATTTTCCAGCGCAGGCGACTGCGGACCCAACAGTACTTCCATAGCTTGTTGCAGGTTGCCTATGGTGGCACTAATACCCCAAATACGCATTTTAGGCGCAACGTTTTTAAGGCGGGTAAGGGCAAGCTCAGTCTGCACGCCACGCTTGGTACCCAGGAGTTCGTGCCACTCATCTATAATTATTGCGCCGCAGGTTTTAAACACGTTGGCATAATCTTTAGAAGCCAGCATGAGCTGCATGCTTTCGGGCGTAGTGATGAGCAGGTCGGGTATTTTGGTTTTTTGCTTTGAACGTTCAGATGCCGAGGTATCGCCAGTTCGGATGCCTACAGTAAGCCCCGTGCCCAAATCGTCATTTACCCTGTCTGCAGCCTGCTTTATCTCTACCGAAAGGGCACGCAGCGGGGTGATCCAGATGGCTTTAAGGCCGGGCTTGTGTTTGGTTTTATAGTCGGGGTTATTTTTAATATAGTCTAACACTACAGGCAGCCACAGGGCGTAGGTCTTGCCGCTGCCGGTTGGGGCATTAAGCAGGCCGTTCTTACCCTGTAAAAAGGCAGTCCACGTTTGGGTTTGGAACGGGAAGGGTTTCCACCCCCTGCTCTCAAACCAGCCTGTTGCTATATCAAAAAGTTGTTCCCTGTTCATTTTTTTGGTTTCGGGTTTTCAGTTTCAAGTTGTCCTCTCCCCCAACCCCTCTCCAAAGGAGAGGGGAGCGAGCTTCATAGTTGCATTTGTCATTGCGAGGGAGGCACGACCGCGGCAATCTCACTCGTAGCAAAATACTTACGTATTTTAATAAAGGAGCATCTCTATTAATGAGCTATATTTGGGATTGCCGCGGTCGTGCCTCCCTCGCAATGACAGACTCCGCCTAACTGTTTGGAATTTGGAATTTGCTTTTTGGAATTTGTCATTTCGGAATCATGTCCTTTAAATCTTCTATACTATTGGCATCTTCTATTTTTTTGTCGTGGCGCCAGCGTAATATCCGCGGAAAGCGTGTTGCAACGCCGCTTTTGTGCCGCCCGGAAAAGGCGATACCCTCAAACCCTATCTCAAAGACCAGTTTTGGGGTTACACTGCGCACGGGTCCGAACCTATCAAGCGTATTTTTCTTGATGTAATCGTCAACCATGCGGAATTCGGCATCGGTTAAACCGGAATACGCCTTGGCGAACGTTACCAGCTCCTTGGTACCGTCTTCGTTGGTTTGCCACAAGGCGAAGGTATAATCGGTAAACAGGGTGGCGCGGCGGCCACTACCCCGCATGGCGTAGGTAAGTACGGCATCAATGGCAAAGGGCTCGAGTTTCCACTTCCACCAGTCGCCTTTTTTACGGCCCACGAGGTAAGGTGAATCTATACGCTTAAACATCAGGCCTTCGCTGCGCAGTTCGCGCGACCGGGCTTTTTCGAGCATGGCTTCATCCCAACTATCAAAAGTCATCCTTTCGGATAATTGCAGCGGCAGTTCGTACTCCTTAATGCTGTCGTATAGCTGTTCTAACAGTTGGCGGCGTTCTATATAGGGCAGCTGCCTTATGTCCTGCCCCTGCCACTCCAGTAAATCGTATGCCTTTATAATAACCGGTGTTTTTTTGAGCAGTGCAGGCGAAACGGTTTTACGCCCTATGCGGGTTTGTAAATCGTTAAAGCTGCCGATAGCGCCATCTACCCAGGGTAGGATCTCCCCATCTATCACGGTACCATCGGGGATAACGCCTAACAGTTTTTCGAATTCAGGGTATTTATCTGTAACCAGTTCTTCGCCACGGCTCCACACATACATGTGCCCGTTGCGGATGAGCGTCTGGCTGCGAATACCATCCCATTTATGCTCGGCACTCCACTGGCTTACATCGCCCAGTCCTTCGGGTTCGCCTTCTATCGCATACGCTAAATAGAACGGAAAAGGCTTGCTGTAGGCATCCTGCGCTTTTTCATCTAACACTAAATTCTGGAAGCTAACCTTTACCGGATCCCACTCGCCCATAAGTTTGTAAGCCAGTACATCTTCATCTACACCCGTGGCTTTAGAGAGGGCACGCGTCATTAATTTCTGACTCACACCGATACGGAAACTGCCCGTTATGAGTTTTGTAAACACAAAACGCTCGTAATAATTAAGCGCCAGCCAGTTGCTATGCAGGTATTCCCGCTTTTGGTCATCGGGCTTTTTTTTAAGGGCTATCATTTCTTCCACAAACTCCGTCAGACTTTTATCACTCTGGTTTTTAGTGGTGGGAATAACCAGCGCAATGGTCTCCGCCAGGTCGCCCACAATATGGTAGGATTCCTCAAACAACCATAGCGGGATGTTAGCCAGCTCGGTGGCCCACATGCGCAGCAATGTAGTATTAACCGGACGTGGCGGGCGGCGGTGCGAGAGTATCGCAATCGTCCATACGCGGTCTTTATCGTTGGCGTTCTTAAAATACTCGGTTAACGCATCTACCTTAACCGATGTTTTATTAGAACTATCCAGTGCCTTTATAAGTTCAGAGAAATTTTTCATGGCTGCTCGTCGGTTTCGGCATCCGCCTTGTTTTCCACTTCGCCTTCATCGCCCTCATACTGGGTATGCTCAGTACGGGCATCATAGCCCTGTTCGCGCAGGTAGGCGCTAAAAATGTCGCTGTAGCCGTGGGTGCAGATGATCTTTTCGGCACCTGTGGCGGTAATGCTTTCCAGCAGTCCCTGCCAGTCGCAATGGTCGGAAAGCACAAAACCTTTGTCGATAGCCCGGCGGCGGCGTGCACCGCGAAAAGCCATCCACCCGCTTGCCGAACCCGTTACAAAAGGTGTCATTTTACGTATCCAGATGCTGCCGTGGGCGCTTGGCGGTGCCAATACAATACTGCCCAGCAAATCTTCTTTTTTGGTTTCGCGCGTAACGCGTATAGTTTCCGGGAAACTTACCATAGGCCTAAGCACCTCGGTCATGTTCTCTACCGCGCCGTGGGTGTAAATGCGTCCAATGTTAGGGTCTAAGTATTTAAGCAGCCGTTGCGCCTTGCCAAGTGTGTACCCAAAAAGTATGGAGGTTTTACCTTCGGCACGGTTTTGTGCCCACCAGTTGTTAACATCGGTCATTACCTCGGCCTGCGGAAGCCATTTAAACGCTGGCAGCCCAAAGGTGTTCTCGGTTATAAAGGTATGGCATTTAACCACCTCGTAGGGAGTGGAAATTCCGTCGTCTTCGGTCTTATAATCGCCGGTAAACACCCAAACCTCGCCTTTGTGCTCTACCCTTATCTGCGCGCTGCCTATTATGTGCCCGGCAGGATGAAACGAAAATGTTACCCCGTTTATGGTAAAGGTTTCGCCCCAGTCTTTGCCCGTAACCACGATATCGCCCAGGCGGTGCTTTATTATAGGCACATTCATGTGGTGCGTTATATAGTGCTTGTGGCCCCAGCGGGAGTGATCGCTGTGGCCGTGGGTTATAATGGCGTTGTCTACCGGGCGCCACGGATCCAGGTATACGTTGGCCTGCGCACAGTAAATGCCTTTATCGTTAAATGCCAACAGGGGCTGCCTCATGAGTTTAGGGTATATACTTATAAAGTTACGAACTACCGCTTTTTGTTAGATGCGGATTGAGGGAAGTTTAACGTTTGTGGAAGGAGGCTACTATTACACAAGTCTCGCAAAGAAACCGCATAGTTTCGCAAAGATTAAAACTGTGTGTCTCCTTTGTGCATCTCTGTGGAATAGCCTGATCCGAAATACTAAAATTATCCTAAAAGAAATCGTTTTAGAAAAAACTGGCACACCTTTAGGTAAGGTGTAAGAAAGCCTTACAATATAGTTTAACCAATTAGTAATCTTTAATTCTCGCTATCATGAAAACAATCAAAAAACTACTGTTAGGGTTATTATTATGCACTGGTGCACTCACGCAGGCGCAGGTATCGGTAAGTGTTAACATTGGTACACCGCCCGTTTGGGCTCCCGCTCCTGTTGAAGCGCGCTACTACTACCTGCCCGATATTGCTACTTATTACGACATTAACACGGCCCAGTACGTATACATTAGCAACAACCGCTGGGTGCGCACCCGTGCCCTGCCTGTTGCTTATAGAAATTACGACCTGTACCACGGCCCACACGTAGTGGTAAGCAACTATTATGGTAATGCACCTTATGTGTATCATACCAACTATGTAAAACGATACCCATCGCACTACAGGGCCAACCACTATTCTTATGCTGCCCGCCCACATGCCCACCATTATAAAGCCGTTAAGCATCATGGTAACGGGCACGGCCGCGGACACAACAAACACCACGGCAGACATTAAGGTATCGCCAATATTATCTTAAAATATAAAACATTACCTAAAATACATCTTAAATTTGTTTTAATATTTCAACTTTCCTACTAATACTGCACGAAAGATTTTGGGTATAATTTAAAACAACAGAAAACATGAAACACTTACTATTAGGATTACTGTTCTTTACCTGCGCGTTTAGCCAGGCACAGGTATCGGTTAACGTAAACATTGGTTCGCCACCTGCATGGGGGCCTGCCGGATACACCGAAGTTAGGTATTACTACCTGCCGGATATTGAGGTTTATTATGATGTTAATACGGCCCAGTATATTTATATAAACAACGGCAACTGGATTCGTGCCTCGGCACTGCCGCCCGTTTACCGAACTTATAATTTATACAGCGGCTATAAGGTGGTTGTAAACGATTATCGCGGTACCACGCCCTATATTTATTACAAAACGCACAAGGTTAAATATCCTAAAGGGTATAAGGGCAAACCACAAAAAACCATTGGCGTACCACCGGGACATGCTAAAAAAAGCGTGGCTGTAAAATCAGGCAATAACGTTGTGGTAAAATCTAACGGAAACGGAAACAATGGCAGCGGTAAAAAATCCGGCGGCGGCGGAAACGGTAAAGGAAATGGAAATGGCAAGGGTAAACACTAAACCTATTGGCTTATTATAATATTGAGAACCGGCAAGTGCCGGTTTTTTTTGTGAATATCAGTTTTTAAATATGCAAAATGAATTGTTACATTTGTTGATAACCACACTTATATAGTTATGATACAATTTCAAAATAAAGAATTTCTTACACGTATATTAAACTTACCGGAATTTGGTGAAGTTTTAATCTCTACAACTTCATTAAATGATTTGTTATTAGGAGATGATGATTATACATCAGATAAAGCTTTAGCAATAGATGAAGAAGTCTTTTATTTTGTAGAAGATGAACAGATAGAACTGCCTTACAACGAATTGAGAGATTTAGTAATATTAGAAGTAAGATGATCAAATATCAATTCTTTCCACGTTCGCAAGGCATAACTCCAGAAATTAAATCTGTCGTTGATTGTTTTGAATTAGAATCAAATAAGATTAAATCGCCTGAGAATAACCTTTCTTCTAATCAAGTTTTAGAAATTATCCGTCCACATTTAGAAGCTATTAACTTTACAGTTGAGAGCGGTAAATCTAAAATTCAAAAAATAAGCGTACCGGTATTATTTGGTTACAATAATAATATTGATAAATCATTTAATGCAGACGCGGTTAGTGTCGACGGCAAAATCGTATTAGAAGTTGAAGCCGGACGAGCCTTGACTAATAACCAATTTCTAAAAGATATCTTTCAGGCATGTATGATGTTCGAAGTAGAATATCTAATAATCGCCGTACGAAACGACTACAGAGGTGGCGATGATTTTCAGAGAATATTTTCGTTTATAGAAACATTGTATATTTCCAATAGACTTAAACTTCCTCTTAAGGGAATTCTATTAATCGGGTATTAAATACCTAACCCCTAATGCAAATCGATCCTAAGCTTGTTTTCGGTAAAGGCCTCAATGGCGGTTAAGTAATCAACCTCATCCCAGTTGGTGTCTTCGTGAACGGCTTCAAACTCTTTGGCCCAAATAATAAATTCGTTGATATCGTTGCGGGAATCGCCCGAGAAAAACCCTTTTTGCCCGGCAAGATATGCGATGTCGGCAAGTGCTTCCAAAAGTTTGTTATCTTCTATGGTGTAAGGTAAATCGTTCATACACAAATTTTATTAGTTAGTAGTAATTTTTAACGCAAGTTTATAAAAATTTCGACTCAAAATGTAACTTCAACGTTAACTTATGAACTATTTTATGCACGCAGAATAATCTTACAGTGTTAGAAATTTCAAAAAACAAAACCCAAATTACAAATTGGCAACATGCAATAAATAATAGGCAGATTCCAAAAAACAAATTCCAAATTACAAATTGGCAACAGGCAATGGACAATAAGCAAAGTCCAAAAAACAAATATCAAATTACAAACCAGCTTCACTCGAACCGACAACCGACAACCGACAACCGAGAACCATTTTCCCCGTTGCAAAATTACAACACGTTTTGCGGTGTTGTACTGAAGTGGCTCTTGCAGTAAGTGAAATTGAAGCCGAAAGTCGTAAAGTTGGCAAGTCGAAACGTCCAGTTAAACTTTCAACTTTTCGACTTTATAAACTTTCGACTATAAGAAGCCAATCTCAATGTCCAAAAGTGAAATATCAGTGTTAAAATTGGATTGGTTTTGACTAACTTTGAAATGGTTGAAATTTGTGTTTTATAAGTGATTGATTATCAGCAATAGCATTTTTTGAAATTGACCCGATTTTGAGGTGTTTTTGTAATTTAAAATCCAAAAGTGAAATATTAAGTCCTAATTATTTAACAGCTACCACCCCTATAATTTTTGCCGCACCTACCTACATTTAACATAATTTTTATATTTTTGACCCCATAAATTTTAGGGTATAATGGAAAAGAAATTAGAAAAACGCTGGATTGCCGCATTTGTAATAACCGCAGCCGTTGCGATAACGGGTCTGTTTTGGGACCATGACACTGTAAGCGCACCAAACGATCAGTTTAACAGCACCGACGCCATTGTTCCCGCCGACGTTGCTTGGCTGCTCACAGCTTCGTGCCTGGTACTACTAATGACTCCGGGTCTGTCGTTTTTTTATGGTGGTATGGTGGGCCGAAAAAATGTTATAAGCACCATGCTTAAAAGTTTTATATGCCTGGGTGTCATAAGCTTACTTTGGGTTTCGGTTGGTTTTAGCCTTTCATTTGGTGCTCCGCTGGGCATTACTATAGATGGCGTTCATTACGGCCTTATAGGCAACCCTACCGACTTTGCTTTTTTTGATTTTGTAGACGAACACCCTCATTCTAAGATGGCTACGACCATTCCGTTCGTGCTTTTTGCCCTGTTCCAAATGAAATTTGCCGTTATTACCCCGGCTATCATCACGGGTGCCCTTGCCGAGCGTATTAGGTTCATCTCGTTCCTGATGTTCATATGCCTGTTCTGTATCTTTATATATGCACCGCTTTGCCACATGGTTTGGCACCCTAACGGACTGTTAGGCAGCTACTTTGGCGTTAAAGATTTTGCCGGCGGTACCGTAGTTCACATGAGTGCCGGGTTTGCCGCAATTGCCGGTGTGCTGGTTATTGGCAAGCGTAAACACCTGGAATACATACCTACTAACATTCCGTTTGTGCTTTTGGGCACGGGTATGCTTTGGTTTGGCTGGTTTGGCTTTAATGCGGGGTCGGCCCTGGCGGCTAACCATACTGCGGCTATGGCGTTCGCTACCACCACTATAGCTTCGGCTTCGGCTATGTTAACGTGGGTGTTCTTCGACAGGCTTAACGGCAGAAAGGTCTCAGCCTTAGGCGCTTGCATTGGCGCGGTGGTTGGCCTTGTTGCCATTACCCCTGCTGCGGGCTTTGTGTCGATACCTAAGAGTATTTTCTTTGGTTTTATTGCTGCAATAGTGTCTAACTGCATGGTTAACTGGAAGAGCCTCAAGCGTTTTGATGACACCTTAGATGTGTTTGCCTGCCACGGCGTAGGCGGTATTATGGGTATGATCTTAACCGCTATTTTTGCCGAGGGCGAAAACGCAAGCCTGCTTCACGGTGGATGGCACATCTTTGGCCACCACATGATGGCGTTGCTGCTGGTTGCTGCCTTCTCATTCTTTGGAGCTATGGCACTTTATAAGGTAACCAACTTTTTTATACCACTGCGAGTATCGGAAGAAGCTGAAGAACAAGGCCTTGACCTCTCCCAGCACAACGAAATGCATGGTTAATTATTGATTACAAATAGTTACATACAAAACAGCCGCACTAAATAGTGCGGCTGTTTTTGCATTAGTATGCTGTTAACTACCAGTTTAAGTGAAGACTAACCCTTACTCCAGCACCATCATAAGCATATCCAATGCTTTTTGTACGGTCTTTACATTCTCAAAGGTAAGCAGCAGGCGCAGGCCGTTCTTGGTTTGCTTTTCCTTCATTTTAGATACTGTAGGGAACTGCTGTACAAACTTAAGCACATTACGGAATGATGCCGACTGGTAATACTGACTTTGCTGATCGCCAACAAAGTAACCCACCATTTTGCCCTGTTTAAGTACCAGTTTTTCTATACCCAATTTAATGGCTATCCATTTAATACGCATACTGGTAAGCAGTGCCTGGGCAGGTTTAGGCAGTGGCCCAAAACGGTCTATCAGCTTGTTTTCAAAGGCTATAAGCTCTTCTTCGTTCTTTATGGCACCAAGCTCGTTATACAAGTTAAGGCGCTCGGTAATGTTATTTACATATTCATCAGGGAACAGCAATTCAAAGTCAGAGTCTATTTGTAAGTCTTTAACGTACTCTTTTTCAACCTTATCTTCACCCTCTACATCATCATACAGGTCTTTAAACTCGTTTTCCTTAAGCTCATCAATGGCCTCGTTCATGATCTTTTGGTAGGTATCAAAGCCAATTTCATTAATAAAGCCGCTTTGGTCGCCCCCTAAAAGGTCGCCGGCCCCACGGATCTCCAAATCTTTCATGGCAATGTTAAAGCCGCTGCCAAGCTCGCTAAACTGCTCCAGTGCCTGGATACGCTTGCGGGCATCCTCGGTCATAGCGCTATACGGCGGGGCGATAAAGTAGCAAAATGCCTTCTTGTTGCTTCGCCCTACACGGCCTCGCATCTGGTGCAGGTCGGATAGCCCGAAGTTATTGGCATTGTTAATGAAAATCGTATTGGCATTAGGCACATCCAGTCCGCTTTCTATGATTGTGGTAGCAACCAGCACATCAAAGTCGCCCTCCATAAAGGCAAGCATCAGTTCCTCAAGCTTTTTGCCGTCCATCTGGCCGTGGCCCACACCCACTTTGGCATTGGGCACCAGGCGCTGGATCATCCCGGCAACCTCTTTAATATTCTCAATGCGGTTGTGAATAAAGAACACCTGCCCCCCGCGCTGAATTTCATACGAAATTGCATCTCGAATAACTTCTTCATTAAACCCAACTACCTGGCTTTCTATAGGATAACGGTTAGGCGGTGGAGTGGTTATAACTGATAAGTCTCTCGCAGCCATAAGCGAGAACTGTAGCGTTCTTGGTATGGGGGTTGCGGTAAGGGTAAGGGTATCAATATTATGGGCTATAGTTTTAAGCTTGTCTTTTACGTTCACGCCAAATTTTTGCTCCTCATCTACAATCAACAAGCCTAAGTCTTTAAACTGTACGCTCTTATTAACCAGTTGGTGGGTACCTATAAGAATGTCTACCTTACCGTCGGCAAGGCCTTTAAGGGTCTCCGCTTTTTGTTTGGCGGTCCTGAAACGGTTAACGTAACTAACCGTAACCGGCATATCTTTTAAACGCTCGCTAAAGGTGCGGTAATGCTGGTATGCCAAAATGGTTGTGGGCACGAGAATGGCCACCTGCTTGCCGTTATCAACGGCTTTGAAGGCAGCGCGAATGGCTACCTCGGTCTTGCCAAAGCCCACATCGCCACACACCAGGCGGTCCATAGGGCGGTCGCTCTCCATGTCGGCTTTTACATCGCGCGTAGCGGTAATCTGGTCGGGTGTATCTTCGTATATAAACGACGATTCTAACTCCGCCTGCAAATAACTGTCAGGGGCATATTTATAGCCCTTCTCCAGCCTGCGCTTGGCATACAGCTGAATCAGGTTAAACGCAATGTGCTTAACACGCGCTTTGGTCTTATTTTTAAGGGCTTTCCACGCCCCGCTGCCCAACTTGTAAATTTTAGGCGGGGCACCGTCTTTGCCGTTATATTTAGATATTTTATGCAGTGAGTGTATGCTAACGTACACTATATCATTATCGGCATACACTAATTTAATGGCTTCCTGTGTTTTACCATCTACCTGAATTTTTTGCAACCCGCCAAACTTACCTATACCGTGGTCTATATGGGTAACATAATCGCCTACCGATAGCGAGTTAAGTTCCTTTAATGTAATGGTTTGCTTTTTAGAATAGCCGTTCTTGATGCTGAACTTATGGTAACGCTCAAAGATCTGGTGATCTGTATAGCAAACCAGTTGGTTCTCTTCATCTATAAACCCTTCATAAATAGGGAAAACAATGGTTTTGTACTGCTTACGGATGTTCTCGTTGCCGGCATCGTCCAGGCTTTCAAAAATATCATGAAAGCGCACGGCCTGTGCCTCATTGGCGCAAAAAATATAATTCTTATAACCGTTAGCATGGTTGTCGCTCAGGTTGTTAAGCAGCAGGTCGAACTGTTTGTTGAATGACGGCTGTGGCTGAATGTAAAACTCAAACTCCTTACCGGTTTTAAAAATGGGCTTTGCGCCGAGCTCTACAATAGTAAAATCCAACGCTTTTTTGATGAAGGTCTTCTGGTTAAGGAACAACTCATCGGGTGCGGCATGCTTAAGGTCTTTAGACAGTTTTTCAAAAGCCTCATTAGCCTTACCAAACAGCACATCAAGCTGCGCCAAAAGGGCATCGGTATTTTGTATGAAGAGCACCGTGCGCTCACTGATGTATTCCAGAAAACTCTCGCGTTTCTCAGCAAGGGCCTTGTTCTCTAAATTCGGTATAACTGTAATCTTCTTCTTTTTATCTAAGGATAGCTGCGAAGCCACATCAAACGTTCGGATGCTATCTACTTCGTTACCAAAGAATTCTATACGGTACGGGTTATCGTTAGAAAATGAAAACACGTCTACTATACCCCCACGCACGCTGAACTCGCCGGGCTCAGTTACAAAGTCCACACGGCGAAACTCGTATTCAAAGAGCACTTCATTAATAAAATCGATAGACACCTGGTCGGCTACAGCGATCTTAAGGGTATTCTTATCCAGCTCTTTACGGGTAACTACTTTTTCAAAAAGTGCCTCGGTATAGGATACAATAATGGCCGGCTTTTTACGCGAGTTGATGCGGTTAAGCACCTCGGCACGCAGTAATACACTGGCATTGTCGGTATCTTCTATCTGGTACGGGCGGCGGAACGAGCCCGGATAAAAAAGCACATCTTCCTGGCCCACAAGCTGCTCCAGATCGTTTAAGTAGTAAGCAGCCTCTTCCTTATCCTTAAAAATAAGCAGGAAAGGGAGTTCGCTTTCGCGAAATATTGGGTCGATAACAAAAGATAATGACGAGCCAAGCAAGCCCTTAACGTGTAGCTTGCCTTCGCGTTGCTGCAGGGCTGCGGCCAATTGTTTAACCTTAGTTAGTTCCCCGTATTTATGTAGTATTTCGTTTTTCAATTTGTGGGTTTGGTATATCCGGCGCCGTGGCCCGGTGGCGGTAATTGCCTTGCCTGCGGCAGGGTTGATTGTAATGGGATAGTGCCGGGATTGGCAAGACGAACGGTATCGAGCGCGCGAAGCATCTGCTCCTCGCCTTCCTCTTTCCTTATTTCGCTAAAGCGTACAATCTCATCAAGCTGGTTTTGCAGCGCCCTTATTTCATGGTTAATATCAGCTATAATGCTTATAACCTTTTTATCAGGAATAGTCTCAATACTAATGTACGTGTACAGCGATTTTATCTTAGTAACCAGCACATCCATACGGGCCTGCACCTGTGGCTTATTAAAAAATGGCGGCAGGTTGTTTTTAATTTGGTCGGCCTTGTTAACCAATACCTTGGTTTTTTGCCTAAAGGCGCTAAGCGTTCCCGTAGGCTTTTGCTTAAGCTCGCTGTTAAACTGCTGCCACTCGTTCCAGTTACCTATCTTTTCAGACACCTTTAACGTTGGCGGCGGCACATCAAATATCCAGTTGCGACTTATAACTTTAAGTATCGAGTCGTTTTGCTTTATGGTACGCTGGGTTTCGGCAATGCGTTTCTTTTCATCGTCTTCACACGAAAATAAAGCAAGCGTTAAGCCAAAAAGGAGTATAAACCGTAGGTATTTCATTTTTTTGTAATTGCATAGCAAATTTACAAATGTTAGGCCAAAGTTTATCATAAAAAGATTATAGAAGAATTATATGGCACACGGATGATGCAGATGCTTTGCAATCGCCGATTTTCAAGGATTTAGAACTAAGAATGTTGCTGGAAAGAATCTGTGTCCATTCGCTCAATTTGAGTTATTCGCGTACCCATCTTTACCACATTATCGCAATTGTTATAGTTTGCATCACAATCTTCTAATACATTGTTACAAACACGGTATAAAAAAATGAAATTCATAATTGTAAACTCATATCTTTGCACTACTAATCATACACAACTACATGGCTAAAATACTCATTATAGGCGCCTGCGGGCAGATAGGAACCGAGCTTACAAAAAAACTGCGCAGCATTTATGGCACCGATGCCGTTGTGGCATCAGACGTTCGTAAAGGCGATCCGGCATTTGTGGCTTCGGGGCCGTTTGAGGTTGTTAACGCGCTTGATTTTAACCAGGTTGAAGATGTTATAGAAAAACATGGTGTTGAGGATGTATACCTAATGGCAGCTTTACTTAGTGCTACTGCCGAAAAAAACCCTGCTTTTGCCTGGGATTTAAATATGAATTCGCTTTTTCATGTGCTTAATATCGCTAAGGCAGGCAAGATTAAAAAGATATTCTGGCCAAGTAGTATCGCGGTTTTTGGGCCTACAACGCCTAAGCAAAATACCCCGCAATTTACCGTCATGGAGCCAAGTACGGTGTACGGAATCTCTAAACAAAGCGGTGAGCGCTGGTGCGAATACTACCACAACATTTATGGTGTAGATGTGCGCAGCATCCGTTACCCGGGCCTTATTAGCTGGAGTACGCCTCCGGGCGGTGGTACAACTGATTATGCTGTTGATATTTACCACAAGGCTTTAGCCGATGGCAGATACACCTGCTTTTTAAGCGAAGATACCCGCCTGCCAATGATGTACATGGATGATGCCATACGTGCAACCGTAGAAATTATGCAGGCTCCTGCAGAGAATGTGAAGATACGTTCGGCATACAACCTTTCGGCGATGGACTTTACCCCTACCGAAATTGCCGAAGCGATAAAGAAAGAAATCCCTGATTTTACTATAGATTACGAGCCAGACTTCCGACAAAAAATTGCCGACAGCTGGCCTCAAAGCATTAACGATGACAGCGCCCGCCAGGACTGGGGCTGGAAACACGACTTTGACCTTACTGCCATGACAACCGATATGCTGGAGCATTTGAGTGAGAAAGCAAAATAGTTGTCGGTTGACAGTTATTGGTTGACAGCTAAAGCCTAATCCTTAATAATAAGCACCGGTATTTTTACTTTATGCCTTACGGCATCTACGGTTGTACCAAATATCAGGTCTTTAAAGAAGTTGTGCCCGTGTGCGCCTAATATCAGGATATCAAAAGTATCATCAGTAGTAATAATTTTAGGTATCTCTTTTTTAGGGCTGCCAAAGCTTAGTCTTGTAGAGACGGTATAACCCAATTCTTCAAGGCTTTTTTTGTACTGGTCTAAGTATTCCTTATCGCTGTTGGTTTCATAGTCGGATGCCTGGTCGCCATGCAGCATTGCCCCAACGGTTTCTACAATATGTATCAGCGTGTAGCGGGCATCGGTACCGCCAAGCTGCAATGCGCTGCTTATGGTTTTGCCATCGGTGCGGCTAAAATCAAGCGCTACTACTATATTTTTGTACACCTGTTTAACAGGCAGGCTTTTAATAGCGGCCGGGCTAAGGTGGGGCACAAGATTTTTTGTAGCCCTGCTTTTCATAACAAAAGGCTCAATAGTTATATAAAGCAATACGCCCACCGCAAGCGCTGTAACCGGCACTACAAATATCCAGATGTATATAGGGTCTTTAGAGTTTGTTATCCATCCATGGATTTCATCGTATACCAAATTGGCATTTAACGCTACGATAGTCAGCGCAATGGCCCATGCTCCTATTTTAGTGTAGGTACCAATGGTAAACTCATTCATCTTGCTTTTATCGCTCACAAAATGAATAAGCGGTATTATGGCAAACCCAAGCTGGAGGCTTAGTATTACCTGGCTTAGTACCAGCAGTTCCCCCGTGGAATCTTCACCAAAATATAGTATGGTTAAAAATGCCGGTAAGATGGCAATAAGGCGGGTAACAATGCGGCGTACCCATGGCTGTATGCGCAGGTTAAGGTAGCCTTCCATAACAATTTGCCCTGCAAGAGTACCTGTAATGGTACTGCTTTGCCCTGCCGCAATAAGCGCCAGCGCAAATAGTATAGCGGCCCAGTTGCCCAGCATAGGCTCCAGGAGTTTGTGCGCATCCTGAATATCGGCTACTTCGTGCAAGCCGTTAGTAAAAAAGGTAGCAGCGGCGAGTATTAATATGGCAGCATTTACAAAAAATGCAAGGTTAAGGGCTATGACAGAATCGATTAAGTTGTACCTAATGGCCTGTTTGATACCGCTAAACGTACGGTCGAATTTACGGGTTTGCACCAAAGATGAATGCAGGTACAAGTTATGCGGCATAACCGTGGCACCAATAATACCAATGGCAATATAAAGCGCCGCACTGCTGGGAATGGTAGGTACGAGCCCTTTTACAATTTCAGCGCCATCCGGCTGTGCAAAAAACATTTCAGCTAAAAACGAAAGGCCTATAATGGCTATCAGGCCAATAATAAAGGCTTCCATTTTCTTGATGCCCTTATTCATAAGGAATAACAGCAAAAAGGTATCAAACATGGTAATGCTTACCCCCCAAAGCATAGGCAGGTCAAACAACAATTTTAAACCTATCGCCATACCCAGTACCTCGGCAAGGTCGCACGCGGCAATGGCAACCTCTGCCAACGCATATAAAAATATATTGATGTATTTAGGGTACGTTTCGCGCGATGCCTGTGCCAGGTCGCGGCGGGTTACAATACCCAGGCGGGCGCTAAGGCTTTGCAGCAGCAGTGCCATAAGGTTGCTCATAAGCAGCACCCACAGCAGGCTGTAGCCAAACTGGCTACCACCTGCAAGATCGGTAGCCCAGTTACCAGGATCCATGTAGCCAACACTTATCATGTAGGCCGGACCAAAAAAGGCCAGTATTTTTTTCCAGCCGGTACTGTTTCCGCCTGCGGCTACCGACTCATGTACATCTTCCAGCGAATGATTATTGTGGGCCATTTATACGGGTTTTACAAACAGGTTAGAGGCAATTTTATTAGATACGCTTACATCTTTATCGTCTACACGAAGGCTAAGCGACTGGTCAAAATCTTCTTTAGCAAGCACCTCAATGGCAGAGCCAAGTGCTATTTGCTGCTTATCAAGGTATTGCAGAAAGGGTGGCGAACTGTCTTTTACACCTACGCAAATTACTTTTTTGCCTACCCCAATTTCAGACAGCAGCTTTTTATCTATTTTGGCAATTTTGCCGTTACGGTCGGGTATTGGGTCGCCGTGCGGGTCTTCCGTAGGGAAACCGAGAAATTCTTCCAGCTTGTTAATCAGCTTTTCGCTTTTAATGTGCTCCAGCTGTTCTGCAACATCGTGTACCTCATCCCACGAAAAATCTAAGGTTTCCACTAAAAAAACTTCCCACATGCGGTGCTTGCGCACGATCATAAGTGCTGTAAATTTGCCTTTTTCGGTAAGCGATACACCTTGGTATTTTTTATAGATAACCAGGTCTTTTTCGGCAAGCTTCTGCACCATATCGGTAACCGACGACGGCTTACTTTCCATTACATTAGCAATAGAATTAGTATTTACACCCTTACTGTTGTTAAGGGATAAGTGGTAGATAACTTTAAGGTAATTTTCTTCAGAGTAGGTCATTACGAACAATGCATTATCTACAAAGATAGTGATAATTTGGACTAATGAAAGATATTTTTAGGCAAGGCTAAATATTTATAGTTAATTTAACTTGTGATAGACTTTGCAAAAATCTAAAAAGGGCAAAAATTCCCTACTTTTGAAATAATGAAGCATTACAATTACATTTTTGCAGGCGCAGGGCTATCGAGCCTGATGACGGTGTACCGTATGGCTGTTTCAGGGCGTTTTAGCGATAAATCGATCCTATTGCTGGATACCGACACCAAACAGGCCAACGATCGTACCTGGTGCTTTTGGCAGCGCGGTGTAACCATTTGGGATGATATTATCTTCAGGAGATGGGAAACCGCACTTTTTGCCAGTAAAGACTTTAGCGCCGACCTGGATTTTGAAGGTTACGAGTACAACATGATACGTGGTATCGACTTTTATGATTTTGTATTTACTGAAATTAAAAAGCACAAGAATATAGAGTTCATTCATCAGAAAGTTGTTGATTTTGTTGATTTAGATATAAACGTCATCGTAAAAACAGAAACGGAGAGTTATACCTGTAATAAGCTGTTCAACAGTATCTATAACCCTGCGTTAGCCGCATCGCAAAAACAATATCCGGTACTGCAACAGCACTTTATTGGCTGGCATGTTAAGACCAGTACTTCTGACTTTACATCTGATAAACCCACGTTCATGGATTTCAGCATCCCGCAAAGAGGCAATACCCGCTTTATGTATGTGCTACCCTTTAACGATACCGAAGCTATTGTAGAATACACCCTTTTTTCTAAAGACCTTTTGCCTATAGCTGAATATGAGGAGGTTATCAAGCAGTATTTGTCAGATAAAGGCGTTACCGAATATGAGATCGTGGATAAAGAACGCGGCAGCATACCCATGACGAGCTACAAATTTTGGAAGAACAATACCAAAAATATACTCAATATTGGCTCGGCTGGAGGATGGACAAAGGCCAGCACTGGCTACACCTTTAAAAATGCCGATAAAAGATCGAGGGAGCTGGTGCATTTCCTGCAATCGCAAAACGATTTTACAAAGCTGTGTAAACAGAATAAATTCTGGTTTTACGATTTGCTACTGCTGGATATCCTTGCGCGTAAAAACCACAAGGGGTCGGCTATGTTCTCAGCTATGTTTAAAGGCGGCAATGCTGCCCCAATCTTTAAATTTTTAGATGAGGAGACTACGTTAGCCGAAGACCTTGCAGTAATATTAAAATGCCCTAAGGGTTTGTTTATTAAGGCGCTGGTGCGCAGAATGCTAAATCTGTAACAAAATTATTTACGGTTATACAATTGGCTAAAAAATTATTTATCTTTGCAGTATAATTTTAAATATTATAATTATGTATCCTGAAGAACTGGTAAAACCAATGCGTGCCGAACTATCGGAAGCTGGTTTTCAAGAATTATATACAGCCGATGCGGTTAAAGACGCTATAAGTAAAGAAGGTACTACGCTTGTAGTAGTAAACTCTGTATGTGGCTGTGCAGCACGTAACGCGAGGCCGGGCGCTAAAATGAGCCTTGCTAATGCTAAAACGCCCGGTAACCTTATTACGGTTTTTGCCGGTGTAGATAAAGAAGCGGTAGATGAGGCAAGGAGCCTTATGTTCCCTTTCCCTCCATCATCGCCAAGCATGGCTTTGTTTAAAGACGGTGAGCTTGTACATATGTTAGAGCGTCACCACATTGAAGGCCGCCCTGCAGAAATGATAGCAGAAAACCTTAAAGACGCTTACGACGAATACTGTTAGTTAGCACCTCTTAAAATACTTGTAAACCACGCAATAGCGTGGTTTTTTTATTAGTAATTATGCCTGCATACTAATTGTTTTTAATATTAACGAAAAAGGTACTACTTTTACGCGAATTTTTTAAGAGTTATATGCAAAAGATACTATCGTATCCCTTATCTATAATTTTTTACCTGGTGTTCCTGTTGTTGTTGGTTATTTTTCATCCAATACAGTGGCTATGCCTTAATGTGTTTGGCTACCAGACACATAAAAAAAGTGTCGATATACTAAATGCCGGCCTTACAAGGTGCCTGCACATTCTTGGCACTACTATTGCATTTAATGGTTTAGAAAAGGTGCCTGCGGGTGTACCGCTTATTATAGTGGCTAACCACCAGAGCATGTATGATATACCGCCCATTATATGGTTTATGCGCAAATTTCACCCTAAGTTCATCAGTAAAAAAGAGCTGGGCAAAGGCATACCAAGTGTTTCATACAATTTAAGGCACGGCGGCAGCGTTTTAATAGACCGGAAAGATCCTAAACAGGCATTGCCGGCAATAAAAGGCCTTGCCGAGTATATAGAAAAGTACAAACGATCTGCCGTTATCTTCCCGGAAGGGACCCGAAGTAAGGATGGAATACCGAAGAAGTTTTCTGAAAACGGTCTTAAAATACTATGTAAATACGCTCCTTCTGCGTATATTGTACCTATTAGTATTAACAATTCCTGGAAAATAGTACGCTACGGGCAGTACCCCCTGGGATTGGGCAGCAGGCTAACTTTTACAATACAGGAACCTTTTGCTATTAAGAATATTCCTTTTGAAGAAGTGATTGAGAGGACAGAGAATGCAGTTATACAAGGAATAAAAAATTAAAATATCATGTCTACACATAACGTTCGGCTGGAAGTAATGCAGTTCCTGGAAAAGAACATCGACTCTTTTGTTGAGAACTTTCTTATCCCGGTCGAAAAAATATGGCAGCCTACGGACCTGCTGCCAGACTCGCAAAACGAAATATTTTTTGATGAGGTTAAAGAACTAAGGGAACTTGCCAAAGACCTGCCTTATGATTTTTGGGTAGTGCTTGTGGGCGATACCATTACCGAGGAAGCCCTGCCTACGTATGAGTCGTGGCTTATGGATGTTGAAGGCGTTAACCAAACAGAAGACAAAGGCAACGGATGGAGCAAATGGGTGCGTAACTGGACGGGCGAAGAAAACCGCCACGGCGACCTGCTTAATAAATACCTTTACCTATCTGGCCGTGTTGATATGCGCGAGATAGAGATGACTACCCAGCACCTTATTAATGATGGTTTTGATATTGGTACCGGCCGCGACCCGTATAAAAACTTTGTGTATACCAGTTTTCAGGAGCTGGCTACCTATATTTCGCACAACCGTGTATCGCAACTGGCTAAAAAGTACGGTGATAACAAACTTTCTAAAATGTGCCGCCTTATTGCGGGTGACGAAATGCGCCACCACATGGCCTATAGCGAGTTTGTAGACCAAATATTTAAGGTAGACCCAAGCGAAATGATGCTGGCTTTCCAGTATATGATGAAGCAAAAAATCGTGATGCCTGCCCACTTTTTAAGGGAGTCAGGCCAAAAGATAAGCTCTGCTTTTGAGCAATTTTCAGACTCTGCTCAGCGTATTGGTGTTTACACCGCTAACGACTATGTTGATATTCTTAGGAAGCTTGTAGAAAAATGGCAGATAGATAAAATAGATGGGCTTACCGCCGAAGCAGAAAAAGCAAGGGATTACCTTATGAAACTGCCGGACAGGATGGCACGAATATCGGATAGATTAGTAATACCACAAGAATCGCACATTTTTAAATGGGTAAAACCTGCACTGGTTAAATAATATAGCAAAGGCTCACAATCATGTGAGTCTTTTTTTATACTTATTAATCGCCTATTTCACGGTCAAAATCTTTCTGAGATTGTATTTTACTTGTGGAAAGGAACTTAATATCAAAATCTTTTGCGGTTGATTCCTCAATTTTAGCAAGGTTGTAGGTAACATTCCTCACAGTTAACTCTGTAATAAGCCCCGGTAGGTTACCATAGCCTATAGGACCATAGCTGTAATTAAGCACCGTGCAATACCATGCGGTTACAGGATGGTTAAATACACCTAACTTATTTTTAACCACATAATCAGTAGTGGCCTTTTGGCACAGCCTGCCGTTAATCACTTTAGTTTCTTTACTAATTACCCAGTTGTTAAGTACGGGCGCTTTTGTGTAAACACTTTTATTACCCTGTAAGTGCTGCTCATAGACAGATTTATCAAGTGTGTACACATCGCCACTATACTGTGCAAACAATAATAAGCTTAAGCGTATCATTTCTTCATCGCCCATCAACGTTGGGCTGTTGTACTCTTCGTTATAAAATTTGGCACCTTCTTTATTAATAATAAGTCCAAAACTCATAGTGCTGGCAAGGGCATTATCTAACGTTTGCCTTAAAAAGTCCTGGTCGCCATACAGTCCGGTCTCATCATGTATTTTGGCCGTATATTGTATGTAGGTATTTTGGCTGAAAGCATTAATAGCGAACAGTAGCAGTAATGTATACAGTATCTTTTTCATGGGTAAGGTTTTAAATTGCAATAGTATCTAATATCTTTTCATGCACGTTGCGAATATTTCTCACTTAACATTTTTTTAACAATCGTCTTATATTCTCAAGTTATACTCTATCTTACAATATGCCGTTTACTACCTTTGCTCTTATTGGTTTTAATATATAATAGAACAATGAATAAACAACTTATCTGCCTCATACTCTTATTATCGCTAACCAAATCATTTGCCCAGGTTAGCACACTACAAAAAGAAATAGAGGACATCATTAAAAATAAGAAAGCAACGGTTGGAGTTTCTATCATTGGCAATAATTTAAAAGATACAGTAAGCATAAATGCCACCAATCATTTACCGTTGCAAAGCGTTTATAAGTTTCACATTGCAATAGCTGTATTATCTGAAGTTGATGAAGGAAAATTTCAATTAAACCAAAAAATAAAATTAACACATACCGATCTGCTAAAAGATACCTGGAGCCCTATGCGGGATGATTATCCTAATGGTGCAACACTTAGCCTTGCCAAAATTTTAGAATATACGCTAGTACAAAGTGATAACAACGGCTGTGATATTTTACTGCGCCTTTTAGGAGGGCCAAAGTTTGTTGACAATTACTTCATAAAAAACAACTTTAAGAATATATCGATTAAAGCTACCGAGGAGGATATGCACAAAGACTGGGAAACCCAGTTTAAAAACTGGACAACACCTAAGTCGGCTACTGAAGTGCTAATCGCTTATTACAATAACAAAAAACTATTATCTCAGGACAGTTATAACTTTTTATGGACTACCCTGAAAGCAACCACTGTGGGGGCTAAGCGCATAAAAGGTCAACTGCCTAAAGGCACCATAGTGGCGCATAGAACCGGGACATCGGGTACTAACAGCGAAGGTATTTCGGCAGCAACGAACGATATTGGCGTTGTTTTCCTTCCAAATGGCAAGTATTTTTTCATAAGTGTATTTGTATCAAATTCAAAAGAAGATAATGCAACCAATGAGAAAATAATTGCTGACATAGCTAAAGCTGCTTATGATTATTTTATAAAACAGTAAATTTTACTGCTAATTGCTTTAACACCCCCTTAACCATTTGTATACGCTCATAAAAGGAATGCTTTTTGTATATTTAACAAGTAAAGAAGAACGAATTTTATGCAGACAGAGATTAACAAAGTAGAGTTACGAAATTTAAGGATAGAAGATTATAAAGAACTTCGCCTAACCATGCAGCATGCCTACAAGGATGTGGATATGGATATGGACGAACCCTACTGGGGCGAAAAAGATATTAAGCGCCTGCTTAAAATTTTCCCCGAAGGGCAGTTGGTAGTATTGGTAGATGATAAAGTGGTGGGCTCTGCCCTTTCGCTTATTGTAGACCATAAAAAAGCTACCACTAATCACACCTACGAAAAAATTACGGGTAACTATAGCTTTGATACCCACGATTATGACGGCGAGGTGCTGTATGGTATAGATGTTTTTATAGACCCAGAGTACCGTGGCCTTCGCCTTGGGCGCCGTTTATATGAGGCCCGTAAAGAATTGTGCGAGCAATTAAACCTGCGCTCAATAATTTTTGCAGGCCGTATGCCTAATTTTAACGAATATTCAGACGAGCTTACGCCTAAAGAATATATTGAGAAGGTACGCTTGAAAGAAATTCACGACCCCGTGCTTGCGTTTCAGTTAAGTAACGATTTTCACGTAATTAAAGTAATGCGCAATTATTTGGAGGGCGATAACGACTCTCAGGATTATGCCGTGCTTATGGAGTGGAATAACATTTACTACGATAAAAGCCCTGTGCTTATTAATACCCGTAAAAGTATAATTCGCCTTGGCTTGGTACAGTGGCAAATGCGTCCGCTTGCAAACGTAGAGGCACTTTTTGAACAGGCTGAGTTCTTTATAGATGCTGTTTCCGGCTATGGTAGCGATTTTGCGCTGTTCCCTGAGCTATTTGTAGCGCCGCTAATGGCAGATTTTAACCACCTTAGCGAAGCCGATGCCATTAGGGAAATTGCCCGTTACAGCGAGCCCATACGCAAGCGTTTCCAGGAAATGGCTATATCGTATAACATTAATATCATTACCGGCAGTATGCCAATGGTAGAAGATGGTAACCTGTACAACGTGGGCTTTTTATGCAAACGCGACGGTACTTTTGAGACCTACACTAAGATACACATTACCCCTAACGAAGTTAGTTACTGGGGTATGGTTGGGGGATCTGAAATTAAAACCTTTGATACCGACTGTGGTAAGATTGGCATCATGATATGTTATGATGTGGAGTTCCCTGAGCTGGCACGCCTTATGGCCGATGAAGGTATGGATATATTATTCGTTCCATTCTTAACCGATACCCAAAACGGCTACACCCGCGTTAAGCACTGCGCACAGGCACGTGCTATAGAGAATGAGTGCTACGTAGCCATTGCAGGCTGTGTAGGCAATCTTCCGGGGGTTAATAATATGGATATACAGTATGCGCAAACCGCCGTGTTTACACCGTCGGATTTCTCATTTCCTTCTAACGGGATCAAAGCGGAAGCTACCCCAAATACAGAGATGACTATTATAGTAGACGTTGACCTGGATTTGCTTAAGGAGCTGCATGAGTTTGGCAGTGTGCGTATCTTAAAAGACCGCCGCCAGGACTTATACCGTATAAAAAAACAGCCCGTTAGCCGTAAAAATGAACCTAAACTGGACGACGTACCCGATTTAACTATAGAAGATGCCACAGCAGAACCAAAACCGGTTAAAGTACCTGCAAGAACAACGAGGGCAGCCACAGCACGGGTTACGCCACCTCGGGCAGCAACCACCCCTAAACCTAAAGTGATAGTGGCAAAACCTGTAGGCGGTACTGAGATTAAAACTACCCGCAGGCCTGCTAAAGGCTAACAATAAAATCATATTAAGATCCCGGCTTATGTAAATCTAAGTCGGGATTTTATTTTAAGGCATGCCTGCTAATGGCTATATTTGTTAAAACAAAATACTTTAATGACACAAATTAGCATCTTGGGCTGCGGCTGGCTGGGGCTTCCGCTGGCAAAGGCATTACTTAACATAGGTTTCAGCGTAAAGGGCTCTACTACATCGCCCGAAAAACTGCAAATCCTTTCAACAGCAAACATACAGCCCTACCAAATTACCTTAGGCGAAAATCCCGAAGAAGAAACCATCTATAACTTTTTAAGCGGCAGCGAAGTGCTTATCATAAACATACCGCCAAGCATTATGGCCACCGGCAGCGATAATTATCCCGGCAAAATGCAGCAGCTTATTCCGCATATAGTAAAAGCAGGCATACAAAAAGTGCTGTTTGTAAGTGCAACATCGGTTTACGCCGATGAAGATAAAGAAGTAACTGAAGAAACACCGGCTAAGCCCGATACCGAAAGCGGCAGGCAGATACTACAAGCAGAGGAGGTACTGCAAAATAGCCCTGATTTTAAAACTACAATACTAAGACTGGGCGGTTTATTTGGAGAAGAACGCCATCCTATAAAATACCTTGCAGGCCGTGAAAATATTGCCAACCCTAACGCTCCCATCAACCTTATACATTTGTATGATTGTATTGGCATTAGCCTTGCAATACTGGATAAAGAAGCATGGGGCGATACATTTAATGGTGTGATGCCCCAACATCCTACCCGCGAAGATTATTATTGCGGCCAGGCAAAAGCCATGGACTTGCCTTTGCCAAAGTTTAACCACAGCGTCCCATCTATAGGTAAAACTATACTATCCAATAAGGTAACAGATGTTTTGGGCTACAACTTCATTACCCAAAATTAGCAGTATAGAATAAACTAAATATAGCCCTTATCGCGGGCTTTATCTATAAGCTCTTCGTCGTCTTTAACTTCGAGGAGCCTTTTTATTTTATACTTCCTTTTCTCAATAGCACTGTCGCTAAGCGGTATATAGTTACCAAGGTTTTTATTCTTTACACCCTTTGCAAGTAATAAAATTATGCGAACATCTATATCCTCTAACACAACGCCTTTACTGCGGCGGGCAATATAGTCGGATACGGTTTTAGAATAAAATGTGCCGCCACTCAGTACTTCTTCAAAGCCATGTATAAGCTCGTCCGTAGTGCAGTCGCTTTTATTAATAAAACCTTCTGGTTTAACTTTTTGCAGGATACTGCCAATAACGTCAATCTCCTTATGCATTGTCATTAATATGATCTTGCATTTGGGCATTGTTTCCCTTACTTGCATAGCAAGATCTTCTCCCGTAAATAATTTATTTTCAGGAAATGGGGGTATACTGTAATCTATTAGGGCAATATCAAAAGGCTTGCCCTTAAAACCCTGTATTGCTTCGTAGCCTGTTTTACAGTCGTGGGCTTTTACAAAGTTTAGTTCATTAAAGTTGTACTTGAGGTTTTTAAACATGAAATGGTAACCTTCAAGAACTACAACATGGTCATCTATTGCAAGTGCATGTAATCTTTTCTTCAAACCGTGGCATTTAATTTTCCCTTAACAAAGTTAAATTTTAAATATATATCTAAATTACGGATTTTCCGCAATTAACATTTTACGGATATCCGTATTTAAGCAGAAAAAACCTATGCAAAACTCACTTCGCATAGGTTTTTTTTATAGCTTAACTGCACACTACCAAATATTTACCCTTTTTTCGGGGGCTATATACATGGCATCGCCCGGTTTTATTCCAAATGCCTTATAAAACGCCTCAACGTTTTGCAACGGCACATAGGCCCGATACATACCGGGTGAATGTGGATCTGTCTTAACCTGGTTCTTTATAGCTTCGTCCCTCATTTTGGTACGCCAAATGGTGCCCCAGGATATAAAAAAGCGCTGCTCCGGCGTAAAGCCATCTATAAGCCCGGGATTGCCTTTTTCTTTAAGATAAAGCTGTAAACCATCATAAGCGGCATTAACGCCACCAAGGTCGCCAATGTTCTCACCAAGTGTAAACTTACCATCTACATAAATGCCCGGTAGCGGCTGTAGCTGGCTGTATTGCGTAGCAAGATTATCGGCAAGGCCGGTAAATTGGGTAAGATCGGCATCACCCCACCAGTTAACAAGATTACCATCGGCATTGTAGCGCGAACCACTATCATCAAAACCATGCGATATTTCGTGGCCTATAACAGCACCTATACCTCCGTAATTTACAGCCTCATCGGCTTTATAATCATAAAAAGGCGGCTGTAATATAGCCGCAGGGAACACAATTTCATTATACGACGGATTGTAATATGCATTAACAACCTGTGGTGCCATGCCCCATTCTGTTTTATCAACAGGTTTATTTAGGTCGGCAATATTTTCCTTATGCCTCCAGGCTGATAAACTTTTCATGTTACTGAAAAACGTACCACCATTATCAGGTGCAGTAATAGTTAGTGCACTGTAATCTTTCCATTTATCCGGGTAACCCACTTTAATAGTAAGCCTGTGCAGTTTTTCTATAGCAGCCTGGCGTGTAGCCTTTGCCATCCACGGCAGGTTATTAATACGGTTTTCGTATGCTTTAATCACATTAGCTATCATGCTTTCGGCTTTAGCCTTAGCTTCCGGTGGGAATTTTTGTGCCACATACAGTTTACCCAACGCTTCACCTAAACTGCCGTTAACCGTTTGCAGTGCACGTTTATCGCGCGCTTCCTGTTTAATGGCACCCCTAAGGGTTTTACTGTAAAACTCCCAGTTGGCAGTTTCAACATCGTTAGAAAGCATCCCTGCCGATCTGCGCAGCAGTGTCCAGCGAAGGTATGATTTCCATTCTTCTATTTTATTTTGTGTAAGTATTGTTTGCAGCGCAGCCATATATTTAGGCTGGCTCACTACAATAGTATTAAGTTTAGCTATGCCAATACCTTTAAAATAAGCATCCCAGTTAATGGCAGGCACAATTTTTTGAAGCTCGGCAACCGTCATTGGGTTATAGCTCTTACGGTCGTCACGGCTTTCAACCCTATCAAACATTGGCTGAGCAAAGGCAGTTTCTAAATCCAGGATATTTTTAGCCTCTTTAGCAGGGTCTTTAGAGCCTAAAAAGCCCAGCATTTTTGCTACATGCTTAACATATAGCTCACGCTTTTCTTTAGAGTCGGCCTCCTGGCTTACATAATATTCCCTGTCCGGCAGGCCAAGGCTTGCTATACCAAGATATGCAGTATTTTTATTACTGTCTTTAGCATCTGCGCCTACATACACACCAAAAAAGCCAAGCCCGCCTTCGGGCTCCATTTCGGTAAGCAGTGCCTGCAAATCTTTTACATTTTTAACCTTATCTATTTTAGCCAGATAGGGCTTTAGCGGAGCAATACCGGCCTTGTTACGGGCCACGGTATCCATAATAGATTTGTAAAGATTTGCCGCTTTACCCTGGTCGCTCGTGGCGCTAAGCTTTTTATCGGCCGCTGCTGCCTTTAGTATGGTAAGCGCATCTTTATTGGTGTTTTCCCTAAGCTCGTCAAAGCTTCCCCATCGGGTCTTATCGGCAGGTATTTCGGTTTTGTCTACCCAAAGCCCGTTTACATACCTAAAAAAATCGTCGCCCGGTTTTACAGTTTTATCCATGTACTGGAGGTCTAAGCCCGGATTTTGCTGCTTAACATCCTGTGGGGCCTGTGCGGTGCAAACAGTGCTGCCCAATGCCATAATGGCTACGGCACACTGTGTTGTGATGTTTAATTTCATGAAATAATATTAATAACGTAATACAAATATATAAGGCATATATTCAAAAATGAGTCCAATTATTGTTAAAAACTGATGTAATGCTATTTTTACTGGATAAACTTCAAACTAAAGCTCTTTTAATGTGCCGTTGTTTTGTAATTTTGCAAAAAAATTACCCAATGGCTTCTTTTTTTAAAAAATACAAACTGCTCATTATTGCCTTTGCCATAATATCTGTTACCTTTTTATCGTTGTCTTATAATTTGCTTAAAGGTGACCCCGCGCTTAAAATTTACAGCCCCGCCGATGTTAACCCGGAACTGGTAGACAGCACCATGCGGCATGTAGGCCGCCATCATAAAATTGCGCCGTTTGCCTTCACCAATCAAAACGGTAAGACTATTACCCAAAACGATTACAAAGGCAAAATTTATGTAGCCGATTTCTTTTTTACCACCTGCCAAACCATATGCCCTATAATGACTACCAATATGGTATGGCTACAGGATAAAATTAAAGATATGCCCGATGTTATGCTGCTATCACATAGTGTTACTCCGGATATTGATACTGTGCCCGTACTTAAGGCATACGCCGACGAAAAAGGCGCTATAGATGGTAAATGGAACCTGGTTACCGGAGATAAAAAAGACATTTATTACATTGCCCGCAAAAGCTACCTGGCGGTTAAAACATCCGATTCATCTGAGCTTTACGATATGGTGCATACTGAGAATTTTATACTGGTAGACCAAAAAGGCAGGATACGCGGTTTTTATAATGGTACTAACCTTGATAAAAAGGTAGAGGGCGAAAAAAACATGCAGGATTTGCTGGCTGATATTAAATGGTTATCTGAACACGAAAACTAATTAGGTTTAGGTATTTATTAGTACTTTTGTAATCTGAATTTATTCTAAATAACAATTGAAAACCAATCTTGCCGCTCTTAAAAAAGGCCAGAAAGCCATTATAACCGATTTTAATGTGGATGCAATACCGCTTAAACTATTGGAGATGGGCTGCCTGCCGGGCAACGAGGTAGAACTTTTACAAATTGCGCCCCTGGGCGACCCAATTTACATTAACGTTAACGACAGCCATGTGGCTATTCGCCTTGAAACTGCTGCCGAAATAGACGTTGTAATTATAACGGACTAAAATGGCTGGCACTACTTTAAAAATAGCTTTAATAGGCAACCCCAATACAGGAAAAACATCGGTCTTTAACCTTCTTACCGGCCTTAACCAGCAGGTAGGTAATTACCCAGGTATTACTGTAGAACGTAAAAGCGGTACCTGCCGCCTTCCCGGCGATGCCAAAGGCCTTATATTAGACCTTCCCGGAACGTACAGCCTTAATGCCAGCTCTATGGATGAAAACGTAGTTATTGAGCTGTTATTAAATAAAACCGATAAAGATTACCCTGATGTAGCCGTTGTGGTTACCGATGTAGAAAACCTTAAACGTAACCTGCTACTTTTTACCCAGATTAAAGATCTTGAGATACCTACCATATTGGTTATTAACATGAGCGACCGTATGGAACGTAAGGGTATATCGCTTGATGTTCCTTATTTAGAGCAGCATCTTAAAACACATATTGCCTTGGTAAGTTCGCGCAAAGGTACCGGTATAGACCACCTAAAGCAACTTATTGTAAATTACAAAGGGCTAAGCCATGAGCCGTGCCTTAATGCATCGGGCATAGACCCGGAGTATTTTAACCGCCTTCGCCATGCTTTTCCTAACCAGCTGCTGTATAAACTCTGGCTGGTAATTACCCAGGATGCAAACTTTGGTATTATTGATATGAAGGAGCTTCAGGGCACATCGTTTACCAAAACAAAGTCCGATCTTAAGCGCCTTCAGCAAAAAGAAACCATTAAGCGCTACCAGTTTATTAACGATGTGCTTAAGGTAGGCCAAACCATAGACACCAGCAATGCTAAAGACCTCCGCGCCAAGCTGGACAGGGTGCTTACCCACCAGGTATTTGGCTATGCTATTTTCTTTGCTATACTAATGCTTATCTTCCAGTCGATCTTTTCATGGTCGAGTGTACCGATGGACCTGATAGATGAAAGTTTTGCATGGCTATCCTCTTTTACTGCCGAAAATATGCCTGCCGGCAAACTAACCGATCTTATAACTCAGGGTATTATTCCCGGCATAGGGGGGGTGGTTATATTTATACCTCAAATTGCATTTTTATTCCTCTTTATATCTGTACTGGAAGAAACCGGCTACATGAGCCGTGTGGTTTTTTTAATGGATAAGATAATGAAACGCTTTGGGCTTAGCGGCAAGAGCGTGGTGCCGCTTATATCGGGTACGGCCTGTGCCATACCGGCTATTATGGCAGCCCGAAATATAGAGAACTGGCGCGAACGCCTTATCACCATACTGGTTACCCCATTTACCACTTGTTCTGCAAGGCTGCCGGTATATACCATACTTATTTCGCTCATTATACCTAACCGTTATGTACTGGGCATCTTTAACCTGCAAGGGCTAACACTAATGCTGCTGTACCTGCTTGGTTTTAGCGGGGCTATACTATCGGCATGGATACTAAACAAGATATTAGCGGTCAAGCATAAAAGCTTCTTTGTGGCCGAAATGCCCAATTATAAACTTCCGCTTCTTAAAAACATAGGCTTAACAGTATTAGAAAAGACCAAAGCCTTTGTTTACGGGGCCGGTAAAATAATATTGGCGCTATCTATTATCATATGGTTTTTAGGCTCACACGGGCCGGGTAAAGCCTTTAGCAATGCGCAAGCCATAGTTACCCAACAACCCGAAAGCAAATCGCTTACAGAAAGTGAACTTAGCGATAAGGTAGCGGCTTACCAGTTAGAGAATTCTTATATCGGGATAATGGGTAAAGGCATCGAACCGGTTATTCGCCCGCTGGGTTATGACTGGAAGATTGGTATTGCCATAGTATCATCTTTTGCGGCACGAGAGGTGTTTGTGGGTACACTCGCAACGATTTACAACATAGGCAGCAGTGCTGATTCTGATAATGGCGAAGTTACCATCAAACAACGCATGGAAGCTGAAATTGACCCTATTACCGGCGAAAAGGTGTTTACCTTTGCCACCGGGGCATCATTATTGCTGTTTTACGCTTTTGCAATGCAATGTATAAGTACACTTGCTATTACCAAAAAAGAAACTAATTCATGGAAATGGCCTTTAATACAATTAGTAGGCATGAGCGGATTTGCCTACATTGTATCGTTTATTACCTACCAACTGCTTAAATGAAAATGATATGGATGTGCAGGAAATTATAGTATACGTTTTGGTAGCGGCTTCAGCTGCTTTTTTGATTAAGAAGTTCTTCTTTAAAAGGAAAAAAGCGGGCAATTGCGGTACCGACGATTGTGGATGCCATTAAAAACAGTTCGCAGTTTTCGGTCGCAGTAAACAGTTTAACTATCTGACCAATTTAGACACTGATTACTGCGACTGAAACTGTTTACTACTCCAGCCCTTCCCACCACTTAGTAAATACCTGTGTGGTATCGTTAAGGTTTACCTTCTCTCCTATTAACGGTGTTACAAGCGGCAAGTGCTGCTTTTCGGCAGCGGTAGTTACACGGATAATGGGTTCATCCCAACTGTGCAGCCCTAACGAAAATTTAGCCCAGTGTACCGGCATAAGCCTTTTTGCCCCCAGTTCCTGTGCGGCTGTAACTACTTCTTCGGGCATCATGTGTATGTATTTCCAAGCTTCGTTATACTGGCCGCATTCTAACAGTGCAAGGTCAAACGGGCCGTATTTTTCTCCAATGGTTTTAAAGTGGTTATCATAACCGGAATCGCCACCTAAAAATAATTTAAGCGTAGGTGTTTGCAACACAAAACCTACCCACATAGCCCCATTTCTTTTAAAAGCACGGCCACTAAAATGCCTGCCCGGTACTGCCGATGTGGTAAAACCATCACCCAGGTCGGCTGATTGATACCAGTCAAGCTCGATAATACTGCCAGTATTATAGCCCCAGTATTCAAAATGCTCGCCTGTGCCAAGCCCAGTAATTACTCTCTTTACTTTTGACTTTAATTTAAGTACCGTATCATAATCCAGGTGATCCCAATGGTCGTGTGATATAAACAGGTAATCAATCTCAGGAAAATCATCTACACTATATGCATCGGCACCTTCAAAAGCTCGTGTGGTAGCTGCAATAGGAGATGCAGCCCCACTAAAAACCGGGTCTACCAATATAGTCTTGCCATCAGCCTTAATAAAGTAAGACGAATGTCCAAACCATACCACCACATTTTCATCAGCTCCAAGCGATTTCAGGTCGGTTTTTTTTGATGGAAGCGGCAAAGCAGGTTTGCTCCTTTTGCTTTTTTCAAAAATAAACTGGTACAGCACTTTGCTCATGCTTGCACCTTCAGCAAGATCTGGCGTAAAACTCTGATTTTGGAAGGCCCCATCTTTATAATTAGGCGAAGCCTGTACCATCTCCAGCCTTTTGCCCGATGGCCTCCTGCCAAATTTAGGATGTTGTAAAAAAAGCGCTACGGCCACAACCAGCACTATGAGCACCACAAGTATTGTCATCATTATTCGTTTTAAGATTTTTTTCATTTATTATTTTATAGATTGACTAATCACTCCATATAGATTAAAAAAATTATTCGATCATTTTCCACAGCATATCAAAACTGTCTTTAATGATCTTTTTTTGTTTATCATCATCAAATTTAGCTTTGGTAAGGTATTGGGTTAAACCATAAGTATGGCTGGTAATTAAGGAAAGTATAAAATCGGTATCTCTATTTTTAATGGCCTTTAGTTTAATAGCATCCTCTATCTGGCCGCAAAACTTATTAAGCTGCATTTGTATTTCTTCCGGAGGAACAAGCGCCGCAAAAGGCGAGTTATGAAACTGCTGTATAAAATAAAAATCATCTTTATTTTCCAGTGACCATAATACAATTTCTATAAACTGGTTCCTAAAGTTTTTCTTTGGGTTTTTGTGCGGCTCGGCTTTAGCTTCTATGTACTGGCCCATACGCAGCTTTATATCTATATAAAGCGATACGATAAGGTCTTCCTTAGTTTTGTAGTAATGAAAGAGTGTACCATTTGCCACGCCGGCCTGCTTTGCTATCTGGCTTGTTGGGGTACCATGAAAGCCGTATTGCACAAACAGTTTTAAGGCTGCTGCAAGAAGATCGGTTCGCTTATCATTTACAGATTGACTAATCACTCTACAAATGTATATATAAAAATAATAGCTATTACAAATGAGCCAAAATAAAAAAGTCCCTCAAATTGAGGGACTTTGATTTAACTTAAATTTTATTAATGTTTTACGATCCTAAAGTGAGATTCTTTAGTGCCGTTTATTACTTTAAATATATATATACCGTTAGCAAATGCTACAATATCAGCTTCGGCCGTAGTGGCATTTACTGCTTTATCAAGCAACAACTGGCCTGCAATATTATATACGGTAATTCCTGTTATACCTTCCGGAGATGTTATAGTTACGCTGCTGTGCGCCGGGTTAGGATAATACTCTAAGTTAGTAAATGTGTTTTCGTTAAGGCCAAGTGTACAGCTTACAGTGGCACCCCAGCCTGCACCTGTTAGGTTTGTATCGGAAGTAAACTCAAAAGTAAGTGCACCGTCGGCAGCAGTAGATGTAAACGGCCCCGGGATAATATCACCGCTGTACGCACCAATTAACGGCGCATCAACACCTGTACCATCATACACATAAAGGAAATCATAATCCTCTTCTGTTTCAAAAGAGTTAAAAGTAACGATGATATCCTGTTGCGGATTTACTGGCTTAATAACCCTTATAAGATGCTCATTAGTTGAATAATTATAATCAGCACCAGTATCTGTAAATTGCGCGCCGGAACACCAGTCGGCACCGGTAGCAAATATCAGGTTTTGTATTTGCGGTTCCATACCGACATCGCAAAACGGACGTATGCCAAAAGTATAATATGTATTAGGTAAAAGATTATTTATAGTAAAGCTATTGGTGTTCACTTCCTGCCAATTGGTAATAGCATTATCAGGTAGAGCATAACCAATTTGCCACGGGCCGGAAGTCTCATCATCCCATGTTAGCGTGGCCGATGTGGTGGTGGTATTGGTAATATTAAAACCTGTTACTGTGTTGATACAGGTATTTATACAGTCGGTACTAAGGCATAAAGACGACTCTACATGATTGAGTATACGCGCAGCGGGCTGCGGGCCAAAACCATTGGCAAAATTAATGCCTATCCCACTTACAAGGTGGCAGTAACTCATTATAGTACCTTGTACTTCAGGCGAAGGTATAGGGCCTATATCGCATCCTCCTTCTACATATCCGGCCTGTGTGCCGCAGCCATCTATAGCTGTACCGTTGCCATTCCAGTAGCAGCCGTGCGTATGTGGCGATCCCATAAGATGCCCTAACTCGTGCGTTATAACCTCAACCGTCCATGAAAAAACAGGTACGGTTTGATATTCAAAATTTACATCAGAATAGCTCACGTTAGTATCCGAGCATAAACCGCCAATATCTATAGCTACACCACCAAGGCCGCCTTCATCTATACTGATAAGCTGGCCCAGGTCGCCATCAAAAACCGGCCTTGCATAAAAAAATTGTTCAAGGTAATCGGCCGATGATGACCCAAAATAAGGATCCTGCTCTGTCCAGATATAAACCGATTTTATAGCCGTAGTAATACCATCATTAGCATATAAGGTTTGCACGTTATTAAAAACCGAAGTGATCCAGTTACTCGCTGTAGTTGTATCGGCATTATTTTGAAGGAACAGATCGTAATCCATTTCAAAATAAATAGTAACACAATGGTCGCTAAGGGTTCCTGCTCCATTTTTATGGGCGTTGCCGTTTACATCCGGTAGTTGTTTTGTATCGGTTACACCACAGGTAAAATCGTTTAAAATATTAAGCTGTGCATCACTATAGATAATATAGTCTGAAACATTACCCTGTTTTTGCAGTTTGCCTATTACAAGATTATTTAGGGTACCTCCGGAGATAATACCGTTTACTTCATTATCAAAAAAACTAAAAGATACCAGCGAGCTGCTGTTGCCTTTTATAATACCACGGTAATAAGCGCCGCCGGTATAGGCTATATTTTTTTGTTTATCAGTATCTACATGAAAGCCTTTTGCCTGCACTTCTAACCTATACAATTGTACCGTAACCGCGCTGTTGTTGTAGGGTACTTCAAGCTCTATGTTGGTATATTTATTTGTGGCAATATCTTTAGTAACGCTTGCATTAAGTGTTGCAAAAGTAGCTTTATCTACCACTTTAGTAAGTGTGGCAGCATCCGGGTTATTGGCAACAGTAAATGGTGTAAACTTTCTAAAAACAGTTTTGGCCTTAACCAATGCCTCTACTCTAGCGGCTACTTTTTGCTGCCCAAACGAGCTTATAATGCTTAGTAAGGCTACAAGTAATGTAAAATTTTTCATTCGTATAATTTATTGTATGTACGCTGTAAATTTGCGGCTGGTTTTATGGACATTACTTTAAACATCCATAAAAAAAGCTGCAAAAAATTGCAGCTTTTTTTATTATTGTTTTATAATCCTGAAATTGGCTTCTTTAGAATTACCAACTACTTTAAAGAAATATACCCCATTAGAAAATGATGATATATCTGCGGTAGCGGTAGACGTATTAACTTTTTTATGAAGCAATAATTGTCCTGCCACATTATAAACCATTATTTCCTGGAACTCTTCGCCCGATGTAATGGTAACTGAATTTTTTGCCGGGTTAGGATAATAGGCAAAGTTAGCAAAAGTATTATCCTGTAATGAGGCTGTACCTGATACGCATGAAACATTTGATATCCATCCCGGAGAAGTAATCTCTTCATCCGACTCAAATACAAAGGTTAACGAGCCATCTGCCGCAGTAGACTGTATTGCAGGAGGTATAGAGCCACCAGTTAATGAAGCAATTAATGGGGCATTAGTATCAGCACCATTATATACATATAGATAATCAAAGTTTGTCTCCAGCTTAAATGAAGTAAAATCTGCTATAATTTTAAGGTTTGCATCATCGGGTGTAAATGTCCTTTCAATATGCTGGCTATTGTCATACATGCCTGTAGGGCCACCTACATCAGTAAATACCTGCCCCGCACACCAGTCTGCATCAGTAGCAAATACAGTTTGAACTGTCTCAGATGTACCATCCTCGCAAACTTGCTTTACCCCTACTACGTAATAGGTATTTGGCTCTAAATTGTTTAAGTTAATACTACTGGATGAGGTATCGTTCCAGTTTGACAGTCCGGCCGAATAAGTTGCAACAGATGTTTCCCAATCGTTACCTAAACCATCCCAACTTACAGTAGCGCCGGATGCATTTACATTGTTTACCAAAAGCTGCGATATACTGTTCTCGCAAACAGAGATACATTCTAAATCAAGGCATGATGAAGAGTTTACAAAAGCAAGTATCCTGGCAGCAGGCTGAGGTCCAAAACCATTTGCAAAATTAATACCCACATTATTAAGAAGGTGGCAGTAACTCATTATAGTACCTCCTGAAAAAGATGGTATAGGGCCCATGGCACAATCGCCTTCGCCGGCACCCGCTTGTGTACCACAGCCATCTATAGCGGTATTATTGCCATTCCACGCACATGCGTGAGTATGCGGAGAACCTAACTGGTGGCCTATTTCGTGTGTCATAGCCTCAATAGTCCATGAAAAAACAGGTACCTCTTCAAATTCATAATCAATATCAACGTAGCTAACGTTATATGGACCGCTGCAAACACCACCCACATAAGCAAGGCCGCCAAGACCACCATCTATACCAAGCAACTGACCAATATCGCCATCAAAATTGCTAAACTGGTATTCATCAAAAAACTGGTCAAGGTAGTCGTTACTTGTGTCCCCAAAATAAGGGTCAAACTCCGTCCATACCATAAAGCTTTTAAGTGCTACATCTATACCATCATTAGCATATAGGGTTTGTATGTTATTAAAGATAGACGTTAACCAGTTACCTGTATTAGTGGTGCTTAAATCATTCGCCTGGAAAAGCACATTATCAATTTCAAAATAAATCTTAGTACATTTAGAACTTTGTGTATCATTTATATCAAGCCCTGATTTTTGAAATGCCCTGTCTGAAACAGATGCCTCTGATGCCAAACAATTAAAATCATTTAGCAGGTTAAGCTTACTATCTGAATAAATAATATAATCTGTAGTATTTTTTTTTCTTTTAAGCTTCCCTACAACGAGGTTGTTAAGAGCCGATGAGGATACTACCCCATTCATTTCTCCGTTAAAGAAGTTAAATGAAGCCAAAGAGCTGCTATCACCTTTTATAATACCCCTGTAATAAACTCCCGGATCGTAAGATATTGCAATGCCGCGATTAGTTTCGGCATGAAAATCTTTAGCCAGAACATAAGAGCGGTACAATTGCATGGTTACAACTGTATTATTATAAGGTATAGAGAGTTCTATAGTTTGTGGTTTTGATGCAAGAATATTGGCAAGAGCCGCTTTATCTATAACGGCATAGGTTGCATTGGTTACAATTTTATTTGTTGCACTACTGCCAAGGTTTGCACTTTGTTGTAACGGCGCAAAAGCAGTAAATTTTGTGTTTTGAGCGATAAGTTCGCTTACTTTTTCAGCAACCTTATGCTGTGCGTAAAATACTGTTGTGCTTAGTAACGTAACAAGCAATGCAAGTTTTTTCATTTTGAGTATTGATGTATTATAGTGTATGTATTAAAATATGTAAGTCTTTGTTTAATCTACAATCTTTTTTTGTGCAAAATACTGATTTACAACTTTTCCCAAAAACATTATTTAGCATAATAGCCATATCAATTAGAATTATACGGCGGCCATTTAGTATTTAAAATAACAACCTGTATATTTTATAAATTTTTAAGGTCTTTTATTACCTTAAATGCAAGGTCTACCTCCTGCTCGCTTACCAGTATGGTAAACTCATATGATGTAGATATAACCTCATTTATAATGATACCCTCCCATGCCAGCCTCTGGAAAATGTAGTAATATACACCGGGAGTAGTAATGTTATCTTTAGGCAGCTTTACAGTAATGGATGCAAGACTATCAGTACGTTCTATTTGTTTTTCATCAGCAAACAGGCGGTCTACCACATGGTTCATAGATGAGCTTACTACAATGTTAGTTTCATTTACCCCGCGCGATGATGTATAAAATACCTCCGGGTTCATATTAATGTTCGTAATAAGTTCGGCCTGCTTGTTAAGTATAGTGTCAGATACGGCAAAAGTATAATCAGTAAGCGATGAACGCACTGTTATCTCACCTATGCCCTTAAGGACTTTTACAATTTTATGGTTAACCCTAAAGTCAAGATCTTCAGATAATCGTTTAAGTGACATTACAACGGCGCCCTGCTTAACGTCTTTACCTAATTCCTGCTCCAGTTCAGGCATCATGTTCCGCGCGAGCGATGTTAGGTTAATTATACCCTGCGAGAGCGCGCTGAGTAAAAACGGTTTTGTTTTAATGTAGTGCTCCACTACAGACGAAATGGTTTTCATAGCTAATTGGTTGTGTGTGTGTAGTTGATTAGCCAACAAATATAAGGAAACAAAACAAATTGTTAAATATTTAACAATTTAAAAATGGTAAAAAGCATCTATAAGATGCTCAATTTCGTATTTATCCCTGTTTTTATGAACGGCAATTATATCAAACCGTGTTTCTACGTCAAGATCGTTTTGTATAATGTATTCATTAATTGCTTTTACAAGCAGTTGTATTTTTTTGGGCTTCACAAAGTCCTGCGGCAGCCCAAACTCTATACTCGACCTTGTTTTTACCTCAACTACCGCCAGTATATCGCCCTTTTGAGCAATAATATCTATCTCTGCCTTTAGGTATACCCAGTTGGTTTGCAAAATGGTATAACCTTCTTTTTGCAGAAACTCTACAGCCCTTTTTTCGCCCTCCTTACCCAGCTCATTATGTTCTGCCATTACTCAAAAGTAATTTTTGTGCCTGTGGCAGTAACATCAAGCGTAATTTCTTTACCAAAAATAAGGGCGCGGTTATCCTGTATATGCCCTGCCGGAAAGTTAAAGCAAATGGGTATGTTGTATTCTTTGGTTATATCCTGAATAATCTCCAACGCATCATGGCCCCAAGGAATATCATTATCGCGCATCTTGGTCATGCCGCCTATAATAATGCCCTTTACATTTTTAAAGTAACCGTTACGCTCCAGGTTCATCATCATACGGTCTATGTGGTACAGGTATTCGTCCAGATCTTCAATAAATAGTATCTTGCCTTTATAATCAACTTCAGACCGTGACCCTACAATGCTGTAAAGTACCGAGAGGTTACCCCCTACGAGTTCTCCGGTGGCTTTGCCCGGCTTGTTGAACTTATGTGCAGGTATGTTGTACGCCAGTTTTTCGCCAAATAACGATTTGCGGAATGTCTCAACAGCGTCGGGCGTGGCATGTGCAGCACTAATGGCCATAATGCCGTGCAGGGTTGCAATATCCATATTGTTTATGTGGCTGTGCAATACGGTGGCATCGCTAAAGCCTATAAACCACTTGGGCTTCTTTTTAAATTTTGTAAAGTCTATACGGTCTATCATGCGCACGGTACCGTAACCACCTTTAGCACACCAAATGGCGCTTATGGCAGGATTATCCAGCATTTCCTGAAAATCGGTAGCGCGCTGCCAGTCCTGCCCGGCAAGCTGGTTATTGTCCAGCCCAACAGTTTTGCCAACTACTACATTTAGCCCCCAGCTTTTAAGGAGTTTTATAGCAGGGTCTATAGTTTCTTTATCTATTTTACGGGCGGTGGCAAGTATGCCAACAGTATCTCCTTTAGTAAGGTACGGCGGAATTTTCATTATGTTTTGTGCTTGCAGTAAGGTTGTAAAATGTATAGCTATTAATAAGAAAAGTATATTTTTAACGGTAGTTGTCCTTTGCATTTAATCCGGGTTTCTTGATAAACAAATCTAATAAATTTAGCGCATGTGTTTAGCCGTGCAATGCACAAATTTATAAATTAACTTAGTTATATTCTGGCTGGCTAAAGTTACACCTACAAGGTCTTTAAGACCTTGTAGGAGCCTAAAGAAACGTTTAGTATGTTAACCTGCAAGGTTTTTAAAACCTTGTAGGTTTATAAATAAACTTATACGAGTTGATGTTATAGGGCGCTTAACACCTCTACAATTATGCTGGGGATCTTATCAAACTCTTCAAACGAGTAGGGTTTTATAAGAAAGCCCTTAACGCCAAGCTCTTTAAATTGCGCCTCATACGTAGGATTAATGCTGGTTGAGTATACAAAACAGGGAATTAATTTAAGTGCCGGATCGGTATAAATTTCTTTTAGCGCCTCTATGCCGCTCATAATGGGCATATTAATATCGGTTAAAATAACATCGGGGCAACTGGTACAGCTTCGCAACAAATTAAGTAGTTCCTGCCCGTTTTTAACGAGTTCTATTTTTGTAAAATTGCCATTGCTTTCAAAACTTTGCTGCACAATATCGGCATCATCAAAATCATCTTCGGCAATAACAATGTGTAAGGTTTTTACTTCTGTCATTATAAATTATTGATGGGAAAAAACAGGCTAAAAACGCTGCCATTGCCCGGTATGCTTTGTACTTCAATTCGGCCAGAATGGTTTTCCATTATTTTTTTGCAAATGGCAAGCCCTATACCGTTGCCGGAATATTCGTTACGCGTATGCAACCGCTGAAAGATAGTAAATATTTTATTAAGATGCGCTTTATCCATCCCTATACCATTATCCTGAATATTTATTTTGTAATAAAATTTATCTAATTCATTTGCAATCTCATAGCTAATGGTAATTTGCGGGGCAATATCTTTTTTGCTGTATTTTATTGCATTAGATATAAGATTGCTAAACACCTGCCGCATTTGTACCTTAGTACCTGTTACAACAGGTAGCTCTTCAATAATAACCGTTGCATTGTTTTCGGATATAATAATTTCCAGGTCGTCTTTAACCTCTTTTAACACCTTGTCAAGATCTATCGGAGTCATATCGTCTTTAACAGAGCTAAAAGCATACTTAACCAAATCATCTACAAGGGAGTTTAGCCTTAAAGCAGAAGAACGTATAACCCCAACCGGGTTATTTTCGGGCGCATAGGCAGCAACATCCAAACGCGATATGTACATTAGTATTTTTCGTAACGGCTCCTTAAGATCGTGCGATATTACATGTATAAACTGCTCCAGGCTGGTGTTTGTAGCATGGAGTTCGTTAACTTTAAGTTCCAGCTCCTGCTGATTTTTAAGCAGGGTTTCTTCGTGCTGCTTTTTTTCGGTCAGGTCGGTTATTACAACGCCAATAGCCTCTACCGTGGGTGCTAAGTTGGTAAGCGATATGTTTACAGGAAACTGCCTGCCCTGTATATTAAGCAATAATTCACGCTTGGTGGCACCATTAGCAACATCTTTTATTAGCTCATCAAATATTTCCTGGTCATCAAAATAAGATTTAAGGTAGGAGCCTGTAATACTCTCGCTGGATATATTTGCCAGTTGAGAAAAATAATCATTGCAGTATAAAATGAGGCCATCTGTAGTGATGCTCAGGGCACCCTCGCCAAATTTTTCTATAAGAATACGATACGTATAATCAGCGCTTTCCAGCGTATATATTTGAGGAGTACCCTCTTTATTAAGTACAAGTGCATCTACAGCACCGTCCCTAATAGCATCTATAATGCTATTAGACTCATAAAGCTGGCCTTTTAAAGCCTCTACTTCTTGCAGGAGTTGGGTAATATGTGCGTCCTTATTTTCCAAATTTTACTAATTGAGGTCTAAGATACGCAATACTTTGGCGGTGTCAGAAAGGTCGCCCAAAATAGTTTTTTGCGGGCCGGGCTGTAATCTGATAAGTGTGGGTATGGCAATTATCTGGTAGTGTACAGCCTGCTCTTTATGGCGGCTAATGTCTATAATCTCCAAATTAAATTTACCGGCAAGGTGCTCCTCGCAAATTTTGCGAAAGTTTTCTATAGCGTGGCCTGATTTTACAGACATGCCCGAAACAAAAAGTAAAAATTTATGTTCCGCGTCCAGATCAGTATGATTGTCGGTATTTTGCACTTATAATTATTTTAAGGGCCTTATGTTAAGGCCTACCAGGACTCTTTCTTCGTTAGAAAGGTCGCCTATAATTTTACGTATAGGCTCAGGAAACCGTCGCACAAGTGTGGGCACGGCCAGTATTTGGTCGCCCTCTGCCAATTGCGGGGTTTTAAGCAAGTCAATGATCTCTATGCTGTATTTACCCTTAAGGTGCTCCTCTGCATATTTTTTAATGTTGCTAAGTGCCTTTATAGACTTTGGTGTTTGCCCGGCTATATACAGTAGCAATTGCCATTCGGCAGCATCATTTTCGTTTAGCGTTAACGCTGTTTCTTCGCTATTTATCATCCTGTTGCTTTTTGTTTAAAGCTGCCTGCTCCTGCATGGCCTCGGTTGCTTTTAAAAGGCTGAGTTCTTCCTCAACCGATTCAAATTCATTTTTAAGCGCCTCTATATTAGCCTCAAGCACCTTGCGCTTACGGGCAATTTCGCGATCCTTGCGGTCGAGTTCGCTTTGCAGCTTAATTTCAGATAATTTTTTGTTCATCTCGTTAGACTGCCTTGCAGCACCTGTTAAAATACCCTGTGGCCCCAATTCTATATCCAGCAATTCTATACCTTTTTTGGTAATCACAAATTCGCGTACCTGGTTAGAGTGGCCCATACCTCGTGCTTTTATAATAAAGATACCGCGGTTGCGCTCGCCCATACCTTCCATGTCCCTTACGGTAATCCAGGTATCTACTAAAGACGATACCGATTCTTCGGCAAGATCTGGCCTAAAGCTGTCAGTTTGTTTGTTTAACGATGTAAACAGTGCTGTAATATTATTATACTTAAGCATATCTATAAGGCGCACCAGCATAGAGCGCACTTCGTGCTCACTGCCCACACTTATAAGGTTGCTTATAGGGTCTATAACTATAGTTGTAGGCTTAAACTCTTTTATAAGTTTACGAAGTGTTAGCAAATGCAGCTCCAGCCCGTTTAACGATGGGCGGGATGAATGTATTATCAAACAGCCATCATTTATATGTTTTTGTAAATCAATACCTATAGATTTCATGTTGCGCACCAGCTGGTGTGGCGATTCTTCAAAAGCAAAGTAGATGGTTTTTTCTCCTTTTTTACATTGCTCATCGGCAAAATAACAGGCAATAGTAGTTTTAGCAGTACCTGCGGTACCGCTTACCAGTATGTTGCTGCCACGGTAAAAACCGCCCCTGTCAAACATTTCATCAAGGCCGGGAACGCCGGTTGAGACAATATCAGATGATACCTCATTATCCAACTTTAGGGATGTTATAGGCAATACAGAAATACCATCTTCATCTATAAGAAACGGGTACTCGTTAGTGCCGTGGGTAGAACCCCTGTATTTCACAATACGCAGCCTTCGGGTACTAACCTGTTCTATAACACGGTGGTCTAATAATATAACACAGTCAGACACGTACTCTTCCAGGCCCTGGCGGGTAAGGGTAGTTTCGCCACGTTCTCCGGTAATAACCGCCGTAACCCCTTTTTCTTTAAGCCAATGAAAAAGCCTGCGCAGCTCAGCACGCAGTATAGCCTGGTTATCAAGACCGGAAAATAATGCTTCGAGCGTATCTAACACAACTCTTGTAGCTTTAACTGTATCAATTGCATAGCCTAATCGAATAAAAAGCCCATCGAGGTCGTACTCACCGGCTTCCTCAATCTCAGATCGTTCTACACGCACGTGGTCTATCACCAGTTTTTTATCGGCTTTAAGCTGTTCAAGATCAAAACCAAGCGACTTAACGTTTAGTGAAAGATCTGCCGTTGGTTCTTCAAACGACATAAACACGCCCGGTTCATTAAAGTCGGTAATGCCTTTTATTAAAAACTGCATAGATAGCAGCGTCTTACCGCACCCCGGGCCACCACAAATAAGCGTGGGGCGCCCTTTAGGAAAACCACCTTCGGTAATTTCATCCAGCCCTTCTACGCCTGTAGGTGCTTTAGGAAATATAAAATTGTTGGGGATATTGTGTGTTTTAGAGGTCTCTTGCACGTTTCATCTCATTTAAATAGGGTCAAAAATACTTAATAATAAATGGATGCTGTTATGTTTTAACGCAACTTAAACATAGTTTTTGTAATCCTTTTAAAATTTTTATGGCAAAGAAGGCTTTGCCGCGAATTACGCAAATTCTCATAAATTAAATTGGTGCACATTTGTGTAATACGTAGCAACATCAATACACCACACTTTACGCAATAATTTCGTATTTTTGCAGGTAAAACCAAAAAGAGAAGATGTTACAAGATCCAAAAAGATATACTGTTACTGCTGCATTGCCTTATACTAACGGCCCCATACACATAGGCCATCTTGCCGGTGTTTATGTTCCCGGAGATATTTACTCACGCTACCTTAGGCTTCAAGGCCGCGATGTAGCGTTCATCTGCGGAAGCGACGAGCACGGCGTTGCTATATCTATGAAAGCCAAAAAAGAAGGCATTACACCCCAGCACGTTATAGATAAATACCACGCTATTATTAAGCAAAGCTTTGAAGATTTTGGTATTTCTTTCGATAACTATTCGCGTACATCGGCTAAAGTACATCATGATACGGCATCAGAATTTTTTAAGAAATTATATGATGCAGGCCAATTTATAGAGGAGGTTACAGAGCAGCTGTATGATGAAAAAGCCGACCAGTTCCTGGCCGACCGTTTTGTTATTGGTACCTGCCCTAAATGCGGTAACGAAGAAGCGTATGGCGACCAGTGCGAGCGCTGTGGGTCATCGCTTAACGCTACCGACCTGATTAATCCTAAAAGTACTATTACAGGCACTACGCCCATATTAAGGTCTACAAAACACTGGTTTTTACCTTTAGACCAGTACGATACTTTCCTTAGGGAATGGATCTTGGAAGGCCATAAAAACGATTGGAAGCCTAACGTTTTCGGCCAGGTTAAATCGTGGCTGGATGACGGGCTTAAACCCCGCGCCGTTACCCGCGACCTTGACTGGGGTATACCCGTACCTGTAGAAGGTGCCGAGGGTAAAGTGCTTTACGTTTGGTTTGATGCGCCTATTGGGTATATATCGTCTACCAAAGAGTGGGCTGCCCGCGAGGGTAAAGACTGGGAGCCATACTGGAAAAGCGAAGACACTAAACTGGTACACTTTATTGGTAAAGACAATATTGTGTTCCATTGTATTATATTCCCCGCCATGCTTAAGGCTGAAGGCAGCTACATTATGCCCGATAACGTTCCGGCAAACGAGTTCCTTAACCTGGAGGGCAACAAACTGTCTACGTCTAAAAACTGGGCGGTCTGGCTGCACGAGTACCTGTTAGATTTCCCCGGCCAGCAGGATGTATTGCGTTATGCGCTTACCAGCAATGCCCCCGAAACTAAGGACAACGATTTTACTTGGAAAGATTTCCAGGCACGCAACAATAACGAACTGGTTGCCATTTTTGGCAACTTTATTAACCGTGTTGTGGTGCTTACCAATAAATATTACGAAGGTGTAGTACCCCAGCCTAATGAGTTTAGCGATATTGATGAGGCTACCCTTACCGAAATGCGCGCCTACCCTGCTGTTATTGCAAGCTCTATAGAGCGCTACCGCTTTAGGGAGGCTCTTGTAGAGCTTATGAACCTTGCCCGCCTTGGTAATAAATACCTTGCTGATGAAGAGCCGTGGAAGGTTATAAAAGACAATCCGGAGAGGGTTAAAACCCAAATGTATGTGGCATTGCAAATTGCTGCGGCACTGGCGGTATTATCTGAACCGTTCCTGCCTTTTACAGCGGCCAAACTTAAAGGCATGCTCAAGATGGATGAAGTGCCGGAACCGGTTGCTGTATTGGGCGTTGTGGATGAAACATTAAGCTATAACGATGCACGCGACAGTAAACGCAAATTAGGCTGGAACGATATTACGCTGAAATCTGACCTTATAGCAGCTAACCACCATATAGGCCATGCCGAACTGCTTTTTGCTAAGATAGAAGACGAAGAAATAATTAAACAGGTAGAAAAATTGGAAGCTACTAAACTGGCCAATAAGGCCGATAACAAAACTGTAGAAGCACAAAAGAACTTAATAACGTATGAGGATTTCTCTAAAATGGATATTCGTACAGGTACTATTTTAGAAGCTTCTAAAATGCCGAAAGCTAACAAGCTTTTAGTACTTAAAGTTGATACCGGTATTGATGTGCGCACCATTGTGAGCGGTATTGCCGAGAGCTTTACCCCCGAAGAAATTGTGGGCAAACGCGTTACCGTATTGGTTAACCTTGCACCCCGCAACCTGCGCGGTGTAGAAAGCCAGGGCATGATACTTATGACACAAAACCCGGAAGGTAAACTGGTTTTCTTAAACCCGGATGCCGATGGTGTTGATAATGGCGAGGTTATTAGTTAGTTAAAAGTAAAGTCATAAAGTCGAAAGTCTTGGATTCCATTTTGACCGCAGGGAGAAATCTCTTATGTAGTATTTACAGCCTCCGGAAACGGAGGCTTTTTTATGGCTGTATATCAAAAAATAGTTGTTATTGATAAATTAGAAATAGTTAAAAGCATCTTTAAATATCCGGCTCCTCTTTATGGTAGCCGTTTTTGTTTGTACCTTCACTATACAAACTGGCTCAAAAATTGATGTTATTAGTTTGCAGCTAATTGCCCCGCTATGAAAAAGATATTTACTGTTGCACTTATTGCCCTGCTTATCCATACTGCCAATGCCCAAGCGCCTGTTGCCATGCAGCACCTTGAGCTTAAAAAAGCAACCAGCAGTCACGAGATATTTGCCGCTAAAGAGACACAAAATAAAGGCTTAACTATTTTTGCTGCCGATAAGAACAGGCTAACTGCCCTACATTACAACGCAGCCGTATTTTTTAAGGACAGCCTTAGCACCACCCGCCCCGATAAAGAATACGCTTTTATGGCCGGGTACAGTTATAATGCTTCGGGGCAGCCGCAGGTGTATTGGGTTAACGACGATTTTACCAAAATACAATCGCTTGGTTTTGATTTTAGCAACAATGCAGTAAGTGGGTCGGTACTGCAACTACCTTTAAAAGATGAAACCGTGCTGAGCACGTTTAGCGAGAACAACTCGTTTTTTATACTGGCGTTGCAGGACGAACAGGAAAATAAAAAAGAACGCGATGATTTTTTAAAGCTGTACGTTTTTAACGATGGGAAGTACATGCAGAAGGTTCTGGATTTTGCCGACTTTACATTTAAAGATTCTGATAATAAAGAAACCACGCTGGTTGAATTGATTGAAGAATACGGCATCCAAAAAATTGATGTCCCTGATTTTACTGCTCTGCCGGTTACAGCCTCTAAAATTAAGATGTATGTTTTAAACGACAGGATTGTTATAACGCTCGATCATTTACCGGCCTTTACGCAGGTTATTACTATCGCCACACCTACTTATGCCATTACCGAAAGGATAGTCCCGCAACCGGCGCTGGATAAGGCAGGAAAGTCGGTTTCTTTTTATAGTGCCGACAGGCTGTACCAGCTTAAGCTGAATGAGGAGGCCTTAGAACTTACCGCTACCGATCTTGCCACGGGCAAACTCATTAAAAGCCACACCGCTACCGATAAGGATAGTATTACCTTTAAAAACTCGCCATTGCTTGTACAAACCGGCGAAAAAGGGGGAGGCACTTTAAAAAACACTTCTAAATTTCTTACCCGTGCCAGTTGGGGCGAAGCAGCGTTATCCGTTTATAAAACCCCTGACGATATTATGGTTGTAGCGGGTGGGGTGCGCAGTATTTTGAGCACAGGCGATATACTTATGGGCGTTGCCCTAACGAGTGCATCAGTAGTCAGTGGCGGTTATGGTGCGGGAGGCATAGGCAGCTTTATGGACCCGAGCAGAACACAGTCGGTTTACTTTGAGGGGTTGTTTGATGAAAATTTTGAACACCGCCCTTATAATGAAGAGCAGCTTGCCATTGATAAGATATCACGCTTTATAAGCAACAACAGCCGCAGTGTATCGCTGCAAACCGTAATACGCTTTAACGATTATTACCTGCTTGGCTTTTATGATGAAAAAGCAAAACTGTATGTTTTGCTACAGTTTGAAGACGATTCGGCGTACTAAAACTATTCTTTTACCACCAGTTTAAAGCCTATACGCGGAATGTTCTCTATGCGTATAGCATCATCATCCTTGAATATCTTGCGCAGGCGCGAAATAAAAACATCCATGCTGCGGCCCATAAAATAATCATCGGTACCCCAAAGGGCTGTGAGTATCTTTTCCCGCTTAAGTATGGTATTCTTATTATCAATAAAAAGCTTTAACAATGCCGACTCCCGCTCGGTGAGCTGGGTAGTCTCGCCATATTTAATAAGGGCATAATTATCCGGGTCGAACGTAAAAGAGCCTATGGTGCAGCTGGTATCTTTAACGACAGGCGTTTTTTGGCTGCGCTGCAAAAACACTTCAATTTTAAGTATCAGCTCTTCAATACTGTAGGGTTTAACCAGGTAATCATCTGCACCAAGCTTAAGGCCTTTAATACGGTCTTCTTTCAGCGTTTTTGCCGAAAGGAATATTATAGGCACGGCCACATTACGCTCACGTATGGCAGCAGCAAGCTCAAAACCATCCATTTCGGGCAGCATAACATCCAGCACGCATAAATCAAAATCCTCTGATTTAAAAGCTTCAAACGCATCTTTACCATTTGTAAAATGCACCACCTCGTAGTATTGCTCCAGGTTATCGGCCGTAAGGAATGCCAGGGTGTTATCGTCTTCTACATAGAGTAATCGTTTCTTCATGCCATGCTGCTTTTAGGTACGTAAATACTAATAGTTAAGCCGGGTTCATCAATATTATTTTTAATGGATATCTTCCAGCCGTGAAGTTCACAAATCTTTTTTACATAAAAAAGCCCAATGCCAAAACCCTCCACCTCTTTCTTATTTTCGCGGGGCACACGGTAAAAACGGTCGAACACAAAATCAAGATGTTCTGATGCTATACCGGGGCCGTTATCTTTAAACTGAAGCTGGACCCCACGGCCCACCTCGCTTGTTACACTAATGAGCACCTCCGGGTTCGCTGTACCGTATTTAATGGCATTCTCTACAATATTATAGGTAATGTTATAAAAGTGAAACTCATCGGCCATTACCTGGTAATCAGGTTTATCTGACGTAAGTGTAACAGCGGCATTTTCAAATTTAACCGATGCATTATCCTTAACCAGCTCCAGCGTTTCTACTACATTAAAAGCTTTCTTTTCTAACGATACAAGTCCGCTCTCCGTTTTGGCAACCGAAAGGATGCGCTCTATATGATGGTTAAGCTTGTTGCTTTGCTCGATTATAATTTTAAGGTACTTGCTAAGCTTGGGGCTATTTTCTATAGCATCCTGCTTAACGGCATAGTTAGAGGCTATTAGTATAGACGATAGCGGCGTTTTAAATTCGTGCGTCATGTTATTGATAAAGTCTTTTTGCAACTCGGTATACTTCTTTTGCTTAAGCAGCAGAAAAACCGAATACACATAAATAACCAGTACAAGCAGCAATACACCCGTGTAGATCCAGTACTGTTGTAACGATGTTATGTAGCTGTGGCGCAGGCTGGGAAAACGCACTGCAAAATAATATACTAGCCCGGGGCGTTTGGTAAAGCAGTTTTCGCACTTTTGCTTATCGGCGGTAGCAGCTTTATCGCCGGCGGCAATATATTCGCCATACACCATCTCGTCGCTGCTGCAATCGTACATGGCATACTCATAATCCATATCCAGCTTAACCTTTTGAAACTCACTTTTAAGATAAAACTCCAGTATGCCGGCCTCAAAAACATCCTGAACGTTAACAATGTAATAGTCTTCGCTAACTTTTTTAATGGGAGTTTCGGCGGGCAGCTCGCTGTCGTTATCCCTGTAAATTTTGGTAACCACATCCTGCAGGGCAAAGTGTATTTTTTCGCCAAGTTCCTTTTTTTCAAACATATAGGCCTGGTTAAGCATAACCAGCTGCATGGTTAGTACACCCACTATGGCAATGAGGCCTATAAAAACAATTATATTTAATTTATTGAATTTCAAACTTTGGAACGCAATTTGTTATGTAGTGCCATAACGCACTTTGATACACCGATATTACACTAAAAAATGCTTAGCCACAAGCCGTTAACATGTCGTTAACAATAGTTTGAAAGCGATTAACAAATATGTGGTAATAAGTAAATATATTTGTGATATTAAAATTGAAAACAATTATCAACTAATAGAAAATTTATTAAATTATGAAATCATTAAAACTTTCTCTTTTTGCAGTTGCAGGAGCTTTATTTCTTTCTTTTTCTGCTAACGCACAACAGGTAACACCTAAAAAAGACATTAAGCCAACAGGAACTGCTGTTAAACCGGCTGCTGCCGCTGTAAATCCTGATGCTAAGCCTACAGGCCTTACTTTTAAAGAAGATACTTTTAGCTTTGGCGATATAGAAAAAGGTAAACCGGTATCTCATGAGTTTACTTTTAAAAATACATCTAAGCAAACTATCCTTATTACTAACGTAAAAGCTTCTTGCGGCTGTACTGCAACAAACTACACTAAAACCCCTATTAAACCGGGTGAGTCTGGTAATGTAACGGCTACTTACAACGCTGCTAACCCAGGTTCTTTTAACAAAAGTATTACTGTAACTGCTAACGATACAGAACTTAACAAAGTACTTACTATTAAAGGTAAAGTAATTGCTCCAGAGACTGCTCCGGTACCGGCTACTCAAAACTAATTAATAGTTTACATATATTAAAGCCATCTTAACCGATGGCTTTTTTATTATACAAAATGTAAAGTTTGTTTTACTTATTGGAAATTTTGTTTTACATTAGCTAAAATTTAAATCATCAATCATGAAAACAAGTTATTTATTTCCGCACAGGTTTAAAGCAGTTAGCGGCGTTGTGTTTGTAACGGCATTCGTGCTACTGCTTGGCTATTTTATTTTTAATTTAGAAAACAGACTTAACCTCACAACAAAGGTATTTGCCCTTATTGGCGATACGGGTTTTGGAGGGGGTGGGTCGTTACTGGGCAATCAGGTTTATTTTAAATGGATTGAAAACGACATTGCCGATGAAATTTTAATAGCACTTATAATAGCATCGGGTATTGTATTTGGCTTTGCTAAAGAAAAGCATGAGGATGAAATGGTGGCATCCATACGCCTGCACAGCCTTGCATGGGCTACTATTGCCAATTACGGTATATTGCTGTTTTGCTACCTGTTTATTTATGGATTTACTTTTTTTAATGTACTAATGGCAGCCATGTTCTCACAGCTAATTATCTTTATAGTGCTGTTCCGATTTAAAATGTACCGTTTTTATAATACCCTGCAACATGAAGAATAACATAAAGGTACAGCGCGCCATACACAACCTTACCCAGCAGGACCTGGCCGACCGTATTAGCGTAAGCCGCCAAACTATTAATGCCCTGGAAGCCGGTAAATATGTGCCCAGTACCGTTCTTGCCCTTAAACTGGCAAAGCTGTTTGATAAGACCGTTAACGAGATCTTTGAGCTTGAAGCGGAGGATTAACTTGCGGATGACGGAACACGGATGACGCAGATGAAAGCAATCGCGGGTTTAACGGATTTTTTAACGCACAATACCCGTAACCGTCTTTGGGAACGGAGTGCAACGTAGCGCGGCATCCGAGGCAATGCCAGAACTGACGAAGTAATCTCACTCGTAATAAGTAATTGGGCTGCCGAGGTCGCACCTCCCTCGCAGCAACAGTGTGTATCGCACCTCCGTAAATTTAAATGCATAGATACTGCACAAAAAAAGCCCCGCAAACAACTACGGGGCTTTAGAGTACTAACCTAAACTCTAATTTATGTTACGAACAAAAATTATTCAGATAATGTAAAGGTGGCTTTTAGTTTATCTACAGAGATTTCAAAGTCGCCTGCCTCAAGTACGTCTTTGCCATCGCGGCCCACGTAGGTAAGGTCTTTAGGGTTAAGCTCAAACGTTACGGTTTTGCTTTCGCCCGGTTTAAGGTCTATTTTTTCAAAACGGCGCAGGCGCTTAACATCGGGGGTAACGCTGGTGGCGTAAAGGTCGGTAGTAAATAAATGTACCACCTCTTTACCGGCCACTTTGCCCGTGTTTGTAACCACTACGGTAACTTGCAGGTTCTCGCCTTTTTTAATAGAGGCCTTATTAACCTTTAAGTCTTTATAGCTAAAGATGGTATAACTTAACCCGAAACCAAACGGGTATTGCGGGTTGTAATCGGCCTCATAGTTGTATACACCTTCGGCCTTTTTTTGCTCCTCACTTGGCTTGTGTATGTAACCAATGGTAGCGTTAGGATAGCGCGGGTACGTGTAAGGCAGTTTACCGCTTGGGTTAACATCGCCAAATAATACATCGGCAATGGCATCGCCGCCAAAGTTACCCGGCAGGTAGCTTTGTAACACCGCCTTAACATTAGGCTCAAATTTGCTTATCAGCCTCGGGCGGCCTTCGTTTAATATTAGTATAACTGTTTTGCCGGCAGCCGTAATTTTTTGGGCAAGCTCGGTTTGCAGGTCGCTCATGTACAGGTCGTTCATGTCGCCCGGTTTCTCGGTATAGCTGTTCTCGCCAAGGCAAAGTAAAATAACATCGGCGTCTTTAGCGGCAGCAACAGCTTCGTCCATTTTATCGGCAAGCTCATCATAATAATGGCCGCCTTCTTTATAGCTCACACCCGGAATGTAGGTAACATTAGCCTTACCTACCTCGTTAGTAACGGCCTCAACAATAGTGTTGTATTGTTGGGCATGAAGCTCGGTACGGTCGCCTTGCCAGCTGTACGTCCACGCACCGTTAAGGGTACGCATATTGTTGGCATTAGGGCCTGTAATTAAAACCTTGGCAGTCTTTTTAAGCGGAAGCACATTGCTTTCGTTCTTAAGCAGGGTAATAGCCTCGGCAGCCATATCATACGATGCTTTTTCGTGCTCCTTACTGCCAAATTTAGGGTAATCCTTAGGGTTGGTGTTCGGTTTATCAAACAGGTTCAGTGCATACTTTACTTTGAGTATCCTGCGAACGGCATCGTCTATCCTGTCCTGCTTTACCTTGCCTTCCTTAACCAGTTCTATTAAATTATCACAAAAAACCTCGTACTGGTAAGGTATCATGCTCATGTCTATACCGGCATTAATGCCCAGCATAATGGCCTCTTTAGGCGAAGCGGCAAGCCTGTCTCTCCTGTGCAGGTTTTCAATATCTGCCCAGTCGGTAACAATAAGGCCTTTAAAGCCCAGTTCTTCTTTTAAAAGTTTGGTAAGGATGTTATAATTAGCATGCACCGGAACCCCGTTGATAATGCCCGAATTAACCATTATAGTGTGCGCGCCTGCATCTACCGCTGCCTTAAACGATGGCAGGTGGTATTCGCGCAAAGCTTCCTCGCTTATGTAGGCCGGTGTACGGTCTTTGCCCGATACGGTTGCATGGTAGCCTAAAAAGTGTTTCAGGCTGCTGGCAACCTTCTCAGGGTTGGCAATGTTGTTGTCTTTGCCCTCGTAACCGTCTATCATGGCAACGCCAAGAACAGAGCACAGGTACGGGTCTTCGCCGAAAGACTCCCACATACGGCTGAAGCGCGGGTCGCCACCAAGGTCTAACACCGGAGAAAAGTTCCACGGAATGTTGCTTGCGCGGGTTTCGTAAGCGGTAATGGCTGCCCCACGCTCGGTCATAACCGGGTTGCGTGCTGCTGCCTGGGCAATTTGCTGAGGAAACATGGTAGCACCATCGGTATACGTGGCACCGTGAATTTCATCTACACCGTACAGTACCGGTATTTTGTTGGTATCTTCTTTAAGTGCAGTTTTTTGAATCTCGCTTATTATCTCGTACCATTTTTGCGGAGTTAGCGCATGGCCACTGGCCGTATTTAATACCGACCCAATATGGTACTTGCCAAACACCTTTTTCATTTCGGCCTGGTCTAACGCAAGCGGATAAGTACTGCTAAAGCGGTTTTCGCCTTTGCCAATAACATCAAGTGTTATTTGAGCCATTTGGCCTACTTTTTCCTCAAGGGTCATTTTTGCAATAAGGGCCTCCACTTTTTTGTCGATGTCCTGTTGTTTTTGCTGGGCATTTGCCAGCGCTCCTGCCATAAGCAGGGTAAAAAGTGCTAAATTTTTAAAACGTATCTTCATTTTTATAGTACAAGGGTTGCCACGGCACCCGCTTTTAATGTAATTGTTTTTGTTTTGCTGCCCTCAGCAACATCTATGGTTTTTTCTTCTGTAGAGGTGTTTTGAATAATAGCCACCACGTTGCCGCCCGGTGTTGTATATGCCACATTAGGCAGGCCTTCCGGCAGATTAGATTCTACACGTACAGATCCCGGCCTTACAAATTTAGAGGCGTGCGCAATAATATAATAAGCAGGTTCTCTTATAACATTGTCGCCGGTAATAGTCACAGCGCCAAGGCAACGGTCGCAGCCACCCCTGTCGGTATGCGGGTCCTGGTTCTCATCGGCGGCAAGGTTCCACTCCAGTACGGTTTTACACCAGTTGCGGGGCGCGCCAATAATAAGGTTTTCTATATGCCAGTCCAGCTCTTTTTTAAAGTTGCCCGGTGCGCCAACCCACTGCTCTGTAAAATACAGGTTCTTGGTGGGGTGTGCCTCGTGTACTTTACTAATAGCATCTACGGTACCGCCATACAGGTGAAACGCCGACCCATCAATATACTTCGCTGCCTTAGGGTCGTCTAAAATAGAGATGGGATACTCGGGCTTATCGGCATTATGATCGTAAATAATAATTTTGGTTTTGATGCTGTTCTTCTCGAACGCAGGCCCTAAATGGTCACGTACAAAAACCTTTTGGTCATCGGCTACCATTAAAAGGCTTGGGGTATTGCCCGGGTGCAGCGGTTCGTTTTGTACGGTAAGTGCATCTATCGTAATGCCATTCTTTTTCATTTCCTGTATGTACTTAACCAGGTAATTGGCATACACACCGTAATATTCTGGTTTAAGGCTGCCCCCACGGCTGTCTCCGTTGGTTTTCATCCACACGGGTGGCGACCACGGCGACCCCAGTATCTTTATATCAGGGTTAATGGCCAGTACTTGCTTTAGTACCGGGATAAGGTATTTTTTATCGTAACCAAGATCGAATTTAGTAAGGTTCAGGTCGGTTTCACCTTCGGAAAGGTCATCATAAGAAAATACTTTCTCATCAAGGTCACTCGCGCCTACGCTTATGCGTATGTAGCTGCTGCCGATGTCGTTCTTTCCGGTGCCGAAAATTTCCTGTAAGAGTTTAGCGCGTGCCGGGGCAGACATTTTGCTGATGTGCAGCACGCTGCCCCCGGTTAGCGTAAAGCCAAAACCATCCATTGTCTGGTAGGTTGTGGCGGTGTTAATGTTTAACTTAACATTGTTTGTGGATGGGTTATTGGAAAAGGGCTGCTCTTGTAGCAGTAACGTTTTGTCTGGCATGGTAACCCACAGCTGTGCGCCTGCGGATTTTTTAGAAGCTGAGCTGCAACCTGTAAGCAATGCTATCCCCGTAAGGGCAACAGCCAGGCCAAAGCTTTTTGTAATAGTGCGTGTGTGCATGTATTATTGTAGTTTTATAACAGTAGTGCGGCAACCCTACACCGGGTTTTTAGCAATGCTAAATTAGTGTTATATAATTTGCATTTAAAAAATAGCGGTACACTTTGTTTACGCCAATACTCAACACCCCTACTCAAAATACTACCTTTTTTTTATAAGATATTGAAGTACAAAAAAGTATAACAACTATTTTTATACACTTTTTTATAAATTTACCGTAAAAATTACGGTAAAATCCGCTAATTTTACATCGTTTTCGGGCGCAGCACAAGCCTTATAATCTATGAGTAAAACCATTTTTATATTCCTATCGGTATTATTTTGTAACCTTACAGTATGGGCACAGAGCAATAATGTAAAGATACGCCAGTACACCCGCGCCGACTTTAATGCAGATACCCAGTTTTGGACTGCCTGCGAAGATGCATCGGGTACGCTGTTTTTTGGCAATAACGATGGTGTGGTAATTTTTGATGGCGAGCACTGGCAAAAGGTGATATTGCCCAATAACTCATCGGTACGCAGCCTTGCCGCCGGTAAGAACAGAAAGATATATGCCGGTGGCTACAACGAGGCTGGCACCATTACCAAAGATAAAAGCGGACGGTACAGTTACACTTCCATAGTGGCCGACCTACAGCTTGAGGGCCGTAACATAGAGAACATCTGGGACATACAAAGCCTGGACAATATGCTACTGTACCGTGCTTTTAATGAGGTTATCATTACCCAGGGCAAAACCGCCACACATATACCCACAAGCAGTTCTTTTACTTACAGCGCACTTGTAGGCGGCGATTACCTTGTGCAGGAAACTAACCACGGGCTGCTTAAGCTCGACACTGCCAAAAGGCAGCTTACCGTAGCCTTTAACCCATCCGAATATAATAACGAAGATATTGTGTCGCTGCTTCCCGGCAATGCCCACGGCCAGCTTATAGCGGTTACGGTGCAGGGGTCGGTTTATAAAGGGGTTGTGGCTACCGGGAAAATGGAGTTGCTTACCAATGTATTTGCGCAGGGCGAGCGCGATGAGGTTTCGGGCGCTGTAACCTACAGCAACGGCACGCTGTTTATTGGCACCGTAGGTTCCAAGATCATTTTAGTGATGCAAAACGGAGAGGTTATACACAAACCTACTATATTCCGTTCGTTGCAGGAGAGTGCCATACACGGCCTTTACCGCGCTAAAGACAATAATATCTGGGTGCTGCAAAATAACGGCCTTGCGTACATCGACTTTAAGTCGCCTTATACATCACTTTTTAATAAAGCATCTGTTTATGATGCGCTTTCTGCTAACGGCACCCTGTACCTCGCCACAACAGAGGGTGTGTATTATGCCCCTTTTAATGAGGAAGCACCGGCATCACCGTCAGACTTTAAAAAAATAGCAGGCCTGCAGGGCCAAACGTGGTCGGTACAATTGCTGGACGGCGATGTTATAGCATCCCATGACAATGGCCTTTTTAAAATTGATAACGGCACAGCAGCCCGCATAGGCACCAATGCCGATTTATGGAAGGTTACCCCCATTGCCGAAAAGCCCGGCTTCTACCTGGCATCGCACTATAACGGATTGTATCTTTTAGAAAAAAAAGGCAATGAATGGGTAATGCACCCCAAGATCGCAGGCTTTAATGTTTCGGCGCGCGATATTATGCCTACCAGCGAACCAGGCACCTACTGGGTGTGCCACGGCTACCAGGGGGTATTCCGCATTCGTATCGACCCGTCGTATTCGCGTGTAAATTCAGTTGACCATTTTACCACTAAGAACGGGTTAAAGAATTCGTTTAACGTTAATGTATTCCGTTGGCAAAACGATATTGTTTTTACTACCAATACCGGTATTTATACCTTTAACCAGCAACAAAACCGATTTGTACCGCACGCACGGCTTAATGCCATATTAGACCCTGCAAAAAATACCCGCAAGCTGGTGCAATCGGGCAACCGCACCTGGTTTGTACAGGATGACGAGGCCGGTTACTTTTACACTGCCGAAAAGAGCCCCGAACTGCACAAAGACCTGTTCCTTAACCTTAAAGGCAGCTTTAACAGGGGGATGGAATGCCTTGTGTCGCTGGCTAACGGCAGGATGCTTTTTGGCACCACCAATGGCTTATTTTTGTATACTGTTGATAACCCCAATGCAAACCCCGGTATCGCTACGGTAATTACCCAGGTGTCGTATTCTAAAAACCAAAAGCAGGAACTCCTGCCCCTTTTTAGCCGCAACGGTGAGCCACAGGTATTGCCCAATCAGACCGACATCCTCCGCTTTGATTTTGCTGCCCCAAAAATGACACACGGCACGCAAATACAATATAGCTATATATTAGATAATGTAGATCAGGTTTGGAGCGCTTGGCAAAACATTGCGTATAAAGAATATACCCACCTGCGCCCCGGCACCTACACCTTTAAGGTAAAGAGCCGTAACACTGCGGGGCTGCCTGGCTCCGAAACCCAGTACACTTTTACCATTGTGCCTAAATGGTACCAAACGATACTGGCATATTTGCTGTATGCCGTAGTAGGTATCTTAATTGTACTGGGCATACGTGCACTGGTTAAAAAACGCATCCGCCACGAGCGCAACAAAACCCGCCGTGAAGCCGAGCAAAGCAAAAAACTCCTGGAGCTGGAAGTAGAGCAGCTAAAACTGCAACGCGATAAGGAGGCAATCAGGAAAGATAAGCTTACGCTGGAAGAAGATGTTATAAACAAGAGCAAGGAACTGGCCAACTACACACTGCTCTTGGTACAGAAGAAAGATATTTTTAGCGAGCTGACATCTGACCTTAAAGAACTTAAGGACTATGTTAAAAATGAAGAGTCGCGCAAGAAGCTGCTGCAAATTTTCCAGAAATTGAATCAGCACAAAATTGGCGAAGAATACATGGAGGTATTCGACGTGAATTTCGAAAAAGTGCACCACAATTTTTTTGAGCGCCTGAAAGAGTTAAATCCCACGCTTACCAAGCGCGAGCTGCGCCTGTGTGCCTTTGTAAAAATGAACCTGAGCAATAAAGAGATATCCCCGCTGCTGGGTATTTCCCTTAGGGGTATTGAGAATGCCCGTTACCGCATCCGTAAAAAGCTCAATGTAGCGGGTGAAGATAATTTTGCCGCGTTCTTAGAAGCTGTTGCCAGGGATGCTGATGTTGAGGCGCATTAATATTGTTGATACCCATGCTTCTTTTTTTATCTGAGCACTCATCTTAATAAAGATAGCGCCACACTACGGCAAGCCCGTGCGACACTATTTTTACTTATATCAGTAACCAAACGAGCGTATGAGTGTAGCTAAGGCCTTAAACTTCGTTGCGTAAACAAAATAAAAGTTGAGGCGTTAAGAATCATTTGCTGTCTGAGCGTAGCGAGTTCAAATGATTTAGCCGAAACTTATATTTTGTAGCATAAGAAGTTAGAGCTTGAATTTTTGATTCTTTTATTTCAAGACAAAAGAATACAACTACTCTACCCATTTATAATAGCGTGCGCCAATAAGGTTAGGCAGCGTATCTTCTATGGTATCTAAAACCCATTCGTTTACCGGGGCTAGGATGCTGAAGTCCTGCTCTTTTTTGTGCAGTTTTTGGTAGGCTTCAAAATCTATGGCGTAGCTTTGCGCAAGGTTTTCAAACAGGCGGGCATTTTGTGCTGCGGCCTTCCAGCCTTGTTGTAACGTACCCTGAAATACCTTGCTTTTAGAGCCGCTGCCATACGCCAAAAAGCCTATGGTTTTGCCGGTAGCATCTCTCCCCGTTTCCGCATATCGGGCTATAGCCGAAAGGAACCCCATAAAAACCGACCCGGTATACAGGTTGCCTATTAACGATGAAGCCTCTTCGGCAGGTTGCAGCTTTTGGGCAACAAACGCCTTATAATCATCACTTTTGCTAATTTCCCTCACACGGTTTTGGTAATCAGCAGGGTCTTCGTTGCCCGTTAACAGCGGGGTATCCGCGTCGAGCGCAAAAAGCTCGGCGAACATGCGGCGGCCCTGGTAGGCATACGGCAAGTGCATCATAATGCCCTCCCACGTATTGTATAACGATCCTGTTGTATTGGTAAGTTTTTTAAAGCTGTTGTAGGCCTCGCGGGTACGGTCGGTATAGCAAACGTTGCTGTACTGGCCGTCGAACACCGGCTGGTCTTTATGAATTTCTATAACGCGCTCCAAGTTGTCAAACCACGGCTCGTTAGCCTCAATATTTGTAATTTGCTGTTTGGTCAGCGCTCGGTACGGTTTAAAAAAGTCGAACACCCCTTTAGTACTTACCGCCCAGTTATTGTCGAAAGCAATAATGCGGGGGCTCTCGGTTACCAACATAGCTATGGCGCCTGCACCCTGGGTATATTCGCCGGTACTTTCAAGGTCGTATTTGGCAATGTCGGTAGCCACCACAATAGCTTTTTTACCGGGGTTAAGCCTTATAAAATCGAGGCAGTTGTGCAGGGCATCTACTGCGCCTATGCAGGCAAAGGTAAAATCTACCGTATCGCATCCGGCAAACGTGTTATGCCCAAATTTCTGCTCCATGAGGCTTACTAAAAAGGATCCTATGGGCTTAGAGCTGTCAATCCCGCTCTCGGTACCCACATAAATACGGGCAATTTCGGCGGGGTTAATAGTATTATCAGTAATAAGGCGGGTAAGGGCATTGGCACCAAACACCACCGCATCCTGGTGTGCATCGGGCAACGTCATTTTTATAAGGCCAAGCCCTTTTTCGAGCTTATCAGGGTCTATGTTACGCGCCCCGGCAAGGGTTTTTACAGGGAGGTGTATTTTAGCAATATCAAAGGCAATAGCGTCTATTCCGGTGGTCATTGTTTTAGTTTTGAAGAAACACAAATTTACGGATTAATATACCACAGCCTGCCAATGTTTGCCCGCCACGTGCTGCTTTTTGCCTCGAATTACACAAATGGCACTAATTTTTAAAAGATTGATATTTTATACAAACCTACACTGAATATTTTTTTAAACATCCTTTTTTTATTGGTGAAAATTTGTGGAATTCGTGTCAGATCTTTTTAGACACGAATTAGCACTAATTTCTTAAATTCAGCTAAATCGTTTTTATTTAGTGTATTTCAGCCCAAACATGTACTTTAGCAGCATTATTCATACTCTTTATAAATAAAGCATGAAATTATACGCTATACTTATTGTATTGGTCATTGGGTTTACCGCTACAGCGCAGGACAAACAGGGTTACCAATTATACACTAAAGACGGCAAGCAAACTACCTATAAAAAGTTGCTAAAGGCCGCCGCTGATGCGCAGGTGGTGCTTTTTGGCGAAGAGCATGACAATGCTATGGTGCACTGGCTTCAGCTTGAATTCACAAAAGACCTTGCTTCCACCAAGCCCCTTGTGCTCGGCGCAGAAATGATAGAGGCCGACAACCAGCAACAGCTTAACCAATACCTTGCAGGCGCAATAGACCAACAGGTGTTTGACAGCTTGGCCCGCCTTTGGAAAAACCACAAAACCGACTATAAACCATTGGTTGACTTGGCTAAAGAAAAGCGCTTCCCTTTTATTGCAACCAACATACCGCGCCGCTATGCCAGCCAGGTGTACAAGAAAGGGTTGGAATCTTTAAACTCCCTTACCCCAGAAGAAAAAGCCTGGATTGCGCCCCTGCCTATTGCCTATGATGCTACCCTGCGCGGTTATGTAAAAATGCTGGAAATGAGCGGCGGTCACGGTGGTGATAACCTGCCTAAAGCACAGGCGGTAAAAGATGCTACCATGGGGCACAACATAGCGCAAAACCTAAAAGAGGGAACTATTTTTGTACACTACAACGGCAGCTACCACAGCGATAATTTTGAGGGTATTAACTGGTATTTAAAGAAAGAAAAATCATCGGTTAAAATACTAACCATTGCAGCCGTATCTCAAAAAGATATCAATAAACTGGAAGCTGAGCACCTTAAGCAGGCCGACTTTATCATTGTGGTTGATGAGGATATGACCAAGACATATTAGGCTGATTACTGAAAACTGCGACTTAAAACTGTTTTTAGCAGCCCTTAAAAAACTCCAGTGTTTCTTTTAGCAAGGCATCACGGCTTTCTATATGGCTCATGTGCCCGTGCGGGTAGGTAATTAGCTTTACAGCGGTGCCTTCTACCTGTGGGGCGTGTTCGGTATATACAAGGCTTTGGTCTTTTTCGCCCAATACAAGCAGTATAGGGTAGGGAGAAAAATGCAGCAGTACTTCGCGGTCTTTGCGTACTTTCATGCCTTCAAGCGCCGCTATAATGCCCTGTAGCGGCGTTTTTACAGCCTGGTCGCGCAGGTCTTCAATCTCAGGAGCAAATTTTTCGCGGTTGTCCTCGCTAAAAAGGTTGGCAATGCTCATGCGCACAAAAGCAGTATAGTTTTGCTTTACGGCTTTAATAGCACGGTCGCGGTTGGCTTTACGCTCATCGCTATCGGCAAGGGCGCTACTGTTTTGCAATACAATGCCCTTAACCATATCGGGGTATAATTCGGCAAAAGCCAAAGCCACATACCCACCCATAGAGTGCCCCATTAGTATAGCCTTGCGAATGCGGAGTTCGCCCAGTACGGCATTAACTGCATCGGCCATATCTTCCATACTGTGTACGTAGCCCAGGCAGCCGGTATCGCCATGTCCTAAAAGATCTACCGTAATTACACGATACTTTTTAGAATACTCCTGCACAAAAAAGTCCCACATGGTACTGTTCTCTAAAAAACCATGCAGCAGTACAAGGGCCGTGCCTTTGCCGGTTTCGGTGTAGTTGATGTCGATATTTTTGTACTGTAGTTTCAAAATGAGCCGAAAGTCTTAAAGTCGAAAAGTTTGTAACGCGAGCTACAAAAATATACTATCCTTACAAATACAGCAACGTAATGTTTCGTTAAATAATCTATATTTGACTTTCAAGGAGATAGAAATGAACAGACTGGTTATTATTGGAAATGGTTTTGATTTGGCGCATGGGCTGCCGACGAGTTATGGGCACTTTATTGATTGGTATTGGGAAAAGGTTTTTAAAAAATTGCATTCACAAAACACAAACGATAGTATATATTATGAAGATAATTTATTACGGTTTGATTTGAATTTATTTGGGATTTACTCTTTAAGCATTGTTAATAGCTTTAAAGCTATTAATTCTTATACAGCTTTCGAAAAATTCCTAGTAACCATTCAAGAAAACAATTATTACAATGATGAAAACCATTCTTTCACCTACTATAATAGTTTTTTTCAAATAATTAACAACAGAAAGTCAGTTCAAAATTGGGTTGATATTGAAAATGAATATTACAAACTTTTGAGGGATTGTCTAAAGGAAAACAACAGCAATCATCAGGTAAAAAAATTGCATGAGGAATTTGAACAAGTAAAAAGTTTACTTGAAAAATATTTACATGAAAATGTGGCTAACCTCTACGATTTTGAGAGACATACTGAATATCAAAACACAATTGATATTTTTAATTTGAATTATAGAAAACAACGTAAAAAGTATTTAGCAGAATTTGGAGACAAGGATTATGCTTTTGTAAATGATTGGATTGATGAATATAAAAAAATAGAGCGAACCGGACTAAAAACCAGCGATAATTATAAAGTTAGGAATTTGTTTTTAAATTTTAATTACACACCTACGGTAGACAACTATGCTCTGATAATGAATGATCCAGATAGTAATATTTATGGTGAAAATGAAGTAATTCAAATTCATGGAAAGTTGAATGATAAAGACAATCCCATTAATTTTGGATTTGGTGATGAAATGGATGATGATTATAAAACAATTGAAAAGAAGGACGATAACGAGTATTTGAGAAATATAAAATCATTCCTATACTTGCAAAATTCCAACTATAAGAAAATGCTGAGCTTTATTGAGACCGAAGAATTTCAAGTTTACATAATGGGACATTCATGTGGATTATCAGACAGAATATTGTTAAACAAGATTTTCGAGCACAACAATTGCTTATCAATCAAGGTATTTTATCATCAATTTACAAAACCAAAAGCAGACGGAAGGACTGATAACTATACTGACATAGTACAAAACATCTCTCGGCATTTCAATAAAAAGGAAATGATGCGTGAAAAAATCGTAAACAAATCACTCTGTGAGCCTTTATCGCAGAATGTCAGGTTTGAAAGTAAATAATAAATGAGATAATTTCGCTCGACACAAAATCCACTAATTAACTACCTCCCATGGGAATGCATAAAAAATCCCGCCAGTGGCGGGATCTTATATTTATATGCTTGCCTTAAATTGCTCAAGGAAGCGCACATCGTTTTCGTAAAACATACGTATATCGCCTATACCGTATAAAAGCATAGCAATACGCTCTACACCCATACCAAAGGCAAAACCGTTATACTTAACCGGGTCTATGCCGCAGTTTTTAAGTACATTAGGGTCTACCATACCGCAGCCGCCAATTTCCAGCCATCCGGTACCTTTAGTAATACGGTAATCGGTTTCTGTTTTAAGGCCCCAGTAAATGTCTATCTCGGCACTTGGCTCGGTAAACGGAAAGTACGACGGGCGAAGTCGTATCTTACTCTTGCCGAACATCTCTTTTGTAAAATACAAAAGCGTTTGTTTCAGGTCGGCAAACGATACATCCTTATCAATATACAAGCCCTCAATCTGGTGGAAAATACAGTGCGAACGCGCCGAAATGGCCTCATTACGAAAAACCCTTCCCGGAGAAATGGTACGTATAGGCGGCTTGTTCTCTTCCATATAGCGCACCTGTACCGATGAAGTGTGTGTTCTTAGCAGCACATCGGGGTTGGTTTGTATAAAAAAGGTATCCTGCATATCGCGTGCCGGGTGGTATTCCGGCAGGTTAAGCGCGGTAAAGTTATGCCAGTCGTCTTCAATTTCCGGACCCTCGCTTACGTTAAAGCCAATGGTAGAAAAAATATCAATTATCTGGTTCTTTACAATAGATATTGGGTGGCGCGAACCCACGGTAAAGGGTTCTCCGGGGCGCGTAAGGTCGCCGTAGGCACCACTGGTGTCTTCTTTGCTCTCTAACGCATCCTGAATTTCTGCAACTTTACCTTCTGCAGCTTTTTTAAGGTTATTAATAACCTGTCCAAACTCCTTTTTGTGCTCTACGGCAACGTTCTTAAACTCGGCAAAAAAGTCGTTTAAAACACCTTTCTTACCTAAAAATTTAATCCTGAAAGCCTCAAGCTCTTCTTTAGTATGCGCCTTAAAAGCTTCCGCTTCGGCTATGTAATCCTTTATCTTATCTATCATCTTTCTGCCATAAAAGTGTGCAAATTTAGGCATTTTAAATTTGCTATACCACCTATTGCCCTTGTATAATTTTGCATTTTAACTTATAAGCTGTCTTAAATGATGAGCCAAAGACGATGTTTAAGTAACACGACCGAAGTATGCCGGCTACCTAAACAAAAACTCCGGAAAAGCGGTTGTAACCACCCATCCGGAGCTTTAAATTTTACGTAAACCAACTTATTTAATAAGCCCTTTTTCTAAAAAGTAATCTACAATAGCACCCTTCATAAGTATGCTTTGCTCACCGGCCTTAAGGGGCGGCAGTATCTCTTTTACGGTGTAGTGCGGCCAGCCATCTTCATCAAAGCGCTCAAACTCATAGTAGCCGTAAGGCTCTAAAAGGCGGCAAATGGCAATGTGCATAAGGTTTACCTTTTCGTCTTTTTTAAATTTTTTATTAAACTGCCCCAGTTCCTGCACTCCTATTAAATAAATAATAGCATCAAGGTCTAAGGTATCGCCGTCGGCAAAACGGTCAGATAGTATGGTTACAAGCTGTTGCCAGCGTTCTTTTAATTGTTCGTCTCTGGACATTTTTATTTTTATATTGCGCAAAGATAGTAACTCTAAATTTAATGTGGTTTTAACACCACTATTTGCATTATAACCCCATAATGCTAACTTTGCACTAATGGAACTTACAGACATAATACTGGGCACTATATTAGTAATAGGCATTGTAAATGGCTATCGCGCCGGGCTTTTTGTAGAGCTGGCATCGTTAGTATCGTTAGTGCTGGGCATTTACCTGGCAACCAAATTCTCCGGCTATGTAGGCACTTTTTTTGATGGCCACCTGCCCGATAACCCAAAACACGCAGCTATTGTAGCTTTTATAATAACCTTTATTGCCGTAGTAGTGGGCATTACGCTATTGGCAAAAGTATTTACAAAGGTGGCCGACTTTACCGGCCTTGGTATACTTAACCGCCTACTGGGCGCTTTGTTCGGGCTAATACGTACTATACTTATACTTAGCGTGCTGCTTAATTTCTTCACCAAAATTAACAGCAATCATACTTTTGCCAAACAGGAAACCTTAGAAAAATCAACTTTCTTTTACCCCATAATGAGCGTTTCTAAAATTATCTTCCCGGTATTTGAAGACTGGTTTAAAGAATACAGGGATAAGGTTTAGGTTTTATGGAACACAGATGACGCGGATGCAGGCAATCGCGGATATGCACAGATTTTTTAACATGTTTACATAAGGTTAAACATGCAGTCACTGCTAAAATATAACCCTTAATTCCTCCCAATCTCTTCAGGGTACAACTCATGTGCGGGTTCGCTTTGCCAGTATTCCTTAGTATCAGCATCCATAATGGTAAGCGGGCCTTTAAAGGCAGCGCCGGTATCTACATTCCAGATGTTTGCTTTTTGCACAGGCACGGTTAGCCCAATTCGGGTAACAGGTGTATGGCCTATAAACACTTCTTTATAATGTGTAAAACGCTTGGGGTACAAAGGGTCTTCTACAGATAATTCGGGGTTAAGCGACAGTGCCGTTTCCCAAAGGGTGCGGTCCCAGTAAAACATACGGCTAAAATACTCATGCCTTACCCCGTTAAGGTTAGTAAAGCCTGCGTGTACAAAAAGGCGGTTATCATCATCAAGGTAATAATCGGCCAGGCTCTCTAAAAACAGTATGTGTATTTGCTTTTTATCGTCGTCCATAGCATTGTAACGGTCCATTGTGCTGCGCCCGCCGTGGTTAAACCACTCCTCGCTGTACTGGCCTGTTTTTAACCAGCCCAATAGCAAATCATCGTGGTTACCCCTTATAAAAACACAATTGTGGGTGCTTTTAAGTCTTATAAGATGGTCTATAACTTCGGGGCTTTGCCCCCACCCGTCTACAAAATCGCCAAGAAATATCAGGCGGTCGTTTGGGGTTATGTTTGCGCGTTCAAGTATTTGCAGGAGTGCTTTGTATGCACCATGTATATCGCCAATAACAAGGGTTTTGCTCATTCTAAATAAATTAACTCAAAAATAAAAATGTAAGTGTAAATTTACTATTTTGCAGTAAGTTACGGTTTACATTTTTTTAAATTAATTAAACATTAACTACTAACATTTAAAAACCACCTTGCTATGAAAAAAAAATTACCCTTTTTATTATTGTTTTTAACTATTTTGAGCTACCAGACTACGGTAGCTTTTCAGGATCCCTGCGAACCTACAGCCAACCTTGCTGTTACTAACATAACAACAACATCGGCAACGCTGAGCTGGACAAATCCTTCGGGCGCAACATCCTGGGAGGTAGAACTTTTACCTGCAACCGCAGTACCAACCGGGATTGGTATAGTAACAACCACAAATCCTTATGTTGTGAGCGACTTATTGGTATGCACTGAATATAAATACTATGTAAGATCAATTTGCAGTGAAGGCGTTAGCAGTACTTGGACAGGACCTATGTATTTTACTACAGGTTGCACTGGGAACACTACCTGCCCTGTTGAAGAACAATGCAATTACAGTTTTATGTTAACCGATAGCGGTAGCAACGGCTGGAATGGCAGTACCATGAGCGTGGTGCAAAATGGAGTTAACGTAGCTTTATTGCAACTTGCCGCCGGTGGCGCGCAAACGGTAACAGTTTCGTTGTGCGATAACGTTCCGTTTCAGTTACTATGGAATAACGGTGGCACGGCACCCACAGAAATTGGAGTATCCATACAAAACGCTATGAGCCAAACCTTATTTACCAAACCTGCAGGTACTGGTTCGCCAAATAGTTTATTATTTGATGGCCTTGCACAATGTGTAGCCGATGGATGCTATGCTCCGTATAACGTTACAGCCACTACAAGCGGCACTACAACCACGGTTAGCTGGGCAGACGTTGCAACGGGCAGTTGGGTTTATTATTTAGCATCGCCAACAGATCCTGAACCTACATCGGCCACAACACCTACAGGCACGGTTACCACAAATCCTTTTAACATAACTACCGCACCTAACACCGAATATGTTATTTACGTGAAACAAAACTGCTTCGGGATGTTTTTTAGTGACTGGTCGGAAGGTTTTAGCTTTGACACCTACACAGGGTATAGTGTAAGCGCTATAGTTATGGCAGATACTAACGGCGACGGCGTTTGTAATGATCTTGATACCATTATAACAGGTATAGAGGTCTTAGCTACTTTAAACGGGACTGCAATACCATCTTTATTTACCGGCGAAAATGCATCAGTTTCTTTTGACAATTTACCGGAAGGCGAGGGTACCTTTACACTGCAGCCCATAGCACCGGAAGGTTATGAGACCGCTGAAGCTGAAACTATTACGTTAGATTTTACCGAGGAAAATATGGTTTACGTACTTAGCTTTTGCCTCGAGCCAATCCCTACGACCGGACTTAAGGATACTGTATTAAATAATGTAACATTGTACCCTAACCCGGTTAAAAATGTACTTACCGTACAAACGCAAAATGTTGCCGTAGAAAACATAATCGTGTTTGATGTTAACGGCAGGCAGTGCTTATCAGTTGGCAACACTAATAGTATTGATATGCATGCTCTTACCACAGGTATTTACTTTGTAAGGGTTACTACCGCCAATGGCGTAGAAGTAAAGAAAGTTATTAAGGAATAAGGATTTACACCGCAAATTTTTCTGACACGAATTTCACTAATCTACCCGAATTTAATTTGTGGAAATTAGTGAAATTCGTGTCTTTTTTATGGGATATGTTTGGCATTCCCTTCCTTTGGAGGGGTGGCTAAAAGCCGGGGTGGTTATTGAATGTTATAATGACTTCACAATATGGGCATTTTCCAAATCAAAGAAATACGCTCTGTGGTACAACTACTCCGCATATTTCATTTTACGCAATACACGCATGGCTTCTTTAAAAGATATATATACTGATGGGTTGCTATACGCTTTTAGCAACGATTTGGCATCAGCCAGTTTTTGCTTGGCATCGTCAAAGCCGTTGAGATAGCATATCATAAGGGTACTGGGCAGGTTTTCCAGGTCTTTTTGTTCCCTGTTTAATAAGGGCACTCCCTTTTGCAGCTTGCCTAATAACGATAGGTTGGCATTATAAATATGGTACATCATCTTGCGGTTGTACTGCGGTGGGTCGAACAATAAATCCGACTCAATTTTATAATTACCGTTTTCCTGAAAACGTATGCTTACCTGTTCCAGCGGATAGTAACTGGTCTTATCATTTAATCCTAACGCCACATATTCGGTTATCCAAAAGGTGTCGTTGTCAAACTCGATGCTAACTTCATCCAACGCCGAATAAAACAGTTTTACCTGCTCGTTTATCAGCTCAATATCCACCCGCGAAAAATAGGTTTTTCCCTTAACCACCTTTTTATTACCGGCCCAGCATACCACAAACAGCTCTTTAAACACCTTGTATTTAGCAGGCATGTCGCGGTGGCGGTTGTTTATAAAATCGATTACCCCTTCCAGCGTATGCTCAATGCTGTTGCGCGACCCGTTCTCTATATCGGCAACCGCCTGAATATTTTGTGTATTGCCAAGGTTAACCTGGCTTACCTCTACAGGGGTAGAGTTGCTGCCCCGGCGCAAAAAAGCCATGCCCGCAGGTATGGTGTAAATGTTCTTTTTAAAGTAGGATGTGCGTCCGTTAGGGCTTATGGTTACCAGTCCCACTACCCTGTCTTTACCCAGGTGCGGAAAAGGCACATTTTCATACTGAATGCGCGGCGGGTGGATTAGGAATGCGTTAACGAGGTTCTGGATGCGGCTGTCATCATAAAAGTCGGTTCCCGTAATCTCGTTGTCACCGTCTTCTACCCCAACCACTATGTAAGAGTTGTTGGCGGGATTAGAATTAGATAGCGCACAAATATGCTTAACAAACTTGGCTTTACCCTCTTTAGTATGCAGGTTTAACTGGCGCTTTTTATCATAAAAACTGCTCTCATCGTTGTGAGCAAGCAGGTTTTTTATAAGGAGGCGCTTGTTAATCATCTCTTTAGATTGTTAGATTTTTAGATGGCCTATTTTTTACCACAAAGACACAAAGCTTTCACTAAGAACACAAAGCTTTACGGCATAACTAAGATGCAGCTTTGTGCTCTTCAGGTTGCAAAGCAGCCTGTAATCTCTTGTGCTATGCCTTGTGTTTCTTTGCGAAAAATACTTGTGGCGCAAAGCGCTTGTGGTTAATTTATACGTGTTTTTTCGTTAGGAGTAAGCATTCCCCTCCTTTGGAGGGGTGGCTGAAAGCCGGGGTGGTTAATTTTGGTTCAGTTAACCACCCCGCCCTATGGGCACCCCTCCAAAGGAGGGGAATGCCACGATTGTTCTCACTCGCAACCCGCAACTCTAAACCTCAGCTACAATTTCTTATTCACAATAGTTGCACTCGCCTGGGCAGTTGGCAATACGGTTAAGTCGGCAATATTTACGTGGTACGGACGCGTAACTACAAAGTGGATGATATCGGCAATGTCTTCCGCTAAAAGCGGGTCAAGGCCTTTGTACACCTGTGCAGCGCGTTCAGTATCGCCTTTAAAGCGCACCTCGCTAAATTCGGTGTCAACCATACCAGGGTTAATAGCCCCTACACGAATGCCATATTGGTTAAGGTCCATACGCATACCAATGTTAAGCGCGTCAACCGCATGTTTGGTGGCGCAGTATACGTTACCGTTAGTATACACCTCTTTTCCGGCTATAGACCCTATGTTGATGATATGCCCACTGCGGCGCTCTACCATGCCGGGTATTATTTCTTTGCTAACATATAGCAAGCCCTTGATGTTGATATCTATCATGGCATCCCAGTCTTCCTCATCGCCGTTTTCAATCGGGTCCAGTCCGTGGGCGTTGCCCGCATTATTAATCAGCACATCAATATTCATAAAATCAGCCGGGATAGAGGCAATAGCCTTGGCTACATCCTTTTTTTTACGAACGTCGAAATTTAGGGTATGCACATCGGTTAGGGCGCTAAACTCGTCCTGCAGCTCGGCAAGGCGGTCTTCGCGGCGGCCGCATATTATTAACCTGAACTTATTTTTTGCCAGAAAGCGCGCCGTAGCCCTGCCTATACCGCTTGTTGCCCCTGTTATTAATGCTGTCTTCATAGTATTGTTGAAAGTTAAAATGTTGTAATGTTTAATGTTCCGGTTTGAATGTTATACGTTAGAATGTAACAACTTTACAACATTCTAACTTTTAACTTTAAAACAATTATGGCACTTTATGCCCCATACTCTCCGTCCATATAGCAAACCAGTCTTCAAGTTCCAGCTTTACATTAGCGGCCTTAACCTGGTTTTTAAGCCTGTCCGTATCACACGAGCCCGATACAGGTACAATACCTGCCGGGTGCTGCATTATCCATGCAAGCAATATAACATCCTCCGTAACCTCATATTTTTCTACAAACTCTAAAAGAAGGGTTTGCAGGCGCTGGCTTTGCTCGCTTTCGTTTTTAAATACGGAGCCTATAGGGCTCCACGCCATTGGCTTTATATTATGCAGCTGCATATAATCAAGGCTGCCATCTAACATGGGCTGAAAAGCCGTTGCCGAAAACTCTATTTGGTTGCAGTATACATGCAATAGCGATTTTATAAGGTCGGTCTGGCTGTTTGTAAAATTAGAAAGCCCAAACTCCCGTATCTTGCCCTGTCCTTTAAGCTGGTGTATGGCCTCGGCAATTTCGCCGGGGTGCATAAGCGGGCTTGGGCGGTGCAGCAGGAGTACATCAAGATAATCGGTCTTTAAAAATTTAAGCGAGTTCTCGGCACTCCAAATTATATAGTCTTTGCTGTAATCGTAGTGTTTTACTTTTGTAGGGCGGTTGCCTACGGTGTGCTGTATACCACACTTAGTTATAAACTGAACATCCTCGCGCCTCACGCCGCTTTGCGCAAAGCCCAGGCCAAAATCAGCCTCGGTAGTATAGCCGCCGTAAATATCGGCATGGTCAAAAGTAGTTATTCCGTAGCTAATGCAATCGTTTATAATAGAAGCCATTTGCGTAGGGTTAAACTTAGCCCGCCACTCGCCCCAGTTCATAGTGCCCGCGATTACGGGCGAAAGGTGTACACTCATTCTTAATCTTGTAGTTATGTATTTGTGCATAAAAATAATCAAATGATTTTTTCTTACAGCTACATAGCAGTTTAAAAAAACAACAAAAGCCTGTTTACTGCAAAATGAGCAGCAAACAGGCCTTTAAATTGTTCCTGTAAAGGTATATTATTGCTTAACCAGCTTTAAGGTTGCCGTTTTGCCTTGTGATGTTGCATGTACTATATACGTACCTGCGCTTAAGTTAGCAACATCTAATACCGATTGTGCTGCATTAAGGTCTTTTTGCAATACCACCTGTCCCAGCATATTATAAAACACAACATATTCTATATCGCTTTGCGCGGATAAAGTAACTGTACTGTTAGCTGGGTTAGGTACCATAGTAATGGTTTTAGCAGCAAAATCCGGCGTGCTTAGTGGCGCTGTAATGTACACACCATAATCTTCTATATCGCCTACAAAAAAACTATTTGTACATGATACGTGCGCATCGGTTACTACACCAGCATTACCAACAACCCTCATGGTTAAAAGCTGCCCTTGTACTGCATCCTGAGGTATTGTTACACTTGTAGTAAAAACATCATTAGTTAAGTCTACTATCATGCCATCTGCAACCATCTCATCACTTTCAAAAAGGCCATTGCCATTATAATCTATATAAACCCTGTAATGCTCTATGTACTGATTCATGCTGTTTATAGCAATAGATAAGGGATAACTATTTCCCGGATACACTATCGTAGATGTAGTACATTTATAGTCATTATACCCACCTGTATATGTAGATGTACTGTTATTTATAGTATTAAATCCAACATTATAAATAGTATAACCAAAATTACCTACCTGCCCGGGCGAAGGCGTGCATGACTCTGCAATTTCAGAAGGATCTGTTACCACAATAGCTCCCGTAGCAGTATTAGAAACATTAAAATTACCTTGTGTTATATTCAGGGTAACATCATAAGTTCCTGTTTCAGTTGGAGTAAAATTTACATTTTGTGTATTGTAATTGTAAGTATCAGTACCATTGGTAAGTGTCCAGTTAAAAGTAAGCCCATCCCAGTCTGATTCGTCAAGATACGTTTTAGGTACGCAGGTGCTTGCATCTGTAAGTTTAATGGTGCTGCCGGCGCAAACAACATTTCCCGATATATCAAATGCCACAGATGATAATGCCGGCGGTACAAGGCTCATATTGCCATTGGCCGCAAGCAAAGATGCTCTTATAGTTGTTAAAGCATCTATCATTCTGTCTTTTTGCCCTTGTGTAAACATATTTTTACAACTGGTATAATTCATGTAATTATACCTGTAATCAAGGTTTGTGTCAGTAGGGAAACAGCCATTAGTAGTAGTAAGGCAGTTATCTGTCCTTTTATGCGCTGCTATATCAGTTATGCAGTCTCCCTGTCCGCTGCCACATCCGTTAGCAGCAGGGGGACAGGCTGTACCGGCGCTGTCACCTTCAAAAGTGTGGTAAAGGTTAAGGGCGTGGCCAAGCTCGTGCGTTGTTGTACTGTTGCCTGTACCAAAATATTCTGCCAGTATTACCGCACCGTCATAAGCCTGCCCATGCGCAGCGGAAAAATAGGCATAGCCTGACCAAGGAGATTCATCGTTATCGAATTCAGATACAATCCAAATGTTGTAGTATTGATTTGAATTCCAATAATCAAGAGCTTTAAGAGCTGTGTCAGATAAACCGTTTTGTGTATCATAAGCAACGCCACTATTCATATAAAGCGCTACTCCTGTCATGTCGGTCCTGGTGATGCCGTTAGTACAGTTACCTTGCGGGTCGCGTACGGCCAACGCAAATTCAATCCCGGTATCTATGCCAATTCCACTACCTGCCTCGCCAGATAGTTTACGGTAATCTTCGTTTAACGCTTTAATTTGCGCCTTAATTTGTTCGTCGGTAATATTGGTTCCTGTGCCAAGAGCTTCGCCTTTGTGCATAACGTGTACTACTACCGGTATAACATAATTACCTACAGTTTGAGGGCCTTTTTTAACGCTGCCATTGGAATAGCGTGCGTCAAAATCGTGCATGCGTTTTGCATAACCGGCATCGGTTGCCATCTTGTGGTTGTGCAGTCCGTCAGCACCACATTGATGCGTTTCCTGTGCCTGTGCTACCATAAGGCTGCCTAAAAAAGAAAGGGAGAGTAAAAATTGTTTCATTAAATTATCTATTTGCGCGCAAAAGTATAGCAAAAACAACCTTATTGTTAGTAGTTTACTTTAAATAATTGCAACCAACAGCATAAAAAATTTAACATTTGCATACTTTTACGCAAATATTTTCGTTGTACAAGCTGCCGTTGCCGGGCAACGCTTTTTTAGTTTTAAATTGCAGGGAAATAATTAAAACCCAACTATGTAGTTTTTTACAAGCCTTACATACCGTTAACAACGCGTTAACACTCTGTTTAAGGTAAAGGCAATAAATTCGGCAATGAATTTGCAATGTAAAAAAAGCTTATTAAATTCACACTCCAAAACAATACTAAGATTATGGAAGAAAACACTGCCACTGTAGACATTAGGGCAATTAACGAAAAAATAGAGAGGGAAAGCGCCTTTATAGACCTTTTGGTCATGGAAATGAACAAAGTTATTGTAGGCCAAAAATACATGATAGAGCGTTTGCTTATAGGCCTTTTGGGCCAGGGGCACATACTGCTGGAGGGTGTACCGGGGCTTGCAAAAACGCTTGCCATTAATACCTTATCGCAAGCGGTTCACGGTAGCTTTAGCCGTATACAGTTTACACCCGACCTGTTACCTGCCGATGTTGTTGGTACGATGATTTACAACATTAAACAAAACGAGTTTACCATAAAAAAAGGGCCCATCTTTGCTAACTTTGTATTAGCCGATGAGATTAACAGGGCTCCTGCAAAGGTGCAATCTGCCCTGCTTGAGGCCATGCAGGAAAAGCAGGTTACCATAGGCGAAGAAACCTTTAAACTGCAAAAACCTTTCCTGGTAATGGCTACCATGAACCCTGTAGAACAGGAAGGTACGTATCCGTTACCGGAAGCCCAGGTAGACCGTTTTATGCTTAAAGCGGTTATAGATTACCCTAAGATGGAAGATGAGCGCCTTGTAGTGCGTGCCAACCTTAAAGGTGCTTTTGAGAAAGTTAACCAGGTAGTGTCGGTAGAGCAGATATTACGTGCCCAGGAGGCGGTTCGTGAAGTGTATATGGATGAGAAGATAGAAAAATATATTCTTGATATCATCTTTGCTACCCGTTACCCCGAAAAATATAAATTAGAAAAGCTTAAGCCACTTATAAGCTTTGGTTCATCGCCAAGGGGTAGTATTAACCTTGCCACTGCTGCAAAATGCTACGCATTCATCAAGCGCAGGGGTTATGTAATACCGGAAGACGTTCGCGCCGTAGTGCATGATGTATTACGCCACCGTATAGGCATTACCTATGAGGCCGAAGCCGAGAACGTTACCTCTATGGATATCATCAACAAAATAGTAAACGAGATTGAAGTTCCTTAATCGTCGTAAAGTCGAATGCCATAAAGTCGAAAGTCCCGTACCTATTCCCTTTATGGCCTTAAATTAAATTTGGTAGTAAGTAACAAGCATAGCCATTGTAACACCCTGGCTGCTTTATAACTTTAAGACCTTTGACTTTAGACTATAATAAAATGGATACAAAAGATATATTAAAGAAGGTTCGTAAAATAGAGATAAAGACCAAGCGGCTTAGCAACCACATCTTTTCGGGAGAATACCACTCGTCTTTTAAAGGGCGTGGTATGACCTTTAGCGAGGTGCGCCAGTACCAGTTTGGCGATGATGTGCGTGCCATAGACTGGAATGTTACCGCCCGCTACAACGAGCCTTATATTAAGGTTTTTGAAGAGGAGCGCGAACTTACCATGATGCTTTTGGTAGATGTTTCGGGTTCTGAAAGCTTTGGTACGCAAAATTCTTTTAAAAAGGATATTGTTACAGAGATAGCCGCTACCATGGCTTTTTCGGCAACGCAAAACAACGATAAGATAGGGCTGATATTATTTTCGGACCAGGTAGAGCTTTTCATTCCGCCTAAAAAAGGCAAGAGCCACGTGCTGCGCATCATCCGCGAGCTTATAGAGTTTACCCCTAAAAGCAAAAAGACCGATGTTTCGCAGGCGCTTAAGTTCCTGTCGGGTGTGCTTAAAAAAAGGGCTATCGTGTTTTTGATATCCGATTTTATGAGCGGCGACTTTGAGCATACGCTTAAAATAGCGGCCAAAAGGCACGATATTACCGGGGTACGCGTATATGATGTGCGTGAGGAACAAATGCCTAATATAGGGCTGGTTAATATGGCCGATGCCGAAACCGGCGAAACGCTGCTGGTAAATACGGGGTCTAAATCGGTACGCCTACAATATGAAAAGTATTACCAGGAGCGCGTTAAGTATTTTAAAGAAACCTTTAGCCGCTGTGGCGCCGGTGCTGTAAACACCAGGACCGACGAATCTTACGTAACCAAGCTGCTGGGCTATTTTAAGGCCCGTGCCTAAGTGGGTTTATAACATGAAAACAATGAGTATTAAAAAGATATTTGCTATACTTTTTTTCTTTTTGGCCGTTGCCGCATTTGCGCAGCAAAAGCCGCTGCAAACCAGTATAGATTCTGCTAAAATAAAAATAGGCTCGCAGGCTAACCTTACCCTTAAAGCCACGGTAGATACCGGCGCTACGGTAAGCTTTCCGGAAGGCAAGACCTTTGGCCAGTTGGAGGTTATAGAGTCGTATCCGATAGATACCCTGCGCAAAGGTGCTATTTATGAGTTGGTTAAAAAATATGGCCTTACCCAATTTGACAGCGGCCGTTTTGTTATCCCGCGCCTGCCGGTGGTTATCAACAACAAAACCGTCCAGTCCGATTCACTCGTGCTGGAAATAGCCAACATTAAGGTAGACACCCTTCAACAAAAAATGTTTGACATTAAACCTATTGCTAAGGCAGATTCTACCGTTGGTATTTGGGTATATATCTTAATTGGTATTTTAGTGGCTGCCGCCATTGCCTTTGGCGTTTGGTACTACCTCAAAAACAGGAAAAAGCCAATCAAAAAAGAAAAAGCGGTTATTAAAACCCCTATAGAGAAAGCAACATCGCAATTGCAGGATCTTGAAAAGAAAGAACTACTGCAAAGAGGCGAGGTTAAAGAATACTACAGCGAACTGGCAGATATTGCCCGTACGTATATAGAAGAGGCTATTCACATTCCGGCAATGGAAAGCACCACCGGCGAACTTATAGAGGCCATGCGGCGCGCTACACAGCGCCGTAAAATGAGCCTTCGCCCCGAAACTTTTGAGCAATTAGAGCAGGTATTGCGCAACGCCGACCTTGTAAAATTTGCCAAGAGCCGGCCTATGGAATTTGAAATTGCCGAAGACCGCAGCCGTATAGAAAAAACCATTGTGGTGATAGACCGCAGCATTCCTGTTGAAAAGGAAGACGACGAAATTCACACCAAAATGTGGGAAGAGGCGCAGCGCAAAAAGAAAGAGAAAAAACGCAGGAACCAGATAATTGGTGCAGTAGCCTTTGTCATTAGTTTTATAGTGGGTTGGCTGGTTGTAGATGCCATTATGAACGATAGCGGTATTTTTGGCACCCCTACTAAAGAACTTTTAGAAGGCGAATGGGTTAAGAGCGAATACGGCAACCCGGGTATTATTATAGAAACGCCTAAAGTACTTAAACGTGCCGATGCCGAAAAGACTACCCCAAAAGATGCTATGGCCTTTATAAAAGACATTAATTCTTTTGTATATGGAGAGCTGTTTGGCGATATATATATTACAGTAGGTACAACAATATTTAAAGAGCCAAAAGATATAGATCTTAATCTTATAGTAGAAGGTTTATCTAAAACTTGGGAAACCCAGGGCGCACGAAACATCCTGCTTAAAACCGAGGAGTTCTCTACCCATGGCGGTATACAGGGCATACGCTCGTTTGGCACCATGACTATGCAGCATGCTATAACTAAAAAACCGGTAAGGGCATATTATGAAATGTACTTGTTTAAACAGCAGCAAGGCCTGCAGCAGGTACTTGTATTGTATAAGGATGGCGACGAATATGCACCACAAATTTTGGAGCGTATTAAAAATTCTATCGAACTGAGAAACCAGAACCAATAATATGAAAGACGTAACTTTTTTAAATCCCGGTTTCTTCTGGCTGTTTGCACTGCTTCCGCTGGCTATTGGCTGGTACATCTGGAAACGCAGGCAGCAAACGCCAACATTAAGCATAAGCTCGCTTAACGGGTTTAAGGCAGCGCCTTCTATCCTTGCTAAGCTAAAACCGGTATTGTTTGCCTTCAGGCTATTGGCACTAAGCTTTGTCATTGTAGGCCTTGCCAGGCCCAGGAGTGTAGATATCAACAACAAAATACGCACCACACGCGGTATAGATATTGTAATGGCTATGGACGTATCGGGCTCTATGCTTGCAAAAGACCTTAAGCCCAACCGCCTGGAAGCCCTTAAAGACGTAGCCGAAGACTTTGTAGACGCCCGCCCTAACGACAGGATAGGCCTTGTGGTATATGCCGGCGAAAGCTATACTAAAACGCCTGTAACCAGCGATAAGGCTCTTATTAAAGAGGCTATAAAATCGGTTAAGTATGATGATATGGTGCTGCAGGACGGTACGGGTATTGGCGTAGGCCTTGCCACTGCCATTAACCGCCTTAAAGAAAGCAAGGCCAAAAGCCGGGTTATTATTTTACTTACCGATGGTGTAAACAACTCGGGCTTTATAGACCCGCGTATGGCGGCAGATATGGCTAAAGAATATGGTATTAAGGTGTATACCATTGGTATTGGTACTAACGGTAATGCCATGTTTCCGTATGCTAAAAGGCCCGATGGCAGCTTTGTATACCAGATGATGCCCGTGCAGATAGATGAGGCACTTATGAAAGAAATTGCCAAAAAAACCGATGGTACGTATTTTAGGGCTACCAGCAACAGCAAGCTGAAAGCCATTTACGACGAGATAAATAAATTGGAAACCACCGAGATAGAGGAACAAAAGTTTTATAATTACGACGAAAAATTCCGACCATGGGTATGGGCGGCCTTTGGGCTGCTGATGGCTGAGGCGGTTGCACGTAAAACCCTTTACAGAAGCTTTATATAGGTATGTACGAGTTAGACGAATCAAAATATTTGTATTTATTGGGCATCATCCCCGTGCTGGTGCTTATTTTCCTGTATAATTTATACTGGAAACGCAAAAAGCAGCGCGAGTTTGGTAACCCGGAACTGGTAAAAAAACTGAGTCCGCAACGGTCGGTGTTTAAATCCGCCCTAAAGCTAACCGTGGTATTGCTGGCGCTTACCACCATTGTTATCGCATTGGTTAACCCTAAAATAGGCACCCGTACAGAGACGGTTAAACGCGAGGGCATTGATATTGTTTTTGCCATAGACGTTTCTAAAAGTATGCTTGCCGAAGACGTTGCCCCAAGCAGGCTCGAAAAAAGCAAGCAAATCGTATCTCAGATTATCAATAGCCTGGGATCCGACAGGATAGGCATCATCGGCTATGCCGGCAGCGCTTACCCCGTGCTACCTATTACTACCGATTATAGTGTTGCCAAGATGTTCCTCCAGAACATGAATACCGATATGGTATCATCGCAGGGCACGGCCATTAGCGACGCCATTAACCTGGCAGGTACATTTTTTGATGATGCGCAAACCAGTAAATTGGTTATCTTGCTATCGGATGGTGAGGACCACGGCGAAGGCAGCGAAGAGGCAGCCGCCGAGGCGCAAAAAAAAGGCATAAAGCTTATTACCATAGGTATGGGTACCGAGAAAGGCGGGCCTATTCCGCTAAAGGTAAACGGGCGCATTGAGGGTTATAAAAAAGACGGCCAGGGCGAAACGGTTATTACAAAACTGTATCCCGATGCCCTTAAAACCATTGCAGAGCGCACTAAAGGCGGTTACATTTATGGCGGCAGCAGCCGCGAAGTGACTGATTATGTTAAGAATGCATTGCAGAATATCGAAAAATCAGAGTTTGAAAGTAAAGAAGTGGCTTTGTATGAGTCGCAATACCAGTGGTTTTTAGCCGCGGCGTTCTTATTGCTGTTCCTGGATATTTTCTTCCTGGAGCGCAAAACAAACTGGATAACCAAACTTAACCTGTTTAACGAAAAAGAATAATGAAAAAAGTACTTACATATAGCTTCCTGCTGTGTGCCCTACTGGCTTTTTCGCAGGAAAAGAAAAAAGAGGCCGCGGTTAAAGAACCGGTGGACAACAATCTGCCGAAAGGCAATGAGGATTTTGAGAACAAAGATTACGTTGATGCTGAGGCAGAGTACCGTATGTCGAACTCAAAAGCACCTACAAAGGCCATAGCATCGTATAACCTTGGCAACGCCATTTACAAGCAAAAAAAGCCCGGAGAAGCGCTGTATGCTTACGCCAAAGCCGCAGAGAACGCTAAAGACAAAAAGCAAAAGCACATGGCCTACCATAACATGGGTAACGTGCTTATGGAACAAAAAAATTACCAGGCTGCGGTAGAGGCTTATAAAAATGCGCTGCGCAATAACCCCAACGATAACGAAACCCGTTATAATTTTGCGTTGGCAAAGGACATGCTTAAAAAGAACCCACCGCCTAAAGATGATAAGAAAGACCCGCCTAAGGGCAAGGATGATAATAAGAGCCAAAAACCTGAGGACAACAAAAAGGATAAAAATAAAGGCGACGATAAGGACAAGGGCGACAAAGGCAAGGATAAAGACCAGGATAATAAAGATAAGGGCGACCAGAAAGATAAGAACAAGGACAAAGGCGATCAAAAGGATAAAGACAACGGCAATGGCAAAGACCAGGATAAAAAAGCCGATGCTAACCCAAGCGATGCCAGCCCAAGCAAAGAGCAAATGAAAAATATGCTTGATGCCATGAACAACGAAGAGAAAAAAGTACAGGATAAGCTTAACGCCAAGCGTGTTAAAGGGCAGCCTAAACGACAGGAAAAAGACTGGTAACATAAACACCGGTACAACTACTAATTTGAAAAATGTAATTATTTTCCAGATTAAGGAAACGATACAATGAGAAAGTACATCTTACTATTATTACTATCGCTGCAGGGCCTTTATGCCCAGGTAGAATTTAAGGCAACGCCCAGCCGCACCAAGGTGGGCATTAATGAGAGGCTGCGCGTAGAATTTAGCATGAATGAAGACGGGGATAATTTTAGTCCGCCCACTTTTGCAGGCTTTGCAGCATCGGGCCCCGGCCAGATGATAAGCAACTCCTGGGTTAACGGCAAGCGCAGCTTTAGCAAAAGCTATACGTATGTGCTTCAGCCAAAAGCTAAGGGTACGTTTACCGTGGGCCAGGCCACAATAGAAATTGGTGGTGTTACCTATAAAACATCGCCGTTTAAAATAACGGTAGGCGATGCCGTGGCAAACCCTAACCCGCAGCCGCAAACACGGCCTTACAATCCGTACAGCCCATATGGCCAGCAACAACAGCAGGAGCCCGAACCGGAAACCGATCCGCAGGACGGTATACACATTGTTGCTGAGGTTAGCAACAACAACCCCTATGTTAACCAGCCGGTTAATGTGGTGTATAAGTTGTATGTAAGTAATACCACCAGTGTTTCCAGCTTTTTTGAAAAAGAAAGCCCCAAGTACAACGACTTTTGGAGCCAGATAGAAATTGTAGACGGCAAGCAAATGAAGGTACAACAAGGCACCTATAAAGGTCAGCCCTATCGTTATGTATTATTGCGCAAAGCAGTGCTGTACCCGCAAAAAGACGGCAGGCTGGAACTTGAGCCTTTAGTGATAGAACTGAATGTTGAGGTGCCTACCGGCCGCAGGGACATCTTTGGCCGATCGTTTACCACTACAAAGAAAATGTCGGTTACAACCGGTAAAAAATATATTAATGTAAAAGCATTGCCGGAAGCCGGTAAACCGGAAAGCTTTAGAGGTGCCGTGGGTAATTTTGATTTTAAAGTTACACCGGGCAAAACCACGCTTAAAGGTGGCGAGAGCACACAGCTAACGGTTAGTGTATCGGGCAAAGGTAACCTTAAGCTGTTTACACTGCCTAAACCGGTTGTACCTGCTGCATTAGAGATGTACGACCCGGAGCATAAAGAAGACGTAAAAACACCGCTTACCGGCATGAACGGCAGCATAAGCGATGTGTACACCATAGTGCCCAACAACAAGGGCAAGTACCCTATTAAGGCCATGGAATTCTCGTGGTTTGACCCTATTGCCAAAAAATATAAAACCGCCGTCAGCGACGAGGTAATGATAAACGTTACCACCATGCCGGAAGGCTCTGTAGCTGCTAACCAGCCGCAGTCGGCTAAGAAAAAACCGGAGCCGGGTGAAACCTTCAGGTTCATAAACCTGGGAACTTCGCTTAAAGCTACGGGCAGGGACGATTTCTTTGGGTCAACGTTGTTTTATGCACTGTTGTTCATTCCGTTCCTTTTAATCCCTGTTATCGTGCTTCTTAAAAAGAAGAAAGAGGCCTACGACAGCGATGTTACAGGTAACAAGATCCGCCAGAATAACAAACTGGCGCGTAAGTTCTTAGGCGAAGCCAAAAAACAACTGGGCAGCAAAGAGCCGTTTTACCTGGCACTGGAAAAAGCGCTGCACAATTTCCTTAAGGCCAAACTGAATATTGAAACATCTGAACTGAGCCGTGAGAACATCCGCGAGCTATTGTTATCTCGTAAGGCCGATCCGGATACTGTAAATAACTTTAGCCTTATTATGGATAATTGCGAGTTTGCACGATATGCGCCTTCGAGCGGCACGGCCATGCAACAGGATTATGACAGTGCTGTGAGTGTTATTACTGCTTTAGAAAAGCAGATTAGATTGTAAACAACCTGAAGAACACAAGGCTTTGCCGAACAGCTTTGTGTTCTTTGTAGACAACAAAGTTGTCCGTTGTGTGCTCAAAAATAACTTTGTGATCTTAGTGAAAAACCTTTGTGTCTTTGTGGTAAAATTCAACCACAAGCGCTACGCGATACAAGGTTTAAATGAAGAAGCACAAGGCTGTGTAGACACTAAAGAAGACAGGCTGTTTTACAACCTGAAGAAAACTAAGCTGTTCGTAAAAGCTTTGTGCCTTTGTGGTAAAATTTAACCACAAGCGCTACGCGACACAATGTTTACACAAAGAAGTACAAAGCTGTATAGGCACTAAGATTACAGGTTGTAAACAACCTGAAGAACACAAGGCTTTGCCGGACAGCTTTGTGTTCTTTGTAGACAACAAGGTTGTCCGTTGTGTGTTCAAAAATAACTTTGTGATCTTAGTGAAAAACCTTTGTGTCTTTGTGGTAAAAAATCACACTGTGGTAAAAAAATTATAGAAAAGTGACAGAAAACGAAATTGCAAAAATAGTGTTTGAAAGCGCTTTAAAGGTACATCAAAAGTTAGGTCCGGGATTATTAGAAAGTGCCTATTGCGAATGTTTATGTTACGAATTACATAATAAAGGACTCTTTGTAGAAAAAGAAAAAGCAATGCCACTATATTATGACGAAGTTAAATTAGAACTTGGCTATCGTATAGATATAATGGTTGAACATAAATTTATAATTGAGATCAAAACAGTAGAAGAGCTGAAAGATATCCATTTGGCCCAGCTTCTTACCTACCTTAAATTATCAGATTGTAAATTGGGTTATTTAATAAATTTTAATGTCCGCCTCATTAAGGATGGAATAAAAAGGGTTATAAACGGAACATTACAATGAAAAATTTAGCATACATACTATTATTTTTAACGCAGCTGCTTGCCGCGCAGTCTTTTGATAAAGGCAACGCCCTGTACCGCAAAGCCGATTACAACGGTGCATCACAGGAGTATGAGGGTATCTTGAAACAGGGTAAAGAATCGGCTGAGGTATATTTTAACCTCGGCAACGCTTATTATAAACTGGATAAAGTAGCCCCTTCCATTTATAATTTTGAAAAAGCACTGCTGCTTAACCCCGGTTATAAAGATGCCGAGGTTAACCTTACTTTTGCCAATAAAATGGTGATAGATGATATTAAAGCCACGCCTAAAGTGGGCTTCGGTAAAATAGTGCATAACCTTACGGGCAGCTATCATTACGACACCTGGGCGTGGATAGCGGTGTCGTTCTCTGCATTTTTCCTTGCGCTGTTTTTAGGGTACTATCTTGCAGGTACTACATTGCTTAAGCGTATTTTTTTTGTGGGGATGTTTGTTGTATTGTTGGGCATTGTGCTAAACATTATCGCGGCAGTATATGTAAAATCGCATGACAGCCGCCAAAACCCCGCTATTGTGTTTGCCGAGGTGGTTTCGGTTAAGGGCGAACCCAATGCTAAATCGCAGGATGCTTTTATTCTGCACGAAGGCACTAAAGTAAATGTGACCGAAACTGTAGATAACTGGAAAAAGATCGTACTGGCCGATGACAGTGTAGGCTGGATTGATGCCGGCGCTATTAAAGAGCTTAAATAAGTTACCGGTTACGGGTTTTGAGTTGCGGGTTTCGAGTTCAACCCGCAACTCAAAACCCGTAATCCATAATCTAAACTACCATAAACCGATCAATGGAAACCGAATTTAAAATTACACGCAAGAGCCGCGAAATATTTAACCAGTATTTTGAAAATTATACGCTGGAACAGCTCAACAAAATTCCGCAAGGGCATAATAATAACCTGATATGGCATATTGGGCATATTATTGTGTCGCAGCAGGCATTAGTATATAAAGGCGCCAATCAGCAGCCAAATGTGAGCGAAGAACTTATTGCACGCTACATGCGCGGCACTAAACCAGAACGCGATGCTACCCAAGCCGAAGCAGAGGAGATAAGAAGCCTGCTATTCGCTCCGCTGGAAAAAACTGAGCAAGATTACCGCAGCGGACTTTTTACGTCTTATAACGCGCGTAAAAGCGAACTGGGATTTGATCTTTTAACTATAGAAGATGCTATTGCATTTAACAACTACCACGAAGCAATACATTTAGGGATTATGTTGCAGTTGAGGAAATTGGTTTAGTAAAATCTCTTTATTTTGAGACAAAAGAAAATGTTTTAGCTTTTTAAGCATATTTTACAGGCAAATACATTTTTGTTATTCTGCACATAAATCACACTTAACATTACTTTATACAACCACTACATCGTTTTTAGTAACTTTATTAAACTATAAAAGGCATCCACGTAAAACATGAATGCCTTTTAAAACACCAAAAACAAAAAATTTAACTAACCTTGTAATAATCCTGAGAATTATAAACAAAATTCAATAGAATAACGGCAGGAGGCATACATCATTGTATAAACTATCATAAAAAAATGTTAATGTTATTTAAGGCGTTAACTTACAATTAGATAGGTTTATTAGAAAGTATGTCAATTTTAAGTACTTTTGGCAATGGAAAACAAACTACTAAACTAAAGATGAGTAATACACCTAAGTTCGCAGTTATAGGCGGCGGAAGCTGGGCAACGGCAATAGCTAAAATGCTCTGCGTAAACGTAAACCAAATAGCCTGGTACATGCGCAACACGTATGCTATAGAACATTTAAAACTCCAGAAACACAACCCCAACTACCTTAGCTCTGTTGAGTTTGATACTAAAAAACTTATCTTAACTAACGATATTAACGAGGCTGTAGCTTATGCCGATTACGTTATTTTTGCCATACCATCGGCGTTTTTAAGCACCGAGCTGGAAAAACTAACGGTAAGCCTAGAGGATAAAGTTATCTTTTCGGCCATTAAAGGCATCGTGCCCGAAACGAGCCTTATTGTAGGCGAACACTTTCATGAAAAGTATAACGTAGATTATGATAATATAGGCGTTATTACAGGCCCATGCCACGCCGAAGAGGTTGCCCTAGAACGCCTTTCATACCTTACCATTGCCTGCGGCAGTGAAAAGAAAGCGGGCATTATGGCTAAAAACCTCAACAGCCATTACATAAAAACCAAAATATCCGACGATATTATTGGTACCGAGTATGCCGCGATGCTTAAAAACATTTACGCTATTGCTGCGGGTATGGCGCATGGCCTGGGTTATGGCGACAACTTTCAGGCGCTACTTATGAGTAACGCCGTACGCGAAATGAAAAAATTCATCCGCAAGGTGCATAAAATGAAGCGTAACATAAACGATTCGGCCTACCTGGGCGACCTGCTGGTTACGGGATATTCTATATTTTCGCGTAATCGTATGTTTGGCAACATGATAGGCAAGGGCTACACCGTTAAAAGCGCCATGATGGAAATGAGCATGGTGGCCGAAGGGTATTATGCCGCTAAAAGCGCTTGGGAACTCAACCAGGAGTACGGTGCCAAAACCCCAATTATTAATGCCGTACACAATATTTTATACGAAGGTGGCGACGCCAAGCAGGTATTTAAAAAACTGACCGAAAAACTGGATTAACAAGCTATACTTATGCATGACCATCTTATAAACCATCCCGCTGTACTGGCCATATTTGGTGTAACGGTGGTAATAATGCTTTTGCTGGACCTTGGGGTGTTTAATAAAAACAGCCATGTGGTTAGCAATAAAGAAGCCTTAACATGGTCGGTTGTATGGATAAGTTTGTCCATGATATTTAGTGGCGTTATTTATTTTGTGATGGATTTTGATGCCTTTGCAAAATTCCAAAGCGCCTACTGGATAGAAAAAGCCCTATCGGTAGATAACCTTTTTGTATTCATTATGGTCTTTGGGTTTTTTAATGTACCCAAACACCTGCACCATAAGGTATTGTTTTGGGGTATTATTGGGGCACTGGTTTTTAGGGCCATCTTTATATTTACCGGCGTAGAGCTTATAAACCTTACGTATCTGCCCGAAATAAACATCTTGGGGCAAAACGTACGCATCAACGTAATACTCTCCTTATTTGGCTTCTTTTTAATTTTTGCAGGGATTAAGTCATGGTCATCTCACGAAGATGAAGACGAGAACAAAGACTTTTCTAAAAGCCCCGGCGCAAAGATCATTTACCGCTTTTTTAAAGTGACCAAAAACTTTGAAGGCGATCGCTTTTTTATCAAGGAAAACGGCATACGCCTTGCCACTCCCCTATTAGTTGTGGTTGCCGTTATAGAATTTACCGACCTTATTTTTGCGGTAGATTCTATCCCCGCTATTTTTGCCATTGCACCAAACGATCCGTTTATTCTTTACACCTCAAACATTTTTGCCATACTTGGGCTTAGGGCGCTGTACTTTTTGCTTGCCAACTTTATGTACATGTTCAGCAAGCTGCATTACGGGCTGGCGCTAATACTGGCATTTATAGGCATTAAGATGCTTATAAGTCCGTTTGTGCATATCTCGTCGCCAATGTCTTTAGCAGTGGTAGGCGGTATCTTATTAGGCGCGGTTGTGGTATCGTTTATGTTTCCTGCTAAGGATGGTGGAAAGTAATTAGTGATCAGTCGCAGTTTGCGGTAACGTAAAATTATCCGTGCAGCAAATACTAATTGTTTATAATATGTAGTTATAGTATAAACCACAATTATACCATGAAAAAAACTACGCTCCTTGTTTTTACATCGCTGTTATTTTGCCTAAACCTTTATGCCCAGGGATGGAGCCAAAACATCCGCAACGTTACTACTATAGATAACATTACCTATTATTTCCCGGAGAGTATATCGTTAACCGAAAGGGAAGCCTACATAAAATTATGCCGCGATTCGGTTAAAGAAAACCTTGAACTTATACGCGAAAAGGATTTTGAATATAAGATGGATATCGAATTTTTAAGCTCGCGCGATGAGATGCTTAAACTTACCGGTATGGCAGCACAGGGAATGGCTATGTACCCGTTGCCTAAATTTTACTCGGTGCTAAAGTTAAAAAACTCGCCTGTAAAGCATGAAATGATGCACATGATTGCCATGCAAAAGTGGGGACATAATGCCGAACCGTGGCTCAATGAAGGCCTTGCCACCTATGCCGGCGGCACGTGCAGCCCTTACAGTTTAGAGCAAATTTACCGTTATTACATGCAAAGCGGTAAATTGATACCTGCTGCCGACTTAGCCAACAATTTTTGGAGCGGTGGCTATAACGATATGATTACGTATACCCAAAGCGCCTACCTTGTTAGCTACCTCATGGAAACCTATGGTATGGAAAAATTTAAGCATTTATGGATAGGTGGCTACGCTAAATTTAGGGAGATTTACGGCTTTGATTTTAAAGTAGTGGAAGATAGCATAGCAACCCGCCTTAAAAAGAAATATCCTGAAGGTGTAGCATTTGACTGGGATACTTTTAATAAAGGATGTGAATGATAGATGGTAAAGGCTACGTTTTAGTATTGCCAGCCCTCCTACTCTTCCACAGCACTTGATGCCTTCCTAAAACTGGGAAAGAAAAACGAGCCCGGCTTGCGCTTAAAGTGTTTCCATATTGCTTTTGCAATCGGCCCAAGCTCATAAAACGGAATGTTACGCGAACGGAACGCCAGCCCCATGGACAGCCCAAAACTTACCAAAAAGTTTACCAGCCCAATTACACCTATACCCACAACACCCCAAACCAAAAGCTCGGTAGAAATATTGTAGTTGGCACCGTAAAGGGCAAGGGCAAGGTTACCACTGGCAAAGGTGATGTGGCGGATATCGATATCCAGGCCTAAAAAGATACCTATAGAGGCTGTACTGCCCATAAATACCCCAAACCAAAAGTTAGAGATAATACCCGCCCACTTTTTTTCGTAGAGTTTGGCCAACTTTTGGGCACGTATGCGCCCGAAGCTCTTTTTAATCAGCGGATGTTCCTGAATGCGGTAATATACATGGCGGTATTTGTCGCGGTTGGCAACGCTACCGGCAATAATACCGGATAGAAACAGGAAAACACCCGCAATAGCCGCGTGCAATATGGCAGGCGAATGTATAGGGCTTAAATCGGTCACTAAATGGTACCACTTGGTAAGCGCCAGGTTGTATTTAAAAATAATGTCTATAAGCCAGATTCCCAGCCACGCCACGGGAAACGCCACTATAACATTACCCACAAAGGCAATAAACTGCGACCTGAAAACCCTCGCAAAAAATTCGGCGAAAGCCATATGTTTTTCGGCAGCCTGTACATCCTGTTTTTTACGGTCGGCTTCCAGGGCGCGTACCAATGCGGCGGCGGTCATGGCGGGCTGTTTGGTAGCCAGCGTAAAACCCATAACATAAATAGCAATAAAGCCCAGCGAATAGTTCATGCTGTAAAAAAAGGCATGCCCAAAGGCGCTGGTATCAATCCTACCTAAAAACACCTTTATAATACACAATATGCCCACTATAATTCCGCCGCCACTGGCATTCCAAAACATCCGGAAATACTCCCAGCGGTCTTTGGTAATATAATGCTCGCCGGTATTGGCGGTGTGCTGGGTAACCTCATACGATAGTAGCTGCGTGCTCTCGTTAATAAGCTTGCGCACATTATTTTTATCGCAATTGTAGGTAATAAGGCTAAGCGACAGGCGAATGGTGTCGCGGTGTGCTTCGCCGGTATCGGCAACGGCAAGCAGGGGCAGCAAAACCCCAAGGCGCTCTAACTGTTGCTGTATGCGCAGCAGGTTTTGGTTAACCCTAAGCGATATCCCAAACTTCTCACTGTTCTTAAAAGCAGCCTTTACGTAGTCGATACACTGGTGCTGTAGTACCAAAAGCTGGCGGTAGCCAAGATCATCGGGCGAAACATAGTTAAGGCGCTCCTCCATAAGCCTTTCTGTAAGCAGGGCGAATTCCTTTTGTATCGCCAGGAACGGGCTTTCACGGTTTTCATACTCAGGTACCATTTGTATCACATCAGTCTCAAGGGCGCGGCCTGCAAAACGGTGAATAAGCACTTCCATAGCAAAGATCAGTTCGGCAAGAGGGCTGTTATTCTCCCCTGAATCATATAGCGACCGAAACTGTAATGCCACAAAAAGCTCTTCCAGTTGGTACATTGGTATGGTGTTAAGCCATATGGGGTCTGATTTTTTAAAGAACACCTGGTTGAGCACATATTCCAGCGTGTCTTGCAGCGGCTGGTCGGGTAATATTTTGGCAAGCATGCGTTTGCGCACCTCAAAAAAGAAATCGGCATCGGCAAGTATACCGGCATCGGTTAGTATTTTACTGAATTTTTTATTGCTTAAAAGGCCTTTTATATAGAACGACAGCCCGTTACGGTAGCGTTCGTTGTTTTTTAGCAGTGATAATAATTCTTCTAAATTGGTAGGCAGGGCGGTTTCGGGGTGTTTGGGCCGAATGATATCTACCAGCTCTGCCAAAAGATCTACCTCATTGGCCTTATATTCCCATAGGTTGTTATCATCAAAATTAATTTTGAAGAATTCCGGCAGGGTAATTAAGGCTTTCGTTTTCCTGAACTTCATAGATTTTGTAACGTGTTAATCTGTAAAAATACAAATCAGAAGCTACAATGCGTTACAGTAAAGCAATTTTAGTATTTGATTAAGAGGTTTAAATATGGGAAGGCATATTTGTTTAAATAGTTACATCCCGAAAACCGTAACACGGTTAGTCCACCTTTTTAAGGATATACTGCTCTGCAGGCGCTCCCTGCTCATCATCCCCAAACTTATCGAGTTTTTTAAGGCTGCCGTCCTGTAGCTTAAACTTCAGGTGGTCGCCCTCGGCATCAAGGGTAATAATCCCAGTGACCTCATCATGGTAAAAGGTACCCTTATACGCATGGGGTTTTGCCTCCCTACCCAGGTATTGGGAGGAAAGCGAGTAGGATTTATCGGCATTAATAGCCAGTTCGGTTTTAATTCCGCTACAGTCGCCGCAGGGCAGTGTACCGGAATACCTACCAGTTCAAGGCGTTTGAGAGCTATTAAGGGTATCGGTAACAGGTGGCGCAACGGTATCTACGGGAGAATCAGGCAATGTGCCCTGTTCCTGTTGTTGTACAGAGGGAGTTTCCGCTTCTTTTTTGCAGCTTGTACCAAAACCTATCAGCACAAACAAGCATATAATTTGTAATGTTTTCATAATACTATAACTTTGTATTTTTAAAGGTACTTAAAAATTAAAGCGCAGGTTCATAAAGAAGTCTTAAGGTTGGCAGTAAAAAACTTTAAAACAAAATCCAAAAGTGAAAAATTAAACATGAAAAAAGATATTATAATACCTAAAGTAGAGAATGTATACGTAGCCGCCGTGCAGGAATGGAACGACGATTTTATGGCCAAAACCTGGTATGCCTACCTGGTAAACGACAGCGATTTTGCCCTGGAGAATGTTATTGTTGTAAGCACCGCCACCGGCATTATTGAAGGTGAGGAGCGTAAAACATCGATGCTGCGCCATGCCTTTGTTGAGGTGCCGCCCGTTAGTGCCGTAAAAATTGAAATGATTGAAGACAGCGTACTGGTACTGGATAACTCGTTTATGCTGTCGTACTTTATAGGTAATACGCTGTATGACAAGAATTTTGTGTTTAAATCAGGTGCCATAAACGAAGCCGATGTTGCCGAAATTCCCGTTATATGGAAAGATGGGATAATGATTGAGTAACCTTACAGATGGTTGATAATGAACAAAATATACCACCTAGGCACCTGCGATACCTGCCGCAAAATTATAAAAGCATTGCCCAATACCGAACGTTTTGAACTACACGATATTAAAAAACAACCCATGACCGAGGCCGAGGTAGACCACCTTAAAAGCCTGGCGGGCAGTTATGAGGCGCTCTTTAGTCGCAAGGCTACGCTTTATAAAGAGCGCGGCCTTAAAGACAAACAACTTACCGAAGACGATTACAAGAACCTCATCATGGAGCATTACACGTTCCTGAGCCGTCCGGTTATTGTAGCCGGCGACCACGTGTTTGTGGGTAATAGCCCTAAAAACGTACAGGCCGCTACAGAGCATCTTTCTAAGTGATGATGACCGCTGCAAACTGAGACTGCGACTGAAAACTTAACTCTTTAAAGCCACTCGCTTATTTTTATTATCTTTGTTTAATATAACATTCTGAATGATACAATCGATGACCGGCTTTGGGAAAGCATCCCTGCAAATGCCCAACAAAAAAATTACTGTAGAAATTAAATCGCTTAACAGCAAGGGCCTCGACCTTAACGTTAGGATGCCTTCGGTTTTTCGCGAAATGGAGCTTGGCCTTCGTAACAAGATAGCCCAAAAGCTGGAGCGCGGTAAGATAGATTTCTCCCTTTTTGTTGAGGTTACCGGTGAGGAGACATCGTCTAAAATTAATGTGCCCATTGTTAAGGCCTACATTAAGCAAATGAAGGAAGTGGTAGATGGCGATGAGACCGAACTGCTTAAAATGGCAGTGCGCATGCCTGATGCCCTTAAAACCGAGCGTGAAGAGATAGACGAGAACGACTGGGCTACTATTGATGGTGTAATTACCGAGGCATTAGAGAATATCGGCAACTTCAGGATATCGGAAGGAACATCGTTAGAAAAAGAATTTTTGATAAGGATAGGCAACATCTTAAGCCTGATGAACGAAACGGTTGCCCTGGATGGTGAGCGCCTTCAAACGGTTAAAGACAGGCTTCGCACCTCTATAGATGAGCTTAAGGTAACGGTAGACGAGAACCGCTTTGAACAGGAGCTTATTTTCTACCTTGAGAAAATGGACATAACAGAAGAGAAAGTGCGCTTGGAAAACCACCTTAATTATTTTATAGAAACCATTGCGGGCAGCGAAGCAAACGGGCGCAAGCTTGGCTTTATAACCCAGGAAATGGGTCGTGAAATAAATACCATGGGCTCTAAATCTAACCATGCAAAAATGCAAAAACTGGTAGTGCAGATGAAAGACGAACTGGAAAAAATTAAAGAACAGGTACTTAACGTATTATAAGTTTTATTGTTTCGGGTTTAGAGTTTGTAGTTTTGAGTGCCTGCGTGGCGTTAACTCTGAACTCTAAACCCTAAACGATAAACTCCAAACTATTTTTAATGAAGAACGGAAAATTACTGGTATTCTCGGCGCCTTCCGGGTCGGGTAAAACCACTATAGTTAAACATTTACTGGCACACCCCGAGCTTAACCTTGCATTCTCGGTATCGGCTGCCACACGCGATGCCAGGGCAGATGAGGTACACGGCGAGCATTACCATTTTATAAGCTTGGAGGACTTTAAAAAACACATTAAAGCCGACGATTTTATTGAGTGGGAAGAGGTATACCGTGATAACTTTTACGGCACGCTTAAAAGCGAGGTGGAACGCCTTTGGGCAGAAGGCAAAAACGTTATTTTTGATATTGATGTGGCCGGTGGCCTGCGCATTAAAAGTAAATTCCCTAACGAAACCCTTGCCGTTTTTGTTAAGCCGCCAAGCATCGATGAGCTTAAAATACGCCTTAAAAAGCGCAGCACAGAGAGCGAAGACAAGATAAACATGCGCATAGCCAAGGCATCGGTAGAGTTAGCAACGGCCCCGCAGTTTGATACCATAATAAAAAATTACGACCTTGATACGGCTAAGGCTGAAGCTTATGAGCTGGTAAAACAGTTTTTGGCTGATTAAGAAGAAAGTTTTCAGTCGAGGTTGCAGTTTTTTCAGCAGGCATTGTCATTGCGGATGCACGAACGCGGCAATCTGAAACATAATGAATGAGATTACTTCGTCAGTTCGGGCGAAGCCCTCGGGTGCCGCGCTTCATTGCATTACGCTCGCAATGAACATGAGTATGTTATAATTTCTACCAACGACCTCGGTAAAACAACAAAAAATGAAAGTAGGCCTTTACTTTGGTACATTTAACCCCATACATGCAGGGCATCTTATAATTGCCAACCATATGGCCGAATATACCGGGCTCGATCAGGTATGGTTAGTGGTAACGCCGCATAACCCGCTTAAAAAGAAAAGTACCCTGCTAGACGACCATCACAGGCTGCAAATGGTTTTTCTTGCTACCGAAGATTACCCTAAACTAAAGCCAAGTGATATAGAGTTCCGCCTGCCACAGCCTAATTATACCGTGCATACGCTGGCGCATTTGCGGGAGAAGTTCCCTACACATGAGTTTTCCCTTTTAATGGGGGAAGACAACCTCAATTCGCTCCACAAGTGGAAAAATTATGAAGTTATCCTTCAAAACCACGACATTTATGTATATCCGCGCATTAACAACCCGGATGAAATTCACCCAAATGTTGCCACTAACGCACGCATAAACTGTGTAGATGCACCGGTAATAGAAATTTCCTCTACTTTTATTCGTAACAGCATAAAGCAAAGTAAAAATGTGCGCCCGCTCCTGCCCGCAAAAGTGTGGGACTATGTAGAGCATAATTTGTTTTACAGGCGATAATAGTCAGATATAATAGCGCATTTTAAAGCCATTTACTATTTCATTTTCAAAAAGGCATCCGCTTCGCTATACGGTATCATTACCTCTTTTTGCTGTTCGGCATAGGCAGCAACTTCATAAGCGTTGTAGTACAGCAGGATGCCGTTTTCTTTAAAGAAAATATTCTGCGGAAGCGCAAACTTTTCGCCTTCAAACATTAGTCCGGTTGCGTTAATGGGCTTGCCTGCCGGAATTTTATACTTGGCCCTGAATTTCTTTTCGGCAAAAGCGGTAAAGGCTTTCTCATCTTTAAAAATATCCGAGTATACTAACGACCTCCCGGTACGTGCGTTAAATAAAAGCGACCTGTCGCCTTCATAACCATGCGCGCCGCCTGTAAACATATAGTTATGCAGTTTTATATTGATAATGCTATCGGTTTTGTAATCAACCGTTGCTTTGATCTTGGCTTCCCAACTCATGGGATCATCCGGGTATTTTTTAGCAAGCTCATCATACGACCCTATAAAAGATGCCATTAATTCCTTGTAGCTTTTAGCATCGGTTGGCTTTTCGCCAAAATATACAATACTGCGTACTACATGAAATATTTTGTTGTTAATGGTATCGGCCACAACGGAAGATCCACCAACCGCATCCGGCACACTTATGCTTACATAGGTTTTAGGGTCTTTGCCCGGCAACGTAGTTTTTTGCTCGTACTCTTTATTCTCAAAAGACAGTGCAACAGGCTTTTCAACAGTGGTTTCTTCGGTTACGGTTTCTTCTTTTTCATTTTTGCAGCTCGCCAATAATAGCACGGCAGCAAAAAACGATACATAATATTTCATACAGTAAGTGTGTTATTGTTTTGCAAAAGGTTAATAAGGGTGTTACAGGTGTAACCAAATTACAGTAAATTTGCCTAATTTTTATAGACATTGAACCTTCTTTATATGAAATTTAACACAAAAACCATACACGGGGGTCAGCATCACGACCCTTCAACCGGAGCCGTAATGGTGCCGGTTTACCAAACAAGTACCTTTGCACAAAAGAGCCCGGGCGTACACGGCGGGTACGAATACAGCCGTGCGGCTAACCCAACACGTACTGCGCTGGAAGATTCGCTTGCGAGCATTGAGAACGGCGAGCGCGGACTCGCATTTTCATCGGGCCTTGCAGCAACCGACTGCGTTATGAAACTGCTTAAGCCTGGCGACGAGGTAATTGCTATGGATGACCTTTATGGCGGCACCTACCGTATGTTTACCCGCATTTACCAGGATTACGGCATTGTTTTCCATTTTGTGGATATGAACGATGTAGAAAAATTTAAGTCGCTTATTAACGATAAAACAAAACTGGTTTGGGTAGAAACCCCTACCAACCCTTTAATGAAGTTGGCCGATATTGAAGCTATCGCTAAAATCACCAAAGAAAAAAATGTGCTGTTTGCGGTAGATAATACTTTTGCAACGCCTTATTTACAGCGTCCATTAGACCTGGGAGCTGATATTGTAATGCACAGTGCTACCAAATACCTGGGCGGCCACAGCGATGTTATTGCCGGTGCACTTATTGTAAAAGACAAGGAACTTGGCGAAAAACTTCACTTTGCACAATTTGCAACGGGTGGTACATTGGGTCCGCAGGATTCGTATTTAGTGCTTAGAGGAATTAAAACCCTGCACCTGCGCATGCAGCGCCATTGCGAAAACGGAGCTAAAGTGGCCGAATATTTAGAGAGCCACCCTAAAATTAAAACAGTATACTACCCCGGCTTGGAGAAACATCCGCAGTACAATATTGCCAAAAAACAAATGATAGGCGGCTTTGGCGGAATGGTGTCGTTTACCTTCACATCGGGAGATAAGGCAGAAGCTATAAAATTCCTTGAAAACCTAAAGGTGTTTACACTGGCCGAATCGCTTGGCGGTGTAGAGTCGCTGGCCAACCACCCGGCACTTATGACACACGCCAGCATACCTGAACCTAAACGTAAAGAAATTGGCATTACCGATGATCTTGTGCGCCTTAGCGTAGGTGTAGAAGATGCTGAAGACCTTATTGCGGATATTGAGCAGGCGCTGGCGTAAGCCGTTGAGAGTTTCGGGTTGAGAGTTTCGAGTACGAGGTTTTAGCTGATAACCCGATACATATATTTGTATATTAAAAGCCGTGATTTACAATGTGTAAATCACGGCTTTTAAATTTATCGTTATCATAGTAGCAATCGTGGTTTTCCCCCTCCCTTGAAGGGGTGGCTGAAAGCCGGGGTGGTTCTTTAAAATGAATAAACCACCCCACCCTACGGGCACCCCTCCAAAGGAGGGGAATGCTTATCTATATACAAAGTTGACTTAAAACAAATTCTTTTTCTTAAACATTACCACACCTACTATACTAATCAGGAAAGACACCAACGCCACGATATAAAACCCGTAATGGTTATCCTGCAGGCTGTTGGGTACGTTCATACCATAAAAGCTGGCTACCAATGTAGGTATCATAAGTATAATGGAAATTGAGGTTAACCGTTTCATAATAACGTTAAGGTTGTTGGATATTACCGATGCATAGGCATCCATAGTGCCGGTAAGGATATCGCTGTAAATATTAGTGGTATCCTGTGCCTGGCGGAGTTCTATCTCTACGTCTTCAATAAGTTCCGGGTCAAAGGTCTCTTTGTGGGTTTTTAGGTTACGCAGCCTGTAAAACAGCATTTCGTTGCCTTTAAGCGAGGTAATAAAGAACACCAGGCATTTTTCTATCTGCAAAAGTTCCTGCAAGTCTTCGTTGCGGATGGATTTCTCCAGATTGTTCTCAGCTACCTTAATACGCTGGTTAACCTGCTTGAGGTATTTTTGGAACCAGATACTGCTCGAAACTAAAATGCGCAGCACCAGTGTAAAATTATCCTGAGGCGTAATGTTTTTGCGCTGTGTGTAGGCAATAAAATCGTCTATAACCTCATTTTGGGTAAAGCAGATGCTTATGCAAATGTCATCCTTAAAAATAAAGCCCAATGGTGTGGTAGTGTACGGCAGGCGTTCGCTGTCATTCTTAAGCGGAATGCGCACAATAACCAGCTGCCATCCGTTTTCGCGTTCCATACGGGGGCGCTCATCTACGTCTTCAATATCGTTATAAAAGGCTTCGGGTATTTTTAGCTCGTTGAGTAAAAATGCAGTCTCCGCAGGTGTAGGGTTTACCAAGCTAATCCACGCGGCATCTGTAATGCTTTGGGCTATAGCCAGCCCATTGCTTTTTTTGTAAAAGGTTACCATAATTGCAATTTCCCATAGTTAGGCAACAGGAAAAAGCAATGGCTTTTCCTGCTACGTGATTAGTTTCTTCTGATGATCGTCTTCGTCCATTTTTGAAATAAAATAGAATTTTTGCAAAGGTAACCAAAAACGGTGCCAGAAGAAATTATATGGATACTTAAATGCTAATCATAATCTACATAACGGGCATCGGCAGGTAAAACCGTGCCGCATTTATCACACGTGCGCAACTCTTCACTATTATAAAAATGCTTAAAGTGGGGTAAAAAATCTTTTTCTATGTTATGGAGCTCAAAGAAAACCTCATATAGTTTATGGTTGCAATTTTCGCAAAACCATAGCAGCCCATCGGTAAAACCGCGGCCTGCCCTAACACGTTCTACCACAAGCCCAATAGAATTTTCTCCCCTAACGGGTGAGTGCGGCACTTTACCCGGATGCAGGTACATATCGCCGGCATTAAGCTCCATCTCCTTACGCTCGCCTTCGTCCTGAACAACAACCTTAATACTGCCTTCCAACTGGTAAAATAGTTCTTCGGTCTCGTTATAATGGTAATCTTTACGGGCATTAGGGCCCGCAACCACCATTACAATATAATCGTCAGACAGTGGATAGATATTTTTATTACCAACAGGAGGTTTAAGTAAATGACGGTTTTCTTCGATCCATTTATTAAGGTTAAAAGGCTTTTGAAGTGCCATGGTGTGTAGTTTTTAAGTTCAATTAAAGATAAGGATTGTTTTCTTTTGTCTTGAAACAAAAGAAACAAAAATTCAAGGCTCTAACTTCTTTTGCTACAAAATATAAGCTTCGGCTAAATCATTTGAACTCGCTTACGCTCAAACAGCAAATGATTCTTAACGCCTCAACTTTTATTTTGCTTAACGCAACGAAGTTCAAGGCCTTAGCTTCACTCAGATGCTCTTACTCTTGCTCATCACGCAACCCGAAACCCGCAACTCTTAACCTAAAAACTACTTCTTCCCCTCTTTAATTAAATAAATATACACCGGGAAATGATCGCTAAAACCCACTTCACCGTTAGCGGTACGCAACGGGTACTCACTGTATTTGCCACTGCCTTGCTTTATAAAAACAGGGTTATAAATACCCGCTTTCCAGTAATGGTACGAACTGTAATCTTTACCCAACAACGGTTGCGAAATTATTATCTGATCAAAAATATCCCAGGAATCGTAATAGGCAAGTGTGCCATCGCCCTCTTTGCTCATTTTTTCCATAGGGTTAAAGAGCCCGCCGGGCTTAACATCGTCTTTATAGCCTTTTGTACCAAGTGTTTTTTTTAGGGTATTGTTGTAAGGGCCATCATTAAAATCGCCCATGTTTACAATCTTGGCCAGCGGGTTAATGTAGTATAGTGAGTCGATTATCTTTCTGTTAAGTACTGCCGCAGCTTCACGGCCGGGACTGCTCTTTTTCTCCCCACCCGACCGCGACGGCCAGTGGTTTACAATAAAGCTTACCTCCTCCCCATCCAGCATACCGGTAACCAGTAGTTGGTCGCGGGTAAAAAGGCGGCCTTTGTAAGTGTCGGGTTTGTCTTCGGTAGTTTCGTCAGTTTCCTCTTCCGCAACAGCGGTAGTGGTTTTATACAGGCCAACATTTTTGTAGCTTATGGGTTTAAACAATTTTTTTTGATACAGCAACGCAACATCACTACCCCTGCGATCGGGCGAGTCAAAATGCACAATACCGTAGTCTTTCTCAATCAGTAATTGCTGTTTTATAAGATCTTCCAATACACCACGGTTCTCTACCTCGGCAAGGCCAATAATTACCGGCGAATTATTGGGGTTGTCGCCCGATCCGATACCGGCAATAACGTGGGCAAGGTTAGCAAGTTTTTTTTGATATTTAGCAGCCGTCCAATACTGTTTGCCATTGGGTGTAAACTCTTCATCGTTAACCTTAGTGTCGTTAATAGTATCGTATAAGTTCTCAACATTATAAAAAGCAATAGTTTGCACCTTATACTTTTTATCCTGCGCGCAAACATTTACCCCAAAAATGAGGATTACCATAAACACGGCAAAGTAAAATTGTTTTATCATTGTACAAACAAAAGTAAACTGTATATGGCATTCAATGTACTCATAATGTACATTTGCGCCCTGATACAAAGAAATGAAATAATTTAAACGTATTGATGAAAAAACTACTCCCCGGTTTTTTATTACTCTTTTTTTCGACACAGGTCTGGGCGCAAAAAACAACAGCGGTACAGGGCCGGGTGCTGGATGCCAAAACGCAACAACCGCTGGAAAACGTGGTGGCTGCCATACAGGCAACAGGCCAGGCGGTGTTAACCAATGCCAACGGAGCGTTTATGTTTAACCCCATTGCCGCCGGCAGCCATGTTATCAGCGTGGGCAGCAGCGGCTACGTTACCCAGCTGTTTAGTATTGAGGCATCTGCCGCAAGGCCGTTAGACCTGGGTGTAATACTCCTTGAAGAAAACACCTATACAGAGCAGCAGCAAAGCCTGATTGCCATTACCGATGCCGATTTGGGCGATGACAATAGCGGGTCTGAAAACACGGCAGGACTTTTACAGGCTTCACGTGATGTATTTCAGCAGGCGGCTGCGTTTAACTGGGGGCAGGCGCGGTTTAAAATTCGTGGGCTTGATAACCCGTACGGCACCACCATGATAAATGGTGTAAGCATGAACAAGCTATACGACGGCAGGCCACAATGGAGCAACTGGGGCGGCCTTAATGATGCTACCCGCAACCAGGAATTTACTATGGGCTCTGCCCCGTCTGACTATACTTTTGGCAACATTCTGGGCACGCAGGAAATTAATACAAGGGCATCGCTCTTCAGGCCGGGAACGCGTCTATCGTATGCAGCAGCTAATACCAATTACAGCTGGCGCGCTATGGCAACCTATGCGTCGGGCATGAACCGCAAGGGCTGGGGGTATGTAGTTTCTGCTTCGCGCAGATGGGCGCAAGAAGGCCATTTTGATGGGACGGATTATGATGCCAACTCGGCTTTTATAAGCGTAGAGAAAAAGCTTAACGATGTGCACAGCCTTAACTTTACCGGTATTTATGCGCAAAACAGCCGTGGTAAAAGTTCGCCCAATACTACAGAAGTTACCCAGCTTATGGGTAAGGAATATAATTCCTATTGGGGCTGGCAGGATGGCAAAAAGCGCAACAGCCGCGATAAAGATGTGGAAGAGCCAATACTGATGCTAAGCCACTTTTGGAAACTAAGCAACAATACATCTTTAAATACCAATATTGCCTACCAGTTTGGTAAGATCGGCAACAGCCGTATCGATTTCCAGAACGTTACCAACCCCGACCCTACTTTTTACCAAAACCTGCCCAGTTATTATACCTCACAGTACGAAAATTCGGTTGGCGTAGCGCCTCAGGCTTACCAGCCTGGCGGCTTGGGCGGAACATTTACCGGGAACAGCGCTCAAAACATAGCACTTGCCCAACAGGCACAGAGCAATTTTACGGCTAACCCACAGCTTAACTGGAACAATATGTATTTTGCCAATACAACAGCAGTTACTGATGGCAATGGCACCGAAATTAACCGTGCACCATCGCAAAGTCGTTACGTTTTATACGAAGACCGTACTGATGACAAAACCCTTACCGCCACTACCCTTTTGCGCTCTCAGGTTACTAATCACATAGTCCTAAATGCAGGGGCTACGTTTACCAAATTAAAATCGCACAATTACCAAAATTTGCTCGACCTGCTTGGCGGGACTTATTATAGCGATATCGACCCATTTTACCGCGGCAGCCAGGGACAGGCTGATTTAAATAATCCTAACCGGCAGGTAGGCGTTGGCGATACTTTCGGCTATAATTACAATCTTACTGCAAACAGCTACAACGCTTTTACACAGTTTAAATTTACCTATAAGATCTTTGATTTTTATTTGGCGCAAACCTATTCACGATCCGACTATCAGCGCGATGGCTTGTACCGCAATGGTATTTATGCCGATAATTCTTTCGGCAAAAGCCAAAAAATAAGCTTTGATAATTTTGGGTTTAAAGGTGGCGTGACTTACAAGCTAAATGGCCGTAACCTGTTTATTTTTAACGGGGTTTACATGACCAAAGCACCCTCTTTAAGAAATACCTTTCCTAATGCACGCTTAAATAACAGCGTGTGGGAAAACCCACAGAGCGAAAACATTGCGGGTGCCGATGTTAGCTACCTGCTGCGTACGCCACTTTTAAAGGCAAGGATAACGGGTTATTTTTCCAAAATAAAAGATGCCGCAGAAACCTCTTTCTTTTTTGCCGAAGGTGTTTTCGAAGGTATTGAGTCGGCCGACTCGAATGCTTTTGTAGCGGAAACCGTAACGAACATCGACAAGAAAATGATGGGGTTAGAAGTTGGCCTTGAATACAAACTTACGGCAACCGTTAAGCTTACAGCATCGGCTTCTTATGGGCAATATACGTATGATAATAACCCTAACGTTTTACTTAATAACGATGCTTTCGCTGCACTGCAACAGGAAACGGGCTTGGTAAACCCTAACGGGGTGGTTACTAATTTTGGCGCTGCCACCATGAAAAACTACAAACTACCCGGTATGCCGCAACAGGCCTACGCCGTAGGGATAGAATACCGCGACCCTGATTATTGGTGGGTAGGCACCAACGTCAATTATTTGGCAAACAATTATTTAGACGTGTCGGCATTGCTGCGCACCACTAACTTTTTAAAGAACCCGGCTGATGTAAACGGTTTCCCGTTCCCGGAAGTAAGCAGCGAGCGAACCCACGAACTTTTAAAACAGGAAAAATTTGATGCTTTTTACCTGGTTAACCTTCAGGGCGGTAAATCGTGGAAGTTTGGTAAATACATCGTGGGCTTTTTTGGAAGCGTAAATAACCTGTTTGATGTTACCTATAAAACGGGTGGTTTTGAGCAGGCTCGCAATGCCAATTATCGCCAGCTCAATCAAGATGTTATCAGCGGCACGCCGGCCTTTGGTGCCAAATATTTTTACGGCTATGGCCGAACTTATTTTTTAAACCTCTATCTCAACTTTTAAGATATGAAAACACTTTATAAATACCTCATCGCCCTAAGCCTGATTATAATTATGGCAGGTTGTGTAAACGATGATGATTACAATACCCCAGTGCTGGATTGTGATGGCACTACGTTGGTTAAGAACATGGAACCACAGGCAATTCCGGCTACATCTCAGGTGCAGCTATATGCAGATAATACAGCCATTTCGGGCGATGATATTATTGAAGCTTACGTTACCAGCAGCGATAAAGGCGGTAATTTTTATAAAACGATTTCATTCCAAACCTTAGATGCATCGTTTGGGTTTAGTGTAGATGTAGATGTTACATCCACCTTTATCAACTTTGAGCCGGGCCGCAAGGTTTTGATCAAACTCAATGGCCTTTACACACAACTGTACAATGGGTCGCTTAATCTGGGCGGCGTTTATTTAATAAACGGTTTTGCAACCATAGGCCGCCTGCCGGAAGCCGATTATCTTACTTACCTTAACCGTTCGTGCACTGTAGTGCCGGAAGAAACATTAGTACAGCATGTAACCCTTACCCAACTTAAAAACGACAGCTACCTTAATAAGTTAGTCGAGATTGACAACGTACAGTTTGCCGATACATCGGTTGGGCATACCTATTACGAAAGCAATAACGATATTGGCGGTGCCACCAATCATTTACTTAAAGATGCTACCGGCGATACTCTGATTTTCAGGACTACTGCCCAGGCTGAGTTTTCAGGCAACGCCGTACCAAACGGTAGCGGACAGATAAGGGGTATCCTTACAAAATATGGTAATGATTATCAATTTATAGCCCGTACCAAAGAAGACATTAAATTAAACGCCCCCCGGTTTTAATAATACATCTGACTATCTATCCATGCGTTATTCCACAGGCGGTTACCATTAATTCACTATTTTTTATTGTCCTATTCTTTTTCATTCTAAATAAAAACAATAGATTTGCGCTAATTTAGATTTAATAAAAATAAATTAACCGTAAACCAAATGAAAAGATTACATACTTTACTGGCATTAACCCTTGTTATGCTGGCTACTGTTTCTTGTAAAAAAGAAGAAAAAACTACCGAGCCAACCACTAATGCTACCGATACGGTTGTTAAAATCGAAACCTTTAAAATCGTTTCGCTTAACGGCGCGGTTACAGAGGTTGTAGCTGCCTTAGGCCATGAAGCTCAAATTGTAGGTGTAGATGTTACCAGCACGTACCCTGAAAGCGTTAAAAAAACAGCTAAAGACCTCGGCCACGTTGCACACGGTGTTTCTATAGAAGCTATTATGGCATTACAGCCAACACTTATACTGGCTACCGATAAAGATCTGACACCGGACCTTTCCGCTAAGATTAAGGCATCAGGTGTTAAGTATGAGATTATCAAACAGGAGTTTACTCCGGAGGGTACCAAAAAACTTATTGCCGATGTGGCAGGTGTTTTAGGCCATAAAGATTTTAAAGCACTACAGGATAAAGTAGATGCCGACCTAAAAGCGGTTAAGCCTCTTGCATCTGCCCCTAAAGTATTATTTATTTATGCCCGTGGCGCTAACATGCTAATGGTTAGCGGTACAGGAACTCCGGTAGACCAGGTTATTGCCCTTGCAGGCGGTAAAAATGCCATTACAGAGTTTGCCGACTTTAAACCGTTAACCCCGGAAGCGCTTATTAAAGGCAACCCGGATGTTATTTTAATGTTCGACAGCGGTGTTGAAAGCCTTAAAGGCGATGCAGGCGTACTTAAAATTCCGGGTGTAGATAAAACTAACGCCGGTAAAAATAAAAAGATCATTACTATGGATGGAGGTTTGCTTAGTGGCTTTGGCCCACGCTTAGGCGAGGCTGCTGCCCAGCTAAACAGCAAGCTTGCCGCAGATGCAAAATAAATTGCCATTATACCTTATTGTAAGCTTACTACTGCTGGTTACACTGGCAGTAGTTTCGCTATATATGGGTGTATATGTTTTTGAGAAGCATTCGTTTTACGAAATTTTTACAGGCCTTATAAATCACGACGGCAGTATAGACCCGGCCGATGAGTTTGTGCTCATGCAGCTGCGCCTACCGCGTATTGTAATGGCCATATTAATTGGTAGTGCACTATCGGTATCGGGTACGTGTTTGCAAGGTATGTTCCGCAACCCGCTTGCCACACCTGATTTGATTGGTATAACCGCAGGAGCATCGCTCTTTGCAGCCGTTACCATTGTGCTGGGCAGTTACATACGCCCGTACATACCGGAGTTCTTGCAGTATTCGCTTTTAAGCATAATGGCATTTGTAGGTTCGCTTATTACTATGGTTATGGTGTACCGCATATCTACCCAAAATGGCCGCACCAATGTGGTTATGATGCTCTTAACAGGTGTTGCCATAACCGCTATGGGCTTTGCCGTAATGGGTTTGCTTATTTATTTTAGTAAAGACGACCAGCTGCGCGACCTTACGTTTTGGAACCTTGGCAGCCTTGCCGGTGCCACTTGGACGAAGAATACCATACTGGCAACGGTTGTTGCGGTGTCATATTACTTTCTTATTAACAAAGGCAAGGCACTTAATGCCATGATGCTGGGCGAAAAAGATGCACAGCACCTTGGCATACCGGTAGAACGTATAAAAAAGCAGATAGTAATTTTAACAGCTTTACTTGTAGGTACAACCGTTGCATTTGCAGGTACCATAGGCTTTGTAGGCTTAATAGTGCCTTACATTTTAAGGCTTGTTTTTAAGAGTAACTATCATATAATATTGCCCTTATCGGCAGTTTTTGGGAGCATGTTGCTACTTTTGGCCGATACCATCAGCCGTACCATAGCCCCGCCAAGCGAAATACCTATTGGTGTGCTTACCGCCTTTATGGGTTCGCCTATTTTTATAATAATATTGATCCGCAACAGGAACACAATGTAAATTATGTTAGAAGCCAGTAATGTATCCTACGCCCACCGCAAGTTTTCGATACTCGAAAACATAAATGTGTCTGTACACCACGGTGAACTTCTTGTAATTGTGGGCCCTAACGGCGCAGGTAAAAGCACCCTGCTTAGCCTACTGTCCAACGAGATGGATAAGCACAAAGATCCTATCTTCTTTAAAAAGAAAACCTTTAAAGAGTGGGATAATAAGGAACTGGCATACAGCAAGGCCAAGTTTTCACAAAGTAACAGCCATGATATTCCGCTATCGGTAAAAGATGTGGTTATGATGGGCCGCTACCCGTATTTCAGCTCCATTCCGCATAAAACCGATGAAGAGGCTGCACAAAAAGCCATGGCAGAGACCGATGTGGTGCACCTTACAAACCGCGAGTACAATTCACTTTCCGGTGGCGAAAAACAACGTGTGCACCTTGCCCGTGTGCTGGCCCAACTGGATAATGATATAGTGCAAAAGCTTGTTTTTTTAGATGAGCCCCTTAATAACCTGGATGTGCTGCACCAGCACCGCATACTGCACACCATTAAAAACTTTACAAAGCGTGGCAATACGGCTGTAATGGTACTGCACGACCTTAACCTGGCTGCCCAGTTTGCCGATAGGGTAATGCTGCTTAAAAAGGGCAAAATAGTAGCGCACGATGTTCCCGATAAGGTATTTACCCGCGAGATCATCAGCAGTGTTTACAATTTTCCGTGCACCATTTGCCCCAACCCTGTTAATCAGAACCCCTTAATAATTTTTGGAACCTAATTTTATAGCATATGAGTACAATCGTTAATTCATTAAAACAACAGTGGGACGCCCTTAAAGCAGAAACCCCGCATTTAAGGATACGTAATGCAGCCGAGAAACTTGGCGTTAGCGAGGCAGAACTTCTTGCCACACAAACAGGAGAAAGCATTACGCGCCTTCGCCCGGAGTTTGCCGCTATTTTATCTGAAGTAGAGACCCTTGGCAAAGTTATGGGCCTTACCCGTAACGATGAGTGCGTGCACGAACGCAAAGGTGTTTACCTTAACCCTGATTTTAGCTCTCCGTTTGCAGGATTGTTTGTAGGCCAGGATATCGATATGCGTATTTTCCTTTCACACTGGGATAAAGCTTATGCAGTATCTGAAGCAGGCGAGCACGGCGACCGTAAAAGCCTTCAGTTTTTTGGTAAAGACGGCCTTGCCATCCATAAAATATACCTTACTGCCGATAGCGATGCTGCTGCATTTGATGTTTTGGTAGCAAAATATACATCAGACAACCAAACTACAGAAGAAACTGTGGTTGAGGTGCCGCTTGTAATTGATGAAAAACCGGACAGCGATATTGATGTTGAAGGTTTTCAGGCTGCATGGAGTACTCTTAAAGATACTCACGCGTTCTTTGGTATGCTAAAAAGGTTTGGTGTAACCCGTACACAGGCGCTTCGCCTTGCTCCAAACGAAAACCTTGCTAAAAAAGTAGATAAAGAAGTGGTTGTAAAAATGCTTGAAGGCGCTGCCGAAAGCAAACTGCCTATTATGTGCTTTGTAGGCAACAGGGGTAACATACAAATACACACCGGCCGCGTGCGCAAAACAATGTGGCACAACGAGTGGTTTAATGTAATGGACCCTGATTTTAACCTTCACCTGGATATGAGCAAAATTGCCCAGGTTTGGATAGTGCGCAAACCAACCGAAGATGGCGAAGTTACCGCTGTTGAGGTGTTTAATGAACTTGGCGAAATTATCGTTCAGTTCTTTGGCAAGCGTAAGCCGGGCATCCCTGAATTGCAGGAGTGGAAAGAACTGGTTGCTTCTTTATAATTTTATCCGTTTTAATAGTAAAAGCCGCATTCTTAATAGGATGCGGCTTTTTTTATGGGCTTAAAAGCTGTACAATCGTGTTGTACCACTTTTTATTTTTACTGAAAAGAAAATTATAATCTATAATAATGTATAGGGTGCTATAATTTGTTTTTATACGCAACGGTTTCCAAAAGAGTCCGAAGTTTTTTGCCAAAAGAGGCGTGTAAATTTCATCAAACCCTAAATACAGCTGTATTATATCGCCTAAAGGCATATCTATATTAACATCGCCCGAAATTGATAGTGCTCCATCTTTCAAAACAATAGTACCGCAATGCGTATAAAAAGGGCCTGTACCGCTAAATTGATACCCAAAATCTGTAGATCTGTTGCGGTTGGCTACCTCAAAATCATAGCTCCAGAATATACTGCCTTGTAACAGGGTCGCCATTATTCTTTCTCTTCGGCGTGGTTGTCTTTATAATCAGGGTATAAAAAGTTGTTGTAAGGAAAGCGGCTAATGTGTATAGCACGCACCGCCTCGTATACCTTTTCCCTAAAGTCTTCAAAATTCTCTTTGTTGGTAGCGCTAATAAACAGTGCTTTATCCTGCCCTACGGTACTCATCCATGTGGCTTTCCATTCATCCAGCGAGTAGTGGCGTGATGTTTTCTCGGTAATCAAATCATCTTCATCAATGGTAAGCGGCTTATAGGCATCTATTTTATTAAAAACCATTATGGTAGGCTTATCATTACTCTTAATATCCTGCAATATCTGGTTCACAGATGCTATGTGGTCTTCAAAATCAGGGTGGCTAATGTCTACCACGTGCAACAGCAAGTCGGCTTCACGAACCTCGTCAAGCGTACTTTTAAACGAGTCGATAAGCTGTGTAGGCAGTTTGCGGATGAACCCAACGGTATCAGATAACAGGAACGGCAGGTTTTTAATAACCACTTTACGCACGGTAGTATCAAGCGTTGCAAAAAGTTTATTCTCTACAAATACCTCGCTTTTACTAATAACATTCATAAGGGTGCTTTTACCCACATTAGTGTAACCTACAAGGGCTACCCTAACCATGGCGCCACGGTTGCCGCGCTGCACACCCATTTGCTTGTCTATGGTTTTAATCTTTTCTTTTAACAAAGCAATACGGTCGCGCACAATACGCCTGTCGGTCTCAATCTCAGTCTCACCGGGGCCACGCATACCTATACCACCACGCTGGCGCTCAAGGTGGGTCCACATACCGCTAAGGCGTGGCAGCAGGTAAATACACTGTGCCAGCTCTACCTGTGTGCGGGCGTATGATGTTTCTGCACGCTGTGCAAAAATATCAAGGATAAGGTTAGTACGGTCTAAAACTTTAATGTCCAATATTTTGGTAATGTTCTTTTGTTGCGCAGGCGAAAGCTCATCATCAAAAATAATAGTCTTAATATCATGTTCTTTAATGTAAAGATGTATTTCCTCAATTTTTCCGGTCCCCAAAAAGGTTTTTGGGTTGGGGCGCTCCATCCTTTGATTAAAACGTTTAACCACCTGCCCGCCTGCGGTATAGGTTAAAAATTCTAATTCATCTAAGTATTCTGTTAATTTTTCTTCGTTCTGCTCTTTTGTAATAATACCCGCAAGTATTGTTTTTTCAAAGCTAATAGTTTCTTTCTCCAGCATATATCACATTATATTGTTTTACAAATTTACAAAAATTAAGCCCATTTAATTTTTACATTATTATAAAAAAGCGCAAAAAGAAATTTTTCTGTTAAAATTCAACATAACGTTAACCATATGTTATATTTTTATAAATTTGAAGATTAAATTTTCTTAAACCTAAAAAACTATGAAAAAAATTACCCTTTTGTTTTTCATGTTTTGTCTTTCACTCTGTGCTTACGCACAACCCGGGTTACCCGAGGAGGGATTTGAAGGCACGTGGACTACACAAACAGGTTCGGGGGCTGGCGGGCCCGCCGGATGGGCTTTAGTAAGCGAGGCCAATGGCCCTACCGTATGGTGGATTCAGGGCAATGGCGGTGCTGCACAGCCTGCATTTGAAGGAACGCACTCGGCGTTTCTTGACCGTGAAAACGTTGCACCTACAACTGTTGCAACAGACTGGCTTATAACGCCACTTATTGAAATGCCAACTAATCCTCAGTTGCATTTTTATTCTCGTTTATTTTTTAATGCCGATCAGGGATCTTCATTTAAAATATACGTATCTAACCCCGTTGCCGAGGCAGACGACAGCGTGGCGAACCAAACCAACACGGCTAACTTTGGCACTCCGCAGGTTACCTGGACAGAACTTCAGATAAACCCTACGCAACAGGCCTGGGCAGAAAAAACGTTAGACCTGCCTGCTACCATGGCCGGCTCATTTAGGTATATTGCCTTTGTAATGGAAGGAGATAACGCAGAGCGATGGGCTATAGATAATGTAAAAGTAACCGCTAAGTGCCAGGATCCAAGTGCACTTACAGCCACTGGCATTACAACTACTACAGCTAACCTTAGCTGGGCTAACCCAAGTGGCGCAACCTCTTGGGAAATTGAGGTTTTACCAGTAACAGCCGTACCTACAGGAGTGGGTGTAACTTATACAGGTACATTGCCTTTCCCTGCAGGAACTGCAGGCAGCGGTGTAACACTTACAGAGAACACTGATTATAAATACTATGTTAAGGCATTGTGTTCTGACGGTGGAGAAAGTATCTGGGTAGGCCCTTTTAACTTTAGTACCACTGCGGTAGGAGAAGCCTGTGGCTCGCCTATTGTTGTAGGTAGCATACCTTACTCTACTACAGATAACACATCTAACTATGGCGATACTGTAGAGAACAGCCCGGGAGCAACCGGCTGTGGTACTACAAGCCCTTACCTAAACGGTAATGATGTATTTTATGCTTATACCCCTACTACTACAGGTGTAATTAGTATAGATGTAACTAATAACGGTGCATGGACAGGTGTGTTTGTATACAACAGTTGTGCAAACGTAGGTGTAAGCTGCGTAGGCGGTGCATCATCATCGGCGGCAGTACCCCTTAATATTCCATCGTTATCAGTAACGGCAAATACAACTTATTATATAGTTATCTCTACATGGGCTACGCCACAAACTACCCCATATACACTAACTATACAGCAGGTAAACTGTGCACCACCGGTAGGGCTTCCTACAACAGGGGCAACAGCAACATCTGCAAACTTATCGTGGTCTAACCCAAGCACCGCCACATCATGGCAGCTTGTGGTACAAAACCCGGGATCTGGCATACCTACAGGTGCAGGTACTACAGTAACTACAAATACTAACTACCCTGTATCTGCTACTACGCCAGGTGGCGTTGCTTTTACAGAAGCTACGGCTTATGAGTACTATGTACGTGCCGATTGCGGCAACGGTACTTTTAGTGCCTGGGCAGGCCCTTATAGTTTTATGACAACGCAGGTTCCTGCAACATTAAACTACACACAGGATTTTGAAACCACTCCTACAGGATGGTCTTTAAGCAATGGTAACCAGCCTAACCAATGGTATGTAGGTACTGCAACATCAAATGGCGGTACACACTCATTGTATATATCTAACACCGCTGGTGTTACAAATGCCTATAACAACACTCAGGCATCTGTGGTTCATGCTTACAGGGATTTCGCAGTTCCTGCAGGGGCTGATCAGACTAACCTTTCTTTCGATTGGAAGAATTTAGGTGAAACAGGATGGGATTATATTAGAGTATGGCAGGTTCCTGCAAGTTTTGCCCCTACAGTAGGCCAGCAAATTACTGCAGCTGCCGATCGTATAATGGTGGCAGGCCCACTTGTTGGCAACAGCAACTGGACAACGGTTAACACACTTCTTACAACTACCCCATACATAAATGGCACAATGAGGCTGGTTTTTGAGTGGAGGGATGATACAAGTGGCGGTAGTAACCCACCGGCCGCTATAGATAACATTAACCTTAGTGTTATTACATGTTCTCAGCCAACAGCTTTAACTATCAGTACACTTACAGATAGTGCTGCTACTTACACATGGACAGGCCCTTCGGGAGGTGCAGAATCGTATGATGTATATTGGTCTACAACCAATACAGCTCCTACTGCAAGCACAACTCCTGTTACAACGGTAACCGCAACCACTTATACACAAACTCCGCTTACACCATCTACAACTTACTATTTCTGGGTAAGAAGTAATTGTGGTACAGACGATGGAGTAAGCTTATGGACAGGCCCTGTTAGCTTTACAACACCGCAAATTCCTGCTGTAACTGATTATGTTCAGGATTTTGAAGGTACAGATAACGGTAACTGGACACTTAACAACGGTACACAAACCAACAAATGGGCAATAGGTACGGCAACAAGCCTTAGCCCTACACACTCGTTATACGTAACGAATGATAATGGTGTAAGTAACGCTTATACAACAAATGCATCATCGGTTGTACAGGCATACAGGGATATAGTTATTCCTGCCGGTACTACAGATGCTAACCTTGCTTTCTCATGGAAAAATGTTGGCGAAAACAACTTTGACTACATTAGGGTATGGCTTGTTCCTACAACATTTACCCCAACTGCGGGTACACAAATTGCTCCAGGCACTAACCGTATACAAATAGGTGGTAACCTTGTGGGCAGTGCTGCCTGGACAAACGTTAGCGTTGTACAAAACGTATCTACTTATGCAAACAGCACAATGCGACTTGTATTTGAGTGGAGAAACGACGGAATTATAGGTACACAGCCACCAGCAGCTATAGATAATGTTAACTTTAGCATTATTACATGTCCGCAGCCAACTGCGTTAACCGTATCCGGTATTACAGAAACTCAGGCAGTTCTTAACTGGACTAACCAGGGTACGGCAACTGCATGGGAAGTTTATGTAGTGCCAAGTACACAACCGGCTCCTACGGCTTCTACAGTAGGTACTACTGTTACTACGGCTCCTCCTTATACTATTACCACACTTACAGCCGCTACACAGTACAATTACTATGTAAGGGCAGTATGTGCCGATGACGATAAGAGTTTATGGTCTGGCCCAATATTATTTAACACTCCTATATGCGACCCGTCAACACAATGTAACTATAGCTTTGTAATGACAGACTCTTGGGGCGATGGCTGGAATGGCAATACCATGACAGTATCTCAAAACGGTATACCTGTTGCAACTATAGGTTCTACATTTACAACAGGCGTTGGCCCTGTAACGGTACAGGTTCCTTTATGTAATGGTGTTCCTTTTGAATTATACTGGAACGCAGGCGGAAATTTTGCCGGCGAGGTAGGTGTATCAATTGTAAACCCATTCACACAAACGCTTTATACAAAACCAGCGGGTACAGGCACACAAAACTCTATGCTCTTTGTAGGCGAAGTAGATTGTCTTTTCCCTGCATGTTTACCTCCGGCAGGTGTTACCATAACGGATGAAACTACAACTACCATTGATGTAGAGTGGACACCATCTGTAATTGTAGGTGCTACTTACGAAGTGTATTATACTGTAGCCGGTGGCGATGCTCCGGGCGAAACTCCAACTACAAACGTAATTGCCACAACTACACCGGAGGCTGTTATAGATGAGCTTACAGCAAGTACAGCATATGATATTTATGTTCGTACAATTTGTAGCACTACAAGCAACAGTACATGGGCCGGCCCTTACCAGCATGAAACAGACCCATTATGCCCGGATCCTTTAGATCTTTCTGTTACATGTTTATCAGGTACGGGTGCTTCATTCTCATGGACTCCTGATGGATCTGAAACTTCATGGGAAGTTGTTGTATTACCTGCAAGTGCCCCGACACCTACATCAGGTACTGTGGTTACTTCTCCGGAATATATACAGGAAGGATTAACAGTATCTACTCAATATACGGTATATGTTAGAGCGGTATGTCCTTCTGTAAATGGTTTTAGCGACTGGGTGCAAACCAACTTTACAACCCCTACAGTAGGCCCTGGTGATGCAGAACCTTTCTGTGCAGGCGATAGCGGTGTACCTGTTGTTAACTCTACAGGAGTTACAGGTTACGGTTCTATTGGCTGTTTAGGCAGTACGCCTAACCCTATATGGTATTACCTCACTGTAGACTCTCCTGGTAATCTTAACTTTACCCTTACACAGGTAAGCAACGCAGGCACGCCTATTGATGTTGACTTTGCAGCCTTTGGGCCGTTTACATCTCAACTTGATGCTTGTAGCCAGATAGAGCTTGTACCGGGTGCTAACCCGCTAATAGTAGCATGTAGCTACTCTGCATCAGCAACTGAGATTTTCTCTTTAGCTAATACACAGGCTGGCCAGGTATATGCGTTACTTTTAACAAACTTTAACGGCCAGGCCGGTAATATAACCCTTACGCAAACTAACATCAACGCTCCGGGCGCTGGTGCTACAAGCTGTGATATTACTGTAGAACTTGGTGCAGACCAGATATTATGTGCTGCCGATGAAGCTGATATAACAGCAACTATTGGCAACCCTACAGATTTCTCAGGCTTTAGCTATCAGTGGTTTATGGATGGTGAGGAAATTACTGATCCTGAAGTAGTGGAATCAGATGACGATTCTGAAACTATTCATGTTACAGAACTTGGTACACACGTATACAGCGTTGTTGTAACATATCCTAACCAGCCTACAACTGAAGTAATTACAGATCAGTTTACCGTTGCGTTAAGCCCAACATTTGTTGCTCCAACACCAGATCCTGTAACACTTTGTGGCTCAAATGGTACTGCATCTTTAACAGTAGATTACGATGTACTTTTAGGTGATCTTGATCCTAATCAATATGAGGTTGTAGGCGTTTACACGTCTCAGGCAGATGCAAACGTAAACGCTAACCCTATCGCAGATGGTTCAGTATTTACAGCATCTACACAAACACTTTATGTAGTTATTGCCGATAGCGATGTAATTTCTTGTACGCAAACAGTACAATGGGTTATTACCGTTGCCCCGGCACCTACTGCTACAATTGCTTATGCAGGCCCTTACTGCTCTAACGGTACAGATGCTACTGTTACACAAACAGGTAATGCAGGTGGTGTTTATACATCAACCGCAGGCTTATCTATAGATGCTGCTACAGGTACAATAAACCTTGCCGATAGCACTGTAGGTACTTACACTGTAACGTATACTCTTGCAGCTACAGCTTCATGTCCTGCATTTGTAACAACTACAACAGTTGAAATTTTAGAAGCGCCACAAGCTGAAATAGGTTATGGTACCACTCCAAGCACTACTTTCTGCTCTAACGCAGGAACTGTTGAGCCACTACCGGTTAACGGTACTTTAGGCGGAACTTATAGTGCAGACAATGGCCTTGCTATAGACCCTGTAACAGGTGAAATTGATGTTACAACAGCAACTCCTGGTACTTATATTATAACCTATACCATAGCCGCTTCTGGCCCATGTGCCGAAGTTACTGCAACTACAGAGGTTGTTATTACAACACAACCGGTTGCTGCAATATCGTATGCTAACTCACCATACTGCTCTAATGCAGGTACAGCTACTGTTACACAAACAGGCGCTTTAGGTGGTGTTTATTCTGCCGATAGTGCTGTTGTTATCAATGCAACTACAGGAGATATAGACCTTGCTGCAAGTACAGCCGGTACTTATACTGTAACATATACAGTTGCAGCAGCAGGCGGATGTGAGGAAGTAATAGCTACTACACAGGTTGTTATAACCACACTACCTGTAGCTGGCTTTACTTATGCATTTGCATCGGTTTGCCAAAATGCAGAAAACGTTCCTGCGGTACTTAATACAGGTGGCGTTGCCGGCATATTTACGGTAGATGTTCCAGGCCTTATTATAGATCCTGCAACAGGAACTATAACTCCGGGCACAAGCGCAGTAGGTACATATATTGTAACTAATACTGTTGCTGCAGCCGCCGGTTGTGGCGAGGTAACAGAAAGTGTTACAGTTAATATACTTCCTGCCCCGGTACCAACATTTAGCTATGCATCAGCTGCATACTGCCAGGATGAAACAACTAACCCATCTCCAATATTAACAGATGTTGCCGGTACATTTACCGCTTCGCCTGCAGGATTGGTAATAGATGGTGCAACAGGTGTTATTAACCTTGCTGCAAGTACACCGGGTACGTATACAGTTTCTAATACTGTTGCAGGTACAACAGATTGTCCTTCGGTAACCGCTACTACTACTGTTACAGTAACTGCACTTCCTGTGGTATCTGTAGTTCAGGGATGTATTGATAACAATTATACCCTAACAGTATCATTTGAGCAGGATTTACTGCACAATGCAGATAATGTATCGTTTGAATGGACAAACAGTGCCGGTACAGTTGTAGGTACAGATGCTTCAACATTAGTTGTTACAAACACTGAGCCTGAAACATACTATGTTAAAGTAACTCCTTTAGCCGGCGATTGCCCTGCAAATGCAGAAGCATTTGTAGACTCAGCAAGCTGCCTGGTACAAAAAGGTATCTCTCCTAACGGCGATGGTAAAAATGACAACTTTGACCTTAGCGGTTTTGATATTAAAAAACTGGAGATCTTTAACCGTTATGGTAAAGAGGTATACAGTAAAAATATGTACAAAGACGAGTGGTTTGGACAAACCAATAGTGGTGACGAACTGCCAACAGGTACATACTTCTTTATGTTTGAGCGTGCCAACGGTGAAACTAAAACCGGATGGATTTACATTAACAGACAAGATTAATTAAATTGGTAAAAATTCTCCCGTTCTATTTAGGGCGGGAGTTTTTTTTACTTTTATAGATAAGGGCAGTATCTCATTTTTATACTGTTTTTTTATTTTTTTGATGTATTTTCCTAAATAAATCATAAAAACGTTATATATTTAGTCCGTATTTTGTTTTTTTGAATGGGATATTACTATTTTGAATATTTTAGAAACTATAACTTTATAATATTAAACATACATTACTCATTTTCAATATCAAACAACTAAATT
>NZ_VJVZ01000010.1 GCF_007097145.1 Flavobacterium zepuense | reverse complement strand
GGGATATATCCCAAAGTTGGCTAATTGGATAGTTATCTATTCCATAGTAGAATATTATTCAATCACCTCTTAGTGATCTTCAAATTATAAATCCCTCACTTCTGTCAACTTAAACAGGCTGTTAAATCATCTTTGATTTTTAAATATTGATTACAAAACTTCATTATGAAGCATTTTACGCAGAAATTCTAAAATTTTTGTTAAAAATGACAGTAAATTCCTAATACATAGTAGGTTATGTTTTCGTTTTATATTTTATTATTCTTAAATATTAACTTAATTATTTGAGTTTAATGTATTAAAAAATCAAAATTTATTAATTTTTTCGATAAAAAGATAAATTTTAACATTATTCAAATATTAACAACTACTTCTTAAAGTTTAGTTAAGCATCTGATATTTAGTCAATTGTATGTTTTAAGAAATATTTAATATGTAGATATTACAAAAACCATCGACGAATTACAAGTCTAACTACTTATAAATCAACTATTTATATGTTTTTTTTTTATAATATTGCAGTGTAGATGATGATGAAAACTCAATATTGAGTGAATGTTATATCATAACAAAAACTAAGTTTTTTAAATGACAAGGAAAATTACAAGCAGTATGAAAAAAATTAAATTAGCTACATTGATTTTGTTATTCTTTACAGCATTTGTAAATGCTCAGGTAACAAACTTTAACCTGTCGGTTACTAAGACAGATGAAACCTGTTTAGGTAATGGCTCATTAACTTTTACGGTATCTAATACCACCCCGGGAGCATCTATGCTTTATAAGGTGTATAAGTTGCCTAATACGACCAGCTCTGTGGCTGTTTTAACCACACCATACCTTGGTAGCTTAGGATCGGGCACTTATAAAGTTGTTGCATTACAATCTTTAGGGAGCCAGCTTGGTACAAAAGAACAAACTGTAACCATAGCAAGTGCAATCGTGCCTCTTGTGTTTACGCTGTCTTCAGAAAATCAAAACTGTGCTACAGGTGGCAGTATCCTGGTAGAAACTACATCGGGTACTTTTGCCTCGTGCGAAATTATTGCAGGTCCCGTTTTAAGGCCTATGCAAACATCTAATATATTTGAAGCGCTACCAGCAGGTACCTATAAAGTAAGGGTGTTTAATAACTGTGGTGTAGGTAAAGTTAAAACCTACACACTATCTTTAATAAATGCAGTACTTAATATATCAGATGCTACTTACCCTGATGCTACAAATCCGCTTTGCGATTCTTTTACGGTAAATAATACCATTACACCATCTGCCGGGACTATAAGCTATCCGCTAACGGTGAAGCATACGCTATCGGCTCTTGACATAAGTGGTAACGAAATAGTTATAGATCAATATTTTGCTGAAGGTGATCCAAATTCGTTAACGGTATCTGCAGTGCTGCCTCGTTATCAAACACAGTCTTATACTTATGAACTTAAAGTTACCGATGGCTGTTCTGCGGTATATGCAAATAGTTTTGTGGTAGATCCTGCTGTAATACTATCTCTTGCTCCGGCAACTGCACCATGTGCAAATAAATACTTAAAACTTAATGTTTCAAGATATGTGGGTTCTTATACGGTTAACTTTATAAGTGTACCTGCAGGCTTTAACCCTGCAGCGTTTAATAACACCCCTGCAGGCCCCTTCACAGCATCTACTGTAAGTTATGGCAGTACAACCAACCCGGTTCCTTTTGGTACTTATGTTGTAGAGATTACAGATTCTTGCGGAAGGACTGATACCGAAACCCTGCTTATAGAATTTGTTAAGCCTGTACCATCTGCAAGTGCAACTAACAATGGGTGTTTTTCCTTATTTGGAAGGATAAACCTATCTGTACCAGATACTAAAATTGTTAATGCAATTATAACTGCCGCTCCGGCTGCTTATACACAAACACAGGCACTGCCACAAGATGTATCATCTATAATAAACACTCAGGGAGAACTTAATCTCTTAAATATGCCTATAGGTGCCTATACAATTACTTTTACAGATGATTGTGGCTTTACTTACTCAAAAAATATAACAGTTCCGCCTTTTGTAGAAAAAGACTTTTTCCTTGTAACACTGCCGGCATGCGACCCTGGTTTTGGTACAGTTAGATATCAAAGTGGTAACGGAGATCTTACAAATGTTCAAATTACAGCTGCGCCTACTGCCTTTGCACAATCTTTACCATATGATGTATCGGCCAATATTATAGCAAACGGTGATTTTTATATGAGCAACCTGCCGGAAGGTACATACACATTTACTGCTACAGATATTTGTGGTATTGTTAAAGAAAAAACTATTGACGTATTAGGATATACCCCGGCTACAGACAATTTTGTGTACAATGCAAGTTGTGGTAGCTTCTCTATTAAAGTTACAGATAGTAGTAATGGTACCGAAGGTGCTACATACTGGATGCAAAAATATTATCCTGAGAGCAATGCCTGGGGCAATATGTACAACGGCACATTATATACAGAGGGTGAAGTACCGGTAACTGCAAATAGTTTTAAACTTATAAACTACGTAGTTAGAAACAATCTTAACCTTACGGGAAAATTCAGGATACTTAAGAAATTTGAAACATTTAGCAACGCTTCTTCAGCTAATACAATTTGTTTAAGTGTGTTGGGCGAGTTTACGTATACTGATCAGTTTAGCATAAATACAGCCTACTCACTTGCATGTGTTGGTAAACCAAATGATGTATTCCTTGATGTTACAGGACAGGTTACCGCTTATAAGATCATTGAGAAAAATGGCGCCCCTTTTTCTTTTGATAACGGCACAAGCAACATATTTGTAGACCTTGCACCGGCAGAATATGTTTTCCAGATAGAAGACGATTGTGGTAATATTGTTACTCAGGGCTTTAATGTACAAACGCTGCCGTCTATTGCCGATGCTACACAGCCGGAAGACCTTGTGCTTTGTATAGAAGCCAACAACGGTGGTAACTACCAGTTTAACTTAAAAGATCAGGATGATGATATCCTTGGGCCTTTAAACAGCAACAGTGTAATGTATACAATTACCTACCACGCTACTTTTGAAGATGCCGACCTGGGTGTTAACGCAATACCTGCTTTACACATGAGCACAGGTAACGGCGAAGAAATATTTGCAAGGCTTGTTCATAACGAAATTTCTTTATGCCACGGTGTAACATCATTTAAGTTATTTATTGGCCAGTACAGGGAGGCAACTATTGCTACAGTAGGTACCATATGTAACGAAGGCAGGATACTGTTAAAAGCTAATGCAGGTTTTAGCAGCTACTTATGGTCTAACGGTGCAACTACACAAAACATTTATGTTACAGAGCCCGGAATATACAGCCTGATTGCAGAAAACGGTTATGGCACTACAAGCTGTGACAGCTATGCTGAAGTTGAGATAAAAGGATCTGAAACTCCTGAAATTAAAAAGATAGATACTCAGGACTGGACTCAGGATGAAAATATGATCACTATTTATGCTACCGGCGAAGGTGCAGAAATGTTATACTCTCTTGATGGTGTTAACTACCAGCATGAAAATGTATTTACAGGCCTTGAGGCAGGTGTGTATACTGTGTATGTTAAAGATGCCCACGGTTGCGGGCAGGATACTAAAGAAATTGTTTTGTTAAATTATCCAAATTATTTTACCCCTAATGGAGACGGCGCTCATGACACCTGGAACATACGATATGCTGCCAAGGAACCCCACATGAAAGTTGTTATTATGGATAGGTATGGTAAAATCATAACCGCGTTCGGCTCAGCCTCTAAAGGTTGGGACGGTACTCTTAACGGCATCCAACTACCTTCAACAGATTACTGGTTTGTGGTTACGAGAGAAGATGGTAAAGAATATAGAGGCCACTTTGCCATGCTGCGATAATTTGCTTTTGATTTAACTTATTTAGAGAATCCCCTCCTTACTAGAGGGGATTTTTTATTACTATACGTTTCTTTATAATTATAAAGAAATGTTAATTGCGGATTTTCCGTAACGGTAGAATTTGCTTACAAAAATGTAAGATGGTATATTTGGTAGGAAACTAACAAAACTACATCCAACTATTAATTACTAATTTTCAGGAAAGCACAAAACAACTCCCCGCCGTGTGTATAGCCGGGCCTTGTAGTAAGTAATGGTATTATAAAGACTTGTTTATGGGGATTGTTTGTACAGAAAAACGTTAATAGAGTTAGTTTTCTTTAAAATCCCCATAGTGGGATTTTTTTTATGTATTAATGTCAAGGTCTTTTATGTAGTCTTCATACTCATAAAAAAAACGTTCAAAGGCATCCATATTAAGGCTAAAAAACCTAAATATCATGGCCCAGCTGGCACGGTTGTAAAGGCTTATGCCGTTTAGTTCTACCCATATACGGCTCACGGCTTTACCTGTCTCAAGGTAATAGTCTTTTTCAAACACGGCTTCGGGTAAAAAATCTTCAAGCAATATGCCTTTAAGGGACTCTATTTTTTCATAGTAAATTTTGCGTTTCTCGTCATCTTTAGGCTCAATTTCCAGCATAACCTGGGCCTTTTTATTATCTACATAAAATTTAAAGGTAACATCTTTTATTTTGGTGTCATACAACAGCCATTTTCTCGGATACATTTCGGCGAAGGCTGTCCAAAACTCCTTTTTCATTAGTTGTGCTTCTGCTTTACTAAACATTGTTTTTTACTTTTTTACAGCGGGTTTTTAAAGTATCTTTAGCATTATAGATTTTAATGTTGAAAGATGCTTTTTTCCGAATTTACAAAATTAATCCCAAAAATACTAAATCAGCAGCTGCCTGCGGTTAATGCGCACATAAAAATGGCACCTATCGAACGGCAGCAAACGCTGGGTGTAGAAGATTACTCTAAGTACAACCCCAGGAAATCGGCTGTTATGATGCTGTTTTACCCTAAAAATAACAATACTCACCTTATACTCATAAAACGCAATACCTATCCCGGCATCCATTCGGCGCAAATATCATTTCCCGGAGGTAAGGCAGAAGTTACCGATAAAGATCTTGCCGATACTGCCCTGCGCGAAACCTTTGAGGAAATAGGGGTTGAGCCAATAAATATTGATATTGTAATGCCTTTTACTGATATTTACATACCGCCCAGCAATTTTGTGGTAGCACCGTTTTTAGGGCTGTCCCTATCCGTGCCTGAATTTAAACCCAACCCTGATGAAGTTGCCCAGCTTATAGAGCTGCCGCTGGATGTTTTTTTGGATGACTCTATAGTTGTAAGTGTACCCATGCAAACATCGTATATTAAAAATAATATTATGGTGCCGGCTTTTAAAGTAGAGGAGCATATTGTTTGGGGGGCAACCGCAATGATTTTAAGCGAGCTTAAAGAAACTATAAAAACTGCACTTAAATAATATGCATTTTGTAAATTTGCTGTTTATTTTGTATTAATTATGGGTTTATTTAAAAGAAATCCCTTTGGCCATATACTTTTTTTAAAACGATGGCTCATCCGTGTTTTTGGGGCACTTACGCACCGCCGGTACCGTGGTTTTAACAGCTTAAAGATAGATGGGTCGGAAATTATAAGGGCGTTACCGCAAACTAACGTACTTTTTATATCCAACCATCAAACCTATTTTGCCGATGTGGTTGCCATGTTTCATGTATTTAATGCCAGCCTTAAGGGTAGGGAAGATAATATAAACAACATAGGCTACCTGTGGAACCCTAAACTTAATATTTATTATGTGGCGGCTAAGGAAACTATGAAGGAGGGCCTGCTGCCGCGTATACTATCATACGCAGGGGCTATAACAGTAGAGCGCACCTGGCGTGCAAAAGGGCAGGATGTAAAGCGCGACGTTAACCCTAACGATACCGAGAATATTAGGATAGCGCTGGAAGATGGATGGGTTATAACATTCCCACAGGGTACTACAAAGCCGTTTAAGCCCATCAGGAAGGGTACAGCCCACATTATAAAGCAGCATAAGCCACTGGTAGTACCAATAGTAATAGATGGCTTTCGCCGGTCTTTTGATAAAAAAGGCCTCAGGCTTAAAAAGAAGGGTATACTGCAATCTTTTATTGTAAAAGAACCCTTAGCTATAGATTACGATAACGAGAGCATAGAACAGATTATAGAGAAGATAGAGTATGCTATAGAGCAGCATCCATCATTCTTAAAAGTTATACCTACAGAAGTATTAGATGCACAGGAAGAGCTTAACAAGCAACGCCAGTGGAACTACTAAAAACAAAAAAGAGGCAAGCGCCTCTTTTTTGTTTTTAGTTATTTAACAGCCTCTACAGTATATCCCTGTTTGCGAAGTAGTGTAATAACACCACTATCTCCCGGAAGGTGCCCTGCACCAACGGCAAATAAGGTAGGCTTTTCTTTAGCTATTTTTTCTATCCTGGGTATCCAGTTTTTGTTACGGTTATTTATAAAGGCATCCATGTGGTTAGCAAATAAAGGGTTGCCATCTTTCTTCATAAATTCTAATATGCCATTAATATCTTTGCTTTTATACAGCAACATAAGCTGCTGAGTTTCTGCTTTAGCATAATTCATATTGTCGTAAGCTGTTTTAATCAAATCGGTCATCTGCTCGGTGTAAGGTACATTATCAAACAGGGTAAGCTGCTCTTTAACGGTTTCCAACCCATACACTTCTTCTTTTTGCATCTGGGTATATTTTAGTAGCTCCATTTCAAACGACTGTGGCTCGCAATCTATCATTTTTGGAATAAGCAGTGTGCTTATAACCATAGGCTTTACAGTTTTTAACGACCCTGATGGCGCACCCAATGTGGTAGTTAAAAACTCGTCAAGCACTTTATAATCTTCGGTGCTGGCGAGGGAATTTAAAGTAACCCCATTTTTCATGTTCATACCGGCTAAAATTTCAGATGATATTTTAGGGTCATCCATATCCAGCTCAAGATACAGCTGCTTTGTGTTTTCTAAAGCGGTTTGCACACCGGCATCAAGAGTGGCATCGCATGATATATGCATAGTGCCAAAAAGATAGGATGGTTTACTTAAGCCATTGCCGCTAATTTTCCATAAAAGGCTGTTGTCTAATTTTTGGGCAGTGGCACTAAATGCAGCAAAAAGGCCAAAAGCGGTTATGAATAGTTTTTTCATAGCTAAAAATCTATTTTTTTAAGTTCATCATAGTTTCTGTTAAGGCGTTTTAGCAGGAAACCGTATAGTAACCTGTAAAACAGCCATACAAGAACGATAAAGATAGCAATGCAAATAACAAGAAATACAAAAATGGTAAGATAAAATGTTATTTTTTCTCCATTAGCCTCTGATTTTTGTATCGCGTTAATCAGGTCGGGATCGGTATTAAACAGGACAAATACTAAAACAACAAAACTTACAATTATAAAGGCAAGGTTTGTATATATGTAATTACTAACAGCTTTACGGGTATTTAAAATATTAGCCATTAGTGTTTTTACATTATCTGTAGCCGATATTTTTTTATAACGCATGTAAAACACATACACAAAGTACAGGATTATGCCGTAGCCTATAACCGTCATGGGTATCATTATATAATCTATATTTAGATTATGTAGTGGCTGTGCGCCGGTATTATCGTTAAGTAAAAGGGTAAGCCCTACCTGGAATACAAACTCCAGGATGCTTATAATGAGTATCCATCTTACAATAGAGGAAGATTTTTTATGCAGCATCCCATAGATCTCTTTCTCAGAAATCTGCGGAAATCTGGGCTCGTTTTGCTTCCAGTGATTTTTTAATTTATCTAATTCGTCCATTGTTCTCCTCCTGTTACGGATTTAATATTTTTTTAAGCTTGCTTTTAATCCTGTTCATTTTTACGCGGGCGTTAACCTCGCTAATTCCAAGGGTTTGGGCAATTTCGGTATAATCTTTATCTTCCAGGTACATAAAAACCAACGCTTTTTCAATGTCGTTAAGCTGCTGTACGGCCTGGTATAGTAATTTAATATGTTCTTCTTCTTCGTAGTTGTATTCGTCCTGGTTAAAGCGGTGTATTTTACTATCAAACTCAATAGTGCTTATGGTGCGTGTCTTTTTCCTGTAAAGAGTAATAGCGGTGTTAAGGGCAACACGGTAGGCCCATGTAGTAAACTTGGCCTCGCCCCTAAATTGCGGAAAGGCTTTCCAGAGTTGTATGGTAATTTCCTGGAACAGGTCTTTGTGGGCATCTTCATTGTTAGTGTAGAGCCTGCAAATTTTGTGTATCAGGTTTTGATTTTCCTGAAGCTGTTGTACAAAAGACCTTTCAATAGATGAACTCATAGAGCATTGGTATATAAAACCTGCAAAATGTTACAGTGACTATTACAATTGTTTTGTTTTGTAATAATTAATAAGCAGGCCGGTAAACTTACTGTAACCTTCCATTCCGTCTTTTTGCTGGTTAATTTTTAAGTAGTTATCATACACGTACTCAAAAATATCTTCTATAAACGATTCATATTTTTTATTGAAATCTTCGCTCTCCTTAAAATTTTCACGCACACCTTTTTTAATCAGCGGCACAAGGCTTTTGGCCTTTGCTTCATCTAATTTTGCGATGTTGCGCATACAGTATTTTAACGCAAACGAGTATGCTGAGTACTGAAAATAGAGATCATTACTCCTAACCGAAGCCATATATCCAATAAAGTTAGCCTCGCTTTCGCTGGCGTAGCCTAATTGATGTGCCATTTCGTGGCAGGCAGTAGTGGGCAGGTTGTATTTAGGCAGTTCGCTGTTAACCTGTGCCTCATTAGTAAATGGGTTAAGGTAACCGCCAAACCCCATGTATGAAAGCGGCACACTTATAAGCGACGATTTAATGCTCTCGTGTTTATATGTAAAATCAGGGAATTCTGTTGCCAGGTTAGTATATCCGTTAAGGGTATGGTCATAAATTTCTCTAACCGAATAGGGACCAATTACTTTAAGGCTGTCGTTTTTTTGCAGTTTGCCGTGCATTGCGTTGGTTTTATCTATGAGTTTTAGGGTAAAAGCAACCAATTCTTCCTGCGTATAATCTTTCTCAATATTCATTTTTTTATGAAGCGGCACACGGTGGTAATTTAGCGCCCATAAAAAATTGAACAAAAAATACACAACAGAGAAACCTGCCAGCACCCTTATTATATTGTGTTTGTATTCGCGTCGCCAGGTTTTTCGGCGTTGCCATAACCAGCGTAGTGCCATAAAAATTACAATGCCGTAAATAATATCGCCTATAGAAAAGCTTATCCACCCTAAAATTACACGCCACGCTCCCGATAGGTAAGGGTAAAGTCCGTTACTGTAATAATTTTCTATAAACTCAGGAAAAAAAGAAAGTACGTTTACCAGTATTATTTGTACAAGCAGGAATAGGGCGAGCAGTTTCTTTTTCTTCATTTGGGTTAAATAAAATGGGCAAGTAAATATAAGTAGTATTTTTGTATTGCATAGACACAAATGCCTAATGAAAAAGATTGATGCACCCAAGAAGGTTATTTTTGTTTGCGATGGTAAAAAGTGCGGGCGCTACAGTGATGATATCCGCAATGAGTTTAAGTCGGCTATAAAAGAAAACGGACTTAAAAAAGAGGTTACTGTAGTGCGTATGGATTGCACCGATAATTGCAAATCTGCGCCGGTTATAATCATTCAGCCTAAAAATATATGGCTGGGCGAGGTAGATGAAAAGAACGTTAGGGGGATTTTTAAAGAGTATTTTTTGTAATTCAAATTGATTATCTTTGTATACCTATATTTTGTAAAGATGGAATATATAACTGACAGGATTACGATAGATGAGAAACTTTGCAACGGGAAACCTACCATTCGCGGCAAACGTATTACTGTGCAAACTATTCTTGAATTCTTAAGTGCAGGGGAAACGAAAGAAGAGATTCTGAATCAATATCCTTCATTAGTAATAGAAGATATTGATGCATGCTTAAAATTCGCATCTGACTTAATGAGTAGAAACTTTACGATTAAAACTGTCGCTTAACATGGCCGACTTTTTAATAGATGTTAATCTTCCATATTATTTTTCCTTGTGGAATTCTGATAGTTTTATCCATCAAAAAGATATAAATGATGAATGGACAGACGAACAGATTTGGAAATATGCTCAGGAAAATAATTTAACGATCCTTACTAAGGATAGCGATTTTTCCAATAAAATTTTATTGCGTCAACCTCCTCCCAAAATTATCCATATAAGGTTTGGAAACATGAAAATGAAGGATTTTTATGATACCATATCAAAATTATGGAGCGATGTATTAATCTTGAATAAAAACAACAAATTAGTAAACGTTTTTAAAGACAGGATAGAAGCTTTTGAATAAACAAACACTAAATACATAACATTTACATGAGCCAGGAAATAAGAAACCTGGAGCCAAAAGCGCTCTGGAATAAATTTGCCGACTTGAATGCGGTACCACGTCCTTCTAAAAAAGAAGAAAGGGTAATTGCCTTTATTAAAAGTTTTGGCGAAAAATTAAACCTTGAAACTATTGTAGACGAGGTGGGCAACGTTATCATTAAAAAACCTGCCACACCGGGATTGGAAAACCGTAAAACAGTAGTGCTGCAAAGCCACCTTGATATGGTGCACCAAAAAAACGGCGACACTGTTTTTGATTTTGATACCCAAGGTATAGAAATGTATGTAGATGGCGACTGGGTACGTGCTAAAGGTACTACACTTGGCGCTGATAACGGCCTTGGTGTTGCTACCATTATGGCTATTTTAGAAAGCACCGAGATTAAACACCCTGCTATTGAGGCGCTGTTTACTATTGATGAAGAAACCGGAATGACCGGCGCTATGGGCCTTAAAGGCGGAATCCTTAAGGGCGACATCCTTTTAAATTTAGATACTGAGGAGGATGACGAGATTGGTATTGGCTGTGCCGGTGGTATTGATGTTACCGCAGAACGTGGCTATACCGAGGAAGAAACTCCAGAAAATTCTGCGGCCTATACAATTACCGTTAAAGGATTAAATGGTGGTCACAGCGGTATGGATATCCATAAAGGTTTGGGTAACGCTAACAAGATAATGAACCGTTTATTATTTGACGGCTTCGAAAATTTCGGGCTTCAGATAGTGGAGATCAACGGCGGTAGCTTGCGTAATGCTATTCCGCGTGAAAGTGTTGCAACAGTTATTATTTCAGAAATTTTTGATGAGGCTTTTGTGTTTGATATGCAACAGGTTGTTCGCGAAATTAAAACCGAGCTTAAAACCATGGAGCCTAACCTGGAAATTGTTTTTGAAAAGCTTGATGCTGTTCCTGCAAAGGTTATGGATCTTGGTGTTCAGGAAGGACTTATACGTGCCATATATGCTGCACACAATGGTGTTTACCGCATGAGTGCCGATATTGCTAATCTGGTTGAAACCTCTAACAACATTGCCCGTGTTATTGTAAAAGAGGGTAAAATATACATTGGCTGCCTTACGCGTTCATCGGTAGAAAGCTCTAAGATAGACCTTGCTGATGCACTGCGCGCTACGTTTGAGCTTATTGGCTGCGAGGTTACACAAAGTGGCTCGTACCCGGGGTGGACTCCTAATGTAGATTCGGCTATTTTAGTAGTACTTAAAGATATTTACGAAAAACAAAACGGCGAAAAGCCTAACGTTGCTGCCTGCCATGCCGGCCTTGAGTGCGGTATATTGGGCACTAATTATCCTGATATGGATATGATATCATTTGGGCCTACCATTAAAGGCGCTCACAGCCCCGATGAAAGGGCAAGTATATCATCTGCCCAAAAATACTGGAAATTTGTATTGGAAATACTGGAGAATATACCAGTTAAGTAAGTTTACAGTCGTAGTTGGCAGATGGAAGTCATAAAGAAATTAACCTGTTTAGAAATAAGCAGGTTTTTTTATCGGGCTTGGTATAAATAAAAACAGGCTGCACTTATAATTAGGGCAGCCTGTTTTTATTATAACGCTGTATGGTTATAATTAACTTTCAAACGTAACGTGTTCTGCGCCGTGTACATATATCTGGCGAATTGTTTCTGTAAGTTCTAAAGTCTGCGTGTCATTTGTTGTGGTACTCATATATCTTTAATTGTTTGGTTTAGTAATTATTTAGAACGGAACATCATCATCATCCGGGCCTACACTGTTCATGTTGCTGCCAAAAGCGTCGTTAGCGCTTGGTAAATTTTTGGTTAAAAAGGCTGCCGCACTGTCGTTCATGCTGCTTGGCAGTTCGTCAAACGGAGAGCCAAAATCGTCCAGGTTGTCAAATTTACCCAGGTTGCCAATAAACTTAAGCCTAATGTTTTCCAGTCCACCGTTACGGTGCTTGGCAACAATAAACTCGGCCTGGCCCTGTGTAGGCGACTGCTCTTCATCATCCCACTCTTCAATCTTATAGTATTCAGGACGGTAGATGAACGATACGATATCCGCATCCTGCTCGATCGCTCCTGATTCCCTCAAATCCGATAGTAGCGGGCGCTTGCTCGATCCACGGGTCTCTACAGCACGCGATAGCTGAGATAGTGCAATTACCGGCACGGCAAGCTCTTTTGCAAGGGCTTTTAAGTTTCGGGAAATGGTAGAGATTTCCTGCTCACGGTTACCGCCGCCTTTACCGCTTCCGCCGGCCGTCATTAGCTGAAGGTAATCGACAATGATCATCTTGATACCAAATTGCGACGAAAGCCTACGCGCTTTCGCCCTAAGGTCGAAAATAGACAGGGAAGGGGTGTCATCTATGTAAAGTGGCGCTTTTTCAAGGTCTTTTACCTTGATACTCAGCTGTTCCCACTCGTGTTTTTCTAATTTACCGGTACGCAGTTTTTCTGACGATAACCCGGTTTCGCTGGATATCAAACGGGTAATTAACTGTACCGATGACATCTCCAGGGAGAACAGCGCCACGGCATGGCCAAAATCTATAGCAATATTACGTGCCATAGAAAGTACAAATGCCGTTTTACCCATACCCGGCCTTGCAGCTATAATGATAAGGTCGCTTGGCTGCCAACCCGATGTAAGCTTGTCCAGGTCGTGAAAACCGGTGGCAATACCACTTAAACCTTCTTTACCGGCAATTTCTTCAATACGCTTTTTAGCCTGTATTACAAGGCTTTGTGCAGTTTCTGAACTTCGTTTTATGTTACCCTGCGTAACTTCATACAGTTTCGATTCGGCTTTATCAAGCAGGTCAAAAACATCGGTAGTCTCATCATACGATTCCTCGATAATTTCGCTTGATATCTTGATAAGGCTGCGTTGGATGAACTTTTGCAGGATAATGCGCGAGTGAAACTCTATGTGTGCAGACGATGATATCTTTTGCGTAAGCTGTATTAAGTAAAAATCGCCCCCTGCCAGTTCCAGCTTTGCGCTCTTTTTAAGCTGTGCTGATACTGTTAACAAGTCAATAGGCTGCGTATCGTTAAAAAGCTGTACAATGGCCTCAAAAATGTGTTTGTGGGCATCTTTATAAAAGGCATCCGGCTGAAGGATATCAATAACTTCATCAACCCCCTTTTTATCAATCATCATGGCGCCCAATACGGCCTCCTCAAGGTCAAGCGCCTGCGGCGGCAGCTTGCCCTTTTCTAAACTGATAATGGTAGTCTTATCTATCCGCGTAGCGGCGTTAGTATTCCTGAAATTATTTTCCATAGTGCTAATGTACTTAAATTGGCGGGCGCAACGTTAAGCAATTGTTAAGAAGGGGTTGTTTATAACCTGTTTATAACTAAGCTTTTGTTGTTGATAACCCAAAAAAAATCCGAAGCTATAAGGCTTCGGATAAAATTTGCAGCTAATGGCGTTTATTCTTTAAATTCGCCCATTTTGCTGTACTTATCCATCCTTTTTGCAACAAGTTCCTGTGTTGATAAGTCTTTTAAGTCATTATAACCTTTAAGTATATATTCCTGTACGTTTTTAAAGGTAGTTTCCCTATCGTAGTGGGCACCTCCAAGCGGTTCAGGTATAATATCGTCTATCAGTTTTTGTTTTTTCATATCAAACGACGTTAGCTTTAAAGCCTCAGCCGCCTGTTCTTTGTATTCCCAGCTCCTCCATAAAATAGAAGAACATGATTCCGGCGAAATTACAGAGTACCATGTGTTTTCCAGCATGTATACTTTGTCTCCCACACCTATGCCTAATGCACCACCCGATGCGCCTTCTCCTACTATTATTGTAATAATAGGCACTTTAAGCAAACACATTTCAAAAATGTTACGGGCAATGGCCTCTCCCTGTCCGCGTTCTTCGGCTTCAAGTCCCGGGTACGCACCAGGGGTATCTACCAAGGTTACAACAGGTATGCCAAACTTCTCGGCCATCTTCATTAATCGCAGCGCTTTGCGGTAACCCTCGGGGTTTGCCATACCAAAGTTACGGTACTGCCTTGTTTTGGTATTAAAACCTTTTTGCTGGCCAATAATCATAAAGCTTTGTCCGCCTATTTTGCCCAGCCCGCCTATCATGGCTTTATCATCTTTAAACCCACGGTCGCCAAAAAGCTCCAGGAACGTATCGCCGGTAAGGGCTTTTACATGATCGATAGTATACGGGCGGCTTGGGTGCCTTGAAAGCTGAACCCTTTGCCATGCCGTTAGGTTTTTATATATTTTTTTCTTGGTCTCCTCCAGTTTTTTCTCAATCTGTTTGCATGTATTAGATACATCCACATCTGATTCCTGGCCTATGATCGTACATTTATCTAACTGTTCTTCAAGTTCCTTTATAGGAAGTTCAAAATCTAAATATTCCATAGTATAGGCAGATTTTTATAGTTTGTGTGAAGATGCAAAGATAAAACTTTTTAATTGAGTATGCCAAAGCCCGTGGGCATTTACTTTGCGGCTTGGGGGCGGTTCTTTATTATACCGTTGAGTATCACGGTTATTAGTATAATCGCAGCACCTATATAAAAGGTATAGCCCATTTTCTCGTTGTCTTTAAATACTATTAATGCAAGAATTATCCCATAAACAGGCTCTAAATTTATGGTAAGCATCATGGTGTAAGGGGTTATAAATTTCATAACCTTTACGGCTGCAATTTGGGCATAGGCCGTACAAAACGAGCCTAATATAAAGAGCCAGAGCCAGTCGTCGCCCGAAAGGCTAAAGAAAGCAGGGGTAAACTCACCCGTAAATAATAAGTAAAGCGAAAAGAAAAAGATGCCGCCTAAAAGTTCGTACAACGATATGGTTACCGGGTTGTGTTCTTTGGCAAATTTTGCATTGATGATGGCAAATAAAGCCGATAATGATGCTGATATCAAGGCAATTACAATGCCCCAAACCAAATGCGTGGTGCCCGAAGGCGTATTGTGTACCACCGATGCCATGTTGCTGAATGAAAACGGGCCTGTAGCCATGGCATCTAAAACGGCAACAAAAAATTCGCCATATATAATGATGCTTAACGCTGCTATTACAACAAGGGCGAGTAATAACTCATACCACACAACTTTTTTGCCATAAAAAACAGTTTCCAATAGCGAGGCAAAAAATGCCCCGGTAGACATGCATGCCAATGTAATTGAGATGTTAGAGACCTTTATGGCCATAAAAAACGTAAACCAGTGTACCGCTATTATTAACCCGGCAATTATAAACTGCAACAGTGTTTTACCCGATACTTTTAATGGCGTTTTTACAATTAGTGCATATACAAGCATTAAGGCTACGCCAATACACATCCTGAACCACACCAAGGGCATGGCGCTAAGGGTTATAAGCTTGCCCAGCACTGCTGTAAAACCCCAGATAAAAACGATGAAATGGAGGTGGAAGTAATTTTTTAATTTATCGCCTTGCATTCCGCAGGAGGTATATGGCAAGGAAGCCAAAGGTTATGTTAGGTATCCAAACGGCAATTAGTGGCGAGAACGTTGATTTCTCGGCCATGGTGCCAAATACCTTATCAAAAAATATGTAAACAAATGCTAATGATATACCCAGCGCAAGGTTAATACCCATACCGCCACGGCGTTTCATGCTCGATACCGCCACGGCAATAATGGTAAGGATAAAAGCCGATGTTGGAATACTGTATTTTTTATATTTAACTACAAGATAGGCGTTTATGTTAGCCGACCCGCGTGCCTGTTCTTTTTCTATAAAGCGGTTAAGCTGGCCAAGTGTCATGGTTTCTGCCGCATAAATAGTTGGTGTAAGATCGTCTGGCTTAAAGTTGAACTTGAACTTTTTTGTAGGTGCCGATTCCAGTATATCGCCATCGGCTCCCACAGTACGTTTATTGTAAGCACTAAGAGTATAGGTACTGTCGGCATCATTCCATTTTATAGAACCTGCCGTAATCTTGTACACCAGCTTATTATCTTTAAAGCTCTCCAGATTAAAGTTATATCCGGTTTTATTCGTGTAACTAAAACTACTTACATAAATATATTCGTTATCGCTAATTTGCTTGTAAACATCACTGCTTTGGCGGGTTTCGGCGTTATTTTTAAGATATTGATATCTAAAATCGTTAAAGCCTTTACTGGCCTTAGGCACAAAGAAAAAACCCATTAATAGTGCAAGTATCGAAATAAAAGTTGCACCAACAATATACGGCCTTAAAAATCTTTCAAATGAAATACCTGAACCTAAAATGGCAATGATCTCGGTGTTATTAGCCAGCTTGGATGTAAACCAAATAACGGATAGAAACAGGAAAATAGGGAAAAGCAGGTTAGCGAAATAAATGGTAAAGTGGCCGTAATAAGCCGCAACTTCCAGGAAAGGCACTTTTTTAGCCAGTATCTTATTAATTTTTTCAGATACGTCTATAACTATCCCTATCGGGATAAACATAATGAGCATTACAAAAAAAGTGGCCAGGTAGCGCTTAAGTATGTACCAGTCTATTATCTTCACGTTGTGCTTTTCTTAATCAAATATAAATAATTAAAGCCTTTGGCTCATTTGCTTTACCATTTTTTCTTTCCAGGCATAAAAATCGCCGGCAATAATATGCTCGCGTGCTTCGCGCACCAGCCACATATAAAATCCAAGGTTATGTATGGTAGCAATTTGCTTGCCTAAATATTCGTTAGAGGCAAAAAGGTGCCTCAAATATGCCTTAGTATACTCGGTGTCAACAAAGGTTATACCCATTTCGTCTATCGGGCTAAAATCATCCTCCCATTTCTTATTCTTAATGTTGATGCTACCGTTTGCTGTAAACAACATACCGTTACGGGCATTACGGGTAGGCATAACACAATCAAACATATCTATACCCAACGCAATATTCTCTAAAATATTTATTGGTGTACCCACGCCCATAAGGTAGCGTGGCTTATCTTCGGGTAAAATGGCGGTAACCACCTCGGTCATTGCATACATTTCTTCGGCAGGTTCGCCCACGCTTAGTCCGCCAATGGCGTTACCCACAGCACCGGCATTTGCAATATATTCGGCCGACTGCTGCCTTAAATCAGTATACGTACTACCCTGAACGATAGGGAAGAACGCCTGGCTGTAGCCGTACTTAAACGGAAGTTTATCCAGGTGGGTAATACAACGGTCTAACCAACGGTGCGTCATGTGCATGGAGCGTTTGGCATAACGGTAGTCGCACGGGTAGGGGGTACACTCATCAAATGCCATAATAATATCGGCGCCAATGGTACGCTGAATTTCCATTACGCTTTCGGGCGAAAAGAAATGGTACGACCCATCTATGTGAGATTTAAACTTAACACCTTCCTCTTTAATCTTGCGGTTAGCCGAAAGCGAGTATACCTGGTAACCGCCGCTATCGGTAAGGATGGGCCTGTCCCAGTTCATAAATTTATGGAGTCCGCCTGCTTTTTCCAGTATCTCGGTTTGCGGGCGAAGGTATAAGTGGTAGGTATTACCTAAAATAATATCGGGGTTAATATCGTCTTTAAGTTCGCGCTGGTGCACGCCTTTAACGGTACCCATGGTACCCACGGGCATGAATATCGGGGTTTGTATAACACCATGATCGGTAGTAAGGGTGCCTGCCCTTGCTTTACTAAGCGGGTCTTTTGTAACTAAATCAAATTTCATGGCGCAAAGATAGGAATTTAGAGCTCAGATTTTAAAGTTGGGAATTTAGATTTTAGAATTCCGAATTGAGTAGTGGAAATTTAAAAATGGTTACATTGTTATGTTGTTTTTTCATGTTACACCAAACATTAGAAGCGTAACTGAAAAGTCAAAATCCAAAAGTGAAATATTGCCGCTTTTTGACCCAAAAGTGACCTTAAATAGTGGTAAAAATGCTTATTTCAAAATCCGAAAGTGAAATATCAAGCACATTTTAGACACCACTTGAGAGATTTCAAATATCAATTATTTAAAAATTTAAAAGTGTAATTAAAACACTTGTAAACACTGAGGTTTCGGTGCATTTAGGACGTAAAATTATTTGCCAGTAGTAAAAAATAGAATTACTTTTGCGCCAGTTTAACTCAAACAACTACAATGAAGCCTAACACACAACAACTAAACGACTTAACTATTCAGGTAAGGAGAGACATTTTGCGCATGGTACATGCTGTAAACTCCGGCCACCCGGGCGGCTCGCTGGGCTGTACAGAATTTATGGTATCCCTTTACCAGGTTTTAATGGACCGCAAAGAAGGCTGGGATATGGATGGCCTTAACGAAGATATGTTCTTTTTAAGTAACGGACACATTTCGCCACTGTTTTACAGCGTTTTAGCACGTAGCGGCTACTTTCCGGTGGCAGAACTGGCTACGTTCCGTTTGCTGAATTCAAGGCTTCAGGGCCACCCAACAACACACGAAGGTTTACCGGGCGTACGTATTGCATCGGGTTCACTGGGCCAGGGCTTAAGCGTTGCTATTGGTGCTGCACAGGCTAAAAAGCTAAACGGCGATAAGCACTTAATTTACACCCTGCACGGCGATGGCGAACTACAGGAAGGCCAAAACTGGGAGGCTATTATGTATGCGTCTGCCTACAAAGTAGATAACCTTATTGCCACGGTAGACGTTAACGGTAAACAGATAGATGGCCCTACAGATGAGGTGCTTAACATGGGAAGCCTTAGCGCTAAATTTATAGCTTTCGGTTGGGATGTTGTAGAAATTCAGCTTGGTAACAACATAGAGGCTATTATTGCAGGTATGACAGAAGCTAAAGCTAAAACAGGGCAGGGCAGGCCGGTTTGTGTACTATTACATACAGAGATGGGTAATGGCGTTGATTACATGATGCACACCCATGCATGGCATGGTAAAGCACCTAACGATGCACAGCTTGAAACCGCTTTTTCTCAAAACATTAGCACACTGGGAGACTACTAGGCCCCCTAACCCCCCAAGGGGGAACTACGTACTTACTAAAGATCATAATAAATCCTATTTACCCCTAATAGGAATTCCCCCTTGGGGGGATAGGGGGCTGATATGACAAAATACACAAATACAGGAAATAAAGATACACGCTCTGGTTTTGGGGCGGGTTTGACTGAACTGGGCCAGACGAACGAAAATGTGGTTGCGCTTTGTGCCGACCTTATTGGTTCGTTAAAAATGGACGATTTTAAAAAGAACCACCCTGAGCGTTTTTTTCAGGTAGGTATTGCAGAGGCTAACATGATTGGTATGGCGGCTGGCCTTACCCTTGGCGGAAAAATTCCGTTTACGGGTACGTTTGCCAACTTCTCTACAGGAAGGGTTTACGACCAGATTCGCCAGAGTGTAGCTTATTCAGATAAGAACGTAAAAATATGTGCTTCGCACGCCGGTTTAACACTGGGCGAAGATGGTGCTACCCACCAGATATTAGAAGATATTGGTTTGATGAAGATGCTACCTGGCATGACGGTTATTAACACCTGCGATTACAACCAGACTAAAGCCGCCACTATTGCTATTGCAGCACACCACGGCCCTGTTTACCTGCGTTTCGGTCGCCCAAGCGTTGCTAACTTTACACCGGAAAATGGCGAGTTTAAAATAGGTAAGGCTGTGCTTTTAAGCGAGGGTACCGATGTTACTATTATCGCAACAGGCCACCTTGTTTGGGAGGCACTTATTGCTGCTGAGGCTCTTGAGGCTAAAGGCATTTCTGCCGAGGTTATTAACATACATACCATTAAGCCGCTTGATGATGAGGCTATCTTAAAATCGGTTGCTAAAACGGGTTGTGTGGTTACTGCCGAAGAGCATAACATACTTGGCGGACTTGGCGAAAGTGTTGCACGTGTACTATCGTTAAACAATCCTGCACCACAGGAGTTTGTTGCTGTACAGGACAGTTTTGGCGAAAGCGGAACTCCCGATCAGCTTATGGAAAAATACAAGCTAAACAACCAGGCTATTGAGGCTGCTGCCGAGAAAGTTATTGGCCGTAAAAAGTAATTTTGCAGTACTATATACCAATCCCGAAGTGAAAGCTTCGGGATTTTTTTGTTATTAACCTCAAGTATATCCACCCACCCAATAAATAAAAAAATCGTATTTTTGCGCCTGCAACTATCAACACACAAACATGACCACCCAACAGTTATTCGAACAAATACGGCTAAAACAATCGTTTCTAAGCGTTGGCCTGGATGTAGATCTTAATAAGATACCACAACACCTGCTGGATACCGAAGACCCAATATTTGAGTTTAACAAGGCCATTATAGATGCCACGCATGATCTTGCTGTGGCTTACAAACCCAACACCGCTTTTTTTGAGGCATACGGACTTAAAGGCTGGCATTCGCTGGAAAAAACCATTAAATACCTTAACGATAAACACCCTGAGGTATTTACCATTGCCGATGCCAAGCGTGGCGATATTGGCAATACATCTGCAATGTATGCAAAGGCATTTTTACATGATATGGCATTCGACTCTATTACTGTTGCGCCTTATATGGGTAAAGACAGTGTTGAGCCATTTTTAGCCATTAAAGATAAGTTTACCATACTGCTTGCACTTACAAGTAATGAGGGTGCTTTTGATTTCCAGACTAAAATGGCGGGCGATAAAGAACTGTACAAACAAGTATTGGAAACCTCTAAAACATGGGCGGGAAGCGAAAACCTTATGTATGTGGTTGGTGCAACTAAGGCCGAATATTTTACCGAGATCCGTAAGATTATACCTAACAGCTTTATCCTTGTTCCTGGGGTAGGGGCGCAGGGCGGTAGTCTGGAAGAGGTTTGTAAATATGGCATGAACAGCCAGGTTGGCCTGCTTGTAAATTCGTCGCGTGCTATAATTTATGCTTCTAATGGTACCGATTTTGCCGAAAAAGCAAGGGAAGAAGCCTTAAAAGTGCAGCAGGAAATGAATAAGATTTTGCTGGACAGGCAACTTGCCAAAATAGAATTGTAGTCACGCCACCCTGGAACTCTAAACCATAAACAATTAACTTGAAACAATATACGGATCAAACCGGTACTGCCATAACATTGCCTGCTGTGCCGTTGCGCATAGTAAGCCTTGTGCCGTCGCTTACAGAGCTGCTGTTTGACTTAGGGTTGGAAGACCGCCTTGTGGGTATAACCAAGTTTTGCGTGCACCCTTACCACTTAAAATCGACCAAAAAGATAGTAGGAGGTACAAAAAAAGTACATCCTGAAAAGATAAGGCTATTGCAGCCGGATATCATTATTTGCAATAAAGAAGAAAATACACAGGAAATTGTGGATACCATGCGAGAGATCGCCCCGGTATGGGTCAGCGATATTGTTACTATAGATGATGTACTTGCCATGATAACCGAGTTTGGCAAGATATTTAGCGTGCGCACCCAATCGCAACAATGGATTAATAAAATAAACTACGCCCAGGCCGATTTTAAGAAGTTCATGGAAGGGAGAGAGTGGCTAAAAACCGCCTATTTTATATGGAAAGACCCGTATATGGCAGCGGCTAACGGTACTTTTATAAACGAAATGATGAAGCTTAACCACTTTAGCAACATCTACGGGCATTTGCAGCGTTACCCCGAAGTGATCGTTCAAAAAATGCGAATTCAGGGCGACCCGGATGTGGTTTTCCTATCATCTGAACCTTACCCATTTAAAGATGAAGATGCTTTTGAGCTGGGCCGACATACGCACCATGCTAAAACCGTTTTTGTTGATGGTGAGATGTTTAGCTGGTACGGCAGCAGGCTGGTAAAAGCTTTTGACTATTTTAAAAAATTACAGGAGCGCATGCAGGAGCCTGCTTAATTTTACAATGGATTTTACCCACAGGCACGTTATCTTTAACAACCATTGCAGGCAGCTAATTGGCCTTAAGATCGTTAAGGTTAAATACGCCGAGGCTTTATCAAACATTCCTGATGCCGAGCCCCAATACAAAACCCATATTGATGACGTTGACAGCGTAGATTATGCTATTTTTCTATATACAGCAACAAACGATGTTATAGAGGTTTGTTGGGATACCCGTTTTGTTCAATACGAAATTGGTATTAGGATAAATGAGTCGGCGCCATCGCCCATTTATCGGCTGTGGGATGTTTCCAACCAAACTATGTGGAAAGGTATTTTAGCAGCAACCATTATCAATGTTACTATAGGCTGGCAGGAAATAAATACCTACAAACCGGGTCAAAAAGGCATTTTAGGGTTAACGCGTGCGCCTAAAACCATATCACCGCAGTACATAGTAATCGAATTTTCTAACAGGCAGTCTATATATGTAAGTGCGTCACAGTTTTTTGGTGGTGAGGAAGAAGCTTCCGGTATGCTATCCAACCTGCTTATCACAAATAACGAAGAGGTGGCACGACGGGTAAATATGATAGAATAGATTCAGATCCTGATGTTTGCGGACAAGCCTATTTGTATATATTTGGATTTTACTTTTAGATATGAAATACGTTAAACTACTTGCAGCATTTACATTTTTACTGTTATCGCAAATTTGCCATGCCCAAGATGATCCCATAAATAAAATTGAATACAGCGAGATTAACGGTGGTAAGGGAGGCGATAAAATACATCTTATCGTCACTAAAGATTCGCTTAGCTATTCGGCATCAGGAGGCAATTTAAAACCTTTTGTAAAGCATATACAAACACCAAAAGGTATGTGGAGTAAACTCACTGCTATTTTACCTTTCGACGGTTTTAAAATGGTTAAGAATGGCCGCTCGCAACTGTCTCAGGACGGTACCGATATTACCCTGGCGGTATTAAGCAATAATGTAAAGTATGTAGTGTTTAACGGGTATGACGATCCTGCCCATTATCAGGTTCTGATTCCGTTTATATCCTACCTTCAGGATGAGGTAATACCAAAAGCAAAAAAATAACCGCCTATTTAGCGGTCATGTTTTTATAAAGCGATACATATTGTGCGGCAGTTTCAAGGTTTTCATAACCTGTTTTACCAATGCGCCTTCCGTTTTTATCCAGTAGCACCACGAACGGAAAAAAGCCATCACGGTTGTACTTTTCGGCAAGTATTACTTTAGTGTCGTTAACATCAAAAGGTTCAGGCATACCTTTCTTTTGGGCAAAATCCGCGCGCAGCAGTACCCAGCTTTTTTCGGCTTCAGCCTTAAATTCGGCGCTTTCCCATACCAGTTCATCAAGCTTGGTACAATTGGTACACCATTCCGGTCCTGAGAACACCAATAAAATGTTCTTTCCCGTAGCGGCAGCCTTTTTCTTTGCAGCATCCAGGTCGGTATGCCATTCCTGGCTATAGCCCACAGTGTGCAGCAAAACAAACAATACAAAAAGCCACTTTTTCACCCTCTTATTTTTTCGCAAAAGTATAAAAGTAAACGGATTTTCAAAATCAATTTAACTATTAACGATAAAGTGCTAAACTATTGGCTGTAATCATCATACAGCAGCACCCAGTTATTATGGCCAAAGTAGTTCCAGTTTACACTGCCAAGATCAGTTTCAGGATTGGTAAATGCCTTAGAGGGATGATGGTTAAGTGCCACACTGCTAATTGCGTATACCGCTACATCCCTGCTATTTTTTGCATACCCTGCTTTAATTATTTGGGCCGCCTGCCAAATCATATCGGCACGGCCAGGCAGGTATTTAATTTGCAATGGTGTAAAATCATCACTGAGCTTGTAGTGTAAGTCCTCACCGGTTTTTTTATCGATCACTTTGTAAGTAAGCGTACCTTTTTTAAGGCGTAGCATCATGCGCCAGCTCAGGCGGTGGCCTTCTTCAGTCCATATAACATCGCCTTTAATAAACAGATGGCGTACAGGAAGGGCGAGCTGAATTATAAAATAGGGGATAAAAAAGTATCTAAGTAGTTTGTTGTTAGTGTTTTGTAATGTTTCAGGTTCCTTAATATCCTGCAAAGCAGGTTTCTTTCTGAAGAAAAATTTCCTTATTTCATCGGGTGGGAAAAAGAATACCAGGTAGCTTAACGAAAGAAACGGGAAGATGCCTATGTTTAGCGTAAGCCAGTTAAAGGTATGGAAGCCTACCGAGAGTATAGCAGCCGTTTTACGCGTTTTTTTAATAAGCAGCAGGGGCACAATGAGCAAATCGAAAAGTATGCCGCCATAGGCCACAAAAAGGTGGAAATAACGGTTGTGCAGCAGGAAGTTTAACCAGCTTATATTGAACTTACCTACTATAATTCCGGTTACGGTGCCGTTTAACCAGTCGGGGTACAATTTAGCCATCGAGGCAAAAAAGTACAGTATGGCTATCTGTAAAATAAACACCCACGAGTACCATTGTGGCATGCTGTAACGCTTTATAGAAGGTTTATGGTAGCTATCAAGGCTGGCATAGCGGTTTGCCGGTAAAACCAGCATAATAATGCACAGTAGCAATAAAAAGTAATGATGGTTGTTGTAAATTGTTTTCTGCATAAAATAGGTGCCTGCAAACAAAAATGTAAACAGCCCTAAAGAATACCGGTACAATAAGCCCGCTGCAATACCCAGAGCACTTACCGCCATAAGGCCGTAATACCAGTACATACCGTTGCCGGATGGGGGTTGCAGCCACTCAAAACCAATAAAAGTAAGGGTAACTTTTGGCTTTATGTAAATCTTATTAATTGTGCCGTTAGTAAGGTAATCTACACAATTCCATGCCAGTAGCAGGCCAAACAGAATCCTGAACGCTATAAGAGGCGCATTATCTGTCCTTTTAGTAAATTGTAGCCGCATAATGGAGTTTATGCTTTCAAAAATACGTAATTATCTTGCAATAATGGCTTTCCAGTTTTTTTGGTGGTACGCAAAAATAAGCAATGTTGCAGCAAGGGGTATGCCGGCCTCTATAAGTTCATCAATACGATTATCTAGTAAGGCATGCAGTAAAAAAATGGTAATGATTACTGGTAGTATTACTACTATGCCTAATGGCCTGGTTTTCGGTACAATTAGCATGAGCCCGGCGGCAATTTCTATACCGCCTACAATTTTTGTGAATCCGGAATTATATAATATACCTACAAGGGTGCGATATGCCTGCGGGACGGTACTGTTAAGCGGAAAGATAAATGAGGGCGATAAAAAGTGTTTGTCTACCCCGGTATATATGTAAAATATGCCAAGGGCTGCACTTAATATTGCTATTAGTACGGGTAAAAAAAACTTCATAGTTGTGTGGTGTGTTTGTGTTTTGGATAATGTTATTTTGTATTTACATCATTTAAGAAAAAATTAACATACAAATCTAATCAAAAATGTTAAAATGCAAAACATTTATCTCTAAACATGAGGCTTATAAGCTACTAAATGCGGTAAATACATATGCAAAATAAAAATGCCGGTAGTATAACTACCGGCATTCTTCTAACTAACCCTAACCAAATGTGAGAAAACCATTTATTGATATGCAAATTACCAAAAATAAATTGACCCTATTGTTAAGATAATGTTATTTGTATACTGTTGACTATTAAAATTTTAAGCTTTCTTATCCTGTAAGGCAAACACCTTTTTTAACAGGACAGAAGTACGTTCGTTTATGTTGTTTCTTATTTCTTTTTCTTCCACAGCTATCATTTTAAACACGCCTTCCAGTGCTTTATTTGTCACATAATCGGTAAGGTCGGGGTTAACCTTGGTAACCAGCGGTATAGCATTATATTTACTAATTATATTACTCCAAACCTTATCTGCGCCCACTTTACTAAACGACGATTTTATGACCGGGTTAAATTTAGAGTACAATTGCGTATTGGTTGTATTCTTTAAATAAGATGTAGCAGCCTGATCGTTACCCAGTAATATGGTTTTGGCATCATTAAAAGTCATGTTCTTTACTGCCGATACAAATATGGGCGTAGACTCTTTAACAGCATCTTCGGCGGCACGGTTCATCATTTTAAGGCCTTCATCGGCAAGGGAGCCTAAACCTATATCGCGCAGGGTTTTGTCTACTTTTTGTAATTCTGCCGGCAGCAGTATCTTAACCAGTTGGTTTTTATAAAAGCCATCGGTAGTAGTAAGTTTGGTAACCTGCTGGTTGATACCTTTATCTAAGGCTTCTTTAAGTCCGGCAGCAATATCGGCGTTAGATAAGGTGCCTGCAACCTGTGGCAGTTGTGAGGCAACCTGCTGTAATTCTGCACAGCCCGAAAACATAAGGCAAACAGCCATTAGTGGCGCTATAAGTTTTTTCATACGGATAAAATAAATTGATACTGTAAAGCAACTACTTTTTTAACAATTTACGAAGCTTGCCGTGATAAAGTTTTGGTAAAAGTTTCGATGTGATAGGGTATAAAAATCCATCAGATCTGATGCGGATTTAAATATAACATTCTGATATATAATTAGTCCTGCATTGAAAATACTTTCTTTAACAGGTCGGTTGTGCGGAATGCTGTATTGGTACGGATGTTCTTTTCTTCAACCGCTATCATTTTAAACACACCATCCATGGTTTTGTTGGTAACATAGTTTGTAAGGTCAGGGTTTACCTTAGTTACCAGCGGCAATGTGTTGTATTTAGCGATGATCTTTGCCCAAACGGCATCGGCACCCACATTGTTTAGCGACGTTTTAACCACTGGGCTAAACTTAGCGTATAAAGGCGTTGAGGTACTCTTTTGCAGGTATGTGGTAGCAGAATTATCGGCACCCATCAAAATGCCTTTAGCATCGGTAAGGGTCATGCTGGTAATGGCGTTTACAAAAATGGGAGTACCTTCTTTTACAGCATCTTCGGCAGCACGGTTAAGTACTTTAATGCCTTCATCGGCAAGGCTTGCCATGCCCACCTGGCGCAATTTTTTGTCTACTTTTTGCAATTCTTCGGGCAGTAATATTTTAACGGCCTCGTTTTTATAAAAGCCGTCTTCGGCAGTAAGTTTGGTAACCTGCTCTGTAACCCCTTTATTAAGAGCTTCTTTAAGAGCTGACCCAATTTCTGATGTGCCCAACGAGCCTGATTTTCCGGCGGTTATCTTATCCTTTGCTTTAGTTAAAACATTTTTAAGCTGTGCATTGGCAGTAGTGCTCATAGCGGTTACAGCCAGTACCGATAATAGTAATTTTTTCATTTTGTATAAAAGGTTTCTCAAAGATAAACAAAAACCATTCCTCATTATTACGCAGCCAAACAGCTTTGAGGTAAACAGGGTTTTAAGTGCGGTAAAAAATACAGCTAAATATCATTAGCGAAATGTGAAATTAGCTAAATATCGTTGTTTTTTATTTTATGTTAATTTTTAAATATATGATATTTAGTGTTTTATGTTGGTGGTTTGATTTTTGGATTTTAAAAAATCTACAAGATAAAATCCAATTGTAAAAACTTTTTTGAACATAAACTGCAATCTAAATTATAGTACTATAAGAAATATCAATCTCTGTTTTGATAAATATAATCTATCGAATTTTAAATTTGCTATATCAAAATCAATAACAACACAAAGAATCAAAGCATATGTCACAAGATAAACTTACCACGGCTTCCGGCCGCCCTTACGCCGAACACGAAAACTCTCAAACCGCCGGCCCACGCGGCCCCGTACTGTTACAAGATGTAATTTTGCACGAAAAAATGGCCCATTTTAACCGTGAGCGCATCCCGGAGAGGGTAGTGCATGCAAAAGGATCGGCGGCATTCGGAACATTTACCGTAACACATGATATTACTAAATATACAAAGGCTAAAATCTTTAGCAATGTAGGTAAACAAACAGGCTTGGTGCTGAGGTTCAGTACGGTAGGTGGCGAAAAAGGATCGGCAGATACAGAGCGCGATCCCCGTGGTTTTGCTATTAAATTTTATACCGAAGATGGCAACTGGGATCTTGTAGGCAACAATACACCGGTGTTCTTTGTTAAGGATGCCAAGAAGTTTAGCGACTTTATACACACGCAAAAGCGTGACCCACAGACCAATATGAAATCGCCAACGATGATGTGGGATTTCTGGTCGCTTAACCCTGAGAGCCTTCACCAGGTACTTACCCTGATGAGCGACAGGGGTACACCCGTAGGATACCGCCATATGCACGGTTTCGGGAGTCATACTTTTTCACTTATAAACGCTGAAAATGAGCGCTTTTACGTGAAATTCCATTTTATAACTGCGCAGGGAATCAGGAACTTTACCGATGCCGAAGCTGCTGAAATGAGAAGTAAAGACCCTGATTTTGCCCAGCGCGACCTGTTTGAAAACATAGAGCAGGGCAACTATCCAAAGTGGAATTTAAAAATACAGGTAATGCCTGCTGCCGAAGCTAAAACGTACCATATCAACGCTTTCGACCTTACAAAAGTGTGGCCACATGCCGATTATCCGCTTATAGATGTGGGTGTGCTGGAGCTTGATCGCAACCCATATAACTACTTTCAGGATGTGGAGCAAGCAGCATTTTCGCCATCGCGCATAGTAGATGGTATAGGTTTTTCGCCTGATAAAATGTTGCAGGGTAGGCTGTTAAGCTACCCTGATGCGCAACGTTACCGCCTGGGTACCAACTTTGAGCAGATACCCGTTAACCGCTGCCCGTTCGCTGTTAACAATTTTCATAGAGATGGGCAAATGCGCGTAGATGGCAACGGTGGAAGCAGGCCTAATTACTACCCTAATAGTTTTGATACCCTCTCACCTGATGAGAGTTACAAAGAACCTGCGGAAGAATTAGACAGCCTAACAGCCGACTGGTACGACCGTAATGCGCCGGGCGAGAACGACCATTATACCCAGCCTGGCAACCTCTTCAGGTTGATGGATTCACAGGCTAAACAAAACACAATCAGTAACATAGTGGGCGCAATGAGCGGCATTACAGGCCCTAAGCGCGAAGAGATAATCAACAGGCAGCTGTGCCACTGGTTCAGGGCAGATATTACACTGGGCATGGGCATAGCGCAAGGGCTTAACATTCAGTTAGATCCGGCCATGATGAGCAAGCATTAAGAGTTAATTAATAGGTGATTGGATTGATTAATTGTGGAGGTGAAAGCCCGCTAAGTTTTCTTAGTGGGCTTTTTTTGCACAGTTTTGGGTTAGTGGTTTAGGGTTCAGAGTTTCAATTTTTATGAAGCAAAAAAACTCGCAACTCGCAACGCTCAACCCGGAATTGCTTCAAAAAAAGGCTTGATATTTCACTTTTGGATTTTGAAATGTCCATTTTGACCCCAAAAAAGATACATTTTTATACCAAAAAAGGCTAATATTTCACTTTTGGATATTGAAATCAAGATTGAAAGATTTAAGATTTAAAATTCGCCACCTAAATCTCACTTCCAATTTAAAATTTGTGGTTTGAAATTTAAATTCATTTTTGGAATTTGCGATTTGAATTTGGAATTTGTTTTTTGGAATTTGCATTCAATATCAATTTTGGACTTCCAACTTCGGACCTCCAACTTTCGACTTTGCAACTCTGTAACTTTGCAACTTTAAAAAAAACTATACAGAAATCGTCTTACTCCCCATTTTAGATTTTTTGCCTTTCTCAAAAGTAAAATCTATCCGGCCTACATTTATGCCATAACACCCCACCTGGTTAATGATCACTTCTTCGCCGGCGCTGTTTTTCTCAATGTAGGGTTTGGTTAAAAAAGTATGGGTATGCCCGCCAATGATCAGGTCGATATCTTTAGTGGCGCGTGCCAGCACAAGGTCAGACACTTTATTTGGCTCGTTGGCATAAATAAAGCCCAGGTGTGAGAGGCATATCACAAGGTCGCATTTCTCTGTGTGGCGCAGGGTACGCGCCATATCCTGTGCGGTGCCAATAGGGTCGTTGTACACCGTTTCTTTATACAGGTTTTTGTTAACCAGTCCGTTAAGTTCAATCCCTAAACCAAAAATGCCTATTTTCAGTCCGTCCTTATAAAAAATCTTGTATGGCTTCACAATGCCATCCAGCACGGTGTTCTTAAAATTGTAGTTGGCACATACAAAATCAAATTTTGCGTGGGGCAATTGCAGCTTAAAACCATCAATGCCGTTATCAAAATCGTGGTTGCCCATGGTAGCCAGGTCATACTGCATCATGCTCATGAGCTTAAACTCCAGTTCGCCGCCATAATAATTAAAGTAGGGCGTACCCTGAAAAACATCCCCGGCATCCAGCAGCAGTACGTTAGGCTCTTCGCGCCTTACCTGCTCAATAAGCGAAGCCCTGCGCGCAGCGCCGCCCATATTGGGGAATTTAGGGTCGTCTATGGGGAACGGGTCTATATGGCTGTGCACATCGTTAGTGTGCAATATGGTAATCTTTTTGGTCTCAGGCTCTGCAAAGCTGCTAAGCGATAACCCGCCCAGTACCAGTGCGCTGCCTGCCGCAGTTTTCTGTATAAATTCCCTTCTTTTCATGGTTTCTGTGTTACTATACGTTCAGTACGGATTATGGGCAGCGTATCTACCTCCTTAAAATAATCAATATACACGTCGCGCAGTTTATAAGTAAGGTCGTAAGTGGCAACGGCATTGCCAAGAAACGTCATACTGTCGCCGCCGTTTACCAAATAGTCAGATGTTGCAATGTTGTATATCTTCTCGGGCTGCAAAGGCTTGCCTTGAATGGTAACAGTTTTAACCGAGTCATTTTCATCTAAAACAATCAGCATGCCGGCCAGTGGATGCGGCTTCTTTTCACGGGCAATGTACTGCGCCATTTCCATTACCTGTTCGCCTTTAAGGGCAACTACCATAAGGCTGTTCTCAAAAGGCATTACCTCAAAAGCAGTGCGGGCAGTAACCGGCCCTTTAGCAATTACAGATCGTATACCGCCGTGGTTAAGCAGGCAAATATCTAAATTTCGGTTCTCCCGGGTTTTAATCAGGGTGGCAGCTTTATCAAAAGTAACATCTGCCAAAAGGTTACCTATCGTAGTTTGCCAGCCGTTAATGGTATTGGTTTTATCCATCGTTTCAGGGCAGTAGACCAAAACGCTGTCCAGGTCTTTATTAATGTGGGTGCGGTAGGGTGCCACATAATCTTCAATGGCGTGGTTATTGCTATATTCGGCAGATATCGGGAGCTTTTTCCCCTCAATCGCGGTAGCATAAAATGCAGGTGCACCGCACGAAATTAAAAGGGCCGTTGTTAAAAATAAAACAAACCCGCTGCGGTATGTGTTATACTTTTTAGATATTCTCATTGCGGTTGACCTTTTTATTCGATATTTTTGCATTCGGCAATAAAAGTACTATGTTTTTGAAGTTTATTAAAGATTTTGGCCTTAAAAAGATTGTTAAGAAAAGCTTACTCAACTACAAGGCTGCCACATCTGCCGGTAAAATTGTTACCGTAGGTGTACTTATAGATGAAACGTACTTTACGCAAAAAGAGGCCCTTATAAGAGAGCTGGTAAGCAACGGCATACAGCGCAGCAATATAGATACCCTTAGCTTTAAAGATAAGCTAAAAAAGGGCGAAGTGATGGACTGCTGCTACCTTACCCGTGCCGACATATCATCGGCAGGCGATTTTACTAAGGAAGATGTATCGGCGTTCATCAATAAGCCTTTTGACATCCTTATAAGCTATTATGATGTGGGCAAGGCGCCGCTGGAGCTGGCCACCCTAAAAAGCCAGGCTAAATTTAAGGCAGGCTTTAGCACGGTAGATAACCGCCTTAACACCTTTATGATTAAAACCCTGGCCGAAAAGTACAAAGAGTTTGTAACAGAGCTATTTAAATATTTAAAAATACTAAACAAATTATAACCATGCAGTCATTAACAGGTACGGGCGTTGCGCTTATTACCCCTTTTAAAAAAGACCTATCTGTAGATACAGAGGCTCTTGAAAGAATTGTTAACTATCAGATAGACGGCGGTATAGACTATCTTGTGGTATTAGGTACCACAGGCGAGCCTGCCACTATGGATAAAGATGAAAAGGAACTTGTTATAAAGACGGTTATAAAGGCAAACAACGGCAGGCTGCCCCTTGTTTTAGGAGTGGGCAGCAACAATACTAAAGAGGTAGCCGATGAACTTATATCGCGCGACCTATCGGCGTTTACGGCAATCCTATCGGTATCGCCTTATTATAATAAGCCTACTCAGGAGGGTATTTACCAGCATTTTAAAGCCGTGGCGCAGGCATCTCCGCTACCGGTTATCTTGTATAACGTACCCGGCCGTACGGCAAGCAACATGCTGCCCGAAACGGTTTTTAGGCTGGCGAATGATTTTAGCAACATAGTAGGCATTAAAGAAGCCGCGGGCGATATTGTACAGGCCATGCGCCTTATACAGGGCAAGCCTGATGGTTTCCTTGTAATATCGGGCGATGATATGGTAACGCTGCCGATGGTTTTGGCCGGTGGGGCAGGGGTAATCTCGGTAATCGCCGAAGGTTTTCCTAAGCAGTTCTCGCAAATGGTTAAGCTGGGCTTAGAGCGCAGGGTAGATGAGGCCTATAAGCTGCATTATGAGATTGCCGACTCGATAGACATGATTTTTGAGCAGGGCAACCCGGCAGGCATCAAGCATATTTTTAAAGAACTGGGCCTTTGCGACGATGTGGTAAGGCTTCCGTTAGTAAATATTAATGATGATTTAGCGGCCAGGCTATCGGCCTTTGTAAATAAGTTACATCCCGCAGCTGTACAATAAAACAGTAAAAATACAGTTTAAAGAAAGGTGCCAAATACGGCATCTTTTTTTATGTGAGATACGCATGAAAAAAAGATTTTTTATTCTGTAATTATTAACTAATTTTGCAGTTGCTTTTACAACAGCCGCTGCACAGCCGCTTAACCTTTATTTATGGCAAGATTTTTTTACATACTTCTTTTCGCTTTAACGCTAACATCATGCAGCGAATTTCAAAAAGCATTAAAGTCGGAAGACGTTAAAACGAAATATGAAGTGGCCGAGAAGCTTTATACCGATGGAAAATACATGAAGGCTATTCGCCTTTTTGAGCAGATAGCGCCATCGTATGCAGGTAAGCCACAGGCCGAAAAAATGTTTTTTATGTATAGTGATGCATTGTACAAAACAAAGCAATATTACACGGCAGGTTATCAGTTTGAAAAATTCTCTGCCGGTTACCCGCGCAGCCAGAAGGCCGAAGAGGCATTGTTCCTTGGGGCAAAAAGCTACTACCACCTGTCGCCACGCTACTCGTTAGACCAGGTAGATACCTACAAGGCATTAGATAAAATGCAGGCGTTTATAGACAGCTACCCTACATCGCAATACATGCCGGAGGCTAACCAATTAGTAAAGGAGCTAAGGGAAAAACTAGAGAAGAAAGCATTTGAGATAGCAAAGCAATATTATGATACTGCCGAATATTTTGGCGATTACAATGCTGCCATTAAAACCTTTGATAATTTTATTATCGATTTTCCGGGTACATCGCTTAAAGAAGATGCGCTTTATTTAAAGTTCGATTCTTCGTACCAGCTGGCAATAAACAGTATCCAGACAAAAATGCAGGAGCGCCTCGTGGCTGCAAAAGCAAATTATGCTGCACTGGTTAAATTTAAAAGCGACACAAAATACAAAGCACAGGCCGATGCCATGCTTACTAAGATAGATACTGAATTAGAGAAATTTTCAAAATAACGAGTCATGGATTTAAAAAAAACAACTGCTCCCGTAAATACAACTACCTACAATAAGACTACCATTGAGGAGCCTACCGGTAATGTATATGAGGCAATTACCATAATTGCTAAAAGGGCTAACCAGATTAATACAGAGATCAAGAAAGAACTGATCGAAAAGCTTGAGGAGTTTGCTACCTACAATGACAGCCTTGAGGAAATTTTTGAAAATAAGGAGCAGATAGAAGTTTCTAAGTTTTACGAAAAACTACCTAAGCCACACGCTCTTGCAGTACAGGAGTGGTTAGAAGGTAAGATTTCTTACAGGGATCCTAACAAACAATAATACACCTTAAAAGATGTCTGTTTTAAGCGGTAAAAAAATATTACTCGGCATTTCCGGGGGCATTGCCGCATACAAAACAGCGTCGCTGGTAAGGCTTTTTATAAAAGCAGGCGCACATGTAAAAGTAGTCATGACGCCTGCTTCTAAAGATTTTATTACCCCGCTTACCCTTTCTACGCTTTCTAAAAACCCCGTTTACTCTTCCTTTTACCATGAAGAAGACGAAAACGCCGTTTGGAACAACCACGTAGACCTTGGCCTTTGGGCCGACCTCTTTGTAATTGCCCCGGCCACGGCCAATACCCTATCTAAAATGGTAACAGGCAATTCAGATAATATCCTTATTGCTACCTATCTTTCGGCTAAATGCCCGGTGTATGTTGCCCCGGCAATGGATCTGGATATGTACAAGCACCCCTCTACAAAAGAAAGTTTCAGGCAACTGGAATCCTATGGCAACAAAGTGATCCCGGCAGAATCGGGCGAGCTTGCCAGCGGGCTTTCCGGCGAAGGCCGCATGGCAGAACCCGAAAATATTGTAGCATTTTTAGAAAAGGATATTGAGGGTAAACTACCGCTTCGCACAAAAAAAATACTGGTAACTGCCGGCCCCACATACGAACCTATAGACCCCGTGCGTTTTATAGGTAACCATTCGTCGGGCAAAATGGGTTTTGATATTGCCAAAGCCGCCGCTAACGAGGGTGCACAGGTAATTTTAGTTACCGGCCCCACGCATTTAGAGTTAAAGCACCCTATGGTAAAGGTGGTTAAGGTAACGTCGTCTGAAGAGATGTATAAGGCCTGCCATAAGTATTTTGGCACTGTAGATGCCGCCGTGGCCGCCGCTGCCGTAGCCGATTACAGGCCTGCAACCGTAGCGCCGCAAAAAATAAAAAAGAGCGAAAGCACGTTAACGCTACAGCTGGAAAAAACAAAAGACATACTGGCATCCCTCGGCGAAAAGAAGATGCACCAGTTTTTAGTGGGTTTTGCGTTAGAGACCGAGAATGAAACTGAAAATGCAAAGCTAAAGATCACGAAAAAAAACTTAGATTTGATTGTTTTAAACTCATTAAATGATAGGGGAGCCGGTTTTGGCAGCGCTACTAACAAAGTAACGTTTATAGACAAAAACTTTAACGAAGAGCCCATGGAACTTAAAACAAAAGAAGAAGTGGCACAGGATATTATAAACAAGATAAAAAATACATACAATGCATAAATGGATAGGGCTATTATTGCTGGTAGGCTTTTCTTATACCGCAAAGGCACAGGAGCTTAATTGCAAGGTTAGCGTAAGCTTTGACCGTATTACCGATGCCAACCCGCAAATATTTAAAACGCTCGAAAAATCGTTACAGGATTTTGTAAACAATACCCGCTGGACAACCCGCAACTTTGGCAGGAGCGAGCGTATTGAGTGCTCCATGCTGTTTAACATCTCGGCGTACGACAATAACAGTTTTACTGCCATGATGCAGGTAGCTTCATCAAGGCCAGTGTTTAATTCTACCTACCAGTCGCCGGTATTAAATATTAACGATAAAGATGTATCGTTCAGGTATAACGAGGGTGAGAACCTTATTTTTAACCCCAATTCGTTCGACTCTAACCTTGTGGCGCTTGTGGCATTTTATGCTAACATGATCATTGCCGTAGATGCTGATACCTACTCTGAAGAAGGCGGTACCGATTATTACCAGGCAGCACAAAACATTGTGAGTATATCGCAAAGCGGTGGCAAGGGCTGGACACAGCAGGATGGTAACCAAAGCCGTTATTTTCTGGTAAACGATGTACTTTCTAATACCTACAAACCTTTTAGGGAGGCGCAATATGCCTACCACAGGGTAGCACTTGATAAAATGGCCGATAACCAGAAAGAAGGCAAGGAAAAAGCTATTATCGCTATAAAAAAGCTGGCCGAGTTACACAAAGTACGCCCCAATGCGTTTTTAACCCGCGTTTTCTTTGATGCCAAGTCAGATGAAATAGTGGCAATGTTCTCCGGAGGGCCTAACGTGCCTATAAATGAACTACAGGATGTGCTAAACCGCGTTTCACCTATGAACGGCTCTAAATGGGGTAAGCTTAGGTAAACTGAACATAAATAAAATCATAAGGAACCTGCAATACATTAATGTTGCAGGTTTTTGTTTCTATAATATATAATATTTAAATTTTACCACAAAGGCACAATGCAAGGGCACTAAGTTCACAAAGTCTATCTTTTGTAAGACACGGTAGGACAACTTTGTTGTCTTACAAAGGTCACAAAGTTGTATGGTTGTAGATTGCGTTTCAAAAACTACAGCTTTGTGTCCTTCCATCTTTAGATGGTTACCTTTGCGAGCCTCGTGCCTGATGGATGTTAAATACTTTGTGTCTTTGTGGTAAAAATAAGAGAAATGGGTATGCAGTACTTTTTCAAACAGGTTAGGGTAGTACTAAAAATGTAATTTCCGGTATAAAAATCTAATTTCCGAAAATCGTGAAATTAGCGGCTTATTCCAATAAAATTTATAATTTCCACCCGTATTCCCTCATTGATTATTCCACGCTAAATAGTATATTTGTACTGCTTACATGCACCTTAAACCAATATGCTGCAAACACTTCAAATTAAAAATTTTGCGCTTATAGAGCACCTGCACATCGATTTTTCGGGCAGGTTTTCTACCATTACCGGCGAAACCGGTGCCGGTAAATCCATCATACTTGGGGCGTTAGGGCTGGTGTCGGGCAACCGTGCCGACCTTACTTCGCTTAAAGACAAAGAACAAAAATGTGTGGTAGAAGCACATTTTAAAATATCCGACTATAACCTTACCGATTTCTTTACAGAGAATGACCTGGATTACGAAGATGTAACCATCATCCGCAGGGAAATTTTGCCCTCGGGCAAATCGCGTGCTTTTGTAAACGACAGCCCGGTTAACTTAACCGAATTGCAACAACTGGGCAATTACCTTATAGATATACACTCGCAGCAGCAAACCCGTGAACTAAGCGATGAGCTGTACCAGATGCAGATACTGGATGCCGTGGCAGGCAACGACCAATTGCTTGAAACCTACAAAAAACAGTACACGGCATATAAGTCGGTGGTTACCAAACTAAAAAAACTACAGGAACAAAAAGGCACGCTCTCTAAAGAGCAGGATTACAATACGTTCTTGCTTAACGAACTGGTCGCCGCTAACCTAAAGGCAGGGGAGCAGGAAGAACTGGAAGCTTCTTTAGAAAAACTGAGTAACGTAGAATTTATAAAGGAACAGGTTGCGCGCGCACTGGCTCTGGCTAATGAAGAGCAAATAGGCAGCATCCAAAACCTTAAAGATATAAAAGGGGCGCTGCAAAAAATAAGCGGGCTTTCGCCCGAATATAACGCGTTTTACGAAAGGGTTTCGAGCCTTTTGATAGAACTTGACGATATTGCCGATAGCCTCTCTGAAAACTACGAAACCCTTACTAACGACCCCGAAGAACTGGAGCGCGTTAACCAAAAGCTTCAGCTTATTTATGCCCTGCAAAAAAAGCACCAAGCCGCCACGATAGAAGAGCTTATTGCCATTCAGGAAGAGCTGGAAGGCAAAGTTGTGTTAGTAGAAGGGCTTGATGATGCCATAAAAGATTTGGAAACCCAAGGCGAAAAGGCTAAAGCCGAAACCGATGCCACGGCAGCACTATTGCACGAGCAAAGGCAAAGGGCGGTGCCTATCCTTACAGACAAGATAACGGCGATACTACAACAACTGGGTATGCCTAACGCCCGTTTTAAATTTGAGGTTACAGCATCCGAAGCCTATTATGCTAACGGTAAAGACCAGATGAACCTGCAATTCTCGGCAAACAAGGGTACTGATTTTGGCCTGCTTAAAAAAGTAGCCTCGGGTGGGGAGATGTCGCGTATTATGCTTGCCATAAAGGCAATACTGGCGCAATATTCCAAACTGCCTACCATAATATTTGATGAGATAGATACAGGGGTATCGGGAGAGATAGCTATAAAAATGGGCGATATTATGAAGGCTATGAGCAGTACCATGCAGGTGTTTGCCATAACCCACTTACCGCAAATTGCAGCCAAAGGCGACCAGCATTACAAGGTAGCTAAAACTACGCAGGGCGAAACAACGGTATCAGAGTTAAGGCTGCTAACCAAAGACGAAAGGATACGCGAAATTGCCGAAATGCTTTCGGGCAGGGATGTAAGCGAATCGGCTTTAACACACGCAAAAGCATTGCTCAACTAAAAAATCGGGTTATATTTGTCCGTTCAAAAATAATAAGACACACACAAACACATCATTATAACGTTATGATCATAGAACCAAGAATGCGCGGATTTATCTGCCTTACGGCTCACCCCGATGGGGCTGCGGCAAGCGTAAAGAACCAGATTGAGTACATAAAATCTAAAGGCACTATAAACGGTGCTAAAAAAGTGCTTGTAATAGGCGCATCAACAGGTTTTGGCCTTGCATCAAGAATTACCAGTGCCTTTGGCAGCAATGCATCTACCATAGGTGTATTTTTTGAAAAACCGCCTGTAGAGGGTAAAACGGCTTCACCGGGCTGGTACAACTCTGCTGCTTTTGAAACAGAAGCCCATGCCGCGGGCCTGTATGCAAAAAGCGTTAACGGCGATGCCTTTAGCAAAGAAATCAAGCAACAAACCATAGACCTTATAAAAGCCGACCTTGGCCAGGTAGACCTTGTTATCTACAGCCTTGCATCGCCGGTGCGCCAGCATCCTGAAACAGGTGTGCTGCACCGTTCGGTACTAAAACCTATAGGGGGTGTTTATACCAATAAAACGGTTGATTTCCATACCGGTAAAGTATCGGAGATATCAATACAGCCTGCACAGGATGGCGATATAGAAAACACTGTTGCTGTAATGGGCGGCGAAGACTGGGCCATGTGGATCGATGCCCTTAAGGCAGAGAACCTTTTAGCCGAAGGCGCACAAACAGTAGCGTATTCTTATATAGGCCCTGCACTTACAGAGGCGGTGTACCGTAAAGGTACCATAGGCCGTGCAAAAGACCACCTTGAAGCTACCGCTTTTGAAATTACCGACAGCCTTAAAGATATTCACGGTAAAGCGTATGTGTCTGTTAACAAAGCATTGGTTACACAGGCAAGCTCGGCCATACCGGTTATACCGTTATACATTTCGTTATTATACAAGATAATGAAGGCAGAAGGCGTGCACGAAGGTACAATAGAGCAAATACAGCGTTTATATGCCGAGAGGCTTTATACCGGCGGCGAAGTACCTGTTGATGAAAAAGGCAGGATACGTATAGACGACTGGGAAATGCGCGATGATATCCAACAAAAAGTAGCTGCCCTTTGGGAGCAGGCTACTACGGAGAACCTTGCCGAACTGGGTGACCTTGAAGGTTACAGGGACGATTTTTATAACCTGTTTGGCTTTGGCTTAAATGGCGTTGATTATAAAGCCGAAGCTAACGAACTTGTAAATGTTGAAAGCATAAGCGAATAGTTAAAATTCGCTTACAATTATGCCAAAGCCTCCTTTTTTAAGGGGGCTTTGTTTGTTTGGGTGTGAAGTAAACCAATCGTTAAAAACATATTTTATCATTCGTTAATATGTTCAGGGCTTTCTTACAAGATAAAATGCAGGTTTTGACGCTGTTTCAAACGGTTGTTGTGTAATGTTTTGATTATCATTTTATTAAATATGCGTTTTAGGTAATTGTCGCCGTTTTTATCACTTCTGTCGCCCTATTTATGGCTGTGCGGGCTTGTAGTTTAGGGTAATAAGTTATAAATTGATTAAGCGTAAGTTTAAGTTTGTAGCCTATTAATTTACAATTTACTTAAACTATGAAAAAGATTACTTTACTAATTGCGTGCGTGCTTGCAGGGATGTCGGGCTATGCACAATGCGATCCGGTAAGTGTGCCGTATTCGGAGAATTTCGAATCGGTTACAATTCCAGCCTTACCGCCTTGTACCACTAACCAAAATGTGGGTACAGGCAACAACTGGACAACCAGCGTACCAGGAAGCAATGGTTTTACCACGAAGACCTTAACGTACCTGTACAGCCTTAATGCGGCTAATACCTGGTTTTATACCAAGGCATTAAACCTAACGGGCGGCACATCATACAGGCTTACCTATAAGTATGGCAACAATGGTTATACCGAAAGCCTTAAAGTTGCTTACGGTACTGCCAATAACGCAACGGCTATGACCACGGTTCTGGCCGATCAGCCAAGTATTACCAACAGCGATGGCCCGCTTACCAAAACCATCGATTTTACACCGGCTACAACGGGCGTATACTATATTGGTTACAATATCTATTCAATTGCCAACCAAAACAGCCTTTTTGTAGATGATATAACGCTGGATGTTTCTCCGGCATGTATAGAGCCTACCAGCTTAGTTGCTGCTGCAACTACAGAAAATAGCGTTTCATTTTCATGGACGGCTGCTACAGCTGCCCCTGCAAGTGGCTACCAGTACTATGTAAACCAATCGGATACTGCACCAACCGATGCAACCACACCTACAGGTAGCGTAGCAGCAGGTGTTGTTACCGCTACTGCGGGTTCTTTAACGGCGAGTACAGCTTATAATGTTTGGGTACGTTCTAATTGCGGAACTGGCTCTTACAGTACCTGGACAGGCCCAATTAACATTAGCACAATGTGCGATTACGGCGATGTGCTTAGCGTAACCCCGGGTTCGGTTTGCGGCCAGGGGCTTGTAATGCTAAATGCTACAGGTAGCGAAGGATCGGTACTAAAATGGTACAATGCAGCAACAGGCGGCAACCAGATAGGGCAGGGGCCGGTTTTTGTATACTATGTACTGCAAACTACCACATATTATGTTGCAGCGGTTAACGGCGATTGCGAAGGCCCAAGAACACCTGTGCTTGTTACCGTAACACCGGCTACAGCTATTACGCCATCGGCTACAGCCACAAATATTTGTACAGGCGGCAGCACAACGCTTTCGGTTACAAGTACCAACCCTGATTATACGTACAGCTGGTTTCCGGGTAACCTAACCGGGCCAACACAAACGGTTGCTCCTACTGCAACTACCGAGTATACTGTAATGGGTACTGATAGTGCAAACAACTGTACTATTGTAGCTTCTATTACAATAACTGTTGGGGTATACCCTTCAGAAGTTACCATTGCACCGCTTAACCCGGATGTTTGCCAAAGTGCTATCCAAACCCTTACCGCTAACGGCGGAACCATAGGTGGCGAGGCTACCATAGGTACAGGTACAGCCTTAACCGGCGATTATGAGCAGCCTACTGCATTTTGCAACCGTTGGTCAAACTATTGGAGCCAGTCGATATACACTGCTGCCGAACTTAACGCCGCAGGCCTTACAGCCGGTAACATAACCTCTATAGCTTTTGATACCGCTACTATGGGAAGCGCCAGCTCTAACAACAACTTTACGGTTAAAATTGGTACTACCACCATAGGCAGTTTTGAAAACGGTACCTATTTGCCAACTACTGATTTTACAACAGTATACGGCCCTATTGTTCATGGGCACACAGCATCAGGATGGCAGGTAATTACGTTTACTACCCCTTATGTTTGGGATGGCGTATCTAACATTGTGGTAAACATTACACATGATGGTGCCAACGCAGCAGATAACGCACAGACACGTTACAGCGATACTACAGATACTATGGTAATATGGCAGTATAATTATGACGGTTCTACTACGGGAGAGCTTTCTACAAAAAGGCCAAATGTTAAGTTTACAAGCACTTTACCTACAACGGTTACCTGGTCTCCGGTTAATCATTTGTATAGCAATGCACTTGCTACCGTTCCTTACGTGGCGGGTACCGTTGCTAACACGGTATACTTCAGGTCGCCTACAGCAGGTACAAGCACTATAACAGCTACGGCAACATCGTCAATTGGATGTGCTACTTCAGGAACTGTAGAGGTTACCGTATTGGCTACCGAACCTGCAACTGTAGCTGCTACGCAAGCATTTTGTGGTTCAGCTACTGTAGCTAACTTAACTGCTACGGGTACAGCATTACAATGGTATACTGTTGGTATTGGTGGTACGCCACTTGCATCTGCAACTGCACTTGTTAACGGTACAACATACTACGTATCTCAAACCGTTAATGGTTGCGAAAGCGGAATCAGGATGCCATCTACCGTTCAGGTAACTACAACTGTTGCACCGGCTGTTGCAATATCACAAGTATTTTGTACAGCTGCTACTGTAGCTAACCTTTCTGTTACAGGTGGTACTGCGGTACAATGGTATGCTGCTGCAACGGGCGGAACTCCTATTGCACAGGATGTTGCCCTTGTAAACGGGTCGGTATACTATGCATCACAAACTGTTTCTACGTGCGAGAGTACAGATCGTACTGCTGTAACCGTTACACTATCAACTACGGTGGCCGATGATCCGGCTGATGTTACTACATGTAACGCTTATATATTACCGGCCTTAACAAACGGTAATTATTACACAGGTGCTAACGGTACAGGCACTATGCTTGCAGCCGGAGCAACGATTGATGCTACCGCTACTTTATATGTATATGCACAATCTGGCACTACGCCAAACTGTACTGCCCAAAACGAATTTACAGTTACAATTACCACTGTTGATGCGCCATCGGGCGCTGAAACACAAACCATAGCACTTGGTACAGGCGAAACGGCTATATTATCTGACATTGAGGTTACTGCTACAGGTACTGTAACATGGTATCCTACCGAAGAAGCTGCTTTAGCCGGCACGGGTGCATTACCTGTAGGTACCGTATTAGTAACAGGTACCACATATTATGCTACACAAACCATAGGTGAGTGTACAAGCACAGAGGTTTTTGAAGTAACAATTACCCTTACATTAGGTACTAAAGATTTTGATGCCAGTGCCCTTAAATATTACCCTAACCCCGTAAGCAATAATCTTACAATATCCTATTCATCTGAAATAACTGCGGTTAATGTTACTAATTTATTAGGGCAGCAGGTTTTATCAGTTACTCCTAACGTAACCAACACTACAGTAGATATGTCCGGCCTATCACAAGGAACTTATCTTGTTACTGTTAGTGCGGCAGGTAGGGTAAAAACGATTAAGATTGTTAAAGAGTAGTAGGCTAATGATCTATTAAAAAGCAAAGGCCATCGGGTAGCGGTGGCCTCAATACATAACCCGGTGCGGAAGTGAAATGTTATAATGTCAACATAACATTAAGAACCCGGGTTAATTTTTTGTTAAACACCTTAGTTTTATGTAATATTATAACAATATTACGTAGAAGTGAATGTTTTTATTTTAAATTGTACGAATTCAACTCATTTTTTAACAGGATATATCGTTGGTGCTTAACATAAATTTAACTTAGACCATTTAAATATTTTATTTAAATGGTCTTGTTTTGTTATGTATTTAACAAAATGTTTGTGTAGTAGATAATAAATCACAGCTGGGTAGGGAGACTGGTTAATTTTTATAGTTTTAATAGCTTTTTAATTAATCATTAATTTACATGAAAAAAATTACCCTACTTATTGCCCTGATGTTTTTTGTCGTCACGGGTAGTTATGCGCAGGCCTCAGCTTACGGCTTTGCGCAGTCTTCAGGTACCTATGTCCCCATTACGGGCGGTACCGTAATCACCTCAACCACAAATTATGCGGTTACTTTAGACTCGTATGTTTCCGGCCAGTTAACGTTTACTACGCCGTTTACTTTTGGAGGCACGAGCTACGACAAGTTTTATGTTACCAGTAACGGTATTGTAAGCCTGGGTACTACTGCCCCAAGCGAATACCAATACAGGTCATTGAGTAACTCTACAGGTACAAACGTTTTGTTTGCCCCAATGAATGCCGACCTTAGTGCTAACGCTACAGGCCTTTCTGAAATACGCTGGGAAAAAGTGGGTGATGAAAACGTTATCCAGTTCAGGAATTTCAGGAGATGGCTAAAAACCGAATCATTTAATTTCCAGGTTAGGCTTAACACGGTAACCGGCGCCATCGCTTTTGTATATGATGGTACGCCACCCTATGCAGCTTCAACAGATTATCAGCCGCAGGTGGGTATTAAAACCGCTGTGGGCGATTACAAAGCGTTAACGGTTGCAGCGGCAGGTTCATGGAACACGCCTACGGTTGTAACTTCAGGAATTTCAGATTCTTCTGTCGCTACATTTAACGGGGCAGTTGGTTTTACCAGCGGCCTTACGTATACCTTTACTACACCGCCGGCATGTGCTGCTACACCGGTAGCTGGTACACCGGGTACAAGCCTGGTGCGTTATGCATGTACGGGTGCGACACCTGCTGTAATTACGGTAACAGGCGCTACAGCTGCTTTACCGGGTATAGTATACCAATGGGAACAATCTACAAACGGTACCGACTGGGTAAACGCCGTGGGTGGTACCGGTGCTACAACACTTAGCTATACACCGGCGGCTTTTGCAGGCACTAACATACAGTACCGCTTAAAAGTAGCCTGTACTAATGCAGGCGATGCTGTTTATACAGTACCGGTTGCGGTTAATAACCAAATAGCTCCGGCAACACAGGCAACCGCTGCTACAGTTACAGCTGCAAATACATTTGCTACATCTTTTAACCTTAGCTGGACAAACGGTAATGGCGAAAGAAGATTAGTAGTAGTAAGTGCATCGCCAATTACAGATCCTGTAAATACTACAGGCCAAACAGTAACTGCCAATGCATTATTTGCAGGTTCTGGCCAGCAGGTAGTTTATGATGGCACAGGTACATCGGTACTCGTAAGGGGGCTTGCCTGTAACACGCCATATTATGTAAAAGTATATGAGTACAACCGTTGCGGCGCTGGTCCTTACGATTATTATTATAACACCGCTACGGGTACAAACGCAATTACAGTTACTACTGCACAATTGCCAACCGCTGTTGCATTGCCTTTAACAAACAACTTTACCGGCTTTACCGGTTCTAACTTGGCTACGGCTGTACCGGGTTGGTATGAGGCTAATATACCAACAGCATCGGGCACTGCCCCGGGTCTTACTTACCCTGCGGGTAATACGTCAGACTGGGTTAGCAGTACTGTACTTGGCGGTACTACAGCTAAATTCAATTTATATTTTGATACAGGTAATGCCTGGATCATTAGCCCTAAAATCAACATCACAGCAAACTCAAGGCTTAAATTTAAAGCTGCAATAACCGAGTTTGCAGGGGGTGGTGTTGATCCTGAGCGTATGATAGGTACTGATGATAAAGTACGTGTTATGGTATCTACAGACGGATGCGGTGCAATATGGACACCTATCTATACTTTTGATGCCTCTAATACAGCTACATTAACTAATGTACTTACTGATTATACTTTAGCGCTTGACGCTTATGTAGGACAAACGATCCAGATAGCTTTTCAGGCTGTTGATGGCCCTGTTAATGATACGCCTGACTATGATTTTCACATAGGTAACATCCTTGTACAATTAACACCTGATTGCGATATCCCGGTTGTACAGGCTGCAACAAACGTAACAAAAAACAGCGCAACCCTTTCGTGGATTGCTCCAACAGTTGGTACGCCAACAGGTTATGAGTATGTGGTTTCTACGACTAATGCTACACCCGTAGCAGCAGGCACACCGGTAACTGCTACAACTGCAAACGTTGCTTCATTACAGCCATCTACAACATACTATGTGTTTGCAAGAACAAACTGTGGCCTACAAGGCTATAGCGAGTGGACGGTAGCTACTACCTTTACAACACTATGCGATTACCCGGATATTACTGCTACAGCTGCTGCCTCTATATGTGGCACAGGTAGTGTAACACTTGGTGCAACATCTACAGGTACACTACGTTGGTTTGCTGCTCAAACAGGTGGCCAGCCACTTGCTACAGGCGCTACTTTTGCAACCCCTCAAATAAGTGCAACAACTACGTATTATGCAGAGGCTTCAACTTTAGGCGCTACCGTTAGTGCGGGTAAACCGGCTCCGGCTGCCACATCTACAGGAAGTGCGGTTACAAACTGGGGTATTGTATTTAATGCAGTACAAACTGTAAACCTGGAAAGTGTTTCGGTATACTCTACTACGGCGGGTACTTTAAATATTAAAGTAATGAATGCTGCCATGACTACCGAGCTTTTTTCTACAGGTAACGTTGCTGTAGCAGCCGGTGGTACTACAACGCCTACTATTATTCCTTTAAACTTTGATGTTCCGGCGGGTACAGGTTACAGGTTGGTAATAAAAGCATCAAGCGGAGTAAACCTTATACGTGATACATCGGGTGTAACATACCCTTATGCGGGTAGCGATGGTGCATTATCGGTAGTATCATCAGAGTGGGGTGGTACAACAACCTCAAGCTACTATTACTTTTACGATGTAAAATACAAGAGCCTTTGTGCCGGCCCACGCCAGGCAGTTGTTGCTACGGTAACCACAGCTACGCCAATTACTGCTTCGGCTTCTGTTTCTGCAGTTTGTGCCGGTGGCCCTGCTACTTTAACAGCTGCAAGTGCTAATGCTAACTACGTTTATGTATGGACGCCGGGTAACCTTACAGGTGTCGAACAAACGGTAAACCCTACAGTAACTACTACATATACAGTAACTGCTACCGATGCCGGTACCGGCTGTGTGGCTATACAAACAGTAACGGTAAATGTAAATCCATTACCTGCTGCTGTAACAATTACGCCTGCTGCCCCGGCGGTATGTGCTAACAACATACAAACATTAGTTGCTACAGGTGGTACAACCCCGGGTAATGCAACTATTGGTACGGCAACTACCCTTACGGGAGATACAGAGCAGCCAACTGCGTTTTGTAACCGTTGGCCAAACTACTGGATGCAGACCATTTATACGGCTGCCGAACTTAACGCTGCGGGCCTAACTGCCGGCAACATTACCTCTATGGCTTTCGAAGTAGCTACTTTAGGTAGTGCAGCTACAAATGCTAACTACACGGTTAAAATAGGTACTACGGCACTAAGCAGCTTTGCTAATGCTACCTACCTTGCTACTACAGGTTATACTACAGTATATGGCCCTCAAACCTATACCCACACAGCATCGGGCTGGCAGGTAATTACCTTTGCAACTCCTTATGTATGGGATGGTGTCTCTAATATCGTGATAAACATTACACACGATGGTGCCGATTCTACCAACAATACCCAAACGTATTACACTGCTACAGCACAAAATACTGTGATATGGAAATACTCGTACACCGGTACAACTACAGAGGGTACTGCATCTCCAAAAAGGTTAAACGTTAAGTTTACAAGCGTTGTACCTTCGGCCATTACATGGTCTCCGGCTACAAACCTGTATACCGATGCTGCTGCTACAACAGCGTATACTGCGGGTGCTAATACCGGTACGGTTTACTTTAAATCGGCTACAGCCGGTGCGGTAACCTATACTGCTACGGCAACATCTGCAAGCAGTTGTACAAGTGCAGGTACGGTTACTGTAACAGTTAACTTAACCGAGGCTCCTGCTGCCGATGCTACACAAACATTTTGTAATGCTGCTACAGTAGCCAACCTTACAACTACAGGTGGTACTGCGGTACAATGGTATGCTGCCGCAACCGGCGGATCTGCCCTTGCAACAACAACTGCCCTTACAGATGACGCGGTTTACTACGCATCTCAAACCCTAAACGGTTGCGAAAGCGCGGTAAGAACCGCTGTTACGGCTCAAATTACGGTTACGGCTGCTCCGGTGGCTACAGCTACACAAACATTCTGTAACGCTGCTACGGTTGCTAACCTTATGGCTACAGGTACTGCGGTACAATGGTATGCTGCTGCTACAGGCGGTACTGCACTTACTGCAGAAACTGCGCTTGTAGATGATACTGTCTACTATGTTTCTCAAACTATTGCAGGCTGCGAAAGTGCAAGGACTGCTGTTACAGCACAAATAAATGTAACTGCTGCTCCGGTAGCCCAGGACCAATTATTCTGTACTGCTGCTACAGTTGCTAACTTAACGGCTACAGGTACAGGTATACAGTGGTATGCTGCTGCAACAGGTGGTACTGCGCTTACCGCGGATACTGCCATTGTTAACGGTACTACTTATTACGCGTCTCAAACAATAGATACCTGCGAAAGCTTAACAAGGGCCGCGGTTGTTGTTACTTTAACAACTACTGTTGCTGATGCTCCTGAAAATGTTGCAGAATGTGGTTCGTATACTCTTCCTGCTTTATCAGCCGGTAACAGCTACTACACTGCTACAGGCGGTACAGGTACAATGATAACAGTGGGTACTGTAATTGAACAAACTACTATACTATATGTATATGCACAATCGGGTACAACACCAAACTGTACCGATGAGAATTCATTTACAATCACAATTACTATTGTAGAGGCTGATGCCCCTGCTAACGTAACTGAGTGTGATGAGTATGTGCTTCCTGCGCTTGCAAACGGTAACTACTTTACTGCTACAGGCGGCACAGGTGCACAATTAGAGGCTGGCGATCTTATAGATGCAACTACTACATTATATGTTTATGCAACATCTGGTACTTGTACCGATGAGAATACATTCACGGTAACTATTAACAGTGCTGCTGCTGTACAGGGTGAGGCAACTCAAACTGTAACGGTTAACAATGCTAATGAAGCTACTTTAGAAGATATTGTTGTTACAGCTACAGGTACGGTTATATGGTATGCAAGCGAAGCTGATGCTCTTGCAGGTACAAATCCGCTTGCTGCAGATACAATGCTTACAGCAGGTACTACGTATTATGCTGTACAAACAATAGGCAACTGTACAAGTACTGAGGTTCTTGCAGTAACCATAGATGTAGTGTTAAGTAAAGAAGGTTTTGATGTTAAAGCATTCACATATTATCCTAACCCGGTAAATAATGTGCTTAACATTTCATACTCTTCTGATATTACATCGGTTAGTGTGTTTAACCTACTTGGACAACAGGTAATTACAACACAGCCTAACGCTACCGATGCTAAAGTTGACATGTCGGCTTTATCTGAAGGTACATATATGGTTAACGTAACAGCAGGATCTTTTGTTAAGACTATAAAGGTTGTGAAAAAACACTAAAAATGTTAAAACCCATAAAGTAATTTAAAGCCACCGTTTCCGGTGGCTTTTTTTAATGGTCAAAATTTCGTTTAACGGAAAAACTAAATTGTTATTGTGACTATTTGATTATTTTAACTATAATTTTTGCTTATTTAGAAGAATTTAAAATAATGTATTGCCACATTAGCTGAATATTATGCAAAATAGTAACAGGTAGCCCCACATAGATTATTTATTTATAGGGATAACCAAATTTTAATTAATTATATCCTAAAAGTTAAATTGTTGTAAAATAATGTAATACGATATTAACATAATTTTATAATTTTATTAACATTAATAATTAATCATGTTATATGAAAAACACTACTATTTTCATGTCTTCAAACTTCGGGAAAGGTTTGAGGAGCTGGCGTGTGGGGCTTTTGGTCCTATATGCCTTATTATCGGCCACGGTTGGCTCAGCGCAAACCGGGACCATAGCTATTGGTTCCGGTACAACTACCGGGGGTATTTTTCCAATCAATTCATGTTGGGGTTATAACTACAGCCAACAAATTGTATCTGCATCCGAGTTTGCATCGGGTGGGGGAGTACCGGGCCAGTTAACCAAGATCAGGTTTTATTACACAGGTGGCGGCACAAATACTGCAATGTGGAATACCTGGACGGTTTATTTGGGCCACACATCAAAAACCTCGTTTACATCGAATACCGACTGGGAAGCGGGAGCGAATTTAACTCAGGTTTTTTCCGGCACAGTTACTCCGGTTGCAAATAACTGGATGGAGCTTACCTTATCTACACCATTTACTTACAATGGTACAAGCAACTTAATTGTAGCGGTAGATGAAAATGTTCCAAGCTGGTCGTGTACAGCAAACTGGGGTTCTTACACCAGTACGGCTAATACGGGTATATACTATTATAATGATAGCACTAACCCGGATCCTGCTGCACCGCCAAGCGGTACAAGAACAGGTACTATTGCAAGGCTTCAGTTTGAAGGCCCTGTAGCATCGTGCCTTTCACCAACAGCACTTGCATCTGTAAATACAGGTTTAACAACTACTACGGTATCCTGGACAGCATCTGCAAGTACACCGGCTAACGGTTATGCTTATTATGTAGCTAACACTAACACACCACCAACAGCCGGCAGTACTCCTACGGGTACAGTAGGTGCTGGTGTAACATCGGTAAACTTAACGTCTCTGGACCCAATGTTAACGTACTACGTTTGGGTAAAAAGTGTTTGTAGCGGTACCGATTCAAGTTCATGGGCAGGGCCTAAAGTATTTTACCCGGGTTATTGTATACCTGCGCCAAGCAGCCAGGATGGTACCGGTATAACTAATGTTGTATTAGGCACCATTGCAAACCCTACAGGATCTGAAACAGGTTTTTACGGTAACTATGCTACTATGGCTACAAGTGCAGCCCTTGGCTCTACGGTGAGCTTTGCTATTACCTATTCTACAGGTTTTACCTATGGTACAAAAATATGGGTAGACTGGAATGATGATGCTGATTTTGATGATGCAGGCGAACTGGTTTATACAGGCTTATCTGCACAGCCTAACCCTTCTACGCTATCGGGTACTTTTATGGTTCCTGTAACTGCACCGGTGGGAAGCCACAGGGTAAGGATAGGCGGAACGGATAACGATACAGGCGGTACGCCTTGTTATACAGGGTCTTGGGGAACGTATGAAGATTATACTATAACAACGTTCCTTCCACCGGCACCGGTTGTTGCATCATTTACACCGGCTTCTTATTGCGCAGCATCAGGAGAAATTACCATAACAGGTACCGATCTTGGCAATGCTACACTAACTATAGGTGGTACACCTGTTACACCTTTAACAACTAACACTACAACTCAAATTGTTGCAACAGTACCTGCGGGAGTATCCGGTACGGTAAACGTTACAACAGTGGGTGGTAGCGCAACTACAGCTACTACATTTGTGGTTAATGCACCTGCGGTATTTACATTAAGCGATGACGCCGAGACTATCTGTTCAGGCAACAGCACCGCCCTTGTAACTATCACAGCAGGAGCATCATCTTTTGATACGTATGTATGGTCGCCATCTACAGGTGTATCAGGTACTGCCGCTACAGGTTTTACTTTTAACCCTACAGAAACTACTACGTATACATTAACTGCCACACAATCGGCAGGGCCATGTATGGTTATGGTTGATTATACAGTTACAGTTAATCCGCTACCGGAGCCTGTAACCGTTAACCCATCAGAGTACGAAGCTTGTTTAAATGAAGTTGTAACCCTAACTGCCTCTGGTGGTGAGTCTATCATCCCTGTAGCTTATTGTTCTCCTACTGTAGGTAGCGTAGGCGCGAGCGGAGATTACCTTAACAACTTCTCTTTTGCAAACATTACAAACAACGCCTCTGGCGATACAGCGAGTGATTATACTTATTACAACGCTTTAACAGCAAACGTAACAGGTGGCTCTGCTTATACAGTTTCATTACAATCAGGTAATCCTACATGGTTACAGTATTTCCGTATATGGATAGATTATAACCATGATGGTACATTTAGCGATAGTGAAAGTGTATACAACTCTACAACTGCTGTTAACTCCTCTACAATAGTAACAGGATCGGTAACTATCCCGGCAACTGCTATTAATGGTGTTACACGCATGCGTGTATTATGTTCTTACAACACCCTTTCTTTAGTAAGCAGCGATTGCTCTTGGACAGGTTTTGGTGAGTTTGAAGACTATAACGTAAACATTACAGGTGCAACTAACGCGGTAGATTATGTATGGGCTCCGGTAGCAGGTTTATTTACCGATGCTGCTGCAACTATACCATATACTGCGGGTACATCGGCAATGGTGGTATACGCTAAACCAACAGCAGATGTTACTTACTCTGCAACAGCTTCTACAGATCTTGGATGCCCAACATCAGGAGAGTCTGTAATTACAGTTACTGTTACACCGGCTCCAACGTCTGCCGTAACAGAGGTTCTTTATACTGTTATTACAACAGTTAGTCAGCTAAATGTTACAGGTACTGCGGTACAATGGTATACAACTGCAACAGGCGGTACACCACTTGCAGGCACTACAGAGCTTGTAACAGGTACTTACTATGCATCTCAAACACTTAACGGTTGCGAAAGCCAGGTTAGGCTTGCAATAAACGTTTCAGTTATCCTTCCGGAAATGGATTGGGTTAACCTGCAATGGCCGGATGTTGTTACAACACCACAAGGCACAGCTATTACAGCTTACGCACAAGGTTATGAGCCGGGCGTTACTCCTGGCGCAGGCCCCGGTATAGGCGTACAGGCATGGATAGGTGTTAGCGCATCTAACACCAACCCTAACACATGGACTACCTGGGTACCTATGACGTTTAATACACAGGTTGGTAACAATGATGAGTTTATGGCTCAGATAGGTGGTGCTCTTGCTCCTGGTACTTACTACTATGCAAGCAGGTTTAAATTACTTGACGGACCTTACAAATATGGTGGTTACAACGCTGCCGGTGGTTCTTTCTGGGATGGTACAACTTATGTAAGCGGTGTACTTACTGTAGAGTGTGCTACTGCTGCTCCTGCGGCTATGGCTATGCAGTCTTTCTGTAACTCCGGTACAGTAGCAAACCTTATGGCTACAGGTACTGCGGTACAATGGTATGCTGCTGCTACAGGCGGTACTGCTCTTGCAGGTACAACTGCCCTTGTAGATGGTACTACGTATTATGCATCTCAAACTGTAGGCTGCGAAAGCTTAACCAGGACAGCGGTTATGGCTCATGTAAATGTAACTCCTGCTCCTACAGGTACTGCTGCACAAACTATAGATACAGCAGGATGGGTTTCAGATCTTATGGCTACAGGTACTGCGGTACAATGGTATGCTGCTGCTACAGGCGGTACTGCCCTTGCAGGTACAACTGCCCTTGTAGATGGTACAACTTACTATGCATCTCAAACTGTAGAAGGGTGCGAAAGTGCAACAAGACTTGCGGTTACAGTAACTATTACTGCTGCCCAGCTTGACTTTGTTAACCTGCAATGGCCAGGCGAGGCTACGGTTACAGAAGGTAACGCTGTAACAGTTTATGGCCAGGCTTATGAAGAAGGTGTTACTCCTGGAGCGGGCCCTGGCGCAGGTATATCTGCATGGATAGCTGTTGGATCAGAGAATACAGATCCTTCTACTTGGACAACATGGGTGCCAATGGCATTTAGCTCGCAAGCAGGTAATAATGATGAGTATATGGCTGCTATAGGCGCAGATCTTGCACCGGGCACCTATTACTATAACACACGTTTCCAAATTAACGGAGGTGCATTTACCTACGGAGGTTACAGCGCTGCCGGTGGTGGCGAGTGGAATGGTACTACAAATGTAAATGGTGTACTTACTGTACTTTGTTTTACAACTGCTCCTTATGCAGCTGCTACACAAGTATTTTGTAACAGTGCTACCGTTGCAAGCCTTACAGCTGTAGGCGATAACATACAGTGGTATGATGTTGCAACAGGCGGTATAGCACTTTCTCCGGATACTGTTGTAGAGGATGGTGCAGTTTACTACGCATCTCAATCAGATAATGGTTGCGAAAGCGGAAGGTCTCAAACTACAGCTTATGTATTTGTGGTTCCTGCTGCAACAGGCGAAGCTACACAAGAGGTATCTGTTTATCCTGGTGAAGTTGCAACTATAGAGAACATTATGGTAGTAACCCAGGGTTATGTTATATGGTATGCTTCAGAAGCTGATGCTATGGCCGGTGTTAACCCGCTTCCTGCAGGTTTCGCTATTACGGCTGGCGCTACTTATTATGCAGTAGCAGCTGTAGATGAGTGTACAAGTAACGAGGTATTTGCAGTAACAGTAAGTAGTATCACATTAGGTACAGATCATCTTGATGTGGCAGCTTTCAGCTACTATCCAAACCCTGTAAAAGATGTACTTAACATCTCTTACTCTTCAGATATTACATCGGTAACGGTATTTAATTTACTTGGCCAGCAGGTATTAGGCTTACAGCCATCTGCAACCAATGTAAAAGTTGATATGAACGCATTAGCTGATGGTACTTACGTACTTAACGTAACTGCCGGCAGTACAGTAAAAACAATCAAGGTTGTTAAAAAGCAGTAGTGTAAGTTAATTGATGACCCTTAGGGGACTAAGCCGCCAAATTTTTTTGGCGGCTTTTTTATTTTAAAGAGTAACTTTGTTAAAAAATCAGGATAATGATATTTTCCTTAATAATACCAGTGTACAACAGGCCCGATGAAATTGAAGAACTACTGCAAAGCTTAACCCTGCAGGACTATACCCAACCCTATGAGATAGTTATTATAGAAGATGGCTCTGCAATACCCTGCCACGATGTGGTTGCTAAGTTTAATGCCCAACTTAAAATATCGTATTACTTTAAGCAAAACAGCGGCCCCGGCGATTCGCGCAATTTTGGTATGCAAAGGGCACAGGGCGATTATTTTATAATATTAGATTCTGATTGTATCATTCCACCCCATTACCTGCAAAGCGTGGCAGATAACCTTAAGGCAGGTTATACTGATTGTTTTGGCGGGCCAGACGGTGCATTATCATCGTTTAGCGATGTGCAAAAGGCAATCAATTTTAGCATGACCTCTTTTCTTACCACGGGAGGGGTAAGGGGTAAGTCGGAAAAAATTGAAAAATTCCAGCCGCGTAGTTTTAATATGGGTATTTCTAAAGAAGCGTTTGTGGCTTCAGGTGGCTTTGGCAACATCCATCCCGGCGAAGACCCTGATCTTTCTATCCGTCTATGGAAGCTGGGCTACACCACAAATTTGTTTAAAGATGCTTTTGTGTATCATAAACGCCGTATAGACTGGGATAAATTTTACAAACAGGTAAACAAATTTGGCAAGGCACGCCCTATTTTAGATAAATGGCACCCGGAATATAAAAAGATAACCTTTTTATTTCCAACACTTTTTATGCTGGGCTTTGCGGCTTCTCTTATACTATTGTTAATTAATGTGTATTTCTTTATTTATATTTATACTTTGTACTTTGTAATGGTATTCGTACTTGCGGCATCTCAAAACAAAAGTATAAAAATAGGTTTGCTGGCACTTGTTGCAGTAGCTATTCAGTTTTATGGCTACGGCAGCGGTTACCTTAAAGCGTTTATTAAAATACACCTTATGAGGGTAAAGCCCACAGAGGCATTCCCCGAATTATTTTTTAAAGCATGAAAACAAAAATTATAGGCCTTACCGGCGGTATAGGGAGCGGCAAGAGTACCATTGCCCATTTCTTTGCATCGTTAGGTGTGCCTGTATATATTGCCGATGAGGAGGCTAAAAAGATTTTATACGAGCCCGAAGTAGTTGCCGAGTTACAGGCTGCATTTGGCGATGAAGTATTAACTAACGGCATGCCCGACAAAGCAAAAATTGCTGCCCTTGTGTTTAACAACGCTACAAAATTGCAATTGCTAAATGGTATCATCCACCCCAGGGTAGCAGAGCATTTTAAAGAGTGGGTAGTGCAAAACAGCAACAAGCCTTTTGTGATAAAAGAGACTGCAATACTGTTTGAAAGCGGCAGTTATAAAGACTGCGATGCCGTAATTTTAGTTACCGCACCGCAGGAAGAGCGTATAAAAAGGGTAATGCAGCGCGATAATGTAACCCGAGAGCAGGTATTAGAACGCATTGCCAACCAATGGGATGAACAAAAAAAAGCGCAATTAAGTAATTATATTATAGATAATTATGATTTAGGGCAGGCTAAACAAGAAAGTGTTAAAATCTTTAATTTTCTGAATATAATTGAAAATTGAGGGCACTTGTTAATGTTTGGTTAATAGTTTGATGCTGTAAATGTTAAAATGTTAATTTTGTAGTGATGAATAAAACAAGATTCCGCTTACTGGTGTTTTTTATGAGCTTATCGCTGATAGGCATAATACTGGTACAGCTATATTGGGTTAATTCGTCGCTTAAAAATAACGATGAGCAATTTAAGTACCACATACAGCAGGTACTTGCTAAAGTGGCCGAAAGGCTCGATAATCAGGAAGCTGACGAATTTTATAAAATATACATAAGTTATAAGGATAGTACCGGCAAAACGCCTACACGAACCGACCTGTTGCCGTTGTACGACAATTCGCCTGATAACCGCAGCGAAATGGTAGTGTACTCTGATAAGATTACGCGCGAATATGATGAAGATGATGTGTTCTTTGAAAAAAATAAGTTTGATAATGTTGTAAGAAAAAAAAATACAGCAAAAACAAACAGTAATAAAAGCAGCAATGCTGTAGAGGAAGATGAAGACCGCAGGCTGCGCTTTACCATAGAGAGCTACATGAAGGATTTTAGGGAATATAAGAGCCTTGAAAGCTGGATATCATCAGAAAAACTTAGGAGCATGCTCTCTGCAGAGTTGGTACAAAGTGGTGTTACAACTCCTTTTGAGTTTGGCATTTACAATAGCGGTATGCAAACCAAGATACATTCGGGCCGATTAAGCTACGACCCTGATAATTTTTATGAGCATACAGTTTTTGAAGATGGGCAGGGGTATACTAAGTACAGGTTGCTGGTAAGCTTCCCTGAGAAGAAAGCCTATCTGGTTTCATCTATCTTAGGCATAACATCATTATCACTGGTATTTACACTTATCATCATCATTGCTTATTTAAGTGCAATTAACCAGTTGATTAAACAAAAAAATATATCGGAAATTAAAACCGATTTTATAAATAACATGACCCATGAGTTTAAAACGCCAATAGCTACCATTAATCTGGCGCTGGATGCGATTAAAAACCCAAAAATATTTGATGATAAGGAAAAGGTACAGCGGTACCTGCAAATGATACGGGAAGAGAATAAGAGGATGCACGCACAGGTTGAGAACGTGCTGCAAATATCCAAGCTTGATAAAAAAGAGCTGGAAATTAATAAGGAGCAGGCCGATATTCATGATATTATTGAGGGTGCTATAGAGCACGTTCATTTAATAATAGAGTCGGCAAACGGTACGCTAACAAGGCACTTTAATGCCCAGCGCACAACAGCCTTGTTAAACGATGTACATTTTACGAATGTTCTTGTTAATATTTTAGACAATGCCATCAAATATTCTCCGGATGCGCCCGTTATAGATATATATACAGAGAATGTTAAAGATTTTATTTTAATAAAAATAAGTGACAAAGGTTTGGGTATGAGCAAAGTTACCCAAAAAAGGATCTTTGAGAAGTTTTACAGGGAGCACACCGGCGATATACACAATGTAAAAGGGCACGGTCTTGGATTGGCTTATGTAAAACGTATTATAGAAGATCATAATTGCCACATTTACGTAGAGAGCGAAAAAGGAAAAGGTAGTACCTTTATTATAAAAATGCCACTAATAAATTAAGAATATGGAAGAAGCAAACAAAAAGATACTCTTAGTAGAAGATGATCCCAACTTTGGGGCAGTATTAAAAGATTATCTGTTAATTAATGATTTTGATGTTACACTTGCCAAAAACGGCATGGAAGGGTTTGAGAAGTTTAAAAAAGACAACTACGACCTTTGCATACTGGATGTAATGATGCCTTATAAAGACGGTTATACCCTGGCCAGAGAAATAAGAGAGAAAAATAAAGAAGTGCCTATTATCTTCCTTACAGCAAAATCTATGAAAGAAGATGTGCTTAAAGGTTATAAAGTAGGGGCTGATGATTACCTTAATAAACCATTTGACAGTGAGGTTTTATTAATGAAAATTAAAGCTATTATCCAGAGAAAAGCATCGGAAACTAAAACTGATAACTCTAAATTTGAGTTCCAGATTGGTAAATTCCACCTTAACTCTAAACTGCGTTTCCTTACGTTTGATAACGATGAGCCTATTAAGCTGTCTCCAAAAGAGAATGAATTGCTTAAAATGCTTGCACTGCATGAAAACGACCTTATGCCAAGGGAACTTGCGTTAACCAAAATTTGGAGAGACGATAACTACTTTACATCAAGAAGTATGGACGTTTATATTGCCAAACTAAGAAAGTACCTTAAAAGTGATGAAGATGTAGAGATACTAAACATTCACGGAGAAGGCTTTAGGCTGGTAATAAAAAATAAAGTAGCAGAAGAGAAATAATAAACAGGCAGCTGTTTTTATATACTAATTCTTCCTTTCGTTATAGAATGATAAACCTGTGCGGGCTTTTCATTCGGGCGGCAGGAGGAATTTTTTTGCAAAAATTTTGCACATAAAAGTTTAAAATAAAAGCGGGTTAAACGTTAGATATCCATACGTTTACCCGCTTTTATTTTGTAAGCTCTTTTGCTATTACAACAAATAATAATGAGTGTTTACAGTTCTAACAATGCTACAAAAAGCATGCGTTTAAGGTATATTAAGTTTTTAGCCCCCAAAGCTCAACACGTGCCTTTTTGTTGCTGTCGCCGGCTGTTGAAAGTGTTTTATACTTAAATACAACCTTTTTTACATTGCGCTCACCTGTTCCGGTTAAATCTATGATGCGGCTCTCTCCGGGTGCTTTAATTTCCTTCCCAATGGCAACGCTTTGGTTTTCTCCCTTATCAAAAGAAATATTTATCGATTCAAGGTTTACGGTAGCAGTTGTTACTTTAACCTGTAACGATTTAAAGCGGTTTGCGCCAATAACAAGAATTTCATCGGTCTCGGTTTTGTAATCAACCGTAGTTTCGCCTATTTTGTGCCATCCGCTTTTGTCCGATGCAACAATTTTTGGCTTTTGTGCCCATGCTTGGGGCTGGCTCGCAACGAGCAGTAATACTAAGAGTAACTTTTTCATTTTAGTGTGAATTTAGATTTATACAATTAGGTTTTAATGTGACAATGACTTGTTACACATAATTACCCAAAGTTATTCTCACTTATCATAAAAAAAAGTAAATACGGAGTGAAACTTTTTATAATTAACTGTCTTGTAGTGTTTTGACCTTTTGGGAATTAACTATCGGCTCAATCCCGCAATAATGTTAACTGTTAGTGCTACAATTATGGTATTAAAAATAAAGGATATCAGGCTGTGTAGTAAAACATACCTGCGTATTGTTTTAGATGAAATGGTAACATCTGATACCTGAAACGTCATTCCTATCACAAAAGAAAAGTAAGCAAAGTCTATATAATCGGGTACTTCTGCATTAGGAAAGTCAAGGCCACCATCGCCATTCGCAGTTTTTATAATGCTTGCATCATGATACAGGTGTGCGTAACGTATAGTAAATATGGTGTGCAGTAATATCCACGAAGATGTAATGGCTACAAGTGTTACAATAGTGCTTAACTCTTTATTTAGCGTCGATTCATCACTACTAAACACTAGGAGCAGGCTGCCCACAAAGCTTACGCAAACTGCCGTTACAACAATGCCAAATATTACAGGTATGGCATCATCCTGTTTTTTTACAATTTCCTGCTGCTCCTTTGCTGTTGTTGTAAAAAATAGTAACCACATCATGCTTATCATGCTAATGGCAAAAACATCCCACAAAAAAATTATACGGGTAACATTGTTTACCTGCAACGGCCATATTGCCCCCAATGCACATAAAGCCAAAATTAATGACACTAATAGTTTTTGATAGCCACTGGTTTTGGCTACCCAACGGCTTAACGCATACTTTTTACTCATACCTATATTTCATTCTTTAAATGTACAACTAAAAGTAAAAGCTTTTTAATTGTCAGGGGAAATCAGAGTTCTCTTGAAGTCTGAATTTACTTCAGTTTGGAATTCTTTGACTTATTTAGTATAGGTTTCATCTGTCTGAATCAGAAAAATCTTTGCATGGCCTCAAAAAAGCGGTTTTTTGATGTGTATACTGATATTCTGGGCAGTCTGTTGTTAGTAGGGTATTAATTTTTTTTTCCGAAAAATTAGCGGTGCCATGGAAATACACCGTAATTACGTGTATTAAAAAAATTGAAACACGTCTAAAACTAAAAAAAAAGCCTGCAATCCCTTGGTTTTGCAGGCTTTTATAAGCTTTTGAAAATAAGTTCGCTGTTACGAAAACAGCTAAAAGTGACTACGATGGGATTCGAACCCATACGCCTTGCGGCACCACCCCCTCAAGATGGCAAGTCTACCAGTTTCTCCACGTAGCCCTGTTGCAATAAAAAATTGCACTAAACAAAAAAAGTTAAGCGGTTTGCTTAACTTTTTGTGACCCGACTGGGATTCGAACCCAGGACCCCATCATTAAAAGTGATGTGCTCTACCGGCTGAGCTATCGAGTCGTAGCGTTAAGGGAATGATTATGTATTTTTGTGACCCGACTGGGATTCGAACCCAGGACCCCATCATTAAAAGTGATGTGCTCTACCGGCTGAGCTATCGAGTCATTAATATCATTCCCTCAATGCGGGTGCAAATATACGTATGTATTATTAATTATTCAAAGCGATTTTGCTATAAATTTGACTTTTTTTTTAATTAATTATTCAATGCCTTTATTTATAGGGTATTATTGCATTAAATAATTGTTGCTAAATTTTTAATAAGCCTTTTATTACGCCTGTTTGCGGCAAAATGCATTACTTTATATCAAAATATATACTATCCGGTAATGACAAAAGTTATATTATGCGGCTATATGGCCTCTGGCAAAACCACAATTGCCAAATTACTATCGCAGGCAACCGAGCTGCCTTACATAGATCTTGATGAAATTATAGAAAAAGAAGAGGGTAAAAGCGTTGCACAGATATTTGCCGATGAGGGTGAAATTAAATTCCGCAAGCTGGAACATAAAATGCTTCACGGCCTGGCAGGAGTAGAGGAGAGCTTTATACTGGCCCTTGGTGGTGGTACGCCATCTTATGCCAACAACCACGAAGTGCTGCAAAGGGATGATGTTATATCAGTTTACCTTAAAACAAGCATAGACGAGATTATAAAGCGCATTACGGCTCAGGAAAACCGCAGGCCGCTTGTTGCAAACCTGCATGGTGATGCCTTACACGAATTTGTGGCCATCCATCTTTTTGAGCGCAGCTATTACTACCACAAAGCAAAGCACATTGTAGTAACCGATGGCAAAACACCCACAGACGTAGTAAACCAAATTATGAGCCTGTTTTAATTAAGGCAGGCGTAAGGCTCGTTCCCTTCTAAAACCACCTCTATGTGCTCTAACATAGATGTAGAGAGCGAGAGGCCTTTAAAATCGGCTTTAACGGGGTATTGTTTGTGGTTACGGTCTACCAGTACTGCCGTTTTAAACTTTTTAAGCGGAACTTCGAGAAAATGCTTAACACCATAAATAAGCGTAGTGCCACTGTTTAATACATCATCTACCAAAACTAAGGCCTTATTGGTATATTCTGTAGCAGGGAGCGATGTTTGTACCGGTTCCAACGGCTGCTCTTTATCTATAGTTACCTCGCAAAGGGTAATAGTAAGATCGGATATTTTTTCCAGTTCTGCTGCTATCATTTTAGTAAACAGGTAGCCGTTGCTGGCAATACCTGCAAGTACCACCTCGGTTTCATCCGGAAAAGTTTCGTATATCTGGTAAGCAATACGTCGCGTTTTATATTCTATTTCCTGTTTGGTAAGGATTATGTTTTTCATTGTGTAGTTTTTGTAAAGATAAAAAAATAGGTATTTACACTATAGTGCTATTCCGTATCGGCAACATCATCATCGTCATTAATATCATCTCCATATTCGTCCAGGTCGCGGCGGTCTTTTTTAGTGGGCCTTCCGGTACCTTGGGCGCGGTAATGTTCCTTGCTAAGGCGCAGTAGTTCCAGGTGTTCAAAAGATTCAGGCGGGGTTTCGTCCTTACGGTAAATATCTACCAGTTTAGGGCCTACACGGCTTTGGGGTACATCCAGCACAGTTAACAGGTATTTAATCTGGTCGCGGCGCACGGTTATCTTATCGGTAGGGTAAACCTCACGCGATGGCTTAGCCTGCTGCCCATTTACTGTAATGTGCCCTTTTTGGCACGCCTGTGTGGCAATACTACGGGTTTTGTAGTAGCGTGTACACCACAAATATTTGTCAATTCTCATACTAATAGTTAAAAATCGCTGTTATAAGCAGTACAAAAATAAAGTAAAATTGTATCTTGCACCCCATTAAAAAAAATTAAAATGAAGAGATATTTCGTGGCTTTTGGGCTTTTTGCACTTATAACATTTGCTGCATCGTGCAAAAAAGACGATGGAGACACTGTTGCGCCACCGCGTGATTATGCTGTGCAGTATGCATCTGAAAAAGATAGTATAGAAAAATACCTTAAAAACCACTACATTGTAAGTGTTGATGAAGATTTTAATGTGATACTCGATTCTATAGATAATCCCGGTACACAAACTTCTATCTGGGACCAAACCGAATACCCACTTCAAAGTAAAATTGTAAAGAGTACTAATACCGAAAATTTACCTGACTATACAGTTTATTATATTATGCTAAACCAGGGTGTGGGCGATGCGCCAACGCGCGGTGATAATGTTTTGATATCTTATAGAGGCAACACCCTGAGTGATGTTCAGTTTGATTATCAGCCGTTTCCGCAAACATCATTTTCTTTAGCTACTACTATAGAAGGATGGCAAAATATAATCCCACTATTTAAAGCAGGTACATATGTAGATGTACCAAGTAGCCCTGACCCTGCAAGTTATGAAAACTATGGTGCTGGTTTAATGTTTCTTCCATCAGGATTAGGCTATTACAATGCGCCAACTTCTGCCCTTATACCGTCTTACGGTAGCCTTGTGTTTAGCTTTAAACTATATGCTGTACAATACGTTGACAGCGACAATGATGGCCTGCTAAACAGGTATGAGATGGATAGCAATGGCGATCTTGTAGGTATAGATACTGATGGAGATACCATACCTAACTACCTTGATAACGATGATGATGGCGATGGTTATCTTACCAAAACAGAAATAACGATACCTAATACAAACCCGGTTCAGTATTACGAATTTGGGTCGATACCAACCTGTACTGAAGGCGGATCGCAAAGGCACCTTGATGCCAGCTGCCATTAAGATATAGCTCTAAATGATTTTATAGGAATCCCGAAGTAACATTTGCTTCGGGATTTTTATTTAAACAGGAAATTTCTTATTGGCACGCTCTTTGTGATTACGAAAATCAATAACACAAATTATTTTTAATTACTTTTGAATACTAATAAAATAACCAAATAAAACAATGAGAACAAGTACCTTAAAATCTGCTTTGGCAATAGCCCTTGGAATATCACTTTCTAACTGTTCGGCACCAAAAGTTACACGTGTGGATGATACTACAGTAACCGACCTAAGCGGCCGCTGGAACGAAACCGATTCACGCCTTACTGCTGAGGAAATTACTGCCGAACTTATGAGCCACAGCTGGTATAGCACTTATGCTGCTGAAAATGCAGGTAAAAAACCGGTTATTATCGTTGGGCTTATTACTAACAAATCGCACGAGCAAATTGCTACCGAAACATTTAGTAAAGACATAGAGAAAGCCATTATCAACTCCGGCAGGATGAAACTGGTTCAGGCCGGCAACATGCGCGAAGAGATAAGGGCAGAAAGGGCCGATCAGCAAAACAATGCATCACAATCAACCATGAAAAAATTCGGGTTAGAAAATGGTGCCGACTATATGCTACAGGGTACTATTAACTCTATTGTAGATTCTAACAAAAAAGAAAAAAGCGTTTATTACCAAATAGACCTTGAGCTTACACACATACAAACCAACGATAAGGTTTGGATAGGCGACAAGAAGATCAAAAAAATGATCGACAAGTAAAAAGTAATAATCCTCCCTTTTTTCATACAATATGAAAGCAGCCAAAAGAGCCACTGCCCTTGTTTTTAACGGGGCATGGGCACTGCTATTAATAGGCCTTCAATCCTGCGGCACCTACAATTCTAAAACCTCAGAGATTGAGAACGACCTTGTAAACGGCAATTTTGACCAGGCCATTACCAATATAGATAAAAACAAATTCCTGCTAAAAGACAGGAACAGGCTGTTGTACCTTTTTGAAAAGGGCAAAATGGAGCATCTTAAAGGCAATTATGAGGCAAGCAACACCCTTTTAGAGGATGCTTACATTATGATTGACGATCAGATAAAAACAAGCGTTGGCCAGGCGGTAGCTGCCAAGTTTACCAACCCTATGGCGGAGCCTTACAAAGGCGAGGATTTTGAAAAAGTTACCATTCACTACTACAAAGCGCTTAACTATTGGCATATGGGTATGGTTAACGAGGCACTTGTTGAGGCAAAGCGTATTAATATTAAGTTACTGGAGTTAAACGATAAGTATCCTAACAATAAGAACAAATACAGGGAGGACGCTTTTTCGCAAATACTACAGGGCATACTGTATGAAACTACCGGCGATATCAACGGAGCATTTATAGCCTACCGCAATGCCCAGGAAATTTATGAGCGCAGCAACGGCGAGTATTTTGGCGTTCCATTACCGCAACAGCTAAAGACCGACCTTTTGCGTACTACACGCCAACTTGGTTTTACACAGGAGTATAACGATTATGTAAAGAAATTTGGTACTAAAAGCGATAATACAGCAGCTACACCCGCGGGCGAAGCGGTTATTTTTTGGGAAAATGGCCTCGGCCCTGCTAAAGACCAAATTGTGATAACAGCATCGGGGGCTGGCGGTATTTTTTACGGCAGCTATATGGATGGCGATGTGGTTCAGGATATCCTTATCCCCATACCCAGCAGCCTTAATTTAGGCAGCATCAACGCAATTGCTATACCTAAATACCGCGAACGCAGTGCGTATTACACCAAAGCTTCGGTTGTGGTTGGTAGCAATGAGCAGGCTTTTGAATTGGCTCAGGATTTTTATCCTATTGCCCGCCAATGCCTTAAAGACAGGATGCTGCGCGAAACTATAGACCTCGTGGCCCGTTTTGCAACTAAAAAAGGTGCCGGTGCCTTATTGGGGGCATTAGCCGCAAGCACAACTAAAGACAATAAAGATGGGAGTAACGATTTAGGCGACCTTGTAAAATTTGGCGCCGACCTTGCCGGTGCTGCTACAGAGAAAGCCGACACACGTAACTGGCAGTCGCTGCCGGCAACCATAGGCTATGTACGCGTTCCGCTTAAAGAAGGTGTTAATAAATTTATCATTAAAAAATACGGCGCTAAAGGTATAGATGCTGATACTATAACTATCCAGTCAAGGCGCGGGTTACAGATCATTAATTATTTTGACCTTGGCCGCACACAGGTCTTCCCTGCAAATGGGGCGGTTTCAAGTACTACGATCCCTACTGCCGATGAATATCTTTCGGCAAGCAGTATTGTAAACAATTATTTTAAAGCAATTGGCGGCATGCCAAATATAAATTTAGTTAAAAGTACGTTTGCTACAAGTACCGTAAGAAGTAACGCTCAGGGTGTGGTTACCACAAAAGAGGTTACAAACAAAACAATGGCTAACAATACATCATATACTAAAACCGTTAGTAATGGTAAGAATACCGATGTGGTCATTATTGGTACTGACGGCGGCGCAACGGTTAGCAACAATGCAAAACCTGTAAAGTTGGATCAAGACGAATACCTTAGGCAAAAAAGCTTTATACAGCCCTACCAAAGCTATAATCTGCAAAGTAAAATTGCAGGGACAAGGATTTCCGGGTTTGCTACCATTAATAAAGAAAAAGCATATGCTGTAAGCTTTACAGAGCCGGTAACTAAACTTGCCGTGATAAATTATTACAGCGTGGCTACAGGGCTGCTTTTGGCCAGTAAAACAACTACAACAAAGGGTACCGAACAATATAGCATAACCAGCAATTACACTGATTACCGCGATGTTAAAGGAGTTAAATTTCCGTTTGCAATAAAAACCGTGGGCGATGATTTTACTACCGAAGAACGCATTACGCAGCTTAAAGTTAATGAAGGTGTTACCGATGCCGATTTTAAAATTAATTAGATATGAAAAATATAGTTGTAATATTTGTGCTTTTTACCGGCCTGCAACTTTTTGCCCAAACTGATAACGGCTGGGATGATTGGCAAAAAACCAGTTGTTACAGTAAAATATCCTACAGGCTTAAAGATATGGGTAAGCGCGGCGAGCAGCATGTATGGAACGTTCAGTTTATGAGCGACTATGCCGAGATCATTTCCTTCAACTACAACATTACCGATAAGCTACAGCAATATAACATAACTACGCACAGGAAAGTGCTCAATCCGAAAGAGTTAAGCAACGATGTTGAGGTGTTTACAGAAGACGAAAACATATACCTGGTGGTAGATAAGGTAAGCCTTTCGCCTTACCCTGAATCGTTTGTAGAATGCGACTAATACATAAGCCCAGATTTGGGCTTTTTTTATGTCATAAGAATACCTTTACTAATTTGGATTGTTAACATAAATATTTATATTTTTACAACAATCTAAATTTTAGATGCATGAAAATTGTAAAATATATATTTCTACTGCTTTTGCTGGCTGCTATTGCCATCACGGTTTTTATTGCCACGCAGGAGGGTAAATATAATATTAAGGAAGAAAAAGTAATAAATGTGCCTAAAGGCATATTATACAACTATATAAACGATTACAGGAACTGGGAAAACCTTGGCGTGCTTACCAATGCCGATACTACAGCCCAGTATACCTACTCTCAAAATACCGCCGGTAATGGCGCTGCCATGTCATGGATTAAAAACGGAGCTAAGGGCAGTATACAAACTTTAAATGCAGTGGCTCCCGATTCTATCAGGCAAAAGAGCATTGTAAACGACCTGGATTCTCAAATTGTATGGCATTTTAAAGATACTACAGGAGGCACAAAAGTAAGTGTGAGCGTGCAGGGACATCAAACGTTTACCGAGAAAGCGTATTCACTTATTAATGGTAACACTAATAAGGGAGTAAAATCTTCGTTGGCAAACGGGCTTGAAAACCTTAATGTATTTCTTGTAAAAGAGCTTAAAACATTTAATGTAGCCGTTAAAGGCGTTGTTTATAAAAAGAGTACGTTTTACCTGGGGCATTCGGCTACCGGGCCAATGGCTGATATTAATAAACAAGCCAGTACTGTGTTTAACAGGCTGCTTGCATTTACTAAAGAAAACAAGATAAGTGTTACGGGTGAGCCATTTATTGTTTACAAATCAATGAACAGCGAGCAAAAAACAGCATCATATACATATTGCATACCAATAAAAGACGAGATATTTACTGCGGCGGGTAGTGAGTACGAAGGTGGTAAACTACTTGCTTTCAACGCCCTTAAAACAAGCCTGAAAGGCGACTACTCGCATCTGCCAAAAGCATGGAATGCTGCATACAAACATATAACTGATAATGTACTTCAGGAAAATACATCAGGGCAATATGTAGAGGTATATTCTAAAAATATAGTTCAAAGCCGTAGGCCCTCAACCTGGGTGACCGATTTGTATGTACCTATAGGCGCACCGCAAATTTTACCGGAACAGCCCGAAGTGCTAAATCCGTACATAGCGCCACGCCCATCGGGCCAGGCAGGCTACACAACACCGCGAGCAACTGCAAGGCCGGCTACCGCCACTACACCTGCTAACAGGCCTGCAACTGCTACAGGAACAAGCACTGCTAAACCTACGGGAACAGCAGCGCCATCAACTGCTAAGCCGGCTACACAAAAGCCTGCCGGTACAGGTACAGTTAAATCGGGTACAGGTAGTGCTAAACCCGCTACAACATCAGGAACCACTAAGCCTACTACTGCAAAACCCGCAGCAGCCAAGCCTGCCACACCTAAGCCGGCAACCACACCACCTGCAAACGTAGAAACATTAGAATTGAATTAGTGATTTTTCATGAATATTGATTCTTTGGTTGATTGATTAAATTTTAAATCAATCCTATCTTTGGTTTTTATCTTAAAAGGGTATATAAAAAGCAAAAAAATACCCGGCGGGAGGATCCGGGCATTTTCATTCAATCTAAACTAAACTCAAAATAAATATTTAAGGCCTTAAAAATCATACTTTTTCTCCATACTATAGCGGAGCAATTCGCTTTTGCCCTGTAGGTTAAGTTTTTTAAGTATGTTCTTGCGGTGGGTGTCAACAGTTGTTTTACCTATAAAAAGTACATCGGCAATTTCCTGCGAAGTTTTGCCTTCGCCTACCAGCTTAACAATTTCTTTTTCGCGTTTACTCAGCGGAACATCATTCTCATTATTTTTATGGTGCTGCTTTTTTAGCGAATCATCAAAATAGGTTTCGCCTGTCATTACGCCCCTTATAGCCGAGAGTACTGTTTTAAGCGATGCATTTTTCATGATATAGCCCGATGCTCCTGCTTCCTGCATTTGCACGGCAGCCTCATCCTGTTCAAACATACTAAAAGCAAGTATTTTGCAATACGGGAATTCTTTTTTTAGCAGGCGTGCAGCCGTTATACCATCTATTTTAGGCATACGGATATCAGTGAGTATCACGTCAGGTTGTTTAGAGCGTACAATTTCTATAAGCCGTTCACCATCGTTCGCCTCGCCTACAACGGTAATATCATTTTCATATTCCAGGAATATCTTAATACCGTCTATAAGCGACTGGTGGTCTTCTGCAATTACAACTTTTATCATACCGGTAAATCTATTATAATGGTTGTGCCCTTACCGGGTGTGGCATCTATGGTAAAGGTGCCGCCCAATTGGGTAACTTTTTTTCGTATTGATGTAAGCCCCATGCCATCGGCACCGCTAAGTGTTTTTTGGTCAAAACCTACGCCATTATCTTCTATAATAATATTAATATTATCGTCGTGGTGGGTAAGATGTATGGTAGCTTCGGTTGCATGCGAGTGCTTAATAATATTTGTAGCAAGCTCCTGTACCACCCTAAAAATAGAGATCTCAATAGTATTATCTAACCTGTCTTTAAAGCCGAAGGGTATTACCTGAAGGCTTAGCTTACCAGGAATAGAAATCTTTTCGGCCAGTTTAGTAATGGCCGGAATTAATCCCTCGCTTGCAAATACCCCTGCATTTTTTGCATGGGCAATGCGGCGGACTTTTTGGTAAGCTTCCTCTATAAGCTCATCGGTACGGTCGTAAAGTTTATTTTCTTCGTTCCTTAGCTCATCTTTACGAAGCCTTAGGTTTTCAAAATTTAGCTTTAAGGTTGCAAGCATGCTGCCCAGGTTATCATGCAGGTCGTTAGCAATGCGCTGGCGCTCTTTTTCCTGGCCTTCCAGCATTATGTCTATACTGCTAAGTTCGTAATCTTTAAGGGCTTTATCAAACTTTTGCTGCTCTATTAATTTATCCTGCTCAGATATTTTTTCCCTTTTCCGGGCATTTTTTACAATTAAAAACCCCACAAAAACAGCAATAATGAGCAACGCTACAAACGAGTATATTAAGATGGCCTGCACTTTAAGGTTGTTTTTTAAAACGGTATTTTCAAGGTCCTTCTCGGTAGTTTCATATTTGGTTTGTATCTCGTTTAACGCAATGTTTTGTTGGGTAATATTAATGCTGTCAGTTATCTTTTTGGTTAAAGAGAGGTATTTATAAGCATTTTTATAATCATGCAGCGCTTCGTAATTTGCTGTCATGAGGTCGCTGTTTAAAAAATTAATTTTCATTATCGGGTCAACCGGTAATTTTTCTGCATAATTTAAAATATCAATAGATTTCTGATACTGCCCTTTACGAAAATAAGCTGCAGCCTGATTAGAATAGTTATAATACAGCGCTAAAGGCTCATTCCTATTTTTTAATTCAGGCAGGTTTTTGTTTAAATAATATAGAGCCGAATCCGGCATATCTAAATTCTCGCTATACAGCACCGCTATATTATTACTTATATTAGTCTCCTCTAATTTATCCTTTACTTTTTTATGAATAGCGAGTGCTTTTTTATAATATTTAATAGCAGTACTTATCTCTTCATTTTCAAAGTTAACCATTGCCAGGTGGCTGTAACACCTGGCGTTGAATTTAATATCTTTAGAAGTCTGTACATAGGCCAGTACTTCATCATCATATTTTTTATGTGTATTAAGGTTTTGATCCTGAGATGCAAGTAAAGAACTAATGCTCATACTCATGTTAATAGAGCTTTGCATACTATCAATTGCTATATATTCTTGCTTTGCACGTATGTAATTATCCAGCGCTGCTTCCATCTTATTTACATTTTCCAGACATTTAGCAGATAAATACAAATAAAAGGCGTGATCAGCTCCTTTAAATTCCTCTTCTTTGAGAGCATTAATTTTTGAACAGGTTGCTGCGCTGCCGTTAGTTTCCCTATAGCCTTTCTTTATTTCAAGTAGTTTGGGCGAGTATTGGCAAAATGCATTACTTGAAAATAATAAAAAGCCTAATAATACTCTTATAGATAGCGGCATTGTATGGATGATATTCTTAATTGTTATTAGCCTTAATATTTTAAAGGGAGCTAGGATATAATTTCCCGTATTTGGATTTATTAGGCCCACCGTAATTGCCTTTGTTTGCTATAGATGCATCGTTTACATTATTTTCCTGGCCTGGTATACACCTGTTAATTACCGGAGCCTTGCAGTAGGCGGCATCTTTTGCATATTGTTCGTTACAAGTGTCATCGTGCATTACAACTACATAAACTATTTTAGTATAATCCAACGGTGTGCAATTGCTGTCTACACTAATAAGATTTGTAGCGCTAATATTAAATTCTATTTCTACGCCGGGGTCTTCTGTACAACCACTTAAATCTGGGTTTGGGCCATTAACTATCTTCATAAACAAAAGCACCGTGTTAGGATATTTTTTGCAAGACATATTATAAATTTTATCAGTAATAAATTCATATTGGCCTGTAGTTATTACCGGTAAATATACCCGGTAGTCTACCTGATAAGTATGTTGGTCATAAGTTCCTGTTCCGCTGTAAATTACATTTAGCATAATTGTGTTTGTACTATAGTAGGTTGTTTGCAAAATTGCGGAACTTAAATTAAAAAAAAATCCCCATTAATGGGGATTTTTCGTAGACTATATTTAAGAAAATTTTAAGAAATATTTTTCGTGAGTATCTTTACCACAAATAGCATTGCTATAAAGGTTAAAAAGGCAAGTAATATCCAGTAGCTGCCTTTGTAATACTTTTTGTGCAGCGGTAAATCTTTACGGTAAACATATATCATGGCAATGGTAAAAATTACTATAAAAAATCCTGCAAAGTATAATTGGCCCTGGCTAAACATGTTGAAATATTTTTTGCAAAGCTACAATATTGCAGGCGTATTTTTGGCTACTTTTAGCCCATAAATTTGTAATTATCATGAAAAATCAATTGGATGCTGTTAGGCAATTTCATAGTTCTTTTGGACTGGGCATTAGTGACGTACCTAAAGCAGATCTTGGCGAAGCTGTAAACCTACTGCGCTACAACCTTATGAAGGAAGAGAATGAAGAATACCTTGGGGCGGTACAAAATAACGACCTTGTAGAAGTTGCCGATGCCTTGGGTGATATGCTGTATATTTTATGCGGAACGATTATTGAACACGGCCTGCAATATAAGATAGAGGAGGTTTTTGCCGAGATACAACGCAGCAATATGAGCAAACTTGGCGAAAACGGCCTGCCACTTTACCGTGAAGACGGCAAGGTTATGAAAGGCCCTAACTATTTTAAGCCTGATTTTACAGAAATACTTAAATAGTTTTCAGTCTATGCGTAAATAAAAGTCCCAGTTTCAGTAGCCAGTAAAACTGAAAACTAAAATCGGGACTTATCTATTAGTAGGTTTCTATCTGTAAACTGAGACTGAGACTGAAAACTGTTAAATTTTCACCGTCCACCCAAAAGTATCTTCGGCAAGTTTGTGCTGTATATTAGTAAGCTTGTCTTTAATTTGTAACGCAATAGGGTTTTCCTGCTTAGGTAGTTCGTAATAAGTATCCTGGTAAGCAAAGCCAACAATAGGGTTAATTACAGCGGCTGTACCTGCGCCAAAAATCTCTTTTAACGATCCATCATTAGCGGCTGTAAGCAGTTCTTCTACTAACACAGAGCGAACTTCAAGCTTGATGTTATCGCGCTTAACAAGTTCTAAAATACTTTTACGGGTTACACCATCAAGTATCCTTTCGCTTGTGGGAGCTGTGTATAAAGTATCATTAATTTTAAAGAATACGTTCATGGTACCGGCTTCTTCCAGTTTGGTATGGGTGGCATCATCCGTCCAGATAACCTGCTGGTAGCCTTGTTCGTTTGCAAGTCGGGTAGGGTAAAACTGAGCCGAATAGTTACCTGCGGCTTTAGCAGCCCCAATACCACCATTGGCAGCGCGGCTGTAATGCTCTGCAATGAGTACTTTAACTTCGCCCTGGTAGTACGATTTTGCCGGCGACATAATGATCATAAAACGGTACTGTGCCGATGGCGATGCAATAACACCATGACCGGTAGCTATCATAAAAGGGCGAAGGTATAAAGAGTTGCCTTTACCTTTCTTAACCCACTCTTTATCAAGGTTTATAAGCTGCTTAAGGCCTTCCATAAAAATATGTTCAGGAACCTCAGGCATAGCAAGCCTTACGGCCGATTTATTAAAACGATCCAAATTTTGGTCGGGTCTGAACAGCCAAATAGCATCCTGCTCATCTTTGTAGGCTTTCATACCTTCAAAAATGGCCTGGCCGTAATGAAACACCCTCGATGAAGGATCCATAGGCATGGGCGCATAAGGCGTAATAACCGGTGTTCCCCATTGGCCATCCGTAAAATCGCAGTACAGCATATGATCGGTAAAAACGTTGCCAAAGGCAAGGTTTTCAAAATCAACAGAGGCTATCTTAGATGTTTCGGCTTTTGTAACGGAAAAGGTGTCAGTTGGGTTTTGGCTCATTCTAATTGTGTAGTATTAAAAGTTAGTCGTGTTATTGCAAATTTAATAAAAAATCATCTTTAAGGGGCTTTTAAAATTGGAAATGTGGAAATTAAAAAAGTAAATAACTGAATTAAAGTGGTATAAATAATAAAGATGGCAGGCAGAGTTTAAAAGATTCTGCATAAATTTGTCACATTAATTTTAATTTTCGTTACAAAATGAAAAAATCGCTGATGATAGCAGCGGCATTGCTAACCCTTGCTGCCTGCCAGAAAAAAGAAACCGAAGTTAAAACTGAAAACACCGTAATTGAAGGCCAGGCCGATACTACAAGTGTTGATACCGATGCAGTTAGCGATGCACATGTTCCTGCTGCCGAACCATCTGCCGCTGAGCCTGTTGCTGCCGAGCCTAAAACAGCTGCCACAAAAGCCCCTACTATTGAAGTACAGGCTGCTAAAGAAATAAAAACCGCTTATGCATCGTTTGGAGATAAGATACTTGCCGATAACGCATTAAGCAAAGAGGCGATGCTTAAAAAATACAATACATTAAAATCTGGCGACACGGTAAACGTTAAGTTTAAAACCAAAATTAAAGACGTTTGCAAAAAGAAAGGCTGCTGGATGGCACTGCAATTGCCGGGCGAAAAAGAATCGTTCGTTAAATTTAAAGACTACGCGTTTTTTGTTCCGCTTAATGCAAGTGGGCAGGATGCTGTGGTTAGCGGTAAGGCTTTTGTAAGCGAGGTAAGCGTCGCACAGCTTAGGCACTATGCTAAAGATGGCGGCAAGAGCGAAGCTGAAATTGCAAAAATTACTGAGCCTGAAATTACCTATGGCTTTTTAGCCGATGGGGTTCTTATAAGCAAATAATGAAGCAAATTTTCATAGTTATCATTGCGGCATTGCTTGCCCTCACCGCCTGTACTAAAAAAGAGGCTGAAGTTAAGCCTGAGGCTGCTGTTAAGGTAGATTCTGCCAAGTGTGCCAAGCCTGCGGGGAAAGAGTTTGAGATGTATGAAATGAGCGAAATGGCCGCGCTTATGGAGCAAATGTATGTAGATAATTTACGTTTAAAAGAGCGCATTACAAAAGGCGATACCATAGGCACATTCCCACAGCATATATTAAAGATACACTCCAGCGCCATGACCGATGAAAGCGAGAATGATGCGTTTTTTAAACTTCAGGCGGCTAAATTTATTAAGGCACAGGAGCAAATTTATAACGACCCTAAAAATGCCAAACAACATTTTAATGATGCCGTTACTGCCTGTGTAAAATGCCACCAGGGCAAATGCGATGGCCCAATACCGCGCATTAAAAAATTATACATTAAGTAATAATGGAAGAAATTGGGTATGCTATTGTGGAAGTGATTGCTAAGTTTATCTTTAGTATTCCCGGGGCTTGTATACGCTGGCTATTTTCCGAGGAAAAGCAGGACACTTAAATCAATACTATTTGACTACGAAGACTATTACATCAATTTTTTTGTTTCAATCGTAGTAATAGCTGCAATAGTAGTTACTGTATTCCTAATAAAACGCCACCAATAATTTAATCAATTCATATTAAAAAAATCAGACTAATGAAAAATTTACTCGGCCTTTTAAGCATTCTTCTTATTGTTAGCTGCCAGTTTAACGGTACTAATTATAATGAGGAATCTGCTAAAGCAGAAGGGCAGGCCGTTACAGATGTGCTATATGATGATATTTATAAAAAAGACTTTACGCATGCCGAAACTCTTTTTAGCGACCAGTTTTTAAAGATAACTCCTAAAGAAGAGCTTCAAAAGATGTTTAATACATTAAGTGAGAAATTAGGTGCGTATAAATCCAGCAGGCTTGTTAACTGGCAAACAACAAATACGGTGGGTACCAATGCATCATCTACGTATGTGTTTGATTTTGAAGTTGATTATGATAAATATAAAGCTAACGAGAAAGTAACGCTTACTAAAGAAAATGGCGTAGTTAAAATATTGGGTTACCATGTTAACTCTGAAGCATTTTTAAACTAAGCAATTTTGAAAAGAGAGATCATTACTACCGAAGACGGATCGGTTACCATATACCTGCCGGAAATGCAGGAAACGTACCACTCTAAATTTGGCGCTATACAAGAGGCATATCACGTATTTATAAAAAATGGGCTGGACTTGGTTAAAGACCGGCCTATTTCTGTTTTAGAAATTGGCTTTGGCACCGGGCTTAATGCGTTTATTACTTTTTTAGAGGCAGCGGGCAGAAATCAGCAAATTCATTACACTACTGTGGAGGCCTACCCGGTTTCGGCTGAAGAAGCTACTCAACTAAATTACGTAAGCCAGCTTAATGCCTCGCAACATACGGATGTTTTCGCACAAATGCACAACAGCGCCTGGGGTATTGATGTTAAACTTTCCGATTCGTTTACGTTAAATAAACACCAACAGCGTTTTGAAGAGGTAAATGATGTTGATAAGTATGACCTTATTTATTTTGATGCTTTTGGCTACCCATCGCAGCCTGATTTGTGGAGTGAGGCAATTTTTAATGCTATGTATGCCGCGCTGAAAACCAATGGCATATTAGTAACATATGCGTGCAGAACAGTTATTAAAAAAGCCATGCAGCAAGCGGGCTTTACCACTAAAAAACTTGCCGGCCCACCCGGTAAACGCGAAATGTTAAGGGCTTGCAAAATATAATATTTTGTTAATTTATTGTTATATTCTAAATTTAAGGCAATAAATTATATTTAATATAACGTTGTAGTTGATAATAAAAGTTTACATTTACATATTATTTCTTATCACCTAACAATATAATTATAATATAAAAATGCCTGCATCTATGTTTGGTTACACTAAAACAGTGTTAGAAAATGTGAGTTTCGATCCGACACTTTTTTGCAAGGAGGTAGAAAAAGCCATAAAAATGCTACTGCCGTATGAGTTAGAGCAACTCGTAGACTGGCTTTATAAATTTACAAAGAGTAAGCCTGAATTGCAAGCTTGTTTATCGTATGTAGAATAACAAAAAAGAGGAGCCCGTCGGCTCCTCTTTTTGTATGTATAATTTACATAAATTATTTTCTTTGCAAAGGGCTGGTAATATCCACATTTTGAAAAGCTATTGCACCCCTTACCACACCGGCTATTGTGCTCCTTAAAGCCTCTATAATATGCAGTTTTAGTTCCTTTTTAGAGTAGATAAGGCTAACCTCGCGCGATGGCCTTGGCTCTTTAAAATGGCGTAATTTCTCGGCGTGCTTGCCAGTCATATCAAGTGTGTGCAGGTAAGGCAGCAGGGTCATCCCTAACCCTTCATCGGCAAGGCGAATCATGGTTTCAAAACTACCGCTTTCAATCTGGAAATGACTGTCAGAGGGTAACGATGTTGCTTTGCAGATATTAAGAACGTTGTTCCTAAAGCAGTGCCCGTCCTGTAAAAGGAGTATATTACTCAGGTTAATTTCCAAGTCGGCTACATCAAACTCTTTTTTCTTGTACGACGGATTATTCTCCGGCACGTAAGCCACAAAAGGCTCAAAGTACAATACAATTTCTTTTATGGTTTCCTCATTAAGAGGGGTAGCGGCAATAGCAGCATCCAGCTGGCCGTTTTTAAGCATCCTGATGATTTCTTCGGTAGTGCGCTCCTCTATAATAAGGTTAACCTTAGGGTATTTATTTATAAAATTGCTCATAAACATAGGCAGTAGGGTAGGCATAATGGTGGGTATAATACCTATTTTAAAATCGCCACCTATGTAGCCCTTTTGCTGGTCTACAATATCTTTAATACGGCCGCTCTCATTAACGATGTTCTTTGCCTGTGTTACAATCTTCTGGCCTACATCGGTAAGCTGGATGGGTTTTTTGCCACGGTCAAAAATTTGTATACCAAGTTCTTCTTCAAGCTTTTGTATTTGCATGCTCAGCGTAGGCTGTGTTACAAAGCATTTATCTGCGGCAAGGGTAAAGTTTTTATGTTCGGCCACTGCCAAAACGTAATGCAGTTGGGTAATTGTCATATATAGATATTTATGATAAAATTATAAAAATGATTGATATTACCTATCGTTTTTATAATTAAATTTACTTAAATTTATAGATGTAAAAACCTACAATAAATTAATACATAAAACACCATGAAAGCACAAGAAGAAGCATTAAATATACTTGGCCTGCCGGTTAAAGAGGCAGAAGTTATAGCAGCAGAACTAAATATACTATTATCTAATTTTCAGGTGTATTACCAAAACCTTCGCGGGATACACTGGAACATCCGCGGAAAGCGTTTTTTTCAGCTTCATGTTAAGTTTGAAGAACTTTATACAGATGCGCAGGAGAAGATTGACTTGGTAGCCGAAAGGGTACTTACACTGGGTGGCACTCCTTTGCATACTTTTGAAGATTATATTGCCAACAACAAACTTAAGGTAGGTAAAAATATCTCTAAAGATACCGATGCTGTACACCTTATAATTACATCGCTGGCCGATTTACTTGCTATAGAAAGGGTAATTCTTGATGAGACTGCCAAAATTAATGATGAAGGAACCAACGCCATGATGAGCGACTTTATTAAAGAGCAGGAAAAAACCATCTGGATGATGAAAGCCTGGAGCGAGGAAGAAATATAATACTTATTTAAAATACGTATAAATAATTTCGTTATCTTCGCGATGATGAAAGCATGCGTAAACATAGTAGTATTCTTATTTTTTATCTTTTTGGCAGCCCCTACTATCGTGAGCTTGCTACAGGATGAAGATACCGATGTATCTACCGTTTACAGCATTACCGAAGAAGAAATACAAAAAGAGATTAAGGAGGTAAAAGCCGGGCCGCAATTTATTTTTGAGCTTGTAGCTTTAGTTCCTGTTATAGAAAAATCTGCACTTATACAATCTAAATATCTCCTGAAGCATAGTAATGTTTCAGGAGATATTTTTTTACCCCCACCCGAAGTAGTATAATACCCTGCAATGCCCACAACGGGCCAACTTTAAAGCCTTGCCGGTTTTAAAGTAAAACATGTGTATTATATTTTCTTTTAGGTTATGACAAAAAAAACTGGTTTTTTAGATAGCCTCAAGGCCGATTTTCCATCGGGGCTTGTGGTGTTTTTAGTGGCTTTGCCACTGTGTTTAGGTATTGCCTTAGCATCGGGCGCGCCGCCGCTTTCGGGCATTATTGCAGGTGTAATAGGTGGTATAGTTGTGGGTTCGCTCAGCAACTCTAACATTAGTGTTTCCGGCCCAGCTGCCGGGCTTACGGCCATTGTGCTAACGGCAATAGGCACTTTTGGTTCGTTTCAATTATTCCTGCTAAGTGTATTTCTTGCAGGAGCTATGCAGCTGATACTGGGCTTTATAAAAGCAGGCAGTATATCCAATTACTTTCCGTCTAACGTTATAGAAGGCATGCTTGCCGGTATAGGTGTAATTATTATCCTGAACCAGATAGAACACGCCGTAGGCTATGATAAGGACTATGAGGGTGACGAAACCCTTTTTCACCTTGATGGGGGCAACCCGTTTAGTGATGTACCCGAAATTTTAGCCCGCATTCAACCCGGCGCATTAGTGATTGCATTACTATCGCTGGCCATACTGATATGCTGGGACAAAATAGGCGTTTTAAAAAGGCTTAAACTTGTACCGGGTGCATTGGTAGCCGTTATTACAGGGATTGTTTTAAACGAGGTATTTACACGCACCGGCAGCGTTTTAAAGTTAGAAGCAAGCCATTTGGTTACGCTTCCGGTTCCGCAGTCGTTAGCCGAATTAAAAGGAATCATTGTTACACCAGACTTTACAGGATTTGCCAATCCGCAGGTTTGGATAACAGCAGCCACCATTACTGTTGTGGCCTCCATAGAGACACTTTTATGTATTGAAGCATCTGACAGGATGGACGTTCAGAAACGTTATACCAATACCAACCGTGAACTTAAAGCACAGGGGATAGGTAATATGCTGAGCGCGCTTATTGGTGGGCTCCCTATGACATCGGTAGTGGTGCGGTCATCGGCCAATGCCAATGCGGGTGCAAAAACTAAGGCATCGGCTATTATACATGGTGTATTGCTGCTTATTTGTGTGCTGGCTATACCGGTTATATTAAACAAAATACCACTTGCCACGTTAGCTGCCGTATTGCTTATGGTGGGTTATAAACTGGCAAGCCCTGCCAAGCTGATGCATTTTTGGCACAAAGGCAAATACCAGTTTATTCCGTTTATTGCTACCCTGGTAGCGGTAGTGGCAACCGACCTTCTTAAAGGCGTGGCACTGGGCATGGTAATAAGCGTGATATTTATACTTAGAGGTAACCTTAAAAGAGCTTATAACTTTAAGAAAGAAGAATATAACGAAGGCGATATTATTCACATTGCATTGGCGCAGGAGGTATCGTTCCTTAATAAAGCAGCAATAAAAGCTACGCTAAATGATATCCCGGACGGATCGGTGGTAGTGATAGATGCCAGCGATACCGTTTATATTGCGCATGATGTACTGGATCTTATTCAGGAATTTAGGGATGTTAAGGCTTTAGAGCAAAACATTACCGTTACGCTTATGGGCTTTAAAGATGCCTATGAACTCCAGAATACAGGAGTGGGCAACTCTAACGTGTTTGTAGAACATGTTTCAAAAAAAAAACTACAGGAAGAGAAACTAAATAGCTAATACATATCTGCAAAAGCAGAATTTACACACACGAAAAATGAACCACGGACACGACGAATTTTATAAAAAGATATTAGATAACAACAAAATATGGTCGGAAACTAAAATTAATACCGATCCGGAATATTTTCAAAAGCTGGCCAGCGGACAGGCACCCCCGTTATTATGGATAGGCTGTTCTGATAGCCGCGTACCGGCTAACGAAGTTATAGGCGCAGCACCGGGAGAGGTTTTTGTACACCGCAACATTGCGAACATGGTAGTGCACAGCGATATGAACATGCTTAGCGTACTGGATTATGCCGTTAACGTGCTTAAAGTTAAACACGTAATTGTATGCGGCCATTATGGCTGTGGTGGCGTTAAGGCCGCTATGGGCAGCTCATCTATTGGTATTATAGATAACTGGATAAGGCACATTAAAGATGTTTACAGGCACAACCACCAGTACCTTAACTCTATAATAGACGATCACGCACGATTTAATGCCTTTGTAGAGATAAATGTAAAAGAGCAGGTGCATCATCTTGCTAAAACATCTATTGTACAGGGTGCATGGCGCGATGGGCAGGAACTTTGCCTGCACGGATGGGTATACGGACTTAACGACGGTATTGTAAAAGATCTTGGCGTTAACCTTTGCGATAACTCTGACCTTGATACGGTTGACCGAATATTATTTTAAGAAACGATAGTTTTATAAACAAAAGATCCCGCTTTCGCGGGATTTTTTATGCATGCTGGTGTTGGTTTTTATCCTGGTGCAGCTTAATAACATTTACCACTTTGGTTATCTGCTCGGTTAATGCAACTACCAAATCCCCTTCAGCGGCAAGCGACAGCGCGTGCCTTATCGCATCTTCTTCATCGGGTATCACATCATAGGTAATTTGTTTGCCGTCTGCTGTAAGACCATCTATAAGCAAATGGGTAATGTTTTGCTCGTTATTGCCCCTCAGGTCATGTTCCTGGCGGATTATAATATGATCGAACATTCGGGCGGCAATGGCGGCACACTGGCGGATATCCTCGTCACGCCTGTCGCCAATACCCGATATGATACCTATTTTTTTCTTTGCATGGTAGTTGTGTACGTAATCTTCTACCGCTTCATAGCCATGAGGGTTGTGGGCATAGTCTACCAACACATTAAAGTTGCCCATATCAAAATGGTTCATACGGCCGGGGGTAAGTTCGTAGCCCGGTACAAAACTTGCCAGCGAATCGTGTATTTGTTTGGCGCTAAAGCCATACAGGTGTGCAGCAAGCGTTGCGGCTAATGCATTAGCCACCATAAATTTTATCTTTCCGCCCTGTGTAAGTGGCACTTCGGTAACGTGTACAAGGTGTAATATCTTTTCATTTTGCTTTACGGTAAGGTAACCGTCTTCGCACATAGCAACCGTTTTGCCTTGGGCGTAAAGCCTGTGTATGTGCTCATTTTTATTGTCGAGGCTAAAGTAGGCCACATTACAATCCAATTCGTTGGCGATATTGCGGCAGTACTCGTCATCGGCATTTAAAATAGCCCAACCGTCTTTTTTAACACTGCGCGCCACGACGGCCTTAACGTTGCAAAGTTCTTCGAGAGTATTAATGTCATTCAACCCTAAATGGTCTTCCTTAATATTGGTTATAACGGCTAAATCGCATTCTTTAAAGCAAAGCCCATTACGCAATATACCGCCCCTGGCTGTCTCTAAAACAGCAAAGTCTACCGTTGGGTCTTTAAGGATAAACTGGCCGCTTACAGGGCCTGTGGTATCACCCTCCAGCATTAGTTTGTTGTTTATATAGATGCCATCGGTGGTGGTAAAACCGGTAGTAAGCCCTGTAGATTGCGCAATGTGGGCCAGCAATCGGGTAGTGGTGGTTTTGCCGTTAGTGCCGGTAACCGCAATTATAGGAATACGGCTTGGTACGTTTGGCGGAAACAGCATATCTACTACCGGAGCTGCAACGTTGCGCGGAGTACCCTCGGTAGGGGCAAGGTGCATCCTGAAACCCGGTGCCGCATTAACCTCTAATATTTTACCACCATTTAGCTTTATTGGTTCTGATAGGCTTGGCGCCATAATGTCGATACCGCAAATGTCGAGCCCGATGATCTGTGCAACCCTTTCTGCAAGCGCAATATTATCAGGGTGAATTTCATCGGTGGCATCTATAGCTGTACCGCCGGTACTGAGGTTAGCGGTAGATTTTAAATAAATGACCTCGCCCCTTGCCGGAATGCTGTTCAGTGCATAGCCCTGTTTGGTAAGCATGTCTTCGGTATCTGCATCTATCTTTATTTTGGTGAGTACGTTTTCATGTCCGTTACCACGCCTAACGTCAAAGTTTACAATATCTATAAGTGTGGCGATGGTTTCCATACCTGTACCCACTACGTGCGCAGGAATGCGTTTAGCGGCGGCAGCAAACTTATTGTCAATTACCAGCACCCTATAATCAAAACCAGTAACAAATTGTTCTGCAATTACGCGGCGGCCAAAGTTTTGGGCAATAGCAAGTGCTGCAACAGCCTGCTCCCAAGTTGTAATATTTATAGTAGCACCTTTGCCTTGGTTGCCATCTATCGGTTTTATAACCAATGGGTAGCCAATGCTGTTTATAACATCTTTGAGGGAAAGTTCATCGGTACATACGCCTCCTTTAGGTACAGGGATTGCCGCCGCCGAAAGCATTTTCTTAGTACGGTCTTTATTAGATGCTAATCCCGCAGCAAGGATGTTGGTTTTTGAGGTAGTAGTAGCCTGAATGCGCATTTGTCTTGACCCGTAACCCAACTGTATCATAGAGTCGGTGCCCAGGCGCAGCCAGGGTATATTGCGTTTTACGGCTTCGTCTACAATGCTTTTAGTACTTGGGCCCAGGCAGTTTTGCGCGCAAATTTCTTTTAGCTTTTTAATATCAGCATCCAGGTCGTATGGTGCATCAGTTACCAGTGCTTCGGCAAGGGCAACGGCTGCTTTTGCGGCATATAGGCCGGCTTCTTCATCGTCATAGGCAAAAACTACGTTGTAAACACCTTTGTCGTTGGTGCCGCGCGTGCGGCCATACCCGGGATTCATCCCCGCAAGGGTTTGTATCTCTAACGCAATATGCTCTACCACATGACCCATCCAGGTGCCACGCTCTACACGTAAAAAGAATCCGCCGCGAGTACCTTCGCTGCACTCGTGCTCTACAAGAGTAGGCAATACGGTTTGCAGGCGTTCCCTAAATCCGGGAATCCTGTCGGTTGGGTAGTTTTCGAGTTCGCCAATATCAAGGCGCATTTGTATAAGTTTAGTGCGGTAGTTGCTCCAGATATTTGGGCCGCGAAGTACTTGTATTTTCAGGATATCCATTTGGTTAGCTGTTATTTAGATACACCAAATTACTTAAGGCGCCTAAAATACACAATTGGATTAACTAAAGTTTGGGAAGTTTTTTGTTTTTAACTGTCTATAAATAAGAACTTAACAAAATATAAACAATAATTTTCAGATGTATTAATATACAAATAAAAAAAGGAGAGCTAACCTCTCCTTATATATACTGAATTTTATTTTTTGAGCTCGTGGCAATATTCACAAACATTGCTCACTATGCATTCGCTGTGTTTGGGGTTGGTAGGGCGGCAGGTTTCGCGCCCTAAAAAAGAGATAGCCATACCAATTTCGCCCCACATATCCTGCGGTAGTGCAGCCATGATCTCTTTCTCTATTTTATCGGCATTTTTACCTTTCGCAATACCTAATCGGGGGGCAACGCGCACCACATGCAGGTCTACCATCACACCTTCGGCCTTCACGCCGGCTTCGCGCATTATTACGTTAGCTGATTTTCGCCCAACGCCTTTAAGTGCCGTAAGCTCCTTCATGGTGGTTGGGATGTTTTTATCTTCCTTAACCGTCTCTGCAATTTCCTGCAGCCAGGCAATCTTGTTGGTATGAAAGCGAACTTCCGATAACGCCTCGGTAAGCTCTGCCGTGTTGGCTTTGGCAAGCGTTTTCATATTGGGGTATTTTTTAAAGAAATCAGGGGCGAGCTTATTAATATGCGCGTCGCTGTCCTGTGCACTAAGCACTACCATAATCAGTAGCTGGTAAATATTTTTATAATCCAGCGGGTGCTGCTCGCCCTTATATTTTGCTATGAGGGGCCTTAGCGCCTTAGGCCAGTCGGTACCTTCCATAAATAGATCCATTTTGTAGCTTTAATTATAAAATTACAGATTTATTTTAAACAAAACAGCCCCGCTTTACAAAGCAGGGCTGTTTATAATTAGTCTATTTATTCTTTAAAGTCAACCGACAGCGAATTTACACAGTAGCGCTGGCCGGTTTGGGTAGGGCCGTCGTCAAAAACGTGGCCCAGGTGGCTGCCGCAGTTAGCACATAAAATCTCTGTGCGCAGCATACCGAAAGTAGTGTCTTTAATATACTCAACTTTGCCGGGAATGGACTCATCAAACGATGGCCAGCCGCAACCCGACTCAAATTTAGAGTCGCTTTTAAAAAGTGGTTCGCCACAGGCGCCACAGCAGTAAGTGCCTTTATCAAAAGAAAGGTTGTATTTGCCGGAGTGCGGAAACTCGGTACCTTTTTGGCGTAAAATTTTGTAACGTTCAAGGCCTAATTGTTCTTTCCATTCGGCCTCTGATTTTTGCAGCGGATATTTATCTGAAGTGCTCATATACTAGTATTTTAAATTAAGCTGCCGTCTTATTTGGCAGCAGGTATAAATTTAATAGAAACAGAGTTAGTACAAAAGCGTTTTCCTGTGGTTTTTTGCGGGCCGTCATCAAAAACGTGGCCCAGGTGGCCGCCACAGTTGGCGCACATAACCTCTACACGCTGCATACCTACCGAGTTGTCTTCTTTATAAATTACGCTACCCTTAATAGCCTGGTCGAAAGACGGCCAACCGCATTCTGAGTCAAATTTAGCATCAGAGTTAAATAATGGGTTGCCGCAAGCCGCACAAACGTAAACGCCTTTTTTAAAGTTTTTGTAGTATTCACCGGTAAATGGTCTCTCGGTAGCTTTTTCACGCAGTACGGCATACTGCTCCTCAGTAAGCACTTTTTTCCATTCGGCATCTGTCTTTACCACTTTACCGTTAGGTTTTGCCGGTAACTGGTTTTCTGCTTTAGATGGTTCAGCCTTTTTATCCTGTCCCTGGCACGCGGTTAGAGAAAACAGGACTATCAATATCATTAGTTTTTTCATTGCTCTATAAAATCTATTATCTGTTTAATTACGGTTTTATCTCCTAAAATTTTGCGGTGGCCCAATCCATCGGTAACTACAAGGGTAGCATCAGCTAAATTCTCTTTAATATGATAGGCGGCACTAACGGGTACATCAGCATCATCATTATCATGAAACATCAGTACCGGGATAGTAACCTCCTTTGCTGCTATATACGCCGAATAGTTGTTAATGGTTTCGCCAAATTTCTTTTCAAATTTGTGTATCATCATGCTACCGGTTGCAATATCCATGCCTAATTTTTTAGTAAAGTCGTCCATAATATCCTTTATAATATCGCCGCTGCCTATGGTAACGGCCTTCTTAATTTTAAGTCCGCGTTTTACAGCATTCAGCACTGCCATAGCGCCAAGTGAATGCCCTATAGCATACTCAAATGGCCCGTATTTTTGTTCAAGGAGAAGTATAGATGCAATAAACTCGGTCATATCACTCGTCTTTCCGGAAGATTTACCGTGCGCGGGTGCATCAAAACTTATGGTACTGTAACCGTTTTTAATAAGTTTTGCCGCAATAGAATGCAATTGTGTACCACGGCCGCTCCAGCCGTGTACAAGTAAAACTTTTCTTTGGCTTTCGCCAAAGTGATATACGTTTATGCTTTTCCTAAGGGACGGAACCATCACAAGCTCCTGCCTGCTGTTGCGGTTCATTTCTTCCTCACGTTTGGGTATTTTGTGTTTTATTGGAGTAGTGAACAGGCGCATCATAAACTTTACTGCCAATGGCCTTGAAACCGCCTCTAATGTTTTAGCAGTTACAGTTATGAACTTTGGAATTTTAACCGATGAGTTGTGTAGTTTTTTATGCGCTGTCATACCTTATTTATTAGCTGCATAAAGGTAAAGCTAATTTTTTATAATGCATGCATACTACTTAAAGCCGATTTTTTCTTACTTATAAATTACAGGTATTTAAATATTTACAAATACTTTAACGAGTACCACGGTTTTTTCGGAAATTTTTATCATTTTAATTTGTTAATTTTGTGGAAAACATAACAACCAATTTAACTATGAAAAGAAGTGTATTAACCTTATCGGTAATCTTCGCATTGCTGATATCTGCCTGCTCAACCAATCCGTTTACAGGCAAACAGACTTTTAATATTGTATCTAACAACGAAATATTTCCAACGTCATTTCAGCAATACAACCAGTTTTTAACTGAGAATAAAGTTATCAGCGGTACATCGCAGGCTACTATGGTTACCAGTGTAGGCCAAAAAATCAAGGCAGCTGCCGAGAAATACCTTGCCTCTGTGGGGCAGTCGGCGTACCTTGAGGGCTATGCGTGGGAGTACAAACTGGTAGAGAGCAAAGATGTTAACGCATGGTGTATGCCGGGCGGTAAAATTGTAGTGTACAGCGGAATATTGCCTATTACAAAAGATGAAGCAGGGCTTGCAACCGTAATGGGGCATGAGGTGGCACACGCATTGCTTAACCACGGAGCACAACGTATGAGCCGCGATGCAGTGGCACAGTATGGTGCGGCAGGTTTAGGTGCAGCAACAGCGGGACAAAGTGCTACGGCACAGCAAATATTTCAGCAGGCGTATGGCCTTGGTGCACAATATGGCGCTATTTTGCCATTTAGCCGCAGCAATGAGAATGAGGCAGATGAGGTAGGCCTTACACTAATGGCTATTGCAGGTTACAATCCTGAAAAAGCCTTAGAATTCTGGAAAAGGATGGAAGCCAACTCAGGCGGCGGTGCACCACCGGAATTTATGAGTACCCACCCAAGTGGGGCTACAAGGATAAGCAAAATTACAAGCGAAATACCAAATGCAAAGGCACAAGCCGCTAAGTTTGGGGTTAAGTTTTAATTTAAGATTTGAGAAGTGAGAATCGAGAAGTGAGATTTGGAGTTTGGAATTTGTCATTTGGAATTTGATTTTTAAAAATATGGCTGCTTTTAGGCTAATCATGGTCGGAAGATTTTTCTTCCGACCTTTTTTTTATATGTGTATTAAAGTTATAAGAAAAGGCATTAAAATCACTTGCTGTTTTAAAGCGTATCGAGTTCAGATGATTTAGCCTGTTCAATATAATTTGTAGCTAAAAAGATTGTAGCCCTGAATTTTTGTTCCTTTTGTTTCAATACAAAAGAAAAGAATTACAATTCATCCGCTTAATTCTACAGTTGGGTAATACACTTTTTTAAGGGTTGTAAAATGTGTGCACCTTTGCTCTATCAAAATACAACAACCAATTTAAACCTTAAAGTTATGATACGCATTATTACCCTTATTATCTTATTTGTTTTCAACTGTGTTAGCGCACAATCGCAATATGAAACCGGTATGCAAAAAGCATTCGCACTATGGGGCGAGAACAAAACTACCGAAGCATCGGCTCTTTTTGAAAGGATAGCCGGGGCAGAGAAAACCAACTGGCTGCCATCTTACTACGTTGCACTTGTAAACACTACCGAGGCTTTTCAGATAAAAGACAAAGAAAAAATAAGTGCATTATTGCTAAAAGCACAAACGGCACAGGACAATGCCACGGCACTATCGCCTAACAATGCCGAGCTGTTGGTTATGCAGGCTTTAATACACACCGCGTGGATTGTATACGACCCTATGAATAACGGAATGAAGTTATCGGGCAAGGTGAATGAAATTTACACAAAAGCTTTAGTGTTAGCGCCTAACAACCCCAGGGTTGTGTTTAGCAAAGCCGAGTTTGAGATTGGATCGGCGGCTTATTTTGGTAATGATACTGCCCCTATGTGTAAGGAAATAGAACGAGCTGTTGCACTTTTTGCTACCTTTAAGCCGGAAACGCCTTTTAGCCCTAAGTGGGGTAAAGAAAGGGCAGAAGAAGCACTTAAAAAGTGTAAAGAGTAAGAGAATTTAGCAATAGGCAATTAGCAATTAGGCTAAAGGCAATAAGCAACGTAAGCGCATACTATGAAATTAAGAACTGTATTCAGAGAATTTTTAAAGGCCCTGGGGCTTGGGGTTATAATTTTTATAGTGCTTTACCTTATTGCACTTGCGGGAGGCACCCCTTTTGGATGGAATCCCAATCTTATACGCCAGTTCTTTTTCATAATGCTGTATACCGTTATGCTGCACATGGGCAATATGGTGGTATTTATCGTGATGGATAAGATCTTTCACGGGGTGCGCATGTCGGCTAAAAGGCTGCTAACCGGGTTTTTAAGTTCCTTTATAGTATCGGTCTTAATTGTACTGCTGCTGCGAATTTTTGAAGATGTTTACATACAGGATAAAACACTGCCGCAATTTTTTACCGAGGAGCATATTAGCAATTACTACGTTCCTATGATCATTACCCTTGTTTTTACCTTTTCGCTGCACCTGTTTTACTTTTACAAACAATACCAGGAAAACAGGGTAAAGCAGCAAAAGATAATTGCAGGTACGGCATCGGCAAAATTTGAAACACTTAAAAACCAGATCGATCCGCATTTTCTTTTTAACAGCCTTAATGTACTGAGTTCGCTTATTGAAGAAAACCCCGATGCGGCCCAAAAATTTACCACATCTTTATCTAAGGTGTACCGCTACGTGCTGGAACAAAAGGATAAGGAGTTAGTAAGTGTAGAGGAGGAGCTTTCATTCGCCAAAACATACATGAACCTGCTTAAAATGAGGTTTGAGAATAGTGTGTTTTATGAGCTGCCCATAAAAGTATCAAGCCTTGATGCGCGGGTGGTACCCTTATCGTTACAACTGCTGTTAGAAAATACGGTAAAGCACAATATTGTAAGCGAGCAGAAACCGCTGCATATAAGGATTTTTGAAGAAGACGGCTACCTGGTGGTACAAAACGATTTCCAAAAGAAAGAAGTACTACAGGACCGTAAAGGTGTTGGGCTACAGAATATTGTAAGCCGCTATGCAATTATTACCGCAAGACGCGTAAAGATAGAGCAGACAGAAAAACATTTTGCGGTAAAACTACCGGTATTAACCAAACAAGTAACAATTATGGAAACTACATACAATACGCAAAGCGATGAGCAAAGCAATTATTATAAAGCACAGAAAAAGGTAGAAGAGATTAAAGGTTTTTACGGCAACTTATTTTCTTATATTGTTGTTATTACAGGGCTTGCCATCTTAAACCTTTACACAGGGGCAGAGCATTTATGGTTTTTTTACCCGGCAATGGGCTGGGGCTTAGGGGTAGCCATACATGCCATGAGTGTATTTAACTTTATGCCCTTTTTAGGATCAGGCTGGGAAGAAAGAAAGATCAAAGAGTTACTGGAGCGAGAACGCAACAATAAGTGGAAATAACTAAACACAGGAGTTTAATCATCAATCATCAAAAAAAATAGTATTATGGAAAATACAGATACAGAAGTTTACAAAAGCGTTAGCAAGCGCGTAAAACATATTAAAGGTTTTTACTTTCACCTTTTTTGCTATGCAGTTGTAATTATTACGCTGTTGATAATTAACCTCGCCACATCCCCATACTATCTTTGGTTTTTGTGGCCGGCTTTGGGTTGGGGTATAGGTGTTGCACTACACGGTATTGGTGTTTTTAACGTGCTGCCGTTTTTTGGGCACGATTGGGAACAGCGTAAAATACAGGAACTGGTAGAAAAAGAAAACGGTAAACAGTGGCGGTAATTCTAATCTCAGATCAAGGACTATAAAATTGATGTCGGATAATTTTAAAATATGATCGTTATGGAAGAATATGATGACATTGCTTATAAAAAAGCAAAAGATAAAGTAAAAGAAATAAAAGGATTTGGTTATAACCTGTTGTCCTACTGCATTATGATCCCGGTCCTTATTGTTATTAACCTTAAATTTTCGCCGGAATTTCATTGGTTCTGGTTCTCAATACTGGGTTGGGGTACAGGCCTTTTATTTCAGGGCATGAGTGCCTTTGGGTACATCCCGTTCCTGGGCCGCGACTGGGAAGACCGTAAGCTTAAGGAGCTGATGGATAAAGAGGAAAAGAAAAGTAAGTTTATGTAACCTAAACCTTAAAACAGGCATTATGAAAGACTTTTTTAATTATAAAGAACAGGATTTTGAAGCTTTAAACAGGCTAAAGGATATTAAAAGCTTTTACACCCACCTGGGCTCCTACACTACCCTTAATATTGGGTTGTTGATTTTTAAACTTGCCGAAGTGGTAAAGCTGCCCGAAACATTTTGGCATACTACGTTTGTAATCACTGCGGGTTTGGGTGCGTTAGGCTTACTGGCGCACTGGGCAACGGTTTGGGGTTATAAACTACTGCTGCCCAAACACTGGGAAGAGCGCAAGCTGAAGCAGTTAATTGATAAAGAAAATAATAAGCAATACTAAATTACACAACCGATTTTAATAATTTGTGTCATGGAAAATTCTTTTGAAGAACAAAAGCGGGTAGAAAAAGCCCGCAAAAAAGTAAAGGCGATTAAAGGCTGGTACAAGCACTTTGCTGCTTACCTTATAGTTAATGCAGTGCTGATAATTATGCATTGGGCCGATATGGAGCCCGGTGAGCATTTTTTTGAGTGGAAAACCTTCTCAACAGCATTTTTTTGGGGTATAGGCCTTGCCATTCATGCCTTTGGGGTTTTTGGGACCGACCTGTTTTTTGGCGCCGACTGGGAGGAGCGTAAAATTCGCGAATACATGGACAGGAATACCGAGAAAAAAGATAAGTGGGAGTAAAGGAGATTTAAGATTTTAGAATTCAGATTTTAGATTTAAAAATTACGAATTACGAATTACGAATTACGAATTACGAATTACGAATTACGAATTACGAATTTCCCCCGCTAACAACCGACAACCAACAACTGACAACCAAAAAATGAATGTTATAATTATAGAAGACGAAAAGCCTGCGGCACGCCTGCTGCAACGCAAACTGCAAAAACTGGGTATAGAGGCCGGCACCATGCTGCACTCGGTAGAAGAATCATTAGCGTGGTTTGCCAATAATGAGCACCCCGACCTGATCTTTCTTGACATCCAGCTATCGGACGGGCTTTCGTTTGAGATTTTTGATGTCCAAACCATTAACAGCGCTGTCATTTTTACAACAGCCTATGATGAGTATGCCCTCAGAGCCTTTAAGCTGAACAGTATTGATTACCTGTTGAAGCCCATTGACGAAGATGATCTGGAAGCTGCGGTGAATAAATTCCGCGAGCGCCAGCCTAAGGCGCAACCACTGGCTCTGGATTTCGACCAGATAAAACGAATGCTCTCAAACCCTGCCGAAAAGACGTATAAGAAGCGTTTTACCATTAAAATGGGGCAGCACCTTAAGATGATCAATATTGAGGACGCTGAATGCTTTTACAGCGAAAATAAGGGTACTTACATTCATACTACAGATAATCGCGATTACCTGCTGGAGTGCACCCTGGAGCAACTGGAAGCCGAGCTGGACCCAAAGCAGTTTTTCCGCGTAAGCCGAAAATTTATTGTGAGCATCACTGCCATTAAAGACATCGTGGTATATACCAACAGCCGCCTAAAAGTTATCCCGCCCACCTATAAAGAAGATGAGGTTATTGTGAGCCGCGAGCGCGTAAACGACTTTAGGGAGTGGCTGGGATGAGAAAGTTTTCAGTTTTCAGTTGACGGTTGACAGATTGCCACGGTTGCTTTGTAACCGCTAAGGTGTATTGCCCCCGGCTTCAGCCGGGGGGAGAGAAGAATGGCTATTTGATGGCTTCAGCCAAAATTAAGGGGATTGCTAAGATGTGTTGCCCCCGGCTTCAGCCGGGGGATGAGAAATATAGCTATTTGATGGCTTCAGCCAAATCTAAAATCTATACCTATAAAATCCTGCTATGGGCTTTACTACCCTTATTTAAAGCCCCACCACCAAACAGCGCCCAACCCATAAGCACCGGCTGAAAGAACAGCCGCGCCAGGCGTTTGTTATCGGTGTCCAGCCCAAAGCCATCGCGATGGTTCCTGTATTGGGCTATATTACCCGGAAACACCGCTGCAAAAAAGCTTGCTGCTACAATGCCAGTTGTAACCCGCTCCTTTTTCAAACCCGCAATAGCTGCGCCTAAGAGTATCTCTGCCACTCCCGATAGTAAAACGGTTGTATCTTTATCTACAGGAACCCAGTCGGGCACCTGCGCCTGAAATTCTTTACGTGAAAAGGTAAGGTGGCCTATACCTGCCGTAACCAGCATGGCACCTAATGCTATCCTCGAAAAATTTTGTGTTTTTGTATAACGTGGTTTGGTTTCCATAATGTGGCTTTTTATATAAAGTTAGCTACGGCATTTTTAAAAACATTTTTTTTAAATCAATTTTATGATTAGGGGAAAAAATTAGAAGCACCAAATTTTTTAAATTTCAAATCACAAATTTCAAATCACAAATCACAAATTTCAAAATTAACTTTGGGATCCCTATGATGAATTTCTAAAAATCTAACTAGCCAAAAATCCAAAAATCTATTTTGACAAACTCAAAGTCCAAAAGTGAAATATTAAGCTATTTGTAAGTTTAAAGCTATATAAATTGAATAAAAACAGATGTTTTTTATGCATCTTAAAATCCAAAAGTGAAATATTAAGCACTTTTTTAGTGTTTTTGGGTGGTGTAAGGATATAAAAAAACTGTTCGGCAAACAAAATTTGTTTACAGAACAGTTTCGGAATATGTGGTAAGTTTCCTGAAGGAAAATATGGACTATTGGAATAAAGAAAGAATTTCTTTTTTCGCTTTGCCTATTTTCTGTTCAAGACGTCCCCACATTTCATCGTCTTTGCCTTCCTCATATTTCAGATCATCGTCTGTAAGTTCGGCATATTTTTGTTTAAGTTTTCCTTTAAATTCGTCCCAGTTTCCTTGTAATTCAGTTGAATTTGGCATGATGTATTGTATTTTGATTACATAGTAAAATTACATCTTGTTTTGCCAAATTAGTGGTAAAGGAATTATAAAGCTATGCTAAATGTTGGTAGTGCTAACGTTTACACGCCTGCTTTCCAATATCATGTAAAACTGGATTCCGAACAAAATAGAGGCTGTTACCACGTGTATGCTTTGCGATGCAAACGGAAAATCAAAGTTGTACATGGCTATGCCTGAGGCCACTTCAAGTAAAATAAGGCACAACACCCAAGATGTTTTGGCAAAGCCAAGTCCTTTTTGTTTGTTCATAATAAACAGCCAGATGTTCATGGCCAAAACCAAGATAGAGAACGACCTGTGTATGTAGAAGTTAATGATGGGTTCATCCATTACCAGGGCAAGGTTCTCATACCCGAGCATTTTAATGCGCTCATCTACAAACTGGCGAACTTCGGTACCTAAAACTACCTGTATAAGTGTGAGTATCAGCGAAAGCCAGAGCAGTATTTTAAAGAATCTATCGTATTTAAAAACAGGCTGTTGCAGGGTCAGGTCTTTGGCTTTATCTAAAATGTAGAGTATCAGTGCAACTATAACCAGCGCCGCTACCATATGTATGGTAATCTTTACAGGGTTTAAGACGCTGTAAACCACTGTTGCTCCTAACCATGCCTGAAATCCCATTAATATGACAGCAAGCCATGATAGCCCTATAATGCCCGGTTTTGTTTTCCTTAAGCTGAATGATGCTATTGCCATTGCCAGTACTGCAAGGCCTGCAAGGGCTCCTATCAGTCGGTTAACGTATTCAACCCAAGTGTGTAAAGGGTTAAACTCGGCATAATCGTGTTTGGTGTAGGCATCCCAGTTGGATGCATTGTATTCGGCACCGGTAGTAAAGGTTTCTTTGGCAACCCAAAGCTTTTCGTCTTTAATAATAACCTGCCCCGACTTAAATTCGCGGTTAGGTGCCCACATAAGTTCCTTAATATCAGTAGGTGGTATATAGTACCCAAAGCACCTTGGCCAATCCGGGCAGCCCATGCCGGAGCCCGTCATGCGTACCAATGCACCGGCAACAATTACAAGGTAAACGAGAATTAGGGCTGTTTTTGTTATTTTTGGAAACAGCTGTTTCATTTTATGTATATTTAATTTATCGTAAGATATTAATTCCGTTGCAGTTGTAAAATGATAAAAGTCATTTTATAAGTACTCTGATTGCATTGAATTATGAGATTGCCGCGCTTCGTTGCACTTCGCTCGCAATGACTGTACGTTGCAAATTGTCTATTGCAAATTGCCTATTGTTAGCCCCAACTTCTTAGCCCTTTCCATCATGTAATCATGTGCGGCCTGGTATTCGTTAGGGATTTCGCCTTCTAAAATAGCCTCTTTAATGGCTTCCTTTAAGATGCCGATTTCCTTACCTGGCTTGATGTTAAAGATCTCCATGATCTCTTCTCCCGATATAGGTGGCTGAAAATTACGTACATGGTCGCGTTCTTCTACCTCTACTATCTTTTGGCGTACTATCTTAAAGTTATTATGGTACTTCTTAAACTTATTAGGGTTTTTGGTGGTAATATCGGCTTCACAAAGCGTCATCAGGCTTTCTACATCTTCACCGGCATCAAATACCAAACGGCGAACAGCGCTGTCTGTTACGATATCCTGCGCCAAAACAATAGGTCGGGAGCTGAGCATCACCATTTTAGAAACAAATTTCATTTTGTGGTTAAGCGGCATGTGCAGGCGCTCAAACAGTTTTTTAACCATTTTACCACCAACAAACTCATGGCCGTGAAACGTCCACCCCACTTTTTTGCTGAATTTTTTTGTAGGAGCCTTGCCAATATCGTGCAACAGCGCAGCCCAGCGCAGCCAGACATCATCGGTGTTTTGGGCAATGTTATCTACCACCTCAAGGGTGTGGAAAAAATTATCCTTGTGTGTTTGGCCTTCAACTTCTTCAACACCCTGCAGGTTGGTAAGTTCAGGCATTATGATGTGTAGCAGCCCGGTTTGGTGCAACAGCTTAAACCCGACTGACGGCACGGCGGCCGAGAGTATCTTATTCAGCTCATCTACAATACGTTCGCCGGTAATAATTTTAATACGCTCTTTGTTGCGCTCTATTGCAGTAAGTGATCCGGCCTCAATAGTAAAGCCCAATTGTGTTGCGAAACGTATAGCGCGCATCATGCGTAACGGATCATCGCTGTATGTGATGTCCGGATCCAGCGGCGTGCGGATGATCTTGTTCTTAAGGTCTTCTATTCCGTTAAACGGATCTACCAGTGTACCGTAATCGGCTTCGTCAAGCGATAAAGCCAGGGCATTAATGGTAAAATCGCGGCGGTTTTGGTCGTCTTCCAGCGTGCCGGTTTCAACCACAGGGTTGCGGCTATCGGCATTATAAGACTCTTTACGTGCGCCAACAAACTCAATATCAATATCTTCAAAGCGAAGCATAGCAGTGCCATAGGTTTTAAAAACCTGCACTTTTGGTTTTTTAGGCAATAGGGAAGATACCGTTTGGGCCAGCTCTATACCGCTGCCCACAGCCACAATATCTATATCTTTTTTAAAGTCGCGCTGCAACAAAAAATCCCTTACAAACCCGCCAATTACGTAACTTTTTACGTTGAGTTGGGCAGCAGCCTGAGAAGTTATTTTAAAAATGCCGTTATGCAGCGCCTCTTTATAGGTGTTCTTTTTCATTAAGGTCGTATCACTTTCACCGTCAAATCGTTACCAAGTTTAATAATGGTAGATGGTTTTGCGGCAATTTTATCGTGGTGCAAATTTACAATATAGTCTACGCCGTCCAAAATATGATGGTCGATTTCTTTAAAAGAATTAGGGGTAGGCCTGCCGCTAATGTTTGCCGATGTACTAACCAATGGCTTTTTCATGCGCTCCATAAGTTTAAAACAAAACGGGTCTTTAACCAGCCGAACGCCCAGTGTTTTATCCGAGGCTATCAGGTTAGGCGCTACATTGCGCGGGTTATCCAGTACAAGCGTGGTGGGCTTTTCAGAAAGATCGATTAACTGCCACGCCACTTCCGGAATTTCCTTAAAAACATTGTGCATCATGCGGTCGCTGTTCATAAGTACGATCATGCTTTTGCTTTCAACACGCTGTTTAAGGTCGTATATTTTTTGTACTGCCTCAGGGTTTGAAGAATCGCAGCCAATACCCCAAACGGTATCGGTAGGGTAAAGGATAATACCGCCGTTTTTTATGGCCTCAAAGGCATTGTGTACTTCTGTATTTATATCGGGTGTGCTCATTAGTAAGTGTTTAGGGTGTCTACAATTTTCTTAACCTCCTCATTAGTTAAAACCGGACTCATAGGCAGGCTCAGTACCTCGCGGTGAATTTGCTCGGTAATTGGCAAAGATAAGGTACTTAACTCAGGATATGCCTCCTGTTTGTGCATAGGGATAGGATAATGTATAAGCGTTTGTATATCAGCGGCAGCTAAAAAGCGTTGCAGCCTGTCGCGTTCTTTGGTACGTACTACAAACACATGCCAGGTATGTGCCAGCTCCTCTGTGGGGCGTTGCGGCAGCTTTATTTTAGGGTTGGTAATGTTAATAAGGTAATAATCAGCTATCTCGCGGCGGCGCTGGTTCTCGGTATCCAAGTACTTCAGTTTAACATCGAGCACCGCGGCCTGAATTTCATCCAGCCTCGAATTCAATCCCCGGTATTTGTTGATGTATTTGGTTTCGGATCCGTAATTTGCCAGTGCGCGGATGGTTTTTGCTAAGGCATCATCGTTAGTGGTAACGGCTCCGGCATCGCCCAAAGCACCTAAATTCTTGCCGGGATAAAAGCTGAAGCCGGCTGCATCGCCAAGGTTACCTGTCTGCACGCCATTATATTGCGCTCCAATGGCCTGTGCGTTGTCTTCTATTATTTTAAGGTTGTGCCTGTTGGCCAACTCTATCAATTCTTCCGAAAAAACTACCTGCCCGTACAAATGCACTATCATAATTGCCTTTGTTTTAGGGGTTATCTTTTCCTCTATTTTGGCAATGTCTATATTATACGTTTCGATAATAGGCTCTACAAAAACAGGGACTAAATTATTATCGGTAACCGCCAGCACCGATGCTATGTAGGTATTTGCAGGAACAATAACCTCATCGCCTTCCTGTATAAAACCAAGCTCTATATACGCTTTAAGGATAAGCCGCAGGGCATCAAGCCCGTTAGCCACACCAATGGCGTGTTTACAGCCTATGTAAGCCGATAGGTTCTTCTCAAAAGCCTTTACTTCTTCGCCTAAAAGGTACCAGCCACTCCTGAATGTTTTTAGCAGGCGGGCTTCTATTTCCTGTCCGTGCAGCAGGTTTATTTTTTGCAGGTCGAGAAATTTTATCATGCTGCTGTAATTTTTACCAAAATTAGTACACAGCACTTACATTTTGGTAATAAAGTGTATAAAAGGTATTATTTTAGTAAGGAATGGTATACGTCTAAATATTGCTTTGCGGCATCATCCCAGTTAAAAGATAATGCCCTTTGGGTAAGCTTTTCTTCGTAAAAAGGTACGTTATTCTTATAAATGTCAAAACCTCTATAAAATTCTGATGCCATGTGTTCCGGGTCAAATTCATCCCAGTAAAAGGCATGCTCGCCACCAATTTCGGGCAACGAGGCCCTGTTAGCTAAAAAAACCGGCTTACCAAATCGCATGGCCTCAATAGGCGGCAGGCCAAAACCTTCGCCAATAGACGGAAACAAAAAGGCGGCGCAATTTTTAAGGTAAAACTGTTTACCGGCATCGCTTACCTTGCCTGTAAGGAAAACGCGATCCTGGAGTTTCAGTTCCGTTATGGCCTCGCGTATCTTATCTCCGGCAGGTTTGTTATTGTTACCCGATAAGATCAAATTAAAGTCGGGTACAAACTGCATCATCCTTACGATTGATTCAAAGTTTTTTTTCTCTAAAAAGTCGCCAATAGTGTATAAGAACGGTTTATCAACCGGAAATTCAGGTGTATAATTCGTAGTATCAGTAAGTGCCGTAATGGGATTGCCATTGTAGATAACATATTCCGGCACGTTAGGCACATCAAAGTACTGGTGGGTGTGCTGCTTTGCAAATTCTGATATATACGTAATGGCATGGCATCTTTCAAGCTTGCCGTAAAACAACTTACCTCTTTTAGATGAGGTATCTTTTATAGTTGCCTGGTCTGCAAAGTTTACATCATGAACGGTAAGCAGGTATTTACTAACCTTAGAAGGCTCAAACTTGGTGTTTTGATTTACAGAATGCCATAAATCGTGTTTTGTAGAAACGCTGAAAGCTTTATACCTGTTAAAAGAATATACCTTTTTGTACTTAAAGGTGTCTTTAAACTCGTCCTTAAGTGTTTGGGGCTTGTAGGCAGATAAAGTTATTTCTAAGTTGCTAAGGTCTTGGTTGCTAAGGCCTTTTATGAGTCCGTAATTAAAGGTGCCCAGGCCTGTTGCCGGATTTTTTATATTGTGCGTTTCTAAAAAAACTTTTTTCATTTTTTCAATTTGATGTAAAAATATAAAAAGCATCTGTTAGTTTGCCACTCGCACAATTATTTAGGAGCTTTTTACCATTTTTTTACTATTTGATGATAATGGTAACATGGCAAATTTAAAAATGGTTATTTTTGTGCAAAATTGCACCAGCACATGAATAAAGTTATAGCGCCAAAATTTCTTAGCCAACAGAAGGAGATTACCGGTATTATAGAAAATTTTGAAACTACGGGCACTTTATTTGTGAATGGTAAGAGGAACAAGATAAAAACCTTTAACCTTAACGGAATTACCGCTAATGTAAAATCGTTTAGGGTACCTAATTTACTTAACAAGATAGTATACCGTTTTTTTAGGAAATCTAAGGCTAAACGTTCTTATGAGTTTGCCAATATTTTGCTGGAGAAGGGTATAGGTACACCGCAGCCGATTGCCTATTTTGAAAATTACAATGCCCTGGCTTTTTTAGATAGCTATTATATAAGCGAGCAGCTGGTGGCCGACCTTACTTTTAGGGAACTGGTTGAAATACCTGATTTTCCTGACCATGAAAATATTTTGAGGCAATTTACCCACTTTAGTTTTTTACTACATGAAAAAGGAGTTGAATTTACAGATCATTCTCCCGGTAATACGTTGATTAAAAATTTAGGGAGTGGGCAGTACGCCTTTTTTCTGGTAGACCTTAACCGTATGAATTTTCATGACCATATGGATTTTGAACTCCGCATGGAAAACCTTAAACGGCTTACACCTAAACAGGAAATGGTTGCCGTAATGAGTAATGAATATGCTAAGCTGTATAACAGGCCGGAAAATGAGATATTTGAGGTGCTTTGGAAAAAAACAGCCGATTTTCAGGCAAAATTCTGGAGAAAAAGGGCAATTAAGAAAAAACTAAATTTCTTAAAAAAATAATGGCATAAATTTGCTGCCAAACAACTGTATACAATGAAAGCGTCAGTTATAATGAGTACTTATAATGCCGAAGCATGGCTTGAAAAAGTTATATGGGGCTTTAGTGTACAAACTGAAAAGGATTTTGAAATTATAATTGCCGATGACGGCAGCGGCCCGGCCACAAAAACCCTTCTTGAAAGGCTGGCTCAGGAAATATCTATGCCCATTGTACATGTATGGCAGGAAGATAATGGTTTTCAGAAAACAATGATACTTAATAAGGCCATAATGGCTGCTCAAAGCGATTACCTTATTTTTACCGATGGCGATTGTATACCCCGTGCCGACTTTGTAGCAACGCATCTGTCACACAGGCAAGCAGGTTACTTTTTATCGGGAGGGTATTTTAAGTTGCCTATGCAAACGTCAGATGCAATTACACGTGAGGATATTGTAAACCAAAATTGTTTTGATGTGCACTGGCTTAAGCAAAATGGTTTAGGCGCTAAAAAAACCGGCAAGCTTACTGCTAACGGTTTTATGGCGAAGCTGCTTAATTTTATTACGCCTACTAAAGCATCATGGAACGGGCATAATGCATCGGCTTATAAAAAAGACCTTATAGATGTAAATGGTTTTAATACCCAGATGCAATATGGCGGCGAAGACCGCGAACTTGGTGAAAGATTATTTAACAAAGGGCTTAAGAGCAAGCAAATTCGGTATAGCGCCATTTGTATACACTTGGACCACGCACGCGGTTATGTTGACGATGCTACCTGGAAAAAAAATAACGATATCCGCGAGTACACCCGTAAAAATAAAGTGGTTCGCACCCTAACAGGCATCTCTACTGATTAATTAGCCGCAATATATTCTTTTAAAAGAGGTACAATTAGGTCAGGGGTAAATTCCTCGTACAATCTAAGCGCCTGAGGCTTCATCTCTTTTGGAGAGTTATCGCCATAAAGCTCCGGTTTGTAATCTTTTAAATGTACGGACACGATAGATTTCCCATTCTCAAATGAGTTCCAGGCCTCTTTCTTGATCCATGTAGAAAATATGGTAAACGACGGAATATCTATAGCCTTAGCCATATTTACCGCCCCTCCTTCATTACCTATAATGGCATCGCATTGCGAGAGTATAGAAAGAAATTCCCTCACACCACCTGGTACGATATCCATGCGTATTTTCTGCTTAGTGAAGTCACTGCAAAGATTGTATATAGCTTCTGCTTCCTTTTTTTGTACCGGTATGTAGTTAAACAAAAGGCATACATTAGGCTTTTGTCCGATAACATCTAACAATTGTGCCATATAGGCATAAGGATATGTTTTTGTTTTAGAGCTTCCTAAAACACCTATCATATAAACCGTAGTGCCGGGAGTAATGCCATGCTGTAAAAGCACTTCCTTGCCGTGTTCACGCTCTTCGCCCGACATAAAAATTTTAGGCTTGCGGTCTAACTCAATAGTAAGGTTTAAAGCGCTAAGCAGTTCCAGCCTGTTGTTTATGGCCAGGCCTGCATTATCTACAGGTTGTTTAATTTCATTAACCGTATGGGTGTAAATATAGCTGGTATATGGCTTGTAGAAGCCTATTTTTTTATCAGCACGCGAAAAAGCAACAATAAGATTGCTCTCTAACTTGCCATATGCATCAATTACAATATCATACTTTTCTTTGCGGGTTTGTAAAAGAAATTTAAAGAATTTCCATTTACTATCCCTGTATTCACTTTCAAAAAGAATTATTTTATCAATATTGGGATTACCTTCTACCACAGGTTTTGTAAAAGGGTATATCAGGTAATGAATTTCTGACTTTGGATACGCCTTTTTAAGGTTATTGCATAAAATGGTGCTAACCAGCACATCGCCAATCATTTTTTGCTGAATGACAAGTATCTTTTTTGCAGCCTGCCCGCCATCTTTAGCCTCCTGCATTTCCTGCAGGTATATGTAGCGCATGTACTCATCGTGCTGTAATATACGGGCAATACCATAACCACGGCTTCCGTTAAGGAAACCAAGTTTAAGGATGTAATACTTAAAAAACCTGAATTTAGGGCGTATGCTAAGGTGATAGTAAGTTGGTGTTATGTGCTTATCTAACAGCTCCTTTGCCTTAAGCTGGGAGTATTGCAGCCTTTTATTTAAAAACTCTTCTTTAGTTTTAAAGGTATAGTGGTCTATAGCAACTTTTAGCTCGCCGGTTTTACCGTGTATATCCAGCTTTTCGTGAACCAGTTTTTTCGTATACCTGCATTTAGATCGTCTAAAGATTCTCTCGATTTTATCGGCGTTAAAAATATTGTTTATCAGCGGCCTGCCCTCGTAAAAAAACACACGTTTTACCACATAAGCTACTTCTTCAGGCTCGCTGTCTATTGTCTTAATGATCTCTGCAATCCCTTTTTTAGAAACCCTTTCATCGGCATCAAAAAAAGTTACCCAATCATAAGAAGCAAGATCTAACGTATAATTTCTTTGCGAAGAGAAATCGTCAAATACCCGCTGGTAAAACTTTACATGCGGGTATTCTTCAATAACAATTTTCGGGGTAGCATCGGTACTGTAAGAGTCTACAATTATAATCTCGTCGGCAAACGACATATTATCAAGGTATTCCCTTATGTTGTGCTCCTCGTTATAAATAATGGCAAGTGCCGAAATCTTAGTTTTTTTAACGCTCATTTTTAGTCGTTATACCGCTACGTCGTATTCCCTTAAGGCATTATTTAGCGAAGTTTTTAAATCGGTAGACGGTTTACGCTTGCCAATAATAAGGGCGCACGGCACCTGAAATTCGCCTGCGGCAAACTTTTTAGTATAGCTGCCCGGTATTACTACGCTGCGTGCGGGTACAACACCCTTCATTTCTACAGGTTCGTCTCCGGTAACATCTATAATTTTAGTAGATGCAGTAAGGCATACGTTAGCACCAAGAACCGCCTCGGCCTCTACACGAACACCCTCTACAACAATACAGCGCGAGCCAATAAATGCTCCGTCTTCTATAATAACAGGTGCGGCCTGCAGGGGCTCTAAAACACCGCCTATGCCCACACCACCGCTAAGGTGAACGTTTTTGCCTATCTGTGCACAGCTGCCCACAGTAGCCCAGGTATCAACCATAGTGCCTTCATCTACATAAGCGCCTATGTTTACATAACTTGGCATTAATATAACGCCCGATGATATATAAGCACCATAGCGTGCTACAGCGTTTGGTACTACGCGAATGCCTTTTTCGGCATAGTTGCGTTTAAGCAGCATCTTGTCGTGGTATTCAAATATACCAGCTTCCAGGGTTTCCATTTTTTGTATCGGGAAATACATTACTACGGCTTTTTTAACCCATTCGTTAACCTGCCACCCGCCTTCAAGAGGTTCGGCTACACGCAGTTTGCCTGTATCAAGCAGTTCTATAACTTCGCGAATGGCGCTAATAGTGGTTTCTTCCTGTAGTAAGGCGCGGTTATCCCACGCGTTTTCAATAATGGGTTGTAGTGTATTCATGGCTATTGTTAGGTGGGGCAAAGATACAACTCCGTATTAAATTATATTTACGTAAATGCTAAAATCACAAGTATAATGTCAAAAGTTAAAACACTATTTCCTAATACATTTTTTATCTTTACGTAAATACGATTTTAATGAAAGATAATTTTTCTACCCAGGCAAAAGCCTACGCGCAATACCGCCCGTATTACCCGCCCGAAATGATAGCTTACATAGCTTCTTTAGTATCTGACAAAGATGCTGCGCTGGATGTGGCAACCGGTAACGGACAAGTAGCGGCCCAGCTTGCCAAATACTTTAAAGAAGTTTATGGCACCGACATTAGTGAGAAACAACTGCATAATGCCACTCAGGCTCCTAACATAAGCTATAAGGTAGTGCGTGCAGAGGAAACACATTTCGGCGAAAGCCGGTTCGACCTTATTACTGTTGCGCAGGCAATACACTGGTTTGATTTTGATGCGTTCTATAAAGAGGTGTACCGTATTTTAAAGCCCGATGGGATTTTTGCCGTACTGGGTTACGGCCTTTTTAGTACCAATGCCGATACCGATAAAATACTCCATAAGTTTTATTATGATATTGTGGGCCCCTACTGGGATGCCGAACGCCGCTACCTCGACGAGAATTACACCACCATTCCTTTTCCTTTTAATGAGGTTGAAACGCAAAAATTTACCAACCATTTTACATGGACGCTGGAACAGCTGATTGGCTATTTAGAAACGTGGAGCGCCACCCAGCATTACATCAAAAAGAACGGCAGCAACCCAATTGATATCATTAGGGTCGAGCTGCAACAATCGTGGGAGAAAAGCGATAAGAGTGTAACTTTTCCGTTACTTTTGCGGATAGGGAGAAAAGTTTAAGGTTTCAGGTTTCAAGTTATTTGACCGTTTGTATATAGTGGTTAGTAGCAATTTTGGTAACCTGAAATTTTAAACCTGAAACTTTAAACTAAAAGTTATGAGAATACTTGCTATAGATTACGGCGAAAAACGTACCGGCATTGCGGTTACTGATGAAATGCAGCTGATAGCTTCGGGCTTAACTACGATACCATCGGGCACGGCGCTGGCTTTTTTAACGGACTATTTTGCTAAAGAAAAGGTAGAGAAAGTGCTTATTGGCGAGCCAAAACAAATGAACGGGTTGCCCTCACAAAGCGCAGGCCTAATAGATGCTTTTACCGCAAAATTTACTAATCAATTTCCTGATATGCAGGTGGTACGGGTAGATGAACGTTTTACGAGTAAAATGGCCTTCCAGACCATGATAAATAGTGGCCTAAAAAAGAAACAACGGCAAGATAAGGGGTTAATTGATGAGATTTCTGCAACAATTTTGCTTCAGGATTATTTAATTCAAAAAAATAAATAAATTTTATTTTAGTTTCCGTAAAAATGGTTATTGGTAAAATCTACCGTTGTAATTGTGATAATTTTTACACAGTTTCAAAGTAAATTTGCATTTTCAAACTCATATAATGTCCACAAACATACAACAGGAGCCAGAGGTGGTTCTTATAGGCGCCGGTATAATGAGCGCTACATTAGGCATGTTTCTTAAGGAGCTTATGCCTACGGTAAAAATTACTATTTACGAAAGGCTTGATATGGCTGCCGCCGAAAGTTCTGATGCATGGAACAATGCCGGTACAGGGCACTCTGCTTTTTGTGAGCTAAACTATACCCCGCAAAAGCCAGATGGTAGCATAGATGCCTCTAAAGCGGTTAAAATAGCCGAGTGGTTTGAGGTTTCCAAGCAGTTTTGGGCGCACCTTGTAGAGCGTGGGCTTATAAATAACCCGCAGGATTTTGTGCGCAGCATACCGCATATGAGCTTTGTATGGGGCGAGGAAAATGTTGATTACCTTAAAAAAAGGTATGAAGCATTACAGCAGTACCCATTGTTTAAAGGTATGGAGTTTAGCGAAGACCCTAAAACCATAACCGAATGGATGCCTCTTGTAATGAAAGGACGCGATGGTAATACTCCCATTGCTGCTACGAATATGCCAATAGGTACCGATGTGAATTTTGGCGAACTTACCCGCGATATGTTTGCATGGCTTGCCGAGCAGCCTAACGTAACCATACATTTTGGACATGAAATAACCAGCATGCGCCGCTCTTTGAGCGGAAGCAATAAATGGAAATTTAAAATAAAGGACCTTAAAACGGGAGATAAAACCCGTGCCTATGCCGATTTTGTATTTATTGGCGCCGGTGGCGGATCGTTACATTTGCTTGAAAAAGCCGATATCCCGGAAGGGAAAGGTTTTGGCGGTTTCCCGGTAAGTGGGCAATGGCTTAAATGTATTAACGAAGAAGTTATAGAAAAACACAATGCTAAAGTATACGGTAAAGCTTCTGTTGGGGCGCCGCCTATGTCAGTTCCTCACGTAGATACCCGTATGATAAACGGCAAAAAAGAGTTGCTATTTGGTCCGTATGCCGGATTTAGTACCAAGTTCTTAAAACAGGGATCTTATATGGACCTTATCACGTCTATACGTGCCAATAACATAGGCCCGATGCTGGCGGCGGGATATCATAACATACCACTGACTAAGTATTTAATTCAGCAGGTTACGCAATCTAAAGAAGACAGGCTTGATGCGTTAAGGGAATACATCCCTGATGCTAAAATGCAGGACTGGGTGCTGGAAGCAGCAGGGCAGCGTGTACAGGTAATTAAAAAAGATGAAGAAGAAGGTGGTAAATTAGAGTTTGGTACAGAGGTTATTAACAGTGCCGATGGTACACTTGCGGTATTGCTTGGCGCTTCGCCGGGTGCAAGTACGGCGGTATCTATCATGGTTGATATGTTAGCACGTTGTTTCCCTAATAAGATAAACACACCGGAATGGCAGGAGAAGCTTAAGGCTATGATACCATCATATGGTATAGAGCTTAACACAAACCCTGAGCTGCTTGCTAAAGTAAGAGAACATTCCAGCAAAGTGCTTGGCCTTACAACTTTAGAGGCTAAAGCATAATATACAATAAAATAGTTATATATTTAAATCCTTAAAACCCTGAGTGTTTTAAGGATTTTTTATTTTAAACCGTCAATTACCTATGTCCGATAATCTTACTACGTTCAAAAAATTTACCGATGGCGTTGCTGCAAAAGAGCTGGAGCAACTGCTTATAGACAATAACATACAATGCCTTTTGGTAGATAACTCGTCCAGATTAGGGTCGGCATTTTCAGGCGATCTTGAGAAGGAGTATGAGATACAGATACAGCAGGAAGATTTTGAAAGGGCACAGCACTTGCTGGAAGTTCGGGCGGCAAGCCTGATAGACGAGGTGCCGGAGGATTATTACCTGCTGACTTTTACCGATGACGAGTTACAGGATTTGATAGTAAAACGAGACGAATGGGGCGAATTTGATTACATGCTTGCCAAGCATTTACTGGAACAGCGCGGCAAAGCGGTAGATGAAAACCATATACAAAAGCTACAGCAGGAAAGGCTGGCAGAACTTGCTAAGCCCGAGAAAAACCATACCGGGCTTATTATAGCAGGCTATGTTTGTGCTCTTTTAGGAGGGTTGTTTGGTATTACCACAGGTTATGTACTTATGACATCGCAAAAGACGTTGCCTGATGGCACACGGGTACCTACCTATACAAAAGATGACAGGGCACACGGCAGGTTTATATTAATACTCGGGGTTATAGTATTAGTTGTTTTGGTGCTTATTAAATTCAGTAATTCTTTAATGAGAAGTTTGTTGTAGCGTTGCAGTAATTTCCCAAATTTTACCCTGAAAATACTATTGGGCTTTGCTTTTGCGTTAATGAGATATATACCAATAATATATCCCATTATAAACGTATGAAAAGCATTAAATCCTGCATTATTATCGCAGCATTATGCTGCATTGTGCCGGCAATGGCACAACAAAGTTTTGGTTTGGCAAAATACACAGCCATGTGCAGCTATTATGGCGAAACCATAAGTGGCACTGTAGATGCCTACGAAAGCGGCCCTACAGCCGAGAAAGTGGTAAAGAACATTATGTCGGTCATTGGCTTAAAGCCAAATTTTGAATTGCGTGCCAGCAATGTGCCCAATGCTGCTGCGGTTATGATAAAAAGCAAGAGGTATATTTTGTACAATCCTGCTTTTATGGATAAGATAAACAATGCCAGCGGCACCAACTGGGCTGCCATTAGCATATTGGCACACGAAATAGGGCACCACCTAAATGGGCATACGTTAGACAACGTAGGCAGCCGTCCGCAAACCGAACTGGATGCCGATGAATTCTCTGGCTTTGTGCTGCGTAAAATGGGGGCTACCTTAACCGATGCCCAGGCTGTAATGAGCATTATTGCATCGCCTAACGGATCTAAAAGCCACCCGCCTAAAAGGGACCGCCTTGCGTTTATTGCAGCAGGGTGGAACAACGCAGGTGGAAGTACTACCACGGCGGTTGCTTCTGCTACACCATCACCCGTAGTAACTAAACCTTCAATTGTTAGCCATCCTGTAGCTGTTGAAAGGCCTGGTGTTACAAAAACTCCTATGCTACAGCAAAAACAAACGGTGGCTCAAAATTACCCGTCGCGCGTAGCGACTCCTAAACAGCCGCAGCAACGCACAATAGTATCTAATGTAAATGCACAGCCGTTACGTTCGCAGCAGATACAGCAAAGCGCACTTTCTAATAAAAATATAATGTCTGATGCTTACTTTGTATCTAACCCTAAAGGTAAATACTATGTAACGGCAAAGGGCAATTTGGTGTTAGTAGATAACGATAAGGTTTTTCATATTGCCAGCCTCTCAAAATCCGACAGGCAGGGGTATAGCCTTATGTTTTCAGATGATGGTGTTAATACGGTATACGTAGCTTCGGGTGGTACTCTGGTAAACGGTAATGGCACAAAAGTTGGCTTTTTAAAGGCCAGGTAGCGGGGGAAGTATCAGTTAATATAACTTTTCAAGATATAAAATACCACACGTAATCGTGTGGTATTTTTTTTACATAAAGCTTTCTTAAAGCTGTTTATAGTGCAGCGTTATTTTAGCTAAATTGCAGTAAATAAAGTGCCATGCAAAAGAGTATTGTTTGGGAAGGTTTGTACTATACTACCGAAGAGCAATGCTCTATAAACTACCTTGACGGGGCCATTATAGTACGCAGCGAGCTGGAAGGTTGTGCGTTAACTACTCCGGTTTACGTGGAGTATGTCTTACGCCTGGGCGCCAACTGGAAGGTTACCGAACTGGATATCAACATTACTGTAGGGGAAACCAATCATGCTTATTTGCTTTTTAGGGATGCCGATGCCAAATGGACGGATGCTAACGGTACAACTTATACTGAATTTAGCGGCTGCGATTTTATAGACATTTCGCTAACGCCTTTTACCAATTCGCTACCTATAAACGGTTTGCAATGGCATGCGGGAGAAAAGCAGCAGGTTGAAGTGCTGTATATAGACGTGCTGGCAAACCAATTGCGTAAAGATACCCAACATTACACCCGAACCGGGCTAAACAACTATACGTTTGAGAATGATGGCGGAAACTTTATAGCGAATATTATCGTAGATGATGATGGGCTTGTTACCAGTTACCCCGAACTTTTTGAAATGCTAAAACCAATATAACTCTATGGATACTGTACAACAAATTGAAGCGTTAGAAGCAAGGCTTATAGCGGCCATGAAAGCCAGTAATATTCCCGAACTGCACGAGCTACTGGCAGATGGTCTCATTTTTACCAACCAGAACGGGCACCTGGTTAACAAGGCCGATGATATAAATATGCACCAATCCGGTAAACTGGAAATTTACAGCCTTGAGACCAGCGCACAGCTTATCACTCTGTATGATGATGTGGCTGTAGTATCGGTAGTGCAGGATCTGGGAGGCGATTTTGATGGGCATACTTATGCCGGTATATTTAGGTATACTCGTGTATGGAAATTAACCGATGGCAAATGGCAGGTAATTGCCGGGCACGTGAGCCAGATCGTATCGTAAACTTTACGGTTGCGAGATCATCTTTTCGTAAATGGTTACGGCTTCAACGGCTTCTTTAACATCGTGCACACGTAAAATTTTGGCACCTTTCATTAAAGAGATGGTGTTTAAGGCTGTTGTACCGTTAAGCGCCTCTTGCGGGGTATTGCCCAGTAGCTTATATATCATCGATTTACGTGATACACCCGATAACAGGGGTAGCTTGATCATTTGGAAAAGCTCCAGTTTATTCAGTACTTCATAATTCTGCGAAAGCGTTTTGGCAAAGCCAAATCCGGGGTCAATAATAATATCCTCAATACCGTGGCTTCGGGCGGCAGCGATTCTTTCTGAAAAATAGAACAGCATTTCCTGTACAATATCGTCATACTGCGTAAGCTTTACCATAGTTTGCGGATTACCCTGCATGTGCATCATAATGTAAGGCACTTTTAGTCGGCCAACGGTTTGCAGCATTGCATCATCCAGTAGCCCTGCCGCAATATCATTAATTATGGCAGCACCGCTGTTTATGCAGGCTTCGGCAACTTTAGCTCTAAAGGTGTCGATTGAAAGCAACGCCTCGGGAAAATGCTTTAAAATCAGCTCTACAACAGGTACAACACGTTTAACCTCTTCTTCTTCACTAACAAATTCGGCATTCGGCTTGCTGGAATATGCCCCAATATCAATAAAGTCAGTGCCGTCGGCCAGCATTTTCTCTGCCTGATTAAGCAATTGGGCTTCATCGCGGTATTTTCCACCATCAAAAAAAGAATCAGGTGTGCAATTGAGTATCCCCATTACCTTTGGAGCCGATAGGTTGATAAGCCTGCCTTTGCAATTGATCAACATAACTAATAATTAGATGTTAAACCTTTTTTAATCTTTTTTTGAGCTTTAAAATTGGCTTCTCTATCATGTAGTACGATACGAGTGCTATAACAAATACAACTCCTAAGTTTTGAGGGAATTTATTGATCCACAAGTTAGTATTTGTTGTTAGAATCAATTGTTGCCATATGTATAATGAGTAAGACAGGATACCAATTTGTGCAATAAATTTGTAATTAAGGAAATTCGCAACCTTTGATGGTATGTAAATACACCAGAAAAGCAAGAACGTTATACAAATAGCATTAAAAGATTCTCCCAGGACCATTTGGTAAGAGCCCTTAAACTTCATGTTTAATATTGGAGAAACTACGAAAACTAAAATTGCAACAACGGCAACCAGCGCAGTTTTATTAAGGTATTTAAACAGTATCGCCTTAATACGTTCATTTTTTTCTATAAGAGCGCCAAGACACCCAAATAATATGGTATCGCCACCGGTATGCAGCATCATGCCTAACTGCCCTCTGCTATCCGGCATCAGGAAATAAGTAGCTATCCTTACAAGCGGCATAAGTATTACAAGTGCTAATACAACTTTAAGTAGCTTATCACGGTTTATTTTTACGAACATTAAAGGCCATGCAAGGTAAAATTGCTCCTCCATAGATAAAGACCATAAATGCCCAAAGTACCAATAGCCGTTATCCTGCGGGGGGCCGTTAAACATTAAATGCTTATAGTTCCAGCAGTAAAACGCTGCGGCTAAAAATATTCCATAATCGGTAAAGATATCAGGAAAAAAAGTAAATTTTAGGAACAGTATAACCAGTATATAAAGGTAAAACACTGGAAAAATCCTAAAGATCCTTCTCAGGTAAAAATCTTTAATATCAATCCTTCCGGTTTTTTCCCTTTCAACAATTAATAGCTTGGTTATTAGGTATCCGCTTATAACAAAGAATATTTTAACCCCCAGGTTTGCATTGAATATAAATGGAAAAAAATACTCGGTATACTGAACTTTAGGCATTGTGGCCGATGCGTGTCCAAATAACACCATCAAAATTGAGATTGCCCTGATACCGTCTAAACTTTTTATTCTTCCCATTTAGAGTTTTAATTTTTTGCTAAGGTAAATATAATTTTGAATGATGGTTAACCAATAAAATGTAATATTGGAGGAATTTTAATTTTTTTTTGTAGGTATTTTGTATAGCAGTTACACCCTTATTTTTTAAAATGCCCTTTGCTTTAGGGGCGTTTTTTAGTACATTTGAAAAAATTTCATACATAGACACTACTAAATGAGTAATACCTCAAGCCAATACGACAGCGTTATTGCCGGTTGCAGGCAGCTTTACATAAATAAAATGAAAGACTACGGCAGCGCCTGGCGCATATTAAGGCTGCCATCGTTAACCGACCAGATATATATTAAAGCCCAGCGCATACGCAGCCTTCAGGAAAATGAGGTGCGTATGGTAGATGAGGATGAGACCGGCGAGTTCATCGGTATTATTAATTATGCTATAATGGCATTGATACAGCTGGAAAGGGGAGTGGCCGACCAGCCCGACCTTGGTGTAGATGAGGCTACCGCTTTGTATGACGAAAAAGTGCATCTTACCAAAACACTTATGGAGGCTAAAAACCATGATTATGGAGAGGCCTGGCGCGAAATGAGGGTAAGTTCCCTGACCGATCTTATCCTGCAAAAACTGCTTCGCGTAAAGCAAATTGAAGATAATAAAGGCAAAACGCTGGTAAGCGAAGGGATAGATGCCAATTATCAGGACATGCTAAATTATGCCGTTTTTGCCCTTATACTAATGAACAAATTTCAATAATACATGAAAGTACTTACACAGCTGTGCAGGATATTTGTTGGCGTACTATTTATAATATCCGGCCTTATAAAACTTAACGACCCGGTAGGGTTTTCTTTTAAATTACAGGAATATTTTGGTGCCGAGGTGCTTAACCTGGAGTTCCTTATCCCAATGGCATTAGGGCTTGCCGTGGTAATTGTAATTTTTGAGGTACTTGTTGGTGTAATGCTCCTCGTGGGCTTTAAACGCAATTTTACGGTATGGAGCCTTTTGCTCATGATAGCCTTTTTTACGTTCTTAACGTTCTATTCGGCCTACTTTAATAAAGTGACCGATTGCGGCTGTTTTGGTGATGCACTGCACTTAACGCCTTGGCAAAGTTTCACTAAAGATGTTGTACTGCTGGTGCTTATACTGGTGCTTTTCTTTAGCAAGCAACATATAAAACCGCTTTTCCCTAAAACCGTTGTAAATGCAATTGTAGGGTTAAGCCTTGTACTGTCCGGATTTATGGCGTGGTATGTTCTAAATCATTTACCTATTATAGATTTCAGGGCATACAAAGTGGGTACCAACATTCAGCAGGGTATGCAAGTGCCGGAAGGCGCTCCAAAAACCGTTACCGAGATGATCTTTATTTATAAGGTAAATGGTGTTGATAAAGAATTTACAGAGAAAGAGGTAGCAAATGTGCCTGCCGATGCGGTATTTGTAGACCGAAAGGATAAAATAATCTCTCAGGGCTTTGTACCGTCTATACACGATTTTACATTAGAATTTAATGGTAATGACGAAACCGAAGGCATACTGAGCACCCCGAAAATAATACTTGTAATATCTTACGACCTTGAAAAAGCCAGCGATGAAGGCCTTTCTAAAATAGAAGCCTTTAATAAAAAAGCGCAGGCGCAGGGGTATAAGGTTATTGGTGCAACAGCATCGAGCCAGGATATTGTAGAGGCTAAGAAAAAGCAATTTGGCTTAACGCTGGATTACTATTTTTGCGATGCTACCACGCTTAAAACTATCGAAAGGGCTAATCCAAGTATTGTAGTACTAAACAAAGGTACCATTACTCAAAAAGCCCACTGGAACGATATTGATACCGTGGCTTTGCCGTAACCAACTCAAAAAGTAATCATTGTTTAAGTACCTTATTTATAAAACAGGATATGCACTGCTCACGCTTTTTGGTGTGGTTACAGTCATATTCTTTTTATTTACGGTACTGCCAGGCGACCCCGCCCGCATGATGCTGGACCAGAACGAAAATTCGGAACAGTTGGCCATCATCAAAAAGAAATATGGGTTTGATAAGCCGGTCAGCACCCAATACTTTTATTATTTGAATGACCTTTCGCCGGTGTCGTTTCACAGCACGGTGCCTGATGATTACACCTATCTTGCCGAAGGTAAATATACTGGTGCAAAGCTGTTTACTATTGGTACTACCACCACCGTTTTAAAGGCGCCTTATTTAAGGGAAAGCTTTCAGAAAAGTGGTAAAAAAGTAACTCAGGTAATAGGCGATACACTGCCTAATACCGTAGTGCTTGCGTGCTTTGCCATTGTTATCGCCATAATTATTGGTATAGCATTGGGCGTGGTTTCTGCCTTGTATAAAGATACGTGGATAGACCGTACCATTGCTTTGGTAAGTACACTGGGTATGAGCTTGCCGTCGTTTTTTGCGGCCATATTATTTGCATGGGTGTTTGGTTTTTTACTTCATAAATACACCCATCTGGATATGACGGGCAGCCTTTATGAAGTGGACGATTTTGGCGAAGGCTCCCATATTAAATGGAAGAATATTATACTGCCCTCTATAGTACTGGGCATACGCCCGCTTGGAGTGGTAATACAACTTATGCGTAACTCATTGCTGGAGGTTATGGGACAGGATTACATCCGTACTGCCCGTGCCAAGGGTTTAAGCGAACTGAATATCATCCGCAGGCATGCGCTTAAAAATGCGCTAAACCCTGTGGTAACCGCAATATCGGGCTGGTTTGCCAGTATGCTTGCCGGTGCTGTGTTTGTAGAGTATATTTTTGGATGGAACGGACTTGGCAAAGAGGTGGTTGAGGCGTTGAATACGCTTGATCTGCCCGTTATCATGGGGTCGGTACTGGTTATAGCCGCAACCTTTGTGGTTATCAACATACTGGTTGATATTATTTATGCGTGGCTGGACCCAAGGATAAGGCTGGAATAAGTCAGGCTTAACGAAAACGATAGCATAAGATTAACTGATCTAATTATATGAAATATTTAACTTTGGTCAGATAATTGTTACATAGGTTATCGTAAATTTGTTACGCTTTAATTTTATGAAGAAAATGAAAAAAATACTTTTATTGCCCGTATTGCTGTTCGCTATGGCATCATGCACGGCACAGGATAAAACCAGCTTCGGCAAAGAAGCCTTAGAGTCTAAAATGACGGCGCTTGATGGTAAACAAATAGCTTTTAAAGATATACTTGCCAAATACAAAGGCAAAACTGTTGTAATAGATGTGTGGGCATCATGGTGTCCGGATTGTATTAAGGGCATGCCAAAGGTGCACGACCTGCAAAAACAGTTTCCTGATGCGGTATATTTATTCCTTTCGTACGACAGGGTAGACGAGAAATGGAAAGCGGGTATTGAAAAATATGGCGCAAACGGCGAAAATTACCACGTAGGTACCAGTATGAAAGAGGGCGCTTTTGCAGCCGATATTAAGCTGGACTGGATTCCGCGTTACATGGTGGTAGATAAAACAGGCAAAATTGCCTTGTTTAAAGCTATTGAGGCTGATGATGCCAAACTGATAGAGACATTAAAAAACCTAAAATAATGAGAAAAAAAATCGTTGCAGGAAACTGGAAGATGAACAACGACAGCGAGCAAACCGATGCTTTGCTGGAAGATATACTGGCTAAAAAGCCGGAATTTACTAATGCTAAAATTGTGGTTGCCCCAAGTTTTATAAATCTGCAGGCAGCGGTGCAAAAAACGCACGGTACCAATATTATTGTTGCTGCACAAAACATGCACCAGTCAGAAAGCGGCGCTTTTACAGGTGAAGTATCAGTAGGTATGCTAAAAAGCATTAAGGTAAACACCGTTATCTTAGGCCACTCAGAGCGCAGGGCTTACTTTGGCGAAACCAATGCTTTACTTGCACAAAAAGTAGATACTGCCCTTAAACATAACCTCACCATTATTTTTTGCTTTGGCGAAGAACTTGCCGACAGGCAAAGCAGCAACCATTTTAACGTGGTTGAAAGCCAGTTAAGAGAAGGTTTGTTCCACATCAGCGAAAGCGACTGGGCAAGCGTTGTTCTGGCCTATGAGCCGGTATGGGCTATTGGTACAGGCGAAACCGCTTCTCCGGAGCAGGCGCAGGAAATGCACGCATTTATCCGTACATTACTACGTGAAAATGTAGGCGACAAAATTGCGGAGGAAACGTCTATCCTTTACGGTGGCAGCGTTAAGCCGGATAATGCTAAAGAGATCTTCTCTAAGCCTGATGTTGATGGCGGCCTTATAGGCGGTGCATCGCTTAAGGCAAATGATTTCTTAGGAATAGTTGCCGGTATAGAATAGTTATTCTGATACAGATATATGGGAAAGCGGTAAGTAATTACCGCTTTTTTTATGTTTTAACGTTACCTTATCAATAGTTTCTTTCAGGTTGATTTATTGAGCCGTAAATTTGGGTTACAATTTAAAAAGTCAAACAATGGAAGCAATTTATACAACTGCTGCTACGGCAAAAGGCGGCAGGAATGGGCACGTAAGCTCAGATGATGGTATTTTAGACCTGGAAGTGCGCATACCTAAAGAAATGGGCGGCCAGGGCGGTTATACCAATCCTGAGCAGTTATTTGCTGCGGGTTACGCCGCTTGTTTTGAGAGTGCGATTAACCACATAGCACGCGAAAAGAAAATTAAGGTAGAAGAAACTATGGTTACCGCCGAGGTTTCTATCGGCAAGAATGACAAAGGCGGATTTGCCCTTGCTGTAAAGTTGCATGCAAATATTAAAGGCGTTACTGCCGAGGTTGCCGATGAGCTGGTTAAAGCAGCACACGAAACCTGCCCATACAGTAATGCAACGCGCGGCAATATAGATGTTGAGCTAAAAAGCAGTGTAGACTAACATAAAAAGCGGTAATTACTTACCGCTTTTTTAATAGGCTCCCGCTAATTATTTACTTTCTTTAAGTACCATATCTATAGTAATGGCACCGGCAAGTATAACAATTTTGTTGGTATTTTCAGGGTAATCAGGGTTGATGTTTACATTGTATTTATCTGCCGATGTAAAAATCTCTTTTACAGCGCCTGCCCATTTTTTAGTGATGTTGCCAATTTGCACGCCTTTAGAATCAACTATTGTAAAGTTCCATGCTTTCCAGTCGCCTGTAATCTCGGCGATCTGTGTTTCGGTGGCATCAAAAATTATAAAGCGGGGCTTAAACAGTTTAAACTTTTGTTTTATAGTACCAATTACATTTTCCTGCGGGCCTTTAATAACAATTTTAGACATCCAGAATGTCCACCCACGCGATATTGATGCCTGAACTTCATCATCTGTATTTTTAATTTCTAATAAAAATGGCAGCATGGGTTTTTTAAGTACCAGCCTGAGCATTTTTTGGCCGGTGGTAAGCTTTTGCTTTACTGCGCCTACGTGTGTGCCTATATCATTATAAATGTTGTATGTATTTTCAAACTTAAAGAAGTTGACTTTTTCGTCGATAAAGTAACTGTCAGAATCAAAAAAATTAAAAGCCATTGGTTTGGTATTTGCTCTTACTCGTTTGGCTTTTCAGAATTTCGCCCCGTTTTTTGCAGTGGGTTCCGGACTCCACAATTGGTTGGATGTATAGCTTATGTTTTTAAAAGGAACAATAGCAGTAGGAGCGAAGTTACTAAAATATGAATGGTGTTGATAAAGCTGTACGGATATTTTTACATTAAATCTTAAACTAAAAAAGCCACCCGGTCTAATAACAGGATGGCTCTTTCTATTTATAGCAAGATGAAAAACTATAAGTCTAATGTATAGGATAACACTATATTATTGTTTGTGGTTTGTACTCTTGCAGCATCAGTTAAGCCGGGAGTAAATAAGGAAACATCACTTTTGCGCTGGTACCAGCTATAGGCAAGGTCTATCCTTGATCCACCAAAACTGTACCCAACTCCACCTGAATAGCCTGTAAGATCGCCTATTGTCGTGCCGTTTTTATACGGACTTTGAACGTAACGGTAGCCACCCCTAAGGCTAAAAGCTTTAATTCGGTACTCGCCACCCACACGCAGTTCGCCGGCAACGTCTAAAGTGTTGGCTAACTCGGTATTAAGGCCGCTGTATCTGGCGCTACTGTATTTTGTATTACTGTAATCTTTGATAGAGTAATCTACGCTTAGCAAGGCATTTTTGCCAAATACGTAAGCTGCGCTGCCCGTCCATTTACCCGGTGTTTTAATTGTATAGTCATCTGATGTCATAGTAATACCCGGATCGGTATATGTAGTAACGCCACCATTTGTGCTAATAACGCGTTGTGTAATATCATCCTGTAGCCTAAGCCAGGTAGGAGTTTGGTAAGCTAATCCAACCCTTAAGTTTTCGGTAGCTTTTACAATAGCACCAACGTCAAATGATACACCACCGCCATAGGTGTAGCGTTCGGTGTCAAATTGTAACGATTGCAGCTCATCGTTAACGGCATTACCTGTATCTTCGTAAAAACTTGTAGTGTTTATAAGATCGGTAATATGCACGTTAATGTTAGCACCTACAAAAATACGCTGTTTAAGCTGTGCTGCAAAGTTAAGGGCTATTTTACTGTTGTAGCCTGTGGTAGAATTATAGCTGTCCTGAAAGTAGTTGCCGCCTTGTGGTACATTAGAAACATATGATGTATTTGTGCCATCATCTGTAGATGGGTTAAACACAAAGCCATTATATCCTAAATAAGCCTGCTGGTCGAGATAACTAAGATTTTCGTAATTCGCATTATTTAAGGTGCTTAAAGGTATTCCACCTTCGGTGCCTATACCATTTGCGTAGCGTAAAAAGTATTTGTCTATTGAGTTTGTTGGGTTAACACCAGCGGTATAAATGCTGTTATCAAAACTATTGGTGTTTTCATAATCAAAACCAAGAGTAAACTTTTGCATAAATGCGTCTTCCTTAGAGTTGTTAAAAACAAAGACGCCACCAATCTGGTTAAGGTCAAAGCTATTATCATTACGCTTGGTTTGTGTGCCAAAATAGTTAGCCTTATTGTTAACATTATAACTGCTTACTGAAGCCGTACCTGTATTGTAAAGAAAAATAGCCGATCCTGCCGGGTTTATCATCATGGCCGATATATCGCCTCCTATTGCTCCAAAAGCACCCCCCATAGCTCTAAAACGTGCAGTACCGGTAAGGTTATCCATAGAGAATTTTACTGCATCGGCAGCGGTGTTCTGGTCCTGTTGTGCGTAGGTACTTACTGCTGCCAGCAACATGGCAGCGGATACTATATATTTTTTCATAGCTTAGTATTGTATTGAAATAAAAAGTTCCATGCTGTTATTTGTAAATAATAACATGGAACCGTAATGTTTTATCCTCTGCGGCCGCCACCGCCACCGCCTGAACGTCCACCTCCGCCACCGCCTCCAAAGCTTCCTCCGCCAGAACGGCCTCCGCCAAAGCTACCTCCGCTGCTGCGTGATGGTGTGCTATAACTTGGGCTACTGCTGCGTGATGGTGCCGAAGGTGTATAGCTGCGTGATGGGCTATTGTTGTAGTTTCTTGATGAGTTATTAAAACTGCTCCTTGTAGGAGTGTTGCCATTGTATCGTGTACTGCCGTTGCCGTTTGCACTTCTTACAGTGTTTACATTGCGGCTGTTATTTGTAAAACTCCTTGTAACGGCCCTGCCATTGCTAATTTGCCTTCCATTATTATATGTAGTTGCGCGCCTTCCATTGCTGTAAGCATCATTACGCCTTCCGTTAGGATTAGCATATCTTCCGGCATTATAGTAAGAGTTAGATCTTCCACCGTTGCCATTATAATAAGCAGTGCTTCTGCCGTAGTTGTTACCATAGTGGTAGTGATTATTACCGTAGTAGCCACCATAATAGCCGCCCCAACCACCGTAATATGGATAACCCCAGCCACCCCAGCCGTAACCACCCCAGCCCCATCCTAAACTAAGGCCCCAGCCTCCGCCGTAACCCCAGCCTCCATAATACGGGTAGCCCCAGCCTCCGCCATAACCACCCCAGCCTCCGTAACCGTAGCCACCATATCCGCCGCCGTATACATTTACGGTAACATCATCGGTATCCTGGCCCCAGCCGCCGTATGAGGTAACGCCCTGCCTTTGTGTATCGGTTGCAATACTATCGTTAGAGGTATATCCTTCAACATCGGTAAAAACTGGGTATTCGTCTTGCAGAGAGTTAAAATAAGTTCCGTAACCGTTGGCATTTTGCCCAGTTACTTCGCCATCATTATATTGTTGTACCGTACCATCGTTATAATTATAAACGGGCTGGTTATTAGCATCGCGCGGCACATTGCCGTATATTCCGTCAGAGTCGTTAGCCGACGTGTTTTGGTAGGAGCTGCACGAAGCTGCTACCGCGCCAAACAATCCCATTAGCGAAAAGAGGGAGAACCGGCGTATATTGAAGTAATCAGTTTTCATATCTCTGCATTTTTTTTATTGTTGAACATACAAAAATAGTTAGTTTTGCTAAACTATTTATACAAATAAAGTTAAACAATTTTTGTGCCAAATTAATTATAATGAGTAAGAATTTAACGAAACGGTCAGAAGATTATTCCAAATGGTATAATGAGCTGGTTGTAAAGGCAGACCTTGCTGAAAATTCAGCAGTTAGGGGATGTATGGTAATAAAACCATACGGCTATGCGATCTGGGAAAAGATGCAGGCAGAATTAGACAGGATGTTTAAAGAAACAGGCCATCAAAATGCTTATTTCCCGCTGTTTATACCCAAATCGTTCTTTAGCAAAGAAGCCAGCCATGTAGATGGCTTTGCTAAAGAGTGTGCCGTAGTTACTCATTACAGGCTGCGCACCGCCGCCGATGGCAAAACCATTGAGGTTGACCCGGATGCAAAGCTGGAGGAAGAGCTTATTGTGCGCCCAACATCTGAAACTATTATATGGAATACCTATAAAGGCTGGATACAAAGCTACCGCGACCTGCCGTTGCTTATTAACCAGTGGGCTAACGTAGTGCGCTGGGAAATGCGTACCAGGCTGTTTTTGCGTACTGCCGAATTTTTATGGCAGGAAGGCCATACTGCGCACGCAACACAGGCCGAAGCGATTACTGAAGCTGAACAAATGATGAACGTGTATGCCGAGTTTGCCGAAAACTTTATGGCCATACCCGTTATAAAAGGTATTAAGACCGAGAACGAGCGTTTTGCCGGTGCGGTAGAAACGTATTGTATTGAAGCTTTAATGCAGGACGGTAAAGCCCTGCAGGCGGGTACATCGCACTTTTTGGGTCAGAATTTTGCCAAGGCGTTTGATGTTAAGTTCGCCAATAAAGAAGGCAAGCAGGATTATGTTTGGGCAACCTCATGGGGTGTTTCTACCCGACTGATGGGTGCACTGGTAATGACGCACAGCGATGATAACGGCCTTGTACTGCCGCCTAACCTGGCGCCGATACAGGTAGTTATTGTGCCTATTTATAAAGGCGATGAGCAGTTTGAAGCCATATCGGTAGAAGCAAAGCAGCTAATGGCCCGTTTAAGAAAGCTGGGTATAAGCGTTAAGTATGATGACAGGGATACCCACAAACCGGGATTTAAGTTTAACGAATACGAACTAAAAGGCGTACCGGTACGCGTGGCTATAGGGCCAAACGACCTTGCTAACGGTACTTTTGAGGTAGCCAGGCGCGATACCCTTACCAAAGAAACTGTTATTAGTGCCGACATTGTAAGCTACATTCAGGATTTGCTCGAAGAAATTCAGGTAAGTTTGTTTAATAAGGCGCTCGATTTTAGAAATTCGCATATTACAGAGGTAAATACCTTTGAAGAATTTAAAGATGTTTTAGAGAATAAAACAGGCTTTATATCAGCCCATTGGGATGGTACAACAGCCACCGAAGAGAAGATTAAAGAGCTTACAAAAGCAACCATAAGGTGCATAGCTTTAGACAGGGCAGAAGAGGCCGGAACCTGTGTATTTACTGGTGCTCCAAGCCAGGGCAGGGTACTGTTTGCTAAGGCATATTAAATTTTTTTGAAATATTTTGTTTGGGCTATTGCAGAAGTAAAAAACAGTTGTATATTTGCATCCGCATTAGAGAAGCAAAATGGCCCGTTCGTCTATCGGTTAGGACGCCAGGTTTTCATCCTGGTAAGGGGGGTTCGATTCCCCCACGGGCTACAATAAGCAGGAATGGTAATTCCGGTTACTGCACAAAAGAGCAATCGGTCCGTTCGTCTAGGGGTTAGGACGCCAGGTTTTCATCCTGGTAACAGGGGTTCGATTCCCCTACGGACTACAATTAAAACATTAACAAAGTATTTAAGTTAAGAAAAAATGGCAAATCACAAGTCAGCTTTAAAAAGAATAAGGACAAGCGAAAAGAAAAGGGTTTTAAACAGATACCAACATAAAACTACCCGTAATGCAATTAAAGCTATACGTGTGGCTACTGTTAAATCTGAAGCTTCAGAGAAATTATCTTCTGTGATTTCTATGATCGATAAATTAGCTAAGAAAAACATCATCCATGCTAATAAAGCTTCAAACCTTAAATCTAAACTTACAAGGCACGTAGCATCTCTTAACTAATACTAAGAGGTACACGAAGTACAATAGTTAAAGCTCCCACATTGGGAGCTTTTTTTTTATATTAGTATTGTAAATTAATGCATCGATAATAGAATTTTATATCTATCATAATTAACTCTCCTAATCCACAAGATTGTATTGGTATTAATATCAAGATAATAAGGAAGCATTTACTATTAGTAAATATCATTAATCTTTGTTGATAAGGTTATGTTTTGGTTGATAAGTTTTTTCTAATCAACTTATTGATATTTATATATTTGTATTATGTTCGGGTTAATCGAACAATAGATATTTGACTATTTAAATACATAATGAGCAAATCCTCTAAGTGGATTAGAAAGTTAGGGAGTTATCTTCCAACGAAGAAACAAATTAATTACTTCTTAAAGATTATTCAAATACTCAAATTTTTCGAAGATTTTTAAAAATAGAGTCCCTTGGATGGGGCTTTTTATTTATAAAATCTGATATATTAGGTTGATCTATACTTGAGATTTCATTTGATACAAATATTCTGAATCAAACCTTCGCTTTTTTCTCTTCTGCGAGCTCTATATCATCAGCATCGGGCTGCATGCTTTCCTGCTCTTCATCGGCTTTAGCCTCATATTGCACGTTTATAAATATCGGAAAATGATCGGAGTCAAAATTATTTAGGCGCCTCATATTTTTCAGCTTAAAATCGGTCGAAATAAATGCGTGGTCGAGCGGAAAGCGCATAAAAGGGTAGTGTGCGTTAAACGAGTTGTAAAAGCCACGGCCACGTCGCGGGTCGAGCAGTCCGCTCATTTTAAGGAACAGTTCTGTAGTGTAGCTCCAGGCCACATCGTTTAGGTCGCCAATAACAATAACCGGCAGGCTGTTTTCTTTAGCCAGATCGGCAACCAGCAGCAACTCTTTATCGCGTTCGGTGCTTCGTGGGTTCTCGTTAGGCACAGGCGGTGTAGGATGCACGGCATACAATTGTACCTGCTGCCCGTTCTTTAAGATCACTTTAGTGTGGATGGACGGTATATCGGCTTCCACCATAAACTTAATTTCGGCATCCTGCAACTCAAGCTTAGAGTACAGCAGCATGCCGTAGGTGTTATCTATAGGCGCTTTAACGCTGTGCAGATAGGTATTGGCAAGTTCGGCAGTTTCTTTATCCCAGCGGTGGCTGGTTTCCAGCAGCAGTACAATATCAGGGTTAGCCTTGCTAATTTCGGCAAGGCAACCTTTGCTGTTGGTATTGTCTTCAAACACATTGGTAATCATAATGCTTAAGCTCTGATCGGGCAAATTAATACTAACCCTCAAAACTTGCTTTTTACCAAATTTTGTAAAAGGTGCTATTATGTAAGCGAGGTATAAAATGTTAGCTGCTATGGCAACGGTAAGTGCCCAATGGAGTACATCATTCTTATCAAAATAATTAATAAGCAGGAACAGGCATACGCACGATGCCGTAAACTTTTGCAGGCGCGGATAATCAAACACCCTAAAAACCCAGTAGTCGTTTTTTATAAAGGGCAGCAAGGTAAAAATAAGCAACAGTATTGCAAATACTATAGTAAAAATAGCCATAATAAGCGGTGCGGATTTACGTGTTAAAAAAACCTGCCTAAAGATACCTGTATTTATGTTGTGCAAAAGTTATAGAACTTATAAATTAATTTAGGACTAGCTTATATTAAAAAGCAGAAAGCAACCGGTTGGTACCGACTGCCTTTCTTTGGAAAAAAATTAAATCACCAATCTATTGCTTTACCAGCTTTTTAGTTTCCGATGCCTCATCCTGAAATTCTGCATGCAGGCCGTAATTAACGGGGAACATGGGCTGAGTGGTGCCCTGTTGGGTTTCGGCATCTGCGTAAGCGTCATTTTCATTATCGGTAGTGGCATAAATGCTGGTGTTATGTTTTACAGGGTTTGTTAGTAAATATTGCCCCATGCCTGTTAGTGTAACACTAAAGAGGATTAAGGCAAACAGCGGCAGTGCATTTTTCTTTTTCATAGCTTTCATAATTTTAAATTATCGTTCAATACTATTTGCTTGGTATTAGGATTTGTAAAAGAGAGTGTTTATAATTCTGTGCATACGTATCGCTTAAAAAGAGGCAGCCGGCAATTACCAGCTGCCCTTTCACCTAATCAATCACCAATTTATTGCTTTACCAGTTTTTTTGTAGCCGATGCACCATCCTGATATTGTATTTGTATAATGTAAAGGCCCGATTGCAATTGCGAAACGTTAAGCGCACCCGATTTAAATTCCGGTTGTGTGTAGGTTTTAATTTGCTGACCTGTAGTGTTATATACATCCATTCTCTCTATGTGTGATACATGATTTGATGTAATGGTAACTATATCCGTAGCAGGGTTAGGAGTAATTAGAACTTGGTTATTTATGGTCTTATCGCTAACTCCAAGTGGTAAAGCGTTATATTCTATAATGTAGTAAAGTACATTGTTCTGTTTGATATCATTCCATTGCCCAGCAAGGCCTAATGGCCAATTTGTTATAGCAAGTCCCAACCCATCTTGTCCGCCAATAGCATTATCATCTGGTTCGTTACCCCAATTAGTATACAAATTGTTTACAGCGTGGCCGGAAGCATCACCTTCCCAAAATTGTACCGAAACCGCATCAAGGTTTCCGTTCCACATCCATGCACCCTCGGTAGAAATATCGTTGCCGCCTATCCAAACATAGGATGCATTACCGCCGTCAGCGGCTTTAGTGTTTTGGATATCAATACCCGCATTAGCTATCTGTGCGTTAATAGCGTTTTGTTCGGCGGCATCGTTAATTTCGGCAAGATAGCCACCGCGCTCTAAGGCACATTGTGCAGCATTAAGCCAGCGTTTTTTCTCTTTTACAATTTCATACTGAGCACCGTTATAGGTAAAGGTGTAAATATTAGATGCAGAAGCACATTGCGCATGGGCTTTACCTGTAAATGCCAACAGCAATAGTGCGGGCAGCAAAAATGTAGTTTTCTTTTTCATGGCTTTTTGTTTTTAGAGGGTTATCAATTATTTATAGTTCAAAACTATACTTTACCACTAAAAACGGGGTTATGAAAAAGCCAAGTTTACTTATGAATTTGAGGGATTGATTGTAATTTAACCATAAGTGTGTAATTGTTGAAGTACTTTATCTAAATTGTATATGATTATTATGTTAAATTCGCTGATTTGATGGGAAGGCTTGTTTTGTGTTTGGCTTTATTACGGTATTGAGTAACATCTCACAATTCTCAATTCTCAATTCTCAATTCTAAAATCTACATTCTTAAATGATTATTGATGATGGTACGGCTCATTCCTTAAAATGGTAAAGGCCCTGTACAACTGCTCAATAAAGAAAAGGCGCACCATTTGATGGGAAAACGTCATGGCAGAAAGCGATATCTTGCCCTGTGCCTTGCTGTAAACGGCATCGCTAAAGCCATAAGGCCCGCCAATAACAAATATCAGCGTTTTAATACCGGAGTTCATCTTTTTTTGAAGCTCGTCTGAAAAGCCTACGCTGCTAAAATTCCTGCCGTTCTCATCAAGTAAAATAAGCTGGTCGGTTGGGGTTAATTTGCTTAGTATTAGTTCGCCTTCCTTTTCTTTTTGCTGTGCCTCGCTAAGGTTCTTTACATTTTTAATGTCGGGTATTATCTCAAGGTCAAACTTAATGTAAAACCATAACCGCTTTTGGTAATCGTCAATCAGGGTTTGCAGCGATTTGTTATCGGTTTTGCCTATGGCGAGCAGTTTGATGTTCATTATTAGGAGTTACAGAGTTAAGAGGGGCAAAGTTACAAAGTTTATAACACAATTACCTGACGTATATGTTGTTTAAGATGGTATCGGCTACATGCTGGCGGTAGTGGGAGTTCTCGTAATAATTGGTGTAATTGTTAGTGATAGTATTTATCCCTGAAAAATCGTAAATGTGGTTACCAAATACCTTTTTTAGATAAGCGATGTCAGCCGGGGCAAGCTTTTTCTGGTCGTAAAGCGGACTAATGATTACTTTATAATAACAATGGTGCTTTTGCAGGATAGCGGCAATTTCTGTCAGCATTTTTTTGTGCGCATCAGTAAGGCAGGTTTTATAAAATCGCTGTTTTGCAGGCCGCTTGTAAAGATTTTCCATGCGCTGCGGGGTATAAAAAGTACCGTTGGTAATTTCCTGTTCTTCGTAGGTATGGCTTACCTCATTAGTTACTGGTTCGTACGCAATTCGCTGTTCAAACAATTCATCCCGCATGTAAGGTTTTATGGTTCCACTTATCTTGTAATCTAAATACGGGTATAAAAATTTATAAGAGTAAAATGCTTTTAAATACGCATAATGAAACACGCCAAAGTTAGAATACCCCATTTGCTGCGGGGCGTTTATAAACAATGTCCCTTCCGATGGTTTATCCTGCACTAACAGGCTATGGTCTATAACGATAAGGGCATTGTTAAGCCTCACATTTTTGGCATCTAAGTACTGAAGCTTTTTACACAGGCCAAAAAGAGACTCCTTAGAAGCATCAAAATGGTAGGGTTTAGCGTTGGCGGGCAGGTGTTTTTTCCATGCTGCTACTGTAAATACCATAGAGCGTGAGCTGCCAAAAACAAAGGAGTTGTAATGTTCCTGCCCGTAGCGGTTATCAAAATTGGTGGTGCTTATGTAGTCTTTGTTAAGCCCTTTGTTGGTTTCCGACCCTGATACAAAATAAGAGTCATAATGCCACACCACCTTAAACGGGTCTACCCACAGGTATACGGCCAGCAGGAGTACTACCGGCGGCAGCGTAAATTTTAGCAGAAGCGTTATAAACTGTTTCATGGCTTAAAACTGAAAGTAAATAAATTGCTCACCTTTACCTCCAAATATTATGATCATTGCAATTAATGCATAGTATAAGCACCATCGTAGTGGCCTTTTAAACCTTTCACCCAAATTTGCAAGCGCATGATGGTTTTCGCGCCCCACCCATTCTATAATAAAAAATACGGCTGCAATTGCCAGTACCAAAAAGGCGAACTTTTTCTCTATAAAATTTGGGGCTGCAAACAGGCTTCGGGAGAACATATGCGAAATGAAATGCCACGCATGCTGCATACTTTCGGCACGGAAAAATATCCACGCAAAGGCCACCAGCATAAAGGTAAGCCCCATGTGCAGTGCTTCTTTAGTAGTGGGAAATAGCCGCCCATGTGCCACCGTAGCCAGATTGGCGCGGTTACGGTTGGTAAGCAGCAGCGGCAAAAAGTACAGGGCATGCAGCAATCCCCAGGCAATAAAGGTAAATTTAGCGCCATGCCAAAAGCCACTGAGTAAAAATACGATGAAAATATTGCGGACTTTCTTTAGCGTACCTACCCGGCTTCCGCCAAGGGGAATGTACACATAATCACGAAACCAAGACGATAATGATATGTGCCAGCGTCGCCAAAATTCTGCAATATCGCGGGAAAAGTAGGGGTAGGCAAAGTTGCGGAGTAAATCGATACCAAAAAGCCGCGCCGTACCCAGTGCAATATCAGAATATCCCGAAAAGTCGCCGTATATCTGGATGGTAAAGAACAGCATGCCCAAAAAGAGGCTGCTGCCGGTAAGGCTGCCATAGTGGTTAAAAATCGTATTAGCATATTCGGCACACAAATCGGCTATTACCACTTTTTTAAAGAGGCCCCATAGTATCTGGCGCAGGCCGTCTTTTGCTTTGTGTAAATTAAAACTGCGCTTTTCTTTAAGTTGCGGCAGCAGGTGGGTAGCGCGCTCTATAGGCCCTGCCACCAATAGCGGAAAAAAGCACACAAAAAGAGCGTACTGCACAAAGTTGCCCTCGGCAGGTATACGGCCTTTGTAAACATCTATAATGTAGGATAGCCCGTGAAAAGTGTAAAATGAAATACCTACCGGCAATATAATGCTCAGGGTGTGGACATTCGCATGTATGCCGATACTGTACAGGGCAGCAGAAAAAGACTCTGCAAAGAAGTTATAGTATTTAAAAATTCCTAAAAAACCAAGGTTGACACCGATGCTTAGCCAAAGCCATGTTTTTTTGGTTTGGTTGCTTTGGCTTGCCGAAATTTGAAGTCCGGCAGCATAATCCAGCAGGGTAGAGAACAGGAGCAGGAAGAGAAAGCGCCAGTCCCAGCAGGCGTAAAAAAAGTAGCTTGCAGCGAGCAGTAAAATGTTTTGCTGCCTAAGGCTTTTGCGCGCCGCAAACCAGTACAGTACAAATACTACGGGTAAAAACAAGGCAAATTGTACTGAGTTGAAGAGCATTTTTATGAGATTCTTAGGGGCTGAGATTCTTAGATACTAAAAAACCTATTGTTTTATTAGAATGATATATTTATCTGATACTTCAGCAAGTTTGGTATAACTGTTCATGGCGTTGCCATAATTTTGTATGGTTATGGTGTCGCCTGTTATCAGCCCGCCAATACCCACAGGTTCTTCCGGAGGCGTGTTTTTTGGCGCTTCATCATTTTCATCGTCACTTATATCACCGTCATATTCATCCCAATGAATGCCTTCCAACATAATAAAATCTTGGTTAGTTGTGGCATCATGGCTTTGGGTAAGCTTGCCCTCTTCCATACGTTCATCGGTAGTAAGGCGGTACGCATAGCCTGTACCGTTTGGCAGGGGCATAATTTTAAGCAGGCAGTGTGCGCCGGCATCGGTATTGGCTGTAATATAAGAGCCTATAAGTTTGTCTTCTTTTTCTGTTTCAGGATTTTGTACTGAATGTGCAGTAACACTTTTGGGCTTATCTGCACACGAAGTCATGATAAATGCTATTATAAAAATATATAAGATATTTTTCATGGCTTAACTTTGCTGCTTTGTTGCTCTGTGACTTTGCTACTTATTAAAGCAATAAATTCATCCTCACTAATAATAGCCACACCCAACTGGTTGGCTTTTTCGAGTTTAGCAGGTCCCATATTATCGCCTGCCACCACGTAATGGGTTTTAGAGGATATAGAACTGCCCACTTTTCCGCCGTTGTCTTCAATGGCTTTTTTAAGCTCGTCGCGCGAGAATTTCTCGAACACGCCCGATACTACAAAGATTTTTCCGGCAAGCTTATCACTTACCGTAGTATCGGCCACAGCCACAGCTTCAAGCTGAACTCCGTAGCCTTTAAGGCGCTCTACTATGTTAATATTTTCTTCATTCTCAAAAAAGCCCAGTACGCTTTGCGCAATGCGTTCGCCAATTTCGTCAACCAAAACCAGATCCATTAACGAGGCTTTCGCCAGATTATCGATGGTTTTGTAATGGCGCGCCAGTTTTTTTGCAACAGTTTCGCCTACATAGCGTATTCCTAAGGCATACAGTACGCGCTCAAACGGAATTTCTTTCGATTTTTCGATGCCATTGATTAGATTTTCAGCGGATTTCTCTGCCATACGCTCAAGCGGAATTACCTGCTCTTTTTTAAGCTCGTATAAGTCGGCATAGTTATGCACCAAGTCAGAGTTATAGAGCAGGGCTACGGTTTCGCCGCCAAGGCCTTCAATATCCATAGCCTTGCGTGAAATATAGTGTTGTATACGCCCAATAATTTGTGGCGGACAGCCATAAAAGTTAGGGCAGTAGTGCTGAGCCTCGCCCTCTTTGCGCTCCAGTTCGGTAAAGCACTCGGGGCATTTATCAATATAAATGGTTGGCATTAAGTCATCGGGGCGTTTGGTAAAATCTACTGCAATGATCTTGGGGATAATCTCGCCGCCTTTTTCAACAAACACCTCATCGCCTTCGCGAACGTCGAGTTTGGCAATCTGGTCGGCGTTATGCAACGATGCACGCTTAACCGTAGTGCCTCCCAGTTGTACCGGTTCTAAATTGGCAACCGGGGTAATAGCGCCCGTACGGCCCACCTGGTAGGTTATTTTATGCAGGCGTGTAGCCACGCGTTCGGCTTTAAATTTATAGGCAATTGCCCAGCGCGGACTCTTGGCGGTATAGCCCAGTTCGTCCTGCTGGTGCAAATCGTTTACTTTAATAACCACGCCGTCAGTTTCATACGGCAGGTCATGGCGGTGGGTATCCCAATGGTCTATAAAGGCAATCACCTCATCCATAGACTGGGCAAGCTTGGCTTGTTTGGGCACTTTAAAGCCCCACTGACGGGCTTTTTCCAATCCGTCGAACTGTGACTTAAACGGCAGGTTATTGCCGATTATAGCGTACAGGAGGCAGTCTAACGGGCGTTTGGCCACTTCGCCACTATCTTGTAGCTTAAGGCTACCCGATGCCGTATTACGCGGGTTGGCATAAGGTGTTTCGCCAATTTCTATAAGTTCCTGGTTCATTTTAGCGAAGCCTTCTAAGGGGAGAATAATCTCGCCCCTGATGTCAAACTTCTCCGGGAAATCACCTTTAAGCCTTAGCGGAACTGCCTTTATGGTCTTTATGTTGGTAGTAACCTCGTCGCCCTGAAAGCCATCACCACGCGTTACGGCTTTGGATAGTCTGCCTTTCTCATAGGTAATGCTTATAGAAGCGCCATCGTACTTAAGCTCGCAGGTATATTGCACATCGACAGTACCCAGGCCTTTGTGTACGCGTTTTTCCCACTCTAAGAGTTCTTCTTTAGAGTAGGAGTTATCCAATGAATACATGCGCTGATCGTGCGCAATGGTGTTGAAATTTTTGGTAATAGCACCGCCCACACGTTGGGTAGGCGAATCTTCATCAAAATATTCGGGGTGTTTGGCTTCAAGCTCCTGTAATTGTTTGAGTTTGATGTCGAAATCAAAATCAGAAATCGTAGGGGCATCAAGTACATAGTAATTGTAGTTGTGCTGGTTAAGCTCTTCGCGCAGCGCCTGAATAGTTTGCTGGGTGTCCATCAAGTTAAAAGTTTGTTTGTCCTGCTAATTTAGCTAACTTTTAAAAACAGGGAAAATGTTTTGAATGATTAGTTGCGGTAGAATGATAAAAGATAGCATATGGCATGGCTAAGCGAATGTATAATAGCAGTAACAGCGTGGGGGAACGTGGAAATATGCGTATCGCCTGACTATACTAAATAAAAAACCCTTCGCATTGCAAAGGGTTTTAAGATGTATGTAATATGATAATTACGATGCAGCTTGCTCAGCAACAATTTCGTAAGGAAGATCTACGATTACTTCCCTGTGTAGCCTGATGCTTGCATTGTATTTACCAGTACGTTTTACGATACCAGAAGTAATGAATTTACGATCGATAGACTGGCCGTTTTTCTCTAAAGCTTCAGCGATATCAGCATTGGTTACAGAACCAAATAGTTTTTCGCCACCTGCTTTAGCAGTAATTTTAATTTCAAGTGCTTTAAGAGCGTCAGCGATAGCTTTAGCATCATTAACTGCTTTTTGTTCTTTAAAAGCCCTTTGTTTAAGGTTTTCAGCTAAAACTTTTTTAGCTGTTGGAGTTGCTAAAGTAGCAAATCCTTGTGGTATAAGGTAGTTACGGCCATAACCGGCTTTAACTGTAACCGTATCGTCTTTAAAACCTAAGTTTTGTACGTCTTGTTTAAGTATAAGTTCCATAATCTTGCCTCTTTATTATTTTAGTAAATCAGCCACATATGGCATTAACGCTAAATGACGAGCCCTTTTAACGGCTACAGATACTTTTCTCTGGAATTTTAGAGATGTACCTGTTAAACGGCGAGGAAGTATTTTACCTTGCTCGTTAACAAATTTCAATAAAAAGTCAGGATCTTTATAATCAACATATTTGATACCTGCTTTTTTAAAACGGCAATACTTTTTAGTTTTGTTCGTTTCGATGTTTAAAGGCGTAAGATATCTGATATCCCCGTCTTTTTTTCCTTTAGCTGATTGCTCTATAGTTGACATGGCCTTAGTTTGCTTTAGTTTTTAGTTTTTCCCTTCTTCTCTCAGCCCAAGATACGGCGTGTTTGTCAAGGCTTACGGTTAAGAAACGCATAACCCTCTCATCACGGCGAAACTCAGTTTCGAAACCGATTAGAATTTCTGCAGGTGCAGTAAATTGTAAAAGCGTGTAAAATCCGCTTTTTTTGTTTTGGATCTCGTAAGCCAGTTTTTTTAGGCCCCAGTCTTCTTTAGATACGATCTCGGCTCCACGCGAAGTAAGGTAGTCTTCGAACTTACTTACTGTTTCCTTTACCTGGGTTTCAGATAAAACGGGATTCAAGATGAAAACAGTCTCATAGTTATTCATAATACAAAATTTTGTTATAAAATTGGGTGCAAATGTAGGTATTTATATTTAATACACAAGGGCTAATTTTGCTTTTTTTGAATGTTAAAAAAAGCTTTTTTTCTTTATATTTGTAATCATCCATCAAAATAGGCATAACGCATTACTATAAACTTTACAAACGTAAATGACACATGAAGCTTAACTGTGTTGTTGTAGATGACAGTACCATACAAAGGATAACCATTGCAAAACTGGTTAATGAACACCCCGACTTAACACTTGTGGGTGACTTTTCTAATGCCTCAGAGGCACGTAACTGCATACTAAACAAACCTGTAGATTTACTATTTCTTGATATCGAAATGCCGGTGCAAAGCGGCTTTGATCTTTTAGATGGGCTTAAAACACGGCCCCAGATCATTTTTGTGTCATCTAAATCTGATTATGCCCTTAAGGCTTTTGATTATGCAGCGATAGACTACCTGCATAAACCCGTTACCCGCGACCGCTTTAACAAAGCTGCACAAAAAGCTTTAGATATGCAGCTTTTAAAGAAAGACGGTCCCGAAGAAGAAGGCGAATTTATTTTTGTAAAGAGTAACTTAAAGAACTTTAAGATATTTATAGCAAAGATACGCTGGGTTGAGGCTTTTGGTGACTACATTAAGATTAACACCGACGATGAAACCCACCTGGTACTCTCTACCATGAAATCTTTCGAGAACGAACTACCGGAAGACAAATTTTTAAGGGTACATAAATCGTATATTATCAATATTGATAAGGTTGAGCGCTTTAACAGCAAATTCGCTGAGATTGGCGCTACTAAGATCCCGCTGAGCCGTAACAAGAAGGAAGATCTTGCCATTGCCCTGAACAGGAATTCATAATACCTTTTTAATAGGGGTCTACGTTTACCGTTATTTTAACTGACCTGTACTGTGGAACTGCGTCAAGGCTTTCCAGTATTTTTCCTATGGTCTTTTTAGTGCTGCCCAATGCTGCCCCCGGCGGTATTTTTATCATTATGGCACGAATATATTCGTTACGAATCCGGCTAATTCCGGGTTCTTCCGGTCCCAGTACCGGGATGTTAAGGTGCTGTACCAATACATTATACAGCCATATAGAAGCATCCTTAAGCTTTTCGTAATCTTTGTGCTTTAAGATAAGGCGCACCAGCCTAAAGTAAGGCGGATACTTAAAGTTATGCCTTTCATATACCTGTTCCTTAAACATTCCCTCATAGTCATTTTCAGTAACCTGACGGATAATATTATGCAAAGGATTATATGTTTGTATTAGAACGGTACCCCTGTCATCTTTACGGCCGGCCCTGCCTGCTACCTGAACCATCATTTGGTAGGCGCGCTCAAATGCCCTAAAATCAGGCTGAAACAGCATGTTGTCGGCATTTAATATACCTACAAGACCTACATTATCGAAATGCAGACCCTTTGCCAACATTTGTGTACCGACCAATATATCTACTTCCCTGTTTTTAAAAGAATCGATTATCTTTTCGTAACCGTGCTTACCTCGTGTAGTATCCTGATCCATACGCCACGTATTCTTATCCGGAAAAAGTGACTTTAGTTCTAACTCAATCTGCTCAGTACCAAAGCCTTTGCTGTTAATATCGGTGCTGTGGCACTGGTGGCAATGCGTAGGGTTAGCAATATGATAAGCGCAATAATGGCAGCGCAGCTGGTTTTTATACTTATAATAGGTAAGGCTCACATCGCACTGCGGGCATTGCGGTACGTGCCCACAGGTCATACACTCTATCCACGGGGAAAAGCCCCTGCGGTTCTGGAACAGGATAACCTGCTTGCCCAGTGCAAGGGTTTCGGCAATGGCCTGGGTCATGGTATCGCTAAAATGCCCTGTCATTTGCTTACGCTTGTATTTGTCTTTAAGGTCTACCAATATAATTTCAGGCGGGAGCACCTTTCCAAAGCGCTCTTTTAAAGCTACATAGCCATATTTGTTGGCATTTACATTGCTATAGCTCTCTATACTTGGTGTAGCCGACCCCAACAATACCTTGGCCTCAAACATATTGGCCAATACTATCGCCGCATCGCGGGCATGGTAGCGTGGCGCAGGATCCTGCTGCTTAAAGGTTTGCTCGTGTTCTTCGTCTATAATAATGAGTCCGAGGTTTTGGAATGGGAGAAATAACGCCGACCTCGCACCTATTACCACCTGTGCTTTCTCGGATGCTTCCAGCACCTGCTGCCAGGTTTCAACACGCTCATTATTAGTGTATTTGGAATGGAATACTGCCACCTTGTTTCCAAAATAAGCCGTAAGCCTTACAACCAATTGCGTGGTAAGGGCAATTTCGGGCAGAAGGTACAACACCTGCTTACCGCTGTTTATGTATTCTTCTATCAGCCTGATGTATATCTCTGTCTTACCGCTCGATGTTATGCCATGCAGTAATGTAACAGCTTGTTTATCAAAGCTTAACTTGATTTCTTCAAATGCGCCCTGCTGTTTTTCGCTCAGGTTAAACGCTGCATTGCCCGATCCTTTAAACTGTACCCTATCTTCTTCCAGGAAATATTCTTCAAATATCTCTTTGTCAATCAATGACTTAATCACGGCGGCAGTAGCGCCTGCCTCGGTAAGTTTCTTTACCGTTATGGGCTTTTTTTCTGTAGCCTGCAACTGAAAATAAAACATCACAGCCTCGCGTTGCTTTTGCGCACGGCTCAGTAAATCAAGCAGTTCGGTTAATTGGGCTTCCTGTAAAAATTCGGGCTGCAACCTTATATAGCGGATGGTTTTGGGTTTGTATTTTTCGGATATCTCTTCCTGTAGCGACACCGCATTTTTAGATATTAACTTGTTGATTACTGGCAGGATAGTTTTTTTATTGAGGATAGAAACCACCTCCTGCACCTTTAGGGCACTCTGTGTTTGCAGCGCTTCATACACCAGGTATTCTTCATCGGTAAGGGCAATCTCTACGGGGTCAAAGTCTTTTCGGGAGGTAATAATCGTCTCACTTTCAAGCAAAAAGCCCCCCGGTAGTGCCGATTTATACACCTCGCCAATGGTACACATGTAGTACTCGGCTATCCAGTTCCAGTGCTGTAGCTGGGTTTCGGTTACAATTGGGGCATCATCCAATATCTGGTGGATGTCCTTAGCCTGGTACAATTGCGGCGGATTTTGGTGCATTTGTATCACTAACCCCGTGTAAATCTTGTTCTTACCAAAAGGTACTGCAACGCGCATGCCAAGCTTTAGGAAGGCATATTCTGCTTCGTTTACAGCATACGTAAAAGATTTTGGCAGCGCTAAGGGCAGGATTACCTGGGTAAAATAAGGCATATACGTTTATTGACAGTACAAAGATAAGGGTTTAGCGGGCATAAAAAAACACCTTCTGCCTGAAGGTGTTTTTATCAATTTTATGCTTAATATTTCACTTTCGGACTTCGAGATTCGCGAAATACGCTGTTAACTTAAAACTGTCAACAGACAACTATTTCACCCTCGTCCAAGTTTGGCTCCTGCCGAGCATCGAGATGCCCATGTAACCACGAACGCTTAATTTATCGGCGCCATCTAATTTAATGGTGCAGCTGTAAGTTTTACCCTTGTTAGGGTCTAAGATATCGCCATCAGTATACTCATTGCCATCTTTAGTAAGCCCTTTGATTATTACAAGGCCAAGGATGGGCTTATCCTTATCGGCACCCTTGCACTTGGTGCATTTGTTGTTTTTTTTGGCGGGGTTAAGAATTTCAACCACCTTGCCGTAAATTTTACCGCCCTGCTCATACACCTCAACGATAGATTTGGCTTCGCCGGTTTCATCATCTACGGTTTTCCACTTGCCGGTAACCTGTGCAGTGGCCGAAAGCATGCCTGTAAGGGCCACGAATAAAAACATGAATAATGTACGTTTCATAATTTAAGTTGTTAGTTAATGCTAAATATATAAATTTTTTCGCTTTAATTTATGAATCAACGCATTTAATTCGAATCCCAACAGCAAAATAAAGCAGTTAATCCATATATATAGCATTAATACAAGTAGCGTGCCAATAGACCCGTACAACTCATTATACTTAGAAAACCGTACTACGTAAATACCAAAACCATAAGAGGTTAAGCCAAACAACACCGTACTAAAAACCGATCCATAACTAAAAAATGCGGCCTGCCTGGTCTCTTTTGCGGCCACTTTAAAGAGTAATGAGGTAGTGGTAAGTATCATAAGGATAAGGAACAGGTAACGCCCCCACTCCAGCAAATACACGTTGTTTTGCAGGTAGCCCCTAAAAGTTAGGTTGCGGATGATGATCTCAAAAGTTACTATAGCAGCAACAGTGATGATGAGCAGTACGGACAGTACCAGGCTCAACCCAATGGCTACGGCATATTGCCTGAAGAACTTGCGCTTTATGGTAATGTGCATACTGTTCTGGAAACCGCTTAGTATGGCGTTCATACCATTGCTCATAAGCAGTATTGCCAAAAGGATACCCGTACTTAGCAGGCTTTCCTGGCTGTTGAGTAAGATATCCGACAGGATGCCGCTAATGGCATCGTAGGTGTTGGGTGGCACGTTATCGGCTACGAACTCCATAAAATCGTCGCGAAAACCCTCCAGCGGAATGTGCGGTATTAAGTTTAGGATGAACAGCGCAAAGGGGAACAGCGACATAAAAAAGCTGAATGCAATGGCACCTGCCCTGTAGCTAATATCGCCTTTTACAACGCCTGTAAGGTACAGTTCTATAAGGTGGTACAGGGTTAACCCTTCCGAATATGGCAGCTTTATGCTTTTGCCAAACCGCACCAGGTGTTTTAGCACCGGTATACGCTCCAGCTTATGTTCCAGCTCTTTGCTCATTACAGGGCTTTAAGGCTAAGGTCCATATTATAAATAGAGTGCGTAAGCGCGCCGCTGCTAATGTAGTTAACACCACATTCGGCATACTGGCGCATGGTATCCTCGTTAATGCCGCCGCTCGATTCGGTTTGGCAATAGTCGCCTATAAGCGCCACTGCCTCGCGGGTTTGAGCATAATCAAAATTATCAAGCAAGATGCGGTGCACGCCAGAGTTGGCAATAATTTCGCTAACCTCATCAAGGTCGCGTGCCTCAACAATAATTTTCAGGTCAAGGTTATTAGCCTTTAAAAACTCGTGCGTTTTAGTAATGGCAGGGGTAATACCGCCGGCAAAGTCAATATGGTTGTCCTTAAGCATAACCATATCATACAGGGCAAAACGGTGGTTTTCGCCGCCGCCTATCTTAACCGCCCATTTTTCCAGAGCACGTATGCCCGGCGTGGTTTTTCGGGTATCTAAAATCCCGGTGCCGGTACCGGCAAGTATGTCTACGTATTTCTTAGTCTTGGTGGCAATGGCACTCATACGCTGCATGGCGTTAAGCACCAGCCTTTCGGCAGCCAGTATGCTTTGCGAGCTGCCGTGTACATGAAACACCACATCGCCATACTGTACCGGGGTGCCGTCCTGTATAAACACCTCAACGGTAAGGTTAGCGTCTACATGGGCAAACACCTGTTGGGCAAAGGCCACACCGGCAATAATACCGTTGTCTTTAACCAAAAGCTTGGCGCTGCCCGTTGCCGAAGCCGGTATACAGGCCAGCGAGCTATAATCGCCGGGGCCTATATCTTCGCGAATGGCATTGGCTATAATAAGTTGTAATTCGTGCTGAAATTGGGCATCAGGTATCATTGCAATTTTTTAGTTAGGCTAAATTAAGGATTTTTTTGGGAATGCACTTGCCCGCCGAAACCAATGTTTATGGGCATTCTGTATTTCTTACAAAATAAATGTTAAGCAAATGAGGAAAACCGTAAGCTATTGTTAATTAGAATGTTTAGTTTAGTTAAATATTTAAAAAAAGCAAATGATAAAAACCAAACTAACTACTGATGATTTAAATTTTTTTGCGGAGGAATCTAAAAATTATCTTAATAAGCTTAATACTCCGGTTAGCGAAGAAACCATAACAACATCTGACAGAGATATTTATAGTAAAGATTACTCAAGAATTTTGTACAGTTCTTCTTTTCGACGCTTGCAAGGGAAAATGCAGTTTTTGAGTATAGATACTAACAAATTTTATAGAAATAGATTAACACATAGTCAGGAAGTAGTACAAATTGCCAGAACTATTGCTGGATTAATAAGAAAAGAAGCACGTTCAAATAAAATTGAAGAATTTAAACTTTACGGCAGCGACATGTACGTGATAGAATCTTCGTGTTTAGCGCATGATATTGGTAACCCTCCATTTGGACATGCTGGCGAACGCGTTCCACGAACTAATGAAAGGAAAGGGAGGCTATGAAGGAAATGCTCAAACATTTAGAGTGCTAAATGTATTAGAAAGACGGATCCCTAATGAATCAGGTTTATTTTTATCGAAAAGAACTCTTTTGAGCGTGGTAAAGTATTTTAATAAGGGAGAAGACCATAAAAAGTTTTTATACGATTCAGATTATGAAGTAGTAAACAAAATATCCTTAGAAAACGAAGTTACCGTTCGCACTTTAGATGCTCAAATAATGGATATCGCGGATGAAATTGCATATGCAGCACATGATTTAGAAGATGCATTGCGAGGTAACTTATTTACAATCGATGATTTGTTTTTTGAATTTGCAAATAGTCCAGAGTTTAAATCGGCAGTATCAATTCTACAACAAATAATTGATGACTCCAAAAAGATTGCTTCAGAATGCAAATCCAATTCCTCTGAAGACTTTCATTACTTTTTCACAAGACAATTAACCTCAAATATCGTTAATACATTAGTTCAAGATATCGGCTTGATTGAGGTAACTGAAAAAGAAACAAAAATAACTGGTACGTCTAATAAAAAAGAAATTGGCTACTATCAACATGGTGCTTTAGCTAATGGTTTAAAAAAACTCACATTTAAATGTTTGATGAGGAAACCAGAAATATTACTATATGAAAAACAAGGAGAAAAAATAATCAACGGCCTTTTTGAGGTTTTTAGTGATAAGAATTATAATAAGGAGCTCTCACTCTTACCCGCAGAGTATCGTAATTTGATTGATCGTGACAGTGATTGCAGAATTATATGTGACTATATATCAGGAATGATGGATAGCTATGCGATTCAGAGATATAAAAAGTTTTTTGGAGAAAATTCCTTAGATAAGTATTATAGATGATAAAGATAAAGATAATGCAAAACCTCATCCTAACCCTCATCCTCTGTTTCTCGCTAACGGCGAATGCGCAAACTTATGCAAAATACAACGGTAAAAAGGAAAGCGCCAAAACTACGGTGCGTACAGAGGATGAGAAAACGGTTGAAAAGCTAATAATGATAGCTGATGATTTTTTGAACAAAAAACAATTTGCCGATGCTGCTAAGTATTATACCGAGGCCCTTGCTTACAACATCAACGTTTCCAGGGTTACCGAAGGCAGGGGTATGGCTTACTTTTTTGGTGCGGAGTACGAAAAAGCAATAGCCGACTTTGATGCTGTACTACCTATTGCCGAAAAACCTGCGGGTATTTATTTTAACAGGGGCTTATGCAAGCACAACCTGCACGACCTTACGGGCGCCTGTGACGACCTTACCATGGCAAAATTGTTAGATAAAGCGTACGACGACCCTAAAATGTTTTACCTACTCTGTGAGCAGTAAAGTTTTATATATTAGCACCCCAATACCACCCAATGGAGGATCTATTAAGCGAAGAAGAATTTCTTGTTCCGGTAACTTATAATGTGCTAAAAAAGTTCAGGTTCTATTACATTGGGGCAATGGCGCATTTTTTTGCCTTCTATATAGCAACCGATAATTTTAGCGATGGCACAATGCTCTCGAACGTTTTAATAGCCACAAATATACCTGTACCCATCATTATTGCCTTGCTGATGATTTTTGGCAATAAGGAAAATAGTGCCATGCCTCTTAAAAAGATCGCGGCTGCAATTGGCTATTTATGTTTTGCTTATTACATAACCCTCAACATAGTAAATGCAATAGATTGCATTATCCACAAATTGAGTATCAATACCATGTACGAGTCGCTATATCTTGGTTTTGTACCTTTTGGAGGTTACTTTATTATTATATGTAGCATCATACTTCCTATAGTAAGGTTCAGTCAAAAGCGCAGTGCTAAACTTTCTAAAGCATAATTCATGGCGGATCTATTAAACGAAGACGAATTCATACATAAAACCTATTATAACCCGTGGCCTGTCTTTGGTATTTTTTATGCTATGGCGTTTGTACAAGTTTTAATTGTGCGGATGATAATTGCATTAACCTACGGTATGGGCATGATAATGGGTTTTGTTAACCTCTTTGCAACCCTTGTGCTTTGCCTTACCCTGTTTATACATAAAAACGAAATGCTCAGGTTGCCGTGGCGCAAAAAATTACTGGGTATTTTAGGGCTTTTGTCTGTTTATGTGATTGCTACTTTTACTATTGAGTTTGTAAATTACGGCGCAGAGTATTTTATATACGCTGTAAAGCAATCATTAATAGCCGGGGCAAATTATCTTGTTATACTTACTTTTTGCTGTATTGCCATATACATAGTGCAGCGATCCAAACAACGAAACGGTAAGCTTTAGGGTACATTCAAACTGTTAAAGTGCTTTTTGCTTCTGCCTAAATTTGTTTAATTTAGTATTTCCATCAAACTAAAAAAATCGCATGAAAAACCTATTGTACCTCTTTATTGCCTGTTTTACTGTTGCAGTAGCTTCGGCGCAAGCCTCAATTGAAAAAGACCTGCAGGGCGTGTGGAAACTGTCGGAAATTACCGTGAGCGGCACCACCATTAACGTTGCTGCCAGCACTATTACCTTTAGCAAAGAAAAAGAAGCCCAGCTTACACAGCAGCAGCGCGACGCCGTAAAAGCTAAAAAAGATGAAGCCATAAGTAATTTAAAGAACAGTAAAATTACGGTTTCGGGTACTACTATAGCATTTGTTATAGCTAACATGGACCGTAAAGGCACTTTTACAGTTAAACCGTACAGCGATGCCCACATACTAACCATAGCGTATGAGGACGGCTCTGCCGACGAAATGGTTGCTTATATTAAGGATAAAAAACTGCACCTTACCAAAAGCGACGATGCCAACCGCGACGAGATGATCTTTGCAAAGTAAGTGGCTCTGCAAAATTTTAGGGCGGCACTACTTATTATTTCCCCAAAAATGAAGAACTTCGCGCCGTTAAAAATTAGCTTACACACAACATGAAATATACCCGCTTAACAAAAGAGCAGCTGGAGGAGCTTCACCCGGAGTTTATTACTTTTTTGGCATCACAATCTATAGATAAAGCCGCCTGGGACGAACTGAAACAAAACCACCCCGATACCGCCGAGCATCAGCTTGACGTGTTCTCCGACCTTATTTGGGACTCCGTGCTCGAAAAAGCCCAGTGGCTGGAGCATTACTCTAAAAACCATATTTTCCTGTTTAAAATTAGTCAGGAGGGCATGGAGAGCATCGTTATCCACGCGCATACCCCAACCGCTGATTTTTTAACCGAAGGCGGCCTGCAATGGCTCAACGAAAACATCTTTAGCCCCGAAGTGCAACTAAGCCGTGGCAAAAAAGATTTTACCGAAGACCGCAAGCAGTACCTTTTTGGCCTTATAGAACAGGGTGCCATTTTAAGCGAAGGTGTGCTGTACCAGCAGCTGGAGGATATGTTTTAGGGTAGGGTAGCGGTTACCGCTTCCCTAATTTTAAATACCCAATATGCAGTTCATCTTCAAAAACAGTATCGGTTTTTGTTATGGCAATGTGGTATTTGTCTTTTAAGTGGGCCGGTAAAATATCTTCAACCTTGTGCATATCATCTACATCAAGCCCATATTTTTCATCTATGTGGCTTTCGGCACCTTTAAAGCCGTAGTGTTTGTAAAACGTAGTTTTTTTAGACTGCCGTATTGCAAGACCCATAGAGGGTGCTACTATAAGCGCTTTATAATGGTATTCTTCAAACTCGCCGGGTTTATAACCACCAAGGTTAAGAAAAAATAGCTTTTCTTTAGCATCAACAGCCTCGCTTTTAGGAACTATGGCAACGTTGTAACCGTTAATATGCGTAACCTCGCGCCAGGAGTCTACATGCAGCTGGCCGCCATCGGGCCAAAAGGCATACATATCGGCTTTTAATCCTAAAACAGATTCGCCAATGCCAAAAAATATATCGTGTTGCTCCGTTAGTCTGCCATTTGGGGTACAGCCCAGCAAAACCATGTAAAGTTTTTGTTGCGTCATAGTGAGGCAAATATAAAAATGGCTTAATGTTTTTTTGCTAAAATTCACTTAAAAAAATTATTTGGCGCATTTTTTGAAATACTTTAGTAAACAATATAATCAAACATTAAAAATTTTTTACATTATGAAAAAGATACTTTTACTTTTTACAGTTGCAGGGCTATTAACGCTAACCGGCTGTAATAATGATGATGATGTGGTGGTAACCGAAGACAACGATACTATTGCCGAGAACTTTGAGGTTTCTAACGTTGATTTTAGTACTAACAATGTAGTTAACTCAATAGTAATACCTTTAAATCCGGAAATTTTTTCGTCAGATATGGTATTGGTGTACCGCTTGTCGGGCGTTGATGCCGGTAACGATGTTTGGGAGCCGCTGCCTACTACCTACAACTTTAACGATGGAGCCTCTTTAAGCTATTATTTTGATTTCTCGATTGATAAAGTAGTGGTTTACCTGGAATCTGACTTTAATCTTGCAGGAGAGCCGGGCTTTACACAAGATCAGGTATTCAGGGTATTGATCATTCCTGCTTATTTAAGTGCTTCTAAAAAAGCTGTTAACTTTAAAGATTATGACGCCGTTGTAAAAGCTTACGGTATAGAAGAAAAAGACATTAAAAAAATAAGTCTTTAAGCTTAGTTTACTATAAATTGTAAAACGCCCAACAGGGCGTTTTTTTTATGCCCTGAATTTGTGGACATAAAAAAAGCTCCGCATTTGCGGAGCTTAATTAAGTAACGATATATAGCTGATATTAAATATCCATTGTTCTTAAAGCAGAAACCTTCGCTGCCCTTTGTTTCCTCCTGAAGTAAACCGTATCAGGATTACCAAAGTATTTAGTAATGGTTAGCCTTGCCATAAGGTAGCTAACGGTACTTTCTGCACCCTGGTTAAGGTTAACGCTGTGCTCTTCAAGACCGTCAAAACATCCGCCGGTACAAGGGTTGTATATAATGTGTTGCAGGTGGTTGTTGCCCAAGAACCAGTTAAAGGCCATTTCCATTTTATTAAGATATTCTTCATCCTTAAATATATCGTGAAATTTGCGTAGCGCCAGTATAGTGTAGGCTACATCTATAGGCTGCTCACCATACGTTTCCCTTTTGCCGCCTTTTACCAGCCAGCTACGGTTAGAGATAATTTTTATACTCTCATCATCAAATGTTTGCGATAGTAAAAAGTCAAACGACTCTTTTGCCACCTCTTTGTAGGTTTCATTCTCTGTAATTGCGTAGCAAAGCAGTAATGCTTCCGGGAGTACGCTGTTAGCATAGGTAAGGTAGCCCTCAAACCATTTCCAGTCGGCATCAGCCTCATGGCGGTACATGTTTACCATACGGTCGGCAAACATTTTAATGTATATAAGTGTATCGGCATCTTTAACAGTGCGGTTGTAGTAGTACAAGCCTTTAATTACAAATGCCATTGCCCTTGTAGAGTAAATATTTTTGGTAAGCGAAAGCGACTTTTGGAAAATAGCCTCTGCCTTAGCAATAAACTCTGCCGGTAAAATGCTTCCCTGAGAGATAAGGTAGCCTAATGCCCACATGGCGCGACCGGAACTGTCTTCCAGGTTTTCGTCATAGTTTTGCTGTGTAAAGTTCTTGTTAACATCTACATAGTTAAGGAACCTGCCATCGGGTAGCTGACAGAACCCAATAAAGTCCAGGTAAATTTTAATGTAGTTTAGTACATCTTTTTCCCTGTATTTTTTATAGTGCTGGCACAGGGCAATCATGGCCCTTGCATTGTCATCTATTGTGTAGCCGCTGGCAAGGTCAGGCACGTTAAGCTTGGAGAACTGCACAAAACCAAAATCGGTTGTCATGTTCTTCATGTGGTCCAGGTTTATCTTAGGATTCCTGTACTGTAGTTTAATGCTTTTGCCACCTGCCGTTTTCTGTAACACTTTTGCATGGCTTACCGCCGAGTTTTCCCAAGTGGTGTGTACAATTTTGTGCAGGCCGTTAAGGATCATTTTTTCCCTCAATGCCGGGTCAAATAATAAGGTATTGATGGCATCGCTAAGCTGTTCTGAATTCCCGAAGTCGAAAATAATACCGGTATCGCCTGCTAATACCTCTTTTGCGTGAGGGATAGGGGTAGACACGATAGGACAGCCACAGCTAAGGGCGTAAGAGAAGGTACCGCTTACCGCCTGGTTAGGGTCTTTAGATGAGAACACGTAAATATCAGTTAACTGAAGGTATTCCAAAAGTTCATCAAGTGCTACATATTTGTTAATGAACTGCACGTTGTTTTGCAGGCCAAGGTCTTCAATTTTTTTGGTAAGGAACTCGCGGTATACTTCGCCTTCCTGCAATGCCACGGTAGGGTGGGTTTTGCCTATTATAAGGAAAAGTACATCCGGGTTTTTATCTACTACGGTAGGCAGTGCATCAAGCGTGGTCTCAATGCTTTTACCTGAGCTTAAAAGCCCAAAGGTGCTAAGTACCGTCCTGCCTTCGTAGCCATGTTTGGCTTTAAGCTCTGCGCTGTGGCCATGCGATACAAGGTGGGTTCCGTGGGCAATTACGGCGATTTTATCTGCATCTACAGTATAATCGCGCTCCAGTATATCGGCAGCGTTGTGCGTCATTACAATAAGCGAATCTGCCCTGTTTAGTATGTGCTGTACGTTAGCTTTAAGCTCATCGTTAGGGCCGGGAAGCACGGTATGGAAAACTACCGAAAGGGGTTTTTTAACTTCATCTATAAAGGCGTTAAAGTCGCCCACAGTTTCGTGCACCAAACCAAACTCATGCTGAATAAGTACAATTTTTAGGTTGTCATCTTCATTAATGGCTTTTGCAAGAGCTACATACGATTCAGGTTCCGATGTGTTAAGTACATACTTAACATCTGGGTCGGTATACATATGTTGTTCGTTTTTGCTTTCTAAAGCACAAATTTTTATAGAGAAAGAATCTACATAATGGTCATTCAATGCCTTAATAAGATCCTGGGAATACGTGGCAATACCGCACTGCCTTGGTGGGAAAGTGGTTATTACTAAAATTTCCGGCAATGCATCTATGGTAATCGGAGTTATATTTTGGGCAGAAAGCTGTTCTATAAGTGAGTTGTATGGTTGGAATTTGTTTCCGGCGTTTTTACGGGTTTTCATGGCGATGTAATATATTAAGTATTAAGCAATTTGTAATCGTAATTTTTTGAGTCAATAAGAGCAATTTAATATTTGGACTTAAAAAACCGGCTATAAAAATTTATAACCGGCTCGTAGTAACTATTTATTAGGTTGGCCTAAGTTTATTAAGCCCTTGATGCTTTAACCCATTCTGCAGCCCTGTCTTTAGCGGCATTTACAATTTCGCCGGTTTCAGATGATGCATTTTTATATTCTTTCTGGGCTTTACGCTGTAGTTCGTTAAGCTTGCCTCTAAAGTTAGATTTAGCTTCTTCTATACGTGCCTCATATTTTTTTTGAGACCTTTTGCGTGAAAGTACTACTGCTGCTCCTGCAAGTACCGCTGCTCCCGCAGCAATACCTAAAATCAGTTTTTTATTGCTCATATTATTTGTTATTAGGGGTTACTGTTATTTTCTTTAGCCAAATTATGTAATCCCTACTATATAAGCTATTTGCTTAGTAAAAGTTTAACTCAATTAACAAAGCTTTAAATAATTTATATTTTTCTTAACCTATGTAAGAATTTTGTTGAATATAATGTAATCCTGATACGGGATTATGATGTGGTGCCTATAAATTTAATGATAATTTAATGAAGTAGTGATTTTACAGGGCAGATTTGAGGGATTGATAAAAAACTGAAATTTTAGCCCCTAAAAAAACAGGGGTAATTATATTTTGGAACAAAATTTTGTACATTTGCACAGGTTTTAATCATTCATTAACATTAAAAATTAAAGTTTCATGTCAACATTTCGTTTTGAGGCCTTAAAAGAAACCGCAAACAGAAAGCCGGTTACAGTAGCAGAACTGGACAAAAAATCGATTATTTTTGGAAGTAATGTGTTCAATGACAAAGCAATGCGTCAGTTTTTAACTTCAGAAGCCCACAAGGCGGTTAAAAATGCAGTGGAACATGGAACTAAAATAGACCGTAAAATTGCTGAGTACATAGCAATGGGTATGAAAGAATGGGCACTTAGTAAAGGTGTAACCCATTATACCCACTGGTTTCAGCCCCTTACAGGTACCACTGCAGAAAAGCATGACGCCTTTTTTGAAACCTCATTTGATGGCAGCGACCCGGTAGAAAAATTTGGCGGAGGCCAATTGGTACAACAGGAGCCGGATGCATCAAGTTTCCCTAACGGAGGTATTCGTAATACATTCGAGGCCCGTGGTTACACGGCATGGGATCCTACATCGCCTGCTTTTATTTTTGGAACAACACTTTGCATACCTACGGTATTTGTATCATACACAGGAGAAGCGCTTGACTATAAAGCACCTTTATTAAGGGCCCTTACTGCTGTTGATGAAGCTGCTGTGGCTGTATGTAACTATTTTGATAAAAACGTACGTAAAGTAACAGCAACCCTTGGCTGGGAGCAGGAATATTTCCTTGTAGATTCGGCACTTGCGGCTTCAAGGCCCGATATTACCTTAACAGGCCGTACCCTTTTAGGGCATTCATCGGCTAAAGGCCAGCAATTGGACGACCATTATTTTGGGTCGATACCTACACGCGCACTTAACTACATGCGCGATCTTGAAAACGAGTGTATGCTTTTAGGTATACCGGTTAAAACTCGCCATAACGAGGTGGCTCCTAACCAGTTTGAGTTTGCCCCGATATTTGAGGAAACCAATCTTGCGGTAGACCACAACTCTTTATTAATGGATGTTATGCAAAAAGTTGCAGAGCGCCACTCTTTTAAAGTATTACTACACGAAAAACCTTTTGCAGGTGTAAACGGTAGCGGTAAGCACAACAACTGGAGTATGGCTACAGATACAGGTATTAACCTGTTAGGCCCCGGTAAAACACCAATGAGCAACCTTCAGTTCCTTACGTTCTTCATCAATACTATTAAAGCGGTATCTACCAACGAGGAACTAATGCGTGCATCTATTGCAACAGCAAGTAACGACCACAGGCTTGGTGCTAACGAGGCGCCACCGGCAATTATATCAGTTTTTATTGGCGAGCAGCTTACTAAAGTGCTTGCTGAGCTGGAAGGTGTTTCTACAGGTAAACTTTCTCCTGAAGAAAAAACCGACCTTAAACTTAATGTAGTGGGTAAAATTCCGGATGTATTATTAGATAATACCGATAGGAACCGTACATCGCCATTTGCGTTTACAGGTAATAAATTTGAGTTTAGGGCAGTAGGCAGTAGCGCTAACTGTGCTAATGCAATGACCATCCTTAACTCTATCATGGCGAAACAGCTTAGAGACTTTAAAAAAGAAGTTGACGCGCTTATAGACGGTAAAGAGATGAAGAAAGATGATGCTATCTTTAACGTACTTAGAGAGTATATTAAGGAGACTAAAGCGATTCTTTTTGAAGGCGACGGTTACAGCGATGCATGGGCTGAAGAAGCTGCTAAACGCGGACTAAGCAACCACAAAACTACACCAACGGCGCTTAAAGCTAAGGTATCTGAGTCGGCTCTTGCGTTATTTGAAGAGCTTGGCGTAATGAACCACGTTGAGGCAGAAGCCCGTTACGAAATAGAACTTGAAGAGTACACTAAAAAGATACAGATAGAAGGCCGTGTGTTAGGCGATATTGCCCGTAACCACGTTGTACCGGTAGCTATCCGTTATCAAAATGTTCTTATCCAGAATGTTAAAGGACTTAAAGATATCTTTGGCAGCGAGTTTGAAACTGTTGGTAAAGAACAGATTGCTATCATCAGGGAAATTTCTGAGCACATATCGGGCATCAACACCCAGGTTGCCGAAATGACCGAGGCACGTAAGAGCGCTAACGCATTAGGTTCGTCTGAAGAGCAGGCTCATGCCTACTGCGATAATGTGAAGCCTTACTTTGATGTTATAAGGAAACATTGCGATAAATTAGAGCTATTGGTAGATGACGAAATCTGGCCGCTTACTAAATACAGGGAGTTATTGTTTACACGATAGTTTACTGTTATATTATATATCTGAGAATCCTGCCGCGAAAGTGGCGGGATTTTCTGTTTATATAATAAAATTCTTATATTATACGTTAACCTATCGAACCAATCAAAATTCAATCAAAATGAAAAAAATCTTATTTGCATTTTTATGTGCCATCCCATTTACGTCATGTTCCGATAGTGATGTTACTGATGTCAAAAATGTACAGCAATCGGTAAATGAAATTACTGACGAACCGGAAGACGAACCTGAAATTGCAGCTTATGAACTCGATAGTGTTATCCAATATTCAGGTGGAAACGCAAGCGTTTTTGAGTTTTCAAACAATAAAATGGTTAAGCAAAGTATAGGTAACCAACTGTTTTATGAATATTCGTATAATCAGGACGGCCAGTTAAGCTCGATGACGGGTAAAGATGAACAGGGAAACATTAATTTTACACGGTCTGTTTCGTATGGGGCAGATAAAAGGATAATTGCTAAGAACGACACCTACTATAACAACATCCAAAATACTACGTCTACAGAAAATGTTACCTATATATATAATAATGCAAATAACACAGTAACAGCTGATTTTGATTCGTATGATGAATATGCTCAGGATCGTGTTTATCATTTTAATGCTGCAGGGCTTCTTTCTAAAATAACCACTACCGATGGCACAGATATTCAGGTGTATGAATATAACGGAAATAATATTTCGCAAATGACAAGCGGCTCCATTTATGGCTTTACTTACGATAATGTTACCGCGGTTAAAGGCGAATACTTAAATATGTACCGTAACCAATTTAAAAATTATTCAAGTTATATTGTTTATACCGGCTACATGGTAGTAAAAACAGTAACACATAATTATTTATCTCAGTTTACCGACTATTCAGGTGTAGCAAATTATACTTATCAGTTTAATGCTGAGGGTTATCCTGTAGAGGTAAATGTTAACCATCCAACTGCTAATGATGAGCAAATTGTAATAAAATACAAACCTACGGAGTAGTACCTTTAAGATAATTAAAATTATAGCTGTTATGGAAATTTGTTTTAAAACGATTTTCATAACAGCTAATTTTTTATATTGGCTTTAAAATTGGCTACATGAAACAGCTCGACATAACCCTGCATACCAACCGCGATTTTATAATTTCCTATAAGGGGCAGGAACTCGGGCGGCAGCATTATCCTAAATGGTCGTCGTCTAAGGCGGTCATTAACATTGGAGCCGATGAATACATTTTAGAGCCCAGGGGCTTTTGGCAAACAAAGCACGAGGTTATGCAAAATGGCAATGTGGTTTTACAAATGCAAATAAAATGGAGCGGTGGCACACAAATGAACAAACCCAAAGAGCCGCATCATTATTATATATTCAACCTTCGCGGATTTTTTAAAAGCGGCTATGTACTAACCAATTATAAAGGAGAGGAACTGTTGGAGATAAAAGCCGATTTCAGTATTAAGAAGTTCAGCACATCTTATCTTACTACCTGCAATGATAGCTTTGGCGAGACTGATTTTGAGAAGCTGCTTATAATGCTCTCTGTAAGCTGCTACAGGCAGGGGCAACAAACCGCGGCAGCGGCAGGTGCAATACAATAATCCGGTTGTGTTTTATTGTGCCTAAAGTTAAAATTCACATAAGTTTAGCACCAATTGTTAAACATATTATATAGTTATATTAACGCCGTGCCAATTAAGAAAAGGTTAAGGTAAACCAGTCGTAATTTTATGGTAATGAAAGCAACTACAGCTTTCTCAACTTAAAAAGTACGGCCATGAAAAAGATTTTTACCCTATTGGCAATTCTACTGTTCTTAGGAGCCAATGCACAGGAAACCGTTAAGCCAGACTATGCACTTATCGAAAAAAATATTAAAGACAAAAATTCGCCTTTATATTACAACAAGCTTGTAGAGCGTTATAATGCTGCCGATGTAAGCTTAACTGTAGAAGAGAGAAGGCACCTGTATTATGGTTTTGCCGTTATTGATAAACCAATTGATGAGGTTGCCCTTAAAGAAACCGAAAATAAGCTTAGGGAAGCGCTGCACAAACCAAGCCCTACACTGGCCGACCTGGATGATGTGGTTCGTTATACAGGTACGCTATTAGAGGCTTACCCATTTAGCATTACCATGATGCAGTACCGCATTTACTGCCTTAAAGCGCTTAACCGCCACGACGAAGCTGCTAAAGTAAGGGAGCAAAGCGATATTGTTATTGATGCTATGTTAAGCAGCGGCGATGGCAATACACCCGAGAATTGCATACACGTTATAGATGTTAAAAATGAATATGAACTTGTAGGTATACTGGGTTTTGAGCCACAGGGCGAAGAATATATGGTAAGCAACAAATACAACTACGTTGTTATAAACAAAAATTCATACGATTTACCCGGGTTGTTTTTTGATACTACTACTGCAAAAACAGTTACAGGATTATCTAACGCCGTTACGGGATTATAAAATTACCCTTCTTTAAACAGGCCTGCAGCACACAATGTTGCAGGCTTTTTTTGTTGTACACAATACAGTAGGGCATTGGCAATAAAGGAAAAAGATGTAAATTCGCACCATGATGAAAAGCGACGATATAGAAAAGGTTAAGCAGCTACTGGCTTCGCCTAAAAAAATAGCAATAATGCCCCATCGCAACCCGGATGGCGATGCTATGGGCTCAACCCTTGGTTTATACCATTTTTTACAACTCTTAGGCCATGAGCCTGTTGTTATAGTTCCTAACGATTTCCCTGATTTTTTAGCATGGCTCCCATCAAGCGAAACCGTTAAGGTTTTTGAAAGGGATGTTGAGGTTGGCACGCGGTTATTAAACGATGCCGAGCTTATTTTCACGCTCGATTTTAATGTGCTTAGCCGTACCGGCGATAGTATGGAGGCAGCCCTTAAAGCACTTACCGTACCGTTTATAATGATAGACCACCACCAAAAACCAGATGATTATGCGGTAGTAACCTTTAGCGATACCAGCTATGGGTCTACCTGCGAAATGGTTTATCAGTTTATACAGGGGCTGGGTCAGGGGCAACTTATAAATAAAACCATTGCTACCTGCCTGTACACAGGCATAGTTACCGATAGCGGATCGTTCCGTTATCCATCTACCACAGGCACTACGCACCGCATTGCAGCCGAATTTATAGACCTCGGTATAGACAACAGCGCCATACACAGCCTATTGTTTGATAACCACTCGCACAACCGCATACAAATTTTGGCAAGGGCTTTGCAGAACATGAAAGTGTTGTCTGCCTATAAAACATCCTACAGTAGCCTTAGCCAGGAAGAGCTTAACAACTTTGGCCACAGCAAAGGCGATACAGAAGGTATTGTAAACTATGGCCTTAGCATGAAAGATATTGTGTTTACGGCATTTTTTACCGAAAATAAAGATGAAGGTATCATAAAGATATCGTTTCGTTCTAAAGGCGATTTTGATGTTAATGCTTACGCCCGCGAACATTTTAGCGGGGGCGGGCATATTAACGCTGCCGGGGGTAAAAGTACACTGCCGCTGGAAGCAACCATACAAAAATTTATTGCTACTTTAGCAACCACAAAAATTGACTGATAACATGAAGAAGAGTATAATAGTGCCGTTTTTGCTTATAGCCGCGCTTATTGCAAGCTGCTCTAAGCCACAGGCACGCAGGCCAATATCGCACAGTTCGGGTACGTTTATGAAAGAGAGTATTAAGCGAAATAAAAAGCTTATTGCTAACGAGGAGTCGCAGATAGATTCTATTATAAAGAGCAATCCCGCTACAAAATATATAGCATCTGATAAAGGGTACTGGTACTTTTACCAAACCGAAGTTACTGCCGATACCATTCGCCCCAAACGTGGCGATGTTGCCTTTTTTGATTATGATGTAAAAGATATTAAAGGCAATATTATTTATAGTGAAACCGAGTTACGCCCCCAGGTTTATTATGTAGATAAGGAAAATATAATGATGGGCCTTCGCGACGGTATCAAGCTTATGAATAAGGGGGAGAAGGTTACGTTCCTGTTCCCGTCGCACATGGGCTACGGCTATCATGGCGATAACAAAAAAATTGGTATAAACCAGCCACTGGTATGTACCGTAACGCTTAATGACATTAAGCCTGAAAGTGAAGTTAAAGAGAATTAATTAATTATAAATGAAACCAATGACAAGTCTTTTTTTAAGCTTAGTAGCTTTTTTCTTTTCCTGCAACAATACAGCTACGCCACCATCGGCAGAGGCTAATGTAAAGCTGGAAGATGGCCTGTATGCCGAAATAGAAACCAACAAGGGTTTAATTGTGGCACAGCTTGAATATATAAAAACACCGCTTACAGTGGCTAACTTTGTAAGCCTTGCCGAAGGTAAAAACGATATGGTAAGCGCAGAATATAAGGGCAAGCCTTTTTACAATGGCTTAAAATGGCACCGTGTTATTAAAGACTTTATGATACAGGGCGGCGACCCTAAAGGCGACGGATCTGGCGGTCCGGGCTATAAATTTGCCGATGAATTTACCGATCTTAAGCACAGTGGCGGCGGTATATTAAGTATGGCTAATGCAGGCCCTACTACTAATGGCAGCCAGTTTTTTATTACCCACAAAGCTACACCGCACCTTGATGGCAGGCATACTGTTTTTGGCCACGTTGTACAGGGTATGGATATTGTAAACCTTATAGAGCAGGGAGACGATATTAAAACCATTAAAATTGTGCGCGTAGGTAAAGAAGCTAAAAAGTTTGATGCCGCTAAAGTATTCAAAGAATACTACGAAAAAGCTGCGGCCGATCAAAAGAAAAAAGAAGAAGCATTAGCTAAAGCTAAAACTGATAAAGTTGCTTACTTTGAATTAACTAAAGCAAGCGGAACCAAAACAGCAAGTGGCCTTGTATACAAAATATTAAGCAAAGGCAACTGCGGGAAAGCAGCTGATGGCGCCCAGGTAATGGTAAATTATTCAGGATATCTTGATAACGGTTATCTTTTTGACTCAAGTATTGCCGATGTAGCTAAGGCTATGGGCAACTATATACCGCAAAAAGATGCAGCAGGTGCTTATGTGCCAATCCCTTTTACAATAGGTACAAAAAGCGGCATGATACCGGGCTTTTTAGAAGGCCTTGCCCTTATGAATCCGGGCGATAAAGCCATCCTTTTCATACCATCGCACTTAGGCTATGGCGAAAGAGGCGCACCGCAGGGTAAAATACCGGGTAATGCAAACCTTGTGTTCGAACTTGAAATGAAAGCTGTAGAGGGCTGTAAATAGTCTTTAAGCTTACAGTATAAAAAAGGGATTCCAAAACTATTTGGAATCCCTTTTTATTTATATCGAACTGGTTAAACCTGAAACTTTAAACCTGAAACAAGTTTAGAATTTCCACACAAATTCATCCTTATCGTTTATGGCAGCACCAAGCTCTACACGGATAACTTCATTAAATTCCACACGGAAAATAATCCAGTTGGCCTCATTAAAAAAGTGGTCTTCGCTGTCAAAGTTTTCGGTTTCAAAAGTAGCAATGGCAGTATCCTTAAGGCTGTCTTTATATTCGTTCCATTTTTGCCCGATTACTTTTTTAGAGAACAGTTCCAATTCAGGGTTGGTAGCAATAATGTACCCCAGTTTAAAGTCTTCGTCCTGGTAAAAAGTAAGCCTTAATTTCTCTTTATCATAAAGGTAAATGGTATTGTCCTCATCATCTTTAAAAGAGCGTGCAGGTTTACCGTAAATTGCTGTAACATCCTTCTCTTTCATACCAAACACCAGCTTGTCTATCCCTGATTTTAAGTTTATTTTCATACTTTAATTATAAGTTTTATCGCTACAAAGGTAGCTTAATTATGATAATTGCAGAAGCTATTAATCATCTATCGTCTACCAAATCTAACCATCCGGCTATCTACTTCTTCACTTTAATCTTGCTTCCCTGCTTTACCAATATCTCCGATCCTTTTGCGAGGTAAACCGATACCGGTTTTAAATCCTGCAAAAAAGCAAAATCCTGTCCGTACACAGTTGCAAAGTCAACATCTATCTCATACTCTTTAATCGGATAAATTTGCCAACGTGGATGCGCCACCTCATATTCTGATGTCATGCTGTTGTTTATCTTGGTGTAACCCCAAAAGTGTTCAGTAATAAACTCTTCCTCGCTATCAGGCTTAATATCCACGGCAGTTTTATCGGCTACAGCCTTAAAGGTATGCCAGCGGCCTTTTTTCCAGCCGTATTCTACCGTAAGGGTGTCGCCTTCTTCAATCCAGGAATGGCGGGTAGGCATCGTTTCATAATTTTCGCGGTACAGCAGGTTGGCCACCATTGTAAGCGCCGGGCGCGGAACGATTTCCTTTATGAACACCACGCCGCGTTTGTAACCATCGGTATGTTTGTACTTAACGTAAAAGCGCAGGTTTATCTCCTCAAAATTAATATGAAACGGAATCTTCATCCGCAATACTTTAGTGTCGACAAACATAAACCCCACGAGGCTAACATAGCAGGTATCATTCCATAAGTCCAGCTCCGTTTCAAACGGAAGGTACTTTTTCAAAATTTCCGGGTCAACGGCATAATTCGCCATAACGAGTTTGCGCCACTGGGCATCAAGGAAAATGCGTTTTTTTATAGGAGCTGGTTCCATAATTTGTTCATTACTATTTATTGTTCTTTTGTCTTGAAACAAAAGAACCAAAAGTTCAAGGCGCTAACTTCTTTTGCTACAAATTAAAGTTCTCGGCTAAACGATTTGAACTCGCTGCGCTCAAACAGCAAATCGTTCTTAACGCCTCATCCTTTAATTTGCTTGCGCAACAAAGTTTAAGGCCTTAGCTTCACTCAAATCAGCTTACTCATACGTCTAATAATCCAATATCTAAAAATCTACTTTTTCACCAATCTATAGCTATAATCAGGATAATTATCCAACATGATGCTGTATAACCCGGCAGTTAGCTTACTCACATTTATTTTGTTGACTATCTTGGGTAACGATCCGTTAAGTACATCTTTACCCGTCATATCAAAAAAAGTATACTTAAGACCGATAAGGCTGGGATCAATTTCAATGTAAATAATATCGCCGGCGGGGTTGGGGTACACTCTGATTTTATCACGTATGTTGTTTTGTGCCGTAAACAACGGCATATTTTCCAGATAATTATCTAAAAATGCTGACAGATTAACCCTGTGCAGCTTTTGCGCGGTGTTTATAAAAGGCGACTGTACAAAATGCTCGTTAGTAAGGTAATAGTTATTGCCCGTGCTTGCTGCAATGCCCTCTACCTGATGGAAATTTTGCGAAAACCCAATTTTGCGTTTGTTACCGCTAAAAAACTCGTGTCCGTTAAAATCGTACAGCAGATATAAGAATGGTTTTAAAAGGGTACTGTAGCCGCAAAGCACAAGGGTTTTTTTATCCTCTAAATACGTAGCCCCGGTTATAAGCCCACCCACATTATACGTGGTTTTTAGCAGCGCTACATGCGTTCCCGGAGTTTTAGGCAGCACATAAACACTCGTTTTTTTGCTTACCCATTGCTTTGTAAACAGGTAAATACTATCGTTAGTAACCACGAAAGCCTCGCAGTCAAAGTCGGTAGCATTGTTAGCTGTAGATGTAAAATTAGTCTGCTTGGCATAGCTAAAGTTAATTGTCTCTATAACGGGGTTGCTTGAAAGTAGCCCTGCCTTATCGGCCCTTATAATGCTCAGGTTAGTGCGGTTGCCGCTCACGTTGTTACCAAAATCGCCTATGTACACGTGGGTGCTGTCCTGGCTTATATCTTCCCAGTCCTGGTTGTTGGTGCCTGTAACGGTAAGGGTTTGCAATACGGCACCACTCAGGCTGTCTAAAGCATACAGTTTAGTGTCGCCGTTATCGTTGTGGGTGTAAAGGTTATCGCCCCATTTTATAAGTCCTGATGTTTCTATAATTTCCGGCGGCAGGGTAACGGTAGCATCCGGTGAAATGGATGTATTAGGATAGGTGCAGCTGCCATCGTTTATGGTAGCATTGGGGTTGTAGTTGTTAGAAAGCGGATCGGTACAGCCGTAGGTTTGCGCCAGGATAGCCTGTGTACACAACAGCAATAATAGTATGTAGTAATGTTTAATCATGGTGGGGTACAGGGTATCAGCACCTTAAAGTTACCGAAACATCTGCGGTGTTACCGGCAATTTAGCAAAATTTTAAAAACTTAGCTAAACCGTAAATACGTATTATTTAAATAGGGAATATTATTGAAAATGATATAGATAATCTTAGTGATACGTTAAATGATTATTTATATGTAATTATACTTATTAATTTTATTGAAGAACATAAAACACCAAAACCATGAACAAACTAATACGAGCACTAATTGCAGGATGGGGCGCTAAAAAACTGGGTGGGGGCTGTATAGGCACCATTATAGCATTTGCAGTAATTTATTACCTTTTGGGCTACTGTGACCGAATGTAACGGCAAAAAAAATAGCTTAAGACAGGCAACCTGTTCTAAACTACACATAATTTAAAGTTCATACATCCTTACCGGTGTGTGGACTTTTTATTTTACAGATATTTCTGTTTCTAATCTCCACCCCCGCAGCCTCCGCCGCAACCACTGCATCCGCTGCTGCAACCACTACTGCTGCAACCGCTGTCGCCGTGCGATGAGCAACCGCTATCGCTGCACCCCGATGTGCAGGAAGACATCCCCTCAGAACCGTTAGTGCCTCCGCCTCTTTTGTTGCCGTTTCCCTTATCGTTAAACTTGCTAAGTGCCGAGGCGATCATCATAACAATGAACACTATTATAAAGTCTTTACCGGACGATTGTATACAGAGCATTGCTACGGCTATCATGATAAGCTCAAAGGCAACCGACCTTATTTTTGCCGATGGCTTTTTGATGAGCCAGTACCGCTGAAGATTAACCCGCTGGAAGTCGATATCCGAAAACCGGGTTATGCTGTCGTGCCAGATGTCGGGTGGGGGAGGTGTGCCAAAGTTTTCAAGATACAATTCGTGCAGGCCTTTATAGTAGGTGCTGAATTTTTGCCGTTCTTCACTGCCGCCTTTGGTAGGGTTGTGGTGAATTTCCTGCCCCATTGTGCCGCGGCACAGGTTGTTCCAGTACGATTTGGTGTAGGTTAAGTGCAGGTGCCAGGCCTGGTCTACCGGGTCAGATGGTGTTACACCGGTAGGCGAAATACAGCACAGGTAAATAAACCTTTTGTATTCGGCAATTACGCGTTGCGTGTAGTTGGCGTTCCACCCGTTTTCGCAGGCAAGCCTTGCGGCAAAGGTTAATTGGGTACCGGGATCATCAAAGGTAAACTCCTCTATACCCTTCCATAATTGATTTTCAAATGTCGTCATTTTTGTTTTAAAGGTACACACAAAACAAAAACGGCCACACATTTGCGCAGCCGTTTCGTTTCATTATTTTGGGCGTTCCTTACATATTTTGAGGTGTATTATGGAGTGGCATCGAAACCTGATTTTTTTGTGAATTTTACGTTATTTTTTTTCATTTAATGATTCCATGCTACGACTCATTTCAAAATAGAAGCCTTCAAGTTCATATTCGTTATCGGCAAGTTTTAAATAGTCATGCTGAAAATCAACTAACGACTGCTCACCTCCATATTTAAACCCTAATATATTTATCAGTTCGTATTCATTACCAACATTTATAACATAAAAGCTGGTATCAATTGTCCTGCCGTCACCTGTGCTAAGAATTGCCTCTATAATCATTTCGGTCTGTCGGGTTTCCTTTACGGCTTCCTCTATTCTGCCCAGTTCTCCAAAAAAATGAATGCGATATTCTTTCACTCGTATGTTAAAAGGATAATCTTTAAGTATTTTTGAAGTGAGCGTTATTATTTTCTCCATTTCTTTTTTATCAAGTTTATCCCTGTTTAGAAGATTATTTAAATCCTTATTATAATCAGAATTACCGCCATAGGGCGAGTAAGCATCAGTAAAAGAGTAACCGTAGTAGAGATATCTTTTCTCTTCCATTGTCATGGTTGTATCTGCCTTAATATATCTGTCAAATAACGTATTAAAGTATAAAGGTGATTTTTTATCTTTTGTACTTTTCTCAATGAGCTTATAATCGGGTTTTGCAAACTCTCTTGATTGCGAATTAGCTACAATTACAAATAGTAATAATAATAGTGATAATTGTTTTTTCATTGGGTTGAATGGTACTGGATAATTAAATGTAGTTTTTAATTTACTAAATACGATGATTTTACAAAATTTATTGCCTAAAAATCTGCGAATGCAGTCATCTAAAAATCTCTCATAAAAATCCAATAATGCTATTTTCATTTTCCAATTTTATAATTACTTTTGCGCATGCAACACAATGTACTAATTTTAGACTTCGGGTCGCAATATACACAGCTTATTGCGCGTAGGGTTCGCGAGTTAAATATCTTCTGCGAAATTTTTCCTTACAACAACCCACCTACCGATTTATCATCATACAAAGCCGTAATACTTTCGGGCAGCCCATTCTCTGTAAGGGCCGACGATGCTCCTCATCCTGACCTTGCCGAAATTCGCGGTAAACTGCCTTTGCTTGCCGTGTGCTACGGTGCGCAGTACCTTGCCCATTTTGATGGGGGAGAGGTTGCACCAAGCAACATTCGCGAATACGGCCGTGCAAACCTGTCGTATATTAAAGAGGGCGAACCGTTCCTGGAAGGCGTTAGCGCTAACAGCCAGGTTTGGATGAGCCACAGCGATACCATTAAAAAACTGCCTACAAACGGCGTAGTGCTTGCAAGCACTAAAGATGTAGAAAATGCCGCTTATAAAATAGAGGGCGAAACTACATATGCTATTCAGTACCATCCTGAGGTATACCACAGTACCGATGGCAAGCAAATGCTGGAAAACTTTTTGGTAAAAATTGCCGAAGTTCCGCAAAGCTTTACGCCTAACTCTTTCGTAGAGGATATCGTAGCCGAGCTTAAAACTAAAATTCAGAATGATAAGGTAGTACTTGGCCTGTCGGGCGGGGTAGACTCCACCGTGGCTGCCGTGCTTTTAAACAAGGCCATTGGCAAAAACCTGTACTGTATATTTGTAAACAACGGATTGCTACGCAAAGACGAGTTTGAAAGCGTATTGCACCAGTATAAAGATATGGGGCTTAACGTGAAGGGTGTAGATGCAGCCGACCGTTTCCTGTCTCAGCTTGAAGGGATATCAGATCCTGAAACCAAGCGTAAAACCATAGGCCGCGTATTCATCGAGGTTTTTGATGACGAGGCACACCAGTTAGAAGATGTTAAATGGCTGGCACAGGGTACCATTTACCCCGATGTTATTGAGTCGGTTTCTGTAAAAGGTCCGTCGGCTACCATAAAATCGCATCACAACGTGGGCGGATTGCCTGATTTTATGAAGCTTCAGGTGGTAGAGCCATTGCGCATGCTGTTTAAAGATGAGGTGCGCAGGGTAGGTGCTACACTGGGTATAGACCCAGAACTTTTAGGCCGCCACCCGTTCCCGGGCCCGGGATTGTCTATCAGGATATTAGGTGATATTACTCCGGAAAAAGTTCGTATATTGCAGGAGGTAGACCACGTGTTTATCCAGGGGCTTAAAGATCATGGCCTTTACGACAAAGTTTGGCAGGCAGGTGCAATTTTATTGCCTGTAAACAGTGTGGGTGTAATGGGCGATGAGCGCACGTATGAAAAAGTAGTGGCACTTAGGGCTGTTGAAAGTACTGACGGTATGACGGCAGACTGGGTACATTTACCGTACGAGTTCTTAATGAAGATTTCTAACGAGATAATAAACAAAGTAAAAGGGGTTAACAGGGTTGTATATGACATAAGTTCTAAGCCACCTGCCACAATTGAGTGGGAATAGCATTGTTAAAGCCAAATAGTTATTATTTGGCTTTTTTTAGTATCCGGCCTGTTTTTGTTAACAAATATTTATTAGGAAATTATTCTTGTTATTTTCTTTATTGTAAGAATAATGTAGGATATTAAGAGTTTTTCTGTTTTTTAAGGTTTATAACTCCTTGATATATAATATTTAATATTTAACTATTACGACTTGTGCGTTAACATAAAAAATTACTAATTTTACCATACACAACCTACAATAAAATTCTAAATATTATGAAAAAAAGATGTATTGCTATAATTGCAATGTTTCTAATGGTGAGTTTTTCATATGCACAGCCTGGCGCAGCCAAGCCTGCCGATGAAAACGTGGAAGAAATAATTGTTAACCATACGGTTACAATGGGAGAAACTGTGGTTATGGTTGCTAAAAAATATAAGGTTACCCCACAGGATCTTTATGAATATAACCCTGCTGCGGTAGATGGTCTTAGTGTAAACATGGCCTTAAAGATACCCATGCACAGGACGGTAGATATGACCCATCCTAAAAAAAATGAAGAAAAACTTGAAACGAAGGTAAAAGATACCGACATAGCTTCTACAAGCAACAAACCCAGCAAGCCGGAACCAAGGCTTGCAGAAATGCAAAATGCCGCGCAGGTACCGGGAGTAGCCTCCGCAGTGCAAATTGCAGATAAACAGCAGGTTCAGGGATCTCCGGCTACGCCGGGTAAGGCGTCGTTAGTGCCGGGCGCACCGGGTACTAAAAGCCACATAGTACAGGAGGGCGAAACCTTGTTTCAGATAGCGTATAAGAATAACATATCTCAGGATTTGCTTGAGCAGGATAACAGGGATGTATTGGCTAATAATGGCTTTAAACCAGGTATAACACTTGTTGTACAACAGGGCAGGGAGCTTTTTGCCACGCCGCTTGAACCTATTGCCGATGAAGTTGCTGCCACGCCAACTATTGTAACCCACCATGTGGTTAGCGGCGAAACACTACACGGCTTATCGCGTAAATACCATACTACTATTGAGGATATTACTGCTGCTAACCCTAAGGCCTTAAAACGCGGACTACAAATGGGCCAAACGCTTAAGATACCTTCAAACTCGGCAAAGGCCACTACCTCAACGGCTGTAGATACTGCTGTTGCTGTTACGCCTACCGAAACTCCTGCAACAGGAGGAACACCTGTTTCTTCCAAATATATTGCTACTGTGCCTGCTCCAGTAACTACAGCAGTAGCTCCTGTTGCTGCTGAAACCGCTCTTGCAGCCACCACTGCTGATGCCCCGGCTGAACTGACAGGTACGGCATCTATTGCAGAGCGTTTAGACGTAGAACACAAAGTAAAGTCAGGCGACACCCTAACAGGCCTTGCCCGTAAATACAACACTACAATTGAAGCCATTACCGAAGCCAACAAAGCCAAACTAAAACATGGCCTACAGGCAGGACAGGTAATTAAGATAACATCTAATACATCATCTAACTAAGATAGTTATTTAATACAGATTATAAAACTAAAGCTGCCAATAGGCAGCTTTAGTTTTTTTTATTGGAGGCGATTTATCATTCCTTTATTAGCTTTCGTGATATTTTTATAGTAGGTGTATATGATGGATTTTAGAAAGGAGTGTTTTAAGGTAGTTACATTTACTTACTTAAACTGAATATTACTGCATTTGTTTTCATCATACCATTTTAACCAACCTTTTTTATCATCTTCGAAAATACCTATAGGATAAGTACGAGCATAATTTAACATTGAATCATATGAAACATAAGCATATTTTGAAATAAATTTTAATGAAGTTCTAAACTGTTCATCCTGTTTGACCGATATGTTTTTTTCAATGTAGTTAATATTCGAAAAAAACTGTTTTTTGAATTGACTATTTTCAGTACAGTTATTAGCGTTGTTAATTGGTTTACAGTAAAGAAAGAATAACGATATTATTACAATATAAATATTTTTCATGATTATTTAATTTTTGTCGGTAGTGAAGTAAAACGTCCTCTTTTAAAAGATAACGAATTTTATATTCTTCATCCCTAAATTTATTTAGTCACATACACCCATCCTACAATAGGCTGTGGATAATCAGCGTCGTTAAGTTCCAAAACAAAGTAGTAAGTGCCGGCAGGTACTGTTGTGCCTTCAGATCCCACTTTCTCTACATCGGCAATACCGTTCCAGTCGGCCTTGCTATGGTCGCCCGTCCATATCAGGGTGCCCCAGCGGTTGTAAATGCTCATTTTAAAGTTGAGGAAAATGTTGCGCAGGCCATCTACAAAAAAGCCGTCGTTGATGCCGTCGCCGTTAGGTGTAACATAGTTGTAAGGCGTAGGGGCACACTTTTTAGTGTACAGCAGGAACGATGCCGTGGTATGGCAGGTGCCGTTATCCAGCCTTACATAAATGCGCTGCGGATTTGTAGTTATGGCATAACTGGTGGTGTTGTAAATTTGATTAAGCGCTTGGTCGGCATTTTGCTGCGTTTCGTAAAAAGTAACCGTCTCGTTAGGATAGTTTTTAAGCGACTCCGCATAGCTCGAAAAATCAAACTTCCCTAAGCCAAAACCGGCATCGCAACCCTCAATATCAGCAGGCTGGGCAATTTCGGGCGACAGCACAAGGCTTGTAGGCAGCGTGTTCGCATTATTAGTTTCATCAAGCTCTATCACAATGCCCGTACCGTCTCCGGTATCATCGGCAACAAAGGTCAGGTTAAAATCCAGCGGAATGCCTATAGGTATTGTAAGGGTTATGTAGTTGCTTTCGCTTTCGCCAATGGCAATATCCTCCAGGGTTTCGGTATAGTCTAAAAACTGACCGTTAACATAAATGCTCAAGGGGGTTGCAGCAGGCAGTACATCGGTTCCGTTAAAGTTACTTACTGTATAGTGTACGTGAATGATGCGCGAGTTACATTGCTTGTAAACCTCTTCTACAACCACGGTAGCATCGGGGAAGAAACAATCGATTATAACGAGCGTAAATATGGCGGTATCATAGCAGCCGTTTTCATCTTCCAGCCTTACAAATATCTGGTGGGCCGTGGCAGAACTGTAAGCATTAGGCTCCGTAATATCATTAGTGCCACTATCGACATCGGCCTGTGTTTCATGAAATGTAATTATATCAGTATCATTAACTTTTAGGGATTGCAGGTAGCCCGAAAAATCAAACACCCCAATACCCGACCCGTTAAAGGTTTCGCAGGCGGTAACATCGGCCGGTTGCTGTAGTATGGGCGATACCCACAACGTTACCGGAAGGGTAAAGCTGTTGTTAGTCTCGTTAGTTTCTTCTATAATACCTGTACCTGTGCCGTTATCATCTACCACAAACATAAGGTTAAAGCTAAGTGGGATATTGTTTGGGATTGTTAAGGAAACCGTATTGTTAAGGCTGCCGTTAATAGCAATGTCTGACGCTGTAGGTACAACCGTAAGCAGGGTAGTATTCGCATAAATAGCGACCGGGGTGTTGTTAGGCAGTATATCAAAACTATTGGGGTTGCTAACCGTGTAGGTAACCGTTATTTGGCGCGAATCGCAGGCTTGTATAAGGTTAGATGCTGCAACAACACCATCTGGGAAATTACAATCTTTGGCAATAAGCAGGAACGAGCCTATACCAAGGCAGCCGTTCTCATCCCAAAGGCGCACAAAAATTTCCTGGGGGTTAGAGGTAGAGAGAAAACTTTCGGGTGTTTGAATGTCATTATCGCCACTTTGTGCATCCACTAAAGAAGTGTGAAACGTAACCACATCGCCGGGATTGTTGGCAAGGGTTTGCTCATAGTCTGAAAAATCAAACAACCCAACGTTAGACCCATTGGTTGTTTCGCAAATGGTAATATCTGCCGGTTCCAGTTCCGGCAATTGCCAAAGCGTTATATTCTCTAAAGCATTGTTGTTGTTTTCGTTGGTTTCTATAACAGTGCCGGTTCCGTTGCCGGTATCATCAACCACAAAAAGCAGCTGTGCATCGCCGGTAATACCAGCAGGCATGGTTAGGGTAATGGTGCCCGGCTCGTTACCGCCAATGGCAATTTCGTTAACTGTTTCGGTAGTGCCTATCAGGTCTCCATTAAGGTAAATGGCAATAGGGGTGTGGGCAGGCAGTACATCGGTACTGTTAACGTTATATACCGTATAATCAACCGTTACCAGGTTTTGGCTGCATATCTTGGTAATTTCATCAAGCACAATGGTAGCATCGGGCAACTGGCTGTTAAGCTTGGTCATTATGGCATTAATCATTACAAAATCCTGCCCCGATGTAAGCTGTATCTCGGCGGTGTCATCGCCCACCTGAATGAAATTCTGAATGTCGTATACATCCACATCCATGTTATACAGTTGGTTAGAACCCGTCTCGGTATTGGTACCGTTAAAAGCATTATTCGCAGGGTTTAACGTATTACTAAGCACCGACCCATTAATGGTAAGGCTTTCATTAACCTGAATAACAGCATCGCCTTCCCATGCTAAAAACCCTATTTTCGCCCCTAAATTATCTACCACATTAAGGCTGGGCAGTGTAATGTTTATAAACGAAGGCACAAACTGTAGCCCATCATATAAATTTAGCTGGTTTAGCGGCAGCGAAGGTTTTTCGTATACCACAATTATAGCCCATCCGCCAAAGTTAGTGGCTATCTGGCAATACAGGTTTTCTTCGTTAGGAACATCATCGTTTATAAGGTCGGTAAGGTCAAGGTCGGCAAGAGTATAGGTTCCGTTCCCTGTAGTTTGCAGTATGGATGTAACATCGGCAAAAGCGCTAAAATAGGGGCGCGTGTTGCCATCGGTATTACTGGCCTGTACGTTAAAAGTACGCTCGGCAGCAATAGCATTTCCGTTAAGGGTAACGTTAAAATCGCCGGTACCGCTACCGGCCCAGTACATATAGGCCTTTATAAGGGTTTCATCAGGATCTAAATTTAAAGTAGCCGATGATGAGGTTAGTATTTCGCAGGGCGTGGTAGTACCATTGTTGCCTATAGTGTTTAAGGTATTGCCTACAAAAGTAAAATCGTACTTACCGTTAAACTGCTCATATAAGGTAACATCTATCTGGCTGTGCGCTGCAAAGCAACAAAATAGCAGTAAGGTAAGGCATTGTAATTTTTGTTTCACGGCAATTTAATTTTTCCTAAAATTAACAAAAATAAGGTTATAGCAAATTTTTTATGCAAAAACAACATCAAAGCATGCTAAAGTTATTAATAAACAGCATTAGCGAATATTTTTTTTTATTTTTACCGATTAAAATTAACGCGTTATGAAACTTCCGTTTTTATATTTCGATCCGGGTACAGGGGCACTTATTGTGCAGCTGGTTGTAGCAGGAGCAGCATCGGTAGCTTTATTCTATAAAAAGATCACTACAAAGGTAAAATCTATGTTTGGAAAAAAAGAAGAGCAGGACCTGATGGGCAACATTGATATAGAAGATAAAACAGATGGCGGAGACAACAAATAGGCATGCATCGTCTTTTCGTGACCCATCGGGTTATATACAGGTTAACGACGGGCAGTTATACAGGATAATTAACCCTGTTTATTTTAGCCAGTACCAATCGTTAACCAACAGCGGCTTTTACAAAAAGCTTTTTGATAGCGGCCTTTTAATTAAGCACGAAGAGGTTGCGGCAACCGAAAGCCACATACAGATAAAGCCGGAAAATATACCGTTTTTTTCTTACCCTTACGAGTGGAGTTTTACGCAATACAAGCACGCCGCGCTCCATACCCTAAAATTACAAAAGTACTGCCTGCAACACGATTATACCCTTAAGGATGCCACGGCTTTTAATATTACATTTCATAACGGGGCACCTGTATTTGTAGATACCCTGTCGTTTGATGCCTACACCCCCGGCGAACCCTGGAGGGCATATAAGCAGTTCCTAATGCACTTTTTTGGGCCATTATTACTTGCCAAATATTATGGCAACGATATGCTTAAAACACTGCAACAATACATAGATGGCATGCCGTTGCAAAAAGTGGCAAAGCTGTTGCCGTTTTCGGCACGTTTTAGCCCAACGGTGTACACCAATATATTTTTAACGGCAAAGTATGATGCTAAATACAGCAGCGACGAAAATACTACCGAGAAAAAGGTAAATGTGCCCAAAGAGAGCCAGATAAAAATTATCGACTCACTTTACAATTTTATAAAAGACCTTACCCTTAACGAAAAAACCGAGTGGAAAGACTACTACGCCATTACCAATTATGATGACGCTGCCTTTGAGCATAAAAAGCAACTGGTAAAAAAATGGTCGGGTACAATTAACGCACAAAAGGTGGTAGACCTGGGAGGTAATGATGGCACATTTTCGCGCGTTTTAAAAGATAGCGCCAAAGAAATACTGGTTACCGATATAGACCCTAACGCGGTTGATTACAACTACAAACAGGTACTTAAAAACAAAGAGCACAACATACTGCCGCTGGTTAGCGATTTGCTTAATCCTGCACCCGGCATTGGCTTTAATAATAAGGAGCGCGCACCATTGCAGGAGCGTATTGCCAATAATAGTTTTGATGTTGCACTGGCGCTGGCGCTAATACACCACATATCATTATCGGGCAATGTACCGTTTGCAATGTCGGCACAAATGTTTGCTTCGCTAACGCCATACCTTATTATAGAGTTCCCCGACAGGGAAGACTCCTGGGTTAGTTTTCTGCTAAAAAGCAAACGCGAATTTGCCGGATACTTTGACTACTATAACCGTGACAATTTTGAGAGAGACTATTCAGACTTTTATACTGTTATAGAAAAAGAAAAGATACCTAATACTCACCGTACCCTGTACTTGCTAAAAAGAAAGTAAACCATGATAGAAAGGCTAAGGCAAAGGATAATGCACTTTATAAATTCGCCAAAAGATGTGCCGTTACTGGCGGGCTTTAGCATTGGTGTTTATATGGTCTTATTTTATTATGCCCAAAACTACAGTCTTGCAAATTCATGGCCGCAATTGCTTTTTTTAATAGGCTATTATGCGCTTATACCTGCGTTAACATTGTTTGTGGCTTATAAGCTGGCAGCCCTTGTAAAGCTTAAGCCGTTGCAAAGAAACATCCTTATGGGTGGCATGGTTATGTTTTTAGGTTTTTATATTGTTCAGATAATAAGTGTACCCCTATCTAAAAAAATAGTGCTGGCAGGCGTTGTTCTGCTAAGTATTGGTGCAGCTTTTTCAGTTAAAAAATACTATAAGCTACTGGTGTTGCTGCTTTTATTTTTATCGGTATTTAATTTATATACGCTGGCGGGTATTGTTGTTATGACACAAACTGCCCCCACAGCATGGCACAAACTGCCCGATGAGATAGAGAAAGCTGCCTTTAAGCAAAGGCCAAATATTTATTACATTCAGCCCGATGGCTATACCAATCCGGACAATCTTAAGAGCGAGCAGTATACCTTTAACAATACCGCTTTTGAAACATATCTAAAAAAAACAGATTTTAAAGTATACAACAGCTTTAGGTCTAATTACTATTCTACACTGCTTTCTAATTCGTCTCTGTTTGCTATGCAGCACCATTACAGCCAGCCGGATATGGATCCTTATAACGCACGTAGTGTAATTATTAGCAAAAACCCTGTACTTACTACGTTAAAAAGTAACGGTTATAAAACACATTTTATAACAGAGCGGCCTTACCTTATAATTAACAGGCCTGCAATGGGTTATGATTACTGTAATTTTGACTATAGTAAACTGCCGTATTTTATGGATGGATGGGATGCGGAACGTAATGTTTTGGAAGATCTAAAAGCTAAAGTTGCACAGAACGGAAAATCTGGTAATTTTTACTTTGTTGAGAAAATGACACCCGGGCATATATCTAATAATCCGTCGTCCAGGAGTATTAAAGGGGAGAGGGATTCGTATATAAGGCGTATTGGCGAAGCTAATGAGTGGCTAACCGCCACAATAAATTTTATTACCCTGCAAGACCCCAATGCTATTGTAATTATTGGCGCCGATCATGGCGGGTTTGCCGGTTTTAAATATTTGGGACAAACAGAGAATGTTTTAAAAGATACCAGGCTTATCAAATCTATGTATGGGGCTATGCTGGCCATAAAGTGGAATAACCCTGCTTATAAAGAATACGATGCTGACTTAAAATCATCGGTAAACCTCTTTAGGACCGTATTTTCTTTTCTTTCTCAGGATAAAGCCTATCTTAATAATTATCAAAAAGATGAGAGTTATATGAGAACTTTAAGGCCAGCCGGGGTTTATAAATATATTAATGATAAGGGAGAGCCTGTTATAGAGGCTGTAAAGTAACCACAGCGGTAACAAACTATGTATACAATTGAACGCTATAGTGTTTCTTATTACAATGAGTGGAATAATTTTGTAAGCCGGTCTAAAAACGGCACATTTTTATTTCATAGGGACTTTATGGAATATCATAGCGACCGCTTTACCGATTTTTCGTTGCTGGTATTTGAGGGTCAAAAAATAGTTGCCCAGTTACCTGCCAACAGGGTAGGAAATACAGTTTTTTCGCACAAGGGGCTAACCTATGGCGGATTAATCCTCAATCAAAAAATAAAGCTATCTGCTGTTTTAGAAGTGTTTAAAGCAGTATTGCAGTATTTAGATGCAGAGGGTGTCGTGACACTCAACATCAAAACCATACCTGTAGTTTATCATTTACAACCCGCCCAGGAGATGGAGTATGCCCTTTTTTTAGCAAATGCTAAACTTACCCGCAGGGATTCCCTTGCCGTGATAGATAATTCGTTACCTATAAAAATTGCCGCTAACCGTATGGAAGGCGTAAAAAAAGGCATAGCAAACGGCTTTACAGTAATACAGTCACACGATTTTGAGGCTTTTTGGCAGCAGGTCTTAATTCCGAACCTACAAAACAGGCATGGTGCTGCTCCGGTGCATTCGGCAGAAGAGATAACCAAACTCGCAGCCCGCTTTCCTGATAATATTAAACTGTTTATTGTAAATAACAATGGACATATTGCTGCCGGGACGGTTATTTTTGAGACCGAAACGGTTGCCCACGCCCAATACATATCGGCAGGAGATGATAAAGGCCTTACCGGCAGCCTTGATTTTTTATACCATTACCTTGTAACAGAGCATTACGCCAATAAAAAATATTTCGACTTTGGAATTTCTAATGAAGAGCAAGGCCGTAAGCTTAACAATGGCCTTGCTTTTTGGAAAGAAAGTTTTGGCGCCCGAACCATGGTCCAGGACTTTTATGAAGTACAAACCGTTAACTATATACTTTTAGATAATGTTCTTGTCTAATTTTACAACACAACTACTGCCTTTTGGATTTTATAAAGAACATAGTTAAAAGCCAGCTTTTTCGGCTGTCATCCCTTAATACGCTAAGCATATTGGTTAGGGTGGCAGGCGGGCTTGTAGGATCTAAAATGATTGCCCTTTTTATTGGTCCTGCGGGTATGGCCGTAACGGGTAATCTGCGTAGCATGATGACATCTTTAGATGCGTTTTGTACGCTTGGTATGCAAAACGGTATTATTAAGTACACGGCAGAAAATGAGAAGAATTCCGATAAACTTAATAACGTACTTGCCACTACCTTTATAACTATACTTACTACTCTGGGTGTTATAATGCTTGTCTTATTTATACCTGCGGGTTATTGGAGTACCAAAGTGTTTGGATCTATAGATTATACATGGGCTATAAGAACATTAGCAGTTACGCTGCCTTTATATGCGGGCAATCTTGTTTTTATGGCAATTTTAAACGGGCTGGGTAATTTTAAGCGTGTTATTTACCTTAATATTTGGGGTAATATTGCCGGTGTGGCTTCTACAAGTATATTGATATGGCAACTTGGGTTAACAGGTGCATTAATCGGCCTCATTGCATATCCATCTATATTGTTCTTCTTTTCGGTATATCAAATACATCGCCTTTTTCCCGGTTTTACATTTGTAAAGATGCGTTATTTTAATAAAAGCATACTAAAAGGGCTCTTATCATACAGTGTTATGATGTTGCTTTCGGCGGTATTAGGATCGGTGGTATACATAGGCATACGTAATTTTATTATTGAGCGCTATAGCGCTGACGATGCAGGCTTTTATGAAGCGGTAAACCGTATAGCGGGTTTTTACCTAATGTTTGCCTCAACCATGCTCACCGTCTATTTTTTACCAAAACTCTCGTCGGCAGTTAGCAATGATGATACTAAGGGTGTAATTAGGAGCTACTATAAAATCATGGTTCCTGTATTTGCAGGGGGGCTTGTGTTGGTGTACTTTTTACGTGTAGTGATAATAAAAGTGCTGTTCGCTAAAGATTTCCTGCCTATGGAAACCTTATTTTTATGGCAACTTACGGGCGATTTTTTTAAAGTGTGCTCGCTTATACTGGGCTTTGAATTTTTTGCAAAAAAAATGACCAGAGCTTACATAGTATCCGAAGTGCTTTCGTTTACCATTTTATACACATCCAGCCATTTGCTTATTCCACAATACGGGGCAGAAGGCGCTGTTATGGCACATGCCATTACTTATGCTTGTTATTTTTTAGTTTTGGCGGTCTATTTTAGAAAGAAAATTATTTAACATGCTGTTTAACTCTTTAGATTTTGCAATATTTTTTCCGATAGTATTTATATGCTATTGGTTTGTTTTTAATAAAAATTTACAGTTGCAAAATCTATTTTTATTGGCGGCAAGTTATTTTTTTTATTCCTGTTGGGACTGGCGATTTTTGTTCCTTTTACTATTTAGTACTGTTGTAAATTATTGCTTTGGCATAGCGATAAACAAACGGGATGCTATTAAAAAGAGAAAACTGCTCTTAGTAATTGCAATACTAATCAATGCGGGGATTCTTGCTTATTTTAAATATTTTAATTTTTTTATCGAAAATCTGGTAGATGTGGTTTCTATTTTCGGTACGAAATTAAATGCTTCCACTTTTACAATTTTACTTCCTATAGGTATAAGTTTTTATACCTTTCAGAATATTGCGTATGTTACCGATGTTTACAGGAAGCACACAATACCTATAAGCGATTTTCTTAGTTTCTCATTATTTATCGCCTTTTTTCCACAGGTAACTTCCGGGCCTATAGAACGGGCTAACCACCTTATGCCGCAAATTAACCATAACCGCATCTTTAATTATCCACTTGCGGTAGATGGTATGCGTATGATACTATTGGGACTATTTGAAAAAGTAGTTATCGCTGATAACTGCGGTGCTGTTGTTACTTTGATTTATGATAATTTTGAGCAACAATCCGGCAGTACTTTATTTTGGAACGCGGTTATTTACAGCTTTCAGATATACGGAGATTTTTCCGGCTATACCCACATGGCACTTGGAGCCGCGGCATTGCTTGGTTTTAGACTGTTTCATAATTTCAATTATCCTTACCTGGCTATAAACATTGCCGATTTTTGGCGAAGATGGCATATATCTTTTTCCGGATGGCTGCGCGACTATATTTATTTCCCGTTAGGCGGCAGTAAAAAGGGGCGATTAATACAAGTAAGAAATCTTGCCATAGTATTTGTTTTTAGCGGAATATGGCACGGCGCAAACTGGACGTTTGTAATTTACGGATGCATACATGCAACCCTTTATATATTATACATATTTTACAAAAAATGGGATACATCGCCACCTACTATTATTGGCAATTGTATAGCTATGGCTGGTACATTTACAGTACTAACATTAGCAAGGGTATTTTTTAAAGCAGAATCTGTTGATAAAGCATTGGAGTATTTCAGTATTATTTTTTCCACTTCGTTATTTACAAAGCCAGACCTCTCAAGATTAATGTTATTGTTATTGTTTGGCTATCTGTTTTTAGAATGGCTGCAAAGAGATAAAAAACACTTGTTAGATATATCATTTATTAAACAGGCCTCTGCCAGATATTTAATTTATATAGCCATTTTTTTAAGTATTTTGTATTTTTCCGGCCAGTCGCAATCCTTTGTATATTTTAAATTTTAAATGAGAAAGTTTTTAATAAAGCTCAATTACTTTTTAATCCCTGTTGTTTTGGGATGGCTACTGCTGGAAATTTTTTACCGCGCGGTACCGAATAACTATACTGAAAAGAATAAACATATAAGGGGAAGTTATAATGACTGCCAAACGCTTATTTTGGGTAACTCGCATACTTTTTACGGATTAAATCCGGATGATTTTACAGCCCCGGCGTTTAATATTTCTAACGTGAGTCAGACGTTGTTTTATGATAAGTTACTGTTTGAAAAGCATGTTGACAGTTTTGCAGTTTTAAAAAATATCATTATACCAATAGAGTACAGTAGCCTTAGCCATAGTGATTTTCATCCGGAATTAGAGTGGCGAAAGTATTTTTATGAGGACCAGATGGATTTAGATACTCAAACTATCTCTGATTTTGATGTTAAGAAATACAGCCTGGCACTTGTGCCGCGATTTAGTCTTACCATTTTTAGCCTTAGAGAATATCTTAAATCGGGTACGTTAGTAGAATGTTCTACCAAAGGTTGGCGTAGGCAGAACGGGGTAAACGAGTTATACAATAATCCTAAAATGGCTAAGATTATTGCTGATAAACACGAAGATGGATCGGTAGATTTTAGAAAAAATGTACAACGTTTAAAAAATATTATTGCCGCCTGCAATAAAAGAGGTATTACGGTTGTATTGGTAACAATGCCGGTAACAAGTAATTATGCAGCTAATGTAAACCAACAAAAATTGGCGCTTATTACTAAAGAATGCTCACAATTAGCTAAAATTAAAAATGTTTATTATTTAAACCTTTTTCAGGACAGCCTTTTTCAGGATACTGATTTTTATGATACCGATCATTTAAATAGCGGCGGTGCTAAAAAATGCTCGCAACTATTAGATAGGTTTATAAAATCTATAAATAATTAGCTGTTGCTTAATCTCCAAGCTTCTAAATACTTCTTTGCCACCTCAATATAGTTGTGTTCCTTTTCTATAAAAGATCTGGCACGGGTACCTATAGCTACAATTTCCTGTGGGTTTTCTATTAAAAAACTTAGGTCGGCTACAAGGGCATCAACATCGGGGAGTGCGTTAATGGCAACTTTTTGAGTAAGGTTGTAATATTGGGTAAATTCGGTTTCAGCACCTGTAAAAACCACTTTGCCTTTGGCCATAGCTTCCAGCGCGTTGTAACCCTGGTCGTAAGCATATACCTGGTCTAAAACAATATGGGCGCTGTTGTAGAGCGTAATATATTTGGCATACGGAATATTCTCGGTAACAATTACCTCTACGGTATCAGGGTATTTTTTTGCTATTTCGGCAAGGGCATCTTCAAAATACGTGATACCTTTCTTAATATAGCTCATGCGGTTGATGCCTAAAAAGATAATGACTTTATTTCCTACTACAGGCGGAATAAACGATATGACAGCACTATTAATAGGGTTGGGTATAAAAATAGTATTGTGTCCCATTGCTTTCATAGGTACCTCATAATCAAGGTCGGATGTTATAAGGCATATGGCATTGGCTTTAATCCACTCAAAAAGATTACGATAGGGCTTATTTATATATTTAAGCGGATAGCTAAAGTAAGACTTTAGGCTGTTGTCTTTTAGATAAGGGGTTAATACCGAGTATTTTAATTTTCCCGTAAGGTAATAGTCTATTATAGGGGTTTCGTCGCCGCAAATTAAAAGGCTTAAACTACTGTTATTATGCTGTAAGAGTTTTTTATAAAGCCTTTTTGCCAGCGTGGGGTGTGTTTCGAGCGCATCTGAGTTGATGAGCTGAATATGGTCAAACCCCTTTAACTTAGGTAACAGATTGTAAAACCGCAGGCCTTTTTCGGTTAAAAACAGGTTTATGCCCGTTACTTTTAGCAATGCCCCGGCAGTTTTTTTAAGAAACCACGACCTCTCAAAAAAACGGGCTGCGATAGAATAATCAGTAGCAAAATTTTTAAAGCTGTCGCCGGTTGATACAATGACAACATCATGGCCCAAATGGGTAAGCCCTTCTTTTAAGGAGTTGTGCAGCCTGCTGTATTCGCCAACCAAAAGTATTTTCATAGGGGAGCCCTAAAGTTTTTATATTTGCGAATGTAAATATAAAACAATTGGCAGAAGCGTTTAAACAATCGGATATCGAAATTTTAGTGGCTACCATGAACCGGCAGTCGCTTGATTTTTTAGAACCCATGTTTCCTTTTGGCCATTTTTATAATTATAACCTGCTTGTAGTTAACCAAACAGATGAGTCTGCGTTACTTACATCGCCTTATCCAACGGTACGTGTTATTAATGCTTTTGAAAAAGGCCTCGCCAAAAGCAGGAACCTTGCGCTGCAAAATGCAGAAGGTGCTTTATGTGTTATTACCGATGATGATATTGTTTTCAAACCCACTTTTGCCGATGCTGTATGTAATGCTTTTAACCTCAACCCCGATGCAACGCTGATAACCTTTAGGATATTAAATGTTGTCGGGCAACTCTATAAAAAATACCCCAATAGCAGGCAGGTTACTACAACACCTCTACAACGGCTGGGTATAATGTCAGTTGAAATGGTGGTTAACCTAAAAAAAATAAAAGAAAGCGGGATTTTATTTAATGAAAATTTTGGGCTCGGCACACAATTTACAATGGGCGAGGAGGCTGTTTTTACCCATGAACTTCATGAAAAAAATTCCACTATCGTGATGGAACCGGCTGTTATAGCACGGCATTGCGGTACAGATACCCATGCAAGGGTAAGTGTTAAGCAAAAATATTATGTACAGGGGGCACTTTTTACAGCTATTTTTAAAAACAAGTATTTTATATGGGTACTTTTGAAACTGCTTTACGAACTTAAATCGGGCAAGGTATTGTTTTGGCAAGTGCCTAAAGCTGTAAAAGCAGCCCTTAAAGGAAGAAAAGAATTTAATACAATTACATGAAAACCACTCTTAACGATATACGATTTATAGATTTACCGGTTATAGAAGACGCGAGGGGCAACCTTGCTTTTATACAGGAGGGCATTGTACCATACAATTTTAAGCGTGTGTATTATTTGTTTGATGTGCCCAGCGGTGCTGAGCGTGGCGGGCACTCCCACATAGCCCAAAAACAAATGCTTATTGCGCTTAGCGGTAGTTTTGATGTGGTGCTTAATGATGGGGCAGAAAAACGCACCTACACCCTTAACAGGCCTAACAAGGGCCTTTTTGTAGTGGAAGGCGTTTGGCGTGAACTTCAAAATTTTTCCTCGGGGGCAGTATGCCTTGTTATAGCGGAGGATGTTTTTGATGAGAATGACTACATAAGGGAGTTTGATGATTTTCTCGAATCTAAACGATGAAACTCCTTTACATTACAACTAAAATAAGCGGGGCAGGTGGCGTGCAGCGTGTGCTGTTGCTTAAAGCTGCCTACCTTGCCGAAAACTTAGGCTACACGGTTACTGTTCTTATTACAAATCCTGTAGAGGAGGCCATACTGTATCCTGTAAGCCCGGCTGTAACTATAGCTTCTATACAACCTGACACATCGGGGAGGCTGCCGTATTTTAAATCGTATAAAAAACTGCTTAACCAAAGCATTGAGGGCATTAACCCTGATGTGGTTGTAATGTGCGATAACGGCCTTAAGAGTTTTTTACTGCCATTCATCTTATATAAAAAACTCCCGCTGGTTTATGAAAGGCACGTAACAAAACACATTAATGAACAAGAGATGCCCGGTGTTTTTAATTATATTAAAAATAAGCTGGTTTACGGCTATATGAACTTTTTTGCTGCACATTATACTAAAGTAGTTGCGCTAACACAGGCGGGCGCTAAAGAATGGCCTGCCAATAATACAGTCATAATACCCAACCCGTTATGGTTTAGTACAAATACAACAAGCATCCTTAGTAATAAAAGAGCAATAGCGGTTGGGCGGCATACATATCAAAAAGGATATGATCGCATGTTTGCTGCCTGGAAAGAAATAGTTAAACTGCACCCGGACTGGCAACTGGACATTTACGGAGACGATAACCCCGATTACAACGTACCCCGGCTTGCCCTTGATAACGGAGTTAGCAACAGTGTAAATTTTTTAAAGCCTACAAAAGATATTATAGATGCTTACCTAAATGCATCGGTGTATGTAATGACATCGCGGCATGAGGGCTTTGGTATGGTACTGTTAGAGGCTATGGCCTGCGGTGTGCCCTGTGTGGCTTTTAACTGCCCTACAGGCCCCGAGGGTATTATTAATGATGGTGTTGATGGCTTTTTAATTAAAGACGGTGATAACGCTGCCTTAATAGACGCGATTACTAAATTGATGGAAGATGATAACCTGCGTGCAGAGATGGGGGCTAAAGCCAAAGAAAATTCTGAGAAATTTGCCATAGGGCCTATTATGCAGCAGTGGGATGCACTGTTTAAATCGTTACTTTAAAGTACACAGGTACCCCAGGCGGTAGAGGTCTAAACAAAAAAGGTTATGATTGTTTAAGATTAGTTTTTTTAAAACAGGTTCGGTGATTTTAAATGCAAGGGCGGCCGCTTTATCAAGATTTAGTTTTTTAAGCTTTTTGTAGTGCCTTAACAGCGAGTTAATATCCTCTATACCTTCTTTATCGGCCAACAGGTCTTTTCGTACCCTGACAGATTCCAGGCACTTATTAAAAAATACGGTATCGCTCTCAAGCCCCAGATGGTATATTGGGTTATCTATATGCACAATATCTACAGTGCTTTTATACAGGCTGTAGCTAAAATACATATCAAGCCCATAAAAGTTGTGGTTGTACGGGTAGTTATGCTCTAAAAATACTGCCTTTTGGGTAAGGAAATTTCCCGAAAATATGCTCCCGTACGGATGTTGGTTTCTTTCGGTAGCTGTTTTTTGTTCGCGGCTAATGCCGTAGTGCCACCGCAATAATGGCTTGCTGTTCCCGGGTGCAGGCAGGTAAGCATAGCCACCTACAACCAGTTCATTTTTTTTGCCAATAAAAGGCAGGTACCTGTTTATAAAATTGTCATCGGCAGGCAATACATCGGCATCCAAAAAAAGCAGGGTGCCATACAATGCCTCGTTAGCCAGTTGTTTACGGGTTAAGGTACGCCCCATATTTGCAGTATGCTGTATAAGGCGGCAATGCTGCAATTGTAATATTTCTTTATTGGTAATGCTAAATTCCGGGGCAGAGGCATCATCAGCCACAATAATTTCAAACACCACGCCACTTTGCAGGCATTGGCTGTGCAGCGCCTTTACCAGTGCGGTTATGTTATAATTATAAACAGGAATTAAAATAGAAAGCATTGCAACAGGGTTTAGGGCAAAGTTACTAATTAAAAAATGGCTGCAACGGCCTGTTTAATGGGCTTTTTAAAAGTAAGCAGCACCGTTATAATCATTAAAAGCTCAAAAGGGTAGCTAAACCTGGAGTTGGTGCCATAAGTAGCCATAGCCTGCAATAAAGAGGCGGTAAACACCACCACAACAATTACCAGCATGGGTGTTATTTTACGGTTCACTATAAACCTGTAGCAATAATAGGGTATAAGCGCAATAAAGGTTATTTTAAAAACAAGCAATATATAGCGTTGTATGATCCAGATAAGCGCAAAAGCCTTATTTACATAAGGGAAATAAAACTCCGAATAATTCCAGTAAATAACGGTTTGCCAAAAATCTTTCCAGGATAGGGTAACCACCTGTTTTGCATAGTCAACAGGGTTTTTTGCTATGGTAACTTTGCTGTACTTGCTAAGTCGGTTAGAAAGGTCTGGCAGCGATACGCCTGTTGTTTCCATCATTTCGGGCACTAATAGCCATATGGTCATGGCCATATCTTTGCCGGTGTTTAGCCTTGCTTCCCTGAGTTTTGCATAAAGGGCGCCTATTTCGGCATATTCAGGCGATGTTTTCTCGGCAAAATAAACGCAGTTTTGCGCTATATTGATGCCAAAATAGGTGGTAGATACAAAATACCCAGTATTAACCTTATTTACGTAGGACCATCCTAAAAAAGAGATCAGGGGAAAAACAGTTATAAGCAATACTTTGTTGATGATCCTTGAAAAAGTAAAATCTTTTATCGTATAAATGCCATAGATAAGAAAAGGCAAAAAAATGTAAAAGGGCTTTATAAGGATAAACCAGCCTAAGATAAGCCCAAAAACAAGAATATCTTTAAATTTAAACGTACTGTAAAGCAATTTAAATGTGTAGTAAAAACTCAGGGTCATAAAAAGCAGCGTAACCGACTCGGTTAATATGGCCGCTTCATAAAAAATTACGTGTATAAAGCTATTAAGCAGTAGGGTAAGGTAAAGTGCAGCTTTTTTATTTACATGAATGAGGCAAAGCGTTTTATAAAGATATACGGCTGTAACAAGGCCCAGCAGCATTTGGTATACAATAGCCAATGGCAGGTAATTGCCTGCAAGGGTTAAAAGCAGGGGGTAACCGGGGCTGCGTGTACCATCATAACCCATAAGGTTAAAGTTGGCTAAACGTTTACCCAGCAATTGATATCCTTCCGAATCTTTAAAAATGGTAACATGCCCGTACAGGAGCATAACAAATAAACGGGTAATGATGCCAAAAAGCACAATTGCAGTAATGGGCTTTTGCAGCATAAAGGCGTGTAACCTGTTTATCATAAAGCAGGGCTGTTATACCGTTCTCTGTACTACTTCAAACAGGGTGCCGTTATCGCATTTAAGGGTTTTGGCAGGAAACTTCATGATCAGGGCATAATCGTGCGTGGCCATAATAATGGTTTTGCCGTTCTGGTTAATTTCCCTAAGCAGTTGCATAACCTCTACACTGGTTTGCGGGTCCAGGTTACCTGTTGGTTCATCGGCAAGGATAACCTCAGGGTCGTTAAGCAGGGCGCGTGCCACGGCAATACGCTGCTGCTCGCCACCGCTTATTTGGTGGGGCATTTTGTGTGCGGCGCTTTTCATACCTACTTTATCAAGCACCTGGTTTATTTTAACTTCCATTTCCTGCTTGTCTTTCCAGCCGGTAGCCCTGAGTACAAACTGAAGGTTATCATAAACACTCCTGTCCGGCAGTAGCTTAAAGTCCTGAAAAACAATGCCTATTTTACGGCGCAGGTAAGGTATATCCCTTTCGCGCAGCTTTGCAAGGTTATAATTTACAAATTCGCCTTCGCCCTCGCGCAGCTTAAGGTCGCCGTAAAGTGTTTTCATAAGGCTGCTTTTCCCGGAACCGGTCTTACCGATTATGTACAGGAATTCACCATGGTTCACTTCAAGGTCAATACCGTTAAGTACAGCATTATTGTCCTGGTAAACGTTTACATTTTTTAGAGATAATACAGGCTGAGGCATAAGGTTATTTGTTAGGAATGGTAAAAGTAATAAGTTAACATGGGTAATCAAAATTTTATTTAAGGCATTACCCCCGCCGGGGTTGAGGTATGGTTAATTTTGGGTTAAAATTTTACAGGTATTTGCGCATATTTGTAGGTTTGGCGGGGCAAAACACCAGTATTAGCAATAGGTGTAGTATACTAAAAGGCAAAATACATCCGTTAAATAATAATAAGAAGTACTATATTTGGCTTACCATAAAATAAACAAATTTTAACTATGCGCAAACTCAACAGGGCACTGCTGTTTACCATACCATTTTGGGGTTTAAGCCTTTCGGCACAGCAATCTACAATTTACACACACCAGCTTAAAGACTATGATAAGGCGGTAGCGTTGTATAACGACAAGCAGTACCAGGCCGCACAAATACTATTTGAAAAGACAAAAAACGATAACAAGGATACCGATGTACAGGCAGAATGCGCTTATTACATTGCTACCTGTGCTGTTCGCCTTAACCAAAAGGATGCCGGCGCACTTATAGAAGATTTTGTGGAAGATTACCCTACCAGCACCAAGCAAAACCAGGCGTATGTAGAGGTGGCGGGCTATAACTTTAGCCAGGGCCACTACAAAGAGGCTATAGAATGGTACGATAAGGTAGATGAAAGCAGCCTTGGCGATACCGACAGGGACCGTTACAACTTCCAGAAGGGGTATAGCTACTTTAATGCCGGCGACAAGAAAGAGGCCGATAAGTATCTTACCAAAGTAAAAGACTCTAAACAATACGGCTCCCAGGCCAAATACTACCTTGGCTTTATTGCCTATGAAGGCGACGATTACAAAAAAGCCACGCAGTTGTTTGAAGCCGTAGAGGATAAAGATAAGTACAGCGAAAAGATGTCGTACTTTCAGGCTGATATGAACTTTAAGCAGGGTAACTTTCAGAAGGCGATAGATGTGGGCGTGCCGCAACTTCCTAAAAGCGATGCCAACGAGAAGTCGGAGCTATCCAAGATCATCGGCGAAAGCTACTTTAACTTAGGGCAGTACGATAAGGCTATCCCGTACCTTAAAGCCTACCGTGGCAACAAAGGCAAGTGGAGCAATACCGATTTTTACCAATTGGGTTACGCGTATTACAAACAGGGCGATTATGAGAGCGCCATTGCCGAATTTAACAAAATCATCGGCGGTAAAGATGCCATTGCCCAAAATGCGTACTACCATTTAGGCGAAAGCTACCTAAAAACCAACAAAAAACAGCAGGCGTTGAATGCGTTTAAAAATGCATCGGAAATGGAATTTGACCTTAAAATTCAGGAAGATGCCTATTTAAACTATGCCAAGCTAAGCTACGAGATAGGCAACCCGTACCAGAGTACGCCGGAGGTGTTAAGCGCCTTTATGGAAAAATATCCTGCCACGCCATTTAAGCAGGAAATCCAGAATTTGCTTATCAACTCTTACATAACCTCTAAAAACTACAAAGAGGCACTTACGTTGTTAGAGAAGAATAAATCGCCGGAAAACAGGCTGGCCTACCAAAAAGTAACTTTTTACCGCGGTATGGAACTGTATACCGATGGTAATTACCAGGAGGCGCTTGCCATGTTTAAAAAATCGCTTTCAGAGCAGCGCGATCCCCGTTTTACGGCGCGTGCCACCTTTTGGAAAGGCGAAACCGAGTATGTGTTAGACCAGTTTAGCGAGGCGTTGATAAGCTTTAAGCAGTTTGCGGGTTCGGCGGAGGCCAAAACCACACCCGAGTATAAAAACATCAATTACAATATAGCGTACACTTACTTTAAACTTAAGGAGTATGACCAGGCTGCCAAATTCTTTAATGACTACGTAGCTACTGCCAAAGACGATAAGGTAAGGCTTAACGATGCGCTGCTTCGCCTGGGCGACAGCCAGTTTGTAAGCGGTAAATACTGGCCGGCTATGGAGGCCTACAACAAGGCTATTGATATGAAAGGTATTGATGCGGATTATGCCTTGTTTCAAAAAGCAATAAGCTACGGCTTTGTGGCAAGGAACGAGAAGAAAATTGAAGACCTGACTAAGTTCGTTCAAACGTACCCGAAATCTAAATATGCCGATGATGCCCTGTATGAATTAGGTAACACGTACGTAACTGAAAAACAGACCGATAAGGCTATTGTGGCGTATGACAGGCTTATTGCCGAATACAAAACCAGCTCTTATGTAAGTCGTGCCATTATGCGCCAGGCGCTTATTTACTACAATGCCGAGAATGATGAAAAGGCGTTGGTAAAATTTAAAAAAGTGGTGGCAGAGTTCCCTAACACGCCGGAGGCTATGGAGGCGGTACAAACCGCACGCCTTATTTATGTAGATAACGGCCGTACTGATGAGTATGCGGCATGGGTTAAGACACTGGGCTTCGTAGATATTAGCGATGCCGACCTTGATAACACCGCTTTTGAGGCTGCCGAGAAGCAGTACCTTCAAAATAATACCAAGCAGGCTATATCTGCGCTAAGCGGTTATGTGGCTAAATTCCCCAACGGGATATCGGCCCTTAAAGCTAACTTTTACCTGGCACAGTCGTACTACGCCGAAGGCCTGGAAACCAATGCCGTACCGCACTACGAGTTTGTTATTGGCAAATCAAGGAGCGAGTTTACAGAGCAGGCGCTGGCAAGGCTGTCGTCTATCCACCTAAAGAAAAACGATTATGCCAAAGCCATCCCGGTGCTTAAGCGTTTAGAGACGGAGGCCGACTTCCCGCAGAACATTACGTTTGCGCAGTCTAACCTTATGAAGAGCTACTACGACCAGCAGGATTACGCCAATGCAGTAGTATATGCCGATAAGGTTTTGGCCAACAACAAAACCGAAGATCGCGTTAAGAGCGATGCGCAAATTATCGTGGCACGATCGGCCGTTAAAACCAACAACGAGCCTAAAGCCCGTGAGGCGTACGCCAAATTGCTAACCATTGCAAAAGGCGAGCTGGCAGCAGAGGCGTTATATTATGATGCGTATTTTAAAAACAAAGACGGTAAATATGAGGCCAGTAACACTGCGGTGCAAAAGCTCTCTAAAGATTATTCAGGCTACAAATATTTTGGTGCCAAAGGCCTTATAGTAATGGCTAAAAACTTCTATGGCTTAAAAGACAGTTTCCAGGCTACGTACATACTGGAGAGTGTAATTAAGAACTTTACGGCCTATCCTGATGTTATTGAGGAAGCCCAAAAAGAACTTGATACCATTAAAGGCCAGGAGGCAACACGCAATTCATCTATCCAAAATTAATTTTAAGACGAGCCATGAAGATCAAATTTCAATATAAAATAGCAGCTATTGTTGCATTTGCAGGCCTGCAGGGCGCATTTGCACAAAAAAAGGACGAGAATATAGGCACTGAGGTGGTAAACGTTGTAAAGCCGTATACCCCAACCATATCGGATGCATTTAAGGTTAAGGAAACCCCTGTAATTGAAGACGAAAAGGAAATTCAGAAAGAAGAGATAAAGTACAACATCTTCTCATTCCCCGTAGCCTCTACCTTTGCACCCGCAAAGGGTAAGGCCGCCGCGGTAGATAAAGAAGCGCGTGAAAAGCTGTTTAACAACTACGCTACCTTAGGCATGGGTAACTACGGTACCATTAACGCAGAGCTTTTTGTAACCGAGAACCTAAGCAGTACCTCTTATGTGGGCGGTATGTTGCGCCATGTATCATCTCAGGGTGGTATAGAAGGTGTAGTGCTGGATGATAAATACAGCAACACGGGGATTGACCTTACCTATGGCAACCGCCAGAAAGACTTTTCATGGAGTACCGATTTGGGCTACCAGATGCAAAAGTACAACTGGTATGGGCTTCCGCTGGAGTACACCACGTTTGATGAAGCAACCATTCGCAGTATAGACCCGGCACATACCTACAACACGGCCTATGTGGGCGGTAGGGTAAGTACTAAAGACAGCTTTTTTCATGACGCGCAAATACAGTACAAACGCTTTTGGGATGATTACGGGTCGGCAGAGAACCGATTTTTCGTAACCCCGTCTTTTGATGTGGATGTTGCGGAAGAAAAGATAAAAGTAGACCTTGTGGCCGATTATGTGGGCGGTACCCTGGGCGATGATACCCTATTGCCGGTTGAATACAGCAACTTTAACCTGGGCATACAGCCGAGTTTACTGTATCAAAAAGAAGACCTTTCGGTACAGCTTGGCGCAGGCCTGTTCTATACCATGAGCAAGCTGTATGAAGAAAAAGACAATAAACTGAACATTTACCCACAGGTAAAAGCATCTTACAAACTGGTGGGCGACCTTATGGTAGCTTATGCCGGTGCCGAGGGTGCCATGAAACAAAACTCGTATGCTGATTTTGTAACCCAAAACCCATTTGTATCGCCAAACCTTGCAGTAACACCAACCAGCCAGCAGTATGATGTATACGTGGGCTTAAAAGGTAAGCTGGCAAGCGCAGTGTCTTACAACATTCGCGGGTCGTACATGAAAGAAGATAACCGTGCGCTGTTTGTAAATTACAGTGGTATCTATGATAATCTTATCGTTCAGGACAATTATGCCTACGGCAACTCATTCAACGTAATTTACGACGACCTTAAAACAGTAAGCTTTTTTGGAGAGTTAAAGGCTGATTTTTCGCAGGACATTGCCTTTGGCATCAACGGTACGTTCAGCAGCTATACTACAGATCAGCTTGAGGCGTGGAACCTTCCGCAAATTAAAGTAGGCGCTAACCTTGATGTGAACATTACAGAGAAATGGAGTGCCGGTACTAACGTGTTCTTCATTGGCGAACGTATGGATATCATACAGCCTAACTTTACAGCACTAACCGAGCCTCAGGTTGTTACCCTTGATAGCTATTTTGATGTTAATGCCCACGTGGGGTACAAATATAACGAGCGCCTTAGCGGATTTTTAAGGCTTAACAACATAACCAACCAGGACTACCAAAAATGGGTAAACTACCCGGTGCAGGGCTTTCAGTTTGTGTTGGGCGCAGCGTATAAGTTTAATTTTTAATACACAACCTGCAAGGTTTTAAAAACCTTGTAGGTTTTATTGTAACCTGCAATGCTGTTTATATGGCTTGCAGGTTTATTTTTGTACATATTTTACACCTACAAGGTTTTTAAAACCTTGCAGGAAACTAACAAAACCGCATACAATTGGACACACTAAAACATAAAATCCTAACCTACTACCGCCAGCAGGTAGACGACCGCATAGATGCCTTTAAGGATATGATAGCCGCCCTTACGGAGGACGCATCTAACGATGCCAAGGGGTCGGCGGGGGATAAGCACGAAACGGCGCTCTCTATGATGCACCTGGAGCAGGAAAAGCTCAACCACAAAATAGGGGAGTTTATAGAGCAAAAGGCCGTGCTGGAAAAGATAAACCCCGATGTTACAGCAACCAAAATAGCCCTGGGTAGCCTGGTAACGGCAAACGGCCTGCTGCTGTTTGTAAGCGCGGCACTGCCCAAAATAAGCATAGACGGTAAAAGTGTTATCGCGCTCTCGCCAAAATCGCCCTTAGGCGAAAAAATGATGGGCATGCTGGTGGGCGATACTTTTGAGGTAAACGGAACGAAATATTTGGTGCAGGAGATAGTGTAACAATTGATTTTCTTACATTTGGAAGTATGAAAAAGATTTGTGCGCTTTTACTGCTTCTTATAGGTCAAACCGCGTTGGCACAATCTGGAACTGTTGGGCATAACCCAAACGGGCTCCTTTATACCGATGCCGTACTTTCAAAATTAAAACATATTGCCGACTCGCTGCATGTGCAGTTTCAACACATGCCTACAGCCGTGTATAATAGTGTACCACAGGCGTATTATGCACATCATATTTCGGCTAATCAAAAGGAGGCATTAAACATTAAACAGGATATAGATGCAGGTTTGGACTATAACCAGATCATGAAAAAGTATCCCGGTCTATATGTGCTGGATAGCCTTCATGCAATATGCGATACTTACTTAAATTATGAGCAGGAGCAGGAGCTTAGCCTTAGTATACATGCCCAGGGCAGGTCGTCTAACCTTACCATGCGGTTTGAAAAGGAAGCTTACAACCGTTATAAAAATGTTACAAACGGCTGGTTTTACAACTACAACACACGGGAGAATAATACCTCTGAATCTATCTTCGCCTGCTACATTACCAATTTTCTTACGATCATCCCTTTAAAGAAAGAATATGCACGGCTGGTGCAGTATTCTGAGCTGTTTGTAAGTGATGATAATGTATTTTATGACGATGCGAAAAATTATGATATAGAATTTCCTGATGCACCCGGTGCTGAGATGACCGCATTTTTAGACTACGCCAATGCTAAACTGGGCGAGCCTTATGAAGAGAAGGATGAAGATTACGCGCAGTATTATAACAAGTGGTGCGAATGGCAAAGTAATAAATGGGTACAGGCCGACAGGCTGTATGCAACCGACTGGAAATTTAAAAAGCTTCTTGCCGAAGCCTATACTAATACACCTAAAGGTACTACCAATACTGATTTTGAAGATTATTTGTGGCGCTACTACTCCGAGGCAATTGCTCTTGATTGTAAACGGAGCCGCCGTATTGTTGGCACTACCCGCGTAAGCCTACTATCCCGCCTGCACATGAGGAATATTGCAGTACTGGCAGCAGAAACTACCCAATGGGATGTTTTTATGTGTGCCCATCTTACCATTGTTGATACTGATTTTGAGGATGCTGCCACTACCGGTACCGGCGAGGTGCGCAGGCATACCTATATTAAAGAGCTGGAAAAGCTGGGTATTAATATTGGTGATTTACTTATAGGTATCAGCCTCAAAATAGATAACGCTCCAGAAAGTCATTATTATGGCGACATAAACGATACAGGCAAGCTAATATATGAGGCTAAAGACAGGGATAAAATTGCTGCCAGGCTTTTAGCCATGATACAGGATACCGATTTAGATGTACATAACCGTATACGCATGTGTTATGTGTACCAAAAGTACAATTATTACCTTAAAGATGTTGCAAAACGTAATGAGAACAAAGCTCAGTTTAACCTCGCCGTGTCGACTTTACCCGAAGGGCTCTATGAAGGATTTATCAATAAGGAGAATCCTCGCTATTCAAAAAATTAATTAGATGGAATTTCAGGAATTTTATAAGATGAAAATTCAATTGTAATTTTTAAAACGCGAATTAATTTTCCGCTAAAAAAATCCAAACCCATAAATTAAAATTATACCAATCGGTATATTTCCAATTTGAAGGGTTTTTCTGTTTTAAAAAATATACCGATCGGTATATTACAGTGGTTAATCGCCTATAAAGGGCTATCAGGAGAGTGCCGAATTTACAAACTGTAAGCAGGCTAACTCAAAATCCAAAAGTGAAATATCAAACCATTTAAAATCGCAGTTTTAAGTTTTAAATTGTAAGCATATTGTTAAATTATGTTTTATAATTGAAAGGTAAAATGCAATTTTGTCTTGTTGAAAATAACCAAATAAGTGTTTTTGACATCCAACTTTAAATATAAGACAGTATGTGTGGCATTTTAGCAATAATAGGTAAAGGAAAAGACGAAGCATTAGTAAAGCAACTTAGCAAAAGGATGTCGCACCGCGGCCCCGATGAAAGCGACTTGCATATAACCCAAAACGGGCATATTTTAAGCCATGAGCGCCTGTCTATTGTAGACTTACATACTGGTAAACAGCCTATTCAGGGTTCTGCAGCTGCCTGGATGATACACAATGGTGAGATCTATAACCACCAAAAGCTTCGAGATACCGTGCTAAAACACCATACGTTCAGGACAATGTCTGATTCTGAGGTAATTGTACACCTATATGAGGAGTATGGCTATGAGTTTTGCGATATGCTGGATGGTATCTTTGCCTTTGTGGTTATAGATGGCGATGACTTTATTGCCGGACGCGACCCGCTGGGTGTCAAGCCATTATATTATGGATTGGACGAGAGGGGCAGGGTGTACTTTGCTTCTGAAATGAAAGCCATTACAGACCAATGCAAGTCGTTCTCAACCTTCCCCCCGGGGCATTACTATACGCCTAAAACGGGCTTTGTAAAATACTACAGGCCGCGGTGGGAAGATGCCTCTAAAGGTGTGGAAGAGGTTGATTATGAGGCTATACGCCAGTCGCTTACACAAGCAGTAGAGAAACGTTTAATGAGTGATGTGCCCGTTGGGGTGCTGCTTTCGGGCGGGCTGGATTCGTCGTTAACGTCGTCTATCGCTGCAAGGCTTTTAAAGGGCAGCAGCCACAAACTTCACTCATTTTCAATAGGTTTGGATGCCATGGCGCCCGATGCCGTAGCTGCACGCAAGGTTGCCGAATTTTTAGGCACAGAGCATTACGAAGTGCATTTTACTATAGATCAGGGTATTGAGATACTCGATAAGCTTATCTGGCACCTTGAAACGTACGATGTTACATCAATAAGGGCCAGTACACCCATGTATTTTTTAAGTAAAGCCATCACAGACAGGGGAATAAAGGTAGTGCTATCAGGCGAAGGTGCCGATGAGATCTTTGGCGGATACCTGTATTTTAGGAACGCACCGTCATCGGAAGAGTTTCATAAAGAGACGATCGAGAGGGTTCAGAAACTGTTTACGGCCGACCTGCTAAGGGCAGACAAAAGTACTATGGCTCACGGACTTGAGGCGCGCGTACCCTTTTTAGACAAGGCTTTTTTAGAGCTCGCTATTACAATCAAACCCGAGGAAAAGCAGCCAAAAACTTATGGTGGGGTAGAGAAATACATACTCCGTAAGGCATTTGATATGCCCGATAGTCCGTACCTGCCCGATGAGGTATTGTGGAGGCAAAAAGAGCAATTTAGCGATGGGGTGGGGTACAACTGGATAGATACTTTAATTGAGTATTGCTCTTCGCAAGTAGCTGATGATGAGATGGAAGCGGCAGAAGAGCGCTTTCCGTACAACACCCCGGCAACTAAAGAGGCTTACTTTTACAGGAGTATTTTCCATAAGCATTTTCCGCAGGTTAGTGCTGCCCAAACCGTTAGAAAATGGATACCCAAATGGCAGGCCAACACCGACCCGAGCGGGCGTGCCAATGCAGCCCACGTGCAGGCCGATACTGCTATCGCACAGGTAGTTAAGATAGAGGTTTAGTAGTAGGATTATAGTTTATAAAATTTAGTTTGTTTGTTTGTAAAAGAGCGTCCCGCCGTAAGCGGGGCGTTTTTTGTTTTATGCTTTTAACAGTATTTAGATATATCTTTAAAATATGGCAAGTTTTAATAAATTGTTAATAACTTAGGTGCTAAAAGAGGCTGTTTAGTAGCATTATCGCCTGTGTTTTTATATATTTGTTCGTTAACTTAAAATTTCGTTAAGATAAAATTTTATGAGTGAAGAGGTAAAGAAAAACAATTATTCAGCAGATAGTATTCAGGCCCTTGAGGGGATGGAGCACGTAAGGATGCGCCCTTCTATGTATATTGGCGATGTGGGTGTTAGGGGTTTGCACCATTTGGTTTACGAAGTTGTAGATAACTCTATAGATGAGGCCATGGGCGGCCATTGCGATACCATAGGTGTTGCCATAAACGAGGACGGATCTGTTACTGTTGAGGATAACGGCCGTGGTATCCCGGTAGACATGCACAAAAAAGAAGGTGTTAGCGCACTGGAGGTTGTAATGACCAAGATTGGTGCCGGTGGTAAATTCGATAAAGATTCTTATAAAGTATCGGGTGGCCTTCACGGTGTGGGTGTTTCGGTTGTAAATGCGCTGTCTAACCACATGAAATCCACTGTTTTCAGGGATGGCAAGATATACGAGCAGGAATACGAAAAGGGTAAATCTATGTATCCGGTTAAGCAAATTGGCGAGACGGAGAAAAGGGGTACCATGCAAACTTTTCACCCGGATGATACCATTTTTACCCAAACCACAGAGTTTTCTTATGATACCCTTGCGGCACGTATGCGCGAGCTATCATTCTTAAATAAAGGCATTACCATTACCCTTACCGATAAAAGGGAAAAAGATGATAAAGGCGAGTTCGTGTCGGAAGTTTTCCACTCGGATGAAGGCCTTAAAGAGTATATCCGTTTTCTTGATGGTAACCGTGAGCCTATTATCTCTCATGTTATCAGCATGGAAAGCGAAAAAGGCGAAGTGCCTGTGGAGGTTGCGCTTATATACAACACCAGCTATACCGAGAATATTTTCTCTTACGTAAATAACATTAATACCCACGAGGGTGGTACGCACCTTTCGGGTTTTAGGAGGGGTTTAACCAACACCCTTAAAAAATATGCCGATAGCTCAGGGCTCTTAGATAAGCTTAAATTTGAGATATCCGGCGATGACTTCCGTGAGGGCCTTACGGCTATCATATCGGTTAAAGTTGCTGAGCCTCAGTTTGAAGGGCAAACCAAAACCAAGCTGGGTAACCGCGAGGTGGTAGCTCCTGTAAGCCAGGCGGTAAGCGAAATGCTTGAGAATTACCTTGAGGAAAACCCTAACGATGCGCGTATAATCGTGCAAAAGGTTATACTTGCTGCACAGGCACGCCACGCTGCTAAAAAAGCGCGCGAAATGGTTCAGCGTAAAACTGTTATGGGCGGCGGCGGATTGCCGGGTAAACTTAGCGACTGTTCTGAACAGGATCCTGCAAAATGTGAGGTGTTCCTTGTAGAGGGCGACTCGGCAGGTGGTACTGCAAAACAAGGGCGCGACAGGGCGTTTCAGGCTATACTTCCGTTAAGGGGTAAAATCCTTAATGTGGAAAAAGCTATGCACCACAAAGTGTTTGAAAATGAGGAGATTCGTAACATATTTACTGCATTAGGTGTTACTATTGGTACGGCCGAAGACAGTAAAGCGCTTAACCTTGAAAAACTGCGTTACCATAAAGTAGTTATTATGTGTGATGCCGACGTTGACGGCTCGCACATTTCTACCCTTATATTAACGTTCTTCTTCCGTTTTATGAAAGAACTTATAGAGAACGGGCACGTATATATTGCTACCCCGCCTTTATACCTTGTAAAAAAAGGGACTAAAAAAGAATATGCATGGACGGAGAACCAACGCGACCAGATCACTGAGCGTATGGGTGGCGGTACTGCTATTCAGCGTTATAAAGGTCTTGGAGAGATGAATGCAGAGCAGCTTTGGGATACTACTATGGATCCTGAATTCCGCACGCTGCGCCAGGTAGGTATAGACAGCCTGCCGGAAGCCGACAGAATATTCTCTATGCTTATGGGCGATGAGGTTCCGCCAAGGAGGGAATTTATCGAGAAAAACGCCGTGTATGCGAAAATTGACGCATAGGTCATTTATAAAGACAATTGCTGTTGCTGCCTTGTTGATAACGGGCGGCGCTACAGCGCAAACACAAGAACTTGAACAGGTAGGGCGTCTCATTAGTGACGCCCTATTTTTTTCTGACCAGTACATAACCCCGGCTGCCGATGCAGCGGTATACCAGGCGGCTTCCGGATGGATAAGCAGCCCTAAAAAGCCTGAGCTGTGGGATGTTAACCTGGCATTCCATGTCAATGTGTTCGTTACACCTCAAAGCGACCGCAGGTTTACCATTTATAACAGCGATTTTACTTTTTTCCAGTTGGAGGAAGGCACGCAGGCAAGTGTACCAACGGCATTGGGTAATAAAGATCAGGTATATCTTAGTGGTGAATTGGGCGACAGCCCGTTACGGTTAGAAACGCCACAGGGCATGAATATGGAAGTAGTGGCCTATCCGTACCTACAGGGCTCGTTAGGGCTTTGTTATGGCGCAGAGCTGGTGGTTAAATATTCGCCGCAGGTAAACCTTAAAAAGAGCAACTACCAGGTATATGGCTTTGGCTTAAAGCATAATTTTAGTCAGTATTTTAAAAGTCTGGAAGATAAAAAGATACATTTTGCATTATTAGCGGCATGGTCTAAAGAAGATGTGTCATTCGACTTTTTAAATGTGCAGACTGACTATGGTTCACTGGGTATTAACCAAATAAACGGTTTGGTAGATACGTGGCAGTTTCAGGTAAGCGGATCTAAAGAATTTGGCAAATGGGAGGCTATGGGCAGCTTTATGGTAAGTACCAGCGACATTAAATATAAGGTTACCGGCGAGACCGGAACCATAGAAGAAACCATACCATTGCAGCAAATTCTTAACGAACGTTTAAAAAGTATATATAAAACGAGAATAAATTACATAGGAGAGGCGGCTATTACATATAATATTGGTAATTTTAAGGTGCAAACGATACTTGCTTTTGGTAAATTTATAAATAGTAACGTGTCTTTGCAGTATTTATTCAATTAACCAACCAAATAATAGAGTATGAAAGTAACGATCGTAGGCGCCGGAAATGTAGGCGCAACCTGTGCCGATGTAATTTCTTATCGGGGTATTGCAAGCGAAGTTGTATTGCTGGATATAAAAGAGGGTTTTGCCGAAGGTAAAGCTATGGATATTATGCAATGCGCACCTAATACCGGTTTTAACACAAGGGTATCTGGCATAACAGGCGATTATAGCAAAACAGCAAATAGTAATGTAGTAGTAATAACTTCGGGCATACCCAGGAAACCGGGCATGACACGCGAAGAACTTATAGGTATAAATGCGGGTATTGTAAAAGGCGTGGCAGAGAATGTATTGAAACATTCGCCGGATGCTATCATTGTAGTGGTATCTAACCCTATGGACACCATGACATACCTTACCCTAAAAGCTACAGGCCTGCCTAAGCACAGGGTAATAGGTATGGGCGGCGCGCTGGATAGCTCGCGATTTAAGTACTTTTTATCTAAGGCTTTAGATAAGCCAATTGGCGATATAGATGGTATGGTAATAGGCGGACATGGCGATACAACCATGATACCGCTTACAAGGCTGGCATCATATAACGGTATGCCGGTTTCTAATTTCCTTCAGCAGGATGTGCTGGATAAGGTAGCTGCCGATACTATGGTGGGTGGGGCTACACTTACTGGCCTTTTAGGTACATCGGCATGGTATGCACCGGGAGCATCGGTTGCGTACCTTGTAGACAGTATTTTAAACGACCAAAAGAAAATGATTGCCTGCTCTGTGTTTTTAGAAGGAGAGTATGGCCAGAATGACATTTGTATGGGTGTGCCGTGTATTATTGGCGCTAATGGTCTTGAAGAAATTGTTGATATACACCTAAGCGACGACGAAAAGGCAAAATTTGCCAAAAGTGCCGATGCTGTAAGGAATATGAATGCCGACCTTAAAGAGGTGTTGGCATAAGCTGATTCGTAAAATTATATAAGAGTCCGGGAAGAGTAATCTTTCCGGACTCTTTTTTGTTGATTGCAAGCAGCTACAGCATATTGTGCGGCTTGTAAAACCGGTATCGATGTAAATGGATGATTAATTGCCAATTATAATAAATGAGGCAATATAACGTTTACGCCGCAGCATTGCCGCTAAACACAAGCCCTGTGCGGGATGGCGGGGTATCTGCAAATAATAATAGGGGAGGGCTGCCCAAGGGTGGCTTTTTTTTATGATATAATTTGTAAATAAATTGGTTAATCTTATCGTAAATTATATATTTGCTCGTTTTTAAAAAATTGAACAAATTAATTTTTACAAATAATGCAGAATAAGGGACTCATTAAATTTTTCGCAATATTATTTGCGATAGTATGTATTTACCAGCTTTCCTTCACGTTCATTGCGGGCGGGATAGAAGATGATGCCAAGGCATTTGCAAATGGCAACTCTGAAAAAGAACTTAAATACCTGGATTCGATAGGTAAAGAGAAAGTTCATTTTTTTGGTTATACCTACAATGAAGTAAGGGATAAGCAAATCAACAAAGGTCTTGACCTTGAAGGAGGTATTAACGTTATGCTTGAAATTTCTGTAAAAGAGATTTTAAAAGGCTTAGCTAATAACTCTAAAAATCCTGTCTTTAATAAAGCTTTAGAAAGAGCTACTAAAGAGAGGGAGGGTAATGAAGACTATCTTGATGCTTTTTTCAAAGCTTTTGATAAAGAGTCTAACGGAAGTGTAAAATTAGCGTCGCCGGAACTGTTTACCAACAGGATAATGGGTAGCGAAGCTGTTAACATAGATATGACTGATGCTCAGGTTAAAACCGTTATCAGGAAAAAAGTTAGCGAGTCTATTGATAGTGCATTTGGTGTACTAACAGAGCGTATCGATAAATTTGGTGTGGTTCAGCCTAACATCCAGAAGCTGGGTGAAACAGGCCGTATCATGGTAGAGTTACCGGGTGCAAAAGATATAGACCGTGTTAAAAAACTATTGCAAAGTACTGCACAGTTAGAGTTTTGGGAAGCTTACAAAGCGCAAGACCTTCAAAACTTTTTCTTTACTGCAAACGAAACCCTTAAGAAAACGGAGACCGCTACTGCTGCTACACCGGAAACTGCAACAGCATCTAACGATTCTATAGAAAAACTTTTAGGAGCTAATAACGATTCTGCTGCTGCAAAAAAAGGCAACAATCCACTTTTAGACAAGCTTCAAATGAGTCAGGGTGGCCCTGTTTTAGCGGTTGTATCTACAAAAGATACTGCTAAAGTAAACAGCTACCTTAAGAGGTCTGACATCCGCAGCCTTTTACCTGCCGAACTTCGTAATGCACGTTTTGCATGGGGTAAAGAAGATGTGCGTAAAGCAGCAGGTATCCTTGAACTTTATGCCCTTAAAGGAAATAAAGAAAATATTGCACCACTTGGCGGTAACGTAATTACCGATGCAAGTGCAACGTTTGACCAGATGAACAAGCCTGCGGTAAGCATGCAAATGAACACTGTTGGTGCCCAGAAATGGGAAGAAATGACAGGTAAAGCATACAGGGAGCAAGGTTATATTGCTATTGTTCTTGATAATGTTGTTTACTCTGCTCCGGGTGTAACTACAGGCCCAATTGCCGGTGGTAACTCTCAAATATCAGGTGCATTTGATGTAACTGAAACAAAAGATTTAGCTAACATCCTTAGGGCTGGTAAATTACCGGCTAAGGCTGATATCGTACAGAGTGAAGTAGTAGGTCCGTCCCTTGGTCAGGAAGCTATTGATAACGGTATTAACTCATCTATAGTAGGTTTATTGCTTGTATCACTTTGGATGGTGGTTTATTACGGTAAAGCAGGCTGGTATGCAAATGCTGCACTACTTGTAAACATACTTTTCCTTTTTGGTTTCCTTGCAAGTTTAGGCGCAGTGCTTACACTTCCCGGTATTGCGGGTATCGTACTTACAATTGGTACAGCAGTAGATGCTAATATTATCATCTATGAGCGTGCCAAAGAAGAAATCCGCCACGGCAAAACGCTTGATGAGGCTGTTAAAACATCATTTAGCTGGAGGGGTGCAATGTCATCTATTACCGATGCTAACGTAACACACGTACTTACAGGTTTGGTACTATTAATATTTGGTACAGGGCCGGTTAAAGGTTTCGCAACTACACTATTGATAGGTATATTTACGTCATTATTTACTTCTATCTTCATTACAAGGATTTTCCTCGACTGGAGTATCAGGAGGGGCGATAAACTAACTTTTGTAACCGGTATGTCAAGAAACTGGTTTACTAATGTACACTTCAACTTCCTTGGAGCTAAGAAATTTACATACATATTCTCATCAGCAGTAGTTATCTTAAGCTGTGTGTCGTTCTATGTTAACGGCCTTGATGAAGGTATCGATTTTGCAGGTGGCCGTACGTTCCAGATCAAATTTGAGAAACCGGTATCTGTAGAAACAGTAAGGGATGAACTTGGTGAAGTATTTGACGGTGGTGTAGATGCTAAAGTATTTGGTAACGATTCTCAGTTAAGGATCACTACTAAATATAAAATTGCTGAAAACACAGTTGAGGCCGATGCCGAAGTAAACAGAATGCTTTATGAAGGCCTTAAAAAGTACTACACAAACATGTCTTACGAGCAGTTTGTAAACGCTAATGAAGGTAAAAACCTTGGTATTGTACAGGCATCTAAGGTAAGTGCAGTAGTTGCAGATGATATTAAAACCAACTCATACTATGCAGTATTAGGTGCAATGGCAATCGTGTTTATTTACCTAATGGTAAGTTTCAGGAAATGGCAGTACAGCCTTGGTGCGATTGCAGCGGTGGCGCACGACGTTATCTTTGTATTGGGCCTTTACTCTGCGCTTTACAAGTTTATGCCTTTCCATATGGAAATGGATCAGCACTTTATTGCTGCTATCCTTACCGTAATTGGTTACTCCATGAATGATACGGTAATTGTGTTTGACAGGGTTCGTGAGTACCTTGCCGGTAACACAAAAGGTAGCTTTAAACAAATAGTAAACGATTCAATTAATACAACATTGTCGAGAACGGTTAATACATCATTAACCATGATCCTTGTATTACTTATCATGTTCATCTTTGGTGGTGAGTCTATCCGCGGATTTATATTTGCAATGCTTGTGGGTATTATAGTAGGAACATATTCTTCACTATTTATTGCAACACCGGTACTTGTAGATACAATGTCTAAAGAAGATAAAGAAGCAATTGAGAAACGCCACAACGAGGTAGCTTAAGCTTTTTTGTTAAAATAAATGAAACCTGCCTATGCCAATAGGCAGGTTTTTTATTTATTTGCATACGTAATAAACAATATATTCGTTATAATCATAAAACGGGAAAACTTTTTTTAGAAGCAACTAACAATAACAGATGACAAATTTAATTTTCTTACTACAGGATACTATTCCTGCAGCGGCACAAGATACAGCTGCTGCCGCTACAAAGGCCGCAAAAAACGCAGAACCTATTCGATTATTTGAAATGTTGATGAATGGGGGTGTAATGGTAATTCCCATTATGCTTTTGCTGTTTCTTACCGTGTACGTGATTATTGAAAGGGCCATTTATTACAATAAGGTAATGAAACAAAACGATGCGATTATAAATGAAATTCGCTTTCAGCTGAGTTCAGGAAAAATTGAGTTAGCGCAAATGACAGCCGGCAAAGCCGGTACGGCAGAAGGTTATATACTTGAGGCAGGTATAAGCCTTATAGGCCGCCCATTAAGCGAAATTGAAGGCATGATGGAGAAGCAAACCAATGTAGAAATAGGAATGATGGAGAAAAAACTGGGCTGGCTGGGTCTTGTGGCGGGTATAGCGCCTATTCTTGGATTTATTGGTACTATAGGGGGTGTAATTGTTATTTTTCAAAAAATATCGGTAGATGGGGAGATAACCATAGATACCATATCTGAAGGTTTATACCAAAAGATGATCAGCTCCGGCCTTGGCCTTGTTGTTGGGGTTATAGCGTATTCGGGTTACCACTATTTTAATATGATGATAGATAACTTTTCGCTTCGTTTACAAAGGCAGGCTATACAATTTGTAACTATTATAACTACAGGTAAATAATGAGGGTTAAAAGAAATAAACGTTTTCATGCAGAGATCGCGGCTTCATCGCTTAGCGATATCATGTTCTTTTTGTTCCTGTTCTTCCTTATTGTGTCTACGCTGGCTAACCCTAATGTAATAAAGCTGAGCCTGCCCAAAGCACGCAGTACGGCGCAAACCACTAAAAGCCATATAAGCCTTTCTATACAGGTAGAAGAAGGAAAGGAAAACAGATATTATCTCGATCAGGCCCCTGTGGCGTTTGATTCGCTGGCGGGTAGGTTGGCGCAACATGTAGAACAAACAAAAGACAGCACGGTTATTGTAAGGTTTCCGTACGACCTTAGAGTTCAGGAGATGGTAAATATCCTTGAAATTGGGGAGAGCCAAAAACTAAAATTTGTTATAGCCACAACTAAAAAGCCTTAATATGCTACAGCTAAAAAGAGAGGAAAAAGAATCGGGGGTAATTACAGCCGCTATTTTTGCAGTGGTAATGCTCCTGTTGTTTGTCCTGAAGTTTGATGTGGACAAGACTGATGTAAAGAAAGAAGAGGTAGTTGTAATGCTTGAAGAAGGTGGTGGAGGCGGTGGCGGTGTTGCTGTAAACTTTGGTGACAGCGATAACGGCCTTGGTGCCAAATATCAAAGTGAGGCTGTAGCAAAAACAGCCCCAACACAATCTGCCCCAGCTGAAGAAGTTGTGGGCAGCGATGATGATAAAGCTGAGGCAGTAGCCAATACCCAACCCGTAAAAAACAGGGCTCCGGAAGTGCAAACCCCCAAGCCTGTAGTAGAGACGAAACCAAAGGCACCACCTAAACCCAGTAATTCGGCACTTGATGCAATTATAGGAGGCAGTAATAGCGGCGGTAGCGGCAATACTACTCAGGGTGGCAACCAGGGTTCTAACAATGGCCTAAGTAACGGTAATTATGGTACAGGAGGTAGCGGAGGCGGCTCTGGTGGAGGAACAGGCAGCGGCAATGGTACAGGTACCGGGCCGGGCTCAGGAAGTGGTTCCGGCGGTGGTAGCGGAGCAGGGCATGGTACAGGTGTTGGTAATTACAACATGAATGGAAGAAAACCGCTTAGCACACCTAAACCGGGTTACACGTGTAACGAAGAAGGTGTGGTTGTAGTACAGGTTTATGCAAATCCTGCGGGAAAGGTTATCAGTGCAACTGCAGGTGTAAGGGGAACAACCAACTCGGCAACCTGCCTTTTAACGCAGGCGAAAGCGGCGGCTATGCAAACTACATGGACACCGGCGCCTAATGCACCGGACAAGCAAAGTGGAACTATCATTTACAACTTTAAGCTTACAGACTAATATATAGATCAAAATAAACAGCAAGTCCAATGAATTTCATTGGGCTTCCTGTTTATAAGGATCCGCGCTCTATGAGCCTGCTTACATTTTCTACCTGTATCTTTTTTTGCTGTAATATCATCTCACCTAATATTCTGCCCATAGCTTTAAAGTCGGTAGATATGGTGGTTATGCCATTCTCAATAACTTTTTTAAGCGGCGTATCGTTATACGATATAATGCCAATATCAGTGCCAATCTTCAATTGCTGCACCTTTGCCTGTTCAATTACCTTTACCAAGTGCCTGTCATTAGGTATTATGTAAACATCACCTACATCTATACCATGATCTTCAAAATCAGGGATTATTTCATAGGTAAGGCTGTGCTCTTCGCAAAATTTAATAAAACCCTCCTGCATACCGGGCGGCTGTTTAAAGGCGGGGAAAATAAGTATTAGTTTTTTGTATTTGCCAAGTTTGCTGTACCCGGTCTCCAAAGCATTGTAAATATCATTTACAAAATTTTGATGTATCGAGGGGTATTCTGCCAGTTCAGTGTTAGTTTGGTCTAATATGTATACATCATTTTTAGGTAATGTGTTGATAATCTCAGCTGCGCCCTTAAGTGTAGTAGGCATAATGATGTACTTAGAATAATCACCGTTATTTTCGTTAACCAGTTTTTTAAAGACATCAATACTAAAGTAATGGAAAAATATATCCGTCTGCGCTATGCTGCCCACAGTTTCTATAAACGAGTTGTAAAGATCTTCTTTAAACGAATTAAATTCATCAAATAATAAAAAGATACGCTGCTCAAGGGTGTATTCCTCGCTTTTTATGTAATATCCTTTTCCTAATCGGGAATAAATGATGCCGCGCTTTTTAAGTTCTTCATAAGCCAGTAATATCGTATCGCGCGATAGTGAAAATTCTAACGCTACTTTATTTACAGACGGAAGCTTATCGCCGCGCTTTAGCCTTTTATCGGCTATTGCAGTCTCAATAGAGAGCACGATCTGCTTGTATTTAGGAAGACTTTTACGGGTATCAATCTCAATTATTTTCATAAAATAGAGCTACAAAGCAATAAGTGTAATAATAACAATTAACTGGTGGGCTAATATACAAAAACTGGTGGGGACTGGTATGATAACAAAGTTAATGTTTATAAATTTGAAAATATGTAAAAAAAAGGCAGTAAAAAAGGGTAGGATACATTTAATTTACGAGAGTATTGCGGAATTGATATAAGAGGTGCTTAACCAATTTTTTTTGCCTGATTAAAGAAATCGTTTTCGTTTTAGGGATAATCTAAACAGAAAACTTAATGATTTATTTGCATCATGAATTTAAACTTATGGCAGGAATTAAATATTTTTTCGGATTGATGTTACTTATAGCCACCGGTGCAGTTGCACAGCAGGCAAATAGTGGTAAAGAGTCCCGAAAGTATTTTGTTACAACCCTTACTAAAATAGCCCATCCTGTGCTGGATGCCCTCAGCAAAAACCGCTTAAAGCTTGATATGCCTGTTGAAACCTCTCCCAATGCTTACGGCGACAGGGATAAAGTAACGTATCTTGAGGCTTTTGGCCGTACGCTAAGCGGGATGGCCCCGTGGCTGGAATTAGGCGCTGATACTACCGATGAAGGTAAACTTAGGCAGCAATATATAAAGCTGGCCTTACAATGTATTGATAATGCTACCAACCCCAAGGCGGCAGATTTTATGAATTTTATCGATGGTGGGCAACCCCTTGTTGATGCTGCTTTTTTAGCCCAGGCACTTATAAGGGCACCGCATCAGTTGTGGGATCCTTTAGAGCCACGTGTAAAACAAAATGTGCTTATGGCTTTAAAATCCACACGGGGTATCTCTCCTGCGTATACCAACTGGCTCTTGTTTACGGGAATGATAGAGGCGGCTATATTAAAATTTGATGCAGAGGGCCTGGCCGATATGGTTCGGTTAGAATATGCACTTAATAAGCATAACGAATGGTATTTAGGCGACGGCGTGTATGGCGACGGACCCGACTTTCATTATGATTATTACAACAGTTTTGTAATTCAGCCTATGATACTGGATATCTTATTGGTACTTAAGGATAAGGAAGAAACGCTTAAAAACTGGCGTTATAAAACCGATTATATAGATAATTACGGTACTTTTTTAGAGCGTTCCCGCCGTTATGCCAGCATACAGGAACGTTTAATTTCACCGGAAGGCACTTATCCAGCTATAGGGCGGTCATTAGCATACAGGGTGGGAGCGTTTCAGGCATTATCGCAAATGGCATTGTTGCAGGAGCTTCCTTATGGGGTAAGCCCGGCGCAGGTGCGTTGTGCTTTGCAGGCTATTATAAAAAAACAAATGGAAGCCCCCGGCACGTTTGATGCTAAGGGCTGGCTTACCATAGGTTTTTACGGCCACCAGCCGGAAATTGGAGAACCCTACATTTCTACGGGTAGCCTTTATTTGTGTACTGAAGCTTTTTTGGTATTGGGATTACCGCAGGAAGCAGCATTTTGGTCGGCGCCCGATGCACTTTACACCCAACAGCAAATTTGGGGTGGTAAAAAAGCACAAATAGACCATGCCTATTATCCAACCGATAAAAAAAAGTAAACCTTAAGATGGTACGTACCAAACAACATAGCATCACAGAAGCTTTTAGCCTATGCCTCTGTATCGTGCTAACAGGCTGTGCATCGCTTAAAGTTAAGGAAACTACTGTTGGCGAGGGGTGGAGCAACAATTCGGTTAATACGGTTGTATTCAGGAATAGTGCGTTAACTACTCATAAAGACTATCAGTATACAGCCTATTATGATAATGACAGTACGATGGTTTTAGGTAAGCGCAAACTTGGGGGCAGCAAATGGCAGGTGTTAAAAACGGCGTATAAAGGCAATGTAAAAGATGCCCACAACAGCATAAGCATAGCGGTTGATGCTAAAGGTTATCTGCACGTAAGCTGGGACCACCACGATACCCGATTGCGCTACGTAAAAGGTAAAGAGCCACTAAGTTTGGAATTAGGCGCTGAAGAGCTTATGACAGGCGATCAGGAGCTAAAGGTTACCTATCCGGAGTTTCATAACCTGCCTGATGGTAAAATGCTATTTTGCTACAGGTCGGGCGCATCGGGAAGGGGCAATGTGGTAATTAACAATTATGATCCAGAGACGGGTAAGTGGACACGCCTGCAAAACAACCTCCTTAATGGCGAAGAAGCCCGCAGTGCCTACTGGCAAATGTGTGTAGATAGGCAGGGCTATGTTCACCTATCGTGGGTTTGGCGGGAGAGTTGGGATGTAGCTACCAACCATGATATTTGCTATGCAATATCTAAAGATAGCGGTGTAACCTGGCAAAAATCAACAGGCGAAATATATGCACTGCCTATTACCGTTGCCACTGCTGAGATAGCATGGAACGTTCCACAAAATAGCAGCCTAATTAATCAAACGTCTATGACTACTGATGAAGATGGCAACCCATACATTGCAACCTACTGGAACAGCGACAGCATTCCACAATACAAAGTTGTGTACAAGGCTAACGGAAAGTGGCAACTGCTGAATACAAATTTTCATAAAAATACCTTTACTTTAGGTGGCGGCGGGACAAAAAATATAACGATTTCGCGGCCAAAAGTTTTAATAAATAAGGCTATCTTGTATCTCCTTTTCAGGGATGCAGAGCGGGGGGGCAAAATTACCCTTGCTTATGCAGACATCGAGAAGAAGGTATGGGAAATTAAAGACCTTACAGAAGAATCTGTAGGGGATTGGGAGCCGAATTATGATACAGCGTTATGGGATGGGAAAAGGCAACTCCATATTTTTTCTCAAAAAGTTACACAGGCTGATGGTGAAGGGCTTAACCACACAGCACCGCAGCCGGTAAACATTTTAGAAGTTAAAAATTTGCCTCATTAAATTACAAATATCCAATTCCAAAAACATCATGAAAAAACAATTAGTATCACTTTTTACGCTGCTTATTTTGGCATCATGCAGCCAAAAAGAAAAACAAAAAGAGCAGGCAGCTGATGACAGCCTGGATAAAAAAATAGAAACAACACTGCAAACTGCGGCTTCGCAATACAAATATTTGGGTAGTATAACCCCACAGGGGCGTTTTCCTAAAACCTATCATGCCGATAAAGATTCGTTAGAAACAAGCGATTCAGGCTGGTGGTGCAGCGGCTTTTACCCCGGTACACTTTTATACCTTAACGAAGACCATAAAGATGCCGACCTGAAAAAAAAGGCGGAAACGGTTTTGCAGGATCTTAAAAAAGAGCAGTTTAATAAATCAACGCACGATCTTGGCTTTATGATGTATTGCAGCTTTGGCAATGCGCAGCGCCTTTCTCCAAGTAAAGAATACGAAGAAATACTTATGAACAGTGCCAAATCGTTATCATCACGCTACAACGAAAAGGCAAAATGCATAAAATCCTGGGATAGCGCGCCGTGGAACCATGCATCGGCTAATGAGATGCCGGTTATTATTGATAACATGATGAACCTTGAGTTGTTGTTTTGGGCTACAAAACACAGTGGCGACAGCACGTACTACAAAATTGCGGTAAACCACGCCAATACTACCATGAAGAACCATTTTCGTAAAGATTTCAGTTCGTATCATGAAGTAGTTTACGATATCAATACGGGGGCTGTTACCAAACAAATTACCAACCAGGGCGCAGCCGATGATTCGGCGTGGGCACGTGGGCAGGCCTGGGGCCTATACGGCTACGTAGTAATGTACCGCGAAACTAAAGATGCCCAATACCTTAAACAGGCAGAAAATATTGCCAATTTTATCCTGAACAACCCTAATCTGCCAAAGGACATGATACCCTATTGGGATTTTAACGCGCCTGGCATACCCAATGCATTACGTGATTCATCGGCGGCAGCCATAATATCATCAGCCTTGTTTGAACTGAGTAAATATTCTGATAAAACACTGGCAGATAAATTCCGAACCGATGCTGAGACGATACTGGGCAACCTGCTAACCCCTGAATATATAGCCAAACTAAAAGCAAACGGAGGCTTTATACTAATGCACGGCGTGGGCAACATGCCTAATAAAACCGAAATTGATACACCGCTTAGCTACGGCGACTACTACCTTGTAGAGGCCATGCTGCGCCATAAAAACTATTAAATACCTTACCACAACATTATGAAGAAACTATTAGCGCCATTACTTTTGCTTACGTTGCAACTATCTGCACAGCAAAAACAAAACGAATGGGAAAACCCTCAGGTTTTTGAAAGAAACAAACAAAAACCCCATGCTAATTTTATTGTATACGATTCTGAGGCATCGGCAATAGCCTTAAAGCCGGAAGCGTCACCTTATTACCAGAGCCTTAACGGCAACTGGAAATTCAATATTGTAAAAACACCGGCAGAGCGCCCCATGAATTTTTATGAGGCAGGTTTTAATGACAGCAGCTGGAAAACCATTCCGGTACCTTCAAACTGGGAAATGCAGGGGTATGATATTCCTATCTACACCAATATAGTATATCCGTTTCCTAAAAATCCACCTTTTGTAAATGAAAAATACAATCCGGTAGGAACATACAGGCGCACGTTTACCATACCTCAAAATTGGGATAATAAAGCGGTACTATTACATTTTGGATCGATTACCGGTTATGCCAGGATCTATGTAAACGGTAAAGAGGCGGGTATGACCAAAGCTTCTAAAACTGCTGCTGAGTTTGATATTACCTTCCTGCTTAAAAAGGGCGAGAACCAAATTGCAGTACAGGTATTCCGCTGGCATGATGGCAGCTACCTGGAAGACCAGGATTTCTGGAGATTATCGGGTATAGAGCGCGATGTATATTTGCAAGCCATGCCTGCCGTTGCGGTGCAGGACTATGAAGTTGGTGCCAACCTTGATGATAGCTATACAAACGGGATATTATCGGCAAAAGTTAACTTTAAAAAGTATAATTACGCCAACTCAAAAGGTGTGGGTAAATTTACGTTTAAGTTGTTAGACCCATCGGGTAAAGAGGTGTTTAACAAGAGTATGGATCTTAATGCCAACTCTAAAAACCTTGAATTTAGCACAACCCTGCCTAAAGTAGAAAAGTGGAGCGATGAAACGCCTAATCTGTACCGTTATGTCATGACATGGGAAGGCCAAAAAGGTGAAACGGATGTTATTACCGGCCGCACCGGTTTTAGGAGGGTTGAGATTAAAAATGCCCAGCTGTTAGTAAACGGTAAAGCGATAATGGTGAGTGGTGTAAACATACACGAGCACGACCCTATTAACGGCCACGTGCCCAACAGGGAACTGATGATGAAAGACCTTGCCCTTATGAAGCAAAACAACATCAATACCATACGTATGTGCCATTATCCGCACGATACCTATTTTTATGACCTGTGCGACCAATATGGCTTTTATGTGGTAGATGAGGCCAATATAGAAACTCACGGTATGGGAGCAGAGCTTCAGGGTCCGTTTGATAAATCTAAACATCCTGCTTACCTGCCGGAATGGGCTGCCGCACATACCGATCGTATTCAGCGCATGCTGGAAATTGATAAAAACCACCCGTCTGTCATTATATGGTCTATGGGTAATGAGTGCGGTAACGGCCCGGTATTTTATGATAATTACAAGTGGCTTAAGCAACGCGACCCATCGCGCCCTATAATGTTCGAGCAGGCAGGGGAAAATGCAGATACCGATATTGTTGCCCCAATGTACCCTGGAATAGATTATATGAAGGCGTATGCAGCATCAGATAAAGAAAGGCCGTTTATAATGTGTGAATACTCACACGCTATGGGTAACAGTAACGGTAACTTTCAGGAGTATTATAATATTATAGAAAACAGTCCGCGTATGCAAGGTGGCTGTATTTGGGACTGGGTAGACCAGGGAATGACAACCCATGATGCTAAAGGGACTGAGTTTTTAGCCTATGGAGGCGACCTTGGCGGTAAGGATATGCATAATGATGAGAATTTTTGTTCTAACGGCCTTATCAATGCCAACCGTATTCCGCATCCGGGCCTTGCCGAAGTTAAAAAAGTGTACCAGGATATTCGCTTTAGCTACGATACTGCGACATCTAAACTAAGCATTAAAAACCTGTACCAGTATACTAATCTTACGCAATTTAATTTTAAGCTGGAGCTTGTAAAAAATGGTAAAGTAGTAGATACACATACCTTTAACACCGGTGCAGCTCCTGGAAGGACAGGCAGCGATACCCATATTTTTGAATTTGACGGTACATCGGAATATTTTCTTAATGCCTACGCTTATACCCAACAGTCTACAGATCTTGTTCCGGCAGGCTACGAAGTGGCAAGAGAGCAGTTTAATCTTGGTAAAGGCAATTACTTTACGGCTAAAGATACCGCCGCTATTGCCAAAGGCAAACTAAAGTATAAAAAGAAAGGTAACACCCTTACTTTTGAGGCGGGCAATGCAGAAGGCTCTTTTGACCTTGAAAAAGGGGCGCTTATAAGCTACACATCAAAAAAAGAGGATAAAGAGATAATTACCAATTTCCCTATACCATATTTTTGGAGGGCACCAACCGATAATGATTTTGGCAGCAAGGAGCAAATTAAACTGGCCGTGTGGAAAGATGCTCACAAAAACCCTACAGTACAAAACGTTACTGTTGGCGATAAAACCGATGCCGGATTGCCTATAGAGGTTAAATACCAGTTGGCCGGTGTAAATGTACCGTATACGGTTAACTATTTGATTCAGGTTGATGGTAGCATAAAAGTTACAGCATCTATAGATAAAACAGGTAAAGAATTGCCGGAACTTCCGCGTTTTGGTATGCGTTTAGAACTTGACGGAAGCTACGGCGATCTAAGCTACTACGGCCGCGGCCCATGGGAAAATTATTCTGACAGGAATACGGCTTCGTTTGTGGGAGAGTATACTGATAAGGTGGCCAACCAGTTTACATGGACGTACATTCGCCCGCAGGAATGCGGTTACAAGACCGATGTGCGCTGGCTTGCCCTGCAAAACGCAGCAGGCAAAGGTTTAAAAATTACAGGCGACCAGCCACTTAGCTTTAGCGCCATGAATGTTTCTACAGAGAATATAGACCCGGGTAAAACTAAAGACCAGCGCCATACTAACGATATTCACCCTGAAGATAAAGTATATCTTCATGTTGATTACGCGCAGCGTGGTGTAGGTGGCGATAACAGCTGGGGAGCGCTGCCACATGAGCAGTACCTGCTTAAGGCTCCTAAATATACCTACAGCTATACCATTAGCTTACAGTAAAAAATATCCAAAACATCTATCCAACAATTACAATTATGAAAAAATTATTTATCTCAGCCATAGCCATTTTGGGCGTTTTGCTTAGCGCAAACGCCCAGGATGCACTTATTGTGAACACGCAGGGCCGCGAGCATGTATCGCTTAACGGCACCTGGCATTACATTGTAGACCCATATGATACGGGCTTTTACGATTACCGTTTTAAGGAGCGCCCCGAAAAAGATGCCGGGGCTTACTGGAACAACAGCGAGCCTAAAGGCCCTACCCAATGGACGGAACACGGCTACAAAGCGCCCTATAACATACAGGTGCCGGGCGACTGGAACAGCCAGGATCACCAGTTTTTGTATTATGAAGGCACTGTTTGGTACCAACGCAATTTTGATAGGCCATCTGCGGCAGTGGGCAAAGATGTGTATTTGTACTTCGGTGCGGTAAACTACGAGGCGCACGTGTATCTAAACGGTAAAAAACTTGGGATGCACAAAGGCGGGTTTACGGCTTTTAACTTTAAGATACCTAAAGAGCTTTTAAAAGATAAAGACAACTTTTTAGTGGTAAGGGTAGATAACAGGCGCCATGCCGATGAAATACCCACCGTTAACACCGACTGGTGGAACTACGGAGGAATTACCCGCGATGTTGAGCTGGTTATGGTACCGGAACATTTTATTCAGCAGTATAACTTGCAGTTAGACCCGTCTCAGGATATTGTGGCTGCTAAGAAAAAAGGTAAATACAAACTAAGCGGTTGGGCAAAAATGAATGCCCCGGCTGCAGGTGCAAAGGTTTCGGTAGAAATACCGGAACTGAAACTTAAAAAAGAATTTGCCATACAGGGGGATAGCGTAGCCTTTAACTTCGAAGCTAATAAAATAGGGTTATGGTCGCCGGAAAGCCCTAAGCTGTACCAGGTAAAATTTGCTTTAGGTAATGAGTCGGTTTCAGAGAAGATAGGTTTCAGGAAAATCGAGGTTTCGGGTAAAAAGATCATCCTTAACGGTAGCCAGGTATTTTTAAGGGGCATCAGCATCCATGAGGAGATTCCGCAGCAAATACGCCGTGCACACAGCGTTAAAGATGCCAACCAGTTGTTAGGCTGGGCTAAGGAGCTTAACTGTAACATGGTTAGGCTGGCACATTATCCGCACAGCGAGAACATGACCCGCGTAGCCGATTCGCTTGGCCTTATGGTGTGGAGCGAGATACCGGTGTACTGGACGATAGAATTCGGCAACCCGGAAGTATTGGTAAAGGCTAAAAAGCAATTGACCGAGATGGTAACACGCGACCGTAACAGGGCGAGTATCATCATCTGGTCGGTTGGTAACGAAACACCTGTTAGCCCTACACGTACCACGTTTATGAGTACACTGGCCAAGATGGCTAAAAAGCTGGATGGCTCAAGATTGGTATCTGCCGCGCTGGAAGTAGGCTATAACGAGGGCGTAAACCACGTAGACGACCCACTTGGCGAGTATACCGATATTGTTGCCCTGAATGAATACCTGGGCTGGTACAGGGGCACACCTGCCGATTGCCGCACGGCAAAATGGAGCGTGGCGTATGACAAGCCTTTTTTTATAAGCGAGACCGGTGCCGAAGGTAACTTTGGCTTTCATGCAGATAAAACAGCCCGCTTTAGTGAAGAGTACCAGGAATGGTTTTACCAAGAGCAAATAAAAATGTTCGAAAACCAGTTTCCGGATAGTTACAGTGGTATCTCGCCATGGATACTGGCCGATTTCCGTTCGCCTAAGCGTAACAACCCAACCTACCAGGAGGGTTGGAATACCAAGGGGCTTATAAGCAAAGACGGGCAAAAGAAAAAAGCCTTTTATGCAATGCAGGCGTATTATAAAAAGATAGTGGATAAAGAGAAAGCTGCTAACAATAAGCAATAGGCAATAAGCAATAGGTAATAAGCAATGGGCAATAAAGCAATGGGCAATAAAGCAATAGGCAATAAAAGCAATAGGCAATAAAGCAATAGGCAATAAGCAATAGACAATAAGCAAGACTGCCTTGTGGCAGACACAAAATAGTTAACCAATAGATTAAACCACACATGAATTTTAGACAAACAACAGTATTATTTGCAATGGTCTGCCTTGTTATTACAGGGTGTTCTTCTACAAAAAAAACATCGGGTAAAGACGATTTTAAAAGCTGGGCACAAACCCCGCCAATGGGATGGAACAGCTGGGACTGCTATGGGCCTACTGTTACCGAGGCAGAAGTTAAAGCCAATGCCGATTATATGGCCGTCAACCTTAAAAAGCACGGCTGGGAGTACATTGTAACCGATATACGTTGGTATGTAGAAAATGACAAGGCCGGTGGCTATAACCAAACCGACCCGCGTTATGTTATAGACCAGTACGGGCGTTACCAGCCTGCTGTAAACCGTTTTCCATCGGCGGCAAATAACAATGGCTTTAAAAGTCTGGCCGATTATGTACACAGCAAAGGGCTAAAATACGGCATACACATAATGCGCGGCATACCTAAAAAAGCAGTAGAGGAAAAAATGTCTATAAAAGGCACTAACGGCATTACTGCTGATATGATCTATAGTACAGAGCTACAGTGCAAATGGCTGCAGGACAACTACACCATTGTGGCTGATAAGCCGGGCGCACAGGAGTATTACAACTCTATCATAGAAATGTATGCATCATGGGGAGTTGACTTTATTAAGATAGACGACCTTTCTGCACCGTACCATGAGGGCGAAATAAACCTTATCCGTAAAGCGATAGACAACTGCGGTAGGAAAATAGTACTTAGCACATCGCCGGGAGAAACCCCTATTGAAGCTGCTGCACACGTTAGCACCCATGCAAATATGTGGCGTATGGTAGATGACGTTTGGGACACCTGGCCGCACATTACCCACCTTATGGAAGTAAGCCAAAAATGGTACCCCTACATTGCGCCGGGCACATGGCCGGACTGCGATATGATTCCGCTTGGGCGTATATCGGTTAGGGGAGAACGTGGCGAAGACCGCATGACGCGCCTTACCAAGGATGAGCAGTACCTGCTTATGAACTTCTTTACCATATTTAAATCGCCGTTGATGTTTGGTGGCGATATGCCAAGCAACGATGCCTTTACACTATCATTACTTACTAATGATGAGGTACTTAAAATGCACCGCGAAGGCACCGGTGTAAAACAGCTTTTCCAAAAAGACGGCAAAATTGCTATTACCTCTAAAAACGAAAAAGACGGCAGCGTATACCTTGCCCTGTTTAATGTTTCGGATGCTGAAACTGAGGTATCGGTACCGTTATCTGATGTGGGCATTACCGGTAAGGCTAAAATAACTGATATGTGGACAGGCAAAGGCGGATCTGCATCGGGTGAAGCTACAGGTAACGTATCAGCAAAGCTAAGGCCGCATGCTTCAGTTCTGTACAAATTGAATAAATAATTATGAAAAGGTTTACAATAAATACATTAATGTCCGCATGCCTGTTATTGGCTGCGGCATTTATATTGTCGGCTTTCGGCGTTAAGCCAAAACACAAAAGCCCCGATAAGGTGTACCTTTTTGCGTATGCCACGCTTGATAATAAAGGGCAGAACGGGCTGCACTATGCCTGGAGCAACGATAAGGTTAACTGGAGCGCCATAGGGCCTGAGCACAGTTTTTTAAAATGTGATTACGGCCGCTGGGGCAGCCAGAAAAGAATGCTGAGCCCGTTTTTATTTAAAGATGATGCTGGTATGTATCATTGCCTTTGGAGCGTTAACGAAACCGACTTTGTACTGGCACACGCAGCCTCTAACGACCTTGCTACCTGGAACCGCCAAACGTATGTTCCTATAATGAAAGGTATTGGCAGTACTGAGAATTTCTTTAACAATGTAATAGATTTAGAGGTGTTTGCAGATAAAAATGCCTACACCATAAGTTGGCTTAGTGGTTATAGGACTGCTGAATATGCTAATGAGTTTGCAACATCTACAAAAGATTTTAAAACATTTACTACAACGCGTACCGGGCTAAAAGTCGACCGTAAAAACCTCCGCACCACTGTTACACTTGCAGGTGTACAACAGCAGGGGACTATAACAGAAGTGCCGTGGGCTATGGTAGAAAACCTTACCAAAAGCATGCAGGCGGTAAAATACAAAAATGAGCACAACAAGGTAACTCCGGAAACGGATGCTGCCCTGTTTGCCGAGTTAAAGCCTGTTACAGCAAAGATTACAATTGATGCATCGCAAAACAAAAAAATAAGCGATATGCTTATGGGTGTTTTTTTTGAAGACATTAATTACGCTGCTGATGGCGGGCTGTATGCAGAATTAATACAAAACCGTGATTTTGAATACGCCCTTAGCGACAAAGAGGGCCGTGATGAAAAATGGAACCATACAACTTCATGGAGCGGTAGCTTCAGGCTTGATAGCGTTAATGGCATCCATACCAACAATTCACACTATGCAGTTTTAAAAAACGGCGCGATTACCAATAGTGGTTTCGACGGTATTGCGCTAAAAGCAGGAGATAAGTATGACTTTAGCCTATTTGCGAAAGGGGCAAAATGCACGGTAAAACTTAAAGATGCGGCGGGCAATGTGGTTGCAGAAACTACCGTTACACCGGGTAGCTCTTGGAAAAAATATATTGCGGTACTAAAACCTTCTAAAACTATAACTGATGGTTTCTTAGAGATAAGCACATCCGAAGAAACGGCGGTAGATATGGTGTCGCTTTTCCCTCAAAAAACCTACAAAGGCCGCAAGAATGGCCTTCGCGAAGACCTGGCGCAAACCGTTGCCGGGCTTAAGCCACGCTTTATGCGTTTTCCCGGTGGGTGTGTGGCACATGGCGACGGCCTGGGCAACATTTACCGTTGGAAGAACACTATAGGCCCATTAGAGTCTCGCGTGCCCATGCGTAACCTTTGGGGTTACCACCAAACGGTAGGCTTAGGCTATTTTGAATATTTTCAGTACTGCGAAGATATGGGGTCAGAACCTGTGCCGGTACTGGCAGCGGGTGTTCCGTGCCAAAATTCGGGTACCGGTGGGGCAGGGCAGCAGTTCGGCATCCCTATGGAGCACATGGACGAGTACGTTCAGGATGTGCTCGATCTTATAGAATATGCCAATGGCGCAGCTACCACTACCTGGGGTAAGAAACGTGCCGAGGCGGGGCATCCCAAGCCATTTAACCTAAAATATATTGGCATAGGCAACGAAGACCTTATTACCGATGTTTTTGAGGAGCGCTACACCATGATAGTAAATGCCGTTAAGAAAAAATACCCCAACATTATTGTAATAGGTACTGTAGGGCCGTTTTTTGAGGGGGCCGATTACCGTGAAGGCTGGGCAATTGCCGATAAGCTGAACATTAATATGGTAGATGAGCATTACTACGAGCAGCCGGGCTGGTTTATAAACAACCAGGATTTTTACGATAGTTATGACCGTTCAAAATCTAAAGTATACCTTGGCGAATATGCCTCATGGGGCAGCACTATCTATAACGCGCTGGCGGAAGCTTTATATCTCTCGGCTCTAGAACGCAATGGCGATGTAGTTAGCATGGCATCTTACGCGCCGCTTTTAGCCAAGGAGCAGCACACCCAATGGAATCCTGATTTAGTATATTTTAATAATACAGAGGTTATGCCTACTGTAAACTACTATGTGCAGCAACTGTACGGGCAAAATGCAGGCGACAGCTATATTCAGAATACCATCAAACTTTCGGATAACAACAACGATCTGCAAAAACGCATTGGGGTGTCTACGGTTAAAGATTCAAAGTCAGGCGACATAATTGTAAAGCTGGTAAACATGCTGCCGGTTTCCGTTAAGCCAGAAATAGATTTTAAAGGCATAACTGCAAAAGGGGCAGTTAGCTATACTACTTTTAAAGGCAACGCTAAAGAAAAAACGGCAGTGTTGCCTGTTGTAGTATCTATGCCTGTCGCCGAAGCTGTTGCTAAAGGGCTGGCTCCGTACTCGTTTACTATTATCCGTATTAAAACAAAGTAATAAAGATCAATGAAAAAAACACTTACCGCACTTGCATTTTTAGTAGCAGTTGCAATACCTAAAGTTAGTGCCCAGGCACCGGCTTCGCCTGCCAAAAAAGATTTTACAGCCTACCTGTTTACCTATTTTACAGGTAACAAAGATGATGGCGAAGCTATCCGTTTTGCTGTTAGTATGGATGGCTACGATTACAAAGCCCTTAACGACAACAAACCGGTTTTAGATCCTAAAAAGATAAGTTCTACCGGTGGCGTTCGCGACCCTCATATTTTAAGGGGGCAGGATGGCAAAACCTTTTACATGGTTGTAACCGATATGACCGCCGAAAAAGGCTGGGACTCTAACAGGGCTATGGTGTTGTTAAAGTCGACCGATCTGGTTAACTGGTCGTCATCTGTTGTAAATATCCAGAAGCAATATCCCAATAACGAGAACCTAAAACGCGTATGGGCACCACAAACCATTTATGATGAGGCTGCCGGCAAGTACATGATATATTTTTCGCTTCAGCATGGCGCCGACCCGGATAAGATCTATTACGCATATGCCAATAAAGATTTTACAGGCCTTGAGGCAGCGCCTAAGCTGCTGTTCGTGCCAAAATCGGGCAAGGCATGCATAGATGGCGATATCATTATAAAAGATGGTGTGTACCACCTGTTTTATAAAACAGAAACAGAAACTGCCGGTATTAAGGTGGCAACCACAAGCAGCCTCACATCCAACAATTGGAAAGAAAACGATAATTACCTGCAACAAACTCCCGAAAGTGTAGAAGGGGCAGGGGTGTTTAAACTGAACAACTCTAAAGAGTATATTTTGATGTATGATGTGTACAAAAAAGGGCAATATCAGTTTACAAAAAGTGAAGATTTAGAGCATTTTAAAGTTATCGACAGCGATGTAAAAATGGATTTTAAACCGCGCCACGGCACGGTTATGCCAATTACAAGAAGTGAGCTAAAAGTGTTGTTGGCCAAGTGGGGTACTCCAAAAGGGCTTACGGTTATTAACAATAACCCGGCATTGGAAGGTTTTTACGCCGATCCTGAAGTGCTATATTCCAATAAGACAGGTAAATACTACCTGTATCCTACCAGTGATGGCTTTGATGGCTGGGGTGGCTACTACTTTAAAACCTTTTCATCGGATAACCTTGTAGACTGGAAGGATGAGGGCATTATCCTTGACCTTAAAAAGGATGTGCCTTGGGGAAACCGTAACGCCTGGGCACCAACCATTGTAGAGAAAAAGATTAAAGGCAAGTACAAATATTTTTACTACTTTACTGCTGCTCAAAAAGTTGGGGTGGCTGTAGCCGATGATCCTGCGGGTCCGTTTAAGGATAGCGGCAAGGCGTTGCTATCTGCAAATCCTGAAGGCTTGGGCGGGCAGGTAATAGACCCGGATGTATTTACCGATCCTAAAACGGGTAAAACCTACCTGTACTGGGGTAATGGCTATATGGCTGTTGCCGAGCTTAATGAAGATATGATATCTATCAAAGAAAGTACCCTTAAAATAATTACTCCTAATGAAAGCTTTAGGGAAGGTACCGAAGTATTTTACAGAAACGGCAAGTACTACTTCTTATGGTCTGAGGATGATACCCGTAGCGAAAATTACAAGGTGCGTTACGCTACAGCAACAAGCCCGGTTGGGCCGCTAACTATTGGTAAAGACAATTTAGTAATTGCTAAGAACCCTGCAAAAGGTATTTATGGCACAGGGCATAACTCGGTTATACAGGTGCCGGGCAAAGACGAATGGTATATAGTGTACCACCGTTTCGCTATACCTGATGGTATTACAATGGGCGATGCTGCCGGTTACAACCGCGAGCTATGCATAGATAAATTAACGTTTGATGATAAGGGTAACATTGTAACGGTAACCCCTACGTTAGAAGGAATACAGCCACTTACATCTAAAAAGAGATATTTTTAGTGAATAAATAAACTGCTATTTTACCGGCCACTACATGATAGTGGCCGGTTTTATTTATACTAAATTTGTAAAATTGCAGGTTATTAAATGGAAGCACTAAATAACCAAATCAACCAATAACCACATTCACAATTATCCACCTATGGGAAAAATAGTCACTTTTGGCGAAGTCTTAATGCGTTTATCGCCTCCCGAATACCGTAAGATACAGCAATCTACCCAGTTTGATTTCTTTTTTGGCGGTACCGAGATGAACGTCGCGGCATCATTGTCTAAATTCGGGCTGCCGGTACAGCATGTCAGTACAGTATCTAACGATATCGTTGGTGAAGCCGCCCTTGCTGCCATGCGCCAGTACGGTATTGATGTTTCGCAGGTGAAAAAAGTTGACCACCCACTGGGACTGTATTTTATGGAGATAGGATCGGGTATGCGTGCCAGCCAGATAGCTTACAACCGTATGCACGGCGCTTTTGCGCACATAACGCCTGATATGGTTAACTGGGACGAAGCCTTGCAGGATTGCACCTGGCTGCACTGGACGGGTATTTCGCCGGCTATTTCTAACGGTGCTTATGAAACGCTTAAAGCAGGGCTGCAAAAAGCCATGGACAAAGGTATAGACATTACTGCCGACCCCGCCTACCGCAGCAATTTATGGAAGTATGGTAAAGATGGCAAAGAAGTATTGGGCGAACTGGTAGGGCTAAGTACTATTTTTATTGGTGGAATTAACGAGATCAATGAGATTTTAGGTACCGATTATTCGCACTACAAAGATAATTTTATAAGTGCCGCCGAAAGCCTTATGGCTAAATATCCTAATATAATCAAGGTATTTGATAAGGTACGTACGGGTGTAAGTGCCTCGCACCAAAAAGTGTACGGCAGGGCGTGGGTCAACAAGCATTATTTTGAAACCCCTGAAATTGAAATTGTAGATGTGGTAGACCGTATAGGTACGGGTGATGCATATGCAGCCGGGCTTATTTACGGCTTACAGCATTATGATGACCAGCATGCGCTTAATTTTGCTAATGCTGCATGTGCCTTAAAACACACCCTTCCCGGAGATGTAAACCTTGTTAGTGCAGATGAGGTACTGGAAGTAGCCGAGGGTAATATTAGTGGTCGTTTAAAAAGGTAATCAAATCGTCTAAAACAAAAAATCCCCTGATGAGTAATCAGGGGATTTTTATATGCTTTTTGCAGAAGACTATCTTCTTCTTTTTTCTTTGATCTTAGCTTTTTTACCAGTAAGGTCGCGGAAGTAGAATATACGAGCTCTTCTAACTTTACCTCTTTGGTTAACTTCGATTTTTTGTAGTGCAGGCATGTTAAGCGGGAAAATACGCTCTACACCTACAGCACCAGACATTTTACGGATAGTAAATGTTTGAGTGATACCAGCACCTCTTTTTTGGATAACAACTCCTTTAAAGAACTGAGTCCTTGTTTTTTCACCCTCTTTAATTTCGTAGTACACAGTTAGTGTATCACCGGCTCCAAACTCAGGGAAATCTTTTTTTGTAACAAATTCGTTCTCGACAAATTTAACTAAATCAGACATGATTTTTTGTTTTAATTGTTTATATCAGAGCAACATACCACGATTTTCGCCAGAGGTTGACCCGATTGCGGCTGCAAAGATAAAAATATTTTTGAAGTGGCAATAAGTTTGAGTATGAAAGTTTTAATGTTTAATGTTTAAAAGTTCAGTTAGGTACTCAACATTACAACATTTAAAACTTTCAACATTTTAACCTGAATAAGCTATTCAAGTAAATCGGGCCTGCGGGTTTTGGTGTGTTCCATAGCCATGTCTTCGCGCCATTTGTCTATATGTGCAAAGTTGCCACTTAGCAATACATCGGGAACTTTCCATCCTTTATATTCAGCCGGGCGGGTATATATGGGGGGGGATAGCAGGTTATCCTGAAAACTGTCGGTTAACGCCGATGTTTCGTTACTTAATACCCCCGGAATTAATCGTATTATAGAGTCGGCTACAACTGCCGCAGCAAGTTCGCCACCAGAAAGTACAAAATCGCCAATTGATATTTCTTTAGTGATAAATTGATCGCGTACGCGCTGGTCTACACCTTTATAATGGCCGCAAAGTATTATGATATTTTCCAATAACGACATGCGGTTGGCCATTTTCTGGTTCAGCGTATCGCCATCTGGGGTCATGTAAATAACCTCGTCATATTCACGTTCGCTTTTAAGCTTAGTGATGCAGGCATCTATAGGCTCTATCATCATTACCATACCTGCGCCGCCGCCAAACTGGTAGTCGTCTACATTTTTTTGTTTGTTGGTGCTGTAATCCCTAAGGTTATGAAGGTGTACTTGTACAATGCCTTTATCTATAGCACGTTTAAGAATCGAGGCTTCAAAAGGGCTCCGCAGGAGTTCCGGCAATACGGTAATAATATCAATGCGCATTTTTAGAGTTTCAAAGTTTGAAAGTGGCAAAGTTACAAAGTTTAATTGGCAATGAGCAATGTACAATAAGCAATTGGCAATGTGCCATTAGATTTAAAGTAAATCTGCAAATTGTCTATTGCTCATTGTCTATTAAAAATTTGCAAAGCAAATTTTTACACTCCAAACTGTTTTAAGTGGTAATCAAGGTGTTTCCATTGCAAAAGATCCCATTCATCATAGGTCATTTCGCCCATAAGTGGGTGGCGGCTCACTTTAATGGCAGCATGGCCATCTTTAGCAAAAGTGGCAACCAGGTCTTTAAGTCCGGCTTTGGCTTCTTCAAAATTAGGCTCACGCTTAATAATGAATTCTTTAATAGCACTTTGATCCCTGTGGAATAGCTTGGAGCTTGTAAGCTTCTTTTTATATGAACCGGCAAAGAAGTAACTTTTCCAGTGTGGTTTAACGTGAATGATGCCAAACGCCATTTTAATGGGCTCCTGGCAGTGCTGCATCATTTGGCTTACCGTCATTACGCCCCATTGGGAGAGCGTCATAGGGCTAAGCTGGTCTATGCGGTCTATTATATTTTGATTCCCCTTAGGTTTGTATAGGCTTTCCATATTTAAAAAATAAGTTACGCAAAAATAAGAATATTCTGTTATAAATTTTTTACCCCTATAATAGAATATACCAATGGTAGCATTTTGGCAGGTCGTTTAATAATGTGTTCAGCCTTAGCGGTAGGTACTTCAGTTTTTTATAACGCTGGCGATTAACCCTCAAATTTACCTTTTTGTTATGAAACCGTACTTATAAGAGTTAAAATTAATTCGTAAATTTGCGCCTCACAAAACAAATAAAACAATGGAAAACGGAATTTACGCAAAATTCAATACATCCAAAGGAGTTATCCTTGTAAAACTGACATACGATAAAACTCCGGGTACCGTGGGCAACTTTGTAGGCCTGGCTGAAGGTAACCTTGAAAATAATGAGAAACCACAAGGCAAACCATATTATGACGGACTTGCTTTTCACCGTGTTATAGCCGACTTTATGATACAAGGCGGTTGCCCGCAGGGTAAAGGTACAGGCGGACCAGGTTACCAGTTTGATGACGAGTTTCACCCAGACTTAAGGCATGATGCGCCCGGTGTGCTATCTATGGCTAATGCAGGTCCAGGCAGTAACGGTTCTCAGTTTTTTATTACACATGTTGCTACACCTTGGTTAGATAACAAGCATACTGTTTTTGGTAATGTTATTGAAGGCCAGGATGTTGTTGATGCTATTCAGCAAAATGATAAAATTGAGACTTTAGAAATTGTACGCGTTGGCGAAGAATCCCAGAAATGGAATGCTATCGAAGCCTTTCGTACATTTGAAGGATCGCGCGAGAAACGTATTGCAGACGCTAAAAAACAGGCTGATGAGGCTCTTGATAAAATAGCTGCCGGTTTTCAGAAAACTGAAAGCGGCCTGCGTTACCAGATCATCCAGAAAGGTGATGGCAAACAAGCTGAAAAAGGTAAAACTGTATCGGTTCACTACAAAGGTGCTTTAGTAGATGGCCAGGAATTTGACTCGTCTTACAAACGCAAACAGCCTATCGAGTTCCCATTAGGCAGGGGTAATGTTATTGAAGGATGGGACGAAGGTATCGCGTTGCTACAAGTAGGCGATAAAGCCCGTTTTGTTATACCGTCGCACCTGGGCTATGGCTCTCGCGGGGCGGGTGGTGTTATACCTCCTGATGCTACTCTTATTTTTGATGTAGAATTGATGGACGTTAAATAGTATTAAGTACTTAGTATTGAGTATTAAGATAGAAGGCTGCCTGAAAGGGCAGCTTTTTTTATGCTGTGTGCCGGCTTAAAACTTCATAATGGCTTAATAGTACAGTATTTGATATTAAAAAAAATAGAGTAGTTTTGGTACACAAACCAATACTATATGGCACAATTAGAAAAAGGCAGCAAAAAGCTGCTTAACGCCTGGGCATTTTACGACTGGGCAAACTCCGTTTACAGTCTTGTAATTGCTTCGGCAGTATTCCCTATTTTTTATGACCTGATCTTTGAAAAAGGTAGCGAGGTAGCAATTTTTGGCACCTCCATGAAAAGCACGGCACTTATAAGCTTTACAACAGCCTTTGCTTTTTTAATCGTAGCATTTATATCGCCGTTACTGTCTGGTATTGCAGATTATGCCGGTAACAAAAAATCATTCCTTCAATTATTTTGTTACATAGGTGCGGCCTCATGCATTGGGCTGTACTGGTTTAATAAGGACACTATTTACTTTGGTTTGGTATGCTATCTTTTCGGCCTTATAGGCTTTTGGGGCAGCCTGGTGTTTTATAACTCCTACCTGCCTGATGTTGCCTATCCTGACCAGCAGGATAGCGTTAGTGCCCGTGGTTATTCAATGGGTTACATAGGTAGTGTGATACTTTTGGTAGCAGTACTTGCCGTGCTTTTAAGCGTGCCCGATGAGAAAAAGATGGATGTTATGCGCTGGTCGTTCGTATCGGTAGGTGTGTGGTGGGTTATATTTAGTCAATACACCTATTACTATCTGCCTAAAGGAGCAAAGAAAAATAAAGTAACCGGCGATGTTATGCTTAATGGTTTTAAAGAACTGCGCAAGGTTTGGGTACAACTAAGCCAGAACATAGTTCTTAAGCGCTATCTGGGTTCTTTTTTTGTATATAGTATGGCGGTACAAACCGTTATGCTTGCTGCCACCTATTTTGGTGCCGAAGAAATTGCCTGGCCAGATTCCGGAGCTAAAAGCATGGGACTAATTATAAGCATATTACTTATACAGTTGGTGGCGGTAGTGGGAGCAATAATCACATCTAAGCTATCGGCTAAATTTGGTAATATTAAAACCCTAATTGGTATTAACTGCATTTGGGCAGTAATTTGTGTGTGTGCTTATTTTGTAACGCTGCCTATACATTTTTATGTAACTGCGGCATTTGTAGGTTTGGTTATGGGAGGTATACAGTCGCTTTCAAGGAGTACATATTCTAAATTTTTACCCGAAACAACCGATACCGCCTCCTACTTTAGTTTTTATGATGTTACCGAGAAAATAGGTATTGTAATAGGGATGATTTTATACGGCGCTATAGACCAGGCTTTTGGCAGTATGCGCTATTCAGTAGTGTTTTTAACGGTGTTTTTTGTAATTGGTGTTTTTTTATTAGTGAGGGTATTAAAAAAATTATAAATCATTTGCTTATTTGTATATATTTGCCAAAAACCTTATCATTACTCTTAACCATTATGAAAAAAATTACTTTAATTGCCTCACTCTTACTTCTGATATCTTTATCTCTTACCTCGTGTGAGGCAGATGGTATCGATCCGGTTTATTATATAAACAATAATAACAACCCCGGTCCTGTTAATAACAACCCTCCCGGTGGTGATAATGACGATGATGATGATCCAGTAGCAAGCGAAGGCGATTACTTCCCGATGGCTCTTAATAATGAGTGGGACTTTATATATACCGGCGACTTTGATGAAGATCCGGCTCCAATGAAAATTATTGGCACAGAAGTTATTGGTGGCGTAACCTATTATAAAATAAACCACTATTTTCAGGAATCAGGAACTGATGATCTTACAGGCGAGGCAGATATACATTTAAGGAAAAATGGCGGCACCTACTACGAAAGGGTGAGTGTTGATATACCTGCTGCGAACGGACTACCTTCCATTACAATTGCACCTTATGAAATAATAGTTTTAAAAGACAATCTTGAAGTGGGTGAGAGTTGGACGCAAACGGTTACACAAACCACGACCTATGGTATGTCGGGCTTTCCGCCAGTTACAATGACGCTAAACTTTAAGGGTACGATTATGCAAAAAGATTTAACTGTTACTGTTGAAGGAGAAACGTTTACCGATGTTATTAAAGAGAAAATGGTTCAGACCATAATGGGGGCTGACTATACAACTTACATTTGGTTCGCTAAAAATGTAGGCCCTATAAAATCAGAATCAACCGGCGAGGGACTGTCTTATCAAATGGCATTAACTTCATATATAATTAACTAATACTTAATTTTAAAAACTTCGCCACTTTTAGCCAGGCAATTTATTTTTTAACGCTTTTGTTTCAAATATTGGTTATATTTGGCGGAAAATTATTATTTATGAACAGGATAAAATTACTTTCAGCCTTTATGGTGCTGTTTACGGCAATAGGTTTTATGTCGTGTGATGTTGAACCGATAGATCCCGTACTTCTTGATTATGAACCACCGGTAGAAGAGCCTATAGACTCTACAGATATACCTGAAGTTGCTTTGTTTCAGGTTGATTTTAATGATACCACGTATGTTGCAACCAGTACCGCTGCAAGTGTTGGTAATGGTTTAACCCTTATTAGTGGTATGAGGGGCACTAACGGCGAGATGATAGGCATTATAATCGATGGTACAACATCGGGTACATATACAGATGCTATTATGTCTTACACGGCAAGCGGAGCGGCTGAATCTACCTATTCTAATTTTTTATTGCCGGAGGGTTCAAGTACTGTAACCATTTCAATAAACACCTTATCACATACAATGTCGGGTACCTTTAGCTTTACAGGCCAGGGTGCAAATGCCGAGGATACTAAGCAATTTACACAAGGTGTATTTACAGATGTACCGTATATAACGGCACCGGTTTTGCCTAATGGAGATTCTATGACAGCTACCGTAAATGGTACTGCTGTAAATTATGCAAACGATCTTGCGATTGGTTACACTAATATTATAAGCATAAATGCTATAGGGGCAGATCATCAGATAAACCTGTTTATTAATGGCGAAGTTACTCCGGGTACTTATGCGTTTAGCACTGAACCTCTCGCTGATTACCAAGCGGATTATATAGATGATGCCGGCGTAGAATATGGTATAACGGGTGGTACATTAGTTATAACAGCTATTGATAACGGCTGGATTACCGGTACATTTACCTTTAATGTATTAAACGGGCAGGGTGAAACCATACACACGGTTACTAATGGAGCGTTTCATGTTGAATACGACTGGTAATTAATTACCGATATATATTAATACAAAATCCCGCGAAAGCGGGATTTTTTGTTTTAT
>NZ_VJVZ01000001.1 GCF_007097145.1 Flavobacterium zepuense | reverse complement strand
AGGATACTTTAGGGTTTATTTAGGATAAATTTGGCATGGCTAACCTTATACGTTGCCTAACTTTGAGTTTATCTAAATCGATAAAGTATGAAAAAGTTATTTATAGCAGTAGTTTTAGCGGCAGGTTTTACCGCTACGGCTGCACCTACAGCACAAATTGGAGATGAAATTATATCAGTATTTCAGGAAAAGCAATACAAAAAGATAGAAGTATCACAGGTTTCTAAAGATGCCCTGGATAAAATCAAGAAAAGTTATGGTAATTATACCATAAAAGAAGCTCATAAAGCTGATGACGGCGAATATAAATTGGTACTTAGCAAGGACGGAACTGATATTACAGCCACCTTTACACCTGCTGGCGACCTAATAAAAATATATTAAATGAAGGCCTCAGCCTGATTTTAAACAAAAGAGCCGGGTAATTAATTACCCGGCTCTTTCTGTATATACTGAATTGATTTATGATTGTATCGACTCTTCATTCTCTTTATCAAGATAGCCCTGCACAATTTGTATGGCATTGGCAATAACATCGCTAAGCGCAGTTATATGGCTGCCTTCCACAGCATTACTGATGGCGTGTTTAATAGCATCGGTTTCTTTAGGGATCACTTCGTAAGTAATCTCACGACCCGAGGCTTTAAACCCTTCAAGAAGTAGCCCATTGATTTCTTCTTCGGTACGGCCACGAAGGTGCTTTTCGTTTCGCATAATAATATGGTCGAACATACGTGCAGCAATGGTAGCACATTTGCGAATATCCTCGTCGCGCCTGTCGCCCACACCCGATATAATACCGATTTTTTTGGTAGCCTCTACGTTGGCAAGGTAGTCTTCTACCGCAAGGTAGCCTGCCGGGTTGTGTGCAAAATCGATAAGGACCTTAAATTTCTTAAAGTCGAAAATATTCATACGGCCAGGTGTTTGTGCCGTACCCGGAATAAAGGTTTGAAGCGAAAGGCTTATATCCTCTGTCTTAAAGCCCCACAGGTACGATGCCAGGGTGGCAGCAAGTACGTTGGCTATCATAAATTTAGCTTTACCACCTAAGGTAAGCGGAATGTGCGATGCCCTTTCAATACGAATTTTCCATTCGCCTTTTTTTATGGTTACAAAGCCATTTTCGTACACAGCAGTAACGCGACCGGCTTTGGCTTCTTCCTTAATAAACGGACTGTCTTCGTCAAGGCTGAAATACGCCACATTACAATCCAGCTCTTTACCTATTTTAACACACTCAGGGTCATCGGCGTTAAGCACTGCCCAACCGTCTTTTTTAACGCTGCGCGGAATTACCCTTTTTACGCGCGAAAGGTCGTCAAGGTTATGAATGTCGCTAAGGCCAAGGTGGTCTTCCTGAATGTTAGTTATAATACCAATATCGCAACGGCTAAAACCAAGTCCGCTTCTAAGTATACCGCCACGAGCAGTTTCTAATATGGCAAACTCAACCGTAGGGTCTTTTAAAATATATTCGGCGCTAAAAGGCCCGGTAGTGTCACCTTTTTCCAGCATGTGGTTCTGTACGTAAATACCGTCAGATGTTGTAAAGCCTACCTTAAAACCATTGTTTTTTACAATGTGTGCCAGCAGTCGGGTAGTGGTGGTTTTACCATTAGTACCTGTGATAGCAAAGATAGGAATGCGACTTGGCTTGCCTGGAGGGTACAGCATATCTATAACCGGGGCGGCGACATTTCGAGGCAAACCTTCGGATGGGGCAAGGTGCATCCTGAAACCCGGTGCAGCATTAACCTCTAATATAACCCCGCCATTTTCTTTAAGCGGCTGTGTTAGGTTCTCGGCCATAATATCAATACCACAAACATCTAAGCCAATCACACGCGAAATCCTTTCTGAAAGGAAAATATTCTCGGGGTGCATCATATCGGTAACATCTATCGATGTACCACCTGTGCTCAGGTTGGCAGTCGACTTTAAATACACGATCTCGCCAATTGATGGAACCGTGTCTATCGTGTAGCCTTTTTTAGTCAGCAAGTCAGTAGTATCGCGGTCTACCGTAATTTCGGTCAGTACATTTTCGTGTCCGTAACCACGGCGCAGATCCATGTTTTCAGTATCTATCAATTCCTGTATGGTGTGCTGTCCGTCGCCTTTAACGTGTGCCGGTACGCGCTGTGCAGCGGCCACCACTTTATTATCAATTACCAGTACACGAAAATCGTAACCAGTTATAAATTTTTCAACAATAACACGGCTGCCGTAATTTTGCGCAAAGGCAAGGCCTGCAACGGCATCTTCATAATTAGTTACATTTATAGAGGCACCCTTACCGTGATTACCGTCGAGTGGTTTAAGCACAATAGGGTAGCCAATTTTTTCTATGGTAGCCTTAAGGCTTTCTTCGTCGGTACAAATGTCGCCACCCGCAACAGGTATAGATGCGGCACTAAGCATACGCTTGGTTTGTTCTTTATTGCAGGCAATATCTACCGCTATATGGCTGGTTTTATTGGTAATAGTGGCCTGAAAACGCATTTGGTTGATACCGTAACCCAACTGTACAAGCGAATTGGTGCCAAGGCGAATCCACGGGATATCGCGTGCTACAGCTTCTTCCACTATACTGCCGGTACTTGGGCCCAGGCGGTCGCGTTCGCGAATTTTCCGCATCATTTGTATGTCGGCATCCAGGTCGTATTCGGTACCTGCAATAAGCGCTTCGGCAATACGCACCGATGCTTCGGCAGCATATATACCCACATTTTCTTCCAGGTAGCTAAACACTACATTATAGGTGCCGGGCGTTTTGGTTTCGCGTGTGCGGCCAAAACCGGTATCCATCCCTGCAAGGGTTTGTATTTCTAAAGCAATATGTTCTATAACGTGGCCCATCCAGGTGCCGCGTTCAATTCTCGAAAAAAAGCCGCCCGGTGTACCTTCGCTGCATCGGTGCGTATATAAGGAAGGCATCAGCGCCTCTATCCTCTCACGAAAACCATCTATTTTATTGGTGGGAAATTGCTCCATCTCTTCGAGATCGAGGCGCATTTGTATCAGTTTTTTTCTTTTTACGCTCCAAATGTTGGGTCCGCGAAGTGCCTGTATTTTCTCGATTTTCATAAACTGGTAAAAAGGGGTATAAAAGGTTAATTGTGATTCTTAAAATAATGTGCTGGTGTTGAGTTTTTTGTTGAAATTTAACAGATGCTTTTTAAATCGTATTTCATCGTTAGAAAATTACTTAAAAAAATAATTAAAAAGTATCTTTGCAGTAAATATTTTGCAAATATTGCCTTTGGTAACAATTTGTAAAGAAATAATTAACCGTAAATTGCGTTTTTTACGTATTTAATTAATTTTGCAGCATGAATAATGTACAGGGGAAACTCATAATAATAGGTGGCGCGGTAGATAAGGGCAGTTTTACCGAGGCATCTTATGATGCTAACATAGCCAATAATCTTAACTTTTTTGAAACCGGCATTTTACGCCGTATAATTCGCGAGTCTAAACACGGCGAAGAGTCGCGTATTGAGGTTATCACTACGGCATCGGTTATTCCGCGTGAGGTAGGGCCGCAATATGTAAAGGCGTTTGAATATTTACAGGCCAGGAATGTGGGCCTTATGTATATAGAAAAAAGGGAGCAGACCAAAGACCCTGAGATACTTGCACGTATACAGGCTGCTGATGTGGTTATGTTTACCGGTGGCGACCAGCTTAGGCTAACATCAATTCTTGGTGGTACCAAACTACACGATATTATACTGGATAAATTTAAGAACGAAGATTTTATTTATGCAGGTACATCGGCCGGTGCAGCAGCAGCATCTAACAACATGATCTACCAGGGCAGCAGCCAGGAGGCCTTGCTTAAAGGCGAGGTAAAAATTACCAGCGGCCTTAGTCTTATTGAGAATGTAATTATAGATACCCACTTTGTACAGCGCGGCCGTATAGGGCGTTTGTTTCAGGCAGTGGTGGGTAACCCCCGCGTACTGGGCATTGGCCTTGGTGAAGATACAGGACTGCTTATTACCAGCGACGGTAAAATGGAAGCCATAGGCAGCGGACTTGTAATTCTTGTAGACGGCCGCCAGATAATGGACACCAACCTTACGCAGGTAGAACTGGGCAAGCCTATTAGCATAAACAATATGATCGTGCATGTAATGAGCATGTATGATACGTACGACCTTAACACGCACGTTATGGAAATACACAACTCACAATACTCCATTCCTTTATACACCCCGGCAGAAGCAGATTCTGACCCGGTGAACGATGATAAGGAGTAGAGGGAGAGGGCGCTCATTTTCACGTACTGTCATTGCGAGCGAAATGCAATGGAGCGCGGCAATCTATCGTTGAAAATTATGAGATTGCTTCGTCGTGCCTCCTCGCAATGACAGCGATCAATCAGCAAACATTTCATTACTATGAAACTAATTATACACGGCGGTTTTTTTAGCGAATCTACTACCGATGCGCAAACCAAAGCTGCCAAACAACAGGCATTAACTACAATAGTTAAAGATGCCTACCAATACCTACAGTCGCATAGCGCTACCCAAACGGTGGTTTATGCGGTTTCTTTATTAGAAGATAATCCGTTGTTTAACGCGGGTATAGGGTCTCAAATTCAAAGCGACGGGCAAATTAGAATGAGTGCCGCCCTTATGGATGGCACCACCCAAAAGCTAAGCGGTGTTATCAACATCCAGAATGTGCAGAACCCTATTTTAGTTTCCGAAAAACTGATGCCGTATGACGACCGCGTTTTAGGTGGCGAAGGTGCTAATCAGTTTGCTGCGGCTAATGGTTTTGCCGAATTTAGCACTGAAACGCCCGAGCGCCGTGCTGAATACGAAAAGAAACTTGCCGCGACAGGAACAGGGACAGTGGGCTGTGTGGCGCTTGACGCAGAAGGTAAACTTGCCGTAGCGACCTCTACAGGAGGAAAAGGCTTTGAGATGGTAGGAAGGATATCTGACAGTGCTACCGTGGCAGGAAACTACGCTAATGCATTTTGCGGCGTGAGCTGCACGGGTGTGGGCGAAGATATTGTGAGTAATGCTACCGCTACTAAAATAGTAACCCGCGTTACCGATGGCGTGGCCATTGCCGATGCCTTTGATAAAACCTTTGCCGAGCTTAAGCCCTACGGCGGTTTTGCCGGAGCTATTGGGATAGATGCCAAGGGAAACATCTTTCACCAGGATTCGCATCCAAGCATGGTATTTGCCAGCTTTGATGGAGAAAATGTTGAAGTGTTCAGCTAAAAATATTGTTTATAATACGTTCAGTTCTTAAAACCTGCAATGCTCATGGCGTTGCAGGTTTTTTTATGAACTGAATATCATGGGGGTGTGGTGGATACAATTACATGGCAACCAATCCTGCGGCTTTACTCTCTATTTTAAGTTTAAAGCGGCTTTGCGGCAGGGCAGGTATGCGCGACATATCAATACTCAAATCCTGATCGGGTACAGAGTACTGCACCTGCTCGTTTAAAAAGCGTAGTGCTGATTTTGTGAGCCTTACAGCAACTTCTCCGCTGGTACGGGCATAATCTACACCGGTATCTCCGGCAGGTTGTGCTTGGCTAAAAGTATGATTTTTAATGGTTTCAAAACGCTCAGGAAAAAACATTTCCGGGTTTTTCCAGGCATCTTCATGGTGGTTAGTGGCATATACATCAAGCATTACCAGCACACCTTTATTAAATTTAATGCCTTCATATTCAAATTCATTGCGCACGGTAGCGGCCATCATGGGCGAACAAGGGTAGTAACGCCTAACCTCGTGTACAAAATTATCATACATCGCAGGGGTTTCCTTCAGTATGTTACTGTACTGCGGATGTTCTTTAAGTGCCATTGCCGCAAAAACCACATGTCTTGCTACGCTTACAATAGGGCGTATAAGGTTTAGTAATTCAATACCGGCAGCACGGGCATCAAGAATAACGCCGTTTTCATCCTTACGAAATGCAACCGACTGAAACACCGTATTTCCGGCAACTTTTAAGCGGCCGCCCCTTAAATCTTCTGTAAGGAGAGAAAGCCACATTTCCAACCTTTTACGGCTGGTACGTCCTCTAAAAAAACGTGGACCTACAGATCCTTCTGCTTCTACAAGCAACGAAAGCTGGCCGGTGCGCAGGTTAATTTCCTGCTCGTGTAAGGGTATGCCAAGCCATTCGCAGGCAGCAATACACAAAACCTTCTCAGCTTCATGAAACAGGGTAATATTATTACGGGTTTGCCAGTGGTCCAGGCAATCGTTAAGGCGCTCGCTAAAAATTGCTTCAAGCCTGCTTAAAGACTCGGGAGTCAATACCTGTAATGCGAGGTCTTTGCTTACAAAGGCACTCTCATCAGCGGGTACAATACCGGCTGCAGAAAACGTACTTTGCTCTGCCCTGGCAGAGTCCTGGCGTAAAAACTTATGCTCATCAAAAAACAGCTTAGCCGCTTTTTCTCCCCTCATGGCAATAGCTTTTATAAAAGGCAAAATGTTAGTTTCTACAACATCGCGTTGCTGGCTGCGAAATTTTTGCAGCAGGTGGGGGTAACCTTGAAAGAATAGTCCGAATGTAGTATCCATAACGTATTGGCTTTACTTGGTTTCAGGATGTGAAATTACATCGAACACGGTTGTGTTCCTGTTAAAATAGCGTTAAAGGAATTTTAACAATTTACGAATTATGATTGTTAGTTTTTTTATATTAAATTATTGAATTATGCTTAATTTTAACTAAATAAAATTAAATAGTAAGAATTTTTTCGCCAAAAATACTGTAAAAGGATTCACACTGTAGTAACGATTATAAAAAGCAGCATACATTTTGTATGCCTATTGATAATATTGTTGTGTGCCAATAAAAACACAGGCGTAACGTTTAAAATAAATAAATCGTTACTTTCGTTAGATTTTCAAAAACAAAACCATTATGAAAAGACTGTTCTCCATACTTATGCTACTGCTTTTTCCTGCCATGCTTATGGCTCAGGATCAATTCTCTATATATTTTGACAGTAATAAATATGAACTTACCCCAATAGAACAGGGCAGGCTATTAGGCTGGATAAATACTAATGGTACATCTAAAATATTGGCAATAAACGGTTACACCGATGAAGACGGAACGATAGGCCTTAACGACACGCTATCGCAACGCCGGGTAACCACAGTTTTTAGAAATATAAAGGGTAAAGTAAATACCCGCGAAGATTTTAAAACCCGCAGCTTTGGTAAGCTACATAAACAATCGCCCATAAAGGCAGAAAACCGTAAGGTTACGATTTACTTTTTAAAGCAAAAAGACCTTGCCCGCGAAAGTGAAGTGTTGGGCCTTACCGAAGCTCCTAAAACTACTGCACCTGCAAAACCTAAAGGTCCGGTAAGTTACCCTGCCAGCGTTATGGCAATGGGGGCGGGTGGAAAAGAAGAAGAACTTAAGCTTGACCAGGCATTTATGAAGCAACTTGGCGAAGCTAAAAAAGGCGAAAAAATACGTATACCCAACCTTAATTTTTATGAAAACACGTTTGGCGTAATGCCCGACTCGCGCCCGCGTTTGTTTGAACTGCTTGAGGTTATGAAGGCCAACCCGTTGCTTAAAATTAAACTTCAGGGGCATGTATGCTGCATGAAAGCCGATAGAAACGACCTTTCTACCCAACGTGCAAAGGCTATAATGATGTTCTTAAACAAAAGCGGTATCGATAAAAGCCGCCTAAGCTTTGAAGGCTTTGGCGTATCGCAACCCATGTATGCAATACCCGAAAAAGATGCTAATGAGCGCGAAGCTAACCGCAGGGTAGAAGTGCTTATTGTGGAGAATTAAGTAAGGTTTAGTAATATAGTAATTAGCTAATTTTTTAATGTAATAATTTATATCCCCGTTACTAAAGTGGCGGGGTTTGTTATTTTACTTTTCTGTTATAAGGGTTTTGACGGTCGTCCCAAAATGAAACAATTTCAATTTGATCATATTTATTTCATAGAATATCGAATAAATTTTCATGGAAACAATTCGCGTAGTTTTATTAGATGTAAGCCTTCCAATAAATTCGCTCTTTGATAAGGTAGTCAGTAAATCTTCAATTTCATTTAATAGCTTGATGCTATAGTCGGGAGTACCATTTTGAAGTAAATAAAATTCTAATGTAGCGGCAAGTTCTAATTTCGCAAGTTCAGACCAAACTATTTTTTTGTTAGCCATGATCTCATTTCCTGCATTACTTCAGTGTTTTCAGTAAAATTTCCTTGTGCAATTTGCTCACGTCCCTTGTTTATGGCACTTTGCTCTTTATTAGATAGTTGATATAGTGATTGTTCTGAAGAATCAAAAATAGTTTGAAGGGCTCTGAGTAAATTTAAATCGGTAGAATCTTTAATCCTTGCGATTAAATTATTTTTGATTTGGGCTGCCATATCCATGATTCGCTTCATTTAGTATTTCAAAAATACAAAATTTATCGAAGTGTTGCGTTTTGACATCTCAATTTATCATTATTAAAATTATACGAGTTTGTCCCTCACATCAACAAATAAACAAATTGCCAAATAAACAAATTAAAACTATCTTTGCCGCAGCAACACAAACCGTTTCATAATGAGTTCTGATACCAGCAAACGCTATAGCCAAAGGGGAGTTTCGGCTTCTAAAGAAGATGTGCACAACGCCATTAAAAACATAGATAAAGGACTGTTTCCTAAGGCTTTTTGCAAAATTGTGCCTGATTACCTTACGGGAGATAATAATTATTGCCTTATTATGCATGCCGATGGCGCGGGTACAAAATCGTCTTTAGCGTACATGTACTGGAAAGAAACCGGCGACATATCGGTGTGGAAAGGCATTGCGCAGGATGCCCTTATTATGAATATAGACGACCTGCTTTGCGTGGGCGCTGTAGATAATATTATGCTAAGCAGCACTATAGGCCGTAACAAAAATGTAATTCCGGGGGAGGTGCTTTCGGCTATTATAAACGGTACCGAAGAGCTTATAAACGAACTTAAAACCTTTGGTGTTACCATACACTCAACCGGCGGTGAAACTGCCGATGTGGGCGATTTAGTGCGTACCATTATTGTAGACAGTACTGTTACTGCGCGCATTAAACGCAGCGATGTGGTAGACAATGCCAATATACAGCCGGGCGATGTTATTGTGGGCCTTGCGTCTTTCGGGCAGGCAAGCTACGAGAAAGGGTATAACGGCGGTATGGGCAGCAATGGGTTAACATCGGCACGCCATGATGTTTTTAACAACTACCTTGCGGCTAAATACCCGGAGAGTTATGATGCGGCAGTTCCGTCAGATCTTGTATATTCAGGTAACGTAAAACTGACTGATGAAGTGGCCGACAGCCCCATAGATGCCGGTAAACTGGTGCTTTCGCCAACACGTACCTATGCGCCTATCATCAAAAAAATATTAGAGAAGTATAGTCCGAAAGATATCCACGGTATGGTTCATTGCAGTGGTGGTGCACAAACTAAGGTGCTGCACTTTGTAGATAACGTACACGTGGTTAAGGATAATTTATTCCCGGTTCCGCCACTATTTAAGTTAATACAGGAGCAAAGCGGTACCGACTGGAAAGAAATGTACCAGGTGTTTAACTGTGGCCACCGTATGGAGGTATATGTTCCGGCAGATCTGGCTCAGGATATTATAGACATTTCTAAATCATTTAACGTAGATGCGCAGATTATAGGTCGTGTTAGCCCCCTAACCCCCGAAGGGGAAATTACCAAAAAACTGACCATTACCAGCGAGTATGGTACTTTTGAATACTAAGAAAAATGGAACGCGGATGACGCTGATTTGAGCAGATTCACGCTGATTTCTTATAACTGTAAACAAAACAGCCATCTTTACAGGTGGCTGTTTTGCTTTATCTGAAAATCTTTATGTTACTGCACGGGTGTTGAGACTGCCTTTATCTTTAGGTAACTTCCCACGTTAAAAATCACTATGGACACTATAATAAGTGAATAGGCTGCTATTTGCATGGCAGAGATTTCTTCTCCATAATAAAATGCGGCCAAAAAGAAGCCTATAAGCGGATTAAGGTACAGCATGATCCCTAATGTAGAAGAACTGATTCCCTTCAGTGCAAATAGATTAAGCAGCATGGGTGTAATGGTGAAGAATATGGCAATGATAAGGATGTAGCTGTAAAACATAATTTCCGTGGGTAATGGGCCACTATACACTGGATAAAACGGCAGCAATACTATCGACGATATTAACAGCTGTACCGAGAGCAACAGGAACTTATCGATACCCTCAAATTTCTTTTGTAATACTAAGTACAACGCATAACTAATGGCTACTATAAAGCTGTAAAATACATCGTTAAAGCTGTTGTATGATAGCATAATGCAACCCACAAAACTTATAGCTACAGCTCCCCATTGCAGTTTGCTGAGATGTTCTTTTAAAATGATAAATGCGCAAACGGTTGTAAGGATAGGGCATAATAAATACGCGAACGATGCCGCCTTTACACTTATGTGGTTCATTACATAAATAAAAAAGAACCAGTTAGCACACAGTAAAAGCGAGCTTATAATGGTAAGCGCAATTAAGTTTTTACGCTTTTTAGGTTCAAGTTGCATAAAGCTGGCCCTGCTTTCGGCAATATTTTTACGCCTGAAAAGCACATTGGTTACCCACATGAGCACCACGCAAAAAAAGATGCGGTAAAACAATATATCGGGCGATGGGTAGGCCTGTAACGGCTTGAGCACAAAGCTGAAAAATCCCCAAATGATAAATGCGGTTATAGCGGCAAGGTAGTATTTTGGGAATTTCATTGCAGGAATTTTCGGCAAATTTAATCAATTAAATGATATGGAACGCGGATTGTACGGATGCTTCGCAATCGCGGATTTAAACGGATTTTGACAGTACTAAAATTGAAAATCTGCGGAAATCAGTTTTATCCGTGTCATCCGTGTTCCATATAAACTACACTATTTAAATAATAATTTAATAAATTAAAAAACATTCTATAAATCACTAACTTAGCAAATCCCTTACCTGCCGTGCATGAACATTATAGAACTTGAATTACTAAGTGACGACCTGCCTGAAACCGAAAGATTTTACAAAAAAGTTTTAGGCCTCGAACCGTATTTAAAAGAAGACCGGTCGATACTGTTTTTTAATGTGGGCAGTACGCGGCTCATTTTCAGGAAGTCGGATAACTTAAAGCCTGTGTACCACTTTGCGATAGATATGCCCAGCAATCGTTTTTTCGATTCGCACAATTTCATAAAACAGCATACCGCAATACTTCCTGTAGAGGGCGACGACATCGCTAATTTTACCAATTGGGATGCTAAGTCGTTTTATTTTTACGATAACAACGGTAACATTGTAGAAATCATTACGCGCTATCCCAACAAGGCTTATTATAATGATGTGTACAGCAGCAAGGCCTTTGTGGGCATTAGCGAAATTGGCCTGGTAACCAATGATGTGCCCGAACTGGCTGATATTCTTAAAAATGAATACGGTATCCCTATTTTTCACCGGCAGCCGCGCGGAAAACAGTTTACAGTTTCCGGTGATGATTGCGGCCTGTTTATCATAGCCGAGAAAAACCGCGACTGGTACCCAACCACTGTAAAAGCAAAATCGTTTACTACCCGTATTTTGTATATGGATAAAGGTAATGTAGGGTATATTGTGAGATAAATTACATACCTGTAATTTTATATTGTTCAAATGTTTTGATTTCTTAATAAATACGTAAATTGCGCATGTAAAATTGCATATAATTCAATATGGAGCCAGTAGTACCTTATATTCCTAAAAATAAAGTTAGAATTGTAACAGCGGCATCTCTTTTTGATGGGCATGATGCTGCCATAAATATAATGCGCCGCATCATTCAGGCAACGGGTGTAGAGGTTATTCACCTTGGGCACGACCGTAGTGTGGAAGAAGTGGTAAACACTGCCATTCAGGAAGATGCAAACGCCATTGCGCTAACATCCTACCAGGGTGGTCATAATGAGTACTTTAAATACATGCACGACCTGCTTAAAGAAAAAGGTGCCGGGCATATTAAAATATTTGGCGGCGGCGGCGGGGTTATCCTTCCGGATGAAATTGCAGCGCTGCACGAATACGGTATTACCCGTATTTATGCACCCGATGATGGCCGCGAACTGGGGCTTCAGGGCATGATAAACGATTTGGTTCAGAAATCAGATTACAGCCCCCCAACCCCCAAAGGGGGAGTTGCAGAAGGACTTGTTGTGAAAAATGTAAATACTATGGCAAGGCTCATAACCCTTGCTGAAAATAACCCCGAAGAATTTGATAGCGTTTTTCAGGCTTCGGAGGCTACTCCCCCTTTGGGGGATGGGGGGCTTAGGGCGGAGGGGGCAACCCCTGTTTTGGGTATCACGGGCACCGGTGGTGCCGGTAAATCGTCTTTGGTAGATGAGTTGGTACGCCGCTTTTTGGTCGATTTCCCTGAGAAAACACTGGGACTTATCTCTGTAGACCCATCAAAACGTAAAACGGGCGGTGCCTTGTTGGGCGACCGTATCCGTATGAATGCCATTAACAACCCAAGGGTGTATATGCGTTCGCTTGCCACAAGGCAAAGCAACCTGGCGCTCTCTAAATATGTTGCTGAGGCCATACAGGTGCTTAAGGCGGCTAAGTACGACTTGATCATTTTAGAGACATCGGGTATTGGGCAAAGTGACACTGAGATACTGGAACACAGCGATGTATCTCTTTATGTAATGACGCCCGAGTTTGGTGCTGCTACTCAGTTGGAGAAAATCGACATGCTTGATTTTGCCGACCTGGTTGCTATTAATAAGTTTGATAAGCGTGGCTCTCTGGATGCACTTCGCGATGTTAAGAAACAATACCAGCGCAACCACAACCTGTGGGATGCCAACCCCGATAGCCTGCCTGTATTTGGTACCATTGCCTCGCAGTTTAACGACCCGGGTATGAACACCTTATACAAAAAGATAATGGACAAGATAGTAGAACGCACCGGTGCGGCGTTAGACTCTACCTTTGCCATTACCCGCGAAATGAGCGAAAAGATATTCGTAATCCCCCCACACAGAACGCGTTACCTTAGTGAGATTGCCGAGAACAACCGCAAATATGATGCTACGGCATCAAGCCAGCAGGAGGTTGCCCAAAAGCTGTACGGTATCTTTAAAACTATTGAGTCGGTTTCGGGTGCTAAGCTTTCGCTGACGAAATTCGGACTGGAAACTGAGGGTCTTCGACAGGCTCAGACTGACAGCAATACCGATTTTATTAAAATGCTTGTCGCTGAATTCGACCGTGTTAAGATGAACTTCGACCCATACAATTGGGAAATCATCTTAACCTGGGATGATAAGGTTAATAAATACAAGAACCCTGTATACTCGTTTAAAGTACGCGATAAAGAAATAAAGATAGCTACACATACTGAGTCGCTGTCGCACAGCCAGATACCAAAAGTATCGTTGCCTAAATACCAGGCATGGGGCGATATTTTACGCTGGTGCCTGCAGGAAAACGTACCGGGGGAGTTCCCCTTCTCATCCGGATTGTATCCGTTTAAACGTGAGGGCGAAGACCCATCGCGTATGTTTGCCGGAGAAGGCGGGCCTGAGCGTACTAACAAACGGTTCCATTACGTGAGTGCCGGTTTACCCGCAAAACGCTTATCTACAGCGTTTGACAGCGTTACACTTTACGGTAACGACCCTGATTTACGCCCCGATATCTATGGTAAAATTGGTAATGCAGGGGTGTCTATCTGCTGCCTTGATGATGCCAAGAAACTGTACTCAGGGTTTAACCTGTCGCATGCGTTAACGTCTGTAAGTATGACAATTAATGGGCCTGCACCTATGCTTTTAGGCTTCTTTATGAATGCCGCCATAGACCAGCAATGCGAGTCATATATTAAAGAAAATACCCTTGAAGATGAGGTAGATAACAAAATAAATGCCATTTATAAAGCAAAAGGTTTAGAGCGTCCGCGCTATAATGGCGACCTGCCTGCGGGTAACAATGGCTTAGGCCTTATGCTTTTAGGTGTAACTGGCGACCAGGTTTTACCACAAGATGTATATAACGATATAAAATTCAGAACGTTATCTCAGGTTCGTGGTACCGTTCAGGCCGATATTTTAAAGGAAGACCAGGCACAGAACACCTGTATCTTCTCGACCGAGTTCGCATTACGATTAATGGGCGATGTTCAGGAATACTTTATTACCAATAATGTACGAAATTTCTACTCAGTTTCTATATCAGGGTACCATATTGCCGAGGCAGGTGCTAACCCTATCACGCAGTTAGCCTTTACGTTAAGTAACGGTTTTACGTATGTAGAGTATTATCTGAGCCGTGGCATGAACATCAACGATTTTGGGCCTAACCTGTCGTTTTTCTTTAGTAACGGTGTCGACCCGGAGTATGCCGTAATAGGCCGCGTTGCCCGTAAAATATGGGCTAAAGCCCTGAAAAACAAGTATGGTGCCAACGAGCGTGCCCAAATGCTTAAGTACCATATACAAACATCGGGTAGGTCGTTGCATGCGCAGGAGATCGATTTTAATGATATCCGTACAACGTTACAGGCATTATATGCTATTTATGATAACTGTAACTCGCTGCATACCAATGCCTACGATGAAGCCATAACCACACCAACCGAAGAAAGCGTGCGCCGTGCAATGGCTATTCAGTTGATTATCAATAAAGAACTTGGCCTTGCCAAGAACGAGAACCCGATACAGGGATCGTTCATTATAGAGGAGCTAACCGACCTTGTGGAAGAGGCTGTATTACAGGAGTTTGACCGCATTACAGAGCGTGGCGGTGTGCTTGGCGCAATGGAAACCATGTATCAGCGTTCTAAAATTCAGGAGGAAAGCCTTTATTATGAGACACTTAAGCACACAGGAGAGTTCCCAATAATAGGTGTCAACACGTTCCTGAGTTCTAAAGGGTCGCCTACGGTCGTTCCGGCAGAGGTTATCAGGGCAACCGAAGAAGAAAAACAGTTCCAGATACAAACACTTAAAAACCTGCATTCGTCTAACGAAGAGGTAGTTAGGGAGCGTTTAGCTGCTGTTCAGGAAGCTGCAATCCAAAATAAAAATATCTTCAAAGAGCTTATGGAAGCTACCAAAGTATGTTCGCTGGGACAAATTACATCGGCCTTATTTGAGGTGGGCGGACAGTATCGCCGCAATATGTAAGCGTCAAAAAGTGCTTAATATTTCACTTTTGGATTTTGAAATGGCCAATATTTAGCTAAAATAGCCATTAAAAAGCTTCGAAAACTGGCCAAAAAGCTTAATATTTCACTTTTGGATTTCAAAATAAAATAAATTTCATTAGCCTTCCCAAAATCCGGGGAGGCTTTTTTATTTTAAAGTATCCCTTAAAACTTAAAGTAGCTAAAATTCAAATTCAGGCATTGTTGCTACGGTATTGTTTTTCAGAACTTTATTTAATTCATTGACACAATTCAACAGCTTATTTCTCTACTTTTATAATTCTGTATTGTAAAAAATAACTAACGCTATAGTTATTTAACTATAAAAATAGTTGCGTAACTAAAAAAATAGTTTTAAGTTTGAAGTACACAAAATAAATGTAGTCACCATGCAAAAATTAACCAACAAGGAAGAAGAGATAATGCACATATTATGGAAGCTTGAAAAAGCTTTTGTAAAAGATGTGCTTGAGGAGGTAAAAGATGATAAGCCACATTACAATACACTTTCTACCATTATAAGAAACCTTGAAGAAAAAGGCTATGTGGGCCACAATGCATATGGTAACACACACCAGTATTTTCCGGTAATAACTAAAGAGGAGTACCGCAAGGGTTTTATGAGCAACGCTATCGAGAACTATTTTGGCAACTCCTACAAAAGCATGATATCCTTTTTTGCAAAGGAAGAAAAAATTAGCGCCGATGAGCTTCGTGAGATCTTAGACATGATAGAAAAAAACAAGTGATATGGAAGCACTCACGCTATACCTTTTAAAAGCAAGCTGCCTGGTAGCATTGTTTTTTGTGGCATATTACTTTTTACTGCGAAAGGAAACTTTTTTTGCAGGTAACCGCAGGTTCCTACTGGCGGGACTGGGTACCGCAATACTACTGCCACTACTTGTATACACTAAAACAGTTTGGGTTACTCCGGCGCTAACTGATGGCGTACCGCAAAAACTAACCCTTAACGCAGCACAAACGCATGCTGTGCACAGCACAGCGCCCGTGCAGCAGGCAACTGAAATTGCAATTAACTGGCAACTTGTAGGATTAAGCATATATGCAGCCGTGTTATTGGTGCTATTATCATTGTTTTTAAAAGATATTATTAAATTAAGAAGGATGCTTTCGGGGAATACCGTTATAAAGCAGGACGGTTTCCTGCTTATCGACTCAGCAGCAGCAACCACGCCTTTCTCGTTCTTTAGGTATATTGTATACAACTCATCACTGTTACAGCCCCAGGAACTGGAGAGTATTATAGCCCACGAAAAGGTACACAGCAGCCAGCGCCATTCGTTAGATATGATCATCAGCGAGCTGTTTTGTATCGCCTTGTGGTTCAATCCGTTTGTGTGGCTGTACAAAAAAGCCATATCGCAAAACCTTGAGTTTATTGCCGATGCCGAAGCTACCAAACTGGTGGCTGATAGAGTGGCGTACCAAAAAACGTTATTAAAAATTACGATCCGGCCGGAGCGTAACGCAATCATCAATCATTTTTATCAATCATTAATCAAAAAACGAATCATTATGTTGAACAAAAAACAGTCTGAAAGGAGCAAGTCCTTAAAGTACGCGGCAATAGTGCCGGTGCTCGCGGCGTTTGCATTTGCTTTTCAGTACCGGGTAGTTGCCCGCGAAAAGAATGTTATTACTACCAATGTTGTACCGTTGTCTAAGTACGAGCCTATTGAAGGTTTGGATGCTTTAACCGTGGAAATTAACAAAGACCTTACCGAGGCAGAATTTTCCAAATTAAAGGCTCTATTTAAGAAGATGTTTGATGCCGATCTGTATTTTACAAAAATAGCACGCAATAGTAAGGGCGAGATAACATCTATCAATGTAACGGTTAAGGATAAAGACCACAGGGACAATTACCCGGTGCGCGAAATTCTTGGCAATGGTACTACCCCAATAACAACATTTACCGTTGGGATAAGTAAGGAAGATGATGAAACTAACAACATCTTTTTTGCCGAAACCACTAAAGCGGCACAGCCTGAAACTGAACGTGAGCTTACCAATGTAACCGACCCGGCAATTGAGTACCTTAATAAAAGCGGCAAGGGATTAAAAAGGCTTATTGTTATAAATGGTGTTGTTCAGCAGGGTAGCGAGGTACTAATACCAAAAGGCTTTAAGGTACACGGCATGACCGAGCTTGAAAAAGCCTATGCTGTTAAAAAATATGGTAAAGCAGCTAAAGACGGCGCGGTAGAGATAACCACGGTTGCCACTAAGGAAGCAGGATCATCTGAGGCAACTTCTATTGCCTTTGTAGAGGAGCAGGATGCCGTTACTGTTACAGACCTTGGCTACATCATAAAAAAGGATTCTCAGGAAGAGGCTTTTAAAGCCTACCAGGAATTGTTTAAAGAAGATGGTATTACTATGACATACGACGGCATTAAACGCAATGCCGAAGGTTATATAACCTGTATACACATAAAATTAAAAGACAATAAAGATAATGTTGCCGAAGGTACCTGGGAAGTGAAAGGCACTACCACCAAGCCTATACAGGATATATACGTGGGTACTAAAAAAGGCCTCCTGGTAGTAATGGGTCAAAAATAATAAGTTAATTATAATTTAAGCATTATATGGAAGCAGCTATCATATACCTAATAAAAGTGTCGGCAATAATTATGTTGTTTATGCTGGCCTACCAATTATTCCTAAAAAAAGAAACCTTTTTTACAACCAACCGATTGTTTCTTTTGGCAGGCCTGGGTACCGCTGTGCTGCTTCCGTTAATAGCTTATACTAAAATAGTGTGGGTAAGCCCGGCACCTGTAGTACAACAGCAGCAAACCATAAATGTTAATGCATTAATAGCCTCGCAAAATGCATTTGCTAAACTGCCCGTACAGCAAAGTTTTACAATAAACTGGTGGTATGTGGCTTTGGGTATATACACGGCAGGGGTAGTGGTGCTAAGTATAATATTTATAAAAGATATCATCCGTTTAAGGCTGATGCTTAAAGGGCAAAAAGTAGTAAAGCAGGATGGTTATAGGTTTATAGATTCGGCTACGGCCAAAGCGCCTTTTTCATTCTTTAGGTATATCGTATACAACTCATCAATGTTGCAGCCTCAGGAACTGGAGAGTATTATTGCCCACGAAAAAGTGCACAGCGGCCAGCGCCATTCGTTAGATATGATTATCAGCGAGTTATTTTGCATCATTTTATGGTTCAACCCATTTGTGTGGTGGTATAAAAAAGCCATAGCGCAAAACCTGGAGTTTATTGCCGATGCCGAAGCCATAAAGCTTTTAACCGACAAAACTGCCTACCAAAAAACATTAGTTAAAATCACAATACAGCCCGAGTGTATTGCAATTACCAATCATTTTTATCAATCACTAATCAAAAAACGAATCGTTATGTTAAACAAAGCACAGTCTAAAAAAAGAAATGGCTTAAAATATATGGCCATTATGCCCATGCTTGCGGCATTTATGTTCCTGTTTCAGTACAAAGTAGTGGCACAGGTTAAAGAATCATCACAAGTTAATGTGTCTGCCGACCCTGAATTTTCTATAGATATTAATAAAAACAGTACCGATGCCGATCTTGCAAAAGCAAAAAAAACATTTAAGGACAAGTATAATGTAGATGTTACATTTAGCAATGTAAAGCGAAATAGCAAAGGCGAAATGACATCTATTAAAACAGTGGTTAAAGAAAATGGACGTTCGATGTCGAACGAGATTGAAAGTACAACACCCATAAAGCCTTTCCAAATCGTTATGGATGAGCTTGACGGATCTAAAAATGCCATGATAGTTGTTGGCAAGGTTCGCATTGCAGCCGGCTATCCTCCTGCGCCGCCAATGCCACCAAACGCTACGTCACCGGTGCCTCTCGTACCACCGGTACCTCCGGTTCCTGCAAAAGGCCACAGCATGATCATAAACAGCGGTGCACAACAAAGCCCGGCATTAAATTTTGGCGATGATGCACTTGTAATTATTAACGGCGTTAAGCAGCCCAAAGGCAGTGTTGTAACGTTACCTGCAGGGCACCAGGTGGTAGGGGTTGCTACCTTAGATAAAAAAGAAGCCAAAGACAAATACGGCAAAGAAGGTAAAAAAGGTGCTGTAGAAATTACTACTGCTGCAAACGGCTACGCTTTTATGATGCCCGATGAAGCTACCGTGATGGGTTATGCCCAAATGGGGCTTGATGAAGGTTTTAAAGCATTATCTAACATAAATTTTGATGAGATAATGAGCAACGCATTTGCACACATTGATATAGAGGCGATGGATGAATTTTCCGAAGAGCAAAGGTCGGAAATTGGGGAAGACCTTAAGCGTGCTGAGATCGAGTTGCGAAGAGTAGGGCCGGAGCTGCAAAGGAGCTTTGAGGCACACCGTATGTCTAAAGAAGATATGGAGGATGCCAAAAGGGAAATTGAAGCCGCCAAAAAAGAGATTCAGGCTGCCAAAAAAGAGATTGAAGCTGCTAAGAAGGAAATGGAACGTGCCAGGCAGGAGCGAAGCCGTAAGGCATAACTTAAAGCAATAAATACACGTTACCAATACCACAATAATAAGCACCTATATGGAAAATTTAATTATTTACATGGTTAAGGCAGCAGGGCTTACCGCTGTATTTTATACAGCATATTACCTGCTATTGCGCAAAGAAACATTTTTTACCGCAAACCGCCGCTTTTTAGCAGCGGGGCTTTTAACGGCCGTATTGCTGCCCCTTATTGTATTTACAAAAATTGTTTGGATAGACCCTGCGCCTGCAATGCCGCTACAGCAAATAGATGTAAGCCAGCTTATGTTGTTACAAACGCCACCTAACTTACATGAAAAGCCAATAGAAATTAACTGGTTTTATGTTGCTTTTGCGGCTTATGGCGCAGGGATACTATTTTTTAGCATACGTTTTATGGCCGACCTGTATAAGGTGCGCCAGATGCTTAAAGGTAAAATGATAGTTAAAGAGGGAGGCTTTAAATTTATTGATGCACCCGATGTACAATCGCCTTTTTCATTTTTTAATTACATAGTTTATAATTCGGCATTATTACAGCCGCAGGAGCTGGAGAGTATAATAAGCCATGAAAAGGTGCACAGCAGTCAGAAACATTCCCTTGATATGCTGCTTGCACAGTTGTTTTGTGTGGTATTTTGGTTTAACCCCGTTGCCTGGATGTATAAAAAAGCCATATCGCAAAACCTGGAGTTTATTGCCGATGCCCGTGCTGTTAAAATCATACAGGATAAGATTGCCTACCAAAAAACACTTTTAAAAATTACCGTTCAACCGGAATGTATTGCTATAACCAACCACTTTTATCAATCATTAATCAAAAAACGAATCATTATGCTTAACAAGCAACAATCTAAAAAGCGCAACTCCTGGAAGTATGCCGTGGTGCTGCCAGCACTGGCTGCTTTTATGCTGGTTTTTCAGGAGCAGGTTATTGCCCGCGAAAGGCTGGCAGCACCTCAAAATACATCAACAGGCATCATAGCAACAACGCCAAAATCAACGAAGATATCGGTAGATATTACTGCTAACAGTACCGATGAAGAGCTTGAAGCTAATGCCAATGTACTAAGAAGGGCGTTTGAAGCAACAGTAGATATTGCAGGTATTAAGCGTAATGCCAATAACCTTATTATTGCGATTAAAGTTGAGGTTAGCCATAAGGGCGAATCTAAAAACTACCAGGTATCTTCTCCCGAGCCTATTACTGATTTTTCCATCCAAATGGAAAGCAAAGGTAATGGCCCTGCCCAAATTAGCTTTATAGCCTTTAAAAAACAACAGGCAACCGCAACCTTAGTAGCAAAGGGCACAACCGATACTATTCATATAGCTGCCGATAATTTGGTATATAAAACAGACATTGCCAACAATGTTTTGTTTATTGTAGATGGTTTTAGAAACAAAAATGGCCTTAATGATGTTAATCCTAATGATATAGAATCTATAGAGGTGCGTAAAGATACAGATGAACTGGTTAAGCTTTACGGCAAAGAAGCAGCTAACGGGGTGGTTTTTGTTACTACAAAGAAAAGAACAGGCGCAATACCTTCTATAAAAACCGGTTACATGGTAGAATATATGAAGGCGGGTTTTAGGGGTAAGTCACTCGCAGAATCTGAAAATGTACCATCTCACGGTATCGGTAGCATAAACGGAATAGGATACATGGGAACGCCTGCACAGGTAGGGCCTCGTACATCTAAATTTCTTGTACGTACAGAAACCCGCAGGGCAGATAACGACTCGTTGATATCAACCTCAACCTATACCCAAAATGATGACCCGAGGATCCAAAAAATAGACATTGTAAAACTTGAAAACAAAAAATCATCAGGCAATACTATTTTTAAAAGTATTTCTGATATGAATGCCGACGAACTGGATGCAGCACAGCGTGAATATCAGGAAAATATCAATGAGATTGATAAAGCAATTAAATTAAACAAAGATTCTAAAGTTAAAGGAGCCGTGTCTTCTTTGGAACAAATGAAAGAGTCTGCAACAAAAACGCTGCAAGAGATTAAAAAAGCAAAAAAGCAATTAAAAAAACGTCCGTAAACGGACCAATAAATTTGAGATTAGTTATATAAAATAATAAATAACAATTTATTATGAAATGAGGCTGCCCCACAAGGCAGCCTTTTTTTTATATTTGATGTACCAAAAACCTCAACGGCCATGTTTAAACTTTTAGCAAAACTCAACCACTGGCTATTGCCAAATTACACTAAGGAACAATTAGACCTTACCAGGGCTACCAAAATGCAAAAAGCTATAATTGCCTGGAAATATTTTGTTACCACCCGCGCTGTAGATTAATATACCAGCGGGGCATAAACCTCGTACCTGCCAATTTTTTCGCGTCCTTTTAAAAAAGAAAGTTCCATTAAAAAATTGCATTGCACAATAACACCGCCCAGTTGCTCTACCAGTTCACATACGGCTTTTGCCGTGCCTCCGGTAGCCAGCACATCATCATGAATTAAAACGCGGTCTCCGGGCTGTATAGCGTCGGTATGCACCTCAAGTGTATCTGTGCCATATTCCAGCTCATACGTAGCAGAAATAGTTTCAAACGGCAGTTTTTTAGGCTTGCGTACCGGTACAAAACCTGCACCAAGCTCGTAAGCCAGTAATGTGGCAAAAAAGAAACCGCGGCTCTCGGCGCCCACCACCTTATCAATATTGCGTTCGCGCAGGTTGTTTACCAGCAAAGCCATGCATTCGCGCACCGCTTTTGGGTTATTAAGCAGGGGAGTGATATCTTTAAACACAATTCCCGGTTTCGGAAAATCCTGTACGTCACGTATATACTGATTAAGTGTCATTTTTTTGACTTTTATTATGTAAATTGGTTTGCAAGTTAATCAATTATTTATATATTTGCACCCGCAATCAGGTTATGAGAACAGCTAAGCAATTAGCCTCAAACCCTAAGCAAACGGCCTCGTGGCGCAACTGAATAGCGCACTTGATTACGGCTCAAGAGGTTACTGGTTTGAATCCAGTCGAGGTCACAAATTAAAATCCCTAAATCATTACGATTTAGGGATTTTTTGTTTTATAAATCTTACAATTACTTTAAAGATTATTATCTTTTGTAAGTTTATACTGCTGGTTTGGATGTCCCGAGTAGTTGACCAGTCAGGATTCAAACCATCTGCTAACTTCCAGTACTTTACACCCTTTAAATTTATTATGAATTTTGAAATTAAATTAAAACATGATTTATGGATAAGCAAACATTCCTAATGAATAATAATAAATTCCCATTTACCCAGAGGATGCTGAGTTTTTACACGTGCAGGATTGAAACGGTTGACAATTGGCGGAAATTCCATTATCAAAATTTATTTGTTTTTTAGAGGATTTAAAATACAGTGTTAGAAAGAGCTGATTACTTTTATGGAATTTGAGCAGCTTCAAGATTATTTCGTTAAATAATTACTATCCCAAGTTTAAAGTAATCAAATCTCAAGATTTAAAAAAAAGTTTAAAGTGTTCGAATCCCTGACAGCCCACACATCATTAAAACCCCAGTAAACACTTGGATTTTAATTTTATAGTTTGAGGGAGAATCGCACTCAGGGGAATATTAAATATTTCTTGTCAATATCATACGGTATCAGAACATTTACAGTTTATTATGATTTTCGCTCTGCATCAAACAAACACAGTGCTTAACGCCACATCGTTAAAACAAATGTTTCCTATCATTTCAGGTAACATTTCACTTTTATTATTTTAGCATTAGAAAATGTAAGTTCAAATACGCCTTTAAGTTTACTGAAAGAATTCCCGTCAAAAATTGCATTAATGTAAACTTCTTTATCATTCATAAACGTTATGTCTATGATTTCAGTTTTTGTATTATATCCAATAAAAAATTCTTCAAAATAATTACGAATGCCGTGATGGCCATGATAAGTTTCACCAATTGTAGTGTCCTCAAGAACGGCATCAGCATCATATATTTTGAAATATTCTTCTGTATCAAATGCATTACTAGCTTTAAACCAATGCTCAATAATCTTCTTTATATCCATTTATCTTTGTATTGCCCACATTGGGTTAAGCTTTATGACCCTGCATATACCGGACAACTTTCCGTATGTGCACCAGGCAGATAGCCTATGCTCATTAAAATTTATTAACTATTTCTCCGCCGGTAAATCGGAATGTTTTCTTGAATAGTCTAATCTATTCCTCCTTCAGCATCGGATGGTTATATTCAAGCCATTTTTCAAAAGATCCGTATTCCTTCTGCAATTGAAGAATTGCCTTAGCATTTTCGATTGTGGCATTCACTTTAAGCTTATTCCGAATGATGCCTGCATCTGCAAGCAGCCTTTTCCTGTCAACTTCACTGTAAGACGCAACCTTTGCGATATCAAATTCGCTATAGGCATTTCTGAAAGACTGCTGCTTTTTAAGAATAGTTTCCCAACTTAAGCCTGCTTGGTTGATTTCAAAGATGAGCCTGCCAAAAAGCTCATTATCATTATGAATTGGGAATCCATATTGGTGGTCATGGCAATATTTGTGCAGTTCCTCACTGCTGCCTGCCATGTAGGCAATATAACTGCAATAACTCATAAATTAATTAAGTGAATGCCTGAATTCTATAGGTGTTAAACTTGTTTTGCGTTTAAAGAGCTTGTTAAAAGATTGTGGCTGGGCAAAACCAAGATTGACAGCAATTTCTCCTACTGACAGTTCGTCGGCGGCCAAATATTCTTTTGCTTTTTCTATTATCACACTTTGGATGTGCTGCTGCGCGTTTTGGCCGGTTATATTACGCAGCATATCACTAAGGTAGCGGGGGCTTACATTGAGCTTTCCTGCAAGATATTCTACAGTTGGCAATCCCTGTAGTAATGTAATCTTATCGTCAAAGTAAGCATGTAGCAAATATTCCAGCTTTGTTACCAATTGGCTATTAATTACTTTTCTTGTGATAAATTGTCTTTTATAGTAACGGTTGCTGTAATTTAAGAGTACTTCAATATGTGAGACCAGCACATCTTGCGTAATATCATCAATAGAATTATTTAATTCTTCCCTGATGTCGTCAAATACCCTGAAAATGGTCTGCTTTTCTTTGTCCGACAAAAAAAGTGCCTCATTTGCAGAATAGGAAAAAAATCCATAATTCTTAATTTTCGCTGCTAATGGATAGTTGAGAATAAAATCAGGATGAAACAATAAGGTGCATCCCGAAAAGTCCTTATCGGCCTCGCCCGTTACAAGGACCTGGTTCGGTGCAATAAATGCCAGGTGGCCTTCGGCGAAATCATAGCTATGCTGGCCATAGCCAATTTTTCCCGTCAGGTTGAATTTATATGAAATCTTAAAAAAACTCAGCAGCGTAGCTTTAGGCAGCTCTTCAAACGGAGTTGTAATATCTGCATAGTTATTAAGGCAGATCATTGGATGAAGCGGCTTTGGCAACCCCAACGATTTGTTTAGTTCTGAAAGGGAGTCAAACTTGTGTACTTTATCTATTTTTTTCTTCATCCCACCACGGTTTATAATTATGTAAGCCGCTAACAGAAACAGCTACATCGCGCAATTTACTTAATAAACAAACATTTCTTTAATGCTTTTATAGTGTGCTTCAGCACCTATTTCCTGCCTCTTACTATAGATGGTAGTAGCATCCTTACCGGCAACATATCGCAATTGGTCAGTTCCATCGGTAGCAGCCTCGTAGATTGTAGCCGCGATATCTGCTGAACTGGCAAAATTTTTAATATTTTCGAGGCTATAACCTTCGGCAACCTTATTTTCAAGGGTTTTGTAGGCCTCATGCTGCGCTCCATCAAGTGATCTTCCTGCAAAATCAGTTATTATCCCGCCCGGGGCAACAATCTTAACTTGTACACCAAAATGGGCAAGTTCGTAGGCTAAACTTTCTGAAAAGCCATCCAGGGCAAATTTGGTGGCGGCATACACAGAACATGTAGGATAACCAAAAAGCCCGAGCATGGACGATACGTTTATAAACATACCTTTTTTATGCTCGCGAAAATAAGGTATAAAGGCTTTAGTCAGCCTGATTACACCCAAAAGGTTGGTATCAATCTGTCTGGTTATTTGCGAATCATTTATTGCCTCTAATACTCCAATCAGTCCGTACCCCGCGTTATTTAATACTACATCTACGCTAAATGATTTAATTACTTCTGCGGCAACAGTATTAATTTCTGCGGGATCAGAAACATCTAATTTAAGGACAGTGACATTTTCCAGCTTTTTTAGATCGTGTTCCTTTTCTGGAGTTCTCATGGTTGCAATGACTTTCCATCCCATGGCTTGAAAATGTAGCGCTGCCGCTTTTCCTAATCCCGATGAGGCACCGGTAATAAAAATTGTTTTTTGCATCGTTAATGATTCTTTTAGTTAACAGTGCAAAGATTAAGAGAAACAAAGATGTAATTGTAACTGTAGTGAGTTTTGTTGTAGCCCTAATGACGTTGATGTCTTAAGCCTGAATTTCTAAGTTTATGTACTTACCAGTTGAAGTTTGTAGATCATCCTGATTGCAATACACAGCTAAGAAGCATAACAGATATGGTTTTAAATACTTTTTTTAAGTTTATATTACACTACATCAGTATATTATTCACAGGTTTCATTGCGGGAGGAATATCTGTTTCACCAAGCATTTCCCTTAAATCTATTTCAATGGTCCTGCTCATTGCCGTTATCGGAATGTCGTTTGCTCCGCCTTCAAAAGGATTTTCTGTGCTTTCCCCAACATTTTCAAGGACAAGAAATATCCACCCGATGATCATGCTGAACGGTATGGTAAGCCAGATGCCATAGGTGCCCAGGTTGTCGAATTCTTTTATGATGCCAAGGGGTGTCATAAATATAAACAGGTGGGTAAAAAACAGGCTGATGCTGGCAAACTGCCTGGGGTACGGAAAGTTTTTAATACGCTCGTTACGCCCCTGCTGGTCATAAAGTTCTTTTAAAACAGTAACCATCTCGACATACTTAAGGGTTTCGATCGTGTTCTCATAGTTCAGTGCCGTAATGTGCTCTGATTGCAGCCTGATGATTTGCGCCGCAGGATTTGCAGCCTTTTCAATCAGAACCAATTCATCAGCAGGCAAAAATTTAGTGAGGTTATCGTGTAGGGTTTCTTCCCATTCTGATACCGCATATTTTTTAGAATACTCCCTATACTTGGCCTGTACCCGAACGTTTTCCCATTCCCTTGGCTGGCGCAACTGAAACCGCAGTGCCGTGAGCCATGCAATGTGCCTGTAAATAAGTGTCCGCTGTATATCCTGCAGCTTAGGAGCATCTGTTGTGATAAATTCTTTGGCCATAATTCCCCATGAGCGGCTACTGTTTACAATGGCACCCCATATCTGGCGGGCTTCCCAAGACCTTGCATAGGTAGCGTTATTCCGGAACCCGGTAATAAATACTGCTGCGGTACCTATAAGCGTAACGGGCGCCCACGGAATATGCAGCCAGCTCATGCCGCACCATTTGTACAGTAGCACCGGCACTGCGGCTACTATAAACACATAGTAAATACTGCGTCGTGACCAAACTAAAAATTCCGGTAAGGAGTAACGTCTTCCTGCATGCATGATTTTAAATTTAGATTGAATTTTAAATTTTAATTCCCGGCACGAATCCTTTTAAAGATATCTGCAAATTGTATCCCATCTAAAAATGCATCAACATGAACTATCTTTCCATCTTTCATCTGCATGAACCAGGCGTAAGACATGTTGTACGATTTTCCATCTTTAGCAGTAGCCTTGCCATCAATAAGGGCAATGACAGTATCGCCCTCTGCATACAGGCTGCGTACGGTGGGCACTATTTTTTGCGACAGCCGCTCGTTGAGCGGATTGATAACTTCATTTAAAAACTGCTGCTTGCCGTTATAGGTTTTAGATAAGGGCGCGCTGCCATTAATTGTCCATTGCACATCATCGGTAAGGAGGTCAAAAAAACTGCCCTCTCCTTTAGCCCAGCGTTCAAAACCGGCACTAATTATTTTCTTGTTATCCTCCGGTGTTTGTGCGTTTGCAGTAATACCTGTGGCCGCAAACAAAATTGCGATCATGTTTAATTTAATAGCTTTCATAATAATAGTTTTATTTGGTTATAAATTATCGGCAAAGCCTGTAGAAAGGCTTACCGTTTTCATGCGTTCAAATTCTTCCTGCGTATCAGCTAGTTTTTTAGTGGCGCGGTTATAGGCATCTCCACCTAAGAGCAACCGCAAAGGCGGTTCATCCATTTCAGTTACCGCTACTATAGCTTTGGCTGCCTTATCAGGGTTGCCTGGCTGGATGCCGTTATTGGCTTTCAGCACGTTTTTAAAGTTGCCCGCAGTGGCTTCATAGTCGGCAATGATAGTTTGCGCTACGGCCAGCGAGTTATCTAAAAAATTGGTCCTGAATGCTCCCGGCTCTATAATAGTAACTTTAATACCCAGGCCTTTTACCTCATGGTATAAGGCTTCAGAAAAACCTTCAACGGCATATTTGGCGGCGTTATAGATGCCAAAACCCGGTGTGCTTGCAAGGCCCTGAATGGATGAAAGGTTTATAATATGCCCTGCACCGGCCTTTCTCATTACCGGCAGTACATTACGCGTCATCCGTATTGATGCCTCAAAATTAACAGCCATAACTTTAGCCACTTCTTCTTCGGCAGCTTCTTCAACAGCCCCTGCAAAGCCGTAGCCGGCATTGTTTATAAGCATATCTATACCGCCATATTTGGCAGCAATGTTTGCCACGGCATCCTTAACCGCCGTTTCGCTTGTCAGGTCAAGCGAGATGACTTCCAATAGTGGGTTGGTGCGTACTGTGCTATCAAACGCATCGGCGTTACGCGTGGTGGCAATTACAGTCTGCTGTCTGGACAGCAGGTATTTTACCGTGGCAAGGCCAAGCCCCTGCGAGGCTCCGGTTACAAGCCATATTTTATTATTTTTCATGATGAGATGTTTTTAGCTGATGTCTTTAGTGAACAATATAAAGTCTGTAACAGGCGCAGTAACCAGTTGGCTAACGTTTTGCACAAGCCTGGCAGTAGATGCCAACTGATTATGCGCATCAAGGTCTTGCTGGGTTTCCCAACGCTCGTACAATACAAACAGGTTGTCGTTACCCTTAACACTATGAAAGTGAAACTCTACATTACCCGGCTCCTGCCTTACCAGCGGCACAAACTCTTTAAATAGCGCTACAAGGGCATCGCCATTGCCGGGTTTTACCTCAAAAGTTACTATGAGCGTGGTTAACGGCTTATGATCCTGCTTTTTTAAACCTTCGGCTAAAGGCCAAAGATCGGTAAGGTAATTCATCGTAATCGGCTCGTTAAGGTCGGCTTTTTGAAGATCGAATGCTCCGGTAGTATAGGGTTGCTTAAAATGTTCCTCCAAGGCTGCCTGGTCCTGCCAGCGCTCAAAAAGGTAAAAAGCATCCGGTTTACCTTCGGCTTTATACAATTCCATTTTATAGTTGCCGGCTTCGGTACGTGCCCCATTAACATCGGCTAACAAAGCCTCTTTAGCTTTTTGGTTGCTTTGGGGTTTGGCGGCAACCTTAACAAATAAGGTTACCGCATTTAGGTTTTGATTATGTGTTGTCATGATTATTATTGTTGAAATTCTACGGCTGTTCTCTCATTGTACAGGTTCCAGAACAGATCAGCCAAAACAGCCGGCGAATGCGTTGGGCTTTCGGGTTTAATGAAGCCGGCAACGGTTAGGAGCCCTACATAAATGTTATCTTGTTTTAGGCGCTCGTGCAGTTGATAAGCCAGGCTGCGCAACCCTGCTTTACCGATGGAAAGCGACCCATAGTCGGCGCTTGGGTTAACGCTAAGGCCGCCGCCGGTAAGCAAAAAGGCACCCTGTTTTTGTTTAAGCCCCGGATAAGCCATTTGCAAAGAGTGCAATGCATTGGCTACATTGATGGTGAATTCTTCCGTAAGACTTGCTGATGTTTCTTCAAAAATGTCTTTTGCCTTAAGGACGGCTGCGTTGTAAAGCACTACATCAAACCCTGAATTAAATTCTGATAAATTTGTAATTGCTGTACTTAGCTGTTGCGCGTTGCCTGCATCGGCAGCTGCGTAAGTAACTTCTATACCCTTGGCATTTAGCTGTTGCTTGATGTTTTCAAGGTTTTGGGCGTTACGGCTAATAAGGCTTACTGTAAAACCCTGCGCGGCAAATTTTTCGGCTACGCCCTGGCTTAAGCCTGAACCTGTCCCAATAATTAATATTGACTTGCTCATTTTTTGTTATTATTTATGATTTATATATGGAGTTTAAACCTCCTATTTTGTTGATACAAAGTTCTATATAAACCGTGCCTTAGGCTTTACCAATAACAAAGCAGTACTTATGAATTTCAAAGATTCGGATATGCAGATGCGTTTTTTTTATCTGTGCCGGCACAAAAAAGCCCTCCGGTTTATCGGAAGGCTATAGGTATAAACAGGAATGTATAGGTTAAAAACTCTTCCTAAATTCAGCGGGTGTAATGCCGGTGTTTTTTTTGAAAAAGAAATTAAAATTAGGCTGCTCTGCAAAACCTATGCTGTAACTTATATCCTGAAGGCTCCAGTCAGTTTGTACTAACAGTGCTTTGGCTTCATCTAATATACGGTTACGAATGTGCGTACTGGCATTTTGGCCTGTATGTTTTTTAAGCAGCGCATTTAAGTAATTAGGGTGCATTTGCAAATCAGAGGCAAACTCCTTGGCGGTTTTAATACGTATGGGCGTTTCGTAATTAATGCCCGATGTTTCGCGCTCTAAAAGATTAAAAAAGTGGTGTATGTGCGAGAAATCCTCGGTAACCTCATCGGGTTTTGGGTAGCGCGCCACCTTCATGCTCTCTACCATTAACAGTTGCAAAAATGCCTGCATGGCATCTTCTTTATAGTCGGCATTATCGGTATCCTGTTCTTCGGCCTGCATTTTTTCAAAATACTGGGTTATGCGGGGCACTTCGTCTTCGGTAAGACGGATAACACTTTTAGCCTTATCTGAAAACAAAGCAAACTTGTCGATAATTGCTTTAAGCTGTAGATGGTGGCTTACAAACGATTTTTTAAACAACACATAGTAACCACCCGACTCTTCTGAAAGGTTCTTCCAGGAAATAATATCATTTGGGTGGATGAACAACAGCGTAGGTTCCTCTACATAATAGGTATTAAGCCCCATTGTAAATACCCCCGCCCCTTTGGTAATTAATAATATCTTGTAAAATTCCCTGCGGTTGGGCGAAAGGTAGTTGCGGCACTCGTGCTGCTGGCGGTTAAATACCCTGATGGTCCAGTCTTCAAAAAATTCGCGGAAAACCGGTATCATATCCGGCAGGTCGCGCAGGGTGTTTATCTCTTTACTGTCTAACGTATTACGTATCATTTGCATAGCTTATTGGTAGGATAAAGTTAATCAAAAAAGCACCAACTTTAATTAAGTTAGTGCTTTTCTTACAATGTATATTACAGCTGTTGCTGCTCCAATTTTATTTATATGGTAGCTTCCCACGCATTGCGCTGTGATTCTTTAAGCATATCCTCAATAGCCTGTGGCACTACATTACGGAATTTACCGGTGTCAGAAGGCACAATGGCAATCATCGCGTCTATCATTTCTTTAGGGTCAAGGCGGCCCTCCGGCACACCAAGCATAGCATCAAAAGTGGCTTTAAGCTCGGCACGTTTGGTAAAGTTTACGCTGTCATCCAACCAGCGGAAAGCAGTGTCGGCCATATTCTCATTATAACCGGTAAGGTATGGGCCGGGGTTAATGGTTTGCACTTTAATATCAAAAGGTTTAAGCTCCTGTTGCATGGCTTCGGCAACCGATTCTAAAGCATGTTTTGTAGCTACATACGTACCAAAACCTGCCGGGGTAAACAACCCGCCCATTGATGATGTAAACACGATTTTACCGCTGCGTTTCTCATCTATTAGTTTGCGGGCAAAGCGTTGTGCAAAGGCAAGTGGTGCAAAAACATTTATTTCGAAGTTTTTACGTACCAAATCTAATGGTATCTCACTAACCGGGCCGCTCTCGCCATAACCGGCATTGCTAAAAAAGATATCAAAATCCCATTTAAGCCCGTTCTCTACATCGTAATGGTCTAATATGTCCAGTTTTTCTACGCGAAGGTTGTTTAACCCGAGCGCTGCGGCTTTTTCCCTCAGGGCGTTTAATTGTGGTAATATTTGCACTGTGGCAATTACATTATGGCCTTGTTGTGCTAAGCCTATTGCTGCACCTTCGCCAAATCCTGAACCTGCTCCTGTAATAAGAATTGTTTTTGTTGCTGACATGATTTCTAAATTTTAATTTGTTAAAAAATGATTGATTGTTATTGTTTTGAAATTTGTTATTTAATTATTGTATCTCGCTTCCCGCGGTTGCTATTTCAAAGTCCTGATCCGGGCTGCCGCCCGATACGCCTATGTAGGCTATGATACCATTGGCAGATTTTACCGGCATACCACCCTTAAAACCTACCAGGCCACCGCTGGTATTTACCATACCGTAGGTTTTGTTTTCGGGGTTTAAGAATTCGCCCACAGCCTCTGAGTTCATCCTGAACAGCATGGCTGTTTTTGCCTTGCCCATTGCAATGTCAATTGATCCTATAAAAGCTTCATCCATCCTTATAAAGGCTTTAATATGCCCTGCGGTATCCAGCACGGTAATGTTAGCATTTACACCAATTTGGTTTGCTTTATCTATGGCCTGGCCTAAAGATTTAAATGCTTGTTTGTGAGTAGTTTCCATAATATTTTCTTTTTATAATTATGAGGTTGTTTAGTGATTTTCTCTGAAGCAAAGTTGCAACGAAACCAAGAGGTAGGTTATACGAATAACAAAGGCATGATTATGAAAATCAAAGATTAATAAAACGTAATATTTAAACATCTAAAAATCAAAGCTTTAAAAAATATAATATGTTTGATTTTTCAATAATATTTTATTTTTCTTTAGGATATAGGACTTCAAGTCAAAATTGTGTTTGGAAAAAGCTTAATTTTGAATTGGTTAAGGTTTAATTCGGTTATTATTTTATTAGCTTACAAAGGCTGTCTCGGTATGCATCAAACCTGGCCATCTAATTCATTTTAAAGACATGAAGGAGACCACAACGACTAAAACGATTGAAATGCTAAAGGACATCCAGGATATTGTCCCTATACTGCAGCTTCATTTTGAAGACTTTCCCATTAAAGTTGTTGACAGGCAAAAATTTCCCTGCCGCAATTATCTTTCGCCAAACAGGCGTGAGTTTTACATGATAATTATGTTTACTGATAGCAGAGGGATTTTTACCATTGGCTTAAACACCCATTACATAGACAAATCGATGATTTTCTTTGTACACCCAAATGATATTATTTCCTGGCAAAATCTTCAGGAGACACAGTCAGGATATTATGTACTGTTCAAAAAAGATTATATAGAGCAGCATCCTACTTTTAAGTCGACGATGGAAAAGATGGGCATATTTAATGACAAAGCCAAAAGAGGCATCGTACTTGATGATTTATTAGTGCCACGCCTAAATAATTTATGGAAGAGTTTGGAAGAAGAGGAGGGGCGTGTGGGAGGTTTTACCCATGAATCTATCCAGGCTTACCTGCAGCTGATTATTATCGAAAGCTGCCGGATTGCAAATTATTCTGAACCGGATGCTGTAACTGAGGATTTTACACACATCTATAGATTTTTTAATCTTTTGGAAGAGGAAACGGCTGGTATTAATTATGAAAATCCTATACGGCTAAAGACAGCTAAAGAATTTGCGCATTCTCTCTCATTACATCCCAATCACCTGAACAGCCTTGTGAAAAAGCAGACCGGTCAAAACCTGAGTACCCACATAAAAAACCGCATTCTGGAGGAGTCCAAAATAATGTTATTACAGACGCTATGGACCTTACAGGAAATTAGCTACTCTGTTGGATTTGCAGATCAGCCTAATTTTAATTTCTTTTTTAAAAAGAATACCGGCTTTACTCCGAATGAATTTCGAAGGGCATACACCCCTGCGTACAGTGATAAATTTTAATTTTAGAATAATATTCATAAATTGATAACATCTTTGCGGCTGAAGACAACAATTTAATGTGCCAATTGAAAGTGATCAATCTGCAAATGTGTACAGCTAAGCTAAAGATATAGCATTTCGTATCGTGTAGCAATATTGCATAATAACGATGCCTTTGGTTAGACCAAAGGCATCGTTATTATTTAAAATGTATCTGCGTTTTTTATTTCTTAACGAGTTCTGACAATTCGATCATATTTCCCCAGGGATCCTGGAAGAATGCCAATTTACGGCCAATAGCAGGCAGGTAAAATGTTTCGCCAATAATGGTCACACCTCTTTTTTTAAGTTCAGCGACTGTTTTGTCTACATTGGTCACATCCATACAGATGTGGTGAAAACCTGCTTTTTCCAGGCTTTTTCCTAAATCGTCATAAATTATAGGCTCGCTGAGCTTGCCACCGGCGAGGATCTCAATCCAGAATTCATTGGTATTTGGAGGTGCGAGGTAGGCTAATTTTTCATCCGCATAATCCCACTCATGGATAATACGAAAATCCAGTTTTTCAGTGTACCATTTTATAGCAGCCGCATAATCAGGTACCCTTATACCCACGTGGTTTCCACTTAATTCAGCCAGCGGGCTTTTTGGATTTAATGCAGGCATTTTAAATCCGTGTTCATGTTTGTGGTTTTGTGCATTGCTTGAAATTGCAGTAAATAGCGAAAATGCAATGATTGTAATTTTAATTAAATTATTCATGATTTTTAAATTTAAATTAATGATCATTCTTTTGTTTTACACTTCAAAGTGAATAAAACGTTTTTTGAAAGTAGGATGAACTAAAATTAAGAAAGCCTATTTTTTTAAAAGGGCTTTTGCTGTCGCTCTTTTTCTCTTAGCTTTAAACTATTTATTATTCTTAGTATCATCATGATCTGTGCCTATTACGGTATCATACCAATTAGCGATATCATTCTCAAATTTTTTCGTTTTTTCTCTAAACCTTTCCAGAGTATCTGTTCCCAGTGGAAGGTGAACAGGAGGGTTTTCGGAGGCAGCCAATTTTATAAATGCAGCTGCAAGTTTTTTAGGATTTCCAGGTTGTTTTTTATTGGCTGTAGTTGCAAATTTCCTCATTTTACCAACTGTTTCATTATAATCTTCGATTATATTTTCAGTTCTTGTTAATGAAGAATTATCCAAAAAGTCTGTTCTGAAAAATCCTGGTGCCACAACGGTAGCATGAATTCCAAGTGGGGCAAGTTCCATCGCAAGTCCTTCCGTAATTCCTTCGATTGCAAACTTAGTAGCCCCATAAACACCCCACCCGAAATATGCGCTTAAACCACCAATTGAGGAAATATTAATCAAGTGACCCGAACGTTTCTTACGCATATGTGGAAGAATAGCTCTTGTCACATTAAGAACACCAAATACGTTAACATTAAAATTACTAAAGACTTCTTTTGACGTAGCCTCTTCTACAGCTGAAAGTAAACCATAACCAGCATTATTTACCAGTACGTCAATTTGTCCAAATTTAGAAATTCCGGATGCCGCTGCTTCTTTAGCTTGCGTTTCATTGGTAGTGTCCAGCAAAACAACGTGAAGGTTTGGGTTATTGCCTAATTTAGTTGCTAAGGCTTCAGGGTTATTTCGTACAGTGGCTACAACATTATCACCTGATTTTAAAACAGCTTCTGTTATATCCAGTCCAAAGCCTCTCCCTGCGCCTGTAATGAACCATGTTTTTTGAGTTTTCATTATCTTAAATTTTATAAATTAATACTGATACAAAATTGCATCAAAAACACTGGTCACTTTATATGAATAGGAAAGCAATGATTATGAATATCAACTTTTAGAAAATAAGTTTATAAAGATTCCTTTTACCTGCATGTTTTGTCAATCTGAGTTCGATTAGCCCTCACACATTAAATGTGCATGATTTAAACCTAATTTTTAACAGTTAGTAAAACAAACCGCTATAAAATTATCTAAATAATATTTTCAAGTGTAAAGGCATATTTTTAATATAAAAACATGTAAATCAATAGTTTATAGCGCTAAAAACTCATTAAATAGAGTCAGAGCAGGCACAAGGTGTTCGACTGTGATCCTTGACAGCCAAGTTTGAGAGAGAACCGAACTTTAGAGGAATATACTTTCATCTGCATTGATATAGAGGTAAATTTTAAAATAGCGAGAGAAGCTATAAGGACAGGAAATATAAATAGTAGCGCATGCTATTACCCTCCCCGAATTTCTTGATTACAGCGCTCCAACCTTTGCCGACGAAGTGGTTACAGCGCAAGGGTAGATAAACCGGACTTGACTGACCCCTTACACCGATTAGAATTGACTACTATTCTATTGGTATACAGATAATGAGCATCGTCATTAAAACTGGTGGAGAGGGGGCAAAACTAATTAATTTATCCAATTAGCAATGTTATCATAGATGAGTTTATAATCCAAAATGCAATAAATTTTGGAATTATAGGAATAAACATATTTGATATCATTAACATTACGATTACTAACTGAATAATAAAATTAATTTAACTATGATTTTTGTAAGAATTTGTTTAAATAATTACGTTCCAAAACGTTACTGTTACGGTTTTTCCACACTTAACATTTCTTTAACAATTTTGACAACTGCTAATGTTAAAATTTTTAACTTAATTTGATGCATTATCTAATTGAAATATTATTACTCATTTAAGTTTCTGATTAATGAAAAGGAATGTTATTTTGTTAATAACAGGTTTTTTGCTTGTATTGGTTCTTGTTTTTTGCCTTTATATTAAAACTATAACAACTTCTGTTGTTTATGTAGATAATCAAAAAGTTTTTGATGGTTTTAACATGACTAAAGAATTAAAAGTAGTTGGCGAAAAAGAATTAGCAGCAAAGAAAAAAGCTGTAGATAGTTTGTATTTGTTACTTAATGATCCTAATAGTAAGGAAGCGAGTGAGCCTTTAATGAAATTATTTATAGCAGAAAGAGATAAGCTGGAATATTACAACACAGCTTATTCTAACGAACAATCATTAAAGATATGGAGCAGAATAGACAGTTATGGGAAAGATTTTTCTAAAGAAAATCATTACGATATCATACTGGGTGCACAGCCGGGACAAAATTTGATTTTTGGAGAGGATGGCAAAAATGTAACTTCAAAGTTTATTGAATTTATAAATAAAAAATATGAAGGTGCTCAGTAAATTGATGTTGATAATGCTATTGCCATTATTGTTATCTTGTAATAAAGAGGATAAAAAACCGGTAGATGACTCTGAAATAAGATATCGCTATTTTCAGCTTGAAAATAACGGTTGGAAATCCCTTTCGCATACACAAATGGTTGACGGTATAAGTTATACCGCTACAGAAGTACCACTGCCTTATTATATTTTGAAAGATATAGGTAGCGATGACCTTTTTAAAGTAGATTCTATTTATAAAGCAAATAATAAAGAGCGGCTAATAGAATTTGAATTTTTGCACAATGGCGAAAAAGATCTCTTGGGTAAGGAATTTACAAACCTTAATTATAAAGATGGAGTAGAATATATGTCTTTCAATATACAAAAGGATTTCGTTGTTGTTAACCAAAATAATGATACTATACAATGCTCAGGGGTAACCTTTGAAAGAAATTTTAAAGTAGCGCCTTATCATAAATTACTACTGTTTTTTACCGGTATAAATCCCGATGATAAAATACAGCTTGTTTATCGCGATAACCTTCTTAAAAAAGGTACTTTGAAGTTTACATTTAATGAAAAAATCACAAAATTATTATTATGATCCAAAAAATCAGGACTAGTAAAACATCTAAGTTTATTGCTACTTATCTGGCATTAATGATTTTGCTGGAAATTATCGCACCCATGCAGGCTTTTGCATTAACAGAAGGCCCTTCTCAGCCTGAGTTTAATTCTTTTACGCCTATTGGGACATCCGATATGGTTAATCTCGCAGGAGGAGATTTTAATTATAACATACCTATTATGGATGTTGGTGGATATCCTATAAACCTCGCCTATGATTCTGGTGTAACCATGGATCAGGAAGCTTCGTGGGTAGGCTTAGGGTGGAATTTAAATATCGGGCAGATAAACAGAGATGTTAGAGGCTTACCTGATGATTTTGATGGATCTGCAAGTAATGGGGATGCAGATGAGGTGGTATCTGAAAATACTATGAAAGATAACCTTACTGTCGGTGTTAGTGGGTATGTTAATTTCCAGTTAGTTGGTGCCTTTGATGCATTGGGCCTTGGGGCAGGTCTAAACCTGCAATATAATAATTACACGGGCATGACTGCCACGCCAAGTTATGGTGCATCTTTTGAGTTGTCAGACCACGTTTCTGTAGGGATGAAATTAAATACATCATCTACTGATGGGGTTACTATTACTCCAAGTGCCTCTTTGCACACAAAAAAGAGAGAAAAAGATGATATGAGCAAAAAATTTGATGCTTCAATTTCGCCAAGTGTGACGTATAACTCCAGGCAGGGGTTACAATCTTTCAATCTTTCATCATCGGTAACGTCAAGTAAAATTAACCAAAAGACTAATGATGATGGTACAACATCCAAATCTAAAAGCCAGTCAAGTTATGGCGGCAGCGGAAGTATTTCTTTTATAAATAACACTTTTACTCCTACAAAACGTCAGCCATATGAAAATGTGACGGGAGATATTAATGTATCTGTAGGGCCAGACATTTGGTCGGCACACTCAGAGTTTTCTTTTTCGGCATCCGTAGCCCTTCAAAAGTTAAAAGATAAAACGGTACATAATAAAGCGTTTGGTTATGAAAATACTGATAAAGCCTCGGCAGACGGATTGTTAGATTTCAACAGGGAAAAGGAGCAATCAACAGTAACTAAAAATACATTAGTGCTACCAATGACAAATTACACATACGATATATACTCTATACAGGGGCAAGGTATAGGAGGTATGTTTAGGCCTTACAGGGGTCAGGTTAGCAATGTATTTGATCCTAAAATTACAGATACCTCTAATTCATTAAGCTTAGGGGTAGAGATAGAAGCAGGTGGTGGTGTTCATGGTGGCGCAAGTGTTACGTCTTCGCCTACGGTTTCGTACACAGGTAACTGGAACACGGTTGTGTCTCCGTTTTTTAAAGAAAAAATTACAGGTAATCAATACAATTATGAAAAAGTATATTATAAAAGTATTGGCGAAAATCGTGTAGATCCGGAATATACGAGCTTGCTTAATAATCAGTTAGGAGGAACTAAGCCTATTACTTTAAAATTAGATTTTGGAAAAAATGCTACTAACTCTTATTATGTAAAAAATACCGTTGAAGCTTTTGAAAATCAAACTTTAAATTTTAACGGGCCAATTAAAAGAACTAATAGGGAGAAAAGGAATCAGGCTATACAAAAAGTACTTGCAAAGGATATTCAGACTAATTCGTTCTTCCCAACTTTATTTCAATTAAATTCAAATGCAAAACCACACCATACCGCCGGATATAGTGTAACAGATGAAAAGGGCAGCCGATACATTTACGGAATTACCGCCTACAATAAAAAGAAAAAAGAAGTTGCCTTTTCTACCAATAGCGTTGGTAACTGTAAAACCGGAATAGTAACTTACGGTAGTGGCGAAAATTCACTTTCAAACAGCAGCCAGAACGATCATTATTATAATAGTGAAACTACCAGCCCATATGCACATACATACCTTCTTTCTGCGGTTGTTACTCCTGACTACCAAGATTTAACAGGCAATGGTTTTTCTGACGATGATTTAGGAGGGTATACAAGATTTGATTATACCACCATAGACGATTATAAATGGAGAATACCTTATAACACTAACACGGCATCCTTTAACGAAGGGTTAAAAACTATTACAGGAGCTAAAGGAGATCAAAAAGCAAGCTACTTATATGGCGAAAAAGAATTAAAGTATGTACAGAAAATTGTAACAAAAACACATGTAGCATTTATAGACCTAAGTGATCGTAAAGACGGTTGTGGGGTTAGCGGCGAAGTAGGAGGTAACCCTAATAGCGGCACTAAAATGAAAAAAATAAATTCTATAAGGCTTTACTCCAAACCAAAAGTAACTAATGCCGCCGGTGTTATTGTAGATCCCGGAGCCGATAATGCCATAATAAAGCCTATAAAAACTGCGCACTTTATATATAATTATGAGTTGTGTAAAGGAATAGATAATAAAATTAGTGGGTTTACAGCTCCAAACGAAATTTCTAACAATGGGGGTAAACTTACATTAAATAAAGTGTATTTCACTTATGAAGGCTCTAATATGGGTAAATATACTCCATATGTGTTTAATTACGAAGGTTACAATCCTAACTACGATCCTAAAGCCTACGACGTTTGGGGTAATTATATGCCTGTAGATAATACTGCATGTATTACTACTGATACTGCACCTACCACACCTCAGGAGTTTCCTTATGTAAATCAAAGTAACAAAACCACGCAAGACCAATATGAATCGGCATGGTTGCTTTCATCAATAAACTTGCCATCAGGAGGTAAAATAAGCCTTACATATGAGTCTGACGATTATAAATATGTGCAAAACAAAAAAGCTTTGCAAATGTTTAAAGTAGCCGGAGTTAGCCAGGACATAAATAATAGTAATATAAAGCAATCCTTATACGGCTCTAATTACGAGGCTAAATATGTTGTTGTGGAGGTTGATGATAACTTATCCGAGACTCTTACCGACTTAAATGTACGAAGGCTATATTTTAGTGAAATATATGATAAACCTATATATTTTAATTTCCTGCTTAATATGGCGTATGGCAAAAAAGATTTTGTTTCAGGATACTTTAAGATAGACGGTGATGTTAGGGTTTTACCATCAACTACAGGAAAAAAGTACATATACGTACCAATGAAAAAACTAAATAGGGAAGGCAAGGATAATGATAATAACCCTGTAAACCCAATATCATTAGCAGGTTGGTATTTTGGGCGAATGAATATGAACAGGGATGTTTATGGGCAGCCATCTGTAAATGAAAGTAATTTAATTGGGCTTGCAAAAAGTTTGGTTAATAATTTAGGATCAATCTCACAATTGTTTACAGGAGCAAATGGAGCTTTAAAAGACAAGAATGTTGCTAAAGATTTTAGTAAATCTAAATCATGGATACGATTAGAAGAACCATCGGGCTCTAAAATGGGTGGTGGTTCCAGGATTAAAAAAATTGAAATGTTTGATGCTTGGGAAACAATGCTAACAGGAGTTTCATCTACAGATCAGCGTTATAAAAAGAAATACGGGCAGGAGTATGACTATACTCTTGAAGACGGAACATCAAGTGGTGTAGCTACTTACGAACCAAATGTGTGTAAAGAAAATCCTATCATAGAGCCTTTTTATCAAAATGCGCAAAGAATGGTTGCACCGGCAGCAGTAAGTTATGTTGAAAAACCTTTTGGAGAATCTTTTTATCCTTCACCTACGGTAACTTACAGCAAAGTATCTGTTAAAAATATTACCGCAGCAGATGATGATACGGGACAGGCAATAAGCCAAACTAAATCAGGAAAAGTAATAACCAGGCATTTTACAAGTTATGATTTCCCTACAAAATCTGACTTTACCCCAATTATTGACCCTACCAGAAAATGGGAGTCTAATGCAAATGATGTAATATCAAGTATGATAGGCGGATTCATAGGTGTGATAAATACTAATTCTCATTTGGTTTTATCGCAAGGGTTTAGTGTTGAGACCAATGATATGAATGGTAAGCTAAAAAAACAAGAAGTTTATAACCATACGGGTAACTTAATATCAAGTGTAGAATATAAATACAGTACAAAAACAAATGATGCTACAGCTTTAGAAAATCAGGTTCCTGTAATAGATCAAACAGGAATTGTAAGCTTGGATAAAGCTATAGGCGTACACTTTGATGTAATAAATGATTTGAGGGAAAGCTACTCTAATGCCAAAAATATTGGCGTAGATCTTAATGCAGATGCTATTCCGTTTTTCCCGGTGCCAATATTTTTAGGTTTTGTTAAGCCAAGGCGTGCTGTGCATACACAAACCTTGCAAACTGCAGTAACTACAAAAGTTGTTCATAAAACCGGTATTTTAAAAGAAACTATTGCTTTTGATCTCGGATCCCGTGTAGCTACAAAAAATTTAGCATGGGACGCTAATACGGGACAAGTTTTACTAACCGAAACTACTAATGAGTTTGACGATAAATATTACTCATTTAATTACCCATCATATTGGAATTACAATTACATGGGTATGGCTACCACAAACACTGATTTAACGGGTACACTTGTAGCAAGTAGTATATCTGGTGGCGGTACAGAATATTCGGTATCTCAACTTGGCACTAATACAGAACTTGGGCAGTATTTTAAATTAGGCGATGAGCTTCTTTTTGATAGTAAAGTTGTTTGGGTGGCAGGTTATAATACAAATAAAACACGAATTAGATTAATAAATCGTGCTGGTACAAAAACAACAGATACATCTAATTTAAAGTTTAGATTGTGGCGTTCAGGATACAGGAACAACCAAATGGCATCCATGGCAAGTGTAACATCTATGCTTAACCCTATAAAAGATGCTAATGGTAACTATATCAGCCTGCAGGGCGATACATTTACCTATACTTCGAGCCTTAACTCTCAAAGGGTTATTAACGCTAGTGCGATAGAATATAGTAACGATTGGAAATCGCAGTGTGAGAACAGATTACCTTATCCAGATGATACAAGTAAAAATCCTTACCTCTATAATATTAAAGGCCAGTGGCGCCCTATAAAATCATATGCTTACTTAACCGGAAGAAATTTTGATAACACTGCGACCAGAGGTAATGGGTTCTTTAAAGATTTCAGTCCGTTTTACCAGCTATCCGGCGAAGGAGGTGTTTGGTTTATGGATCCTTATAACTGGACATATGCCAGTGAGGTAACTCTTTACAATCCGTATGGTGTAGAAATTGAAAACAAAGATGCCCTTAACCGTTATTCATCTGCCCAATATGGTTATGAGTATAAATTACCGGTAGCTGTAGCTTCTAACTCTGAATATAAAGAGATGGGTTTTGATGGTTTTGAAGATTATAAATATAACAACCTTAATATACCTACAGTTTTAAAACCACATTTTGGATTTAATGAGTATGTAAATATTGATGCTTATGTAACCGAAAATACTTCGCATACCGGCAGGAGAAGTATTGCTGTAAAACCCGGGGCACAAATAAACATCAAGCGCAAGGTAGATGGTTGTCAAACTCAGGTAGCTAAAGAAGTTAAAAATACAGCTACTAAAAATGAGAAAAGCGCCAGTGTTAGTAGTGCTGCCGTAAAGACTGATAAAAATAAAAAAGCCACTAAATAATATAATTATGGATTTTGTAAAAAAACATATAAGGACACTATTTGTAGTTGTATTATCTATAGTAGCAACAAGTGTTTACGCTCAGGAGCCTACAGATAAAGAAATAGGCTTTGATGCAGAAGTTATAAAAAAAGAAATGTATGCGTCGGGCACTTTTATGAATAAATCTTTTGTTGATAACCAGCTTGCCGAAATAAGAAAGCAAATGTTAGAGCGCTATAAGCTGGGATTAGAAAAATGGGTAGATAAACAATTATCTATAATAAACCCGCAGGCTAATAAAGGTTTAGATATTGGTATAGGTACACAAACGCTTAGTGGAGGTCAGTGCGAACTAACCAATTTTGAAGCGACTAATCCTTTGGCCCCTTGGGAACTTAAATACAACATACCCAATGCGAGTGGAAATTATGCGTATTTAACTAATTATACTTCGCAAACCGGTATAACAGGTAATTCTTATAGTTATCAATCAGAGCAGCGCTATTTGGTTGGTACCAGCACAACAATCACAGATCCATATATAAACGCTGTTGCGCAAAATAATCCGCAATTAAATATCGATCCTAATATTGATACAAAATTTATAAAAATCGGTAATTCAGGAGCCGGTTACAAGAGTGAGATTATCAGAAAGACCTTTACAATAAACAGTCCGGACGATTTTATCTATTACAATTATGCCATTGTATTACAGGATCCACAACACAGCTTAAGGCCTTTTTTTAGTGTTAGAATGTACAACAGCAGTGGTGCATTAATACCTTGTTCTCAAATTATTTTTGAGGCCAGGCCAGGTATACCCGGGTTTATAGAAACCACTACAGGTAGTAAAATTTGGGTAAGGCCATGGGCAACTAATATCATTAAACCAAATGCATTTAACGTTACAGGCTCTGTGACATTAGAAATAACTGTTACAGATTGTGGCGCCGGAGGGCATTTTGGGTATGGGTATTTTGATATTAAATGTAAAACGGTAGACGATATGATTCAGGTCGAATCTAATTTATGTGCAGGCAGTAACACGCAATTTACATCTCCAGTAAGTAATTTTAACTCTAACTATCATTGGATAATAAAAAATAGTGCGGGCACAATTGTAGGTGAAGTAGATGGTACAGCGCCAGTGTTTGCTTTTCCAAGTGCAGGCAGCTTTACCGTTACATTACAAATCCCTTACTTTACTACAGATACAGGGTGTAATATTAAATCAGAGTTTACCAAGAGCGTTGTTGTAAACAGTTGTCCTGATTTGCCCTGCCAGGAATGTAGTTCTTTTAACCTTATCAGGGGCGAAAAATATGTAATTAGTGGCTGGGTAAAACAGCGTAGCGCATTAGATCAGGAAATACAGGTAAGAACATATACGGGCTCCTACATTCAGGTATCTTTTGAAGATACAGGTAATGCTATATTATCTACTGTACAGGCAGTGCCAACAGGTGAGATAATAGATGGTTGGCAGCGTATGTATGGCGAATTTACTGTGCCTGCTACTGTAGATGATATGAATATTACACTTAAAAATACAGGCACTAACCTGGCTTATTTTGATGATATACGGGTACACCCTATAAATGGTAACATGAAATCTTTTGTTTACGACCAGCAAACGCAAAAGCTAATGGCAGAGCTGGATGAAAATAATTACTCTACTTTTTATGAATATGATAAAGAGGGGGGACTTATAAGAATAAAGAAAGAAACTGAAGAAGGAGTATATACTATTCAGGAAACCAGATCTTCTAACCCTAAGAAAAGTAACTAACCTACATATTTACCGGCACTATGAAATTCAACGCATATTTAATTGCACTGTTGTTTCCGTTGCTAATTGTGGCGCAACAAAAAAATGATAAAGCAAAACTTTCAGATATAATATCTAAAAGTGCCACATTTTACGAAAAACAAAAATGTTTTGAGTTAAATATTGACTATAAAGTATTTAGTTCTTATACATCATCAAATGTAACAGAAACATATAAAAGTACCTTGATTAACAACAATAAAGATTATTACTATAAACTACACACTACAGAGTTTGTTAAAGTTGGTAATGAAGTACTAAAGGTAGATCATAAAAGCAAAGCGATTGAATATACGGGAGAAATAGATTTACAAGATCAGGACAGTTATTACAATTTAAAAAAATATCTGGATTTTTTTTCTCAGTTTGAAGTGGCTACCGAAGGTGATTTTTTTAAATGTACTCTTTCTACCCCCGAAATTTCAACATTACCATATAGCAAAATTGTTTTGTATATAAATAAAACAAACTATCAGGTAAGTAAACAAATTTTTTACTTTTTGGTTACAAGCCCATATAAAGATAAAAAAGGAATTATAAAATCTGACTATCCAAGAATGGAAGTGACCCAGATTGATTTTAAAAGCGGCATCGGAAAATTTTCCGATAAACTGTTGCTGCAAAATTATGTGATAAAAAATAAATCAAAAGTATCTCCTTCGTCTAAACTGATGGGGTATAAAGTGTTTGACCTTACAAAAAACTAAAATATGACTAAAAATTACTCCTTCTCTTTTAGTATCGTATTAACAGTACTATTGTGCTTATTCTCTGCATCAGCATACTCTCAACATAAGCGTTTTGAGTCTGCTCCCTTAACAGGTGTAGCTATCGCTACAAATACTGCATTTGAATTTTTAGATCCGGAAATTAATACACCCTATCTGTTTTCGGAAACATATAGCACGTTTATAGAGCTAAAGATTGATGATAATGTTGGGCCCTACAATAGGTACATCTATACTCTGAATTTAACGGTTACGCCTAAAAATAACTCTGGAGCGTTAATCACTACAGAGGCATATTCTGTACAATTAAAAGTAGAGAACAATAAAGTTACAGAGAACGCAAACTTTATAGATTTTGCCAAGCACGAAATCGTTAATCGTAAAGGCGCAAGAATTGTTGTTACATCAATAACAACCGAAAATTTAGACACAGGGCTAACTTCGAGTGTAACTCCTGCAAACATCACTTTAAAACTGGCTCTTGAAACGGACAGGTATTATTTATTATCTAACATGATACCAGTTGTTACGGCTACAACTACAGGTACCGCAAGCGGATTTGTTTTATTAGAATGGACTGAAATAGAAGGAGGTTTAGAGTATGAAGTTGAATATACGTGGATAGATCGTTATGGCAATCAGTTAACAAGTTTTTTAAATGCTGCTGATGTTCCTTTAACCGAAAATGATTTTAGGTTAAATAGCACAAGGATTAAAACTAAAGATAACAAGTTTGAAATACCATTGGTATATGCGGATGGTTTTTTAGTATTTAGGGTAAGGGCGGTAGGACGTTTTACAGATAGTACTGATTATTCAAAAAGGCTTTATGGTAACTGGAGCTTCCCTACAACTGCAAAAACAAATGTGTCGCACTGGCAGCATCTTGTTACCACTTCTCACGAAGGTAATAAAAACTGGCAATTTCAATCATCCTTTGCAGAGGACGGCAAGAAAAAAGAAGTTGTAAGTTATTTTGACGGCTCTTTAAGGAACAGGCAAACAGTTACCCGTATAAATACAAATGATAAAGCCCTTATTGGCGAAGTTATTTATGATGAAGAAGGACGTCCTGCAGTAGAGGTGCTACCTGTGCCTACTAATCAGGAAGTTATAAAATATTATCAGGATTTTAACCGTAATATGACTAACAAGGTGTACTCATATCAGGATATGGTGCCTGTAGGTACCGATCCTTGTAATGCAGTGCCCGATGGTATGTCTAATTCATACGGAGCCAGTAACTACTATTCAGCTAACAATCCTTTTGCTAATAGCTTTAAAGATAATATTCCTGATGCTGAAACTTTTCCGTTTTCGCAAACAGAGTATACTAAAGATAATACTGGCAGGATAAAAAAGAAGGGCGGCGTAGGTAAAACCCATCAATTGGGTATGGCTCATGAAATGCAGTACCTGTACTCTATCCCAACTCAGGAAGAATTAAACAGGTTATTTGGGTACAGTGTAGGAAACGTTTCTCATTATAAAAAAAATACGGTTATAGATCCTAATGGGCAAATAAGCACTAGTTATTTAGACCCTCAGGGCAGGACTATTGCCACGGCTTTAACATCCGGAAGCCCGGATAATCTATCTGCATTATCATCAACAGGGGTACATCAGCTTACCAGCGCAGATTTGCTTTCTAAAGTTGGGCCAAATGATTATGATACCGATGTAGATAATAATGATAAATTTGCTACGGGCCGTTATGGTAACTTACAAGACGGTTTGGTTTATGAAGGTAGTAAAGCACTAATAGAAAAGAACACGGTTTATAGTTTTAATTACAACCTTAAAAAAATTAATCCGTTTAATTTTATATGTGATGTAAATAATACGTACACATACCCTACAACTTACAAACTGCAAGTAAATGTGGCAGATGACTGTGGTACAGTAGTTTTTCAAAAAGATCTTAACAAAGCAAATAATACAAGTTTGGCTACTGCCGCTGCGGCGTATCCGTTAAATTTATCAGTGCCTTTTGATCTATCTACATCAACATTAAAACTGGGTACTTATAGCATAACTAAAAAGTTAGTTGTAGATGATGTAGCCCTTGAAACTTATGTAGAAGATTATATTACAAAAGGGCTGGAAGACGGATGTATATTACCGCCTCAGGCACCGCACCCTAATGTTTCAGAATGTTTTCAAACATGTGAGGAGTGCGTTAACTATTATAACAGCCTTCAATTTGCCGGTGCCGCTAATGGGCAGGCGGCTTATATAGCTCAAATGTTGGCCAGTAATTATGACTTGTTACAGCTTACTCCCGGTACTACACCTTATAACGACTTAAAAAACCTTTTAACTGTAAGGTATAAAAGAGAGTTTGAAATTATTATTGAGCAATGTCAAATATCCTGTCAACCCGAAGGGTCGCAGTCAGATGAAAATGAGTTAGGTACTTCTTATTTTTCAGCCTTTGCGGCTAACCTGCTAAATAATATGCTGGACGACATGAAACCGGGCGGACAATACGGCTTAACTAATGTACAAATAGCAGAAGACGGGCAAAGTACTGATGCAGCAGCAGGATTGCCTATAGATCAGCTACCATGGTCTATATACAACGAAAATAATTCACTATACAGTGCTTCAGTGGGTATTATAGATCCAACGCAGGTATCTTGGAGAACACCATATTATTTTTATGAACTTTATACAACAACTGTTTCGGGTATTCTAACAAATTCTCAAACAACAGGTGTTTCTTTAATAGCACAAGGGGATACAAGATACAGGCACTATTTTACAGCTACAGGGCAAATAGATTATCTTGATGTTTTCTGGGATGGCACAGCATGGAGCATTCCATTACAAAATCCTGCCGCGCCAGGAAGTAATTCAGATGTTATACTTGTAGATGCTGCACAGGGGTTATACAAAGTAGAGCCGATTAAATTGGCAAATGTAGCTGATTTTATTGCCAATTTTAGGCCAGAGTGGGCTTACTCACTTGTAAAACATCATCCTGAATATCAATATTTGCTTTATAAACTTAAAGAAGGGGATATTGCTAATCAGTTTACTGCAGTAAGAACCCTTAATGAAGGTACTGCAAGCCAAACTCTTGAAAATGTAAGTGTAGATGTAAATACAGATGGTTTTGATCAGTTTATTACTACTATAACTTATGCTAATGCCATACAAAACGACTACCTTGATTCTAACGGTACCACAATTTTAGATTACGACCCTTATTTTAAAACAACTACAGCCACTCATCCGTTAGATGGTACCACGCTTGCCGCAGGCTCTCAATCAAGTGGAATGACTTTAACTTTGGCTACTACGTTATCAACAATAAACCCACTATCACAATCAAGCGTTAACTATCAAACTTTAAAAAGGCAGTTAATGACTGAAGCCCTTTTTGGAGGAAATGGTAACACCGGAGGTTTTGAAAACTCAGGCATGAATATGGCGCGAAGTATTTATACAACTATTGCGTGTGGTACTCCGGACGGATCTTGCGATTTACCTGCAAATACCCCATTTAATAATGTAATTGCACATATAAACAATACGTTTTCTGATGCAGATAAGGCTACTTTTTGGGATTACTTTAATACATATTACATAAGTGCAAAACAAAGGATACAGCATGTGTTCACTAATCTTTATGCCTATAAGCAAGGTATGTATAATGACTGTATTGGCAGCGAAAACGGGCAAAATGTAAACAGAATTACATCTGTAATAGATTTTTATCCTGCACAGCGTAATGAAATTAAAGCTTGGGTTGACGCTTTTACTCCGGGCAATTCATCATTATTTTATACAACAAATCAAGGCGCTTATTTAACTACAAAAACAAAAAGGTTCCTGCCTTATGATGAGATATATAAATCAGAAGGAGATGCGCAATCTAATTATGATGATATGCTGGCTAACGCCCAATATGAAATATTGATACAGCAAGGTATTTGCCCTATGGTAAATGACTTACAAATATTTTTACACGAAGCGGCTAAAAAGCCAACAATGTTCCCGGTATTTAGAGGGCAGGCATCTAACAGTATAATACCAATGCCTTTTATAACGCAGGGGCTATTTCAGGAACTGGGAGGTGTTTTAAACGGTGCTCCAACTCAACCCTTATCAGTTACAAGTACTATTGTAAACAGTGGTAAAACCCTAATTATAAATTTTTTACAAACTAACAATCCAAGCCCGTTATTTGATAGGGCAGTAACCTTAACAATCCCCACAGGAACAACTTTCCCTGCAGGTGGGGCTATAAGCTGGAACAGCAATTACGGGCAAACATTACAGCAAAACCTTAACGGCTGGACAATAGTACAAATGAAACAACTTGTAAGCACTGTTTATGATGCTAATGAAGAGTGTTACCGATTTAAAGTATTGGCTAAAATTATACACAATCAAAATGCATCTGTAGCTTTTGAAGTTGTTTTAGACGGTACAACCCGTGCAAGATTATTTTGTACGAATGACTTAACTGAGGTTTATGACCCGGAAAGCGGCTCTGAAGCTATTTATCTTGAACCTGTTTATGGCGATGGTGAATGCACCAAGAAAGAAGATTTTGCTACTGCTTTTAAACAATTTTTAACGAGTTTACAATCAGACGGGACAATTAATAATACATCTGTAGATGTAAGCAATCATCCATCATTTGCTCCAAATAGTTTTTTATACAATTTCTTAAGCTTACAATCAGGTGATGTATTAAACTGGCATGGTAACCTTGTAAATAATGGGACAGACTATTATGCCTTATATTTAAATAATGAAATAGTATTAAGTATTGCTAATTTTAATACTCCCTTAAATTTACTTAATCCCGTATTAGATATTAATGTTGGTATTCTTAGCCAAATTACAACTACAAGTAATATATCGCTAGCAACTGCTACGGCTTATGGGCATAAAATAAGTGTTATTTTACAGGTTGGTGGTCAGCCAATCACTTATAACGGTTTTTTGTTTAATGGAGGTAGTTTTAATAATAATAATCCATTTGATTTTTCATGTTGTAATAACTGCGATGAGCAATATACCTGCAGTGCTAATCAGGATTTTGAATCGGGACTGCAAACTCTTATTCAGCAGCTCATATCTGCCCACGTTGTAAATGCTCCTAATTATCCGCTTAATAATCTTCCACAATTTCAACCGGGAGGATACTTCTATGTATATTTGGGTATGACTCCTTCCAGCGTAGCTGCATGGACATATGTTAATGGAGTGTATTCTATTACCATGACTGGTGGGGGCTCGGGAATTGTGATGGAAGCTACCGGACTTGATTTTCAACAGGGTTTAATTTTAACTGATGTAGGCCAGGAGTTCGGAGACTATAATTATTTTAATGTAATTACAAATTTAAATGGCTCTCAGGCTTCCTTCGCCGGCCAGATCTATTTACTAACTGTAGATCCAAGAAAAGGTGAGATAATTCAAACTGCTTTAAATTTTAATTGTTGTAACACAGCTTTCGCAACTGGGCCTGGAAGCTTTGGCAGGTATTTAGAACTAAATAAAATATTATTAAACGAACTTATAGATTTTGCTATTTATAACCTTAATAATAACATAAATGTTTCGACGTATGATTCTCCTACTGTTTGGGAATTAGACAGCTATTTCTATAATGCATTTGGTGTTACTAATTTAACCTATAGTATTCAAAACAATAATTTAGAAATTACTTTTCAAGGTGGAGGGATTGATAACTCGCAAGCTTGTGGCGGACTATATTATTTGAGGGTTCCTTTTGGTGTATATGTTCAGGATATCTACTTAACTTCCGATCAAATGTTTGCTTACTTGTTTGAAAACGAACTTCAAATTTTGAGCTATTATGGAGTAGTTTTAACAAATGGTGACATTATTGGCGATGAAATTAATACACCCACAAATTTCCCAGATTATGTGGGCCATCGAATCGCATGTACACGCAGAGTGGTTGTGAAAAACGACCCTCCATGCGACTGTATACCAAAGCAGCCATTACCCGTTAGCTGTGATGAGAAATATCCACAGTATGTTAGCAAGATTAATAGCTTATATGGTGGCGGAGAGCCTACCTTTATATTTAGCAAAGATGAGTTTTGCTGCCTTAACCTTGCGTACATTTTAGACGCGTGGAATACTTACCTTCAACAATTTAGTATAACATCGGTAAACGATCCAAGGTATATATCATTGCCGGATTTTGGGGGTAATGCACTTGGTTATGGTTACGATGGCTATTATATTGCTATAGTAGAATATAAATTATATTTACAAAATCCGTCATTACCGGAAGAAAGTAAGGGCTGGCCATATTTTATAAATGATGTATTTATGGCTGCGCATCCTGAGATTTGCAAAACTCCACCTATGATACCAGAGTGTGCACCTGTTGTACCTACCGAGAATGGCTGTGAACTTTTCGCTATAAACGTTACAGAGGCTTATAATGCCGATGCATACAATGCCTACCTCGACAGTAAAAGGCAGGAATTTAGGATTGCATACTTGCAGGATGCTTTAACAAAAGCAATTGAAACATTTAATATGCAGTATTATGATAAAGAATATCAATACACTTTGTATTATTATGATCAGGCAGGAAATTTAACTAGAACTGTACCTCCTAAAGGTGTAGACAGGTTTGAAGTTAGTGAGCTTAACCAACAAAATGGTCAGGGTATATCTCTTAATTCCCAAATAAATCAGCACAGGCAACTACAGGGTTTAACTAATAATAGTACTTTGCTGCCACAACATAGTTTAACTACAAACTATCATTACAATACACTTAATCAGTTAGTATGGCAAACAAGCCCGGATGGCGGTATTACACGTTTTGCTTATGATGAACTTGGCCGCATAATAGCTTCGCAAAATGCTAATCAGTTAGCCAATAAAACATTTAGCTATACGCGCTATGATGCCTTAGGCAGGATTTTTGAAAGCGGGCAGATGGTAAAGCCTGTTGTAATGGGCATTGATGATAATGGAAGACTTAAATACTCTAATGGTTCTGCTGTAATTACATCTGATTACCCAACGGTTGTTAACTATCCATATAATGTTTGTGCTAAAACTATGGAGGTTACAAGAACACTTTATGATGGTTATGCAGGGCTGGACGCTTTTACTATTTCTGGACCAAGGAATGTTAGAAATAGAGTGGGAGTTATATTTTACTACGATGAATTAACAGACCCGGTTAACAATGCTAACTATAATAATTACATTGCCTACAATTACGATATTCATGGCAATGTTAATGAAATGCTACAATTTAATAATGATATCTATATTGATTTAAACTCATCGCTTAAATATAAAAGGGTTAACTATGAATACGATATTGTTAGCGGTAATGTTAATAAAGTTACGTACCAAAAAGGCGAAAGAGATCAGTTTATGCATCAATATACATATGATGCTGATAATCGCATTGTTGATGTAAAAACATCTAAAAATGGTGTAATATGGGAAAAAGATGCTGCTTATTATTACTATGATCATGGGCCTTTAGCCCGTACCGAAATAGGTGATAAACAAGTACAAGGTGTTGACTACGCATATACAATACAAGGATGGTTAAAAGCTGTGAATTCAGAAAATATGCGAAACATTGATAGCGATATGGGCCGTGACGGTAAAGCTACATTAAGGCCATTTGTTGCAAAAGATGCTACTGCATTTTCGCTTAGCTACTTTGAGAATGATTATAAAGCTATTACTCCTAATACAAATACCTTTGATGTAACTCCTAATATAACAGGTATGACACCTTTGTATAATGGTAATATTGGTAAAATGATAACTACTTTACGAGGTTTAGATCAGCTGGCACTTGCCTCCCAGGCTAATCTTTATAAATATGACCAGTTAAACAGGATCATGTCTATGAATAGCTCAAGAGTTGTATCGGGTACAGTTACGCCAGATATATCATCAGGATATTCCTACGATAATAATGGTAATATAACCAAATTAACGGCTAAAGCACCTGATAATACAGGTGGTATAATTGATATGGACAGATTAGCTTATAACTATATTAGTGGCAGCAATAAATTAGATTATGTGAGTGATGGTGTTGCCGATAACGTATTTGGCCCTAATGGCGAAAATATAGATATAGATAATCAGCAACCTGGTAATTATAAGTATGATAATATTGGTCAGTTAATTATAGATAATAAAGAAGGATTAACTATTGGCTGGCGTGTGGATGGTAAAGTTAAACAGGTAAAAAATTCAACAGGAAGAACTATTAACTTTCAATATGATGGTTTAGGTAATCGGATTTCTAAAACTGTTAGAGAAACACCAGAGGTTAACGATAAAAAAGTTACCCAATATTCAAGAGACGCCCAAGGTAACGTATTGGGAGTATACACTTATACTACGACAGCAAGCGGATCTAAAACATACTATCTTGATGAACATCATATTTATGGTAGTAGTAGGTTAGGCTTGGAGCAGGAAAATACTTTAATGGCTAAATCTTCATCATTAGTATTTTCATCAGCGCTCACAACCCCTCAAACAAATCAGGATACACAGTACACAACAAATGATGTAAATCCTGGTGAAGTAGTTGAAGTATTTGAAGATTATTCATTAAATATAACACCACAAACTCAGGGAACCTGGTCTGAACCTTCAGATCCAACATTAAGCGACAAGCTGTTATCTAACTTTAGTTTTAGTACAAAGGTTAAGTTTGATGCTGCTACACCTGTTAATTCTGATGTATTGATAGGACAGGTTGAATCTAATATTCCGGAGCCGAATCCGCTATTTACATTACGTGATAAGACAGCAGGATTTGTTAGTGGCAGTACATTTACTGTAGATCCTGCATTTATAACATATTCATCATCTACTTTAAATAAAATTTCCGGAGGTACTCTTTGGAAAAAAGCTAACACGACATCGGCAGTAATTGTAGGTAATGGTTATATTGAGAGAACGATCAATAGCCTGCAGGAACTTAATTTTGGTTTGTCTTATACTATTGCGGCTGTTGCAACAGGTGGTTTGGATATCGACTATGGTTTTAAAACGTTTACAACAGGAAGTGTAATTCTTTACAATAATGCTTCGCCTACTGCTTTAGCATTATCCACAAATAATAGTATTGTTCAAACAGGTGATAAGCTGCGTGTGGAGCGATATAACGGGCATGTTTACTTTTATAGAATTAGAGGTACAGAAACTTTATTATTAAAAAGTATAGCCGAACCTACTGCATCTGTTGGTCAAAACATGTATGTAGATGTTAATATGTTAACATTGGGAGCAACACCGATAACTATTGCTACCGGAATATCTGCCCCAACATTTAATGCAACTGATGGCCAGGCAATACAACTTATAAATGCAACGGGCCTTGTTATTAATAACACAACAAAAACCATCTCAAAAGTTGGTTTAGGAACATTTACACAGTCTTTAGCATATAATGTTGGAGCACGATCTACTCAGACAATTAATGGTGCGGGTAAACTTGAATTAACTGTAACAGATATTTCCAGTACAAATGCTGCTTATGTAGGTTTATCTGAAACCCACACATTTACAGGTGCATTAACAGATTATGGTATTACAAAACCTACATATACTATTAGGATATCCGGTACAAATGCAACTTGCTATAAAGGTACATCGCTAATTACGTCGACAGTTATTGCGGTGAATGACAAATTATCTATTGAAAGGGTTAATGGAAAGGTGCGATTTTTAAAGAATTCAGCGCAAGTTGGGGCATCAACTCCCGAAGTTACGCCAAATGCACCACTGTTTTTAGATTTCGGACTTGGATATTATGGAACACATATAGATCAGGTAAATTTAACAAACTACCAGGAAAAATCTACCATGCAGGTTATAGTTAGAAAAGACGCCAGTAGTAAATATTATCCAATAATAAAAATTAAGCATACTATATCTACCGGAATTAAACAGGAAATTACACTTACGCCGGCTGCAACATCAAATGATAGTAAAATATCACAGGCGGTAATGACTGCCGACGGTATGGATATTGAATTTAATGCGAATATAGATTTTGGTCTTTACAATACATCACCACTGATTATAGCGGATTACGTATTTAAAGTAAATGGGCTAAATGGACTATTTGATACTACAATTACTCCTCCAACAGTAGGCACTGAAGCCTTTAGTGCTACAAGTAATTCATTTATTAAAAATACTTTAGCAGGTACAACCAACCCGAGTTATAGCATGTGTAATTTTAATTATGGTATGGTAAATTCTGCAGAGGTAGGATTTTATAGATGGATTGGTTTTGATGTCCCTGGAGGCCAAAGTCCTGCAACATATGGGGTGTTTTCGGATGATAATATTATAACCATAAACATGAATATCCTTAACAGAACACTCGGGCCGTGTTTGGCGGATTCTGATGGAGATAAAATATTTGATCTTTACGAGGATATTAACGGTGATGGTAACGTTGCTAACGACGATACAGACGCTGATGGTATACCGGATTATTTAGATACTGATGATGACGGAGACACCATACTTACAAGTTATGAAATAGCAGGGCAAACAGTGGTTGGCTTTACTGATGGCGCTCAGAATACTGACGGTGATGGGCTGAAAAATTATCTGGATGCTGATGATGATGGCGACGGATATCCTACCTTACAGGAAAGTCCTAATGCTTATGCAAATGGATTGCCGGGTGTGCCCGTTAATCCTTTAGATAGTGATAGTGATGGCACTCCGGATTATTTAGACCCTAATAATACAATTGTAGCCGAAACGTCAAGGCCTATAAGTAAAGTTAATTATACTAATACAATAGGAGATAAGCGTTACGAACTTTCTAACCATTTAGGAAACGTATTAAATGTTATTACCGACAGAAAACTGGTAGACAATAACCTTATTTTAACATACAATAACGAGTTTCAAACCAGTACGGGCTTCACCAATATACCTACAGCAACTAATAGTATTGTGAGTGGTAGAATGAGGGTAAATCCACAAACTAACGGTAGTGGTGTGTATAGGTCGTTTACATTTACAGCCGGAGTAGTGTACTCTATCCAGATGTATATAGATCCGGGTACATTACCGGCAGGTACACCAGTACGTTTTTACGTAAGGAACAATACATCAACACTGGTATATACAGAGCAGCAGGTTTCAACTCCTGGTGTATACACACTAAGGTTTGAATGTCCTACAACAGCCGCTTACCGGGTGTCACTAACAGTAGATGCGCCACCGCTTAGTCTGTTATTTTTCTATGCCGATAATTTATTTATTTATACATTGCCGGCAGCGCCTGCAGGAGACTTTGCAACCCTGTTTAAACCAGACGTTACAACCTTTAACGATTACTATCCTTTCGGGATGCTTGTGCCTAACCGCCATGGCAACACTCCTGACTACAGGTATGGGTTTAATGGACAGGAAATGGATAATGAAGTTAAGGGTGAAGGGAATTTATATCATGCTGACTTTTGGAAATATGACCCTAGAATAGCCCAAAGATGGAATCGTGATCCAGTCAAAAAAGATTATCTTTCACCTTATGCAGTTTTTGGCGGAAATCCTATATTGTTTGTTGATCCTGATGGGGCTGATTGGTATGAGAATAATAATTATAATCCTAAAGATAAAGAAAGTAAACAATATCAATGGTTTGAGGGAAGTGATCAAAAAGATGGATTTACTCATTTAGGAGAATATTTAGTTACTATGGCAAAAGGAGAAAATTCTATCACTATTCAATATCAAAATGAGAATAAAAGGAGTATCACTTTATCAACAGACTTAGGTAAAAAATACAAAATGTTGCTCGCAGAAGGTGGATTCAACAGTAAAAAAGCATATGGTATTGATAAAACAGGTAGGGGTGTTAACGCCAGCAATAATACACATAGAGAAACATTTTATGGCTTGCTCATAATTTCAGCTTCGATGGATAATCGTTTAAGAACGGCAGGTATTGCAGAAAACGATAAGGCTTTGAATGGAGCATTTGGAGATGGTAAAACTTATGAGTCAATGTTTACAAAAAGCCAATATAATGGAGCTAGTGAAGCGGCTTATAAAGATTTTTGGACATGGGAATCAAGTTTAGCATCGGGTGGGATATCTAAAAAAGATAAATTTACATATTTCGGAAATGCGTTTGCTGCTTTAGAAAATCCTGCACAAAGGTTGTTAAACTTTAAATCTATAGGAGTTAAAGCATATTCTATATTAGCATATAGTCATAATGGTGTTGGGAATTTACTATATTCGCCGGGAGTAATATCATTTAATTCTGTTGGAACATTGCTCACTAACGTAGAAAGTAAATCCAATATTTTATTATGGGGAGATGTTAAATTTGGAGGTGAAGCTGAATTTTTCGAAAGTTTGAAAGCCTATAAAAAGCCTTATCAAGATAAAATCATGGAATATTTTGGTTTAAAATGATAAAAAATATTTTCTATATCATGACTATTATTTCTTGTTGTATAATAAAATTATTTATTACACAACAAGAAATAAATGCTAACTATACTTCATGGGCAAAAGCAGTTAGTAATGAAATCATTCCAAAAAAATATTTAATAAAAAATAGTTTGGGAAATTTTATTAAAGATGTTGACGTATTTGTAAAAATGGATAATTCGATATGTATATATAAGTGTCCAAATGATATTTTTGTTGTTATTGAAAAAGACGATAGTTTTATTAAAAAAGGTGTAATATTTTATCAAAACATTTATATAATGGAAGGTAATAAAGTATCTATGACTGCATATCCATGTAGCTACAATTATAAAATAATGGTTGAAAATAATCAAATCAGTATAAATCTTAATTATATATATAGAACAAAATTCAGCGTAAAATTATCATATCAAAACCATAAGATAATTTTGGTTAATCAAAAGGGAGCTTTCACACATTAAGAATTTAAAATCTGTTCTAAATATTATATTTTCTATATTTGGTAAAAACATAATGAAAAAAGTTTTACCATTAATACCATTATTTAAACAATTTATAAAAGATACCGAAACAGGTAAAAGGTTAAAAAAAAATGGAGAAAGAATAAAGCCCCAATCTATACAAAACTATTATTATGTTTTACAAAATTTGGTACAATTTAGTACTGAACAAAAATTTGAATTACGACTATGTGATGCATCAAAACTTAATGCAAGGGAATTACAATCTGAAAAGAATTACTGGAAAAAGTTTTATCAAAAATTTACCGATTTTTTATATAAAAAAGGTTGTTACGATAATTATGTAGGTAATAATGTGAAGACTATCAGGGTGTTCTTTAATTATTTAAAAAATGATAAAGATTTTAATACCGGCGATTTTCAACGTTTATTCTATGTTCGAAAAGAAGAGATTGAAATATTTGTACTTTCTCCGGAGCAACTTAAATTTTTAATACATAATAAAGAATTTGAACAAAGCCTTATTCCTTCATTAAGACGTATAAAAGATATTTTTATTTTTGGCTGTACAACCGGATTACGATTTTCTGACATTTTTTCATTAACAAATAAAAATTTTGAACAAACCGGAGATGACTGGTATATAAAATTAAAATCGCAAAAAACTAAGGTTTTTAGTTATATTAAATTACCAGGATATGCTATAGATATTTATAAAAAGTATAAGGCGGCCAACAGTAAACTTCCTGTATTTGGTACAATTAGTCTTTTTAATTTCAATAAAAGTTTAAAACAAATTGGCGAGCAGGCAGGGTTTACAAATGTCGTAGAAGTATCCCGAGAAAAACAAGGCAAGACAAAAAAAATCGCTCTCAAAAACACAGTCGCCAATAATCGCTTTTGTGATAAAATGAGTTCGCACATGATGCGGCGCACCGCAATAACCACGCTTTTAATTTTAGGAATGCCGGAGCATTTGGTACGAAAAATAAGTGGGCATAGTACAGCAAGTAGTTCTTTTAACCGTTACGTGCACTATGCCCAATCCTACATGGATAATGAGGTTGAAAAGGTGTACAATAAATTAAATTTAATTTAACAATTCATTTTATTTTTCATAAAGTTTACTTTATTTTCTTTATATAGCGAAATATGCAATCCGAAATTATAAATCCTTTAGGATTTATTGGAACCTCAATAAATTTAAAAAATTTGTAACTATAGTAGAAATAATTATTGTTAATTTTAATTCTTATGCTTTTATTACTATCATTTATATCCATAATTTCTAATGTATTTGCAAAAGTGTCAATTACTTCATTTGTAATAATTCCACTTGAAGGGTTTAAAAATATATATCTAAAAGTATTCTCATTTTTAGAATAGTCAAAATATTTTAATTCGAACATATATAGTTCGGAATTAATTCTGAAAAAATTCGTCACATCTGCCAGATAATTTATCTGGACCCAACTTTTAGAGATTTTTTTGTCATTAAAATAAAATATATAATTACCAACTTGTACATCATTGTACATAATTAGCAAAAAAGAATTCTCATCTATGGTATAAAATAAGTAATTGCACTCAGAACAGTCTTTTTTAATATCGTCATAATACCAATTTTCAGGAAAAAAGTAATTATTATTTTTAATTTTAATGGTCAATTTTTTTTTAACTTTTTTCCCAAAGCTTTTTTTAAATAATTTTTCCCATGCTACTTTAGATAAAGTATCAGGAGTAAGAATTGTTTGACCTCCAATATGCCAAGTGATAGCAATAAAAAATAATATGTAGATGTATTTCATATTATTTTTTATTATCCAACGTGTTCATATATGTTTTATCACCTTGTACACTAACAAATCGATGTTTTATGTTTGTAGGTAAAACAAGATTAAACGCTGGTGAGCTTTGAGGATGCCCACCTGGATGGGAATAATATAATATATAATTTGCCTGTTTCATTTGAAAGTCAGTTTTAAGTTTTGTTACAGGGGAATCAAGTGCGTTATAAACTGTAGATAATGATAAATGTTCGCCCCACATATTATCATTAAATCTTTTTTTGTTTCCCTCAGAAAAATCTTTATAAGCCTTAGTTTTTTTCGCATGGTAACCGATATACGCCTGACCTTTGTAAGATGCAAAACCGTCATTTCCTGCATCGCTAACTTTTTGTCTGTTATCAATTGAGGCTGATATAATTAGTGGATCGAAAAATGGATCCTCATCCATAATATTTACTCCTCCGCTTTCAGCTGACAACATTGAAAATTTTGCGGCTCTATCGTCTTTAAACTTAACAAACTCGTTTTTGTCATTTTTAATCACATCCATATTAATACTTTCTTTAAATACAGAATTTTTACCCTCATAAACATTAACTGTATTTTTTGTTCTATCATATTCTACTTTATAATTTCCAGCATGACTATATCCTTTTTGCTTGCCATTACCTTCAAACCATTTATATTCGCCAGTTTTTTTCCCAGATTTTGCTATATACCAGTCATCTCCATTAGGATCTATCCTCCAAATAGGATTTCGGCCAAAAACAGAATACGAACTTTCAAAATGTTTTACAACGGGATCTTTATTCCATCTAAATGCAATCCTTTCATCGTATTCCCAAAATTGTGCTGTTGTATGATTTCCCTCTCCAGATATTTCATCAACCATTTCCTGTCCATTAAACCCATACCTGTAGTCAGGAGTGTTGCCATGGCGGTTAGGCACGAGCATCCCGAAAGGATAGTAATCTTATTACGATAAAGCCCTTTATTTATATGACTTTACAAAAATTATTTATATATCAAAAAATGCATATTATCGTAAAATGTAGCACTTTTTGTAGTGTAAAAATTACGAAAAAAATGTGCGGTTTACTAAGTGTTAAAGTACCTAAAACTTTGTTAAATCTCGTTAAAAAAATGTTATATTGCCCATACTAAATACGGTTTTTATATGCGTAAGTATTTTCTGTTACTGGGAGTTTTTGCCCTATTTTCGTTTAGTGAAACATCCTTAAAAAAGCGCATTTCGGATGAGTATTTCCGGTATGAATTTTTTACAACCGATAAGGATATTACACCCAAGGAGGGTAAAACATATTATTGGTTTAAAGGAGGAACTATACATAGTAGCGAGCATGGTGTTGGCGGTGAACTCCTTCAAGACGATTTCTTAAAATATTATCATAGTAATCAGCTCGCCGAAGCCGGTAAATATAAAAAAGGCCTAAGAGAAGGTTATTGGAAAACCTGGTTTGAAAATGGTACGCTGCAATCAAAGACCTATTATGATGATGGACAAAAAGACGGAAGTTATTTTGCGTATGATAAAACCGGTTTTTTAACCGAAACAGGTACTTATAAAAATAGTTTAAAGCATGGCCGTTGGATTAATTTTATAAACAAAGATACTCTTAAGTACCGCGAAGGTAAAGTTGTTGTTAAAAAAGTTAAGCCTGTAAAAGATACGCTTCAGCCAGCTAACGGTAAGCCTGGTTTTATAAAAAGAGTGTTTTATAAAAAGGACAATAAAAATAAAGTAGCTGTACAGGAAAATTCTGCTAATCAAAAAAAGCCGGGGTTCTTTAAACGAATTTTTAAAAAGAAAGACGCGCCAATTAACGATACTGCAGAAGTTAAAGCCGTACAACAGGCTGAAACAGTTAAGCAGCGAAAGGAAAAAAAGCCTGGCTTTTTTAAAAGATTATTTTCTAAAAAAAATAAAGAGAATCAAAATAATGGTTAAAGCCCATAGTTTACTATATGCCATATATGTTTGCCTAATAGTGTCTTTACTATGTGGTTCATTGTTATATATAGCTAACTTATACAATCAGTTAAATCTGTATTATGTTACCCACGAAGAGCTCTATGTGCACAACCAATCTTTAGTGAATTTTGCTTTGGGCAATATGGATATGGAAAATACTGAACCCGACCCCCAAAATGGTATAACTGATGAATATGATATCAAACAATTTGGTTTGTTTACAGTTATTACTGCAAGATCATTTGTTAAGAATGATACTGTTGCATCGGTTCATTTTGCAGGGCAGTATGATAATAATGCTACCTGTTTGTATTTAACCGATTTTGGTAATAGTCTATCATACTCCGGTAGCGTAAAGTTAGTGGGAGAAAAGAAATTATCATCAGAAGACATCAGGGCACTTTACATTGATAGTAAGCCTAATTTGCTGACATTAAGCGGTGGTGTCTCAAAATCACTAAATTACCTTCCTGAAATTAACAACAGATTAGAAGATGCATTTCAGCAAAACTCGGGTGTTAATAGCAACTTGGCTAACGTGGAAAAGATAAATGATTCATTATACTTTAACTCTTTTTTTAATGAGACAAAAAATATTAATATAAGTGGGTCGGTTTTATCTAATGTGAATATTAAGGGCAATATTGTGCTTTATTCGGCAGACTCAGTTTATATAAAAAATACCGTTCATCTTGAGGATGTTATAATTAGAGCTCCGATAATTGTTTTTGAAGATGGATTTAAAGGTACTGTACAGGCACTGGCTACCAAAAGATTGCAAATAGGTAAAAATTCAGAATTTTTATATCCTTCAGGAGTAACGATTTTTAACGATACGTTAGATGAGAGTACTATAATTATTGGCGAAAACACTAAAATTTTAGGAAATATTATACTTTTTGGATTTCCGGACAGAGCATTAGATAATAATAGTATTGATATTGATAAGGGTGGTTATATAGTTGGGGATATATATTGTAAAGGTAAGCTGATGCTTAAAAGTGATGTTTTTGGCTCAGTTTACACTAACAAACTTTCGCACAAAACAGCCGTATCTAATTATGAAAATTGTTTGGCAGATGTTGAAATAAATAGTAAAAAAAGACCCAGCTATTTTATTGGAGTGCAGGTTTTTAATGAAAAGGAAGAGAAGTATGGGCTTATTAAAAGATTACTGTAATATTAAAGCGAACTCATTGCTGGAATCTGTAGTGGCATTAAGTATCATATCAGTATGTTTATACATAGCGGTCATGATATATTCGGCTGTTTTTACAAGCAAAACATCTTTAAAATTTTATTCATCTAAGAACAAAATATATGAAGCCTTTTTTATGGCTCAATTACAACAAGATTCAATATTTGAAGAAAAAGGCCAACAAAATTATAACATAGAAACACAGATTGTAAATAGTAATCTTAGTAAAACTATTGTAAAATACAGAGACAGTGTGCAGGATTATCCTGAGCAGTTTTTTTATACAAATAATGAATAATAACGGCTACAATATAAAAGCATTTACAATAGTTGAAGTGGTTGTAGGCCTTGCAATTACAGCAATTATAATTGCTATAATTTTTGTAATATTTACTGTGAGTTCTGAAAGATTGTTTGATTTTAAAAAGCAAAATCAACAAATTAATGATGTAAACAGGCTTACCTATAGCTTACAAAAAGGTATTTATGATAGCGAATTGATGATGCTTTTAGATGATGATGCTCTTATTTTTAATAACTATGATGGTAGTAAATCACGATATAATTATACAGCAGAATATTTTGTATTAGAGCGTGAAAATCTTACAGATACATTTTTTGTAGCCGTAACAAAAGTAAAAATTGATACTATAAGCAGTGAGTCAAAAAAAAATATTTATCAAAGGTTGCAGTGTCATTTAAATATTGATAATGTAGAAACACAATTAAATTTTTATAAAAAAATATACGCCGATCAACTTTTAAAAGTAAAAGATAAAAATGAGTTTTGATTTAAGCACATACAAAAAGACTACGCCCCAAAAGAGTTTAAATCTTAATTGGGAAATTAACTTTAATAAAAAATTTTCCGATAAAAAGAAGGAAGTTTTTTATAGAGAGTTGGGTATGTTGCTTAAAGCAGGGGTTGATTTTAAAAAAGCGTTAGAAATTTTAGCAAGACAAACTAAAGATAAATTAGAAAAAGAAATTATACAGGAAATTAAAGATAAAGTTGTTGAAGGTAAAACTATTTATGAAGCAATGATGGTATCGGGCCATTTTTCGGCTTATGAATATTACAGTATACAAATAGGTGAAGAAACCAGGAAACTGGAAGAAGTGCTTTTAGAGCTGCAAAAATTTTTTAGCAGAAAAATACAAATGAAAAGGCAAATAGTTTCGGTACTTACTTACCCATGCATAGTGCTTATAGTTACATTTTTAGTGCTATACTTTATGCTTACAAAAGTAGTACCCATGTTTAGCTCTGTATTTAAGCAGTTTGGTAGTGAGTTACCTAAAAGTACTCAGTATATAATAAAAATATCAAATAACTCTGGCATTGTGTTTAGTGTTTTAGCTATTATTATTATTGGTTTAATTTTTATGCATTATAGTATGCGTAAAAAAAATGGCTACAGAAATTTTTTAGCAGGCATGGTTTTAAAAATTCCTTTTTTTGGGCATCTAATACAAAAAATTTATATTTCGAGATTTTGTCAATCTATGAATCTTTTAATTACATCAAAAACTCCGTTAATAACGTCACTATCACTTACTGCAAAGATGATAGGATTTTATCCTATAGAAAGTTCAATCGAACAAATTAAATATGATATTACACGCGGTGCATCTTTAAGCGAATGTTTAAAAAAACATAAAGTATACGAAGATAAATTAATATCTATGGTTGAAGTGGCAGAGCAGGTTAACCAATTAGATATAATGTTTGAGCGGCTAAGCGATCAGTATAACGAAGAAATTAGCCATCAAACAAAAATGATAGGGGTAATATTAGAGCCTCTTATAATAATAATAATCGGCTTAGTTGTAGGTGTTATAATGATATCTATGTATGCACCAATGTTTGATTTAAGTAAAATCATTAATCACTAAAAAAGTATCAAAATAACATTTTGAATATGAAAACCAATCTAACTAAAATTACTAAACAATTTAAAAAGGGCAATCTTAAAGCTTATTCATTAACAGAAATACTTATTGTTTTATGTATTATAGGTATTTTATTGCTAATGGTGTTACCCAACCAAACATCGGTTATAGGCCAGGCAAAAGCAATTGAGGCACAGGCAATGCTTAATCAGGTTTATGGGCTTCAGAAAAGTAATTTTTATAGGTATTCTAAGTATTCCGGCAGTCTTGAAGAACTTGGTTTTGAACAGGAGCTAACTGTTGAAGAAGGGGGGCAGGCCGTGTATAAAATTGAAATTGTAGAATCATCAAATAATTCTTTTCTTGCCAGGGCAACTTCTGTAAGTGATCTTGATGGCGATGGGAGTTTTAATACATGGGAAATTGACCAAAAGAAAGTATTAACTGAAGTTGTTAAAGAATAAATGATACTCAGTATTATAACTACGCTCCTTTGTCTTCTTATAATGTTTTATCAGGATGTAAAATACAGGCATATACATATACTTTTGCCTATAGTCCTTTTTATTTCAGGATGTTATTTAACCGGTGTTTACCTAAATAACTCAAATTATATTATCTTAATTTATAATAGTTTATTTTTTGTTTTAACCTTTTTAATTTTATTTGGTTATATGAGTTTTAAAAATAAATCGGTAACAAATCCTTTTGAAAATTATTTTGGCATAGGTGACCTGATATTCTATCTGGCTGTAACACCATTTTTTGTTTTTAATAATTATATTTTATATTTTATTTTTTCGCTAGTGTTCTCAATTGTTTTGTACTATATATTTAAAAAGATGTACAAATCAAACGCTACGATACCTTTAGCCGGATATGCCTCTCTCTTGCTTACTGCTATAATAGCTATAGATCTATTAACGGATAATTATAACCTAACTTTAATTAGATAACTATGGAAATTATTGTCCAGCAGGAAAATCATCATCTTATTTCTGGTGATATGGCAAATCATTATAAAATACTTCCTAAAGGTAACGAAGCCGGTATGCTTAGTTTTTATGCAGATGAAACAAGCTCAATAGATGATTTAAAAGATGAACTCGAATTATTATTAGGTGGTAAGGTTAATTTATTGCCTTACTCATCTATAGAAATAGAAAAAGCACTTTCTGTATACTATAGGAAAGAGAGAGCTGTAGAGACAGAAAAATCTTTAAATATAGAGAATACTGATTTTCTTGATACACTTTTGCGCGAAGCTAAATCGCTTAAAAGCAGTGATATTCATTTTGAAGTGTACGAAGAAAGTGCGCGTATACGCTTTAGAATAGACGGCCAGCTTATAGAAAGATATAAGGTAGAACAGGATAACTATTTAGAGCTGGTAAATAAAATTAAAATTAAGGCAAAACTTAATATTACCGAAAAGAGGCTGCCGCAGGATGGCAGGATAACAAATAATAATTTTGATATAAGGGTTTCTATTTTGCCAACACTTTTTGGCGAAAAAATTGTAATGAGGCTTTTAGGACAAGATGCTTCTAATATAGATCTTAAAACATTAGGACTTAAAGACCAGGAGCTGTATGATTATCTTGAAGCTGTTAAAAAGCCGCACGGTATTATACTTATTAGCGGTCCAACCGGTTCTGGTAAAACCACCACGCTATATGCCACGCTTAAACTTTTAAACGACAGTAAACGAAATATTGTTACTGTAGAAGATCCTATAGAGTATACACTTAAAGGCATAAACCAGGTACAGTTAAAAGAAGATATAGGTTTAACTTTTGCCACTGCATTAAAGTCTTTTTTAAGGCAGGACCCCGATGTAATTATGTTAGGAGAGATAAGGGATCCCGAGACTGCTTTAATGGCAATCAGGGCATCGTTAACAGGGCATTTGGTTTTATCTACAATTCACACCAACTCTGCTACAGGAACTATTTCAAGATTAATAGATATGGGAATACCATCATATCTTATAGCCGAAACACTTAATCTGTCTGTAGCGCAGCGCCTTGTTAGAAAACTATGTGATAATTGTAAAAAAGAAGTAAACTATGCACGGGAAGATTTCCCTGTAAGCTATAAAATTCCTTACGAGCTTACAAAAATTTATAAAGCCGGCGGGTGCAATTCGTGTTACCATACAGGCTATAAAAGCAGGATTGCAATTTATGAAGTGCTTAATATTGATATGCCCACAGCAGAAGCTATAAAAAATAATTTTATAAGTAAAATAAATACAATTGAAGGTCATAAAAGCTTATCAGACAAGGCTTTTGATATACTCGCGGAAGGCGGTACTTCGCTTGAGGAAATATATTCTATATTGATAAACATCTAACTAAAATGCTAAAAAAAATACTGTTCATTATAATATTAACCATGGGTATTCCTGCTTTTGCCCAACAAGATCTTGCACAATTAAGTGCCAGGCTTGATGAATTTTCTAAGCAAAAACCGGGCATAAATGAAGTTATTAAAATAGATGTTTCTGGCCTCACATTGCATGATTTTATATCTACCATTGCCAGTGAGCATCAATTAAACATGAGTGTTGATAACGACCTTAACGATATCATTGCAAACAATTTTTATGATGTTACCGTAAAAGACGTTATATTATTTCTTACCGAAAAGTATGATCTTGACGTTTCTTTTATGAGTAATATTATTATTGTAAAAAAAAGAAAAGCAGTTAAGGTAGTTGAAAAAAAACTTGCTAAAATTATTGATGTAGACTATAGTGCCCAAAATGATTTTTTATCTGTTAGGCTTCAAAATGATACCCTTGTGTCTGTGGCGCAGGCAATAATAGATAAATCGGGTAAAAATATTATACTTTCTCAGGATGTTAAAGGATTGCCTATAACATCTTATATTCTTAACCGCCCTTTTGATCAGGTTATAGATATGATTGCAAAATCAAATAATTTAGTGGCTACTAAAGATGAAAACGGTTTTTATTTTATTGAGAAAAATCTTCAACCTGTAACAGCTATCCCGGATAAAACCAGCGCTAAGAATAAGATACTGAAATCTGAATTTGGTGAGGTAGGATATTTTGAAGTGGGCACAAACAAATCGGGCTTTCTTACCATACGTGCTAATGAGGCAGATGCGGCTGCCTTACTTATAGATGCTGCAGATAAATTGCATATCACATATTTTTTGTATAACAAGCCGGAAAACGAAAAGACAACCTTAGTTGCTGATAATATAACATTCGATGATCTTTTAGAACATATTTTTAAAGGGAAAAAGTACACCTATAAAAAAGAAAATAATTTTTATTTGATAGGAGAACAGGTAACGGAGGGTTTAAGGGCGACCGAAATAATTGCTTTAGAAAATCGCTCAATAGAATCGGTTTTGCTTGCGCTTCCTAAAATATTTCAGGATAAGGTAGAGATAAAAGAATTTGTAGAATTAAATGCACTTATAGTATCAGGCGCTAAAACTACAATAGATGAAATGAGGCTTTACATTCAGCAAATAGATAAAGTTGTACCATTAGTACAAATAGATGTAATGATAGTGCAGTACAATAAATCGTACGATTTGCAAACAGGTTTAAAAGCCACATTAGATAAAGAAAATACTGTAAAAACAGGTGGTACCATTTTTCCATCCGGAGATGTAAATATTAATGGATCATCGGTTAATAGCCTTATAGATGCGTTTAATGGCCTTGGTGTTGTAAAGTTGGGTAAGGTAACCGAAGCTTTTTACTTAAACCTTAAATTTTTAGAAGATAACTCTATAATAAAAATAGAATCTACCCCTAAAATTGCAACCCTTAGCGGGCATGAAGCAAAACTTGCCATAGGAGAAACAAGTTATTATTTTGAGCAAAATAACCAACTACTAACAAATACACTTAACAACAGTGTGTTACAATCAGGTACATGGAAATCTACCGAAGCTAATCTTAGCGTTTCTATTAAACCTAATGTATCTACAGATGAAAGTGTTACACTAACAGTATCTGTAGAAAAAAGTTCGTTTTTAGCTAGAGTAGGAGAAACTGCCCCTCCGGGAAAAGCTACGCAAAAATTTCAGTCTTTAGTACGCGTTAAAAATAACGAAATGGTATTATTAGGAGGACTTGATGAACTAAGAAAGGAAAATTCGGGTTCGGGAGTGCCACTGATTTCCAGGATACCTATTTTAAAATGGTTTTTTAGCAGCAGGCGCAAATCTAAAAGTAATTCTAAACTGCATATATTTATTAAACCAACAATTATTTACTAATGTTATCTTTTTTATCTAAAATAATTAAGTTTAATAATTTGTTAGTGCTGGGCATATCCAGGACTGATAATGGCAATATATATAATGTTCTTAAAATAAGCAAGAGAAAAAATAAAGTAGATATAATTTCAGCGGCAACCTACACTAACAAGGAAGAATTAATTAATAGTGCCGATTTAAAATTACCTGTATTATTAGTAATTGACGGTAAAGGTATTTTAAATAAAAAAATAGACAGGAAAAGTGAGCAGGATATAGCATGGCGTAAAAATATTGATTATGATAATATTTATTATACCGAATATAATATTGCAGGCTATGACTTTATGACTTTTTGCAGGAAAAAGGCAATAGATGATATAATTCAATCTTTACAGCAAAAAGGTTTATTAATAGTAGATTTTTATATTGGTCCATTGTTGGCAGCGCTATTACAACCTGTTCTTAATACTAATATAATCATATCTAATGATGTGGCATTAAGCTTTGATAAAGGGCTATTAACAAGTGTAGAAAAATATACAGTAAATGCGGTTAATTATACTTTTGGAGATAAAATACTTTCGTCAGATTTTATACCCCTTTATGGAGCAGCAATTCAGTTTTATGTAGCACATCCTGAATTTTTAAAAAATAGCTCGGATAAGATAAATCAGGAAAATATTATCTATCAAAGGAGTTTTAATTATCTGGGATTAGCAATCCTGGCAACTTTTTTTACCATGCTTTTGTTTAGCTATTTTCTTATAATGTATTATTCTTCTAAAAATGCCGAATTAAATCAGCAAAATGTTTATTCGAGCCAAACATATAAGCATATTATTGAGCTTGAAAAGCAAAAGGAACTAAAACTAAAAATATTAAACGAAACCGGGCAGTTATCTAAAAATTTCCTTAGTTTTTATGTATATCAACTGTCTAAATCTGCACCATCATCAATTCAGTTTAGCGAACTTAATTTATCTCCTATTCTAGGAGAAATTAAAGAAAATAAAAAGATAGTTTTAGAATCTAGTATTCTTGTTATTAAAGGGTCTACTACAAATGAGTATATCTTTAATGAGTGGCTTAGTGGTTTAAAAAATGTTAGCTGGATTAAAAAATTTGAAATAGTATCATTAAAAAAAGACAAAAAATATATTCAGCAATTTGAAATTAAAATTCTTTTAAATGATTTTTGAAAAATATTCATATAAAACTAAATTTATAGCGTTAGTGTTGATTTCCCTAATGCTTGGCTATACTGCCTACAAAAGGTCTTTTAGTACATTAATAAGCCTTATTAAAGAAAATAAGTCGCTTACAAGCACTATTAACTCTCTAAAAAATTCATCGGGTAATGAAGACGTTTTATTGGACCAAATAAATTCTATTGATAAAATAATAGGAAAAGAAGGCCTCAGTAAGGAAAGAATACAGCAGGATATAATAAATTTTGTGGCTAAATACAATAAAGGTGTATCAATATACAATATGGAATCTATACATGAATTTAAAGACGATAATAATACCGTGTATACTAATATACTTGATATTACAGGTAGTTTTAACAACTTGCTGGAAATCTCTTATAACTTCGAAAAAAAGTTTGATTCTTCGCGATTAATTAGCCTTAATTTTTATTCAACAAAAAAAAATAATAAACCGGATGCTTTGCATCTTAAAATGATTTTTCAAAATTATGAAAACAATAAATAAACTTTTTTTAGTAATAGTGGCTGTTATTTTGTTATGCAGTTGTGAGGATATTCTGGAAGAAGACATATCTGATGATACCGTAAGTATTATTTCTCCTCAAAATAACCAGCAAATAGAAAGCAATGTGGCAAATTTTCAGTGGAATGAAATAGACGGGGCTGACGATTACAGGGTACAAATTTACTCATCCAGCCAAGTAATGGTGTTAGACTCTTTAGTAAGTACAGTGAATTTTACGTTTGCTCTAAACGCAGGATCATATCAATGGCGTGTGCGGGGTGAAAATTTTGCTTATGAAACGGCTTATTCTTTCCCGGCTACTTTTACAATGATAGAAAGTTCAGATCTAACCAACCAGCATGTACAGCTTGTTAGCCCTGCGTCAGGATTATATACAAAGAACACTTCTTTAACTTTTTCCTGGGCATCTTTATCTGCCGCAGAGCATTATGAACTTCAACTTATAAATGTTACCGATAGCAATACAATTATTCATCAGGAAACAGAATTGAATGGAACATCTTTTACTTTAAATACAGGTGTTATAACTCAGGATGCACAATACCAATGGAAAGTTAAAGCAGTTAATGCAGAAACGGCTACTGAAACACAATACAGTACCAGAAATTTTTATGTAGATACAAGTGTGCCTAATCAGGTTCAAAACAACTCTCCCTCAAACAACTCTATGGCTGATGTAGGTGATGAAATAAATTTTGAATGGACAGCTGCCACAGATACAGGAATTATTGTTTCGCCTATAACTTTTAATATTCAAATAGCTACAGATCAGGCTTTCAATAACATAATACAGTCACAAAACATATCTGTAAATAATTATGATTACACTTTTACTGCACCAGGAAATTATTACTGGAGGGTTAGAAGTACTGATGAAGCCGCTAATGTAGGTAGTTACAGCAGTGCCTTTAAGATAGAAATACAGTAAATTATGACTAAAAAAAGCATAAATATAATTTTAATTATTGTTGTATTAAGTCTCTGGGGAACTGCTGGCTATCGTTATTTAAGCAATTTTTTTACAAGTGATACCTTAAAGGCTGTTAACAGCCATAAAACTGATATAAAATTTAAGGATGTTAAAAGAGATACTTTTTTATTGCAGCCATTAGCCATTGATCCTTTTTTGCATGATGCCTACGCAATACCAAAACCACCGGTAATGCATATTAAAACCACTACAATTAATTTTAAAACAAGGAATACAGAAAAAACTCTTAAATCAGTTATTTCTTGGCCGGATATACATTATTATGGTTTTATACAGTCGCAAAACAAAAATCAGGTTGTACTTGTAAAAATCGATGACAAGCTATTTAAAATGCATAAAGGCGAAATCATTAATGGTATTTATATTAAAGAGATGTTTAAAGATTCTATAAGTTTAGTGTTTAATAAAGAAAGAAAAGTATTTAAGCACATATAATTTATATTTTTGAAATATTGTTGAATACTCCGAAAATTGACATACTAAAACCGTGAGGTTTTCGACCTGTTTGTGCTCGACTGTGTCGCGGTTATTGTCTAATCAAATAAACAATTAATTAACCTATTTCGCAAAATAGTATTGACCCCTATTTTTCTATGAACTGAAAGATGATTAGTAGTGTTACTAAAATTGATGGAGAGGTGTCAACGTAATAAATTAGCCCACTAAACAATAGTTCCAAAAATTTAATTAACTATTTCTGCTAAATCCCCGACCGGATATCTAAACCGCCTTAAGTGAAAAATATCTTACAAATTATATCGAATAATAGGCTAATTTCTTCAAATCGTGTAAAAAATGGTTTGAAATTTGTCCTGTTGGGGTCACAAACGGTTCAACAACCCAATCTATCAAAGCTTATTAAGCCCAGTATTTACTGGATTTAGTAAGCTTTTTTGCTATGCCCCAGTTAGTTAAAAAAAGATGGAAAATATGTTGAATTATCGCATTTATGACACGCAATCTGCCACGCAAAAAAGTTACGTATCAAATACCACCGAAACTTTAGATTAAAGCTTGTGATTTATCCCAAATAGTTAACTTAAATCTGACTAGCCTTGTTGAAAATGCTGTACTTAAAAATACCCCATTTATAGGTATAAAATAATTATGACAATAAAACACAATTGATTTACTGGCGAGGTAGGATAACTTAGTACTTTTATCACTATCTATTAAAGTCCTATAGCTTCAAATCCTGCATAAAGTGGTTTTAAATTTTAGGCTCAAGGTTACCAAACAAAAGGAGCTGTCTCAAATAGAGACAGCTCCTTTTGTTTTTTATATCACTTAGCTGGACCACAAATCACACTTCAATTTTTTACTGCTATGAGTTAAAAGTTTAATCGGTTTTAACACATAGTTGCTGCACCTTTTAGGAGACATAAACTGCTAATTACATAATAGGTATAAACTCCTGAAATAAAAGTCAGGTATTTCTACCTGACTTTTATTCTGTATTTATTTTTAGGTTTACACTAATTAATAAGTACTAATGCTTCATTATATAGCCGCTTCCAGATGTACATATTACACTGTCATCTTTGTTTTCTACTAAGTAGGATTTAATTCATATGATATAGAAAAACAATACTAAACGTGCCGGTTAAGTAAGTAATTAATAACGCATCCAATTAATAATTATAAATACTAAAAACAATGGAAACAATGGAAAAATTTGCTCCTCAACACCCAAATGGTAAGATTGTTAAACTAAACACAGAAGAAGATTGTTTAAACTATTTTAAAAATGATAGCCTTCTGAAGATAAACAACACTTTACCTGGTAATCAAAAACTTACTGACTTTTTACCTTTCTTTATTGAATATGTAGAAACAGACACTTATACTGTAAACTCAGATATTGTATTTTCTACTATCCCGCAAATAATTAATTGTGATAGCCTGGAATTTAATGCAGGAAGCATCACTTCTTACGTGCAACTGTCTATCAACGCTACTACCACTAAATTGATAAATCCAAGCAGCACAAATAATTATCAGATACTTATGGCGGGATCTAATGGTACTGTGGGGCCTAACGGTGCAGGTGGTGGTTCGGGCACTAAAGGCCAGGATGGGCAATCTAAAAGTTGTGCAGATGCCGATGCAGGTAAAAACGGAGGAACCGGAGATCCCGGTACTGATGGAACTGCCGGGCAAAATGGAGGGGGTACACCTTTATCCAGTTTTACTTTAGGATCAATCCAACTAAGCGGCACTTCACTTTTTACTGTTTTAGCACAAGGCGGCAATGGTGGTAATGGTGGCACAGGTGGCAGTGGCGGCACCGGCGGCAGCGGCGGCAATGGCGGTAATGCAACAAGCACAGGATGTACCTGTTATAATAACGGTGGCGATGGCGGTACCGGTGGTACCGGCGGCACTGGCGGAAAAGGCGGAAATGCCGGAAACGGAAGCAGCGTTAATCAGGCAATGACAATTACTGTAAATACCAAAGCAGACAAAGCTAATATCTCTACAAATGCCATTGCAGGTAGTTCTGGGCAGCCAGGTGCCGGTGGTTCTGGCGGAAGTGGTGGTTCTGGCGGAAGTGGCGGTTCAGGCACTAAACACGGTCATGACGGTAGTGACGGCTCTAAAGGAACTACGGGTACTGCAGGCGGTAACGGTAATGGCGGTTCTAACGGATCTATGCCTCAAATAACTGTAATTAGTAATACTTAATACTCCTAATACCTGTGCTATGGAAAATTACATTGATACAGTAACTAATACAGGTAGTAATGCATTGGCCAATTGTAATGCTGATATTAAATACATTCTTATACCAACGGTTGAAGAAGCTAAGAAATTCTTCGGTCCTATAAGTTTGAACGAACGCAAATGGCGTAGTAAAATTTACTTTGATGATCTGCAAAAATCACCACGCTCAAAATTGGGTATTGGAGAACATGATAGGGCTGAAGCATACATTTTTGGCAACGGTAGTTTTCCTAATACAGATTTAAATGCTCATCAAAGCCATTTTCCGGTCTCGGTTAAAGTAATGCAAATAGAAGAATTGTTTCTTTTTCCGGGCAAAACGCTCGATCTAACTGCATATCCCGATGAATTTCCGTGGGATACAGGAGATTCAGAAATTTATTTGGTTTTAACCGTAAAACGGTTAATAATCCGTAGTCAAAGTAAGCTAATGGTAAAAGGCAATGTATTTATACTGAATTGTGAAGAAGCTGTTGCCAATAATTTAAATGATGGGCATGCAACAATAGAATTGGGCACTTCTGATTTGATACAACAACGCAGTTTTTCTCGTGTAAAGCCTGTAAACGAAGAGCCACTTCATGGAATGATGGGTACAGACGGCTCTGATGGTTTTGCCCTTATTACAGAATCTACGCCGCTGGGCATGCGGGCTCTTGATGGAGATGAGCTGTGCCATGGCGATAACGGTACCAATGGTTATAACGGGTTAAAAGGATGTGCAGGCAGAAATGGCGCAATGTTATTTTTATCGGATCTCCGGTTTGGCAGTTTAACAGGATTTGGGCCGCATAGCATTCAACTGAAAGCCGTCGCGGGTGCAGGTTTCCCGGGAACTGATGGTGGAAACGGGGGCGATGGCGGAAACGGGGGTAATGGTGCCGACGGACTGGCAACTTCGTTTGGCATTGTACCCGGTTTTCCCGGAGGGCATGGTGGCCATGGCGGAAATGGCGGCAATGGTGGCCAAGGCGGCAATGGCGGAATGTGCTGCGATATTTTTATATCTGTACCCCCTATGCAATCAGCTGTTTTTAAGTCAACAACTTTTTCTTCAAGCGGAGGTAATGGCGGTAAAGGCGGCAAGGCAGGAAACGGCGGTTTAGCCGGTACTAATGGTTTTTTATATAAAAATAAAACCGGGGTACAGATAGAAAATGGAAAAGATGGCCAGGATGGTCTTACCGGTAAAACAGGTAAGACCAGAGAGGCACCTAAAGTTCATATATATGAACGAAAATGAATTTTATAAATACAAAATGAATTATTATGACTAACGGATTTTTTACTAAAGAAGAAGTGTACGATATATTAGATAACTCTGGAAACAAGATCGGGGTTGATATCGTAACCTACAACATACTAAAAGTAGTAGATACAAAAAATTTAGATTGTTTAAATACTTATTCTGTAACAGTTAAGCATCGCATATTGGTTAGCGGATTAAATTGGGACTCAAATACAAATTATCAATCTGTAGGGTTTAACAATTATCCTGCTCTAATCAATGTTCAATCGGGTATTACAGCAATAAGCCAATCCGGTGCAGATATAATCCTAAAAAGGATTTTCCCAAAAACAATAAACGCAAGTGTTGAGCAGAGCACTAATACCTCTACAGGAAGTTCCAGTTCTCAAACTAATCAAACCTCATCCGGTTCCAGTTCATCTAACGTTAATACTTTTGGTGTTGATTTATCTGCCGGCTGGTTTGTAGATGGTCCCGTAGCAACGGTTGGTGTAAATTATTCTCATAGCTGGGAGCATGGCACTTCTCAGGCAGCAAGTGTATCTCGTTCCGGTGCTACAAACCAACAAATTGCATCCGGTAATGAAATGAGTGTAAAAGATTGGTCGGCTTACGCATCAATACAAAATTTTAATAATGCTAATAATATTTTTGTTGGCGAATTTGTTCAGTGGAATTGGGGCCAAACCTATCCGTGGAGCATTTTTGAATATAATGAGACAGGTTCGGGGTCAAATATTTTATTACCTCAAAGTGTAGTGGCTAACTTACTATATTATGGTGGAGCCAGCCAGGGTTCAGATAGTAATATCCTTTTACCTCCAAGCGATCTGTCTCTTTTTGGGTTAGATTTTACAATGGCTTCAGAATGGTTAGTTACATTCCCACAAAATTTAACAGCTATTGAAACACTAACATTTCAACATGATGTAAGTATTGCACAGGCATCTCATTCTATGACCATTCCTGCCGGGGGCGGCCAGGCATCGCTAATTGCATCTGTTTCAAGTGCATTTAATAACGTAATGCAACAAAATGCTCCTCTTCAGTTAAGTGAATATGCTCTCATTCCTTTGTCTGACAATCAAACTACCGGGGTAGGTTTTCAAAGTAACCTTTTTGATATTAGCCCGAGTACTCCGGCTATTACATTTAAAATACGTTCCAGAGGTAATGATCTTTTGGTTACCGGTTCAGGATTTTCACCGGGGATGACTGCAGATTTTCCTGCCAGTTATAGTGGAACAGGTGCAACTGTAACTGTGGCATTTAAAGTAGCAGATATTAATACACAATATTCTTTTATTTTAAAACACTGGAAGGGTCAAAATAGTGGCAATATTGTATTATCGTGCTCCATAAATGGAAATGAGACTATTATTAATGTTACCGATCAGGAAGGGCAGGGCTCTTTAAACAATACCAACCAGCTTGACCTAAGGAATTTTGATTTAAAATCTGCTAATTTCCATGACTTCTTAGTATTAGGCTGGAATGAGATTACCATTACGGTACAACCTCAGGACAGTTCAGTAGCGTCTCAATATGTTTTGTTGGCATTAGCTATGGAATAATAAAATGGTGCAGTTTGCAAAGTTATCTTAATAGTAAAATTATGGGATTAAAAAGGCTTAGGGAGTGGGATGATGATGACGATGAATACTCGGAATTCTTGAATCCACGTAAAAGGCTAAAGGTTTCTGATACACGTCCAAGAGTTTCTGCTCGTGAACCTAAATTGAAACCAAGGCCAAGGTTAAAGCGGTCAAACAGTATAGACCGTAGCGGAGGGCAGCTATCAATTTCAGATAGGCATACGGCAAATACCGGCCTAAAAAAAGAAAGCATGAAAGATTATAGTGTGATAACTATTTTTTCGCGTGAGGCTTTTGAAAATTTTGGAAGAACATGGAAATCTAAAATGGGCGTTGATACTTTAAACCTTGCTACTTCAAGCTCAAGGAAAGGTGTTAGTGATGCCGATGCTAAAAAAATGCTTTCCCTACAGTCAAAAACTACATTGGGTGCAGATTTTCAGGCCCATGTTCAGGCCTTGCTGGAAAACAAAACAATGCCCCATGTAATTGCTGTAATTGAAGGAAAAGAGGAAAAGCCGTCTTTACAACTAAAAACTGAAGTTGGAACAGAAACTCTGGATGTTCAATATACAAGAAAACTCTACATTCAGGGAACAAATGCCAAAGGCAGCTCTGATAATAAGCAAAGTATGAGCATTTATGTTAGAAATGATATGTTAGGTGTTTATACTGTTACCCAAGAAACGGTTACCCATTTATCTACCAGGAAAAAAATAAATACCGCAGCACTAAATTATGAAACAACAGATGGAAGCAGGTACAAAACACTAATGGTACACATACCCAATGAGTTTATTGGAACAAAAACCAAGGAATCAGGAACACATGCATCATTCCAAAGTTATGCTGATGAGCAAAGAAAAGGAACAACCCCGGTAATTGTAACAAGTTATGTTGGTGATACTAATTATTCATCTGCAATGAGTGAGTATTCGCTGCCCTCTATGGGCGGACATTTGCCAAGCGGTGAAACCTTGAACCCTCAAAGTAGTGGTGCTAAAAAAGAGACACATTTTATGCAAAGTGTACCTTTAAGTGATGGACATAGCAAACATAGTGTATTGCAGCCATCTACAACAAACTATGTCTTTGTAAATCCTGATGACACAAATCGTGAAGCTACAGATCATCCCAGTGTAATACAATATGTAGCACATGATAGCGAACTGAAAGGAAAAGTTGAAGGTAGTCCGTTAGCTCTCCTGGATGGAGTATAATTGGGGGCATCTGTAAATTTAGATTAAATTTTTAGGCCTCTGCATGATAGAAAGGTGGCTCGCATTGTTGCTAAGCCACCTTAAACTGCTTATAAATAAAAATAATCTAACCTTTTTTAAAATGATCTATTGCTCTCCCAATATCCTTATCGGAAAGTGACATTAGCACAACACCATTTTTACAAGGAGATTGTATATATCTATCTGATAAAAATTTAGTTTAAAATACTACTACTTTAATTTTAAGCGATAGTTTGTTGGCGTTACATTAAATTTATCATGAAAGCTTTTAGTAAAATTTGCAAGGTCATTAAAACCACAATCAAAAGCAATATCTGTTATACGCTCATCAGATACAACAAGCAGTTCGGCTGCCCTCTCAAGCCTTTTAGTTTTGATGTAATTGGCAGGGGAGTCGTTGTAGAGTTTTGTAAACTCCCTTTTAAAAGACGAGACACTTAAATTTGTTTTCTTTGCAAGCTCTTCAATACCAACTTGCCGAAACATATTGGCATCTATAATTTGCCTGAAAGAATAAGTGGCTGGCGAAAAAAGCTGTGATAAAATTACCCTGATGGTTTCTGCATTTTGGGTTTGTGACAATAACAAAATGATTTCTTTTAATTTAATAATTAATAAGTCTTCATTTACTAAAGAAGGATTTTCAAAGTAGAACAACAAGCCTTCAATGTACTTTTTTATCAAAAAATCATTATTTATCCTTTCGGCGGATTGATTAGATATGTTATTCTTTGGTTTTTGAAGGAGTAATGGAAGGTCTCTTTCGTATATTTTTTTTAACGTACCGGGGTAAAAACTAATAATTATCAATTCATTTTGAGTGCTATTGGCAGAATTAATTATTTTTTTGCCGTTGCTTATACAAGTTAAAAGCAGTGAATAATTGCTATGAACAACAAATTGCTCTTGCTTATCATAAAATTGAATATCACCTTCCAAAGAAAATAAAAAGCAAGCTCTGTCTGATACTGGAAAAGGAAATTCAAAAGGTGGCTTTAGTACTATTTTTTGAATTAAAGTTTCTCCAAATAAATCCATTTTTTTATAGTCGGTAACCATGAATTTTGAATATTTTTTGTAAAGTGTCGCTAAATAAAATATGAGTAAACGTAAAAAATTATTCGATGGCAATATACCAGTAATTATCTAATAATTTTAGTTAAACCTCTATACTTAAAGGAAACTCTATAAATATGAAGATTTTATCCGGTATTATTTGTTGCTAATTTCTTTGGCTATTGGGCAAGGTTCCAAGTTGAAATCAATATATATTATTGTATAACAGCTAATTATAGCTGTATTGTCGGGTCTTGCCATTTCGAAATTATACCGTTAAACCATATTGAGTAAAGCTTTCTGAACTTACAGCAAAAAGTTACTTCTAAATATTATACTTAAAGGATAAGAAAGTGCGTGGCATTTTCGAACCAAATTGCCAAATATTTGAGCTGGTTTAACAAATTCAGATTTTTCTTTAAGACTACGTTTGTTAAGTAAAAAATGACAATTAATTAAATCAGAAAAAATTATGACATTATCAAATTTAGGAATTTTTCATACCATAATAGGCCTTGCTGCCATTATTGCCGCACTTGTATCATTTGTAAAGTATGGTAAAATCAATTTGGCTAAACTAACCGGTAAAATTTATTTTTATGGTACTTTAGTAACGTCGTTAACAGCATTAGGTATCTCTAAGCATGGCGGATTTAATCCGGGGCACGCTTTTTCGATATTAATTGTTATATTAATATCGGTGGCCTACCTTCTTTATTGGAGAAAGAAAGGAAATACCAGGGCTCGTTATTTTGAAAACTTTTGTCTTTCTTTTAGCTTTTTCCTGTCATGGGTACCAACTGTTAATGAAACCTTTACCCGGGTTCCTGTAGGGCATCCGTTGGCTAAAGATATAAAGGATCCGGTAATTGCAAACACCCTGCTAATTCTTTTGTTACTGTTTATTGGCGGTACAGTGTATCAAATTATAAAACAAATGAAAATTAATAAAGCAACATCTATGTAAAGTTTTGCCAAGTTAGATTTTGCAAAATTGGTATAGATGGGGAATTTTTCATGAATTTGTTAAAAAAATTTAAAATGAAATTACCAATCCCATTATCGGGCGTACATTTAATATAGCCAAAGTAGCAGCCGCATACCACTTTATGGAAACCGATCATGGCGGTGGAATATTGTAATGCTTACCCAGGCATTAAATATTACTACAACTATGATAGCTATGCCCGAGAGCAAATTGCCTAAAGAGCAAATTTTAAACGATACAAAGCAATTTCGTGCCGATGTTTTAAAAGGTTTTAACAATAACCCCAAAACATCGCAATCTAAATATTTTTATGATGTTATTGGCGATGGCCTCTTTCAGCAAATTATGGCAATGCCGGAGTATTACCTTACGCGCAGCGAAATGGATATTTTTAAGAACAGGACACAGGATCTTGCCAACATTTTAATGGCCGACGGTACTGCGTTCGACCTGATAGAGCTTGGCGCAGGCGATGCTACAAAATCGTTGTTCCTGCTAAAGCATCTGTTAAACAGGCAGGCAAATTTTACGTACATGCCCATAGATATTTCCGGGCACATACTTGATGTTTTAGACGATAAGCTGAGCGTTGAAATGCCCGAATTAAATATTGTGTGCCTTGAAGGCGACTATTTTGATATGCTAAAGCGTGCTGCAAACCTTTCGTCAAGGCGCAAAGTGGTGATGTTTTTAGGGGGTAATGTGGGGAATATGGAAGCTGCCGAAGCAGTATCTTTTTGCCGTGAGCTTCGAATGAACCTTTCACCCGGCGATATTGCCCTTATAGGCTTCGACCTTAAAAAGAACCCGCAAACCATACTGGATGCTTATAACGATAAGGCCGGTATTACCGCAGCCTTTAACCTTAATCTGCTAACCCGTATTAACCGCGAGCTTGGTGCCGATTTTAACGTAAGTAACTTTAGTCATTATCAAAACTATGACCCGCTTACAGGGGCTTGCCGCAGTTATATCATCAGCCTTAAAGAACAGGATGTGAGCATTGATGGAACCATAATACATTTTGATAAGGATGAGGCCGTGTATATGGAGGTGTCCCAAAAATTCTCGCAGGATGATATTGAGCAGCTTGCGGCCACGTCCGGCTTTGCCATAGCAGGATCGGTAACCGATTCTAAAGGCTGGTTTACCGATAGTTTATGGGTTGCCAATAATTAGTATCTTACCGTATGGAAAATAATATAGCCAAAGCCAACATTGCAGGGATGCTTTTACAGCAGTATAGTAGCATACGAAGGCATTCTGAAACGATTTGCAAACCACTGGAAATAGAAGATTATGTAGTACAGCCCATAGCCGATGTTAGTCCGCCTAAATGGCACCTTGGGCATACCACCTGGTTTTTTGAAACGTTTATATTAAAGCCCAATTTTAAAGGCTACGAAGAATATAACCCGAAATATAACTTTGTGTTTAACAGCTATTACGAGAGTGTGGGCGCAAGGGTAGTACGTACCGACCGCGGCAACCTCAGCCGCCCATCGGTAACCGATGTGTACCGATACCGCGCCTATGTAGATGAACAAATGGAGGCTTTTTTGCAAAGTGATTCAATAGCTGATGATGTAGCTGCCCTTTTAGAGCTGGGCCTTAACCACGAGCAGCAGCACCAGGAGCTTTTGTATAGCGATATAAAATACATACTGGGGCACAATCCGCTTTTCCCCGTTTACAGCACAAACAACGTTTTTAATGAAAGTATTACGCCAAGTACAGATTTTATTGATGTGCAACGCGGTGTTTACCAAATAGGCTATAATGGCAACGGCTTTTGTTTTGATAACGAGTTAGGCCGCCATAATGTATACCTTGACGATTTTGAAATTGCAGCAAACCCTGTTACCAATGCCGAATATTTATTGTTTATAAAAGACGGCGGTTATACCAATTTTAGGCACTGGCATTCGGAAGGGTGGGACTGGGTACGGCAAAATGCTGCTCAAGCCCCGTTATACTGGCACTTTATTGATGGTATGTGGATGCACTACACCTTAAACGGTTTGCATGAAGTTGACCCTAACAGTGCCGTTTGCCACATCAATTTTTACGAAGCTTCGGCTTTTGCATCCTGGAAAGGTATGCGCCTGCCTACCGAAGCCGAATGGGAAGTAGCATCAGGCTTATTTAACTGGGGCGACCGCTGGGAGTGGACCAATAGTGCCTACCTGGCATATCCCGGGTTTAAAAAAGAAGCCGGTGCCATAGGCGAATACAACGGCAAGTTCATGGTAAGCCAAATGGTGCTGCGTGGTGCCTCTGTAGCTACGCCGCCGGGACACAGCCGCAATACCTACCGTAACTTTTTCCATCCGCGCCACCAATGGCAGTTTACGGGCATACGCCTTGTAAAATAACACCGCTAACGCTATGATTACTTTAAGCGGTGTCTCTAAAAGTTTTGGTACACATAAAGCAGTAAATAATATTTCGTTACAGGCAAACGATAAAGAAATATTGGTGCTTTTAGGCACGAGCGGCTGTGGCAAGACCACCACCCTAAAAATGATAAACCGGCTCATAGAGCCCGATGCCGGTACCATACTTATTAACGGTAACGACATAAGGAACAGCAAGCCCGAGGCACTGCGAAAAACCATAGGTTTTGTAATGCAGCATGCAGGGCTTTTTCCGCACTATACAGTGGCACAAAATATTGCTGTGCTGCCCGCCCTGCTTCAATGGGATTCCAAAAAAACCAAAAACCGAACATCGGAACTGTTAGAAAAACTCAACCTGCCTCAAAACATAGTAAGCCGTTATCCGCATGAACTTAGTGGTGGCCAACAGCAGCGGGTGGGCATTGCGAGGGCATTAATAGCGAATACTCCCGTGTTGCTAATGGATGAACCCTTCGGCGCATTAGATACCCTTACCAAGGCCGCGATACATAACGAATTTAAATCATTAGATGAGCTTACCAACAAAACCACGGTTTTGGTTACACATGATGTTCAGGAAGCTTTTGAACTGGGGCACCGCATTTGCCTTATGGATAAAGGGCAGATAGTGCAAACGGGTACCCCGGCAGAGATGCTGTACCATCCGGCAAACGATTTTGTGAAAGACTTTTTTGCCTCCAGCCGCCTGGTTTTGGAGTATAAAAGTGCTACACTACAAGACATCCTACCTTTTTTAAAAGAAGCATTACCACCAGAGGTTAAAGGTGCGGCAAATGTGTGGCAGGCGCTTCAACTACTAAGTTCAGAAAATAAATACTCCATGCAGTACGATGCCGTTATGCAGGCATTTAGCCAGTACAGAAAACTACAAACCGCATGACACAGGAGCAAACCCTTTGGCAATTTATAGCCAGCCAGCAGGATAAGCTGCTGGCTCAGGTAGGGCAGCACCTTGGGCTTACCTTTCTGTCATTATTGCTGGCTATAGCAGTGGGTATTCCGTTAGGGATACTCATATCGCGCAGGCGCAGGTTAGCCACACCGGTGCTGGGTATTGCGGGTGTATTGCAAACCGTGCCCAGTATTGCTCTCTTAGGGTTTATGATACCTGCCTTTGGTATAGGAGCAACTCCGGCTATTGTAGCACTGCTTATTTATGCATTGCTGCCCATAATACGCAATACCTATACGGGCATAACGGGTGTGAACCCTTTAGTTACAGAGGCTGCCACCGCATTAGGAATGAGCAAAAGCCAACGGTTGTTTAAGGTGGAACTGCCTCTGGCAATGCCGGTTATCATCGCAGGTATTCGCACGGCCGCGGTTATAAATGTGGGGGTTGCAACACTGGCCTCTTTTGTAGCAGCCGGAGGTTTGGGGGAGTTTATCTTTGGCGGGATATCACTTAACAACACTAATATGATACTGGCCGGTGCCATACCCGCAGCGCTGCTTGCAGTAGTTCTTGATATGGCTATTGGCTACGTTCAACGATCAGGGCTGCGGTCGTTTCGCAAATTATTATATGCGATAATAGCAATTGCCGTTGCTTTAGCAGCCTACTTTTTATGGCCATTGGGAACAAAAAACAAACTAAAAATTGGCTTTACGCCCGAGTTTATGGGCAGGCAGGACGGCGACCTGGGGTTAAGGCAGGTGTATGGCATGCAGTTAAGCCCGGTTGTGGTTAGCGATGCCATAATGTACAAGGCAGCACAGGAGGGTAAGTTAGATGTTATAAGCGGATATTCTACCGATGGCAGGATTAAAGCGTTTAACCTCGTGGTGTTGCAGGACGATAAAAATATTTTTCCGCCCTATTATGCCGCGCCTATTGTAAAGTCTGAAACCCTTACCAAATTTCCCGGGCTTAAAGAAGCCCTTAACCTTTTGGCGGGCAGGATAAACGACAGTATTATGACAAGCCTTAATTATAAAACCGAACTGCTTAACCAAACGCCGGAACACGTTGCTAAAGATTTTCTATTGAGTGCAGGGTTGTATAAGGCATCTAAAAATGGCACCAAGGGTACGGTGCGCATAGGGTCTAAAATTTTTGGAGAACAATACATACTTGCCGAAATGTACCGTATACTCATTGAAGGCAATACTGATTATAAGGTTGAAACCAAAACCGGTCTGGGTGGTACTAAAATTTGTTTTGATGCCTTAATGAACAACGGGATAGACCTGTACCCGGAATATACAGGTACGGGGCTTTTGGTGCTGCTAACACCATCGCAAAAAGTCGTAAACGAGGTTAGCAAAGACAGTCAGAAAACATATAACTATGTTGCTGCCCAATTTAAAAAGCAATACGGCCTGGAATGGCTCAATCCTATTGGTTTTAATAATGCCTATGCCTTAATGATGCGCCGTGAACAAGCTGAAAAGCTGCATATTGTTACGATATCTGATTTAAAAGCGTACCTGAATAAAAAATAATTTGCTTACCATAGTATGGAATTTAATTTTGATGAAATAGTCAACCGCAAAAACACGAATGCCTTTAAATGGGATGCGCTTCCACCCGGCGATGTGCTGCCCATGTGGGTTGCCGATATGGATTTTAAAACCGCCTCGGCAATTATACAGGCACTTAGCGACAGGGTTGCGCACGGCGTTTTTGGCTATACCCAAACACCGCCACAGTTTTACAATGCCATAACCAACTGGTGGCAAAAAAGGCATGGCTTTACTATACAGCAGGACTGGATAGTGCCTGTTATGGGCGTGATACCTGCACTATCGGCCATTGTAAGGGCACTCACCCAAAAAGGCGATAAAGTAATAATACAGCCACCCGTATACAACCATTTTTATATAACGCTGGCCAATTGCGGCTGCGAAATTGTAGAAAATAACCTGTTGTACAATCATGGTGACTACAGTTTAGACCTCAACGATCTTGAAAATCAGGCATTCAACCCTGATGTAAAACTGCTTATACTCAGCAACCCGCATAATCCTGCGGGCAGGGTATGGACAAGGGAGGAACTGCAACAGGTTGCGGCTATCTGCCTCAAGCATAACGTAATTGTAATTTCAGATGAAATACATTCCGATCTTGTGTTAGATACTAACACCCACATTCCGTTTGCTTCGCTGGGCGAGGAACATAGTCAAAATTCTATTACACTGGCATCGCCTACAAAAACGTTTAACCTTGCGGGATTACAGGTAGGGTATTTGTTTACGCAGAACAGCGCGTTCATCAAGGCCGTAAATACCATCCTTGTTATGCAGGAAATCGAAATGCTTAGCCCCTTTGCCGTTGAGGCGCTTATTGCTGCCTACACGCAAGGAGAGGAGTGGCTTGAAGCACTAAAAACCTACCTGTATGACAACTATTTGTACCTAAAAGAGTTTGTAGCACAAAACATACCGGCGGTTACAGTAGCGCCTTTGCAGGGTACCTATCTTGTATGGGTGGATTGCAGCGCTTTGCAAAAAACATCGGTTAGCCTTGCCGAAGATTTATTGCAAAATAATAACCTTAAAGTAAATGCAGGCACCATGTATGGCGCTGCCGGAGAGGGTTTTATCAGAATAAATATTGCCTGCCCAAGGGCGCAGTTAAAAAAGGGTTTAATGAGGTTGAAAGCCGGCTTAACCTTACAGTAAATTCTTCATATCAATTTTTTTGTATACTCTTCTTTTACCGGCTTTTCTCGTGTACTTACAACAAGTAGTAACAACAAGATTTAAAGTATTAGCGATATTTCGCTAATACTTTAAATACCGCTAAATAAAAATTTTAAGCCTGTATAATTTATAATTTTTAAATAATTGTAAATTATATAGTTGTATTTTCAGTGTATTATAATTCTTACGTATTATGTTTGCGGCTTACAATTTGCATACCTAAAATTGCAGCTGCTAAACTATATTGTCAAATCATGATATTATATTTAATGTGCTAATAATTAGTAGTATATAATATATTTTTTGTTAACTTTAACACATACAACCTCCCCATCTAAAATGAAAACGTTAATCTGCCTGCTATTTATGTTTTTTGCTGCCCTGCCGGTAATGGGGCAATCTGGTATTTCTGCAGATTTAAAACAAAAGCATGCCACTCTCTTACAGGCTACGACCGATACCGCCAGGGTAAGCGCTTATGTAGATATTGGGCACAGGCATATACTTGAATCATACGATAAAAGAAATACCAAAGCATTAGACAGCGCAATTTATTATATGGGGCTGGCCGAAAAATTAAATAGTAACATAAACTTTAAAAAAGGGCAGGCTTACATTTACACTTTATCATCTCGCATTTACAAGGTAAAGGGACAGTTTGATAAGGCTGAAGAGCAGGCACAAAAAGCAGTTGATATCATTACACAAACGGGTACAAAAACAGAACAGGCAGATGCTTATACTTTTTTAGCGGCATCGGCGGTCGAGGTAAGAAAGCCTGCACAAAGTATTGTTTATTTTGAAATGGCCCGCAAGTATTACAAAGAATCAGGCAATAAGTTTGGCGAAGCTTCTGCGCTGCTGAATGTAGCTTACATGCGCAGTGCCGATGGTAAACTTGAACAAAGCATTACTGAACTGGAAGAATGCCTTGCTTTATTTAAATCTATAGATTACAAACAGATACAACGGGTTTATTCACTACTGGCTATTGCTAATAATAGACTGGGTAAATATGATAAAGCTTTAGAATATGGCTTGCAGGGTGTACGTGTTGTAGATGAACTGAATGATAAAGGTATGGCTACTGCCGAATTGTATAAGTTTATGGGCGTCATATATTCTAATCTTGGCGAACTGGATAAAACATATACATACTTCTCGAAAGCACTTGCTTTGGGAAAGAATTTTAATTACGAAGAGTTTGTTAGTGATGTAGAGGGCAGTCTTGTTACCGTACTTATACAACTTAAACGCTATAAGGAGGCGCAGGGATATCTTAAAAGCTTGGAAACTAAATATAAAAACTTGCGTCCTGGTGTAAAAGAGCAGGTAGTTGTAAACAGTATTAATGCTTACATGAACATAAAGAATTTTACTGCCGCTGCAAAATACCTGCCGGATGTGTATGAAATACTGGAAACCTTCCCAAAAACCGACTACAGGCGCTCACGTTACTATTCATTACTTTCTGATTATCACTTTAGGTCGGGTAACTACGATGAATCGCGTAAATGGATCACCGCCGACCAAAAGCTGAACGAAAAAATTAAAAACCCCGGCAGGCTACAGGAAATACACCATATGCTCTTTAGGCTCGATTCGGTAAAGTCTGATTATGAGTCATCTATCGCACACTTAAAAACACAACAGGCGTATAAAGATTCATTGTTCAGTTTAGAGAAAAGCGCTGCCATTAATAAGCTACAGATAGAATATGATACAGAAAAGAAGAATAAAGAGCTGTTAATCAAGGATAAAAGCAACCGACTACTAAAAAAGCAGGCCGAATTGCAGCAAAGCAGGCTGTCTCAGGCAACCTTAGTGCGCAATGTAAGCCTGGCAGGCATAGTGCTGCTGTTTGTAATTATAGGTTTTATTTACAGGCGCTACCTGCTTAACCAACGCATAAGGCGTGAAATCAACCTGAAAAACAGCACGTTACAAAGCCTGCTGAACGAAAAAGAGTGGCTGCTTAAGGAAATTCACCATAGGGTTAAGAACAACCTGCAAATTGTAATGAGCCTTTTAAACACCCAGTCGCATTTTTTAAGCGATGCCGCTGCAAAGGCCGCTATAAAGAATAGTCAGCACCGCATACACTCGATGTCGCTGATCCATAAAAAGTTATACCAGTCGGATAATGTGGTGAGCATCAACATGCAAGTGTATATAAATGAGCTTATTGAATACTTTAAGCAGTCGTTTGATACGGGTCAACGCATTCGTTTTGAGGCTGATATAGAGCCTATTGAGCTTAAAACATCTCAGGCGGTTCCGCTTGGGCTTATACTTAATGAGGCCATTATTAATGCTATTAAGCACGCTTTTCCTGCTGACAGAGAGGGGCTTATATCAATTACACTTAAAAATACATCGTTAAACAATGCAGTGCTAACCATTAAAGATAATGGTGTGGGTATGGATAGCAACCCGGATGATAAAACGCTGTCATCCCTGGGGTTAAAGCTTATAAATGGCTTTAGCGGAGAGCTTGATGGGCACCTGGCCTTTGTAAACAACAGCGGACTTACCATTTGCCTTGAATTTGGTATAAATAAAACGTTGGTTAAAGAGAATCTGGCCAAAGAAAGTGCATAAATAAAAGAACTTAACTATAAATATTATGAAAATTGCACTACAGATATTTTTAGTTTGCCTGTTTGCTACAGGTGCATGCAATGCACAGGCTACAGCGGAAAAATTGCTGAAAGAACTGCATGAAGAACTTCGTACAACGCAATCAGATACAGCAAAGGCAATGACACTTGTATATTTAGGTACACACCACATTCAGGATGCTTATTTTAAAAAAACACCCAATGCGCTGGATAGCGCTATGTTTTATGCTAAAAAAGCCGAAACGCTTGCAAATACTGTCAACTATAAAAAAGCGGTTGGTAAATGCTATATCATTTTTACCTGGGCACATAAAATAAAAGCAGAATATAACGCAGCTGAAAGCTATGCTAAAATGGCTGTTAGCTTATTTAATTCTATAGGCGACAAGGAGGCGCTTGGCGAAGCATATATGGCGCTTGCATTTAGCAAAGAGAGCATACGGCCTAAAGAAGAAAATATCCCTATCTATGAAAAGGCATACAACCGGTTTATGGAGGCAAACAGCTTTAGGCATGCGGGCGAGGCACAGCTTAGTATAGGTTATATTCATAATTTTCAGGGCAGGAAAGATGCTGCCTTAGTGGCATTTAATAAAGTTATTGAGCTATACGATAAAGCGGGTCATGGAGTAACCCAGCACGTTTACTCTCAAATAAGCGGTATTTACCAGGGTCAGGGTAACTACGAAAAAGCCTTAGAATACGGACTTAAAGGTATACGTATAGCCGAAAGCCTAAACGACAGGTCGGCCGCTACGGCCAATATATATTACCGTATGGGCACGATATATACCGAAGGTATTGACAGGCCGGAGGAAGCCTGCTTTTACCTTAAAAAGGCGCACGAAATTTTTAAGGAGCTTAATGAATCTATACTAAGCTGTAGCATAGAGGGTTGCCTGGCACAAACGCTTTTAGAGCTTAAGCGTAATAAGGAGGCACTTTATTATATAAAATTATTGGAGGATAAATGTAACCATTCTGATGAACAGGTAGCAATAGTAGCTGTTTTACGATGCCTGCAAACCTACACAGTCCTTAAAGATTTTAAAAATGCCGAAAAGTTTTTACCCAAGGCAGAGCAACTATTTAATCATCAATATTTTAAGCCTGTTGTGTGTTCCAGTCTGGCACAGTATTATCTATCTTCAAAAAATTATGACAAAGCCAGGTTTTATGCTAATGCTGAAATAGAAATATATACAACCATGAATAACCCGCTGGCGCTTGAGTATGCACACACCAGGCTCCATAAAATAGATTCTATACAGTCGCACTACCAGGCATCTTTATATCATTTAAAGAAGCAATATGCTTATGCTGATACAGTTAATAAAAAAACGGCGGGCAAAGAGATCGATCGTTTGTATGTTCAGCATGCGGCTGAAAAGAAAAAAACAGCACTCCTTTTACAGGATAAAAAGCAGCAGCTACTAAAAAGCCAGGCGCAATTGCAGGAAAGCAACCTTACTAAAGCTACCATTGTTAATGCCACCGGGTTTGGCTTGCTTGTGCTGCTTTTAATTATTGCCGGGTTAATTTACAGGCGATACCAGCTTAACCAACGAATTAGAGCCGAAATTAACCTGAAAAACAGTACGTTACAAAGCTTGCTGAATGAAAAAGAATGGCTGCTTAAAGAGATTCACCATAGGGTTAAGAACAACCTGCAAATTGTAATGAGCCTTTTAAATACCCAGTCGCATTTTTTAAGCGATGCCGCTGCAAAGGCCGCCATAAAGAACAGCCAGCACCGTATATATTCTATGTCGCTGATCCATAAAAAGTTATACCAGTCGGATAATGTGGTTAGCATCAATATGCAGGTGTATATAAATGAACTTATTGAATACTTTAAGCAGTCGTTTGATACCGGCCAACGCATTCGTTTTGAGGCTGATATAGAGCCTGTTGAGCTTAAAACATCTCAGGCAGTGCCATTAGGGCTTATACTAAATGAGGCCATAATAAATGCTATTAAGCATGCTTTTCCTGCTGATAGAGAGGGGCTTATATCTATTACCCTTAAAAATACATCGTTAAATAATGCGGTGCTAACCATTAAGGACAATGGTGTGGGAATGAGCGCTAACCCTGATGATAAAACACTGTCCTCCTTAGGTTTAAAACTTATAAGGGGCTTTAGCGGAAAGCTTAACGGGCACTTGGCCTTTGCAAACAATAACGGGCTTGCCATTTGCCTTAAATTTAGTATTTACAGCAAAATACCGGTTGAAGAAATACCACCGGAAAAGGTAAGTGCGTAACGAATTTTAACATTGATATTTCACTTTCGGACTTTAAGATTACACTAATTTAAACAATCAGCGCATGATAACCACCACTAACACATCTACCATGAAAGTGCTTATTGTAGAAGACCAGTTTATTGAGGCTTACGACCTGCAGCTCATCCTGGAAAAAGCAGGTTACCTTGTTACGGGTATAGCGCACTCGGTACTACAGGCAGAGGAAGCCATTGCCCGCGAAAGGCCGGATATTGTGTGCCTCGATATTTTTTTAGATGATAAAGAAACCGGTATAGACCTTGCTAAACGTTTAAAGGAAAAGCATATAGGATTTATTTACATTTCGGCAAACTCAGGTAAAAGCATATTAGATGAGGTTAAGATAACCCAGCCCTATGGTTTTATAATCAAACCGTTCAGGGATCAGGATGTGCTAACAACTTTAGAGATTGCAAGTTACAGGCACAGCCATAACGAAGCTATATTACAGCACGGGGCCGATGCGGTTAAGCAAAAAATAGCAGAGATTATTGCGGCAGGTACCACTAAGTGGGAAGATGCCCTGTTACAACTGGGATGTGCCCTGCAAACCCACATACCTTTTGATTATATGGATGCGGGTCATGCCACGGCAGTAAACAGCACGTATGATGTTACAGGCATCTTTAGGCGTAATGTTAGTGACTACACTATTATTGATGCCAAACGTTTTGCAGAGATAAGTATCTTTAGCCTTAACGAACTCGCGGATCTTAAAGAACAATCGGCAATGCTACAGGAACCAGCCTATTACAATGATAATGCTCTTATTGCGTTTTGCGCGCAGTCGCACATCCATAAGGTTATTATGCAGTCTTTCGGGTTAAAGTCGGCGTTGATGCTGCCTGTAACCTTGCCCAATGGTAAACACTATGCATTTACCTTTTATAGCAAACAACCTGATAGCTATACCCAGGCACATCTTGTAATTGCCGGCCAGCTTAAGGAAGCATTGGCTGGTTTTGCCGATGCCCGTTATACCGTTACCAATCATAAGCCAACCACCCTCCGCAAAATGACACCGCTTGTTGCTCCATCGTATCCCAAGCTGTTTGAAGAGATGGTGGGCAATAGTAAAAAAATGCTCTCGGTGTTTGATTATATTAAAAGGGTAGCCCCTTGCGATACATCGGTACTTATTTTGGGCGAAAGCGGTACAGGTAAAGAAAAAGTAGCCCACAGCATACACAAGCTTTCTACACGTATCGATAAGCCTTTTGTAGTGGTAAACTGCGGTGCGATACCTGATAACCTGGCCGAATCGATACTCTTTGGTCATGAAAAGGGTGCTTTTACCGGTGCGATAGATAGGAAAATAGGCAAGTTTGAAATGGCCAGTAACGGCACTATTTTTTTAGACGAAATTGCCGAAATGCCATTGAGCCTCCAGGTTAAACTATTGCGGGTGCTTCAGGAAAATGAGATTGAGCGGGTAGGAGGGCATTCGCCCATAAAAATAAACGCCAGGATTATTGCGGCTACCAATAAAAACCTGGAAGCTGAGGTTGCCGCAGGCCGTTTCAGGATGGATCTGTACTACCGCCTGCACGTTTTCCCTATTACCACACCTCCTTTAAGGGAACGTAAAGAGGATATACCCGATCTTACTTATCATTTTGTGGAAATGTACCGCAAAAAAATAGGCAGGAAGGAAATTACGCTTGCAGATAGTGTGCTGGAGCAGATAATGGCTTACGACTGGCCCGGTAACATAAGGCAATTGGAACACGTTATAGAGCGCAGCATATTGCTAACAGAAGGCACCCACATTAAAGAGGTGTACCTGCCCAAGCCCTATAAACCGGAAGTGGCCGAGAGTGCCGACCAGAAGTTTGAAACCAACGGATTGGTTAAAACAATTTACGAGAACGAGCGCGATTATATATGCTTCATCCTTAAAAAATGCAAAGGCAAAGTTTATGGTGCGGGTGGTGCGGCTGAATTGTTAGACCTGCCGCCATCCACATTAAATTCTAAAATTAAAAAGCTTGGTATCAAAATAAAAGCCTTTTAAATAGTGCCAATTGTAAAAAGTGAAATGCCCGCTACTACTGCGGGCATTTCGGGGGTAGAAAAGCAATTACAACTATAGGAACTATGATACTTTATTAAGCCAGTTGCTAATGTAACGGGCAACATTTTCCCAACCGGGCTGTGTAAGGGTGGCGTGGTTGCGGTTGGCCATCTCTACATACTCCAGCACCGATGCATTCTTTTTATACCGCTTATAAATACGGTTAATTAAATGCGGCGGTATGAGGTTATCCAGACTGCCGGATAGTAGTAGCAAAGGCGCGTGCTCTTTATCAAAATCTACTTTGGCAGCTGCTGTTAAACCTCCGCGTGCCACTCGTTTTGATTCCGGTATCGCATATTTTTCATACGCAATAAGCTGCTCATGTATGGGCATCTCATTCACGAACGAGTACTGAAAATCTTTAAAAGACATCAGCAGCGTGTTGTGCAGCGATGAGAACAGCCCCAATACCTTCCAGGTAGATTTTAAAAATGTAAACTCGTAGGGTATTATGCCCACTGGCGGTATGGGGTGCACCCCAACACCCGCCGAGCCCAGGCCGCGGTTTATTAATATCTGGGCAATAAGCCCACCCAGCGAGTGCCCTATTATAATAGGCTTTTCGGGTAGGTTTATAGCAAAGTTAGCATAGTGGTCTACCAGGTCTGTAAGGGTAAGATCTGCCAGGTCTACATCATAAGGCTGCCTTTCGCGCAGTACACGTGGCAGGTCATCTTTATAAGGCCAGGGAGGTGCGATGGCATGATAGCCCCGCTGCTCAAAATAATCAACCCAGCTGTCCCAGCAAATATGGCTTACAAAAGCCCCGGTTATAAATAGTATGGTTTTATTATTGGTAAGTTTCATGTTGTAGTAAATTATATCGGCTATTAACCGGGTTATTAGTACTATTTAACCGTGTAGGGTAATGAAAGGTTGCCGCTGGCAACCGAGTATACTTTGTAAACCCCAAGCATAGGCTTATCTCCACTGCCCATAGCTTCGCCCGCAGGGGCATCGCCGGTATCAACCATCATGTAGCAGGCAACGGCATCAAATTTAAAATCGGTCTTGTTGCTAATCCTGTAATCGGGCACTATAACCCTTATGCTGTTCTCTTTAGTAACTACATTATAACCGGGGCTGTCCATATACATTTCCATACCGGGATTGTTGGCAGGTAGTGTAACCTTTGGGTCGCCCTTTTTAAACTGTTTTACCGATAGCCCTCCACCCACACGTTTGTCTTCGTTAAGCACCACCCAATGCGGATGCCATATAACGCCATCGTTACTAAAGTTCCTGTCAAAATTTTCATCCCACATGGGGGTGTCATCAAAATCAGGGTGGGAGGTAAGTGCAAGCGCAACAATGCCTTCGGTATCACTAAACCCCACATCACCGGGTTTTAAGGTAGTAGGAAAAACATAGCCCAGTACCGGTGCTCCGTTTAATTTACCAACGCCCTTAGGGGTTGTAGCTCCGGCCTTGCCTTTAACTTTCATTTCCCAAACCGTTATGCCCAGCTCTTTGTTGCGTGTTATGGTAGCCGATTTTATCTGGAAATCTTCGTTATCATAACATTTGTCGCATGGCGGGATAGTGCTGTCAGAAGTAAGACTTAACGCTATATAGGCGATCATTATAAATAAGGTTTTCATAAGCAGGTGTTTAAGGTTAATTATCCCAGGTATTTTTTAAGTTCTGCCGCGGCCTGGTTAAACAATGCCTTGGTTTGCGGTATGTGTGCAAGGCCATTTAGTAGCCCAAAATCGTGTATTACATCATTATAGCGCACTGTTGTTACCTCAACCCCTGCTTCGCTAAGCTTGCGGCCATACGCCTCGCCTTCATCCCTTAAAATATCATTCTCGGCAACCTGTATCAACGTAGGCGGAAGCCCTTTTAGCTTTTTAAGGCTGGCCTGCAACGGCGATGCATACATCTGGTCCCTCTTTTCGGGCTCAATGTATTGGTTCCACATCCATTTCATTAGCGATGCCGTTAAAAAACGCTGCTCACCAAAAAGCTTGTATGATTCGGTTTCAAAATTGGCATTGGTAACCGGCCAAAAAAGTACCTGCACTTTAAACTCCGGCCCACAGTTTTCTTTAGCCATAAGCGCCGTTGCAGTAGCCAGGTTGCCACCGGCACTGTTGCCCACAATGCCCAGTTTGCTGCCATCTATATTAATTTCGGCGCCATGCAGCGCAAGCCATCGGGCCGCGGCATACACCTCGTTAAGGGGCTGTGGGTATTTAACCTCGGGGGCACGGCTGTACTCTACAAATACGCCGGTGTAGCCGGTAAGCACAGTAAGGTCGCGTACCATGCGTTTATGGGTAGGGTAGTCGCCCAGCACCCAGCCGCCGCCGTGTATAAACATAAAGGCGGGTGTAATACCGGTTTCGCCTTCCGGGCGAACAATATTAAGTTTAATGGTGTGCCCTTCAAACTCTATGGTTTTTTCAGATTCTTCAATGCCCGAAAGGTCTACCTCAGAGGCAGCCTGGGCACCTACAAGCACGTTTCGGGCATCAGGAACAGGTAACGACTCCAAAGGGGCACCGCCCGAATTAAGCGGTTTTAAAAATTCTTTTACCGCTGCCGACAAGTTAGGGTCGGAAGCATAATCTACAGTAGATTGTACAGTTGCACTCATAAATATGTGGTTTTAATAGTTATTACCGGTATTGGCTTAGCGCCGATAACAGTGCAGACTAAAAAAATGCCACATATTTAAGTGGTTGAAAATAAGTTATTTGTGGTGTTTTAGTGTAAAACTACCACAGTCAAATATCGCTAATTAGCGAATTTTTATTACTTTAAAACAGGGTAATAGTTATAGTGTAGAAGCGCTCAGCAACTTTTTATGGAGGATATAGCATGATACGCCCGCGCCCACACCAATAATACCCATAAACAGCCAGTTGGTGGCATAACCCCACCCGGAAATTATTTCCATGCCCACCTTTGCGCTCATAATATGCGCAAGGCTAAACGTCATGGTATACAGCGCCATGTACTGGCCTTCCTGCCCGCGTGGGGCACGCCCCAAAGCAAAGGAGTTAGAGAACGGAAAGCTGAACATCTCTGCCACAGTAAGCAGCAGCATGTTTATGGCCAGCACGCCCACCCAATTATTAATTAAAAGCACAAAAAACGAAAGTGCCATTAAGAAAGCGCCCCACATGATAATTTGCACTTTGGGTACATTTTTGCGTTCTAAGTACCCCACAATAGGCATCTCAAGGAAAAATATCATGATACCGTTAAACGACATAAGCAGCCCGGTGTGTACCTCGGTAAGGCTGTACCACTCTTTATGGTAAAGCGGCAGCGTAGTAAACAATTGAAAGAACACCATAGCGATGGTAAAACTGCTGAACAGGAACAGCATGAATGGCCCATCCTTAAATGGCGATGCCGGTAGCAGTTTTTCGGTAAGGTGTGGGTTTACCGGCTCCGGCTTTTTTTCTTTTACTAAGAGCCAAAAGATGATGATGGCTATAATGCAGGAGCCGCCGTCTATCCAAAAAAGGCCTTTGTAGCCTATGCCAACAATAATGAGTCCGCCCAGTGCCGGCCCGGCTGAAACCCCAAGGTTAATAGCCAGCCTAATAAGCGTCATGGCGCGGGTACGGTTTTCCGGCTTTGCATAGGTGCGTATGGATACGAACATGGCGGGTCGGAACATATCGGCTACCACCATGATACAGAACATGGCAATGCACAAACCGGTAAATGACGTTATTTGCTGAATCACGAAAAACATCAACCCGCTGGTAAACAGGCTAAAGACCATGATTTTGTAAAAGCCTATTTTATCTGATAATTTGCCGCCTATCCAGGAGCCTGCCATAGAACCGAAACCAAAGCATACCATTATCCATCCAACTTGTCCGTAGGTAAAGCCTAAATTTTCCTTTAAATATTTAGACAGGAACGGCAGCACCATAGTGCCCGACCTATTTATGAAGGTAATGATGGTAAGTATCCATACCTCGCGAGAAAATCCCCTGAAATTGTTTAAATAACGGTTAATGGCCTGCTGAAACATGGCGGTAGATTGGTTTTTTTACAAAGATAGTTATTAGGTTGCCTTATAGGTATAGTGTGTAATAGTTATTGCTATTTTTGTAAGATATACAACTCTATATTATGAATAAGATTATCACCACCCTTGCGCTTTTACTTTCGATAGTTACACAGGCGCAGGAATGCAGCCCCGAAGCCGCCAAAGCAGCACAGGACAAGCTGAACAGCGAATATGCCGATCCAATAGAATCGCCGCTTACCAAAGAAGACCTTAAAAAGTTTAAGCACCTTAACTTTTACGAACTGGATATGGATTTTTGCGTAACCGCCAAACTGGAGCGTACGCCAAACGAAAAGCCTTTCCAAATGGCTACTACTACGGCTCGTACTGCTACATCAAAAAAATATGGTACGCTGCATTTTACGTTAGAGGGTAAAGATTATAAACTGGATGTTTTTCAGGACCTTGACCTTATAAAAAAGGACGGGTTTAAAGATTACCTGTTCCTGCCGTTTACGGATGCGTCGTCCGGGCATGGCAGTTATTCGGGCGGGCGTTATATAGACCTGTGCGAACCTAAAGATAATGGCAAATTGATTACGATCGACTTTAACCAATCGTACAACCCGTACTGTGCCTATAATAAAAAGTATTCGTGCCCTATACCGCCGGAGCAAAATTATGTAGATGTTTTTATAAGGGCAGGGGTAAAAGCCTACCACGATTAAATTCAGTTACTTAGTAAAAGCAATAGCTACGGGCGTAAATGTTTGCAGCTATTTTTCTTTTTATTTGGTGCTTAATTTCTTTAATAGTTTGGTTATTATGTTTTTAGGTAGTTTTTTGCTTACAGAAAACTTAACATTGGCGCATCTTTTAAATGATTAAATTTGATGATGTTAATTTTACAATTATTTAATACTAACGAAAGGCGTATAGATACTTTTCAGTAGTATTTTGTATATAATCAAATTAAAAATATAAATACACAACTATGAATCAGCCCCAAAAAAGCGAACAGGAAGTCACTCCGGAAACTCCTGAAACAAACGCAACCACGGAAACTACTACAACTGAAACCACTCCTGCTCCCGAAGCTGCTAAACCGGCTCCTGCACGTACCCGTACAAGAACTGCTGCCACTACAGCTAAGGCCCCTGCTGCACCAAAAGCTCCTGTAACTAAGGCGGCCCCTGCGGCTAAAGCCCCTGCAAGAAAGCCTGCTACGCCTAAAGCTGCACCTGCTGCTGCAGAGCAAACTGCGCCTGTAACTGAAGCTAAAGAAGAAGCTCCGGTAAATGAAGCGCCTGCTACTGCTGAGGTTAAAGCCGACAAGAAAGACAAAAAGTCTAAAGAAAAAGATAAAGCAAAGGCTAAAGCGCTAAAAGAAAAAGACAGGAAAAAAGCCAAAGCTAAAAAGGAGAAAGATAAAGAAAAGGCTAAAAAAGCTAAAGCTAAAAGAAAGGATAAAGCCAAAAAGCAAAAAGCTAAAGATAAAGCCAAAGCTAAAAAAACAGCTAAAGCCAAAAAGAAAAAACAGGCTAAAAAGAAAGCTACTAAAAAGAAAAAATAAGAATTTGTCCTGACTTTTCTGAAAAGGAAAAGTTACAATACATTCTACAAAAACAAAACCCCAAAGCATCACAAACTTTGGGGTTTATTGTTTCCTGTTTAGAGGACAAAGTATTTGAATAACAATTATAAATCCGTAATTATTATACTGCCAGGGCAGTGGCATCCTTTTCGGTAAGTACGTTTATTAAAATAAACGAACGTTCTCCCTGGTTGCCTTCTTCTAATGCTTTTAGGTTGGCAAGGGTAATGTTACCGGTAAGGTAGCCCGAATCGTGATTGGTATAAGCTTCTTCAATAGTATTAAAGTGGAGCTTTAACGCTTCCGATTCTTCTTTTTTATGGCGAAGTAAAACTTTAAGTTCTACATCATTGGTAAGGGTAAGGTTCTCTTCCCTGTATATCTTTTTGTACTCGTAACGGTAATCATAGCTTAGCGCCGAAATATCCGACAGTACTGCCGATGCCGTAGGATACGAGCCTGCACCGCGCCCCACAAAAAAGTGGGTATCGGCAAAGCTGGTCTTGGTTATCATGCCGTTAAACACATCGTCTACATTAAATAAACGGTCTTCTGGCGTTACAAACTTTGGTATTACAAAAGCCGAGAGTGTACCATCGGTACCTTTATAAGCCTGGGCAACCAGTTTTATCTTAAGGCCTTTTTCCTTTGCATATTTCAATTCAAGGTCACCAATATTATTGATGCCAATGTTAAACAGCTCCTCCGGCCTGGCAATGTAACCAAAGGCGTGCGCCAGTAGTATCAGCAGCTTGTATTTGGCATCAAAACCACCCGTATCTAATATTGGGTTGCTTTCGGCAAAACCAAGATCCTGCGCCTGTTTAAGGGCCTGCTCGTAGCTAAGGTTCTCGGCAAAAGTTTTGGTAAGTATGTAATTGGTACTACCGTTTACAATACCTTCTATAGACTCCAGCAAATCGTTATCATAATACTCTTCCAGGTTACGTATAATTGGCATACTGGCACAGGCCGCCGCCTCATACAATAACGGAACGTTGTATTCTTTTTGCAGTTGCAGCAGCTCGGTAAAATGCTCTGCAACCATTTTTTTATTGGCAGATACTACCGCTTTACCTTTTTTAAGTGCCGCAGATACTATCTCAAAAGCCGCATCGGCATCATCAATAAGTTCTACAACCACATTAATTTCGGGGTCGTTTAGTATATCATCTTTATCAAAGGTAAAATTCTCGGCACCTATGGTGCGTTCCTTATTTTTATCCCTAACACAAATATTCTTAATGTTTGCCCTTAGGGCAGGTGTTTTTTGCAGTACTTCATACAGGCCATGCCCCACTACGCCAAACCCAAAGAGGCCTATATTTAAATTTTTTCTCGACATTGTAAATCTACTTAAACAGTTACAGAAGTTTTATCAGCATTGGCAGTTACAGCGGCAGCAATAGCCTGTTGTAAGTCTGCAATAAGGTCATCGGCATCCTCAAGGCCTACAGAAAGGCGGATAAGGCTATCGGTAACACCGGCTGAGTAACGTTTTTCTGCCGGGATAGATTTATGGGTCATTTCGCATGGCAGGCAGCAAAGGCTCTTAACACCGCCAAGGCTCTCGGCAAGTTTAAATAATTTAGTACCCGATACTATTTGAGAAGCAAGGTCTTTATCATCAATAACAAGGTCAAACGTTACAACACCGCCAAAGTATTTTTGCTGTTTTTTAGCAATTTCGTGGTTGTGGTGCGTAGGTAGCCCTGGGTAATAAACGTTTTTGATCAGTTTTTCTGTAAGAAGGTATTCAGCAACTTTCTGGGCATTTTCGGCATGTTGCTTAATACGAAGTACAAGGGTTTCGATACCGCGGATAACCAACCAGCTATCAAATGGCCCAAGTATAGCGCCCGATGCGTTTTGTATAAATTTTATCTTGTCGCCAAGTTCTTGTGTAGATGTTACTACAAGGCCGGCAATAAGGTCGCTGTGTCCTGATATGTATTTAGTAGCGCTGTGTACCACAATATCGGCACCAAGGTCAAGCGGTTTTTGTGCAATTGGCGATGCGAATGTGTTATCTACGCAAAGCAGTATATCGTTAGCTTTTGCAATTTGAGCAATAGCCCTGATGTCAGATATTTTAAGGGTAGGGTTGGTTGGGCTCTCTATCCAGATAAGTTTGGTTTTATCGGTAACAGCGTCAGCCACGTTTTGTGCATTGGTGGTATCTACATATTTAATGCTGATGCCAAATTTTTGGTACACATGGGTAAACAAACGGAAAGCACCGCCGTAAATATCATCTACCGCAATAACTTCGTCGCCCGATGATAGTAGTTTAATAACAGCATCTATAGCTGCAAGTCCGCTTGCAAACGCATAACCGTTTGTACCGTTCTCTAATTGGGCAATAGTATCTTCTAATACTTTACGGGTAGGGTTGTTGCTTCGTGCATAATCGTATCCTTTGTGTACGCCCGGAGCATCCTGTACAAATGTAGATGTTTGGTAAATAGGCACCGAAATACTTCCGGTTAATGGATCGATAGGTAGGTTGTTCAGGATTTTTGTAGACTCTTGCATTTCTTTTTGTGATTTAAAATTGTTAAACTTTCATTCAGTTAAAAACTATCCTAAACCAGGCATCGGGAAATGCATAAAAACAAAATGCCTTCCCGACAAGTCAGAAAGGCATATAATATATTTTGATGTATTATAAACTTTTTCTAAACTTATCTATCCTTTGCTTTCGCAAAGGTTGAATGTGGCACCTTACTCCGGGTTAGCGGGCAGGTTGCCAAGACGTCATAGGGTCAATTCCCTCGGTCTTTCTGGATAAGAATAATCTTTTAAAGAACTTGCAGCAAAGGTACGGTACAATAAATTTAATTTCCAAATAAAATTTTATAATTATTTAAAATAATTTTTAAGTAGCTTTTATTCAGTGTTTTAAAAAGGTTGAAATTTCAGATTAAAATGGTTTAGCTAACGTATATCTGTGATATTGTAATGATAACAATGGCGCAAAGAGCTAAAATAATCCCAACGTAATTTAGCTTGCTAAGCTTTTCTTTAAAGATAAAAATGCCCGCCATGCTGCCCAAAACAATTACCCCCATATTCATTGATGCAAACACTGTAGACGGATTTTCAGCGAAAGCCTGATGCGCTTTTAGGTAAAAAAAGATGTTACCAAAATTAAAGATGCCCACAAGCGCGCCGAAGGCAAAGTTGATAGTGCTGACCTTTATCTGCTTAAAAACAACCTCATAAATAACAGCAAGAAGCATTATTACCAATGCACCCGAAAAAACTATGAACAGCGAGGTAGCAAAACCTATAGTACTTGTTATAGCTATTTCTTTAAATAAAACATCTATAGTGCCAAAACCAAAGAGTACAAGGGCGGGGTACAGCCAGTCGCGGCCTTCTTCTTTAGTTCCTTTTTTGTAAAGTATCAGCAAAATGGCAGGGAAACCCACGGCAAGCCCGGCAAGCTTAATAGCATTAAAATCTTCTTTAAAAATAAACCATGCAGCAAGTATCGGGATAAAAAGTGATAGCCTTTGGGCGGCATCGGTACGTACAATACCTACATGCTTAATAGATTGGGCAAGTAAAAGAAAAATGGATGGCAGCAATACCATTAGCGGTACATATACTACCCACGGCGCACCGGCGTTAAGTTGCGAGATCTCGGTTAACAGCTGCGGGCTAAAAAACAGGTAGCAAAGCAGTATCGTAAAAACGTAATTCCACATTACAATTTGCGTAGTGCAGGCGGCAAACTTACGGGTGGTTTTAAAGAGCACTCCTACTGCAACACTGCATATTATGCTTAAAATAAGATAGATCATTTTATAAAATTATGATGCAAAAATAAATGTTTTGTGGTAGCTTTCTTATTTAATGTTGAGTAAACGGAGCAGAAATCTGTGAATAATCGATAAACGGTACAACAAACTTTAGTAAACTTAAATACCCATTGCCCCATATTACGTAAATTTGGATAGTTTTACGATTTACATTGCTATTATGAAAAAGATTTTACTACTTGTTATAGTATTTACCTGCGGCGTTGCCAATGCGCAGCAGGATGCGTGGGTGTATTTTACCGATAAGCCTGATGCAGCCTTTTACCTTGCCAATCCGCTTGAGATGCTTACCCAAAAAGCGCTAAACAGGCGTGCGGCCCAAAATATTGCTTTAGATGATAAAGATGTGCCCATACACCAGGATTATATAGATGGTGTAACCAATGCTACGGGTATAGAGGTTATGGCAAAAAGCAAGTGGCTTAATGCCCTGCACGTGCGCGGAACGCAGTCAAATATAGCTGCATTAAGCAATCTGTCATTTGTTCAAAGTATCGATTTTGCCAGTAATACGATTGCTGATGTTAACCTGAGGCCTGCTGCCCCGCATAAAATATCTGAAACTGCTAAAACAGCCGATACCCAGGCAAATTTTGCTTACGGGCAATCGTCTACTCAGGTGCAAATGCTTAACGGCCACCTGTTGCACCAGGATGATTATACCGGTACCGGAATGACCATTGCGGTATTGGATGCCGGTTTTCCTGGAGTTGATACGGCTTTTCCTTTCCAGAGGCTGCATGATAACAACCTGATATTAGGGGGTTATAACTATGTGAGCCAAAATGAGAATTTTTATAGCGGTGGCGATCATGGTACATCGGTACTTTCTACCATGGGAGGTTATGTGGAAGACCAACTGGTGGGCAGCGCACCCGATGCTTTTTACTACCTGTTTGTAACCGAAGATGTGTTTGGCGAAAACCCTGTTGAAGAATCGTATTGGGTGGAGGCCGCCGAAGCTGCCGACAGCCTGGGGGTTGATGTTATAAATACCTCACTTGGCTATTTTGCGTATGATAATCCTAACTACAGCTACAGTTATAGCGACATGGACGGGCAAACTGCCTTTATAAGCCGCGGTATGAATGTTGCCTTTAGCCGTGGTATGATATGTGTAACATCGGCAGGTAATTCTGGGGGTACAAGCGAGCCCCATATTGCTGCCCCGGGCGATGCTCCCGGTAGTTTTACCATAGGCGCGGTTACCAGTTCTGAACAAATTACAGGGTTTAGCTCTATAGGCCCGTCGTTTGATGGCCGCATTAAACCCGATGTTATGGCTATGGGCCAAAGTGCCGTAATATCTACCACCGGCGGAACCATTAGTACTGCTAACGGTACCTCGTTTTCCAGCCCTATAACAGCAGGGTTGGTGGCCTGTTTTTGGCAGGCAGTGCCAAACAAGACCAATGCCGAGATAGTGCAACTTATAAAAGAATCGGCCGATAGGTATAACAACCCTGATAACCAGTACGGCTATGGTATCCCTGATTTTGCACTGGCACTTGCTTTGCAAATTCCTAATGTGGTTAAGCCATCTTTTGTTTTATATCCTAACCCTTCTCAAAACCTTGTTAATATTGTTTTCCCTGATGCTGCCGTGCAAAATGCCACAGTAACCCTTTTTAATAATTTAGGGCAGGTAGTATGGGAGCAAACGGTTACTGCTGCAAAGCCTGACTTTTCGTTGCAAAACCTTGCAGAGGGGATTTACAGTTACACCATAAGTGGTGCTAACCAATCGCAATCAGGCAGGCTGGTAAAGGAGTAAATCCTACTTCATTTTTTAGACAATCATATAATTTTAGATGAACAAAATTACCCAACTTTTTAATATACAATACCCTGTTATACAGGCCGGAATGATATGGGCCAGCGGCTACAAACTGGCAAGTGCCGTGAGCAACGCGGGCGGGCTGGGCATTATTGGTGCCGGCTCTATGTACCCTGATGTGTTAAGGGAACACATACAAAAATGTAAAAAAGCAACCGATAAACCTTTTGGGGTTAACGTACCCATGCTGTACCCCAACATTGAAGAAATAATGCAGATTATTGTTGATGAGGGGGTGAAAATTGTATTTACATCGGCGGGGAACCCTAAAACGTGGACCTCCTTTTTAAAAGAAAAAGGTATTACCGTGGTGCATGTGGTTAGCAGCGTTAAATTTGCCCTAAAGGCCCAGGAGGCCGGCGTAGATGCCGTAGTGGCCGAGGGGTTTGAAGCCGGTGGGCACAACGGCCGCGAGGAAACCACCACCTTTACCCTGATACCTATGGTTAAAGAAAAGCTTACGGTTCCGCTTATTGCTGCTGGTGGTATTGCTACCGGCAGGGGCATGCTGGCGGCGATGGTGCTGGGTGCTGATGGCGTGCAGATAGGGAGCAGGTTTGCAGCTTCGGTAGAGTCGTCATCACATGAAAAGTTTAAGCAGGCAATTGTTAATGCGCAAGATGGCGATACCCACGTAACGCTAAAAGAACTCGCCCCGGTGCGCCTGATTAAAAATAAGTTCTTTCATGATGTGGTTGCGTTATATGCAACATCGCCCACACCGGATGACCTTAAAGCGCTCTTAGGGCGTGCCCGCGCTAAAAAAGGTATGTTTGAAGGCGACCTTGAAGAAGGTGAGCTTGAGATAGGCCAGATTGCTGGACTTATAAACGACATTAAACCGGCAGGAGATATTTTACGCGAAATTATTGCCGACTTTGAAGCGGCTAAGCAGGAGGTACCTGCATTGTGAGTTTAGGGTTAGGAGTTACTCTTCTACAACAGTTATCAGCAAGTCGCTGTTAAACATTGCAGCAGGCGATATTACCTTTTCATTTTTTGGGATGTTGTTGCCGTAACGCTCCTTGAGTTTTTGCTGTACTGCCGGATGCGAAAGGTCAAATTCGCCAAGGGTTTGCAGGTGTCCAATTGCTACACCCGCGCCTTCTTTATAGATTTTCCATATCAGTTCAGAGCAATAAATCTTATCATCGCTCCATTCAAAATACAGGTCGTAGTCTTTATCTGCAAAGGTTTTGCCTACGACCTTCATTTTTTGTAGGGTGGCTTCAGTAAGTGTTTTATCAGCATCTTTAAGGCGCTTTACAACGTAGTGACCGTCTTTACCACGTGCTATCCATTGGTTTAGCGGTGTAGCTTTAACGGGCTGTATGGCTTCAAAAACAAAATAATCGTTACCCTCTTTATATACAATTCCGCAATGCGAGTACTTACTTTTGGTAGCCAGTTGTATGGCCTGGCTTTGCGCCGATGTTGAGGTTTGGAAGATAAGGTCGCCATTATGTAGCGCCGTTGTATCTAACGCCGGTGCTTGCTTACAGCCAATCAGGCAATAAATAACCAGTAAGAATATTGAAACTTTCATGGTGTTATTTTAATGTGTTGATATACTCCTTATAACCGCTTTTTTCATATACCTCTTTAATAGGCATTGTGTAAATGTCCTTCCATGAATCTTTGCCATGCTTCTGCACATAAAAGTCGATTATCCTGTACCCCAGCCAGTAATTAAGTGATTGGGGTGCATCGGGGAATAATTTAAACTTCTCGTTTCGAAGTAATGGGTTATCTCCGCTTTCATCCATAAAATAGGGCAGGCATTTGGTAAAGATTTCCTTTTCGTGCTGCATGTACCAATCCCAGTCTGCCTTCGTCATATTCTCTACCGCTTCTTCGGGAGTAATCGTGTTATCAAAAAATACGCGTGTAAAATAGCAGGCGAAGCCTTCATCTATGGTTTGTGCCAATGCTGTGTTAGTAAGCGGGTCTTTTTTGCGGTGAGGCTCATACGCCAGGTGGTTTAACTCATGCGGAATACCTTTTTCAATCGCATACTTTATATCATAATCGGTGTTGTTGAGCTCTAAGGCAAACTCGTCGGCTTCGCAGCCCCCAAACCCTATACCCTGAATGGGAGTAAATAAGATACTCATTTTTGCCGCAGGCTTATACGGAACCAGTGCGCTGAATTTTTTGAGGTTAGTGGTAAGAAGTGAATCGAGGTTTAGCGCCATGATTATAGCTGCCCGTTCGTCTAAAAACTTTTTGTTTTGAGGGTACAACGTTTTATTCCACTCTACCATGCCATTGACCGTATTAAATTTAGAAGCATTTTCATCGCCAAAGATCATCCCGTAGCAATTATCCCATAACGCCTGATGCGGTTTGTAGACTTTATTAATAATGGTCAGGCTGTCGTATTTACCATTTTGGTGGGCCAATATCTGGTTTTTAAAGGCAAAATATATGGTGATGCCGTCTGCCTTAATACTGTCCGGCAGCTTGCTAACCTTTTCTGTAAATGCTATGGGTTTTTTTAGTGACTGACCTTTGCAGGAAGCGAAAGCCACAATTAGGGCCAATGATAAGAGAACCAATTTCATTTATAGTAATTTGACCACAAGATATAAAAAAAGCACCTGATGTACAGGTGCCTCAAAATATTTTAGGTTTGCTGTTTAAAATTTGTTTTCAACCTCTGCTGCCTGTAGCATCAGGTAATGCAAATCGGTGTTTTTTACAAAAGGCTTAAGCAATTCGCTGCCGGGGCCAAACATGGCAAGGTTAACATAATCAGCGCTATGCTCCATGCTTATCCACCCAATCGAATTGTTTTTTTGCTGAATTTGGGCAAATGCCTTAAACGGAACTTTTTTATAATTATAGAGTCCGCCCTCGTCTTTATGAAGCCCGTCATAATAACTTAAAACGGTTTTAGCATCCTCTTCGGATAGTGTTTTGCCGTTAGCCATTTCCACCAGTTCGCGCACTTTAGCAACGGTAAAATCAGGCTTAATGGTATTTAGTATCCACTCGTTAGTATGGGTATATTTCTGGATGCTGTCAAAATTATCATTGGCATCTTTACCGTATATAATGCCGGGGTTGGCGTTACCATGATCGGTAGTAATAATTACAAGCGTTTCTTTGTCTTTTTCGGCAAAATCTATGGCTACCTTAACGGCTTCATCAAAAGCCACCTGATCGTATAGCAAAGCGCCAACATCGTTAGCGTGTGCGCCCCAGTCTACCTTACCGCCCTCTATTTGCAATACAAAACCGTTCTTGCTGCCTATCATGTGGTCGATAGCTTTTTGAGCCATTTCGGCAAGGGTAGGGGTAGCACTTTCCAGCGCTGCATCGTTTTTACGGTCGATGCTATAGGGTAGGGCATCTTCGCCAAAAACACCTAAAACCGGCTTATTGGCAGTAGATGATAGCATTTCCTGCCTTGTTTTAACCACTTGCCACCCTTTAGCCTTGTAGGCGGCATACATATCGGTTTTATCTTTGCGGGATTGTGCATTAAAATATTTATCGCCGCCGCCCATCATAATATCAAAACCAAGGGCCAGATAGTCCTGGGCAATGTCTTCCTGCGCGTTACGGCTGTCGTTAGTTACACAAAAGCCTGCCGGCGTAGCGTGGGTAATGGGTACTGTAGTAACGCAGCCCGCCATCTTGCCTGCCTTTTTAAACTTTTGCCATATGGGCATGTGCTTTTCGCCGTTAGGGCCTATGTTGAGCACGCCGTTTTTTACACGAACACCGCCACCCCAAGATGAACTCCCTGCCGATGAATCGGTTACTATAGAGCTGGCCGAAGCGGTATCCATAAGGGCATGCGTAACTTTTTGGTCTTTATACAACTGAAGCCAGTTAGAGCCTTTACCATTTTTGCGGTTAAGATACAGGTCGGCCATGTTAAGCGTGCCGGTGCTCATACCATCGCTAACCATAAAGATTATGTTCTTTGCTTTTTTATTCTTGTTTAGGTCGGTAGCATTTAAAATCGCGGCACTGCCCTCAAAAGGGTTAAGCAGGCCTGCGCCTAAAGTAAAAAGCGACCCGTTGCGGAAAAACTTTCTCCTGTTCATTAGTAATTATAGTTTGCCCAAAGTTAAAAACTATAATTGTTTTACATGTTAACGGATCATTATAAATATTAACTCCAGTCCTTAAATCTTCTTATAAATCAAAAAATGTAATCAACAAAAAACCCGCTTATTGCTAAGCGGGTTATTTTATGTAAGTAAGATATAAATATATTGTTTGACGAACGTTTTTTTATTTAACCTGGTTTACGATAGCTTCAAAAGCTGTAGGGTGGTTAGCAGCAAGATCGGCAAGAACTTTACGGTTCAATTCGATGTTTGCAGCTTTAACTTTACCCATAAACTGAGAGTAGCTCATACCATACTGCCTTGCACCAGCGTTGATACGCATGATCCATAAAGCACGGAAGTTTCTCTTTTTTTGTTTTCTATCGCGGTAAGCATAAACCATTGCTTTTTCTACCGCATTTTTGGCTACTGTCCAAACGTTTTTACGTCTTCCAAAGAAACCTTTGGCTTGCTTCATTACCTTTTTTCTTCGGGCTCTTGAAGCTACTGAATTTACTGATCTTGGCATAATTTTAATGTGTTTTGTAGCAGGCGCTCTGCATTTTGCAAAGACTTATTGGCCGTACTCCAGGGTTATTAATTTGTTTTAACCGAAACAGCTTCCCGGTTAAGGGTAAAGAATTATATAATCCTTAATTGCTGTTTAACGCTCTTCTCATCTGTTGGGTGTACCAATGTAGAGTGTGTTAGAGCTAATTTACGCTTTTTAGATTTTTTAGTCAGGATGTGACTTTTAAAAGCGTGTTTTCTTTTAATCTTTCCTGAGCCAGTAACTTTAAAACGTTTCTTGGCGCTGGATTTGGTTTTCATTTTAGGCATTTTCTTCCTGTATTTAATTTATTCTTACTTACTTTTATTTTTAGTCATAAAGTCTAAAGTCGTAAAGTGGCAGGCCCGCTGTGGGACTTTTAACTTTAAGACCTTAGACTTTAAAGACTTTGCAATCTCTGTTATGCTTTCTTTTTCTTAGGGGCAATGAACATAATCATCCTTTTACCCTCAAGAACCGGCATTGCCTCTACTTTGCCCCACTCTTCAAGATCAGTAGCAAGTTTTAGCAATAATATCTGGCCTTGCTCTTTATAGATGATAGAGCGTCCTTTAAAGAATACAAAAGCTTTTAGCTTAGAGCCTTCTTTAAGGAATTTCTCTGCATTTTTACGTTTAAAGTCGTAATCGTGCTCATCGGTCTGAGGGCCAAAACGAATTTCTTTAACCACAATTTGAGTAGACTTTGCCTTAAGCATCTTGTCTCTTTTCTTTTGCTCGTAAAGAAACTTTTTGTAATCCATGATTTTGCAAACAGGCGGCTCGGCATTGGGAGAGATCTCCACAAGGTCCAGCTCAAATCCTTCTGCCATTTGCAGTGCCTGCGAAGTTTTGTAAACTCCGGGCTCTACGTTTTCTCCCACAAGCCTTACTTCGGGTACGCGGATGGCATTGTTAGTCCTGTGCGCATCTTTTTTTTCTACTCGAGGCTGAAAGCCTCTGTTGTTTCTTATAGCTATGGCTTTAAAATTTTAAGTTAAACTTGAAATGTTTTTAATGTTTTGTCTATTTCTTCCTGTACAAGTACAGCAAATTCTTCAACGGTCATGTTTTGGTTGCTCTTACCTGCATCGCCATGACGACGTACAGAAATCGTACCATTTTTCTCTTCTTCCTCACCCACAATAAGCATAAACGGGGTTTTTTGCACTTCGGCTTCCCTGATTTTTTTGCCTATTGTTTCGTTTCGGTTATCAATTGTGGCGCGAATTTCGTGATTTTCCAGCAACTGTAAAACTTTTTTAGCATAATTTTCATATTTCTCACTAAGAGACAGTATGATAGCCTGCTCCGGCATTAGCCAAAGCGGAAAGTTTCCGGCTGTGTTTTCCAGCAAAATCGCTATAAAGCGCTCCATAGAACCAAACGGTGCACGGTGAATCATTACCGGGCGGTGCAGCTCGTTATCAGAGCCTTTGTATGTTAAATCAAAACGCTCCGGCAGGTTATAATCTACCTGAATGGTACCCAGCTGCCATTGGCGGCCCAGGGCATCCTTAACCATAAAGTCTAACTTAGGGCCGTAAAAAGCCGCTTCGCCATACTCTACCACTGTGTTGAGGCCTTTATCGCGGGCAGCGTTAATAATGGCATTCTCTGCTTTTTCCCAGTTTTCGTCGCTCCCTATGTATTTATCGCGGTTTTCTTTGTCGCGAAGCGATACCTGTGCACTAAAGTTATCAAAACCAAGCGAGCCAAATACATACAGTACAAGGTCGATCACTTTTTTAAACTCTTCGTCTAACTGATCGGGCGTACAAAAAATGTGCGCATCATCCTGAGTAAACCCACGAACGCGGGTAAGCCCGTGAAGCTCACCACTTTGCTCATAACGGTAAACGGTACCAAACTCGGCATAACGTTTAGGCAGGTCTTTATAAGACCACGGCTTGGTATTGTAAATTTCGCAGTGGTGCGGACAGTTCATTGGCTTTAGCAAAAACTCCTCGCCCTCGTTAGGGGTATGGATGGGCTGAAAACTATCAGCGCCGTATTTAGCATAGTGGCCTGATGTTACATATAATTCTTTCTGGCCTATGTGCGGTGTAACCACCTGCTCATACCCGGCTTTCTTTTGTGCTTTTTTCAAGAACTGCTCCAGGCGGTCGCGAAGTGCAGCACCCTTAGGCAGCCATAACGGAAGGCCCTGACCCACTTTTTGCGAAAACGCAAACAAGTCAAGCTCCTTGCCCAACTTACGGTGATCGCGGCGTTTAGCTTCTTCCAAAAGCTCCAGGTATTCGGTTAAGTCCTTTTGTTTAGGGAAGGTAATACCGTACACGCGGGTAAGCTGCTTGTTCTTTTCGTCACCGCGCCAGTAGGCACCGGCAACGCTCATAACCTTCATTGCTTTGATGATACCGGTGTTAGGTATGTGCCCACCGCGGCAAAGATCGGTAAAGGTAGCGTGGTCGCAGAAGGTGATAGTACCATCTTCAAGGTTCTCGATCAACTCTACTTTATAAGGATTGTTTTCGGCCTTGTACATAGCAAGCGCCTCAGCCTTAGAGGCCGATCGCATGGTGAATTCATATTTTCCGCGGGCAATTTCCAGCACACGGTCTTCAATAGCTTTAAAATCTTTATCGGTAATTACGTTGTCGCCAAAATCAACGTCGTAATAAAAACCATTTTCAATCGCGGGGCCAATAGTTAGCTTAACGCCCGGGTACAGCTCCTGAAGGGCCTGTGCCAAAACGTGCGAACTGCTGTGCCAAAATGCTTTTTTGCCCTCTTTATCGTTCCAGGTAAATAGTACTAAAGCGCCGTCGGTAGTAAGTGGGGTTTTCGTTTCAACTGTGGTACCATTAAAAGATGCAGAAATCACGTTTCTTGCTAATCCTTCACTAATGCTCATGGCAACGTCATGGGGAGTAACCCCAGAGTCAAACTGTTTAACCGAACCGTCCGGCAATGTAATATTTATCATTATTAAAAATTTATAGTGTGCAAAGATACGCTATTAACCCTACACAAACAAGGGCATTTACAGGCAAAATTTTGCTTGTTTTTTGTTGCGGGTTTTGGGTTGGGAGTTGCGGGTTTTGGAGGGTTGCGGGTTGCCAGTTGCGAGTTGTCTATTGTTTTTTTTGGGAGATGCGACCGTGCTATCGATTTTAGAGCTTTTGTTTATTTTTAAACCCGATAATTGGAATTGTACTCTGTGATATCGGGTTTATAAGTGTTTTATTATCAATGCATTACAATTATTCGCTTGATATGACTTTCAAATCGATGTTGGCCATGATTTTCAAATGGTTTGCAGTGACCGCTAATAAATCCAAGATAGAGTTAGAAACATGTTGTTTCGAAAAACCTGGTTGAACAATAAATATTCTAAATTTAATGGGTTTATGGTTTTTTACAATGTTTAAAATGTTTTCTAATTCATTAATATCTCCCTTTTCTAATCTTGTTTGGCCTACTGATTGTTTCTTCAATTCTCTTTTCAGTAAATGATTTATAAGTTCTTTATTTTCTCTAAAATACCAATTCAGCGATTTTTGTGTTTGTCCACAAACCTGATATAAATTATTTATATCATTTGAAACAACACCATTTATTGCGAATTTGAGATGGTATAAGTCAACTTCAATTTCATTTATATTATTTTTTATTGCTACAATATCGGCAATTTCTCCTTTGTTATCATCATTATATATAATGTCAAATTTGTTATTATCATTTTTTAAATATGTGACAAATGCATATTGTATTGAGGTTAATACTCTTGGGTGAAATCCAATTGACTCACGATTTAAATCAACTCCATCCCATGAAATTGTTGAGATATTTTCTTTTGGGAATCTAAGTATATCTTCGTTAAATTCAATATATTCATCGCCATCTAGGATTGAATTATTGACAAATCCAATTCTAGGAGGGAATTGATGAAAAAATTCTGTTGCATCGATAGTTTTATTACCATATGTAACCCTGCAAAGTACATTTGATAACTTTTCAATTGCAAAATCTTCGTCCGTAAGGTTAATCTTAAATAATATATCTGAATTTTCGGTAGATAAAGAAAATTTCAACTCTCCATTATCTGTCGGGTTCACTAAAGCCAATTCGCAATTAGCCAAATCAAATTTATCGCCAGAAATTTGAAATTCAAATCTACTTTCTATTTCTTTATACATTAATGGAGCCCAATCAACATAATATGGGAAAAATAATGGTCTCGTTGAAATTTTTTTTGGTTCTAAAGTACCTTTCAATACTTCATTTGGATCGATGCTTTCATCAATTAATTTCTTTCCTATATCCTTAAACCATACTGTGAGCTCTTGCATATTGCCTCTTAAATATGACCATATTCTGCCCTTACGAGAGCAGCCAATTGAGATTTTTTCTCCATCTCTGTGTCCTACACCAAAGATGTTGTTTTTTATATTAGAATTTATATCTGCTGAACTTAGTGAAGCACGGATATTGCCACCATAGTACGATTGGAAGCTAATGTCTTTACCTTGACCTCTTCGTAATCCAACGTTGTAAAGCATTAATCTTTTAACTTCATAAAACACTCTAAATACATTAATGCCTGATAATAGTGTGGCGTCATTATCAGTTACCGCACTTGCTAACTTTTCGTAATTACCATTTTTTTCAGATGAATGTATAAAGAGCAGGTTTTGTACTGTATCCCAATGGATAATAAAGATGTCCCATTCAATATTATAAATATCACTAAAAGTTCCCCAGTTGACGTTATGCCTACTACCCAACAGAATTACCAATGTTTTATTCTCTCTGTTAAGACTGAAAAATTTATGATCATATTGATCATAATTACTTATCCCTGCTTCAAAGTTATTAGGAAACCATGTATTACTCTCTTTTTTATATACAACAGTACTAAAAGGAGGAGAAATATTCTGAAAAGGAATTTTCGACTCTTCTAAATCGGAAAATCCATGTAAAAAAGTTTGAAGGTCCACCTGCTGTTGTGTTGCTTGTAAACTTAAAGAAGGTAATATAGTATTCCAATTTGAATCTTTTGAATAAAGTAAACTTAATTCATCATTAATACCGTCTTGAACTAGATTGGCGATAAAACTTGCATTTCCTAAATTGCTATCTCTACTAGTTCTGGTAAAGCGTCCTGCGAACTGTAGCGTAATTGGTAGACTTTTTCTAATATCGTGAAATGCTGCTATTTTAAGTTCGGGTAAATCAAAGCCCTCTCCTAACATATCTACACATACTATTATTCTGTGTTTCTTATTAACTATGTCTTCTCTTACAACATTTAAATTGGGAATTTTAGAATGGATTAGTACAGGTTCTAAATCTGGAAATTGAGAATATATACTAAAAACCCTTTCTGCTCTTTTATGATTTAGGCATCTAGCCATTAGTATATGATTATAACCATTTGCTATGTCTGCTCTCAATTTTTCGACAGCCTTATCCGCAATTTTTATATCAGCTAAGGTCCTGTCATATTCTCTGATTGGTAAAAAATCAATTTCTTTAAAATAGCCTTGATCTTGGGCGTCCTTTAGAGAAAAATTATAAATTATTTTGCCGTCTAATATTTTGCCGTCATTTCTAAACGGTGTAGCAGTAAATTGTATTACTTTATTTTTATCAAAATAGCTTATAAGTTTATTCCATTCTGTAGCTTTTGAATGATGGGCTTCATCAATAAAAAGATGTGAACATAAATCAGACATAACAATTTTTTCCTCATGAAAGCTACCAGAGACAATATCCATTGTGCTTACTATTACATTACATTTTTGGAAAAAAGAATTTAAATGGTTAGCATCGCTAAACTTTTTATTCAATATACCAACAATAGGATTTATTGTATCGTTCGAGACATTGCCATTTTGTTTTAATAATCCTAAACTTATAAATTTATTAGCCAATTGAGTTCTAAGGGAATCCGAAGGAACCGTTATTAGAAGCTTCGAACATTTGTTTGCGATTAGCACTGATAACATTGTTTCAGTTTTACCCGTACCAGTTGGCAAAACAATAGTACCAATATCATCTGCATTTGTAAAGTGGCCTAGAATTTTATGGATAGCACCAATCTGAGGTTTTCTCAATCCGCGTATATTTTCCGCTAAATCTTCTTCCTTGAAATTAAAGCAGCCATTCCAATTATTAACTATATCTTGAGGTAGATAACTGCTAAGTTTTGGATGCTTTATCCATTGTTTAATATGAAGAATGTTATTATTAATGTCTTCCTGTGATGGAAGCCTTTTAGATAGTAAGATATAATCGCCATCAGGAGTAATATCTTTATTTTTGATTATTATATAAGTTAAGCCATTCGCCTCAATATTTACTTGGCTCCGGCTCCTGCTAACAGTATATGATTCTAAGATTAATTTATTATCAATTAGGTGAACAATATTGTTTCCATGAAATTTTTCTTCAATTCTTAGAGCAGGTAATTCAATCATCATAAAATATTTAGCTCAATAAAATTACCCATTTTAAAGCATCAATCAATACCCATTAGTGGGTATTTTTTAGTAAATTTTAACAAATATAAAATCTATCCTTATACCTTGTATCTTGCAATGACAAGCGTTACGCAGCATCAGCGAAAATCCATAACTTTGTTATGCACTAACAAAACACAATGCCACAACCGCACCCCACCATACTACCCTCTGCATTAGATTTTTTAAAACAACTGCAACAAAACAACAACCGCGACTGGTTTAATGCCCATAAGGATACGTTTATTATTGCTCAGGATAGCATTGGCGCCTTTGCCGAGGCCGTGCTTGCCGAACTTAACACTACCGATGTGATTGAGACGCCCAGCGGCAAAAAGAGCCAGCAGCGCATATACCGCGACACACGCTTTTCGGGCGATAAAACGCCCTACAAACACTACTGGGGTGGCGGTTTTACAAGGGCTACGCCGCAGCGCAGGGGCGGGTACTACTACCATATAGAGGGTGGGGGCAATACGTTTGTGGCAGGGGCATTTTGGTCGCCCAGTGCGGCCGACCTGAAGCTCATCCGCAAAGATATTGACTATGATGCCCAGCCGTTGCGCGATATTATTAACAGCAAGGTGTTTAAGGATAACTTTGGCACCCTGCAGGGCGAACAGCTTAAAAGCATGCCCAAAGGCTATCCGGTTACGCACCCGGCTATCGACCTGCTGCGGTATAAGCAGTTCTTAGTTATAAAACGCTTTACCGACGCCGAGGTGCTGAGCCCTAACTTTGTTGCCCTCGCCAGCCAGGCATACAGGGATATGCGTCCGTTTTTAGATTATATGAGCGAGGTGCTTTATAATGGCGGCGATTTGGGGTAGAGGAAGGGCTGCGTTTTTCCATTTCGACCGTAGGGAGAAATCTCAATCTAAATTCTCCTAAAATTTAGAGATGCTTCCTTCGTCAGCATGACAAAAAAATTGCCTGAAAAACTTTCTCAAATTTTAAGAGCGCTCAAAATTAAAATTGAGGTTTGGGTCAGTAAAAATATACCGATCGGTATAAAATGCGAATTTTCAAAAATCAGTTTTTTAAAATATACCGACCGGTATAAAACAAGGGTATTATGCCATCTGCAAATGCAAAAATGCGCTACAAATGAGCGCATTTTTTTGGTAAAATTATAGCGTAACTCAAAGTCCAAAAGTGAAATATTAAGCACTTTTTTGCCTAAAAAGCTACTTTTTAAACACACTATCGGGATTTTCTAAATTATCCAGTTTTTGGATGAATTCGGCAGGCAATAAACTAAGCCCATACTGGTAGGAAGCGTTCATCCAACCAAAGCCGCTCATCGTAATGTACGCAAAATCAGTACCTACGTTGCCGTATTCGGCTGTAACCTTCTGTGTTGCGTTAACCACGTCGTACTTTTCGGGTATGGTACCGTTATAGTCAACCGCGTTTTGGGTAATTGTCCATAACCATCTGTAAATTAGCTCTCTGGCTTCAGTTTCGTAGCCGTAATCTATGAGGCCTTTCCATAAAAGCATCTGGTGCGGGGCCCAGCCATTGGGGTAATCCCACTGACGCTGCACGTTATTTAGGGCATATTTTTCTAACGATGCCTTGCTGCTGCCCAGTATACCGCCCTGTGCCTTAAGGTCTTGCATTAATATAGGCACCATGCAAGCCGCCTCCTGCTGTGTTGCCAGGCCTGCCCACAGCACAAAAAAGTTAGTAGCCGACATAAAATCGGTCCGCTCGCCGGTTTTAACGTTATAATCAAAGAAACAGCCTGCTTTTTCATCCCATAAGTATTTGCGCATGAGTAGTTTACGGGTTTCAGCCTTCTCATGAAAGTAGGCAGCGGTGTATGTTTTGCCATTGGCAGTAAAGCCCTGCTTAAAATAGGTGCTAATTAAGAACTCAAAGTCACGTTCATACTTGTATAACAGGGAGTTAACATCGACACAATTCAAGTCCGCCGCCTTATTATCAAGCCTCCAGGAGGTGTCGTGGCCGCTTTCGCGAAGGGTACGGTCGTGCACAAAATAACGGTCTAATGATGCACTTTTAATGGTACCGGTTTTATATTTCGACTCAAATTCTGCTTCGGTAACACCATGTTTATCAGCGTGTTCCTGTAGTATTTCCTTAAAGTGGCCGGCCTCAGTTTCGGGCGGAATGCCAATACCATCGGCGTAATAGCGATTAAGGCCGGTTTCCGGCGTGTAGCGTTTGCCCTGCATCCATACCTGTTCATACTCTTTAATGCTAACTGCCAGGTTTTCAGCCAGCCAGTCTTTATCTTTAACCGGCATGGCGTGGTACACCTCGCGCACAAAGCTGGACATAAATGGCGGCTGCGTGCGGGTTAGGTAGTAGGAACGGTTGGCATTCAGTATCTTACCATAGTATTTTATCTGGTAAGCAAAGTTATCTACCATGCCTTTAGCAAGGTCGTAGCGGTGGTCTAACAGCAGGCCAATGCCTTCAAAATAGCTATCCCACCCGTACATTTCGTTAAAGCGCCCACCAGGTACTACAAAAGGCACACCTTTGCCGTTTTCTATCCTAAGTGACAGTATACCAGGCTTATCATTAATAGATTTTACATATTCTGATGTGATCTCCCTGGGTAAAACAACCACGTCAAGCCCCGGGAATTTGGCTTTCAACCCATTAAAGTAGGCCTGGCCCACGGCATCATCATAAGGTACGTAAATGCGCTCCTGCTTGTCGTGCATCTTGTCGTCGCCCATAATGCGGGCAAGGCCATCTTCGTCTATCGTACGGGTAAGGTCGTCCCAAAACTGCGTGTGTATACGGCGTGTAATTCGCTCAGCAGGAGGCTCCTGTATTTGCCTGAGGCTTATAAGCAGCGATTCGTTATTGGCATTTTTGGCGATGGCCAGCTCTTGTAAAAGGTTGCTTATGTAATAGGTGTTGCGCAGTATAACCGTGTCACCCTTAGTACTTAACAAAAAATAATCCTTGTTAGGTGGAGCATCGTCTTTGGTTATCCGTTTATCGCCATCGGTGTCAAACCCAACAAGCAGGTCGTGCATTGTGGCTTCTACAGGGAGTTCAAATACTATCTGGCTTTCTATAAATTTGTTGCTGCAACTCATAAGCATTGTACCTGAAATGACTGTAATCAGCAGTATAACAGGCTTTTTTATTTTGGGGTTAACTGTAAACATCTTCTTCGAGGTGTGGTAACTTAATCATAAAAATACTACTTTATGTTTATTTTAGATGCAGCAATGGCGGGGGTTAACATTAGTTTAGCATGGCTGACTTACATTTCATACCTTAGCATTATGAACCCAACCTTTTTTAAAACCCAGGCCGACTTTAGGCAATGGCTAACCCATAACCATAACAAAGATAAAGAGTTACTGGTGGGCTTTTATAAAACGGGTACAGGTAAGGAGAGCATTACGTGGCCACAATCGGTAGATCAGGCGTTGTGCTTTGGCTGGATAGACGGAGTGCGAAAATCAATAGATGCCGAAAGCTACACCATACGCTTTACACCCAGAAAAACTAATAGTATGTGGAGTGCAATAAACATTGATAAGATGGAGAGCCTGATTGCCCTAAAACTTGTTAAGCCTGAGGGGCTTGCGGCTTTTGAAAAGCGCACCGAGAACAAATCACGCATCTACTCGCACGAGCAAAAGGATGTTGCAAAGCTGCCGCCTGATATGGAGGCTGAGTTTAAAGCCAATACCATTGCATGGGATTTTTTCACCACGCAGGCACCATCGTATCAAAAGGTTATACTGCATTGGATAACATCAGCCAAGCAGGAAAAGACTCGTTTACAGCGCTTTGAAAAACTAATACATGCCAGTACAGAAGGTAAAAGAATTCAATAATTAATAAAAGTAGCGTAAAGCTTACAATTTATTTACTTATATTTGAGTTATACCTTATAACAACCAATTAAATTACAATCATTTATGAAGAAGCCATTCAGAGTTTTAGCACTGGCAGCCATTGCAGCCAGCTTTGCATTTACCATGCCGTTTAAAAAAGATGCCAAACAAATTAATGTGGTTATAGATGCCGGCCACGGCGCTAAAGATCATGGTGCAAATATTGATGGCTTTACCGAAAAACAGCTTACTGATGCTGTTGCCGAGAAGATAAGCCAACTTAATAACAGCGAGGACGTTGTAATACATTTTACACGTGTTGAAGACAACTTTGTATCGTTAGAGGATAGGGTAAAGGCAATTAACGCGCTAAACCCTGACCTAATGCTTTCGCTTCATGTTAATTATGCTAAAGGTGATACAAAGTCAGGTATGGAATTTTTTGTAAGTGAGCAGTCTAATGCTTATCAAAAATCGGCTGAGTATGCCGAGATATTATCTGATAAATTTGAAAATCAGAAGTTTAAAGTAAGTGAAGTGCTTAAGGCACCTTTCTTTATACTTAAAAAAGTTAATGCTCCCGCTGTACATTTTGAGATGGGCTACCTTAGCAATGCAACCGACAGGAATTACCTAACCAGCGAGAAAGGGCAGGAGCAAATTGCTGCTACAGTGCTTGATTTTATTAAGGAAATTAAATAACCCCCGATGGCAAAAGAGCAAAACTATAAAAACCACATACGGTTTTACCCACCACACCACTTTATTTTTTACCCGGTAATGCTGCTTTGCATGGTAGGTTGTGCTATACATGCCTGGCAAACAGGCTATAACCCGGTATGGATTGCCCTTGGTATTGCCTTTGCCTGTATTACCTGGGTGGCGTATATGCTGCGCCAGCATTATGCATTAACGCTTCAAAACCGCATTGTACTTATGGAGTTGCGGTACCGGTATTTTGTTGTTACCGGCCAGCGTTTGGAACCTCTTGAAGCACAACTTGCCGAAGGCCAGCTTTTTGCACTGCGATTTGCGCCTGATGATGAGTTACCCGCTTTAGCCCAAAAGGCCATTGCAGAAAATTTATCGCCCAATGCCATAAAGCGTTCTGTACAGACTTGGAAAGCCGACCATAGGAGGGTTTAGCTGGATAACATTCTGATTTAGAAACAAAAGAGGGATAGCATATTTGCTATCCCTCTTAATTTGGATTAGGTTCTGAACTAAGAATAATTCGTACGTCTAACCCATTTATTCGTCATCTCCGGGGTCGCTCCACCTAAAGCGGCTGTCGCCCCTGTTATATTCGCTATGGTCGCTATCAATATAGTCGCCTGCTGCCGCGTCGCGGTGCTCATCATAAAAATCATATCGTGATGATGATTTATAGTCTAACGTATCATCAAAATATCTGCTTGATGTGCCACGAAGTACAGAGTCATTAGCATCCCAGTCGTTATCATCGGTTCCCTGGTTAGTTGTAGGTGCAATGTCTTCGTCACCAGTCCAGCTATCTTCATCGCCGGTATAATTTTTAGCGTTGTTCCTGTCGTCGCTGTAACGGGCAGGGTCGCGGTCTTCAATACGGTTAGCGTTGCTTTTGGCAAAACTTTGGTTAACATTCCAGTTAGAGTCCATCTCATCTACATTATTATCATCATGGCGGCTATTTTTTGTAAAATTGCCGGCCTTTGGGTTTCTATCTGTGTGCATAATATAGTAGTTTTTAGTTGAGTCAATAAATTAATACTCGCGCTTCTTTTCAGAAGTATCACCATCCTGAATTTTCTGCGGTGTTTTTGTAGCCGATGTTTTCTTGGCGGCACCTGCCTCAGCAGTATGCATTGATTTTTTCAGCTCTTTACTATCGCCATCTTTCAGGTCCTTACCGCTTGTTGCCTTGGGGGCAGGGGTTTGTTTTTTATCTAATGCCATTGTGTTTATGGTTGGTTATAATACAAAGGTCGGGCATGTTAAAGGCTGAGGCATAGCCAATTAACACGGTTTTAATAAGGAGAGTACTATAATTGATAATTTTATTTATAAATAATTGATTATTAGGTTTTTATGTATGGTTGTTACTATTGTTTTGTAAAAGTTTAACAAATAATTCACGTTCCCGGCTTTTACAAAAGCACCAATACTCACTAAATTAGAGGAGGCTTAATAAGTGATTACTCATAAAAATTAGCTTAATACGCTTAAACACAATTAAATATTTACACACTACCAAAATTATGGCAACAAGACACTGGGTACTGGATCCCGCACACTCCGATATACAATTTAAGATAAGGCATCTTGTAATTTCTACCGTATCAGGAACATTTAATGTATTTTCTGGAAGGTTTGTAACACCGCAGCACGACGATTTTAGTGAGGCTTACTTTACTTTGCTTATAGATGTTTACAGTATTGATACCAATAACCGCGACAGGGATGAGCACTTAAAATCGCCCGACTTTTTTAATGCCGATGCATTTCCGCAAATTGAGTTTCTCTCTACATCATTTGTACATATTGAAGGCGACAAGCATGAACTTACGGGCGACCTTACCATTAAAGGAATTACGAGGCAGGTAACACTCGAAGCGCTTTTTGGCGGAGAGGCAAAAGACGGTTTTGGCATACAAAGGGCGGGTTTTGAGATTACCGGTACCATAAACCGTAACGATTTTGGAATTCATGCCAGCGATGTTACCGAGGCCGGTGGCCTTGTTTTAGGGGAAGATATTAAACTGCATGCTAATTTGCAGTTTACTAATGAAGTAGATTAGACTGAAAGACTGAAAGTCGAAAGGCTAAAGAGATTCTTGGTAAAGAATTTAAATGCGGATTTTAACTCCGTTTTTCACGTCCTGTCATTGCGAGCGAAATGCAATGTAGCGCGGCAATCTCATCATTTGTATTGATGTAGGAATACTTCGTCAATTCGGGCAAAGTTTTAGTGTGATGTGCTTCTCAAGCTCCACCCGTAATGACAGTACTGGAAAATTGTTTTGAAGATTATTCCGAATCCCCAAAATGCGTATTGCCACGCACTTTTTTATTGTCCGGGTTATCGTTATCATATCGGCCTTTCTCGGTATCCGAATTAAAATCACGGTTCTCGGCAGTTTCTATATCCTCAGCTTCGCTGGTGGTACCGCGGCTTTTGCTTTTGCCATCGCTGCTTTCGCCCGAAAGGCTGTCAACTGCCGGTGCTTTCTTTTCATCAACATCGCGGGCACGCTGCTCGGTTGCTACGCTGCCGTCTTTTCTTTTTTCCAGTTCGGCGTCAAGTTTATCTTTACTTGGGTCGTAGTTTTTAGGCAGGTTCTCGCCGCTAAAACCCTCGTTCTTAGAACTGGTTTTTTCGGCGTTATTAATTTTTTTATCACCTAAGTCTTTTGGGTCGTCTGTTCCTGATGCCATAATATATTGTTTTATTACCTAAAGTTTAAAATAAAATTGTAGTGCGAATTCACAATGCTGTTTACCGTTGCCTCTAAAGAGGTATCAAGCCCCGTGTAGCCCTCCTTAAGTTTCCCTTCGGATGTAAAATAGTCCGGCAGCTTATATTGTAGCAGCGAGTTACTATCACCATAAATATCATTAACCGTAAAAACCAGCGTGTAGCGGTTTTGGCTAAAGGTTATCTTCATACTGTAACGTATACGGTGTTCAAAAGCCTCACCCCGCTCACGGTAGTAAAAGGCATTCTTTTTAAATGCCGAAATGGTTATGGAGTTTTCGGTGATATCGCTGGCATCAAAGCCCCTGTCTTCTTTTAAGCCCCGGTTGTTGTACTCTGATGCCCATGCTTTTGTAACCTCAATAAGTTTCTCGTTTGGTGTAGCGGGTATACTTACTTCAATAGGGTTAAAGCCACGCGGGGTTAGCTCAATCTTAGGAGGCTGTGCCCGGGCAAGGGTGGTAAACAGCAGTAAAAAAGCGTATAGTTTAAGCATGGTTACGCTTTTTTAAGGGCTTTTTCAAATTCCTCCTGTATGCGGCCGTTGCTAACCAAAAATGGCTTTTTATCAATGGTAATATTAATATCGTCGCCATTAATGGTATACGAACCCTCAAAGCTGCCCACGGGGGTACTGCCTTCAAATTTACCCTGTTGTTCATTACCATCAAGTTTGCCTTTAGTACCTACGGTGCTTCTTATTTTATCAAGTAATTCGGCCTTATTGCCGGGATAGCTTACTTTAAACTGATTGCTCATAACGTATTATTTTATTGTTGTATAGTAAATATACCCACTATAAAATAAAATGATGTTTAGCTTTTGTTAAAGGTATTATGGTTTTACTACAAACCCGCCCTTATCTTTATCAAAAACTATATTGGCATCGTTAAAAAGAGTGTCGAACACATTGTTGTTTATAAGGTTTTGAGGGGTGTCCTGCACAACAGTTTGCGGTGTCATTACAATAATTTGGTCACTTAGTTGTAATGCCAAATCCAGATCGTGGGTAGAGTATAGTATGCATTTATTAGCCTCCTGGGCCAGTTTTTTAAGCAGGCGCAGCAGGTTTACCTTATGCAGCAGGTCTAAATGAGTGGTAGGTTCGTCTAATATTATAAGCGGGGTATCCTGAGCGAGGGCACGGGCTATCAGCACCTTTTGCAGCTGGCCGTCGCTTATTTCAAAGTGCTTTTTATGTGAAAGATGCGCCGTTTGTGTAAGCTCCAGCGCCCGGTTTACTTTTGCTAAGTCTTCATCGGATAAACTCCCCAGCCAGTTAGTATACGGCTGCCTACCCAGTGCTACCAACTCAAAAACCGTCAGGTTACTTGGCGGAAGGCTTTCTGTTAAAACGATGCTGAGGTTTTGCGCAAGGTCTGCCGCGCTGTACTCGGCTACAGCCTTATTATTTAAAAGTACGCTGCCGCTTAAAGGCTGTTGGATTCCCGTTAACGTTCGCAATAGTGTGGATTTACCAATGCCATTGGCACCAATAAGTGCAGTAAGGCTCCCGGTTTTTAAGTCGATGTTTATGCCGCTTGCAATGGCAGATGCCTGCTTTTTAGCCGTGTAGCCTATGCTGAGGTTGGTTGCCTGTAGTAATGTGGTGCGGTTTTGCATAGCCGGTTAATTAAAAATTCCTTTACGTTTGCCAAGTAAAAGTGCAATAACCACGGGTGCACCTACAATACTGGTTATTGCATTTATTGGTAGTACAAAAGAGCTGCCGGGTAATTGTGTAAAAATATCACACAGCAGCAGCAATACCCCGCCACACAGCAGCGTTGCCCAAAACAACAACCTGTGATTACTGGTTTTAAACAATAATTTTGCCATGTGCGGCACTACGAGGCCTACAAAGGCAATGGGGCCAGCAAAAGCCGTTATACAGCCTGTAAGCAGGCTGGTTGCCAGGATTATGATAAAACGCGTTTGAGTAAAATTGATACCCATGCTTTTGGCATAGCGTTCGCCCAATAGTAGCGCATCTAAAGGTTTTATGCAGAGTGCCGAAAGCACCAGCCCCACAAGCGTTACCAGCGCTAAGATTATGATGTTGCCCCAACTCAGGTTGCCTAAGCTGCCTAACGACCAAAAGGTATACTTTTGTAACTGTTCGGCGGTGCTAAAGTAAGTAAGCACCCCAACAATGGCACCGGCAAAGCTCGTAAACATAAGGCCGATTATAAGTATCGCCATAGTGTCGCGCAGGCGTTGTGCAACCGCTAAAACGGCCATTAATACAATAAAACTGCCAATGGTAGATGCCAGTACTATACCGTAAGACGACAGGAAAAAGCCTGCCATAGCACCCGGTAGCACAGCCGACCCTAATATTAAAAAAGCCACACCCAGGCTTGCGCCAGATGATAACCCCAATACATCGGGCCCGGCAAGCGGGTTGCGGAAAAGCGTTTGCATCAATAGCCCGCTAACCGATAGCCCCATGCCTACCAGCAACGCTGTAATGGCTTTAGGCAGCCTGTAGTTTAGGATGATGTACTGCCAGGTGGTTTTAGAGGCTTCTTCGCCGGTAAGGCTTTGCAATACATCCTGCAACGGTATTTTAACCGATCCTAAACTAATATTAGCCAGAAACAGCAACACAAGGGTAATGCCTAACAGGATAAAAAGCGCTATGTTGCGTTGCGTGTACTGCACGTTTATTGTAGTTTTTGAAAGTAATTTAATTGGTAACCCGGCAGTAATTCCGGGTGGAAAATGTAGATCAGGTCTTTTAAAACAAGGTCGGGGCGGTTGGGTGCCATCTCAAAATAAATAAGCCCGCCGGTTTTGCCTTTCTTAACACTGTACGAATATACCTCTTTGTTTTTAAACGATTTAAACTGCGCATAATGAGGGTTGGCATCGGTCATTTCTTTTAACGATGTAAACTGGCTTGGGCCTATCCAGATATCGGCGTTCTGGGCTTTATCCAAAACTGTTTCTAAAGACAGGCTCAGGCTGCCTATACCTACCGCATCAGCCCATAGGTAGTTAGCACCGGCATCTTTTAAAAATAACGAACCCCAACTGCCGCCCTGCGGCATAAACCACTGGTCCTGGTAAATGGCCCCGGCCATAGCCGTAGGCTTTTTTGTAACGCTTTTGGTTAGTGCAAGCGCATCATTATAGTCTTTTTCTATTTGAGAGAACAGTTTGTCAGCCTCGGCATCCTTTGCGTAAAGCGCACCAAAGAATTTTATCCACTCGGCTTTACCAAGCGGCGATTGCTCTGTCCAGTCGCCATTGTACAATACTTTTAGTCGGCTTTGCTCTAACGCGGTAAGTGTTTTGTTAGTACTATTAATGCCAAAAGCCACCACGGCACCGGGGTTAATGTCTATAACTATCTCGGTATTTAGGCTTTCGTTAGCACCGGCTTCTTTAACTTTGCCGCTGTCAATCAGTACTCGTGTTTTTTCAGATGATATATACTCCGTACCCGGAAAACCCACCAACGTGCTCTCTACGCCCAGCATTTCCAGCGAGGGTATGTGCGTGGTTGAGGTTACAATAACCGATGTTAACGGAACCGGAATTATAGTAAACTGCTTTAAACTATCAGGCACAACAGCGCCTTTTTGCTGCATTACATACGTAAAGCTTTGCTTGGCATCGGGCCATGGCTCGGTAACTTTAACCACGGTAATACCATCATACTTAAATATTTGCAGGCCTTTAGCGTGCTTAACCGCATTGAGTACCGGTTGGGCCTTTGCCTGTGGTGCCTGCGGGTCATTTTTACACCCTGCAACTGCCAATAGTGCAATAAAAAGAATGAAATAGAGCTTTCTCATAAATAAAATTCAGCAGATGCAAATGTATAAATTAAATAATTCAATATATCTTTGTGCCTCACTTAAGGTTGTGCTGCGCGCGTTGCGCCACACATTAAAAGGGAATCGGGTGTAAATGCCCGGGCTGTTCCCGCAACTGTAAGCTTATCCCTTTTGGGAGGCTGTTGTTAACTGCATGCCACTGCGGCGTTTAGCGCGCGGGAAGGTAAACAACAGTACGCAAGCCAGGAGACCTGCCTTAAGCGGTAACTAATAACAAACCCTCGGGAAAAGGGTTTAGTGATTATGACGCTGAAAAAACTGCTCTTACCGCTATTGCTGATGCTGTGCCAAACCCTTTTGGCGCAAAAGGATAGTATTGTACAGCTTAAAGAAGTTATTATTACCGATACTCAATTACAAAACTTTTCGGGCACGCAATCGGTGCAAACCATAAACGATTCGGTCATCAATACCAACGCCGCATCGTTAACCTCACTTTTAAACTACAACACCGTTATTTATTTTAAAGAGAACGGTTTGGGCATGGTATCGTCGCCATCTTTTAGAGGCACTACGGCACAGCAAACTGCCGTGATATGGAACGGCATCAACATTAACTCACAGCTTAACGGCCAAACCGACTTTAACACCATTACCACCCGTGATTTTAATTCGGTTACGGTTAGGGCAGGGGGCGGCAGCGTTATTTACGGCAGCAGCGCTATAGGGGGCAGCATCCATTTAAATAACCAGGTTAGCTTTGGGCAAAAGTTTACCAATGAGTTCAGGATTAACTACGGCAGCTATAACACACATGGATATCACTACAATACCAATATCGCGACAGATGACTTCAGCGCCTCGGTTAGCGTTACCCGCAACAGCTCGGACAATGATTACGGTTATGCCGATGGCGGTACCAACCTTAACGGGCAGTACTACAACACCAGCGTTAACGCCGTGGCCGCTTATAAGCTTAACGACAAGAATCGGCTGACGTTGTACAGCTACCTTTTTGATGGCGAAAGACACTTTTCGCTCATATTCCCGTCGGAAGTTAAAACCAAATACCGCGATGCCAACAACCGTAACATGCTGGAGTGGGCGGCTAACTACGGTAAATTTACCTCTAAACTTAAAGCAGCCTTTTTACAAGAAGAGTATAAGTACTATCCAAATATAGAGAACCCCGGCTTTACTTACGGTAGGGTAGAATCGGTTATCGCTAAGTACGACCTGCTTTTTAAGACCGGGGAGAAATTTAAGATCAATACCGTTTTTGATTTTATGCAAAACAAGGGCTTTGGCAGCGACATTATAAACAAAACACGCCATATAGGTGGTGCGAGCGTTCTTGCTACCCACAACCTGACCGACAGGTTTATGTATGAAGCCGGGCTTAGAAAAGAAGCGACGGGTAATTATGAGAGTCCGTTATTGTATTCCGCAGGTGTAAAGTTTAAAGCAGCCGATTTTTACACGGTAAAGCTCAATACCTCTAAAAACTTCAGGATACCTACGTTTAACGACCTGTACTGGCAGGATGGAGGTAATAGTGAGCTAAAACCGGAAACCTCCTGGCAAGCTGAGTTAGGCAATGCTTTTAGCTTCGGCAACCTGAATTTTAGCCTCACAGGATATTACATAAAACTGACCGATATGCTGCGCTGGGTACCTACCGGCGGCGTGTGGCGCCCCATGAATACCGATAAAGTTACCACCAGCGGGGTTGAGGTTATAGCAGCCTACAAAAAAGTCTTCGGCAGGCATGTGGTTGAGGTAAACGGAACCTATGGCTACACCAGCTCTAAGGATGAAACTACCGATAAGCAGCTCATTTATGTACCGTACCATAAAGGTACAGCAGGGTTGTCGTATGGGTTTAAAAAGTTTTCGGCGTATGCCCAGCTGTTGTATAACGGCGAGGTTTTTACCCGTACCGATAATGATTCCCGCTACAATATAGATAGTTACACTACGGCCAATGCCGGTGTGGCTTATAACTTTGGAAAAACCAACACCTACACCTACACCCTGGGCGCACAGGTTTTAAACCTTGCCGATACCGATTGTGTAAGTGTAGACAGCAGGCCTTTGCCCGGCCGCAATTATAGTATGTACTTAACAATTAAATTTTAATATATGAATTTTAAAAAATACCTGATAGCCCTTACAGCCTCGGCAGTGTTAGTATCGTGTAGCAGCGATGATGACAGCGGCACACCTGCGGTAAGCCAGGCTTTTGATAATGGTACTTTTGTATTGAACGAGGGTAACAGTAATGTATCGTCGGCATCGGTAACCTTTATTGCCGATGACGGTACGGTACAGCAGGATATTTACAACACCGTAAATCCGGGAAAACCGGGGTTAGGGTCGTACTTACAGTCGATGTTTTTTACCGATGACCTTGCGTTTATTATCTCAGGATCGGCAAATAAAGTAACTGTGGTAAACCGCCATACGTTTGAGTTTGTGGCCAATGTAGATACTAATTTTAGCAGCCCGCGGTATGGTGTGGTTGCCAATGGTAAAGCATATATTACCAATTATGCCGACTTCAATATAGGTAACGATGATTTCCTTACGGTTATAAACCTAACAGATTATTCTACAAGTAAAATACCGCTTAACAACTGGTCGGAAAAAATAACCGAAGAGAACGGCAAGCTGTATATTTTTAATGGCTTTTACGGTAACGGTACATCGGTAACTGTGTTTAACCCGACAAATAATTCGGTTGAGAATACTATTGCATTGGGCGACTCTCCCAACTCTTTTGATGAGGAAGATGGTATACTGTATGTTTTAGGCGATAGCAAACTCATCAAAATTAACCTTGGTACAAACAGCGTTACCTCTGCTATCAATCTGCCGGAAAATTTACAAGGTTCAGCCCATCTTACAGTAGAAGATAACAAGATCTACTTTACAAACGGAACATCGGTTTACAGCATGGCTTTAAATGCTACTGCTGCACCTGCTGCGCCGTTGTTTAGTTATACATCAACATCTCCTTATGGCGGTATGTATGGCTTTAATGTGGAAGATGATAAAATTTACGTAGCAGAAGGTGGTGATTTTGCTTCCGACAGCGAAGTATACACCTATTCACTAACAGGTACACTTTTAAATACTTATGAGGCCGGTGTAGGGCCTAACGGATTTTACTTTAACTAACTTTAAACTTAATATATAATGAAAAAAATTACTTTTCTGGCCATCGCACTAACGGCCTTTGGGTTTGGTGCAAAAGCACAAACATTCTCTGAAGGTGTATTTGTACTGAATGAAGGCGCTTTTGGCGCTAACAATGCATCCCTGTCATATATATCTGAAGCAGGAGTACTTCAAAATGATGTATATGCAGGTGCAAATGGTAATGCTGTTTTAGGCGACACGGCTCAAAGTATGGGCTTTAATGGCGAGTATGCTTATGTGGTGCTTAACGCCTCCAATAAAGTAGAAATTGTAAATGCCTCTACATTAGTACACGTTGCTGCTGTAACCACGGGCCTTGATAACCCACGTTATATTGCTTTTTACGGTACTAACGCCTACGTTACTTGTTGGGGTGATGCTTTAGATACTACCGATGATTATGTTGCAGTAATAAGCCTTGCTGATAACACGGTAACTTCTACCATTCCGGTTGTTGAAGGCCCTGAAAAAATTATTGAAGAAGATGGTGTACTTTATGTAGCCCACAAAGGCGGCTATGGTTTTGGTAATTCGGTTTCGGTAATCAATGCAGAAACCAATACAGTTACCCAATCGCTTGAGGTTGGTTTTGTACCATCATCTATAGTTGAAGAAGACGGTTATTTATACGTTTTATGTGAGGGTAAACCGTCTTGGGCCGATGAAGAAACACCGGGCGTATTTTATGTGTTTGATATAGAAGACGACTATTTATCATTACTTGTGTCTAATTTCTCGGGTACAGAGCACCCTTCTAACCTGCAGGTAGATGGCAATAACTTTTATTATACGCTCGATTCAAATATTTACCATGCAACGGCTGCTGATACAACACCACCAACCGAGCCTTTTATTGTTCTTGAAGAGCAGGGAGTATATGGTGTATACGGTTTTGCTCTAATTGATGATAAGATATATGTGGGCGATGCAGGCGATTTTGTATCTGCCGGTAAGGTATATATATATGATACTGATGGCGAACTGCTTGACGATTATACTGTAGGCCTTTTACCTAATGGCTTTTACGAAGCTCCTGAGGCTACTACAGGCGTTAAAGATATTGCTGCTTTAAACGTAAGCGTTTATCCTAATCCAACATCAGATGTGCTATATGTTAACACAACCGATGCTGCGGATGTAACTATTTACGACCTTGCTGGCAGAACGGTTACGTCGGTAAATTACACCAACAGCGGCATCAACGTTTCCGGCCTGCAAAAAGGCACTTACCTTGTTGAGGTAGTTGCGGGCAACGCTAAAACGGTTAAAAAGGTAGTGATACAATAATACCATGAGGCAATTACTATTTATACTGCTTGCTTCGGCTACGGCCAGCGCACAGCTATCCTATCCGCCGGATGCCGATACTGCGGGTACTACGGCCATACCGCAGGACAGCAACACGTTTGTAGCGTGGGCTACGGAAGTAACGGTGCAAAGAGGCTATGTGCAAATATCAGACCCTACAATAGAGTTTGAAGGGAGCAACATGGCTACTTATGGCACACCCGATGATGCCATAGGTATACCGGGCAGTGGCGCTTTAAGCCTGGGCGACGCAGGTACTGCTATTGCTACTTTTGCAGCCCCCATTACTAACGGCGACGGTTTTGATTTTGCCGTGTTTGAAAATGGCAGCAATACCTTCTTAGAACTGGCTTTTGTTGAGGTAAGTTCTGATGGGGTTAACTACTTTAGGTTTCCGGCACACAGCGAAACGCAAACCAATACATCTTTGGGTGGCTTTGGCCTGCTGGATGCCCGTAACCTAAACAATCTTGCCGGTAAATACAGAGTGGGGTACGGCACTCCGTTTGACCTAAGCGATGTACCCGATAATGCCCTGCTTAACAAAAACCAGGTAACCCATATTAAGATAGTAGATGTTGTGGGTAGTTTAGATCCTGCCTATGCCACGTATGATAGCTTAGGCAACAAAGTTAACGATCCGTACCCAACGCCGTTTAATACCAGCGGATTCGACCTTACGGGTATCGGTGTTATTAACGAGGGTGTTTTGGCTGTAAAAGAGGTTGAGGGAATGCAATTAAGTGTTTATCCCATCCCTGCCAGTACGGTGCTAAACATTAAAACCAATCTTACTGATACGGTATACGTAACCATTTATGATGTTGCTTCCCGATTGGTGTACAGTGCCCAAATGCAGGGCAGTACGCAGATAGACCTTACCGCATTTACTGCCGGGGTTTACTTTGTACATAGCACAGCTAACGGTAAAACAGCGGTAAAGCAAATTGTAGTTAACAGGTAAATTATTATTTTTTTAGATAGAAGCAGCTCCGTATTTCGGAGCTGTTTTTGTTTATGATGATAGGAAAATGATCGTTTATCAAACGCTTTCTCATTTAGGCTAACTAAACCCTCGTTTAGGCTAAACGCAGTATAGAGTATATCCTGACCTTTGTTATGTTATTAATTTAAAACAAAAATTATGTCAGATACAAATGCAAAATCAGGTTCTAAGGTATGGTTTATAACAGGTTCTTCGAGAGGTTTTGGCCGCGTTTGGGCCGATGCCGCACTAAAGCGTGGCGATAGAGTTGCCGCTACCGCGCGCAACCTGGATAGTATTGCCGACCTTAAAGAAAAATACGGTGACAATGTACTAACACTGGAGCTTGACGTTACAAATACAACACAGGTTAAATCGGCGGTAGAGCAGGCCCATGCACACTTCGGCAGGCTTGATATTGTTCTAAACAACGCGGGGTATTCGCTTGTAGCCACTATAGAGGAGGCCACCTCAGATGATGTAAAAGCAATGTACGAAACTAATATTTTTGGACCACTTGCCGTTATACAGGCAGCATTGCCGTTGCTACGCAAACAGGGCTACGGTCACATATTGGGTACATCCAGTAACCTGGGCCATGTAACGCTGCCCGTTATTGGGTATTATGCATCATCTAAATGGGCGTTTGAGGCCATACACGAAAGCCTTGCAATAGAGGTTGCCGCTTTTGGCATTAAAGTAACTATTATAGAGCCCGGCGCTTATGCAACCGAGTTCGGTAGCCAGGAGTCGTTGAAATTCTCTGAAGGTATGGATATTTATACCGACTTTAAAAACCAGTTTTTTGGCAGCCTTGGCGAATTAAAACGTGGCGACCCGAATGCCACGCCTGATGCTGTATTTAAAGTTGTAGATGCAGAAAATCCGCCTTTGCGTTTCTTTTTAGGTAGTGAATGCCTGCCATGGGTAAAGAAAGCTTATGGCGAGCGCCTGGCAGAGTGGGAACAGTGGGGTGATGTATCTAATTCAGCACAAGGTAACTAAATATTAAATAACAGGATAACCGGTAAAGCATTATCGGTTATCTTTGTAATAAATCTTTCAATATGAAAAAGGAAGAAACCATCCCTCAAAATTTTGGCTCGCTAACAGAGGCTGCACGTGCGTTTGGCCTTGCACAGCCCCAGCATCCGTTAATAACCCTTATTGATAGTGAAAGCAATAAGGTTGTAGAAAGTATGGTGCATGAGGCCCACGTGCTTAACTTTTACAAAATTTCTTATAAGCCTATGCTTAGTGGCAGGGTAAAATATGGGCAGGACTACTACGATTTTGATCAGGGAGGGCTATTGTTTGCAGCTCCCAACCAAATTATTGGCCCCGATGTAGGTGGTAACGGGAAGGTTTGTTCGCTTTATACGCTGCTTATTCACCCCGATTTTTTATTGTCTTACCCTTTAGCCATTAAAATCAAACAGTACGGTTTCTTTTCGTACTCGGCTAACGAGGCGCTGCATTTATCAGATAAGGAAAAGGAAACCATCATCTCGCTATTCAAAATAATAGAAGAAGAGTTAAACAGCAGGATAGACGATTTTAGCCAGGATGTTGTTATTTCTCAAATAGAACTATTGCTTAACTATGCCAACAGGTTTTACAAGCGGCAGTTTATTACCCGCAAAGCGGTAAACCATAGCCTGCTTCAAAACATGGAAGAAATACTTGATGAGCATTTTAATAGCGAAAAATATTCGGGGCAGGGAATACCCACCGTGCAGTACCTCGCCGAAAGATTAAATATCTCATCAAGCTATCTTAGCGATATGTTACGCTCCCTTACCGGGCAAAATGCACAGCAGCACATACATAATAAATTGGTTGAAAAAGCTAAGGAAAAATTATCGGCCACAAATTTATCTGTAAGCGAAGTTGCTTATGAGTTAGGTTTTGAGCATCCCCAGTCTTTTAGCAAGTTCTTTAAAACAAAAACAAAACTGTCGCCTTTAGAGTTTAGGCAGTCTTTTAATTAATTTATGCGCCAATACGTTCTTTTTGCAACATGATAACCTTACCGGGGTGTTTTTGTACATAGCTGTAAATTAACTGCATAATGTATTGGTTGCTCCTGTATTGGGTAACATAACTTTTAACGTCTGACAGATTCGTAAAACCAATATTACCTTCAATATAGCCCATACCATAAAAGTGGCCGTCTTCTACCCATATACAGCTGCGCTCATCGGTATAGCGGCCCTTATCTACAATAGCAAAACTGGGTTTATTAGTTTGGATAAAATCAATAGCCTTTTCAACTTTGCTGTTATGATGCGCAACATCAGGTATATTAGCGAAGTCAGTGTTTTTCACGGCTTCTGTCTCTGCAGATGTACAGTATTTACAAAAACGCTGGTCAATTTCAAATTGTTGGGCCAGGCTTCGTAATAAATCTATACCATCGTTTAAATTACTAAAAACCTCTATACCCGCCTGAAATTTATTTAGTTTGCCAACGGCCAGATAACGGTAACCGTTGCGGGCTTCATACTCATAAATGCCAAATTTTGCCTCAAACCGTTTTAAGGCCCTGTTATATGTTGGCCACAGCTTTTTAATTTCAGTACATTCCAGCAATAGTGCTATTAGCTCGGTTGCACAAACTTCAAAAGAGATGCTGTGTATATCGCGTAAAAAATGCTGCCGTTGTGGTGTAATTTTATGCCCGCTAAAATGCGATGCCACACGCTTTTTTAAGTTAACAGCCTTGCCCACATAAACAACCTTTTTTACCTGGTTGTAAAAGTAATATACACCTGGTTTTTCGGGCAATTGTTCAAAATCTTCAGGCGGAAGGTTAGGCGGCAGGCGCTGGTCATGCGCTGTTTTCTTAACCATTTTTATTAAGTGCCCTTCAGTATCCCACTCTAATAATCGCGAAAATAATATAGCAGTAGCATCGGCATCGCCGCCTGCACGGTGGCGTTGTTCTAAAACAATATCTAACGATTTGCAAAGATTGCCAAGGCTGTAGGATGCAAAGCCCGGCTTTATTTTTCTTGATGCGCGAACGGTGCAAAGTTTTGGTGCGGTCCATTTAAAACCCGCTTCTTCAAGCTGATGGCGTACAAAGGAGTAATCAAAGTTAACGTTGTGTGCTACAAAAACACGCCCTGTAAGCATCGCTACTATTTTTTCAGCTACGTCATCAAAAATGGGGGCACTGCGCACCATCTCATTATTAATGCCGGTAAGTGCGGATATGGGCAGCGGGATATCTTTTTGCGGATTAACAAGCGTTTCCCAACGTTCGGTAACACACATTCCGTTGTGGATTATGATGCAAATTTCGGTAATGCGGCTGCCACTGGCATTGCCGCCTGTTGTTTCAATATCTACTATTGCATACTCCTGGTTTCTCATCAATTATATAACGTTGCCGGTACAGCTATATTTTTTATTTTGATGCAAAGTTAAGGAGATATTTGTGCTGTTTACAAGAAGATATGCTTATAAATTATACCCATAAATGATACTACAGTATTGCCTTACAGTAATGTAAGCGGTTATTAACGGTTAGATTCCAGTTTTTTTATTTCGTCGTTTATAGCTTTTAATGAGAGTAATATTGGCATCCAAACTATGGGTAAGACAAATACGGGTACAAACAAAATGGGTTTTGCTTTAAGATAAACCAGTGTGCAAATTGCTAAAAGCATTAATACACCAAAACCAATTATAACGCCTTTTAGCAGCGATTTTTTTTTGTTTAGCTCAGGCAGGCTTAATTCAGATAGTTTCTTCATATTAATAATTTTAAGAGCAATATTAATCATTATTTATTGGGAAAGAAAGGCCAAATGCCGCCGCTCCTGAAAATTGATCTACAGCATCATGATAGTAATATGTAAATTTAACCTCTACTTTGTGCCTACGGCCTAAAGCAAGACCTACTGTAAACGGAATATGTAAGAGCACACCATCTTTTTTTAAATTGGTATATTCAGTATGAGTTTCAAATGAGCCTATAGACATACCAACACCAGACTCAATAAATGGGGCTACGTAAGGTATAGGTGCTACTAAACGAATTTTTGCGCCCAGTAAGGCAGCGTTAGATTTAATGCTTAAGCCTTGTATCTCGTCTTCATCAGATTCTCCCGAAGCTATTATCAACCCCGCATACGGCCTTACGCCAAACCAGGTACGCGGTGCCCAAACATATTCTGCCTGTGCGTAAAAACCGGAGCCGTCTATCTCAGATTCGTCGTTTGGCGCTACTATGCCCAATCCCACAGATGCATTTATAAACTCACCGGTGTTGGGTTGTGCATAAATACGGTTAAATACTGTTCCTGAAAATAAAATTACAAATAAATAAAAATACAGTCTGCTCATTTGATATTGATTTAGCAGCAAACATACTACTTATAGATAAATATTTTTTGTTTTTGATATTAAATTGGCTTAACCAACGGAGGTACACTTTTCGATGAAGATTTTGATTGCGAAATAACAACTGTTTAGCAATAATTGCCGCCATTGTTGGTGACTACAAATATGCAGGAAGAGCCTGCTCAAAATTAAATAGGATGAAAACCAATAAAAAATCCAGAAGTAGTTTCAGCTACTTCTGGATAAAACTTACTAACCTCTGTATTAATTTAGGGTTATAGGTTATTTAGCTTAAGCTAATTCTGGCGGTTTATATATACCCATCCGGTTTTAGCTTCGCCATTATTACGGTTTACTACATAATAATAGGTTCCGGTAGGCAGTTCATCGCCGTTTGATGCCTGTCCGTGCCACTGGTTAGTATAATTAGCTGCATTATATACCTCTTTGCCATAACGGTTAAAGATGCTTACCCTTTTAACGTCTAACCCTGTAAGGTCAAAATCGTCATTAAAGCCATCTCCATTAGGTGAAATACCTTTTGGTATATCGCAGGTTGTAGAAAGCACTTCGTACTGCTTAGTGCCGGTGCATCCTTCTGCGGTAGTAACTGTAACGGTGTACGTACCCGGTTCAATAACCTCAAATTTATTTTCTGAAGCTGTAAAGCCCTGAGGCCCAGTCCATGAATAGGCAGCGGTTTCCAAATCAAAAGATCCGTTTTCATCAATGGCTGCGAGCATGTATATATCGTCTTCACAACCCTCGGTAAAGGCAATTGCCACAGCATCATTGTTTTTTACAACCACGATGTTTTTAGTAACACTACAACCATTAAGGGTTACGGTAACGGCATAGGTACCAAAGTCGATACCTTCAAGCACAGGCCCGCTGCCATCTACAGGTGTGCCGTTAAGCGACCATGAATAGGTTGCGGCAGCCTGGTCAAAATTCTGGGCAACTACTGTTACATCTATCATTGCGGCGCTACATGCATTTACAGGTGCGCTCAGCGAAAATTGCGGTAACGGATTAATGGTAACTATAAAATTGCTTTCGGCAGTACAGCCTGCTGCGTTTTGTGCCAACACATAAATGGTTTGACTGCTGCTGATAGTTTCACCGGCGTTGAGGGTTATACCTCCGCCATTTGGCAGGGTATGGTACGTATTGCCGGCAGAAAGTGCCGGTAAAATATAACTTTCGCAAGCGGTAGCGTCGGCAATTTCATCTACAGGCGGTGCCGGTATTGCCGTAACGGTTACAGTTTTGGTAGTAACACAGCCATGATTGTTTACGGTAACGGTATAGACACCTGCACTTGTAATTGTAAGGTTAGCTGTGGTATCGGTAAGCGGCTGGCTGTCTCTTGTCCATGTGTAGGTAACATCAAGCGGGTCATAATTTACAGGAACAACGGTAATTGTACCCGTAGCAGCGGTACACAGCCCTGTAATATCGTTAACGGTAAACTCAGGTATATTGTGTACGGATATTGTAAACGACTTAATACCGTAACACTGTATAGTTGTATCATAGATCCTTACGTAAATGGTTTGCACCCCCTGCGTAGCATTTTGATAGGTTAGCGGTAGTGCTCCCGTGTTGTTTTGTGCGGCATCATGTGTAAGGTGGTAAGACACCTCATAAGGGCCTGTGGTAGTACCCTGAACGATTGCAATAGTGCTTACCGAAAAGTCAAACTGGGCAAAGCCGTCGTTATCGCAGGCAGTTAGGTTTTCAGGGTTACCTGTAACGCTTTCTACCGAAGGGTAGAATTCTATAACAACACTATCCTGTGCCAAGGCACAAGTATCGCCTTCGGCTATTACCTGCACGGCATAGGTGCCCGGCTGCGTTATGGTAAGTGTGGCATTGGTTTCGCCGGTAAGGATTTCGCCATCGCGTGTCCATATAAAATCATAGTCATCTGCATTCAGGCCTGTAGTAATGGTATGTTCGCCATTGGCACAAACTGCAGTGTTAGTGCTCACTAAAAGGTCAGGGCCTAAATCAACCTCTACGCTAATTTCTGCCTTGCCTATAAATACCCCCGAATCGCCATAGCTACCCCCGGTCCAGTCGGCAACTACCAGTTTAAGGTGGTATTGTTCGTTAGGATTTAAATCGGCCTTTGCTTTAAGCGGCACGGTATGGCCGTTAAAATTGATAGGAGTATTGTTTTCTAAACCATTGCCTTCATTGTATTCATCAAAATAGCCTTCGTTTTGGGCATCGCAAATAAAATTACCTACGGCAGCATTCCTTATCGAAGTTACGCCTACAGGAGTGTTGGTATCGGGTACCACGGCCATGTTAGTCGTGTTGCCGTTGCTATCGGTAAGTAAAAAGGCAAATGCGAACGAGTTAAAACATTGTACTGAGCCCGGCCCGTACTGTTCTGATGCGAAAATAAAATCAAAGCTCAGTTGCGTGCCTTTAGGTACAAAATCAAACTCCAGCGTTGTTGCCATATAGGATGGCCCTACAGATCCCGATGTTCCCTGAAAACCCGCCTGAGCCATGCTGGTATTAAGATCGGCATCGCCATCCCACAACCACCATTCGTGCAGTAAATTGCCATAACCATCGCCATAATTAGGGCCTACAGTTTTAGTAACATCCCCGGTTGTTAATGCGATACCTTCCGGCAGCATAAAATCAGATTGATTCTGGCTAAAATAACCTATCCCGGTTGTACTTAAGCCATGCTCCGGGCCCGATGATGCTACTACATTGCTTATATCGGTGCACGCAGTATCCATAAACAGGTCAGTAATTAGTTGTGTATTTGTATATTGTGTGGTACTCACAGCAATTGGCTGATCTGGTGTTCTTATGCATACATTAAATGATGTATCCTGAGGTGCAGCGGTATATGGGGTAAACACCCTTATCCAATAGGTTTGCCCTATAACAAGCTCACGCAGCACTTTTGGTACAGCGCCTGCATAATAACATTCCCCTAATTGGACTAAATTGCTGCAATTTCCGCTATATAGGCCATACATTAATGAGGTTTCCGACCCCACAATATCGGTGATAAACAGGGTATGCGTGGTAGCCGTGGCTGTAAACTTAAACCATACATCATCATTATCTGCCTGTGTGTCGGATATGTTACAGTCGGATACAGATGACGATGCTGTTGCTCCTTTTACGGTCCCTGCTGTCGAATTTGTACACAATGCTGTGGTATTTACGGGTACATTTAATGCACCTGCACAATTGTCGTTAACGGGAAGCGTAACAAAGTTGCCGGGATCTGACCAGATGCTGCTATCGGTACTGCTACACACCGCTTTTACATAGACCTGGTAGTTAGTAGAGGGCTGTAACGGGCTGCCATCGGGCAATTGTGTAATAGTAAAAGGATTTGTATTTGCAGGGATCCCGCTACCGGTAGGTATTGCTCCGCCTGCCGGCTGAACAAAAATTTCCCAGTTTGTTTCGTTACCGCCCTGCGGCCAGGATAGCGTTACAGCGCCCTGGTTTATACTTGTTGTTACAGGTATGCCGGGTTCAGAACAGGTAGGTATATTTTCTACCACAATATTATCTATGGTAATGTCCGGGCCAAAATCAAGCCCGGGTGTAACCTGCCATGCCAGGTATACTGTGCCGGTGTAATTGGCTAACGATACAATTTCTTTAACATAGGCTGTATTGGTATAATTTTGGCCAGGCACGATAACCTCTGTAAAATCTTCAGGGTCTTTTTGTGTGGTAGACAGCATTACTTTAAAACCTGCCGAACCATAATTAACCTTGTGATGATATTTTAACCTTTGGTTACCGTTTAATGTTATTGGCGGAGAAATAAGCCAGTCATTAGGTAATGCACTTGTTGAAAGCGTGGCCGCCTGATCGCCTTCATAGGGGCCTGACCACGGATAATCAGTATTCCATGAATTCCAGTCAAAGTTGGCATTTACAATTTGCCAGCAGTCTTCTGTCGTAGACTGGCTGTTGAAGCCTTCATAAAAAGGTATTGAGTTAGGCCCACAGCCAGTTGTAAAACGGTAAGGCCCTGCCCATGTACTGCTGTTTAGCGCATCGCACACCGAACGTACATAATATTCATATTGGGTTGAAGTTAAAAGCCCAGTTTTATTGAATGATGTTGCCGATGCTGTTTCGCCCACTGTAGCTGCCGTAGGTACTGGGCCATTTGCAGGCTGAACTACTACCTGCCATGAACTTTCGGTATCGCCCTGCAGCCATGATAATATGGCAGCATTCCAAGATATATTATTAGCGGTCAGGTCAATTGGCTCAGCACACGCAACCTGTGTATTAATGCGTACGTTATCTATAATTAACTGGTCGGCGGCTACAGTACCCTGTGGTATGTACCAGGCTATGTACGTAGTGCCGGCAGGTAAATTAGAAAGATTAATTGTTTTTTCTACAAAAGTGGTGTTGTAATAGGTGGTTAGCGGCGCTAATTCTGTAGTAAAATCCTCGGGGGCTATACCCGTGGTAGATACCATTATTTTAAACGGGACAGGATTATTGGCTGTTTTAAAATGGAATTTTAAATACTCATTACCCGTTAATATTATACCGGGAGAGATAAGCATATCGTTATTTGCAAAGGCGTAGCCGGAGTCAAAGCGTGCGGCTTCATCTCCCTCAAACGTATCATATATATAATCAAGGTTCCATGTAAAGCTGTCGTTATTTGAGTTTAGTACCGTCCAGCAATTTTGTGTGGAAGAGTTGGAGTTAAAGCCCTCATAAAACGGCGCCGGAAGCGCATCGCACAGGGTGGTAAAATAAAGTGGCCCTTCCCATTCGCTGCCCAGGCCGGTATCGCAATTTGCCCTTACATAAAATTTGTACTGGGTATTTGGCTGTAAGCCGCCCGCAATATAAGGTAGTGTACCGGTATAATTTTGGCCGGTTCCTGTAAACCCTTCCTCTAAGGGCAGCACTGCAACATCCCATGAGGCAGGTGCAACAGTACTTTCCCAACTTAGTTTAGATGATGTAGTGGTGTAGGGCTGGGCGCTTAAATTTGCAGGAGGTAAGCATTGCTCTGCAACGAGTACATTATCTATATCCCAGCGGTCGCCCTGATTGCCCTGCATTACAAAAGCTATATAAACTGTTTCGCCTTCATAAATTGTTGGTAGGGTTATTATCTTTTCCGTCCAGTTTAACTGTGTAGGGTTCATTTCCAGTTCGGTAAATGATGCAAGCTCAGTATAGTTTTCAACAGCAGTCTGGGCAGTGGTACCTATAGTTGTAGATATCATTACTTTATACTGTGTACCCTGGTCGGCATTAAAAAACAGTTTAGAAAAAAACCGCAGCTGGCCATTTTGTGGCACTACGAATGATTTTGTTACCAGCCAGTCGCTGGTGGTAGTTTCAGGAGCAACAGCTTCACGGTCCAGGTAAGCGGCGTGTGTGCCCAGGTAAGCCGGCTGTGCATCGCTGCCGCTGGCATGTAACCATGTTTTAGCCGGGCCTGCAAGGTTAATAATAGCCCAGCCATCAGGGCCACCGCTGCCAGGATTTGTAGCAGGCGTTGTCCAGGAACCTTCAAAGGTTTCAAGAGGCAATCCCTGCGCATTACCATTTAAGGATAGCAATGCCAAAAGAATTAGTGAATAGATTTTTTTCATGTTCTGCATTTAGTTTTTGACCAATAATCTGGAGTAGGAATTATTGGGTTAGTGAAGCGATTTTAATGCAACATTAACTAAAAATTAAAGCAAAATTTTTATTGTGTAGTTAAAGTGAGGAGCAAATAACGTGACAAATAGAGACAATTTGTACGACATTTAATATTTAAATGCTTGATATATAGTCAAATAATTCCACATCTTTAGGAATTTCCATTTTTGCGGTAATACGCTCTTTTCTCTTGCGTGCAGCAACCAATGTTATGTTAAGTATGTATGCAATCTCCTTAGTGCTCAGGTTCATGTACACATAAGCAATAAAGCGAGTATCGTTTGCGCTGAGGCCGGGATGCAGCTCTTTTAGCCGCATTAAAAAGCCCTGGTTTACGTTCTCAAAATGGGCAATAAAGTCTTCCCATTCGTTATCGCTGCGCAGGTGGTTTTTTAGCGATTGTATGTGAGTTGACAAAACAGGGTCTTTAGAAAATTTTGGTTTTTTAGAAAGGTATTCCAAAATGTCTTCTATAAGCTCGTTCCTGCTGGAAAGGTACAATGCCTTGGATGACAGTTTCCTGTTGCCCGATTCTACCTCACCCTGAAGCTGTTCTTTTTCAAACCGGGAGGCTGTTATTTGTTTTTCTAAAAGCAGTTTATCACTTTTTTCCTTTTCCAGTTGCAACACCGCTATATGCTGGTTCTTTTCGGCAATAGCCTTCTTTTGCCTTAGCATTAATATTACAATTATTACTATGGCTATAACAATAAGCAGTACCGATAGAAATATTTTACGCTCTGCACTTATTTTCTCCTGGTTATGGGCAATCTGGTTTTGGTAATTAAGTATTTCAAACTTTACTTTGCTGTTCTCAAAAATGCGGGTATTCCTTATTTTAGTCAGGGTGCTGTCTAACGTTATTACCAAGTCTTTGTACCTGATAGCCGTTTCATAAGATTGTTGTTTGTAGTATATTTTAGAAAGCAGGCGGTAAAGATCGGCCTTGGTTTCTACATCCGGGTTAAGGTTAAATACCTTCTGCACCGTAGTTATGGCCTCATTATAGTTTTGTTCTTTAGTATAGGTTTTTGCAATAAGCACTAACAGCCACATACGGTCATTTTTAAACTCAGGTTTATCCAGTTGTTTATATATATCCTGGGCTTCGCTGCGCGCCTGTACTGTTTTACCCAACAATAAGTCATTTTCTGCAAGCGATATGTTTGCCTGCATTAAAAAATGTGTTTCTTTATTATCTTTTAAGTATCCTATCCCCTCTAAAATATATTTCCTTGCTTTTACGGGGTCATTGGTTTGGTTAGCAACATTACCCAGATTAAGCGCGTATAACCCTAAATTTTTATAGTCCTTAATTTCTTTTGCGGTATTGTAGGCTTTTTCAAAATACATTTTTGCCTTATCATAATTCTTTTCTTCAGAATATAATACGGCTATATTGTTAAGCACCAACATTTCGTATTTAGGCTCAAGGTTTTTTACTGCATTTTTATAGCCCTCCATGTAATAATTAAGGGCCTCGCCATAATCATGCATGGCGTAATAATTAGAGCCAATATTAATGGTAGCCTTATACAATTCTTTGTGCCAATGGTTCTTTTCAGCCTTGGTGCGGGCCTGGGTAAGCAGCTCTAACGATTTTGCATGCTCTTTTTTCCACAGGGCATCTATGCCTTTCTCAATTATGGTATCGCATTGCGACCTTGTTTGAGAAATAGCCTTGCTGCTTATTGCTACTAATGCAATAAGCAACACACCAACATTAAAAAAGCGTAGTTTTTTAGCAAGCATGGTATTTCAGGAATGTTTAATGGGAGATAATGCAAAGCAAATGTAAGATTTTTATTGTATAATAATAGATACTACTGAATATGTATAATTTAAGATGAAAATAGTTTATAAACACTTTATTAAATAACATACTGTATACACAGGTATAAAAATATAAGTGATACGTATTGAGCATTTTACAAATTTATTTAGATATAATTCTTAATTCAAAATTTTATATCTTTGTCAACATGATTTATTTTTTGCATTTAAATTGCAACAATCATAATTTAACCTATCAAAAATACAGGATAAATAAAAATGTCGGATATAAAGAGTTTTGATGAATCCCTTCTTATCAGTGAACTAAAAAATCACAATGAGAAAGCATTCCGTAAACTTTTTGATAATTATTATCAGGATATCTATGGTTATAGCCTTAGCCTTTTAAAATCTAAAGACTTTGCCGAAGAGAATGTTCAGGATGTTTTTTTAAAGGTATGGCTTAACCGAGAAAATTTAGACGCCAGTAAGTCATTCAAATCCTATTTAACAACCATTGCCAGGAACCAGGCTTTTAACACGCTTAATGTTGCCGCAAATGATGTACTTCTTAAAGAGGAAATTTTTAAAAGCAGCGCTACATCTCACGAGCAGGGAGACTATCATATTCGTGAGGACGATTGCAAAAAACTAAAAAAACTTGCCATAAAAGAATTGCCTCCCAAACGCAAGAAGATATTTAAAATGTCCCGTAAGGGTAAAACATACGAAGAAATTAGTGCAGAACTTGGCATATCCGTAAATACGGTAAAAAGCCAAATGAGTAAAGCACTGGAGTCTATGCGGCTATTTTTTCAAGCTCACGACGAGATTTTGCTACTACTATTATCCTTACTTCTGCAAATCACTCTTTAGAGTGATTTTTTTTTATTTAATTTATGTTTTTAAATTGCTTAAAATCAATATTTTAAATTTTATTTTAAAAAAATATTAAAAAATTATATCGTTTGAGTAGTAGTCTAAGGGCTTTCAACTGTATAATAGGTATACAGATACTAAAACAATTGCGTAATGAGCAACAGCCCTTATATAAAGATATTATTACAGAAGTTTATTTTAAACCAGTGCAACGCTGAAGAAATTAAGGAAGTTGCCGAATACTTTAAAAAAAATCAACTTACTGATGATTTTCCTACGGTAGATGAAGTAAAAGAATTGCTTGGTAATATGCCCCTTATGGATACTGCAACTGCCCACAGCATATTTACAAATATAACTGTACAAAATAAACGTCCAATTTCAATTAACAGGAAAAGGGGTAGCTATAAAAAATACATTAGTATAGCAGCCTCTGTTGTTGTATTGCTTACAGTTGGGCTGGTTTACCAAATACGATCTAACAATCATAAAGAAAGCCTGCCACTCTTAAAAGGCAATGAAATTACAATACAATTAGAAAACGGCGACATACAGGTGTTAACCGAAACCGGGCAGGCAGCACTAACCGATGCCAATGGCAATGTGGTAGGCAACCAAAAGGGAAGTAAAATTAAGTACGATACCAACACATCTATAGAAAACCTTGTATACAATACAATTAAAATACCTTACGGTAAACGTTTTCAGCTACAGCTTTCAGATGGTACTATCGTGCACTTAAATGCGGGAACTACACTACGCTATCCTGTTCGTTTTATTGCCGGGCAGGAAAGGCTGGTGTTTTTAGATGGTGAAGCCTATTTTGATGTGGCAAAAGATAAAAAACACCCTTTTGTGGTAAATGCCGGTAATTTAAATGTACGCGCCTTAGGTACTCATTTTAATGTGAGCAGCTATGATGATGATGACCTTACCGATGTAGTGCTGGAAGAAGGATCTGTAGCGCTTTACACAAAAAACCAAAAATTTGATGCTTTAAAAAATACAGTACTTAAACCAGGTTACAAAGGCAGTTTTGCAAAAAAAGACAGTAGTATAGATGTTAAATCGGTAAGTACAGATGTATATACATCATGGATATATGGCGAACTATATTTTAGGAACATGAGCTTTAAAAATATAGCAAAAAAACTGGAGCGCCATTACAATGTTACTATTCATAACCAAAACCAAAAGTTAGCTAACGAGAAATTTAATGCCTCGTTTAAACAGCAGCCTATAGGTGTTGTTTTAAGCTACTTTAACGACATTCAGCGAATTAATTATACTATTAAAGATGATACTATAACCATTAAATAACCTTAAATCCCAGTAAAATGAATGTATGAAAATTACGATGTAAAAAAAAATCGGAAAAAGCCTGAGAACAATTTCCGATTAGATAATTGATTATAACCCAAGGTAGAATTACAACCATTAACAAATTTATGAAAATAAACCCAAAAAGCATAGGGTTAAAATACCCGTTGCTTAAAATTAACCTGAAAGTGAAACTAACCACCCTACTTCTGTTGGTCGTTATGTTTAGTGGCAGGGCTAATACTTATGCCCAAACTAAAGTTAGCCTTAAATTAAACAATAAAACTGTTGAGAAGGTTATAGAGACGATTGAACGGCAAACCGACTTCCGTTTTATTTATAATATTGATGATATAGACGTTAACCGCCTTGTATCTATCCGTGTAAAAGATGAAAGTATCGATGCGGTTTTAAACACCCTGTTTAAGGATACCGGTACTTCTTTTAAGGTAAGGGATACACAGATAATCTTAAAAAAAGCTCCAGTAACAATTCCTAAATCTGTCAACATTCAGCAAACTGTTAAGGGAAAAGTTGTAGACGAGAATGGCATGCCACTTCCGGGCGCCTCTATAGTTGAAGAAAATACTACAAATGGTGTATCAACAGATGTTGACGGAAATTTCTCAATTTCTGTTTCCGGCCCCAATGCTGTACTGGTTGTAACTTACATAGGCTATCAGGCAAAAAAAATAAGTGCAGCACAGGATAACAGTACTATACAAATGGCACCTGAAGTGAGCGAACTACAGGAAGTTGTCGTGGTAGGTTACGGTACTACTACAAGGCGGGATGTAACGGGTGCCGTAGGCTCTGTTTTGGAAAAAGACATGAACCAGGGCGCACTTGTTAACCCTTTACAGCTTATATCTGGTAAACTTGCGGGTGTAAACATTGCACAAACAGGCAGTGAGCCCGGCTCAGCGCCTTATGTAAGGATACGAGGTATATCGTCGCTTATTGGCGGTAACGATCCTTTGGTAGTTGTAGATGGTATACAAGGTAATATGGACCTCTTAAACCAGATACCGCCCAGCGAAGTTGCCAGTGTAGACGTGCTGAAAGATGCATCGGCTACAGCAATATACGGTACAAGGGGTGCTGCAGGTGTAATTATTGTAACAACTAAAAGAAATAAAGCGGGGAGTACATCCATAGAGTTTTCATCATCTACATCATACGATTACATACCTAAAAAATTAGATATGCTAAGTGCCGATGAATGGTGGGCGGAAGCTCAGAAAATTGGCGTACCGGCATCGGCTAACCATGGTGCCAATACCGACTGGTATGATATCCTTACCAAAAGCGGCGCTACACAAAACTACACACTTTCCTTTGGCGGAGGTACAGATACGTTTACGTACAGGGCATCTCTTGCAGCTGTTTTGCAGGAAGGTGTGGTACAAAACTCGGATAATAAAAAATACATTGGCCGTGTACAGGCAACCCAAACTGCGCTTGATGGAAAATTAAAACTGAACTTTAACCTTAACAGCGGTATAAACAATACTCAAAGTATGGTGCAAAGTATAGGCAGGGAGTCGTTTACGTCTAACCTTATTAGTAATGCGTACCTAATGCGGCCAACTGACCCGGTGTTTAATACAGATGGTACCTATTTTACAGACCCTAATATCTTTAAATACCTAAACCCATATGCAGTTAGCCAGACGGTAACTAATGAATCGCAAAATGATAATCTTTTTGGGAGCCTGAAAGCTGATCTTGATGTTTATGACGGAATTTCGATAGGAGGTTTTGGAAGCTGGAGAAAGACAAGTGCCATGACAGGCTTTTATATTCCTGTAGCCTCTACCGATGCGAATGCCATTAACCAAAATGGATTTGCAAACATTAACAACAACAGGCAAAACGAAAAGCTTTTAAACATAAGCCTTAGCTACAAAAAAATATTTGGCGACCATAGCGTTAATGCACTAGCCCTATACGAATGGCAAAACCAGGAGTACCAGGGCAACTACGCCCAGGCAAGGGGCTTTATTAATGATAAGACCACCTACAACGCCCTACAGTTAGGAGACATATCAAAAGTACTTTCCGGAGATTTTTCATCATACAAAAACGACCGTACCCTGGTTTCATTCCTTGGTCGTGTAAACTACTCATATTTAGGTAAATATTTGCTAACCGCCAGTTTAAGGCGAGATGGTTCATCAGTATTTGGGGCCAACAACAAATGGGGTAACTTCCCATCGGCATCGGTTGCATGGCAAGTAGACCAGGAAGGTTTTATGGCAAACCAGGCAGTAGTAAGCGCTTTAAAACTACGCGTAGGTTATGGTGTTACAGGTAATCAGGGCTTATCTCCTTACAACTCAATATCGTTAGTAGGAGCAAGCGGTGTAACATATTTTGGCGGCCAGCAAATTACAAATTATGCTATTACCCAAAATGCTAATGCCGATCTTAAATGGGAAACTAAAAAGCAAACTAACGTAGGTATTGATTTTGCACTCCTTAAAAACAGGCTGCGTGGTACATTTGATATTTTTACTGCAAAAACCGATAACCTTCTTTTTGATTATACAGTACCACAGCCACCCTTCCCGTTCTCTACGATCAGGGCTAATGTGGGCAACATAAGGAACGAGGGTATAGAGGCATCACTAAGCTATGACCTTATAGATACTAACGACCTAACATTAACGCTTAACGGTAACGCCACATTTTTAAGGAATGAAGTGCTAAACCTTAGTGGGAGCATTAACGGCGTACCGCTTAACACCGATTATGTATCGTGGGGGCCAAATAATTTCTTAATTAAGGGCCAGCCAATTGGCACATTCAATATACTTCACCATACCGGTAAAAACGATGCTAATGCAGAAACGGTGCAGGATGTTAACGGCGACGGAGTAATAGACCAGGGCAACAGGAGTGAAGACCGTATTCAGCGAGGATCTGCATTGCCTAAATATACTTTTGCGTTTAATCCTACTTTAAGGTATAAAAACCTTGATGCTTCTATGTTGTGGAAAGGATCTGGCGGAAACAAGATTTACAACAGTATAAAATCAAGCCTTAGTTATGAGGAGAACATTGGTAAATCAAACCTGTTAGCGAGTGCTGTTCCGCTTGGTTTATATACAAGCCAGTATGGCTCTGACCTTTGGCTGGAAAAAGGCGATTTTATAAGGCTTGAAAATGCAACCGTAGGCTACAGCTTTAATTTTAAAGAAGTTAAGTACATTGAGTCTTTAAGGGTTTCATTTACAGGTACTAACCTGCTGCTGATTACAGATTATAGCGGACTCGACCCTGAATTGAATTTTTCGGGTGGTAACGGAGCCGGTGGAGACAACGGTATCTATCCGCGTACAAGGACTTTCACTGTTGGACTTAATGTAAAATTTAAATAAAAATGCAAACGGGAATGAAAACGAAATTAAAAAATTTAGTCATATTATTTAGCTTTAGCTTTGTACTGCTTGCCGCATGTACCGATGTAGACGAAACAGTATATGATCGATACACAACAGATGATTTCTACGGATCGGCCGAAGGGTCTGATGTTGCCCTTGCCGGTGTTTATGCACAGGTAAGCGGTAACTGGAATGGTGTAGGTTATGCCGGTGCCGATATGGGCTGGTACGACCTAAACTCTATGAGTGCCGATGAGCAGGTAATACCACACCGTACCGATGGAAACTGGTCTATAGAATTTGCACGCATTTACAAACATGAGTGGCTGCCTACAGACACTATGATAGACAATACCTGGAACTGGCTGTATAAATCGATCTTTAATGCCAACTTAGCGGTATCACTGCTTGAAACTTCTAACGCAGACCCTTCTAAAATTGCCGAGGCAAAAGTACTCAGGGCGTTCTTTTATTACCTGCTTATTGATGATTTTGGTGATGTACCGTTTTACACCGAAAATAATATAACGGTAGACCAGATACCACAAAAAAGCCGCGAAGAAGTTTATAACTTTATAGTAACAGAACTTACCCAAAATGTAGAGAATTTATCGGCTACTAAAGGTGGTAACTACTATGGCAGGTTTAATAAATGGGCAGGCTATACGCTTTTGGCTAAAGTATATTTAAATGCTGAAGTATATACAGGAATCCCTAAATGGAGTGAGTGCCTTGCAGCCTGCCAAAAGGTTAGTGAGGGTGGTTTTTCACTGCATCCTGGCGGAGTGAATGCAGCGAGCCCGCTTGGCTACCATTTTTACGAGCTATTTGGCGATACAAATCCGGAGGATGAAACCATATTATCTATGTTTGCTACCGCAAATGTGGTGTCAAGAAATGTATATGGCATCCGAAGCCTTTATGGCGTTCACGCACTTTCACTAATAGGATTTAGCGGCTGGAATGGTACCATTGTACCAAGGGATTTCTTTGAGAAATTTGATGATAACGACATAAGGAAAAAACAATTTTTATTTGGCGACCAGGGCGGTGGTGTAAACTATACTCTTGATGTAGCTTCCCTTGATAATCCGGGTGCTGCACCACTGGCAGGTATCCGCGGGCTTAAATTTTATCCCGCCGGTACAATGGATGGGGGTGGAGCATCTAATGATTTCCCTATTTACAGGTATGCCGATGTATTGTTAATGATGGCTGAATGTAATGTACACCTTGGCGATGCCGGGGTAGCAAAACAATATGTAGATATGACAAGACAGCGTGCCGGGCTTAACGCATTGTCTGGCAATCCAAGCCTGGATGATATTTATGATGAGCGTGGTTTTGAGTTAAACTGGGAAGGCCACAGGAGGCAGGACATGATACGTTTTGGCAAATTCCTGTTACCTAAAACTTTAAAAAGCGGCACATCGCCAGAATTCAGGAAATTATACCCTATCCCAACATCAGCTTTAAATGCTAACGCCGGGCTTGTACAAAATCCGGGTTACTAAAAATTTAGAAAATCATGAAAAAACATATAAATAAACTGTTTGCTGTTTTTGCCGTTGCCCTGCTTGGCGCATCGTGTACCGATGATGGCGACCTTACTACTTTAAGTACAGTAAATTTTGCGGGCGGCATCGAAGCGTCTTCAACTACCATTGTAATTGATGCCGATAACAATTTTCAAACGGTAACTACGCTGTCATGGCAGGATGTGGCATTTCCTGTAAATGCTCCGGTTACCTATGCTTTAGAAATCGACATCCCAACAGATACCCTTGGCGCTAACGCATGGGCTAATGCCCAACGCATTGAGGTAGGCGAGGCTGTTCTAAGTAAATCATTTTTAGGCAAAGACCTTAATACTATAGCATTAGCATTAGGCTTGCAATACGATACACCGGGCCAACTGGCGGTTCGTGCAATAGCAACGCTTGATCGTGCTGTGTATTCTAAATCAATTGTTTTAAATGTAACACCTTTTGAACTGATGATGTATATGCCGGGCCAGTACCAGGGTTGGAACCCCGAAACTGCTGCAAGGCTAAGGGGTATAGAGGAAGGTATTTTTCAGGGGTATGCCACTTTTCCTGAAGGGCAGCTTGAATTTAAGTTTACCCCTAAGAAAAATTGGGATACATTTTATGGTTCTACCGGCGGCGACGGCATTGCAGAGAATGATGATGATAATTTATCAGTCCCTGCTGCGGGAACCTACCAAATAACAGTAAACCTAAATACATTAACCTACAGTGCAGTACCTTACGCTTACGGCATAATTGGTACAGCTACCCCGGGTGGTTGGGATGCCGATACCAATATGAGCTACGACCATGTTGCAGAACGATGGACGTATACCGGAGACTTAACACCGGGAGCATTAAAATTCAGGCTAAACGATGCATGGACAATTAACTACGGCTCTGCTAATGGAGAAAGTGGGGAACTTGCTAACGGTACAGTTGTACTGGACAATTCCGGAGCGCATACGATAGAAGAAAGTGGTAACTATACCGTAACCTTTGCAGTTGACACTCCTCCTGCAACCGCAACATATACTGTTATTAAAAATTAAGTATTAAGAATAAATTTGGTTCAGTTGATTATTTCTGGTAAGCATTTCTCCTGCTTTCATACTGGCAGGAGGATGCATTACTTAATCATACCCATATTAAGATCAAAAAACATGAAATTAAAAATGAATATACTACATGCAGTTGTGTTTGCACTTGCATTACTATCCTGCAGCAATGATGATGACAAGGCCGCTGCCCCTTATGAGCAATACGGCAGTACTTTTACAGCTATGCCTAAAGCCGAAGATGCCATAATATACCAGGTAAACATCCGCGCGTTTAGTCAGGAGGGTACGCTTAACGGAGTACGCGCTAAACTTGACGACATTAAAGCCTTGGGCGCTAATGTGGTTTACCTTATGCCCATTTACCCTGTTGGGCAATTAAATTCTGCCGGTGGTCAGGGTTCTCCCTATGCTGTAAAAGATTACAAGGCTGTAAATCCCGATTTTGGTTCGCTGGAAGACCTTCGTACCCTTGTAAATGAAGCACATTCAAAAAATATGGCTGTGATTTTAGACTGGGTGGCTAACCATACCGCATGGGATAATGCATGGATTACTGATCATCCTGACTGGTACCAAAAAGATGAAGAGGGCAATATTATTATACCTCCGGGAACTAATTATAATGATGTAGCACAGTTAGACTTTGACAATAAAGAAATGAGGGCTGCCATGATAGATGCTATGCAATATTGGGTTTATACTGCCAATATAGATGGTTTTAGATGTGATTACGCTGATTTTGTTGGGCAGGGTTTCTGGACGGAAGCTATTGCCAAAGTACGTTCGGTTAAAAGCCAGGAACTGTTAATGCTTGCCGAGGGTACAAGGGTAAACCATTTTCAGGCGGGCTTTAATTTTACCTTTGGCTTCAACTTTTTTAGCGCTTTAGAGCAGGTGTTCAACGGCAGCAAACCTGCCACTTACCTTCAGGATTCAAATGCTACTGAGTATGCTAATAACTATACTGAGTCGCAACGTGTGGTTAGATATACAACCAACCATGATGTAAACCTATCTGATGGTACTCCTTACGAGTTATTTAACGGCCGTGATGGCTCTCTTGCAGCATTTGTAGTTGCCGCGTATATGAAATCGGTACCGATGATATATAACGGACAGGAAATTGGCTATAATCAGCGTATAGACTATTTTAACCAAACACCTATAGACTGGAACACTGCCGATGCAGGTGTTTTGGCTGAATATAAAAAGATAATTGCTTTCAGGAGTACAAGCAACGCAATAAAATCAGGTAGCTATACGGGTTATAGCAGCAATGCGGTAAGTGTATTTACTATGAAAAAAGATAGCGAGACAGTATTAGTGCTTTCTAATCTTACTAATGTACCGGTAAGCTATATTGTACCTACTGCTTTAGGCGCCACATCCTGGAAAGATGCTTTTTCTAATGCACCTTTTACTATAGGCACGCAGGTAACATTACAGGCACACCAATACCTTGTACTTAAAAACTAATTGTGCGTTATTAATCCTTACTATAATCCAATGAATTTAAAATATATAGCCTTTGTGGCCATGCTCTTTAGTGTGTTTAACACTTTTGTAATGCAGGCACAAAACCTTTCTTCCCCGGATAAAAATTTTTCACTTCAGTTTAAACTGGAGCAAAACGGCGTGCCGTCTTACCAGTTAACCTATAAAGGCAAAGCTGTTATTAAGCCAAGTACTTTAGGTATTGAGGTTAAAAATGCCGCCTCATTTACAGACGGCTTTACGGTATCTAAAACCGAGCAGGCAACTGTAAACACTACATGGGAACCTGTAATGGGCGAGGAAAAAACAATTCGTAACAATTATAATGAATTGCTTGTTACCTTAACACAGCCAAAAAATAACAACAGGTACATTGGCATCAGGTTCCGTTTGTTTAATGATGGCCTGGGCTTTAGGTATGAATTCCCCAAACAGGACGGACTAAGCTATTTTATTATTAAAGATGAGCACACTCAATTTAACCTTGCAGGCGACCATAAAATATTTTGGATTCCGGGCGATTATGATACTAATGAGTATGCATATACAACATCTAAACTATCCGAAATACCTGCATTGCAAAAAAAGGCAACTATAGAAATAAGTGCACAGCAGCCTATTGCCAACCCATCGGTTCAAACCCCATCTATGATGAAATCGTCGGATGGGTTGTTTATCAACATTCATGAGGCAGCGCTTATTAATTATCCGGCGATGTCCTTAAATGTAGATTCTGGTTTTAAACTAAGCTCGCATCTAACGCCCGATGCTGTGGGTAATAATGGCTATATGCAAACCGATGCACAAACCCCATGGAGAACTATCATAGTGAGCGATAAAGCTACCGATATTTTAGCTTCTAAACTTATTTTAAACCTTAACGAACCTACTAAATACAAAGACGTATCATGGATAAAGCCTACCAAATATATTGGCGTATGGTGGGAATATTTTGTTGCAGGTAAAAGTACCTGGGCCTATGGTAAAGAGAATAACGTAAAGCTTACGGATGATTTTACCAAACTTACTCCTAACGGAAAGCACGGCGCTACTAATGAGCGTGTAATGCATTATATAGATTTTGCGGCTAAGCATGGTTTTGATGCTGTACTTGTAGAAGGCTGGAATATAGGTTGGGAAGACTGGATAGGCAACTGGAAAGAAGAGGTGTTTGATTTTGTTACGCCATACCCGGATTTTGATGTAAAAAAGCTGCGTGATTATGCAGCATCTAAAGGGGTAAAGATTATTATGCACCATGAAACATCAGGATCGGCCACAAATTATGAGCGCAGGTTAGACAGGGCTTTCCAGTTTATGAAAGACAACAACTATAGTGCTGTAAAAACAGGTTATGTGGGTAGCATAATACCACGTGGCGAGCACCACGATGGGCAATGGATGGTAAACCACTATATACATGTTGCCGAAAGGGCGGCTGATTACCAAATAATGATAGACAGCCATGAAGCCGTGCGCCCTACGGGATTAAACAGGACATACCCTAACTGGATAGCACAGGAATCGGCTCGTGGAACTGAGTTTGAAGCTATGGGCGGATTAGCTCCCGAGCATACAACAATATTACCGTTTACGCGCCTTATGGGTGGGCCTATGGATTATACCCCGGGTATCTTTCAAACCGATCTTACTTATTACAAAACCGGTGGTAACCAACGCGTAAACACTACACTTACCAAACAGCTGGCTTATTATATTACTATGTACAGCCCATTACAAATGGCAGCTGACATTCCTGAAAACTATGAGCGCTTTCCTGATGCATTTCAGTTCATAAAAGATGTGGCTGTAGATTGGGATAACACTTATGTGCAGGAGGCAGAGCCAGGCGATTATATAACCATAGCCCGTAAAGCTAAAGGTAAGAACGAGTGGTTTGTAGGCGGCGTTACCGATGAGAATTCAAGGACTGCTATAGTACCTTTTAGCTACCTTCCGGCAGGCAAAAAATATGTTGCCACTATTTATGCCGATGCTAAAGATGCCAACTGGAACCAAAAGCCACAAAACTATGTTATTACGAAAGTAATTGTTACTTCTAAAAGTACTTTAAAACAATTTGTTGCACCGGGCGGAGGTTTTGCTATCAGCATTAAAGAAGCAACCGATGCCGATATTAAAGCCTTCAAAAAACTATGATTTTGCGTTAGCAATTTTCATTGCATAATTTAATATTACGCTTATTATATATAACCTGAACTTAGGATAAGTTGTCGGGCAGGGTATTGCTTGCTGTATTTACATAAATTTCATGCTTGGAATTTATCCTAAGAGTCGGTTATTCAATTAATTAATATCTTAAAAAACAAACATTATGAACAAAAAATTACGTTATCTAGTTATGTGTCTTTTTGCATTTTGTTTTGCAAACGCACAATTTACTTCAATAGCAATTGTAGGTGATGGTACAGGCCCAAATGGATGGCCAGGCGAATCAGCAAATCCGGGTCCGGTAGATGCCAAACAGATGCTTACAGCCGATGGTGGTATTACATGGACTTATGATAACCTGGTTACGTTTCAGGGATCTGTTAAGTTCCGTGCAGACAACTCCTGGACTAACAATTGGGGCGGAGCTACTTTTCCGGATGGTACCGGGCTGTTTGACAGCCAAACTAACAACATTCCTACAATAGCGGGTGTGTATGATGTTACTTTTAATTCCACAACGTTGGCTTATAGCTTTGTAGCACAAAACCTTTATCCGGTTGTTAGCCTTGTAGGCCCCGGTGTTGTAGGTGGAAGCTGGGATTTAGATACGGATATGGCTACTACAGATGGTATTCATTACAGTGTAAGCCAGGTAGCCCTTTCGGGTGCTGTAAAATTCAGGCAGGACCATGGTTGGGCAACTAACTGGGGAGCCAGTGCATTTCCTTCCGGAACAGCCGTATTTGATGATGAGTCGGCCATAGATGTGCCCACGGGAACCTACAATGTAACGTTTAATAAAAATACGTTAGAGTACAATATTTACTTTTCTACAATTGCCATTGTAGGTGATGCCACGCCAAACGGATGGCCATTAAACACGCCTGGCGAAATAGATCCGCATACGCTTTCTACAACCGATGGTGTAAATTATTTTTTAAACAGTATTACCCTTATGGATGGAGTTGCTAAATTTCGGGCTAATAACGCGTGGATACAGGAATGGAGCGCTAATACGTTTCCTGACGGGACAGGGACACAAAGCGGTGGCGGAATCCCTGCTACGGCCGGTACTTACAGCATAACATTAAATACTTCAACAGGTGCCTATAGCTTTGCCGATCCGGTAGCTGGTACAGCAAACTTTAGTAAAGTTAGTATAATGGTATATCCTAATCCAACGCAGTCAGTTTGGAATTTTACTTCTGAAAACGATATTCAAAGCATAGAAATTACAGATGTTTCAGGAAAAAACATATTAACAGTCAATCCAAAAAATAAAGAAGCTAACATTAATGTTTCAGGTTTGAGTAGTGGCCTGTATTTTGCGAAAATTATTATAGATAATTCGTATTCTACAATCAAGCTGCTTAAAAATTAAGTTTTAGTTTACAGCTTGTTTAAATTATAGAGAGGGTATATTAAAGTAATTTAATATACCCTCTGCTTTTATAAAGTAACCTTATCTAAAAAGCCTGCAATCCCTTGGTTTTGCAGGGCTTTTATAAGCTTTTGAAAATAAGTTAGCTATTTTTTAAATACCTAAACGTGATTGCTTAAGGTAGAATTATACCGTGCTAAAAATGAATTTGTAAACCTACTTAATTTGTTAATTTATAAATGATTATTTGGTGCTTTGTAAAAAAATTGAGTAGAATTTTGCCACAAAAAACTTTGGGCTTCTTTATAAACTTTGATGAGGTGCTTAAAAATTAAAAAACCTGCAAATCCTTGAATTTGCAGGTTATAATAAAAAGTGGGGAGAGAAGGATTCGAACCTTCGAAGGTTTCCCAACGGATTTACAGTCCGTCCTCGTTGGCCGCTTGAGTATCTCCCCATTGCCTTTGCGAGATTAAGTGTTTCCCTTATTGCGGTGCAAATATAGCGTTGTTTTTTAACTATACAAACATATTATACGCTAATTTAATCACTATTTTTTAACGGACTGGCAGTTAGTAAAATAAAAAAATCTCCATAAGGAGATTTTCTACTTTGTATGTGTTTTAGCCTTACGATTTAGCTAAAAGTTCCTGCACTTTAGCTTTAAGTTCAGGACCTCTTAAGTCTTTTGCAACTATCGTACCATTTGCATCTAGCACAAAAGTGGCAGGTATGCTTGCTACACCATATTGTTTTGCAATAGGCTCATCCCAAAATTTAAGGTTAGAAACATGGTTCCATGTAAGTTTATCGGCTGTAATAGCTTCTGTCCATTTATCGGCAGTTCTGTCTAAAGAAACACCAATAATATTAAGACCTTTGCTATGTAACTCATTATAAAGAGCTACTACGTTAGGATTTTCTGCCCTGCATGGCTTACACCAAGAAGCCCAAAAATCTACAATGGTAACCTTGCCTAAAGCTTGTTTAAGAGCTAATTGTTTACCATCCGGCGTTGGTGCACTAAATTGTGGTGCAAGATCACCTACTTTAGCACCGGCAGCCTCAGCGCCTTCCGCAGTAGGGGCGGGCTGGCCATTTTTCTCAGCTTCAAGCTTTGCAAAATAATCAGATATTTGTTTTCCCTCTTTAGTTTTCTTTAAAGAAGGGTCAAGGCCATCAAATAATTTCTTAACCTCATCCATGCTGCTAATCCTCATTTGGGCAACCTGGCCAAGCACCATTAGGTTACAATAAGCCTTAGGGTTCTTTTTAACGAAATCCACAAGCTGGCCATTCCATTTTTTAACGGTGCTCTCTTTGTCTTTGCGAAGCTTATTTAATGTAACGGTATCGTTTGTTTTCATGGCTTCCTGGCCTTTAGCCATATTAGCAGCCTCTGTCTTTTTGTTTTCCTGGTAAATTTTGTAGCTTATACCTTTAAATTCTTCAAGTTTTTCATTGTTAAAAGTACCACCGGTAACTGATTTGTACAGGGTGTCTTTGTCTACTTTTATCTCAATTTCGCCCGGTTCAAGTATAAAATTAATCCTGCCATCGGTTTTTCCTTCTACATTAATCATTACCATTTCAGGATCTGTAGCTGTTCCTTTAATTACAAATTTGTCGCCTTCAACTTTTACGGTGTCAATAGGGGTAAGCCCCATCATGCCGCCTTGTTTTTCAAGGATTATGGTTTTGCCATCAAAAGTGTTATCGGCAAAAGTTCCTGTAACTTCGTATTCATTTTCTGCCAGTTGTTTGCAAGATACAACCATTGCCGCGGCTGCCAGAAATAAAATTGCTTTTTTCATTGTTGTTTTTTCTTGTTTGTTTGATTATTGCGCAAAAGTATTACAAAAATACCTGCACTTTTTGTGCTAAACGTTAATTTTATATAGTTATAAATGTAATTATGCCGGTTGGTTAAGTGTAATGGGTGCAGCTGTATTTTTAATACCTCCAAATCCTTTAAGTACATTGACCATGTTGTGATAGCCTCTTGATTTTAATATAGAAGCCATAATAATAGAGCGATAGCCACCGGCACAGTGAATATAAAACGGCTGGTTTTGCGGTACTTTCTCAAACTGCTCATTAATAAAATCAAGCGGAATGTTTAACGCATTTACCACGTGGCCACCATCAAATTCGCTTGGCTTGCGCGAATCTACCACAAGGGTATTTTCATCAAAAGCAGCAGCAAATTCTTCCGGAGAGACCGATTTTATACTGTCGGTCTCAAAACCGGCCTCTTTCCAGGCAGCAATACCACCACCTAAAATACCCAGTGTGTTATCAAACCCTACACGGGCCAGGCGGGTAATGGCTTCGGTCTCTAAACCTTCGGGAGTAACCAGTAAAAGGGGCTGGTTAACATCCATAATAAGAGCGCCTACCCACGGTGCAAAATTTCCGTTAAGGCCAATAGATATAGAGCCGGGTATGTGTTCTTCGGCAAAATCGTTCTCATTCCTTACATCAAGCACTAAAGCACCCGATGCATTGGCAGTAGCTTCAAAACCTGCGGGGGTAAGTATACGCCCACCGTTTTTAATAACGGTATCAAGGCTTTGGTATCCCTGAATATTCATCATCACGTTTTGAGGGAAATAAGCCGGTGGTTTACCAAGGCCATCAAGCAATTCAGCAATAAATTCGGCACGGGTCATATCAGCACGCAGCGCGTAATTTACTTTCTTCTGGTTGCCAAGGGTATCGGTAGTTTCCTTGCTCATGTTCTTGCCGCAAGAGCTGCCGGCACCATGGCTTGGGTATACAATAATATCGTCTGGCAGCGGCATAACCTTGTTGCGAAGAGAGTCGAACAGGTGCGATGCTAATACCTCTTGCGTTAAATCGCTGCTTAGTGCCTGTGCCAGGTCTGGCCTGCCTACATCGCCAATAAATAGCGTATCGCCGGTAATAATACCGTGTATCTTGTTGTTGTCGTTTAGTAGCAAATAGCAAGTGCTCTCCAGCGTATGGCCGGGTGTGTGCATTGCTAAAATGGTATAATCGCCCACTTTAAATTCCTGTCCGTCAAAAGCTATGGTAGCTTTAAACTCAGGCTGGGCAGTAGGGCCGTAAACAATTTGTGCGCCTGTTTTTTGAGCCAGGTCGATATGCCCTGATACAAAATCGGCGTGAAAATGCGTTTCAAAAATGTACTTTATGGTAGCGTTATCTTTTTTTGCCTTTTCAATATAAGGCTGTACTTCCCTAAGGGGGTCAAAAATGGCAGCTTCGCCATTGCTTTCCAGGTAATAGGCGGCCTGCGCAATGCAGCCCGTATATATTTGTTCTATTTTCATGATTGGTAAAGTTTTTATACCGCCTGATACGCAGGTAGTAAGCCCGGTACTTTTATAAGTAAAAGGCTAAGGGCAAATATACCAAAATAGCTTAAATAATTTATACATTTTATAACATGTGTGCAAGGCGCTTTTAATGATATTTGTACGTTGTATACTGTATTGTATATTAACGATTTGCGAAGCATTTTGATGATTTGATAATTATGATATATGTATTTTTAATCGTATAACATTTTGATTAATTATTGCAATCATAATTTTATTGTATATTTTTTGTAAAATTATCAGCGCAATCGATTTAAGTTATTATATTTGTAATGCTTTTAAGCAACAAACTTTTTAAAAGAAACCAGTCGTATCAAATAAATTATGGCAACATCTGCAAAATCCCGCAGGACGGGAATGTACGAAAACGTAAAGAACCAGTTTGAAAAGGCCGCTGAGGTTATGGGACTTGACGAAAGCGTAAAGAAAATCTTATCTATAACAAACAACGAAATAGTAGTTCACTTCCCTGTAAAAATGGATAGTGGCGAGGTACAGGTATTTACAGGCTACCGCGTGCAGCATAACAATGCACTGGGCCCGTACAAAGGCGGACTGCGCTACCACGAAACGGTAGATCTTGATGCTGCAAGGGCACTTGCTACCTGGATGACCTGGAAAACATCTTTAGCCGGGCTTCCTTACGGAGGTGGTAAAGGTGGTATACAGCTTGACCCTAAAAAATACTCTCAGGGCGAACTTGAAAGGATTACACGCCGATTTACATTTGCACTTGGCGATAACATAGGCCCGGAGCATGATATACCAGCTCCCGATGTTAATACCAATGCCCAAATGATGGCCTGGATTGCCGACACGTACATGAGTACAAAATCGCCGGCAGAGCGCTCTAAAAACCAACATGTTGTTACCGGTAAGCCGGTAGGTAGCGGCGGATTAGAAGGCCGCGACAGGGCTACGGGTTTTGGTGTTGTTGTAACGCTTGAGGCTTGGGCTAAACATAAAGGCACAACACTTGAAGGTAAAAGATATATTGTACAGGGTTTTGGTAACGTAGGTTACTGGAGCGCACACTTTATGAACAAAAACGGTGCTATACTTGTTGGAGTTCAGGATGCTACAGGTACTATTTATAATCCGGATGGTATGGATCCTGAGGATTTGCTTAAGTACCAAACCGAAAATGCTACCATTCATGGGTATACCGACCATGATTTTGATGGAGCGAAATTCTTTGCTATCGATTGTGATATCATAATCCCGGCTGCACTTGGTAACCAGATTACAGAGGATAATGCTAATGATATTAAAGCTGTTGTTGTTGCCGAAGGCGCTAACGGCCCTACTGATACAGAAGGCGAAGCTATTTTGCTTGCCAATGGTGTAGAAATTATTCCTGATATTTTATGTAACTCAGGCGGTGTGATTGGTAGCTACTATGAGTGGCTTCAAAACCGTAATGGTGAAATTTGGTATATGGATGATGTTATAGGCAAACTAAGAAAAAAGCTTGAAGAGGCTTTTGGAAAAGTACTTGCAGCATCTGACGAGTATAAAACAGACTGGAGGACTGCTGCTTATATTGTAGCCCTTACCAGGATAGAAATGGCTTACAAACAAAGGGGTATATTTCCTTAATATTTGGAAATATCTTTATTTATATACAAAAGGCACCGTTATGGTGCCTTTTTTGTTTAAAGTACTTAGCGACTGAGAAACTAAGTGACTTAGTTTCTCAGAAATTTTCTTAACTTGGTAATCTCCTAAATACCTGCATTATGAAAAGCTCCCTAATTATTGCTTACTTAATTGTCACTGGTTTTTGTAATGCCCAACAGGTGCCGCAATTTTTACAGGCCGCTGTTAATGAAAGCAGGATAGATGAGGGCATTTTAAAACCAATGTTTAGTCCGCAATTGTCGTTTTATTCTAAAAACTACACACGGGTTTTTGGCAGGTTTAACTATACTTTTGATGCGCAAACGTCCGGACAGCGCAATGTGTATGTGTCGTCTGATAATAAATTATACTTTGGCAATATTAATTTTATTACAGAAATGCCAATCGCGGGACAACTTAGCACTTACAATTTTAATGATGCCGACCTTATTACTGCTGTGCTATCAACCATTTCGGGCGATGACCTGTATAAAGGCTTAAAGTTTAAGCTGTATAGCAAAAAGTAGTTTTACTTTATTACTGTATATAATATCAAAAAAAAACCGCGTGAAAGTTAAACTTCCACGCGGCATTGCATATAATCGAACAAGTAAATTAACCTCCCATGTATTCGCCTTCGCCGCCATCCTGGCCGCGTTGCTGTTGTTCTTTTTGCCTGTCGCTCTTGTTCATATTAAACCTGTAAGTAAACGATAAGGTTACCTGCCTAACCCTCCATTGCATCTCGCTGTAAGAGCTTACCTGGTTAGGAATATAAGTTTCAACCCTCATTTTCCTTGAGTTAAATATATCCTGAACGTTAAGTGCTACAGTGGCTTTATCTTTAAGTAAGTCTTTACTTAAGGCGGTATTTAAGCCAAACTGCCCACGGCGCCTGCCCTGTGCATTGTTTTGAGGGCCTTCATAGTTTCCGTTTAACTGCCAGTCTATTTTATATGGCAGGGTAATTTTAGAGTTTACACGTGCCGTCCAGCTATAAGCGGTGTTGTTAAAATCCTGGAAATCATTAACCGTTGCACCGGTATCATCAACATAGCTAAATGTGTAATCACCTTTAGTTTCGTTGCGGTAAAAGTTAAAGTTATTGTTTATCCTCCACCATTTAAACGGATTGTAGTTTACGTTAAACTCAAAGCCAAAACGGTATTCTTTAGCAAGGTTAATAGGTGTTGTTAGGGTAATAGGCACACCGTTAGATGTTTGTCCTGATTGCTGCCTTACAAACTGGAATGTATCATCGGTAATGTTCATATAGGCCGATGTGTTTAGCGTTACTTTGCTCCATTTTTTAAGGTAGCCAAGATCTATAGCGTGGGTTTTAGACGGGTTGATGTCCGGGTTACCCCTAAAGATGTTGATGTTACTTGAAAGGCCTGAGAACGGATTTAAGAACCTGCCACGCGGACGGTTAATGCGCCTGCTGTAGCTTAAACTAATATTGCTGCTTTGCGAAAATTCGTAGCTAAACACACCGCTTGGGAAAAAGTTATTATATCTTTTTTTATTGTAATCTCCGGTGGTAAGCAGGTTAACATCTATATTAGAGTCTTCCCAGCGTAAGCCCATAAAATAGGAGAACTTACCTACTTTAGATCCATACTGTGCATAAAGCGCATTTACTTTTTCCTTGTATTGAAGGTAGTTTGTATAATTAGGATTGTTTACATAAGCACCATCGGTAAGGGTTTCTGCACGGGCATCGGTTTCCAGTTCAGAGAAACTACCGCGATAACCGGCCTCAAAACGGCTTTTTTCGCCAATCGGCAAAACATAATCGGCTTGTATAAGTCCGCGTGTTTCGTCCTGGTCGTTAAAAGTCCGCTCATACGTATTATTAGAGGTATCGGCAGTATTTAAGATCTGGTCGCTGATGTATGCATCTTCATCATCAATATTTTTAGACACCGATGCATCTAATTTAAGTTCGTGCCCTTTATCATTAAACTTTTTAGTAAAGCTTGTAGAGTAGTTTACATTACTCTCTTTACTATCTTCATCGTTAAACCTAAAACGCGTGTTTAAAAAGTTATAACCGGCATCATAGTTATCATAATAGGTTTTAGCAGGATTGCTGCCTGTATTGCGCCTAAAGTTAACCGAGTTAGTCCATGTAAACGTTTTGCTTAAAAACCATTCAAGGCCAAAACTGGCGTTAAAACCTTTACGAAGCCTGTCGTTAGTACGGCGTTCATTTGTAAAGCTTGTGGTTTCGTTAGTATCCTGGTCTAAATACTCGCTATTTGTAAACGAGTTGCCCGGATTGTTACGGTAGTTATACCCCAGGTTGCTAAAAATATTAAAATTTTCGCTCCTGTAATTAAGGTTAGTGCTAAGCCCGTGGTTTTCCGGGTCACCGGTATTTGCAATAACCGACCCGTTAAAACCATTGGCCTTACCTTTTTTAAGGATGATATTTACTATACCACCACCACCTTCGGCATCATATCGGGCAGATGGGTTTGTGATAACCTCAACCTTATCAACAGAATCTGCCGGTAGCAAACGAAGCACCTCTGCAACATTACTACCCGCAAGGTTAGATGGGCGGCCATCTATAAGTATAGTAACGCTCTGGTTACCCCTTAAGGCCACATTACCCTCGGCATCAACCGATAGTGACGGTACATTATCAAGCACATCGCTCACGGTGCCACCCCTCACCATCATATCGTTGCCAACGGTATATACACGTTTATCAAGTTTAATTTCAACGGTGCTGCGCTCGGCTGTTATCTCAACGGCATCAAGAACGGTGGCGTCGGGCGCCATAGCCGTTGTGCCTAAATTAGTATCGCCTGTAATTTGCTTTGCAGAAATAGCGGTAGATTTAAACGATATAAAATCGAATTTTATATTATAAGTGCCGGGAGCTACCTGTAGGTTATACGATCCGTCAGCCCCGGTAAGGCCTCCTGTAACAGTTGTGTTGTCTAATCGTTGTATAGTAACCGTTGCAAATTCTAACGGCTGTTTGCTTTCCTGCTCTATAAGTTTACCGGTAACCTTAACTGCGTTTGCCGGTGCAGGTGGGTTTTGGGCAAAGGCCGTAAAAGCCACAAGTAAAAATGTGAATAAGATGGTTTTTTGGAAATTTTTCATCAAATAAGTATATAGTAAGTTCTTGTAAGTTCACGGTTAGACGCAATAAATGCACCATGGTTTAATGGGTAATTCTTAAAGATATGTTAAAATTTTTATAGGATTTTTTTTATCTTTTCTGCCGGGCGGGCAATAACGGCTTTATTCCCGTTAACAACAATAGGGCGTTCTATTAGCGTAGGGTGCAATAACATAGCGTCAATTATCTCGCTGTCAGATAATTGTTTGCCTTTGTAATCTTTAATCCAGATGGATTCTTTTTGGCGAACCAGCTCAATCGGAGTAATGTTGAGTTTGGCAATCAGGGCAGTCAGTTCTTTTTTAGTAAGGGGTTCGTTAAGGTACTTAACCGTGGTAAAAAGTTTGCCTTCTAATTCAAGCAATTGCAGGCCCTCGCGCGATTTACTGCAGCGTGGGTTATGGTATATGGTAATCATTAAATTCTTTTTGCAAAGTTCGCCATAATAATTGGAAATTTGGACTAAATTAGTACTATCAAATAGTAAAAATTAAGCTGTACACACATGTTTATACTCCAGGTTTTTAAGCCACAAAACAAGTTTTGGAAATACTTAGTTGGTTCTCTTATCATTTTCATCATTTCATCGTTAGGACAGTTGCCATTTGGGATTGCTGTTGCAATAAAAGTGCTTTCTTCTGGCGGAACCATGCCTACAACCGAGGCGGAAATGTTAAGGGTACTCGACCTTAATCTCGGATTCTTTTTGTTGTTACTTTCGTTTGTGGCAGCATTTTTTGGGATATGGCTTGTAGTAAAAAGCATGCACCATCAAACATTAAAAGAGATAATAACCTCGCGCCCTAAGGTCGACTGGAAACGGTTTTTCTTTGCGTTTATCATTTGGGGATTATTCTCTGTCGCTACCACTTTAATAGCCTATTTTGCCGAACCGGAAAACTATATTGTGCAATTTAACCTGCCCAAATTTTTAATATTGTGCCTTATTGCCATACCGTTAATACCGGTACAAACCACTGTTGAAGAGCTCGTATTCAGGGGTTATCTTATGCAGGGTTTTGGATTGCTTGCAAAGAACAGGTGGTTCCCGCTGGTGTTAACTTCTCTTATTTTTGGAGGGCTGCATTTAATGAACCCTGAAGTTGATAAAATGGGTTACATAATATCGCTATATTATATTGGTACCGGCCTGCTTTTAGGTGTCATGACACTTATGGATGAGGGTACCGAACTGAGCATGGGCTTTCATGCCGCCAATAACCTTGTAGGGGCGCTGCTTGTAACCGCCGACTGGACGGTGCTGCAAACCCCTTCGGTTTTAAAAGACATGTCGGAGCCTTCTGCCGGATTAGATATGATACTCCCTATTCTTATTATTTACCCTGTCCTGCTGTTTATTATGGCTAAAAAATATAAATGGACCAACTGGAAAGAAAAGTTAACAGGAGCTGTTGTTCCTCCAAAAGAAGAGACTACAATTGATTACATAAGCAATGAGTAATACCGTTACCCCTGATTTTGTTCATCCTAAATTCAAGATGAACGGTTTTCATTTTACTGCCGATGACCTTGGCCGTGTGGCATATAGTTTTATAAAAGAAGGGTCAGGGTATGAAAAATCCATCGGCGATTTTATACTCGACTGGTTTGATACCAAAGATTTTATCGAAATGCGCACATCGGGCACAACAGGCACGCCAAAAATTATTAGGGTATCTAAACAGGCAATGGTGTATAGCGCCCTTGCTACCGGCGATTTTTTTGAGGTGCACGAGGGTACTAAAGCATTGCATTGCCTGCCTACGCAGTTTGTAGCTGGTAAAATGATGCTGGTACGTGCTCTTATATTGGGTTGGGATTTAGACTTGGCCGAACCGTCGTCTAACCCATTGGAGCGTAATGATAACCTCTACGATTTTTGCGCGATGGTGCCGCTACAGGCACAGCATTCGCTGGATAAACTCAATAATATAAAGAAGATAATTTTAGGCGGGGCAAAGGTAAACAGTGCGCTTTCGGCAGCATTGCAGGGCTTGCAGACCGATGTGTACGAAACTTATGGCATGACCGAAACGATTACCCATATTGCTGCTAAAAAAATAGGGGAGGAAGCTTTTACCGTGCTGCCCAACGTGGCAATTAGCACTGATGACAGACATTGCCTTATTATAAATAACCTTACAAATGAACCCGTTGTTACTAACGATGTGGTTGAAATTATAGATGAAACCCATTTTATATGGCTGGGCCGCTATGACAATGTGATAAACAGCGGTGGCGTTAAATTATTCCCGGAACAGATAGAGGAGAAACTGTCCCACAACATTAAGCAACGCTTTTTTGTGGCGGGTGTAACCGATGCTACCTTGGGCGATAAGCTGGTTCTGGTTATTGAGGGCAAGCCGTTCACTTTAGATGAAGCAGTTTATGCCGCCTTAAGCAAATTTGAAAAACCCAAAGCCGTTTTATTTACCGATGCATTTTTAGAAACCGGGTCGGGTAAGGTGCAACGTGCTGCGATATTGAAGAGCTTTAGTTTGTAGCTTTCAGTCTCAGTCGCAGTCACAGTTTTCAGTGATTGTAATTGCGAACGCAGCGCAGCGGAGTACGGCAATCTCACACCCAATTTGGCCATTTTCAGAGCTATGTTTAATGCCGCTTACAAATTCTCCACCTTTACGTAAAATTTATTGGTGGCGACTTTAACATCGTCCAAACTCTTTATTGTTGCTTTATCCTTTTGCCATTTATTAGTGGCTTTAACGTGTATAGGTTTTCCGTTAATGGTTATCTCTACAGGCATTTCAAAATTAGGTTCATCAGTTTGAAAACGGTATGAAAGGTTTTTGCCATCTAACTTTAATTGCAGCACCGGTATTGTGGTGTGGCGCAGGTACTGGTTAAAAATAGGGGTAAGTTCCATACTTGTTTGCTTGTTGAAAAAAGCAACAACCGTCTCAGTATCTATAACCTGTTTTTTATAGGCGTTAGAGTAATCCAGTATCAATTTCCACCATTTAGCATCATCATTAACTATGTGGCGCAGCGTGTTTAGCATAAGCGCACCTTTGTAATACATATCGCCGCTGCCTTCTTTATTCACGCCAAAAATACCTATTACAGGTTTGCGGTTCTCTACATTATTGCTTTGGCCGTTAATGTATTGCATGGCTTTGTCGTAGCCAAAGCGGCACTCTACATACACCGTTTCGCTGTAGGTAGTAAAGCCCTCGTGAATCCACATATCGGCAATGTCTTTACTGGTAATGCTGTTGCCAAACCACTCATGGCCGCTTTCGTGCACTATAATGTAATCAAATTCCTGGCCTATGCCTGTTCCGGTCATGTCCATCCCTAAATAGCCTTTACGGTACTTATTGCCATACGCTACAGCGCTTTGGTGTTCCATACCCAGGTAAGATGTTTCTACGAGTTTGTAGCCGTCTTCATAAAAAGGATATTTGCCGAATTTACTCTCAAAACATTCCAGCATGGGTTTTACTTCGGCGAATTGCCTAAGGGCTTTCTTTTCATTGTAAGTCAGCACATAATAATCAAGGTCGAGGCCGTTGGATGTGTCATGAATGTGAGCGTAATCGGCAATGTTAAGAGTAATATCGTAATTATTAATAGGGTTTTTAACTTCCCAGTCCCAGCGGGTATAACCATTTTTAAGGTCTTCGTTGCCAATGAAACGCCCGTTACTAACATTCATCAGCCCATTAGGCACGGCAACTTTGATGGATGCCCCGTGATCGGGTTCATCGGTCTGGTGGTCTTTAACAGGAAACCACAGGCTCGCCCCCGTACCCTGAACCGCAACTCCCACCCAGGGTTTGCCGTTGCCGTCTTTCGCAAAGGTAAAACCGCCATCCCAAGGGGCATTTTTAGCTACTTTAGGATTACCCGAATAGTAAAACCGTATCTTTTCTTCGCTGCCTTTTGATATTGCTTTAGGGAAGGTTATAAATACTGCATCGTTATCGCGCTTGTAGGCCAGTTTGGTTTTGTTGTACACAATACTGTCTACCTTCATGTTATCAAAAAGATCTACCTGAATTTTGCTAACATCGCTTACCGCTTTAAACGTAATGTCGTTGTAGCCAAATATGTAACGTTTATCAGGGTCTACCGTAATATTAAGGTCGTAGCGCTGCACATCATAATTGGTACGCTCCGGCCTCAGGCCACCCTGCAGGCTGTCGCGGCGTGTAAACTTTTGTGCCGAAGCAGCAAGGCTAAAAAGCATCAGTCCAAAAAGTAAGGTCTTTTTCATAACGGGGAGGGTTTGCAGTATTGGTAGCGAAATGTAAGAAATTGTTACCTTATAACGAAATATATTATAATCGTGTTGCCGTGATGATAACAAATTCCCGTTCTATTTGCTCGCCGCTGTTGCTTGTTACAAATTCGGTATCTAAAATGGTATTGGTTATGGTAAACCCGGCAGAGCTAAGCAAGTTGCCTACAGTCTCTGCATCATATAGTGTGAACCCAAATTTAGCAAACGGAATATGCTGCATGGTAATTTTGGGAATAAAAGCAATGGCAATGCAGCCACCGGGTTGCAACACCCTTGCAATCTCGTTGGCGTACTCCTGTGGTTGCTGCCAAAAGTAAATGGTATTGGCTGTAAAGATCTTGTTGAATTGCCTGTCGCCGAAGGGAATACTGTTGCCGTCAGTCAGTAGAAAGCTAACGTTAGCTAAACCCGCATTAAGCTTTAGGGCTTCGGCGATCATGGTAGGGGAGATGTCTATACCCAAATATTTAGCACCCTCGGCTATAGCCGGAACAGTTTTGAGGTGACCGGCATTGCCGGGGCCAATTTCTAAAATGCTGTCGGTTGTGTTGAGTTTAAGGCTCGCTATGGTTTTATTTATGATGTTGGCGTTGGTAGCCGTCATCATTTCGGCAACTTTAAGTCCGACTTCGCCGTCAGGGCAGCGGAGCTGGGCAGCAAGTTGTTGCAGTTGGGTTTCGGTTAGTTTCATGGTTTTAAGTACTGCCTAAAAATACAAAAAGTACCGAAGCTGTGCCTCAATACTTTTCATTATTCTCTCACATCGGTACCTCCGACATTTAACTTTATAAACTTTCAACTTTGAACAGTTAAACCTGAATAACACCTAAATTAAATTTTTTCTCAATAGGAGCGTGGTTGGCCGCCTCAATACCAATAGATATCCATTTACGGGTATCCAGCGGGTCGATAACGCCATCTGTCCAAATGCGGGAGGCCGCGTAATACGGCGACACCTGCGCATCGTATTTAGCCTTGATTTTGTCAAACATTTCAGCCTCTTTCTCGGGCGTAATTTCTTCGCCACGGGCTTTAAGCGATGAAGCTTCAATCTGCATTAATACTTTTGCTGCCTGCGTGCCACCCATTACAGCAAGCTCGGCACTTGGCCAGGCTGCAATAAGGCGCGGATCATAAGCTTTGCCGCACATGGCATAATTACCTGCACCATAGGAGTTGCCAATTACAATGGTAAATTTAGGCACAACCGAATTACTTACTGCATTTACCATTTTGGCGCCATCTTTTATAATACCGCCGTGTTCTGACTTAGAGCCTACCATAAAACCGGTAACGTCCTGCAGGAATACAAGCGGAATTTTCTTTTGGTTGCAGTTGGCAATAAAACGGGTAGCCTTATCGGCACTGTCAGAATATATTACGCCGCCAAACTGCATTTCGCCTTTTTTAGATTTTACCACCTTGCGCTGGTTGGCTACAATGCCCACAGCCCAACCGTCTATACGGGCATAGCCGGTAATAATGGTTTGGCCGTAGCCTGCCTTATACTCCTCAAAATCAGAATTATCAACCAGGCGCTTTACAATTTCCATCATATCGTACTGCTCGTTGCGCAGCTTAGGCAAAATGCCGTAAATATCTTCCTGTGGCAGGGCGGGTTTTTCTGCTTTAATGCGATTATAGCCGGCCTTATCATAATCGCCAATTTTGCTTACTATATTTTTAATCCGGTCTAAAGCATCTTTATCATCTTTGGCCTTATAATCGGTTACGCCCGATATTTCGCAGTGTGTGGTAGCGCCGCCAAGGGTTTCGTTATCAATATTTTCGCCAATTGCAGCTTTAACAAGGTAACTGCCTGCCAAGAAAATACTGCCTGTTTTGTCTACGATCAGGGCTTCATCGCTCATAATAGGCAGGTAAGCACCACCGGCAACACAGCTGCCCATAACGGCGGCTATCTGGGTAATACCCATGCTGCTCATAATGGCGTTGTTGCGAAAAATGCGCCCAAAATGCTCCTTATCAGGAAAAATTTCATCCTGCATGGGCAGGTACACCCCGGCACTGTCTACCAGATAAATGATAGGCAGGCGGTTTTCCATGGCAATTTCCTGAGCGCGCAGGTTTTTCTTACCGGTAATAGGAAACCACGCCCCGGCTTTAACCGTAGCATCATTAGCTACTACAATACACTGCTTACCTTTTACATAGCCTATCTTTACCACTACGCCACCACTGGGGCAGCCGCCGTGTTCGGCATACATGCCATCGCCTGCAAAGGCAGCAATTTCAATGCTTTTTGCACCGGTATCAAGCAGGTAATCTATACGTTCGCGGGCAGTCATTTTACCTTCGCCGTGCAGTTTTTCTATGCGCTTTTCGCCGCCGCCCAGTTTAACTTTATTAAATCGTTGTTTAAGGTCGGATAACAAAAGCTTATTATGGTCTTCGTTTTTATTGAAGTTTAAGTCCATTATTTTGTATATGTTTAAATAATTGTAAATTTGGCTCTGCTAAAATACGAAAACGATTGTAATTATAACATTTTTTTAAAATACCCTTAATTTTAAGGAACTTCGATTTCTGTCTATTAATAACTTGAAGTTTATAATTACTTAATGATTTCTTAACATTGCAAACTTACATTTGCGGCATCAAATTAAACGTAAATGTCTATAAACAGCATCTTTCAGTTTCTTGTACCAAAAGATAAGAAATTCTTCCCTTTATTCGAGCAGGCAACCATAAATCTTGTATTACTTGCCGAAACTTTACACGAAGCAGTAAATGCCCCTAAAGCCGAGAGGGAGCCGTATTACAGGAAAATTGAAGAGTTAGAAGCTATAATAGAGGAGATTGCACATACTACAAACCTGGAGTTGAGCAGGAACTTTATTACCCCGTTTGACCGTGAAGATATACACGCACTAATATCTGCGATAGATAACGTGGCCGATTACCTTTATGGCGCAGCCAACCGTATGAGGCTGTACCAGGTAGAGAAGATTACAAAATCTATCAGGAAGATGACCGAGATCACTTTAGAAAGCTGCCAGTTGATAAACGTAGCTGTAGGAGATCTTAAAGATATGAAAAACCTTAAAGGCATTGCCGATGCGTGTGTAAGGATACACAAACTTGAAAATAAATCAGATAACGTTTTTGATAAGGCCGTTGCCGATATCTTTGAAAACGAAACTGATGCAAAAAATATAATCAAATACAAAGAAGTATTATCTGCGCTGGAATCGGCTTCAGATAAATGTAAGGGTGTTGCGAATGTGTTAGAGTCTATCGTAGTAAAACATTCATAAACAAACTTCTTAAAGTATATTATGACACTACTTATAATAATTATTGTTTTAGCATTAATATTTGATTACATAAACGGTTTTCACGATGCCGCCAATGCTATAGCAACTGTTGTTGCCACAAAGGTGCTTACGCCATTTCAGGCGGTGCTTTGGGCAGCTTTCTTTAATTTTCTTGCCTATTGGGTTTTTGGTTTTGGCGTTGCCGATACGGTGGCAAAAACCGCCCACACGATGGATATTAACCTTGTGGTTATTCTTGCCGGGGTTATTGCTGCAATTTGCTGGAACCTCCTTACATGGTGGCTGGGGATACCATCCAGCTCATCGCATACGCTTATAGGCGGTTTTGCAGGAGCGGCTATTGCCCATGCCGGTTTTGATGTAGTATCATGGTACAACCCAGGTAAAGACGGAGGGATGCCATCTGGTGTTCTTATTATTATTGCCTTTATTGTTTTAGCGCCATTATTAGGGGCTATAGTATCATATCTTATATCTATCTGGCTTTTAAACTCTTCTAAAAAGAGTATAGGGCCTAAAATATTTACAGGGGCGTTGATGCTTGCTACCATTGTGTTTGTATATTTTGAAATGAAGGGCTACGATGAAATTTCTAAACCTCGTTTTGAATCGCATTTTTGGAGCGTTGCTTTTGAGCCTCATAATATTAAATGGCTTTTAGTTGCTTTTATAATATTATCTATAAGTACTTTTTGCCTTTTATTCAGCAGGCTTACGCATAGTAAAGCCGAATCATGGCTTAAAAGGATGCAGTTATTATCGTCGGCATCGTTTAGCCTTGGCCACGGTGGTAACGACTCGCAGAAAGTAATGGGTATTATTGCTGCTGCGGTTGCGGTTTACATACATACATCGGGCGTGGCACAGGAAAGTTTACCTGACTGGTTAGATGTGGTATTGCCTAAAGATGACGTGGAAGGTAAAATGCCTGCATGGATACCGCTTGCATGTTACTCTGCAATTGCTATGGGTACATTAAGTGGTGGTTGGAAAATTGTAAAAACAATGGGATCTAAAATTACCAAAGTAACATCTTTTGAAGGTGTTGCTGCCGAAACTGCCGGAGCCCTTACACTATATTTTACAGAGCACTTAAAAATACCGGTAAGTACTACGCATACCATTACAGGATCTATTATTGGTGTGGGCCTTACCAAACGTGTATCTGCGGTGCGTTGGGGTGTTACCGTAAGCCTTGTTTGGGCATGGATACTTACAATACCGGTATCGGCACTGCTTGCGGCCATAGTATATTATATTTTAAGCTTATTCTTGTAACGAGTTACTTAGGTTCTGAGACCCTTAGAAGCTCAGAAACTAAGCACCTTTTTGATAAAACTTTATAGCCGTTTTAACAAACGGCTATATTTTTTTGGTAATTGTATGTAGTACCTTTGGTAGTATAACACTTACAGCCCATGTTGCTATTTACAAAGAGGTTTACAGGAATATTTATATTATTTGCAACAATGGCAACTGCTACAGCGCAGGTTAGCTCTTTATTTAATAACAGCAGGCCAAAATCTATGAGCCAGCGCTGGGAGCTTGATACGTTAACATCGGCAGGTACGTTTGTTATTACGCCTTACAAGCCCATTTATATACTGCCCTTTAGATGGAGCAGCCAGCCTAATGACAGCCCTTACAGCGGTAACCCAAGCGATGATTATACGGTTGACGAACCATCTGACTTTAACCATCTGGAGGCTAAATTCCAGATCAGCTTTAAGGTTAAAGTATTGCAGACTATTTTTGGCCGGTACGGCGACCTTTGGGTTGCGTACACTCAAAAATCGCACTGGCAGGTGTATAATCAAAGCCTTTCACGCCCTTTTAGGGAAACCAATTATGAGCCGGAGGTTATTCTTAACTTTCATACCAATGTAAATATGTTCGGCTTTAAGAACCGTATGGCGGGAGTTAGCTTTAACCACCAGTCTAACGGGCGCGACATGCCGCTATCCCGAAGCTGGAACCGTATTATCTTCCACGCCGGTTTTGAAAGGGACAACTGGCAGGTATACTTAAGGCCCTGGATACGCATACCCGATGACGATGATGATAACCCCGACATCGTGCAGCGTATTGGCTATGGCGATGCTACGGTTATCTATACGATGGGTAAAAGTGTGATATCGTTTACGGGTAGTACCAACTTTGCCTTTAACGATCATTTTAGCGGATATGCAGAGGCTTCATGGTCGTACCAGTTGTTTGGTAACCTTAAAGGATACCTTCAAATTACGCACGGCTATGGCGAGACACTTATCGACTATAATAACCGGCAAACAACTGTTGGGTTAGGAGTGTCGCTTGTGGAGTGGAATTAAACGGTCAAAAAACGCGAAAGCCAAAGTCCAAAAGTGAAATTTTTTTGGGCTCAGTATGCTTAGAATTTCAGTTTCGTTTTAGAAGTTTAAACTTAGGAGTTATATTCTGACACCTCTTCTAATTCTTCTGTCTTTTTATGTTTAAACGGAATAGAGACTATAAAGGTAGTTCCCTTGTCTTTACCTGGGCTCATGGCATAAATGTTACCGTTATGCAGCTCTATGAACGATTTGGTTATGGAAAGGCCTAAACCGTTGCTTGTTTCTTTGCCTGTAGGCTTGGAACTTAGTTTGGCAAACTTGGTAAATAGCTTTTGCATATCGCTAAAGTTAAGGCCCTGGCCTTCATCTTTAACTTCTATGTGTACATAATTACCGGCCTCGCGGGCAGAAAGCTTAATAACAGTACCGGGATAAGAGTATTTAATGGCGTTACTTAACAGATTGTGCAGCACATCAGATATTTTAGTCCTGTCGGCTTCGAGCACCGGTAAGTCTTCATCACAGTAAAATTCAATGGTTTGGTCTTTACGTTGTGCCAAAAGTTCAAAATTATAAAGCAGTCGGGCAAACATCTCGTTAAGGTCTACTTCCTCAACGTTAAGCATCATATCTTTTTCTTCAAGCTCTGATTGTTTTAATAAATCAGACAACTTGGCCTGTATCCTGGTAACTGCCGATTTTATATTCTCGGTCATACGTTCTACCGAGTTTACAGGGCTTTTTATTATTATTTCGTTGGCCAATTTTATTGATGCCAGCGGATTTTTAATTTCGTGTAGGGCAATGTTCATCAGGTTAACCTGAGATTCTATCGATTTACGGTAGCGCAGCCTGTTTTCCAGTTTATCTATTATGATACTGGAAAGCGTTTTAAGCATGGTAAGTTGTGCATCGGTAGCATCGCGCGGTACATAATCAACCACACAAATGGTACCCATAATAAAGCCCTCAGGTGTTTTTAACGGTGCCGATGCGTAAAATCGTATACCACCGTCAGCTGCAACGTGTGGATTTTCTAATAATTCAGGATAATGGTGTGTATCATTAAAAATACTGGCGCTGTCTTTTAAAATAGCCCTTGAGCAAAGGCTATCCTCACGTGGTACCTCATTAATAGGCTCTTCATACCCAATGCTTGATTTGATGAATACCCTGTCGGCATCTACAAAATTTATAAAGGCGCTGGGAGTGTTAAATATTTGTGCAGCAAGAAGCGCGATCTTATCAAATGTGTCTTCAGAATGTGTATCCAATATTTGGTAGTCCCTAAGTTTTTCAAGTCTAAGGGCTTCATTATCAGGTATTGAATAGGGTCTTCTGGTACTCATATGCTTTGGTAAGGAATTTTACGATTAATTTTTACAAAAATCCGATAGCTTCGAAATTACAAAAAAAATCCTAAATCAAGCACATCCAGTACAATATTATAACAGAAGTTACATGATTTTGTAATCGATGCTTGCAATAATAATGCCGCTATGCAGTTTATGGTAAATTAAAATCCCGTAAGTAAGAAGTTACTCACGGGATTTTGATATATGTAAATCTAAAAACTTTAAAATCTATTCTTCCGTTCTTTGACCCATCATCATAAGATACGCTTTTAAAAACTCATCTATCTCACCATTCATAACACCGTCTACATCGCTGGTTTCGTGCTGTGTGCGCACGTCTTTAACCAGTTTGTACGGGTGCATAACGTAGTTGCGAATCTGCGAACCCCACTCAATTTTCATCTTGTTGGCCTCAATTTCATCACGCATTGCCTGGCGTTTCTTAAGCTCAATTTCATATAGCTGCGATTTAAGCAACTGCATGGCCTTTAGTTTGTTATCAAGCTGCGAGCGCGTTTCGGAATTTTCGATAATAATCCCGGTAGGGTGGTGGCGAAGCCTTACGGCGGTTTCTACCTTATTAACGTTTTGTCCACCGGCTCCGCTGCTTCGCATGGTTTCCCACGAAATATCAGTCGGGCTAATGTCTATCTCAATGGTATCGTCGGCAAGTGGGTATACGTATACCGATGCGAATGATGTATGGCGCTTACCATTACTGTCAAACGGTGAAATACGCACCAAGCGGTGCACACCGTTCTCACCTTTAAGGTAGCCAAAGCTGTAATCGCCCTCAAACTCAAGGGTAACAGTTTTAATACCTGCAACCTCACCGGCCTGAAAGTTAAGCTCCTTAATCTTGTAGCCTTCTTTTTCGCCCCACATCATATACATACGCATAAGCATTGCAGCCCAGTCGCAACTCTCAGTACCACCGGCACCGGCAGTAATTTGCACTACAGCGCTAAGGCTGTCGCCCTCGTCGCTAAGCATATTCCTGAATTCCAGGTTCTCAATATGCGCAAGTGTAAGCTTAAGCTGTTCGTTAAGCTCCTCTTCGGTAGCATCGCCTTCTTTATAAAACTCGTACAATACCTGCAGCTCTTCGGCCATGGTATTGCCCTTATTGTAGTCGTCTACCCATTTTTTCTGGCTGCGAAGTGCCTTCACTAAAATTTCGGCCTCTTTGGCATTGTTCCAAAAATCGGGCGCGAAAGTTTTTTCTTCTTCGTTGGCAATTTCAATTAACTTCCTGTCAATGTCAAAGATACCTCCTCAGCGCACCAAGGCGCTCCATAATACCTTTTATTTGTTCGGTATTTGTCATAAATAATGTAGTTTTGTATTAGCTTACGCAAAAATAGGCTATCTTTTTAATAATATGGAAATTAATTTAGTTAGTGATACGGTAACAAGGCCATCGCACGAAATGCTTCAGCAAATGTTCAGGGCGAAAGTAGGCGACGATGTATATAAACAAGACCCTACAGTAATAGAGCTGGAGGAAACAGTGGCAAATTTATTCGGGATGGAAGAGGCCCTTTTCTTTCCCAGCGGCACCATGGCAAACCAAACCGCCATTAAACTGCATACCCAGCCGGGCGAGGAGCTTATTTGCGATAAATGGGCGCATGTATATAATTATGAGGGCGGTGGGGCTGCATTCAATAGTGGCGCATCGTGTAAACTGGTAGATGGTAACCGCGGTATGATGACCGCTGCACAGGTAACCGAAGCTATCAATCCGCCGGATTTTTACCATAGCCCGCTAAGCAGCCTGGTTTGTATAGAAAATACTACCAACAAAGGTGGTGGCGCCTGTTACGAATTACAAACATTGCATGATATTAAGGAAGTCTGCAACCAAAATAACCTTAAATACCATCTTGACGGTGCCCGTTTATGGAATGCCCTTGTTGCTAAAAAACAGCACCCTACACAGTTTGGGCAGTTGTTTGATACTATTTCGGTTTGTTTAAGCAAAGGTTTAGGTGCACCGGTAGGATCTGTGCTGCTTGGTAGCCATGGCACTATTAAAAGGGCATTGCGCGTACGTAAAATGCTGGGTGGCGGTATGCGCCAGGCAGGTTATCTTGCCGCAGCCGGACTTTACGCCCTGCAAAATAACGTAGGCCGGTTAGAAGAAGACCATCGCCGTGCCAAAGAATTAGCTGCTATATTACAGCAACAACCTTATGTAGATACGGTTGAACCTGTAGAAACCAACATACTGATATTCTCTCTTAAGCCGCAATATAACGAAGCCGCTTTTGTTGAAAAACTAAAACAAAAAAGTATTTTTATAAGCTCTTTAGGTAAAGGCAAACTGCGTATTGTTACTCATTTAGACTATAAAGAGGTAATGCACCAGTACGTGCTGGAGGCTTTCTCTAAAATGGTTTAATATTTAGTCGAAAGTCATAAGGTCAAAAGGTCAAAAGTCACAGGTCATAAAGTATTAAAGGAAATCCTTAGACTTATGACTTGCGACTTTATAAACTTTCCGACTAAAACAATCCGTCCATTCCCGGTATATTCGGCATGCCGTCTTTAGCAACAGCGGCCAGCTCGGCTTCGTTAACGGCCGTGGCTTTTTCTATGGCTTTGTTTAAAACCAATACCAGGTAGTCTTCCAGTTGTTCTTTATCTTCTAAAAGGGAGTCATCTATTGTAACAGATTTTATGGCCCTGTTAGCGGTTAGGGTTACTTTTAAAAGTCCATCGCTGCTTTGCTCATCTACCAAAACCGTATCGAGCCTTTTTTTGGTATCTTCAATCTTTTGTTGGGTTTCTTTAATTTTACCCATCATTCCCATGATATCTCCAAACATAATTATATTTTATTATAGTGTTTATAAATACAAATGTATTAAATTGCAGGGTTATATTCCAATTCATAAAAGAATGAAAAAACACTTACTTTTAAGTTGTGTTTGTGTTATTTTTGCAGGCAATGCCCAAACAAGCAAAAAACTAATGACTGAGACCCTTAAACCGCCCGTAGCAGCAGTAAAGCCTAAAAAGCTTGAAAAGCACGGCGATATACGTACTGATAATTATTACTGGCTAAACGAAAGGGAAAACCCCGAAGTTATAGACTATCTTAACAAGGAAAACGATTATTACAAACAATCTACCGCACATACAAAGCAATTTCGCGACGACCTTTACACGGAAATGAAGGCGAGGATTAAGGAAGACGATGCATCTGTACCTTACTTTTACAACGGTTATTTTTATATAACCCGCTATGAAAAAGGAAAAGATTATCCTATATATGCCCGTAAAAAAGGCAAGCTTACCGCTAAAGAAGAAATTTTGTTTGATTGTAATCAAATGGCCGAGGGACACAGTTACTTTCAGCTTGGCGGCCTTAATATTAGCGAAGATAATAAATGGGCAGCCTTTGGTATTGATACCGTATCGCGCAGGCAGTACACCATCCAGGTTAAAAACCTTGAAACTAACGAGGTGCTTCCATTTAAAATAGAAAATACTACAGGCGGCTCTACCTGGGCCGGCGATAATAAAACACTTTTTTACACTCGTAAAGATGCCGTAACGTTACGATCAGATAAAATTTACAAGCACAAGCTTGGCGCCGATGTTAAAGATGACGCGCTTATCTTTCATGAAAAAGACGCTACTTACAATACCTTTATATACAAAGAGAAATCTAAAAAATATCTTGTTATAGGGTCAAGCAGTACGCTTACATCTGAATTCAGGATACTGGATGCTAAAAAGCCCGATGGCGAGTTTACCATTTTCCAGAAACGTACACGTGGGCTGGAATATGATATTGCCCATTACGGCGACAAGTGGTACATTGTTACCAATAAGGATAAGGCTACCAACTTTAAACTTATGACCACGCCTGAAAAGGCTACGGGCAAAGAAAACTGGACCGACCTTATTGCCCACCGTAAAGATGTGCTTTTAGAGGATATAGACATTTTTAAAAACTACCTTGTAATCAGCGAGCGCAGCAATGGGCTTAACACCATTCGCATTCGCCCGTGGAAAGGGGAGGAGTACTACCTGCCTTTTGAAATTGAAACCTACACGGCTGCTACAAGCACCAACCCTGACTTTGATACCGATATTTTACGCTACAGCTACCAGTCGTTAGCGGTTCCGTCAAGTGTTATCGACTTTAATATGAAAACCAAAGAGAAGATCGTGCTTAAAGAGCAGGAAGTACTTGGCGGTAAATTCGATAAAAATAATTATGTAGAAGAGCGCATTTGGGCTACCGTGGCAGATGGCGTTAAAGTGCCAATTTCTATGGTGTACCGCAAGGGTATTACCAAAAATGGCAATAATCCATTCCTGTTGTATGCCTACGGCTCATACGGAGCCTCTATGGATCCGTATTTCTCTTCTATAAGGCTTAGCCTGCTCGATCGTGGTTTTATCTTTGCCATCGCCCATATAAGGGGTGGGGAAGACCTGGGCCGCGACTGGTACGAAACCGGCAAGCTGCTTACCAAAAAGAATACCTTTACAGATTTTGTTGACTGCTCTAAATATGTAATCGACCAAAAATATACTTCGCCGGAGCATTTATATGCCGAGGGCGGATCGGCAGGAGGGTTGTTAATGGGTGCTGTTGTAAACATGGCTCCGCAATTGTACCACGGGGTTATTGCCCAGGTACCGTTTGTAGATGTGGTTACTACAATGCTGGATGATAGTATACCGCTTACCACAGGAGAGTATGATGAATGGGGCAACCCTAATGACAAAGAATACTACGATTACATGAAATCGTACTCGCCGTATGACAATGTAACTGCCCAAACCTACCCAAATATGCTTGTAACTACAGGTTTGCATGACTCTCAGGTGCAATATTGGGAACCTGCCAAGTGGGTTGCAAAACTTCGTGTTTTAAAAACAGGAAATAACCAGTTGTATCTGGATACCAACATGGAAGCTGGCCACGGAGGCGCATCCGGGCGCTTTGAAGCGCTTAAGGAAGTTGCCAAAGAATATAGTTTTTTATTAGATTTGGAAGGAATTAAAAAGTAATTAAATTTTTTTTGTTAGATTTGCAGGGTTTTGAGGTCATTAAACTTTATACACAGTTTACCTTGCTAACTTATTTTTTTTATGAAAGAAGAAATAAAAGCCTATAATAATGTATTGGAATTGATTGGGAATACACCCCTGATTAAGATCAATAAGGTTACAGAAGGATTATTAGGAAATTTTTATGCTAAAGTAGAAGCTTTTAATCCGGGCCACTCCACTAAAGACAGGATAGCACTATATATCATTGAAGAAGCCGAGAAAAAAGGCATCCTTAAACCGGGAGATACCATTATTGAAACCACATCAGGCAATACAGGCTTTAGCATTGCTATGGTTAGTATTATTAAAGGTTATGATTGTGTTCTTGCAGTAAGCTCTAAGTCATCTAAAGATAAAATAGATATGCTTCGTGCCATGGGCGCTAAAGTATATGTTTGCCCTGCAAACGTATCTGCCGATGATCCGCGTTCGTACTACAGCGTTGCCAAAAGGCTGCACGAAGAGACTAAAGGATCTGTTTATATTAACCAGTACTTTAACGACCTTAATGTAGATGCGCATTATAACACTACCGGCCCAGAGATATGGGAGCAAACCGGTGGCCAGATAACCCACCTTATTGCTTGTAGCGGTACCGGCGGAACGATATCGGGCACTGCACGTTTCTTAAAAGAAAAAAATCCAAATATCAGGATACTTGGCGTAGATGCTTTTGGTTCGGTACTTAAAAAATACCACGAAACAAGAGAGTTTGACAGCGAAGAGATCTATCCTTACCGTATAGAGGGCCTTGGTAAAAACCTCATACCTACGGCCACCGACTTTGATGCTATTGATAAGTTTATTAAAGTATCAGATGAAGATAGTGCCCACGCAGCACGTTATATTGCCAAAACCGAAGGTTTGTTTGTAGGCTACACCAGCGGTGCTACGTTACAGGCAGCAAGGCAGTACAGCGAAGCAGGCGAATTTACAAAAGACAGCAATGTTGTATTGATATTCCCCGATCATGGTTCGCGCTATATGAGCAAAGTATTTAGCGATGAATGGATGAACGAACAAGGATTTTTTGACAGCGTTAACCTCGAAGAAGCTCAAAAAATTGAATTTATAAAATAATCAGTTTTTAGATTTATATACAAAACTCCGGATGAACAGTCCGGAGTTTTTTGTTTCAATTACATTCCCAACAACCTGCAAGGTTTGCAAAACCTGTAGGTTTAGTTTTTAGTGTCAAAAAACAAAAGCCACCCCTTTCAGGATGGCTTAGCTTTAAACAACGAGTATGAAGTGACGTTTAAAATGCTTTAAAATCGCCGGTGCCTGTTTTCATCAGGTCGGTTTGTGCTGGCTCGCCGGTAAAGGCAATAGTGCCGGAGCCGCTTATTCTGCCCTTAATTGCTTTATTACACAATACTTTTAAATTGCCTGAACCCTTTACAGCAGCGTTTACATTATTAGAGTCCAGTTCTTTTGCATTAATGGAGCCCGAACCCGTTACAAAGCAGGTAAAGTTGTCAGACGAGCCTGTAAGCTCAATATGGCCTGCACCGGTAACGATCGCTTCGGTTTTAGGGGAATGTAGCCTGAGGTTTATGTTGCCCGATCCGTTAAGGAATATCTTTACGTTAGAAGCCAGCGTTTTCTCTGAAATAATGCTGCCCGAACCGGAAAGGCTTATTTCGTTGAGAGCTTTAAAAGGTACATGTACAATTACCTTGTTTTTATTGGAAGGCTTAAAGATAAGGCCTTCTTTGATGGAAATATCGAGTGTATTATTAGTAACGGCAGTGATAATATAATCGGTTATGTTTTCCGGCGCTTCAATGATAATTTTACCTGAGATGCCTTCTTTGAGGATAATTTCAAAAGGGCCGTTGGTAGATAAATTTTCAAATTCGGCTACCTGCCTGGTAGTTTTTACGGTTTTACCCGATGCCTCAATTTGCTGCTGGGCCGTAGCAGTAAGCATGGCAAAGCATGCCACGGTAATGGTTAATAAATTTTTCATGGTATGATTGATTTGATGATTGAACTCCTTAGCTGTATTGCCTGATGAGGGCCAGCTTATTATAACTTATCTCTTTTTAAAACTGCCCGATCCGTTTACTTTAACGTCATTTACAGCCGGGTCGCCTGCATAAGTAACATCGCCCGAGCCGGCAATAGAACCCGTTAATTCTTTTTTACTGTATACGTGTGCCGAACCCGATCCTGCCACTTCTACACTAACATTATCACAAATAAAGTCGGCTGCCTTAAGTGAACCTGATCCTGCCACGTGGCATTTAAGGCTTGTAGCGCTTCCTTTTAGGGTTACAGAGCCTGAACCCGTAACATTTGCTTTAGCATCGCTGGCCTTAACGTTCAGATTTACTTTACCCGATCCTGTTACCGATGTTTTAAAGTCGCCCGTAAAAACAACATCACTTGTTATTGAACCCGACCCTGTTATATCAGCCTCCTCTAACTGGTTAACCGGAACGATTACTGTAAGCTTTTTATATGATTTGGACTTAAAGTTCCTTTTCATTTCAATTTTAAGTTCTCCTCCGCTTACTTCTATGAGCGTATTTGATACTGCGTCCTGGTCGCCGCTAATGGTTAGAGTATTGCCTCCGGTTTTTACAAGTTCTACTGCATACGAGCCAGTTACATTAATTTTTGTAAAGGCGGAAATGTCCCTTTTTTCTGTTACCTGCGCAACCGCGGCAACGCTAAATAAAAATGATACTAATAGGATAAGATTTTTCATATTTATAATTTAATTGATGATTGTAATTTAATTGATTGCCTGTTGTTATTGTTGAATTAACGTAAGGTTTCCATAATCTGACGAGAAGAATATTTTATTACTTCCGTTGCTCTTATAATAGCCTTTATAATTGCTGTGGAAATCTTTTACCCTTTTCTCAGTAAACTGAAAACCATTCATACCCTTCACATTGCCGTATTCCAGGTCAAATTCAAAATTAAAAGAGTAGCCGGCATTGTATTTAATATCTACATTAGTGTAGTCGCCATTAACAACGGTATTTTTAGCGGTATTGGCTATGCCAAATTTAATGTTGCTGTAATCTCCGCTAAGGTTAATTTGAGATTCTACGGTGCTTACACGTACGTTAAGGTAGTCACCGGAACCGGTAACTGTTTCGGCAGTGCCTATAGTTACATCGCCATACTCGGCACGGTAGGTAACGCTTTTTGCATCGCCAATTTTAAGTCCGGTATATTCGCATTTGGCAGTGATCTTATCGGTACGTGATATATTTACCCCAGAGTACTGCGCGTTAATAGTACCCCCTTTAATATATCCTAATTTAGAATTATCGCAGTATTGCAACACTATATTATTGTTATCGCTGTTAAGCGATTCAATATCAAGGTTACCATACTGGCAGTTGATGTTTACACCGCCGTTAATTACACCCAGCTTAATGCCGCCATACTGGTTAGCAAGCCCAAGCGTACCGCGTTTAGGTATTTTTATAGTATAGTTAATCTCCATATTGATGTTGCGCCCCCTGGAATTTTCTATAATTGTTTTAGCACCTACCAGAGCTGCCGTGGCATTAAATTCTACATCTATACCGTTAATGCGTTTTACAACGTCGTCTTCGTCGTTTCCATTCACGGTAATAACCACATCTATAGCTGTTTTATCCTCATCCCAGGTGGTTATATAAATATTGCCGTATTTGTTAGAAACCGTTAGCCCGGCGGTACTGTTAACCGCAAAAGCCCTGCTTATTTTTTTCTCCCTTGTGTATTTGCCCTTTTTTATGCCGTGTGCCAGGGCTATTCCCGGTAAGAGGAATAACAGGAAGATTATCTGTTTAAGCCTGATTGTTCTCATTGTAGTTTTCTTTAATTTTTTTGATGTTTTCTATTTTGGTAAGCACCTCTTCCAGGAACGAGATGCGGGTTTGCAGGTTGGTTATCATCGCGTGGATAATTTTTTTATTCTCGCCTTTTTCCTGCAGTTCTTTAGTAAGGTTGTTGTAATCGTCTTCCAGCTTATTCATGCGGTACAGGGCATCCTTAATAAGCTGTTTGGTCTCGGGGCTGTTTTGTTTCTCAACCTTTGCCATTTCCTTTTGTATGATGCCGGCAAAATACATTTGGGTTTCCTGTGCCTTCGGCGACATTTTATTGGCAGCCGTGTTGCCATCCTTATGTGGGCCAAACGTTATAAACAAGCCTATAAAAAGAGCAATGGCTGCCGCTATAGGCCCTGCTATCTTTATATTGAAGCGTTGTTGCTTTTTACCGCCAAGCCTGTTTAAAAAGCGCTCCTGGTGGCCAAGGGAAGGGCTTTCGGTATCCCATTGCCCGTCAAAATGATCAAATAAATTGTCTAAACTGTCTTTTTCGTTTTTCATTACGCATTTAGTTTTTTCAGCAGGCTTTCTTTAGCCCTGCTTATGGTGGTGCGGCAATTTCCCGGGGTTATTGCCAAAATATCACAAATCTCTTCCTGGTCAAAGCCTTCTATGTACAGCAGTGTAAGTATAATACGGTAGCTTTCTTTTAACGATTGTATCGCTGCCATAACCTCCTGCACTTTTACCGACTGAAAATCCAGCTTTGCCTCCTCTGGACTGCCGGTGTCTTCTACCTTATACAAAACATCATCAAGCGAATCCATGGCATTCTTGTTGATCTTTTTGTAATTATCCAGGCTGTGGTTTACCACAATTTTTTTAAGCCATGCCCCAAAAGTAACTTCACCCTTAAACGAATCCAGTTTGGTAAACGCCTTTAAAAAGGCTTCCTGCATAATATCCTCTGCCCAGTGGCTGTCTTTAACAATGCGCAGCGCAGTATTGTACATAGGCTTATAATAGCGGTTATATACCTCAAACTGCGCATTGCGGTTGCCCGCTTTGCATAGGGTTATTAATTCGTTACTATCCGGATTCGCGTTTGTCAACTTTAGTGGCTTGGTTTATTATAATGACTGCACGTTTTTTAAATTGTTACAGTTGCCCGAAAAAATGTTTAAATTTTTTAATGTACTAATGTAACGATTTGGTGGGTGGGGTGGGAGAGAAGGTTATTGATTCTTATGAAAAACAGGTGATTATTAAATATGCACAAAAAAAGGCCACCTTGCGGCAGCCTTTAAAAATATCATATAGCGGGAAACTATTCCTGCATGGTGTGGTACACGTTCATAACGTCGTCGTCTTCCTCAATTTTTTCAAGAAGTTTCTCAACGTCGGCTACCTGGTCTTCGGTAAGTTCTTTAGTAACCTGTGGAATCCTCTCAAAGCCGGAAGATAATATCTCGATACCTCTGTGCTCCAGTTCTTTTTGTATCGAACCAAAGCTTTCAAAAGGGGCGTACATTACAATACCGCCATCCTCATCAGCAAAAATCTCCTCAACACCAAAATCGATCATTTCAAGTTCAAGCTCTTCAACATCGCGGCCTTCAGCTGGTATGCGGAAGTTACACGTATGATCGAACATAAACTCTACCGATCCCTGCGTGCCCATAGCGCCGTTGCACTTATTAAAGTAGCTGCGTATGTTTGCCACGGTACGATTGTTATTATCGGTAGCGGTTTCTATAAGTATTGCAATGCCGTGTGGTGCATAGCCTTCAAACAATACCTCTTTAAAGTTAGCGGTATCCTTGTCTGATGCTTTTTTAATAGCCCTTTCAACATTGTCTTTCGGCATGTTTGCCGCTTTGGCATTTTGTATTACTGCCCTTAGCCTGGAGTTGGTCTCTGCGTTTGGCCCGCCTTCTTTAACGGCCATTACTATATCTTTACCAATCCTTGTAAACGTTTTGGCCATCGCCGACCAACGTTTCATTTTCCTGGCTTTTCTAAATTCAAATGCTCTTCCCATAGTTTTTATGTATTTGCAGCACAAAAATAGAATTATTCGCTGTTATTGCAAAAACAAAATTAATTCTAACGCGATTTATAATTATTTAGGTCTTTAAGTATGTTTAACCCCTCAAAAATATAAGGGTCGGTTTTAATCGATTTTACTTTAAATTCGTTTACACTCTTGTAAAAATCATCATCAGTACCTGATTTACCCACTGCATTGGTAATGGTTATTTTATTCTCTTTTTCAAGCTCTGTAGTAATTTCTTTCCAAAGCTTATCCATAGAGTGGGTATCGGCATACACGGCGTCAAAAGTTATGGGTAGCGGAGCTTTGTCTGCCTTGTAAAGTTCCCCCACGCGCTTATTTATGGAAATAATGTTACTAAGCATAGGGTTAGCGCCTACGCGTTGTTTGCTGACAATTACAGCCTTTTTAAGGCCATCGGCCGGCATTTTGCTGTAGCGCACGTTAATGGGTATGCTATCGTTTTTTATGGCGGTAGGCATGGTTTTTTCGCGCGGAAGCATGTCGTTAAAAACATACGGCAGCTCTACATCGGGTAGTATGCCTACATACTGGCTACTTTTACCCGACACTCGGTAAAACTTATCGATGGTAACCTTTACAAAGTCGGTTTGGTTGGCTTCGTCAAGCGGGGTAATGGTTTGCATGGTAGCCTTGCCCACAGTAGGGCTGCCCACTATAACGGCACGGTTATAATCCTGCATTACACCGGCAAAAAATTCGCTGGCCGATGCCGTAAACCCGTTAACCAATACCACCATAGGGCCGTTAAATATCATACCGCGGTTGTAATCGCGAACGGTATTATAGGTTTGGTTCTTATCGGTAACAATACTCACCGGGCCGTAATTAATGAACATACCGGCGAGGCGAATAACCTCGTCCATACTGCCACCGCCGTTGTATTGCAGGTCGATGATAAGGCCTTTAACATCGCTTTTTTTAAGTTTAGAAACCTCTTTAGCCACATCATCGGCACAACCAGAACCCACGCCGCTATCAAAAGGGGAGTAGAAGCTTGGTATCTTAATATAGCCCATTTTTTCGTTGCCATCGCCCAGTATGTAACTAAACACGCTGTGGTCGTCGGCCTTCATAACCTGTTTTTTTAGGCTCACGGTATACAAGGTGCCGTCCTGCTTGCGCAGGGTAAGATCTACATCTTTATACGTATCGCTCGATACGATATCGTTAATCGTTTGCATTGATGCGCAGGATACTATATATTCGGTGTCATTTGCGGCAAGCTTAACAATCTTGTCGCCTTTGTCTACCTTTTTAGATGCGTATGCCGGGCCGCCGGGCACTACTTCTTCTACAACTATCTCTTCTTTATTATTCTGGCTTACGTACAGTCCCAGCGAGTAATTTTCAGTTGAAATAGACGACACGAACGATGCCTTTTCGTTATAATTGAAATAGGTGGAATGCGGATCGAAATAGGAGCAGAATACAGAGAAAAACTTATTGTAAACGCTGTTGTCAAAACCTTCGTTTGGAGACAACAGGCTGTTTACTCGGCATAAATATGTTTCTATAACTTTTGTTTTAGATAGCGGGAAAAGCTTGTCCAGGTGCTGCTTAAGCGAATCTTTATTCTTGCTAAGCATAGATATGTCTTCCAATATATCAAACGTAATTTTTTTGCGGATGAAATTTTTTACCTTATCCGTATTGCTATGAAACGGAAAGTTCTTTTTAGAGTAAAAAATAGTATCCTTAGTATTGTAAGTAAGCGGTTCTTTAGCAATTTCTTCTACAAACTTTTTATTGCGTTCTAAAGCGCTTTTATAGGTAGTGATAAAATCGGTAAAAAAGGAACAGTCGTTGCCTTTAAGGTAATCGTCTATCTTGTATTTGTGTTTTTCCAGCTGGTCCTGCTCGGCTTTAATGAAAAGTGTGCGGTTGTTGTCCAGCTGCTCCATTACGGTAGTATACACGTAGGCCGAAAGGCTGTCATCTACCGGTTTTGGCTGGTAATGCCTGGTTTGCATTACGCTGGCAATAGTATTGAAAACGCTGCATGCCTTTTCATTATTCTGGGCGGTTACCTGCAGGGTAAATAAAAAGGCAAATGCAGCTAATATTTTCATTGTAAGAGTATTATTTTTTATAAAAAGGCAGCTTAACCACCTTTGCAGGGACGTCGTTTTTACGTATCCTGATGAATATTTCGCTATCTTCGGCAGCAAAAGCGACAGGAACGTAACCCATGCCAATACCTTTATTTAATGATGGCGCCATAGTACCCGATGTTACTACACCTATTACAGTACCCTGTGCATCAACAATTTCGTAATCCTGGCGTGGCACACCACGGTCTAAAAGTTCAAAACCTACCAGTTTGCGGGTAACACCGGCTTCTTTTTGCTGCTTAAGCGCATCTGAATTTACGAAATTTTTATTAAACTTGGTAATCCAGCCTAAGCCTGCTTCAAGCGGAGAGGTAGTATCGTTAATATCGTTACCGTAAAGGCAAAAGCCCATTTCAAGTCGAAGGGTATCACGGGCAGCAAGGCCTATTGGCTTAATATCATAAGCAGCGCCTGCCTCAAATACTTTGTTCCAAATCTGCTCTATCTCGCTGTTTTTAGCGTAAATCTCAAAACCACCACTACCGGTATAACCTGTAGCCGAAATAATAACGTGCTCTATACCTGCAAAATCGGCTACTTCAAAATGGTAGTATTTAATAGCAGCAAGGTCTATAGAGGTTAATGCCTGCATGGCTTCCATAGCCATAGGGCCCTGTATGGCAAGCAACGAGTAGTCATCGCTTAGGTTGCGCATAGTAACACCAAGGTCGTTATGTGCAGAGATCCACTCCCAGTCTTTATCAATATTAGAGGCATTTACCACAAGTAAATACTCTTCTTCTTTCATTTTATAAACTATAAGGTCGTCTACTATACCGCCGGTAGCGTTAGGCAGGCACGAGTATTGCGCACGGCCAATGATTAGGGTAGAGGCATCATTGCTAGTTACTTTCTGGATAAGGTCTAACGCGTGTGGACCCGAAAGTAAAAATTCGCCCATGTGCGAAACATCAAAAACACCTACACCGTTTCTCACAGTATCGTGTTCGGCATTAACTCCTTCATACAAAACAGGCATATTAAAGCCTGCAAACGGAACCATTTTAGCACCCAGTGCTTCGTGAACGTGCGTAAGCGCAGTATTTTTCATTTATGTTTGAAATAAAGTTTGAATGCGCTAAATTATTGAAAATTATGCAACCGTAAAGCCTAAAATTAACAATTATGATTTATTAACGAATTAAAGTTGATTTGTGGATTTGGTTATTTGAGAGTTGTGGATTTGATAATTTGAGGATTTGGTTATCTGTGATTGGTTTCGATGAAAGCAAGGGCGTACCTAACCGCAATACTTTTCTAATAACTTTTTATCGATACCCAGTTTTACGGCACGTTTATAAAACAATAGTACCAATGGCGAAAATAACCTAAACAGCGGATTGGTCAAGTGGGTATCGCCCCAAACAAATACTACAGCTATGTGGTAAATGTTTTTAGGTATTTGGTTCTTAGTAATGGTTTTGCCATCGTTTACCAGGCCGAACATTACTTTTAAAAAGTTCTCAAAATTGGGCTGGCCGGGTGTTAGTTTGACCCTGAAGGTAATAGGCTCAGTGTTATCGTTAAAAAACCGGTGCGGACTCCTAACAGGTACCAACAGTCTTTCGCCCGGCTCTAAATAAACAGTTTTGGTTCCTTTTTGCAGTCCAAGCTTTCCTGCAACAGCAGTAAACGCTTCGGTAAATTTGGTATGGTAATGCACAGGGTTGCCGCCACCCGCCTGTAAGGTAACCTCAAAATGGGTATACGCACCGTTAGTAGCTTCAGAACTTTCTAAAATAGTGGTGTACTCGCCATTAATGGGATTATGGTAGGTTTTGGGCTGCATTTATTCGCAGGAAAAGCTGTATTGTATAGACGATAAATTACCCGCAGTAAAATGGAACTCCCATTCACCATCCGCTTGAGTTTCCGATACTACAAGTATACTATATGTACCATCTGGCCGGGTTTCTATTTCACGTATTTTTTTTGAATCAGGAAATATTTTTCTGAATGCTTCAATAGTTGTGTGTTGGTCGTAGCGGATACCTTTCAAGGTAAAAAAATTAGTTGTTTTTTTATCAAATACTACGCGCCTAAAGTTGAGCATATTGTTGTCTAATTCAAAAACTACACCTTTGTAATAAAGCATTTTTACGTTAGCCTCATCAGCGGTGCCGCAGGTTTCATCATCCGTAGGAGATCGCACTATGTAATCCTTTTTGTAAACAGCCTCAAAATCCCTTTTAGAAATGGTAAGGGTAAGCTTGTTGTTTATGGTGGCCTCGTCCCAGTTGATCGATTGGTTTTCCTGAGCCAATGCCGTTAGGCTTATCAAAAATAAAATGTAAGGTAATAGTTTCATCATAAAGTACAATCTACGGTTAATCGCAGGTAAACAGGCATTCTATAATTACAAGCTTGCCATCGTTAAAATAAAAAAGCCATTCAAAGTTATCGGGTTCGCCCTGTGGCAAAAGGCTTACCATATCAAACACATCGCCATCATCGGTAATAAAATCTTCCATAAATTCAGAGGCATTCGGATACGTTTTCTTAAAAGCCTTGAGGGTAGTGGTATGGTCAAACCAATCGTTTTTAAACGACAGGAACGTGTGGTTGTTTTTCCTGAAATCAATGCTCCTAAAACTTAGCATATCGTTAACCAACTCATATTTTGCCCCTTTGTGGTAAAGCATTTTTACATTGCCTGTTGTACAGCTTTCGCCGGCAAGGGGTGCCATAATACTATCGGGCTGTTTGTACAGTTTGTCGTATTCTTTTTTGGTAAGGGACAGGTCCAGCCGATTGTTTAGGCGGCCTTCTTTCCAGGAAAGCGATTCGATATCCTGGGCTATTGCTGTAAAACTTATAAGGAGTAGAAAGTAAAGTAATTTCATTTGTGTTGTTTATTTAAACCCGCGTTGCCTTTTGGCTTCAAAAATTAATATGGCGGCAGCCACGCTAACATTCATAGAATCTATTTCGCCCTGCATGGGGATGATGATGTTTTGTGTAGAGGCATCGCGCCACGGCTGGGTTAGGCCGGTAGCCTCAGTACCTACCACAAGCGCCGAGGCACCGGTGTAATCCTGCTCATGGTATAACGCAGAATCCTGCAATGTAGCGCAGTAAATGCTGATATTTTTTGATTTTAAATAGTCTATTACTTCTTGGGTATTACCGGTAGCAATTTGGTTAGTAAAAAGGCAGCCCACGCTGGATCGTACAATGTTAGGATTATACAGGTCGCCCTTTGGGTCGGCTATAATAACAGCATCCATTTTTGCGGCGTCGGCGGTGCGGAATATGGCCCCAATGTTGCCCGGTTTTTCGGTTGCTTCTGCTACTAAAATCAGCGGATTTTCGCCCAATTGCAAATCGTTTAAGCTAAGGCTTTTGCTTTTAGCTACGGCTATAACACCCTCGGTAGTATCGCGGTAGGCCAGTTTTTGGTATACCTCGCGGCTAATTTCTACCAGTTCGGTCTGCCGGCCGGCAAGGCTTTTAACTTCTGACTCTGAAATTAGTTCCGGGACAAAAAGTGCCGTTTCTATTTCGTATCCGCCTTTGCGGGCAAGCTGCAATTCGCGCTGGCCTTCTATTAAAAAAGTACCGCTTTGCCTGCGTGCTTTTGCTTTATCCTGCAAGAGGAGCAATTGTTTTATATACGGGTTTTGCGGACTTGTAATTTGTTTCATTTAATGAGTTAGCGCGTTAGGGGCTGCGGGTTCAAAGTTACAATTTGTGATAAAAATATCGCGGCTACTTTTGCAGTAAATATTTTTCCTGTTCGTTTGCTATTAGTGTACGCAGTTGGTCCCGGTTTAGGGTATTGTTGCCTAAAACAATTTTTGCCAGTTTAGTTGTAAAGCTGTCGGGGTATTTACTAATGAAGTTTCTAATTTCGGCTTCATTCTCAGGAAACAACTTAGTGGAATTGTCCTGCATAGTAGGTGTGTTGTCCTGCCCGAAAAGATAATCTGCCTGATAGCCGCTGTAAGTAGTTTTAGCGTCTTCAATCAGCTTACTATTGGGGTATTTAGCTATAAAATTTTCCCAGTTTACCACGCGCTGGCCTACCGCTTTAAACGATATGGCAATACCGGCATCGGCAGAATACAGGTCTTTATCGTCCTCAGCCACAATGGTTAGATAACTTTTATAATCAGCGGTAACATGGTCTTTAAAAATATCCAGGTAAAAATTGGGCTGGGTGCGGATCTCTACATAACCCTCGCCAATTTCCCAGAGTTCCAGCCCTGCACTTTTAAGCAGCTTCTCTTTTCTTGCAATCGAATCGGGCGGGGTTTTTGGGTTGCCCCTTTCATCAGTGAAATAGGTGTAAAAATTTTCGAGAAGGTGGCTTTCAATGCTGTCCATAGCAACAATAGCCTGGCCGTTTTCCACCACATACCTGTCAAAAAGGTTATTAGCCTGTTGCGGGTTTAGTTTGGTAAGCTCGGCCTTAGTGGCTTCCTTACGTTTTATAAAGGCAGCAATATGTTTTTGTAAAATAGGGTCTTTGTCGGATGCTACCGGGACCGGTTTTAGGGTATCGTTAACCACCTCTTGCGGAACAGCCTCAGCTTCAACGTCTTTTTTGCATGAAGTTACAAGCAGCATAACTGCAACAATAGCTATTAACTGTTTTAACTGCATATAGTTTTATTTTTTTGATGAAACTCTAAACCTGAAGCTCCAAACTATAAAATCCCCCTTGCCTTAATTTCCAGGTATTTGTTAATACTTTCAATAGTAAGATTCTCCGGCTTGGTTAATACCGAGTAGATTCCGTATTTCATCAGCTCGTTAACAATAAGCCTTTTCTCAAAAGCAAATTTCTCGGCAATAACCTGGTCGTAAATTTCCTGAATGTTGCCTGCGTTTTTATGGGTAAGCTCTTCCAGTTCGGTATTTTCAAAGAAAACCACCACCAAAAGGTGGTTTTTGGCAATACCCTTAAGGTAAGGCAACTGGCGTTTAAGGCCATCAAGCGTTTCAAAATTGGTATACAGTATTATAAGGCTGCGCTGGGTAATGTTCTTTTTAATATCGGCATACAGGCGGCCAAAATCACTCTCAAAAAAATCGGTTTTAACGTTGTAAAGGCTTTCCAGTATTTTTTGCATTTGCGATGATCGCCTTTCGGCAGCCACGCGGTTCTCTATTTTTTTAGAGAAGGCAAACATACCAGCCTTATCCTGCTTTTTAAGGATAACATTGCTAAGCACCAGGGTAGAGTTAATGGCATAATCCAGCAGGCTAAGGCCGTTAAAAGGCATTTTCATAACGCGGCCCTTATCTATAGCCATGTATACGTTTTGCGAGCGCTCGTCCTGAAACTGATTTACCATAAGCTGGTTTTTCTTGGCTGTGGCCTTCCAGTTTATGGTGCGGATGTCATCACCCGATACGTATTCTTTAATCTGCTCAAATTCCATGGTGTGCCCAATGCGGCGTATTTTTTTTAACCCGTACTGAAACAGCCTGTTAGAAAACGCCATTAGGTCGTACTTGCGCAACTGGATGAATGATGGGTAGGTGGGTACCATGTGGCCTTCGCCAAAGCTAAACCGCCTTGATACCAATCGTAATGGCGACGACACGTACACGTTGAGCTTACCAAAATAGTATTCGCCACGCTCTACAGGGCGCAGGTGGTACTCAAAGGCATCGGTGCCGCCTGCGGGCAGGTTGCGCTGTACCGTAAAATCGCGTATCTGGAACTGAATGGGAATTTCGTCTATTACCTTTAGGCCCGTTGCAAAACCATAGCCGCTCTCAATACGGATGATGATAGGGTTTTCGTCGCCGTTGCTTAGTTTTTCGGGTACTTCCCTAAAGGCGGCAAAGCGCTGGTTGCTGGCAAAAAGCAGCAAAAAGTCGATTACCACAAACCCAAGGAACAGGTACATGAGAAGCCAGGTGGCGTTGTACAGCACCGGGTAAATATAGGCCAGCACAAAACACACCAGTATGCCTAAAAAAACATAAAAGGTAAGGTTGTTGAGGTATATGCTTTTAAGCCACTTCATTAACGTGGAATTTCTACGGTGTCTATTATCTGTTTGATGATCTGCTCGCTGGTAAGGCCCTCCATTTCGCGCTCCGGTGCTACCATAACACGGTGGCGAAGTACCGGTATGGCACTATCCTTAATATCATCCGGCGTTACAAAGTCGCGGCCCCTAAGCGCAGCGTAGCCTTTAGCGGCATTTAATATGGCTATGGATGCACGCGGCGATGCCCCTAAATAAAGGAATGCATTTTCGCGGGTGTTGGTAACCAGTTTGGCAATATACTCTATAAGCTGCGGCTCTACCAGTATTTGTTTTACCATGCCCTGGTATTTAATAATATCAGCCTGCGATAGTACCTGCTTAATATTATCAAGCTTGGCGCGGTCCTGTAGTGCGTTTTCGCGTTGCAGGATAGCGATCTCTTCATCCAGTTTAGGATAATCTATGGTGATCTTGAAAAGAAAACGGTCTAACTGTGCTTCCGGCAGGCGGTAGGTACCTTCCTGCTCTATAGGGTTTTGGGTAGCGATAACTAAAAACGGAGCCTCCATTGCGTGTGTGGTGCCCTCTACGGTTATCTGGCGCTCTTCCATAACCTCAAAAAGGGCGGCCTGCGTTTTAGCAGGGGCGCGGTTTATCTCATCTATCAAAACAAAGTTAGAAAAGATAGGCCCTTTTTTGAACGTGAATTGCGACTTGGAAAGGTCGAACACCGAGGTACCCAAAATATCCGATGGCATTAAATCGGGCGTAAACTGTATACGGCTAAAATCGAGCGTAAGGGTTTTGCTCAGCAATTTTGCGGTAATGGTTTTAGCCACACCGGGAACGCCCTCTAACAATACGTGCCCGTTGCTAAGTATGGCCACCAAAAGCTGGTCTATCATTTTATGCTGGCCTACAATAACCGAGCTTAGTTCCTGCTTTACCTTATCAATCGTCTGGCGAAGGCCGTCAAGGTCTAAGCGCGCGCTAAAGTTAATGTTGTCGCTTTCCGGCTCGGGAGCGGTAACTGGTGTTATATCTTGCGGAGTGCTTTTTTCTAAATTGATGTTATCCGGCTGGTTCTCTTCCGGGTTGATGTTTTCAAATTCTGTCATAACCTTAATTTTTCGATGGCGTTATTAATGGCTGCCACATCGGCTTCCGAACTTTGGAAATCGTGGCGGTGTTTTTTTATTAAATTAATTGCTTTTTGTATATCCTCTACAGGCTTGCCTGTTTTTAGGTGCAGTTTTTCTATAAAGCTGTCGTCCAGCGTGTAGGTATCAATAAGATACTCCGTACGCACGTGCTCTAGGAAATAGATGATTTTCTTTTCAATAATAGTGTGGTGGTTGCCCTCCTGGTAGTATAGGTTGCCTATGGTCTTGGCAAAATCTACCGTGGTGTTGCGCAACGGCAATATCTGCGGCAGCACGCGCTGCTTTCTTTTTGCATTAAAGAAAATAAACACCAGCAGCCCTATAAGCCCCAGCTGCCACGCTGCCCTAAGTGCGGGTTGCGACATGATGTAACGCAAAGGAGAATCGGACACGCCCTGGCCTACGCGTTCGTTTTGCCAGTATACGGTGCCCTTAGGCAGGTACGAAAGCATATCCTGCGTATATGCGTAATGATCGCCTTTTAACAGGTGGAAATTAGTAAACACGGCAGGCTGTGTATGCAACAATATTTTACCGCTACCAAAGTGTGCCTCAACAAAATTGGGCTTTTTAATTTTTCCTGCCTGCTGGTAGCCCAGCACCCTGATACTGTCATTTTTAGGGAGCGTATCAAAAAAGGTAAGGCCGGCACCCTCGTTATACCAATAGCTTTTAGAGGGGTTATTGGCAAGGCTAATTTGCAGCGAATCGGCAAAATACTGGTCGCCACCCGGCACTATTTTAAGAGTATCAATAATGGTTTGCGGAAACTGTTTCATGCTCAGCAGCAAGGTGTTGCCATAATCTACAAAACTAAGCAGCTCTTTAACCGACTCTTCATCTATCGTATTAATCTCACTAATGGCTATAAAGGAGCCTTTAACTTTGTATTTGCTGTTATCATAATCGTATTGATGGTCAAAATACTCATAGGGTGTAATGCTGAATTTGTTAACGCTGTCGCCTTTAAAAAGGGTAGCGGCTTCGTGGTCAAAAACATACAATCCAAACGGAATCTTATCTTTTGCAAGGTAGCTGGGTTTCCAGTCTATGGGTTTGGGGCGTGCATAATCTATAAACATTATTATTCCTACAACTACAGCAACCAGTATTATGTAAACGGTGTATTTTCTGTTCATGGCTATAGCGTATTAAATGTTTTTTTAAACGCCTTTTCTGCTTTGGCAAAAGCGGGCCCGTCTACCGGGAAATCGCCATACCAGCTGTGGTCGTATACATAACTAAGGTACTCAAAGTCGGCCCGCAGGGCATTGTCTTTAATTTCATAGAGGTAATCCATATTGGTCTTGTCCCAGTGCCAGTCGATTATTTCGCGTGCCGAAAGCTTTTTAAGCAGCCATAAATAGTAGTAGCGCACTGCCAGCTTATAGTTGCCGTTAGCTTTTGTGTCTTCTATAAGGGCGTTAAAGTCCATTTCATGGATGTTCTCTACATCAGCATCCTGAACACCAATATTTTTGCGCGAACGACCAAAGATCCAAAGGCCTTCTTTATTCATTATTGAACGTACGATTATATATACCACAAAGCCGATAACTGCAAAGGCCAATACCCTTATAAGCACTGCTACCCATCCTGAATTTTTAGTTTTTTCGCCGCCGCCAAAAATAGCATCTATAAGCCATGCCAGCCACTCTAAAAAGCGGTCCCACATGAATTTAGCTTTTGCCTTTACCACATAAGTAAACTCGGGGCCGTTGTATTTACTTTTAAAGCCATCCTTAAAACTGCGTTTTTGGGTAAGAGGCACAGGCGTAACAACTACTGTAGAAGCCTCCTGAGCAACAGGCTTAAAATTAACTACCTCTGTAACAACCGTGTCTTTAACGGCCGTTTCCTGCGGTTGTTGTGCCGTAAGAAGCAGGGGAGTGCAAAGGGTTATTATATGTAAGGTATGTTTATTCACTATCAGATCCTATTTGGTCAATTTCATAATACAAAGTCTTGTGCTCGTTATCTTCCTTGCACGAATAATATATCATACCGTGTGCTATAATAAGCACATTGCTAAAAATATAATTGATGAGCATTGAAATTATGAACACTATAACTCCTACAATGCTACTATTTTCAAGGTTGGATGTATCAGCCGCTACAAAAAACAGCTCAGATAATAATGACATTGCCAGCGTTAGTGCCATTTGCACCACAAACGAAAGGACGTAGAATATGGCTGTTGAGCCCATATGTGCCCAAAAGTTTTGAAACAGCATGCGGTAACCGCTGCCCATTGCGGTAAAAAAACCTTCATCGTTAAGTGTGTTATAAAACGTTAAGAACACCCAGCAGGTTAGGGCTGCCCACAAGGCTAACGCTACGGGTATGCCTATTATGGTTATAAAAAGGAAAACGCTAACGCCACCCAGCACCGCTGCTATAGGTAAAAAAGTTATGAGCGATGCCAATGCAAATACTATTATTTTGCCTGATTTTGCCTTAAGGCGGGCAAATATCATTTGGGCTGTTGGCTTTTCTACATGCTCTAATAGCGAAAGGTAAATAACCGGAAAGCTCATTGTGATAAGGCTTATTGCTATTAAAGTAAAGGCTGCAATAAGGCCACCGACTACAAAGAGGACTGCATTTTCATCAAAATACGTTGTCAGCATTTGCTGTGCTTCGGGCGAGCCAAAACCATTGAACATGTTTTCGAAAAATACGCGCATTACCACAAAGGTCAATACGGTTATAATGAGCAATAACCCGCCAATTACCTTAAAATAAGTACCGAAAAAGTTCTTGCCATCTTCTTTTAAAAAGACAAAGGTGTCGTTTATAAGGGCGTTAAAGTTGCGTTTTTTATAGAGTTGGAACACTGTGCTGTAATTTTTTGTTGACCCTGAACGGATAGATGAGGTAGTACCAGGCTATGGCCGTAAGGGTAAAAAGGATAATAAATAAGTTAAGTGCCAGTGGCATATCGGGCGAGTAACGCGTTACAAAGCCCTCTAAAAGCCCGGCGGCAATGGTAAACGGCATGGTGCTGAACCATATTTTAAGGCCGTCTTTAAAGCCTATTTTAAGCGAATCGATACGCGAGTAGGTTTTAGGGAAAAGCAGCGCTGCGCCAAAAATAAGCCCGGCGGCACCCTCTATAACCATAGCGAAAATTTCCATAGAGCCGTGTATCCAGATACCGCGCACGCTGGCGCCAAAAACACCGTGCTCGTAAAAAAAGTACTGAAAAGCCCCCAGCATTATTGCATTTTGCAGCAGCACATAAGCAGTTAATATTCCGCCCGATATGCCATAAACAAACTCCATAGCGCCTACACGCAGGTTGTTAAGGGTAATACCAAAGGCGCTGCCCCAGTTGCTGCCGCTTTTGTAAACGGCTACAGGGTTGCCTTTGTCTATATTTTCCAGCGTCATGTTTACATATTGGTCGCCCAAAATAAGTCGTACAAAGTTTTCATCGTGCATTGCAGAGAGTACGCCGATGGCCGTAAACACAAAAAACAGCAGGAACGCGTATAAAATGTAGCGCCTGTTGCGGTAAACGATTAGCGGAACCTCGGTTTTAAAGAAATGTACAAGTCTGTTGGTCTCTTCGCGCTTGGTTTTATAAATTTTTTGATAGGTAAGCGCAGCAAGGTGATTTAAGTAGGTAACGGCCTTGCTTTTAGGGTAGTAGGTTTGGGCGTACGAGAGATCATTAACCAAATGTATGTACAGGCTGGCCAGTTCATCAGGATTTTTTTTAGCTTTACCAAAAATAGCCTGCTCAAATTCAAGCCATTTTTCTTTATTTTGTTTTATAAATGCAACTTCTCTCATACGCAAGCTAAAATATAAAATATGTCTCAACTATCTATAACAACTACACAAAATGTGAATATTAATTTCAATACGGCATCGGTAGGCGAGCGTATTCTTGCGTATCTGCTTGACGTTGTGGTATGGGTGGCCTATGTTATCGTGTTTTTTGTGGTGTTGTTTCCGCTTACCGGGTTTGAGCGCGTAATCGATAGCCTGGACGGCTGGTCGCAAAACGCAGTGTACGGTTTCTTCTTTTTACCGGTAATGTTCTACACACTCTATATGGAAAGCTTTTTTGAAGGCCAAACCATTGGTAAGCGCGTAATGAAAACAAAGGTTATAAAGATAGACGGTTACCAGGCGGGCTTTGGCGATTACCTTATACGCTGGCTGTTCAGGATCGTGGAGGTTAGCGGCATTATGGGCATTGTGGGGCTTATTGCACTTATGGTTAGTAAAAAGAGCCAGCGCATAGGCGACCTCGCTGCGGGTACGGCGGTAATATCGCTTAAAAATGATATTAATATTAACCATACTATTTTGCGCGAGGTGGCCAGCAATTATGTGCCGGTATATCCGCTGGTTATAAAACTAACCGATAATGATGTGCGCATTATTAAAGAAACGTTTGATAATAGCTATAAAGTGGCCGATTTTGAAATGATGGATAAGCTCCAGGCCAAAATTGAAAATGTAACGGGTATAAAATCGGTTAGCAGAAATTCTCTGGCTTTTGTAGATACCGTTTTAGAGGACTATAATTATTATACAAGGAACATGTAGTTTTTGGAATTACGAATTATGAATTACGAATTTCAAATTTTGAATTCCAACCTGATTTTAAAATCGCAACTCTGATTTCAAAATCCAAAACAGAAATTTTGATTTGCCATCGAATTTTTAAATCTTAAATCTTTCAATTTTTTTAATCTCAAAATCCAAAAGTGAAATATCAAGGTTTTTTGCCCTTTTAAGGGGGGTAAAACCGCCTGTATTTTGCTTAAAAAAGCGTGTTTCAAAATCCAAAAGTGAAATATTAAGCATAAAATCGGGATTTTTTGGCAGTTTTTATGTTCAATTTATCAGGTAAATTTTTGGTGATATTTTCTTAATTATGTCCTGGCGGGATTAATTTAACATTTTCTGTGGTCTTTTTCTGAGGTATAAATTTCGTTTTCAAATCGTTGTAGTTTCATAAATCGTTTAGCTGTAGGAAAAGATTTCCTAAAAGACATCTTAAAATGTTGATAACTTTTGATAACTCGTTTTTTAGTAGGATAAACCATCATAATATTGTGAATCAGTAAGTTACGAGTGTTAAAGTGCTAAAATTATTTAAAATTTAAATAATTAGAGGCTAATTTTATAAAACCACTACTAACGATTAAATGCTTGATTATGATGAAGAAAGTTTTACTAACGGGCGTGTTTTTGTTTATCGCCATTTTTAATGCCAATGCACAGTCTGCTAAAAATGATGAGGCAGCTGAGAGTCAGAATGTTATAAGCCACAGGGTGGAACAGGGAGAAACGGTAATGCTAATATGTAAAAAGTATCTGGTTAGCCCGGACGACATTTACAAGCTAAACCCTGATGCAGTTGAAGGTATAAGCTACAATATGACGCTTAAAATACCTGCAGATAAGCGACTTGGGTCGGACAAGAAGAAAGACACTCAAAAGATTACAAGGCAGCCTAAACGCCCTGATCATGACGATTTAAGTAATAACAGGTAAGGTTTTTACAGGTTTTAACTTAAAATTATGTAATTAAAATTAGCAATTAAGCCGCTACAAAAACTAACTTTGTAGCGGCTTAATTGTTTAAAAAACGTACGTATGAAATACCTGGTAATATTATTTTTTTCGCTAATACTCTGTTCTGCATCTGCTTATGCGCAGGATTACACAAAACATAAAGTAGAAAAAGGCGAAACCGTAGCAGGTATTGCAAAAAAATATAAGATTACCCCTTACGATATTTACCGCCTTAACCCCGACGCTAAGAATGGCTTAAAGACTGATAGTATACTGCTTATTCCGGGTAATCCGGTTAAGCCGCTGCCGGCTACAGCCGCTGTAAAAGAGGAGCCTACAAAGGTTGCCAACATAGTGCACCAGGTAGAGGCTAAAGAAACCCTGTACAGCATTGCAAAGAAATACAATGTAACGGTAGCCGACCTGGAAAAAGCTAATACAGAGGCACTTGCTAACGGACTTAAAGACGGCCAAGAACTTATAATCCCTATAAAAGGGAGTGGTGTTGCGGCACAGGCTAAAGTTGCTGAAAAGCAGCAGGTTAAAAAGAATGAGCCGTCCTATTTTTTCCATGTTGTAGAGGCGGGAGAGACTAAATACAGCATTGCCAAGCAGTTTGGTATGACACTGCAACTGCTTGAGGAGCTTAACCCTGAGGTTAAAGATAACCTGCCATTAGGCTTTAAGCTTAAGCTGGCTAAAGATGCCGTTGTAGCTGAGGCTAAGATACCGGAGCCGGCACCTGCACCAAAAAAAGACGCTTATATAGATTATACGGTTCAGCCTAAGGAGACATTTTACAGCATAGGTAAAGCAACCGGACTCACTGAAGACGAGATCGTTAAGCTTAATCCGCAGGCTAAAGACGGGCTAAAAGAAGGTATGGTTTTAAAACTGCCTACCAATGCTCCAATGCCCGATGCTGTACCCGCGGGTACAGTGCCAATGACTGGTCTTGCAACTACAATTAAAAAAGGAGAGCAAAAAGAACTTGCTCTGTTACTGCCTTTTAACCTTTACAGGGTAGAAAGCGATACCGTGCGTGCCAAGCTGCTTCGCACCGATAAATTTATAAACCTTACGCTCGATTTTTACGCAGGGGCACTTGTGGCTATAGATTCTGCTAAGGCAATGGGGCTTCCGCTTAAAGTAAAGATATTGGATAGCAAAGAAACTTCAAAATCATCCGATCTTACTTCGCTGAAAGCCAGCCTTACAGCGACAGATGTTATTGTTGGGCCTTTCTTCCAGAGCCATGCTGAGGCTGCTGCTGCCATGTTCCCAACTATTCCTGTTATATCGCCACTGGCAAAAGATTCGGGTAAACCGTATAAAAACCTGTACCAAAGCATACCAACCGATGAGAGCATGCGCACGGCAATGCTAAACTATCTGAAAAGCAAGAATGGCAATGTTGTAGGGGTAATCGACTCTAAGAAAGCAAGTTCCAAACAATTTATAAAGGCAGGTTTCCCTGAAGTTAAGTTTGTAGAAGGTGGTATTACTACTGATAACATAAAATCGAAATTGGTTAAAGACAAGACCAATTACGTAATATTAGATACCGAAAGCCTTACTACTGTTACCGGCACTACCAAGCTTTTAGAAGAGCTGGCTAATGAGTACAACATTCAGCTTGCGCTTATGGATAAGACCGATAATTACGACCATGACGAGATGCCACTTACACGGCTCATCAAGCTTAAAATGCTGTACCCTACCTTTATGAGAAACGATGTAACGCCGCAAACACAACTGTTTGACAAGGTGTTCAGGCAAAAACATGGCTATGCGCCGTCATCTTACGCAATCCGTGGGTTTGATGTTACTTTTGATGCCATATTACGTCTTTTCCAACCGGAAGATATTACTGCGGCATTGGCAACAAAAGGATCTGAACAGGTTGAAAATAAGTTTATGTACGCCCAGCAAAATGGCGGTAACTATAATACCGGTGTTTACATAATGCAATACGACACCGATTTTAATGTAATTCAGGCACAATAACATCACACATATATAATGACATCTAAAGTAACATACCTGGGCGATCTTCGCACATCATCTATACATATAGCATCTGGCAGCGAAATAATATCGGACGCGCCAATTGATAACAACGGTAAGGGAGAGGCATTCTCCCCAACCGATACGGTTTCCAATGCGCTGGCAAGCTGTATGCTTACTGTTATGGGCATAAAAGCCCGTGACATGGGCGTAAAACTTGATGGTTCGGTAGCTGAGGTTACTAAAAGTATGCAGGCCGAACCCCGAAAAATATCGGGCATTAAAGTAGTTTTTACAATGAAAAGTGATGCCGATGAGAAATCCCGCACCATTTTAGAGCGAGTTGCTTTAACCTGTCCCGTACATCAAAGCCTTCACCCTGATATGGTTAAAGACGTGACTTTTAACTGGTAGTTAATATTAGTTAAATAATAACTTAATTTACAGCTATAACGATAGTAATTATTTGATACTTGCATAAATAATTAAAAAATACCCATTAATGGGTATTTTTTTTAGTTGATATTTTTGCCACATTTGCAATGTAAATATTCGATTGTAGTTGAATAGTCCTTTTATTATAATCCCCATTTATATTAAAATGTGCTATTTTTACCCCTGCTAAAACAGGGGTTTTTTTATGCCCCAATAATTCTTACTTCTTTTGGATCCCCAACAACAATTCCTCATCAAGCTTGCCCATACAAAAATGCCCTTCGGGAAATATGAAGGCTATTACCTTATAGACCTGCCTGAATATTATGTAGTATGGTATAATAACAAAGGTTTCCCTAAAGGAGAGCTGGGCCTTATGCTGCAACAGGTATATGAGCTAAAGCTTAACGGGCTGGAGGTTTTAATACGTAACATAAAAAAGCATTATCCTAAGCCGGGAAAATAAATCAATGCATTCAATTTATTAATGTAGCAATTACTCCTGCCATAACCGTAATTGCCAGGTAATGCAATAGTCTGTTATGACTATCTGTCAGCAAACAGTGTAAACTACTTACAGCAAAGCAGCTGGTATAATAATTGTTTCACTTCAAATCATTGCATTATCATATCGTTACATTGGTAAATTACTTTTGCAATCAATTAATTTTCGTACTTTTGCAGCGTTTTTTACAACAACAACACAACAACACAGGAGGAATTACAATGAATCAGACAAAGTATATTTTTGTTACCGGAGGTGTTACATCTTCCCTTGGTAAGGGAATTATAGCAGCTTCGCTGGCAAAACTATTGCAGGCAAGGGGATACAGGACAACAATCCAAAAATTTGACCCGTACATTAACGTAGACCCAGGTACACTAAACCCGTACGAACACGGAGAATGTTATGTTACCGATGATGGCGCCGAGACAGATCTTGACCTTGGCCACTATGAGCGCTTTTTAAATGTGCCTACATCTCAGGCTAACAATGTTACTACCGGAAGGGTATACCTGTCGGTTATCGAGAAAGAAAGAAGGGGAGAATTTTTAGGTAAAACCGTTCAGGTTGTGCCCCACATAACAAACGAGATCAAGGAGCGCATGCAGCACCTGGGCAATTCGGGCGATTATGACATTGTAATTACCGAAATAGGTGGTACTGTGGGTGATATTGAGTCACTTCCTTATATTGAGTCGGTTCGCCAGCTGGTTTGGGACCTTGGCGAAAGCAACAGTCTTGTAATTCACCTTACGTTAGTGCCTTACCTTGCAGCAGCAGGTGAGCTTAAAACAAAACCAACACAACACTCGGTTAAAACATTGATGGAGAGCGGTATTAAAGCCGACATTCTTGTTTGCCGTACCGAGCACGAATTATCGTCTGACCTTAGGCACAAGCTTGCTTTGTTTTGCAACGTAACCAGAGATTCGGTTATACAATCTATCGATGCTTCTACTATATACGATGTTCCAAACCTTATGCTTGAAGAAGGTTTAGACAAAGTTGCCCTTAAAAAATTAGATTTACCTGAAAAAAATACACCGGATCTAAAGCAATGGAACCAGTTCCTTTTCAGGCTTAAAAATCCTAAACATACCGTAAATATTGGCCTTGTAGGTAAATATGTAGAGTTGCAGGATTCATACAAATCAATCCTTGAGGCGTTTATACATGCGGGTTCGGCTAACGAAACCAAAGTAAATGTTATAAGCGTACACTCAGAATATATAGACAAAGAAAACGCTGCCGAGAAACTGTCAGGACTTGACGGTATCCTTGTTGCACCGGGCTTTGGCGAAAGGGGTATTGAAGGTAAAATAGAAACCGTACGCTTTGCAAGGGAAAACAACATACCGTTCTTTGGTATTTGCCTTGGTATGCAAATGGCGGTTATAGAATATTCAAGAAACGTAATTGGCTGGAAAGAAGCTAACTCTACCGAGATGAACGAGCATACCGCTTACCCGGTTATCAACATCATGGAAGAGCAAAAAACTATTACCGATAAAGGTGGCACAATGCGTCTTGGTGCATGGAAATGTACGCTGGAAGAAGGTACGCTTGCAAGCAAAATATACGGTGGACAAACCGATATTTTAGAGCGCCACCGCCACCGTTACGAGTTTAACGGTACCTACCTTAACGAGTTACAAAAAGCAGGCCTTATTACCAGCGGTGTTAACCCTGATACCGGCCTTGTAGAGATTATAGAGCTTAACACGCACCCGTTCTTTATTGGGGTACAATACCACCCGGAATATAAGAGTACGGTTGCTAACCCGCACCCGTTATTTGTAAGCTTTGTTAAGGCTGCGGTTACAAAAAAAAGTAAATAAGCGCATACAGCGCACAGGGTTTTGGCGGTTGCCGAAACGCATAAAGTGAATCAATATAAAACTAAATGGAAGAAAAAAAGTTAGACTTAAAAACGATCATCGGCTTCGGTTTAATAATGGTGCTGTTGCTATACATGATATACAACAACAGTGCAGAAACTGAAAAAGAGAACAGTGAAAAAGCCAAAAAAGAGCAGATAGATAAGGCTAAGGAAACACAAATACCTGAGCAAAAAGCTGCTTCCGTAGTAAACGATACCACTCTAAGCGATTCGGTAAAAATACAAAAGCTAAAAAGCTCGCTTGGTGCTTTTGCATACAGCGCTACGTTGCCATCGGCTAAAGATGGTGTTACAGAGATTAAGAACCCGCTGTTAACCCTGCGTATATCTAACAAAGGCGGTTACATTGCAGAGGCCAACCTTAACAACTTTGAGCAGTTTGAAAAAGGTTCTAATAAACGTGTGGAGCTTATAAAAGGCAACAACGCAAGTTTTAACCTTCAGTTTAAAACGGCCGATAACCGCATTCTTAATACAAACGAAATGTATTTTGAGCCGGTGCTGAGCAAAGAGGGCGCTAATCAGGTGTTAACCATGAGGCTTAAAGCGGGTGCCAACCAGTTTTTAGAGTACCGTTATGTACTTAAGCCTAATGATTATATGCTTGATTTTTCTATCCGTTCGCAAGGGTTAGCCCAGGTTGTGGATACTTCTAAACCAATGGATTTAGAGTGGACGCTACAGGCATATAGGAACGAGAAAAGTGTATCGTATGAAAACCGTTATACTAAAATCGTTTATGAGCACGAAGATGGCAAAGACGGTAACCTTAGCGAAGGTGGCGATGATGCCGAAACCGCTGAAGGAGTAAGCTATGTTGCTTTTAAACAGCACTTTTTCACATCGATACTTTTAACCGATACCCCGTTTAAATCGACGGATTTTAAATCAGAGAACCTGGTTAAAGATGATAAAATTGACACTACGTATACCAAAAAGTTTACAGCTAAGATGCCACTTGCTTTTAAAGGCGGAGAACTTAACTATGATATGAACTGGTACTATGGCCCGTCTAATTATGAAATATTAAATGCTTACGACCGTAACCTTGATGAGGTTATGCCGTTAGGCTGGGGTATTTTTGGCTGGATAAATCGTTACATATTTATACCGGTATTTACATTCTTAAGCAGCTTTATGCCTTATGGTATTGCTATTATAGTATTTACAATACTGGTTAGGCTGGTAATGTCTCCTGTAACGTATAAATCATACTTATCACAGGCTAAAATGAAGGTGCTTCGCCCTGAAATTACAGAGCTTAACGAGAAGTATAAAAAAGACCCGATGAAAAAGCAGCAGGAAACCATGAAGCTGTACAACACCGCTGGGGTAAACCCAATGGCAGGTTGTTTACCGGCGGTAATGCAAATCCCGGTGTTCTATGCGCTCTTCCAGTTCTTCCCATCGTTCTTTGATTTGAGGCAAAAGAGTTTCCTTTGGGCTAACGATTTATCATCTTATGATGCAGTGGTACACCTGCCATTCTACATTCCGTTTTACGGTAACCACATAAGCTTGTTCCCAATACTGGCATCGGTAGCTATATTCTTTTATATGAGGATGACAACCGGCGACCAGAGTATGGCAGCGCCACCGCAGGAAGGCATGCCGGACATGAGCAAGGTAATGAAGATAATGATATACCTTTCGCCAATAATGATGCTTATATTCTTTAACAACTACGCATCGGGTTTAAGTTTGTACTACTTTGTATCTAACCTTATTACAATAGGTATTATGTATGTAATTAAAAACCACATTGTAAAAGAAGATAAAATTCATGCCATGATACAGGAAAACAAGACCAAGCCTAAAACGCAGGGACGTTTTCAGCGTAAAATGCAGGAAATGATGGAGCAGGCACAGCAGGAGCAAGGCAAGAAAGGCCTAAAGAAATAATAACAAAAGCACTCTTCGGGGTGCTTTTTTGCAATAAAAAACTATATTTTTGGTTTAATAGGATAAACAAAAAGTTATGCAGAAACAATTGATGGCATTTGTATTTTTTATAAGCATATGTACAGGTTTACAAGCCCAGGGCACTAATAAAAATGATGCCGATGGCAAACGCCACGGCTTGTGGAAAGGTACCTATGAAGCCAGCAAACGCCCGCGTTACGAGGGTACTTTTGATCATGGTAAAGAAACCGGCACTTTTAAGTTTTTTGAAGATAATGCAGCTTCTATACTTGCAGCTACGAGGACATTTGCTGCTGATGGTTCATGTATTACCACATCGTTTGAAAAAGGCGTAAAATCAAGCGAGGGTAAAGAAGTGAACAAGCTTAGGGAAGGCGAGTGGAAGTTTTACCACCCCGATGGTAAAGCAGTGATGTCGATTGAAAATTATGCCAAAGGCAAATTAACCGGTACCCGCAAAGTGTTTTATACCGATGGTATAACTGCCGAAGAAGCCCAGTACACCAACGGTTTAAAGAACGGAACTTACAAGAAATTCTCGCCAAAAGGGACACTTTTTGAGCAAACCACTTATAAAGACGATAAATTAAATGGCCCTGCACAGTTTAATAGTGCACAGGGGCAGCTTACCTCTAAGGGTAATTATACTAATGATGTAAAAACCGGTAAGTGGCTGTATTATACTAACGGTAAGCTAACTAAGGAAGAAACCGATGCCGACCGTAAAGTTCAGTTAGGGGCAAGGAAAGCGCGACCTAATTAATTTTGTTGTATTTTTGCATAAATTTTATAGAAGGAGATTATCATGAAACGTGTTGTAGTAGGGCTTAGTGGCGGTGTAGATAGTAGTGTGGCAGCATACTTACTAATGGAGCAGGGGTATGAAGTTATTGGCCTGTTTATGAAGAACTGGCACGATGAGGCCGTTACCATATCTAACGAATGTCCGTGGCTGGAAGACAGCAATGATGCTTTGCTTGTTGCCGAAAAGCTGGGTATACCGTTCCAGACGGTAGACCTAAGCGAACAATATAAAGAGCGTATTGTAGACTATATGTTTAACGAATACGAAAAAGGCCGCACGCCCAACCCGGATGTGCTTTGTAACCGCGAGATTAAGTTCGATGTGTTTATGAAGATTGCCCTTAGCCTGGGCGCTGATTATGTAGCTACAGGCCACTATTGCCGTAAAGCTACCATTGAGGTAGATGGTAAAGAGGTACACCAGCTTTTAGCAGGTGCCGATGGAAATAAAGACCAGTCGTACTTTTTGTGCCAGCTATCTCAGGAGCAACTGGCTAAAGCGCTTTTCCCTATTGGGGAACTTAAAAAACCGGAAGTACGCGAAATCGCTGCTAAAATGGAACTGATCACTGCTGAGAAGAAGGATTCACAGGGGCTTTGCTTTATTGGTAAAGTACGCCTGCCGAAATTTTTACAACAGCAGCTTCAGCCAAAAGAAGGTGTTATTTTTGAGGTAGGTGCCGATGCACAAACCTATGCCGAAGCAACACCGCAATTCGGTTCGGTTAAAGAACAGCTTGCTTTTGAGGCTAAAAACATAGATTACAAACCCGAGATGGGTAAAGTTGTAGGGAAACATCAGGGTGCCCATTATTATACTATTGGTCAGCGTAAAGGCCTTAATGTAGGTGGCACTAAGGAGCCGCTGTTTATTATAGCTACTGATGTTGAAACCAATAGCATATATACAGGGCAGGGGCAGAATCATCCGGGTTTGTTCCGTAAAGCGCTGTTTATTCAGGAAAACGAAATACATTGGGTGCGCGAAGACCTAATGATTACCGATGGCGAAACGATGGACGTTATGGTGCGTATACGCTACCGCCAGCCGCTTCAAAAAGCTAGGCTGCACAAGTTTGATAACGGTATGTACATTTCTTTTGAAGAAGCACAAAGCGCTATTACCGAAGGTCAGTTTGCTGCCTGGTACCACGGCGACGAGCTTATTGGCTCTGGTGTGATTTCGTAACTGAGTTATGATAACGCTAGAAAAACTTAAAGTTTACGATAACTACGAAGGGGACATAGATATCCTTGTAAGAATGGGCAGTAAGCATGAGAATAACTTATTTAAGTCGAATAAGGATTGGGCGCTCATTACGGATTTTTATCAGGATATAGTTCTTATTAATAACTGGCTAGCATCCAAATCGTACGCTGAAAATTGTATGGTAAGTTTTAGGAATAACTGTGATGACGAATGCTATAGATTACTATTATCTAAACTACTTTAATATGAAATGTCTGATGCTGCAAAGTGTTGGGCATTTTTTATGGTAGCAATGTAAATTTATTTAATTTGCACATCAAACTTAACCAATGCTCTACAACCTCCATACCCATTCCGCATCCAATATTCCTGAAGTTTTTGAGGTAGTTAACCGATACCCTTATGAAGTTATAGATGTATCCTATTTTTCTACGGGCATCCATCCGTGGCATATTGATACAGATAAGGTAGACGAGCACCTTGCTATTATAGAACAGCGCCTGCAACTGCCCAATTGCCTTGCCTTAGGCGAGTGCGGACTGGATAAACGTATCGAAATTCCGTTAAATATTCAGGTAGAGGTGTTCGAAAAACAACTTGTATTAGCAAAAAAATATCAAAAACCTGTAATTTTGCACCTTGTTGCGGCGTTTCAGGAACTTAAAGCGATAAAGAACAGGCTACAGCCCGGTGTGCCGATGATAGTGCACGGGTTCAGCAAAAATGCACAGGTGGCTAAGCAACTGCTGGATAACGGTTTTTACCTGTCGTTTGGCAAGTACCTGTTGCGCACTCCGGAGTTATCTGCAGTTTTTGCAGGTGTGCCGGAAGACCGTTTTTTGTTGGAAACTGACACTATTGAAGAAGGTATTGCCGATGTTTACGCTAAAGCGGCATTGGCACGAAATATGGATATAGATGTGCTGAAAAGCATTGTAGAAAATAATTTTAAAAACATTTTTAAGGATGGCGGAATGGACAGAGCGGGCCGAGCTTTTGTTTAAAAAAGAGGGGCTGGAGAAATTGAAAAATGCACACGTTATGGTGGTTGGCCTTGGGGGCGTAGGCTCTTTTGCAGCCGAATTTCTTGCCAGGGCAGGAGTGGGCACCATGACCATTGTTGATGGCGATGTGGTAGATATTACCAACATTAACCGCCAGCTGCCGGCACTGCACAGCACCGTGGGTGAGCCTAAAGTAAAAATTGTAGGCGACAGGCTTATGGACATTAACCCGGAGCTTAACCTTATACGTGTACAGGAATTTTTATCGCCGGAACGTGCTTACGAACTTGTTACTAACGAATATAGTTATGTACTTGATTGTATAGACAGTATTACGCCTAAATTAAACCTCATTATGTCGGCCAGGCGTAAAAAGGTTAAGATAATCAGTAATATGGGCGCAGGGGGCAAATATGAGGCATCTAAGGTTAAGGTAAGCGATATAAGCAAGACTGAATACTGCCCGCTGGCTAAAACCGTGCGCAAGCGTTTAAGGAAAGAAGGAATCTCTAAAGGAGTTAAGGTGGTATATTCTACCGAGGAACCCGACCAGACCAGCCTTAAAATGACCGATGGCAAGAACTTTAAAAAATCATTTTTTGGTACAAATAGCTGGATGCCCGCGCTTTTTGGGCTGCATTCTGCCGAGGCGGTGGTAAAACATATTATAAGAAGCTAAAAAATCCCCGTAAGGGGATTTTTTTATATGCTATAGTAAAACTGTTAGGTTTTAAGTTTCTTTTTCCTTGCTGCTGGGAATAGCACATTGTTAAGTATTAGTCGGTAACCCGGTGAATTTGGGTGAAGGTCTAATACAGTTGGAGCATCGCCTACACGGTGCTGGTAATCTTCCGGGTCATGGCCACCGTAAAAAGTAAACATGCCTTTACCTTTAGTTCCGTGAATGTATCGGGCTTCACCATTAATTTTATTCTCACCCATAACCAGTACGTTGCTTTTTACCATAGTACCTGTAAAAGCGGTGGTTTGGCCCATAAAACCTTTAACAAGCTGCGTATGGTTTTGGCAAAGCATAGAAGGTATAGGATCCCATTTGGCTGAATATTCCATCAGGGTAAAATAGTCGTTATCAGGCAGTATTCCTGCACGTTTAGTTGTGGTATCAATATCTGAAAATTCATAAACAACCGGGTTGCGCTCCAGTGTAAAATCTTTAAAGGCAAAGGAGTTGTTGTAATCTATTTTGCTTTGGTAGTTAGCATCGCTGGCATCACCATCAAACATGGGTTCGCAAATATCAACACCTTCTGCCGCAAGGGCAATATCAAAGCTATCGGTAGCAGAACACATGGCAAACATAAAGCCGCCACCTATAACAAAGTTGCGTATCTTCAGCGATACTGCCAGTTTTTCATCTGATACCTTTTCATAACCTAGTTTTGTGGCAAGCGCTTCGGCAGTTTTTTTCTGCTCAATATACCACGGGGCATTTTTATACATCCCAAAAAATTTACCGTACTGACCGCTAAAATCTTCGTGGTGAAGGTGCAGCCAATCGAACAATAACAAGCCATCATTAAGTACTTCTTCATCATACACCGCCGTGAAAGGTATTTCGGCATACGTTAATACCATAGTAACGGCATCATCCCAGGGCTGTTTGCCGGGAGGGGTGTAGACTGCTATTTTAGGAGCTTTTTCAAGCACTACATTTTCCATATTTTGCGATGGACTGCTAATATCATCTAATATTCCGTTAGCCTGGCTATCGCTTAAAACCTCAAAGCTCACCCCACGTATCTGGCACTCACGGCGAATGTCGTTAGCATCGGGCAGTAAAAACGAACCGCCCCTGTAGTTAAGCAGCCAGTTTACTGTGTAGGTCTTATCAAGCGCCCAGTAGGTTATGCCATAGGCTTTAAGGTGGTTTTGCTGGGAACTTTCATCCATAGGCAGCAGTATCATGCTGGCCTTCGCGCCAAAAGATACCACAAACAAAAGGAGAATATATAAATTTTTAAGCGGCATTGTAAATAAGATTTATTCAAAGATAACAAAATTGATGCCTGTATGACAGGCATCAATTTAAAATGACACTATCTTCTATTACGAAATATCTATACTATACTTATGCAACAATCCCGGCAGGCCTTCGCGGCTGAATTTTGCCTTCTTAATACGGTTCATTTCCGGGTCTAAGGCATAATTGTATGCCGACCGGAAATCGGTTTTCTCTAAAACGGTATTTTGAAACACCGCTTTTAACAAATCGCAGTCTTTAAACACGGCACCACTAAGGTCGGCTTGCGTAAAATCAACTTCCTGGATATTGCATTTAATAAATTTGGTACCTTTTAGCTTAAGGTTATAAAATGATGTGAACTGAAGCTGGCAGCCCTCAAATGCTACAGAGAACAAAAACGGTTCGCACACGCTAAAGTTAAGACCAAGCAATTTACAGTTAACAAAAGTAACATCTTTAAAGGCAGTGCCTTTAGCATTAGCGGTACCCACGTTGCAGCCATCAAAGCGGCATTCTGTAAAAATAATTCCCGTAAGATTAGCATTGCTAAACTGGCAATCTATAAAACTGCAATTATCGTACTCGGCATAGGGTAGCGGGTTTTGGGTATAATCTTCCTTTTTGTAAACGGTGCTTTCAACAATAGTCATGGCGTAGTATTAGTGCTGCTAAGGTACTATTTTAGGCGTGCCATTGCAAAAGTTTCCGATGCTTGTTTCCCTTTCTTTGCCCCGGAAATCACTGCAACAATAGAGTCGGCATTAATTTTAGTGTACTCAATTTTGTTGGGATAATCGTGCTGAGGATTCTCAAAAACCATTTTGTCGCCTGACATAGATGTTAACTTAAAACTAACCGGCTTTTCGTTATTCTGGTCGGGCACTGTAACTGTATAGGCTAAAGTGTCGTTAATTTTACCCAATGTAACATACTCAGAAAACAAGGTATCGTTATTGGCAATAAAATAGCTTTCGGCTTTATAAACCGAATCGCTTTCTTTCGTCCATTTTTCAATAAACGAACCATCAGGTAAAGTATTGCCCCAATTGCCTATTAACCAGGATGCATTTTGAACGTTTGCTGTAACAGACTTATCTTCAGAAGTATTGGTATTGTCTTTTGAACTCTCTTTACACGATGCTGTAGCTGATAAAATAACTACAAAAGCAATTACAATATTTTTTTTCATGATGGTTGGTTTACAGCAAAAATACACAATTTAGATGTTGAATGCATCGGCAGCCAACTCATTATTTATCATGGCACCTGCCTTCATGCCTTCGGCTATCGCCATAGCTACAGATCGCATTGGGGTATGGCAATCTCCTGACGCATAAACTCCTGTAACCGCAGTTTTTTGCCATTCATCGGTTGCAATAAAACCCATCTCGTTAAGCGTACAGCCCAATTGTTCGTGCAGGTTGGTATGATGTTCAAAAGGAGGCTTACAGTACTGCACATTAAAATTGTGGATGGTACCATCTTTAAGTACGATGTTCTGCAACTGCCCGTTACTGTGCTCAATCCGTTTAATCTCAGATTCTATCACGACAATATTATGCTTTTGCAGGCTTGCGAGTTGCTTATCAGTAAAAAGTGAGGGGCCGTTAGTAAAAAAGGTCAGGTTTTTTGTCCATTGTAATAAAAGCTGGGCGTAATGCATTGCAGCATCGCCATTTGCTAAAACAGCCGTTTTTTGATTCTTAACTTCGTAACCGTGGCAGTAGGGGCAATGAATAACCGATATACCCCAACATTCAGCAAAGCCATCTATTTTGGGCAGAATATCTTTTATCCCTGTAGCCAGCAGGATTTTTTGCGCGGTAAATGCTTGTCCGCTTCCTGTTTCAACAGTAAATCCGTTAGATGTTTTGTTGGCTGAGGTAGCCGTATCGTTTAGAAATGTAATGGTGGGGTAGGCCATTACCTGCTCCTTGGCTTTCGCCGAAATTGCCGCAGGGGTTTCGCCATCCTGCGTTAAAAAATTATGCGAGTGCGGTGTTTGGCGGTTACATGGTTTATCTGCATCTATAATCAATACATTACGCGATGCCCTGCCCAACGCCATAGCCGCCGACAGCCCACTGTAGCTGCCGCCTATTATGATTACTTCGTAATTTGTTTTCATTTTTTTGATTAGAGTGTAGGATGGAACGCGGATTGCGCGGATGCAAGCAGACGCGGATTAAACCGGATTTCGATTTAATAATCAAATATAGTGTTCAGTTTATCTATGTTCTTTTAGTTGGATCTTCTTAATATCCAAATCAACAAGATTAAAAACTGTGTAAATCCGCGTCTGCTTGCATCCGCGCAATCCGTGTTCCATAATTATTTGTCAAATATAAATAAATTTCGTATTATTGCAACTTAATTGCATTAATAAATGAACAGGAGAAACACACCCGCCAAAAAAATGATAATGGAGCTGCTGCAAACGGCAAATTCGGCGTTAAGCCAGGAAAGAATAGAGGCGGAAGTTAAAGGCGTTATGGATAGGGTGACTATCTACAGGGTGCTGAACCGATTTTGCGAAGACGGCGTTACCCATAAAATTCTAGCCGATGACGGTAAATTTTACTTTGCATTGTGCCACAGCTGCGAGGAGCATAACCATGTGCACGATCATTTTCACTTTAGGTGTTTGGGCTGCGAAACGGTAGAATGCCTCCAGGAACAGGTTACGTTTACGCTGCCCGAAGGCTACAGGCTGCAAAGCAGCAGCAGCTGGATTACCGGCTACTGCAAAAACTGCGCGTAGCGGTACAGTTTTTGTATTTAGTATAGTGTATTGAGAATCAAAAAAAATCCGTAATTTTGCACTTCCAATTAAAGGAAAGAGACTATGTTAGACAGGTTACAGTATATAAAGCAACGTTTTGATGAGGTATCAGACCTTGTTATTCAGCCGGATATTATTTCCGACCAAAAACGTTATGTACAGTTAAATAAAGAGTATAAAGACCTTAAGGCGCTGGTAGATAAGCGCGACGAATATTTAATTGTTACCGGCAATCTTAAAGAGGCCCAGGAAATTATTGCCGATGGCAGTGATCCTGAAATGACAGATATGGCTAAAATGCAGCTTGATGAGGCTAAACAAAGGCTGCCTGAGCTTGAAGACGAAATAAAATTCATGCTTATACCTAAAGACCCTGAGGATGCTAAGAACGTAATGGTAGAGATTCGTGCCGGTACCGGTGGCGATGAGGCCAGTATTTTTGCAGGCGACCTTTTCAGGATGTACACCAAATACTGTGAAAGCAAAGGCTGGAGAACCAGCGTTGTAGATATGAACGAGGGTACATCGGGTGGATTTAAAGAGGTTATTTTTGAAGTTACCGGAGAAGATGTTTACGGTACCCTTAAGTTTGAAGCCGGTGTACACCGTGTACAGCGTGTGCCGCAAACTGAGACTCAGGGCCGTGTACACACATCTGCCGCTACGGTTATGGTATTGCCTGAAGCCGAAGAGTTTGATGTGCACTTGGATATGAACGAGGTGCGTATTGATTACTTCTGTTCATCTGGTCCCGGTGGGCAATCGGTTAATACAACTAAATCGGCTGTACGCTTAACGCACTTACCAACAGGGTTGGTAGCACAGTGCCAGGACGAAAAATCGCAGCATAAAAATAAAGATAAGGCTACGCAGGTACTGCGTTCACGCCTTTATGAAATGGAGCTTGCCAAAAAGCAGGAAGAAGATGCAGCCAAGCGTTCATCGCAGGTAAGCAGCGGCGACCGTTCTGCTAAGATCCGCACCTATAATTACCCTCAGGGGCGTGTAACCGATCATAGGATCGGTCTTACACTTTATGACCTTGATGGCGTTATGAACGGTAACATTACTAAAGTGGTAGAAGAGCTTCAGCTTGTAAATAACACTGAAAAACTTAAAGAGAGCGAAGTGTATTAATTATTGGATTATTTACACTTGTAATATTATAATGAGCCCGGTTTAAAGCCGGGCTCATTGTTTATACGTAATTTTATATCTATATATCGATTTATTTGGATTACTAATTTTAAAGAGCGTGGATGCTGATGTATATCTTCGGCAAACTCTGCGTTCGAACCATTTTTATGGCACAATCATTGTCATAGAGTGGTATTGCTGAGCGTAACGACTAATTGTATACGCTGTGATACAGCACGTTTGATGAGGTTTTACCTTACATAAAGCCTATTCTTACAATTATGTTTAATGACAAAATGACTTTTACTAAGATATGGCTAAGCAAAGAATTTTAAATATTGACAGTTTGTCACTTCAGGAACTGGATACGGATGCAGAGTTAATTCCGCTAATGACCCCTGAGGATGAGGAAGAAATGAATAACGAGGTATTGCCCGATACATTACCCATACTACCATTGCGCAACATGGTTTTGTTTCCGGGAGTAGTTATACCCATTACAGCAGGCAGGGATAAGTCGATTAAACTTATTAATGATGCTAATAGCGGCGATAAGATTATAGGTGTTGTTGCCCAAAAAGATGAAAGTGTAGAAGAGCCGGGCGCTAACGATATTAACCTGGTTGGTACCGTGGCCCGCATACTTCGCGTGCTTAAAATGCCCGATGGTAATACTACCGTTATTATTCAGGGTAAAAAGCGTTTTGAAATTGTTGAGGTTACTACCGATGATCCTTACCTTAAAGCTACGGTTAAAGAGTTTAAAGAGCAAAGGCCGGAAGGAAAAGATGCTGAATTCCATACTATTATAGAGTCCATTAAGGATCTTGCTATTCAGATTATTAAAGAGAGCCCAAACATTCCAAGCGAGGCTACATTCGCTATCAAGAATATTGAAAGTGAATCGTTCCTGGTAAATTTTGTTAGCAGCAACATGAACCTTACAGTTAAGGAAAAGCAGGATCTGCTTGCTATTAGCAGCCTTAGGGACCGTGCTTTAGAAACCCTGCGGTACATGAACCTGGAGCTGCAAAAACTGGAGCTTAAAAACGATATACAAAGTAAAGTTCGTTTTGATCTTGATCAGCAGCAGCGTGAGTATTTCCTTCACCAGCAAATGAAAACCATTCAGGAAGAACTGGGTGGTGTATCGCACGACCAGGAGATAGACGAGATTCGCCAAAAGGCAAAAGTTAAAAAATGGAACGAGAAAACTAAAAGCCATTTTGATAAAGAACTTGCCAAGCTACAGCGCATGAACCCGCAGGCCGCCGATTACGGCACGCAGCGCAACTACCTGGAGTTAATGATCGATTTGCCCTGGAATGAGTTCTCTAAAGATAATTTTGACCTTAAACGCGCCGAAAAGATATTAAATAAAGACCATTACGGCCTTGAAGACGTTAAAAAACGTATCATAGAACACCTTGCCGTGCTTAAGCTGCGTAACGATATGAAATCGCCAATATTATGCCTTTACGGGCCTCCGGGCGTGGGTAAAACCTCTATAGGCAAATCGGTTGCAGAGGCCTTGGGCAGGGAGTACATCCGTATTTCGCTTGGTGGACTTCGCGATGAGGCCGAAATTCGCGGGCACCGTAAAACCTACATTGGCGCTATGCCGGGCAGGATCATCCAAAGCCTTAAAAAAGCAGGTACATCTAACCCTGTGTTTGTATTAGATGAGATAGACAAATTGAGCGTGAGCAACCAGGGCGACCCTTCATCGGCATTATTGGAGGTTTTAGACCCTGAGCAAAACTCAGAATTTTACGATAATTTCCTTGAACTTGGTTTCGACCTTTCTAAGGTTATGTTCATTGCTACATCAAATAACTTGTCTACCATTCAGCCCGCACTCCGCGACAGGATGGAGATCATCAACATGACAGGCTACACTATCGAAGAAAAAGTAGAGATCGCTAAAAAACACTTGGTTCCTAAACAAATTAAGGAGCATGGGCTTACACCGAAAGATGTTGTTATAGGTAAAAAGCAGGTTGAAAAGATTGTTACAGGTTATACTCGTGAGTCTGGTGTGCGTGGGCTGGAAAAACAAATTGCCAAAATAGTGCGTAACGTTGCAAAATCTATTGCAATGGAGGAAGAGTACAACGTTAAGGTAACCGAAGAAGATGTGCTTAAAGTACTTGGCGCGCCAAAAATGGAACGCGATAAGTACGAAAATAACGATGTTGCCGGTGTGGTAACGGGCCTTGCCTGGACCAGTGTAGGTGGCGATATCCTGTTTATTGAGAGCATCCTGAGTAAAGGTAAAGGCAATATGACCATGACCGGTAACCTGGGTACGGTAATGAAGGAGTCGGCTACTATTGCCTTAGAGTATATTAAAGCGAATGCAGAACAGCTGGGCATAGCACCCGAAGTTATAGAGAAATATAATGTTCATATTCACGTTCCGGAAGGTGCTACACCTAAAGACGGGCCAAGTGCGGGTGTTGCTATGCTAACATCTTTAGTGTCATCATTCACGCAAAAGAAAATTAAAAAGCATCTTGCCATGACGGGCGAAATTACCCTTAGGGGCCGTGTATTGCCTGTAGGTGGTATTAAAGAAAAAATACTGGCTGCAAAAAGGGCTAACATTAAAGAGATCATACTTTGCGAAGAAAACAGGCGCGATGTGGAGGAAATTAAGCAGGAATACCTGGAAGGTGTTACTTTTCATTATGTTAGGGAAATGGGCGAAGTTATTAAATATGCCATTACCGACCAGAATGCTAAAAATGCAAAGACACTATAATCGCGAAAAAACTCAATATATGTACAAAAACGGCTAAAATTTCTTAGCCGTTTTTTTATTTAAAAATAATATCTTCGCATTCGCGTTATATATGCACAAATCGCCACTAATCTACAATGTTTAAAAACAGGTATCTTTACTTTTTACTGCTAACCACTGCTATGTCTTTTGGCCAGATTGGCGGTAAGTATACCTACCAGTTTTTAAACCTGGTAACATCGCCCCGCCAGGCAGCCCTTGGTGGTAAGGTAATTACCAATCGTGATTATGATGTTAACCAGGGTATTTTTAACCCGGCGAGCATTAATCCTGAGATGGATAACCACCTTTCTTTAAACTATGGTAGCTATTTTGGTGAGGTAACTTATGGTACTGGTGCTTATGCCTACACGTGGGACAGGCACGTGCAAACCTTTCATGCAGGGGTAAGCTATGTTAACTATGGTACTTTTGAAGGCCGTGACGAAACAGGCCTCCTTACCGGCGACTTTACCGGTAGCGAGATAGCGCTTTCTTTTGGTTATGCCTATAATATACCGTATAGCGATTTTTATATAGGTGCAAGCGGTAAGTTTATATCATCTACGTTGGAGAGCTACAACTCTTTTGGTGCGGCGGTAGATATAGGCGCTATTTATGTAGATGATTATAATGATATTAATATAGCCCTTGTGGTAAGGAATGCTGGTGTACAGATCACTACCTATGCAGGTATGCAGGAACCGCTTCCGTTAGAAATTATAGCAGGTATATCTCAGGAAGTGGAGAATGTGCCCGTGCGCTGGCATATAACGCTGGAGAATTTGCAGCAATGGAATATTGCCTTTTCTAATCCCAACCGTGCCGAACAGGATATTGAGGGCGGCACCACCGAAGAAAAAGTGGGCTTTGTAAATAATGCCCTGCGCCACCTTATTTTAGGGGCAGAACTTTTCCCCGGTAAGAGCTTTAACATCAGGGCGGGCTACAATTTCAGGAGGGGAGAAGAGCTTAGGGTGGTAGACCAGCGTAATTTTTCGGGAATATCGGCAGGTTTGTCGTTACGATTTAATAAATTACGCTTTGATTATTCGTACTCAAGGTATACCCTTGCGGCCAACACCAGCCTTTTTGGGCTAACCATTAACTTACAGTAATTTGGATAAAAAAATTACCATAGCTATAGACGGTTTTTCATCTACAGGTAAGAGCACACTTGCTAAGCAGCTTGCGCGCCATTTGGGTTATGCTTATGTAGATACCGGGGCAATGTACCGCTCCGTTACCCTTTATGCTATGGAAAATGGTTTTATAGATTCCGCATTTTTTAATAGCGAAGGCCTTACCGACTGCCTTGATGATATAAGCCTTCAGTTTTTATTTAACCCTGACCTTGGCTATGCCGAGATGTACCTTAACGAAGAAAATGTTGAGGGTAAAATAAGAACCTTGCCTGTATCTAACCTTGTAAGCCTTGTGGCCGAAGTTAGCGCAGTACGTGCCATGCTGGTAAAACAACAGCAGCATATGGGCGAAAATAAAGGAGTGGTTATGGATGGACGTGATATTGGTACCGTGGTATTTCCTAATGCTGAACTGAAACTTTTTATGACAGCAAGCCCCGAAACACGTGCACAGCGCCGTTTTGAAGAACTTACCCAAAAGGGTAATACCGTGACCTTTGATGAGGTTTTGTACAACGTACAGGAACGCGACCGTATAGATACCCATCGTAAAGATTCTCCGCTTGTTAAAGCGGCAGATGCTATCGAAATAGATAACTCTGACCTGACTATACAGCAGCAGTTTGATAAAGTTTTAGAACTTGCTAAAAATGCACTTGCTGTTACCTACCCCTGATTGCCAAACCAAATTTTATTGATAGATTTACCGTAACGCATACATTGCTAACCTAAACGTTATGGCATATGGGTATTAAATTACGCCTTACAGTAATGAATTTTCTCCAGTTTTTTATTTGGGGCTCATGGCTTCTCACAATAGGGGCCTATTGGTTTCAGAACAGGGAATGGAGCGCATCACAGTTTGGTGTCATTTTTTCTACAATGGGTATTGCGGCAGTTTTTATGCCGGCCCTTATGGGTATATTATCAGACCATTGGGTAAATGCCGAAAAACTATATGGATTTTGCCATTTAGGCGGGGCAGCAATGCTGTTTACACTGCCACAAGTAAATAGCCCATCAGCCTTTTTTTGGATAATGTTGGTTAATATGATGTTTTATATGCCTACTCTCTCGCTGGCTGTTACGGTGGCTTATACTTCGCTTAAAAACACAGGTAAAGATGTAGTGTCAGATTTTCCGCCAATCCGTATATGGGGCACTATAGGGTTTATAGCAGCGCTGTGGCTGGTTAGCCTTACACATAACGAAACTTCATCAAACCAATTTTACATAGCATCTTTTACATCGCTTATATTAGGATTGTATGCGTTTTCGTTACCTAAATGCCCGCCATTGGCAGCAGGTATCAAAACCAAAACAATGGCAGAAACGCTGGGGTTAAATGCTTTTAGCCTTTTAAAAGATAAAAAATTTGCGGTGTTCTTTGTGTTCTCAATGTTATTAGGGGCAGCATTGCAGTTAACCAATGCGTATGGCGATACATTTTTGCACGATTTTAAAAATATACCGGCGTATAAAGATACTATAGCCGTGAAATATCCGGCCATCATCATGTCGGTATCGCAAATATCAGAAACCCTGTTTATACTGGCCATACCGTTTTTCCTTAAACGTTTCGGGATTAAAATGGTAATGCTTTTCAGTATGCTTGCGTGGATATTACGCTTTGGGTTATTCGCCTATGGCAACCCGGCTGATGGCTTGTGGATGATTGTGTTGTCCTGTGTTGTATATGGCATGGCTTTCGACTTTTTTAGCATATCCGGATCGTTATTTATCGAAACCAACATCAGTCCGCAAATGCGTGGCAGCGCCCAGGGATTGTTTACCATGATGGTAAATGGCTTTGGGGCATTAATAGGTAGTTTTGCCAGCGGTATAGTTATACAGGTGTTTTTTACCAATGAAGATGCCAGCCTTAACTGGCAGGGTATCTGGTTATGTTTTGCAGGCTATGCATTGGTGTTGGCACTGATTTTCTCGATCGCCTTTAGGGAAAGATGGAAATTGAAAATTAGATGAAAGACGAGAGATAATAGATAATAGACTGAAAATCATAAATTATGTGGTATCCTAAAGTCTTATCTGCCATCTATCATCTAATAGTCCGTTTAACGAATCATTGCAAAATGCCCACGGCATTCCTTACCATTTTGGCGTTTTACCACAAACCAATAATCTGTTGAAGGCATTACCGCGCCGTTGTACGTTCCGTCCCATCCTACGTCGTTAGCGCCGAAGCCCGTTAAAAGCTTGCCATAACGATCGTAAATGTATACAATGAGCCCCGGCTCAGCCGCAGTAGAAAATTTAATGCGCCAGGTTTCGTTTTCACCGTCGCCATTTGGTGTAAAATACTTAGGGTAACTAAGCAGGTAAACAATGCCGCCATCATTGCCACAATCGTTGGCATCGCGCACGTATACTTCGTATTTCCCAGGATCAAGGCCGGTAAATACATTACTTTGCTGCCAATCTATACCATTTATAGAATATTCAAAATTTTGTATCGATGCGTTGCTATTCTGTTCCATAATAACAGTAATAATGTTGTTATGATCGGTCCAGTCAACCACTTCAATAGAGCTTATAACCGGTGCTGCCCCTACAAATACATTTACTGTTTTAGTGGCCGGACATTGAAATGCATCGGACACTGTAACAGTGTATGCACCAGGCTGGGTAACACTTATAGACTGGCCTGTTTGCCCTGTAGACCATACATAACTTGTATATCCCGGGTCGGCGGTTATGGTAATATTTTCACCTTCACATGCTCTGTATTCGTCCTGCATTGATAAGGTAATTAAATTTTTAACTTCTATATAAAAGGCACTCGTGGCAACACAGCTGGGGTTAGCAACATATTGTACACGTGCATATACCATTGTTGATGCCGTTGTTAAAATTAGCGGTAGCGGGTTTGCCCCGGTTGTGGCGTCGTTTAACGAGCTGTGATACGTAACGGTGTATAAAGAAGGATCCTGAACATTAAGTACAGCAGCATCTTGTTGGGTAAGGTCAAATACTCCGGTACCGCTACCATCGCCGGCACAGGCGTACAGGTCAGGCGGGATAGAGGCACTCACTAAAGAAGGAAGGTCGGCAATATTAAAGGTAAGCGGCTCGCTGTTACCACACGGGTCAGATACATATACCGTATACGTTGCATTATCAAGATTAGTAAAAACGTTGTTGCTGCCGTTATTAATGGTAAAAGGCATTCCGTTTTTCTCGGTAATTGTAAATGTTAGTGGTGTAACACCTTCAGCATTAATTTGCACATCGGCCATTGTGCCCGAGCAGGTAAGGCTTTCGGCTCCTAAAATAACTAAGGTGTTGTAGTAATTAAAGTCGTAAAGCTGCTCTGCGCAAGTTTTATCATTGCCACCTTCGCTGCCGTTTAAAAAAGCCCGGTAGGTTTTCATAACGCGGTAGTGGCCAGTATCATAAAGAGGAAGGTTATCGTTTAGACCCAGGATAAGAGCCTGAGCGCTGGCAGCATTATATATGCCTGTAAATAACTCTCCGGTAACAGGATGGCCCCATATATCATTAGTGGCATCAATTTCTTTTTGCAGCCAATATGATACTCCCGCTATACTATTTGCTGTATGCTGCACATCTACATTAAAAGTACCGCATAGCGGTATATGGGTCACATTGTTGGATGTGACCGAATATCCCAGGATCCCGACGGGCTTTGTAAATGTTTGGCAATTTGTAACGATGGTAAAGTTGTAGTTGCCGGGCAGCATACCTGCCATGTAAAAATCGCCGTTTGAATTTATGTTAGATGAAACATCATAAGGTAGTAATGTTTGATCAAAACCTGGTGGTGCAATTGTCATTATTACCGATGATATTGCCGATGCATGCCCTATAGATAGTGTTCCGAGTCCCGATACACAATCCGGCCTGCTAACCAGTGAGGGTTGTCCAGTAGTATAATTGGGTACCTGTACTATAAGATCTGGGGTGTATACCGTACCGCAGGTATCCTGTACTGTAAAATGATATTCACCCGGTGGCAGGCCACCCATCTCTAAGGTGCCATCGTCAATAATATTGCCTGAAATATCGTTTTGGCCAGGGTAAAGGTCAAAATATTCAGCGGGTGCTGTTGTAATTACAACCGATTCTAAAATGTATGAAGGTACTTCTATAGTAAGTTCTCCCAGGTTATCTTCACAATCAAGATTTATAGCATTGCCTATAGGTTCTACATCCGGGGCAACAATTTCTATAAGGCCGTGAGGACTTGATGTCCTTCCGCAGGCATCTTCAATGTAAAATTCATAAATGCCAACAGGAGGTGCATTGCCATCCTCGCCAAAAACGGTTGTTTCGCCATAAAATGGCCCTGGATAATTTTCGTTAAAAGCAACGGGATCAAAACCTGCAGGCGGGTTTACAAATGTAATTGTATAGGGCCCCACATATTTTGTAGGTATAACCACAATGAGTTTTTGCCCGCAACCGGCATCGGCCAGTGTGCCTAAAGCAAACATTTGCTGACGTACAAGATTATTGGTTAAAGAATAGGGGGTGCCGCAGGGGTCGGTAACTGTAATATCGTAGTAATAATCAGTATCGTAATAAAAAGGTATAATTTGTTGTATAGCCTGGGTATCAGGATCACCCGCGGTAACGGTTTGGTTAAAGATTACCGGTGTACCACCACCCGGAGGATATACTGTAATAGCTATTGTTAAAGGGTAATTTATAGGCAAATCATTACTGTGCGTAATACTGTTTGAGATAGTTATATGATCGCAGTCGGGCAATGCAATATCAGGAAACTGTGGTGGTGATATTGCCAATACGGGCGAGTTTGAGAAAAGGGTTTGTGCTATAACTACGGATGTGCCACAATTATCGGTAACCTTAATGGTGTAAGATCCTGCCGGAAGATTATTAAAAACATTTGAAGGCTGCGGGGCTACCGTTACCGGGCCAGAGCTTATTTGATAGCTTACGGCATTGCCCGATGTCACATTTATAGTAAAAATACCATCGTTACCGCAATTGGCACTGGTACCTTCAATTGTATAAGTTAAAGGAGTAAGGTTACTGCCTATGGTTGCATTAGCTTCGGAGGGAGGCTGTCCTTGTTGTGTTGCTACTACCTTATAATTACCGGCAGACTGGCCGGGTAAAGATGTATTTGGCCCTACATATATAGGATTGGTGGTATCAGGTAAATTATAAACAGTAAAAATAACAGGTACATTAGGCTGAGCATTTTGTACTACAAAAGCAAGCGAGCCATTACCTGGGCAGGTTTGATTAGTAGCGTTAACAGTAAGCGTAAGCGCCTGTGCCCATAGCGCAGTGCCGCTGAGCAGGAAAATGAGGATGAATATAGAACGGTGCAGCCCTAAAATTGCATCATGGGCAAATGTTTTATTATTAAGATATTTCATAACAAAAATTAAGTTTTCCCCACTTAATTTCAAGTTTTTTCCAGTGCCTAAGGTATATAAAATTATTTATCTTATAACTAATGTTAAAATCTTTTCGATTTGAAAATGCGATATTTAACAAATTTTCAATTATTTGAGATTAAAATATAAAGTGATTCTAAAAACGTGTGGTAATTGTTTGGAAATCAAGAAAAATATAGTACTTTTGCACACCTTTTTAGCGCATGGGTTTCATTAAAGGGCTTAAACAAAAAATGTAAAACGCTTCTGCTGTTTTACCACGCATAAGAAACCGGGTAGGGCACAGGATACAAATTTTATAATCAGCATGTCTGAACAAACAAAAACAAACGACGAATTTTTACAGGAGTTTAACTGGCATAACTTTGAAGAAGGTATTGATCCGGTAGACGAACAAAACCTAAGGGAATTCGAAAGTCTTGTTGAAAAAACTTTTATTTCAACTGACAGTGACGAGGTAGTAGAAGGTACTGTTGTAAGGATCACTGACAGGGATGTAATTGTTGATATCAACGCAAAATCTGAAGGTGTTATCTCTCTTAACGAGTTTCGTTACAATCCTGCTCTAAAGGTAGGAGATAAAGTAGAGGTACTTATAGATGTTCGTGAAGATAAATCAGGACAACTTGTTCTTTCTCACAGAAAAGCACGTACAATTAAAGCTTGGGACAGGGTTATTAACGCAAATGAAACTGGCGAAATTGTTAACGGTTTCGTTAAGTGCAGAACTAAAGGTGGTATGATCGTAGATGTTTTTGGCATCGAAGCATTCTTACCGGGTTCTCAGATAGACGTAAAACCAATCAGGGATTACGATCAGTATGTTAACAAAACTATGGAGTTTAAAGTTGTGAAAATTAACCACGAATTTAAAAACGTTGTTGTATCGCACAAAGCTCTTATTGAAGCAGATATTGAGGTTCAGAAAAAAGAGATCATCGGCCAGCTTGAAAAAGGCCAGGTACTTGAAGGTGTTGTTAAAAACATTACTTCTTACGGTGTATTTATCGACCTTGGTGGTGTTGATGGACTTATCCACATTACAGACCTTTCTTGGAGCCGTATTAACCACCCAAGTGAAGTTCTTGAACTTGACCAGAAACTTAACGTTGTTATTCTTGACTTTGATGACGAGAAAACACGTATTCAACTTGGTCTTAAGCAATTAAACGCTCACCCTTGGGATGCACTTGATGCTAAACTTGCAGTAGGCGATAAAGTTAAAGGTAAAGTAGTAGTTATTGCTGACTACGGTGCGTTTATCGAAGTTGCTGAAGGTGTTGAAGGATTAATCCACGTTTCTGAAATGTCTTGGTCTACACACTTACGTTCTGCTCAGGATTTCGTTAAAGTTGGTGATGAGGTAGAAGCTGTTATCCTTACATTAGATAGGGAAGACCGTAAAATGTCTCTTGGTATCAAACAACTTTCTCAGGACCCTTGGACTGACATTACTTCTAAATACCCAGTTGGCTCTCGCCACACAGGTATCGTTAGAAACTTTACAAACTTTGGTATTTTCGTAGAACTTGAAGAAGGTATTGATGGATTAATTTACATCTCTGACCTATCTTGGACTAAGAAAATTAAACACCCAAGTGAGTTTGTAAACGTTGGCGATAAATTAGACGTTGTAGTTCTTGAACTTGATGTTGATGGTCGTAAACTATCTCTTGGCCACAAGCAAACTACTGCTAACCCATGGGATAAATATGAAGATAGCTTTGCTGTAGGTACTGTACATACAGGTGAGATATCTGAAATTGTAGACAAAGGCGCTACTGTAGAATTTGGTGACGATATCGTTGCGTTTATCCCTACAAGGCACTTAGAGAAAGAAGACGGCAAAAAACTTAAAAAAGGCGAATCTGCTGATTTCAAAGTTATTGAGTTCAACAAAGAATTCAAACGCGTTGTAGCTTCTCACACTGCTACATTTAAAGATGAAGAAGAGAAAAATGTAAGGAACAATGAGTTTAACAACTCTAATTCTAACAATTCTTCTTCTAACAATGCAGAGAAAACCACTCTTGGTGATCTTGATGTATTGGCAGAACTTAAAGAAAGAATGGAAAAAGGCGAGAACAAATAATTCTCAACTCCATTTTAAATATAGAAACCTCCTGAGTAATCAGGAGGTTTTTTTTATGTGCTTGTGTCTGTCATTGCGAGGGAGGCACGACCGCGGCAATCTAATAAATATTTATGCATTATTATTGGTAAATAACAGTAGTAAATATTGCCAAATCCACAATTTCATACGTTAATATTTTCTAAAATTTTTATAAACTAAAAAACCATGATTAGTTATATGGCGTATCTGCTACTATAACTTAAAATAAACCAATCATGAAAGTTTCAAAAATTTTATCGGTAGCACTTGTTGCTTTTACAATGTTTACATCAGTAGCAACTGTTGCCCAAACTAAAATGGTAGGTGGCGCGGCCATGTACCCAAACAAAAACATTATAGAGAACGCCGTTAACTCTAAAGACCATACTACACTTGTTGCAGCTGTTAAAGCAGCCGGACTTGTAGAGACATTACAAGGCAAAGGGCCGTTTACGGTTTTTGCACCAACCAATGCTGCTTTTGATAAACTGCCTAAAGGAACTGTAGAAACACTTCTTAAACCGGAAAATAAAGCAATGCTTCAAGGTGTACTTACCTACCATGTTGTGGCCGGTAAATGGAGCGCTGCCGATGTTGTGGCCGGTATTAAAAAAGGCAACGGCACTTATACTGCTACAACAGTGCAGGGCGGTAAGTTAACCTTTAAAATGGATGGCAAAGATGTATGGGTAATAGATGAAAAAGGCGGTAAAGCTAAAATTACAATTGCAGATGTTAACCAAAGCAATGGTGTTATACATGTTATAGATACTGTGCTTATGCATAAGTAGTTTTTACTGGTAATTATTTGTTGTTAGGCCTGCTGTATATACAGCAGGCCTTTTTTTTATATGTATGCATATTTATTAAATTGTTAAGGTGAGCGGCTTAAAACAGTTTTTGGGTTGATGTTTGCAAAACATTGGTAATACTATAATGATATAGCATTGTTTTTTACTTAAAGGTTAAATAACATGCAACGTTCAATTTTGCAGCATATTAATCAAAGTGTAAATAATGCTAAACAACTACAAAAAAATCCTGTTATTGCTGCTTTGCAGTATGATGGCAAATGTGGCCGGTGCTCAAACCGTGTTGCATTACTGGAATTTTAACGACAACACCTCGGTGGCCACTATTACGGCAACATCGCAGTCGGTTGTAACCGGTGCTTCACTTACGGCCGTTGCCGGAGGTACCAGCGAAATTGATTTTGCCGGCGGAACCGGGCAAAACTTCGCCACCCTTAACCTTAATGCACAAGGCACCGATGTTGCCGGTACGCATTTACGATTTAACAACCCTATTGGCGGAGCGCTTGTTTTTGCACTTCCTACAACCGGTTACCAGGATGCTATTGTAAAATTTGCAACCAAACGTTCGGGTTCGGGTGCAGGTAGCCAATTATGGTCATATTCTACAGATGGTACTACTTATACGGCTCTTACAACCATCAACCCTATAGATGGCGACCCGGCACTTGCTACGTTAGATCTTTCGGCTATCCAGGCATCAGACAACAACCCTAACCTTAAGCTTAAAGTAGAATTTGCACAGGGAACAGGCGGTGTAGTAGGTAATAACCGTTTTGATAACTTTACACTAACGGCGAGCCCAATGGCTGCGCCAACGGTTATACATTACTGGAACTTTAATAATAACACATCTGTGGCGGCTATAACAGCAGTATCACAATCTATAGTTGGTGTGCCTATGCTTACTGCTGTTGCCGGAGGTGCCAGCGAAATAGACTTTGCAGGCGGTACAGGTCAAAATTTTGCAACGTTAAACCTTAACGCACAAAATGGCGATGCAGCAGGTACACACCTTAGGTTTAATACTCCTATAGGTGGCGCACTTGTTTATGCTATACCAACAACAGGTTATGAGAACCCAATTGTTAAGTTTGCTACCAAGCGCTCGGGTTCGGGTGCAGGTACGCAATTGTGGTCATACAGTACAGATGGTACAACCTATACATCATTTACAAGCATTAACCCAATAGACGGCGACCCGGCTTTGGCAACACTTGATTTTTCGGCTATAGCCGGGGCAGATGATAATGCGAATTTTAAAATAAAGGTAGAATTTGAGCAGGGCCCGGGAGGCGCTGTGGGTAACAACAGGTTTGATAACTTTACTGTTACCGCCACCCCCATGGAAGGTACTCAGGATACTACTGCCCCTGTTGTTACTTTTGCACCGGCAAATGCCGCTACAAATTTACCAATTTCAACACACCCTACAATACTTTTTAACGAAGATATCAGGCTGGCAGACGGTACTGCCATCACAAATACGAATGTTGATGCATTGGTAGAGCTTCGCCTTAACAACGCTACAGGTGCTGTGGTACCGTTTGATGCTGCTTTTGCTGCAAACACTATTACCATCACACCAACAACTGCATTGTTAAACGGCCAAACATATTATGTTGCGCTACTTGCAAACAGTGTAGAAGACCTTAGCGGTAATACTGTAGAGGCTTTACAATCGGCTACGTTTACAACTATAACAGTACAAACTGCTTTTACGGCAGGCGATATGGCTTTTACAGCTTACAGGATGAACGCTACATCTACCGAAGATGAGGTGGCTCTTGTAACTTTTGTAGATATTGCACCGGGTACTTTCATTAACCTTACCGATGCCAAATACACCACTAATGCCCAGGCACAGTGTGCAGGCGGTATAGTATGGACAGCTACAAGTTGTGTACCGGCAGGATCGGTTATATCAATACAAACCAGTGCGCTTGTTGCAAATACAGGTACGGTTACAGGTTCTGGCTTTGGCCTTAGCTCCGGTGGCGACCAGGTAATTGTTTATACAGGTACCGCTGCTGCACCTAACTATATTACAGCACTAACATCTAATGGATGGGCTGCTGCCAATACCGAGTGTGGTGGAAGCATCTCTATGAAGCCTGCTGCACTTACCGATGGTACAAGTGCCGCTAACCTTAGCACTGCCCCGGGTAGTGTGGATGGTAACACGGTTAACGCATTTTATAACGGAACACAAACCGGTACACCTGCCCAGCTGAAAGCCGCTATACTAAACCCTGCTAACTGGACAGGCGTTGCCGGTGCTACTGCGCCGCAAACATGGCCAGCTTGGGCGTTTCCAAGTTCGCCTAACGTGCAAACAGCTACCGTGGTAAACAATACTACTATACAATTGGTGTTTAATAACGAACTTAATACTGCTTCGGCTGCAACTGTGGCTAACTACACTGGTATTGCCGGTTTAGCTACTGCTGCTGTAGCAGGTAACTCAGTTACACTTACTTATAACACTCCATTTGCAGCAGGTACAGCTTATGAGCTTACTGTGAATAATATAACCGACGAAGACGGCCTTACTATGGCTTGTGCTTACACGTTCAGTTTTAACTATACATCTACAGTGTCTTTTGCTGATGATTTTGTAGTAGTTAACGAAAATGCAGGCATGCTTAGCTTTGTAATTAACCTTGCAAGCCCAGCTGCCGGATCGGTAGACCTTGTGGTTAAAGGTGCGCCTTTCAGCACTGCTGATAGTGCCGACTTTACCCTTGCTACACAAACGCTTACCTTTACAGGAAGCAGCAGCTTAACGCAAACCATCAACATTCCTATTATTGATGATACGTTAGAAGAGCAACATGCCGAGTATTTTGTATTAAGCCTTGAAAACCCTGTAGGTGTTGCTATTGAAGGCGAAACCCTTGCTACCATCTATATTAAAGATAACGACCGCCTTGCTCCCGTGCCTAACCAAAACATCCAGCTTGATTATGTTACAAGCTTTGACCCATCGGGCAGTAACGAAAGTACTTGCGAAATTGTAGTATTTGATGCTGAAAGCAAAAGGCTTTTCGCAACAAGTGCAGTAGAAGGCAGGCTTGATATAATCGACTTCAGTAACCCTGAAGCCCCGGAAACTATAGATTCTATAGACATGACCCCTTATGGTGGTGTAACAAGTGTAGCCGTTAAAAACGGTGTTGTGGCTGTGGCTTCGCCAAATGCGAACGAGCAGTTAGATGGTAAAGTTGTATTTTTTAGTACAGCAGGTGGTGAGCCGCTTAGCCAGGTTACTGTGGGTGCATTACCGGATAATATCTCTTTCACGCCGGATGGTACTAAGGTGCTTACCGCAAATGAAGGCCAGCCGAACACAGCATATACTGTAGATCCGGAAGGTTCGGTTAGTATTATTGATATTACAGGTGGTGTAGCAAACCTTACCAATGATGATGTTACTACGTTATTGTTTGATGCTTACAATTCACCTTCGGCCGAAGCTGCACTTCTTGCATCAGGCGTAAGGAAACTGAAACTTACAAGTACAATGTCTCAGGATTTTGAGCCGGAGTACATTACAACAAGCGCTGATTCTCAAAAGGCGTGGGTAACTTTACAGGAAAATAATGCTATTGCCGAGATTAACCTTGCAACTGCCGCTATTACAAATGTATGGGCGCTTGGTACTAAAGATATGAGCCAGCCGGGTAATGGTTTTGATGTATCTGATAACAATGGCGAAATACTTATTGCCAACTGGCCGGTACAGGCATACTATATCCCAGATGGCGCTGCTAACTTTAACGTAGGCGGAACCAACTATATAGTTACAGCTAATGAAGGTGATGAGAAAGAGTATGGTACTTTTGTAGAAAGGACTACTATTGGCGCAGATTCTTACAACCTTGATGCTACTTTGTTCCCTCAGGCGGCAGTGCTTAAAAAATCATTCAACGCGGGCAGGCTTCGTGTAACCAACCTTGACGGAATTAACGATGCAGGTACTGCTTACAACGAGATTTATGCTCTTGGGTCGCGTTCATTCTCAATATTCAATGCCGATACTAAGGCAATAGTTTATGATAGTGGTGATGATTTTGAAATGTATACCGCTTCTGCGCCATCTATAAGCCCGCTGTTTAACTCAGACCATGAAGATAACAGCTTTAAAAGCCGTAGCCGCGCTAAAGGCCCTGAGGCCGAAGGTGTGACCGTAGCCCAGATAATGGGAAGGACCTTTGCTTTTGTAAGCCTTGAAAGGGTAGGTGGTGTTATGGTATATGATGTAACCGATCCTAACAATGTTGAATTTGTAGATTATAAAAACAGCAGGAGTGTATCGGCTTACACAGGCGACCACGGCCCGGAAGGCATTACATTTATAGATGCTGCAAGCAGCCCTAACAACAAACCATATATTGTAATTGCTAACGAAATTAGCGGTACGCTTACGGTATTTGAAGTAAACACTACAAATCTTAGCACAGGCGACTTTACTACTGAGCCAAGAACGTTTGTTGTGTTCCCTAACCCATCGGTAAACGGTGTGGCTTACTTTAACCGTGCTGCCGATATTGAGGTGTACGATTACAGTGGTAAACTGATACATTCGGCTAAACAAGCTCTTACTATAGATACGTCGGCAATGGCAACAGGAATTTACCTTGTAAAAACATCCGAGGGTATCGTAAAAAAACTAATTGTTAAGTAGATTAGTTTCGTGTTTTTTAATTTTTTCCATTTGGAGGAGATCCTGCCCGCAAGGGCAGGATTTTTTATTTTAAGCAGGTTTAGTTTACCATCCTGCCATTTTCCAGCTTTAAAAAATGCGTTACACTTTGCGGGATATCCTCAGGATAGTGACTCACATAAATGAGTGTGACATTGCTGTTTTTACAAATGGTATCGGTTAAGAATTTAAAATGGTCGCGCTGTTCGGCATCCATACCCTGGCAGGGTTCGTCAAAAATTAATAAAGGCGGATTCTTAATCAACGCCCTTGCCAGCAGGCACAAACGCTGTATACTGGCAGATGCATTACTAAACAATTTATTGCTGTACTCTTCTATCCCTAAAAGCTGCATCCATTGCAGTATGAGTTTACGGTTTTTAGGCGATGGTGTCCTGAACAACCCTATTGTATCATACAACCCGGATTCGATTACTTCTAAACAACCCGACCTTGCCGGAAAGTACTGGAAAAGTTCCGGAGATACAAACCCTATTTTCTTTTTAATATCCCAAATGCTTTCGCCGCTGCCACGCTGCTTATCAAACAAAACAATGTTGTTGGCATACGCCTGCGGGTTATCGCCGTTAACCAGGCTCAGCAGGGTAGATTTACCGGCACCATTATGTCCGGATAACGCCCAGCGCTCGCCTTGTTTTACCTCCCAGTTAATGGTGTCTAAAATGGTTTTATCGCCATATTTAATAGCCACATCCTGCATTTTAATAATAGTATTATATTGCGGCATGGGATTTTTAGAAAGCAATTGTTTTAGAAACTCAACATTAATATCCATTCCCCCTGAAACGGAAATATCGTTAGTTCTAAATTTTTCAATAGGCTGTTGAGAAACTATTTTACAATCATCTAAAACTGCAATATGCGTTATAGTATTTGGAATTTTATTGGTAGAAACTGTTATTACAACCGTAATACCCGATGCTGTAATTTCCTTTAAGAGCAGGTTAAAGTCGGCGCGGTTTGTGGTATCTAAGCCCACTAATGGCGCATCCAACAGTAATAAAACCGGATTTTTAACCAGTGCTTTGGCGAGCATTAGTCGGCGGGTTTCGCCGTTAGAAAGCTTGATGATTTCTTTATCGGCTAATGTACTCAGGTTAAGCCGGGCTATAATTTTTTCGATCGTCCAATATCCGTGAGATGCAGTTGTATCACTCAACAAATATTCCCTGACCGTTTGCGCATCCTCCGAGTCAGACGAGTTGAAACGTTGTTGATAGTAAAGGTCGGTGGTGTTGCTGCGGTTTTTAAACTGCTGCGTACTGCTTACCAAGGCTATTAAATTATTACGGCTATTATGTTCGGCGCTACCTTGTATAATTGAATCGAAGTAGGTGTAGGCCACCGTGACGCCGCTTATGTGTTTTTTCCCGGCAAGGGCTTCCAATAGTGTTGTTTTGCCGCTTCCGCTTTTACCTACAATTGCCCAATATTCTCCTTTTTTAAGGGTAAAGTTGAGGTTTGAAAATACTACGGTTGCATTATTTTTTATGGTAACGTTACTAAATTGCAGTAGGATTTCTTTCATTAGGCGTGTCAGTTTTTTGTAGGATGGGCAGGTATATCTCAAAGATAAATTATAGTTTCAAAAACACTTCATTAGCTTTGCATAAAATTGCCAAGTATGAGTCATTTTCCGGTAACGTCGTCTATTTTATCTAAAACGCACCTCAATAAATTCCTTATTGAGAAGTACAACCTGCCGCAGGAAACCCAAACTAGCCTGATTAAAGCGGGTGTTGCGCACACCTACCTTGTTAACACGGGAGCCGAACGTTTTGTGTTCAGGGTGTACAGCCTGGGTTGGCGCACACTTACCGAAATTAATGAGGAAATACGCCTGCTTAACCTGCTGCATGAGCATTATATTCCGGTTGCGTATGCGGTTAAAGATGCCGTAGATAATTACATTCAGGAGCTAAATGCACCCGAGGGTAACCGCCACGGCGTTATGTTTGTGTTTGTAGAAGGAGACAAGCTGCACAACTCCCCCGAAGAGCTGCATTATAAAGTGGGCGCGCTTATGGGTAACCTGCATAAAGTAACCCATAACCTAAAATTAGACAGAATTACGTATACCTCTAAAGTACTGCTGGAAGATTCGTTTGAAGCATTAAAGACGTTCCTGACACCATCACCGGAACTGGACTTTATGGAAAATGCTCAGGAACATCTTTTAAAAACCCTGCAAACTGCCGATACTGCTGCAATAAGGCAGGGTGTAGTGCATTTGGATATTTGGTTTGATAACATATCGGTCGCTAAAAACCACAGGATAAGCCTGTACGATTTTGATTTTTGCGGTAATGGCTGGCTGTGCCTGGATATTGCGTATTACGTGCTTCAGTTGCACAGTGTGGAACGCGACGAGGCAATTTGCAGGGGCAAGGTAGATAGCTTTTTGTCAGGATATGAATCGGTTACAAAGATTAGTACTGAAGAAAGGCGCCTGCTGCCACACCTGGGAGTGGTACTGTACTTTTTTTACCTTGGCGTGCAAAGCAACAGGTTTGACAACTGGAGCAATGTATTTATTAACGAAACTTACATGAAACGTTTTGTAGAGGTACTGGTTAAACGCTACTATGATATGTACCTGCTTAACGAAATTACAACTTACTAATGCCTTAATATATGGATATTAAAGTTATAGCTTTTGATGCCGATGATACCCTGTTTATAAACGAACCGTATTTTGACGAGACCGAAAAGAAATTTTGCGGCCTTATGGAAGACTACCTTTCGCACCAGGGGCTTTCGGCAGAAGTGTTTAAAACCCAGATTGCCAACCTGCCGCTGTACGGTTACGGCATAAAATCGTATATACTGAGTATGATCGAGACCGCTATTGAGGTTTCTAACGGCACGGTAACCTCTAAACATATTGGGCGAATTTTAGATTTGGGCAAAGAACTGCTGCAAAAACCTATTGAACTCATTGATGGGGTAGAAGAAACCCTCGCCGCCTTGCATGGCAAATACAAACTGGTGGTGGCTACTAAAGGCGACTTAAAAGACCAGCAGCGAAAGCTGCATGACAGTGGGTTAGGGCATTATTTTCACCATATAGAAGTTATGGCAGATAAGGGGGCGCTTAATTACGAAAAGCTTTTGGGCCGCCTTGATATTAATGCCGGCGAATTTATGATGATTGGTAATTCTTTAAAATCGGATGTGTTGCCGGTACTGGAGGTTGGCGGTTATGCCTGCCATGTGCCTTTTCACACCACCTGGGCGTACGAGCGTATAGACCATGAAATTGTACATGATAAGTTTACAATTCTGGAAAATATTAAAGATGTATTGCCGTTGCTGATAGGATAGTTTTGTACTTATATTTGGCTGAAGCCAATACTTTTACTGCAATTTTAACCTCTGACTAAAGTCAGGGCAAAGTATAAAATCAGAGGCAACAAATTCATAGGAGGTTAGGTAACACATGATAAATTGCCCTTGGCTTTAGACAGGGGTTTTCAGGAAGCACATATTTTCGGCTTTAGCCGAATATAAAATAGATACCATAAAAGAAAAAACCAGCCCGAAAGCTGGTTTTGTTGTTATTCCTGTGGTTTGTTCATATTACGAATTTGCTTAAGCTTATCCTTCCAGGTTTTAAGCTCTTCGCGGGCACGCTCTATGTTCTTGTTTACTTCTTTTAAGAAAGGGTTTTCGCCCTTACCTTTAGATTTAGAAAAGAACTGAACGTTGTTTTCCAGCTGGAAGATCTCGCCCTGTATCTCATCAATCTTACGCATAATGAACAATTGCTCGTTCTCCAGCCTGCGGGTATCATCGCCATCGGCCATTTGCTCAAGCCTGTTGCTGAATTTAACCATGTCAGTCTCCTTTTTGCTAAGGCTCAGCTTATCAAAAAGGGCATCCAGTATTTTGTTGAATTTACCTTCAATATGCCTCCTTGCCTGCGGTACGCGCCCAAACGATTTCCAATTCTCAATGTGCTTTTTAATCGCATCAAGGTCGGTTTTATGGTCGCCCACAAGTTCAAAATCCTTAAGGCTGTCAAGGTATTCTTTTTTCTTGTCAAACGCCTCTATCTCTTCTTTGTTTGCCTCATTGCGGTTAGCATGAAGCCTGTCAAAATAATGGTTACAGGCAGCTTTAAAGTCTTTCCAAACACTATCAGAGTATTTCCTTGGCACGTGGCCAATGGTTTTCCACTCATCCTGAATTTGCTTCATTACAACTGTAGTACCTTCAAAGTCCTCGCTATCTTTAAGTGCGTTGGCCTTTTCTACAAGCGCCAGTTTACGGTTTAAGTTAGTTTGCTGGTCTTTTTTAATGTCTTTATAAAAGGAGTTCTTAGATGAGTTAAAATTGCGTACAGCGGCTTTAAATGATGCCCAGGTATCCTCATTAACCTCAATAGGCACCTTGCCCGCTTTAAAGAACTCCTCACGAAGTTTCTCTACACGGTCAATTTGTCCCTGCCATGCGTTGTGCGCCGTTATTTTCTCGGCAGCAATAGCATTTATACGGGCAATAATATCTCTTTTATTCTCAAGGTTTTCGTTCTCAAACTCGCGGCTTTTAGCAAACAGCTCTTCGCGTTTATCGTGCAGTTGTTTGGTAAGCTCGCTAAAGCGGTTCCAAAGCTCCTCGCGGTGATCGCGCGATACAGGGCCTATCTCTTCTTTCCAGATCTTATGTAGCGCCTGCAACTCCCGGAAAGCCTTGTTAACATCAGTATCGTTAACCAGTTCTTCAACACGGGTAATGATCTTTTGCTTTTGCTCCAGGTTATGCTTAAAGTCAAGGTCGCGTGCCTCACGGTCTAAATGCAGGTGGTCGTAAAAACGCTCTATATGAAAGTGGAAGTTATTCCAAACGTGGTTGTACTTATCACGCGGAATAGGCCCGGCATTTTTCCAGCGTTCGCGCAGTTCGTTAACCTGTTTAAGGGCATCCTTCATGTTCTCGCCGCCTTCGCTGAGGTTTTTAAGCTCCTCAACAATGGCAAGCCTTTTTTCAAGGTTGCCTTTAAGGTCAGTCTGTAATTTTTTAAAGTGCGAATTTTTCTTGTCCCTGTACTGGTTGTACAGCGCATCAAATTTATTTTTTAGGGGGAAATGGTATTCAAACTCGGTAGTATCGCCATTGTGTTCGTTACTGTACTCGTCTTTTTTCTCCTCTATAAAGTGATTGTATTTATTGTAAAATTCCCTACGCAGTTCTTCCACATGGTTTTTAACCGACATAACTTTCTCTACCACAGCAAACTTTTCAAGCTCCTCGGTAAGTTGTTCCATGCTAAATGCCTCATAGCTTGGCACTTCTTCTTCATGCTCATGGCTGTCGCTGTGCTCAGTATCTTCGGCAGGAGTTTCCTCATTAGCCGTTTCGGCAGCAGGAATTTCTTCTTCTGTAGCTGCTTCTTGTGCAACAGGGGCAGTTTCCGGCTCAGCTACTTCGGGTGCGGCAGGTTCTTCAACAACCTGGGCTTCTGTTTCAGATACTTCTACAGGGGCTTCATTTACAGGAGACTCTGCCTCGGTAACTTCTTCGGCAGCAGGCTTTACATCCTCACGGCCGGCATTAAGCACCTCTTCAGGAGCAAAAGGCAGTTGCCCTTCCGTTTCATGAATCCCGGTAATATCATCAATATCTTCAGGAACATCGTTGTTATCTACAGCTTTATTGTTAGGCAAATAGCCATTTTCAAAATTGCTGCCTGCATCGTTTATGTGGTCTCCATCTGCGTTATGCAGGTTATCATTCTTTTCTTCTAACATTGTATAAATGCTTAAGGGTTTAACTGCTTTATTGCCGAAAGATAGTAAAGGCAGTTTAAAATTCAAAGAAAAACATTAATTTCTATCAGTTTTCTTATTTTTTTGAACAGAAAAATGCGATTTTAATTAAAGGTTATCTAATAATTATTTTTTATTCCAAATTTCCCAAGCCTTCTCAGCCTGGTGTACCAGCATCTTGTAGCCGTTCTTTATGGTAGCGCCATTTTCTTTAGCCAGCCTTAAAAACATTGTTTCTTCGGGGTTATACACCAGGTCGAATGCAATGTGATGCTCAGTAAATAGCGTATAATCAAGGGGCGGACACTCATTCATGTTTGGGAACGTACCCAGTGGCGTGGTATTTATAATGATCTGGTAATCGTTAAAAACATCGGTATTAAGGTCTTCATAAGCATAAATAACTTCGGTTGCTGTGCGGGACACAAAATCATATTCTATCTTTAATTTACGGAGCGCAAATGCCACAGCCTTACTGGCGCCGCCTGTACCCAATATCAGGGCTTTGGTATGGTGTTCCTTTAATAAGGGTTTCAACGCCTTCTTAAAACCGTAATGATCGGTGTTATAGCCCTTGGTCTTGCCTTTTTTAGAAATCGCAATAGTATTTACCGCACCAATAAGCTTTGCATTTTTAGAAAGCGAATCAAGTAGGGGCAGCACCTCTTCCTTATACGGAATAGTAACATTTAGTCCCTTAAGCCCATTAGTGTGCCTTATAACATCGGGCAATTGCTTAATGGTGGGAATATCAAAATTGGTATACGTATAATTTTTGAGCCCTGCTTTGGTAAACTTTTCCGTAAAATAACCCGCCGAGAACGAGTAGCTTATATTGCGGCCCACAAGGCCATAGATCTTTGGTTTCATTAATTAACTGTTACTACGATGGGTACATTGTATAACGACCTTACTTTTTCGCCGTTAAGTTCGCCGGGTTTCCAGTTTGGTGACTGTTTTATGGCAATAAGTGCTTGTTTACCAACACCAAATCCGCCATCACGAAGTAATTTTATATCGGATAATGAACCGTCTCTTTCAACAACAAAACTTATATAGGTTTTTAAATTGCCTTTAGCGCCTACCTCTATATTTTTCCTGTTTATTTTACCATCAACAAATTTTAAAAACTTTGCCATACCTCCCGGAAATTCAGGTTGATCGGTTAGCTTGCCCGAACTGTATATGGGTGGCCCTGACTTGACTTCGGTTACGGGTTTTTCTTTCAAAGGATTTTTTGTTTCCTTGTTTTGTGCATTTGCGGCAAGTACAAAAATAAGGTTAAGCGCAATAAAAAGTACTTTTTTCATGGTTGTAAGGCTTGTAAGATTGGTAAGCCTAAGGTAATAATTTATGGTGAGGTCTTAAAATTATTTTTGTGTAAGTACAAAAATTCTCATAAAAAAATAGCACCGGTTTTACGCGGTGCTACTTAATAAGTATTATTATAAATTATTTCTTTTTATACTTTTCCAAAATTTCCTGCACTAATGGCGCGGCAAATTCGTTAGGGAAAAAATCCTGCAGCAAGGTGTGGTGCTTGTAATTAAGCCTTAAGCCGTTGCTAAGGTGAAACACCCCTTTATCGGTTTCCTGCAGCATAAGGTAGAGGCCGGCAAGGCGGTACTCAATCTCATACTCTTCAGGATAATATTCGCAAGCCTGTAACAAGGTGTTAATGGCCGTATCGTACTCTCCTAAAAACTGAAGTGTATCTACCCAAAACAACCATGTATCTACCTGGTAATCGCCAAACTCTACGGCTTTACGGTACCCTTCCTCTGCCTCTTCATGAAAATGAAGCGCATTGTTAATGGTAGCATAGCGTTTCCAGTACAGTTTGTTCTCGTTATCTATACCGATGGCTTTATTTACATAATAAAGTGCTTTCTGGTAGTTTTTACGACGGATATAAAAGTCGGTGATGGCTATCCAGGCTTTATCTAACAACGGATCTTCGTGCACCGTTTTTAGGTAAAACTTAAGCGCTTTTTCTAAATTGCCAAGGCGCTCGTAACATTTGCCCACACGCAATAATGCGAATGATGTGGGGTCGTCCAGCTCCATAGTAGTATTGTAGCAGGCAATGGCATCTTCCCAGCGTTTAAGCTTTTCTAATGTTTTTGCCTTCTCTAAAAATGCCCCAAGGAAACTGTCGTCTATAAGCGTGGCATAATCAAAAGCACGCAGTGCGCCTTCATAATCTTTAATGGCGTGGTATTGCCTGCCCAGTTGGTGCCAGGCTATTTCGCTATACGGGTTCTTGTCTATAAAGCTGTTTAAAAAGTCTATGGCTTCCAGGTTCTGGTCAAGGAAATCAAAGCAGTAAACAACATTATATAAAGCAGAATGGTCCTCGGTATCTTCTTCCAGGCACTTAATAAAGTTTTCTTTAGCAAGCTCCAGGTTATCCATAAAAAGGTACTCCATACCTATAAGCGAATACACATCGGCAAAATCATCGGTGTATTTAAGGGCAATCTCTAAGTGTTCTACAGCTTTGTCATGCTGGTCTCTCTTACTGTAAATATTTGCTTTTTGAATGTAAATCTCTTCATTTGTTGGCTCAATTGCGTAAAGCTCGTTTAAAAGGCGCTCTGCAACATCAAGCTTATCATCAAAAACTAAAATTTCTACCTGTACTAATTTTAAGCCTGTTGACCTGGGATGTTGTTCCAGGCCTAATTTTAAGGCCTTCTTAGCCAAATTTATTTTTCCGGTATCGAGGTAATGAAGGATGATGTCTTCAAACTCCTCGGAGTCAAAGAAGAATACTTTGTTGGTTTTCAACATCGATTCAAACTTTGACAGGGATAAACTGCGATCTTCTTCTTCGTGGCTCAGATTCATACTCCTTTGTTTAAAATTATCCTTCTTAAAGTTACGAAATGTTTCGGTAAAAAGGAACTAATTCTTATATGTTTTGAACAATTTAATTAACAATTTTTTATGTTATTTATTGTTCCGGGTTATTGTAATTATGCTTTTGCTAAAGTGGGAATGAATTCGATTTGAAACTAATTTATAACTCACATTACTGTGCTTCAACTTGAGACATAACCTCATCCATAACTTCAATAATAATGCCACATCCTTTTATTATTTCATCTTTAGATATTGTTAGGGGAGGGGTTATCCTGATGGCGCGGCCCTCAAACAAAAGCCAAAATAAAATGAGGCCTCTTTTATGGCAGCGAAGTATCACTTCGTTAGTTATATCGGCACTTTCGGTCATGGCGGCAAGCATTAAGCCTTCGCCCCGAACATCTTTAATTAGTGGATGCACAAGCAGGCTGCGGAACAATTTTTCTTTTTCCAGTGCCTGCGCCATAATGTCAGTTTCCAGTATTTCCTGTAGTGTTGCCAGGCAAGCCGCTGCAATTACCGGGTGGCCGCCAAAGGTGGTTATGTGCCCCAGTTTAGGATTGTGGCTCAGCAGGTCCATCATTTCCGGCGAGGCCGTAAAAGCGCCTACGGGCATACCGCCGCCCATGCCCTTACCCATTACAATAACATCGGGTACTACGTCATAATTTTGGAAGCCGAATAATTTTCCTGTACGGCCAAAGCCCGGCTGTATCTCGTCCAGTATCATTACGGCACCAACCTCGGTGCAACGCGCCCGAACTTTTTTAAGGAAATCGTTATGCGGCTGTATAAAACCTGCACCGCCCTGTATGGTCTCTAATATAATACCTGCCGTTTTAGTGGTTATTTTTAAAAGGTCTTCCTCATTATTAAAGGTAATAAAGTCTACATCGGGTATAAGTGGACGAAATATCTGTTTGCGCTCTTCGTGCCCCATAACGCTCATGGAGCCCATAGTATTACCGTGGTAGGCGTGGTGGCATGAAATAAGCTGACTCCTTCCTGTTACACGGCGCGCCAGTTTAAGGGCGCCCTCAGTAGCCTCTGTGCCGCTGTTGGTAAGGTAGGTTTTACTTAGCGGAGCAGGAAGGTTTTCAGCCAAAAGGCGGCAAAATTCTGTAGCAGGATGCTGGGCATATTCGCCATACACCATAACGTGGCTGTATTTGTTAAGCTGGTCTATAATGGCCTGATTTACCCTTTGGTTTTTATGCCCAAGGCTTGCCGCCGATACCCCCGCAACAAAATCAAGGTAGGCGTTATTGTTAGTATCGTATATATAAGAACCCTCGGCATGCGAAACTTCCAGCCCTAACGGGTAGGGCGATGTTTGTGCCTGGTACTTGTAAAAATCGTTGATCATGGTATTGTATTCTTTTAGCTTGTAGGCTGGTATTGTATTTATGGATGCTATTTTTCTACCCTATCCCCGTGACCGTCATTGCGAGGGAGGTACGACCGCGGCAATCTCATTACTCAAAGTGTGAAGTTACATGTCTATTCTATCATTTGGATTGCTTAGTTAGTTCGAGCAACGAGTGAGATTACTGCGTCAATTCGGGCAAAGCCCTCGGGTGCCGCGTTACATTGCATTTCGCTCGCAATGACAGTACGTGAAAAGCCTATTGCCCACTCTTGCCCGCGGTAGCAGGCGCACCAGCCTCCGGCTTGGGCTTTGGTTTAGGGTGGTCTTTATCATAATCCAGGGTTTCCTGCATTATTTCCATCGGTTTGTCTTCCACTTTTTTATCGGCACGGGTTTTCTTTAAAATGGCTTCGTGCAGGTCTTTTTCTTCCTGCGGGAAAATATCATCTTTAGTTTTTATCATTTCGTCGCCCCGCCATACAAAGTTACGCAGCTTTCGCACATTACCGGGCAGGTCGCTTTCCGGATAGCTGGAACTTTCGGGCTTTATCATCGACTGTACCACTACGATCTCATTATTTTCCAGCTCCATATGTATTTTGCTGCTTACACCCTTATCTATACCAATAAGTTCGTTATCATCGCCATACATATAGTAAATTTTCTCTGTGTTCTTTATCAGGTCTACCTCGCTAAGCTTGTTATCTTTAAATTTCCCGTAGAGGTTAACCCCCTTTATCTGGTTAAACTGTTCGGGCTTATCGGGGTAACGGTGTGAAAACAAGGTATCCTTCTGAATAATAAATGCATTGTTGAGCACCTTGAGCGAATCGATCTGTTCGGTCTTGCTATTGCTTATAATGTGGATGACATCTCCCGTAACCTGGCTTTCGCCGTTCCACACCACAGGCCTTTTTATAAGCTGGGTTAACCCTTTGGCTTCATCCGAATGTATGGAGTCGCACTTACCGCTCATATCGGTTTTGTAAAAACGAGCATCGTTATAACCCCTCATGATCCTGAAGCCCGGCTTGCCCGTTACCACCATACGCTTGGCATGGGTGTAAAGCGAATCTTGTTCTACCAGGGTAACCGCCACGGCGTGTTTGGTGATGAAAAGCGAATCCTTAAGTTTAAACACCTCGCCATAATGCCCACGTATATCAAATTTATTTACCGTATCTGTAACGCTTACATTGTTGGTAGCCGATGAAAACTCCCGCTTTCGGTCGTAATAAATGCTGTCGCCTTTAATAAGCTGGGTATCGTACCGTATGTAGGAGTTGGTAAGCAAATGAGCAAGGTTTTTCTTGGTATCGTAAAAACCTTTCTCGGTATAAATAAAGCTGGTCTTACCGGTTATGGTTGTAGGCCCAAAAACGTAGGAGTGGCCTGAGTTGGTATAATAATCCAGGTTGTTGGTTGCCATTACATACTCCGGATTGGTAAGGGTTACGGCTGTCCTGAACTGGTATTTTTTTTGCGGAATTACAAAACGGCCCGATTTGCTTTTAAGCGTGTTTTTATCGTTTACAATGGTTCCGTATGAGTTATAATACGCCTCCTGAATGTTACGGTCAAAATAAACAGTATCCGTGGTAAGGCGTGTATCGGGAGATCGCATGTTTACATTACCGCTGGCAAAAGCAAACTTTTTATTGCCGTTGTATTCGGCGTATTTGCTGTCCATAAAAATGGTGTCGCCCTGGTTCATTTTTACATCGCCAAAGAGTTTTGCATAGTTCTCGGCCTCAAAGTAGTAGACTTTATTGGCAAAAATGCGCACACCATCGTGCAGCAGCTTTACGTTGCCGGTAAGTACCGCAGCACCGGGAACTTCGGTCTCGTCGCGGTTAGTATAGTCGGAATTCTCAATAACAATTGGCTTGTTTTGCTGTGCAGTAGTGGGTACTGCATAAAGTACAAGGCATATAATGATGAAAAAAAGTTTTTTCAAGGCTTACAATTTTGTGGCAAATTTACGGAAAATAGATTACAATAACCGGCCCGCTTTGCATGAAGGTTAAAACGGATAAAATTAATGGAAATTGTTGTTTAGTGATGTGAATTATATTTGGCTAAAGCCAGCAACACTCTTGCTTATTAACCCCTGGCTGAAGCCAGGGGCAACATATGCACTTGATAGGTGTTAAATATAGATTGATTGGATGTAAATATTTTATATTTGGCTAAAGCCAGTTACTCTCGTGCTTTATAAACCCCTGGCTGAAGCCAGTGGCAATACATGCTGTTTCAAATGAATATGCTATGATGAAAGTGTCTTGATTATTCGCCTCACGCTTTTTGCCGCGGGGTAAAGTTTAGCAAAGCGGAGGATTTTATTGTATTGGATTGGATGAGTTGCCCCTGGCTTTAGCCAGGGGTTAAAATAGTTTCTCTTTTTTGGGCTTTAGCCAAATATAAATCATCCTTTAGCCATCAATTCAAACCGACTGATAAATTCATCATATTCTTCTGCAAAGGTTTTTATTTTATGGTGCTCTTCCTGATTAGCAATGTAGTTCCTTACTTTTTCAATGTTTGAATCTGAAATTGACACAGCGAAATAATCATTTTGCCATTCAAATTTTTGTAAGCACAATTTATTTTGATTTATCCAATAAGCGCTTTCTCCTTTTATTAATTGTACTGTTTTGCTCAAAAGTTGTTCAGTACCTAAGGAAAGTAATATATGGCAATGCTCAGCATAGCCGTTAATAAAATCAATATAGATTCCTTTACTCCTTGCATTTTCAAATATATGTTTCCAAACTTTAGCTCTAAGTTCCGGAGTTTTTAGAAAAGGATAACGCTCTTTGGTTGAGAAAACTAAATGTATGTAGATGCGTATGTGAGGCATGTTTAAAATATTTTTCTAAAACTAATATTTTTTCAAAGAATGCGAAAATTATATTTTGCTAATGCCAGCGAGACTCTTGCTTACCCCTGGCTGAAGCCAGGGGTTTATAATAGTTTCCTCTTTTTGGCTTTAGCAAATATAAAAACAGATAATATATTCGGCTAAAGCCAGCTGTACTTGTGCCCTAACCCCTGGCTAAAGCCAGGGGCAACATATACCGTTTGAAATGGATATGCTATAATAAGATTAAGATATGCGGCTAAAGCCAGCTGCATCTATGCTTCATAACCCCTTGCTGAAGCCAAAGGCAATATATTGTGAAAATCCAATAAAAAAAGGCCATTCTTTCGAACGGCCTTTAGTAAATTATTTCATTATTGTTTGTGTCCTGTCGGGACCTACCGAAACTACTTTGATAGGCACTTCGAGTTCATCTTCAATAAACTTAATGTAATCTTTAAATTCAGCAGGAAGCTCATCATAGGTAGTCATACCGGTAAGATCTGCAGCCCAGCCTTTTTTCTCAACATAAATAGGGGTAACATTTTCCGGCTCTATGTTGTATGGGAAATAGTTAGTTTCTTCTCCTTTATATTTGTAGGCAGTACATACTTTAAGGGTTTCAAAACCGCTAAGCACATCGCCTTTCATCATATACAATTGTGTAACGCCGTTAACCTGTACTGCATATTTAAGGGCAACCAGGTCTAACCAGCCGCAACGGCGGGCCCTGCCGGTAACCGAACCGAATTCGTTACCAACGCGCGCCATAGTAGCACCATCTTCGTCGAACAACTCAGTAGGGAACGGGCCGCTACCCACACGGGTAGTGTATGCCTTAAATATACCAAACACATCTTTAACCCTGTTTGGGGCAATACCTAAACCGGTACATGCACCTGCAGCAGTAGTGTTAGATGAAGTTACGAATGGATACGTACCAAAGTCGATATCTAAAAGCGAACCCTGTGCACCTTCGGCAAGAATGGTTTTACCATCTTTCATTGCTCTGTTAAGGTACTCTTCGCTATCAATAAATTGTAGTGATTTAAGAACCTCAATAGCTTCAAAAAATTCAGTTTCAAGCTCTTCAAGATCGTACTCAAGGTCTACGTTATAAAAATCTATCATGGCCTGGTGCTTATCGGCCAGGGCACGGTAGTGGTCTTTAAAGTTATCAAGCTCGATATCGCCAATACGGATACCGTTCCTGCCGGTTTTATCCATATACGTTGGTCCGATACCTTTAAGGGTTGATCCTATTTTTGCTTTACCTTTTGAAGCCTCAGAAGCAGCATCTAAAAGGCGGTGGGTAGGCAGGATAAGGTGTGCTTTGCGCGAAATAAGCAGGCGCGATTTAATGTCGATATTAAATTTTTCAAGGCCTTCCAGCTCTTTTTGAAAAACTACAGGATCCATAACTACACCGTTACCGATGATGTTAACCGAATTTTTGTGGAAAATACCCGATGGTATGGTTCTTAATACGTGTTTTATGCCATCAAACTCCAGAGTGTGGCCGGCATTGGGCCCGCCCTGAAAACGGGCAATAATATCATATCCGGAAGTGAGTACATCAACAATTTTTCCTTTGCCTTCGTCGCCCCACTGTAATCCGAGCAGTAAATCTACGGTCATTCCTTTTTAAGTTTGTTTATATGTTGCGTAAATGTTATAATCTTTTAAAAACAAAAACCAATCCTTATGCAGGGTTGGTTTGCTTAGCCATTGCACAAGCTTTAGAGATTTAACTCCCGGTCTCGGCGGCGGGCTGTTTTTTATTGCCGTAAAGGTATAAAGAATGGTTATGAATTTCAATACCAAAAATCTCTTCTATGGTTTTTTTGATAGATTGTATCCTTGGGTCGCAAAACTCAATAACCTCTCCGGTATCGGTCATAATAATATGGTCGTGCTGCTTATCAAAATACGATTTCTCGTAATGGCTTTGGTTTTGACCAAACTGGTGGCGCCTAACCAGGCCGCACTCTAACAATAACTCTATCGTGTTGTACAGCGTTGCGCGGCTTACACGGTAGTTTTTGTTTTTCATTTTAATATAAAGCGATTCAATATCAAAATGCTCCTGGCTGTTATAAATTTCCTGTAATATGGCGTAGCGCTCAGGCGTTTTCCTGTGGCCTTTGTCTTCCAGGAATTTTGTGAAGACATTTTTTACAATATCCTGGTTTTTATTATTTTCCATGGTTTTTATGAATCAATGTGCAAAGATAAGCTAATTTTTTTGATGTGGAAGATTAGTTGGTTAAATGTGCAGCGCAGGCTAACTATTAAAATTTAGCCACGAATTACACGAATTTTCACAAACCTATTTGATTCAGGAATTCGTTTAATTCGTGGCAAACCTTAATTATTATAAATCCTCGTTACCTTATCTATACCGTCTATCTTTTTAATGTTCTCTATAAGCTTTTTAAGGATGGTATTGTTTTGAACCACCACCGTTAGCTGCCCGTTAAAGATACCGGCGTTACCGCTAAGCGATATGCTCTGGATGTTTACATGCATATTACCCGATATTACCTTGGTAAGCTCATTAGTAAGCCCAAGCGAGTCCATACCCGTGATTTTAAGGGTTGCTTTAAATTCTTCCTGGCTGGAGTCTATCCACTTAGCCTGGATGATGCGGTAAGCGTAGTTGCTTTGCAGGCGGATAGCATTAGGGCAGTCGCGTTTGTGTACCTTAATGCCCTCATTAATAGTCACGAAGCCAAAAACATCATCGCCCGGTATGGGGTTACAGCAGTTGGCCAGTTTATAATCCAGCTTATCTTCGTTCTTTCCAAACACAAGCAGGTCGTAATTACGGCTAAGTTCTTCTTTCTGAACCTGTTCCTGCGGCAGGTTTGGCGTACGCTTAATTTTACCTTTAAAAAAGTTCATAAAGGTATTGCTCTTAAGCGCGGCATAATCTTTAAGCTGCTGGTTGTCTATAGTGCCCACGCCCACGCGGTAAAACAGGTCCAGACTGGTTTTTAGCTTAAAGTAGCTTACCAGTTCGTTTACCGTAGCCTCGTTAAAGGTAATTTTAAGGTGGCGGAGCTTGCGCGTAAGCAGTTCTTTACCGTCTTCGGCAATAAGCTTGGTATTTTCGTTTAATACGTTTTTAATCTTGTTTTTGGCACGGGCCGTGGTAACATAATCCAGCCAGTGCGAGTTGGGCTTTTGGTTTTGAGATGTTATAACCTCTATCTGGTCGCCACTGTTAAGCACATGGTTTAGGGGCACTAACTTGCCGTTAACACGCGTACCCCTTGTACGGATGCCTATCTCGGAGTGGATGCTGAACGCAAAATCCAGCGATGTGGCACCCTTAGGCAGCGATTTTATCTCGCCCTTTGGGGTAAATACATAAATTTCTTTAGCATAAAGGTTCAGCTTAAAGTCCTCCACGAAATCTACGGCATTAGATGCCGAGTTTTCCAGCGCCTCTTTAAGCAGGTTAAGCCAGGTTTCCAGCCCGTGCTCCTCGGTATTGGCACCCTGTTTGTATTTGTAGTGGGCGGCGTAGCCTTTTTCGGCCACCTCGTCCATACGTTCGCTGCGCACCTGTATCTCTACCCAGCGACCTTTGGGGCCCATAACGGTTATGTGAAGCGCCTCATACCCGGTAGATTTAGGCGATGATATCCAGTCGCGCAGCCTGCTTGGGCTTGGGCGGTAATGGTCGGTTACGATGCTGTATATCTTCCAGGCGAGGAATTTCTCGTCGTGCGAATTGGACTTGTAGATAATACGGAGTGCAAACTTATCATACACCTCATCAAAACTCACACCCTGCGCCATCATTTTACGGCGGATGGAGTAGATTGATTTTGGCCTGCCTTTAATGGTGTACTCAATACCCTCGGTGTCTAATGAGGTTTTAAGCACATCAGATATGGCTTTTATGTAGGCATCCTGTTCTTCCTTGGTTTCCTTCATTTTACCTAAAATGTCGTTATACACGGCAGGTTCGGTATACTTAAGGCCAAGGTCTTCCAGTTGGTTTTTAATGTTATACAGCCCAAGGCGGTGGGCCAGGGGGGCGTAGATGTATAAGGTTTCCGATGCTATTTTGGCCTGTTTGTATTCGGCCATGCTTTCCATTGTCTGCATGTTGTGCAGTCGGTCGGCCAGTTTTATCAGGATAACCCTAACATCATCGTTAAGCGTAAGGAGCATTTTACGGAAGTTTTCCGCCTGCATCGATATTTCCTGGTCGGTCTTAACCTGTGCAATTTTGGTAAGCCCCTCTACAATTTGTGCGATCTTGGGGTTAAACATCTTTTTGATGTCTTCTACCGTAATATCGGTATCCTCAACTACATCGTGCAATAATGCCGACGCGATAGAGGTTGCACCAAGCCCAATTTCTGAGGCTACGATCTTAGCCACAGCAATAGGGTGGAAGATGTAGGCTTCGCCCGATTTCCTCCGCTGGTCTTTATGGGCATCTACCGCCACATCAAATGCCTTACGTATCAGTTTCTTATCGTCTTCTGACAGTGTTTGGTAGCTAATGCGCAGTAATTCCTTATATTCTTTGGCAATTGCCTTGTTTTCCTGTTCTATATCAATTTCAACCATATCATCTTTCATGTGCTTTAAAAGTACGTAAAGTTTTTATGAAATGCAAGTGTTTTGCAATGCCAGCGCGATGGTTTTTACAGAAAACAAAAAGGGTCCGGAAAAATTTCCGAACCCTTTTGAAATCATTTTATCATTAACTATTAATGTAGCCCACCCGAAGCGCTAATGCGTTCGCCTGTGAGCCAAGCAGAATCATCTGATGCAAGGAAGGTTACCACACGGGCAATATCATCGGGCTGGCCCGCGCGTGCCAGTGGGGTATTTGCAATGATACTTTTCTCGAAATCAGTGCCTTTAATACCGGCAGTTTCTACACCTTCGGTTTCTGTAAGGCCGGGGGCAACTACGTTTACACGTATATTTCTTGGGGCAAGCTCTATGGCCAGTTCTCTTGTAAGGGTATCTAACGCACCTTTTGTAGAGGAGTATATGGCGCTGTTAGGGCCGGGGCTAACACTTACTACAGAGCTGATGTTAATAATGTTACCGCCACTTTCAGGGAAATGTTTTAAAGCCTCCTGTGTGGTTAATATAGGGCCGTATACGTTGATGCTGAACTGGTTGTTAAACTCTTCTAACGTAATGTCTTCTACAGCGTCAAATTTATAAACACCGGCGTTGTTTACCACGATGTCTACTTTGCCAAAGGCTTCTTTGGTTTCGTTAAAAATACGCTTTACTTCATCCGCATTACTAACAGATCCCTGTACCGCTATAGCACGCCCACCATCTGATGTTATTTGTGCCACAACTTTATCGGCACCCTCGCGGCTGCTGGCATAATTTACCGCTACGGCTGCACCTGCAGCGGCTAAACTTTTTGCTATACCGGCACCAATTCCTTTAGATGCGCCGGTTACTATGGCTACTTTGCCTGTTATTCCTGAACTCATTTTTGTTACAGATTATTTTATTAATAGATATATTTAAATATATCGATACATAAATTTAAAAAAATAGCGCTACTGCCCGCCACTAAATAATTTAATTTACCGAAATATTACCTGACAAATGTACTAAATATATTGATATATTTAAATTTATCTATGTTTTTTTATATTACGTAAAGGCCTAAATGTTGCAGGTATTTTGCAAAATGTTCTTTATCAATAGTGTAACTCATGTTGCGGCCATCTTTACACGGAATTATAAGCCCGGCATCTACAAGTTGTTTTACGTGATGCGATATAGAAGGTTGCGCCAAATTAAGCATACCCGTAATGTTAGAACATTGCAGGGAGCAATTTTTTTTAATTTCCTCTAATATTTTAAGGCGGTTAGGATCGCCCAGGGCTTTAGATATGCGCTCAATTTCTTTAGGTGTCATAATTGTATTGAAAAATGCAAATTTATCAATTTAATTTTAAGCAACCTAACGCGTTAACTTTTGTGTGTCGAACAGAAATGCTGATAGCAGTAATTAAAAACCCTCCTGATTAGAGGAGGGCATTATCGTAATCCATTATAATATGTTATTTTATGGAATTCATTATTCCCCTAAAAAATTGTATGCCACCAAATACTATGGCACCCCAGGCTACCACATACCTGCCGCCGCCCGAAGCTGCCGACATTGTTACTGCGGTTACAATTATGCCCCCAAACATCCATAAACCACCCCAAAGCATATCTTTTTTTGCTTTAGACGATTTTACATTTTCAATTTGTGCCTCAATATTGTAAACAACATTCTCTGCACTTGCTTCGTCAAGGCCCTCTGCCATTAAAGATTGTTTTACCTCGTAAGCGTTTTTGTTTTGTGTTACCAGCATTTGTGCTGCCAGTGCATGAGCGCGATTAGAATCGATAGGTTGGGGTAAAGTGTTTTCCATTTAACTTTTTTTTAAGAAGCTAAAATAAATATTTTTTTGAATTATTTGCTGAAATCCAAATAATTATGTCTTACTGCCTATTACTTAGAAATTCTTTTAACCCCTCATAACTATCTACCGCGATAGTTTTCTTTTCGCCATTCATAACCGTTATAATCTGTTCGGGAATGGTAATCTCAATATTCAGGTTGCTGGTAATGCTATCAGCAAACTTAACCGGGTGGGCGGTTTCTAAGAATACGCCGGTAAAGTCCGGATTTTCAGAAAGGTATTTTTTAAGTCCCAAATACCCGACGGCACCATGCGGGTCGGCCAGGTAACCGTTTTCATTATACAATTTTTTTAGCGTGGCAATGGTTTGTTCATCCGTAAAACTATAGGTGCTGAGCCCGCTATTCAATGCACCAAACTCGTTACGGAAAAGCTCCAATATGCGTACGAAGTTGCTTGGGTTGCTTACATCCATAGCGTTAGAGAGCGTTTCTATAGTTTGCTGTGGTGTGTATTGCTGCGTATCCATATAGCGCGGTACGGTATCGTTAGCATTTGTAGCCGCTATAAAGTGACCTATCGGAAGGCCAATTTTATGAGCCATCATACCTGCGCAAATATTGCCGAAGTTTCCGCTGGGTACGGCAACAGCCAGTGGCTTGCCCTTTGCTTTAAGTGCTTTGTATGCAAAAAAGTAATAAAACATCTGCGGCAGCCAGCGCGCTATATTTATAGAGTTGGCCGATGTTAATCTCACATCCTTAAGTGCATCATCTAAAAAGGCTTTTTTAACCATGTCCTGGCAATCGTCAAAGCTGCCCTGCACTTCGAGGGCGGTAATGTTCTGCCCAAGTGTTGTCAGTTGTTTTTCCTGCACATCGCTTACTTTGCCGCTTGGGTAAAGTATAACCACATCTATACCCTCTACACCTAAAAAGCCACTGGCTACGGCGCCACCTGTATCGCCCGATGTGGCTACCAGTATGGTTATTTTTTTATCGGCATCGTCTTTAGTAAAATAATTAAGGCAACGCGACATAAAGCGGGCACCTACATCTTTAAAGGCCATAGTAGGGCCATGAAACAGTTCTAACGCGAATATATCTTTTTCCACTACTACTAACGGGAAGGGGAACGACAGTGTTTCTTCCACTATCTGCCTTAGCTTCTCTTCCGGAATTTCATCGCCTATAAAAGGGGCAATGGCGCGGTAGGCAATCTCGTTATCGCTGTAGTTTTCTATGTTAGCTATAAAGTCGGTATCCAGTTGCGGAATGCTTTCAGGAAAGTACAGGCCTTTATCCTGTGCTATACCGGTTATAGCGGCCTCTTTAAAACTTACTTTTATGTTGGGGTTGTTTAAGCTGTAGTATTTCATTAATTGATATGAGATTTTAAGTACATTTCGGGGGTAAATATGGCAAGGCTGCTTTTTTGGTAATCTTTTACATTGCGTGTAATAATAGCTGTTATTTTGCCATTTGCCACAGCGGAGAAATTTTGCAAAGCATCTTCAAAGTCCGCAAAATCAGAGTTGAGCGCTTCAATTATATTCTTTTTATTAATTTCTACTACCTCTATAATTTCTAATAAATTATTTAAGCCATGCTTTACCTCATTTTTGCTGTAGGTCTTTCTTAAAATATAATAAATGTTTGCAATAATAACAGGAGTGATATAGCCTTTTACTTTGTTGTTTGCACATAAAGTAAGGATTTCTGTTGAAATTTTTGAAAATGGTTTGCGATCAAGCAATATGTCTAAAATAACATCGCTATCAATAAGTACATGCTCCATTACAGGTATTTTTTTTCAAGCCGTTTCATACGTTCCTCTTTATAATCAATGTCCCCTACATTTTTAAATGCCCCCTTTAAAGATTTTACAATAGGTGGAAGCTCTTCATCCTTATCTTCAACCTTATTTTTGGTAATCGATTTTAGATAATTTTCAATAATGTCCGAAAGGCTCCTGTTTTGCTGTTTGGCAAAATCTTTGGCTCTTTTAATAACGTCTTCTTCTATTGTTAATGTCAGCTTTGTATTCATGATAATATGATTTATAACAAAGATACAAATTAAAATTACACGTATTAAATTTTTGTAATTTACACGTGTAAAAATTTATAAAATCTTAATTCCTATAGGATTTATTGGCGATATATGCACCTCAAAAGGTACACTGGTTTGTTGCATTACGGATGCAAAGGCTTCGGCGGCTTTACGGGCTGTCGCCTCGCCGCGGGATAGTGCAAATACCGATGGCCCCGACCCGGATATGCCGCCACCCAAAGCGCCTGCGTGTATGGCGGCTCCTTTAAGTTCGGCAAATTTTGGAATAAGGATAGACCTAACGGGTTCTACCAGCTCGTCGTGTAGGCAGCGGCCTATCAGGTCGTAATCCTGAGTGTAGAGTCCGCTAATCAACCCACCCAAATTACCGCATTGTATGGTGGCTTTTTTAAGGCTGATATTTTCTTTGAGTACTGACCGGGCATCTTTTGTCTTTAACTCTATTTGCGGATGTATAACCGTAACATACAATTCCGGCGGGGCGGTTATGGCAATAACATCTAACGGGTCGTAACTGCGCACCAGCGTAAATCCGCCCAAAAGGGCAGGGGATACGTTATCGGCATGCGGGCTCCCGCTGGCTAAAGCTTCGCCCTGCATAGCGAAATAGATGAGTTCTTTATCAGTCAGCGGGCTGCCCAGTAATTTATTAATGCCGTACACCGCACCCGCAGCACTGGCGGCACTGCTGCCTATACCGCTGCCTGCTTTTATGTTCTTGGTTATCTTAATATCAAAACCGCAATTGGGCAGCAGGTGGTGCAGTAGCGAAAGCGCTGCCACACCGGCCACATTCTTCTCGACTTCCATGGGCAGGTTGGCGCCAATAATATCGGTAATGCGGATGCCTATCCTGTCGGTCTTAGTAATGGTCATTTCATCACCCACACTTTCAAGGCACAGCCCAAGCACATCAAACCCGCAGGAAACATTGGCTATAGTAGCAGGGCAAAATAATTGTATCTCGTTCATTACTAAATGATCTGTTTTTGACACGAATTTCACGAATTTTCACAAATTAAATTCGTGTGAATTCGTGAAATTCGTGTCTTTTAAAAAATTACTTGTTCCCTATCCTGATTATGTCGGCAAAAATACCCGATGCCGTTACTGCCGCACCGGCACCCGCACCTTTAATAAGCAGGGGCTGATCTACATATCGATCGGTATAAAAAAGTACAATATTGTCTTTACCCTCTAAATTATAGAACGGGTGGTCTTTAGGGATAAACTGCAGGCCAACATTGGCTTTGCCATTCTCGAACGAGGCCACAAATTTAAGGCGGCTACCCTCGGCTGATGCCTTTGCATACAACTCGTTAAAATGGGCAGCGTGTGTGGTAAGCGAGTCGAAAAAATCGTCGACACTGGCAGTGTCAAGGCTTTGCTGCGGCAGGAATGAACGGTTCTCTATATCGTCAATTTCCATTTCGTAACCGCTTTCGCGGATAAGAATTACCAGTTTACGCTTCACGTCGATACCGCTAAGGTCTATTTTCGGGTCGGGTTCGGTATAGCCCTCGGTCTGCGCCTGTTTCACTACGTCATAAAAAGTAGTGCTCTCGTTAAAATTATTAAAGATAAAATTAAGGCTGCCACTAAGCACTGCCTGGATTTTATGCACCCTGTCGCCACTGGCTATCAGGTTTTTAAGCGTGTCGATAATCGGAAGGCCGGCACCCACATTGGTCTCGAACAAGAACGGGGCATTGTACTGGCGACTTAGGTTTTTAAGCAGTTTGTAATTTTCATATTCAGATGAGCAGGCCACCTTGTTGCAGGTAACCACGGCAATACTGTTCTTTAAATACTGGGCGTAGGTAGCAGCAACCACATTGCTGGCCGTGTTGTCTACAAAAATACTGTTGCGCAGGTTAAGCTGCTTAATCGCGGCAATAAAGCCATCGGTAGTGGTAGGTTCGCCGGTTTCCAGTGCGGTTTTGTAGTTGTTGAGGTCGATACCTTCTTCTTCAAAATACATTTTACGGGAGTTGGAAAGGCCGGCTATACGAACGTTAATCCTCAGATTATCTTTAAGGTAGGCGTACTGCGACTTAATTTGGTCTAAAAATTTTTCGCCCACGTTGCCCACGCCCATAACAAACAGGTTAAGCTGCACGGTAGCATCTTCAAAAAAGGTTTCGTGCAGAGTATTCAGGGCTTTTTTAACGTCTCTGCTATCAATAACGGCAGATATATTACGCTCTGATGCGCCCTGTGCAATAGCGCGAATGTTGATATTATTCTTACCCAGCGTGCTGAACATGCGTCCGCTTAAACCCTGATGGTTCTTCATATTTTCGCCCACCACGGCAATAATAGACAAACCATTTTCTATAATGGCAGGGTATATTTTAAGTTGCCTGATTTCGAAATCAAATTCGGCATCAATGGCGGCTTTGGCTTTTTTAGCCTCTGCATCCACAATTCCTAAGCAAATACTGTGTTCAGACGATGCTTGTGTAATGAATATAACGTTGATATTCTCTTTACTAATAACCTCAAACAGGCGTTTCGAAAATCCGGCAACACCCACCATACCGGGGCCTTCCAGCGTAATAAGCGTAATATCATCTACGTTACTGATGCCGCGAATAGGGTTCTGGCTCTTAACCTCGGGCACTTTGCTAATGGTGCTGCCGTGGGCTTCGGGCTCAAAAGTGTTTTTTATATGCAGGGTTATATCCTTGGTCAGGATAGGCTGAATAGTAGGGGGGTATAGCACTTTGGCACCAAAGTGTGAAAGCTCCATAGCCTCTTCAAAAGTTATGTAGGGTATCGGCTCGGCCTGTTTAACCAGTTTGGGGTTGGCGGTATAAATACCGTTAACATCGGTCCATATCTCTAACGACGGTACATTAAGTGCAGCGGCAATAATAGCAGCGGTATAATCGCTTCCGCCACGCCCCAGCGTAGTGGTATAACCGTCGCCCGATTGAGCTATAAAGCCCGGCAGCACGGTAATATCGTTTTTATTTTCGGCAAAATAACCTGCAATCAGGCTATTGGTCAGTTCAAAATTAACCACGGCCTTACCAAAACGGCTGTTGGTTTTAATCAGCTCGCGGCTGTCGGCTAATACGGCATCTTCGCCATGGCCTTTTAACACTTCAGATATGATGTAGGATGATAGTACTTCGCCAAAAGAAAGTATCAGGTCTTTAGTACGTTCAGATAATTCCCCTAACAGGTAGCAACCGTCTAAAAGTGTCTCCAGGCGGTTTAATTCGCGCTTGGCATGGCTAAGTACCGAACTTTGTTCTGTGGCCGGCAAAAGCGTTTTAATAACCTCCAGATGGCGTTCTTCCAGTTGTTGTAGTACAGGCTTGTAATCTTCATTTTTTTCGGAGGCGTTAATGGCTGCTGCAAGTAGCAGATCGGTAACCCCGCCAAGGGCCGAAACTACCACGACTACAGGCGCTTCCTGTTTTTTTTGTTTGATTATGGTTATACAACGGGCTATATTTTGGGCATTAGCTACAGATGTTCCGCCAAATTTAATGATGTTCATACACGGTTGGTTTATGGTAAAGATAGATTTTTGACACGGATGTTTATGCTATTTTCTGTTAAGAAAATAACCCTTAATCGGCTATATGTAATGATTATAACCCCAATGGGGTTGTAGTGGTTGTAATAATGGTAATAGCAGCAACTCCGCAGGATGCAGGGGCAGGTATAGTTAAATATTTGTTGCTGTTAACCGTCATATACTTACAAATGTAATAAATTTACGTAGCTGCAAAAGAGCTGCTTAGCTTTTTACCAAATTTTTATAATTACAATAATTATACTGGCAAATGAAGATTTTTGATACCATAAACATACGCGAGGCTGATAAAACCACAATAACAAACCAAAATATAACCTCCTACCAGTTAATGGAGCGTGCAGGGCTTGAGGCTTTTTTATGGATTAAAAAGCATTACCCCGATAAAGAGACTACCTTTCATGTTTTTTGCGGACAGGGCAATAACGGTGGCGACGGGCTTGTAATTGCACGCCTGCTGTATGAAGACGGTTACCCGCTTAAGGTTGATATAGTGGAAGAAGCAGGCAATCCCACTCCTGATCATGAGTCTGCCCTTGCGGCCTTCACATCTACAGGTGCTGTTCACGATGAAAATTCGGAATATGAGTATGAAAAAGGCAAGCTGATATACATAGATGCGCTGTTTGGTATTGGGCTTAACCGCGAAATGCCTGATAGTGTAAAAAAGGTGGTAGATTACATTAACGCTTGCGAGGGGCAGGTACTTAGTATTGATGTGCCAAGTGGTATGTTTATGGATAGGCCTACCAATTTTGCCGTTAAAAGCGATATCCTGCTCACCTTTATGTTCCCTAAACTGGCGTTTTACCTGCCGGGCAATTGCGAATACATCCGCCGTATAAAAATACTCGATATTGGACTTGATAAAGATTTTATAAAAAACTACGTGTCAGATTATTATTTGGTTAGTCCGGCGCATGCCAACCAAATTTACCATCCCATACAACCACATGCCCACAAAGGTACGCAGGGCCATGCACTTATTATTGGCGGCAGCTATGGCAAAATAGGGGCGGTGTGCCTTGCGGCAAAAGCAGCGCTAAAGTCGGGTTGCGGGCTGGTTACGGCTTACATTCCCAAATGTGGGTACAACGTGATGCAAACCGCTTTTCCCGAGGCTATGGTACTTACCGATGGTGATGAGTACATAACGAAAATAGGCTTCGATTTGCAGCCTAAAGCCATTGGGATAGGTCCGGGTATAGGGCAACATCTTGAAACACAACAGGCTATAAAGGAGTTTCTTAGCAAGGTAAATGTACCGCTGGTAATAGATGCCGACGCGCTTAATATACTTTCATCTAATAAAGAGTGGCTGGAATTATTGCCGGAGAACACCATTCTTACCCCACATCCTAAAGAACTGGAACGCCTTATGGGTGGCTGGGATACCGATTTTGATAAGATAGAAAAAATGAAAGTCTTTACTAAACAGCACAATATTATATTAGTAGCTAAAGATGCGCATACTATGGTGGTGTATAAAGGCAGTATTTTTATCAATACAACGGGCAATGCTGCGCTGGCAACAGGCGGCACGGGCGATACCCTTACCGGCATAATAACCGGCCTGCTGGCACAGGGGTATGAGGCGGCACATGCGGCCATCTTTGGTGTTTACCTTCATGGCCTTACGGCAGATGTTGCCATTAGCGAAACAAGCATGCAGGCATTTACAGCTATGGATGTTGTTACGTATTTGGGTAAAGCCTATCTTAAAATTGAGGCAGAACGCAGGCAAAAATGAAAATATAACAAATAAGTTGTTTTTTAATTGCCGATTAGTGAATTTTGGGGATTCTAAGCTGATCAACATTATGGACAACATACATTATATTAGTACCGATATATTATCCCTTGAAACTGTGAACGATATCCTGCAACAGGATAAAAAATTAGCCTTATCGGAAGAGGCGCGGGGTAACATAGAAAGGTGCCGCGCTTACCTTGATAACAAAATGGCATCTTTAGATAAGCCCATTTACGGCATTAATACAGGGTTTGGGTCACTTTATAATGTAAAAATATCTAACGATAACCTCTCTAAACTTCAGGAAAACCTGGTAAAATCGCATGCCTGTGGTACCGGCGATGAGGTACCCGAAGCTATCGTTAAAATAATGTTGCTGCTTAAAATACAGTCGCTTAGCTACGGTAACAGCGGCGTGCAGCTGCAAACGGTTGAACGCCTTGTCGACTTTTATAATAACGAAATTTACCCCGTAATATACACCTTAGGTTCGCTTGGCGCTTCGGGCGACCTGGCTCCGTTAGCGCATTTATCGCTGCCGTTACTGGGTGAGGGTGAGGTGTATATGGATGGTTTCCGCCAGCCTGCACACAAAGTACTGGCTAAAATGGGGTGGGAGCCTATTGTTTTAAAATCAAAAGAAGGGCTGGCGTTGCTTAACGGCACCCAATTTATGAGCGCTTATGGCGTTTATGTGCTTCTAAAATCGATAAAGCTTAATTATTTAGCCGATGTTATTGGCGCAGTATCCTTAGAAGGCTTTGACGGACGTATAGAACCTTTTGATGAGCACATACACATGGTGCGCCCCCACAAGGGCCAGATTGTAACTGCCCGCAGGTTTAACGACCTGCTTGAGGACAGCGAGATCATAGCCCACCCTAAGCAGCACGTTCAGGATCCATATTCATTCCGTTGTATACCGCAAGTACATGGGGCTACCAAAGATACAGTTGACTATGTAAAGAAAGTATTTAAGACCGAAATTAACTCGGTAACCGATAACCCTAACATATTTGTAGAGAGCGACCAGATCATTTCGGGCGGGAATTTCCACGGGCAGCCGCTGGCACTAACGCTTGATTTCCTTGCAATTGCTATGGCTGAGTTGGGTAGTATATCCGAAAGGCGTACGTACCAGCTTATCTCCGGCCTGCGTGGGCTGCCCCCGTTTTTGGTAAGCAATCCGGGATTAAATTCAGGGTTTATGATTCCGCAATACACTGCCGCAAGCATTGTGAGCCAGAACAAACAGTTGGCAACCCCTGCAAGTGTAGATAGTATAGTGTCCAGCAACGGGCAGGAAGACCACGTGAGTATGGGTGCCAATGCTGCTACAAAAGCCTACAGGATAGTTGAGAATATAGAGCGTATACTGGCTATTGAGCTTATGAATGCCTCGCAGGCATTGGAGTTCCGCAGGCCATTGAAGTCAAGCGATTTCATCGAGATGTTCATAAAATCATACCGCGAAGAAGTGCCATTGGTTACCGAAGACCGCATCCTTCACTACGATATTGAGAACACCATTGCCTTCCTGAATAATCTGCATCTGGATGAGAGTGTGATAGAGTAGGTGGAACGTGGATGCGGTAATACGTGGATTTGGTGATTTGGAGGAGGTGAATACGGTGATGCGTGGATTTGGTGATGCGTGAATTTGGTAAAATCAGTAAGGAACATTGAATGCGGCTCAGGTATATGATACTACACTCCTTTCTTCACGCACGTCTTTGCGAGCGGAGCTTGCGAAGCGCGGCAATCTCATCGTTGTTTGTCAGAATTATGAGATTGCTTCGTCGTGCCTTCTCGCAAAGACGCATTCGGGTATAGTACGGTAAATACAAACAACCATATCCACGCCCCTCCAAATAATCAAATTAACGAATAACCAAATAACCACATCCACACATCCACCCTCAAACAAATCTCCACATCAACAAATCCGCAATAAATTGAATACCTTTGCACAAGCCTCTTAAATTTGGGTACTATGAAAACTTTGTTTGCTTTTGCCGCTGCTGCGTGTTTTGCTGTTTTTGCCCCGGCCATGATGGGTATAAAAATAGGGAGTAGCGAGGAGACCGTTAAAAAACTGGCACTTAAAGAGGTAACGCATACCGAGGGTATGTACAAATACCGTACGGATAACGGCAACGACTTTTCTGTAACCATAGAAGAAGGCAAGGTTGTTTACATGGAAAACGACTGGCTTCAGCAGCCTGAAGGCGCGCAATCGTTGCTGCCGGGCTTTGTTTTTGGCAAAACTACCCTTAAAGATATTCGCCAGCGTTTTGGCAGCAAAGGCTTTGTTTATGCCGAAAACCAAAACATGGTTACTAAAGAATACCTTTACGAGTTTACATGCTACGAGATCACATCGCTTAATAATGAGGTACTTGTGGTGGTTACCAAGATACCGTTTAGCACCACTGTGGGCGAAAATACGGATGTTTCTAAACTCCTTACCCTTGATGCCATAGTGGTAGCCCGTAAAGAATACCTTGAATATTTATGGGGCGAACAAAAGGCGTATAGCACTGGCTATAAAAAGATTATGCTGTAACGTTAATTTAGTGTAAAATCTTTACATAAATACTTCTCCGGAGCATCCTACGTATAAAAAAAGTAGTACTTTAGATTGCAGTAATTATAACAAAATGCTTGAGAAAGTAATAGTAGGAAGCGAAGAGTGGTGCGCATTCCCGGAGTTGGGAATACCCACCATTAAAGCACGTGTAGATAGTGGCGCCAAGACTTCGGCGCTGCATGCCATCAATATTGCCCCCTTTGAAAGGGAGGGCGAAAGTTGGGTAAAATTTGATATCAACCCCATACAAAATAACTCCAAGGCCGTGATACACTGCCAGGCCCCGCTTGTAGATAAGCGTGTGGTTAAGAGCAGTAGCGGGTACCGCGAGCAGCGTTATGTAATAAAATCGCGCATTCAGGTGGGCGATATCGACTGGGATGTAGAAGTTACGCTAACCAACAGGGACTCTATGGGTTTCCGTATGCTGCTGGGCCGCGAGGCCATGAGCGGGCGCATATTGGTAGACCCGGAACAAAAATACCTGTTAGGCCAGCCTACCCGCGAAAAATTAATGGAACTGTACGAAAAAGGCGAAGAGCCCAAACGTGGCCTGCGTATTGGTGTACTGGCCAGTAACCCAGAGTTGTACAGCAACAAGCGCATTATGGAAGCCGGTGAGAGCCGCGGCCACGAAATGCACTTTTTAAACCTTAAGTACTGCTACATGAAGCTGGATGCCGATACGCCAGAAATTCATTACCGTGGCGGCAGGGTGCTTAACGACTTTGATGCCGTTATACCCCGCATTCGCCCCAGTATGACGTTTTACGGCTGTGCCCTGACCCGTCATTTTGAGGCGCTTAAGGTATTTTGTTTAAACTCGTCGGCTGCCATTAGCCAGAGCCGTGATAAACTGTATTCGTTACAACTGCTATTAAATAGCGGAATCGATATCCCAACCACGGGCTTTGCCAATTCCCCGCTTGATACCAACGACCTTATTAAAATGGTTGGCGGTTCGCCGCTTATCGTTAAATTGTTAGAAGGCACGCAGGGTAAGGGCGTAGTTTTAGCCGAAACCAAAAAAGCCGCAGAAAGCGTTATCAATGCCTTTAAAAGCCTAAATGCCAATATACTGGTTCAGGAGTTTATTAAGGAAGCTAATGGTAAAGACATCCGTTGCTTTGTGATAGACGGCAAGGTAGTGGCTGCCATTCAGCGTGAAGCGTTGCCGGGAGAATTCCGCGCTAACATTCACCTTGGGGGTACGGCATCGGTAATAAAAGTAACAGCCGAAGAAAAGCGTATTGCCATCCGCGCCGCTAAAGCTATGAACCTAAAAGTGGCCGGTGTAGATATCATACGTTCCTCTAAGGGCCCACTTTTGCTGGAAGTAAACTCTTCTCCCGGACTTGAAGGTATTGAGGGAGCTACCAATAAAGATATAGCCGGAGAGATGATCCGCGCTATAGAAAAGAACTTTAAGCGCATTAACACGCCCCCCATCATACCGGAAGGTACTGTATAAACTTCTTATGCCTTTGTGGTTCGGTTTTAGTACCAAACTACAAAGGCAATTTTTAAATTCAACTTATTTTAAAGGATATAACTGCCGGCCATCATAGCCGGTCAGCTTGTTGAACCTACTACAAAAAGTCATAGAAATATGAAAGGGAAACTGAAATACATAGCGTTAGCCATAGCTGTTTTTGGCGTGTTTAGCTTTGTCGCGGGCAACGTTTTTAAGCTGATGCACTGGCCGTATGCGTCTGAAATTAAAATATTGAGTTACCTATTGCTTATTTTAGCAGCATTACTTACATTTATATGCCTTTTTAAAGCAAACCGACAAACCCAGTAGTGCGCGTATGATAAAAAAAATTACCCTCTTAGCTGTTTTTACCCTACTACCTTTCTTCGGCTTTAGCCAAAGCAATGGCTGTGAGCATCTTAAAAACGGTACTTTTAAAGTTACCGACCCAGCATCTAAAAAAGTATGCATTATAAAACGCGACGGCAATGTGCAGACCGAGCGCATGGAGGAATCATCTGAAACCTATGATTTTGACCTTGCCTGGATAGACGATTGCACCTACACCCTTAGCCCTACAGCGGGTACGCTTTCTCGTAACAGTAGTGTTGCCAAGGCTGGCATCATGACTGTTAGGATCATTAATGCGAAAGACAGCACCTACACGCAAAAGGTTACGGTTTCTACAAACAAGAAATTCCGAAGGATAGACCAGGTTACGATGATAAAGGACAGGAAGCAGTAAAGGTCATCAGGATAATAGCGATGTTGTAAAGAAGTGATTTATGTAATATAAATCAGTACATTAGCGCAATACATTAACCTGTTATGAAAAACCTTGCTGCATTTTTGTTATTGCTATTGCTGTTGTGTTCCTGTACCGGCGAGCGCAAAAAGATTGATAATACCTTTAGTTATAACGAAGAAATTGAAGAGTTAGCATCAGACTTGTTTGCCCGTTATAATAAGAACACCTTTTTTGGTTATGATAACGTACAGATGTTGCTGCTCACAAAAAAGCAGCAGCGCCTGCTTGCCAAAAAACTGAAATGCACCGACGTAAGCGTAATTTATACTGCAAAAGACACCACAGGCACCGATAGTATTGTACTGTTCAGGTCGCCATCCCAATATTATGGCAACTATTACACCATAGCCGTCGATATGAAGAAAACACCTGTACACAGGCCTACCGAAGCGAATAGCGTACGGATATCAGGTAGGGTGTATTATTACCAGTTTCGCAGGCCGTTCTATTTTAGCAGTTTAGAAGCCACGACGGTACCCGATAAACCTAAACATTATTGCAACTAAACTGTCCCATACACACCCTGCAACTGGCTGTAATGCACAGCAATAATCTACTCAAACAGCCGTAGGTTTGTAAAAAAAATACATGGCCAAACAAAAACTATCTGACGAAGATCAGGTTACGCAATATATAGCAACATCAATACACCCGCTGGCAACCACAATGCAGGCCATACGGGAAGTAATTTTAAGCACGGATGCAACTGTATCTGAACAAATTAAGTGGAACGCCCCCGCCTTTTACTATAATGGCGCAATGGCAGCCTTTGATGCGAAGGAATATAAGCGGGACATTGTGGTATTTAACCTGCGAAAGGATAATTACATATTGCTTATCTTCCCTACCGGGTCAGTCATAAATGATACTACAGGAATTTTAGAAGGTAATTATACCGATGGCCGACGCATGGTTGCAATTCATGGTGAGGCTGATTTCAACACCAAAAAAGTCGCCCTTCAACAAACAATAAAATTGTGGTTGGCACAAGTTGAAAAATAATAGTATTATACCGATTGGTATATTTTGTGATTTGGGTTAAAAATGCAATCTAAAAATATACCAATCGGTATATTTTAGTACTTTTTGAGGCTTATTTATGGTAAGTTTAACCCCTCACTATGTACGATTTTGTAACTTTAAACGAAATCCAAAAGTGAAATATCAGTGTTAAATTCTGCCCCAAACCTCTTTGCTTCGCTTAATGCCGACAACCTAAAATTAAAAAACCGCATTGTTATGGCTCCTATGACGCGCTCCCGAGCCATTGGCAACGTACCAAACGACCTTATGGCCCAATATTATGTCCAACGGGCATCGGCAGGGCTTATAATTACCGAGGGTACGGCGCCATCGCCCAATGCTTTAGGCTACCCGCGCATACCCGGTATCTTTGATTATGAGCAACTTGAAGGCTGGAAAAAGGTTACCGAAGCAGTGCACGAAAAGGGAGGTAAGATAATAATGCAGCTGATGCACGTGGGGCGGATCGGTAATTATGAGAATATGCCGGAGGGTACCACACTTGTAGCACCATCGGCTATTAATGCTGATGCAGAAATGTTTACAGATGCTAAAGGGTTGCTTAAAACAAATACTCCAAAAGAACTGGATTTAAGTAGCTTACATGCAACCATTGAAGAATTCGTAATAGCCTCTAAGAACGCAATTTCGGCTGGTTTTGATGGTGTGGAGCTGCATGGTGCCAACGGTTATTTACTGGAGCAGTTCCTAAATCCGCATACCAACACCCGTACCGATGAGTATGGAGGAAGTATAGAAAACCGCTGCCGTTTTGTAATTGAAGTAACCCAGGCGGTTGCCGAAGCTATTGGTAGCAAGCGCGTTGGAATACGTTTCTCACCTTACGGAATCTTTAATTCTATGCCTAAATATGACGAAGTATACACTACGTATGAATACCTTGCAAAAGAAATGAACAAGCTGAATATCTTATACTTACATGTTGTAGATGCCGCCGCAAGGCAATCGCAGGAAGGTATAGGGTTGATTTCGGCCATGCGTGGTTATTTTACTGGCTTACTGATACTTAACGGCGGCTATACAGGGGAAAGGGCTACTGCTGCAATTGAGAGCCGCGAGGCCGATATGGTGTCGTTCGGGAGTTTGTTTATTGCTAACCCTGATTTGCCATATCGCCTTGAGCACGATAAGCATTTTACTCAACCTGATGAGGCTACATTTTACACTCCCGGCGAAAAAGGTTATACTGATTATCCCCTCTACAAAGAGTAGAAGTAAATGTGTTTAAATGACTGTATATTATTTTGTTGTGAATTTTTTTTTAATGTGCTTGCCTCAAATAACCAAATCCACAAATCCCCAAATTAAACATTCCGGAGTATCCATTCTGCAAATTCCGGGAAGGAGTAAAAAATCTCGTCGGGGTTAAGGCGGATAAGCTTTTCGGGTTCAGCGGTTTCGGCCCAGGCGGCGGCAACTATCGGTATGCCCACCTCCCTGCACGCAATAATATCGCTTGGTGCATCGCCCACATATATTACCTCGTTAAGCGGCACATTATTAAAGGCCCTGAGTATCGCTTCGATACCATCGGGCTTACGCGGACCCTCGGGCATACCGGTTTCAATAAACTCAAAATACTGGCTTAAGCCGAATTTATCTATCGAAACATCGGCGCTGGCCTTACCTTTACCGGTAACCATAGCAATGCGGATGCCTTTGCTTTTAAGGCTGTCCAACAGCTCTTTAACGCCATCAAAAGGGGCGGGGCACATTTCGTGGTAAGCCTGGTAATGCATAAGGTAGTCGGCCACACCTTGGTCGTAATGATCGGGCGCCAGGGCCATAATAGTTCCTTCTTCAGATGGGCCAAAGGTGGCGATGATCTCCTCATCGGTTACACTACGGTTAATCAATGGCTCTACCGAGCTACGGAACGCTTTAATACAAAGGGGCAGGGTATTGGCGAGGGTGCCATCAAGGTCGAATATTACGGCTTTTAGTTTATGCATGGCTTTAATTTTTAATTGATGTTTTAAAGTTAACTATTTACCCTGAAGTATACAGTTGCTTTTAGGCATTAAAATTACATGTTGGTATTTCTAGCCGTACCGTACTTTTTCCTGTCAATATAATTTCTTAATCTGGTTCAATGCTTATTAAGTTGCGATTGGTAAATATTTGCATCCTCAGAATTGCTGAGGATTAATTTAATTTTAGATACACAAACTATGAAAATTTTAAGTTGGCTGCCACTGTTATTGTTTTACAGCGTGGCATTACAAGCCCAATCTAACATTACCATAAAGGGTAATATTATTAACGATCTTGAAGGATACGACGAAATTTATTTTAAGTACAAAGGAGAGCCTTTAGATACGGTTAAAGTTGTTAATGGCAATTTTGTGATTATAATGCCATTTAGAAAAGATGATATGCCCTGGATATATGACGAATATACATTGAAAAAACTTGGAGAAAGGCCATTTGGTTTGATGGCAGAGCATCCCGGAACTATTGTACTAAACGATATAGATGTTAGAAGTTTCTCATTCCGCATTTCGGGCATGCAATCTGCTATAGATTATGAGGAATTTAATACTTTAAGCCAAAGTACACATACAGATATCGTTAAAGAGCTCCAAAAAAAATATCCGGTAACTCCGGAATATACCAGGGGTGGCGATGTCTCGTCAGAATATAGAGCATATAACAACGACTATATTGAACTGTTTAACAAATATACCGTTATTGTACTCGAAAAATTTATTAAAAATCATCCTGATTCTTTTGCAGCTGTACGTGTGCTAAAATGGAATATGGAAGGGATGGATGCCGAAACTATAAAAAAATATTATGCCCTGTTAAGTAAAAAAAGGCAAAATTCTGATGAAGGCAAAGAAATCGTTACATTTATAAATGCCTTAAAATCATCTGCTGTTAACAACCAGATCAAGGATTTTGTTCTTTTGGGCCCTGATGGAAAAAATGTCAGCACAAAATCATTACGGGGTAAATATGTACTGATTGATTTTTGGGCCAGCTGGTGTGGTCCCTGCGTTGCCGAATTTCCTAATATCAAAGAGTTATATGGAAAATATAAGAATGAAAATTTTGAGATACTAAGCGTTTCTATCGACAAGAGTAGTAAGGCGTGGCTTAACGCTTTAGAAAAGCACCAACTTCCCTGGCTACAGGTAAGAGATGAAAAAAATTCGGAAGCTTATAATTTTGCGGTATCAGCAGTTCCTGTAAAAATTCTGATTGATCCAAAAGGAAAGATTATAATGAGAGACGGAGATATTGAAAAAAAACTTAGTGAACTATTTGGAGTCAGGTAAGTTTGCTAAAGTAACGTTTAGCGAAAAAATTACCTCTTAAAAAAAGACCTATACAATTTGTATAGGTCTTTTTTTAAAGAATATAAATGAAATGGAGGCTTTTAAGCAGTTAGGGGTTGGGTTGCTGTTGAGTATTACTGGTGCGATCGACATGCTCGTACCCTAATATTTATGGTTTTACCGGCACGAGCGAGACGCTCGCGTTAGCAGATGTTTCGTAGAGACGCAATGCTTTGCGTCTTTTCAATGTTTATTTATGGGAGACGCAAAGCATTGCGTCTCTACAACCCAAACATACCAAAAAATCCCTTACAAAACCCGTAGCCTCACAAAACAAAAAACCGCACAATTACGTGCGGTTTTTAGAATAAAAAAGTAACATATATATAACCTAAACGGTAATGGCAGGGGCAGGTGTAGCGGGCTCAAAGTCCAAAATAACCTGGTTGCGTACAATATCTTCAAAAGTTTCGCGCTGCCTTATCAGGTGGCCTTTGCCTTCATACCAAAGTACTTCGGCAGGGCGCACGCGGCTGTTATAGTTACTGCTCATGCTAAAGCAATATGCTCCCGCATTGCGGAAACACAATATATCGCCCTCCTTAATCTCGGGTATGCGGCGGTTGTTGGCAAAAGTGTCGGTCTCGCAAATGTAGCCAACCACGCTGTAAAAGCGCTCTTTGCCTTTAGGATTGCTAATGTTTTCTATATGGTGGTGGCTGCCGTACAGCATAGGGCGAATAAGGTGGTTAAAACCACTGTCTATCCCCGCAAATACGGTAGATGTTGTTTGCTTAACCACATTTACCTTAGCCAGGAAAAAACCGGCTTCGCTCACAAGGAATTTACCCGGCTCAAACGTAAGCGTTAAGTCGCGCCCATACTCAGCACAGAAAGCGTTAAAACGCTTGCCCAGTTTTTTGCCCAGCTCTTCAATATCAGTATGTATGTCGTCTTTCTTGTAAGGCACTTTAAAGCCGCTTCCAAAATCAAGAAATTCAAGCTCCTTAAACTGTGCAGCGGTTTCAAACAAGATCTCGGCAGCGTATAAAAACACCTCGATATCAAGAATGTCAGAACCCGTGTGCATATGGATACCGTTAATGTGCATGCCCGTATTTTGAACAATGCGCAGCAGGTGCGGCATCTGGTGGATAGAGATACCAAATTTACTATCGATATGCCCAACCGAGATGTTGCTGTTGCCACCCGCCATTACGTGCGGATTGATGCGTATACACACCGGGGTAGTGGGGTGCTTGGCGCCAAATTGCTCTAATATAGAAAGATTGTCTATGTTTATCTGAACACCCATAGACGCAACTTCTTCTATCTCTTCCATAGATACACCGTTAGGCGTATAAATGATCATTTCGGGCTCAAAACCGGCTAATAGCCCCAGGCGTACTTCCTGTATGGAAACGGTATCTAAACCAGATCCCATTTGTTTTAGCAGCTTTAAAACCGATATATTACTTAATGCCTTTACGGCATAGTTTATCCTTAAATGTTGTACTTTAGAGAATGCTCTCTCCAGTTTGTTGTACTGCGACTGTATCTTTGCCGCGTCGTATACATACAGCGGACTTCCAAATTCGTCTGCCAATTGTACCAGTTGTTTCGCTTCCATCTTTTTTCCTTATAAGAGTACAAAATTAGGTATCAAATACCACGCAAACAAGCAAATAACGCAGGCTTAACAAAAAATAACAAAAAGTTACAAATATAACAATAATTAAAAAATACTATTATATTTATAACTTTAAATTGTGTTTACAAGCGTATTTACCAGTTGTTTTTGTACCAGGTATCGCTGTAGCCGTTGTGTTCGTCGCTTTTGTAAAACAATATTACAGGAAGCGCCAGGATTAAAATGATGATCTCTTTCATACCTTTTTTGTTTAGTGTGGAGGCGCCGGTAATGCCCAAAAGTTAATAATTAAGTATAAAAGCAAGGTGAGCCTTCTTACTGCCGGGGCAGCATAATTAACTATTTAATCTAAAAATTCCTGATAATTTGTAAGAACGTAACTGCATACAAAACCGTAACGGTATTTGTTAAAGGTTCGTATTTAGTAAATTCAATTATATTAATACTATGTTATGAGATAAACAAAAAACACCACTACTTACCGCACAGTGAATTAACTGTGCTAATAGTAAGTAATGGTGTTGTATATTTAACTTTTTCATCCCGGTTTTTTATAATAGATGCATAAAAACCGAAAGGTTGCGTTACAAAATAAAAAGATGCGCGTTAAAAGTTTGTTAACGCACAAATATAAGGTTGTAGTGCCCGGCGTAGGCATTGTGTATTTTAAGGGTATCGTTACTAATGCTCATACATCCGCCTATACCGTCTTTATCTCTAATGGTAAAAATTTGCGTGCATTCGCCCGAAGTTATATTACTTATTTTATAGTTATACGATCCGGTTTGCATACCTGTAAATTCAGGCCCTTTAATATGGTTTTGTACATTAACCGTACCTGCATTTTCTGTAAATGTCCAGTTAATGTCGCCATCTTCATACTCAGATCCCGGCTTACCAATAGAACTTGTTATTTTAATAAGTTTCCAGAGGCCTTCAATAGAGTCGGTTTTTTCAACAACCGGATCTTTTTCCTGCGTATCATCAGTACAGCTTAAAAAAAGCAATACGGGCATCATCATATATAACATTCTCTTTTTCATACCATAAAGGTATTCAAAAGATGTACCAATAATCAAAATTTAACTATAAAATAGACCCAAAACAGTGTTAACGTACAAATGTAAGAATATCGCCATCTACATGAGCACTGCTTACCCTAAGTGTGTCGTTAGTTATTGATATACAGCCATAAGCATCTTCTTCAATAAATAAAGCATCATTACAAACCTGGTTCTCGGCACCAATGGTATAGCCATAATTGCCGGTTGCCAGTGCGCTGTAATTATCTGCCGATGCGCTATTAACTACATCGATTTCTCTTTCCTGCTCGTCAAAAGTCCAGATGACTATGCCTTCGTCATACCCAATGTTCGTTGCGCCAAAGCCGTTGTGTATTTCTACGAGGCTCCATGAGCCCTCAAGCCCTGCTGTATTAATTTGGTCATCATCGCTGCAACCGGTTATTGCCAGTGCAGGCAGTAATAGTATAAGGAGTATCTTTTTCATGGTGGTTGTTTATTTATAGATGCTGCAAAGTTAAATTAGTTGCGTTGCGTTATCACTTTTTTAAGCAAATGTAAAGCTATACTTTTTTAGCAGGAAAAAAATTGAAAACCTTTCGGCTATACAAATGTAATTTGCTATTTTTGTTCCACTTTTAATAAGATAAACGCATTTAATATGAATTTACACGAATATCAGGGAAAAGAAATACTGGCAAGCCACGGCGTGCGCGTGCAGCGTGGTATTGTAGCAAATAGCCCTGCCGAGGCTGTTGCTGCTGCTAAAGAGCTTACTGCCCAAACAGGTACAGGCTGGCATGTTATTAAAGCACAGGTACATGCGGGTGGCCGCGGTAAAGGTGGTGGCGTAAAGCTGGCTAAAAACCTACAACAGGTAGAAGAGATTGCAGGACAAATAATAGGTATGGACCTTATTACACCGCAAACTCCTCCTACAGGTAAAAGGGTACACAAGGTACTTGTTGCCGAAGATGTTTACTATCCCGGAGAAAGTGAAACTTCTGAGTTTTATGTGTCTGTACTATTAAACAGGGGTAAAGGCCGCAATATGATCATGTATTCTACCGAAGGTGGTATGGATATAGAGGAAGTTGCTGAGCACACCCCGGACCGTATTTTTACCGAAGAGATAGACCCGGCTGTTGGCCTACAGGGCTTCCAGGCGCGAAGGATAGCTTTTAACCTTGGCCTTAGCGGCAATGCGTTTAAAGAAATGACTGTGTTTATCGCTTCGCTTTACAAAGCATATATTGATAGCGATGCATCAATGTTTGAGATCAACCCGGTGCTTAAAACATCTGATAATAAAATTCTTGCTGTAGATGCTAAAGTTGTTCTTGATGACAACGCACTTTACCGCCAAAAGAAATATGCAGAAATGCGCGATGTTCTTGAAGAGAACGCTATTGAGGTTGAAGCAAAAGAAGTTGGCCTTAACTACGTAGACCTTGATGGTACTGTGGGCTGTATGGTAAACGGCGCAGGCCTTGCCATGGCAACTATGGACCTTATTAAATATGCAGGCTTTGAGCCGGCTAACTTCCTGGACGTGGGTGGTACTGCCGATGCTAAGCGTGTAGAAACGGCTTTCCGTATCATTCTTAAAGATGCTAACGTAAAAGCTATCCTTATCAACATATTTGGTGGTATTGTACGTTGCGACCGTGTTGCTCAGGGTGTTGTAGATGCTTACAAAAACATGGGCGATACTATTAAAGTGCCTATTATTGTACGTTTACAAGGAACAAACGCAGAGCTTGCCAAAGAAATTATAGACAACTCAGGCATGCCAATCCTTTCTGCAACATTGTTCCAGGAAGCCGCAGACCAGGTTAAAGCTGCTTTAAGCTAAGAATTAGTTTTGTTGCACCGTCCGCGTCATTGCGGGAAGGAACAACGAAGCAATCTAATATAAAAAATCCCACGCCACAACGGCGTGGGATTTTTGTTTTGTGTAGGAATTGGTCTTTCACGGTTAAACTTTTAAAGAATAAATACTTATAGTAATTACCGGAGGAGACTTTTAAAATCTATTGACTTTAAAGGATTTACATCTAACATTTACTTTAAACAGCTTGGGTAAAGTTGAGCGTAAAAGTTGTGCCTTCGCCAATTGTACTTTTTACGTTGATATCGCCACCTTGTGCCTCCATAAACTCCTTACTAATGGCAAGGCCGAGGCCTGTACCTTCTTTTTCGGTACCCGGCACCCTGAAATATTTATCAAAAATACGGGTCTGGTACTTAGGTTCAATACCCGTACCTGTGTCAGTAATTAGTACTTGTATGGTGTCGTTATTCTGTAACGTTTTAACTGTTACAGAAGTATTTTCATAACTGTATCGTATGGCATTAGATAAAAGGTTAGAAACTATCCAGGCTGCTTTTTCTTTATCTGCAAAAATTAGCGGTAAATCAGGAGCTGTATCAATGTTTAATCGGATTCCTTTATAATCGGCCAGTTTTTGTGTGGCAGCAACCGCATTACTAATGATAGAATTAGCTGTGCAGGCTTCCATTTTTATTTGAGAGCGCCCTGTTTCTACCTGGGTTATGTTAAGCAGTTCGCCTGTAGTGCGCAGCAGCCTTTCAGCATCATCGTTAATGCCTTCTACCAGGCCTTTTTGCTCGTCATTGAGCTTGCCTGTTTGTTCATTAGCGAGTAATTGCAGGCTCATTTTTATACTTGCGATAGGTGTTTTAAACTCATGCGATACTGTTGCTATAAAATTAGTCTTGGCAAAATCAAGTTCTTTGTAAGCCGTTACGTTGCGCAATATTATAAAAGAGCCAATGGTTCTGTCGTCGGTTTCGCCGGTAGGCACAATACTTATAGGTGCCAGGAGTTTCTCAAAATAACTCTCCTTATCATCTGCATAAATTTTAAGGGTACTATTGGTATTATTATCTGCCTGCTGTAAAAGCGATCGTATAAGATCGTTGTGCAGGGCAACCTCTTCGGCTTTTTTACCAATGGTTTGCTGCCTTTTAAGTCCGGATACCTGTAACGCTTTTTCGTTAATAAACAAAATTGTGTTATTCTCATCAAGCCCTAAAACAGGATCGTGCAGGTTATTAACCAGTGTTTCAATACGTTTTTTTTCTATCAGCAGCTTATCAAGGTTGCTGTTGCTGTATTCCTGCAGCTTCTCTGCCATGGTATTAAAAGATCTTGCCAGTGTGGTGAACTCATCATGGCCTTTAAAGTATACCCGCTGCGCGTAGTTTTTGGCGGCTATCTGGCGGATGCTCTCGGTAAGGTCGCGTATGGGGTTCGCAATATAACCGGGAAGGTTAAAAATAAGTGTGAAGCCTAACATAAAGCACACTGCGCTGGTGCAGGATATCCACCAGACGGAGCTTTCTGCTGTTTTTTCAGCCGTAAGGCTTTTACGCTGAATGGCATCCATATTAAGCTTCATGATACTGTTGAGCCCCTGCCTGAAGTTTTGAATGTATACCCCATTTTGCGGATCTGACTGCAACCCTGCAAAGTGTCTTGCAAGGTCATCGGTAAGTTCTTTTTCGCCTATTTCTGTGATGTTTTGCTGTTGCTTTACAAGATAGCCCTGTAGGGTGGCAAGGTCTTTTTGGGTCAGAGCAGGAGCATCGGTAACCTTGTACATATTGCGGGCGTAATCTAATGATATGTAGTTAGCTACCAGTATGTTTTTGGTGTCTTGTGCTAAAAGGTTTACCTGCCGTATAGCCAGCGCCGAAAGCAGTGTAATAAGCAAAAACAGCATACCGGTACCTATAGCCAGCTTGGTTTTTATTTTCATGATCTATGAAAGTATAATAAGGTCAATATCACTCGAAGATAATTTATTTAAAAGAGCCTTAAAAATATTGGTAGACAAAATAACCTTTAATAATTTAATATGCGGTTTACCAATGCAAATGGTTGTTATTTTACGTTCTTCGGCTTGTGCGGTAATCGTGCCGGCAACGCGGCTGCTTTGCACTTTTATTACTTCGGCACCCAATTCTGTAGCCAGTTTAAAGTTATTAATTAGGTGGCGTTGCTTATCAAGGGCTATTTTGTCGCTGCTTTCATTCGGGGTTTCCACATACAATAATATCCATTTACTGTGGTAATAGTTAGCAAGGCGCGCCGTTTTTCGTATTACCGTTTTTGCCGTATGGTGGTTACTGCTTATGCAAGCCATAAAACGTTCCTGCTTAAAAGCGCTTGTGCCGGTAATTTCAGCCTCTACTTTGCGCTCCACCTGGCTCGCTACTTCTTTTAAAGATAGCTCCCTGAGTTGTAGTATATGCTCTGCCTTAAAAAAGTTATTTAGTGCCTGCGGAATTTTATCGGGCGTATATATTTTGCCTTCTTTTAGGCGCGTAATAAGCTCATCCGCAGTAAGGTCTATGTTTACAACCTCATCGGCAGCTTTTAATACGCTGTCGGGTATGCGTTCCTTAACCTCAATACCGGTTATTGCCCTTATGTCGCCGTTGAGGCTTTCTATATGCTGAATGTTAACCGCGCTTATCACGTTGATTCCCGCATCAATAATATCCATCACATCCTGCCAGCGTTTTTCGTTCCTGCTGCCCTCAATATTAGTATGAGCAAGTTCATCTACAATAACAACTTCTGGCCTAAGGTTAATTACAGCCTGAACATCAAGCTCCTGTAAAAACTTGCCCTTATAAAATATAGAGCGTTGTGGCACAATGGGCAGCCCATCGAGCAGGGCGTGGGTTTCTTTACGGTTATGGGTTTCTATAAACCCTATCTTTACATCAATACCATTGCGCAGCAGGGTATGGGCTTCCTGTAGCATACGAAAAGTTTTGCCTACACCGGCACTCATGCCAATGTAGACCTTAAACTTTCCTTTTCTCGATTTTTGTATTAAATTGAGAAAATGCTTTACATTATCATCTCTTTGTTCCATTAAAATGAAATTGCCAGTGCTGTAGATACAAACGTATTGCTGTTTTTTGTGGTGTCGCCTTTTACAAAAACATCATCTTTACTATTTAAGCTGCGTGCTTCTATACGCCACATTACATTACTGTATATGCTGTAATCAAAATTTAGCGAGTAGCCAAAGGTTTTAAACCCATTAGCTGTTTCTGTGCTGATGATAACACCATCTTCATCGGCATAATATTCGCCCCGCGCACTAATAGCAGCTTTATTGCTAATGGCATACTTTGCAATAAGAACAGGCGAATACCAACTACTGTAACTTTTACTGCCTTTTGCCTTTTGCTCGGCACCAATATCAAAACCGGCAATTAAACCCAGTTTGTCGTTAAGTTGAAACTGCCCGTAAAAGTTATGGAAGTACCGCATACGCTTATCAATTTCGGGCCTATCGTTACCCACGAAAGAGCTACTGTTTAATGTAACCTTTGCGGAAGGCTTAAAGGTTAGCTGATGCCCAAAAGCCAATGTTTTGTTACCGTCCGGCCTTTGTATGCGCTGCCAGCCATTAAGCACCAAGCCACTAATAAACCATTGCCCGGATGGTGATGTGTACGATATTTTTGCCCCTGCCTCATAATAAGGAGAGTTGTCTGCCAGTATGCTACGGGTTAAATTCCAGCAGTCTTTACCAATGGCGCTCTCAAACCCAATGTGTGAGCCAAAAATACCCGCATCTACCCAAAGGTTAGCAGTTTTAGATAGTTTAACGCCCGCATTAGCCTCATATATATTTTTCATTACACCTTCCTCTGCGGCAAGGTTAGCATTGGCATAAGTACCTGCCATAAGCGCTAAATTGCCGCGTGTGCTACCATTATCATAAGCAGCTTTTATAAAACCCAGATTAAGCGCCACCTCGTTATGGCGGTTGTGCGAATAGATAAACGCAGGGCGGGTGTTATTTTCAGGCTCATTAAAATCGTAAGTGTAATAGGTTTCTATGTAACCGCTGAATTTTAAAGACGGAATTTCTGATAGCGGAAGTATTTTAATGGTATCTGTTTGTGCTGTTGCGGCAAAGCCTGTTGCAAGCAGTGCGGCTATTTTAAAGATGGTTTTCATTACTTTAGTTTGTCGAGTGCTAAGTTAAGTTGCAATACGTTAAGTTTTTCGGTTCCTAATAAACCTAAAAGCGGTTTTTCGAGGTGTTGTGCTATAAGCTGGTTTACTTGTATCTCGCTTACATTACGTGCCTTTGCTATACGTTTAACCTGTATGCTGGCAGCGGCCAGCGAAAGGTGGGGATCGAGCCCGCTGCCACTGGCCGTAACCATTTCGGCTGGGATGTCCTTTTTAGCGATACCGGGATTTTTTAGTAAAAAGGTGTCTATTCGGGATTGCACAAGGGCAAGGTAATCAGGATTAGAAGGCCCTTTGTTACTGCCACCGGACCCTGCGGCATTGTAATCTACCGCGCTGGGACGGGGCCAAAAATATTGGTCTTTTGTAAATGCCTGTGCTACGTTAGTATGGTAGCGCTGGCCATTGTTGTTTGTTACAAAGCCATCACCTTGGTTAGGTGCCAGTTGTGCAATACCCCAAATACTCATGGTGTAGAAGCCAGAAAAGAACAGGGCGCAAAATAATGTTAGCCTGATGGCCGGTATGATGTTATTTTTCATTATGTTATGATTTAGAAGAATAGGGAAACCAGCATATCTATCAATTTGATGCCGATGAACGGAATTATGATACCGCCAAGCCCATAAATGAACAAGTTGCGACGCAGCAGGGCAGAAGCCCCTATGGGTTTATATGCCACCCCTTTTAATGCCAGAGGTATAAGGAACGGAATTATAATCGCATTAAACAGTACTGCCGATAAGATGGCGCTTTCCGGGCTGTGCAGGTGCATAATGTTAAGGCTTTGTAATTTAGGTATCGCTACAATAAACAGTGCCGGAATAATGGCAAAATATTTGGCTACATCATTAGCAATACTAAAAGTTGTAAGGGTGCCACGTGTCATTAACAGCTGCTTGCCAATTTCTACAATTTCAATAAGTTTGGTGGGGTCGTTATCAAGGTCTACCATATTACCGGCCTCTTTTGCAGCCTGTGTGCCGCTGTTCATGGCAACGCCCACATCGGCCTGGGCAAGGGCAGGTGCATCATTAGTACCATCGCCCATCATGGCTACGAGCTTGCCACGTGCCTGTTCGGCTTTAATGTAGTTCATCTTATCTTCGGGCCTGGCTTCGGCAATAAAATCGTCAACACCGGCTTTTTCGGCAATAAACTTGGCGGTTAACGGGTTATCTCCGGTAACCATTACCGTTTTTACACCCATTTTACGCAGGCGCTCAAAACGTTCTGCAATGCCGGTTTTTATGATATCCTGAAGCTCTATTACACCCAAAACCTGCTCATTTTGAGCAACTACCAGCGGCGTTCCGCCATTACCGGATATCTTTTCTACCACTTGTGTAACTTCGGCAGGAAATATATTGCCTGCTTTTTCTACAAGGTTTTTAATAGCATCAAAAGCTCCCTTGCGAATGCGGGTTTCGTTAAAGTCGATACCCGAACTGCGGGTTTCGGCAGTGAATTTTATAAACCTCGGACTCTGGATGTTGAAACTTTTAGGATCAACAGCCCCAAACTCAATAATCGACTTACCTTCGGGCGTATCATCGCTCATAGAACTTAACACGGCGGCTTTTATAAAGGCTTTCTCATCTATACCTACAGCGGGGTAAAAGTGGGTGGCTTTACGGTTGCCTATAGTTATGGTACCTGTTTTATCAAGCAACAGTACATCTATGTCGCCCGCTGTTTCTACCGCCTTGCCCGATTTTGTTATAACATTGGCGCGTAAAGCCCTGTCCATTCCAGCAATACCTATGGCTGATAGCAACCCCCCAATGGTGGTAGGGATAAGGCATACAAATAAGGATATGAATGATGCAATGGTTATGCTAATGTTGGCATAATCGGCAAAGGGTTTTAGTGTAGTACAAACAATGATAAACACAAGGGTGAATCCTGCCAGGAGTATGGTTAAGGCAATTTCGTTAGGTGTTTTTTGGCGCGATGCGCCTTCTACCAAGGCTATCATCTTATCCAGAAAACTTTCCCCTGCATTGGTGGTTACCTCGACGATTATTTTATCGGACAATACTTTTGTACCGCCCGTAACCGAACTTTTATCGCCGCCTGCCTCGCGTATCACCGGGGCACTTTCGCCGGTTATGGCACTTTCATCTATAGTGGCAAGGCCCTCAATTATTTCGCCATCGGTAGGGATTATATCACCTGCCTCACAAACAAACCTATCGCCTTTTTTAAGGGTAGATGAGGGAACAATTTGTATTTCATCTTTATAAATTTCGCCAATAAGTTCTATCTTTTTAGCAGGGGTTTCTTCCCTTGTTTTCCTAAGGCTGTCGGCTTGTGCCTTACCGCGTGCTTCGGCAATAGCCTCGGCGAAATTTGCGAACAACAGGGTAAACAACAGTATCAGGAATATTATAAAATTATAGGCAAAACTGCCTTGGCTTGTCTCGCCGGTAAGTATCCAGATGCACACACACAGCATAATGGCAGTACCAATTTCTACAGTAAACATTACCGGATTTTTTATGAGCGTAGCAGGGTTAAGTTTTATAACAGCCTGTTTTAGAGCCTGCTTTACCAATATAGGTTGAAACAGGCTTGCATTTTGAGTTTTCATTTAAATGTTTTTATTGGTATAATGAAAAATATTCGGCTATTGGGCCCAATGTAAGTGCAGGGAAGAAGGACAGTGCCGCTACTATAAAAATTACTGCAAAGACCATAAAACCAAAGGTTGAGGTATCGGTTTTAAGTGTGCCGGAACTTTCGGGTACGTGCTTTTTAGCGGCAAGCAATCCTGCAATTGCTACGGGGCCTATAATAGGCAGGTAGCGCGCCATTAGCATGACAATACCTGTGGCAATGTTCCAAAACGGGGTATTATCACCCAGGCCTTCAAAGCCACTGCCGTTATTTGCCGATGATGAGGTAAACTCATACAGCATTTCGCTAAAGCCGTGGTAACCGGGGTTGGCCAGCCAACCGGCATAGGCTTCCGGATTGCCTGCATAAAGGTGGCTTGCCAATGCAGTACCTGCCAGTATAAGGAACGGGTGCAGCAGCGCTATTATCATGGCGATCTTCATTTCTTTAGCTTCTATTTTTTTACCAAGGAATTCCGGTGTGCGGCCTACCATAAGCCCACTAATAAATACACCCAGTATTATAAAGATGTAAAAGTTAAGGAACCCTACGCCTATACCGCCATAAAAGCAGTTAACCATCATGCCCAATAGGGTAGTGGCACCACCAAGCGGGGTAAAACTATCGTGCATGGCGTTAACTGAGCCATTACTGGTACAGGTAGTATAGGTAGCCCAGTTTGCCGATGACACTGCACCAAATCGTACCTCTTTACCTTCCATACTGCCCATGTTTTGCGATATGCCCATGTTATCGATAGCAGGATTGCCGCCTGTTTCTCCAATAACGGTAGGCAGTAGCAGTAACAGGAACCCAAGCGTCATTACACCAAAAATGGTATAGGCTAATTTTTTGCGCTTTAGCACATAGCCCAATGCAAATACCAGTGCTATGGGAAGTAATACGATGCTTACGCTTTCTACAATGTTGGTAAGGTAGTTAGGGTTCTCCATAGGGTTGGCAGAATTAGGCCCGTAAAAGCCACCACCATTTGTACCCAGTTGTTTTATGGCAACAAAGGCTGCCACGGGACCACGGCTTACATCCTGGGTTTTACCCTCTAATGTGGTAATATGGTCTTTGCCCCCAAAAGTCATTGGTGTGCCGTTAAATACCAGTATAGTAGCTACTACTATGCACAAAGGCAATAACACACGTGTAGCAGACCGCACAAAAAAACTGTAAAAGTTACCCAGTGTAGTTGATGTTTTTTCTTTCATGGCCATAAAAACCACAGCACAAATTGCCATACCACAAGCCGCACTAATAAACTGCCACAGCATAAGGGTTAACTGCCCTAAATATGACAGGCCGGTTTCTCCGCTATAATGTTGCAGGTTAGTATTGGTTATAAAGCTTACTGAGGTGTTAAAAGCGAGGTCGCTGGTCATGGCAGGATTAGCATCGGGGTTTAGCGGAAGCCAGTCCATGTTAAGCAATACGAACATAGAGAGCAGGAACCACACAAGATTAATGGTAAGCAGTGCACCAAGGTGCTGTTTCCAGTTCATTTCTACTTTATCATCTATGCCTCCCATTTTAAAGAAAAAGCGGTCTATGGGATTAAATAGTTTATCGGCCCAGGTAGGTTCATAGTTAAATATTTTGCCAATGTAACGCCCTAATGGGATGGCAAGCAGCAATACAATGCCGTACATGGCAACGATGCCTAAAATTTCAGTGTTCATTAATTAAAATTTTTCGGGTTTAACAAGTACATAGCACATGTATACAAATACAAGTAGTGCTGTAATAAATAATGCTGTCATAATTTGTTTTAGATTTTGTCGAAAAAGTCGACCGATTTAATAAAGAGTAGACAACGATATGCCTGCCACGATGAGGATAATTGTTGTTTCCATAATGTAGTGCTTAAACCTCCGAGGTGTTTATCTGGGAAATATATTCCTGTTTTAAAGATGGTGGGAAGAGCTTTGACACGGTGCAGTGTTTCAGTTCCATAAAAGTGGAAACGGAATATACATACACGTTACCAATGGCATTTTTTGTTTCGTTACTATCGGTACTAAATAGTAGTTCGGCTATATCAAGGCATTTTTTCGCACGGAGTATGTTGCCAAGCCGTATGCAGTTTTTTGTTATCTCTGCAAATTGAGCAGCTTTTGCGGCAACTGTTTTCACATTGTTTTTCATTTTAAAACTTATTTGATGTTCTGTACCTGTATAGCCAAACACATACCCTTTTGGTGGTGTAGTTTTAAATGATTTATTATTAGATGTTTATGTTTTAAGTGATACCTGTGCCAAATAAAAACCCTATCATTTTGATAAGGCCGATGCTTTCAAAATGATAGGGTAGTAGGAAAGAATGTGTAACTTTAACTAAGATATACTGTATTCGTCTATCTTACGGTATAGGGTAGCGATACCAATATTAAGCAGGCGCGCCGTTTCGGCTTTGTTGCCATTGGTATGGTTAAAAACTTTTTGAATGTGTAATTTTTCGGCAGAAGCCAATGAAAATGCCGATAAAATCTTTGTTTCGCCATCCGAAGCATTTTCTGTTTGCGCCAGCCTTATTTCGGCAGGTAACGTGTCAACCGAAAGGGTGTTGCCTGTTTCTAAGATAACGCTGCGTTCTATAACATTTTTAAGTTCGCGAATATTGCCCGGCCAGTTATGATGCTTAAGCGCCGCTGTAAAGTTGGGCGACAATGCTGTAATTTTTTTATTTATTTTAACGGCAAATGTTTTCAAGAAGCCGTTAGCCAGGGCCTCAATATCTGCAACGCGCTCCCGCAGGGCAGGCAGTTTTATGGCAAATATAGAGAGGCGATAAAAAAGGTCCTGACGAAACCGGCCTCCTTCGATCTCTTTAGGCAAATCGCGGTTTGTGGCGGCTATAATACGAACGTCAGCTTTGGTTATTTTGCTTTCGCCTACTTTAATATACTCCCCATTCTCTAAGACGCGCAATAATTTTGCCTGCAGGTCAAGCGGCATTTCGCCTATTTCATCTAAAAATAAGGTGCCCTTGTGGGCTTCTTCAAAAAGGCCTTTTTTGTCTTTAACAGCACCTGTAAATGCTCCTGCAATGTGTCCAAACAATTCGCTTTCCAGCAGGTCATGACTAAAGGCAGAGCAGTTAATAGCAACAAAATTTTTATTTTTTCTGGGGCTTGCCTGGTGTGTGGCATTAGCAAACACCTCTTTACCTGTACCTGTTTCGCCGGTTAGCAAAACAGTGGTATCTGTACCGGCTACTTTTTTGGCAAGCTCTATAGCAATGGCAATGGCTTTAGAGGACCCTGTAATACCATCAAAAGAATATTTTTTTTCGAGTTTTTCTTCTAATTGTACCACGCGGCGGCTAAGGCTGTTCTTTTCGAGCGCTCGCTGCAAAAGCGGGATGATCTTATTGTTGTCATCGCCTTTAACAATGTAATCAAAGGCACCATTTTTTATGGCCTGCACACCATCGGGTATGTTTCCGTAAGCGGTAAGGAGTATTACTTCGGTTTGTGGGTAGGTTTCCTTAATTTTCAGCGTGAGCTCTACACCGGTGCCGTCGGGCAGCTTTACATCGCACAGCACGATGTTAACCTCTTCTTTAGCCAGTTTAGCCAGCCCTGTTTTGCAGTCGGCCGCCTGTATTACATCAAAACCTTCCAGCGTTATTATGCGCGCCATGAGGTTTCTTAGCTTTTCCTCGTCGTCTATTATAAGGATCTTACTCACAACAATTTTTTGTGTAAAATTAGCAATTATAATAGTTTAAATACAAAACTAAATCTTGGAGTGAATGTATTGTATAGCAAATGTTAAACCCATTAGCATTTTAAATATATTGGTACTATATTTGCACTATAATAACTACTATTTGGGGTCGACTGGTTTTGACAGCAGGCCGAACTGAACAGTAAGCACGTCGAGAACTGAGACAATTCTCGTTAATAAATGGTCTTACAATTTTAAACGGCGAAAATAACTACGCTCTAGCTGCATAATCTAAATTAAAGTAAGATTAGCCTCGTTCCTGCAAGGCAGGAAAGCGAGATTCTCCTAAAAAGCCCTGGTTTATGGCGTTTTGTATAGGGGAACCGTAAAAGTAAACCTGGGGGTCTTTTTGCTTCGCGGAGGCCCTGAGAAAACAGAAGCTAAGTGGTGTGTGGCGGTTTCTGGCCTTGCACACTATCGAAAAACCAAGCAGAAACTAAACGTGTAGAAAGCTCTTTGCTTCCCTGTTTGGACCCGGGTTCGATTCCCGGCGATTCCACAAGAAAGATTAAAAACGCCATTGGAAACAGTGGCGTTTTTTTTTGGTACACTCTATGAACCACGGTTTTTTACTTTAAATCTCGTTACCTTTTTTAGTTTAGCTTTGTAAGGCTTTTACCTGTTATTACATTGGCTATATTTATTAGAGTATGACTTGGAACTTGAGGTAAAAAGTAAGGTAATTAAATATGGGAATATAACAACGAAGAATGATGTTTAGAAAATTTATTAAACCGATTTCAGCGGGTGTGTATGAATGTATTAAATATGCATTATACATTTCAAATGGTTTTTTTAGTAATTATTTAAAAACAAAGGAACCTCAATTAAAAGAATCTTCGCTAAACTCCTTAAAAATGCTAATGTTCTTTGTTTTGTTTCTGTGTTACATCATTGTATTCGGTTTCCTTCTTAACTTCAATGTAATTGCTTTCAACAATTTTTTTATAATCGCATCAGCTTTTATTATTTATATATCAATTCATTTGTACGTTAAACATAAGGTCAATTACGAATCTATAATCCATTGTTTAAAAAATAAATACAAATGTAACGAGCCAAAATTCACATCTACTTTTTTTTTAATGTGGTTTTTTACTGTTTTTATATTTTGGCTTGTACCAATGCTTTTTAACTTGTATAAATAATATAATGTGACAATCAAGTAAGTTTAATAAGATCACGAATGTTGGAATTTGATAAAACTCCCTACTCACTCCACCAAAAAAACTCTAAAAAACTGTCTAAAATGTTTTATAGTGGCTTTTATTTATCCAATACTTATCAGCCTTCATCAATTAATAATTTATAATATCGTTAGATTAAAGGTTATGACTTTTTTGTAATATTTTTGGTTTTTAAAATGGAATATTGTTATATTTGAATGCTATTATTTAATTTTAAGTGATAAATTTTTAATACATCGTTTTCGTATTTAATAAAGTCACAAATTCAAAACCAAATTTGTAAATAAACAGCTATGAAATTTGCAATTATAAAAGAGAGAAAGTCGCCGCCGGATAAAAGGGTTGTTTTTTCGCCCACTATGTTATTAGCCTTTAAAGAACAGTTCCCTCAGGCAGAGATCATGGTAGAATCGTCTGACGTGCGTATATTTAACGATGACGAATACCGCAATGCAGGCTTTGATGTTAAGGATGATGTATCTGACTGTGATGTATTTATAGGTGTTAAAGAAGTACCCGTTGATGCTTTGGTGCCGCATAAAAAATACTTTTTCTTTTCGCATACCATTAAAAAACAGCCGCATAACCAAAAGATGCTGCAGGCTATTATTGATAAAGAAATTACCCTATACGACCATGAAACCGTTACCGATGCCAACCATAAAAGGCTAATAGGCTTTGGCCGTTATGCCGGTATAGTGGGCACATACAACGCATTCAGGGCTTTTGGTCTTAAATTTGAGTTATACAACCTGCCAAAAGCGGAGACCTTACAGGACAGGGATGCTCTTATAGCAAGGCTTAAGAGGATCGTGTTGCCACCCATAAAAATTGTGGTTACCGGTAAGGGTAAAGTAGGTGGGGGCATTAAAGAAATATTAGATGCCATGAAAATTAAGGAAGTATCGGCAGATAATTTTCTTAACAAGGTGTACAGCAGCCCGGTGTATACCCAGCTTGATGTACTTGATTATAACATGCGCAAAGATGGGGTTGTAGCAACTGCTGCGGAGGATTTCTTCGATCACCCAACAGAATATGTTTCTAACTTCAGGCGTTTTAGCAATGCATCTGATATTTTTATAGCAGGCCATTTTCATGGAAATGATTCGCCGGATATCCTTACCCAGGATATGCTTAAGGATAAAGACTGCAAGCTAAAGGTAGTGGCCGATATTTCGTGCGATGTTGCAGGCCCTGTTGCCTGTACGGTACGGGCTTCCTGCATTGCAGAGCCATTATATGGCTACAATCCGTTTAGTGGGGAGGAAACCGATGTACACCATCCTGCGGCTATTGTGGTTATGGCGGTAGATAACTTGCCGTGCGAACTGCCACGCGATGCCAGCGAGGGTTTTGGCGAAATGTTCTTAAAACATGTTGTGCCTGCCTTTTATAATAATGATAAGGATGGTGTGCTTAAAAGGGCCATGATTACCCAAGACGGCAAGCTGACCGAAAAGTTTAAGTACCTTAACGAAAATTACATTCAAGAAAACGTGCCCCACATATAGGGGCATTTTTTTTGGCATCAATCCAATTATCTTAATTAGTTTTATAACTTTGAGAAGCTAATTTTTTTTGATAATGCAATTAAAGCAGCGCTTATTTATACTTCTCATAATTTTATGTACTGTTACGGGCAATGCCCAGCAGGTGCTGCCTTTTGTAGAAAACTTTACCAAATCTGACTATGCCGGCGATAACCAGGTATGGAATGTAGCACAGGGCAACGATAATGCCTTATACTTTGCCAATAATCATTTCTTTTTGCGCTACAACGGCATTAAATGGGAAAAATATGCCTTGCCCAATAAAACCATACTACGGTCGGTTTTTGCCGATGGCGACAGGATATATTGTGGGTCGTATAAAGAATTTGGCTACTGGAAACGCATTAAAGGGCGCATGCGCTATTTTTCGCTTTCAGAAAATAAGGAACTCTTTTTAGGCAATGCCGATAATGAGGAGATATGGAAGATATTTAAACACGGCAATACGGTTTACTTTCAGTCGTTTAACGAAATTTACCTGTACAACGGCAAAACAGTTAAAAAGGTAAAGTTCCCCTCGCAAATATCCTATTGCTATGTTATAGAGAGTACAATTTACGTGGCTTCTGTTCGCAACGGCATGTACATTATGCAGGGCGAAAATTTTACCGAGGTTAAAAACTGGCCGGAGCTTAAAGACAACATTATCCACGGGATGGAGAAGATTGGGGGCAAGCTGTACATCTTCACAAAAAATACCGGAATTTATACTACCACAGGGGATAAGTTGCAACCCTGGGCCAGTCCTATAAACACCCTTTTAAAGAACGATGTGCTGCTTACCGCAAAGTTTATAGATGCCAATACCCTTGCGGTGGGTACGGCATTACGCGGGCTCTATATTATAGATATGCCCACAGGTACCTATAAAAATATCAACCGCAATAATTCGCTTAAAAACAATGCGGTACTATCCATCACTTTAGATAAGGAAAAAGACCTGTGGCTGGGACTTGATAACGGCATATCGCACATAGAGAACAACTCGCCGGTATCGCTGTTTACAGATAATTCGGGGATATTGGGGTCGGTGTATTCCTTATCGCCGCTACAAAACGGTTATCTGTTTGTTACCAACCACGGTATATTTAATTTTAGTAATAATAGCCTGCAATCGGTACCCAACTCGCAGGGGCAGGTTTGGGATATCTATAAAAATGATAGCGAGTATATCATTGGCCATAACGACGGTACTTTTGTTTATAACGGCAGCAGCCTGAGGAAAGTAAACCCCGTAAACGGAGGCTGGAAATTTTTAAAAAGCAATTTTGATGAGGCGTATTTTCAGGCCAATTATTCGGGTATTGCGGTATATAAAGATATAACTGACCTTACCCACTGGAAAATACTCGACAGCATAACCAAACCCATACGCAACATTTCCCAAAACAGGCCCGGCGAACTTTGGGCCGCAGATAATTACCGCAGCCTATATAGGATTACGTATGATAAGGATTTTAAAGTGAAGCGTGTAGAGAATGTTTCGGCGCAAAATAAGATAGGCAGCGATTATGGCGTAAAGATTTTTGGGTTTAAGGGTGAATTGCTGTTCCTTATCAATAACAGCTGGTACCAGTACAACAGCCTTTCGGGCAGGCTGGAAAAGAGTGGGCTGTTTAATACCTCATTCAATAACATATCTGATATTATTTCGGTTAACGAGGATAGTTTCCTGGTGATAAAAAACGGATTGCTTTACCTGATAACACAGGTAAAGGATGCCTTTAGATGGAAGCTACTGCCCGAAAAATATTATCAGGGCAGGCTTATTTTAGAGAATACCCAGGTTTGCAGCAATGGTACCGATTTATTAATAAACCTGGACGATGGCTTTATAGCTTTTAATAAAGACGCAGCCAACACCGTTAAGCAAAACATTAAGGTTGAAGCTTTTTATGACGGAAATTTAATTGATGCCGATACTAAAATTAAGTACAACCAGCCGGTAGAGATAAACGTGGTAAGCGAGTATTATGGCTATAACCGCCCCGATCTTTACTATACCATTAACGATGATGATGCAATGCTGCCTGTAAAGAACGGCAATATTTTACTGAGCAGCCTTAGCAGTGGCAGGCAGGAAATTAAAATTTTCTGTAACAATGGCAATGGTAATACTCAGGTGGCATCTTACGTATTTTATGTAGCGCTGCCGTGGTATTTTTCGTTTTGGATGATACTATTGTACGTGCTGTTACTTATAGGGCTATTCTTTTTGTATTACCGATGGAACCAGGTAAAATATACCCAGAAAATTCGCCTTAATGAGGAAGAACTGCGCCACCGCACCCAGATAATGCAATTGGAAATGGAGGCAGAGAACCGCCTGAGGCAGCAGCAACACGAAAAGCACATGCTGGAGATGGAAGTGCAAACAAAAGCATCTGAAGTAGCAGGGAAGTCGCTATCTATTGCTAAGCATAGCGAAATGATTGAAGGCATACAGGCCGTGTTAGAGTCGGATACTGGGGAGCAGTTGAAGAATAAGATTAGGAAGATCATCAAAACAAATTCGATAAGCAAAAACGAATGGCAGAGCTTTGAAAAAAACCTTTTAAAGAGCCATGAAGAATTTGTTACGCGGCTTTCTCATAAATACACTTCACTTACCCCTAAAGATATTAAGCTGGCTATTTACCTAAAAATGAATTTATCCTCTAAAGAAATTGCTCCAATGATGAACATCTCGTTCAGGGGAGTGGAGCTGCACCGTTACCGTCTGCGTAAAAAGTTAGGTATAGAGCAGGAGGAAAGCCTTTATAAGTTTATGATAAATGTATAAATTGTAGTATTAAATTACAGCCTCAGCAATATTTTATTTATAATTCCTCACTATTAATAGTACATCACTACTACATCAAATCTATTTTTATTGATGTGTATTGGCTATATATAAATTACTGTAAATCAATATTATAATTTTAAAAGATGCAATTTTGATGTAGCAACGATTAGTAATTACAATGTAAACTACATCGTTTTAGTTATTACATTTGGATTATCAAACTATATCCAAATTGTTATGAGGAATTTTTTACTCAAAATCACATTTTTATTATTAGCAGTAAATGCCTTTGCGCAGGTGCTGCCTACGCAATTAGATTCGGTTTTTAACGACTCCGTTTTCTTTAAAAATGAAATGACCGAAGTTATCGTTGTAGGTTACGGCACCAAAAAAGCCGGGGCAATTACAGGTTCTGTCAGCCAGATAAAAGCGGCCGACATTATACGCACACCGGCACAATCGGCCATACAGGCCATACAGGGTAAAGCCGCAGGCGTAAACATTGTAACTAATGATGAGCCGGGCGCACAGCCTACCATACGCATACGTGGGCTTGGTACCATTACCGGCGGGCAAAATCCGCTGTATGTAATAGATGGTATAGAAACTTCAGGCCTTAATGGCATCAACCCCAGCGATATTGCCACTATAAATATATTGAAAGACGCCTCATCACTGGCAATATTTGGGCAAAAAGGCTCTAACGGGGTGGTTATCATCACTACCAAAAAGGGTAAAAAAGGCGAGATAAAAGTAAATTATGACGGTTACTACGGTCAAAAGTTCATTCAGCGTAAGGTTGATATGGCCGATTCGTATCGTTACGCCTACTACAACAATACTGCATTAGGCTCATCGTCTTACTTTAATTTTGAACAGCCTTACAATACCGACTGGCTTGATGAAATTACCGAAACCGGGCAGGTACTGAGCAATTCGGTATCCTTGTCTGGCGCGGGCGATAATGCTTCCTATTATTTTGGTGCCTCCAATTACCAGGAAAAAGGTATCCTTAGCGGTACCGAGTTCCAAAGGACAAACATCATCAGTAAAAACGAATTCCGCCTGCTTAACGACAAGCTTAAAATTAGCCCGTTCATTAATATATCTATCGCAAAAAATACCCCTAAACCCCTTAGCGCTTTTACCAATGCCTATAAGCAATCGCCAATAATGCCGGTAAAATATGCCAATGGCAGGTGGGCAGGGCCTTTTGTAAACGAGCTTGGCGTTAATGATATTACCGGAGACAAATACAACAACGTTGCCAACCCGGTTGCACAGTTGTATTATGCCAACCAGGAGGATAAGAACACTACCGTAATAGGAGCAGTAAATGCTGAGCTGGAACTGGCAAGTTTCTTAAAATTCAACTCTAACTTTGGGGCAACCGCAAACTGGGGCAAGGGGTATACCTTTACACCTACCAGCGATATATGGCTATCGCAAAACCCAACCGAAGACGTAGACACATTTAATACCTACAGCAACGCGTTAGAGCAGCGCAGGAGCACCAGCTACAGGTGGAACTGGGATAACTTTGTAACCTTTAACAAAACCTTTGCTGAGAACCATAACCTTACTGTGGTGGCAGGTTTATCGCGTACCACATTTGGCATCTCTGAGTTTTTAAACAGTACCCGTTATGATGTGCCTTCACAGGCCAACTACTGGAACCTTAACTTATCGTCTAATAATACTGAAATTGCACCGGGGCTTGTTACCCAAAACAGCACTGCCACGCCAATTGTATCGGTAGCTTATTTTGGCAGGGCAGAGTATGATTTTAAAGGCAAATACCTGCTATCAGCCTCTATAAGGCGTGAGGGCGTAAGTGCCTTTGAAGAAAATAAAAGGTTTGCAACATTCCCTTCGGTATCAGCCGGATGGGTGCTAACCTCTGAAGATTTTATGCAGGATATAACGTTGCTTAACACTTTTAAGCTGCGTGGCGGCTATGGCGAGGTAGGTAACGGATACACCAACAGGTCGTTAAACCAGGTGCTGTTTGGGGGAGGCTATAACTATCCTTTCGGTCCGGATCAGGCCATCAATCCGGGGTCCAGCATTCCTAACCAGGTAGACAGCAGCCTTACCTGGGAAACCATGAAGGAGGTAGACCTTGGTTTTGACTTTGCCATGCTTAGGAACAGGTTAACCGGTACGTTTGATTATTACAGCCGTAAAGCCGATAATGTTATCCTTCCTATAGCTGTACCGCCGGTACTGTCTCCAGGTACGGTGCCGCTAAACGCCGGTGCGGTAACCAACAAAGGGGTAGAGGTAAGCCTTAAATGGCAGGATGCCATTGGCGCCGACTTTAACTACTGGGTGGGCGGTAATTTTTCGCACAACAAGAACGAGCTTAAAGAAGTATATAACCCGCTGTTTGGCGAATACACAGGCGGTGGCTTAGGCAATGGCCAGTATACCAAACAGGTATTGGTAGGCCAGCCGCTGGGCAGCTTTTATGTGTATGATGTAACCGGCTATACTAACGATGGGTCTTTTACCTACAGCGACCAAAGGGTGGTGGCAGGCTCTTACATCCCAAAAATCACGTACGGCCTTAACCTGGGCGCTACCTACAAGAACATCGACTTCTCGGTAGATGCGTATGGCGTGGGCGGCAACAAAATATACAACGGTAAAAGGGCGCAGCGCTTTGGCGGAGAGAATATAGAGTCGGAATTACTGGATAGTTTCTGGACACCTTCTACACCTAATGCTGTCAACCCAAAACCGTCTAACGATGTGCCAAGGGCCTCTACCTACTACGTAGAAAAAGGCGATTTCCTAAGGATAAACAACATAACACTGGGCTACACGCTGCCTAAGTTCTTTGAAAAGATAGATAAGGTAAGGATATATGTTACGGCGGTTAACCCATTCCTGTTTACCAAATACAGTGGCTTTTCGCCGGAGGTTGTAGGCGATAACTCGGGCGACCCGCTGGGTACCGCAGGTATAGAGCTGGATGCCTATCCTACCAACAAAACATTTTTATTTGGTCTTAACGTAGGTTTTTAAGCAGTAGAATTTAATACAATCCAAATGAACAAGAAAAATATATATAAGGTTTTTGCAATTGTAGCGCTGGCATCGGTACTGGTAACATCGTGTGATGACGACCTTAACGTAGATCCTAACGATGTTATAAACGAGCAGGATTTCCTAAACGACCCGGATAATGCCATACAGCTGGTAAACGGTGTGTACAACAAAATGCTGGATTACAACATGTACTCCTTTTCCTGGATAGGCATTACCAGTATTACATCAGACGATGCCGATAAAGGCTCAACCCCAAGCGATACGGGTGCCGATAAAGTAAAGCTGGACAACCTTACGTTCGATAGTCAGGATGTATCGTTTAACGATGTTTGGAAGGGCCGTTACGAGGGCATTTACAGGGCCAACAATGCCTTGTTTTACCTGGAGCAGCTAACTATAGACCCTAACCTTAAAAACCGCCTTATAGGCGAGGTTAAGTTCCTTAGGGCATTTTGGTATTTTGATCTGGTGCGCTGTTTTGGAGGTGTTCCCCTGGTTACCGACAATATAGGCCTGGGCGATACCGAAGCCATTAACGAGCTGGTATTCACTAAAAAAACAAAGCAGGAAGTGTACGCGCAGATAGAGGCCGACCTTGCCGATGCCATAGAAAAGCTTCCGCTGAAAGGCACCTACGGCAGTGCCGACCTTGGCCGTGCCACAAAAGGGGCTGCACAGGCACTATTGGCTAAAGCCTACCTGTACCAGGAAAAATGGAACGAAGCCTATGCCACGTCCGGCGAAGTAATGGGCTCCGGCCAATACAGCCTTTTGGCAAACTATGCCGATGTATGGCGCGAAGTGGGAGAGAATAAGGAGGAGTCGGTTTTTGAAGTTCAGGCAACGCTGGGCAAGGGTATCATACAGTACACCGATGTTCAGGGGCCGCGCGGCACGCCCGATCTTGGCTGGGGCTTTAACACGCCATCGCCATTGCTCTCTAACTCGTATGAAACAGGCGACCTGAGGAGGGCAGCTACCATACTTTTTGTACCGTCTACCCTTTGGGATGGCTTTGAGGCACCCACTACCTGGAACAACCCTATGTACAATTACAAAGCCTACCAAAGCAGTATAGCCGAACCGTGGAATGGTAACAAAGGCGAAACCGCTAAAAACCTAAGGCTGCTAAAATACAGTGATGTAATGCTTATACGTGCCGAAGCCGCCATGCACAACGGCCTTACAAACGAGGCGCTTAGCCTTGTAAACGAGCTAAGGGTACGTGCCGGGCTGGCAGAACGTACCGGGCTTACCATGCAGGAGCTGTATAACGAGAGGCGCTGGGAAATGGCTATGGAGCACGAGCGCTGGTTTGATTTAGTGCGCACCGGCCAGGCGGTAACCGCAATGGCTGCAAACGGAAAAACTTTTATTACAGGCAAACACGAAGTGTTCCCAATACCTGACCCGCAGATAGTTGTAAGCGGCGGCAGGCTCATTCAAAACAACGGATACTAATACTAACTTTAATTTTATAAATCCTTATTACTATGAAAACAATCAAAATTTTGGCGTACACCCTTGCACTTACCTCGGGTTTGGTTATAACTTCTTGCGGTAGCGACGATGAGGGCGGCACAGCAGCCCTTCCGCCAATAGGTGGTTACAATACTGCAGACGAAGTTGGAGCTGCCGATCTTATAGCATACTGGTCTTTTGATACAGATGGAAAAGAAAGCATATCAGGCACTACACCTAATGGCAACAGCAACGTAACCTTCGTAGATGCAGTAAAAGGAAATGGGGCTAATTTTAACGCCGGTTTCCTTAAATATCCTGCAATAGCAAATTTAAGTAATTCATTATCAAGTTTTAGTATTTCTACATGGGCTAAAGTTACTAATAACGGAGCATCAGGATCGGTATTCCTTTCATTAGCAAGGCCTAACGAGTGGGCTGGTAACATCAACTTCCTTTCAGAAACAGGCTGGGCTCAGGCAACATCCGATTCTATAACCGTTAAAGGGCAGATAGTTTCTAACAATACTTTAGGATGGCAGGACTCAAGGAACACCATCAAATCTAATGCTGAAGAACTTGCCGATGGACACGTACCATTTCCTAACAAAGTTGGCGGCCAGTGGATGCACGCTGTCTTAACATGGGATGGCCCTACCAGGATGTTAAAGGTTTATGTAAACGGCGAAAAAATATCTAACCCTAAATGGGAGCTTAGAGGTGCTGCCGATTCTCCGGGATTAGAATTTACGACACCTACATACCCTGTAATTGGCGCATTTGCAACTACTGCAAACGGTACAGCTACAGATGCGTGGGATAAACCGTTAACTGGCCAGCTTGACGAAATGAGGGTTTGGAAAAAAGCACTTAACGGAGCTGATATCAACTCATTATACGAGCTTGAAAAAGCAGGCAGGTAATTTTTAAGGTTACATAAATTACAGTTCCCGGCCTGCCCGGCCGGGTTCTTTTTTTTGATTATTTAATAATAACCGGTATGCCCCCAATCGTACCGTTTTTATAAAACATATACAACAAATCATCAATCAATAAAGCGAATGCAGGCTAAAATTATACAACTCCTGTTCATCTTAACCTTTTGTATGTCATGTTCTTCATGCGCTACAAAGAACGATGACGATGAAGAAGAACCAACACCCACGCCACCGGCAGAGCAGCTGTATACCGATGAGCAGCTGCTGGATATGGTGCAAAAGGACGCCCTTAAGTATTTTTGGGATTATGCCGAGACCAACTCTAAACTGGCACGGGAGCGTTACCATGTAAACGAGGCATCGTTAGATGCGCACCTGGTTACTACGGGCGGCTCTGGCTTTGGCCTTATGACGATACTTGCCGGTATAGAAAGGGGCTTTGCACCCCGTGCCGAAGCCGTTAACAGGTTGCAAACCGCGCTTAACTTTTTAGAGTCGGCCGACAGGTTTCATGGTGCCTGGCCCCACTGGATGGATGGTACCACCGGCCATGTGGTGCCTTTTGGCACGGTAGACAATGGCGGCGACCTTGTTGAAACGGCTTTTTTATGCCAAGGACTTATTTGCGTGCGCGAATATTTTAATAACGGCACCGAGGCAGAGCAGGCGCTCGCCCAGCAGGCCGATGAACTATGGAAAGGCGTGGAGTGGGACTGGTACACTAAAGGCGGCGAGGATGTGCTGTACTGGCACTGGTCGCCACAATATGAATGGCAGCTTAACTTTAAGCTGGAGGGCTATAACGAGTGCCTTATTACCTATGTAATGGCAGCGGCATCGCCCACGCACCCTGTAGGCGCAGCAGCCTATAACCAGGGCTGGGCAAGGAGCGGGGCTATTACCCATCCTGGCGTTAAGTACAACCTGCCCGTGATCTTTAACTATAATGGTGCCACAGGTAATGTGGGGCCAATGTTTTGGTCGCATTACTCGTACATGGGCTTAGACCCGAGGGGATTAACCGATACGTATGCTAATTACTGGGATGTGGTGCAAAACCACAGCAAGATAATGCATGCCTTTTGTGTGGCCAACCCCAACCAGTTTAACGGCTATGCCGACAATTGCTGGGGGCTTACCGCAAGCTACAGCCGCAATAGTGATGGCAGCACCGGGTATAGCGCCCACCAGCCCAATAACGACAGGGGCGTGATATCGCCTACGGCGGCACTATCGTCATTCCCGTATACACCGGCAGAATCTATGAAGCTGTTGAGGTTTTGTTATGAAGATACCGCATGGAAAGACAGGCTTATAGGCATCGCAGGGCCCTATGATGCCTTTGCACCGCATTATGACTGGGTTACACCGCGCTATCTGGCTATAGACCAGGGTACTATAGCGCCTATGATAGAAAATTACCGTAGCGGTATGCTTTGGGACCTCTTTATGCAGGCTCCCGAAGTGAAGGATGGCCTTTTAACACTGGGCTTTCATTCGTCGCAACACGCTTTTTAAAATTAAAATTTTTTGACCAAAATTTTTCATAGCAATTTTTTTTTAGCACCGCCTTTTCACGCCATGCAAAGGCGGTGTTTTTTAAATCAGCTCAAAAAACAATATACATCGTTTTAAAAAAAGAAAAGTACCTTGCGTAGCTTTTTAAAATATACCAATCGGTATAAAACAGAAAACGAAATTAAACGCCTGAAAAAAATATACCGATTGGTATAAAATCCAAAACATCTATCCAATAATTACAATTTTATTACAATGAAAACTTACAAATTTTTACTCCTTTTACTAAGCTTTTCTATCGCAACTCATGCGCAGAAAGTGAAAAATCAAGCCAAAATCAAACCCCGGAACGAGTTTATAAGCGAGCTGATGGGCAAGATGACCATCGACGAGAAAATTGCCCAGTTAGTACAGTTTACCGCTGACGGAACCGTTACCGGTCCCAAAGGCGGCGATAACTTTATAGAAGAGATAAAAAAGGGCAATGTAGGCTCAATACTCAACGCTACAGGGGTTAAGTACACCCGTGAGCTTCAGAAGCTTAACCTCGAAAACTCAAGGCTTAAGATACCTTTGCTGTATGGCTATGATGTTATTCATGGCTACCGCACAATATTTCCTATAACCCTTGGGGAATCAGCCAGTTGGGATCCTGCAATGGCAGAGCTTTCCAGCAAAGTGGCTGCCGCCGAGGCTGCCGCAAGTGGTGTACACTGGACGTTTGCCCCCATGGTAGACATAGCCCGCGACCCGCGTTGGGGCCGTGTTTCGGAGGGTTCAGGAGAGGATACTTACCTGGGTTCCAGGCTTGCTATGGCGCGTGTTAAGGGTTTTCAAGGGTCTGACCTTGGGGCGATTAACACCATCTTAGCCTGTACCAAACACTTCGCTGCCTATGGCGCTGCCGAGGCCGGCCGTGATTATAACACAGTAGATATGAGTGAGCGCGTACTGCGCGAAACCTACCTGCCGCCGTTTAAGGCCACGGTAGATGCCGGGGTGCGCACGTTTATGACATCGTTTAACGAGATATCGGGCGTTCCGGCAACAGGTAACAGGTTCTTATTGAGGGATATACTTAAAGGCGAATGGAAATTTAACGGCTTTGTGGTGACCGACTATACTGCTATTAATGAGCTGATTCCGCACGGTTTTGCCCAGGATGCAGCCCATGCCGGGGAACTTTCGCTAAACGCCGGGATTGACATGGATATGGTAGGGGGTATTTACCTTAAACACCTTAAAACCCTTCTAAATCAGGGTAAAGTAAAGGAAACTGACATAAACGATGCCTGCAAAAGGATACTGGAAGCCAAGTACGACCTGGGCCTTTTTGAAGACCCATACCGCTATAACGATGAGAAGCGCGAGGCGGCAACCATCTATAAAAAGGAGCACTTAGATGCTGCATTACAGGTAGCTAACAAAAGTATGGTGCTCTTAAAGAACAACAATATACTGCCGCTTCGCAGGGAGCAAAAGGTTGCTTTTGTGGGTCCGCTTATTAGCGATGAGGCCAATATAATAGGCTCATGGGCAGCAACAGGCGACCGTACCGGCTATGCCGTAAGTGTTGAAGAAGGTGTAAGAAAACTGATCACTGATAAGGGCAAATTAACCTTTGATAAAGGTGTGGAAATTGTAGATACAAGCAAATCGCAAATGCAAAAAGCACTTGATAACGCCCGACAGGCCGATGTAATTGTGGCAGTTATGGGTGAGTTTGAGAACATGACGGGTGAGGCTGCATCGCGTACCGATATTAATTTACCGGGCATACAAAAAGAGTTTCTGGCTGAGCTTAAAAAGCTCGGGAAGCCTTTGGTACTGGTACTTATGAACGGAAGGCCGCTTACCCTTAGCTGGGAAAACGAGAACATGGATGCCATTTTAGAAGCATGGTTTCCCGGTACTATGGGTGGCGATGCCATTGCCCAAACGCTTTACGGCATTAACAATCCGGGTGGCAAACTGCCTATGACGTTTCCGCGCACATTAGGGCAAGTACCTGTGTATTACAATCATAAGAATACGGGCAGGCCGTACCTTGGCGCGGCAGACCCCGAGCAGAAATACAAATCGCGTTACATAGATTCAGATAACAGTCCGCTCTACCCATTTGGTTACGGATTAAGCTATACTACGTTTGCTTATTCTAACCCAAAACTGTCGGCTAACACGCTTACTGCCAGTGGTTCAATAAAAGTAAGTGTAGATGTAGCCAACACCGGTAATTATGATGGCGAAGAGGTGGTACAGTTGTACATTCAGGATAAGGTGGGGTCGGTTACGCGCCCGGTAAGGGAGCTTAAAGGCTTTAATAAAGTACCGCTTAAAAAGGGCGAGAAAAAAACGGTTGAGTTTACCATTACTGCTAACGACCTGAAATTCTATGATATAAACATGCAGTTTGTTGCAGAGCCGGGCGACTTTAATGTGTTCGTCGGCGGAAGCTCGGCAGCAGAACTTACAGATAAATTTGTGTTAGTTAAGTGAGTTTAATTTTTGTTGATTTTAAAGTAAAGGCTGCCCAAAAGGCAGCCTTTTTTGTAAATGAATATTAGCAATGAATTTAATATTGTTATATTTGAAAATATATTTAATGATATGTCAGGAAAAATTTTTATTAGCCATTCCAGTAAGGATAAACAAATTGTATCAGCATTTGTAGATAAGATTCTCAATTTAGGTTTAGGTATTGATAGAGATGATATATTTTATACATCTGCGACAGATACTGGAGTTAAAAGTGGAGAAGACTTTAAATCTGCAATTAAAGAAAATATTAAAAATTCAATATGTGTAATACAAATTATTACTGAAAATTATAAAGCGAGCGAAATATGCATGAATGAAATGGGTGCAGCTTGGGTTTTAAGTAATAATGTCATTCCTTTTGTCTTTAGTAATTTTAGATTTGAAAATGTAGGCTTCATACATAATAACACTCATATTCTAAAATTAGATAATGCAGAAGATCTTTTTAAATTTCAAGATGATCATCCTGAATTATACGGAGAGAGAAAGATCAAACAGTCGAATTATCATACTCAAGTTAATGAATTTTTAGGCCTAGTTAGTGGCAATAATCTACGTTATGGAGGAAGCTATTTTAGATAATCTATCAATAAGAAATGTTTATTCTAAACAATATTTAATTTCACATTGCACAGTTTATTCAACCTGCTGTTCTTACAAATTGAAAAGAAAGTTATGCATTTTTTTGTTTCTCCTAGGAGTTACTTTCGGCTATAGCCAGCACAAAACCTATTGCAACCCTATAAATATAGATTACGGCTACTGTCCCATACCTAATTTTGTTACGCAAGGCAAGCACCGCGCTACTGCCGACCCTGTAATTACCTATTTTAAAGGCGAATACTACTTGTTTAGCACCAATCAATGGGGTTATTGGCATAGTAAGGATATGCTGGACTGGAAGTTCATACCCCGAAAATTCCTTAGGCCGGAGCACAATGTGTACGACGAACTTTGCGCACCTTCGGTTTCGTTTGTAAACGATACACTACTGGTTGTAGGCTCTACACATACTAAGGAATTCCCCATCTGGATGAGCACAAAACCTGACGGCGACAACTGGAAAGAGCTGGTACACAAGTTTGAAGCAGGTGCCTGGGATCCCCAGATTTTTTGGGATAAGGACAAGGATGAAGTGTATTTATACTACGGTTCCAGCAACCTGTATCCATTATATGGTGTAAAACTCAACAGGAAAACGTTTCAGCCGGAAGGCGAAGTAATTCCCGTTCTGGCACTTAACGATGATGAGCATGGCTGGGAGCGCTTTGGCGAACATAACGACAATACATTTTTACAGCCTTTTACCGAAGGCGCTTTTATGACCAAACATAACGGTAGATATTACCTGCAATATGGGGCTCCGGGTACCGAGTTTAGCGGTTATGCCGATGGTGTATATGTGGGCAGTAGCCCGCTTGGGCCATTTGAATATCAGTTGTTTAACCCATTTTCTTACAAGCCGGGCGGTTTTGCACGTGGGGCAGGGCATGGGGCTACTTATAAGGATATTAACGATAAGTACTGGCATATCAGCACTATAGTAATTTCTACTAAAAATAATTTTGAAAGGCGCCTGGGCATCTGGCCTGCCGGTTTTGATGCCGATGGCATTCTGTACTCAAACACGGCCTATGGCGATTACCCTACGTTCCTTCCGTCTGAAAATAAAGAACATAGCAGCCTTTCGTCTTTTAGCGGGTGGATGCTGCTTAACTATAACAAGCCGGTTCAGGTATCGTCTACTTTGGGTGGATTCAGTCCCAATTATATAACCGACGAGGACATTAAAACCTACTGGAGCGCTAAAACGTCCAATAAAGGCGAGTACCTTATATCCGACCTGGGAGAAGTAAGCACAATCAATGCAATACAGATAAATTATGCCGACCAGGACGCCACACTTATGGGCAAACCCGAAACCACAACCGGGCATAAATATATCATTTATGCCTCTAACGACGGTAAAAAATGGAGCGTGCTGGTAGATAAGAGTAAAAATAATAAGGATGTTCCGCATGATTATATAGAGCTGCAAAAACCCGCTTCGGCACGTTATTTAAAGCTGGAAAACCTGCAAATGCCCACAGGTAAATTTGCCATAAGCGGGTTCAGGGTTTTTGGTAAAGGTGCTGGTGCTAAGCCGGGTACAGTACAAAATTTTGTGCCGCTACGGGCAGAGGCACGCAAAAAAGGCGAGCGCCGCAATGTGTGGTTTAAATGGCAGCAAGAGCCGCAGGCTGATGGCTATGTGATATATTTTGGCAAGTCGCCCGAAAAATTATATGGCTCAATTATGGTATATGGCAAAAATGAGTATTATTTTAGCGGACTGGATAGGAGCGATGCCTATTATTTTGCCATAGAAGCTTTCAATGCAAATGGCATAGGGCCGCGCTCAGAAATTAAACGATCAGAATAAATTTAGAAACCCATTTTAATAAATATTATAACCCAAACTTTCCATTAACCCAAAATTCACACTATGAGTACAACAAGTACGCAAACCAAGTGGGGCCAGTTCATTCCCTTGGTTACTGTTTTCTTCTTTTGGGGATTTGTTGCTGCGAGCAACGACATCCTTATACCTGTTTTTAAAAAGGCTTTTAGCCTGGAAGACTGGCAAAGCCAGTTAGTTTCGTTAGCCTTTTATATAGCCTATACTGTGGGCTCTTTTATTTACATTATTATATCTGCCATAAACAAGCAGGATATAGTGGAACGGCTGGGGTACAAAAATTCACTGGCATTAGGCCTTGGTATATCTGCTGTGGGTACGCTGTTATTTTATCCTGCTGCCGAGACCGGATCTTTTGCCCTGATGCTTTCCGGCCTTTTTATTGTTGCACTTGGTTTCTCATTACAGCAAACTGTGGCTAACCCATTAGCTATTGCACTGGGACCAATAAAAACGGGTTCTCAGCGCCTTACGCTGGCAGGGGGTATCAATAACTTTGGTACTACAATAGGCCCGCTAATTGTAAGTTTTGCCATATTCGGTTCCGCTTCAGCGCCATCGGCTGATGTAGACTTAAATAGTGTAAAAGCGCCTTATCTTATTCTTGGTGCTGCATTTTTACTTGTAGCGATAATGCTTAAATTCTCTTCGTTGCCCAACCACCCTGAAACTATAGAGGAAGAAGTAGTGGTAAAAGAAGGTATCATTAAAAAATCAGCATTGCAGTACCCACAGCTTGTAATGGGTATGTTTGCCATATTTTTATATGTAGGTGTAGAGGTTTCTACGGCAAGTAACCTTCCTGCTTACTTAGAAAACAACCTGGGCTTTGCTACAAGCGCTGTTGCCCCTTATGTATCGCTTTACTGGGCCAGCCTTATGATAGGCCGTTGGGGAGGCGCTGTTGAGGCTTTTACCGATAATAAAACATCTCAAACCATACTTAAAATTGTTGCACCGTATCTTGCATTTGGTGTGTTCCTTGGGGTTAATGCCTTTATGGGGCACGACCTTGCACCATTTTATGTATACGCTGCAATTATAGTAGTGCTTATTATTGCCGACTTTGCCAGTAAAGGTAACCCGGCCACCATGCTTGGCTTGTTTTCTATACTTGGTATTGTTGCCCTTGCTATTGGTATGCTTACCGATGGTAATGTAAGTGTTTACGCCTTTACAAGTGTTGGTTTATTCTGTAGTACACTTTGGCCTTGTATCTTTACACTTGCTGTAAGTGGCTTAGGCAAGCAAACTACACAGGGTAGTACCTTCCTTGTAATGATGATTATGGGAGGCGGCTGGATAAGCCTTTTACAAGGCTGGGTTGCCGGTATTATTGGCATCCATGCCAGTTACGTAGTAGGTGTGGTATGTTTTGCTTACCTTGCTATTTATGCCTTTACAGTTAAGGGTATCCTTAGCCGCCAGGGCATTACTTTTGATAAAGTAACAGGTGGCGGGCACTAATTAGATCCCGAAAATTATATATACAAACCGTTCTGTTTTACAGGGCGGTTTTTGTTTTTTATAACATTTAGCATGTGCGAAAACACTTATCTTTACCGCAAAATAAAACCATATGAAAAATACAATGTTATCTCTTGGCATGGCTGCACTACTTTTTGCTGCCTGTGCCGAAAAAAAAGACGCTAATGCCACCGAAGGCGATGTTGCTGTAGATACTACTGCAAATGAAGTTGTTGCCGATACCGTACAGGATGCGGCTGTTGCAACAGATACAGTTACTGATGGCGCTAAAATTACTGTAGAGGGTAAGGTTACCGAGATAAATCGTGGTAAAGATGGCTATTCTGCAAAAATGCAAACTGCTGAGGGTAAATTTTACACCGCTACCATTAGCATTCCTAATATGACCGACCCAAAACAATACCGATCTGTAGCTGTAGGCGATGTTATTAATGTTATCGGAGAATTACACGATGAAATTATTGTAGTAAGAGAGCTTAAGAACTAAAATTCTCCCTGCTCTTCTTTTTTAATATCGGTACTTTCCCAGGCATGGTCCTGGGCACCAAGTTGCGAGTACAGGTCGTTTTTAATAAGCTGTTCCTGTATTTCTATTTCCTGTAAAGTACTCATTAAAAGGGCTTTTTTGTCATGGCGTTTTTCTGCCAGGCGATGGGTGGCCTCTTCATCATACTTTAAAAACCGCTGCCCCTGGCGGGTGGCGGTATATCTTCTCTGGCCCATTTCTACAAGGGCATCAACACCAAGGTTTACAGCACTATACAGGTTTTCGCGGTAAAAATCCTTTACGCCCATATCTACCAGCTCAAACGCATCGTTACGGTTACGCGCACGTGCAAATATCTTAAGGTGCGGAAAGTGTTTTTTAATCATCTCTACCACCTGCAGGTTTACCCTTGGGTTATCTATAGCGGCAATAAATATTTTGGCATTTTCGCAACCGGCAGCCTTAAGTAATTCCAATCGAGATGCATCGCCATAATATACCTTAAAGCCCATTTTACGTAGCGAATCAACCCTGTCAGAGTCCATATCCAATACTGTTGCCGGAATTCTGTTGGCTTTAAGAAGGCGGCCTATGGTACTGCCAAAATTCCCAAAACCTGCAATGATAACATCATTTTGCTCATCAATACTATCGTACTTGTTTTTAGGCTGTTTTTCTTTCACTCCAAAAAACGGGTCAATCCATTTTTCGTTGATAAGCAATAAAAATGGTGTTCCTACCATACTAATGGCAATAACGGCCATCATTTGGTTAGAGAGTACTACAGGCAAAAGGTTAAGCTGCACGGCAAAGCCCAATATCACAAAGCCAAATTCTCCGGCCTGGCTTAATGCAAAGGCAAAAAGGAGGTTTTGGTCGGCGCTTTTTTTATAGATCTTACCAACCAGTAAAAGTACAAGGAACTTAATGCCGTTAAAGATGGTGGAGAATATGATGATAAAAGCCGGATCGGCCATGATGATATTAAAATTGATGGAAGCACCCACCCCAATAAAGAACAAGCCTAACAGCAGGCCTTTAAAGGGGGCAATATCGCCTTCCAGTTCATGGCGAAATTCGCTGTTTGCCAATACAAGCCCGGCAATAAAAGCGCCAAGTGCAGGGCTAAGCCCTACAAGTTGCATCATATACGATACACCCATTACCAGTAACAGCGCAGATGCGGTAAATAGCTCCTGTAAGCGCGTTTTGGCAACAATGTGAAGCAATGGTATAATTACATATCTTCCACCCAAATAAACAAGCCCTACGGTGCCAAATACAATAGGGGTTTGTGCCCAACCGGGTAAATCGGATATCAGGGAATGGTTTGCGTTGGCGTTATTTACATGGCCGTCGGCCAATAGGGGTAATATGGCGAGTATGGGGATAACCGCGATATCCTGAAACAACAGCACCGCGAAAGACGACCTGCCCATAGAGGTTTTGGTAAGCCCTTTCTCCTTAAGGGTTTGCATGACAATAGCTGTAGACGACAGCGTTAAGGCTAACGATATGGCTACAGTTGTTTGCCAGTCCCAGTTTAGTACTATAGAGCATACAATAAATAGCGTTCCGGCAGTTATCAGTAATTGCATCATACCCATACCAACAATAATGCGGCGCATGCGCCAAAATTTTTGCGGGTCGAGTTCCAGCCCAATGAGGAAAAGCATCATGGTTACGCCAAACTCGGCAAAGTGCATAATGTCCTGGCCTTCCTGACCTATAAGCCCAAGCACATATGGGCCGATAATGATACCGGCAAACAAATAACCCAATATAGAGCTAAGCCCAAGCTTTTTAGCGATGGGAACACATATTACGGCGGCCAAAAGGTATATTATGGCCTGAAAGAAAAAACCATCCTGCATAATTACCCAATTTTAGTTTGTATGTAGTCGTTAAAATAAGAATATTTGTCCAGTTCTGCAAAGTTCAGCTTTTTGTGTTCAAGAAATAGCAGTACCTGCTCATACAACTTACCGTATTTTTTGTAGCCATCGGCATCCATAGAGTGTGTACCGTGAACCACAAACGGCGGTAGGTAGGTCATGTTACATACCTTTGCCGTTTGGCAAAAGGGTTCCATTAATTGTAATATTGTAAAGTTGTTACTGCCTGTAGCGCAGTAATTTTCTTTTTTGCCACCGGTAGTTATAGCCTGTAAGAGCAATTTGCCTTTAAGGGCAAAGCCATCCCGGCCGTACGCCCAGCCATGCTCTAAAACAAGGTCTATCCACTGCTTTAAAAGGGGAGGGCAGCTGTACCAATACATAGGGTGGTGCCAAATAATAATGTCATGCAGTACAAGCAGTTCCTGCTCGCGCTTTACATCAATATCAAAATCAGGGTATTCCTGGTACAGGTCGTGAAAAGTAATGTTAGCCGACTCCGGTATACTTTGTACCAATGCATCATTAGCGTTTGATTTCTCAAACAGCGGATGGGCAAAGAGTATAAGTATCTTGTTTTGCATGTAGCGGCCTGTTTAAATTTGTTAGAGGTAAGAATTTCGTTATTTTCAAAAATAAGCTATTAAAATTCTTACGAAATAAATTTAAACAGGCTTTAACATATATTTATAGATTGCTGATAAAGAATTTTGTTACAGGCTACAATTACTATTATTTATAGTGTATGCCGTAACAGGATTTGCGTTGTTATACAAGTAAACATCCACGTCAGTTCCGGTAGGGGTAAGCCCCGTTATAGCGCAAAGGTTTTGTAGCGATTCATTATACGTTACATTTAACTGGCCGAGAAACGGGTTAACATTTTGCAATCCATTAAGTGATGTAAGTGCATTATTTGAACTTATACTTATCCTACTTACCTGATTATTAGAAGGCGGTATAATTTGCGTTAACGTAGAAAGCTGCTCTATAGTTACTAAGGCTTGGTTGTTGTGAACTTCGAGCAAACCAACGCTTAGTAAATTTTGCAAACCTTGTAAAGAAGTAAGGTTTGTGTTTTCCTGTATTGTTAAATCCTTAATTGTTGTAATTTTTTCAAGCCCTTGCAGGGATGTCAGGCCGTTGGCTCCTATAATTTCTAAAATCTCGGCATTTTCAAGGTTATGAAGGCCTTGTAACGAGTTAATAAGCGGATTGTTTTGAATAGATGCGTATTGTATTGAAGTTGCATTATGGAGGCCCTGTAAAGAGATTAGGGCATTATTTTCTACTATCAAAAGATAAGATAGGCTGGTTACGTTTTTAAGGGCTTCTAATGATGTAAGCGTGGTATTACCCCCTATGGTTAACGATTGTAGATTAGATACATTATCTAAACCGGTAAGCGATGTAAGCTTAGGGCAGTTGCTAATATCAAGGCTGCTTATTTTTGTAACGTTTGTAAGCCCGGCTAAACTTTCCAAAGCCTGGTTATTATCTATGCGTAGCCAGGGAAGCTCAGTGATTTTTTCTAAGCCTTTTAAATCTTTAAGAAATTGATTGTTAGAGATAATAAGATAACCGGGACCGTCCTGGCCTACACCTTCTAACGAGCGTAGCCCCTTTAAATCAGTGATTGAATTTGACTTGATCTCTACAGATTCGGCATGCTTTAAATTATGTAAACCTTCTAAGCTTGAAAGCTGTGTGTTGCCAAAGATTTTTAACTCGCCACTTACATCGGTAAGATGTTCAAGCCCTGAAAGATCGGTAATATCAGTTTCTTCGTAATAGCTGCCAATTAATAACGTACCATTTACCGATGAATAATTTGATGCCACAAAAGCATCTACCTGTGCCTGTGTAGTAAGCTCCATAGAGCTGCTCATAGTATAGGTTATGTTATCGTCATTATTGCACGAAAACAGTAGCGATAACAATAGTAAGCTGAATAATTTTTTCATGATAGGTAGTATTGGTTGGTTTTCAAATCTATGAAATTATTTTAAGCTACACTGTTATCCCTAAATAATTTGCAGGTGTAATTTTAAGCAGTTCAGCCCTAACTTCATCGGTTACGTTTAATGTATTGATAAAGTTGTGTATTGCATTTTTATCTATAACCGTGTTGGTACGGGTTAGGTCTTTAAGTGCCTCATACGGGTTAGGGTATGCTTCACGGCGAAGGATGGTTTGTATCGCCTCTGCCACTACGGCCCAGTTACGCTCTAAGTCCTCAGCAAATTTATCGGCGTTAAGCAACAGCTTGTTAAGTCCTTTAAGGGTAGCTTCAAAAGCTATGATAGTATGGCCAATAGGTACGCCAATGTTCCTTAAAACAGTACTATCAGTAAGGTCGCGCTGCAGCCTTGAGATAGGCAGTTTAGCCGAAAGGTGCTCAAAAATGGCATTAGCAATACCTAAGTTACCTTCAGAGTTTTCAAAATCTATAGGGTTTACCTTGTGCGGCATAGCCGATGATCCTATTTCTCCGGCCTTTATTTTTTGTTTAAAATAATCCATAGAAACGTAGGTCCAGATATCCCTATCCAAGTCTATTAATATGGTATTGATACGCTTAAGGGCATCAAAAAAGGCAGCAAAATGGTCGTAGTGCTCAATTTGCGTGGTTGGGAACGAGTGTTTAAGGCCCAGTGTGCCTTCTACAAACGTGTTGCCAAATTGCCTCCAGTCGGTTTGTGGGTACGCCACAAAATGTGCGTTAAAGTTACCGGTAGCGCCGCCAAATTTAGCTGCGAACGGTATATTGTTAAGGTAGCGTAGCTGCTCCTCTAAACGCTCTACAAAAACGTGAATTTCTTTACCCAAGCGTGTTGGCGATGCCGGTTGCCCGTGCGTGCGTGCCAGCATTGGTATGTCCATCCACTCGGTACTAAGCTCCTTAAGTTTAGCAACAAGGCTAATGAAAGAGGGCATGTAAACCTTTTCAAACGCCTCTTTAGTGCTAAGCGGTATAGCAGTATTGTTTATATCCTGAGATGTTAAGCCAAAGTGTATAAACTCTTTATAAGCATCAAGCCCAAGTTTATCAAAAGCCGATTTTATAAAATATTCAACGGCTTTAACATCGTGGTTGGTAGTTTTTTCTATTTCTTTTATCTGAAGGGCATCATCAGACGAAAAGTTATTGTAAATGTCCCTAAGCGGGCCATATGTGCTTTTGTCTATGCCGGTAAGTTGTGGTAAAGGTAATTCGCAAAGTGCAATAAAGTACTCTATCTCTACAAGTACACGGTATTTTATAAGGGCTTCTTCTGAGAAAAAAGCGGCTAATGAAACGGTTTTGTTCCTGTACCTGCCGTCTATAGGCGATATTGCATTCAGTTCAGATAATTGTTGCATAAATATTCTGTTGTTGTATTTATGCGCGCAAATATAGGGTTTTAAGGTGAATTAAGAAAATGGGATTGTTCATTAAAATTTAAGGTCTTAGTAGAATTTTTTCTTTAAATCCATTCTGCTATGAAGTATCCTTACAATTTCAATTTCCTCATTATTTATTATGGTATAAAAAACAACATGTTCGCCCAATTTGTAACCTAATAATAAATTACCTATTTCGGTGTATAATTTGCCGAGATTTGGATTATTTGCGAGTTGTTGGCAACCATCTGAAAGTAATTCATAATATTTATCGGCTTGTTGTTCTGACCATGCATCAAAAGTATAATTCCAAATATCAGATAAATCATCAACTGCCCTGTTAGTGAAATAGTATTTAGCCATTAGATGTTCTTTTGGCTTTAAGTGATGCAAGATGCTTTTTAGGATCAAAATCGGTTGCCCGGCCGCTATCAATACCTTCATTAATTGCATTTTTGAGCAGTATCAGGCGATCTTCTTCCTCTTCAAGCAAGCGTAATCCCGCCCTAACAACTTCGCTTGCGTTTTTAAATCTTCCATTAGTGACCGTTTGTTCAATAAAACTTTCAAAATGATGGTCTAACGATATTGAAGTGTTTTTTCCCATGATTAAATTTTTTATAAAGTTACCAAAATTTGGTAATGTAAAAAAAAATTATCATCTAAGCCTAACTATTAAATATAAGGATTAAACTGCTACATTGCAGTTAGCCTTTAAAATCAATTTACAATGAGTATAAAAAACACCTTGCACATAATTTTCAGTATTCTTTTAACGACCAGTGCGTATGCACAAAACAAACGCGATATTGTTATTAAAGAGAAAATACTGCCTGTGCTAAATTCAGGCTATGAAGATAAAGCTGCCTATAACACCGTAAAAGCTGAAGTTTCCCTCCTGGAAAAAGGATACGGTCATGAAGTTTTACTAAAAAGGCGGTTATTAGAACCGGCTTATTACCATAACGATATAAACTATTTTAAGAATGAGCTAACCGTATTGGTAAAAAACCACGGTTTTGATGCCGCATACCTTACAGGAAACGAAAATTACTTTAATGCTATTATGAAGGGCAACCTTGCCTCGTGGTTTAAAGAAATGTATTTGAAAAACCACACCATTTGGCTGACTAATAATTTTGATAAACAGGCGGACTTAAGAAAACTGAATACCATTAACGAGAAAGACCAGTACATTACTGCCTTTGCAATGAAGGTTTTAAATATTCCCGGAATTGATTCTTTACAACAGGAAACCATTAAAAATTATCTGGCCGAATATCATTTTAAAAATATTGAGCCTATTCTAACTATTGCTACTAAATGGGGAGTGTATGCAGGCGATAAAAGTTTTGCATGCATTCAGAATGGTTTTGATACTACCCTAATTCATAATTTTCAGTTTGAAAAGAACCAGCGCGAGGTATGGGAGGCTTTATTCCCGTCAATAAAAAAAGCCTACTTAAACAATGAAATTACCGATGTAATTTTTCGTAATTACGATTTTTACCATTACCTGCACTTTGGCAGCCAGGTATTTAATTCCTTTACTTTACAACAAATGCCGGAGCAATTTAGAAAAACCCAAACGGGACCTATACCTATAAAAGACACTAAATGGCTGGAGCAAATTAAAAAAGAGTTTAAGTGGAATGACTAAGATTACTTTAAATCACTATAATGTATTTGTTTTACAAAGTCATATAAGCCTTGAATCCACTTTAATAACTTACAATGCAGTTCATAATACAATATTTCGTTTTTCGTTTTAAATTGTATGTGGTCAGAAAAAGATATAGAATACAATGAGCTTCTTAAAAATCCATCTTTTGTATTGATAAGATATTCATGACTGCCTGTATCGTCTGGCACGTAGTGGTTTGAATAAGGTGAATAAATGGGTTTAAGATCAGAAAATCCTACAGCTATCAACTCCGTTAGTTTTTGTTTAATACTTTCAGGAATCATACCTTCACAATAAAAATCGGGCTTACCGAGAATTTTTATTTTAGGATCAAAATACCTAAAAACCATCCTATAATTAAGATCATGGTCTATCGCCAGCTTACAACCAAACAAATCATAGGTAAAACCCGGTGATGAATAATAATATAATAAGTTGTTTTCATCGCCTTTGTAAAGTTTTTGTAACTCTTTAAGTTTAGATCCCATTATTGTTGTCTTAATTTGGCTGCTACTATCTCCATACCCTCACTTGCCAGTACCGGGAAAACCTCCAGCGGGTTGCGCAGGTTGGGTATACCGGCAGGTTTAGGGTCTATGTAATAAATTTGGGCATCGCGAGTGGCAAAATCTAACAATCCGGCGGCGGGGAACACCTGTAATGATGTGCCAATAACAATAATATAATCGGCCTGCTCAACGTAGGGTATGGCCTCTTCTATAGCCGGTACGGCCTCGCCAAACCACACTATGTGCGGCCTGAGCTGGTAACCATCGGTATGCAGGTCGCCCAGGTTTATATCGCCTTTAAAATCTATAATATCGTTGGTGTTATATACGCTACGGGCTTTAAGCAGCTCGCCATGCAGGTGCAGTACGTTGTTGCTACCGGCGCGCTCGTGCAGGTCGTCTACATTTTGGGTGATGATGGTAACCTCAAAGTCGGCTTCTAATTCGGCTGTAATAAAGTGCGCTTTGTTGGGCTGTACCTCAAAAAGCTGCCGGCGGCGCTTGTTATAAAAGTCCAGCACCAGCGCCGGGTTTTTGCGCCAGCCTTCGGGCGATGCTACTTCCATAACATCATGGCCTTCCCACAGCCCGCCTGCATCCCTAAAGGTATTAATACCACTTTCGGCACTCATGCCGGCACCACTAAGCACTACAACTTTTTTCATATTCAAATTTAACTTCTTTCGGTTTATTAAACAAAAAAAAGGAAGCCCTAAAGCTTCCTTTCTCAATATCATATCATTATCTATTTATACTTTACCTAACGTATACAGCTGCTCCATTGTAGGGCTTGGGCTACCACCGGCAGGCTCTAATGTTATACCAAAAGCTTGTGCACCATCGTTGTTATCCACCTTAAAGATACCGTAGTTGGCATTCTTATCGGCAATAACGCCAATGCTGGTAGGGGTAATAGGGTCTAACCTAAGTGCCCATATTTGGTACACTTTACCCTTAGGCGGGGTAGGCAGGCCGGCAAGGTCTACATAAATTTCCTTCTTATTTTTGTTAAGGTACACCTTTGCGTAAGATTGCGGAGCCACTTCCTGACCTGCAAGTTTAACTACGCTGGTGGCGTTGTCGCGCACCACGTTAAGGGCTTTTTCGGCCTGGTTGTTTTTTTGCTCTAAGCTGGCAACAAGCTGCTCATATTTAGATGTTTTGGCGTTTGCCGACTGTATCTCTTTAGTAGCTTCATCAGTTTGGTAGTACTGGTAAGCAAGCCCAAAAGAAAGTATAACCGCTGCCGCCCAGCCCATATACTGGCTCATGCCACGCTTAGGCTCCATTTGTACCACGCCGTTGTTATTGTTGTGTTTATCTATAAGCTGCTGCCTTATTTTCTCGTAATTGGCTGCCGATAAATGCGGCGCAACAGAGTACGACAGGTTTATAACCGCCTTTTCTATAGAAAGTATTTCTGCCTGTACAGCCTCATGTTTATGGGCCATATCATTTACCTCTTTATTCTCGTTTTCAGATAATAATCCAAAAACGTAGAGCTCCAGTATCCCGGATGCTATGTATTCTTCGGTGTTCATTGTACCTGTAGGATGTTTCTTAATTCACTAATGCAATTTCTGTTTTGTGTCTTCACAGTGCCCAAAGGTATTTCAAGCTCCTCACTGGCCTCCTGCTGGGTATACCCTTTAAAAAACAGCAGGTCGATAAGCTTTATGCATTTTGGCTTAAGCTTGTTAATAAACTCCTTTATGCCTATTGCGTCTATCTTGTTGGTCACACTTGTGTTATGGTCAAGAATATGTACGAAATTGTCGGCACTAAGGTTTTTTAAACTGTTATTATGGCTTTTAGATCTAAGCCTGTCTATAGAGGTATTGCGGGCTATATTAAGGATCCAGGTAAAAAAGCGGCCTTTTGTTTCGTTGTAAGAATCTATGTTCTTCCAAATTTTTACAAATACTTCCTGTAGTACATCTTCGCTTTCTTCGCGGTCTTTTATAAGGTTATAAATTACGCCGTAAAGACTTTTAGAATACATGTCGTACAGTGCAGTAAAGGCTTTGCCGTCTTTTTTGTAGATTTGCGCAAGTAATTCTTCCTGTGTCATGGTTGGATTTTGGTTACCCGAATTTAGTGAAAAAGATTTAAACTCTAACATACAGATGCGAAATACTTGCGATACTGATTACCTTGCTTACCTTGAAAATTTTATAACCGAAGGCCGCCGCGACCGGTTTTTACAGGTGCTATCCCAGCGCAGCAAGCACTTTACTGTGGTTATAGAAGATATCTTTCAATTGCACAATACCAGTGCCGTACTGCGCACCTGCGAGGTTTTTGGCATACAGGAACTAAATGTGGTGGAAGAAAAATACGGTAAGACTATTGACAAAGAAATTGCCCTTGGCGCACAAAAATGGGTAGATGTTAATCGTTTTGACAGTACCGCTGCCAGTATTAAAGCCGTTAAAGATCAAGGTTACCGCATTATTGCCACATCGCCGCACGACGATTCCTGCCTTATGGAAGATTTTGATATCAGCCAGCCCTCTGCGTTATTTTTTGGGACTGAAATTAACGGGTTGAGTGATGAAGTGCTGAGCCAGGCCGACGGTTTTTTAAAGATACCAATGGTTGGCTTTACTGAGAGTTTGAATATATCGTCATCAGCGGCCATAATATTGCAAAACCTGAGCAGCAGGCTGCGCCGATCGGACATCAACTGGCAATTATCTGTAGATGAAATACTGGCAAAGCGTATCGACTGGGCTCAAAAATCTATAAAGGATATCGATTTTATAACCAGGAAATATTTAGAGCAAACCGTTTAGGGATATTATTTATCGCGGTGCAGTACTTTATACTCCTCATAACAGCCACTTATGGCGTCCATTATCTGCAAATCGTTTGCAGTGGTTATAAAGTCCTGAGAGTAGTTGCAGCGCGTTAATACATCGGCAATATCATCTTTGCTTATACCCAGCAGGGCAGCAAGGGTTTCGCGGTCAAACTTATTGGCAAGTGCATTGCGCACGGTATCATCTTTTTTCATTTCCTTAAGCCTGCGCATTTCTGCCGGTTTTTTTCCAAAAACGTTGTGCAGTAAATCGGCCGGGTTAAAAATGGCGCTTACAATTTTTTTATAGGCAGTAGGGGAGTTCTCTCCGCCTTCATACCCCTGTGGTATACCGGCAATGGCATAGCGGTAGTTTTCTTTTACCGGTGCCAGTTTACTGTCTACCTGTAAATAGCCTGTAAGGTTGTATTTGTTTATCACAACTTCTTCAAGCGTATAAGCCCTCTCTGTTAGCGGAATTTTTGTATTGGTGGCACTCTTAACCCAGTCGTTAGTTACACGAACTTTGATGGACTGGTAACCCAGATACGATACGTGAAGTGTATCATTAGCAGCTGCCTCTAATGTAAAGTTACCTTTTGCATCGGTAGTGGTGCCTTTAACCCTGTTGATGTTAATAATGCTTACCCCGCCAATTGGGCGCAGGGTAATATCTGACACGATGGTGCCCGATACACTTTCCTGTTTTTTAGCCTCGGTTTGTGCAAAGGCAGAAAGTGAAAGTAATGTAAATAAAAAAACTACAAAATATCTCATTGATTGTTTATGTGCTGTAAAAGTAATAAACAAACGGGATATTTTGTAGTTAGTATTCAATTATGCTAAAAAAATTTATTGCTTAGCTTCTGCGGGGCCTTCTTTCCCTTTCAGAAGAATCACTTCTTCTTGCCGGGCGGCTATCTCCACCACCTGCTGCCCTTGGCGGACGGCTATCGCCACCTGCTGTCCTTGGCGGACGGCTGCCACCAAAACCACCACCGCTGCGTTCTCCGCCACGGCCACCACCAAAGCTTCCACCGCCAAAGTTTCCGCCACCGCTACGGCCGTTATGGTCCCTTCTGCGATTGCTGCTGCCTTCGTTTTTAGAAACCTCTACGTTTATACGTCGGCCTTCAAGGTGCATGCTGTTAAGTGTATCTAATACAACCTGAGTGTGTTCGCCATCGGTATTAAAGAAAGAGAAACCTTCTTTAACATCAACTTTAAATACATCATCACGGCCAAGGCCAAGGGTATCGCGAAGGAAATCCTTAAGGCTCATCCAATCAAAATTATCTCTTGAACCTATGTTTACAAAGTAACGTACAGCGCCATCAGAGCTGCCGCCTTCCCTTGAAGTGCTTTCGCGCCTTTCGCCGGCTTGTTGTGTAGAAAGGTCCCTGTTCTTTTTATAGTAGCTGATGAACCTGTTAAACTCTACCGATACCATTTTCTTGATAAGCTCCTCTTTAGTAAGGTCTTTCATAACCTCATAAATAGCAGGAAGGTAAGAGTCTATTTCGTGGTCTATCTCTACATCATTAATTTTGTTTGCAAGGTGCAGTAACTGTATCTCGCAAATTTCGATACCTGAAGGGATTGTTTTTTCTTCAAACTTTTGTTTGATGATCCTCTCGATAGCCGATATTTTACGGATCTCGCTTTTAGTGATGATAACGATAGATGTACCCAGTTTACCGGCACGGCCCGTACGGCCAGAACGGTGGTTGTAAGTCTCTATCTCATCTGGTAGCTGGTAGTTAACTACGTGTGTAATATTATCAACATCAATACCACGAGCAGCAACATCGGTTGCTACAAGCATTTGTATCTGCCTGCCGCGGAACGATTTCATTACAGAGTCACGCTGCGCCTGAGAAAGGTCTCCGTGTAGTGCAGCTGCGCTGTAACCATCTTCGATAAGTTTTTCGGCAACAGCCTGGGTATCTCTTTTGGTACGGCAAAATATAACTGAGAAAATATCCGGGTTAGAGTCGGCAAGGCGTTTAAGTGCCTCATAACGGTCTCTTGCGTTAACCAGGTAAAACTCGTGCGATACGGTAGATGAACCTGAGTTTTTGTGGCCCACTGTAATTTCCAGTGGTTTCCTCATGAACTCTTTAGCAATACGGGCAACTTCCTGCGGCATGGTAGCCGAGAATAGCCACGTACTCTTATCATCAGGAGATGTAGAAAGGATGTTTACGATATCATCATAAAAGCCCATATTAAGCATTTCATCTGCCTCATCTAAGATACAAAAATCTATTTTAGAGATGTTTACAAGACCACGGTTAATCATGTCCTGCATACGGCCCGGGGTAGCAACAATAATTTGTGCACCGCGTTTAATTTCCCTTGCCTGCTCTGTAATGCTGGCTCCGCCGTAAACCGCAACTGTATTAATGCCTTTAATGTACTTAGAGTAAAGTTTTATCTCGTTAGTAATTTGAAGGCAAAGTTCGCGTGTTGGTGATAATATAAGGGCTTGTGTGTTTTTGTTATCCGGGTCAATCTTCTGGATAAGCGGAAAACCAAATGCAGCGGTTTTCCCTGTACCAGTTTGTGCAAGGGCCACAATATCTGTATCTTTTTCCAATAATAGGGGAATCGCTTTTTCCTGTACTTCTGACGGATTTTCAAATCCTAGATCGTTTATCGCCTTCAGAAGCGATTCATTCAATCCTAATTGTTCAAATTTATTCATATATGATTTTAAAATAGCTGCAAAGGTACTGTTTATTAGCGATATAAACTAATGTGACTCTTACAATTATTTTAATTGACTAAATTGAAAATCAAGTTGTTACCTTTTTAAGAAATCGGTAAGCTGTTTTACGGCCCTGCCGCGATGGCTAAGCTGCGCCTTCTCATCCATAGAAATCTGCGCAAAAGTGTGGTTTAATCCTACAGGCACAAACACGGGGTCGTAGCCAAAACCTGCGTTCCCGGCTCTTTCAAGGGTTATATTACCGTCTACAATTCCTGTAAAAAGGTGCTGCTCCCCGTTAAGGTTAAGGGCAATTACGGTTTTAAAGCGGGCAGTGCGGTTAGGGTTACCGTTCAATTCGGTTAAAAGCTTGTCCATATTGGCTTCGGCGCTTTTTTCTTCGCCTGCATAGCGTGCCGAGTATACCCCCGGTGCGCCGTTTAGGGCATTAACCTCCAGGCCGGTATCATCGGCAAAGCAATCATAGCCATAGTTTTTAGTAACATAGTCGGCTTTTAGTATAGCGTTACCCTCTATAGTATTGGCCGTTTCCGGGATATCCTCATGGCAGCCTATATCTTCCAGGCTAAGCAGCTCTATCGCATTGCCAAGCTGGTGCTTAATTTCCTGTATTTTATTTTTATTGTTAGATGCAAAAACAAGTTTCATATTCTAAATTTATCGCGGTTTTGTTTGCTGGTAAGGGCATCGGTAATATTGGCAATTAAAAACCAGCGTACATTTTTGCCCTTGCGCACCTGTGCTGCGGTAGTGATTACAGCAAAAAATTCTACAATATTCAATAAAATTATAATCGAAATATAAAGCACATAGTACAATGATAGCGAATCGAAAAATTCTGAGGCAAACATTCCGCTAAAGGTGTAGTGGTTTGGGGTGTCCTGCTCTAAAAAGTCCTGGCTGTTGTTAAACATTATTTTAAGCGTCCACGCAAAAGCAATGCTGTTAAAGGGTATCATTACCGCTTGCGATAGCACCGACTGTATGCAGTGCCAACGCACAAAATAACTGGCATTACGGTGTGCCAGGTAAAAGAAAAACGATGCTATTACATTGATGATAGGCAGCGGCAACCCTGCAATTACCGATACTACAGCCATTAAGTAGCTGTTAGAGGCCTGCTCCAGCTCGGTAACATAAATGTGGGTGTTTTGTGTTTTGTATTCGCTCATAATCCTTTATTTATATTCCATATCCAATTGGCTACAACTAAAAGTATTAAAATTGCGGCTACCCATTTTGTTTTTACGGCCTGCTCAAACTTTTGGTAGGCAAGATGTAGGGTATTCTTTTTTAAGATAACATCATACAGCAGCCAAAACGGCCCAATAAGCATTATGGCGGCTATTATAAGCCCAAAAGGGTTTAGCATAAATGCCGATGTAAAATTACCATTTACTAATAACACCACAGAGCGTGTAGAACCACAAGAGGGGCAGGCTATACCGGTTGCATTTTTAAATACGCAGGGCGTAAATGTACTATGCGTTTGCTGCTGGCTTATAGCGTATGCCAGATAAATGTATCCGGCAATTAAAGCGATAAAAAACAGCAGGTATAGCCTGTTTCTTGTCATACTATTGCAGGAACTGCTGTAATTTTTCCATGTTTTTTTGGCGTGTAAGGTCCATTATAAGGAACCAGTCTATTAAAGCCCAGATACCAAGGCCACCGCAAGTTAATAGTTTAGCAACGCCTAAGCCTGTGTCGCCTATCATAAAACGGTCTATACCTAAGCTACCCGCTACTATAGATACTATTAGTATGGTTGTAGGGTCTTTAAGGTCTATACCCTGTATCATAAACCATTTAGACTCATCTAATAATAAAAGCCTTTCGCGTATGTAATTTAAGTGCTGTGGCTGAAAGAACTTAGCGTTTGTCATTAAGTAAAGGTCAACTTTTTGTGAATCCATGATGTTTTTTTTTGATTTTGGTTATTATATGGTTTGCGTAAATAAATATAAAGTGCCAAATATATATTTTATTTTACAACATATAAGTGTTATAATACATACAATTGTTACAAAGTGGGTTAAAAAAATATTATGATGTAAGCAATTTAATATTTACTTTTGGTGCGTTTTTAAAAAAGCACACTAAACTTTGAATTATGGTTAAAGATCTATTTGAAAGGATTCAAAAAAATAAAGGCCCGTTAGGCAAATGGGCGTCACAGGCTGAAGGTTATTTTGTATTCCCTAAGCTGGAAGGGCCACTGGCTAACCGCATGATTTTTCGTGGAAAAGAAGTTTTAAACTGGAGTATAAACGATTACCTGGGGCTTGCTAACCACCCGGAAGTACGTAAGGTAGATGCTGATGCTGCTGCCGAATACGGCGCTGCTTACCCAATGGGCGCAAGGATGATGAGCGGCCACACATCATACCACGAGCAATTGGAGCAGGAACTTGCTGCTTTTGTACAAAAAGAATCGGCTTACCTTTTAAATTTTGGCTACCAGGGTATGGTATCTACCATAGATGCCCTTGTATCTAAAAATGATGTTATTGTTTATGATGTAGATTCGCACGCTTGTATTATAGATGGTGTACGCCTGCATATGGGCAAGCGCTTTACCTACAAGCACAACGATATAGAAAGCCTTGAAAAAAACCTTGAGCGTGCCACTAACATGGCCGAAACTACCGGCGGTGGTATACTTGTTATTACCGAGGGTGTTTTTGGCATGAGGGGCCAGCAGGGTAAACTTAAGGAAATTGTTGCCTTAAAAGAAAAATACAACTTTAGGCTATTGGTAGATGATGCCCACGGTTTTGGTACACTTGGTAAAACAGGTGCCGGAGCAGGTGAAGAGCAGGAATGCCAGGATGGTATAGATGTGTACTTTAGCACATTTGCAAAATCTATGGCCGGTATTGGTGCTTTTATAGCTGCCGATAAAGACACTATAGACTTTTTAAAATACAACCTGCGTTCGCAGATGTTTGCAAAGGCATTACCGATGATATTTGTTAAAGGCGCGCTTAAACGCCTTGATATGCTACGTACCATGCCTGAGCTTAAAGCCAAGCTTTGGGAAAATGTAGATGCATTACAAAACGGACTTAAGGCTAAAGGCTTTAACATAGGCGATACCAATACCTGCGTTACACCGGTATACCTTGAAGGTAGCGTACCGGAGGCTATGGTAATGGTTAACGACCTTAGGGAAAACTACGGTATATTTCTTTCTATTGTAATTTACCCGGTTATACCTAAAGGCATTATCCTTCTTAGGATGATACCTACTGCCACACATACTATTGATGATATTAACCAAACGTTAGTTGCATACGAAGATATCCGTGAGCGTTTAGAGAACGGTACCTACAAAAGGATTGCCGCTGAAACTAAGGTAGACTTAGATGCTGAACAGGCTTAATAACCTGTAGTATATAAAAATCAAAGCCCCTGAAATTTCAGGGGTTTTTGTTTTATAGGTCTTTGCGGTAAGTACACCTGCGTTTGTTAATAACAGGGTCAAAATTCTTCCACATGTTGTGTATGGCGTGATTTTCTTCCAACTCCGGTGTGCGTATGCAGTTGCGGATATTAAACTTTTTAAACACGCGGTAATATTCTTCAAACACAATGGCCGTAACACCTTTGTTTTGATAGTCTTCGGCTACGCCTATAAGATAGAATACTACATCTTTGCTCTTTTTCTTTGCTTTTAGCAAATGCAAAAAACCAAACGGGAACAAATGCCCGTTAGCTTTTTGAAGCGCCTCTGCAAACGAAGGCATTACAATACTAAACGCCACAAGGTTTTCATCTTTATCTACCACAAAGTTAATGTACTCCGGGTTGATAAGTCCTATATATTTTTGCTTAAAATATTCTTTTTGCACATCCGATACTGCCACGAAAGACGCCAGTTTGGCATAGGTAGAATTAAACAGGTCGAACATTTTATCTACATAGGGCATAACATCTTTAGTAGATGTAAAGCTTAGTGAACGAAGTTCGTAGCGTTTTTTGATAAGCTGCGATGCCTTCATGAACATCTCGGGCTTTACATTGCTAAAAGGGAAAATGCTTTCCTGGTATTCTTTTTCCTTAACAAAGCCCAGTTGCTCAAAATGGTCTTTAAAATAGGGGTGGTTGTACCATGTTATGGCGGTACTCATTTGGTCGAAACCCTCTGTAAGCACGCCCACTTTATCAAGGTTGCTAAAGCCTATGGGGCCTTCTACGTGATCCATACCATGTTCACGGCCATATTCGTATACTTTCTCCAGGAGTGCCCTGGTAACCTCTATATCATCTATAACATCAAACCAGCCAAAGCGCACCTTTTTTTTACCCTGCTCATTAACTTCCTGCCAGTTAACAATGGCAGCGGTTTTACCAACCATCCTGCCGTCGCGGTAAGCTATGTAAAACTTAGCTTCGGCATGGGCAAAAACAGGGTTTTTATCTTTGTCAAAATTTTCAAGCTCATCGCTTATAAGCGGCGGAACCCAGTAGGGATTGTTCTTGTAAAGTTCAAAAGAAAATTTAATAAAATCTTTAAGCTCCTTTTTAGTTGTAGCTTCTTTTATAGTTATCATGGTGCTTAAGTATCTATTCTGTTTGTGGCTCCGGTAGAGGCTCTTCAATTTTTTTGCGTCGTTCTTCGCGTTCTTTTTTCTTCTTGTCCCTATCGTCTTTTTTCTTCTTTTGCTCGGCGTTGTATTCGTCTTCTTTATCGCCTTTGCCCGGCAACAGGATATCCCTGTAATTGGCATCAAACCTCCATGCAAAGCCTACACTGGCATACATTATAGATGGAGTGTCTTTAAAGTTAGAGCTTATAGAGGCATCTACCTGCATGGTATCGGTAAGCAGGTGTGCAGCGCCCACCCTAAAGATACCATCGGCATAATAATCACTTGAGTACCCCTGAAACTCCACAAAACCCGACCATTTTTCGTTAAAACCGCGTGTAAGAGTGGTTATAAGGCCATAGCTTGGGTAGTCAGTTGTAATCTTATCGGCAATAATGTTGTTTACCCAAACCCATTTACCAAAATGGTTGTGGGCTATTGCAATAAGCTTAGGGCTTAAACCATCTGTAGGAAAACTGTATGGGTTGTCTTTGCTCATTAAGTTAACACCGCCATATACGGCTACAGCAGGTATAAGGCTCCTCCACTTAAACTTGTGGTTTGCCTTCCAGCTGTACAGGTTAAGCTCCGGTGAGTAATTTTTATCAGGGTCGTATATAAGGTATTTTGCTCCCAGCGTTAAAGACCGTACATCGTTACGTCCATAATTGTAAAGAGCGTCTTCATAGCGGTCAAACTGGTACTGCACACTGGCAATAAACTCCAGCTCTTCTAAAATGGCGCCATACCTAAGGGTAAGATCTAAGCCAAGGCCTTTAACATCGTAGTTAAGCACATCGTGCTTTTCTTTTATGCCATAAATTCCGGTTTCTATCTGAAAGATACTTTCGCCTACCGAAAAACCTGACATAGACTGCCCGGGCCGGTTGGTGTTAATCTGGTCAGTATATTGGGCTTGTGCCGCTCCTGCGCTTAAAAGCAGTAACAGCCTAAAAATATTTTTGGTGCGCCTCATGTTTGGCTCATTTTTTGGTTGTGGTTAGGTAATGTTCTTCAAAAATAAGATATTTTATTATTATTTTAAGAGCTATGATTTAATTTTAAAATGCGGATTGCGTATTTTTGACAAAACTTTATGATAATGGATACAGCATCATTTTCTGGCCTTATAAGGAATTTAATTATTATAATACTGGCCTACTACGCTTTAAAGTATATTATGCGCCTTTTAGCCCCGGTAATTGTACAGCAGGTGGTAAAAAAAGCCAGCGAAAATATGTACCAGCGCCAGCAGGACAATTTTAACCAGCAGCAGGCTAAACAGGAACCCCAAAAGCAGGCACCGGCCGAAAAGAAAAAAGTAGGAGAATATATAGACTTTGAAGAAATAGACTAAAAAGGCTAAAAAGAAAGCCCTTACCTATACAGTAAGGGCTTTCTTTTTGTTTTATATTTTTTATAAGCTTAAAATAAAACTGTCTTTATTAAGGCCATCTACAATATACTGCCAGTTAATGTGCACTACATCGCTAAGCACTTTTTTAAGCATGTTAAAGTCGTTAGGCTTTTTAATATAAACATTAGCGCCGGCAACAAAGGTATCTTCTATATCCTGCTCTGATGATGAGGTAGAGTATATAGCAACCGATATTCTTTTAAGCCTTTCGCTGTTCCTTATTTCCTTAAGGCATTCCATACCCGATTTTCGTGGCATATTAAGGTCCAGGAACACAATATCCGGCAATGGGTTGCCATCAACGTTAAGGTATTCCATAAGTTGTTCTCCATCATTAAATGTAGTGATGTCGTATTTAATCTTAACTTCTTCAAATGCCTCCTTAAAAAATAAGCGATCATCTTCATCGTCATCGGCAAGCATTATGTGTAGGGGTGTTGGACGCATTTACTTTTTCTTTCTTGTCTTATTTAGTTTCTATGTAACGCTTTTGCCTCATAATTTTTTGAAAGGCAGTAGGGGTAACCCCCGTAATATTTTTAAATTGTTGAGAAAGGTAGGCCACGCTGCTGTAATTCATCATAAACGATATCTCTGTTAATGACATATTCTCTGTAAGCAGCAGTTGTTTTACCCGCTCAATTTTATGCAAAATAATAAAATTTTCGATAGATATAAAAGTAACTTCCGAAAAAACCTGAGATAGCGTGCGGTAACTCTCGTCTAATTTCTCTGAAAGGTAAGATGATATTTTAAGCGATTGCATGCCTTTATCGGCATACAGCATTTCTATAATTGCATTCTTTATTTTTTGTACAAGTATACTTTTTTGGTTATCTACAATTTCTATCCCGTACTGCTTTAAAGACTCTATAAAGCTATTGTAGGTTTCCATGGGTATGTTTTCTTTAAACTTAACGTAGCCGGGCTCTGTAACTTTGCAATTTATGCCGAATTTATCGAGCTGTTGCTGTAACAGTACCTTACACATCATGTCAATGTTATACTTTATGTATAGCTCCATTATGAGTTGTTAAATTTAAGGGAGTAAAAATACAAAAATTAGTACTCGTTTAATAGGCTATTTCTTAAATGTATAATTTTATAACATTCTAAATAAGAAAATGTGTTAAAATATTGTTATATAAAACTTTAAGTACAAAAAGGGTTATGTTGTAAACTATAAAACTTTACTAAAAACATCTTACCGTTTAAAAAAAAGCAATAATTTTATTACAAAATAGTATCTAAATTATGATTTTATACCAAAAACCACCCGATGGCGGTATGGCGTATGCCGAAACGAACCTAAATCATTTTTTTCCTGAGCCTTTTAATACTATTACTTCATGCTTTTTTCTTGCCATTGCTATTTACTGGACGGTAAAACTATGGGGCAGAGGCAGGGAACATACTTTTTTATCGGTAGCGCTGCTCCTGCTTTACATAGGGGGTATAGGCGGCACCATTTACCACGGGCTGCGCCAATGGAGCTTTTTTATAATGATGGACTGGCTGCCTATTATGATACTGTGCGTATCGGCCGGGGTATATTTTTTGGGTAAGCTTACCCGCTGGTATTATGCTGTGGCTTTTGTATTGCTTTATGCCGGTTTCCAGCTTTATGCGCGGCAGCAAATGATGGAGCAAGGCGATATACAACTCTTTATAAACATAAACTATGCTGTGCTGGCCGGTATGGTACTACTGCCGGTATTGGGGTATTTAATAAGCACAAAGTTTAAAAATGGGCGTTGGGTAGGCTTTGCGCTGCTGGCATTTGTTTGCGCCCTAACCTTTAGGGTGGCCGACAAATGGGGCTGGATAAGCGAAGGCACACACTTTTTATGGCACACCTTTGGCGCTGTGGCGGCGTTTTGCATGTTTCAGTACATTTACCTGATCAATAAAAAAGACCCTGATGTAACACCTAATCAGTAAAAATAGTTTGGGTTATCGTGCACAAGAATATGATTTTATGAGAAACGTTTTTATGCTTTATTTAATATTTTGATGGGAAAACCATAGCATTATAACCTGTAACTTTGAAAGTGTATAAAAACATCTAACACTAAGATTATGAAAGTCAATTTATTAAAGAAGTCGCTATTTGCAGCAATGCTGTTAGCGGGCTTAACCTTTACATCTTGTAAAGACAAAGCAGAAGGCGAAGGCGATGCAGTTGCAACAGATACCATAGCAAGCGAAGATTTTAACGCAACCCCAGCCGATACGGTTGTTACCGATAAAGATACGGTTGTAGAAATGGGTACCGATATAGATTCTAAAGAGAATGCAACGGGTACACAGGTGCCTTAATACGATAAAATTTGGGAAGATGAAAAGGGCGATCCGTATTTTGGACCGCCCTTTTTTGTTGCACTTTCACCATCTTTTTTGACACTGATTACACAAATTTAATTGGTGATAATTAGTGCAATTCGTGGCTAAAAATTATACTAGAAATTAAAACATCAGTTGTAGCCCAATGGTAAGCCTTCCGCCATCGCTGGAATTAAAAAAGGCAACGTTTGCTGTTGTAAAGCCTGCAAGGTTAAATAACAGGCCACCACCTACAGAGGTATGCCATTTATCCGAATTTTCGCCGTCTATCCATACACGTCCGTAATCAAAGCCACCGTAAACACCCCACGATGCGGGTATAAAGCTGTTTGACAGCCTGCCTAAAGACAAACGCAGGTCAGAGTTTTGGTAGTATGATGTTTTACCGCTAAAACGCTGTTTCCTGAATCCGCGCAGCCCATCCTGGTCGCCAATAGTGGCAGCCTGGTAAAACTCAAAATCGTTATTAAAAATATGCTGGGCCTTTAATTTGGTGGCATAGGTTAAAATACCCTTGCGGTCAATCTTAGTAGTTAGCCTAACCTCTGGAACAATATAGGCATAACCTTTATCTTCATCAAAATTAGCTTTGTAACCACCGCTAAGGCTAAAGCCGATACCTTTTTTAGGCAGGGCGGCGTTATCAAAGTTGTTGTAGCTGTAAGATGCTTCGGCGGTATAAAATGTTTGCTCGTCGAACACTTTAGGGTTTACGGGCGCTATTGCTATGTAACGGTCTTCTGTTTTTTCCGACTCAATATTCTCATATTTAAGCCCAAAACGTATTATGCTGCCATAATAACCCCTGTACAGTAACGATGGGTTAACGTAGGCCGTCCTGATGCGAACACGGTTATAATCCATGTTATCGTTATCTGGCGTAGTATTACCAAAACCAAAAAAGTTATATGCATAAAAAGGGGAGGTATAGCCCGCGCCAATACCCAGGTTAAGCTTGCCCAATACGTGGGCAAATTCGCCTGCGTAGCTAAGGTTTACGCCACTTGTAGCTGTATAATACAGTGCCTTAACATTGTGCTGCGCCGTAAATGGGTTGCGCACAAGGCTATTTTTAGTATACGAAAATGCAGCACCCACAGCAAGCCCATCATCGGGGTTAAAGCCTATTTGTGGGAGTATCTGGCTGATGTCTTTACGGCCCTTCATAAAGTCGTAGGTATTAACCTCATAATCATCGGTAAGGGTTTTGCATCCGGAAGTTTCAAACGTATTTGGCATGCTTTTTTGGTCGTACACATGTACGTTGCTTTTCCTGTTAATGCGGTAGGTATCGTTGTTTTTTCCACCAATTATCTTAATAGGGATGGTTTTATTGCCGTCGCCTTCTACCTCAAAAATATCCTTATCGTCAAGCCCGTAGATCCAGATCTCTTTGGTAACTTTTTTATCGTAATCTACGTCCCAAAACAGCGTGCCTTTTTGTCCCTGCTGGATACGATAGCCCTTAACGTTGGTAACGCCATTGGGTTTGCGGGTTATTATGAACCAGTCGTCTTTATCGGTGCCGGTTATCATTACAAACGATTTTAAGTAGCTGTACACATCGTGCGAAAGCTCTTCAACCTTACTAATCCTGCCTAAAAAAGCCGCTTTTATCTTCGCTTTCTTCGCTTCATCCAATCCTTCGGGAAATTTAGCAAAGGCTTTGTCTACAATCTCGGGGGTTAGGTGCTCTTTAATGTATTTGGCTTCGCGAGCCCAGTCTTCCTCAGTATCGTTTATAAGCACGGCACGGTCTACATCATCGCCGGCATCGTTAAACCAGCGAATATGTTTATATTTAGGGGTATAACGCTGCATAAAACGCAGTGGCGGATTAAGCGTGGTAATTGCTCCTATCATAAAACCATCAAAATCAGAAAATGCCTGGTCGCGGTCGCGGGGTATAGGGGTATAAAACAGCGTGCCGTCTTCTTTTTTATCTTCCGTCCAGCGCCACTGGTCGGCATGGCGGTCAAAATCGCCTAAAATATTATCCAGCAAACGGGTGCGTATGTATACATTTTCATTAACGGTAACCTTGTCTTTCCTGCGCATTTCTTCTAAAAAATCTCCGGTACCTATAATTTTATCGTGGTAGCCAAAGCCGGCATTTTTACCCTGCCCGTCGTTTGCCTGCTCTTCAATAAAATACACCTGGTCGCCATAATTATCGTTATAATTGCCCAAAGCCTTTTGTTTTGGGATGTAATACACCTGCGGGTTAGCATGGTAAATTTCTAAAGCATCGGCAATATCGCCCATGGTAAGGGCAGCGTAGGGGTTAGCGGTAGTCCAGTAATCTTCTAACAGCTTAATAAAGTAGGTATCGGCAACATCGGGGGCTAAATACTGCATTTTAAATAAGAAATACTGAATGAAACGCAGCGCACTCTTTTTAGTATTACGCATGGTGTACTCTGCAGCTGATTTGTCTTTAAGGCGTAACGAATTTGTTTGGTGCCCGCCACCTTTGCGCACAGGGGTAAGGCCACCATATAAGGTGTCTAAGAGCGCTGTTTTAAGCTTTATGGGAGCAAGGTAGTCGTTACGGTAATGGTCGCCCCAAAGGGCTTTAAAGATGCCGGAATGCTCCAGCTCTTCTTTGCTGTAAATGCTTTTCTCTACATATTGCGGCGACTGGTATTCATTATAATCGGGCAGATCTAATTTTTCGTCGGGTGTTATAATTATCGATTCAAATAATGGTGCGCTAAAGTTGTTAGATTCGCCATAAAAAGCCACGTTAAGCGAGCCGTCTATATAGGCTGTTATTTTAGAAAAGCCCGCTTCCGCCGAATTAAATTTACTATCCGGGCCTTTTGCAATGCCATTGCCACTTGCCGCCGAACCCGCAATAATTACAGGTACTTCGTCTTTACCGGTAATATATTGCATGTTGTTTTCATGGCCCGATACAAACGCTACGTTTTTAAAACGCAGTGCCAGGGTTATAAGGCGGCTGCTTAGCTCCTTATAATATTTATTGTTAAGCTGCTGCGGACTGATGCCAAACGCATAGCTGCTGCCATATTTGCCATAGCTAACAATAGGGTGGTAAAGGGCTATCAGTACGGTTTTGCCTTCGCTTTTTACAATCTCTGCCTCAACTTCAGTGTAAAACTGGTTCTTGCTTTTAATGTCGCAGTCATCGTTAATGCCGGGCAGCTTGTCCCAGTCCGTAAGTGCCCATTGCGAGTCGAGTATCAGCAGGTCTACATCACTGTTTATCTTGATTTTCTCCATCGGGCAGCCCTTTTGTGGCTTAAAAGCCTTTTCATTACCTAACGCTTTGGTTATAAAGTCGGCTTCCTTTTTTAAGCCTTTAAGACCCTTATGCCAGTCGCTGTAGCCCGGCATAAAAAACACATTGCCTTTAAAACCCTTAAGCAGGTTGGTTTGCAGTGTTAACCGCTCTACAGCATCGTCGTTATCTTCGCTAAAACCTTTGGCAGATGCATTATTGCCTAAAAACAGCACGGTGGTATTATCGCCTGCATTTTTAAGGCTATTACCCAGCGCTGTTAGTGCCGCGTTGTTGTTGCTTTTATCTCCTGTATTGCCTATGGTATAAAACGTATGGCTTATACCATCGCCGCCCTGTTGTGCATAGCCCCATAAAAGGCTAAACAAAAAGAGGATTGTAATTTTTGTTTTCATAGCTGTTAATATTAGGTAGTGGTTGGGTTATGTATGTGTTTAAAATTGCGCCGATACTGCCAGGCCCACCTGTTGCCCATTGTAAAAGGGTAGTATGAGTCCGCTTACTTTCGTGTTGTTCTTTTCTTTGCTGCCAAAAAGTGTTCTTTGTATAAAAGGGTGCATCCAGTAGGCGGCCTTGGTGCCCAGTATGCCTATGCCCGCGCCCGTAATAACATCTGTAAACCAATGGCGGTCGTTATATATCCTAAAGATACCGGTACCTGCAGCTATGGCGTAACCACCTATGCCGTACCAAACCGATACATCTTTATATTCCTGGTATAAAAACTCTGCCCCTGCAAAGGCCGATGTAGTGTGCCCGGATGGGAACGAATCGTTAGATGTGCCATCGGGCCGCCTTACATGCACCACCTCTTTAAGGCTGGCAACAGTAACGTTTACAAGCACCAGCGATGTGAGTATTATAACCGTACGGTCTTTAAAATTATGCTTACCCTGCACGCCTGCCAGGTTAAGGCCGTATACAGTTGCCACGGGTACATAACGCGAAAAATCGTCTATGGTTAAACGGCTGTCTATACCGGGGCGCACGCGGCTGCGTATATCGCGGTTAATGCTTTTAATCCAGGTGCTGTTTAGGCCTATGGCACCATAGGCTATAAATGCCCCGGGTATTATGAGCTGCTTGTAGCGAAACTTATAATCGTTAGTACCTTTCTCTTCAATATTACTATCGTTAATACTATCATTTTGGGCAGGTACAAGCTGTCCGTATGCAGTAAACATATTAAGGAATAAGACTATAACGGAGAGTTGGCGTATCATAAATTACAGTTTAAATTAAATGGCATTATCTTAATTATAAACAAATTACCAGCCAGAACCGGATTATTATACTAATAGCGATGTAGTTAAGTAATTTTTTTGTAAGATTTCTTGTAAAGTTAGATATTAAACCTTTGTTCTATAATAGATTAGGTAATTACAATTAGAATTTGATAAAAAAATTTAACAGGATTAAATTTATGAAATTGTTTTTATGTAAAAACAAGGTGTAGACATAAAATAACGATATATCGTGAAAATATAATTTTGTGACGAAATATCGCAGGGAGGCATACTGTATTTTCTTAAAATATAAATCCCCGCCAGTTGGATGAGTGACGGGGATTAAAAACAAAACATTTAAAAGAAAAACCCTCCTTCTGTAAAGAAAGAGGGAAGCCATTAAAACCACACCTTACTTTAATTTAAATGGCTTTTTTTTTAATTAGGGGCAATGCATTAGTAATTTTACTGAACATATATACGTAGGAATTATTTTAATGGTTTTGCAAAAAATAAAAAAAGTTGCATTTTTTTTGCACTTACTGTTTTGGTACGATTATTTAAACAAATCTTTATATTTACAACTATATTACCTGTGCCGGTTAAGGCCCTTTATTTTTATGGAAAACATTACTGTTATTATAATGCTGTTATTTGGGGTTGCTTTTTTAGGCATCCTTAGTACAAAATATAAATTCCCGTTCCCTATTGTGCTGGTATTATGCGGGGTGGTTATAAGTGTTATACCCGGCCTGCCTGTTATTGCCCTTAGCCCCGATGTTGTATTTATAATATTCCTGCCGCCATTGCTGTATCATGCAGCCTGGCATACCAGCTGGCACGACTTTAAAGGTTCTATACGGTCTATAAGCCTTGCCGCCATTGGGCTGGTAATATTTACCACGGTAGCTGTAGCTGTTACAGCCCACTATTTGATAGATGATATGGGCTGGCCGCTTGCCTTTTTAATAGGTGCTATAGTATCGCCGCCAGATGCCGTTGCAGCAACATCCATCACTAAAGGGCTGGGGTTACAACCCCGCCTTATAAGCATTTTAGAAGGCGAGAGCCTTGTTAACGATGCCAGCGGCCTTGTGGCCTATAAATATGCCCTTGCAGCCATTACCGCAGGTAACTTTGTATTATGGGAGGCCGGCCTTAATTTTTTAGTTGTAGCCGGTGCGGGTGTATTGGTAGGATTAGGATTGGGTTACCTTATGTACCAGGTACATAAACGATTTGTAACCGATCCCGTTTTAGATGTTACCCTTACTTTTCTTACCCCGTTTGCATCCTACCTGCTTGCAGAGCATTTTCATTTCTCGGGCGTACTGGCGGTGGTAACAACGGGCTTGTACCTGTCGTTCCGCTCAGATGAAATATTAACCCATCGCAGCCGGGTAATGAGCACCACCGTGTGGGATGTTGTTACCTACATACTAAACGGACTTATTTTTATTTTGATAGGCCTGCAACTGCGCCAGATAATGGATGGAATGGGCGATTACAGTAAAGTATCGCTTGCACTGTGGGGTGTTGCCATAAGCTTTGTAGTAATAGTGGTGCGTTTTTTTTGGGTTATACCGGCAGCCATGCTGCCGCGCTATCTGAGCAAAAAGATTCGTACTACCGAGGAGTTCGATCCGCGTAACCTTGTAGTCTTTGGCTGGGCGGGTATGCGGGGCGTAGTATCTATGGCGGCAGCGCTCGCGTTACCGTTAGCACTGCCCGATGGTACCATATTCCCGCACCGCAACCTGGTAATTTACCTTACGTTTTGCGTAATACTTTCTACCCTTGTGCTCTTGGGTTTCACACTGCCGTGGATCATCAAAAAAATGAAGATGGAGCCGTATTCTATCTATGCTGAGGAATATGAAGTGCGTAATATGGTGGTATCGCAAACCATTACCCATATAGAAGATAATTTATCGCTCCTGCAAGACGACCTGCTGCATAATATAAAAAGCAAGTATGAGGTTAAGTACAACCGCCTGCAAAAGACCGATTTGCCCGCTAACTTTTTTGGTAAAGGAGAAACGCTTGCCGGAAATATTTTTAACGAATTTACCCAGTTGCAAATAGACCTTTTAAATGTAGAGCGCAAAAAAGTACAGGAACTACACCGCAACGGCAGCGCTAATGAGGAGATACTTAGAAAGATAGAGCGCGAGCTGGACCTTGAGGAAACCCGCCTTTCTATGGATATGTATGATGGGTAAGATGTATAATGTTTATGCAATAACTGTTAATATTCATAAATTGAATTAACAACTCTTTAACAGTTCTTTTTATACTTTTACTTCGTGACCAAAAAAGTAAAAAAGATAACCTTACTACATATGCTTATGCATTGCCCATACAGCATTGCTGCTCATAAGGCAACGGTGTACACTGGCATGGCATATGTTTCAATAAATCTACATAATATTTAAGATGGTATTAATAGTAGATGACATACGGGCAAACATCCTGGCCTTACAAAAAATACTCGAACTTCATAACATACCGGTAGATTCGGCGGAATCGGGCGAAGAAGCGCTTAAAAAGATACTTAAGACAACCTATTCGCTCATCATTATGGATGTGCAGATGCCCGGTATGGACGGCTTTGAGGTAGTAGAGATACTTGCCGGAAGCAACCGTACCAAGGATATTCCCGTTATATTTTTATCGGCTATCAATAAAGAAAAAAAGTTTATCTCTAAGGGGTATGAATCGGGCGGGGTAGACTACGTTACCAAACCGGTAGACCCTGATTTGCTTATCCTTAAAGTAAAAACCTTTCTTAAGCTTGCCGAACAAAAACAGGAGTTAAGGGATATTCGCGACCTGCTGTCTAAAGAAGTAGAAATTAGGAAAGAAGCCCAGGAAAACCTGGAACAAAAGGTAGCTGAACGTACCAGCGAACTGCTGCTTAAAAATGAGGAGCTCGAGATGAAGAACCATGAGCTTCAGCAATTTTCGTGGGTGGTATCGCACGATCTTAAAGAACCGCTAAGGAAAATTGAAACCTTTATCAGGATCATACAAGAGCGCTATATTGTTAAAGACGATAAAGCTACTGATTATGTAAACCGCACGATACGATCAGCAGACAGGATGGCGAAACTAATAACGGATTTGTTAGAATATTCGCGGCTTTCATCTACCGTTTTACCCGAAAGAACCGACCTTAACCTTATCCTTGAGGAAGTGCTATCAGATTTTGATTATCGCATCGAACAAAAAAATGCGGTTGTAAAAACAAGTAGTTTACCAGTTATACAAGGTATTCCGAGTCAGTTACGCCAGCTTTTCCAGAACCTTATAGGTAACTCGCTAAAATTTACCAACGAGGGAATAGCACCAGTTATAGAAATAACATCTGAGCGCATAGCCGACAAAGATTTTGACAGCCCGGCATCGGCCAAAGGCTGTTATTGCAAAATAACAGTATCAGATAACGGCATTGGCTTTAACGAGGTGTATCTGGATAAGATATTTAAGATATTCCAGAGCCTTAACGACCGTAATGCCTATGAGGGTACGGGTATAGGCCTTGCCATAGCCAAAAAAATAACCGAAAAACACAACGGCTTAATTACAGCCAAAAGCACATTGGGGCAGGGCTCCAGCTTTATAATAGTTTTACCAATATAACCATTACTATGAACGGTAATTTTAGAAGAAATTTAATACTAAGCTCGGGGGCATCCATGCTTATCCTTATGATAAGTTCTATAGCTTCGTTTTTAAGCATCAGGAGCCTGTTAGACAGTACCGCGTGGGTTAACCACACCCAGGAGGTTATTTACAACCTTAACGAGGGATCATCTATAATGATAGATGCACAGGGCGGTATGCGCGGCTTTTTAGTTACAGGCGATGATAATTTTCTGGCTAACTATAGCACAGCCCGCGAGCGGTCTGAAGGATATTTTGAAAAACTGGCCGTTTTAACTAAAGACAATGAGGCGCAGCAAAGCAGCCTTAAAGAGCTGGCACCGCTTAGGGCGCAGTTCTTTAAATATTTAGATACCCGCATATCTCAAAAAAGAAAAGGCTGGCCTGTAGTGCCCGATGAAATTAACCAGGGCAAGAACCTCATGGACAGCATACGCACCATTTTAAAGCGTATGGAAACCGAAGAGCGCAGCCTGCTTGACGAAAGAAATTCGCAATCAGAGCGTTATGGGTTTTACAGTTCGGTGCTTATTGTTATTGCCGCAATTATTGCGCTATTAATAAGTGCAGTGTTCTTTGTACGGACTATAAGGGATTATAACCAAAGGCTTAAACTTCAGCTACAGCTGGAAAAAAATGACAGAGAAACTGCTGAGCGCATCCGCGTTATAAGCGGTGTAGCCGGGCAAATTGCAGAAGGTAATTATGATATCAGGGTGGAGGATAGCGAGAGCGATGCCCTGGGCAGCGTAGGTTTATCGCTTAATAATATGGCGGTGGCACTTAGTGCATCGTTTAAATCACTGTCTGATAACGAATGGCTGCAAGCCGGCGTGGCAGAGCTTAATACGGTTATGATAGGCGAGAAGCCGCTTAACCAGTTAACTAAAGATATTGCCGAATACATAGCGCTGTATACTAAAAGTAATGCGGCAATATTGTATTTGGTAGAGGGGGAGCACCTTAAATCATACGCGGGGTACAGCTACGTACCAAGCAAAGACAGGGAATACCTAACCATAGGCGACGGGCTTACCGGCCAGGCTGTGGCATCTAACAAATTAATGCAGCTTAAGGCGCTTTCGCCGGAAGATATTACCATATCCTACGCCCTTGGCGATGTTAAGCCGTCCCACATTGTGGCGCTGCCGCTTGTAGATAATAAGGTTGTTGGGGCTTTAGAGCTGGCTTCGGTTAAGGAATTTACAAAGCGCGACCTCGAGTTTTTACGCTCGGTTGCCAATAATATTGGTATTGCCATTACTGCTGCCCAAAACAGGAAACGTGTGCAGGAACTGCTGGAAGAAACCCAGGCCCAGGGCGAGGAGCTAAGAGCACAGCACACCGAACTTGAGGGCATGAACGCCGAACTGGAAGCGCAAACCCAAAAACTACAGGCAAGCGAGGAAGAGCTTCGCGTGCAGCAGGAAGAATTGCAGCAAACCAACGAGGAGCTTGCAGAGCGCAGTGTGTTGCTGGAAGAAAAGAACATGGAGATCCAGAAAAAATCAGAAGACCTGGAGCTTACCACACGTTATAAGTCAGAGTTTTTAGCCAATATGTCGCACGAGCTGCGCACGCCGCTTAACTCTATATTGCTTTTAAGCCGTTTATTATCTGAAAATAACGATGCCAACATGAACGGCGAGCAGGTAGAGTTTGCTAAGGTTATAAACAGCTCGGGCAACGGTTTGTTAGGGCTAATTGATGAGATACTGGACCTTAGTAAAATTGAGGCAGGTAAAATGGAACTGGAGTTCCTGGATGTTGCCACTAAAGAAATTACTGATAGCCTTAAAGCCCTGTTTACAGAGGTTGCCAAGCAAAAAAATATCGAGTTTAAAATTGTAGCGAAAGATGCGCCGGTGGTTATCCGTACCGATAAAATGCGTTTAGAGCAGATACTTAAAAACCTGATATCTAACGCGATTAAATTTACTTCACAAGGCTCTGTAACGTTAGAGGTTAAAAAACACCCTACTGATAGCAAGCTGATGATGTTTGTGGTTAAAGATACAGGCATTGGTATACCAAGGGAAAAGCAGCCATTGATATTTGAAGCCTTTCAACAGGCCGATGGCTCCACCAAACGCAAGTATGGCGGTACCGGGTTGGGGCTTTCCATCAGCCGTGAGCTGGCTAAATTGCTTCGTGGCGAAATTACGCTTAAAAGCGCGGTAGGCGAGGGTAGTGAGTTTACCATAACCGTGCCTATTATAGGCTCTGTTATTGCAGCTCCGGTTGAAAGGCTTGAGGAAACATCAGCCTATAAATCTGAAACTACAGATGCACAGGATAAAAAGGATGCCGAGATAAAACAATACATAAGTCCGTCGATACCCGAGGATGTGCCCGATGACCGGGAGGCCGTAGGCGATAACGACAAGGCCATTTTGATTGTAGAGGACGATATTAACTTTGCCAAATCGCTATTAGAATTCACGCGTAAGCGTGGTTATAAAGGTATTGTTTCCGTTCGTGGTGACCATGCCTTAAATCTTGCACTGGTATATAAACCGGTGGGCGTGTTGCTCGATATTCAGCTGCCTATAAAAAGCGGGTGGGAAGTTATGGAAGAGCTTAAAAACAATGCCCAAACCAAGCACATACCGGTACACATTATGTCGTCGCACAAACTTAAGCAGGAAAGTTTGCTAAAAGGTGCCATAAACTTTTTAGATAAGCCGGTGGCCTTTGAGCAAATGCCCGATATCTTCAGGAGGATTGAGCACATCATCAGCCGCGAATCGCAAAAGGTGCTTATTTTTGAAGATAACCCGCAACATGCCAAAGCGCTTGCCTTCTTTTTAGAAAGCAACAATATCAATTCTGAAATTAAAAGCGAGATAAACGAGGGCGTAAACACGCTGCAAAGGGCAGAGGTAGACTGCGTTATACTTGATATGGGTATTCCTGACAAGCAGGCATATGAAATACTGGAGAACGTTAAAAAGAACCCGGGCTTAGAGAACCTTCCTGTAATTGTATTTACGGGCAAGAGCCTTAGCATGAAAGAGGAGCTTAAGATTAAAAAATATGCCGACTCGATAGTTATTAAAACCGCACATTCGTACCAAAGGATGCTGGATGAGGTTTCGCTTTTTCTTCACCTTGTAGAAGAAAAGAAGGGGGCTAACGGTAAAAAGGATTATAAAAAACTGAACCAGTTAAACAATGTATTAAGCGATAAAACTGTGCTTGTGGTAGATGATGATGTGCGAAACATTTACTCGCTTACCAAGGCGTTAGAATCGCTTAAAATGAATGTCATAACGGCCATTGATGGCAAGGAGGCGCTAAAATCGCTGGGCGAGAACCCCGGGGTAGATGTGGTGCTGCTGGATATGATGATGCCTAATATGGATGGCTACGAAACCGCCACCCGCATTCGCGAAAATAAAAAATACAAGAACCTGCCGGTAATTGCCGTAACAGCAAAGGCCATGACGGGCGACAGGGAAAAATGCATCAACGCAGGTGCAAGCGATTATATAACAAAACCGGTAGATATAGACCAGTTATTGTCTTTATTAAGGGTTTGGCTGTACGACCAGCATTAATAGTAATACATTAAAATGAGCAAGAAAAGAGTTTTAATTGTAGATGATGATGCGCGCAACATTTTTGCGCTATCGGCAACATTAAGGGCACGCTCGTTTGAGTGCCTTTCGTGCACCAGTGCTAAAGAGGCGCTGGAATTGCTTAAAACCGATGAACCTGTAGATGCAGTGCTTATTGATATGATGATGCCCGATATGGACGGTTATGAGGCTATACCGCTTATTAAAAAGATACCGGCCCGCAAGGGTACGCCAGTAATATCGGTAACGGCGCAGGCTATGGTGGGCGACAGGGAAAAATGCCTGCAGGCCGGGGCAGATGATTACATATCCAAACCTGTAGATGTAGATAAATTACTGCAATTATTAAGTACGATATAAATGGTTTTAATAGATGATCGTGAGCTGGAGCTGTTGATAAATGATGTATTTGAATATCACGGTTTTGATTTTAGCGGATACTCCAGGGCATCGCTTAAACGCCGTGTAGACCGGCTTATACATTTAGACGGCTTTAAAAATTTTGGCGAGCTGCTGTACAAAGTGCGCACCGAGCCCGATTATTTTAAGCACATGGTAGAGGAAATTACGGTTAACGTTACCGAGATGTTTCGCGACCCGCTGTTTTACAAAGTGCTGCGCAACGAAATTTTGCCCATTATAGGCACCAAGCCGTTTATACGCATTTGGCATGCGGGCTGCTCTACAGGCGAAGAGGTGTACTCTATGGCCATATTGCTTAAAGAGGCCAATTTGCTGCACAAATCGCTGCTGTATGCTACCGATATTAATGGCCTTGTGCTGGATGTGGCCAAGAAAGGCATTTTCCCGCTGCACATGATGAAACAGTATTCTGAAAACTATATGGTTTCGGGCGGTAAAAAAGATTTTTCGCATTACTACACAGCAAATTACGGTTATGCAAAGTTTGGAGAAGACCTTTCTGAAAAAATGGTGTTCTCGCAGCATAATTTGGTGTCAGACGGTTCGTTTAACGAGTTCGACCTGATACTGTGCCGTAATGTATTGATATATTTTGATAAAGAACTGCAGGAAAAGGCCCTGGTACTTTTTGATGACAGCCTTGCCAAGCTGGGCTACCTGGCGCTGGGCACTAAGGAAACCATTAAGTTTTCGCCCCTGCAAATGAGGTTTAAACAAGTAGACCGCGAAAAATTATGGAAAAAGATACTGTAACCCCACGCTGCAAGGTTTTATTAATAGGGGGGTCGGCGGGCAGCCTTGAAGTACTTATTAAAATACTGCCGCGCCTAACGGCCATACCCACATTTGCCATTGTAATTATTGTACACCGCAAAAGCTCTGAAGACTCTACCCTTGAAGAATTAATTGCCGCAAAAACTACCCTGCCTGTTAAGGATGTAGAAGATAAAGTGGTATTAGAGCCGGGAAACATATATGTTGCGCCGTCTGACTATCATTTGCTTTTTGAGAAGAACAACCTGCTATCGCTGGATACATCCGAAAAAGTGAATTACAGCAGGCCAAGCATTGATGTTTCGTTTGAGTCGGCTGCCGACGCCTTTGGGCCGGAAGTGGCAGCGATACTACTCTCGGGTGCCAATTCAGATGGTACGCATGGCCTTGCCGAAATTAGGGAGGCCGGGGGTATAGTTGTTATTCAGGACCCGGAATCAGCAGAAATACCGTTTATGCCCCGCAATGCACTTGAAAATGTTGCCGCAAACTATATACTTGATGTAGAGGGGATACTGAGGTACATACAATCTTTATAACCTTATTTACAGGCGTATACTTTTACGTTTGGCCTTATATTTCATTACATCTTTGGTAATGGACTTATCTTCTTTATTAAAAAATATAAGTTCAGAGGCTACAGCAGGACTGGCCTCTAAATGTTCGGCAATAATCTCGTAAGCAATATCTTTTACAGGCTCTTTAAGGCTGTCGTGTTTGGTATATTCCACCTTAATGGCCTCTAAAAATATCAGTCGGTTTTTAGCATTCGTTTGCTTATAAATACTGTTTATTTCATCCTCTAACGCGGCATCCGTTTCAATATTAGCAAAATAATTGTTCAGGCAATTGTAGGGGTCTTTGTTGGTGTTCCAGCCTTCAAGCAAAATATCCTGCGCCAATGCCGGTACGCCTATCTTATATTTATAAATAAGCGAAGCCTTTACAAACTGCGAGCCCTGTTTATAATCATCGGCAACGAGGTTGTAGTAGGTATCGGCATCCTGTTTACGGTTAAGGAGGGTGTACAGATCGCCCACCTTTTCGTGTTGCTTCATTTCTTTATGCAGGATAATTGCCTCATTGTATATTCTGGCCTTCTCGTAGCATTCTGCCGCCTTAACCTTGTTTTTGCAATAGTTGAGGTATATGGATGCTGCTTCGGCATAACAGCCGCCGTCTTCCAGCACCTGCGCCGCTTTGGGGTAATTCTTTAAAAGTTTCAGGTAAATATGCGCTGCCTTTTGGTAGTCGCCCTGCGTAATATAATTGGCCGCCATGTTTTCGTAGCGTTTTTGCAGGGTGGTAAACCTTTCATTATCCAGTAACACGTTGCTGCCACCACTGCCGGAACTGCTGCGCGGAGCGGCATTTTTGCTGCCTGAAAACCTTTCTATAAGTACTATCGCAATAATGAAGATAAGCATTGGGAAGATATTTGGTTTTCCCTCCCAACCGCTGGCCGACATAATAAGCGCAACCAGCCCGGTAAATAGCATTGCTATTATGAGAAGGCTGCGCTTAGACGACTTTGTTAGCTGGCCGGTAGTATCGCGGGTTAGGCCTAATGCTTTACTTAATCCCAAACCAAGTCCTCCACCAACACCTTTACCAAACGTAAATTTGCCCTTATTGCCGCCGCGTGACGTTCCCAACGTATCTAAGGGAATGGCAAATTTTAAAGCCAAATCGGGGTTTTTATCTAAAAACGCGAGGAATTTATCCATTTCCTTTTGGTTGCCTTTAAGCAGTTTTTGCACATCAAACGGCAGGTTGTCAAGGCCTTCGTCGCCAAAAGGCTTTTCTACGGCGGCGGCGAGCGCTTCGGGGTCGGCTTCAATGTACATGGTGCTTATCTGCCGCGGAATGGCAACACTTTTTAAAGGCGCAGTTATGTGCAGGTTTGCCTGCTCAGGAAGTGTAATAAGCACCTGCCAGTTAATGGGTTCGGCTACTTCTGCCAGACCAATTTCAGGATGGTGAATGTAGTAATGACTGCCAAACAGCTTTTGCCATTCACTCTCAGATAATTGCGGACTAAGTGTACTGTATTCCGGTATAAATATTTTATCGTTAACCAGTTGCAGGAGGGCGTTGCTGTTGAGTTCGGCAATAGTTACGTGCTCCTTTAAAACAACAAGGCAGCCAAAAACCTCGTTAGCCTTTGTGTCCGGCACGGGGTAAGCCGTAATATCCTGTAACGCAAGCCCCATACGCTGTATTTGTGCAAGCCATACCATAGGCAATGCGCTTTTTATAAGCACGCCCCTTTTTGGGTAACTGTTTTTATGATACGGCTTTATGCTAAGCTCCATGGTTTAAAATGGTATTTATAAACGGCTCAAGGTATTTATGGTTAAAACTGTTCACGCTTATTTTTAACAGTGGCGCATTGCTTTTATCCTTATAAAAATAGTCATTTCCGGCAAAATCATCGCCGGCAGCAAGGCCAAGATTGTAATCCAGGCTTGCAGGCAGGTATATTTTTGGTATGGCGGGGTTACTGCTTATCAGTATAAACATACCGCGTTTATCCCTTATAATCTCACTGCCATCAGGGAAGAGCAGTTTGCTTTTATCAGTGCTGTTGTCATAATGCGCGTTGACCTGTGGAGTGTAACTGCGATTGCTATACATCCTGAACGTGCTGTGTACCTCATTGTTGTGCAGGTTTACATTAAACTCATGCTTGTACAAGTGCAGCTTACCTTCGGTATCTATACAGGCGGGCAAAAAGTTTTTAAGAATGTTGCTCCCGGGGTTGTAAGTATAATTACCTAATTCGGCTTTATATTTATTGTACTCATTTTCTACCTTAATGTGCGATCTTACTATTTCTATTTGTAACCCTCTATCGTTTTTTGTAATATTTTGATTCTCTGTAAGAGCTTCATCAATCATGCAATACGTATTTACTTCGTTAAAATAAAAGAGATTATAATTCTTATCCTTTCCCTCAAAAGGCAATTTGTGATATTCGGATGTATTTAAATTATGATAGCTAATAATACCTTCCCTCTTGTAATAGGACACAAGAATGTAGTGGCCGTCCTCGCGGCCCAGTGCATGCAAACCTCCCGATTTTATTGACAGGTTCTCTAACAGCAGTTCGCAACCCTTATGTTTATGGTTAATAGGAGAATACTCTCTTTCCGGAATATTTTTTAAATAGGTGCGGTACAAGCTCCTGTTGGCCGTAAGGAGGTAAATGTACCCATTAAGCCAAAACTTATCAATAATATTGGCTCGCAAAGGGAAAAGGATGGGGTAATCAGGTATTGAAACCGCCGAATTGGCTTTTCGTGTTTTACCTTTTGCTGAATTGTCTTCTTTAGGCCTGTTTTGCCAAAGTTCTTCTAACGGAAGGTACAGGTGCAGCACCAGCTTGCGCGCACGGTTTTGTATCTTATAAAAGTTAAGGTTGCCCTGATGGTCGGGCTCTATAACGTACTTTATTTTTTCGTGATGGTCGTTAAGCACCTTTTGCACCGCAGGCAGCTTTAAGGCACCGCTTGTTGAGATTACAAATATCTCAGGGCTGCCTTTGGTATGCTCGCTTTCTAAAAAGGCGCTTAACCCGGCTGATGCATCCAGCTTGCCGCTGAGGACATCCAGCCCAGTAATAACATCCTCTACCGATGTATAATACACTTCCTGGTACTCCTGCGCTACGGCAATTATTTTGCACTCAATATTGGTTTTAGGATGCGTAGCCACACCCAGTGCGGCTGCATACGCCAGTATCTTAGGTGTGCCCCAGTTTTTTAAGGAGACATCTACCAGTAATATCCTCAAAAATTTGTCATTTTCGGGCGGAACCTCGCGCTCTATGTACAAGGCCTCATTATTGGCAAGGCGCTGCATAAAAACATCATCATCGTTAGCAAATTCTGAGATGAGCAGCTTGTCAAAATCGCCTTTATTGGTCAGGTCGGATATGCCGCCCAGCGGTTGCCTGCCACCCGCAAAATGGTGCATGGGTATGTTGAGGCCCGACCAGATGCGCTTTATAAGGCTGCCTACCGGGAATGTTCGTGGGTCCTGTATAAGCTGCTGAACAAGATCAGGCTGGGTGGTGCTTACCGGCTCTTCGGCTATTGCCTCTGAAATTTCAGGGAGCTGCGGCAGGCCTCCTATGGCAAGAAGTATATCATCTACCGATGTATACTTTTTATTTAGTAAAGCCAGTGTACGAAAGTCTTTCTGAAACGTAGCAAAACTGAAATTTATCTTACTACCTGCTCGTAACAAGTGATGGCGGTGCTGTTTATATTCGCCTAAAATAGTTTTTGCTTTTTCGGAAGAAATCCTGTTATGGCAACCCGAAAACACAGCTTGTAATACCTGTTTTCTTTTATTGCCCAACTTATAATTTTGTGGCAGTGCCGCAAGTTTATCTAAAAACGCCCTTGATTCGGCCAACATGTCGATTATCGAAGGATTGTCTTTAAAAGGCTTGGATTCATCTGCAAACACTTTACCCATGGCGGCTTGCGAATTAGAGTTGGTAGCGATAAGGGCAAGCAAAAGCGAGCCGAAAGGCGGTATGCTTTCTTCTGCAAGGTATTCTAAAACCTCCATAATATAAGCTTCGTATCCTATGGTGCTACCGTTTACGATAGTAGCCGATTCATAAACGCCTTGAGGCGAATGTACCTCGTTTTCCCATTCCCAAAAGTAACTGCTGTACGACTGAAAATACTCTTGTAACTCCATAATTAAGCAGTAGGGTAGGTTAAACGGAATGAACTGATGGATAGTGGCATAACGGCCTCTTTAGGCAGTAGGGTATAGCTGCCATTTATTTGCCAAATAATAAGATGGTTGCCATCGGGGGCTATCAGGTTCTCTACGGTGCTGTACAGCAGGGGCAATTCAAAATCATAGCCTGCGGGCAGCAGCATGTTGTTTACGCGCCAGTAGGTTTGCCCGCTAACAGGTAGCAGGGGTGTGCCCAGTATAAGTATGTTATCATCAATACCTGAATAATGCAAATTTTGAAGGCGCACTTTAGGCGCCGATGTTATATAGCTTGCGGCTGCATCGCGATTTAGCAGCAGGGCGTACGGTTCCTGCTCTGTAGCCGAAGGGATTATGTTTACAGAAACTCCATTGGTAATCCCGAAAAAATTATGGTTTAGCGGGGGCAGGCTTACCGGCAACAACCTGTCTAAAGGCGACCATAGCAGTGCCGACCTCATTTTTTTTACGGGCAACAGGCTGCCTTTTACAAACAGTAAATTATCTTTTTGGTAGTACAGTGTTTTATACGGTATCGCCATAATTTCGGGGCTATCGGCCTGCTGCTGCGTAATATCCTTTATCCAGATGGTAGCATCATCGGTAGCGCCCTTTAGGTTATCCCAATGGCGTATGTGCCCTAATAGCAATGTATTAGATATGGGTATTTCTAAAATATAGGTAGTTATATGGTTTGCAGTATCTTCTGCCATAGCGTTTCTATCTCCTTGCCAATATACTGTTTTTGCTCGTTGTTTTTAACCCAGTCGCAACGCGATTGCAGGTAGCGCAGCTTGTCTTTTATAATGTTCTTTTCTTCAAAAGACAGCCCTTCCTGCAGCCACTTTTCGTTTAAGTGCTGCACCTCTTTAATAAGCTCTTCGGGGTTGGGTGTTTTATTAAAAACCGCCTGCGGGTGGGCGTTGGGGGCTTCGTCTTTTTCTATCACGGCGTTAATAATACCCTCTAAGACTTCGATTTGCTCCTCGGTATCCCAAATGTATTTAAGCACCCAAAGATCCGACAATATTGCCTCCTCGCGGCCGCACATAAGGGCGCTGGCAGCAATAAGGTTTTGCAGTTTAACCGCCCGCCTGTCCGACACTTTTATGCCGGTATTGCGCAGGCTGTGCACCACATCTACATACTGTAGCCTTATGTTGTTAAGGCTAACGCGGCGGCTTGCGGCCTGTAGCGCCTTAACCTCTTCGGCAGATACTGTAAGGCTTTCAGCGGCAGCGTTATTTTCCAGTTTCCACCCGGCAAGCAGTACCTCGTGCAGCAAATCCGGGTCTACGTAATCGCATTTAATGCGCACCAAAAAACGGTCTAACAGGGCATTAAGTGCCTCATCTTCGGGTAGTACGTTGCTGGCACCCACAAACATTAAGGCGGGCAGTTTGCGGGTTTCTTTACCGCGGCGAAATATTTTTTCGTTAAGCGCCATTAACAGGCTGTTGAGTATGGCCGAGTTGGCGTTAAATATCTCATCCAGGAAAACCATGCTTGCCTCGGGCATCATGCCATTGGTATTGGTAACAAGCTCGCCCTCTTTTAGTTTACGAATGTCGAACGGGCCAAAGATCTCGTTAGGCTCGGTAAAGCGGGTTAGCAGGTATTCAAAGTTTTTGCCTTCATCTATTTTATTGGACAGGGCGCGCACAATGGCGCTCTTTGCCGTACCGGGAGGGCCCAGTAAAAAGGCATTTTCACGCGCTATAAGGCTGATGCCCAAAAGGTCTATAATTTCATTCTTGCCTACAAAGGTATCTTTAAGGCTCTTTAAAACTTCATTAAGCTTTTCTATCGAAGTCATTTTGTATTGTATAATTATGGCTTTGTAGCCGATATTTTAATTTATTAAATCTATTTCCCGCCAGAACAATGCTTTATGGTTACCCAGGTTAGCCAGTACCTGCTCTTTTATGGCGGGCAGGGCAGCCCATTTTGCGGCTTTGCGTTCGGTTACCCTGTCAATATACAACTGCCTGAAGCAATCGTTTTTAAACAGCGGTTCGATGGCAATGTCTTGAATTTCAACATCAAACACTATGGCAGAATAATGAAATTGCACCAGCCTTTGCCTGAGCACTGCGATAAGCGGGTCTTCGGCATCTATATTATGCAGTTGCCAGGCCACCTGCGGCAAAAAGCGCAGGCAGATATCAGCCGAGAGCATTGCCGAAGCATCGGGCGTACCGGGAAAAGGTGGCAGGAGTGCAGCTAATTCAGCCGATTTAGTATCGCGGTACACCATCAGTTGCGCGGCATTATAAAGCGTTTTGGCACCCCATAACGCTGCGGCGGCATCAAACTTTGGTGCTGTATACGGATAGCCTGTTGCCTCACGCTCGTATTCCGACTCCAAAAAATCGACCGCTGCGGTTGCCTCACTTGCAGGGATTTCGGCCATTTTATTGTATAAAATAACCTGCTCTATCGTGCGCAAATGGTATAGGGTTTCTAAAAAAGGCTGCTTGGGCTGTTCCATAATCGCAGATAGCCGGAAAGGTGATTGATAAACCAAAGAAACAATTTTATAGCAAATCGGCAAAAAAATATTGGGCTAAAGATGCTATTAATTTTTGCAAAGTTACAACGGGATAAAATAGGTAGTACTGAAGCCATTACTTCAGTACTACCTGCGGATATTTTTATTATGGGAGGAAAGTGAGTCTATCATCTTGCGTCTATCATCTATCCTCTCAATTCTTAATGTGCTAAATTATTATACATGCTATTTTTGCTGATCGCGAAAATCGCGATATTTAATGTACCAAAAGTGAAATATCAAAATTAAATGGTTTGTTTTCAGAACTTAATAAAACGAACTTTTACGCAATTCAAAATCCAAAAGTGAAATATTAAGCATTTTTAAAAACACCTGTTTTTGTGTAAACCACTATACATTTGTACTGTTTATTTTACAGAATCGCCCTGATTCCTGTTTTTGAGGATGGCTTCGATGTCTTGGAGTTTTATATTCTTGGCTTTCAGTAAGATAAGGAAGTGATACAGCAAATCAGCCGCTTCGTTCTTAAACAGTTTATCGTCATTGTCTTTTGCCTCAATTACAAGCTCAACAGCCTCTTCGCCAACCTTTTGTGCCACTTTATTGATGCCTCTTTTGTATAATTGGTTAGTATAAGAGGTTGGGTCATCGCCCGATATCTTCTCATCGATAATTTGCTCCAACTGATACAGAAATCCTTTGTAAGTACTTGAATTAAAGCAGCTTTCGTTACCGGTGTGGCAGGTTGGCCCTTCGGGGACTACGGTTATAAGCAGCGTATCGTTATCGCAGTCGGGCAGGATCTCCACCACATTCAAATAGTTGCCCGATGTTTGGCCTTTAGTCCACAGTTCGTTACGGCTTCGGCTAAAAAAGGTGACTTTTTTCTCGGATACCGTTTTTTGGTAGGCTTCTTCGTTCATGTACCCCAGCATCAGCACTTTAAGGCTAAATGTATCCTGAATAATTACAGGTATCAGTCCGTTTGTTTTGTTGAAATCTAATGTCATCGTATAGCAATGTTTTCTGTTTTTAAATAATCCTTAAGTTCCTGAATGCCAACCTCTCCGTAATGAAAAATGCTGGCTGCAAGTGCCGCTGTAGCCTTAGTTTTGGTAAAAACCTCCTTGAAATGCTCCTTGCTCCCCGCACCCCCCGACGCAATCACCGGAATATCAACACTATCGCATACTAAATTGAGAATATCGATCGCGAAACCGGACTTGGTACCGTCGTTATTCATAGAAGTCAGGAGCAGTTCTCCGGCACCTAATTGCGATGCTTTTTTAGCCCATTCTATTGTATTTAAGCCTGTTGCAATTTTTCCGCCGTTTATAAAAACTTCCCACTTACCGTTAATAAGCTTAGTATCTATGGCTACTACAACTGCTTGTGTACCAAGTGTTTTGGCAATATCAGTAATCAATTGCGGGCTTTTAACAGCCGATGAATTCAGGCTGATTTTATCAGCTCCGCTGCGGATAATCTTATCAGCATCAGCTACTAAGTTAATGCCGCCACCCACCGTAAACGGTATGTTGATTTCCGCAGCAATTTGAGAGACCAGGTCGGTTAGCGTTTTTCGGTTTTGCTCTGTAGCCATAATGTCCAGAAATACAAGCTCATCCGCGCCGGCAAGGGCGTATTGTGCCGCTAATTCCACAGGATTACCGGCATCCCGAAGCCCCACAAAGTTAATGCCCTTAACCACGCGGCCATCTTTGATATCAAAACATGGTATGATTCTCTTTTTCAGCATAATACGCTCAATTCTTTTAATGAAATTTTGCCTTCGTAAATGGCTTTTCCTATTATTACACCCTCACAACCAATCTGTTGCATTTGCAGTACATCATCCATTGAGGATATCCCTCCGCTTGCGATCAGCTTAACGTTGACACTACTCAAAATATCTGTATACAGCTCATTAGAAGCACCTTGCAGCATTCCATCCTTGCTTATATCAGTACAAATAACATTACTGATTCCCTTTTCCTTATACGCTTTTATAAAGTCGATCACATCTAACTCACTGTTTTCCAGCCATCCGGCTGTAGCTATTTTACGGTTAAGGCAATCAGCTCCCAATATGATTTTGTCCGCACCGTGCTTAGTCAGCCATTCGTAAACAGTTTCAGGGCTTTTAACGGCTATGCTTCCTGCTGTAATTTGCTGTGCACCAGCATTAAAGGCTATATTTAAATCGGTTTCGGTTTTAATGCCACCACCAAAATCAATGTTCAGATTGGTTTGTAACACTATGGTTTCCAGTACTTTATGGTTAATTATCTTACCTAACTTTGCGCCGTCTAAATCTACCAGGTGCAGGTATTTAATGCCTTCATTTTCAAACTGTTTAGCGACTTCTATTGGGTTTTCGTTGTATATTTTCTGTGTGCTGTAATCGCCTTTGGTAAGGCGCACGCATTTGCCGTTAATAATATCTATTGCCGGTATAATCCTCATAATTTCAGGAAGTTAGTAAGTATTTGTTCGCCCACTGTGCCTGATTTCTCGGTGTGGAACTGAACTGCGTAAAAATTATTCTTTTGCAGGGCGGCACTAAAAGGCAAAATATAGTCGCATTCGGCAATGGTAAATTGCGATAATTCAGCATAATAGCTGTGCACAAAGTAAACATTATCATCCGGTAAAAGACGGTTAAATAGTTGGTTTTCAGACTTTGAAATCGTATTCCATCCCATATGTGGTACTTTGTCTTTTGGTGGGAATTTCTTCACATCCACATCAAAAATCCCAAGGCCATTTGTGTCACCTTCTTCAGAATACCTACACATCAATTGCAGGCCGAGGCAAATCCCTAAAACGGGTTGTGTCAATGATTTAACTACCTCGTCCAGATTCTTTCCCCGCAAATATTCCATTGCCGAAGCTGCCTCTCCCACACCCGGAAAAATTACCTTTTCAGCGCTTTGCAGTAATTGCCTGTCATCGGTCACAACACACTCATAACCAAGCCGTTTAACAGCATTTTCTACCGATTGTGTGTTGCCTGCATTGTATTTTAGTATGGCTATCATAATGTTCCTTTGGTGCTTGGTATTTTAAAGTTGTCGGTTTGCTGCACAGCCATCTTAATGGCTTTGGCAAATGCCTTAAAAATCGATTCGATCTTGTGGTGCTCGTTGGTGCCCTCGACCTTAATGTTCAGGTTGCATTTGGCACTGTCACTGAATGATTTAAAAAAATGCATGAACATTTCGGTAGGCATTTCGCCAATTTTTTCGCGCTTAAAGCCAGCATCCCAAACCAGCCAGGGGCGACCACCAAAATCTATGGCAACCTGCGCCAGGCAATCGTCCATAGGCAGTAAGAAACCGTAGCGTTCAATGCCTTTTTTACTACCCAAAGCCTGTAAAAAGGCATCTCCCAAAGCTATGGCAGTATCTTCAATCGTGTGGTGCTCATCAATTTGCAGGTCGCCGTCAACCTTAATTGTCAGGTCTACGTTACCGTGGCGCGCCAGCTGGTCGAGCATATGGTCAAAAAATGCCAGGCCGGTACTTATGTTGCTTTTACCACTACCATTTAGATTTACTTCGACAAAAATATCGGTTTCATTGGTTTTTCGGATAACTGTGGCGGCGCGGGGCACTGCTTTTAAAAAGTTATAAATGGCCTCCCAGCTTTGGGTCACTAAATCAGCTTCGCAGGCTTCAGCGCCCATGTAAATCGACTTACTCCCCAAATTTTTTGCCAGTTGTACATCGGTTTGCCTGTCGCCAATAACGTAGCTATTTTTTAGGTCGTAATTGCCTTTTAGATAGTGCGTTAATAACGCAGTGCCGGGCTTACGCGATAGCAAATTTTCATGCGGAAAGCTCTTATCAATAATGATCTCTGCAAACGTGATGCCTTCATTTTTAAAGGCCTGTAGCATTTTGTTGTTTGCCGGCCAAAATGTGTCTTCAGGAAAAGAGTCGGTGCCCAGGCCATCCTGATTTGTAACTATTACCAGCTCGTAATCCATTTCACGCACAATGCGCGATAGGTTAGAAAAAACGCCGGGATAAAACTCCAATTTTTCAAGGCTATCTAATTGGTAATCTGTGGGTGGCTCGATAACAAGCGTGCCGTCGCGGTCTATAAAAAGTACTTTTTTCATGCTGATATGTTTTGTAAAGCGGTTAGTAATGCTGCATTTTCTTCGGGAGACCCCACCGTAAGCCTCAGGCAGTTACGTATCACTTTATTTCGGTTTCGTATAATTATATTTTGTGAAGTTAACGCATTATAAATCCCATCTGCATCGGTAACTTCAATTAAAATAAAGTTGGTTTCTGATGGATATATCTTTTTTATAAGGCAGATATTCTGAAGCTCTAACAGCATTTTTTCACGTTCCCGTATTAATATTGCTTTCTCATATTCGTATCTATCTACTTCGTTTAAAGCCTGTAAAGCAGCCTGTTGGTTAGGCGCACTAATATTATATGGCGGCTTTACTTTATTCAGAAAGTTAATAATTGCCGAATTTGTAAACGCAATACCCACTCGTGCTGCTGCCAGTCCCCAGGCTTTGCTAAGGGTTTGAAGAACAATTAGGTTAGGGTATTGATCGATTTTTTGGGACAGCGATTCCTTATCAGAAAAGTCGATATAAGCTTCATCTACAACCACTATGCCTTTAAAGTTTTGGATTATAAACTCCACAGCATCAATACAATTAGCAGTTGGGTTGTTGGGCGAACAGATAAAGATAAGTTTAAGGTTAGCATCGCTGAGCAGGGTCAGAGCTTCGTTTTTGTTGATCTGGAAATTCTCGTCTAAATAAACCTTAATCAATTCTACATTATTAATGGCGGCGGAAACCTCGTACATGCCGTAGGTAGGCACAAAGGTTAGGGCTTTGTCTTTACCCGGCTCGCAAAAAATACGGAAACAAAGATCAATTATTTCGTCGCTACCGTTGCCTAAAAAGATATTTTCGGTTGCAACCGACTTAATTTCAGATAGTTTCTGCTTAAGCTGTTTTTGGAATGGATCTGGGTAGCGGTTCAGGGTGCCAAATGGATTTTCGTTGGCATCCAGGAAGATACCTTCCGAACCGGAAAATTCATCCCGTGCAGAAGAATAGGGCTCAAGGTTGAGTATGTTGGGGCGGACTAACGTGTTGATATTAAACATTATTGAGGCTTTTTAAACGGATGGTTACGGCATTTTTATGGGCTTCTAATTGTTCGGCGGCAGCCATAAGTTCTATGGCAGGGCCAATATTTTGGAGGCCTACAGCACTGATTTTCTGGAACGTAATTTTTTTCACAAAGCTATCTAACGATACCCCACTGTAGCTTTTGGCGTAGCCGTTAGTAGGCAGCGTGTGGTTGGTGCCGCTGGCATAATCGCCGGCGCTTTCGCAGCTGTAATTACCCAAGAAAACCGAGCCCGCCGTAGTAATTTTTGTAATGAAACCTTCGGCGTTGTCTGAAGCTATAATTAAATGTTCAGGAGCGTAAAGGTTACTGAATTCAACACATTCATTAATAGTTTCAAGTACTATTGCCTTGCTGTTTTGCAGGCATTTAAGCACCGTTTCCTTACGAGGAAGCGCTTTTGTTTGCGATTCCAAAGCCTTAATAACGGCATCAGTAACTTGCTCATTATCTGAAAGTAAAATAACCTGACTGTCAGCACCATGTTCGGCTTGAGATAGCAGGTCGGCAGCCACAAATTCCGGGTTGCAGGTGGCATCGGCAATAACCAAAACCTCACTTGGCCCGGCAGGCAGGTCGATAGCCACACCATAATTTAGTGCTGCCTGTTTAGCAGCGGTTACATACTGGTTACCGGGTCCGAATATTTTATCAACCCTTGTAATGCTTTCGGTGCCAATTGCCATAGCGCCAATAGCTTGTATGCCACCAATAGCATAAACCGCGGTTATGCCCACCAACTGTGCCGTGTACAAAATAGCAGGGTTAATATTCCCTTTTTTATCTGGAGGCGAGCAAAGTATAATTTCTTTACAGCCCGCAATCTTTGCAGGAATACCTAACATCAAAACCGTGGAGAACAAGGGTGCAGAACCACCGGGAATGTAAATGCCAACCCTTTCAATTGGGCGGCTTTCCCTCCAGCATTCTACACCGGGTGTTGTTTCAACAACCTTTACATCTTCCTGTTGCGATGTGTGGAATTTTTCTATGTTGCTTTTAGCCAGATGGATGGCCCGTTTTAAATCGTTAGGAATTTGTTTTGCTACTGCGTCAATGGCTTCCGCCGAAACTTTTACGTTTTCAACTATTGCATCATCAAAAAAGCCGGTGTATTTTTTGACAGCTTCATCGCCATTGCGTTTAATCTCAGTAAAAATTTGCTGCACCAGTTCCTGTACATCAAGTTGGGGCAGGGCGGGGCGTTCGCAAAGGGCCTGCCATTGGTCTATATCAGGATTTATTATCTTCTGTATCATGGCTTAAAGTATCATTTTTTCTACATTAATAATCAGGATGCCTTCCGCGCCAAGCGCTTTTAATTGGTCGATTATATCCCAAAACTCATCTTCTTTAACTACCGAATGGATGCTGCTCCATCCCGGTTCTATCAGCGGCAGTACCGTCGGGCTTTTCATGCCGGGCAGTATGTTGGATATCTTTTCTATCGATTCGTTAGGCGCGTTAAGCAGTATGTACTTATTCTCAGCCGCGTTCCTGACCGACTGTATCCTGAACAACAAACGCTCTAATATTTCCTGCTTTTCAGCACCTAGGTTAGGATTGCTTATTAAAACGGCTTCACTGTTTGTAACCAGTTCAACTTCTTTAAGCCCGTTGATTTGCAGGGTGCTGCCGGTGCTTACAATATCAAAAATGGCATCGGCAAGGCCAATACCCGGGGCAATTTCTACACTGCCGCCAATGGTCTCAATTTCAACATCAAGATTGTTTTGTTTAAAGAATTTATCCAGAATTCCAGGATAACTCGTAGCCACCTTTTTTTGGCTGAAGTAGCTAAGGCCTGTGTAGTGCAGCTCCTTAGGTATGGCAAGCGAGAGCCTGCAATTGGCAAAACCCAGTTTTTTTGTGATGACAACGTTTTTATCTTTTTCCCAAACCTCATTCTCGCCAAGGATGCCAACATCGGCAACGCCCTGCTCTACATATTGGGGGATATCGTCATCTCTTAAAAAGAGTATTTCGATAGGAAAGTTAGACGATGTGGTTTTTAGCCTGCGCTCGCCATTACTTAGCTTTATGCCGCATTCTTTTAATAATTGCAGCGATTTTTCGCTTAACCTGCCGTTCTTCTGGATGGCAATTTTTAATGTACTCATGGTTGTTTTAATAAGCCTGAGTAAAATAAGAGGGGGGAAGTTGCTGTAAATAAAAAACCCGTCTGATTTTACTCAAACGGGTTTAGAAAAATTATTTTAGGTTACTACCATATCATTTCCTTCTCGCGTAAGAGCCAGTTTGAAAATGATGATGATGTAGCTGATTGAATATCATAAATTGGTATCAGTTCTTTGTCTGATTTGCTGCAAATATATACATAAATGTTATTCGACCTAAAAATTTTAATAAAAAATTAATTATCCTGTCGGTTCACGTAGATCCATCCGGTCTTGGTTTCGCCATTAGTACGCTCAAAAGTGTAAAAGTATGTACCCGTTGGCAACTCATCTCCACTGCCGGTTTGCCCGTGCCACTCGTTAGTATAATTGGTTTTGTGATACACCTCTTTACCATAACGGTTAAAGATGCTTATGGTTTTAACGCCAAGGGCAGTAAGCTCAAAATTGTCGTTAAAGCCGTCGTTATTAGGCGATATACCGCGCTGAACTTCGCACATCGTGTCGTCTACCTCAATGCTGGCTTCTATAGCGCAGCTGCCGTTTAATGGCGTAATGGTAACGGTGTATGTCCCCGGATTAGTTATCACTAACGTTGTACCACTGCCTGATTTAGGACCCTCCCATGCAAAGATGGCGTTGTCCTGATTGTAAGTGTCATTTAAGAAAATAATACTTAGTTCGTATTCGTTATCATCGTTACAGTTTTGGGCAAGGTCGATTTCCGGAGACGGGGTAACCGTTACCGTAAAGCTGATTTCATCAAAACAATCTGTATTGGTGCCCGACTGTGCGTACACATAAATTAGCTGCGTATCGATGATAACATCGCCTGCATATAGCTGTGTACCTGTACCATTTGTACCCGTATAATAAGCATTATCTGTGCTTAGCGGAAGCAGCGTATAGCTGTCGCATACGGCTATATCAGCTACAACATCGGCAACCGGACTTGGTGTAACTGTTACTGTAACCTGCTTGGTAGTTATACACCCTGAATTGTTTACAGTTACTGTATAAATACCAGCATCTGTCACAGTAATAGAGGTAGTCGTATCAGGCAATGTACCACCGTTGAACGTCCACGTAATGGTAACATCATCATCGGCGGGGTCAAAGTTTGCAGGGGTAATGTTTAGCGTAACGTTAGATGCTGCACATATAGTGGCATCTCCTGTCAGCGTAAAATCTGGCGTAAGGTTTTGTACGATCAGTTTAAAGGTTTTGATGCCGTAGCACTGCGTAACGTTATTGTAAATCCTTACATAGATGGTCTGCTCAAATTGCGTTGTATTTTGGTATGATAAGTCTAAAGCACCTGTGTTAGCAACGGCTTCTGTCTCTGTAGTATGGTAGCTAACAGCATAATCTGCTGGGTTAAGTCCTGTAAGGATAGTTGCTGTATTCTGAGAAAGGTCAAACGTTGCAAAGCCATCGGCATCGCAAACGGTAAGGTCTGTAGGGTTTGCTACAATATCCTCTACTGCCGGGTAAAATTCTATCACCACTTCATCAGTCACTTCACAGCTTGTACCGGTAAGTGTAGCAGTTACTCCATACGTTCCCGGCTCTGTAACTACAAGATTAGGAGTTGTTTGGTTAGGAATTAGCTCGCCGCCCTTAGTCCATTCAAAATCAAAAGTAGCATCGCTAAGGCCTGTTGAAATAGTAACCTCTTCGTTAGCACAAATAGCGTTGTTGGTAGCTACAAGCAGGTCGACACCCAGGTCAAGGTTAGCAATAGCGTTGGCTCCACCCTGGATAAATACACCTGAATCAAGGTTGTTATCGGTCTCTGCAATTGCAATTTTAAGGTGGTACTGCTGGTTAACCTGTAGTGGTGCCGTTGCTGTCATAACCACCGTTTGCCCTGCAAAAGAAGTAGGCGAATAATCATTTTGGCCAAAGATATTGTACTGCGCAAAGTAAGGCAGGTTGTAACCCGGGCATACGCCAGGATAGGCTGCACCGCTTATGTTCCATACCGATATGGCATCGTCTGTTTCCGGTATCACAGCAATATTTTGGGTAACACCGTCTGGGCCAGTAAGTAATAGTGCAAAAGTATCATAGCTGTAGCACTGTATATAATCGCCATATTCCATTGATGCAAACAAAAAGTCTAAGTTTAATGTAGGGGTAGCCGGGATAAAGTCGAATTCAATTATCGATGCATTAGTGGATGGCTGAAACGGTGGCCCGCCTAACATATTTTCCATAACGGCATCAATATCGGTATCGCCAAGCCAAACGGCCGATCCCTGCTCCATTGACGTATACGCCGGGCCGGGAACCCTGGTTACATCTCCGGTAGTCATTACAATACCTTCGGTTAAAGGGAAAGGAGATCCGTTTTGATTAAAGTAACCTATACCGTTAGGGTTATCGCCAAAAATATTATCAGGATCCGGAAAATTAGTACCGGTAGACCATGTTACATTGCTTACCTGTGTACAGCTTTCGCCGAAGAGCACATCGCTTACCAGTTGCTCTACGGTATATTCTGTAGTGCTTACCGATACAGGTTGTACCGGAACCTTAACACAAATTTTAAAGGTTGATGTCTGGTTGGTATCTTCATCCGGGCTAAATACCCTGATAGTATAAACGTTGCCTACAGTTAAGTTGTTCATCAGGGCCGTGTTAGACTCAAGGCCATATTCATTATAAGCGGTAAAACAGCCACCACCCCACTGGGTAAGGCTACCACAGCCGTTGCCTTCATAAATTACATACATTAACGATGTGTTGCCACCCGGAAAGGTAGAACCATTACTGCTAATATCTAAGAATGACAGCGTGTGCAATGCATTTGTGGCCGTAAACTGGAACCACACATCATCATCAGCATTGGTCCAGTCGCCACAAGGGTTTTCCTGTGGTGATGCCGTAGCGCCATTTAACGTACCCGATGCATAAACATCGCAAGCAGGGCCTACGTTTACAGGTATTATAGTTGCAGTATCGCAATCATCGTTGGAAATTTGAGTTACAAAATCAACCACGTCGCTTGGGTTGCTGGTTACACCTTCGCCACATACTGATTTAACGATAACATGGTATACCGTACCCGATTGTAGCGGAGTACCATCGGCAAGAGTAGTAACAGTAGCTGAGTTAGTTGCCGCAGCCTGGCCGGTTGCAGGTACGTCCTGCCCATCGGCATATACAATTACTTCCCAGGCGGTTTCAGTGCCACCTGCCGTCCAACTTATGTCAGCCGAGTTTTGTGTAATATCGCTTACCACAATATCAAGTGGCTCGGCACAAGCCGGTATAGGCTCTACAATCACATTGTCAATAAATAACTCTTCGCCATATTCATCTGCAGGCGGTACCTGCCATGCAATATAAATGGTGCCGGTATAACCCGCTAACGATACTACTTTCTTTTTATAACCGGTATTATCATAAGCCGTTTCCGGAACCAATACCTCGGTAAAATCGGCAATATCCGTTTGCGATGTAGAAAGCAGTACTTTAAACGTAGTATTGCCTTCAACTTTATAATGATACGTCAACCTTTGGTTAGCCGTTAGCGTAATAGCCGGAGAGATAAGCCAATCGTTATTGGGCGCATTGCCGGTGTACATATTGGCTGCTTCATCGCCTTCAAAAGCGTTGTTGTTATCCATATCCCACGAAGCCCAGTCGCCGTTGGCATTCCTCACGGTCCAGCACAGTTGCGTTTCCGAATCTGAGTTAAAGCCCTCAAAGAACGGTACTGCCACGGCATTACAGCCTGTGGTAAAGAATATTGGTCCCGTCCATGAGCTGTTGCCATCGGTGCCGCACATAGAGCGTACATAAATGGTATAAAATGTACCCGGAGTTAAACCTGTAGCAGGGTAAGGGTTAGTTGCTGGGAGTCCTGATGTAGTATCGTCAGGGATAATACCTGTATCAGGATCGGCAATAAATACCTCCCAGGCCGTTTCATCACTTCCTGCTGTCCATGAAATGGTGGCTGTTGTACCAGTAATGTTACTTGTAGTAAGCTCTGTAGGCTCTGCGCAGGCAGGCAGGTCTTCTATAATTACATTATCAAGCAATAGCTGATAGCCTGCATTTAAACCGCCAGGTACCTGCCATGCTACGTAAACAGGGCCTGCAGGTATATTAGCAAGGCTTATGGCTTTTTCCATAAAACTGGAGTTTGCATAGCTTGTTAGCGGGAATAATTCGGTGGTAAAATCCTCCGGATCAGTACCTGTGGTAGAAAGTACCACTTTATAAGCTATCGCACCAAAATCATCCGTTTTAAAGCGGAATTTAAGGCGCTGGTTACCCGTAAGCTGTATAGCGGGAGATATAAGCATATCGTTATTATCTGCACCATTCATGCTGGCATCAAACTGTGCAGCTTCGTCGCCTTCATAAACTTCATCAGCAAAATCAAGGTTCCACGTACTTTCCGGGCCTTCTAAATTGGCAACCGTCCAGCAAAATTGCGTTGCCGAATCGCTATTAAAGCCTTCAAAGAAAGGTGTTGGGAATACATCGCAAAGGGTATTGAATATGTACGGGCCTGTCCAGCTGCTAAATGTGCCGTTGCCACAGTTGGCACGTACATAAAATTCATATTGCGATGCAGCAGGCAGCGTTAAGGTTGCCGATGGGCTTGTAACTGGTGTACCCGCGCCCATAGGCAGGCCTATACCTACCGCCTGATATACATATTGCCATGAGGTTGCAGTGCCAGCTTCGGTCCAGTTTACGGTTATTCCAGTGGTTGAAGCGCCACTTGTGTTAAGATTGGTTGGTGCATCGCAGTTTTCCTGCTGTATGTTAAGGGTATAGCCTGTAGATGTGGCAAACCACGTAGATATTACAATATAATATGTAGTACCTGCCGTAACCGCCATCTGGCTAATATTAAGATCAGTCGTCTGCATAAAATCGTTTACTGCGCCCTGATAGCAGTTGATGCCAATGTTGGCACATGAGGTATATACAAACATACCTGCGTAATCATCGGTAATATTGGTAAGGTTTAGGCTAACCACACCGGTAGCAGCAGGGGTGTAGGCATAAATAACATCGTTACCATTAAGGTAATCGCCCGATGCACATCCTGTACCAGCACTGCCATTTATATTGTCCTGAAAAGTTACCGTATTGTCAGACGATGTAAAGGGCAGGCTGCTTACCGTTATGGGAAGCGTACAGCTATCGCCATACTTTGCTGTCCTGAAGTTAAAAGGGCCAACCCATTCGCTCTCGTTATCGGCACACACGGCACGTACAAGATATTTATATTCAGTATCCTGTAATAGTCCGGTTGCCACATATGGTAATGTACCGCTATAAGGCACACCGGTACCCGTAAAGGAAACATTATCCTGTTGTACTTCTATTTCCCAAGAGGTAACATCGGGGTTATCCCAGCTCAGTTCAGCCTCATCTACATCGGTTACAACGGCCGAAAGGTTTGTTGGGTCGGGACATTGCGATAATACGCTTACATTATCTATAACCCAGCGTTCGCCGGCGTTGCCCATCATTACAAAGGCAATATGTACGGGTGTGCCTACAGGAAACAAAGTGTTATCTATGTTTACAGTTTTTTTAACCCATTGTGTTTGTTGTGGGTTAAGTTCCAGCTCGGTCCAGCTTTCCAACTCATCATAAGCGGCCATGTTTAGCTGTTGGGTAAGGGTGCCGGTTTCATCGGTTATCATAACCTTAAACTGCGTGCCCTGGTCCAGGTTAAAGAACAGGCGCGACCTAAAGGTTAGCTGGCCGTTTTCCGGCATTGGGAATGCAGGGGTTATTAGCCAGTCATCGCTAAGGTTGCCGGGGCCAACATTTTCATTATTTAAAAATGCTGAGTGCGCACTCTCATAAGCGGGCTGTGCGCTGCCGCCGTTGCCCTGTGCCCAGGTAACGGTTGTACCGGCATTGTTAATAATGGCCCATCCTGTGGGGCCGGCAAGCCCGGATGTTCCCGTAAGGGGTGTCCAGGTGTTTTCAAAACCCTCATTGGGCAACTGGGCAAAACCTGTTGCAAAGAGTAGTGAAAAGAAAAGCATTAAGGTAAAATTTTTCATAGTAATCTTTCCCATTTTTAGTTAATAATTGGGGTTAATCAATAGCAATAAACTCCGCGGGATAAAAAGCAGGAAGTAGCTTTTGGGGGCGGCTATGCAATTTTATTGCGGAGCTGTGCAACAACGTTAACACAAATTTTACGCAATATTACGATTTGGCCTTAAAATGAAATGGGAAACAATAGGACAATAGCCGGAAAAAACCGGACATCATTATGCTATATTGTTGATATGTAGTCGTATAGCGCTATATTTTCGGGCAAATCCATTTTAGCGGCCATACGGTCTTTTCGCTTGCGGCAGGCCTCTATAGTGATGTTTAATATGGAGGCAATTTCCTTTACAGAAAGGTTCATATAGATGTATGCAAGGAAACGGATATCGTTTGGTGTAAGGGTAGGGTGCAGGGTTTTTAAGCGGACCAAGAAGCCGTGGTTAACCTCTTCAAAGTGGGTTATAAAATTGTCCCATTCGCCATCGTTGCGCAGGTGCTCTTTAAGGTTTTTTATCTGGCTGGCAAGGGTTAGGTCTTTAGAAAGCTTTGGCTTTTTAGCCAATGATGTTATAATATCTTCAATAAGTTGGTTCCTGTCAGACAAATATAATGCCCTTGCCGATAATTTTCGGTTGCGCGCTTCTATCTCGTTCTTAAGGCGTTCCTGTTCCTGTAACGACAGGCTTGCGTTTTCCTTATAGCGTTTTTCCAGTAGCAGGTTATCTTTCTTTTCCTGCTCAAGTTCTAAAGCAGTGATGCGTTGGTTGCGTTCGGCGATAAGTTTCTTTTGCCTGAATATAAGCACCGTAACGGTTACCATTGCAATAATAATGGCAAAAAGCGAATACACAATTTTACGCTCCATAGCCGCCTTTTCTTCCTCTGCCGCTACCTGGTTCTTGTAGTTTTGCATCTCAAACTTAACACGGTTGTTCTCAAACAGCCTGCCATTCTTAATTTCGTTCAGTTTGTTGTCGATGCTTATAAGCGAATCTTTATACCGAACCGTGTTTGGATAAGCTCCGCTTTTAAAATTAATATCGGCAAGCAGCTCATAAATCCTCCTGCGGGTTTCAAGATTGGTATTTTTATTTATTGTACCCAAAGCGGTCTCGGCAGCAAGGGCATAATTACCCTCTTTAAAATAGCTCTTGGCAATGATCTCGTGCAGCGGAACACTAATGTCATTAAACTCAACATCGTCAGTTTGTTTAAGTAAATTCTGGGCTTTTTCGCGAGCAAAGGCAGTATCGCCCTCCAGCAGGTCAGCCTCGGCAATGATCATCTCTGCCGCTACTATCGATTGTGGCCAATACTGTCTAAGATTAGGCATAGCCTCCTGTATATATTGCCGTGCTTTTTTAGGATTATTGAGGATATTCTCTATATTACCCAGATTTATAAGGTAAATACCCAGGCTTTTATACTTTTCTTCCTTTGCAGTATCGTATGCTTTTTGGTAATATTCCCGTGCTTTTTTATAGTTTTTATCGGCGGTATAAATAATGGCAATGTTGTTAAGCATTATCATTTCAAACTCCGGACCCAATTCTTTAACGGAAAGGTTATATGCTTCAAGGCAATAGTTAAGCGCCTCGCCATAATCCATCATGTGTATATAGTTAGACCCTGTGTAGTTAATAGCCCAAAACAGCTGTTTGTGCCAGTTGCGCTTCTCTGCAATTGTACGCGCCGTAGCAAGCAATTCTAACGATTTTACGTAGTCTTTACCCGCCGTGGCTTCCTTTGCCTTTTGGATGATAGAGTCGCAATAAGCCTGCGTTTGCGCTTTTGCTCCTGTGCACATAAGCACAAACAGCAATACAATAAACAACGGCTTACTATAGCTTTTTAATCTAAACATAGTTACAGGCAAAATGGGGAGATAGCAATTTTGTGCAAAAGTATAAATTTATGTAAATATACACTTAAATAGTTTGCAGCCCCGTATAGTTAAAACAGGCTTAGTGCATTACAATAGCATCGCCTTCCATATCGGCAAGGGAGGTTATATTACGCCTGCCCACAAGCAATATTACAAGGGCTATAAGCGTACTACCGGCCATGATAGCTACTATAGGCACCATAGAGTCTTTTACCAGCATTCCCACCGCCATAGAGGCAAGCGCACCTAAGCCCAACTGCAACGCACCTAATAATGCCGAAGCACTACCCGCATTGTTAGAGAATGGCGCAAGCGATAATCCTGCCGTATTAGGGTTGGTTAAGCCCAGGCAGCCTAAGTATAAGAATAGCATGGCAATGGTTCCATACAGGTTCAGCCAGTGGTATATAGCGGCTATCAGGAAAGTAATGCTTATAAGGCTTTGCAATGCCAGCCCCACAAAAACCAATTGCTCGCTTTTGTATTTTTTAAGCAGGACTGAATTTAACTGGCTGGTGCCGATGAAACTAACCGACATGAATGCGAAAATCCAGCCGTAAATTTCACCAGACACTTTAAAGATATCCATAAACAGTAGCGGAGAGCCCGCTACATAGGTAAATAACCCTGAAAAAGCCACCGCGCCTGATAATGCATACGTATAAAACTGCGGATTTTTAAGCACCGTTGCAAAGCCCTGTAAGATAGGTTTTGGTTTTAAGGAGATGGAGGGATCCGGTTTATGGGTTTGCGGTAACCCAAAACGTGAAGCAAGTAAAACGGCAAACCCCATTAGTGCAAGAATGATAAAGATACTGTGCCACCCAAAGCCTTTAATTACATAACCGCCAACGGTGGGTGCCAGCATGGGCGAAAGGCCTACCACGAGCATTAACAGCGAAAATACCTTGGGGCTGTCTTTTACCGGAAAAAGGTCGCGCACCATAGCCATAGATGCCACGGCAGCAGCACAACTGCCCACGGCCTGTATAAACCTTAATGCTATAAACACATTAATGTCAGTTGCTACAGCACAGCCCACAGATGCAATTATATATACGGCAAGGCCTATATATAATGGGGTTTTACGCCCAAAGCGGTCTAACAACGGTCCATAAAGCAATTGCCCGGCAGATATGCCTATAAAATAGCTGGAGAGGGATAATGATACTTTGTTGGCCGTAGTATGTAAATCGATTGCAATGGCATTAAAGCCCGGCAGGTACATATCTATGGAAAATGGGCCAAGGGCAGTAAGCGAACCCAAAATAAGTATTAGCGAAATATATGTTTGTCTGGTCACGGTGGGGATTTCAAAAAATTATTGTGCAAAGGTAACAGCAATACCCGCTGCAAACATTGACTTGCATCAATTTTATTGAAAAGTTAATAGGCCTGCCCTAAAACAAGAACGCCCGGAAATATCCGGGCGTTCTGTAATTGTTTGTATCTGTTTATTTTGCAGGCACTTCCTTAATACTGATGGCAAAACCACCACCCGGAGCCATAAATTGCTTTAATGTAGTTTTGCTGTCTACCTTCATGGTGCTTACAACATAACTTTGTTGTTTGCCGTTCCAACTGGCATCTTTGCCATCGGCATAAATGGTAGCAATATATTTTTTGCCTTTTGGCAGATAGTCAAATTTTAGGTTTGCAGTCCTGCTGTTTTCATCGGTAACGCTGCCCACAAACCATTCGTTCTTACCTTTGGCTTTACGGGCAATGGTAACATAGTCGCCGGGTTCCGCTTCAAGCACATAAGTATTATCCCAGTCTACAGCCACGTCTTTTATAAATTGAAATGCATCCGGGAAGCGGTCGTAATTTTCAGGAATATCAGCCGCCATTTGTAACGGACTGTACATAGTAACATAGTAGGCAAGCTGTTTGGCAAGCGTAGTGTTAACGTGCTGGTTACCGCCGGTATTATAGTAAGTAAGATCGGTCTGGAAGATACCCGGAGTAAAATCCATAGGGCCACCCATTAGGCGCGTAAACGGCAAAATGGTAGTATGGTCAGGGTTTAAGCCGCCCATAGCTTCAAACTCGGTACCACGGGCAGATTCCTGTGCAAACCAGTTAGGGTAGGTGCGGTGCAGGCCTGTAGGGCGCACAGCCTCGTGGCTGTTAACCATAATTTTATAATCGGCAGCCCTTTCGGCTACATTTATGTAGTGGTTAACCATCCATTGGCCATCATGGTGCTCACCACGCGGAATAATCTGGCCCACATAGCCCGTTTTAACTGCTCCGTAATTATTATCTTTCATAAACTGAAAAGCCCTGTCCAGCCTACGCTCATAATTTGTAGCCGAACCCGATGTTTCGTGGTGCATTATTATCTTAACGCCTTTAGAGGCTGCATAATCGCGCAGTTTTGCCACATCAAAATCAGGGTATGGGGTTACAAAGTCAAACACTTCTTCTTTCCAGTTGCCTATCCAGTCTTCCCAGCCCACGTTCCAGCCCTCAACAAGTACGGCGTCAAAGCCATTTTTGGCAGCAAAATCTATGTAATGTATTACCCTCTCGTTAGTAGCGCCGTGTTTGCCGTTTGGTGTGAGCTTACTAAAATCCTGGCCAAGTTTTACGTTATTTTCTTTACCGTAAGCCCAGGTGCTTTTACCGGCAACAAAATATTCCCACCATACGCCTATGTATTTTACCGGCTTAATCCAGGAAACATCTTTGTATTTGGTAGGCTCATTAAGGTTAAGGATAAGTTTAGATGCTAAAATATCAGTTGCCTTATCGCTTACCACAATAGTACGCCAGGGAGTTTGAGTATCGGTTTGCATGTAGCCTTTATTGCCTACTGCATCGGGCACAAGGTGGCTTTTAAACTTAAAACTGGAAGCATCAACTTCCAATTGCATAGCAGGGTAATTGATTAAAGCAGCCTCGTGTATGTTAATGTAAAGGCCGTTGTCTGATTTCATCATGCTTGGCGTTTGCACCGATGGCTTGCTTATAGGCTGCTGTGCATTGATCTCTATAGTAGCTTTTTTTTGCAAAGCCGGTATCTCTGCGATTTTAGATGTGGTATAGGCATACTCATTGGTATCATAATCGCCCGGTATCCAAAAAATTTTGTGGTTCCCGGCAAGGTTAAACTCGGTGTGCTCTTCCTTAATCACAAAATAATTAAGGTCGGCTTGTTTAGGGAATTCATACCTAAAGCCAAGTCCGTCATTAAAAAGACGAAAACGTAGTTTTATAATACGGTTATTATTTTGGGACTGAGCCAGTGTAACTTCAAGCTCATTGTAATGGTTGCGAATTGTTTTTTCTTCGCCCATAACAGGTTCCCAGCTGGTATCAGACGTAAGCTGTGCCGATTTGCTAATGGTAAACCCATCCATAAACGATGGTGCATCTTTAACCTCTATACCCAGTTTGCTGGATTTAATAACAGGTTTGTCTTTATAGGTAAGGCTGTAGTAAGGCCTGCCGTTTTCTTTTAGCTCAAATTGAAGCGAAAAGTTCTTATCCGGCGATGTAATGGTTTGAGACGTTACGAGCAACGGACTAAGCAATACTAAAAATGCTGTAATAAAGCGCAAGGCTTTCTTCTTGTAGTTTGGGTTCATTAGGTATTTGTGCATATTTGGGTTATACGAAGCAAAGATACCTTAATTCTGTAATATTAATTATAAGATTATTTTTAGACTGTAAACTCTTAATACTTTGAAAATAAGAACCTAAACTTAAATATATGTTCGATAGCCAATAGGGAATGTTCAATGCGGTAAACGCTTGATAATAGGTTAGCGCTAATTCAGCCATATTTGGCTAATAAGCGGTATAACTTAGCGAAATATAACTGCTTTTATTTTCAATTTGTTGAATAACAAATTTTTAATTTCATGGCAAGCCCCTTGTTTGATACTTAGCCTATACATTCTTAACAGTAAATAACACTATATCTAAGTAGCTAACACGCAATGGCCCTCTTACAAAGTAGCTTTGTACTATAATAAATCATCACAACCACATTAATCAATAAAATTATAATTATGGAAAAATTCGACATTGTAGTTATTGGATCAGGCCCGGGCGGCTATGTTGCAGCAATAAGGGCATCGCAATTGGGTTACAAAACCGCACTCGTAGAAAAATACACAACGCTGGGTGGTACTTGTACTAATGTGGGTTGTATCCCTACTAAAGCATTGTTAGACAGTACCGAACATTACCATACCGCTGCCACAAAATTTGCAACACACGGGATTAAGACAGATAACCTTTCGTTGGATTTTACCCAACTAATTAACCGTAAGAGTGATGTAGTAAAGCAAAATATCTCCGGCCTTAATTATCTCATGAGCAAAAATAAGATAGAGGTTATTACCGGTACAGCTTCTTTTATATCGAACAGGCAAGTAAAAGTAACTGCGGCCAACGGATCTGAATCTACAGTAAACAGTACTTACTTTATAATTGCAACAGGTTCTAAACCGGCCACCATACCGGGTGTTACAATAGATAAAACCCGCATTATTACCTCTACCGAAGCTTTATCGCTGCCAGAACAACCTAAAAGTATTGCCATTATTGGCGGCGGGGTAATAGGGGTAGAGATGGCTTCCATTTATGCGAGAATAGGTACAGAGGTTTCCATCATTGAGTATGCCGATAGCCTTATACCCACTATGGACCGCGACCTGGGCAAGGAACTGAAAAAACTGTTTACCAAAAGCGGTATTAAAGTACTGTTGAGTCATAAAGTGCAGTCGGCGGTAAATAACGGAGATACGGCTACAGTTAAATTTTTGGATAGTGCAGGTAAACCGCAGGAAATAACAGCCGATTATTGCCTTGTTGCCGTAGGAAGGAGGCCATATACCGAAGGGCTTGGTCTTGAGAATACTAACATACAGCTTGACACCAAAGGAAGGATAACTGTGAATGAAAAATTGCGTACTACCGAAGAAAATATTTATGCGATAGGCGATGTAATTGCCGGGCCAATGCTGGCACACAAGGCCGAAGAAGAAGGCGTTTTTGTAGCTGAAAATATTAATGGACAAAAACCGCATATTAATTATAAACTTATACCGGGCGTGGTGTATACCTGGCCGGAAGTAGCCTCGGTTGGGTTTACCGAAGAAGAACTTAAAAAAGAGAACAGGGAATACAATGTGGGTAAATTTCCGTTTTCGGCAAGTGCGAGGGCACGGGCTGCAATGGAAAAAGATGGATTTGCCAAAGTGCTGACCGATCCTAAGTACGGGGAAATATTAGGGATACACATTATTGGCCCACGTGCTGCCGACCTTATAGCCCAGGGTGTTATTGGTATGGAATATGAAGTTACCGATGAGGATATGTTCCGTATTTCGTATGCACATCCTACCTATTCTGAGGCACTTAAAGAAGCATATTTAATATCATCAGGGCAGGGTTCACTTAATATATAACTATAAAAACAGCCTTTCCGTAATTTGAAAGGCTGTTTTATAGTATACAAATGCTTTAATATTTACCGCTTAACAGGGCTCCGCCCATAGGTACTTTAGTATCAAGCCCCAGCTTTTTAAGCATCTCATAGGTAGTACAAACAGCTGCTGAGGTTACAGGAATGCCAATCTCTTTTTCAATGGCATCTATAGCTTCAAGCGAAGGCATTTGCACGCATGCCGATACCACCAAAACATCTGCGCCCTCTAAATTAAGGCGTTTATAAATGTCCAGCAGATTCATAGGGTCTTGCGCTGCCACTTCTAAATTATCCGGAATTTCGAGAGCTATATAATCTACCACTTCAAACCCCTGGTGCTGAATGTAATCTACCACCATTTCGGTAAGGGGTTTCATATAAGGTGTAATAACCGCTACTTTTTTAGCACCCAGTACTTTGAGTCCGTTTATTAGCGCACCGGCACTGGTAACAATAGGTGTAGGTGAACCGTTTTGCACGGTTTCTTCGTGCAGGTTGGTTTCGCTAACGCAATGATAGCCGCGCCCCATGCTCATAATAGCAACAAGGCAGGCATAACCCATAACATCTACCTGCGCATCAGACAGTTCCTGTGCACATTTTAGGCTCATGGCATCCATAGCCTCTAACTCTTCTTTGGTAACTTTTTTCATTCGCATACGGCTCGAATGAAAAGTAAAACGCTCCGGTGCAATAGTTTCGCGAGAACGCAGCAGTGCCGGTATCTCGGTTTCCATAGTTACGTTAGAACTGGGCACGATCTGCCCTATACGGTAAGTCTTTTTCATAAAATATAGGTGGAAATTCCAAAAATCAAGCATCAAATTCTAAACTTTTAACGGCAAGTAATGTTTGTAATTTGAGATTAGGAACTTGGAATTTTCTTTTAGTTATTTGGAATTTCCTCTTTGTTATTTGTTGTTTATTCCTTCTGAGTCTACTACGGTGTTCCTAAGCGTACCAATACCCTCTACGGTAGCTTCTACCACATCGCCCGGCCACATAAATTCCTGCGGACTACGGCCTGCGCCCACACCTGCCGGGGTGCCTGTAGCAATGATGTCGCCAACGTCAAGGGTGAACACAGTGCTCAAATCGTGTATCAGGTCGGCTATATTAAAAAGCATGAATTTAGTGTTGGAATTTTGTTTCTCAATGCCGTTTACAGTAAGTGATAGATTGAGGTTCTGCGGATCCGGAATGTCATGTGCTGTAACCAAAACCGGACCCATAGGTGCAAAGGTATCCTGCCCTTTAGAAACGATCCATTGCCCTGCACGGCGGCAATCGCGCGCGCTTATATCGTTAATTATAGTATAGCCATACACGTAGTCCATAGCGTTTTCTTTAGGCACGTTTTTACCCCTTTTGCCAATAATTACAGCAAGTTCCACCTCATAATCAAGTTGCTGGGTTATTTTTTGGTTGTGGATGATATCTGCTTCATTGCCCACTACTGCTGTTGGTGGTTTTGAAAAGATAACGGGCTGTTGCGGCAGCTCTTTAGAAGTATCCAGTGTGCGGGCAGATTCGGCAACATGCTCGGTATAATTTAGCCCGATGCCAAAAATGTTTTTGCGGGGGCGTGGTATTGGCGCAAGCAGCGTAGCATTGGCAAGCGGTATAGAGCATTCTTCCAATTCTTCGGCAGTAGCGGTGTTTATAAGGCGCACGGCCTGATTGATACCTTCAGTACCCAGATCTATAAAATCGAGCATATTATCCGGTAGAGGACTGTTTTTTATGTGGCCCAGTTTTTCGGCATCAATAATCATACTTTCTTCTACAAAGCCAAGGCGTGCAGCGGTATGGTTTATTTTATAAGTAACTAATTTCATTCTATATTTTAATTGTTTGTTGTTTGATTTATTTAATTTCCTGGTATCCGTCCGGGTGTATTTTTTCCTGATACAGCCCAAGCGATGTAATTACCGGTAAATCGTTAAAAGAGAACAGGCAGGCATCTTCCGTTTCGCTAAGGTTTATATGTTCGTGGTATGCCCATGATGGTACGCAAAATATATCGCGCTCCTTCCAATCGAAACGTTTTCCATCTATAACAGAGTAGCCTTTGCCTTTAGCGCACTGGTACACAAAAGATCCTGTGTGTTTGTGGGCTTTAGTATGCTGAGCAGGCCGTAACAGTTGCATACTCGCGCCCATAGTCTGCATAACGTGGCCGCCCGTAAGCGGATTGGTATAGTGCATTAAAACGCCATCATATTCCGATCCTTCGTTAACTTTTGCGGCTTCCAGAAGTGCAGGATATACTTGTTTCCAGGAATATTTAAATAGGGGAGAATACGGCTTATTCCATTCGTTATCAGCCGGAATTAACCCTGCACCGCTATAACTTAGCGGCGAATGGTTCAAAGGTTTTGTAATCGGCTGTTTACCATCATAAACGGCATAATCGTTAGCTTCCAGCGCATTTACAAGCGGAATATCAAGCCCGTCCTGCCAGATACATGTTTTACCGCCGGCCTCAACGCCATGTTCGTGCCAGGTGCTGTTAGGGGTAATAACAAAATCGTTAACCTCCAGCATTATCTTGTTGCCATCTACCACGGTGTACCCAAGTTCGCCTTCCATAATAAAACGCAGGGCAGAGGCTCGGTGCCTGTGTGCAGATGTGCTTTCGCCCGGGCGGGTAACCTGGATACCGGTGTACAGCCAGCCTACGGCAGCGCTAACATCGCGACGATTATCATTAACAAGGTACACAACACGTCTTCCTGCCTGCTCGGGCGTAACAAGCTCTGATGATTTTAGTACCAGACTACGCAGGTCTTCGTACCTCCAAAGCATGGGCACCGATGACGATCGGGGTTCCCAGGGTTCGATATCGTTAGCAACCGTCCAAAGGGCACCTGCACCAAGGTCTTTTAATTCTTTATAATAAGCTTCCAGTTCGGGGGTATCCTGTACGCGGGCACGACCCAGAACGCTATCGTCATGTTTTGTATCCATAATATATGCGACTTTATATTAAAGTTTGGAAGCAAGGTCATCGCTGCCATCGGTAAACGTTATATTTTTTCTTGGTGATGTATTAACCCTCAGGTCGAAAATATCAAAGCGGTTGTAGTGCCCCAGTATATCGTGCATTTGCTTGGGCTGTATGCATTTAGCAAGGTCGATATCAGCATATACAATACCCTCATCATCAATAAGCGGTTCGCCAATAACAGCACCGTTAGGCCCAATAATTCCCGAAAATGCGCTGTTCTTTCGTGTTAACAGTTCTTCGGCGTTGGGCACATCTTCTTTCATACTATCAATGATCTCTTTGGTGATGGTAGAGCACGACACTATGGTAAACAACTTACCTTCAAACGAATGTGCCGCTGCCCTTATCTTAATAGCTTCTGCCATATTATAATCGGGTGGGGCAACCGGTAACGAAATGTAATTGGCAATGTGAATTAATTCTCCCTGAGATAGTAATGTAAAGCGAGCAAGCGTATTGGTGTTCTCGCCGCAGGCAAGCGTACCAATGGGACCAATCTCGGTATTATATACTTTAAGAGATGAGCCATCGCCGCCCGTCCAGGTTAGTTTCTCTGCCCAGGTAGGTACCAGTTTGCGATGTTTGCCAATAAGGTTGCCCTTATTATCTATAATTAAATTGGTGTTGTACAATTCGCCAAAACTCTGCCCGCGTTCGTTAACGCCTATAACAATGTGGCAATTATTATCGCGTGCGGCCTGGCAGATCCTTTCGGTTTCCGGACCCGGAACGGTAATGGAATTGCGATACAATTTCTCGTACCAAGGGCTGCCCTGTACGGGTGTCATGATCCAGTTCCAGTAAGGGTAACCGGCTATAAAAACCTCCGGAAAAGCCACCAGCGATGCCCCGTTAAGAACAGCCTCTGCAATTATAGCACAGGCCTTATCTACAGTAGCATCTACATCTAAAAATACCGGTGAAGCCTGTACCGCAGCCGCCTTAAATTTTGGTAAATCCAACATAACTAATTATGAATTTTAAATATGAATTACGATTGCTCGTATTATCGATATTATTTATGAAACAGTCTATCATCTCCTGTCTATTATCTATTCTCTCTTCAAATATTTCTCCAATATCTCCCGCATTGCAGGCGGAAAAGCACTTGCTTTTATCTCTTTCCTGTCGTTTAAAAAATCAACACGCACAAGGGTTACTTCGCCCTCAAGGCAAACAGAACTGTCAGGATATTCAAACTTAAACCCGCAGGCCATAGAGGCAGAACCAAGATTATTGATCCATAAGTATTTGGTAAGCTCGTCGCCTAATCGTGCTGCTTTTTTAAACTGAATTTTAAGGTCGACCGTAGGGATGCCGCCAGTTTCATGCAGGTTTTTAAAAGGCATGTTTAAAGCCTCTTCATAAAAATCTTCCACCAGGCAGTTAAGCATCTCTAAAAAGCGGGGATAGAATACTATACCTGCATAATCAACATGCTGAAAGCGTACTTTTTCTTTTTTTATAAATGCATTCTCCATTAGGCTTGTACAATATTTTTTAATTTAAAACGCTGAATTTTACCGGTTTCTGTTTTGGGCAGGGCATCCAGGTATTTAATTTCGCGCGGGTATTTATAGGGCGCTGCCACCTCTTTAAACCAATCCTGTAGGGCTCGGGTAAATTCGGCACAGGCCTTATCTTTTTCTTTTAAAACAATGTAAGCACAAACCAGCATACCGCGGTTTTCGTCGGGAAGCCCAACAACAGCACATTCGGCAATATCGGCGTGGGTAAGTAAAACGCTTTCTACCTCAATGGCAGCAATATTATAGCCCGATGAAATGATCATATCATCGCCACGTGCTACGAACCAAAAATACCCATCGGTATCCTTACGAAAAATATCTCCAGTAATGTTCCAGCCATTTTGTACGTATTCTTTCTGTTTATCTTTACTATTCAGGTATTTACATCCTGTAATGCCACGAACGGCCAGCCTGCCGGGTGTACCATAGGGCACCTCAACGCCTTTTTTGTCGACAATTTTGGCCTCATAACCACGTATGGGCAATCCCGTAGCGCCTTTGCGCATGTTATCTTCTGTTGATGAAATAAATATATGAAGTATTTCGGTCGACCCAATGCCATCTATTATTTTTAAGCCGGTAGCTTCGTACCAGTCTTCCCAAACTTTTACGGGAAGGGTTTCTCCTGCCGATACGCATTTGCGCAGCGACGAGATATCATACTCGTTTACTTTTGATGTAAGTACCCGCCAAGCTGTGGGGGCTGTAAAGCAGATGCTTACCTTGTACTCTTCTATAGCTTTGAGCAGCAGCTCCGGCGATGGTTTCTCGATAAGGAAGGTTGATGCCCCGTAATAAAACGGGAACAGCACCAAACCGCCCAAACCAAAGGTAAAACCCAATGGCGGGCTGCCTGTAAATACATCATTAGGTGTAGGTTGCAGCGAATATTTTGGGAAAGCCTCGCATATTAATAAAATATCTTTATGATAATGCGATGTCATTTTAGGCTTGCCTGTAGTGCCCGATGTAAACCCTATGATTGATATAGAGTCGGCAAGGGTATGGTAGTTTTTAAACACTTTAGGCTTATTACCCATTAGCGTTTCAAGCTTAGAAACGCCTGCACCTGAACCGTCAAAGGTAATGGTGTGCTTAAGGTAAGGCGATTTTACCAGTAGCATTTCTTCCTCCAGCCTGTAATCGCATAAAACATGCGATATTTGGGCACTTTCTATCATTATGCTCAGTTCTTTTTCGCGAAGTAACGGCATAGTTGCCACCACGATACCACCGGCTTTTAAAATGCCGAACCAGCACGCTACGTACATGGGGTTGTTGGCCGACCGTATCAACACCCTGTTGCCGGGAACAAAGTCTAAATTTTCGACTAAAGTGTGGGCAATTTGGTTGGCTTTTTCGTAGAGGTCATTAAACGTCCAGGTTTCGGTAAAAGTGCGGATGGCAATGCTGTCGCCACGGCCTTCTTTAATGTGGTCGTCCAGCAGTTTATCTACACAATTAAGCGCGCCATCAAACTCAAAATCAGGATGCCCTGTAAAACATTCTGCCTGCAAAGACGGATGCGGTAAATTATCATGTGCAAAATTATCTTCGTAATGTTTCATTGCCCTACTATTACTTTTTATGCGTTACCGGTTTTAATGCTTTTTTCATGCCTTCCATAGCCTTGCGCTGCCCGCCTATGTACGGGTATAAGTGCGATACGGCCGATGTGTATGGTTTCGGGATGCCCAATGAGTCAAGGTTTTGCGCATTGAATTGCTCATAGGCCTGTGCATTCCTTACAAAAGCAGGGTCTAACAATAATGTTTTGCCCAATGCTACTAAATCGGCACGGCCGTTGAGTAAAATGGTATTGATCTGGTCGATATCCTGGATGTAACCTGCCGTAATGGTAGGTATGTGCACGGTATTGCGCACCATGTCGCTAAAAGGTGTTTGCCACATCCTGCCTACATGGGGCTTTTGGTTTTCAACAGTTAAGCCTGTAGAAACGTTTATAATATCGGCACCTGCCTGTTTAAAGACTTTTGCAATGCTAATTACATCTTCATCGGTTATGCCATTTGCTGCCCAGTCGGATGCTGAAATACGCACGCTCATGGGTTTATCCTGCGGGAAAGCAGCACGCATGGCGGTAAATACCCTTATAGGGAATTTCAGCCTGTTTTCAATACTTCCGCCGAAATCATCGGTACGGATGTTGGTAAGTGGCGATAAAAACGATGCTAATAAAAAGCCATGATGTGCCTGTAGCTCTATCATATCAAACCCGGCTTCGTGTGCATTTTTAGCAGCAGTTTCAAACTGCTTGGTTATCACATCCATATTGTCTAAATTCATCTCTTTTGGAGTTGCCATTTTAGAATTGAATGGGATAGGTGATGCAGAAAGTAACGGCCAGGAATTATCTATGTGTTCACTGCTGTTTTGCCACGGCAGCTGCACTGCGCCCTTACGGCCCGAATGGCCTATTTGCACCCCTATTTTAGCGGTGCTATTATTGTGTATAAAATGGGTTACGCGTTTCCATGCCGCAACCTGTTGGTTAGTATATATGCCGGGGCAGCCTAAAGTTACCCTGCCTGTTGGCGATATGGCCGTGGCTTCGGTTAAAATCAACCCGATGCCGTTTGTTGCACGCGATCCATAGTGCATAAGGTGCCAGTCGGTAACCACGCCATCCTGTGCCGAATATTGTTCCATTGGGCTCATAACAATACGGTTATCTACCGTTATTCCCCGTAAGGTAAATGGGGTAAAGGCAGGAGAGGTGGCAGAACCATCTGCGTTAAAAGCGGACACTACTTTTTTTGTGAAAGAAGGGTCGCGCAGGGCAAGATTTTCCAAAGTAACTTTCTTAGAACGCGTCATAACGCTAAAGGCAAACGCCATAAAATCGTGCTGAATGTGCCTGTCCATGTGTTCAAACCATTCGCGCGACACATTGGCGGCATGCTGTATCATTTCTACGCGGTTGCGCCGCAGCTTTTCATAATTTTCAAATACAGCTTTGGTATCGGTCTGGTATTTAATGACCGAATCGGCCAGCGCTATGGCACATTCCATAGCCAGTTTAGTACCGGAGCCTATTGAGTAGTGGGCTGTAGCCTTGGCATCGCCCAGCAGCACAATATTATCTTTACTCAAGGTTTTATTAGTAATGGTTGGGAACTGCCTCCAGTGCGAACGATTGGATATCAGGCCGTGCCCATCAAGTTCTTCTTTAAATATCTCAGATAATTTGGCTATGGTATCCTGTTCATCGGTAGCGTTAAAACCGGCTTTTTGCCAGGTTTCATCGGTAGTTTCAAAAATCCAGGTACTCATGCCTTCTTCGTACTGATAGCTGTGTGCTACAAAAGTTCCGTGCGGAGTAGTCCTGAAAAAATACGTAAAAGAATCGAGCGGGCGGGTAGAGCCCAGCCACACAAAACGGTTGCTTTGCAGTTGTATGTTAGTGCCAAAATCAGCGGCAAATTTGTCGCGTATGGCGCTGTTTATGCCATCTGCCGCTACTATAATATCCGAATCCTTAAACTGGCTAAGATCGTCTACATTGGCTTCAAAATTCAGTTCAACGCCCTCTTCGCGGCAGCGTTGTTGCAGTAATTGCAGTAATGTTTTACGCGAGCAGCCACAAAAACCGTTTCCGGAAACGCGAACCACTTCGCCATCGCGGGCTACATCAAGCTCATCCCAATAGGCAAATTTTGTCCTGATTAAGTCATACGACTCCGGGTCGCGGCTCAGGAATTCAGACAAAGTTTCATCCGAGAATACTACCCCAAAGCCAAAAGAATCATCGGCTTTGTTACGTTCGTAAACCGCTACATTACACGCCGGCAATGCCTTTTTTAAAAGGATGGAGAAGTATAAACCTCCGGGGCCGCCGCCTATTACTATTACTTTCATTTATGTTATATAAAAGGTCTTTTAATTGAAAAAATTTCGCCCAGTTTGGCGTAATTGTTACCAGCAAGGCGTGCAATTGGCCTGTAGGTTTCCAGGTTTATTTTGCTGTCGTTAAGCAGTATGCTGTCATCTATATGAAACATTACGATCCTGCCAATAATTATGGTAGCGCCACCATCTTTATGATCCTGAAGGCTGTAGTGGTGCACCATTTCGCATTCAAAATGCACAGGGCTTTCCTTCACCCTAAAGGGCTTAACCAGTATCGATGGTACTGCTGTTAATCCTGCGTAATCAAACTCATTGCCGTTGGGCGGCAGGTTTATAGATGTTGCGTTCATGGCATCTACTAACTCCTCGGTGGCAAGGTTAACTATAAACTGCCCTGTAGCGAGTACATTATTTAGTGTGTCTTTATTAGTATTACCACTGCGCACAGTAGAGAACATTACATGCGGTGGGTCTTCGCCCACGGCATTAAAAAACGAGAAGGGTGCCAGGTTAGGCACGCCGTCTTTGCTCATGCTGGATATCCACCCAATAGGCCTTGGTATAACCGTACCGGTTAAAATTTTATAAATATCCTTTTGGCTGGCTGTCTTTGGGTCAATTTGCATAGAGGCAATAAATGTTGATGCAAATAAATGAAAAATACCTGTAGTATTATCGGTATTTGCATCATAAAAAAATTAAAGCATGATTATTTTACGGTTATAATTATCAATGATTAACTAATTTTATTAAACATTAACTAATATAATAAATAATAATAGTGTAGTTTTTGCAGAGTATTATTATTTAATGTGTAAAAAATTGATATGTTATCTGTTGAATTTTTATCAACAAAATATAACCTGTAAAATTTGGAGAGCCTGCTGCGATGCTATACTTTCGTGTAGGAAAATTACAACTGCATCTAATTAAGAACATTCTTGTATGACATACCAGCCTTCTCCAGCCAGATACAATGATATGCAATACCGCCGCTGTGGAAATTCCGGGCTTAAGCTCCCGGCACTTTCGCTTGGCCTGTGGCATAACTTTGGCAACGTAAATAATTTTGAAAACAGCCGTAACCTTATAAGGACTGCCTTTGATAATGGCATTACCCATTTTGACCTTGCCAATAATTACGGTCCGCCACCGGGCAGTGCCGAGGAAAACTTTGGGCGTATACTTAAACAGGATTTTGATGGGTACAGGGATGAGATGATCATTTCCTCTAAAGCGGGTTATACCATGTGGGATGGCCCTTATGGCGACTGGGGTTCTAAAAAGTACCTGGTTTCCAGCCTGGACCAGAGCCTTAAAAGGATGAAGCTTGACTACGTGGATATTTTTTACCACCACAGGCCAGATCCCGATACCCCGCTTGAAGAAACCATGATGGCACTGGATCTTATTGTGCGCCAGGGTAAGGCATTATATGCCGGTATATCTAACTATAATGCAGAGCAGGCTGCAAAGGCCATAGCCATACTTAAAGAGCTGGGCACGCCCTGCCTTATACACCAGCCCAAATATTCTATGTTTGTACGCAACCCGGAAAATGGCCTGCTAGATGTTTTAAAAGACGAAGGCGTGGGCTGCATACCGTTTTCGCCATTGGCACAGGGGCTGCTTACCGATAAGTATTTAAATGGTATTCCGGAAGATTCGCGTGTGGCTACCAGCGGCGTTTTTTTAAATGAAAACCATATTACACCCCAAAGGATACAGCAGATAAGCAAACTAAACGACATGGCTAAACAACGTGGGCAAAAGCTGGCTCACATGGCGCTGGCCTGGCTGCTGCGCGATAGCAGGGTAACATCGGTACTGATAGGATCGAGCAAGCCGGAGCAAATTATTGATTCGATTGAAGCATTGAAGAATACAACATTTACCGATGAAGAGTTGCAGATTATTAACGCGATACTTTAATTTATACCTCTTATTCATATTTGGTGTTGCATATTTTATCAACATGATATTTATCAGGTTTTTACTGGCGGGGATATTTAATATTTGCGGATAAATTATTCGTAAATGACACATAATAAACAGCCGCACAGCTTTCATATTCCTGTTATGGGGCTTGCCTATACCATAGACAGCCCCATACGCGTGGCGCAATACGGCATAGACTCTGTAATTTCTATCGTAGATGATGAGCTTATCGAAAAAATGCATGCCTTTTACTGCCAAAAATTTGAGCTGCCTTATAAGGAAATTACCCAAAAAATGCACGACTACCGTGCCGATCGCATTACCGGCTACCTTAACCTTGTAGATAAGATAGTTAAGAAAAAGTACGCCGCTTTTTGTGCCGAACTTGCCACAAGTAAGCAGGCACTTAACAATTTTATAGGCATACTTCCTCAGATGAGCGACATTAAACGCGGGTTGCAATTTTATGCTTCAAGCGATTTTGATAAGTCTAACGAGATAAGGAGTTTCGTAGCAAAGCACCTGCAACCCGGCGCCATAGATGTAAATATTATGACCAAGGTTGATAAAGCCAACTACATTAAAAATGAGGTATTACCCACGCAATTTAATGATGCCCATGCTGCCTTGCGTGGTTTTGCAAACAGTATATTGGGTTCATCGGTAGTGCTATCGGCTGGTATGAATCCGTCGCTGTATGGCTATATTGCCGAGTTTCCCGACTTCTTTCCTGATACAAATGGCAACCTCAAAAAGAAAGTCATTTTAAAAGTGAGCGACTTCAGGTCGGCATTAATACAAGGCAGTTTTTTAGCTAAAAAAGGCATTTGGGTAAGTGAGTACCGGGTAGAATCCGGACTCAATTGCGGCGGCCATGCCTTTGCAACTGATGGATTATTGCTTGGTCCGATCATGGCGGAGTTTAAACAACGTAAACACGAACTTATAGATACCGCACATGGCCTTATGGTTAGAGTGCTTTCACAGAAAGAAATGCCTGTGCCGAAGCAACCTTTAGACTTAAAAATAACGGTTCAGGGTGGGGTGGGCACAGCTGAAGAACATGATTTTTTACTGGAAGAATATAAGGTTGATTCTGTAGGCTGGGGATCACCATTTTTATTAGTGCCAGAAGCTACCGCTATCGATGCTGCTACGCGTAATTTACTTATGGCGGCAGGCGTAGAAGATTTTTACAGGAGCGATATTTCACCCTTAGGTGTACCCTTTAATACAGTTAAAGGCACAACGAATGAAGCGCTAAAAAGCAGGCGTATTATAGATGGAAAAGCAGGCAGTTCATGCCCTAAAAAGCTTTTGGCACTAAGCAGGGAATACGATAAGCAAGGTATTTGTACGGCATCGCGCAAGTACCAGCAGCTTAGATTACATGAACTGGGAAGCCTGAAAGACATACTTTCCGAATCAGATTATGAAGATAGAGAAGCCGCAATAACTGTAAAATCGTGCCTTTGTGTGGGCTTGGCAAATCCGGCTTATCTGGAAAATCATATCCCTATAAAAGGCGAGGCGCAGGGTGTTGTAATTTGCCCTGGACCTAATTTGGCTTATTTTGATAAAGAAGTTTCATTAGCTAACATGGTTGGGCATATTTACGGGTACAACTCGGTGCTATCGGACGAATACCGCCCTAATTTCCTCATTAAAGAACTGCAGCTATATGTAGACTATTTTAAGGAAGAACTTATGTCAGGTAAAGAACTTACAGCCGCCCAGATAAAAAAATGGACAACCTTTAAAAACAACCTGCTTTCAGGTATAGCATATTACGAAGCGTTATTTGCTGATGGCAAATATTTTACATCGGAAATAAAAGATTTCCTTGAAAAATTACAGTACTACAAACAGGAATTGCAGGCTAATGAAATTCCAAACCTCGAAATAGTGGTTTAATTTACAGCCCTAAGTAGTTTGGCCTTATCGGTAATTGTTATGTTCTTACCAGCTATAACAATTACGCCAAGCTTGTTAAACTCAGATAATAGCCTTATACAGCTTTCGGTTGCCGTGCCCACCATGCCGGCAAGCTCCTCGCGGGATAGTTTCACTTTAAGGCTGTTATCGGGGTTAACCCCAAAAGTATCCTGCAAATACACCAGCGTTTCGGCAAGGCGCTGCCTTACAGATTTTTGCGCCATAGTGACCAAGTGGTCATCGGCCTCTTTTAGGTCGACGCAAATGGCCTTCATTACATTCATAGAGAAGTTGTTATTTTGGTTAAACAACCCCATTATCTCTGTTTTAGGTATAAAGCATACCTCCATATCCTCTAATGCCACTGCGCTAAGATTCACGGGTTCATCGCTAATCATAGAGCGTTGCCCCAGCAGTTCGCCTTTGGTAATAAGCTTTACTATCTGGTCGTTGCCATTGGCACTAAGTTTGGTAAGCTTGCAAACCCCGTCTTTAATACAAAAAATGCCGTTTACATTTTCACCTTCGGTAAAAATGGGCTCGCCTTTTTTAATGGTGTACGATGATTTGCAATCGGCAATTTTAAGCAGCTCGTCTTTATTCAGCGCTTTTAGAGAGCTAAATTCCCTTACTATACATTGATCGCACTTGCTCATGATAATTACCGTATTGGTTGTGCAAATTTACTGAAGTTGTATGACAAATATCATATTTTATTGCGCGTTGTTGCAACAACTTTGCATCAGGTAAAATGAGCATAGTATGAACACGCACAATTGTTTTCACTGCGGGTTGGTAATCGAAAAAAAGGAAGAAATAGTTTTTGACCAAAGGTCTTTTTGCTGCAACGGCTGTAAAACCGTGTACGAGATCTTTAGCCTAAACGGCCTTACCGATTATTACAACTTTGAGAAAGCGCCAGGCGCCACTCCGCAAGACAGTAAGGGCAAGTATGATTTTTTAGACAACGAGGCTATTGTAAACCGCCTGTTGGATTTTAAAGAAGACAATACCCACATTACATCCCTTTACATTCCGCACATCCATTGCAGTTCCTGCATCTGGATATTAGAAAACCTGCACCGCCTTTGCTCTGGAATAAGCAGTTCTCAGGTAAACTTTCATGAAAAGAAAGTCCGTATTATCTTTAATCCTGATACGGTTTCGCTTAAGCAGATCGTATTGCTTCTAAATTCTATTGGTTACGAACCTTATATAAGCCTGGATAATTATGACACTAAAAAGAAACAGGTAGACCGTTCCTTAATTTATAAACTTGGGGTTGCCTTTTTTTGCTTTGGCAACATCATGCTGCTTTCATTCCCCGAATATTTTGAAGTAGATGATGTGTGGCTTAACAAGTACCGAGGCTTTTTCCGCTGGCTGGTATTTGCATTGGCAATGCCGTCGTTCTTATACTCAGCAAGTGGGTATTATGTATCGGCGTTTAAAAGTATCAGGGCAGGCATGTTGAATATAGATATCCCCATAGCGCTGGGAATCGTAGTAATGTTCATCCGCAGTACTATAGACATTGTTTTTGACTATGGGTCGGGCTTTTTCGACAGCCTTACCGGTTTAGTTTTTTTTATGTTACTTGGCAGATTGTTTCAACAAAAAACTTATAATTTTTTATCTTTTGAACGCGATTTTAAATCCTACTTTCCTATTGCAGTAACTAAAATATTTGGTAATGAAGAGGTTGCCATTCCGGTCTACGATGTTGTGGCGGGTGACAGGCTGCTTATACGCAACAGCGAACTTATCCCTGTAGACGGTATATTAATGAGCGCTGCCACCAGTATAGACTACAGTTTTGTGACCGGTGAGGCCGAACCCATTATCAAAAAAAGCGGCGACAAAATTTATGCAGGCGGCAGGCAAATGGGGCCCGTTATAGAAATGCAGGTGTTAAGTTCGGTATCGCAAAGTTACCTTACCCAGCTGTGGAGTAATGAGGTGTTTGCCAAAAAAGACAACCGTACTTACAAAACGCTGACGGATACCATTAGCCGTTATTTTACACCGGTGTTACTGCTAATAGCAGTAGTGTCTTTTAATATCTGGATATTTATAGATGCCACTACGGCCTTTAATGTATTTACAGCGGTGCTTATTGTGGCCTGCCCATGTGCTTTGGCACTAAGTGCTCCTTTTACTTTGGGTAATGTGCTGCGCATAATGGGTAAACGCAAGTTGTACCTTAAAAACGCTACAGTTATAGAGCAAATGGCAAAGGTAGATACTATAGTTTTTGATAAGACAGGCACCATTACAACTAACAAAAAATCAGAGATTATTTATGATGGAGAGTATATAGATAATAAAGAACGCGCTTTCATAAAATCATTACTTCGAGGCTCTAACCACCCATTAAGCAGGCGTTTGTATGAGTTTTTACCTGCTGCTCAATTACTTCCGGTAGATGATTTTAAAGAAATTACAGGAAAGGGTATACAAGGCACCATCGATGGCTTTTACATAAAAATTGGGTCGGCGGCATTTGTAGGCGAAGATCCAGATACTGTACAGCAAACCAACGTGCATATCTCAATAAACCGAAACTATCAGGGCAAATATGTGTTTGATAACCAGTATCGCGATGGCCTGAGCGAACTTTTTGCCCAATTGGGTAAGGGCTACGAACTTAAAATACTATCGGGTGATAACGAGGGCGAGCGCGAAGTGTTGCAAAGCCTGTTACCAAAGGGTACCGAGCTGATCTTTAACCAAAAACCGGAGCAAAAACTGGCGTATATAGAACATTTGCAACAGCAGGGTAAAAATGTAATGATGGTGGGCGACGGCCTTAACGATGCCGGTGCACTGGCACAGAGCAATGTAGGTATTTCTATATCCGAAAATGTAAACGTGTTCTCTCCCGCCTGCGATGGGATTTTAGATGCCTCGCAGTTTAAAAAACTGGGGTGGTTCCTTAAGTTTTCTAAAAACACCATCAAAACCATTAAAATGAGTTTTACGCTCTCGCTGCTCTATAATATAGTGGGATTATCGTTCGCAGTTACAGGTAACTTAGAGCCCTTAACCGCCGCTATTATTATGCCGCTTAGCACCATAACCATTGTGAGCTTTGTAACGCTTATGAGTAATTATTTTGCGAGGCTCCGGTAGAGACGCAATGCTTTGCGTCTGTCAACCTTGCAGAAATTCCCTAAAAATCGCCCTAACCATGACAAATATCATGTTTTATCCCAATCTCCAAAACTAACTTTGTTAACATAAATTTAAGAAGTATGAGCGTGATCTATTTACTAATAACCATAAGCATTATAGTAGCATTGCTGTTTTTGTATGCCTTTATAAAAGCCGTAAGGCAGGGTCAGTTTGACGACTACTACACACCATCGGTACGGATGCTTTTTGATGACGAAACCAAACAAAACGACAACAAAACAAACAAGGACTGATTATGGAAATGCAGCAGTTTTATTATGATAATAAGATAGTTAAGAAGTTTCTCTATGCCACTATCATCTTTGGCGTAGTAGGGATGGTAGTGGGCTTATTAATAGCCTCTATGTACTTGTTTCCCGGCCTTACCGATGGCATTTCCTGGCTTAGTTACGGTAGGCTTAGGCCGCTGCATACCAATGCAGTAATATTTGCCTTTGTGGGCAATGCCACCTTTGCAGGGGTGTATTATTCGCTGCAAAGACTGCTTAAAGCACGTATGTTCAGCGATATACTTAGCAACATCAACTTTTGGGGCTGGCAGCTCATTATCGTAGCAGCGGCCATATCATTACCGCTGGGCTATACATCATCTAAAGAATACGCCGAGCTGGAATGGCCTATAGACATTGCTATTGCGGTAATATGGGTAACCTTTGGTATCAATATGATAGGCACCATCTTAAAGCGCCGTGAACGCCACCTGTATGTGGCCATCTGGTTCTATCTGGCAACTTTTATAACAGTAGCTATACTGCACATATTTAACAGCTTAGCCTTACCTGTAAGTGCCATGAAAAGCTACTCCGCATACGCCGGTGTGCAGGATGCTTTGGTGCAATGGTGGTATGGGCACAACGCGGTTGCTTTCTTTTTAACAACACCCTTTTTAGGGCTTATGTACTACTTTGTACCCAAGGCAGCAAACCGCCCGGTATACTCGTACAGGCTGTCAATAATTCACTTTTGGAGTTTGATATTCATATACATTTGGGCGGGGCCGCACCACTTGTTGTACACTGCCTTGCCCGATTGGGCACAAAACCTTGGCGTGGTGTTTTCCATCATGCTAATTGCACCATCATGGGGTGGTATGATAAACGGTTTGCTAACCCTTCGCGGCGCGTGGGATAAAGTACGAACCGAACCGGTACTTAAATTCTTTGTTGTAGCTATAACCGGTTATGGTATGGCAACGTTTGAGGGGCCCATGCTATCGCTTAAAAATGTAAATGCCATTGCCCACTTTACCGACTGGATCGTGGCGCACGTACACGTAGGTGCCCTGGCATGGAACGGTTTCTTAACCTTTGGGCTTATTTACTGGTTAATCCCCCGAATGACAAAGACTACGCTGTACTCTACCAGGCTGGCTAACTTTCATTTTTGGGTAGGTACGCTGGGCATCATCATGTATACGCTACCATTGTATGTTGCGGGTTTTACACAGGCAAGTATGTGGAAACAGTTTAACCCAGACGGTACCCTTAAATACGGCAACTTTTTAGAAACCGTAAAAGAGATCATCCCAATGTACTGGATGCGTGCTATTGGCGGAACGTTATATTTAATAGGTGTGATTGTACTGGTATATAACATTATACAAACCATCAGGCAGGGGCAAACGATACAAGATGAGGCAGCACAGGCACCGGCACTTCAAAAAATAAGTACTAAAAGGCTTACCGGCGAGAAATTTCACCCGTGGCTGGAACGCAGGCCCATACAACTTACTATATTGGCAACCATTGCGGTATTAATAGGTGGTATCATACAAATTGTGCCTACCATCATGGTAAAATCTAACATACCAACTATATCAACCGTAAAACCTTATTCGCCTTTGGAGTTGGAAGGCCGCGACCTGTACATCCGCGAGGGGTGTGTAGGCTGCCATACCCAAATGATACGCCCTTTTCGTAGTGAGGTAGAGCGTTATGGCGAGTACTCCAAATCAGGAGAATATGTGTACGACCACCCGTTTTTATGGGGGTCTAAACGTACCGGGCCCGATTTAATGAGGGTAGGTGGCAAGTATAGCGATAACTGGCACTTTAACCATATGTGGGATCCTCAGAGTGTATCGCCGGGCTCTATTATGCCGGCTTACAAATGGATGTTCGACAATAAAAATGCCGACTATACTGACACTCAGAAAAAGATGGAGGTAATGGCAACATTAGGCGTACCGTACACTTCAAAAGATATTGCCAATGCACCACAGCAGGTTAAGGAGCAGGCTCTTAAAATAGAGAAAAGCCTGTATGCCGACCCGGATTTTGTAAAAAGTTACGAGCAAAGCAAAAAAGAGGCTTTAGCAAGAGGAGAACTTTTTGTGCCCATGCACGACAGGGAAATTGTTGCCCTTATTGCTTACCTGCAACGCATGGGTACCGATATTAAAATTAAAAGCGTAACAACCAACACTCAAAAATAAACATCATGCTTAAATATTTTAAACAAAACCTTGATACCATAGGCGGTGTAGAGATATACCCTATACTGTCGCTGCTGATTTTCTTCCTGTTTTTTGTGGGGCTGTATACATGGACATATACTTACAAAAAAGAAAAGATAGCCGAGATGAGCAAACTGCCTTTTGATGGCTCAGAGGGTGATGAAAACAATCTATTCATTTAAAAAAATAAGGCAATGAAAAAATTCATTCCCGTATATGTAAGGGTGCCGGTACTTTTTGCACTGGTATTTATGGCGCTGGAGTATTTTATAGATTCTGGCGATAAACCTGCCTTTTTAAAATACCCGTTGGTATCGTTATTTCTGGGTGTGTTCCTGTTCCTGCAAATAGCTATAGAAATTGTGGTATTGGCAATAGACAGGGTAACCTACAGCATTTTAACCGACGAACAAAAACAAAAACTTGCCGAAGCCGATGCTCTTGATTTTAGGGACAGTAACTGGTATAAAAAGATACAGGGCTTTTTTAATAAGAGTGCCCCTATTGAAGAGGAGGGCACCATACTTATGGACCATGATTATGATGGCATAAAAGAACTTGATAACGTGTTGCCGCCGTGGTGGGTAAACCTGTTTTACGCCTGCATTGTGTTTGCGCTTATCTACCTGATACGGTTTCATATTTTTGAAGGGAAAGACCAAAAAGCCGAGTTTGAAACCGAAATGGCAGAAGCTAAATTAGCAGTTGAAGAATACAAAAAAACGGCTAAAGACCTTATTGATGCCAACACGGTTACATTATTAACCGACGCTGCTGATTTGGCCCAGGGTAAAGAAATTTTTCAGTCTAACTGTGTGGCGTGCCATAGGCCCGATGCAGGTGGTGCTATAGGCCCCAACCTTACCGATGAGTACTGGCTGTTGGGCGGCGGTATTAAAAACGTGTTTCATACCGTTACAGAGGGCGGCCGCGATGGCAAGGGTATGGTGGCATGGAAGGGTACACTAAAACCGTCAGAAATACAACTGGTAGCCAGTTATGTACTGTCGCTTAAAGGCTCTAACCCTAAAGACCCTAAGGAGCCGCAGGGCGACATTTGGGCAGATGAGGCTGCAAAAGCTCCCCAAACCGCAAAATAATAAACAATGGCTGTTACGCATGATGATGATGAGTTTCGCGACCGCTTAGGAACCATTAATGAAGAGGGTAAACGTGCCTGGGTATATCCTAAAAAACCTTCAGGTAAATGGTACAGGTACCGTAAGGTGGTGAGTTGGTTTTTACTGCTGTTTTTAGTAGCAGCTCCGTTTGTAAAAGTAAACGGCAACCAGTTCTTACTGTTTGATGTAATGGAAAGGAAGTTTAACATTTTTGGGGTTCCGTTCTGGCCGCAGGATTTTCACCTGTTTGTTGTCTCCATGATAATAGGGGTAGTATTCGTGGCGCTTTTTACAGTGGTATTTGGGCGCATATTTTGCGGATGGATATGTCCGCAAACCATATTTATGGAAATGGTTTTCCGCCGGATAGAATACTGGATAGACGGCGACCGCAGTGCCCAGATTAAATTGGATAAACAGCAGTGGGATGCCGAAAAGATTCGGAAGCGTGTATCAAAGTGGTTCATCTTTTTTATCATATCGTTTGCAATCGCCAATGTGTTCCTGGCCTACGTTATTGGCAGCGACAGTCTCATAGCAATGGTAGAGGAGGGGCCGGGTAACCACATTTCTACCCTTATAGCGTTATTGATATTTACCGGCGTATTTTATTTTATATATGCCTGGTTCAGGGAGCAGGTATGTATTATTGCCTGCCCATACGGCAGGTTGCAGGGCGCTTTATTAGACGATAAGTCAATCATTGTGGCATATGACCATAAACGTGGCGAAAAGGAAGCAGGGCGTGGTAGGATTGTTAAAAATGAAAACCGTCTGCTGAGCGGCAAGGGCGATTGCATCGATTGTAAATTGTGTGTACACGTTTGCCCAACGGGTATCGATATACGTAATGGTACCCAGTTGGAATGCATTAATTGCACCGCCTGTATAGACGAGTGTAACAGTGTAATGGATAAGGTTGGCCTCCCACAGGGGCTTATCCGCTACGCCAGCGAAGACGAGATCACTAAAAAAGAGCGGTTTGTATTTACCGCCCGTATGAAAGGTTACACCGCCGTATTGTTTATACTGACCGGTATATTTATTGGCATGCTGTTTTTACGTAACGATGTAGAGGCTACCGTGCTGAGGTTACCGGGGCAACTGTTTGAACATAAGGGTACTGTTATAAGTAATGTGTATACCTATAAAATAATCAATAAAAGTGCTAAGAGCTTTAGTAACGTATATTTTAAGTTGCACAACCTTAGAGGTAATGTAAAACTTGTAGGCAAGCCTTATTTTAATGTAGATAAAGAGGGCATGGCGCAAGGAACGCTGTTTGTAGAAATTGCCCCCCAACTGCTTAAAGGCGACAAAACAAAAATTGTGCTGGAAGTGTATGATGGTACCCGGCTTATAGAAACCGAAACCACCAACTTTTTGGGCCCTAGGCATTTTAATTAAAAAACTAAACAATTATGAAAATTAACTGGGGTACAGGCATAGCAATAGCAATTGTGCTGTTTATGGGGTTTATACTGTTTTTTGTTTTTAGTGTACAGGTAAACCACAAATATGATAACGAACTGGTTGTAGAAGAATATTATAAGCAGGAACGCGTGCTACAAAAAAAGATAGATAAAGAAGAAAATGCCGCTGCCTTAACCACTAATGTGCGGGTAATAAATACGAATGATGGCATTATAATTACTTTTCCTAAAGAATTTGATGCCCAATACATAACAGGAAAAGTGTCCTTGTACAGGCCGTCCAGCCGGGGGATGGATTTTGATATACCCATTTCATTATCTGCTCCATACATGCTCATACCTAACAGTAACCTGGCAGGCGGCCGCTGGGACATTACAATCGACTGGAAATATGAGGGTACGGGATATTTAAATACACAAGTGCTAACTGTTGAATAGATTTTAAGATAATAGACTGGAGATTAAGGATAGCATATTTGTTACGTTTTTCATCTCCAGTCTATTATCTATTATCTCACATCTATTATCTAAAAAAATGCTTTACTCCGCAATCATACTCGGCCTTATATCAAGCCTGCACTGCATGGGCATGTGCGGGCCTATTGCCATGATGCTGCCGGTAAGCCATAACAACCCTACCAAAAAAGCAGCGCAAATACTTCTGTATCATTTGGGTAGAATGACTGCTTACGGTAGTTTAGGACTGCTGTTCGGGCTTTTGGGCAGGGGGTTTTATCTGGCCGGTCTTCAGCAGCAAGTGTCTATCATTACAGGTGTATTGATGATTACCATCGTAATGCTGCCCGAAAAGATATTATCAAAGTATAACTTCTCTAAACCCGTGTATAAAATAATATCTAAAATAAAGGCTGGATTAGGCAGCCAGTTTAAAAAACGCACTAATAAAGCGCTTTTTATAACAGGGCTGCTCAACGGTTTTTTACCGTGCGGACTGGTGTATGCTGCCCTGTTTGGAGCCATCGCCATGCAAAGCGTACCGTTGGGCGTGCTGTACATGCTGTTGTATGGAGCCGGAACCATACCACTAATGAGCTTGGTAGTTTATGCTTCAGCATTCCTAAAAAGACCTTTACGTACTTCAATAACCAAAATAGTGCCTTATGTAGCTGTTTTTATTGGAATGCTTTTTATAATCCGCGGATTGGGATTGAGCATCCCGTACTTGTCTCCCGGAGCAATGAACCTTTTGGTGCAACAGGCACCACATTGTAAATAACCTACCCAAATACAAAAGACGCAGCGGGTGCTGCGTCTTTAAAATCAAATAATACACACGCTGCAATGCAGCGTTTTTTGTTTACACTACCATAGAGAACAACTGTGTTTGCGGTGCTTTACGTTTCAGCCTCAGGTCAAAAGCCATACATATGTTGCGTACAAAGGGCTTACCTTTTTCGGTAACTTTAATAGAGTGCTTACCAAATTCCAGCAAGCCGTCGTATTCCATTTCCTCAAGGCTTATCAATACGTTGTGCAGTTCGGGGAAACGTCCGTTAACATCATCCCATTCCGTTTCAAAACGGCACATCAAATTGAGGATGTGCTGCCTGATTATCAGGTCTTCATCAGATAATAAATGCCCTCTAAAAACAGGCAGCTCATTATTTTCTATTCTCCTGTAATAATCCTCCAGTTTTTTCTCATTTTGGGCAAAACTGTACCAACTATCACTAATGGACGATACACCCAATCCTATCATCAACTGCGTTTTAGAGGCACTGTATCCCATAAAATTGCGGTGCAGTTTACCATTGGTGTAAGCCTCATAAAGGCTGTCGGTATCCAAAGCAAAATGGTCCATCCCAATTTCGTGAAAGCCTTTTTGACCGAGTATCTTTTTTCCTACTTCATAAAGTTGCCTTTTCTCATCGTCTTTAGGCAGGTTGTTTTCATCATACCCGCGCTGGCCGTTGCCTTTAATCCACGGGGTGTGGGCATAGCTGTAAAACGCCAGCTTGTCAGGGTTAAGTGCTTTGGTTTTCTCAATGGTATCAACCATGCTTTCCAGCGTTTGAAAAGGCAGCCCAAAAACCAGGTCGTGGCTTATGGAAGTATAGCCAATTTCGCGCGCCCAAAAGGTAACCTTGGCCACATTATGAAATGGCTGTATGCGGTTAATAGCCTTCTGTACTGTGTCGTTATAATCCTGAACGCCAAAACTTACCCGCCTAAAACCAAGGTCATATAGCTTTTGTAAATGTGCACGGGTGGTATTGTTAGGATGCCCCTCAAAACTAAACTCGTAACCGGGGGCTTTTACCGCCCTGTCGAAAATACCGTTTATAAGTGCCTCTAAGCTCTGCACGCTAAAAAATGTGGGCGTACCACCACCCAGGTGCAGTTCTTTAATCAGGGGCTTTACAGGCAGCATATCGCAATATAAAGCCCATTCGTTAAGCACGGCAGTTATGTAGGTAACCTCAACCTCATGGCGGCGTGTTACACGTTTGTTACAGCCGCAAAAAGTACACATGCTCTCGCAAAACGGCAGGTGGATGTACAGGCTAATACCCTCGGTAGCATTGCTTACGTTAAAAGCCTTTAGCAGGGTTTGTGTCCAGTGGGCAGTAGTAAAGCTATCTTCTTCCCAATAGGGCACGGTAGGGTAGCTGGTGTAGCGTGGCCCCGGTACGTTGTATTTTTGTATGATCGAATTTTCCATAAAATCTTAATTTCTCAATGTAAAATTAAGATGGTGCACTGGCTTTAAAAATGATAAATATCATGTACCAAATGATATATTCAGGGCTTTGCGCTATTGGCTTTTATATCTTTATACGCGTTAGGGACATTAAAGTTAAAGTGCAGCCAGTTAAACAGTTCGTAGCCTTTATCAAACTCTTTCATAGCAACCGATGCTTTTGCCTGCTCCAGGGTTTCTCCTTTTTTAACGGAAGTTTCTATCTTGCTTTTAAGAGTGTTTACATAATCTATAGTATACTTAATGCCTGCTTTATTTGTAATACGCCCGTGGCCAGGCACTACAATATCGGTATCGCCTATCATGTTATAAATTTGGTTAAGGTTGTTTACAGGCTCTAAAAAATAGCCGTCAAACAACCACGGAATGGTAGGGCTTTCCGCAATAAAAGGGTTACCTGCCCAAAGTACATTTTTTGCCGGGGTTTTTACATATACAAACAAGTCAGCCGGCGATTGTGCCGTACCCACATTAATAAGCTCTACCATGTTGCCTTTACCCATATCAAGTTTAAGGGTTTGGTGTATGGGTATGGTAAGGTCGGCAGGTCGGTATATACTCTCTTCAATACCCCTGCCTTTTCCAAAAAGCATTATCATAAATTGCTTAATGTTATCATAGTTTTTAGAGAGATTTTCTTTACAGAATTCATTTTGGATGATGATGGTTTCTTTAGGTAAAAGGTAATTGCCAAAACAATGGTCCCCATGATCGCTGGTGTTTACAGCGTAAACTATAGGCTTATCTGTTACCGAACGTACAAGGTTATACAGCTGGTCGTACAGCCGTTTATCCAGCATGGTCTCTATCATCAGCACACCCTTATCGCCAACAATAAAACCCGCAGATGTTGCCTGAGCAATGCCTTTTGTAGTTTCATCTTCTGCCGTGGATGGCGAAACAGCATATACATTATCGGTAAGTTTGTGCAGTTTAAGGGTTACTTTATTGGCATCCCAAATAGGTACATGGCCCGGCATGGGGAACTGGGCATAGCCGGCGGATGTTGCCAGTATGATGGCGCAAAAGCATAGCTTTTGCACTATGTTATATAGTTTCATACGATTTTTAGTTTTGTGAGATATTATGGTTTAAAGGCTATGTTATAATAAGGCCTGCCATTGGCAGGCCCTTAAAAATAACTAAGTAGTATTGGGGATAATAAAATCATTAAGCGTAATTAATAGATACAGAGACCTTTTTATTGTTCTCAATACCCGTAAGCAGCATATCGGCTTTATAAGTTGCATATTGTACCGCATCCGATCCTAAAAGCAAACGCAGGGGAGGGGCATTAAGCAAGGCCGTTTTTATAATTACAGAAGCCACCTTTACCGGGTCGCCTGCCTGGGTGCCGGGCAGGTCTTCCTTATGCTTGCGCCTAATTTCTGCAATATCGGTATACTCGGCTACTATGTTTGCCGGGGTTATTACCGATCCCGAATCTAAAAAAGCGGTGCGTATGTAACCCGGCTCTATTATAATTACTTTTATACCAAAGGGTTTTATTTCCTGCTCCAGCGCTTCAGATATAGCCTCTACCGCAAACTTGGTAGCACAATAAATACCCCAGCCTGCACCGGCTATAAGCCCAAATACCGATGATATATTTATTATAGTGCCGCTGCCTGCTTCACGCATTATCGGCAATACTGCCCTTGTCATGTTTAAAAGCCCGAACACATTAATATCAAAATTAGCCTGTACCTCGCTTGCAGAACATTCTTCTATGCCGCCTAAAAGGCCATAACCTGCATTGTTTATAAGGTAATCTATAGTACCAAATCGTATATTGCCTACCATCACTGCATTTGCAATACTGCTCTCGTTAGTAATATCGGTATCTATGGCTAAAAGCTGCGGCGAGAAATCACTTAGCGCATCGGTTAGCTTTTTGCTGTTTCGTGTAGTAGCTATTACATTATCTCCGTTTGCCAGTAGTTGCTTTACAAGCTCTAAACCTATACCCTGCGATGCACCGGTAACCAACCATGTTTTTACATTCTTCATTTTTTCTTCAGTTTATAAAATTAGATAGTGGTTATTTAGCAAGGAAAAAGGCCAGCAGGTCTTTTTGCACCTGGGCAGTATTTTCCTGTACTATCCAGTGGCCGGCGCCTTTTATATTGCTTTCGCTAACATTATCAGCCACCAGTTTAGAGTGGTCTTTTAAAAAGGCTGCGGCAAAATATTCGCCACCCATAGCCAATACCGGCATTTTTAGTTTTTTCTTCATCAGTTCTAAATTGTCTTTGCCATCCTGAGGGAATGCCCCAAACCATTTAAAACTACTTGTTGCGGCATTTTTTACCGAATATGCCCTTATAAATTCTGCCGTTTCTTCTGGCGTAAAAGGTTCTTTTACATGCCCCACCATTGGCCAGAAACCGGTTAGGAATTCTTTCTCTTTACCCGATACGATATTACCCGACTCCGGCCATGCAAAAAACCCGAACCACCAGGCCGATGCCGAAACTTTAGACCATACGGGCTCTACACCCGGCAACAATGCATCCATAAGTGCCAGCTTAGTAACTTCGCTTTCATACTGTGCTGCATAGGCATAGGCAACCATAAGCCCAATGTCATGGCCTGCCAGGTTAATTTTCTTGTAGCCTAACTGGCCAACAAGCTCATGAATGTCAGATGCCATTGTTTTTTTATCATAGCCGGTTTCCGGCTTGTCCGATTCGCCAAGGCCTCTTAAATCGGGGGCTATAACCGTAAAATGCTTAGACAGTTCAGGCAGCAGCCTGTTCCACATGTACCAGTTTTGCCCAAAGCCATGCAGTAATACCAGGGGCTCTCCGGTACCGCCTATTACGTAATGAATGTTAATACCGTTTACCGATGCCGTTTGATGCTTAAAATTTTCGGGTGGGTTGGCGGGTGCAGTTAATCCTGTTTCGGTTTGTTGGGCTGGGGCAGCCTCAGCGGGTTGTACCGGTTCTTTTTTACTGCATGACAGCAGGTTAAAGGCAATAAAGCATCCTAATAAGATTTTTTTTGTTTTCATGATTTGTGTTATTTAGAAATTTATGGAATAAGGTTTATAAAATATATTAATGGGGTAAGGCTTCAAGCCAGTTATGTATGTACAGTGCAATTTCCTGCCAGCCCGGCTGGCCTAATACAAAATGATTGCGGCCCGAGAATTCGGCATAATCAGTAACCGATCCTCTATCGGTATACCTTTTATAATTAGAATGGTTAAGCGAGTGCGGAATGGTATGGTCGGCCTCTCCGGCTATTAACAGGAGCGGGGAGTGTGGTTTAGTAAAGTCTACTTTTGCGACAGATGTTATGGTGTCGCGCACAATGTTTTTAGATTCGGGTATTGCAAACTGGCAATAGGCCTTTTCTTGCCAGGCTACAGGCATGCCGTTAGTAAAGGCATACTGCCATTGGCTAAAGCTCATTAAAAATGTTTTTTTTGCCGAAGTAAAAAAGCCAAGCGGCCCCCAACCGGCTTTAAGGAATGAGAATTTAAACGTTAGCACACCCTGCGGCGGTACAGAGTGTATGGCTACAGCCGATTGTGCCAGTTTGCGTTGGGTAAGTATCTGCGCAATTAACCCGCCTATAGAGTGGCCTATTATAATAGGCTTATAGGGCAGGTTTTTAGCAATATCTTCATAATGCTGTATAAGCTGCTCCAGCCTTAAAGAGGCAACCTGGGCATCGGGGTGGCGTTTGCGCAAAACATCTACAGGTGCATCTTTATAGGGCCAGGGTGGGGCTAAGGTATGATAGCCGCGCTTTTCAAAGAATTCCCGCCACTCGTCCCAGCAAATGTTGCTTACAAATGCGCCGGTAATAAAAAGTATTGTTTTGTAATTTTCTGTTGACATAGCATTGATGTATTTTAATATCTTACTTGCTAATTGTATACCTTTATTTTTAATTAATTAATAGTCAATAAGTTGAATTTTTTATACCAATTTTTTTCAACCATATATAGTTTGATTTATTAGTATTCCGACGATATATCGTCGGTAATTTCATTCTGATTTTTTTAACATTTGCGCTTACTTTACAGTTAATTATAAGTAAATTGCTATAGGCTATTACATACTAAATAATGAAAGATTTAAGGCACATTTTGGTAAGCAATATGATGGTTTTTCTGTTTGCAGGTTCAGCATTACCTGCAAAAGCAGGTGCAAAAAACTGCCCTGCGCCATTGCTCTTTGTTACTGAAAATATAGTAGTAGAAGATGAAGATTTTTCACAGCTTTTAAAACTCAGTGAACTATACCTGACCAAAAGTGAAAGGACTGCTAATGACCTTATTCAAGCCGAAAAATTTGCTAAAAAAGCATTACAACGGGCCATAGATGATCTGTACGAGAAGGGAATAGCTCAGGGCTATTTTCAGTTATCAAAAATTACCCAGGAGCAGACAAAGTACAAGGACACAAAATATTATGCCCTAAAGGCAGTTGATGCCTTTAAAAAATTAAAAGAGCCTGAACTACTTGGCGAAGCTCAGGTAATGGTGTGGTCGGCCAATGTTTTATTGCAGGAACCCGTAGAAAATAGAATAGCATTGTTAGAGGCCGCAGCTTCCTCGTTTAGGAAAGCCGGGAATAAAAAAAGGGAAGCCGACTGTTATAATGAAATGGGTACGGCATATAATATTCTTGGTAATGCAACCGAAACAATACTTACCCTAAAGCGGGCGCTTAGTTTATATAATGCTGCCGGTTATAAACATTTAAACGGCCTTTATTGTACTATGGGAGAGGCTTATGTATACTTGGGAGATTACAAACAGGGCATAGCCTATGAACTGCTTGCTGCCAAAAATATGGACGGGGACTCTTACAACGATATGCATTTTTTAGGGATGATTTATAACAGGATAGGAATGGCTTATGAAGAAATGTCGGATTATGAGCCTGCTTTAAAATACTTTAAGCTGTCCCTGGAGCTTGAAAAAAAGTGCGATGACAAAGAAGGTGTTTTTGAGCTTAGTTATAATATTGGCAATATTTTGGTTACATTAAAAAAGTACGACGAAGCAATTGCGTTGCTTACTACTCTTTTAAATAAGTACCCGGTTCTTCGCCAATCGCAGTCGCCTGTGTTTGAGTGTGTTTTAATTCGTGCTTATACCATGAAAAATCAACACAATAAGGCGGCCAGTTATGTAAAGATTGCAAAAAACAAGATAAAAAACAACAACGATTTTAATCATTTATGCGTAACGTATAGCACTTTAATTCCTTACTATATCCGCTTAAAAAATTATGATGAAGCAGAAAAATATGCCTTTTTATATGAGAGCCTTACTGCTACACAGGATAAAAAATTATACAGATCATTTGAAAATCTCTTTAAATACGAAATAGATTCTGCACGGGGCAATAGCGTTAAGGCATTAGAGTATTACCGTAATTATGTAAAGTATTCTCAGGATATGTATGATGAGAGTAAAGCTAAAGAAATAAGCCAGCTTAATATATTGTACGAAACTGAAAAGAAAGACAGGAATATTACAGAACTTAGAGACAGATATGTAATGCAGCAAAGCAGCCTTAAAAATGCACAATTGCTGCGTAATATTATGCTGGGGTGCCTGCTTTTGTTTTGCGTTATTATCTTTTTGCTGTACAGGAGCTACAGGGTAAAACAAAAGAATAACAAAGCGCTTAGTATACAGCAGGACGAGATTAACCGTAAAAACAGCTCGCTGGAACTGGTGGTTAAAGAAAAAGAATGGCTTATTAAAGAAATTCATCACAGGGTTAAAAATAACCTGCAAATGGTGGTAGGCCTTTTAGCCAGCCAGACTGAATTTTTAAAAGGGAAGGAAGCTGTGGGGGCTATCTTAGAAAGCCAGAGAAGGGTAGAGGCCATGGCCATTATCCATCAAAAGCTGTATCAGAGTGATAATCTTTCTATCATCGATATGAAGTCGTACATTTTGGAACTGACATCTTATCTTAATGATTCTTTTGACAGGAAAAGGCACATCAGGTACGAAATTGCGATAGATGATATTCAGCTCCCGTTATCGCATTCAATCCCACTTGGGTTAATATTAAACGAGGCCATTACAAATTCTATTAAATATGCTTTTCCCAATGATAAAGAGGGTATTATAACCATCCAATTAAAAAAAGCAGATGACCTGTACCACCTGATTATTTGGGATAATGGGATAGGGCTACCACCTGATTTTGACATGGAACGTAACGCCTCTCTTGGTTTAAGGCTTATACAGGGCCTTGCTGATGATATACAAGGATTGTTTAAGATTTATAATGATAACGGTAGTAAAATTGAAATAACGTTTGGCATAAGCCATCTTGATCATGAATAATTAAATCTGCTATTATGGACACTGCTACAAAAATATTAATAGTTGAAGATCATTTTTTAGAGGCAAACCATTTGCGCCTTATGCTTAACAATGCAGGGTATACCGTTAGCGGCATAGCCCGCACTGTAGAAGAAGCCAAGAAAAGCATTGCCAATGATAAACCGGGACTGGTATTGTTAGATATTTTCCTGTTGGGAAAAGGCACCGGGATAGACCTTGCCGGTTATCTCAGGGAGCAGCATATAGGTTTTATTTACCTCTCGGCAAATTCTAACGAAGATATACTTAATGCCGCAAAGGCTACGCATCCCTACGGCTTTTTGGTAAAGCCCTATCGCGAAAAAGACTTATTAATAGCTATGCAGATAGCAGGTTACCATCAGCAATATGGGCTGGAATCTTCCATACGTAAAGAGCAGTTGTTTCAGGCGCAATTGCAGGACCTCATCACTACCAAAGGCAGTTGGGAAGAAAGGCTCTTTAAAGTAAGCCGGGCTTTGCAGCCACTCATACCTTTCGACCTGATAATAACGGTATACCATATTGCCGAATTTAATGAAGACCGCATTTATGGCTTTTTGCGAACAGGATTTGATGAATATAAAATCATAAATAACGAGGAATTTCAGAGTATTACCAACCTTAAAGCCCATGAACTTAAAAAGCTTCAGGAAGATACGGTTGTAGATAGCGGAATTGTGCTTTATGCTGAGGAGGCTTTTCAAAAACTAACGCAAAAACCTTCTATGAAAAGGGTAATTGCAGAGCACCTGGGTATGCGCTGTAACCTTACATTGCCCGTACCTTTGGCAATTAGCCGGCAAGGGAACTTCTTTTTTTCTTTTTTTAGCAGAAAGCCCGATGGCCTAACCCAGGTACATGCCGATGTTTGCAGGAGGCTGCAACAGCCCCTCATTTATATGGTAGAGAACATTGTATTAAAAGATACCACAACACATACCACCGTAAACCCTAAGCCCGAATTTAAAAAGGTTGAAACCAAAACTGAATTTGACGGAATAATAGGCAAAAGTCCTTTGCTTATGGGCGTTTTTGATTATGTAAACCAAGTAGCTTTGGCAGAAACCACAGTACTTATTACAGGGGAGAGCGGTACGGGCAAGGAGCGTATTGCCGGTAGTATACATAACCTGTCTACCAGGAAAATGCATCCTTATATTAAGGTAAATTGTGCCGCCCTGCCACAAAACCTTATAGAAACTGAGTTGTTTGGGCATGAAAAAGGTGCATTTACCGGAGCTACTACAAGTAGGGTTGGCCGCTTTGAACAGGCTAATAAAGGCACCATATTTTTAGATGAAGTAGGAGAAATGCCAATGGAAATGCAGGTAAAATTATTGCGTGTATTGCAGGAAAAAGAAATTGAAAGGATAGGGGGCAATACCCCAATTAAAGTGGATGTGAGGATTATTGCAGCAACCAACCGTAACCTTGAAAAAGAAGTTGCCGAAGGGCGTTTTAGGCTCGACCTTTATTACAGGCTTAATGTTTTCCCTATACGCATGCCCTCTTTAAGGGAACGCAGGGAAGACATTCCGTTACTGGCACAGCACTTTATTACGCGTGTTAGCAGGAAAATAGGAAAAAATGTAGACCGACTGTCTGATACGGCATTAAAAAGCCTGTTATCATATACATGGCCTGGTAACATACGCGAGCTTGAAAACCTTATGGAGCGTTGCGTTTTGCTTGCAAATGGCCCGGTGATTGAAGAACTTCCGCTGCCTGCCGTCAGTAGCTTTAACGATAAAGCCGAATTAGCATGGCAGGAAAGGACCATTGAAGAAAACGAAAGGATGCATATTATAAGTACCCTTAACAGGTGCGGTGGTAAGATACGCGGCTCTAACGGCGCAGCGGTACTGCTTGGGGTTCCACCCACTACACTGGCATCTAAAATGTTAAAGTTGGGCATAGAACGAAAAAGATAGCCATACTATCCCTATTAGGTTATTGAACTTGTTTGGCAAGTTTAAACTTTAAGTTTTTTGATTTTATAACTTTACCCTTATCGGTAATAAGTATGCAGCTGTAATCAGGATGTTTGTTAATGAGTTTTAGCCCGGCTTTTTTACCTAATACCATTAGTGATGTACTAAAGCCATTTGCCATCTCGGCACTTGGGCCAAAAACCGTAACACTGGTAAGCCCCGTAGCAGGATAACCCGTTACCGGATTGATGATGTGCGAATAATGCTTGCCGTTTAACACTACAAACTTTTCGTAATTGCCCGATGTAGTTACAGCATCCCTGCCCAGCGGTACAATGGCAATATATTTATTGGTATCAAAAGGGTTGGTAATGCCAATGTTCCAATTGGTGCCGTTGGGTTGTTTGCCCCAGGTAGCCATATCGCCCGATGCGTTTATGATACCCGCCGGTACACCCCGTTTTTCCATAAGCTGGCGGGCTTTATCGGCAGCATAGCCTTTGCCTATAGAACCGAAGCCGATTTTCATTCCGGGTAATTTCAGGAAAATAGTAGACTGCATGCTATCCAGCACTATGTTTTTGTACCCAACTTTCGCTACTGATCGTTTTACTTCTTCAGGCGTAGGCATTTTGGTCATGGTGCTGTCAAACCGCCATATTTTATCCATCGTGGCAAAGCTGATATCAAAAGCGCCATTGGTAATTTCTGAAATAATCAGCGCGCGTTGCGTAAGGTTAAAAACTTCCCTGTCAACCTTTACGGGCTGAATGCTCGCATTTTGATTTATTTTAGAAACCTGTGTGTCCGGCCTCCATTCAGAGATGAGGTTTTCTATACGCGTAATCTCGGCAATAGCCTCATTAATGCGCAATTCTGCCGTAGCCGAATCTTGTGCCACTATGGTAATATCAAAGCGGCTGCCCATAAGCAATGTTGTCCTTTTACGCAGCGTTTGCCCTGCACAGCCAAGACAGTGCAATATTATTATGATTGACAGTATGTTTTTAAACTTCTTCATTATAACATTAATAACAATCGGTGCGTACCTGGCCGTTGGCTTTGTAATGGGCAAAACTGTTGCTGTTCTTTTCTATGCAAATGGTGTCTAAAACCTTCTCTACATCCTGCTGCATTGTAAGAGATCCGCAGATCATAACCGTGCCCCCTTTTTGCAGTAAACCGGCAAAGAAACCGGCATCTTTAAGTATTAAATCCATCACGTAGCAGTTATTTTGCTCACGCGAAAACGCAATGTGAAAGCTATTAAGCCGTTCCTTTTTAATCTGCTCTCCTGCAAATTGTTTATAATCGGTAACGGCATCGGTTTCATTACGGAAACCACAATACAAATGGCATTCGGTTTTGTGTTTGTTACTTTCAATCATGCCTAAAAAGGGCGCAATGCCCGTGCCGTTGGCTATCATAGCCACCACAGGTGTCTTTTTAGGAAAATGGAATGCAGGGTTGGGTGTAATGCGCGCCCTAATGACCGAACCGGCTTCAAGCCCATACAGATATCCTGACCCTAAGCCCGGCTGGTGCAATTTTACCACCAATTGTATGTTGCCGTTGCTTTTACTAATAGAATAAAAACGTTCCCTGCCATCGCCTGCGGGATATACCGCCAGCAAATCACCCGACGTGAATTTAGCACGTGTACCGGGGCGCAGCGTAAGTATAAACGTATGATCGGCTGCCGATAAGGTGGTTTTTTCCAGAACCATTAATTTTTGCAGGCCTGTTGGCTTTTGGGCGTAATAGACAGGTGTGGTTGCCAATGCAATGCCGGCTTTTTCGCTCCAGTTCTTTACCCAATGTGTAAATTGTAAAGGTGATTTATCATCAACGGTGTGCAGGCTTAAAAAGCGTTCGCTCCAGGGTTGGCTTGCCAATGCTTCATCAGCTTTTATGGCATAGGCACAAAAATCAGGATAGGATTTAGACCCAAACCCTACTACCGATACTTGTACGCCCTGATTTTGCGGATGCTGCCTAACCAACGATAAAAATTTGGTAGCGTTAAAAGGTGCATCGCCCAGGCCATGTGTTGAGGTAAATATAATGATATGTTCTGCTTTAGGGAATTGGGTATATTGGTTTAGCCCTGTGAGGTACGATGAATAACCGTTAGCGATAAGCTGTGTATGGATGGCATTGGCAAACCGCAGCGTGCTGCCGTTTTCAGATCCTACCAGTAGAATAAATTGGCTTTCAGTAGCTTTATATTTGTTCTTTACTTTGGTTTGCCTGCGCTTTAATGTCATGGCAAAACCGGAGTAAATAAAGAATAATATGTTTATTGATGCTAAGCCCAGTATAATGGCCCAAATGCTGTTGGTGCGCCCGGTATGCAGGTTAAGGCTCAGGTTTTCAAACAACACGGTAGCAGGGTAGGGTATCTCGCTCACCACCTGGCCGGTAAACTGATTAACATGCAGTTCGCGGTCAGTAAGTTTTAAGATAAATATTTCTTCAGGGTCCTCCGGGTCAAAAGGGAATTCTATTTTTTGAACATCAGCCAGTTTTGTGTTTTTAAAGACCTCAAAGTCGGCTATGTTTTTTTGGGCTGTTGCATCGGGATCAACCGGGATGTCTTTGTGCTGTAACTGCACTTCCGGAAAAAGCTTGAACCTCACCATAGAAAGGTAGGTACCCGAAACTGCAATAATTAAAACAGGGATGAGCATGAGCCTGCCCAAAACCACATGGTAATACTGCGCAAAATAATCTTTTACGATTTTTGAAAAAAAACGCTTCAACCCTTTTTGCCGCTGGATAACGAGCATCATCCCCGAAATTGCTATGAAAATCAGTAGGAACGAATTGACACCGATGAAAAACCTACCGGTTTCATGCAAAAAAAGCGAGCGGTGCAGTGCCGTGTTCCATTGTATAAAATCGCTTTTCTTTTGGGGCTTGCCCAATACATTACCAGTTTTTGGATCTATGTATGCTTCAATATCATTTCCGTCCCCATCAAGGCCTTTAAGCGTTGTAAAATGGTTGTGGTTTACCGATATCTCAGTAACCTCTAAGTAATTTTTGCGTAGTACGGGCAGGGTTTCTGCAAGGGTAATGGCCTCAAAATTTTGCACACGGTAAGGCGGTATTTTTTCCCCTACGGCATCTACGGCAAGCACAATGCCGGTAGCGGATGCCAAGATTAAAAACAGGGAAGAAAATATCGCCAGTGTTAAGTGGGCATATCTCCAGACGGATAATGTCATTAAGCTTTAAATGCTGTTGAGTTTTACGTAACGTATATAGCCCTTACCTTCGGTTTTTTGTATGATGCCATCGGTAGTAAGCGGAATCTCAACATCGTTAACATGGTATTTCTGATCTTCTACAGCGGTTTCAAAACGCAGTTTGTAGCCCTTGTTCATTTTAGAATTCTCGATCTCAAATGTGGTAACACTACGGTCGCCACCGGTAACCGAAGCCCCGGTTTTAGCGCTTACAGCAGGCTTTTTAGAGTAAAATTTGTACCATTCCTTAAGACTGTTGTACCATTGCTTGTCATCGCCCATTACATAAAGGGTTTTTTCGTATTCGCCTTTGGCATTAATAAGCGATACGGTTACGTATGCACCTTCGCCCATGTAGTTAGACATTTGTAAAAGACATTTGTATTTTGTGGTTTGCGCCGATGCCGTAAACGAGAACAGGCATAGTGCTGCAATCAATAAAATTTTAGATAATGATTTCATTTATAATTGTTTACTTTAAAAAGTCTACCTGTACGTTATTCTTTTTCAACACTTCATTCTCTTTTGCAAGGTCGTAAGCCGTTTCGTCAAACCCGGTCTTAATATCTTTTTTAGCGCCTAAGCCCACCAAATATTTTAAAATGGCATCATCTTTAGATATCATGGCTGCTTTGTGCAACACAGTAACGCCTTCAGTATCTTTTGCATTAACATCGATCTTTAAGGCTGCAAGTTTTTTAAGCAGGTCAAGGTCGTTTTTTATAATAGCTGTATGGTACAGCGTGCTGCCGTCTTTTTGCTGCGATGCTAAATTAATCCCTTTTTGCTGTAGCAGGTTTAATTTCTCAGTAAAATCGTCTTTTTGGGCTGCGCCGCCACGTGGCGCCCTGTACGACTCTATAAGGTAATACGCCAGGTTGTTGCCTTTGGCATCTTTAATAGTAACATCAGCACCTTTGCTTATTAGTAGCGACACTACATCGGCCGAACTGTTTTTTACCGCCTGCGTTAGTGCCGACTCGCCTTTAGCATTAACGGCATTAATGTTTTTGGTTTTAGCAATTAACATATTTAGCAGCTCAGTGTCTTTACCTGAAGCTGCGTTCATTAAAGCGGTAGTGCCTTCTTTATCAGCCTTGTTAACGTCTACACCTTTAGCAATAAAATAGTTTACAATTTCGGCCTGCTGTTCTTTTCTCGCCAAAAAGTGAAGCACCGTTTGCCCATCGGGCGTAGTAGCAGTAGGCTTAATTTTAAGGTCGTCTACTAAATATTTGTAAACTTCAATAGTGTTTGAAGAACGCCTGCTGCCCCGTGCGGCGAATATCATGGCGTTGTCTGTTTGTTTTACGCCTTTTTTAAGGAGTGTTTTAAGCTGGTCTATATTACCAGTCCTTGCGGCATAGTCAAACGCTGTGCTGCCGTTGGCATCGGTATCTTTAAGCGACAGGCCTTTGGTTACAAAATAGTCTGACAGGGTAAGGTCTTTATCAGCCGGTAGGGCAAGCAGTAACAGGTTAGCGCCATCTTTGTATTTCTTTTTAGGGTCTGTGCCTGCTTTAAAAAAGTGTTCGTATACAGCAGTATTGGTTTGCCCGTTAAAAGTAGCAAAAGCAATAGGGGTGTAGCCGTGGCTGTCTTCCAGGTTAAGATCGCTTTTTTTTGCGATAAGGTACTGCACCAGTTCGTCATTGCCTTTATTGGCAGCCCAGTGCAGGTAAATGCGTCCATCGTGCGTAGGTTTGTTTACGCTGTTGCCCGGCTGGTCTATTAAAAACTTAATAGTTTCTACAGATGCACCACCGTTTATAGCCATAACCACAGGATCAAAAGACATGGGGTTGAGTTCGGCGGGGTTACTGCCTTTTGCAATTTCTGATTTTACAGCTGTTACATCCGGCGATGATTTCCAGAAATTTTGATCTAACAAATTGTTTTTTTGAGCATTAGCATATAATGCAGATAGCATTAATGCTGTAAAGAGTATTTTTTTCATAAAACTTAGGTTGTAAGCTAATGGCATTATATTAAAATGATACGCTCTGCCCCGGAGGCCGGAACGGAGCGCATCAAAGTTATTTAGATTTTTTCTAAATAATATCTGTTTTCCAATATTTTTTAATTGGATATTAAAATACTCCAATGTAGTGGTTACCGGGCCTGTTAAGTAGTTTAGCACCTTTAGTAACTGCACCTGTTGGTATATCAATAACATAAATGTTACCTTCTTTACCTACCGGAGTAACAGCAATATAAATTTGGTTTCCATCAACTACAAAGCCCTGGTACTGGCCAAAATCAAGGTCGGCATCATACGTAATACCTTCAACTCTTTGTGCAGTTCTTGTATTAAGATCTATCCTTGCCACAAAGCCTTGGTTGTTAGCGTCTTCGTGAGTGTATACAGCGTAAGCAATACCATTACCGGCATACCTCCATGCATCAATATAAGAGCCTGTTACACCTAAAGCATCATCTAAGCTAAATACATATGAATTATCGTATTGGTTGTTTTGATTTATTTTAAGTATATAAGAACCATTCTCTGTATCCCTTTGTGTAGCCTGGTAAATGTTGTTATCGTTGCCTACAAAGCTGTTAAAGCTCCTGTAACCGCTGGTATCGCCAAAACCTACTGTAGATGTAATTACTACAGGATTTTGTAACGAAGGGTAATCTACCACAACCGATTTTGAGCCTAAACGCTCAAATCCGCTCTGGTTAGCACCGGTTGTAGGATCGGTTTTGCGCATCCATGTACCAATAATAAGTTTATCGCCGGCTGCGTTAAGCGTTGGAGCATCTAAACGGAATATGTGATGTCCTTGTGCTTCTTCCTGTGCTGATAAAGCAATTTCGTATTGTTTGTAACCTGAAATTAATATGTTTTGAAGATCTAAACTTAAAACGGTTGCGGTACCCCTGGTGCGAAGGTAAGCGCCATCGGTATCAGTAACAACCTGAGGAGCCGTTACGTTTACTGCAACACCTGTCCTGTCGCCATCAAAAAGTTTTGTCCAGCGTGGTGATGTCCCTGCATATTGCGAAATGTTAACCGTAGTGCCCGACTGCACAAAGTTATTGGCACCGTTAACACCATACGTCATGAACTCGCCACCATTATCGCCAGTATATGTGATGTTAAACAATGTGTTACCATCTACAGACGATTGCAAACGAGCCGTCCTGTTAGATTGTACCGGCATCCCGCTCTCATAAACATTTACCGAAAAGTTGGGATCCTGGGCATTTTCTTTAGATATGGCGTATACCATAGTGCCACCGTTACCATCGCCCGGCTCATCCTGCATTACGGCGCCGGCAAGAGTTATCCATCGGTTTTCAGTTTCCGGATTTGCAGGAGCCGGTCCGCTATCATCATCGCTACAGCCGGTAATTAATGACATGGTGGTTAAAACTAAGCCACAGGCAAGTAATTTAAAAGTACGTTTTTTCATATTGATTACTTTAAAAAATTAGTTATTAGGTATTAAAATTTGTTGATCGTATAATTTAGTTTCACATAAAAAGCGCGCCCCGGTTTTTGAACGGCATAATTATCATATACCTGTTGGTTAAAAATGTTTTTAGCATCAAAGCTTACAATAAACTGCTTTGCAGGAAATGTATAGCTTACGCCTAAGTCCTGAGCAAACTGGGTGGGTGTTTGAGATGATTCCAGCTCCAGCCATGAGGTGTAGAACGGAGCCACATAACCGCAGGCGTAATACACGTTAAGTTCTGATTCTTTTTGTATCAGGCTTTTAAAATTGTATTGGGCATTACCGTTTAAAGTAAAAAAGGGTTCGTTGGGTAGTTGCTTATTATAGTTGTCTAAAACATTACCGTTGTTATCGTACTTAAGCTTGTAAAGCGATCTGAATTTTGACATATTTATGTTAATAAACAGCCTCTCGTTATATACATACTCTAATGAGGCCTCAACCCCTAATGATTGCGCTTCACGCAAATTCTCAAAAGGTAGTGTTTGTATGGCATCATTTATACGGTCGTTTATTTGCCGAACAATTTTATCGTCAGTATTTCTCCAAAAGCCCGATGCCGCCACCGATATTTTGTGTTTGTTAAATTTGTATGCGCCAAGCCTAAACCCGGCATTAATGTTATTACTTATCTCCGGCCTTAAGGTAGGGTTGCTGGTAATGTTTTCTCCGGGGCTGCCAAAAATCTCATTATCAGATGGAAGCCTTACGGCCTTTTCGGCAGAAGCCAATAGCATAACTTGTGGGGTAATAAAATAGGACACCGCGAGGCCGTAACCAAAAATATCGGTAGTGTTTTTAACAACCTCTTCAACAACATTGGTCTGTCCACCCTCGCTTACCAATATAGGGTCGCGTTTTTCATTGGTTTGGGAATAATACTTGCCAAAAATACTGGTGCGTAGGCTTGATTCAAATGCCTGTAGTTCGTAAGCAAGCGATGATACGCTTTTTCTTAAGTCGCGGGTTTCCAGGAACCTTTTTTCCAGCGCTGATTTCAATTCATCATTATCATCCCGGTTAACCGAGTTGTACATATTGCTGAATATGATCTTGTGGTTATCGTTTATTCTGTAGTTAAAGCCACCCCTAAGGCTTACTACATTACGTTTAATATTGTTAATGGTAGGAGCGCCCTGTTGCGCACCGTTAGGAGTTAAAATAGGATCGCCATACAAGCCTAAAGCCCTTTCGCCATTCCAGTTATAATTCCATTTAACGGTATCATTTACAACCTCATTGCGTAGGCTGTATACCCCGTTAAAATTAAAATCAAGGCCTTTAACAAGGAAATCTTTTTTGGTATAGTTAAGGCTTAGTGCCTGTGCATCCGACTCGGTAAAGCGCCCCTTGTATGGCTTGGTCATAAACTGTCCGTGCTGTATCTGGTTATAGTCTTCACTTCCGTTGTAACCCACCAAGAATAGGTCGGCCCACTTTACATCAGTAAAACCGGCCTCAACGCGCCCACCATACGAACGGTAAAGATTGTTAAATCGTTTTGCCCTAACATATTCGTAGCGGCCATTGGGCAATATATTATACACAAATTTTCCCCACACCTCATAATCGTTATCAGAATAATTCTGGAAGCCCGATGCTTTAACCGTAAAACCGTTTTCGGCTCGGTATGAAGTACTAAGATTGGACTGTACCGTATTAAACGACCCGTAGGATACCGATGCGTTTAGTGTATTGCGTACGCCCCTTTTAAGGATAACGTTAATGGCACCGCCAAGTGCGTCATCGGCCAGGTAGGCAGGTATAACACCTTTGTAAACCTCTATACGTTCTATAAGGGCAGGTGGAATGCTATTTAAGTTAAACGAAGCACCGTAAGTTGAAATGGGAATACCATCTATAAATACCCTAATGGAGTTACCGGACATACCGTTTAAGTTGTAATCAACACTCGCGCCGAGACCGCCGTTTTGCCTAACCCGTACCCCAACGCTGCGGTCTAACAAATCATTGGTTTGTATATTTCTTTTTGCAGCTTCATGAGTTTCTATAACGTTAACGGAGAAACCTTTATCTAAAATTTCTTTTTTAGCCGATATTTTGCTTACAACTACTTCATCTAATTGTTTTGGGTTGTTTTTTTGTACGGTTATATTTAGCTGAACGATTGGGCTATTTACAGTAACGTTTACCGTTTTAGTCTGCGCTTCTAAAGATGATACCTCTAAAACATAAATACCATAGGTGAGACCTTTAATTTCATAGCTTCCTGTTTCATTAACTGTAGCATACTTTTGGGTGCCTTTAACTAATACCGTAACACCATAAGCTACATCATTATTTTCAAAAACTACGTTTCCCGTAACTGCCCCGATTTGAGCAAATGCCTGAATATTAAACAGTAAGATGGTTAAAAATAGTAATGACCTCATTTACAAGTTTGCTTATTAAATACGTGCGCAAACTTACTTTGTTATTTGTATTTAATCTAAATAAGTATATTAGGATTACATTAGAATTTTCATTAGAAATTTTAATGCTGGAGTAATAAGTCAGTACCAGTTGGAGTAAATACTTGAGATGTAAATAAACATGGTTTGGTATTAGCCCCTAAATGATTAGTAGTTATATAGCGGGTAAAGTATTAATGTTTATAATATTATGCTGAATAGCATATATTACAAGGCCGGCAATATTTTTAGCGCCTGTTTTAGCAAACAGGTTGTTTTTATGCCCTTCAACTGTGCGTGGTGTAATAAATAAAATATCGCCTATTTCTTTAGCAGTTTTTTGCATACTTATAAGGCGCAAAATTTCTATTTCGCGTTCAGATAGTTGCTGATTATCATCTATAATGGGTTTTGGCGCTTTGCTGCTTATCTGGTCGCGAAGGGTATCCATTTGGTCTTCCATGAGATATATGCCTTTGTTATATACTGTGCTAATGATCTCTTTAAGAAGGATAGGGGAGATGCCCTTTGGCACAAATGCCGAAGCGCCGGTTTTAAACATAAATCCCATGAACGATTGCTGATAGTGGGATGACACCACAATTATTTTAATAGTAGGAAATAGCGATTTAATGTGTTGAGCCACTTCTATACCATTCATGCCGCCCATTTTAAGGTCTAACAATAAAACATCGGGCAGGGTAGTGGCAACGGCAAGTTTTGCAATAAGGTCTTCGCCGCTATTGGCTGTAAATAATACGCTAAGTCCATCTGCAGCATTTAAAAAATCTTCTAACAACTTTACAATAAGCGAATCATCATCTGTAATGGTAATTAAGATATTTTTCATTCGGCTTCAAATTTAGAATGGTTAAGTATCATTATGGCAGTAGTGCCTTTGCTTCCTGTTTTTATCTTATGCAGGCCATTTAAATACAACATCCTGAGCTCGATATTTTTAAGGCCAATGCCTTTTTTTGCAATATTCATGTCAAACCCCTTACCGTTATCATTTACAATAAGGATAAGGCACTTATTGGTAATCTTTAAATACACATTTACAAGGCTGCACTGTGCATGCTTATGTATGTTTATAATAAGCTCCTGCGTAATACGGGTTACCTGGATTTTTAAATTATTGGGTATGGCAGCGCCCTGTGCAATGTTACTGAGAAAATTAATTTTCATCTGTTTTTTCCACGAAGCTACTATGCCATCTAAAATTTCTTCCACAGATACAAACTCCAGCATGGGCGGACTAAGGTCGTGCGATATACGTCTGGCCTCGGCAATGCTTTCGCCTAAAAGCGCATCAATATCATTATAATTATAATCCGTTTGGTTTTTAAGCCTTAGCACGGTTAGCTTGCCAATGAGGGAGTCATGCAAATCGGCAGCAATACGAGTACGTTCCTGTTCCTGCGCTATAATACCGGTTTCCAGCAACTTTTTTTGATGTTCCAGTTGTATGCGCGAATCTTTTAACTGGGTTGCCACCATCCGCTTAAAATTAAGCCGTACCAATTTTACAAACGAAACAGCCAGCAGGGTTATAATTGCAATAACAATTATGATCCAGATTGTAATTGTTTGCGGGTCGAGCCATTTCTCCATATTTCGCGACTTAAAAAGGCATAGAATAAAAGTGTTAGTAAAAAGTTTGCAAACCAAAAATAATACTTAACCATCGAGGCTACATTAATAAGAAAATTAATGGGCAAAAACAATATAAGGTTTAACGAAAAATATATAACAAATGCCGAGTTTAATTTTAGGATACTGTTGTCCTGCTGCTCGCTGTCTATCTTTTCGAAAAACAGCGTAATAGACATCATAATGATTATAAATGAGCAGATTACCTTAGCATACGACTGAAACTCTTTTGGCGTAGCATTTGCCAGAATGTATACCTCCCAACTTATATAAAGCGTTGCCGCAATGGTTAGTATAATACTGGGCATATCCTTCTTCTTAAAGAGGCAAACCTGATAAAAAACGGTAAAAAATAATAGCTCCAGCAGGCTGAATATTACTATAAAAACAAGGTTATTGTTATATATTTCGCCAAATATGCGGCTGGAAATATCGGTTAAAAAGCATATACCCAGATACAGTAATAAGAACCTGTACTGTTTTTTTAATGATTTAAAACGATAGGCTCCGGCCGCAATCCCAACGAATAATAATATAGGTACCAGCGCTGTAGCGAGGCTCACAGCTCTGAAAAATGTCATACGGTAGCTAATGCAATGTCAAGAAGGTAAAAATCAGACTCAAACACATCAAAAGGCGGTACAGGCCTAACAGTATCATAATAGCTAACAACTTTTTGAGACGCCTCTGTAACAATAAGGTCTGCAGTAAAGCCGGTAGGCGATGATGATGCTTCTAATGCAAAATAGATATCATAATTTTTTCCCTGTGTCATATAATCGCCGGGAATATAAAATGCCTGGAACAAACCATCCGGCTGCGCAATTTGCCTTGGTATCCAGGTATTAAAATCAGCATCCCAGGCAGCTATCCTTTGCTTGGCCTCAGTTTCAGGTATTTGGTGCGAGTTACCCAGTTCCGGCAATACTTTGCATACGGTAATATATTGCATTATATCGGCTACATATTCGGCATTGTCGTACTGTGCCGGGATAATGTAAATATTTAAGCCGTTAAGATTTTCGTTTAAGCCTAAATAGGCATGTAATTTAGCAGTAGAACCCGTAGGGTAATTGTTTTTAAATTCAAAATAATTGCCTGAAGATAGTAACTGAATGGCAGCCTGGCTATTGCCCCTTGCTACTCCCCATTCTTTAATGCTCTTAGTAACATCTGATAATTGCATAATTAAGGTGTTTTAGTATTAGTTGGATTGGAATGTATTCAAAAATATATTATTAAGAATAAACCGGCAAGATATATTTCACATTTTCTATATACTGCACGTTTTACACTATAAATGGCAATAAAATTTATTTTTCATTAAGTTTTATTCTATTTAGAATGCTTCAAAATGAAATAAACCTGTACGTAATAACTTATATTATATCGTTGTAGTACAAATTTAGTTATTATTTAAATATAGAAAAGTAAAATATATGTTTAATTAAATGAATGTAAAAAATAAACCCTCAAAACTAAAGCTTTGAGGGTTTAAAGAGAATGAAGAACGTAATTGAAATATGAATATTAAATGGTCTTAGCCTGTTTAGGCATTATTTCCATCCGCCACCCAATGCTTTATAAATATTAACCCTTGCATTCATTTGCTGCAATTTGGTTTCTATTAAGTCAAATTTAGACTCTAACGCATCACGTTGTGTCATCAGCACCTCCATATAATCTGCCCTGGCCGACTGGAACAGAGTATTGGAGATATCAATAGACTGGTTTAATGCATCTACCTCCTGCGATTTAAGGTTATAACTCTTAGCAAGGTTATCTACTTTTGCCAGTTGGTTTGCAACCTCTACATACGCATTTAAAATAGTCTTCTCATAATTGTAAACTGCCTGTACCTGTTTTGCATTCGCCGAAATATAGGTTGCCTTAATAGCATTCCTGTTAATTAACGGAGCAGTAAGGTCGCCCGCAAGCGAGTATAGTAACGACTGTGGTTTTATTAAATAAGAAGGGTTAAATGCCTGATAGCCTATTCCTGCCGATATTCCCAATGACGGGTAAAACCTTGCCTTGGCAACCTTAACATCAAGCTTTGCAGCAGCAAGGTCGTTTTCAGCTTGTTTAATGTCGGGCCTGTTAGCTAATAACTGAGACGGCAGGCCAGACTGCACAGCTTCCGGTACCAGATCAGTTAATGGAGTTTTACTCCTTACAACCGGCTGCGGGAACCTGCCCACTAAAAAGTTTAGCCTGTTTTCAGTCTCCGTTATTTGCTGCTGAATAGTGTACTGTAAGCTTTGCGTATTAAGCACCTGTGCCTGAAACCTGCGCACGGCAAGCTCTGTAACACGGGTAGACTCTTTTTGCAGCTTAACTATTTGCAGCGCATTGGTTTGTATCTGGATGTTTTGTTTTACAATATCCAACTGGTTATCAAGGGCAAGCAACTCGTAATATGAATTTGCTATCTCTGCAATAAGGTTGGTTACCATAAAGTTCTTACCCTCAACGCTGGACAGATACCTGCTAACCGCTGCTTTTTTAGCGTTATGCAGTTTGCCCCAAATATCAGCTTCCCAGGATGCGTAGGCGCCAACCCTGTAATCCTGTAAAGGCTCCGGCATGGCTTTACCCTCTTTAATAGGGAGGTTTTCTTCCAGTGCGCCAATGTTTGTGTAGCGCCCCACTTTATCTACGCCTGCGCTGCCCTGTAGGCCAATAAAAGGCAAATATTCTCCTTTACGGGCCCTAATCTCACTTTTAGCAACTTCAATTTCCTGTAGCGTAATGTTAAGCTCCTGGTTGTTTTTAAGCGCCGTATCAATAAGGCTGTCCAGGTTAGGGTCGGTAAAATATTCCTTCCACTTTAGCTGTGCTGCCGTAACAGTATCCTTTTGCACGGTATTATATGCAGTAGGAACCGATGTATTTTCTGTACGCTGTACAAGACCCGGGACTTTACAGGCAGAAAAGGTAAGTACTAAACTGCCTGCTATTATATAATTATATGCTCTACTCTTTGCCTTCATGTTCTTCAGTATTTGAGAAATTATCTATTGAGTGTACAAATCCTTCAGATAAAGAACTGTCCTCTTCAAACTGTATCAGTTTTCTGCCGTTTGCCAATGATCCGAATATGTAGTACAAGCCCGGTACGATAATTACCCCGAAGACTGTACCGAAAAGCATACCGCCTAATGCAGCAGAACCCAAAGTTTTATTACCGATAGCGCCTGCTCCTGAGGCAAGTAATAATGGTATCATACCTGCAATAAAGGCAAACGAAGTCATTAAAATTGGCCTGAAACGTACCTTAGCACCTTCTATGGCCGCTTCCAGTATCGTCATGCCCTCATGGTGCTTCTGGACGGCAAACTCTACGATCAATACCGCGTTCTTACCGAGCAGCCCGACGAGCATGATCAAACCGATCTGGGCATAAATGTCATTTTCAAGCCCCATCATTTCAAGCAATACAAAGGCACCAAGTACACCCACAGGTAGTGAGAATATTACGGCTAACGGAATAATGAAGCTCTCATATTGTGCAGCTAACACAAAGTACACGAATGCCAATACAATTAGGAATATGTAAATAGACTCGTTACCCCTGTGCGATTCATCATAAGATAAACCTTCCCATGCTATATCATAGCCTTTAGGCAATGTTTGCTTAGCGACTTCAGTCACGGCCTGTATAGCATCTGCAGTGGTGTAACCTTTTGCAGGTAAGCCTTGTATAGCAGCAGAGTTGTACATGTTGTAACGGGTAATTTCGTTAGGGCCCTGCGTCTTTTTAAGCTTCATAAAGGCAGAGTAGGGAACCATCTCTCCATGATCGTTCTTAACAAAGAGGTTAAGTACATCTGACGGTAGCCTCCTGAACTTAGGATCGGACTGAACGTATACTTTAAAGAAACGGTCAAACTTAATAAAGCCCTGTTCGTACGTACTACCTATCAGGATATCAAGGTTTTCCATAGCTTTGCCAATAGACACGCCTTTTTGCATTGCAAGGTTGTTATCTATTATCAACTCATATTGAGGGTAGTTGGCCGCAAAGAAGGTAAACAAGCCTGCCAATTCTTTACGCTTGCCTAAATCATCAAGGAATTTTTTGTTGATCTTATCAAAATCCTGGTAATCTGTAGCAGTGTTTTTATCCAATAAACGTAACGAGAAACCACCAGATGAACCAAATCCCGGAATTGCAGGCGGCTCGAAAAACTCAATTTTTGCTCCAAGCCCTTTTGATTTTTCCTCTAACTCTTCCATTACTTCGGTTACCTTATGCTCCCTTTCATCCCACGGTTTAAGGTTTATCATACAGGTACCTGCGTTAGAGCCCCTTCCTTCGGTCATGATTTCATAACCTGCAAGCGATGATACCGATTCTACACCGGCTACATGTTCGGCAATTTTTTGAAGTTTTTGTGAAACCTGGTTGGTAGTCTCCAGCGTAGATCCCGGAGGTGTCTGGATAATCGCATAAATGGTACCCTGGTCTTCACTCGGGATAAATCCTGAAGGAAGAATTTTATTTACAAAGAAGATACCCGCACAGAACCCGATTAATATAATAAAGGTAAGCACCCTGCGGCTAACGATTGATTTTAGTAAGATTACATATTTACCTGTAAGCTTATCAAACACCCTGTTAAAGCTGTCTAAGCTTTTAGTAAGTACATTTTTTTTCTTCTCTTGCCCGTGGTTGTTCTTTAACAGCATGGCACACAATACAGGTGTAAGTGTAAGCGCAATAAGTGCAGAAATTACAATTGAACTTGCCATGGTTATAGAGAACTGTCGGTAAAAAGTACCCACTGGACCCGACATGAAGGATATTGGTACGAATACCGATACCATTACCGCTGTAATTGCTATAATAGCGCCACTAATTTCGCCAAGTACCTGTTTTACTGCCTGGTAAGGCGTTATATGCGGAAACTCTTCAAACTTGGCGTGTACGGCCTCGACGACCACGATGGCGTCATCCACAACAATACCAATTGCCAGTACCAATGCAAACAGCGTAACCATGTTGATGGATATACCAAAGAACTGGATAACAAAGAATGCCCCAATAAGCGATACCGGTACAGCTAATATGGGGATAAGCGTTGAGCGCCAGTCTCCTAAGAAGATGAACACCACTAATGCCACAAGTATAAAGGCATCCCTTAACGTGTCTATTACCTGTTCGATAGAAGCATCAAGGAATTTAGAAACGTCATAACTAATTTTATAATCCATTCCCGGAGGGAAAGTTTGTTTCATTTCTTCCAGCTTGGCTTTAACATCGGCAATTACATCGCTTGCATTACTGCCATAGTTTTGTTTAAGCATTATAGATGCCGATGGGTGCCCGTCTAAGTTGGAGTAAATATCAAAGAATTCACTACCAAGCTCGGCGCGGCCAATATCTTTAAGGCGTATGGCCTGACCGTCGGCATTTGCACGTATAATAATATTACCGTACTCTTCCGGCTCGCTAAACCTGCCCTTATAGGTCAATACATATTCTAACGACTGTGCGCTGATACCGGAACTCTGGCCAATACGGCCCGGGCGGCCCACAATACTCTGCTCGCCAAGAGCACTCATCACCTCATCTACCGATACGTTATATGCCCTCATACGGTCAGGGTTTAGCCATATACGCATCGCGTAGGTACGGCTACCCAATATTTGCGACCTCGCCACACCTTTAATCCTGTTGATCTCAGGTAGCATTTTAACGTTGGCATAATTGTACAAAAATTTCTCATCCATGTCTTTACCTTTTGCATAAAGGTTAACATACATAAGCATACTGGGCTGTATTGGGGTAATAACAACCCCTTCACGCTGTACAAGTTCGGGCAAGAGGGGCATAACCTGATCTACCCGGGTCTTTACCCGTATAACGGCCTGGTTGGGGTCGGTACCGGGCTCAAAAATAATCCTTAAAGTGGCTTCACCGGCGCTGGTTGCATCGGTAGCCATATACCTCATGTCCTGAACACCGTTAATGGCATTCTCTAAAGTTATCAGGGTTGATTTAACCAATACATCGGCACTGGCTCCGGGATAGGCAATAAAAATATTTACTGTTGTAGGTGCGATATCAGGAAATTGCGATGTTGGCAATTGCGTGATTGCAAGAGTACCCATAAATACGATCATGATCGAGATCACGATGGCAAATACAGGCCTTTGTATGAATTTACTAAACATGTTGTTTCTTTTTAAGTTATTCGATTATTCTGCATATAGCTCTAAATGCGATATAACATGTTGCCCGTTCTCTAATTTGTAGTTTATTTTTTCGTTTTCTTTTACAAGGCGCAAACCTTCAAGAAGAATCTTATCATCTAACTTTAAACCTTCGCTTATAATGAAAAGATGAGGCAGCTCTCCGCCAATTTTAACTTCTCTTGATTTAACCTCGTTGTTTTTGTCGATAACATAAACATATTTTTTATCAAGCACCTCAAAGGTTGCTTTTTGAGGGATAAGTATTGCGTTTTTGTATGGTACGCTCATTTCTATATTACCGGTTTCACCATGCCTTAAAAGGCTTTTAGGATTAGGGAAGGTAGCCCTGAAAGAAATATTACCGGTTTCGTTATTAAAATCGGCTTCTATAGTTTCTACAATACCGGGATAATCAAATAGCTTGTTATTAGCCATTAACAGGTTTACTTTTGTTTTGTCTTTTTGCTTAACCTGCGATTGAAAATCAAGGTATTCAGCCTCAGGAACATTGTAGTAAACCCACATTTTACTGTTGTCAGAAAGTTCTGTAAGCAGGTCACCCTCATCTACAAGGCTACCCGGCCTAACATGAAAACGGTCTATAATACCATCAAACGGTGCCCTTATCTCTGTAAATTGCAGGTGTACACGGCTTAAAGAAAGTTCTGCCTTAGCCTTATCCCACTTGGCTTTTGCCATAGCAAGCTCGTTAGGGGCAACTACATTGTTATCGGCAAGTTTTTTTGTATTTTTGTATTCTATTTCAGCAAAATTAGCCTCTGCCTGAGACTTTTGTGTTTCTGCCTGGTACAGGTTAGGCATAATCTGGAATAACAGTTGGCCTTCTTTTACTGCCTGGCCCTCATCTACATAAATTTTTTGCAAATACCCTCGTTCCTGCGCCCTTAGCTCAATATGGCGTATAGACCGTATTTGGGCTACATACTCCTTAGTAATGGCAGTATCCATTTTAACCGGGTTAGTAACTAAGAATTCAGTTTTCTCTTCTTTTACTTCTTCTTTTGTCTGGCAGCTTGTATTGCATAGCAATACGCATACGCCCGCCATGAGCATTACGATTCTCTTCATAATAATTTGCGTTTAAGCAGTACGATAAAATGTTTTGTGATAAATTTTTAGGAAAATGTATAGCAATACGCAATGGGCATCCTGATAGCTAAAGGCTACGGAAAGTCATTAAGTACAAAATACAGTGTGCAGAAATGTAGCAAGGCAAAAGCTTTGCTTGCTCAGGATTTAAATCAAATCCTTAATACCCGGAATATTATATGCAGTTTTTGAGTACCGACAAGTGAAAAATGAGGGCACGCAGGCACACATTTTTTAATGTCGTTGCAAAAATATTGGGGTGTTGTTGGGTAAAATGCAGATGTAAAGTAATTACTTACCGCTGTAGTCTTTTTTACAGAAACAGCCTTAAGGGTGCTTAATTCTTCTTCTTCATTTTCGTTGTCGGAAATGTCAACCTTGTCGTTTAATTTATAAATAACCGGTGCGGAAGGATTAATTGTAGCGTCAGCTAAATTGTTAAGTATGTAAGCGCTGGCGGTTGTAGCAAGGTCGTTGTTTTTTGCAGGGGCAGGGGCAAAGTTAACCTCATGCGCATATAGATTACTATATCCACTTACAAGCACTAATGCAAGCCCGATTAAAAATTTAACAAACAACTTCTTCATTCGCCGTCAAAGTTACATAAATATGCAATGCCATATTTATAAATAATAAAAAAAATATACGAACTCGTTGTAGTACTGATTTTCAGTATTGAAGACTCACATTGGTACGTCGTAATACAACTTTTTATAATTTTTCAATCATTAACTTCATTTACATTTATCGTGCCAAAATGTGTAACTGTTAAAATAAATGTTTGTAAATAACATAATTATACCAATTAAATTTTGATGAATTAAGTTGTTAAGTTTTAGGTAAATATTATTAATAATTTAACATTTTTAAGTTAACGTTTTCATAAGTTTAACAATTCAACTTAAAAATTATTTCCACATGAAAACAAAAAAAATTTATTTAACAATTTTAGCCTTAACAGGGTATTTAACGATTAGTGCACAAAATGTATCTCAAACCGCTACATTAACAAGCGGTGGGCAGGATGCAGGTACCGTAGGTACGGGTAATGTATTTTACGGTTACAGAGCCGGAAAAAGCCTTACCGGGTTTCAGCCAGGTAATTCTACATTTATTGGGCATTCGGCGGGTTCAAATTCTGGCAATGGCATGTCTAATTTAGCAGTGGGTTATCAAACTGGATTTAATTTAGGAAACGGTTCGGAAAATGTTTTCCTTGGTGCACAGGCAGGATTTAAAAGTTCCGGTAACTCCAAAAATGTTTTAGTTGGTGCAGATGCAGGCTACAATGTTACTGCCGATGCAAATACAATAATAGGATACAAAGCCGGATACCTCAATACAAGTGGTGGTAATGTTTTTATAGGCAATACTGCGGGTTATAACGAAACTACAGGTAACAAATTATATATAGAGAACAGCACAGCCAATACACCGTTGATTTATGGAGATTTTGCAGCTAATAAACTGGTGTTTAACGGTAAAGTAGGAATAACTAACGAAACTCTTGCTAATCAGGCTAATCTTTTCCCGGCAAGTGCTAACGGCGTAAATGTTTCTAACTACCAGCTTTTTGTAAAGGGCGGTATTTTAACCGAAGAGATAAGAGTTACACCAAAAAATGCGACTAACTGGGCTGATTATGTTTTTAATGATAATTACAACCTGCTTACACTTGAAGAAGTTGAATGTTACATTGAGCAAAATGGCCACTTGCCCAATATACCATCTGCAAAAGAAATTGACCTTCAGGGATTTGAAGTAGCTGAAATGGCAAAATTGCAGCAGGAAAAAATTGAAGAACTTACATTGTATGTTATTGATCAAAATAAAACAATCAATAATCAACAGGAGCAAATAAATGAGCTTAAAAAGATGGTTGAGCAATTGGTAGAAGATAATAAAAAATAAGTTTTACATTAAAAATATATTATGAAGAACTTATACTTATGTATAGCTTTAATGCTATATGTCGTTGCTTATGCCCAGCTACATAATGCTAACTGGTATTTTGGAGACCATGCAGGCATGAGCTTTTTAACAGCTACTCCAACAGAGCTTACAGATATGCCATTGTCTAACTCCTTTTACCCGGCAGGATCTAATACGGCTTTTGAAGGTATGGCATCTGTATCAGACCAAAGTGGTAATTTGCTATTTTATACAAATGGCGTAGAAGTCTTTACGCACAACCATGCCCAAATGGATAATGGTTTTGATTTAAAGGGCCATTTATCCAGCACACAAAATGTAATAATAGTTCCTGTACCGGGTAATTCTGACAGGTTTTACATATTTACCATTGATGGTCAAACGGGTAATGGCGAAGGACTGCACTATTCTTTAGTAGATATGAGTTTAGCCGGTGGGTTAGGAAAAGTGATACTTAAAAATGTGGCACTAAAAGATCATAACGGTATTCCTGTAGATTCATCCTATAATCACCTAACACACCCAAAGTCAGAAAAGATAACATCTGCATTTTGTGGCGACGGCGTTAATTACTGGGTAATCACACAAGTTAAAAACTTTATTTATTCTTATAAAGTAACGGCAAACATGATAGGTAACTCGTTATTGCCAAATACAGTATACTCTATGCCAACCGAGGATACGAGTGTTATGGGGTCATTTATAAAAATATCGCCGGATGGTAAAACACTTGCTACAGCATTTAAATCTGCAAGTAGTAGTACCATAGCATACAAAACCGGTGAGTTTAATTCAATAACCGGGGCGGTAACTAATGTAACAAATAACATTTTACAGGCAGCCACAGATAATAGGTGGGAGATGGAATTTTCGCCCGATAGCAAGATACTGTATTTTGTTTCCAGAATGACAGGATCATATAAACTTAACAAGCATAATTTAGCTACAGGGCAAACACAATTAATAGCGCAGTACCCTGCATTTGGCGGTATAAGGTTGGGCATAAATGGTAAGATGTATATAAAAACCGATACTCATAAAATATCTGTATTACATAACCCAAATAATTTTACCAATCCGGGATATTCGTTTGCCGAAATTACCCTTACTCGTAGTGTAAACCAAGGTTTTCCGCAATTCGTAAACTGGTATCCGGAGGTTTGCAATTCGCTGGTGTTAAATTCAGAAACACATACAGCACCATTTATTTATAACAATAAAAGCGATATAACTGCACAGGGAAATTATGTTATAACTGCCGGTGCTGATATTGAAATGAGCGCACAGAATTTTATACACCTTAAAGGAGATACCCACATTACTAATAGCGCTAATTATTGGGGTCACCAAGTGGCTTGTAACACAAGTACCGCAAGGTTACTTTATGCAGAAAAGGGTGCAGATGATGAAGCTTTTGTTAATGGGCTTGATGATCAGTTTTTAACTTATCCTAATCCGGCCTCTAACAAGGTAAATTTAAGGCTTAATGACGATTATTTTTATATTATAACGTTACTGTCTATTGACGGCAAAGTAATTTTATCTAAAAAAGCCGATAAATCCACAAATGAATATCTGTTAGATATCAATACAATTCCATCGGGTATGTATATATTAAATGCAACTACGTCATCTGGTAATTATTTAACTAAAAAACTTGTAGTAAAAAATTAACTAATTTTAATACAGATATTTAAGAAGCATAAGCCTTTAAATCGTATGATTTAGGGGCTTTGCTATTTATATGCTTTTAAGAAGAGAATAATTTTAAAATTATATATGAGTTTATGTTTTAAATTAAAATTACTGTATCTGTTATCAATTAAAATCTTATTTTTAAATATTGCATAATAGGATGGTAAATTAAGGAATAGTATGGGGAAAAAGTTTGAAATAGGCCTTTGTATGGCGGGCGCCGTATCGGCTGGAGCGTATACTGCCGGAGTAATGGATTTCCTGATAGAAGCTTTATCCGACTGGGAAGAGAGAAGAGGAGAAGCGGATGTTCCTAAACATGAGGTATGCATCCCGATTATGGGAGGTGCTTCGGCAGGTGGTATGACTGCGCTGCTCACAGCAAGTACCATCAATAACACCATCGAACCTGTACAACTCCCGGAGCTTGGACATCTTTTAGATAACCATCCTGAAAATAAACTCTACAATAGCTGGGTAGACCTTACCGGAGGTGATATGTTTTCTAAGATGCTGAGTATAGATGATATGAAATCCGGTAAGGTAATTTCACTTTTAAATTCTGAATTTATAGATGAGGTGGCAGAAAAAATGCTGAAAAGCAATATTGACAATTGGATAGAAACTCCTGCTTTTTTTAAACGTAATAATACAATACCACTTAAGGTATTTACAACACTAACAAATCTTGAGGGCTTTTCTTATTATGCCGGGATGAATGCTGCCGGCAAAAAAGATAAGTATCATATGAACGTACATAATGACTATGCCTGCTTTGAGGTTATAGATGGAATAGCGCAATCTACAGGTAAAGCATGGATGCCTCTTAATTTTAAAACAGGCGAATATCTTAATACGGCTAAAGATGCAGCCATGGCAACCGGCGCTTTCCCCATAGGCTTATCGCCTCGGGTACTTACACGCAATGCAAAATTTGTACAGGAAATTCCGTGGCTGAAAAACATATTTGCAAATTCTCCACTTGAGCATGATGTGGTAACATCGCTAAACGTAGATGGCGGAGTTATTAATAATGAACCATTTGAAAAGGTGCGATACCTGCTAAACGAGTTTCTCGCCGAAGAAAAGGGTATACCTTTCGAAACACCCGGTGAGAAAGATGCAGCCTGCTCACAATTAGAAGACTTCAACTCTGATTACAATACATTTGAGAACACGGTGCTCATGATAGACCCATTCCCAAGCGCAAAGAACAGCGAATTCACTTTTGAAAAAGACCTTTTAAAAACGATCCCCAAAACACTATCAGCAATGTTATCCCAAATGCGATCTAAGCCAACGGAGTACAGGGAGGCAATTCGTGAAAACGATGCCAGCAGTTTTATTATTTCGCCATCCAGGGATATAAGGGATAAGGACGGAAATGTTATTGAGGAGGTTTTTGGCGAAAAGGCCATTGCGTGTGGCACATTAAGTGGCTTTGGCGGATTTTTAAGCAAAGAGTTTCGCATACATGATTATTACTTAGGGCGATACAACTGCGAGATATTTTTGAGGGATTATTTTACAGTCCCAGCATCGGCGCTAAAAGAAAATCCCATTTTTAGGGATGGATATAATGGGGTAGCTAACCCTGAACGTTATGCATCTGCTAAAACAGAACCCACTGCAGAAAAACAATATCAAATTATACCGATATTTAGTGATCGTTCGGGATTCAAAATTCCTCAATTTTCGTCGGGTAGTAACTGGCCGGTATTGAAAGAAAAGGAATTAGAACGTTTTAACAAGCCTTTGCGTAAAAGGATAGAGAAAATAGTAATGACCTCTTTTGAACTAAAAGGGATTTCCAGGCCATTAATTTTTATAGGTACTAAAGTTATTATTAACAAACTGCTTGCAGGGAAAGTTATAGGCTCCATTAAAAAATCATTGGCAGAGTGGAAATTGTTAGGCTAATATTTGAACATAAAAATTATTTGTTATCAAGGTAAAAGACACTTACCTTAATAAAGCTATAACTCAAACTTTTAAAAAGTTCAATTAATAATATTCTTGCTGTATACCCAGTTTTTTCATTTTAGAATAAAGAGTTGTGGGGGCAAGGTTAAGTATTTTTGCGGCACCATCTGGCCCGGAAACTTTACCACCGCAGGCCTGTAATATTTTTACAATATGGTTGCGCTCTACATCTTCTAAAGATTGCATCGCCGCCAGGTTTGATGCGGTTGAAGAATGCGAAGTAGTACTAACAGGAATATTTATTTGGTTAATTTCATTTCCTGCAGTCATTAAAACACTACGCTCTATTAAATGCTCCAGTTCGCGTATGTTTCCCGGCCAGTTGTAGGATTGCAATTGTTGCAATACCTCTGCCGAGAACGCATTGATATCTCTTTTGGCAGCCGCATTAAACTTTTTAAGAAAATGGTGGGCAAGTTGTGGTATATCGTCTTTTCTTTCGCGTAGTGCCGGCACTTGTAACGGGAATATGTTTAAGCGGTAGTACAGATCGAGCCTAAAACGGCCTTCGGCAACTTCCTGCTCCAGGGTGCGGTTAGTAGCTGCAATAATGCGAACATCAACTTTTGTGGCTTTGCTGCCTCCTATACGGTCAATTTCCTTTTCCTGTAATACGCGCAATAGTTTTACCTGTGCATCTAATGGGAGCTCCCCAATTTCATCTAAAAAAAGTGTACCGCCGTCTGCTTGCTCAAATTTACCTATTCTTTGGGAATTGGCTCCTGTAAATGCGCCTTTTTCGTGCCCAAAAAGCTCTGACTCCAACAAAGATAATGGTATGGCCGCGCAGTTTACAATTACTATAGGCTTATGTTTACGTAACGAATTTTCATGAATGGTATGTGCAATCCTTTCTTTCCCTGTACCACTTTCGCCGGTAATAAGTACAGAGGTTTCGGTGGGGGCAACAATGTTTATTTTTGCCAGTACTTCATTAAGTAAAATGCTGTTGCCTATGATACCTGCAATAGTAACTGTTTTCTCTTTAGTTTGAGGAATTAATTTTTTTGCCTCGTTTTCTACGGCATAGCGGTAACGCGCAATATCGAGCATTACTAAAAGGTCTTTTTGCCTGAATGGTTTTACCATAAAGCCGTATGGCTGCGTTTTTTTTACCGCCTCTAATGTAGATTGGTTGGTATTTGCCGATATAAACAGGAATGGTATTTTTTGCTGTGTCAATTCACGGGCTAAATCTATACCTGTTTCGTTACCTTTAAGCATAATATCTAAAAGTACCCAATCGGGTTTCTTATCAGCTAACAGCGCCCTTGCCTGCGTTGCAGATGAAGCTATCCCAATAATATCATAGCCATCTTTTTTTAAAATCAGCTTAAGGTTATTGGCTACAATAAACTCATCTTCAACTATTAATATTTTTTCTTTATTCTCCATTTGCAAAGGCTTATCTATCAAAATTACGGGTAAATGTTACTAACAACTAATATTCAAATTTAAAGTAATTGTTTTTATTATCGATGTTTTAAGTGAGCTATGATCAATTTATGCCATACTGTTTTTACGGAAATCTTTAGGAGTGAACCCAGTATGTTTTTTAAAAAATATAGTAAAATAAGAAATATAAGGAAAGCCGAGTTTGTAAGAAATCTCTTTTATAGAAAGTAAAGGGTTTTCAAGTAGGTTTTGAGCTATGAAAACTGTTTTTTCGGTAATCCAGTGGCTTACCATTTTGCCGGTTCGTGCTTTAATTACTGTGTATAGGTAATTTTCGTGTATGCCCTGCATTTTTGCGTAATCTTTTACCCTAAGCTGTATAGCAGCTTTTCCTTGCTGTAAGTGCTGCGAATGCTCTTCGAGGTTTTTAATAAACCGCGTTACAATATCATGCTCTATATTCTTATTAAATTTTGTATCATACCCGTCCCAAAAAATCCTTTTAATTTGTAACAAAAGGCGGGTGAGCAGGTTTGCAACGATATTTTTTTTAAAGGGGCAATTACCAAAGTGTTCGTTATTAATTTGCACGTAAATTTTTTGCAGGTCATTCAGCATCTCTTTGCTAACGGGTTTAGGTGTTACGGTTTCCAGTAGTAAGAACGGAAATGATGTAAAAAGCGCTACACCCGCATATTTAGCGAGAAAACGTTCAGAGAAAGCAATGTGGTGTATTTCGGTCGTATCACTCCATTCTATCTTTCGAAAGGTATTAGGCCTGCTAAAAAAAAACGTACCGGGACTAACATCAAATGTATTTGTTTTTGCTGTGTAGCTGCCGAAGGCATTTACGGCAAGCGTAAGCGAAAAACAACTGCCATTAAACCACTCCAAATTACCTTGCTGCGCCAATGCATTTGGTAATTTAATATGCAAACTTGTAAATTCACTGTCCGCATTATTCTGTTTTATTGGCATTAAAGGATGTAATATTGGGTTGTGAAAGATGGTGTTAGGGTTACTATCGCTCTTTATCATAGTAATTGCAATTAGGTGTGTGCTAATGTGTTCGTATTCGCTAAATTATTCTGAGTAAAATTAAAGCCCTTTCTAAACAATCCGGGGGCATTTTGAGTTTGCCGTTTAAAATAACTGTAAAAATAGTTTAGGTCGGTAAAGCCATATTGTTCGGCGATTTCCCTCATCGGCTTATTTGTATATTTAAGCAGGTACTTAATTTCGCCTATAAGCTTTTCATCAATCCATTGATTAACTGTTTTCCCTGTGCCAGCGGCAACCAATTTAGACAGATAGTTTGCATTTAGTTTTTGACTATCGGCATAATCATTTACGCGGAACACAATAGTAGTTTCTCCCGCAGCGATACTGCTAAAGTTATCTTCTATGGCCTGTAGAAAAGCAGATGCATAGCCATTGTGTTTTTTTGTGCAACTAACCGGGTCCTGCCTGTATTGTTGCTGGCGAATTAATAATAACAGGTTAATAATAAGATTTGTAATTACCTCATGTTTGTAAGGTGCATTAGAAACAGCTTCGTCATAAATATCAAGACAAATATTTTCAAAATTATTCATCGATCCGTTTACATTTCCGGTGGCATAATTTTTAGCATTATCAAGCTTTTGTATCTCATCAATGTCCATAGGCCAGTATTGCAAAAGGAATTGTTTTGTAAAGCTTATTTGGTAAGCTTTGCCCACGCTGTGCCACTTACCCGAAATAAAAGTATGAGGGCGGGTAAAAAGTATTTGACCGGATTGTAATGCAAACACTTCGTTACCTACGGTATAAGTTGCACGTCCTTCTGGTATTACAATTATACTAAAATAGTCGGGCCTAAAAACGGGTGTTTGATAAGGTGACTGCATACACAGTTCATCAAGCCTTATAATAGCAAAATCATCACGGTTAATATAGCCAGGTACCGCAAGATCCATAAAAGTAAGGCAATCGGTAAATTTTAATACACTTGTTAATAGAGGTTCCATACAGATGTTTATTTATATTAGCATTGCATTAGAGGCAGAGTAATGCCTGTTAAGAATAATGTAATACTATAGAAACAAATGAAACACCGTTTTGTTAAACTTCTGTATTATAGGTTTTTAAACAAATGTATAGATTCATTTTTTACGATATACCGTATATTTACGAAAGCTTGGGTAGAATTGATGCTAAAAATGTATATAAGGAAAGTGGCTAATGTATAAGCTGCCTTTTTTTTGTAAATGTTATTATTATGGCAAGCCCATTAGTATTTTCCAGTTTAAAAGTACCATCTAATTGGTCTGTAAGGCCCATCATAAGATCCATACCTAACGATTCTCTTTCTTTCGCTTCAAATCCTTCCGGGAGGCCCACGCCGTTATCAGCAATTTTTAGCCTGTATACATCTGCCTCTAAGTTTTTTAGTGATATGCTTATTTGCCCATGATTTCTATCTTTAAAAGCATATTTTATTGCGTTGCTAATAGCCTCGTTAAGTATAAGCCCCATAGGTACTGCCTGTGTAACATCAAGTTTTACACATTCGTTATCAAGCTTATAATCAATTTTTATATCCATTGTAAAGCACTCTTTTAAATAATTAACCAGTTCATAAATGTACCACGACATATCTATAGACTCCAGATCATCGCTCTGATATAACTTTTGGTGTATAAGGGACATGGCATGCATGCGGTGCTCGCTATTTTGTATAGCCATTAGTGCATCTTCATTATCCAGGTAGGCCGATTGTGTATTAAGCAGGCTTATAACTATTTGCAGGTTATTTTTAACCCTGTGGTGAATTTCTTTTAACAGCCATTCTTTCTCCGTAAGAAGTTTTTTGAGCTGATCGTTTTGGTCGTTGATTTTTTGCTGTTTAAGCTCCAGCTTTTTATTGGTTAATTGTTTTAATCTCGATCTGTTATACAATAAAACAACAAACAATACTAATATAACAAGTCCGCTAATAAACACATTGCGCAAAATAGCTGCATTACGTATTTTTTCTTCCTGAAGCTTACCCTGTTGTGTTAGTAACATTATATTTTTATCCTTTTTCTCGGTTTCATATTTAAGTTGCAAATCGCCATATTGTTTGGCTTTATTAACGTTGTATAATGAATCGTTTAAAATTTTATGTTTTTTAAAATGTTCAATTGCGCCCATATAATTACCCGAAGCAGAATCTGCCTCAAAATGGGCTTTTTCAAGTTGTGAAAGATTAAAGAGGTCGTTATTTTTTGTAGCAAGGTTTTTAAGCTTGTCTATATATGCATAGGTTTGGCCTGCCTGTTTCGTCTTTAATAAATAACGTATCATGGCATAGTACATTATCTCTTGCGCAATGTGATTTTTACTGCCATCATCACATCGCAGCAGTTGTTCATAATAAGGGCGTGCCTTATCGTATTTTTTTAGATCGCAATATATTAAAATGTATAGCGCATCGTAACCCACGTTACAATCCTGGTTGTCAATATATTTAGATGCGCTGTTTAATATCTCTAAAGCTTCATAATATTTTTGTTCACTATATAAGCTGCGTGCCGTATTTAGAGTAATAGAAGTTACTGCGCCGGTATCATCCATTTTTTTGGCAACAACAATAGCTTTTTTGTAATACTCCACCGATTTGCTTTCAAATTTAAGCTCAGAATATATTGTACCCAACAGGTCGTATATAAGGCTAAGCCATTCATCGTCAAAAGCCATGTTTTCGGCATTTTTTTCTGAAGCAAGCGCGTATGCAAGCGCATCTTTATAATTACCCTGCGTCCTTAAATTTAAGGCCAGCATGGCAAATTCTTTATACAGATTGTACTGTTTTATACGCCTTTTTATTTTTACAGCCTCGTTTGCGTACTTTATAGAAATAGCGGGCTCATCTAAATTATTATATAATATAGCCAGCTCGGTATACGTTTCGGCCTCCTTATAAAATAAACCGGCCTGTTTGTACAATGATTGGGCTTTTAAAAAATATTCCACCTTTTTTAAGGTTTGGTTGGCAGGCATATCCAGTGCGATAGATATATATGCCGCAGCACATTCTTTTTTAAGATCGTTTGCAAGCGTATAATTTAATGCACTGGTTTTTAGCTGTAAAGAATGCTGGCTATTGCCTCTTTCCCTTGCAATTTCGCCATTTAAAAGCATGCTCTGGCCAATATTTTCTTTTAAGTTAAACTGCTTGCTAATGTTTATAGACCAATTATTTAGTAACGATGCACTATCCAGGTCTTTTTTAGCTTCGCCGTCTTTTTCAATATAATATTTTGCAGCTTTATAAAATAGGTTTGCTTTTTTTGTCCTGTCTTTTTCTATGGGTAACTTTTTTTGTATTTCCAAAAATTGCTCCTTAGTTACTTTTTGAGCAGAAGCGTTTACTGTAAACAATAATAGTATAGCAAGAAAAATATTAAACCTCATAGTGCTCAATTTAAGTACGTTGATTTTAAAATCAATTAAATTTTTATATGGCAAGATATGCAAATCTTAGTTAAACAATAGGGGGTAAACAAATGCTAAAGATTGTTTTATTGTCATTATTTATACAATTGCAACCCCATATTCTTCCTTTTCACAGCAAAAGTAAACACCACACACCACAAAAAGGCCCACATCTTTGTTTTTTATAATTTTTAGAAAGAATACAAGAGAAACTGAACTGTAACCAATTAGTACATTCGTAATACAATAAATGTAGTGTGCTAAACAACAGTTAGATATAGTATGCACTTACTGCTTATTGTAAATGTAATTTAATCAATTTAAAATTTAATGTTATGAAGACAAGTTACCATTCAAAAAAAATCAATGGAGTTGAAATTTTTTACAGAGAGGCCGGCAACAAGCAAAAGCCTGCAGTAGTATTACTACACGGATATCCAACATCATCGCACATGTTTCGTAATCTGATGGACGATCTTGCCGATGATTTTTATTTAATAGCGCCTGATTATCCAGGGTACGGGAGGAGCGAACAGCCTCCAATGGCCAAATTTGACTATACTTTCGAAAATATGTCTAAACTCGTTAAAGGCTTAATAGATGAGCTTGGTATAGAAAAGTTTAGCCTTTACCTGATGGATTACGGCGCACCGATTGGTTTTAGGATTGCAAGCAGAAATCCTGATAAAATAGATACCCTGATAATACAAAACGGCTGCGCATATGAAGAAGGCCTTGAAACGTTTTGGGATCCTATTAAAGAGTATTGGGCTGACCGAAATAATAAAGTAGCTGAAAACACTTTAAGAGGGTTTCATGATCCTAACGGGTTAAAATGGCAATATACCCATGCTGTTCCTAATCCTGATGTAATCTCTCCTGATAACTGGGAACTTGATTTAAGGCACCTGGAAAGGCCGGAAAACGGTGCTATACAGTTGCAGATGTTTTACGATTACCAAACCAATGTGGTACTTTACCCGGAATGGCAGGAATACTTTAGAAAATACCAGCCTGAAACCATTATTGTTTACGGAAAAGATGATTACATTTTCCCTGGCGTTGGTGCTGAGGCTTTTAAGAAAGATCTTAAAAATCTGGAGTTTCACCTGTTTGGTACAGGCCACTTTGCACTCGAAAGTTTTGGCGATGAGATTATTCCTTTAATAAAAGATTTTCTTTTAAGGAAAACAGGTAAGTAAAGAGCTACATGCTATACTGAAATTTAATAAGCCGGAAATCTAAATGTTATCCGGCTTTTAAAATATGTTTAAATAAAATTAATTTACTATGAAAACAATTAAAAATATAGTGCTCGTACATGGCGCATTTGCCGATGGCTCGGGTTGGAGGGGTGTATATAATATACTATCTCAAAAAGGGTACAACGTAACTATTGTACATAACCCGCTTACATCTCTGGAAGATGGGGTAGAGGCTGTTAAATCGGCTTTAGACAGGCAGGATGGCCCTGCTGTACTGGTGGGACATTCTTATGGCGGTGCTTTAATTACAGAAGCAGGTAACCATACTAATGTTAGTGCTCTTGTTTATGTGGCGGCTTTTCAGCCGGATAATAATGAATCTGCTTTAACGTGGATACAAACCGCACCACCTGCGCCCGAAAATGGCGTGCTGCAGCACAATGATAAAGGTGTTATATACTATGATAAAGATAAGTTTCATGCCGGTCTGTGCGCCGATTTAAGTGCCGAAGATGCGGCATTTATGTATGCTTCGCAAGGTGCTTTTTATGCTAAAGGATTTGTAACACCTATTATTAGCGCGGCATGGAGAACAAAACCAACGTATGCCTTAATTGCGACAGATGATAAAAGTATTGCCCCAGAGATACAAGAGGCTATGTACAAACGATCTAACACTATAGCAACTAAAGTTAAAGGGAGCCACCTTGTTTATATATCTCAACCGCAGGCAGTAGCCGATGTAATAGTAACTGCAACATCCGTTAGCGGAAATTAAATACATTATTAAAGACTATTGCTAACACCAGCATAGTGGCAAGATTAATGAGGCTATATGCGTAAATATAAACGCATGTAGCCTCATTGTTTTATATCTAACCTAAGCTTCTTTAAGTTGTTCCTTAAGCATGTTGAGATGTAAAGTAACACCTGCGTGGCTTTTTTCATTTTGTAAAACCTCATTAAAAACTGCCTCAGCTTCGGTTATTTTGCCAAGACCCATTAATCCAAGCCCTTTCATGTAGTCGCAATGAATTTGGTTACGGCGGTCAAGATCGTCTTCCCAAATTTGAAGGTCGGGCAGCGATACCGCAAAATAATCGATGGTTACATGGTCGTTGCGATGTTTTTCGCCATAGGCAACCAGTTTTTTAAAACGGCTGTTAGCAGCACCTGCATTATTAAGTTTTAAGAGTGCAAGCCCCTGATAGAAGATCTTGTCAGGCTGCTGATCGTTATAAAATATTGCCGCAGCAGGCTCGGATAACCCTTCCGACGCTTTTTGCCACCAGGTTTTTGCATTTTCTAAATCGCCGATTTTTTCTAAAGCTATGCCCAGCCAATAAAAAATATCGTTTTCCTGAGCACCATCAAGTTTGCCTTCGCCAAGATTATCCGGGTAGGTTTGTGCCTGAGTTAATTTTACGATAGCTTCCTTATAATTTCCAAGCGATACATCTTTTTTAGCCAGTTCTATTAAGCTGTTTAAATACTGCCCGGCCACCTTGCCCTCGCCACCTTCCCATGGGTGAAAAATACGATTTTGCAACAAGGTTAAAGCTTCGTCATGCCTGCCCAGCAAATTATAAAGTGCTATACGCTCAAGATAAACATCATCGCGTTGCAGTACCAGATCAAGATGCTTTTCTAAAAATTGCAGCCTGTATTCAAGGCCTTTATTAAGGCGTTTGTACAGTTGGTCGAGCTCCATTAGTATTCGGGCATCGGTAGTATCCAATGCAAAAGCCTCTTCTAAAAAGGCCAGTGCCTGCTCTTCTTTATTTTCTTTGTTGAAGTACCCCAACGCCAAGTTGCGGTGCACAGTAGGGAAAGTACCATCAGCTTTCGCAGAAGCCTCCCACGCTGCAATAGCCTCAATATACTGCCTTGCACCATACCAAAAATTACCCAAATAGTAATACGCTTTAGCATCTGCGGGGTTGTTTGTTACCGCTGCTGTAAGTGCCTGCATTGCTTCTACCTGATTGGGGAAACAGTATTCAGGATTGGCTTCAGATCCTTTTTTGAAAGCAGCTGTTGCATTGGCACTATCCCCTGCTTTTTCATAAAACCAACCCAGATAGTACCAACCCATAGGGTAGCCTTCATTGCCGTTATTTATGCCAAGTTTCAGAAAATTAATAGCTTCGGTATAAAAACCGGCGGCGGCATAATCCTGCGCATATTCAATATAATTATGGATGTTGCCACGAATCAGCGTATGCAATTGCTGTAGATCAGGCTCATTATTACTCAGCAGATATTTTTCATATACCGCACCATAGTTAAAATGGTCTTCGGCAAGATACGCCTCGCTAAGTTGCGTAGCTGTATCTGTCTGCCCAAGCTTTCGGAGCAATACTAATTGCAAATGCAGTGCTTTATGATCCTGCGTATTTTTGGCGATAGCCTTGTTAACGTGTACCAATGCCTCAGTATAATTGCCTTTAATTGCATCGAGTTGGGCAATATAAAAGTAGGCCTGGTTTTGCCATGCGGCATTCCATGCGCTTTTATAAAAGGCATCATACGCCTCGTTGTTCTTGCCTAAATATTTAAGACACAGGCCAAGGTTAAAGTAAGGCTCGCCCTCATACGGGTTAGGATTACGTTGTGTAAGAGTTTTTATGGCCGCCCTGAAATACGGCTCCGCTTTACTGAATTTAGCTTTACGCATTAGCCATAAGCCCATGGCATTGTTGCAACGTATATCGCCCGGGTCGCGCCTTAAAGCCTCTTCATAATACGGTATAGGGCTGTAGGTGGCGTGGCGGTACTGCTCTAAATGCAGTGCCGTTAAAAATAATTGCTCATTATTTTCTATATCCTGTGGTAGCAGGGCAGGTTTAGCAGGTTCAGGGATTTCGGCTTCGTTAGGGCCTTCATACTCCCAGTCTACCAATATTTTTCCTTTAGCATCGGTAACCGAAATCGACAGGCCTTCAAGGCTATTTTCATTAAACGTTATTTCTTTTTCGAAGGATATTTTAGGTGACGCGTTGTATTCTTCTTTGAGGATGATATTATCTCCGTTTCTTACGGTAATGGTGGTATTTGGATAGACACCTGTGGTATACGCTTTTACAATCAGTTTATCGCCAACTTTCTCCAGGTTAACCATAGCATCCTGAGTGGCGTTTTTTACCACACCAAGGTCGCGATATGGCATAAAGTACTGTACAAAATCTTTTTGCTCGCCGGGCATCAGCCAGGAAAAATCAGGTTGGTTATCGGTATAGACACCGCACATTAATTCAATATATGGTCCGTCTTCATCAGTAAGGTTACGGTCCCATGCACGGCCAAAATCGCCATTGCCCCACGTCCATTGCTTCTTGCCGGGCGATACATGATGATTCGCCACGTGCAGCAGTCCGCCTTTACTATCATTTTCATACCCACCTACAAAGTTGTATTTAGAGGTAATGGCCATGTAAGATGTTGGTACCGGTATGTTCTTGTAGCGCGAAATATCGGTGCCCGGAGAATAATCAACCTTATAATATGTGCCTTTTGCAATAGGGAACGACGACACATCGCGCTTGCCATGATCGAACACCGCATTAACATCGGGCGGAAAAACCGACTGGTAATCATCGTTTACCTTAACGGCGGGATTTGCCCACCACAAAAAGGTTTGAGGAAAAGGGGTACGGTTATACAGCTTGGTGCGAATTTCTAAGTACGATTTATCAGGGTGCAGTGTAAACCCTGCCATACCCTTGGTGCGGAACATACGCTCCAACTCGCTGCACCACACGGTAGCGCTGCCATCGGCATGTTCTTCTATAGTAAAGTCTACCGCATCAAAAGTGCTGGGGCGGTGGTGCTGGGGCCAGTTAAACTCTATACCACCGCTTATCCACGGGCCGGTAAGGCCTACCAATGCAGGCTTAACCACCTGATTGTAGTATACAAAGTGGCGTTCTTTAGTTTTATCATACGCCATATGCACACGGCCGCCAAGTTCCGGCAGTATCATTATCTTAACAAACTCGTTTTCAAGGTAAACGGCCTGGTATTCTTTATCAACTTTTACATCTTCAATCTTTTCTATAACAGGGTAAGGATAAACCGAACCGCTGCTGCCCTGGTATACGCGTTTTTCTATAAATACCGGATTTTTTTCGGGTTTGCCCGTCTCATAGGTGGGCAGGGTCACTTTTTCCTTCCAAACTTTCACTTTTTGCATAGCAATTTATCTTAGCGGATGAAACTTATATTTTAGTTGTGTCTTTTTTGTCTTTAAGCATTAGGTGCTCAATTTCTTCAAGGCTTTTGTTTTTGGTTTCAGGCAGTTTTTTTAACACGAAAACAAAGCCGAGTACACATATGAAACCATAACACCAAAACGTACCCGATGTACCAAGGGATTCATTGAGGAATGGGAAGGTTTGCACCAAAAGCGCAGAGGCTATCCATAAGGCAAAAGATGCTATAGACATGGCCACCCCACGAATTTTATTAGGGAATATCTCTGATAATATAACCCAAACAATAGGCGCGAGCGACATGGCGTAAATAGCGATAGCCAGTAAAACCAACAGCAACAGCGGCAGGCCGGTAACATGGGCGTAATAAAAGTAGCCCATTACCGCATAAATAATAGCAAGCCCGCCGGAACCTAAAAGCATTAGCTTTTTACGGCCAAATTTATCTACTGTACCCATGGCAACAATAGTAAACACAAGGTTTATGCTGCCTGTTATAACGATATTCATAAACAGCTCGTTAATGCCATAGCCTGCTGAAACAAAAATTTCCTGGGCGTAGTTAAATATGATGTTGATACCACACCACTGCTGAAATGCCGCCAGTACTATACCTATAGTTAATATGGATAATGCTCTTTTATCCAGCAGCATCTTAAGGTCGGTTCGTTTTTCTTCTCCTGCATCAAAAGATTCGCGTATGGTTACAAGTTCATTTTCGGCATAAGCCTGCCCGCCTATTTTAGCAAGTGTGCCTTCTGCCTTAGAGTATTGACCTTTTTTGGCGCGATAGCGCGGACTTTCAGGTATAAAGAACATCAGTACAAAAAACAATACTGCGGGCAGTAAACCGGCCCAAAACATGTAACGCCAGCCCATTTGCCCATTCCAGGAAGCAAGTATCTGTTCAGGAGTAAAACCTTCCGGAATTGCCTTAGTAATAAGCATATTAATAATTTGTGCGCCAAGAATACCAATAACAATAGTAAGCTGGTTTATAGATACAAAGAGGCCCCGGGTTTCCTGCGGGGCTATCTCTGCAATGTACAATGGAGAAATGGTGGATGCGATGCCAATACCTATACCGCCAATAATACGCCAAAGGATAAAAGCGTTAAAGGTGTCGGCAAAACCGGTGCCTAACGCACAGGCGCTAAACAAAAATGCAGCTACTATTAGTAAGGGCTTACGCCCATAAGTATCAGAAAGTTTGCCTGCAACGGCAGCACCGGCCACACAGCCTACCAAAGCACTGCTCATGGCCCAGCCTTGCAGGGCAGGGGAGTTGGTTATACCAAAATAAAGCTCATAAAACGGCTTGGCACCGCCAATAACTACCCAGTCGTACCCAAAGAGGAGTCCGCCCAACGCAGCTACTAGGCTGATGGAAATTAAAAATGTATAATTATAGTTTTTCATAAAGGTTGTATAGCTGATGTAAAAATAGCTTAACTGGTTATGACAGGTATGGAGGATGTTTTGAAAGAAATGGACTATAATGCTATTTTACGGAGCAATAATTTATTGCTTGTATTCGGTCCTGTATTGTAGTGGCGATGCGCTCATTAATTTTTTAAAAAGCCGCGAAAAATAAAGCGGGTCATTATAGCCTAATGCGTAGCTTATTTCTTTTACACTCATAGTGGTGAAACTAAGGTACTGGCAGGCTTTCTGTATCTTTAAATGGTTGAAATAATTGATGGGGGAGTAGCCCGTGTAATTTTTAAAAAGGCTGAAAAAGTGTGAAGGTGAGTAGTTAAAATGAGCAGCCACATCGTTAATCTTTAATGGCTTTTCAAGGTGTTGCTTCATATACTCTATAATAGAGGTCTCAACAGTACTATTCTCCAGATTTTTTTTACCTTCTTCAGAAAAAAAACTGTTGAATACAAATGAATTAAGCAGCTGCCAAAGCGAGATGTTTACATACTCCAGGTTGTTTGCACTGTAGCCGCCTTCCATTACATTTATAAGGTTTTCAAAAATGCCAATGCGTCGCTCATCAAGGCCTAATACAGGCGCGCCTTCCGGCTGGAGTGATATAAATTTATCGTAAAAAAACGGTGCTTTTATGCCGGTAAAATGGAGCCAGTAAATACTCCACGGATTTTTTTTATGCGCAAAATAATGATGGCTTACCCCCGGCGGTATAATGTAAAAGGTATTGGCTGCGAGTTTTATAGTAATGGTATCCATTTGTATAGTGCCCTCGCCACTATAGCAATACATAAGAATGTGCTGCTTACTGCCGTTTTTTCTTGTTACCGAATGGTTTGCTGCTTTAGGGAAAAAACCAATATCTGTAAAATAGAGGCTGTTTATAAGCTCATTTTTTTTTACCCCTGATAGTATGTTCTTAGGGATCACTATCATGCGCTGGCCTAAAAAGCCATGTTTTACCAGCGGTATTGTTTCTGTATCCATCATTGTGCTACAGTATTATTTAGTTGATATGGGTAGTATTAATAAAAATAAGATTTTCCAGCCTGTTTGCAGAAAATAAACGCTGCAAACAGGTGAAAAATCTAACCCAAATAAACTTGTTTTTATTTTGTGTACCTAATTAATATTAGGGTTATTATCTACTTCAGATTGTGGTGTAGGGAAGTAAGAGTGCATGCCGGCATTAAAGTTTTGCTTACCCTGTTTATCGCTGTTAGCGATTTCAGTTTCCAGCAAGCCCCATCTCCTAAGGTCGTAAAACCTAAAGCCTTCGCGGGCAAATTCTATCATACGCTGGTGCCTAATTTCTGCCATCATCTGGTCTTGCGTGTAGCCCGTAGGTAAAGCGTCCAGTTGTGCCCTTAGGCGTACCATGTTTACATATTGGTAGGCATCGCCCACATTGCCCTGCTGGGTTAAAGCTTCGGCAAGCATCAACACTACATCTGCGTAGCGCATGGCTCTTTCGTTATTGCTGGATGTATAGTTTACCGCACCGCTTGTGCCTACAAGTTCATTATCCTGATTATAATTCTGGTATTTTTTTATTAACGTAGAGTAGCCAAACAGGAGCGAAAAATCGCTGAAAGGCTTGTTATAAAACGTACTACCCGGATAATCCCACGCCATGGTAGCATACATCCTCGGGTCGAAATCACCGGTTGTAGTTTGTTCCTCCTGAAATTCGTTAAATAGCTTATCTGTAAAGCTAACCTCAAACCAGCCCGATACTTCCTGAGGGGCAAATTCCTGTGCGGTAGTTACACCAAGCGCTTCGGTAGCATTTTCACCACCCCATGGGTTAGTACCGCCCACATCGGCCAGCTGTATCTCAAATACCGACTCCTGGTTGTTTTCGCTGGTTTGCAAAAAGTTGTCGCTAAAGTTTGGCATTAAACCATAATTGTAAGGTGCTGTTGTAAGCTGCTGAAATGCCATTTGCGCATTAGCCCAGTCGGCAGTATACAGGTGCGATTTACCAAGGTACCCAATAGCGGCACCTTTTGTAGCCCTGCCCCTAAATTCTGCAGTCCATTCTACCGGTAAGCCTGCAGCGGCTTCGGTAAAATCCTGTTTTACCTGTGCCCAAACATCCGCAGCAGGAGACTTTGGCGTATAATACTGGTCTTTAGTTACTGGCACAGTAAGTATAACTGGTGCATCGCCAAAGTTAATTACAAGGTTAAAATAGTTCATTCCACGCAAGAATTTAGCTTCGGCTATGTATTGGGCTTTCTGCTCGTCTGTAAGTCCCGGTACATTAGGCACGTTTTCGATAATCTGATTCGCCCTAAAAATACCCCTGTATGCAATTACCCAAACACTTGTTGCAGCGCCGTTATCGGCAGTATTAGTAAAGGTAGCAAGCTGGTAAAGGTAAGATACGTCATTTCGTATAAAAAAGTCGTCGCCACGGCCATTGGTAAGCTCTGTGCCACGAACACCCCAGTAACCGCCATCTACATTTTTAAATAACCCGTATGTGGCTGCAAGCGCCTGGTTAACATCCCTTTCGGTTTGCCAATAAATATCGGTAGTTATACCATTAGGGTTAGTTAGTTCTAACACATCATCGCTGCACGATGTTAGTGCCAGCATGATCCCTGCTATTATATATATCCGTTTCATATTCAATTTGTTTAATAATTAATATTGTTTAGAAAGTAAGCTGCACGCCGGTTGAAATTGTCCTGGCTAATGGGTAGGCTACGTGGCCAAAATCAACGCCACGGTCAAATATAGATCCTGTCCTTCCCAAATCAGGGTTATACCCTTTGTATTTAGTAAAGGTGGCAAGGTTATCGGCACTTAGGTAAATACGTAATGACGAAATACCTATTTTAGAGTTAAGTGTTGAAGGTAGTGTATACCCTATTTGTAATGTTTTAAAACGCAGGTACGATCCGTTCTCTAAAAAGCGTGTAGATGTCCTGTTGTTTAAGTTAGGATCGCTTGATATTACCCTTGGCATGTCTGTATCGGTATTCTCGGGTGTCCATGCGTTTAGCACAGATGTAGAATAATTATATGTAAGGTTCGTGCTTTCTAAGTCTTGGCGTAAACCGTTATATATTTTATTACCGCTTGTACCCTGAAAGAATACGTTTGCATCAAAATTGCCGTAAGCAAGGTTAAACCCAAAGCCATATTCAAACTTAGGGAACGGGCTGCCGCTGTAAACCCTGTCATTATTATCTATAATGCCATCGCCGTTTTTGTCAAAAAATTTAACATCGCCGGGTGCTGCATTAGGCTGTATAGGTGCTCCGTTAGGGCCAACATAATTATCTACTTCAGCCTGGGTCTGAAAGATGCCTTCGTCTCGTATAAGATAGAAACCTGATACCGGGCCACCTGCCTCGGTAACTGTTGTAGAAGCACCGTGGTGTGTAGGCTGGCCACCAAAAATTTGCTGGGTACCTGTACCAAGCTCATCTACCTTATTTTTGATAGATGTAAATGTACCGTAAACATTATAATTTAATTTACCTGCTTTGCCACCATAATTTAAGCCTAATTCTAAACCGTGGTTAGATAGTGTACCCGCATTAACCACAGGGTTACTGGTTGCACCTGCCGATCCCGGAATTGGTACATTTAAAAGAATATCGGAGGTCTTTTTATAAAAGTAATCAATATTACCTGTAAGAGAGCCATTTAGAACCCCAAAATCTAAACCAAAGTTGGTGGTTTTTGTGCTTTCCCATTTAATATTTGGCGATGAAAAAGCCGCCTGTGTAGCACCAAACCATTTGGTTTGGCCGTCTCCTAAAACGTAGTTAATGTTTGAGGCTATAGAGGCCGCGTACTGGTAATCGCCAATTTCCTGGTTACCAAGTTCGCCATACGATACCCTTAGCTTTAAGGTTGGTATAGTTTCGGCCAGTTTTTGAAAAAAGCCCTCGTTAGAGATATTCCATCCCACTGCTACCGATGGGAACGTACCGTAACGGTTGCTGCTGCCAAAACGTGAAGAACCATCGCGGCGCACACTTGCCGTTAGGGTATACCTGCTGTCAAACGAATATATTACCCTTCCTAAAACAGATAAAAGCGAACTTTCGGTAGAGTTACCACCCACGTTAGCTGTACCTGCACCGGCATCTATTTCTGCAATACCATCAGGCAGGTCGGTTTTGCTCGATGAGGTAAAGTTGTAGTTGTATTTTTGGTAGGTATAACCCGCAAGGGCCTGTATGCTGTGCTTACCAAATTCTTTAGAAAAGTTTAGGGTGTTTTCTAAAAGCACAAGTACATTCTGGCTTTTAGATTCAGAAAGATCGTTTGTAGGATGGGTAAACAGTGTACCTACTTCATACCTTTTGTAATAATCCCTTGCATGTGTGGAGTTATTGGTATACCCCAAATTCAGTTTATATTTAAGCGAAGGCAATATGCTTGCCTCTGCAAAGGCATTGACTAAGATGTTAGTATTTTCGGCAGTAATATCTTCAAGGTGAAGCTGTGCCAATGGGTTGGCCACGTTAACTACTGGACCGTAAGCACCGCCATAGCCGCCAATAGCCTCAGGATCATAAATTCCGAAAATAGGGATCATTTTTACTGCAGATCCTACCGGGTTACCGCCCTGGCCTCCCCAGCCACCGGCCATTTGTGTTTGCTTATCGCGTGAGAGGAACACCGTTTCGCCAAACCTAAAGATACCTTTTTTAGTTTCTGTCTTTACCCTGATATTGTAACGGTTAAAGTCGGTTGTCTCTACAATACCATCCTGCGTAACATAACCGCCGGATACGCTGTATTTACCGCTATCGCTACCGCCCGATACGCTCATATCATACTGCCTTATCATGGCGTCCCTGTAAATGGCATCCTGGTAGTCGGTACCTTTTCCTAAAGATTGCGGATTTTGTGCAATATCCAGCCTTGGTATGCCGGCAGCATCCTGTGCTGCATTGTTTACATTTGCCCATTGTTCGGCATTTAAAACATCCAGCTTATCTATAATTCGTTGTACACCCAGGTTGGTGCTAAGGCTAAACACCGGCTCGCCAGATTTACCCGATTTGGTTGTTACCAGCACAACGCCATTTGCAGCCCTGGATCCATATATAGCCGCTGCCGATGCATCTTTTAGCACATCTATAGACTCTATATCATTAGAGTTTAAATTGCTGATGCTGGCAACCTGTACACCATCAACAATATATAACGGATTTGCATTGTTAAGGGAACTTACCCCACGGATAAGTATCCTGCTTCCTGCGCCTGGGTTACCTCCTGATGATTCTACCGTAACACCGGCCATCCTGCCTTGTAGTGTACGGGTAACATCGCTCACACCCTGTTGTTTAAGGTCAGACCCGTTAACGTGTCCTATAGCGCCGGTAAGGTCTTTTTTCTTCACGGTACCATAACCTACCACAACCACCTCTTCCAGCTGCGTCTGGTCTTCCTCAAGGGTAATGTTAATGGTTGTTTGCCCATTTGCAGGGATTTCCTGTGTTTTAAAACCCATGTAAGAAACTACAAGCACCACATTATCTGATGATGCGGGCAGCGAGAAATTTCCATCTACATCTGTAGCGGTATTAATGCTGGTCCCTTTAATGCTAACGGTAGCACCGGGTAGGGGCATACCATCGCTTTTAGATATTATTTTACCGGTTATAGGCTCCTGTAAAATGCTAATTGTTGGTACATCCGCAACATGTGCAAGCATTGGGGCTGTAGAAAGTAATGATGAAGCTACGAGGACGCTCCACTTTACTTTTCGCAAGTTCAAATTGTACTTTTTTTTCATAATTAATGTTAGAGTTTTGGTATGGTTATTATTCACTTCACTGATAATCGGAGAAACTAAAACGATTGCGTAATTTTAGAAAAAAATATTTTGTATTAAAAGCCCATAGTATGGATTATACTATTCTAATTATGGATAATTAATTATTTTATTAATAAAATAACGCAACAATAAATATTGATTGTTCTTTTTTTTATGTATTTTATTGTGTATATATCAAAGGTATATGATTTTGTTAACAGACAATACCGGTAGCTACCAGTTTAATTGCTTTACCTACCAGTTTTATTTTTTTAAAGGATTAACAAAGTCGTTCAAGTAACATTTTCATTTTTTGTATTTTGATAATCAGTTTATTAGATTTTATTTATTAAGGTTTATTGATCTCGGTTTTAAATAATACGAATTATCCCGGAGAGAAATTTTGCAGGCTTGCTGCTTAATTATAGCCATCATGGATTATAATGAGCATCCAATTAAGCATTTGTATTTTCTATCAAGTGCTATTTTTGATCACTTCTACCTGGACATTATCTATAGCTTTAAAAGATGCGGTAACTGTTATACTGTTTTTAGTATTGAAATTAGATTTACACACTATTGTATTTAGTGTACTATTACTACTGCCTTTTTATAGTATAGATAATATAATAGTCCATGACAAGCCAATTTTATTCCATTTTAAATGACAGGGTAACAGCTTTCTTTGTATAACCAAATATATTTGCATAAAAAGCTATAACGTTATAGCAAATTAAAATTAGCCCGAATAATTTACAGGTATGAATATAAAGACTTACACTATTTTTTTAGGATTGTTGTTCTCTGCTATCATGGCCAATGGGCAAACCCAATTACATGAAATTAATACCGTTGTACCCCAAAAGAAAATATACAACAATCATTTAAAGCTTGGAGGATCTAACAAAAAGGGTGATAATATTAAAGTAAACAACTTTTATATGTCGCTTAATAATAAGCCTTTTATACCCATAGCTGGCGAATTTCATTACTCCAGGTACCCAAGCCGGTATTGGGATGAATCGATAAAAAAAATGAAGGCGGGCGGTATAAATGTTATTGCCACCTATGTATTCTGGAATTTTGTAGAAGATACCGAAGGACAGTTTAACTGGAAGGGCAACAACGATTTAAGGAAGTTTATAGACCTGTGCGCTAAAAATGATATTTATGTAATACTCCGGGTTGGGCCCTTTGCCCATGCCGAGCTGCGCAACGGCGGCCTGCCCGATTGGTTAATGGGCAAGCCTTTAATGATACGCTCTAACGACCAGCTGTACCTCTCTTATGTAGAGCGGTTTTATAACGAAATTGGCAGTCAGGTAAAAGGCACTTATTTTAAAGATAATGGCCCTATTATAGGCATACAGATAGAGAATGAGTACCAGCACTCTGCTGCGCCGTGGGGTTTTTCATACCCTGGACAGCCGCTGGACTTAACAGCATCTGAAAGGGACCTTGAGGCTACGCATGAAGGGGTTAGTGTAGCTGCGGGGAATAATCCGTATGCCGATTTGGGTAACGACCACATGAAGGTTTTAAAAGCCCTTGCCCTTAAAGCGGGTATGGATACTCCCCTGTATACCGCCACGGGCTGGGGCTATGCGGCTATAATCCCTAATGAGAGCATACCGGTTACGGCAGCATATGCCTATCCGTCATGGACGGGCAATAAAGACCTTTCGCCTTTTTTCCTGTATAAGGATATGCAGGTGCACCCTGATTACGAGCCGGTGCGCTACAAACCGCAGGATTATCCTGCTTTTGCCGCAGAATTAGGCTCGGGTATTATGTCTACCTACAGCAGGAGGCCTATTGCAGAGCATAAAAGTTTTGATGCCATGATAAACAGGTGCCTGGGTGGTGGGTGCAACGGTATTGGCTATTATATGTACCATGGCGGCTCTACCCCAAAAGGCAACAATTATTTTAGTGATGAAGCCTACGGCATGCCCAAAATATCATATGATTTTCAGGCACCGATAAGCGAATACGGACAAATAAGGGAAGGCTTTCACAGGTTAAAGCTACTGCACTTTTTTATACAGGAGTTTGGCGAAACCTTTGCCCCAATGGCAACCATTCTTCCGGCAAATAATGCGACTTTAAAACAGGATAATGTAAAAGACCTTAGGTATGCGGTAAGGGCAAAAGGAAATTCAGGTTTCGTATTTATCAATAACTTTCAGGATGATGCCATTACTACCGATAAAAACAACATCCAGATAAAAATTAAAACAACTAAAGGCGATATCCTGATACCGCAATCGGGTGGGTTTTCAATCAAGTCTGAAGAGAATGCTATATTCCCTTATAACTTCAACCTTAATGGCGCTAACCTGGTGTATGCCACAGCTCAGTTGTTAACTAAAAGTGACGACGGGCAAAAACCTTATTATGTTTTCTTTACCCCTGAAGGTGTTAGTGCCGAATTTTTATTCTCAGATAAAGCCACAATACAACCCGGTGCGGGTGCGACTATCAGTAAAAAGGGCAAAGAAACATTGGTAAAATGTGCCAATGGAACTTCAGAATTTACCATAACCATTAAAGGTAAAGAAACAAAGGTTTTAGTGGTAGATAAAGCCACTGCGCTAAAGGCATACGTTGTTACTATAGATGGGCACAGGCATGTATTGTTTTCTGATGCCGTGGCATTACAGGATGGTTATACCATTAAATTCCTGAGCCATGAAAAGAACAGTTTTGATGTTTCCATCTATCCTAAAACCAACAAGAAAATAACGGCAGATGTTGGCAGTGTATCGCTAATCGCAACCACTGATATATTTACATCTATGGCCGTAACGCTTCCCAAAACCGACCCTACAGTAACAAGTAGCCATGTAGGCGAAAAGAAATATGTGGTGCACCTGCCGGAAACCCTTGGCAACCTCAACGATATAACCCTACAGGTAGATTACATTGCCGATACCGCTATGGGCTTTTTAGATGGCGAACTGATTGCCGATGAGTTTTACAAGGGCATCCCGTGGCAAATAGGCCTAAAGCAGTTTATGCCTAATGCGGCATCAAAAGATATGGTTTTGTATTTAAGGCCGCTGCATAAAGATGCTCCTTTTTTAAATGACCTGCATACCCAAAGCGTACCCGATTTTGGCACTAAAAAAGAACTGATCTCAGTTAAAGGCATTAGCCTTATACCGGAGTATCAAACAACACTGAAGTTTTTATAAAACATTACCTGTCAACAAAATATATGCACAAACACACTATATTAATTAGATTATGAAACATTTTTTTACAATTTTAATGCTCTGCCTTTTGGCATTTACTAACGGGCATGCACAACAAAGTAATATAAACCTTGCAGGAAACTGGCAATTTCAAACCGACCCCCTTGATAAAGGGATTCCTGAAAAATGGTATTTGCAAAATTTAAAAGAGCAGATTGTCCTGCCTGGCTCTATGACTACGAATAATAAGGGTAATGATGTAGATGTGAACACCCCATGGGTAGGCGGCATAGTAGATTCTTCGTATTTTACCAAACCCGAATTTGCAAAATACAGGGAAAAAGGCAATATAAAAGTTCCGTTTTGGCTACAGCCCATAAAGTACTACAAGGGTGCGGCGTGTTATCAAAAAAAAGTAAGCATACCTAAAGACTGGAAGAACAAACCGGTAGAGCTTTACTTGGAACGCTGCCATTGGGAAACCCAAATTTGGATAGACGGTACTTTTGCCGGCATGCGCAACAGCTTAGGCACGGCCCATGTTGTTGATTTGAGCAAGTTTATTACCCCGGGTGAGCATACTATAACCATAAGGGTAGATAACAGGGTTAAGGATATAGATGTGGGTCAGAATTCCCATAGTATATCAGACCATACACAGGGCAACTGGAATGGCATTATTGGTAAAATGACGCTTACGGCAAAGCCTGATATTTATATAGATAACGTACAGGTGTACCCTGACATCCATAAAAAGCAGGCAACGGTTGAAGTCACGGTTTATAACAGTGCGTCTTCGGCTAAAAACATACAGTTGCAATTGCAGGCTGCCGGAACCAATGGCAAAGCACAAAGCCTGAAACAGCACAAGCAGGATTTTAAAGCAGTACCGGGAGCTAATACATTTAAGCTTAGATATGCTATGGGCGATGCCCCGTTATTGTGGAATGAGTTTACGCCTAACCTGTACTCTTTAAACGTAGCTGTAACTCAGGGCAAGGATAAAAAGGATGAAAAGACGGCAACCTTTGGTATGCGCGAATTTAAATCGGAAGGCACACAATTTACCATAAACGGCAACCTTACATTTTTGCGCGGTACGCTGGAGTGTGCCGAGTTCCCTAAAACTGGTTTTCCGCCAATCGATGAGGCGTCGTGGACAGAGATATTTGCAAAAATACGTTCGTACGGGCTTAACCATGTGAGGTTCCATTCGTGGTGCCCTCCCGAAGCGGCTTTTACTGCCGCCGATAAGCTTGGCTTTTACCTGCAAATAGAATGCTCATCGTGGGCTAACCAGGGTGCGGTAATTGGCGATGGCAAGCCATTAGATAAGTTTATTTATCAGGAAAGTGCCGATATTGTAAAAGATTACGGTAACCACCCATCATTTTGCATGATGACCTACGGTAACGAGCCCGCGGGCAAGAACCATGTACAGTGGCTTACCGATTTTGTAAAATACTGGCAGGCAAAAGATGCACGCAGGTTATATACTACAGGTGCAGGATGGCCAGTTATTGCGGAAAGTGATTACAATTCCACTCCCGATCCGCGCATACAGCAATGGGGGCAGGGCACTAAAAGCATCATAAACAGTAAGGCACCATCTACCGATTATGATTGGGCAGATATCATTAAACCCTATAAAATACCAACCGTAAGCCACGAGATAGGGCAATGGTGTGTATACCCCGATTTTAATGAAGTTAGCCAGTATGACGGTATCCTAAAAGCTAAGAACTTTGAAATTTTTAAAGATAAGTTACAGGAAAACGGCCTGGGCGACCTGGGCTCTAAATTCTTATACGCCTCGGGTAAATTGCAGGCACTATGCTATAAAGCAGATATAGAAGCGGCCCTGCGTACCAAAGGTTTCGCTGGTTTTCAGCTGCTTGGGCTGTATGATTTTCCGGGTCAGGGTACAGCTTTGGTTGGGGTGCTAAACCCCTTCTGGAAAGACAAAGGCTACATTACCGCTACCGAATACAGCCACTTTTGTAATGATGTAGTGCCGCTGGCACGTTTTAAAAAACTGGTGTTCCTTAATAACGAAAGCATGCATGCTGATATAGAGATAGCGCAGTTTAGTGCAGCTACCCTTACAGATGTGATGCCGGAGTGGCAAATTAAAAATGATAAAGGCACGGTGCTTTTTAAAGGGCAGCTTGATAAAAAGAACATCCCTTTAGGTAATACCATACCCCTTGGCGCAATACAGCAGGACCTGAGCACCATTAAAGAGCCGGCAATGCTTACACTTACCGTTAAAGTGAAAGACTACGCTAATAGTTGGGACTTTTTTGTGTACCCGGCCCAATTGACTGATGTAAAGGATGTTTACGTAACCCATACTATTGATGATAAAGCAAAACAACTGCTAAATAAAGGCGGCAAAGTATTGCTTACCCTTAAAAAAGACAGCTTAGCAAAAGATATGGGAGGCGATATTGCCATAGGTTTCTCCTCTATATTCTGGAACACGGCCTGGACGGGTGGGCAGCCGCCGGTAACGCTGGGCATTCTTTGCGATCCTAAAAACCCGGCGCTGGCACAGTTCCCCACGCAGGAATACAGTAATTTTCAGTGGCAGGATGCAATGTCGCATTCCGGTGCTATAGAGCTAAATAAGGTAGCAAAAGGCTTGCAGCCTATTGTAAGGGTTATAGACGACTGGGTAACGGCACGTTCTTTAGGGATTGTTTTTGAATGCAAGGTGGGTAATGGTAAGCTAATGGTTTCGGGTATCGATCTGCTAACCGATGCAGCAAACCGCCCCGAAGCAAAACAGTTACTATACAGCCTAAAAAAATACATGGCTCAGGATAATTTTAAACCATCGCAGCCGGTAGATATAAATGCTGTTATGGCTTTATATAAAAAGTAATGTAGGTAATATGTATCTGTAAATAGCTCATAATTAAGGTTTAAAAACCTTCGGCAATTATTACCGAAGGTTTTTTCCATTAGTAAAAAGCTGTATTAAATACATATTTTGATGCTGTTCTTATAACAAATATTACAAATTTTGCATAAAATCCCTAATGTTTGCTATAATATTGGCACTTTCTTCCTCAAGTGCAAAATGCCCGGTATCATAAATATGGTAATCAACTTTTTTTACATCTTTTAGATAGGCTTCCGCACCAGGCTCAGGAAAGAACGGATCGTTCTTACCCCATGTAATTAGTAGGGGTGGCTGGTTATCCCTTAGGTATTTTTGCCATTTAGGGTATAGTTTTACGTTGTTTTGGTAGTCAAATATCAGGTTTAGCTGCGCCTGGTGGTTACCCGGCCTCGAAATTTTAAAGTAATCAAGGTTCCAGTTGTCAGGGTTTATATGCTCAGGGTTTTTAGTGCCATGAGTATACTGCCATTTAATGCCTTCCAGTGTAAACATTTCATGTATAGGTTGCTCATTTTCAGTAGTTCGGCTCTTCCAAAAGTTTTTAGTAGCATCGAAACCCGGACTAAGGCCCTCTTCATAAGCATTGCCATTTTGTACTATTAAAGCCTTAACCCTTTCAGGATGTGCAGTAGCGATCCTGTAGCCTACAGGTGCCCCATAATCCTGAACCATAAGGGTATAGGTGGTAAGGTTTAAGCTTTCTAACAGTTCATCTATTACCTTTGCAATGGCATCAAAACTGTATTCAAATATGTCCGGCAAAGGGAAGTCGCTTTCTCCAAACCCCGGATAATCAGGCGCAATGAGGTGATAATCATCACATAACTCCGCTAAAACCTCCCTGTACATATGCGATGATGTAGGGAAACCATGCAATAATACAATAGTTTCGTTAGCCGGATCGCCTGATTCTCTGTAAAATATGTTTATATCCCTTACTTTTTTATATTTGTAACTTACCCTGTTCGTTTTCATAAATTTAATTTTAAGAATGTTATAGATGTCTAATAAACCCTCTAATATTTCACTTTTGGACTTTGAGATTGCAAAATGTTTTGCAGGCTTTTAGTCAAATTTAAAGTTTGAATCGCAGCAAAATTTTGAACAGCATCCATAGGTATCAATTTTATATAGGCATAAACTCTTATAAAATAATTCAAATAAAAAGCCTTATCTTTAAGGTGTTGAAAAACAGTATTTTAAACTATTAGACCATAAAATTTTTCACGATATATCGTAATTTTAATCACGATTTGTAAAACAATAGCATTTATATTATAATTGCCTGTGTATTTACGCGTGATTTTAAATTAAGCGTTTCATTTATCGTTACCAATTGCCATTTTTCATCAGGGGCACTTAGTTGGGTAGGTCGTATTATAACCTCTATAACAAAGTTGCAATTTACCGGCCGATAAATATTAATGTAGGAAATTGCTTAAATAAAATTCATCCGGCAGAATAAGCGTTCCCTGATACGTATCGAAAAATGTCTAATTTACCAAAGGAGGAGAAAATAATGGACCAATTATTTGATTACATAAACAATTATGCACCAAATGGAATCTCTCAGGCTGATTTTGAGCTGTTAAAAGGCTATTTTACTCACAAGAAATTAAGGAAAAGGCAATATTTCCTACAAGAGGGCGATGTATGTAAGCATTTTGCATTCGTCCTTAAGGGTGCTATGCGCCAGTATACCATTGATGACAAAGGTACCGAGCATATTGTACAGTTATCTGTAGAAAACTGGTGGGTAGGCGACCGGGAAAGCTGGACAATGCTAACACCATCTATTTATAATATAGATGCCTGGGAGGATACAGAACTGCTCCTCGTAACCAGGGCTGCCACGCTCGAACTATTGGACAGGTTTCCTGCGTTCCGCGAAATGACAACCGTGTTAGATGAAAAGAACAATATTGCTAACCAAAGAAGGATAACATCATCTATAAGTGCCAGTGCAGAAAAGCGCTACACTAATTTTATAGAATGTTATCCCAGCTTATTAGAGCGTTTCCCACAGCATATGATAGCCTCTTATCTGGGTATTACTAAAGATACCTTAAGCAGGGTAAAGCGCCAGTTGCTCTATAAAGAATAAACAAATAGTAATGATATAATTAGTAGACTTAGGTCTACTTTTTTTTTCGTCATATGTCATCTTACATCTTTTTTGTAAACATGAAATTTGTAATAAATCCAAATGTCTTTCTGCAGATTTCTGATTAGTGATACGCGCCGAACTATAAATGGACAGGATTAAATTTCATTTAAATTAACAACCATTAAATATTTAATCACATGCAAAAAAGTATTAAAACAGGGCTTGAGGCCTTATTACGCCCGGAAGACAGTATTGTAGTATTGATAGACCACCAGCCTTTTCAATTCGCTAATCTTAACAGCCACGAGCCAACTATGATTATTAATGCCGTAGCAGGACTCTCTAAAGCGGCAAAAGTTTTTAACGTTCCAACCATTCTTACAACGGTTATAGAAGAACGCGGTGGCCTGATAATTAAACAGATACAGGAAATATTTCCAGAGCAAAAACCAATTAACCGTACGTTAATAAATACCTGGCAGGATCCTAATGTTACCGATGTAGTAGCAAAAACCGGCCGCAAACAACTAATAATTGCGGGCTTATGGACAGAGGTTTGTGTGGCTATGCCTGCTATCCAGGCTGCTGCCGAAGGTTATGATGTATTTGTTGTTACAGATGCATGCGGAGGAGCATCGGCCGAAGCGCACGATATGGCAGTACGCCGCATGGTACAGCATGGTATTACGCCTATTACCTGGATGGCAGTGGCATCGGAATGGCAGCGTGACTGGGCTCGTACTGAAACTGCAATTAACTTAGGCCCGGTACTTATAGACCATGCCGGCGCAACAGGAGTGGCTTTTGCGTGGGAACTGCAATTACTGGCTACACCGGTACCGGCTAACTAATACTATTATTAAATCAACATCCTGTTCAATTCAGGGTGTTGATTTTATTTAAGTTCAAACTTTACCCATTAAAATATGAACAGCGAAGCAGCACAAGTAATGGAAGATAACCTTAACCGGGTATGGAATGAAAGATATCCGGGTAACAGGTTAAAGGCCATAGAAAAAATTTACGTTACAGATGCAAATTTGTACCACGTAGGAGATGAGGTAACAGGGTATAACGCAATTAATGACAGTGTAACTGCCACATTAAATCATTTGCCGCCCGATTTTGTATTTACCCAACTTAAACCGGTAATAATTAACAACAATTTAGGCAGGCTTATTTGGGGGGCAGGCCCAAAGGGGCAACCGCCTGTTGCTACAGGAATGGATATTGCCCATTTTAAGGATGGTAAAATTAAGTCTTTATACGTGTTTCTTGATTAATATAAAGTCAAAAGTGCCAGGAGGGTACGTTTATTAATCTTCCTAAAAGGGGGCAACATTTAAAAAATATCATTTATGAAAAAGAAAGTAATCTTTTCAACCAAAGGGCAACGGGCCGATATTGGAGATATTACCATTTATCGCATCCTTGCTAACAGATATGCCAATAAAGTGGGCTCTTTTGTGTTTTTAGACCATGTAGCACCAAAATTGCAAGCCCAGCCAAACAATAATGGCACAGGTGCGCACCCACACCGGGGTATAGCTACCCTTACTTATGTAATTGATGGCGAAGTGGAGCATCTTGATAGTATAGGTAACCGGCAAAGGGTTCACTCAGGAGGTATCCAGTGGATGAAGGCCGGGAATGGGATCATTCATGACGAATCGTTAAGCTATGATTCTAAACACGAAAGCAAACTCATCCATGCCTTTCAGTTCTGGATCAATCTGCCATCAGATATAAAGGCTCAAAAACCGGAGTATCTGGCAATACAGGGTAACGACGTACCGGTAAAAGAGTTTGATGATAACGGCGGCTGGCTAAAAGTTATCCTGGGGCAATATGATGGCTTGGCTTCAGAAATACCAAACTACCTTCCGCAGTTCCTGTACCACGTTCATTTAGAGCCCGGAAAGCAATTTGTACACGAGTTTGATAGTAATTTAGAAGTTGCAGCGTTTCTGCCATCACAAAATATAACAGTTAACGATACGCTGTTTAATGCGGGCGAGATTCTGCTCTTTGATAAAGAAAATGGCAGTATAGAAATAAGAAATACGTTAACCGAAGCTGTTGATATTTTACTCTTTGGAGGGGAAGAATACATAGAAACTATAGTTGCCGAAGGCCCGTTTGTAATGAACACACAATCAGGCATAGCCGAAGCCTATAAAGATTTTTATGCCGGAAAATACGGTACAATTAAAATTAACAGGCAATAAGCAAAAAATAGAATAAAATGACAAATAAAGAAATTGTGCTTAAAGCAATGAACGAATTGTTTCACGAAAAAGATAGTGAGGCCATAGCGCGTTATTGGCATGAGGATTATAAGCAACACAATCCGGGAATGACAGATGGCCATGAGGGGCTCAAAAATTTGCTTCCTGCTTTAGATGCTAATTTTAAATGGCAACCGGGAATAATTGTTGAGCAGGGCGATATTGTTATTACCCATAGCCTGGTTAATGGCTGGGGGCCGGTACCGGTAATAGTGGCTGATATCTTTAGGCTGCAAGGCGGAAAAATTGCCGAACACTGGGATGTGGTACAGGAGGAAGTCCCGGCATCAAAATCGGCCAGTGGCCATGCCATGACATCATTTTAATGTATCTGAAAAATGAAAAATAACCTAACTGGTAATACGTACAAAATGGAGACTGAATTTTTAAAAGTCAGGCTTTTTTTTGAGTCAGATAATTCTCTTGTATTTACAATATTGGATGGAGATTTAACAGCAATAGGCCACACCGAAAAAGTTGAAACCACCATTGCAGAAATTCGCCCAAATGTGTATATGGTTGCATGGAAAGAGATATCCGGTGCCACGGTAACACATGTGGAAGACCATGAAAATGGCATTGTATACAGTAATGCAACCTTGCCAAATGGTGGTTTTTATACAATGAAAGGTACAATAAGGCCCTTCCGCGACTAAGAATTGTACGCGATTTAAAATTTGTTATCTTAAGGGTCAGTAAAAATAAAATTAAAAAACTATGGAAATATTATTAAAAGAACAAGAATCTAAAGGATTTGCATTAGCACTGGAAAACGGAAAAAAGGCAGGGGCAATGACTTATTCTATCGCAGGAGAACACCTGATTATTATTGACCATACCGAAGTTGAGCCGGAACATAACGGCAAAAGCGTAGGTAAACAAATGCTTTATAAGATAGTAGATATGGCACGGGAAAAAAATATAAAGATTATTCCACTATGCCCCTTTGCCGCAGCTATGTTTAAAAAAACAGAAGATATTCAGGATGTATTAAAATGATAACTACACAATTATGGAAATTACAAAAGAATACCAAAAGGATAATTTAACCGTAATATGGGAGCCAAAAAAATGTATTCATGCAGGGGTTTGTGTAAAAACGCTGCCCAGGGTTTATAATCCTAAGGCCACCCCGTGGATTACCTGCGATAACGCATCGGTAGAGGCCTTAAAACGCCAGATAGATGCCTGCCCGTCCGGAGCATTAACGTATAGGGAATCCTGAGTTACATTTTGCGTGTAGCATTTTAAGTTAATTTCCTGCCGATTGAAAATGCAGCATATTATCAAATTATTAAATTACAATCAATGAGAGCTTTGCACATAGGATTAAAGTAATTTTACTTTGTTTTTTCTATTACCCAAGCCATGAAAACCAACCTTATAAAAGGCCTACGTGAGGGAGACCACTCCAGTTTTAAAGAGATATACAACCAATACCATTTTAAGGTATATCTTTTTACGAACCGCTTTACCCAGCAGGAGGCCGATACCGAAGATATTGTACAAAATGTTTTTATACACCTGTGGAACTACCGCAATAATATTTCGCCCGATGCAGTTTTAGATGCAGTGCTCTTTAAATCATCAAAGCAGGAAGTTTCAAGGTGGTATAAAAAGCAGGAAACATTTCCTGCCCTGGCCGGAGACGGGCTGCGGGAAGATGAGGATGAAGAATACGAATCGGACGAAGAGATAGCCCTTCAGCTTGAACAGATAAGCCTCCTTTTAGACCAGATACCGGAAAAGAGGAAAAAGATATTTACCCTTAATAAATTTGAGCAGCGCAGCTACAAAGAAATTGCCGACGAAATGTCTATGACCCCTACAGCGGTTGCCAAGCAAATTTCTAAAACCATCAGCTATCTTAAACAACATGGTTCTCACGAAAAAGCCCTTATTTGGTTTAGTATCACAATGTTTTTTGATAATTAATTACACTTCAATGTTTTAAGAGAAAAATAAAAATCTGTCAGGGCCTTTTTTACAATTACATAACATTTACGGGCCAGCCAAAATTTTAAAATTATTTACGTTTTTTAAATCTATACAAAACACCCTTATTTTAGTGGTGTTTTTTGTTTTTATACCCTTTATCAGGGAGTTTTTTGCCGTTAAGAAACCATTAAGGTTCATTTTAGGCAGGGATATTTTGCACCATCAAATCCTATTATATAGTAGAAGGGCACTTAATATATCAACCAGGCCCAACCGGAACTACTTAACATTATTTATTAAATGGGATTAAAAGAGCTACAGGACAAATGGAATGCAACGCCGGATAAAGGAATACTCCCCTTAAGCACAAAAACGCGCATGTGGGAAAGTATAGAAGCGGCAACCATAGCAAAACGCCGCCGTAAAACATATCAGTGGCTTGCAGCAGCCTGTATGCTACTATTGCTATCAGTAAGCACATATTACTTTTTAAATACACCACAGGCAAATGCTAATATAGTGGTAACGCATACCTACCCGGGCGATATAAGGCTGTTGCGCCTGCCGGATGGCTCCCGTGTTTGGGTTAACCAAAATACAATAATAGAATACCCTGAAGTTTTTGAAGGTAATACAAGGAACGTCACCCTTACCGGCGAAGCCTTTTTTGAAGTAGCAAGAGATGAATCTAAACCTTTCATCATTACGTCAGGCAACATTACCACAACGGTATTAGGAACATCGTTTAGTGTGGCATCGTATAAAAATAATTCGGCTATGGTATCTGTTCATAGCGGTAAGGTAAAGGTAGAGGGTAAACAAAATAAGGTATTCCTTGTAAAAGGTAATGCTGCCATATACCGCCCGGCTACTAACATGCTGCAAAAAAACACCGTACCTGTATGTGAGCCCAACTGGAAAAAATCACTTATAGATATTGACGGACTTACTTTACAACAAGTAATAGCGCAACTTAACAAGGTTAAAGCTTTTAATGTAGAGTATGCTAATGATGGACTTAAAGAATTAAAAATTAAAGGTATCCTGGACTCAAGGCAGGGTTTTGAAGCCATGTTGCAAACCATTGCTTTTGCGCTGGAGGTAAAAATTGAGCCCCACGGCCCAACTACGTACCGTATTAGCAGATAAGCCCACTTAAAATAGAGTAATACTTACACTTTCGTAAACTACAAATTTACGTTAGCAGGAGCGCCTCTGCCTTTAGTTAATGTTATTTTAAATTAATAAAATTTTGATAATCAATAAAATAATACTTATCACACTATAAATTTTAATACAAAACGATAACCCTTTTTAATTAACAACAGACACAAATAAACGTTATGAACCATGCCCTTTCAAGGCGATTTCCTAAGTATTTCTGGATATTGCTTTTACTTTTTAACCTTACTAATCTATTTGCACAATCCGGTACGGTATCGGTAGATTATAACAATGCCACACCGGCCGAGATTATAAAAAACCTGGAGTCAAGAACTCCTTACCGCTTTGTGTACCCGGAAAGCCTTGACCTAACAGGCTCTAAAATAACTTTAAAGAAAGAAAATGTATCTATAGATGAGGTATTAAAAGAACTTCAGGCTGCTACCGGCCTTAATTTCAGGCGAACAGAAAACAACATAGCCGTAAATAAAAAACAAGTTACCAAAAAGCCGGGAAAGGTAGCAGGAAAGGTGGTTGATGCTACCGGCCTTTCCTTACCTGGCGCATCAATACGAGTAATAGGGACAGGTTTCTCTGCGGTGTCAGATATCGATGGCAATTACAGCATTAGCCTGGAGCCGGCCGACTATGCCATAGAGGTAAGTTTTATGTCCTTTCAAACACAAAATATTACAGGGGTAAAGGTTACAGAAAACAATGTAACATCGCTTAATGTTGCCCTTAAAGAAGATGCGCAATCGCTTAATGAGGTTATTATTACCCAAACCTACCAAAAAGCTACAGCTTCTACAGAGGGTATGCTGCTGGAGCAAAAGAAAGCCGCACAAATGTCAGACGGTATTTCTGCCGAGCAGATATCAAGGACACCAGATAGGGATGTGGGCGCTACCTTAAAGCGTATTAACGGGGTAACCACAGTAGATGACCGCTTTGTGGTAGTACGCTCTATGGGCGAACGCTGGAACCAGGCTGTGATGGATGGCGTTAACCTGCCTAGTACCGACCCGGTGCAGCAACAGTTTAATTTTGATATCATACCTACATCAATGGTAGAGAGCGTAGTGGTAAGTAAAAATGCAACGCCTGATATGTATGCCAATTTTGCCGGTGGCCATGTAGAGGTAAGAACCAAATCGATACCTAAAGAAGACTTTACATTCCTCTCCATAGGGTCATCCCACAACAGCCGCAGTACATTTAAGGACAGGTTAACGAAAGAAAAGGGTGGTGCCGATTATTTAGGTTTTGATGATGGTACAAGAAGCTACCCGTCTAATCTTCAAAATATACCGTTGCCGGAAAGCGAGGCAGAATCAGGGCCTTTTATTGAGCAATCTAAAAGGTTTACCAAAGATAATTTTACAACCTATAAAACAAACAGCCAACCCGGAAGCTCATTTCAGTTTGCGGTAGGCCGTTCTTACGATATTAAAGATAAAGACCGTTGGGGTTTTGTAGGATCATTAATTTTTAGGAATACCCAGGAAAAACTTGAAATAGAGCATAGTGAAAGAGGAAGCCTTATGCATAACACACGGTATTTATCAGGTCCTGAGGGAGGTTATAATACATTAGAGCAATTTGGCTTTAAAAACACGGGAGCTTCCTACTCGTACAATTCTACTTTAGGGGGTATGTTTAATGCAGGGGTACAGTTTGGCAACCATAAAATTACGCTGCGTAATATTTACCTGCACATATACGATAGCCAGCTTACCCAAATAACGGGCTGGAACTTTTATGCCGATGATGTTAGTGAGATAGTTAGTGGTACAGACCTGCCTTTTACAGAGGAAACTACTTACCCGGTATACCAAACTTTTATGCAGAATAAAATTGAAGGCGAACACCTTTTTGGCAAGCTTGAGGTAAACTGGTTCCTGGCATATGGCAGTATTGATAAAGATACTAAAGATGTAACTTTTACAAGAAAACAACGCACAAAAGTGGGTGATGATGTATTGCTGTTTATACCGCTATATAACTCGGATACTAATGTTTTTACCCGTGGTAATTTTACCAACGAAGAAAAAAATTATAATGCTGCGCTAAATTTTAAATACCCCTTTAATTTTTCAGATACTTTTTTAAACGATGTTAAAGCAGGGTATTTTGGTACATATAAAAAAGCTTCTAACCAGCAAATTAAAAACTCATTAATGGTAGTTGGCCAGGACGCCGACAGGGCAAATGTATACCTGCCAGAGACACAATTACTGGATGGCTCTCATTACGGCTGGGGGCAGTTTGGATGGCAAAAGTTTGGCGGATTTGGCAACAGGTACGTGGGTGATGTAAAAATACACTCTCCCTTTATAATGTTAGATAATAAAGTAGGCAAATTAATACGGCTGGTATGGGGGGTAAGGGCAGAAAGCTTTGTATACACCCAAATTGAAAACCAGGCAGATGACGCTTTAGGATTTGAAAAAATACAGCCCGATGAAAAGGTTTGGCAATACCTGCCTTCGGCTAACCTTACAGTAAGCCCAACATCAAAAACAAACCTGCGCGCAGGGTACCACAGGTCGGTACTGCGCCCGCAATTTTCAGAAAGGCTTAGTGTTCCTTATAAAGATCCTGTAAGGAATGCGCTGGTACTTAATTATGGTGGATTGGTTTCTACTACTGTAGATAATTATGATCTAAAGGCCGAATGGTTCCCATCACGCGGTGAGATAGTATCGGTTGGGGTGTATCGCAAAAATATTAAAGACCCTATAGAAGCCATTACATTTATTGGTGGCGATGGCGGATCGCGAAGTATTTTGAATATGAATTCGCACAGCGCCAAAGTGAGGGGAATTGAAATGGAGGTATATAAAAACCTTACTTTTTTAGGAGAAGGTGAAACGTTAAAAGATATCTACCTGTATGGTAACGCATCATTTAATAAAACAAAAGTAACCGGGTATGTAAACCCGGATGGAACAGGGGATACCTATGAGGCAAACCGCCCGCTGTATGGGCAATCGCCTTACACCTATAATTTAGGTTTAGATTATATAGGCAACCGTTTTGGGTTTAGCATACGCCACAATGCCACGGGCGACCAATATATACTGGTAGGGTTTGATTATGATGCCGAAGAGATTAGGATGCCATATTCTGTTACTGATGCTCAGGTAAGCTACAGGTTTTTAAAAGACCGTAACCTGGAGTTTAAAGTTGGGGCGCGTAACCTGTTTGACAGTGCTATTGAAACCTACAACAACGGTAACAGTTACAGGGTGGGTATTGAAGGAGAATATGGCAGGAACCCCAGGGAACAGTTTGGCCTCGTGCCGGGAACCGGTAACAAGTATGATGAGGGAACCGATAGGAAATTATTTAAAGCCTGGAACGGCAGGACAATAAACCTTACGTTAAATTACACATTTTAAATGGTAATAGGTAGTAGCCGGTTAAGGCTATATGGGCAACTTGCATTTATTAAATTAAGTAACAATGTTAATGAGCCGGAGGTACGGAATATTCGTTAAAAGGAGCCACTGCAAAAGCAAAGGCATTTAAGGATTCATCACCTTCCTGAAACATGGCAACGTTATTAAATTATGTTTTGCAACACTCTTTCACATAAAAACCCTGATAGTGAAAGCAGGAAGTTAGGGATAAGTACCTGGTGGTAAACAGATGGCTTATTATACACTTACCAAAAAAGCGAAAGCCCCAAGGGAGAAAAATTTGCTGCTCTCCCCTAAGGCTCTAAAATCTAATAGCAGCAAATGTAATTATAATTTAGATAATATGAAAAAATTATTTATGTTCGCTATGTCAGCGCTACTGCTGGTTTCATGTGATAAAGATGAAACAGCTGCCGATTCTTCTTTCGAAATGGAGGCTTCAGTTGCCGATTACGCTGCTGCATCATTATTACCTAAAACAACGGTATCGGGTGCAATTACAACTAACACCACCTGGGATAACGACCACGTATGGGTATTAAGCGGTATAGTGCGTGTTACAGCAGGTACATTAACTATAGAGCCGGGTACTTTTATAATTGCAGATGCTTCGGTTTCCGGTACTACAGGTGTACTTGTAGTTTCTAAAGGTGGTACTATCAACGCGGTTGGTCTTAACCCGGATGGTTCATGTAACCCAATTGTATTTACAAGCTCTAAACTTTTAGATAATAATGCTGCTACAACTGCCGTAACCGGCGATTTTGGTGGTGTTGTTATTTTAGGTGAGGCTCCTGTTAACACTGGTACTACTACTAACAGGATTGAAGGCCTTAATACCGATACGCCTGCTGCCGACTTTGAATATGGCGGTAACATACCTGCAGATAACTCTGGTACATTACGTTATGTGCGTATAGAGTTTGCCGGCCGTGTAATTGGCGATCCGGAATTAGGTAACGAAATTAACGGCCTTACTTTAGGCGGTGTTGGTAGCGGTACTACTATTAACCACATACAGGTAACTTATGGCAGGGATGATGCATTTGAATTTTTTGGAGGAACAGTAAATGCAAGCCACCTTGTAGCTTTTGGACAGGATGATGACGCTTTTGACTTTGACCTTGGTTATACCGGTACAATAAACAAAGCAATTGCCATTGCTAACAGGAACTCTACACACAGCTTAAGTGGTGGTAACCCTGATTCTAACGGTATAGAGCTTGATAATAACGCTGGTGGTACATCTACTTCTATCATAACCCGCCCGGTTATTACAGATCTTAGTATTCTAGGCTATAAAGCTATACCAACCGTAACTGCTCAAAAACTTGAAAACGCTATACACGTACGCAGGTTGGGTCAAATTAACCTTACTAACGCAAGCGTTTCTGGTTATGAAACAGGTATAAGGTTCGATTCGCCTTCATTAAGGTCAGATTCATTCTTAGGTAATATGCGTGTTCATGCATTTACAACCATTATTTTACCTGTAGGTTCAAGCTTAGGTACAGGTGGTGCTGCTCCATCTACACTTGCATCTGCAAATACATGGGGAACAGGATCTTACCAGCCTTTCTATAACGAGGCAAGCTTTAGTCTTGCTGCTGGTACAACCGGTGCTTTTGCTAACGAGCCTAACTGGACAGATTGTTGGACAAAATGGAACGGTTTTACAACTATTTACGAATAGTATTAACAATAAATATTAATTATACCCGGGCAGCAGCCCTGCCCGGGTTTTTAAATTACAACCATGAAAAATTTTTTACTTTTTACGCTATTTTTATTTTGTTTACAGGCAAATGCCCAATTTACTGTTTGGGAAGATGATTTTAATGATGGTAATGTAACCGACTGGACTTTACAGGACGAAGACGCCAATACAAGCAACTGGCTTGCAAGGAAAAATTTATTTATAGATACAAATACAGGCGAGATAGGTGAGGGTAGTGCTGATGTACTTGCCACTTACAATATAGATCTTGCCACAGGCTATTCTTACGAAAATATTGAAAACAACTGGGCAATATCACCGGTACAGGACCTATCTTACTATGGTGGTACCCTTCAATTGGTAATTAATGCGCAAACTACAGCATATGATGGTACAGGTGCCAGCCAAAGCCTGTTAGTTTACGTGTCAAATTCACCGGATATGGCTACTTTTTTAGAAAATGAGCCAATAACACTTAACTTAACAAGAACCACCCAGAATGCCGAAGAATTTCATGAATACATAGTTGATATGTCTCAATATGCAGGTGAAGGCCAGGAAGAAGTGTATTTTGCAATTGTAAAAAATGCCCAGCCTTTTACAGGAATTGAAATTAACGATGTAAAAATAACAGCTACAGGTCTTGCCGGTGTAGATGAAGTAACTAAATCATTTACTAAAATTAAACAAAACCCTGTTACCGAAACGTTAGAACTGCAATTAGCCCCTAATGTTGATGGGAATACCCTAAACGTAAGTATCTACAACATAAACGGAATACTTGTAAGCGAATCTAAATATAACGAAACAGGAATTTCTGTAAGCGGCCTTGCCGGCGGTATGTATTTCGCCGTATTAAATAATGGGGAGGCATCTCAACAATTAAAATTCATAAAAAAATAAGTTTTTATACAGATAAAAACACTGTATTACTTACAGGTACAGTGTTTTTATTTTATAATGCTAAGGCCCTATGTTTTAATAACGCAACAGTTGTTGCGTAGCACAATTTTATTATCATGAAGAAATTTTTCAGCACCTTAGTGCTTCTTGTATTACTTAGCAGCCTCGTAACAGGCTGCGGGAACGATGATTTAACGCCCCTTTATGAGGAGCAGTCTCCGGGTAAAATAGTTATAAGGGGTTATAGCGCCCTACAGGACTCTATACAGGTATTTGCAAACGGCGAACTATTAGAGATTGGCGAACAAAATGCTTTTAAAGGGGATATAATAACCGATTACGAATTTGTGTTTTATAATAAAAAAACCGAAGCGCTGGAAATTGTTAACAAGGTTTCCGGTAGTGTATTGCATTCGTACAGCTTTCCTGCAACAACGCCAATAGATACCTTATCATTCTATGTTAAAGAAGGTATTTGGATTGACAATGTACTTGCCTTTCAGCCTGGTACACTTACCGCTACAGGCCGCACAGGTTATCGTTTTATATTCCCAACATTAAATAGATATTCTAACAGCGGTTATGATGGCCCTATTGATGCCATTATTAAAAAAACCAACGGGCAGGTATTGGGTATTTCCCAAAATATTACTAAAGAAGGTTTCAGCACCTTTGCAGAGTTTGCTTTTGCACCTCCGCCTGTTATAAATGTAGAACTGGTTAAACACGGCACTACCGAGTCTTACATTACGGGCCAGCAGGTTATTGTGCAAATGGTTATGCAAAACAACAAATCAAGGTTAATTGTTTTAGATGAAAAAGCTAATGAGTCAGGTGCTTTTTCCGGGGTTGAGGGTACTATTAACTTAGTAGATTATTTTGATTTTTAACTTAAAACACCAAGATAGTATTAACCCTACAATGTTGTAAAATGCAAAGCATAAAATCAACAAAGCATCAGGACCTGTTAAAAGCCCTTGAAAAGTTTGAAGCCCTCTTTCCGGGATTTGGGAACAATATACCGGAGGGCCGCGAGGTATACATACGCGATAAGGCCGCCGAACTGAAATGCGAATATGATTATTACCAAAACCTGCTTAAGGCGCTGGAAAATTGTATTAATTCATATGAAAATAAGCACGAGTCGCTCCGTAAAGTTATGTATCCCTGCCTTAGGAGAATGAACACAAAGTCTAAAAAAAGATAATGCTATGGTTCGTATAAAAAATTACATAAAAATAGTTTCACTTATTTTGATTTTAACAGCTTATTCCTGCCAGAATGACGATGCGCCTGAGGTTTTAAATGAGGGGACTGATGAGTTTACTAATAATTGGATATACGAGCAAATGCAGCGCTATTATTACTACAATAGCAGCCTGCCCAGTCGCGGGGATTTAAAAAAACTGCCACAGGATTATTTTTTGGGCCTGTTGCATCCTCAGGATCGTTTTTCTTATGCTGTTAACCTTAACGATGCTTCAACTTATCCGCAAAGCCTGAGAAATTCTTTTGGGTTTAATATAAGCTTTATAGAACACGAGGGGCAGGTTTTAGGGGTTGTTTTATACGTCCTGCAAGATTCCCCTGCGCAATATGCCGGGCTGCAACGTGGCCAGTATATAAATGCAATTAACGCTGTGCCGGTTAACCACGAAAACTATAATAATCTGTACGAAGAGTTGTCAGCCTCTCAAAATGCCCAACTCACGGTAATGGATTACCATGAAAATACAGGATTTTCGGCACCGTATGTAAAAAATATAACTAAAGGCACGGTGCTTTTACAACCCGTTAGGGGCAAGATTATACAAGAACAAAACCATACGGTAGGCTACATCCAAATTCCGCATTTTGATGTTGGCCTGTCGCAAGCCCTGTTAAATGCCTTTCTTAATTTTAAAAGCCAGGGCGTAGATGAGGTAGTGGTAGACCTGCGTTATAATGGGGGAGGAGATGTATCGTCTGCTACGGCACTGGCAATCCTCCTTGCGCCAAATATACAGGCAGACCAGCAATTTATCCGGTTTACAGGAAATGCTAATGGCGGCGTTGTAAATCAAAGCTTTACCGAAGCGCTTAAAACAAATGAAACGCAGGTAAGTTTTGAAGCGCTGCGTAGCGCCCATCCTTCCATTGGCCGTGTATTTATACTTTGCAGTAGCCATACTGCATCGGCTTCAGAAATTATTATTAATAACTTAAGGCCATTTATGCAGGTTATTACTATAGGCAGTAAAACAATGGGTAAAGATGTGGCAACTTTTCCTATCGAAAATGATATGGCAAGTACTGATGAAGAAAAATGGATTTTATATCCTGCAATCTACAAGATATCTAATGCAAATGGCGAAGGGAATTATGCTGCGGGTATAACGCCATCAATTGATTTAGAAGAGTTGGGCGAACTTTCAATCCATCCTTTAGGTGAGCCAAATGAAGTTTTGCTTAGCCAGTCTCTCGCTATTATTACAGGAACCGAACGCATTAATACAGGCAAAAATGTAATGCAGACACAAAAAAATATTGGCTCTATTAATGATGCCGAACCTATCATAATGAACAATCTTTCATTGCGATGATTTAAATTTTTTTAGACACCTAAAGATATTTACGTTAAAATGACGTTCCGGCGAATCTGTGGGCTCATCAGTTGTACCCACCATTATTGACCGATAATGCCAAGTTCTAACCCTCTCAATTCGGCTAAGCCGCGCAATCTGCCAATAGCAGAATATCCCGGATGTGTAGTTTTATTAAGATCGTCAAGCATTTGGTGGCCATGATCGGGCCTGAAAGGAATTGGAGTTTTGCGGATACTGTTTTCGGCTACAATAGCTTTCATGATTTTATACATATTTACGTCACCATCAAGATGATCTGCTTCATAAAAATTACCAAGCTCATCCTTCTTAACATTACGCAGGTGTATAAAATGCACACGGTGTTTTACAGCATCAAATATATCGTTAATATTATTGTTTACGCCTGCACCTAAAGAGCCGGTACAAAAGCATATACCGTTAAAGTCTGCATTTACACCTTGTATTATATATTCTAAATCTGCTTTATTGCTCGCAATTCTTGGCAATCCTAAGATAGGGTAGGGAGGATCATCCGGGTGAATTGTCATTTTTATCGACTCCTGCTCGCATACATCGGCAATTGCATTAAGAAAATACAAAAGGTTATTACGCAAACCCTCAAAACCAATAGGTTGGTATATGGTTATACTATCCTGTAAACTTTTTAAAGTAACGCCATCCTCTCCCGGCACACCCATAAGTACTACTTCGGTTAAGAGTGCTTTTTCTTCTGCGGAGATTGTAGTACTTCTCTTAGCGGCTGCATCAACAATTTCTTCAGAATAATCATTTGCAGCATTTATTCTTTGTAATATATAGATATCAAAATAGGCTAAATCTATCCAGTTAAAATACAAAGCCTTAGAACCGTCTTTCATTTCCAGGTCAAGCTTGGTACGTGTCCAGTCCAGCACGGGCATAAAATTGTAACAAACTGTTTTAAGTCCGCAGCTACTAAGGTTTTTTAATGATGTCCTGTAGTTTTCTAAATATTTTTCAGCATCAAAATTCCTTGTTTTAATAGCCTCATGCACAGGCACGCTTTCAACTACCGACCATGTAAGGCCGGCATCTTCAATTTGCTTCTTCCTTTTTAAGATTTCGTCTACAGTCCATACTTCGCCGTGGGCAATATGGTGAAGTGCAGATACTACTCCGGTTGCGCCGGCCTGTTTTACGTCCTGTAGGGTTACAGTATCATTTGGCCCATACCAGCGCCATGTTTGCTCTAATTTATTTATAGTGCTCATAGTTTAAAAATTATACGCCGCTCCAGGCATTAAAACCACCATCTACAAAAATTCGTTCGCCATTTACGAAAGCTGATGCATCACTTAATAGGTAAATTAATGTACCGGCCAGTTCCTGAGGGTCGCCAAGGCGCGAAAAAGGCGTGCTGCTTACAAATTTTTGTGCCCTATCTGTAAAATTGCCATCAGTATCGGTAAGCAGGCTGCGGTTTTGATCGGTAAGAAATACACCTGGCGCAATACTGTTAACCCGTACTTTATCGCCATAGCGTAATGCTAATTCTGTAGCCATCCATTTTGTATAACCGTCTATGCCGTGTTTGGCTACATTGTAACCAAGGCCTCGTGTTATAGCCTGGCTGGCAGCGAGTGAAGATATATTAACTATAGAACCTTTGCCTTTTTCGGCAATTACACGCCCAAATATATGGGTTGGAATAAGGGTACCGTATAAATTAAGTTCAATTGCTCTTATAGTGTCTGAAATTTCGGCATCAAAAAGATTTTGGTCTGGGTTAATTATTGCTCCGGGTATATTACCCCCGGCAGCATTCACAAGGCCATCTATTGTACCAAAATGGTTTAAGATATCATTCTTTGCGCGAATTATATCTTCTTTATCAAGCACATCCGCAATTATAGCAAGAGCTTCGGCACCAAAGGCTTCAGCCTGCGTTACACGCAATGCAGCTTTTTCTTTATCGCGGCCCAATATTGCAATTTTACCTCCGGCCTGTGCAATGGCTTTGACAAAAGATTCTCCCAGTACACCTGTCCCTCCGGTAACTACAATTACTTTTCCACTTAGGGAAAAAGAGTCTAAAATATTCATTTATTCAAGGTATAGTTTTGTAGCATCAATAGTACCGCAAAAATTAAATTTTCTTAAAATTATTTTAGATATCAAATATAACGTATTCGTATAAAGTTTTAAGATAAAGATAAAAAAACTGTAAACTTATATTTGAAAGGCATATAATAGCCCACTAAAGTATATATAACGGATAAAGAATAATAATAACGCATATGAAGAGATAATGTATTTAAAAAATAAAAAGTGATGGCTTGCTACCACTGTTTTACCATGATGATGCAGAGGTGTGTATAACTCGCGGTTATTGCACCAAGAGGTATACATCCTGGCAGGATATATCTGTTACATCATCTTATCATAATGGATGCAGAAGCTGGGTAGAGTATTAATATTACAGGACAAATTATATTGCTAAATTTACAGACAATTTAGATTGGCTAAAATAAAAAAGGGGCAGCTACCCAATGCTGCCCCTATAGTAGGGAAATCCCTTTTTTCTAAACGTAACCCAAACTTTTAGAAAGCAAATTAACTAACCCAAATTTATTCTACACTATGCATAAGCGCCTGAATCTTTTCCTCGGTTAAAATGGGGTTTGCTCCCGCCGATGCCGCTACAAGCGCTCCAACAGCACAGGCATAATCAATAGCATGCTGTGGGTTTTCTCCGGTAAGCAATCCCATAATAAGCGTAGCAAGGAAAGAGTCGCCTGCTCCTACAGTATCTACAACCTTAACAGGATAGCCATTATTGTTATAAAGGCTGCTTTCCCACATTAGTATCGCTCCGTGCTTACCTTTAGTAACACACATAGAACGCGTTTTAGTTTTCGTGGCTATAAATTCCATATTGTCTTCCAACAATGTGTGGGGAGAACCCATACCTGTAGCTATTTCCAGTAATTCTTCATCATTAAATTTTATAAAGTTTGCCGAGCCCATAAGGTTCTCAATTGCGGCCTGTGTATAATGCGGCGGACGCAAATTAACATCAAACACTTTATAAACGTTATTTAAAAGAAGCTCCTCCAGCGATTTTTTAGAAACTCTATCTCGACACACCAGGCTGCCGTATATTAATACATCTGCATCAGCTACGAGGCTACGGGCATAGTCTGTTAGCTGTATCTTATCCCAGGCAGACGGGTAGCTTATTTCATAACTTGCACTACCGCGGTCGTTTACATACACCTGCACCAGTCCGGTGGGGTAATCTTCTGTACGAATTATTCCGCCTGTGTCTAAACCCTGAGCTTTAACATAATCTACAATCTCTTCGCCATCAGAATCGTTGCCTACACAACTTATCATGGCTACATCACACCCAAGGCTTTGCATTCTCAGAGCCAGATTTAACGGTGCCCCGCCTATCTTTTTACCATTGGCAAAAACATCCCAAAGTACCTCACCGTAGGATACCGCCTTAAGTTTTTTTCCTGTATTCATTTAAATAATAATTTTAAAATTATGGTTTTACAACCTGCAATCCTGTTACAGAGGCTGTTGCGCCATTGGTAGCAACAAGTCCCCAGTTTTGCTGTTCACGGCCGTAAATCCGGTTTGTAAGTGCTACTTTATCATTTACATATATTACGCAAACACTGCCGTCTGCAATTATATCTATAGCATATGCAGTACCCTGCACAATTGTTAAGGGTAGGCGTGTAACCAACTCGCCGTTGCTGTTATAAGCAGCTATACGGTTTTGTTGAGGTTCCAGCATTATTTTATAATGAGCAGCATCGCTAACATTAAAATAAAAGCCTGCTGCACCCGTAGCATTTGTAAGGGTAAGCTGTGCCTTTATACGCACTTTTTTACCTACAGCAGCAAATGTTGCCATAGCATCAGCCGATGCACTGTTAAGGGTATACCCGCCGTTGCCCTCGGTTACTGCTCCTGTAGCAGCTTGCATACTTACCGTTGTGTTTTGCGTAAAAACAGTATTTATGGCATCTGGCGCTTTTGTAGCAAGTGTACCATCATTATTTTGAATCAGTTCATGGATTACCAGGTTACCTGCCCATTCTTTACCGCCGGTATCATTCTCAGGAGCTTTTCTTGCAGCCCAGCCAAATGCGTAACGCTTGTTACCATCGGTTGCAGTTTTAGCAGTATAATAATATTCGCCATCTATAAGGTCGTTGTCCGGTTTTGTCCACGGCCCATTAATGGTTGTTGCCATGCGGTAATGGGTACCCTTATTGCCGCTCCAGTTTTCGCTGAACATCATATACCAGTAGCTGCCCATTTTAAACACGTCGGCACACTCCATCATCAGATAGTTGTCTTCGGGTGTAGAGGTATATATTATACCTTCAGGCGTCCAGTTGCCACTTGCAGGGTCTGTAGTTGTAAATTTAAGCAAAACCGCTTTACGATCAGGTTCGGTTTGTGTGCTCACCAGCATCCAGTACTTGCCGCCGTCAGGGTTTTGGAATACCTGCGGGTCGCGGAAATCATAATCATAGTACCCGGCAGGTGCTGTTATTTTAAACGATGGCTGCTTAGTCCAGTTTTTCATATCAGTACTGGTAGCTAAAAGCACGCTTTCGCGTGGGTTGTTAGCTATAAAAGCACCGGTTTGGTTGTGCCCTGTATAATAAAAATAGTACGTAATGCCAACCTTTATTAGACTTCCTGTACCTACTGCAAAGTCAGGTTCGTCTTGGGTGCCATAAGGTATTGTTTGCCCCTGATAGGTAAATGTAGTAAGGTTAGTAGTGCTAAACTCGTGAATGTCATGAAAACCTTTTCCTGCGGGCTTATTTATAGCATCATGCAAAAAATAAATATGAAAAGTACCATTTTCGTAATAAGGCATTACATCTCCGGTATAACCCGCGCTGTAGTAAGGCTCACTGCCACCTAACCATTGTGATGGCGGCGCAGGATAAATACTGCTGATTTCAGTCTCGCCTCCCGACACTGATCCGCCGATATATTTATCATCATCCTGACACGAAAGCAATGCAAGCGCTATGGCAGGAAGAAGCATCATTGTTTTATAGTTCATTGTTTTAATTTTTGATTATTGGCCAATAAGGTAGTTGAGGCTGTTTTGTGTGAGTGTTTGTATATTGGTAATGAAAGCATTAGGTTGGCTTGGGTTACCACTTGCGTCAGTTTCATTATACCAATCGTACGCACCCATAGATATTACAACAACGTTGGCATCTTCCGCATCTCCCCATTCGGCAATAGTTACACGACCATTAAGGGCATCATCCCATGCTTCGCTGGCAAGGTTGGTACCGCCTGTCTGGCTTCTCCAGCCTGCGCCGTCATTGTAACCACCCCATTCTGGTAAAAACCACCATGCGGTATGGTTAAGCCTGAAAGTTCCGCCCTGCAATAAATTCGCTTTTCCGGTTTGGAAGGTTTCCAGCCCCTGAAATATTGGGTGGTCTTCATGCCCCATAAAAGACATTCCCCAAGAGTTGCTATCAACTCCTCCAGCTGGTAAAAAGTCTCCAAACACATTATTTGGCCCTTTACCCGGGGGTACGATACCCAGCGCATCAACATACTGCGATGCGAATGTTGTAAGCAACAAGTTTCCACCACCAGCACGGTAGGCTACTAAAGCAGCGGTAACTGTAGGATTAGTTGCTATGGTGGGCAATGTTTGTGCCGAATCGAAATGCCACCAAATTGCATCGATAGTGCTTAACTCTGCACCGGCCACTATTTCGTCAAAAGATAGATAGCGGGCTCCTGAGTAATTAGCAAACAACCAGTCGCAGGCTGTTTTCTCATCCATATTGGTTATCGCTCCGCGCGATGCTGCCGTACCTAAAAATGCAACTTCGATACCTTGTACCGGCACACTTACCGTTACTGTATATACAGCGCTTGCAATGGCGTTTGTTACTGTAAATGCTACAGGCGATGAGAAATCTATAGTTGTTCCTGAAGCAGGGGTAATTGTAACGCCCTCACTCAGTTCAATAATCGGTTGCAACGCACTAAGGTCGGTTCCTTCAGGTAAAATAAGATTTATCGTTTTAGCGCTGTTGTTAATCACTCCGGCAACATTATTTATTTTAAAGCTTATGATAGGACTGGACACTGTAACATTTACTGTGTAATCTTTAAATAAGTTACCATTTACTACCTGGAATCTCACAGCAGATGTAAAATCCGTAGGTGTGCTTAGATCTAAATTAATCGTGGCACCTTCAGGTAATGTTAGCTGTGGCACTACCGATGTAACATTGGTGCCAAAAGGCAGGGCAACGTTTATCTGTCCAGTCTGCTGGTCTATTGTGCCCGGAGTGCCGTTAATGCTAAATGCCGTTACACTTACCGGTACGTTAATTTTAAGATCACTGTTATCAAAACTGTCTTCGCAAGACAACAGGCTTACAAGCAGGCCCATTATTAAGCCTGTAAGTATAACGCTCTTAGTTATAATTTTTTTCATGATTTACTTTTTTAGGTATTAATAACCGGGATTTTGCTGGTATACACCCTGGCTAAAATTAATCTGGGTTAATGGTATAGGGCAATACTCTTCCTTGTTTTTATCAAAGTAAGCATCAGAATAATAAGCGCGCTTGGTTTTTTCTTCTCCATAATAGTCGTTTAAAACTTCGGCGGCTACTCCCCAGCGTACTAAGTCGAAAAAGCGGTTACCTTCCATGGCAAGTTCTAAACGGCGCTCAAACCGTAGTGCCTGTCGGGCATATTCCTGTGTCCATGTGCAATTTACACCGTCTATATAAGGACTTATTGTGGCGTTGCTCTCGTACCCGGAAATTAATGCCGTACTGTTTGCAGCACGGGTGCGCACCTGGTTTACAAGGGCAAGAGCTTCACCCTGCTGGCCAAGTTCTATCAGCGCTTCCGCGCGCATTAGCAATACATCGGCGTAACGAATTTGTATCCTGTTTTTAGAGTTGCCATAAAAAGGGTCTATGTTTACTACACAGCCGCAATTAGGTGATACATTTTCTTTAAGCGATGCAAAATACCCATAAGTACTTGGAGAACGTACCCAGGCTTCAACATAGGTATATTCGGGGTCATACTTGTAAGGCAGGCCGGGAATTGCAACGGTATGGTACAAACGCGGATCTACAGTGTAAGTAGCCAACTCCTCATAGTTTAGGTCGCTGTCATTGTAGTTATTTAACTGTGGTAACCCGTTAGCATTGGTTTTAAATGCGTTTACTAAATTTTGGCTTGGCTTATGAAAATCGCAACAGCCCAACCCCTGAGGTGTAGAGAGTACATCGCTGTAATTTAACCTGCCGTAAAGTGTACCATCATCTTGCGAAAACTGGATAGCGAACACCGATTCCGCCCCGTTCTCATAACTACCCGGAAGAAAGTTATTGGCAAAATCGGACTCAAGGCTGGCACTTGTAACTTGCGCAGTGGCATCTAATACCTGTTGCATATGGTTTTGATCTATACCTGTTACGTTATAATTTTCGTCTTGTGTGTAAGCCTGATACAAACGTACTTTTGCCAGGTAAGCGTAAGCGGCAGACTGGTTTGCCCTGCCCACCTCTGCCTGTGCGGCAGGTAGTCCTGCGGCGGCAGCTTCAAAATCTTTAGCAATAGCTTCCCAAAGTTGCTCGTTGTTAAGAGCTCGGTTAGATATAGTACCGTAATCTTCAATAGCTATATCTTCAGTAATAAAAGGGATGTTTCTAAACATAATCTTTAGCATAAAGTAAAAATGCCCCCTTATAAATTTCATTTCGGCAATACGGGTATCCTTTAACGGATATTCCTCAGCACTTATTTGCTCTAATGCCCTTAACGCTTTATTAGCACGGGATATCCCTACAAAGCTGTTGTACCAAAATGCATCCAGTTCGCCAAAATCAGGCCTTATATTATTTGATACTTCAAAGAAATGAAAATCCTGGATATCGTTAGTGCCGCTACCGCCTTTATAGGCATCGTCTGACCGTACATTGCCGTAAGGCCATAAGCTGAAAGGCGCATCATAGTGGTCATTACCCAATGCCGAATAAGCCGATGTCATAAAACCCTCTATGGTTTCGGCATTTACAAGCTCCTCTTCGGATAGTACACCTCTGGGGTCGTTATCTAAATAATCTGTACAGGAAACGGTTATGCTTAATAGTGCTATTCCTGCTATATATAGTATCTTTTTCATTTTGTTTGCTTTTGGATTTAATTATAATGCCAGGTTAAGGCCAACTGTAAAGGTCATTGGCAGTGGGTAGCCATAGGCAGGGCTTTCTGGATCTACACCTGTAAAGTTCTTAGCGTCTATAATAAGCAGGTTTTGTCCGCTTACATAAATTCTTAACGATTCCATACTGTATTTTTCAAGCAGCGATTTTGGCAGGTTATAGCCCAGCTGCAATACACGCAGTTTAAGGTAATCTCCCTTTTCTACATAATAGGTAGAAAAACGCGACTCGGCATTACGGTCTACCGTGGTAAGTGCCGGTATACTGGAGTTAGGATTATCTACACTCCAGGCATTTAATAATCGCGTACCTTTATTAGACCCCACATCATCCACACTCCAAAAATCAGTCTGGTATTTTTTAGTGTTAATAACGTCCACGTCACCAATACCTTCCCAGAACATAGTGAAGTCAAATGCTTTATAGCCCAGTGTTACGTTTACACCATAATTAAAACCGGGATTAGGATTACCAATCCAGGTACGGTCATCGGTATCTACAACACCATCGCCATTAAGATCGGCAAAACGTATACGCCCAAGGCCTTTACCCGGCTGCTCGGCAGAATTATCTACCTCATCCTGTGTGCGGAACAGCCCATCGGCCACATAACCGTACATAGAGTTAATAGGGCGGCCAAGAATGTTATCGTTCTGCCCGTTGCCACCATAACTGTTGCGTACGGCGGCAGGCAATTGGGTAATTTTATTTTTATTGGCAGAAAAGTTGCCCGAAATATCATAGGTAAACCCACCGCTTGTTTCATCGCGATACCCTAAAGATACCTCCCAGCCTTTGTTCTCCATAGAGGCACCGTTTACATAACGGTTGCCTCCTTCGCCTATGGCTCCTAAGTAAGGTGGCTGTACCAGGATATCTTTAGTTTTTTTGATGTAATAATCTATCGATCCGCTTAATTTTTGGTCGAAGAAACCAAAGTCTAACCCCACGTTTGTTTGCGTGGTAGTTTCCCACTTAAGATCGTCGTTACCTGTTTGTGTGGCGATAAAACCCGATGGAAGCTGGCCGTTGTTTGCACCGCTCATATCATAAGCGGTACCGTAAGATGTAGCCCATGTAGGGCTTCCACCGGCATAATTGGCAAGGTACAAAGAGTAAATTGCAGTATTACTTATTTCCTGATTACCTGTCTGTCCCCAGCCTGCACGCAGCTTAAGGTCTGAGATGAACGTTGCCTTATCCTGCACAAATTTTTCCTGACTTATACGCCATCCGGCAGATACCGCAGGGAAGGTACCAAACTGGTTGTTTTTACCAAAGCGTGACGATCCGTCGCGGCGTATGGTTGCCGATGCAAGGTAACGCCCATCATAATCATATTCTGCCTTGCCAAAATAGGAGAGGAGTTTATACTGTGTAGAAGTACCCCCGGTAAATGATTCGCCCGTACCTGCATCAGGGTACATATAATCCGGCGTCTCCAAAATAAAGTCATTTCTTCTCAGCGTAGTATTATCAAAGACATCCCGGTACATTTCAGTTCCTGCAAGCAGGTTTACGTTATGTTTGCCTAAGCTAAAATTGTACTGGGCAGTATTTGTCCACGTCCATTTATCGCTCACGCTCTGGTCTATGGTTACGCTTGTCTGGTCATTTTTAAGGTAACCCGATACATAGCTGCGTTGAAGTGAGCGCTTGTTGTAGTATCCATAGTCAATACCAAAGCTCGACCGTACATGAAGGTTTTTAATTATTTCAAGATCGGCATAGGCATTACCAAAAAGCCTTAAATATTTATAACCATTATCTTTATTATATTCTAAGAGGCGTGCAGGATTTTGCCTGTCGTTCATACCACCTACCGGGCCACCCCAGCCCTGACCATCTACGGTGCGCACGGGGATAATAGGCAGTGCCCTTAACGCCGGGTCTAAAACACCGGGATCTGATACTTCTGCATTACGGTTAATTGTGAAATTTTCGCCTATCGTAAGAGCACCATTAAAATATTTGTAGGAACTGTTCATACGGGCAGATATCCTCTTGTACTCAGTAGTATTTACAATGCCCTTATTGTCATAATACCCAAGCGAAAACAGGTAGCTGCCTTTATCTGTGCCATTTGATACCGAAAGATCATACGATTGTGCAATACCCGTGCGCGATATAGCATCATACCAATCGGTGTTAGACGATTTAAGTGTATGTGCCTCATCAAGGTACTCGGGTACTAAAACATTATTTAAAGTTGGCCTGCCATTAACTTCACCCCAGTCGTATTGGTAGCTAACATTGTTAGTGTTAGGATCTATGCCATCGTTTATATTGGCCTGCCATAAGGCCTGCCCATATTGTTCGGCGTTAAGTACTTTGGTACGATTAGCATAGCTGGAAATCGCGGTGTAGTTATTAAAGTTTATCCTCATTTTACCATTCTTACCTTTTTTTGTGGTGATGATGATTACGCCGTTAGAGGCCCGTGATCCATAAATACTTGCAGACGAGGCATCTTTAAGTACCTGTATGGTTTCAATATCATTCGGGTTAAGCTCGTGCATACCTGCCTTGGTAGGCACACCATCTATAACTAATAATGGGGATGTATTGTTTAACGTACCCACACCGCGTATAACCACGTTTGTGTTAGCACCGCTGGGAGAACCATCTGTCGATACACGCACTCCTGCAACCCTTCCCTGTAATGCCTGTATAGGGTTTGGGGCCACCTGTTTGTTTAAAGCCTTCATATCTACCACCGCAACGGCGCCAATAATATTGGTTTTCTTTTGTGTTGAATAGCCTGTTACTACTACAGCCTCCAGTTCTTTACTGTCGGACTTTAATGTTACTGTTATGGATGCCTGTGCCGCAATCGTTTGCGTTTGAAAGCCAATATAACTTACCGTAAGTTCTGCCCCCGGTGTTACACCTGCAAGGGTAAAGTTACCGTCTATATCGGTAGAGGCGCTATTGGTAGTGCCCGATACTAATACCGACGCACCCGGGAGCGGTAAACCGTCTTCAGACGAAATTACCGTTCCCTTAACTTCTATTTCCTGCGCCATTAAAGCCATCATAGGAAATAGAAAGATGAGAATTAAAATAATTTTAGATTTCATGTATTTGTTTGGTTTTAGTTAATCGCGTTTATTAAAATTTTAGTTGGTTAATTTTAAGATCACTAATTTCGAATGAAGATGTGGCAGTCGCCGAGAATGTATTAAATGGCTGGCTGGTAAAGAATATCTCAGTCATCACCGTTTCACCATCGTTATAAAACACTTCAATACTGGTCTTATCCATCAGGATACGGAATGTGCCGCTTTTTTGAATTTCACCCAATGCAGCCTTTGATGGTGTTGCTGTAAACTTATGAAATGTTGATGCATCGCTTGATTTAGAGCGGTCTACAAACAAATTGCGTTCTTTGTTATTAATGCCAAAACTCAACGTTTCGCCAGCATCATTTGTAAAGGTAAAGGTGTAAACATCCTGCTTTAGCCCTTGAACAGTAAAGCTGATGTCTGCTTTGGTAAAGTCGGTTTTGCCTTTTGCTGAAAGTATTGCCATACCTTTTACAGCAACATTTTTCTGGCTGTCGGTCTTTTCAATATAGTTTTTAAGGGCTTCGGCAGGGCTTGTTATAAGTGCGTAGTTGTTGCCTTTTTTTACCAGCTTTAGTTCCCGTGGAATGGTAGTACTACTACGCCATCCGTTAGTAGGTACTACCTCGGCATATTCCCAGTTGCTCATCCAGCCTATCATCATACGATGTCCATCTTTTACAGGGGCATTGCCCCAGGTAACCCCGGCATAATTGTCTTTGCCATAATCCAGCCACACAGCTTTTTCTTTGGTCACCCTTTCGGCAAAAGCTTTATCAAGGGTAAACGTTTTACCATCAAAATCGCCTATAAAATACTGTGTGCCGCTGCCTCCGTTTGCACCACCCGGATTAAGGCTTTGTATTAACACCCACTTTGTTTCGCCGGTGCCTTCAACTTTTATAGGAAAGAAATCAGGGCATTCCCAAACGCCTCCATGTGCACCTATGTTCTTTCCGAAATCAGACAGATAATTCCAGTCTTTTAGGTTTTTTGAGGTATATAGTTGCGACCTGTCCTGTGCAGCAAGTACCATTATCCATTGGTTGTGCACACTGTCCCACGTAACTTTAGGATCGCGAAAGTCACGTATGCCCGGGTTTTTAATTATAGGGTTGCCTGCATCATATTTTGTCCAGGTGTAACCGTTGTCAAGTGAGTAGGCAAGCCCCTGAGATTCTACATCAATTGTGCCCGCTTTTTCCTTAACAGGGTCGTGGTAAGTAAATATGGCCACCACGGGAGCAGTTTTTCCGTCGCCAAAGCCGCTGGTATTGTTTATATCGAGCACTGCACTGCCCGAAAAAATGTAGCCAAACCTATCCGGATAAAGCGCAATAGGCTGCTCTTCCCATTTTATAAGGTCTTTCGTGGTGGCATGGCCCCAATGCATCGGGCCCCATTTATTTCCATAGGGCCAATATTGAAAATAAAGATGATAGGTGCCATCGGCATAAAAAAGTCCGTTAGGGTCGTTCATCCAGTTTCCCTTAGGGGTAAAGTGAAAATTTGGCCTGTATTGGGTTTCTTCGGTAAGTTTTTCCTGTGCAGTAGCTGCAACAGTTATAAACATTGCGCTAAGCGCTAACGGTAGAAGTTTTTTTAATATCATTTTTTGGTGTGTCTTTTTTTGTTAATTCTTCGCTTAGTTCTTCAAGCGACCTGCCTTTGGTTTCAGGCATTAGGAAGGCGACAAAGCCCAGCTGGAAAACCATCATTATAGTAAAGATGAGGAATACAACCTCCGGGCCAATAGTGCTAAACAGCATGGGAATTAGTGACGGTATAATAGCGGCAAGTACCCAGTGTACCGAACTGCCAAATGCCTGGCCCGATGCACGTATGTGGTTGGGAAAAATTTCGGATATAAATACCCAGATCACTGCGCCCTGACCAATTGCATGCGACGCTATGAAAAGGAACAGGAAAGCCGGTACAGACATGCCGCCCCAATTAAGGTAAAATGCTGCTGATACCAAGCCTAACGAGATGATATAACCTATAGACCCTATGTACATAAGCAGTTTACGGCCAAGTTTATCTATAAGCGCTACGCCAAGCAGTGTAAACAGTAAATTAGCAACCCCTATACCTATACTGCTTAACAGTGCGGTATTCTGGCCTAAGCCTGCCTCTTCGAATATTCGGGGTGCATAATACAGAAATGCATTAATACCGGAGAACTGGTTAAAAAAGGCAATAAGAAATGCCAGCATTAGCGGGAAACGGTATTTTTTCATGAAGATATTTTCATGGCTTTTGTCTCCTGCCTGTTGTATTTCAAGCATCATAGCTTCAATGTTGGCACCTGGGTCTACAATGGCAAGTACTTTGCGCGCTTCTTCGTTTCTAAATTTGGAAAGTAACCATCTTGGGCTTTTAGGTACGGTAAGCATTAGCAATATGTAAATAATTGCCGGTATAGCCTGTATGCCCAGCATCCATCGCCATGCATTTTCGCCAATGTCTTTAAGAAGATAGTTAGATACAAATGCAACCAATATACCCAGCACAATATTAAATTGATATAGGGCTACAAGACGGCCTCTTTTAGATGCCGGAGCTATTTCTGATACATATGCAGGTGCAGCTATTGTTGAGGCACCTACGCCAAGGCCACCTAAAAACCTGAATGCAGCAAACGTGAAAGGATCCTTAGCGAGTGCCGAGCCGATGGCTGAAACGAGAAAGAAAGCACCTATCCATAAAAGGGTATTTTTACGCCCTATTTTATTAGTAGGTATGCCTCCAAAAATAGCTCCTACCACGGTGCCCCATAACGCCATGCCCATAACTACCGAACCATGAAAAGCATCGGAAGATTGCCATAGCGACTGTAATTGTTTATCGGCACCCGATATTACTACGGTATCAAAACCAAAAAGAAAGCCTGCCAACGCAGCGGTAACAGACCAGATAAGAATTTTATTCATTGCAGATTTTTTAATTGATCTGCTGCTAAATTATCAGTAATGCGGCATTTGCAATTTAAGTTATGTTACAATTATGTAACCTTGCAAAAACTATTATCACGCACTTAAGTTAAAATACTGATAATCATAATTATAATTTTACGAAAACGATATATTTAAAACGTTGTAGTAACGATTTTGTAACATAATATACGCTTTTGATACATTAAAAACCATATATCCTGGTATCATTTACCCTGTAGTTTTATATTCTTTTGGAGAAATGCCAAACTTATTCTTAAATGCCGTTGAGAAATAATTTGGCGATGAAAAACCAAGGGAGTAAGCTATCTCACTAATATTCATTTTGCCATCGCGTAACATGGTAGCAGCTTTTTCTAAACGAATATTATTGATGTGGTCGCTTATGCTCATTCCCAATATGGCCTTTACCTTACGGTACAGCTGTACCCTTGATACGTTAAGTTTATCTGCCAGCTCCTCCACAGAAAATTTAGGGTTGTCCATATTTTCCATAATATGGGAGTTCATGCGCGAAATAAAATCCTGCTCTAACGTTCCGAATTTAGACTCCGGCTCTACACGATAAATGTTGTTTGTGTAATAATAGCGCAGCTTTTCGCGATTGAAAAGCAGGCTGCTGAGCGACTGCCGTAAAACAGAGAGGCTAAAAGGCTTTGTAAGGTATTGGTCTACACCCGCCTGCATACCCTGTATAACCGACTCTTTATTACTTTGAGCACTGAGAATAATGATAGGTATATGAGAAGTGCGAAGGTCTTTCTTTAGTGTTTTGCTTATCTCAAAGCCATCGGTACCTGCAAGATTAATGTCGCATATAATAATATCAGGAACAAGTTCCAGAGCTAAAGTTGTTGCATTGCTGCCGTCTGAAACATGCACATCATATTCTGTAGAAAGCTTATTGCTTAAAAAGTTTACCAAATCAGGGTGGTCTTCTATTACTAACAAGGTATATTTTTCCTGACCCGGTGCTAAGAGGTTAATTTCAGGCAGGCTCTCGTATTCAAGGTCATCCTGAAGGAGTGATGTATTATACTCTGTAGCTGTTGAGGTATTTATTTCGGCAGGCTGCAAATGCTCAGTACCTTTATAAAGCGTTATAGTAAATTCGGTTCCCTGCCTGGAGCGTACTTCTATAGTGCCGTTGTGCAATGCTATAAATTCTTTAGAAAGGTTAAGCCCGATACCACTGCTATTTTTATTGTTATTTGATGCCCTAAAAAATGGATTAAATACCATATTTAATTCCTTTTCAGGGATGCCTATGCCGCTGTCTTTTACAATGATCTTTAGTGTGCCATCAGCGCCATCTTTAATGGTAATGGTTATTCGGCCATTATCAGGGGTAAATTTAAACGCGTTAGAGAGTAGGTTAAAATACACTTTATCCATCAGGCTGTTATCTATAAAAACCTCTGTATCCTTATTGTCGGCAATAAGGCGGAAATCAATATTCCTGCGGGCAGCCTCTCCTTTAAAGTTAGCCATTACCTGATCGGTAAAAAGGTAAATGTTAGTTTTAGAAGCTCTAAGGCTAAATTTTCGCTCCTCTATCTTCCTAAAATCAAGCAACTGGTTAATAAGGCGCAACAGCCGGTGAGAGTTGCTGTAAATAAGCTTTAGCTCATCCATAAGGCGGGTGCCTTTTATCTTGTCATTTTCTATTAGCGATTCGGCATAACTTAAAATAAGTGTTATAGGCGTTTTAAATTCGTGCGACAGCCCTGTAAAAAAGCCAAGCTTTGCCTCGTTACTGCGTTGTGCCGCATCAGCCATTACCTCTATTTCATTTTTCTGGGAGGTAACGGTACTGTTTATTTGTTCAAGCTGCCGTTTTTTACGCGAAATTGATATGGTGCTGTAAACACTATAGATTGCAAGGCTCAGTATAATTGCCAAAAATAAAGTCAGCAGCCGCACCAGGCTATGCTGTGATGCATACTCCTGTTCCTGGACGCTTATGGCATCAAGCTGCTGCTTTATAACCGTTTGCTGCTGATCTACTTTGTCTAACTGGTTTTCAATAATTTCGGCATTTATCTTGTCTATAACAATGGTATTAAGAAGATTGTTTTTCGTAATAGGTTCCTTATTATATATTTTTAGAGCGAGCCTTAGTGCCTCATTACCTCCGGTAGGGTAGAGGATAGTGGCCTGCAATACACCTTTTTTAACCAGTTCTATACCTCCGTTTTGTGTACTAAGGGCATCTACCCCCACAAATTTTATCTTGTTCTCAAGTCCAAGTTCCTTAGCAGTTTCCCACGCGCCAAGTGCCATACGGTCGTTCTGTGCAAAAATAAATTCAATATCGGGGTCATTTTGCAGCAACTTTTTGAGTTGCACCTTTACCGATCCGCTTTCCCAGTTGCCGTTTATAGTGGCTATAAGTTTTACCTGCGGATGCTGTTTTAGTATCTGCGAAAAACCCAGTCCGCGCTCGTAAGCTGGGGAAGATGTTTTAAGCCCTGTAATTTCTATTATTTTGCCGTTAACTGTACTGTTAGATACTATGTATTTGGCAGCAATACGGCCTACTTCAATGTTATCTGCACCTATATAAGCCGTATAACCTTCGCTGTCTATTTTGCGGTCTACCACAATTACGGGTATCCCTTTTTTTATAGATTTTTCTACTACCGCAGTAAGTGGTTTAGCCTCAATAGGCGATACGATAATGACATCTACTCCGCGGTCTATAAATTTTTCTATGTCCTTTACCTGCTGTTGTACGTTGTTGTTTGCATCCTTAATTTCTAACTGCACTTCCGGGTGCAGGGAGGCTTCAATTACCATGCTCTTATTAAGCTGCCGCCGCCAATCATCGGTATTCATGCCTTGCGAAAAGCCTATTTTTACCGTAGCGGCATTATCGTCTTTTGTACACGATGGCACCAACAGCACGGTTAGTGCTGCTATTAATATACATCTTAAGGAGGATGGAAAATAGAAAGTTTTCATTTATTACAAAGGTATAATAGGGCTATAATGGTACTGCTTAGCCTTTATAAATTTAGAATGATGTGACACCTTATTGTATAGAGATGCAAGGTGCAAGTTACTATAAAATAGTAGGTGTGTCAAAATTCACAGCAAACTAATTGAGTAATAAAATATGGGGTTTATAATTTATATACTATTTAATGATTTATATCTTAAATACAGCGTATCATTTTTGTAAAGACTGTAAAGCGATAATTAATTTGGAAAAAGGGTCGGTTAAAACACCTATAATTACCAACAGTAAGGAATTTTCTAAAGCAAAAGGATATACCTACAAGGATAAACAGCTGCAATTTCATGATAAGATAATCCGCTGCCCATAAGGCGCCGACAACGGCTGGTTGAGAAGTAACGTTAAGCAATCGCACATGAATGAGAGAAAAAAATGAAAAAAAGGCCCGCAAAACTATATTTGCGGGCTTAAAAAACTGAGGATAAAAAGGATTATTATGACCGTGAACTAATCAATACTGTTGGTATGTTTAGATTAATCATTGCTGATATTCGGTGGCATCAGTTTATACATTACCGGTGTCACGATCCTTGAAAGTATGGTAGAGCTTACCAGTCCGCCAATAAGCACGATGGCCAAGGGCGCTATGAGTGGATTGGAGTTTAAGGCAAGTGGAATCAGTCCGCAAATAGCGGTAATGGAGGTCAGTACCACCGGTAAAAAGCGTGTTTCCCCGGCGATGGCAATCGCCTCATCAATGGAGTGCCCTTCCTGCCGAAGCTGGTTGGTAAAATCTACCAACAGTAGCGAGTTCTTAACCTGTATACCCGACAGGCCAATAAAGCCGATTATCGCCACCAACGACATAGGGCTGCCGTCGATCAGTAAGAATACCACACCACCTAAAATACCCAGCGGAATTATGGAAAGCACGATGATTATGCCTTTAAAGGTTTTAAATTGAAGGAGTAACACGGCTATGAATAAAAACGTACTTAAGATAATTACTGATAGGAAATTACCACCCAGTGAATCGCCTTCCGATTCTTTCTCACCAGCCAGTTTATAATAGTAACCTTTTGGCATTTTTAAGGCATCCAGTTTCGGGACAATGTCTACAAGCAAGTCATTAGCATAGTAACCTTCCTGCGATACCGCGGTCACTTTTGCGAACCGGGCTTTATTAAAATGGTTGATGGCTGTGGGCGAAGTTTCAAACGAAAGTGTGGCAATCTGGTTGAGCGCAATGGGCATGCCCTGCACGTTATTTACATACAGGTTCTTCAGGGCATCCAGGTTAGCGAATTTCTCCCTCGGCAGGGTAAGGGTTACATTCCTGGCATCCCCACGGTCATCAATGTAATCTCCCACAGGCAAGCCCGCTACCGCCAGGCGGACTACCTTATCCACATCGCTGGTCAGTACCCCAAGAGTACGCGCCTTTTCTTTGTTGATCCTGACTTTTACATCGGTCTTGTAGGTGTTCAGTTCGTTATTGACATAAATGGTTCCCTTTTGTTTACGCAAAATAGCCTCTGCCTGAAAAGACAGCTTACGAAGTACCTCTTGGTCTTCCCCAAATAAGCGCACCACAATATTGGCTTCCAGTGGCGGTCCCTGCTCAAAGTCTTTAACTTCGATCTTGGCGTAGGGCATCGATTTAAATTTCTCGCGTAATTTCCCAATCAGTGCTGTTTTATCAGTAGGTTTTGCATCATCGGATAGCTGTACGAAGATCTGTCCAAAATCCGGCTTCCTGTCCTGTGGGTGCACATTGTAGTAGATCTGCGGATTCCCTTTGCCCACATTTGCGGTAAAGAAGGCTACTTCCTTGTGGTTCTTTAATTCTGCCTCGATCATTTTTGTAACCCTGTTGCTCTCGGTAATGTTCGATTGCAGCGGTGTTTTAATATTGATCAGGAACATAGGCTTTTCAGAAGTAGGGAACAATTTAAACCCGGCAACGGTAAATAATCCAAAAGCAGTCAGGCTTAAAGCTACTGATATGGCAATGGTTGTTTTAGGGTATTTTAGCGCTTTCGGTATAATACCCTTATACGCGTTTGTCAGGAATTTTTGAAGGTATTGCAGGAAGATGTTACCACCGGCATGCTCGTGTGTTTTCAGGAAACGGCTGCCCAAAAAAGGCACCAATGTAAGGGCAACCACCATAGAAGCTAGTACACTTGTGATCACCGCCATCGGGAGGCTGCGTATAAATTCCCCGGCAACATCAGGCAGGAACGCAAGGGGTAGAAATGCAATAACCAGTGTAGCGGTACAACCAACCACGGCAATGCCTATTTGCTTCGTGCCTTTTAAAACGGCATCCATTTTAGAATGGCCCTCGCGTAACCAGCGCTCAATATTTTCAACCACCACAATACTGTCGTCCACCAAAAGGCCTAAGGCAACTACAAGGCCTACAATGCTCAACTGGTTTAGTGAATACCCTAATGCATTCATTGCGATAAGCCCCAGTGCCAAAGACAGCGGTATGGAGATCATAACGATTATAGAAGCGCGGGAACCTAAAGGCAGCAGCGTGATAATAACAAGGAAAATAGCAAGGCCAAAGTCAAAGCCCAGATGCCCTAAACGCTCGGATACCATTTTAGCCTGGTCAAAGTTTTTAACCAGCTCAATATTTTTGGGCAGCTCTTTGGCAAACTCCTCTACAATGGGCATGTATTCTGCCTCCACATCGGTAATGTTGATGTTCTCTTTCATCCCTGCGGTAACCAGGACACAACGGTGCCCATTGATACGGGTAATATGGTCTACGGTTTCCGACTTGTAGCTCACTTTGGCAACATCCCGCATGTAGATTATCTTGCCGTTCGCATTGTAGATAACCGTATTGGCAACATCCTGGTCGTTTTTGAATTTGCCGCTGGTCTTTACGTTGAACACTTTGGTATCCAGGTCAATGCTTCCCCCCGGTATGTCAGCGGCTTCGCTCTCTAAGCTGCCCATAACCACGTTCAGCGGAATTTTAAATTGCGCCAGTTTTTCCATCTTCAGGTCGATACGGATCCCCTGTTCGGGGATACCGGCATATTCCACATCCTTAAGGTTGGTGATCTTTTCCAGTTTGGTCTTTAGCTTATCCGCTTCGTCGCGCAGTTTCTTGTCCGAGGCATTTTCAGAGACCAGTGCGACCTGAAGGATCTTTACATCTGAAGAGGCGATTTTCTCGGTTTTGATCAGGTAAAGATCTTTCGGGAGCTCACTATTTTTAAGCGCATTAATTTCTGTCGATATTTCCTGGTACTTATTGTCAACATCCACACCGTATTTGAATTTAACCTGGAAGGCAGCAACGCCGTCCTCCACGGTAGTCAGTATTTTGTCAATATTTTCGAGCCCGTAGATTTTGCTCTCGATAGGCTTGACCACCTGTTCTTCCATATCTTTTGGGCTGGTTCCGGGGTAAATGACCGTAATAAGGTACTGCGGCGCATGGGTGGAGGGGTCCTCTGAGCGTGGCATGGAGAACAGGGTGATGTAGCCCACCACGGCAACCAGAAGAAATATGATCAGTGTGAACTGATAATTTTTAACGGCAAAGTTTGTTATTTTCATTTTCTTAAGGTTAGTTGATGATCTTTATTTTCGACTGTTCGTTCAGGTAAGCACTGTTGGAGGTCACAATAACATCGGTCTTTTGCAGGCCATCCTTTAGGTACACCTTATCGTTTTCAAATTTTTGGATAGTAACCGGCTGCTTTTTTACCTTATTGCCCTTTAGCACGAAGACAAAGGCATTATTGCCATCCGCCTCTAAGAGGGCATCGTACGGGATGGTTAGCACATCATCGGTGTCCTGTCCCTGTATTGTAGCTTTCCCGAACATGCCCACCGCAGGTTTTGAATTGTTCATATTTAACTTCATCTCGACCTGGAAAGAGCCCAAAGCAACATCAGCGGCCTGTGATTTCCTGAAAATTGTGGCATTAAATTTCTTATCCGGGTAGCCATCAAGGGTTACCGTTGCCTTCTGTCCCATTTTTACCGCAGCCCATTCAATATCGGTAAGCCCTACCTTTAACAGGTAATTGTTATTCTGGCTTGTTTCGTTAATGGCCAGGATAGGGGAGCCGGGGGCAGCTACCTCTCCTTCATGGGCTATTTTACGTGCTACAAAACCATCGGCAGTGGCGTAGATCTTTGCATAGCGCGCGTCAAAGGCTACAGCATCCTTTTGCTTTTTGGCAATGTCAAGGCCTGTCTTGGTATTCTGAAGCTGTTCAAGCGTGTAAACGCTATCTTTGTAAAGGCTGTAGGCACGGGCATAATCCCTTTCATATTTTTTCAGGTTCAGGTCGGCCTGGTTCAGCCCGGCACTAATTTCTGTTTCATTTAAGGATGCCAGAAGCTGCCCTTTTTTAAAGAACTGCCCTTCTTCAACATAAATGCGGCTGATGACCCCACCAATTTTAAAGGCATAATTGGCAGCATTCTCTGTAGTTACAAGGCCAGAGGCATTGATAGAACCGGTCAGTGAAAGCGATTGTACTGTAGCGGTTTTAATGGCAATAACTTCTGATGCTTCAAATGGACTGGCTTCCTTTTTCTCGTCGTTACAGGCGTAAAAAAACGGTAGTGCCAGAAGTAAGAGTGCTATTGATTTATTCATGATTTTTATTTTAGTTTTTAAAAGTAAACGTTGCATTGGCCCTTTCTAATTCTGCAAAGACGATCCATGAATTATACAGGGAAACATTAGTGTTGAGCTGGGCATTTACCCACTGGTTTTGAGCGTCCAGGAGTTCGATATATAAGGCCTGGCCTTCTTTGTACAATTTGGTTATGTCCTCGTTGTATTTTTTTGCCGCTTCTTTTTGGTCCTTCTCGGCGTCAAATTGCTTTAAGGCGGATTTCAGATTGTTTTGTGCCACTTCATGCTGAAGCAGGAGCTGTTGCTCGACATTGTCTTTTTGGGAGGCTATCTTTTTGCTGTCCTCTTCCACCTGCCTCAGCCTATATTTGTTTTTGTTCCCTGAAAAAATATTCCACTCCAGGCTCAGGCCTGCCAGGTAGTAACGTGATTGCTTGTTGACTTCAAAGTCAAAATCCTGAAAGCCTACATCGGCAAAACCGCTCAACTTCGGGAACCAGTAGGATTGCGTAAGCTTGTTCACATTCCCATTAAGTTCCTCCACCAGATCCAGCTTTTTGAGCTCTTCCCTGTTTCTGGTATTTTCCTCCAACATTAGGTCCGGGAGGGTTTCATTCTGCGTATCGGCGTCGATTTCCGTATCCAGTTTTCGATTGATCAGGAAGTTAAAGTAGGCTTTGGCATTGTTGCTGGCCTGCTTTGCCGTTTCGAGGTTCGCCTCAATACGTAAAACTTCATTATCACTTCGCAGTACGGCAGTGCGGTTTATCTTGTCGTTTTTAAACAACGCCTGGTTCACCCTTTGGTTTTCCTTGACCAGGGTTAAGGCCTGCTCGTAAATTTTTACCCCTTCAAGGGACTGAAGGTATTTGTAGTAGGCTATTTTTATTTCCTTGACCAATTCGCGCTGGTAGATCTCCAGTTCTATTTTTTGCAGCGAATTCTGCTGGCTCCGTATCCTTTTATTATAGATGATTTCAAAGTTCAGCAGCGGCATCGTGGTATGGATTTTCGCATCGTAAAAATTATCCGGGTTTAAAAGTACCGACTGGTTTTGCAGGGTAGGGAAGGCGTTGGAGTTCGTGATCTGGTTAAGGCTGCTGTAGACGGGATTCAGTAGGTCACCAATAGGGATATCAATGGTCCTGCCTCCATCCGCTTTTGTATAGTTTGCGTTTAAGGATACCGTAGGGTAGAAGAGGGCGCGGGCCTCCTTAAGGGCATACATGCTCTTGTTGATATCAAAGTTTTGTTGCTTAACTACCTCATTTTTCTCCAACCCCATTTGGATGTAAGTGTCTAAACTGGTTTGTGCATAGCCTGAAGTTCCGAGGCTAATGATCAGTAAAAGTATTGTCTTTTTAATCATTTTATACGTTGTTTTAATATTGAACTTTGTTCATTTTTGAAGCAAAAAAAAAAACGTTACAGTTTTTCTATGATCTTTAAATATTCCTGGTAACCCTGATAAAGGATTTGATCCGGATTTGAGAATTTAACGCCCTTGGTCCTTTGCCGGATTTCAAGCGAACACATACCGTGTACTAAGCCCCATATCATAAACGATAAGGGTTCAGCAAAATGTCCTTTAAAATGCCCAATGGCAATACATTCTTCAACCGTTTTACGTAAGGCGCTAAACGTTCCAATACCCTCGTTCCATTCTTCTTTTTCCGAACTCTCAATAAATTCCATGGGCGCTTTTACAATAAACATCAGGTCATACATCTCATTATTCTCCATGGCGAATTTGAGATACATAATCCCCATTTTCTTTAAACGCTCCATAGGATCCTTAACAGTAAAAAGTTCCTTAAAATAACCTCCAAGTTCCTGGAAACCGATACTGTGCAAATCATGCAGGATGGCATTTTTATCCTTAAAGTAAACGTATACAGTGCCAACACTATAATCTATCTCATCCGCGATGTTGCGAATGGTAGTCTGCTCAATGCCACGCTCTAAAAAGAGCTTTTTAGCCCCTTTTAAGATCAGGCTTTTCAGGGCTTCTTTTTCGCGTGCTTTTCTGTCTGCTATGCTCATATAATGAATATCTGGAGCAAATGTATGTATTTATTTTGAACAATGTTCATTTTTGATTAACTTTGTTTTACCTTTATATAAATACTGTATAAAAGCTTTGCTTAATGAATATTATACCACTGGTATTATCCATCTTTTTAATTTTTTATAGTATGTTTAAGCATTTAACCATGCGATGTGAACAAGAATTATAGAGATAGTAGTCAATAATTTCAATATATTTATACATCGAATTATTTTCTTTATTCCAAATGTAAGAATATGAAACAAAATTAAAATGATTGAATCCCTAAAGCAAAATATTAAAACACACGTTACTCTTTCAGATGAGGAACTGAAAAAGTTTTGTATGCTGTTTGTGCACAATGCATTTAAAAAGAAGCGATTTTTATTAAAACCGGGAGAAATCTGCACTTTTGAAGGATTTGTGATTAAAGGGCTTTTCAGGGTATATCATATTGACGCAGATGGTTTTGACCAGGTGCTTTATTTTGCCACAGAGAATTGGTGGATTACAGATATCGACAGTTTTACCAATGTAGTACCATCACAACTTTACATACAAGCTTTGGAAGACAGCGAGGTGCTTTTGATATCGAAAGAAGACAAGGAATATGCTTACATACATATGCCAGAGATAGAAAAATTATTTCGGGTTATGACGCAAAAAACGCATGTAGCGCTACAGCGGCGGATGATTGACAACCTGAGTAAAACAGCAGACCTGCGCTATCTTGAATTTACAGAAAGTACCCGCAATTGCTACAAAGGCTCACAAACCAGCAAATCGCGGCTTATCTTGGGGTTACCAACGTTTTTCTGAGCAGGATAAGAAAGAAAATCGCCTTGCAGAGATAACTTGGGCCCGTGCTTTTTTAAACTAGTTTAAATACTTTTAGTATTAGATGGGTGCACCTTTGTGTAATCATTAAACAATATGAAATGAAAAAAGTTATCTCATCGGTATTTTTAATAACCTTAATCTTATTTAAAATGGAAGCACAGGCACAAAGTTTCAAAACCATTGAAGCAGGAAAATTAAAACTCGAAATTTTTAACGCATCAGAAAACAGTTTTGGCGTGGCATCGGTAATCATAACCGGCAAAACAGATGCCGTACTGATTGATGCACAGTTTACACTGGCAGATGCTGAGCAGGTAGCACAGGAAATAAAAAAATCAGGTAAAAAACTAACGGCTATTTACGTTTCGCACACTGACCCTGATTTCTATTTCGGGTTGGAAGTGTTCAAAAAATATTTCCCTGAAGTAACCGCCTATGCATTCCCGGCAACAGTAGAGTCTATAAAAGCCACTGCCCAGAAAAAACTGGATGTATGGGGAGAACGGTTAGGTAAAGCAATAACCTCTAACATTGTATTGCCGCAGGTTTTAAAAGGAAACAGTATTGACCTCGAAGGCCAGAAGCTTGAAATTATCGGGCTGGAAGAATTTCCGTCTAAAACATTTGTGTGGATACCCTCTATAAAAGCGGTCGTTGGCGGCATCAACGTTTTTGGCACCACTTTTAACCTATGGATGGCCGATGCACAAACACCCGAAGCGCGCAAGCAGTGGATAGCGGTACTGGACAAAATTGAAGCGCTGCACCCATCGATCGTAATCCCCGCACACGCTAATTCAAACTCGCCTTTCGATATTGCTGCGGTAAAACATACCAAAAGTTATATCCAGTTTTATGAAGAAGCCCTGAATACCAACAAAACTTCAGATGCGTTAATCAAAGCTATCAAAAGCAAATACCCGGCACTTACTTTTGATACCGCCCTGCAGATTGGCGCTAAAGTAAACACGGGTGAAATGAAATGGTAAAACTTAAAATATTTATCAGCCTGGCGGTGCTTTTAGCAGTGTCAGGCTGTTCTTTAAACAACAGCACTATGACAAATCTTGAAATTGTAAAAAGTACGTATGAGGGCATGACCTCAGAAGAGAACGGTAAGAACCTGGCCAAGTATGCAGCTGATGAACTCTCGTGGACAGAAGCCGAAGGATTTCCCTATGCAGGAACGTATATTGGTTTAGAGGCCGTAACCAAAAATGTTTTTAGCATGCTGGGAAGCGAATGGATCGACTATAAATTTACCCCGGAAGATTATGTGGCTGACGATGATAAAGTGGTAGCTTATGGAACCTATACCGGCACCAACAAAATAACCGGCAAGCCATTTTTAGCCAGGGTAGCGCATGTATGGAAATTGAAAGACGGTAAAATTATACGTTTTGAACAGTTTGTAGACAGCCAGATTGTTAATAATGCCATGCACTAACGAAACATTTTTTTTATACCTTGCATTGGTTCAAATTAATTAACGGATCAATGCACGACATTTTTTTTGCTTACGTGAACCAACACAGCAAATACCCCCTTACCAAGGACGAACAGTCCCTGATTACGGCTGCTTTCCAACTTAAAAAGCTTAGGAAAAAGCAATACTTTTTACAGGAAGGCGATGTATGCAGGTACACGGGCTTTGTTGTAAAGGGGGCCTTACGGCAATTTAGCGTAGATGATAAAGGCAGCGAACATATCGTTAACTTATTCATTGAGAACTATTGGGCAACCGACCGTGAAAGTATGATCATGCTTACCCCTTCACAGTACAATATAGATGCGTGGGAAGATACAGAGTTACTCCTTATTACGCGTGCAGACATGCTGGACCTTATGGAGAAAATTCCCGCACTTGTAGAAATGATACGCCTAATGGATGAAAGAAACGCTATAGCCACCCAACGCAGGGTAAATTCTACCATCAGCAATGCGGCAGAAAAGCGCTATGAGGAGTTTGCCATAAACCATCCGCAATTTATCCAGCGGTTCCCGCAACACATAATAGCCTCATATCTTGGCATAACTAAAGAGACACTGAGCAGGATCAGGAAACAGGCAATGAAGTAGCCATGCAGTTTAAATTTTAAAGGATTTAAAAAAACGTTGACATTTATCAACGTTTTTTTTTATCAAATCTCATCTTTCAGGGATGCGGGTATAGTGCAATTTTGTACCGTTAGATCACTGAAGAGATAACATCAAAATTTAAACAAAAAATGGAAAATACAAATTTGAACAACACACCGGCTACCCAACTACTTCGCAACAGTTTAGATACCTTCCTTGCCAAGGATATGAAAGGCTGGTCGGAACTGTGTGCTGAGGATGTAGTTGCCGAATTTCCCTTTGCCCCTGAAGGTTCACAATCAAGGTTTGAAGGCCGCACAGCCTTATATGCTTACCTGAAAGATTATCCCGGTTTTATTGATGTAAAATCAATACCAACGTTAAAAGTCTACAGCACAGACGATCCAAATGTCGCAATTGCAGAATGGAGCGCCTCCGGTGTAGTGATAGGTAACGGCAACCCTTATGAAATGAGCTATGCCACATTTGTGACCTTCCGTGACGGGCTGATAATCAACTACCGTGAATACTGGAACCCACAAGCCTTTATGAAAGCGTTGAGTGGTGGAAGTTTTGCCGCAGAATAATACAGTTAGATAGAAACCGGTTGATATGGGTTTATAAATACTATAAGGCTGTACAGCTTAGCTTGCACAGCCTTATGATATTATATTAATTGTGTTGTAGTGTTTTAAGGGTATATCCGGAGGTGGCTGATCCTGCAATATAAACTGTATAAATTTTTCCGGCGGCAAAATCTGTCGCTCCCAGTGTGGCAATGGCTTCACCTGATCCGGCACTATGGGCCTGTAATGCTATTGTGCCTGCATCAACCTCAAAATAGTTACTTTGGCTATAGCGCGCTACATTAGTTGCAAGTGCATTGCCTTCGGCATTATTTATATCCAGTGAGGCCGGTGCCCCGGTGCTGAGATGGATAAATTTAACTTTTGCCTTGCCACTTGCGGGTGCCGCAAAATCATCTTGAAATAACCGTACTTCGGCATCCGACCCTGATTCGCCGGTTAAATAAATGGTATAATCCCTGTTATCCTGGATGTCAAATTTCTCAGTTGCGTACAAGTCGTTATCATCCTGGTCCCTGAATTGTGCTACAAGATCGTTTCCTGAGGCAACATTCAGGTATCCTACGGAATTGTCTAAATAATCAAGGTCGCTGATCTCCGGGATATTGGCAAGGACAAACCGTTGCGACCCGGAGTTTGGCGCAGCATTCACCACTTTTAAATCGGCCGAACCGAATACATCCACATCATTATCGTCGCACGACGACAGCACAATGCCAAGCAGAGTTACCATAGCAAAGCTTTTTAGAAAATTCTTTTTAAATCTCATAATTATTGTATTAATAGTTAGTATAGTGTAATCAGTATTTCACAGCATGAGGTAGATACCTACATGTATTTTACTTTTATTTTAATAGTATTATTTTTTGGCGTAAGGGGTACCCTGAATTCTTCAAACAAAGGCTTTTTCATCTTTTCCATAAAAAAGTTTGAAAAGCCAAATCCTTCTTTGGGGATGCCAAGCAGGTTTTTGTCCATTTCCCCATTTTTGTTTTTATCATCTACAAGGGTAATGCCGTAGGTTCCCGGCTCTACTTCAAAGGTCACGGTCATTGAACCTTCAACAAGTTTTGTCTTTTCAAAAGTCAATGTCTTAAAAGGCGCCTGTTTTTCATACGATTCACTGTCTTTAAAAATATTGAGTATGATTTGTCCCTTGTCAGATTCAAGACCCGAAATAATTACCTTGGTATTTTGTGCCTGCAAAGGCAGCGTTGTAAGTGTTGTTATAAAGCCAATCAGCACACTCACAAAAAAGGATGTTATTTTTTTCATAATTGTCGTTTTAGATATTTTCATTTTCCTTTAGTAAAGGTAGCGGGGTAAAATGCGGTATGTAATGAAAATGAAGTGCAAACGGACAAAATGGAGGGGGAAGCGGCTTACTGTTGTTGAGGTTTTAAATGAGATATAGGAGGAGGTTATAAAAAAGGATATACTATTTATGGCAAGTAAAGCCTACATTATTGTAATGCTTTATAATTGCTCTACCCGGTAGACCAATTGTTTATCAGCAATGCCTTTAAGTACAATGCCGGTAAGGGAAAGAAATTTATAATTTTCGCAATGGGAAACCATTTTATATATATTTTCCGAGACTACAAGGTCGGCATTATAATCGCGGCACACCACCTGTAGCCTCGCGCATAGGTTAAGCACCCCGCCGTGGTAGGCAATTTCTTTTTTATATTCTCCTACCATCGCGGCCGATACCGCACCGCTGTGGACAGAACTCCTGAAGGAAGGGGATATGCCGTGATTTTTAATATAGAATGAATTTTTTTTAGAGAGCCTTGCAGCGAGCCTGTAATGCAGCAGAAGGCAGTCTTCAAAATTAAACCGTGGCTTTATTTCCCAGGTAACAACGGCTTCATCGCCTACATATTGGTAGACTTCACCACCAAGATCGAGGACAAGGGAGGACAGGTCTTTAAAACAGTCCTGTATAAAACTGCTAAATGCCGTATTCCCCATTTTTTCAACAGCTTCGGTACTGTTTTTAAGGTCGATGAACATAAAAACACGGTTTTCTATGGTAGGGGTAAAGTAGGCATTACGCACAAAATTCCGGAAGTAATTGCTGCCAAGATTCCTGCGCAAGGTAACCACCACGCCAACAAGCATTTCTATAAAAGTAAGATACAGGAAAACACCGGTAGCCGAACTTTGTAGTGCACCTGCATTTGTTTGCGGTATTGTAAAGCCTGACTGGTGAAAAAAGATGGAGGTTATGGTTGCCGTTAGTAACAGAAAAACCGATAGGCGCAAACCAATGCTTAATATAATATTTCGGGTGCGGATTAAGCGTGGGTAAACCAATGTGTGAAAAAGCCCCATAACCAGCCCTAAGATGCAGCAAGCCAAAATTGAGAAGCCATACATGTTCACTTTGTTCATCCAGGGTTCTACCGGATACATTTTATGTATAAATGCATTGGGCAGGTCGTTAAATTTTACAAATACAAACAACAACCCGCCCATTATCCATGATGCAATAATATAAAGAATTTCCTGGAGGTAATGCCTTAGGCGGTGCTTTGAAATGGCCATATAGTTCTAATAATTTTATCCTCTATAAAATGAGTAAACCTTGACTTTGTTTATTGGGCAAGCCATGCCAGCAATTTGTTTTTCTTCTCCCGGCTAACAATTATTTCTTTTTCAAAAGGCAGGGTAAGGTTAATCCTTAGTTTTCTGGGGAAATAATCTACGGCATCCTCAATGGCATTCCGGTTGACCAGGAATTGCCTGTTCATCCTGAAAAAAATACCCCCCACTTTATTCTCTAAATCTTCCAGGCTCTCGGGCATTACATATGCTTTCCCAGAGTGGGTATGCATATACGTTAATTCATTGTCAAGGCAAAAAAACGCAATTTTATTAAGGGCAAATGGTAAGAGCCTGTCGCGGTAGCGTACCATGATAGTAGCGCTGTTATTTTGGTTTATTGCAGCTATAGTGGCAAGGGCAGCTTCGTATTGCAATGCGATGTTACCGGCCATAACTTTCTGCATATTCCTGAATTTATCCAATGCGCCAGATAAAGCCTGTGTGCTAAAAGGCTTTAATATATATTCAATACCGTTTGCCTTAAAGGCATCTAATGCATATTCATCAAAGGCGGTACAAAAAATAACGGGTACTTGTATAGCAATGTGCTTTGCAATCTCAAAACTTAATCCGTCGCCCAACTGTATATCACTGAATATAAGGTCGGGTTGGGGGTTGACAGTAAAATAAGCAACAGCTTCTTTTATAGATCCAATAATTCTTACAATTTCAATATCTGGCTGTATTTGCTTCAGGTTAGCAGCAAGGTCTTCTGCTACCAGCAATTCATCTTCAATTATTATTATTTTCATGCATCATAATTTTAAGGCTTACAGAAAAGATAACACCATCATTCTTAATTATAATTTCCTCGCCCGACCAAAGCAGATAGCGTTCGGCTAAATTAACAAGCCCGCTTTTAATTGATAGTTCCCCTGCATTCCTGTGGTTAAAGGCATTACTAATACTTATGTAGCTGTCATGCTGGCGTACCATTATTTTTAAGGGGCTCTCCTTAGTAAATATGTTGTGCTTAATGGCATTTTCAAGCAACGGCTGTAATGAAAAAGAGGGCACGAACCCTTTTAGCATATTTTCGTTGTCTATAATAAGATCCCAGGACAATGCGGTGCCAAACCGTATCTTTTGCATCTCCATGTAATTTTTACAAAGTTTCAGTTCCTCTTCAAGGGTTGTTGCCTGGGTATTATTTTCAGATACCGCCGCTCGCAAAAAATCAGCAAGTTGTATAAGATAACTCTCGGCAGCATTAGGGTCTTTTTTGATTAATGCTTTTAAGGTATTTAAAGAGTTAAATAAAAAGTGTGGGTGTATTTGCTGCTTTAAGAGCAGGTTTTCTGCTTCGGCATTTCGCAATTGCAAGCGGGAGTTTTCCAGTTCAGTTTGCGATTTGCCATGGCGTACCAATGCAAAGTCCTGTAGCATTAAAATCAGGGTTGTCATTATTAGTGCTTCGCTTGTAAATATAAAGATCAGCCTCGTTTCGTCATATTCCCATTGGATATCTGATATAAAAGCAAAAAAGGGCCAGATTATAAACTGTATAATTAGTGCGCACAAGAAACTTGTGCAATAACGCACAATTCGAAATTTTGAGGTATTGGCCTGGAATTTTTTTGAGCAGTAACGCAGAATGTACAACAGGGTAAAAGAAGTGAGCCCAATATAGCAGCCGCTTTTAAGGGTCATGCCAAAAATTAATATGGTAGGTTCATGAAAAACAGTAAGAAAGAAAACAGCAAATACAGATATTAAAAGGCTAAGAAAGATATTCATCTTCGCGATTTCCCGGATGCTGTAGGCACTTACCAATTTTGAAATATCATTTCCCATAAATAACCTCTTTATTGTATTGATCGTTCAGCTAAGTTACCACTTATCTGATTCCGATAGTACCATATGGACTTCTTTGATTGATACAAAAATCCGGCGACAAAAATGTAGCCGGATTTAAGCATTACTAAAACCAAATATTCAACTGACCCAAAACAAATTATGTAAATGGCTTAAGCAGCTGCTTTAATTTAAAATATATAGAATATACTCGCTTGCGCCATGTTGTTCTGAAAATCGGTATTTACACCTGCGTTTCTCGCTTTGGTAACGTCTGTAAACGATATGTAATACCTTGCCCCGATGCCAAGCCCGTTTTCAAACTGGTATCCAAAACCGCCTACTATGCCGCCATCAATTTTCTCGGCAAAGTCAGTATCAGAATTAATCCCCAAGGCTTTAAAATCTTCATCTACCAATATACCTACCTGTGGGCCGGCTTCCAGGTATAACCCGAAGCTTGTCTTGTACTTAACAACAATAGGTACAGTAACGTACGATAGTTTTATATCCTCTCCATCCAGCAAGCCACCTTTTAATGTTGCACCCTGTTGGGAATATAAAACCTCCTCTTCTACCGAAAAGCTGTCGCTAATCTTAAACCCCACTATAGCACCGGCATGAAAGCCCACAAGGCCTTCGGTATTAAAGTTGGCATTTGTAAAATCGCTGTAATTAGCGCCGGCCTTTACCCCAAAGTGGATACGATCCATTATACGCCCAAATGAGCTTTGGCTAAAGCAATTTGCTGACAATAAGAGTAGTGCTGCAATGCATGAATTTTTTATAACCCTCATGATTTTTAGTTTTAGTTATGTATAAAGTTTTTGTTTAACAGGTCAAAAGTATTCCGGTTAACGTTTGATACGTGAAAAAATCGGGGTGAGGCGGACAAAATTGGGAGTGAAGCGGATTTGATAGCTACGTTTAATTTTTTTTAAAATTCTTAAGATTATATAAGAGATTACAAAAGTTGGAAACGTCCTGATGTAGGTTAATAAGTTTTACAATGACAGTTTCAAATCCAGCAGTTTTATACGGCTGGTTGTAATGTATTAGCCGGGATTCTTAGCACTTTACTGCGATTATTATTTTATGTGTATAAATAATAGTATTTCAACAAAAGTAATTAACAGTAATATACTTTTTAGTATATTTGTTAGCGTAAATTATTACTTATGTTAACTAAAGCTGAAAAGACAAAACAATTTATCCTGGAAACAGCCGCACCTCTGTATAACACGAAAGGTATTTCGGGTGTGAATATAGATGATGTGCTGGCTGAAACTAAGTTAACTAAAGGATGCCTGTATGGACATTTTGAAAATAAAGATGACCTAACAGTACAGGTTGTTGACATGATGCTAAAGAAGGTTTCAGACAGGATGTACCAGGCCGTATCTAATTCTAAGACAGCAAGGGCTAAGATATTTACTTTTCTTGATTTTTACAAAGACCCTATTGACACCTATATATCAGGAGGTTGCCCAATATTTAATACGGCGGTTGAAGTAGATGATAATTTTCCGTTGATCAAAGAAAAGGTAGCTGCTGTATTTCGACTCGGGCAGGAAGCACTTACCAATATATTAAAGCAGGGTATTAAAGATGGAGAATTCTCACCTCAACTTGATCCCGTTGTCATGGCATTTAAATTTGTTGCTGCCACCGAAGGCGGTATTGTAATGTGCCGTACAATGAACACCATGAAACCAATGCATTCATTAATTAAAAATCTAAAGGCAGAATTAGACCAGTACACAATCTGATTTTTTTTACCAAAAAAATAGACTAAAAAGTATATTTTAAAGATAAAATATTTATTCATAAGTAATAATAGTAAAACAAATAATATGGATCTAAAAAGCAAAACAATACTGATAACGGGTGGGGCATCGGGTATAGGTCTTGAAGCGGCCAGGCAATTTTTGGCACTCGGTGCAAAAGTTATCATTACCGGGCGAAACCAGGCCAAACTGGATGCTGCTGTAAATGCATACCCCGCTATAACAGCCATACAAAGTGATGCAGGAAATAAGGATGATGCACAGTCTCTTTTTAATAAAGTAAAAGAACTGGGAGGCATAGATATACTATATAATAATGCAGCGGTACTTGTTACCCCATTAAATTTAGGTATCCCGAATGATAAACATACGGAGGGTGCTGCTTATGAAATGGAAGTTAATTATCTGGGTGTTATAAGGCTAAATAATCTTTTTTTGGGTATGTTACAATCAAGGAAAGAAGCTGCAATTATCAACACAACATCGATACTTAGCATGGCCCCTTCGTTAATTGAGGCTACCTACTCATCATCTAAAACAGCTTTGGCTTTTTATACCATATCTCTGCGTGAGCACCTAAAAATCATCGGCAGTAACGTAAAGGTATTCGAACTGGTTCCACCCCTCGTAGCTACAGAAATGACCGCAGACAGGACTGATAAAAAGATATCGCCAGAAGAAATGGTAAAGGGGCTTATTAATGGTTTGCTAAAAAATAATTATACAATAAGGGTAGGCGATGCAAAACTCTTTAATATGGTTAACAGGGTTTTTCCAAAACTTGCCTTTAAGATCATTAACCCAATTAAAAGTCATCAACTTTTAAAAAATTAAGATGAAAGCATTTATAATAAACAAATATACTAAAGGGAACCTGCAACTCGCAGATGTCCCTGATCCTGTTGCGGGAAACAATGAGGTTTTGGTAAAAGTTCATTCGGCGGGCGTTAACCTCCTGGATTCAAAGATTAAAGTAGGGGAGTTTAAGTTAATACTTCCTTATAAATTGCCATTAATCCTTGGGCACGATGTAGCAGGCATTGTTACCAAAGTAGGTAAGAATGTAACCCGGTTTAAAATTGGCGACCAGGTATATTCGCGCACGCCGGATTACCACATAGGTACCTTTGCAGAATATATTGCCATAAATGAAAAAGATGTGGCATACAAGCCTAAAAATATAAGTATGGAAGAAGCTGCCTCCATTCCGCTTGTAGCGCTCACAGCCTGGCAGGCGCTGGTGGAAAGGGCTAATTTAAAAAAAGGCCAAAAAGTGTTTATCCAGGCAGGTTCCGGCGGTGTAGGAACGATAGCGATTCAGCTGGCTAAACATTTGGGTGCCACCATCGCAACTACTGCCAGTGTAAAAAGTTTTGAATTACTTAAAAACCTGGGTGCAGATGTACTGATTGATTATAAAACGCAGGATTTTGAATCCGTACTTAAAGATTATGATGTTATACTTAATAGCCAGGATATTAAAACGCTCGAAAAATCAATTAAAATATTAAAAGCCGGTGGTAAGGCCATTTCTATTTCAGGGCCACCAACCCCCGTATTTGCAGATGAAACCGGTCTGCCCTGGTACCTGAAGGCAATTTTATCATTGCTTAGTTTTAGTATACGGAGCAAAGCTAAAAAAAATCAGGTTGATTATTCTTTTCTTTTTATGAGGGCCGAAGGTAATCAGCTACAGGAAATCACCAAGCTAATTGAAGCCGATGTTATTAAACCTGTAATTGATAAAGTATTTACTTTTGAGCAAACAAATGAAGCGCTGGAATACGTGGAAAGTGGACGCGCAAAGGGTAAAGTGGTTATTAAAGTAAATTAAGTTTATGTAACTACAGAATAGTAGACTAAATGCTATTCTGTAATTATACAAATAAAAAGCTGCACAAAGCGCAATTATATATAACTAAGGTAAAAACAATACGATTATATATCACAAACATTAACTATATCAACTGTTCGGTTTATACTTTTGCATCAGCTTACTCATATCCTCCATCATATTTTGATCTAGTTTTTTAATTAATATTGATTGATCAAAAACTATGAGAGCACCTACCTTTCCCCAGCAATTGATGGGGAATTCCTAAATTTAGTGTACCTATTTTGGCTTAAAAAGCCTGAAAAAAAATAGGTCAACTGTTCTTTGATAATTAATGTGTTTTTTGACAGATTGTAAAAAACAAAAGCCTTTAAATACTAATATTTAAAGGCTTTTGACTTTTAAAGTTACATTTGTAACCTTATGTGGCGGAGAAAGAGGATCCTGAACCTTTATGTAAATCCCAGTAAATACTGGCGTTTTCAGAAATGTAATGGAGTAGGTACACTCATAGGTCAACTCATTATTTCTGACCAAAACACTGCTGTAAATTTACGATAAATTATGAAACCTATTAAAGTTATTATTTTAGTTGATAACACGCTTATCAAAATTTACTAATTTATAGATAATTCGTTGTTAGATTGCACAATTTGCCGTTCTATTATTAAGTTTTCTAGATGAGCCGATTTATTAGGGTAAATAAATTTACTTAAAGACTAAATAAGTACCAATTGACATAGTCGGATGAAAAAGCTTAACATTCTATTATTACCCATGTGGTAATTAAAGTCGGAAATTAGAGAGTAACAAAAACAACTTATAACCTGCCTATGGAAACGAACACCACACACACAACTTCGTTACGGGTAAATGGCGCCGATTACCGGCTGGATGTCCTTCCCTGGGTGTCCCTGCTGGATGCCCTTAGAGAAAAGCTAAACCTTACCGGTACAAAAAAAGGCTGCGACCACGGACAATGCGGTGCCTGTACCGTTTTGGCAGACGGCAAACGCGTTCTAAGCTGTCTTACACTTGCCGTTATGAAAGACGGCAGCGAAATAACCACGATAGAGGGTATAGCCCAAAACGAACAGCTGCACCCGCTGCAAAAGGCTTTTATAGAGCACGATGCGTTTCAATGCGGATATTGCACACCGGGGCAAATTTGCAGCGGCATTGGTATGCTTAAAGAGGGCAGGGCCCACACCCGTGAGGAAGTAGCCGAACTTATGAGCGGCAACCTGTGCCGTTGCGGCGCCAGTAAAGGCATTATCGACGCCCTTATGGAAGTGAAGGAAGGAGGCGGTTATGAATAATTTTGCCTATGCCAAAGCTACTGATGTTAATCAGGCTAGTGCCCAGCTTAACGGGAGCACCCAAAATAAAATAGTTGCAGGCGGAACCAACATTAACGACCTGCTAAAATACTTTGTAACACAGGCTGATAAGCTGGTGGATATTAATCCCATTATCGATAACCATACGATTACTCAACTGGATAACGGGGGCGTTAGATTAGGTGCATTGGTAACCAATGCTGATACCGCCTATCACCCTATAATAGAGCGAGATTACCCATTGTTATCTAAAGCTATACTTGCAGGTGCTTCGGCACAAATACGCAATATGGCAACCAACGGTGGCAACCTTAACCAGCGCACACGCTGCTATTATTTTTATGATGTTAACACACCCTGCAATAAGCGCGAACCAGGTTCGGGCTGTTCGGCCATAAAGGGCTACAACCGCATTCATGCCATTTTAGGGCAAAGCGAAAGCTGTATTGCCGTGTTCCCGTCGGATATGTGTGTGGCGCTGGCGGCACTTGGCGCTACTGTGAACATAACGGGTCCTGATGGCGACAGGATTTTGGCTTTCGCCGACTATCACCGCCTGCCGGGCGACACTCCGCATATTGATAATAATCTAAAACATGGCGAGATCATTACAGGTATCGACCTGCCTGCTAAAGGTTTCGAAAAAAACTATTCGTATTTAAAACTTCGCGACAGGGCATCGTATTCTTTCGCATTAGTATCGGTGGCAATCGGGTTCGACCTTGACGGCACTATTATTAGCGAAGCCCGTATTGCCCTTGGCGGTGTGGCACACAAACCGTGGCGCGTTAGCGAGGCAGAAGATTTCCTGAAAAGGAAAAAGGCAACCCGCGAAAATTTTGCCGCTGCCGCAGATATTATTTTGCAGGGCGCAGTGGGTTACGAGCATAATAATTTTAAGATACCGCTTGCCAAAAGGGCTATTATCCGAAATTGTATGATGGCACTTAACCCCGAAAGCCAACGCCCCGGAGCACAACCATCTCTTTAATAAGCCAACCAAAACACGAAAAGTATGACAAAGTTACCCTCTATAGGACAGCCGGTCAGCCGTTTGGAAGGCCGCCAGAAAGTTACAGGATCTGCAAAATATGCAGGCGAATACAACGTTTCCGATTTGCTGTACGGTTATGTTGTAAACAGCACCATTACCAAAGGCAAAATAACGGCTATAGATACATCGGCTGTAAAAGCGCTTAAGGGTGTGGAGGCAATTTTTACGCACGAAAACCGTCCGTCTACCGCGTGGTTCGACCTGCAATATGCTGATATGGATGCACCACCCGGCACGGTGTTTAAACCGCTGCATGATAATAAAATAAAGTTTAACGGCCAGCCCATAGCCTTAGTAGTGGCGCAGGATTTTGAAACCGCCCGCTATGCCGCAACGCTGATAAAGTTTGAATATGAGGAGGAAGCTTTTATAACCGGCCTTGTAACTAACCTTGATAAGGCACACGAGCCTAAAAAGGGTTTGGCTACCATGTTAAAGCCGCCACCGCCGCCACCCGTGGGCGATTTTGAGAAAGCCTACAGCTGCGCACCCGTAAAGGTGGCTGCGCAGTACACCCATGCCACAGAGCACCATAACCCGTTAGAAATGTATGCCAGCACCGTGGTATATGAAGGCAAAGGAAAACTGACCATTTATGATAAAACACAGGGCACGATAAACAGCCAGTTGTTTGTTGCCAATGTTTTTGGGCTGCATTATAAAGATGTAAGGGTACTTTCGCCTTTTGTGGGTGGTGGATTCGGATCCGGGCTACGCCCACAATACCAGCTGTTTATGGCGGTTATGGCTTCATTAGAATTAAAGCACAATGTACGTGTTACTTTAGACAGGTCACAGATGTTTACCTTTGGTCACCGTCCGCAAACGGTACAAAACCTAAGGTTTGCCGCTGATGCCGAAGGTAACGTAACCGCAATGAACCACTCCGGTATTGGCGAAACTTCATCGTACGAAGATTATGCCGAGATATTAACATCGTGGAGCCACATGCTGTACCCGGCAAAAAACACCTTGTTTGAGTACGACCTTGTTTCGTTGGATTTGCCTACGCCTATAGATATGCGTGCACCCGGCGGTGTTAGCGGTATGCATGCCATAGAATGCATGATGGACGAGCTGGCGTATGAGCTAAAAATGGATCCGTTAGAGCTGCGCCTTAAAAACTATAGTGAAACTGATCCATCAACCGGCAAGCCTTACACAAGCAAAGCTTTAAAGCAATGTTATTTAGAGGCTGCCGAAAAATTTGGCTGGGATAAACGTAACCCGCAGCCCGGCAGTATGCAAAGGGGCAATAAGCTTGTGGGATACGGTATGGCTACGGGTATTTGGGATGCCTACCAGTTTCCTGCACGTGTGCAGGTGATACTCACGAAAGAGGGTAAGCTGATATTGCACAATGCCACGACTGACATTGGTACCGGTACCATGACGGTAATGACCCAGGTAGCCGCCGATGAAATAGGCCTGCCTTTAGAAGATATAACCTTTGATTATGGCGACAGCAAAAAGCCGTTCTCTATGTTCCAGGGAGGGTCGGCCATAACGTCTTCAACCGGTGTGGCCATTGTTGCCGTGGTAAAAGAGCTCAAGAAAAAGATAATAAAGAAAGCTAAAGGTATTAAGGGTTCGCCTTTTAGCGATATTAAGGATGAAGACATCATTTTTAAAGACGGTGCCATTGCATTACGATCAAACCCGGAGCTGGCATTGTCTTTTAAAGATATCATGACGCTTATTAAAGAAACGGAATTAAAGGCTAAAAAAATGGCCGGGCCGGATGTTTTAAAGCTTAAAAATTACAGTAAGGCTACGCACAGCGCCTCTTTTGTAGAGGTAGAAGTTGATAAAGAGCTGGGTACCATTACCGTTACAAGAGCAGTTACCGCTGTTGCTGCCGGGAGGATCATTAATCCTAAAACAGCGCGCAGCCAGGTATTAGGCTCTATGATATGGGGCATAAGCAAGGCGCTGCACGAAGAGACTATCTTGGATGAAAATTTAGGTAAATACATGAACGCTAACCTTGGCGAGTACCATATACCGGTTCATGCCGATATTCATGATCTGGATGTTATTTTTGCCGATGAAAAAGACGAGCTAATAAACGAACTTGGTATTAAAGGGGTAGGAGAGATAGGGCTGGTAGCCATACCGGCGGCAATAGCTAACGCTATTTATCATGCAACAGGAAAACGTATTAATAGCTTACCTATCCATTTTGATGCGCTTTTGTAGATTAAATTGGTAAAAACTTACAATTAGGTTAATTCTGAGCAATTGAACAATATAAGACAATGGGAAATTTAAAAAAAGCATATATAGCAGGAGGATGTTTTTGGGGATGGAAGATTTGTTCGGGGTGCAGCCCGGTGTTAAAAGATACCGAGGTAGGATATATAGGCGGGCAACAGATATTATAAATATTCATAAAATTAATGTAACATTTTACGTAAAAGTTTTAAAATTAAGCAAAAGCTATTTATTTAAGATTTATTACTGAATAATTTATAATACTCGTTTTAACTTAGTACTGCACAGTTATTAATTACTGTACTATAATGGAAGACACTAAAAAACGCATTGCAATACTGGGCGGTGGCCCCAGCGGGTTGTTTATGTATAAACGGCTGGTAAAAAGTGGCCGTACCGATATTGAAATAGAAATATTTGAACGCAAACAGCAATTGGGTGCCGGTATGCCTTATAGCGCTGAGGGTGCAAACAAGGAGCATATAACTAATGTATCGGGTAACGAGATACCCACTATTGTAACCTCTATACACGAATGGATTTGCTCGGTTGATAAAGAGATACTGAAGCCCTACGATATAACCCCATTAAACTTTAACGATTACAAGGTGCTGCCCCGGCTGTTGTTTGGCAAATATTTGGAGGCGCAGTTTGATTTACTAAAGTATATGGCCAGAGAAGCCGGGATTAGTACAGTAATGCATCTTGGTATTCAAGTTACTGATGTTATCGATAAGCCTGACCTTAATAAAGTGCTGGTAGAATTTGAAGGCTCAGCGATCGAGGAGTTTGATCTTGCCATTATTTGCACGGGCCATAATTGGCCCAAAAAACATGAAGGCAAAGTTGAGGGATATTTTGACAGCCCATATCCACCCGCTAAATTAGAATTGAAGCTTAACCACCCCGTTGCAATTAAAGGTTCATCTTTAACCGCTATTGATGCCATCCGCACGCTTGCCCGTAAAAATGGCTCTTTTAAAGAAGATGCAAACGGCATTCTACATTTTGAGCCTGCACCCGGTAGCGAAAACTTTAAAATGGTTATGCACTCCCGCAATGGGTTGTTGCCTGCAGTGCGCTTTCACTTGGAAGACTCTCACCTTCAAAACAGTTCGTTACTAACACCTGAAGCCATAGAACAGCACAAAAGCGCTAACGGGGGATTCCTGTCGCTCGATTTTATTTTTGAGAAAGATTTTAAAGACCTCTTTAAATATAAAGATCCTGAGTTCTATGCCCGCATTAAAGACGTAAGCATTGAACATTTTGTGGAGGATATGATGCACTATCGCGAAAATGCATCGCCATTTGACCTGCTACGGTTAGAATATGCAGAAGCCGATAGATCGATTAAAAAGCATGAGTCGGTCTATTGGAAGGAATCGCTGGCCGTGCTAAGTTTTGCCATGAACTATCCGGCTAAATATTTCTCAGCCGAAGATATGCTGAGGCTGCAAAAGGTGCTGATGCCTTTAATATCGATAGTAATTGCCTTTGTGCCGCAAACATCCTGTAAAGAGCTGCTTGCACTTCATGACGCAGGCCGGCTTGATATCGTACTGGTAGGACAGGACAGCGATGTTGAAATTAACGATACTGGCGGTATAACCTATCATTATACTGATGATACAGGTGACGAACTCTCTAACCGTTATAAAACTTTTGTAGACTGCGTAGGCCAGCCACATTTATTGTTTGAAGAGTTCCCCTTTAAGAGCATGCTGGATAATGGAACCATTAGCAAGGCAATACTTAAGTTTCAATCGGGTAATGAGGGCAGTAAAGCACAGGCATCGGGCAATAAAAAAGTAAAGCAAAATAAGGAAGGGTATTATTTAGAAGTCCCCGGCATTACGATCAATGATAATTTTGAGGTGATAGACACAAACGGAAAGGCCAACAAGCGTATTTACATCATGGCTGTACCGTATATTGGAGGCTTTAATCCCGATTATTCAGGGCTTGATTTTGGCGAGGAGGCCTCTATGCATATCATACGATCGATAATTACAGGAAATGAAGTCCCAATGGTAGATGTAAAGTAGGATAATTCAAGTAAATTTTGTTAGTGAATAGTTTAACACAAGCTTGCCACATCTTAACAAGCCCTTAAAGATTGGACGAGTAACTTTATAATTTTACAAAACAACAATTCCTATTCTTAATTTATTAACCTTTTGTCACTTACTACAATTATTAACTTTTTTCCCCTTAATACGTTAGCTACAAGATAAATATCGATTGCAACATTGGCTCACAAGACTGACTCTTACTTGGATAAAAAAATCTTATTGAAAGTAGTTTATCGCTAAAGCATATCTGCATCCTTGGTCTGACGCACTGTTCTGATTTAGGTTGAAATCCCAAGGTGCGCACCAGTGCGCTGTCAGAGTGAAGGTACCAAGGATTCGGTAATGGTTCAGATGACGATTCCATAGCGTTTCCGGTAACTTGGAGCAATTCATTATTGATAGGGCGGCATCATCAGTTATGTTGCAATTACGGTTATCTATTGCTCCCTGAAGGGCCAATTCCATGGCGGTTTCAATATCCTGATGGTGAATGGTATTGATTTTCATAGCCGGGTGCCATTTAGCGGCAGCCACGTGTTTCGGCAGCATCTCAAGATGCCCGTCTCTGTCGCCATACACCAATGGGAAACGCAGGATTATTCACTTAAGGCCACTATCTATTAACTCTCTTATTAGCCAGTCAGGAGCAATTTTAAACACTACCCAGGGCTTTGGATATCAGTGGTATCTTAATGGAAATGCTATTGTAGGAGCTACTGGACAAAACTATACAGCTACGGCTTTGGGTATCTATACTGTTGGCGTAAAATTAAGTGAGACAACTGAGGATTTTTTAATATCAGAACAATTAAATGTGGAAACTCTTGAGGCAATAGGCCAAAGTACAGTATTAGATTCTATTATAATTTATCCATCGTCCATACTGGTAACGTTGCCCTTCACGCCTATAAATCCTGAGCCAACTCATTTGCAGATTTATCAAGCGTTTGCTGATTTCTTCCTGAGATCGCCCCAACGGCGCCTTCGTTTTTTAATGCCTTAGTAATCCTAAATCCTATACCGCTGTTACCGCCGGTAACTACAGTTACTTTATCTTTAAGTTTCATATTAATAAAATTTATAGCGGCAAAATTGACCTTCTTTCCGCAACAATTAAAGGACATTCGGCACGAAATTTTGGGGACATTTGTCGCATAATTTTAACTTATGGACATTCTGTAAACTTCGAAACGGCAACAAGCAGCTACAACTACGTACAGAGCGGTAACTTTGGTCGGCTAAAGCAACTACTTTTAATTGAATGAGCTTCTGAACTCTAATGGCGAAAGATTGGTCTTGCTCTTGAAGAGCTTGGAAAAGCTCTGGCTGTGCTCGAATCCCAGCTGGTAGGCGATTTCGGACACAGAAAGCGGTGTGGCAGAGAGCTTTTCCTTGGCCTTTTCAATAAGCTTATCGTGAATATACTGCTTGGTGCTCTTGCCAATGAGCGAGCGGAGCATGTCACTTAAGTAGCCTGCGGACAGGTTGAGCTGTCCTGAGAGGAACTGTACCGTGGGAATGCCAAGGTCGTGCGTCATCCCTGAGTTGAAATACTCGTCCAGTATCGCTTCGGTCCGTTCCAAAAGGCCTCTGTTAATGGTCTTTCGCGTAATGAATTGGCGACGGTAGAACCGGTTGACATAGCTGAGCAGCAACTCCAGCTGTGCAATGATGACTTCCTGGCTAAATTCGTCAATGCGGCCGTTCAGTTCCTTTTCCAGTATCGCGTAGACTGACAGTATGGTCTGCTTTTCATCGTCCGATAAATGGAGCGCCTCATTTACGGCGTAGGAGAAGTAACGATATTCCTTTATCTTTTTTGCTAACGGATAGCCGTGCAGAAAATCCGGATGGAGCAAGAGGATGTAGCAGTCGGCATCGCCGCTGCTATCGGTAGCGCCCACCAATTGGTTGGGTGCCAGGAACAGCATGCCGCCATCGTTAAAGTCATAATAGTCCTGCCCGTACTTTAGCCGGCCGGAACTGTCTGAAATAAAGGTGATCTTATAAAAGTCCAAAACATCATAGCCCGGCAGCCGGTCAGGGTTTATGGGCTTATCCTTGTCAAAGTGGGTGAGGCTTACCAGGGGATGCTTCGGCTTGGGCATGCCAAAGGCCTCGTGTATTTCAGGGATGGAACGGTAACGGATAAGGTTTTCTTCTTTTTTCATGGATGAAAGATAGGAATAAAAAAAACCGATGGCCTGTACTGGCCACCGGTTTTAGATTGTTACATATTACCACGGATATTTTTCCTGGTTAGGGCCGGTAAACTGTCCGGTAACGCCGCTTTCATCAAGGGCTACCCGTACCGGTTCCTTAGAGCCTTCTTCCACCGAGTCGGTTCCCTGGAAATTGTTCAGCGCTGTGGCCGTAAATCCTGGGCTTACTGCATTAACGGTGATGTTGGTGTCTTCCAATTCTATTGCCAGGGCCACATTAACGGCATTCATGGCCGCCTTCGATGCCCCGTATACCACATCATAATGCTTCCTGTACGGGTTATCCGGATTCATGTTGAGCGTCATTGAGCCAAGGCCGCTGGAAACATTAACGATACGGGGTGCGGCCGCATGCCTGAGCAAGAGCAGTACTGCCTGTGTAACCGACACAACCCCAAACACGTTGGTTTCCCAAACCGCGCGCATCTCATCAACATTGACAACACTTGGCTTTTGGGCCGCAAGCATTTCCTCCATCGTACCCTTTTGGGTTCCGGCATTGGAGATTCCTGCGTTGTTCACCAAAAGGTCAAGCTTGCCAAATCGCTGCTGGATTTCCGCAGCCGCGGCATCAATGGTACTGCGAAGGGTGACGTCCAGTTGTACCGGTATCGCATTTTCACCCAGCTGCGCTGCCGCATTCCTTCCTTTTTCAATATTTCGCGCGCCGAGGTACACGATATAGTTGTTCTCGGCCAGTGCCTTGGCGATCTGGAATCCCACACCGGTATTGGCACCGGTTACCAATGCCACTTTCTTTTGTTCTGATTGCATAATTATATTGTTTTGTTATGCAAAGTTCCGCAGCCTGATAGGGTAAGATGTAGTAGGATTACAGTATTTTGTAGCCAAATTGAGGATGAACGGTAGGTAAAGCGTGCCTTACCGCCGGCCGGATTTACGGTTACTATCCCTATTCGGCTGCGAAGCCCTGCGATAGGATGCAGTATACGGTACGTTATTTCTTAAGCTGCTCCTTAACCTGGGCCGCATCGATCAGGTACCACATTTCTATGAATTTGCCGTTTCGCACCCTGTAGGAAGCGAATTCGGTAATTGATATCGAGGCGCCGGTCGGCTCATTTCCCAAAAACGTTTTTGTAGGCGTACCGGTATCGGTCAGGCGGCAGGCGATGCGCTCACCGTCGGTAAAGAGGTCTTCTATCTTCCACTCGTAGTCAGGTACCGCGTCCAATATGTATTGGAACCCACCTACAGAATCTTCTTTTTTCTTCTTTACCCCGTTAATTATCACATCGTCGCTCACCATTCCAGCTATAGCATCGAGGTCGCGGGCATTGGCCGCCGCAATGTAGCGCCTGTAAAAGGCATCGAGGGTTTCCGCTTGCTGTACGCTCTCTGCCTTGCCTTGCTCTTCAATTACCGCCTTTGCGCTTTTATCGGTGCAGGAGACAAGGCATAGAAGTGCGAGGGAAGCAAGCATTGTTTTCACATTTTTCATACGCATACGATTGGGTGAATATTCCTTAAAAGGATTAAGGCTTTACCTTTTGCGCCACCTCATATGAATCTTCCAATAAATGGTAGCTGGCCACCTTGCCATCCTTAACGACAATGTTGATGCTGAATTGGGATTTCATCACCTTGTTGTTTTTCTTGTTGCGTGATTCAAGGTACCCCAGGATGACTACCCTGTTCCCCTTGTCCAGCATGTCTATGAAATCAAGCTTTTCAGGCTTGATGTATTCGCGCAGCAATTCGTAATGCTTGGTGATCTGTGCCCTTCCCTTGCGCTTGCCGATCCACGGCACGGTTTGGGTATCGCCCGGGATGTCCATTTCGGCATCTTCGGCATAAAATTCCGCAAGCTCCGCTGGTGTAGCACCGCCCTTAAAGGCCATAAATAGTGCATTCACTACTTTTACCGCTTCTGATTCCTGGTTGTTTTCTGCTGTCTTATTTTCAGTTTGTGCTTCCATACGTACTGTATTGTTTGGATTAATAAAATTAGGGTTTGGGTTGTGTGCCAGGGCAGCGGAAAGCAGTACCGCCATCCCTGAGATTACCATTATTTTTGCCATTTCTCTTTTAATTAAAGTTTAAGCAAAGTTAGGGTGCAATACTGGGCTGGGGTAAGACATTTGTCTGAAAGGGCAGGGGACATTTGTCCCGTAGGGGAGCAGCAGGGAACGCTTTCACTGCTGACTATGAGGAAAGCAGGTCGTAGGTGAAAACAGCAGTACTATTTGCTATTGTTGCGGATGCGGCCGAGTGTCTTTGTCGATATGCCAAGGTAGGAGGCAATCATGTTCAGCGGGAATTTTTGCAGAAAATCAGGGTAGGCTGCATTAAGCGCTGCAAAGCGCTCTTCAGGCGTCTGGCTTATTGCGGCATGGATACGCTTTTCCGCAGAGATCACGCGCTGGCTGCTTATCGCGGCAATGGTTTTGGATACGGCCGAGATAGTGTCGATAAGCTCCTGCAGGTCACTTTCGGTAATGACCAGCAGCTCGGTATCTCCCAGCATGTCGATGTTGTAGCGGGTAGGGGTATGCAGGGTGAAGCTTTCGTTGTCGCCCACCCACCAGCCGCTGGTGCCGAAATGCAGGATGTGCTCATTGCCCTTTTCGTCTACCGAATAGGTGCGTGCGGCGCCCTGTACGATAAAGCTGAAGTATTTGCATATATCGCCCTCCTGCAAAAGGTACTGGCGCTTGCGCAGGCGCTTGGCCAGAAAGCGGGATGCAATACGTTTCTTTTCCATATCGGTAAGCAGTGTACCGGACTTTACTTCAAAATAGGCAAATAATAGCTCCATAGGCTAAACGCTAGGTTGTTTGAAGAGGTGGTTGCGGTGGGTAACGCCCCAGTCTGAGATGGCAACGATGACACCTTCAAGGGTCCTGCCGTGTGCGGTAAGCTCGTATTCTACCGTGACAGGCTTGGTATCCATCACCGTACGGCTTACGATCTTATTCTCCTCGAGTTCCTGGAGCTCCCTGGAAAGCATCTTTACACCGATGCCGTCGATTGCCCTTTGTAGGTCCATAAAGCGCATGCGCCCGCTGCGGAACAGGAGCCCGGCAATCTGGATCTTCCATTTGCCCGATAGCAGCTGCAGGGTATCCTTAATGGCTATAAGCGACATAGGGTCGCAGGCCAATGGTTCGGGCTTTTGATTTTTGGGGTTCATTTTCAGGTACTTTCATTCAGGAAACTAGTTTCCCAAGGTTAAGAGATAAGGTCTGTAAAGTTAATGCATTTTACTTTTGGGGCAGTAACAATACGATAAATATATGGACTCTACACAAAAAAACAAAAAGAATCGGCTCGTTCCGATCTTCGGCCTGATCGTTTCAATTGTCTCTTGCCTTCCCTTATTTTACGGCACACTCGTCGGATTTTTCAGCCTCCCGTCACCCATACACCCAGGAGATGGTTGCCATGGGAATGCCGGCAGGCACCCCCTTTACACTTTCGTGTATCTTGCTGCCCTGTCTTATCGTATACTTCCTGCCCCGGACCTCGGCTATTGGGGCTATACTGCTTACAGGGTACATGGGAGGTGCCATTGTGGCCCACTGGCGTGTTGGGGAGGCCTTTGCGCATTGCATAGCGGTGATCCTGCTGCTCTGGACAGGCCTTTGCCTGCGCGATACGGCCATTTGGCAATCCGTAAATCCATTTAGAACGCGTTAAATCAATTACAACACCTATGAAAAAGCTATTATTACTGGGCGCAAGCGAAGAACCGGCGCCCTGGTCATGAAATTTGCGCTGGAGCGCGGCTACGGCGTGGTGGCCTTGGTGCGCAAGCCTGCGGAATTTGGGCACCGCCACAAAAACCTGAAAATTATCGAAGGCACGCCCTATAACCCTGAAGATGTGCTCAAGGCGATCAAGGGCTGCGATACCGTGATCAGCACCCTGAACAATCCAAGGAAATCGGACCTGCCCTGGGCAGCCCAGATCGGACCCACGGATGTGCTGCAGCGCACTACGGCCAATGCCCTGGCCGCCATGAAGGCGCAGGGCGTACAGCGTATCATACGGCAGTCCACGATCGGCGCCGGTGAGAGCATGGCGCTGGCACCCGGGCTGACGCGCTTCATGGTACGGCATACCAACCTCAAGATCGTATTTAGCGACCATACAAAAGCCGACAGGCTGTTGGCCGCGTCAGATACGCAATGGACATCGGTAAGGCCGGTGGCGCTGACCAACAGTACAAAGGACAAGCCGGTAACGGTGGACTACACGGCAAAACCCGGAATGTTCGTAAGCCGGCGCAACGTGGCACGCTTCATCGTGGATTGCATAGAAGATCCGGATTATTTCCAAAAGGCACCCATCCTCTCAGAAAAATAAGCTTATGCTTTTTTCCGTATCCTGCTCAGGTGCTCTGGCGTTAGCCCTAAATAGGAAGCGATATAATACTGCGGTACCTGCTGCACGATCTGGGGATACGCTTTCGCAAAATCCCGGTACTGCTCATCATGCGTTGTCGTGATGAGCTTTTTACGCTTTTCCTCGCTGGCGCAAAAAATATGCTCAATGATCAGCCGCCCGAAGCGTTCCCATATCTTATACCGGTCATAAAGTGCATTTATCGACGCCTTGTCCAGCAGCAGCAGCTCCACATCGGTAAGCGCCTCTATATACTGCGTGGATGGCGATTGCGTGATAAAGCTGTGGTAGGCACTGGTAAACTGGTTTTCGCCGATAAAGTCGACGGTGGTCTCCTTATCGTTCACAAAATTGTATTCCCTGAGCACGCCCGAATTTAAGAAGGCTATAAAATTGCATACGCGCCCTTCGGAGAGCAGCAATTCCTTTTTCTTAAGGGAGGCAAAGCGCACGATATCCACGAACGCCTCCCATTCCTCGGGATTGGGATTGATGATCGTTCGTATAAAAGCCTCTATTTTGCCAAGCGGATCGGTTGGGGTCATCATGATGTTCGTGTTATTAGGGCAAAGGGTTGACCGCCTAAAAGTATAAAATTTGGCGGTAAGGGCGCTATAGCGCAATGCATTAATCGCTCCCTAATCAACGCAGCGGCTGATCGATAAATTGTAGGCTACCTGACAATATTGGTCCTTATGGTCCCCAGATAGCTGATCGTGCTTTCCACACGGTCACCCGGCTTAAGGTAGTTCGGGTTTGCCATTTGCTCCTTGAGGTACTGCTGTAGGATATAGGGATGCATCTTTGCAGTAAGGAACCTGCCTGTAAAGATGTATTTTAATACCCTGCCAAAAATAAAGCTGCCTTTGGGCGCCTTGAATACCACACCGGCAGGCGTACCGGTTACAATAATGCTGCCTGCCGGGATGCAGTCGCCCTCAAACAAGGGTATCCGGCGCCCCGCATAGTAGCTTTCAGCCCTGTTTTTAGTGCCCAACGAGCGCGCAATGATCTCATCGATCTTCCATACCATGTCCCTTGCGGCGCCTTTTTGGCGCAGTGTCCCGTTCAAGCTCAGCTCAAGCTGGAGTTCGGCCACAAACGTGCGCCAGTTTCGGGGGATCACCATGTAGGGGCCGGTGGGCAAAAATCCCTTCAGGCTTTTGGCATCGGGGAAACCCTTGCCGCCGGTAACATCCTGGCTGTCCATGTTGCGCATCAGCGTAGCGCGATCGGTAAAGTCGTTTACCACCATAAAGCCAATGCGCTGGCTGTCGTCCAGTTCTGGGGAACAAATGTCGGAAGGGAACACGATCCCGAGCTCGACCTCGTGGTCAAGCAGCCAGCCCTCGGTATAGTGCAGGGTATGCAGGGCCGGGTCGGTCTCCACAAGCTTTGGGAACATGAACGGCCTTACCTGTCCGGTTTCCTTTCCGTGTTCGGCATAATTGATGCCGATGGCCAGGTGCCTGCTGCCGGAAACGCAAGGCAAAAGGTCGCTATAGCCTACCGTTACCGCCGTAGCTTGGCTGCTTACCAGCGCTGAGAGCTGGTCAAACTCGCTGCCGGCAATAAGGGAAAATATCTCGCTGTCGAACCGCCCCAACAGTTCGCTCAGGTCAACTCCGGTAATCGTTTCCCCGTTGTCCTCCCTTACGGCCAGTACATGGACTTTCCCCTCCTTAAGGAACCGGCTCAGGGTAAGGGCTTCCTGCGGCTGCCTGATCCTGTTTTTTTTCAGGATGCCGGTCTCGGCCAGGCTATCCAGTAGCACTCCTGCCGCGGGGGCCGATCCCTGTGACTGTGCTTCGGCAGGCTGCGCGGTAAACACCGCCAGTAGTGTAAGCAGGCAGCTTGCCGCCATACTGTTGAAGAATTTATTGATCATGATATAAGGTATTTGTTATTTGTGCTTCCCCGGAACGATGCGATAGCTGAGGCCGACCTTGAAGGAAAGGCCGCTGCTTACCTCCGGGTTAAGCGGGTCGGCCCGGTTGCCCATTTCATAGAAGTCGATAAAGCCCTTGGCCTTGTCATAGCTGTTGTACACTTCCATATTCCGGATCAGGGTATAGGCGGCCGTGGCCCGGACGGCCCAGCTATCGGTGATGTAGCGCTCGATAAACAGGCCGGGATTTACGGAGTTGTATTCAAAGTAGCGGTTCTGGTTCTCAAGCCTGTAGGTGGAGTTCTGTACAAAAAGGTTGAATCCTACGTTGACCTTTGGGCTGGCCGCATAGCTTATGGTAAGGCTATGGGGCACATCGCCGAATACCATCCACCTGTCGGTTACCTTCCAGTCCATGCCGACCAATACCACGTATTGCGGGCCATAGAACTGCTGGCGGTATCCCAGGATCGCTTTCCAGGTAATCGCCTCGGAGGCTTTCCAGCTGGCCCGGAATATCACCCCGAAATTGATGTCCGATGCCTTGATGGCTTTGTAATCGCTGTTGAGGGTGGGCACCAGCAGTCCGGTCAGGTTTACATCCCTGCCCACCCTGGTGCTGTACCCCAGCGTAGGGGAGATGCTGTAGACGCTGTTGGGCTCAAAATCGGGGTGCGTACCCGAAAAATTGAACGCTTCCAGGCTACCGCCCACAATAAGGTATCTGGAGCGGTCTTCCCTTAGGAAAATGGGTACCGCAGCGGTTAGCTTCATATTGTTGCCGGAAAAGTTTTGGTCCCCGCCCGGCGCTTCGATCTTCATGGGCAGGTGCTCGTAGCTGATGTTCACGCCTTCGATATAGCCTTGGGCGGCACATTGGGCGTGTATCAGTACTAGTAGGGCCGCTGCCGCTGCCAAGCGCCCACCAGCTATGCCCAGGTAGGGTAGTATGTGTATGGTCTTCATAAGGCTGTCCTTTAGTTAGGGTTGTGTTTATGGTTCCAAAAGTAGTGGCACGCAAACAGGGGTTCATTGATGTTTATCAATATCGTCCTCAGTAAGGGAAATTGTTGAGGCGGTTTCGATATTGATAAATATCAATGCCCGGCTGGCCTGTCCCTTACATCTTTGCACTGTCCGGTAACCACTTGCCGCCGGGCAGGCGCTTTACAATTGCAGGCAATCAATTGTTTTGCGGCAGGACAGCCATTTGAATCAATTCGAACAACTTTAAAAAATCAGAACATGGTAAAGTACATTTTAAGCAGTGCATTTCTTATTATAAGTGCAATGGCGTTTGCCCAAACAGGCACCATCAGGGGAACGCTGACCGACAAGCAATCGGAGAAGCCCATAGCGGCAGCTACGGTAGCACTTATGGGCGACCCGAACATCGTAGCCATCAGTGACGATAATGGCATGTTTACCCTTGCCGGGGTTGCTGTAGGCAGGCAAACGATACTGGTGAGCTTTGTGGGCTATGAAAACGCCACTCTGCCCGAGATCGACGTTACCGCCGGCAAGGACGCCATAGTGGCGGTGGCGCTGACAGAGAGTTTCAATTCCCTGGAAGAGGTAGTCATCACTTCAGGAGGCAATAACAAGGCCAAGCCGGTAAACAAGATGGCGGCCGTATCCGCGCGTCAGTTCTCCCCGGAAGAGGTCAACCGCTATGCCGGGGGGCGCAGCGATGTGGCGCGCCTGGCCTCTAACTTTGCCGGGGTATCCACGGCCGACGACAGCCGTAATGATATCGTGATACGCGGCAACTCGCCCACAGGGCTGCTATGGCGCCTGGAGGGCATTCCCATCCCAAGCCCCAACCACTTTTCTACACTGGGTACCACAGGCAGCCCGGTATCGGCGCTGAATCCCAACCTGCTGGCAAATTCCGACTTCATTACCTCGGCCTTTCCGGCAGAATACGGCAATGCGATAGGCGGTGTGTTTGACCTGGGCCTTCGCAAGGGCAATGCCTATGAGTACGAATATACGGTAGGCGTGGCGGCGTTCCCGGGCCTGGAGGCCATGGCGGAGGGGCCACTGGGCAAGAACGGGGGCTCCTTCCTGGCGGCGGGGCGTTTCGGTATCGTGGGCCCGCTGGGCTTTGCGGGTGTAACGGCGCAGCCCAACTACAGCGACTTTTCGTTCAATGTTGACCTGGGCAGGGGCAAGCTGGGTAACTTTTCAGCCTTTGGCATACTGGGTACCTCTAATATTGACCTGATCGGCAAAGATGTGGAGCTGGACGGCGACGACCTTTTTGCCACGCGTGATACCGACCAGTTCGTAACTTCGGGGTTCAGCGCCTTTGGCATAAAGCATACCCTGGATGTGGGGGAGAATTCCGTATTGAAGAGCGTGGCGGGCTACTCGTCTTCAAAGAACACCATAGAGGAAGACCGCTATTACAACCTTGATACCCCGCAGGAGACCAAGATACGCTTTGCTGACGGGGAGACTACCGAGAGCCGCTTTACCTTCTCCTCGGTGCTTAACTCAAAATTATCCAGCAAGCTTAACTTCCGTACCGGGCTGCTGCTGGAGCTTTTCTCGCTTGAGGCCAACCGCTGGGACCGCGACCGCCAGGCCGATAATGACGGTGACGGCTACCCCGATTATGTCAACCTGCTGGACATGGATGGCAGCTACAGCATCGTGCAGCCGTATGCCATGGGGCAGTACAGGCTTACCGAAAAGCTGACCCTTAATGCCGGTGTCCACACCCAGTACTTTTCACTCAATGAGCAGTTTGTGGCCGAACCGCGGGCTGCTGTCACCTACGCGCTTACCGAACGCAGTTCCCTGAATTTCGGCTATGGCCTGCACCACCAGAATGTCGCCGCCCCGCTGCTGTTTCTAAATGAGAACGTAAGCGGTACGCTGCAGCAGACCAATAAGAACCTCGACCTGGTGCGCAGCCAGCATTACGTAGTAGGGTATGATATCCGCTTCGCCGATAAGTGGCGTGCCAAGGTCGAAGCTTACTACCAGGACATTGACAAGGCGGCAGTGGAACGCACCCCTACCAGCTATTCCTCGCTGACGGAAGGATCTAATTTCGGCTTTTCAACGGATAAGACCTCATTGGTGAGCAAGGGCACCGGGCACAACCAGGGAATAGAGCTTACCCTGGAAAAGTTTTTCAGCAGGGGCTACAACGCATTGCTTACCACATCATTTTTTGAAAGCAAATACAAGGGCAGCGATAATATAGAGCGCAATTCGCCCTTCAACAACGGTTACGTGATTAACGCGCTGGGCGGTAAGGAATTCAAGATCGGCAAGAATAAGAAGGATGTCTTTTCCATAAACGGAAAGCTTACTACCGCAGGCGGGCGCTATTATACCCCGGTTGACCTGCCGGCATCGATTGCCAATGGCTATGAGGTGCGTGACGACCTAAGGGCCTTCAGCGAGCAGTACGATGCCTACTTTAGGATGGATATCAAGTTCGCCTTTAAGATCAACAGCAGTACTAAGAAGCGTTCGCATTCGTTTTATGTGGATTTCCAGAACGTTAACAACAACAGTAATGTGTTCACTAAGGATTATAACCGCGTAACCCAGCAGGTAAACCAGATCGACCAGATCGGATTCCAGCCTGATTTTGGTTACCGCTACCAGTTTTAAATATAGTTAGTTGGGTTGATTTGGTTGGGTTTGCCCGTTACGCTGTAGCTCGGCAAGCCCTTTCAATATACTGAGTGCAGCACACTTGAAAGAATATAACCATTAACAAGCTACCATGACAGCACAAAAGAACATTGTATACTACCTCGACAACAATGAGATCTCGATACTGGAGATCGAGGACAAGGCGGCCGGCTTGCTTGATATCGCCTGGCTGATCTACAAAGGCAGTGGGCTAACGCAGTCCTTTACCTTTCGGCGTGCCGGAACGGTGCGGCTGCGGCCCGGGTACGGAAAGCTTGGCTATTATCGCGGGAGTGGCAGCGATAAAAAGCTGTATATAGAAATTGACAGGAACATCGTGCCGTTCAGGGAAAGGAAGGCCGACTGGCTGCGATGCATACCGACGAGTTGTACCTGTACCATTCGTGCCTCTCATTTTCTATGAATACTAAGATGCTTTCAACTAAAGAAGTCGTCAAGGCCGCTATAGTTGTATGGGAAAATGATAAAAAAGCAATCACGCACAATCACCTAGAAGGTTTTGTGCGCCAAATCCTTGGATGGAGAGAATACATGCGAGGGATTTACTGGATGAAAATGCCTGAATTCGCAGGCCTTAATTTTTTCGGGCATTCGCGGCAACTGCCGGGATGGTACTGGACTGGCAATACTAAAATTAATTGCCTTAAAAGTGCCATCAGCCAGTCGCTGAGTGGTGCTTATGCCCACCACATACAAAGGCTCATGATTACCGGGAATTTCGCGCTATTAGCGGGTGTGGCACCTGAGCAGGTGGATTTTTGGTACCTGGGTATCTATATCGATGCCATTGAGTGGGTGGAAATCACCAATACCCGTGGAATGAGCCAATATGCCGACGGTGGCGTAACAGGCTCGAAGCCATATACAGGCAGCGCAAATTACATACACAAAATGAGCAATTATTGTGAAGGCTGTAGATATGACCGGTTAGAGCGCGCCAGCAATAATGCCTGCTCGTTTAACAGCCTTTACTGGGATTTTCATGACCGCCACTGCAAAAAACTCAACACCACCCTCGGCTTGCAATGGTGTACCGGCTGTGGGATAAGATACCTGATGAAAAAGAACAAACCCTTGAAAGAGCGGCCTATTGCCTGGATAATATGGAACAATTGTAAAAAATAAGTATGTAAATTAAGGCAAAAGGTTGTGCTTAATAGCGTGCAGTAAGCGCTCATGGTCTTTTTCATTTTGGTCGGCATAGCCTATAGAGAAGGTTGCGATAGTATCTTCAAAATGTTCGTCCTGGCCCATATATCCTTTTAAAATGGCTGCATCCCCCGTGCGGGCGTGTGCGCGGGATAGTGCCCAACCGCAGGAATGTGCATACCTTAAAAAGATATCATGGTCCATAGTATCTGTTAAAGGCTTTACCTTTGCATCGCGCATTTGGCGTACGTAAAACTGCCTTCCGGCGGCATCAATTGTCCAGCCCAAAAAGATATCGGTAGCCGATTGTATCAGCCTTTGCCCTTCTACCACACGCTGGCCATGGTACTTAAATTTGCTTTTACCTGCATAAGGCTCCAGCACGCTTTGGTGTGCTTCTTTAAACTGGAGGAACAGTGGGTCACCGGTAGCCGACATCAGCAATAAAACGCCGCAAAAAGTGCCTACGCTGCCCACCCCCACAACCTTCATGACCACATCTTTTATCGTATAGCGGCTAAGCAATATCCTCTTATCATGTGTAAGTGAGCGCAGGTACCGCTTATAGGCGTTTTCTGCTTCGGTAAAAAAGGCAGCTTCCTTGTTTTTTGGTACATGAAAAATAAGCGGCGGATTGTCCTTAATATGCGGCTCTCCCTTTTTGCTGTAGGTAAGCTTGGCAAACTCTTTTTCGTGCGGGGCACGCTTAATGACCTTTTTAACTTGTTTGGGGTCAAATTGCTTCAGCTCCTTAATTTTGCCAGAATGCACCAGGTCTTTCATGCTAATTTGCGAATACCATATTTGTAGTGCCGACATCTCGGCGTATTCTGCCATGTGTTTCCTGTAGCTGCTTACGGCAGTAAACGCTGCTTCCTCGCATTGAAGATTGGTAAATCCCTTATCCCTTCCGGCTATGGCAAAACTGGCAGCAAGGCGTTTTACATCCCACTCCCATGGCGCAGTGGATGTTTCATCAAAATCGTTTATGTCAAACACCAGTGTACGTTCGGGCGTAGCAAAGCCGCCAAAGTTAAGCAGGTGGCAGTCGCCGCAGATCTGTAGTTTCATATTGGTGGAAGGCAGCATAGAAAGGTCTGATGCCATAACGGCTGCACTGCCGCGGTAAAACCCAAAGGGCGATTCGGCCATGCGTTCGTACCTAAGGGGCAGCAGGCCCAGCATCCTGCCTTTACTGTTTTCCTTAAGGATATCAATAGGGTTAGCCCGGCAATCTACAGCCACCCTGCCTAATGATGCTATCGGGTAAAGCTTCTTTTGAAATTTCCCGTATTTATGGCGGTCGGCCTTAGAGGAAACCACCGCAATATTTTGTGTGTCGTTTTCCCTGTTTTCTATCATAGCTCCCTATTTGGCAGCCGCCAGCAGTTCGCGGCGGTGCATAATTTTTTGAATTAGTATCCTTAGTTTGGCCCTGTAATCATTCTGTAGCCAGTCGGTATAATTTTTTGTGACCTTGCCCAGGCATTTGGCATATTGCTTAATCCTCCAGTTAATTTCTTTATCCAGCTCATCGCTAAGGTGCAGGGCATCGGTAATTGTTTCGGCATTATCGGCGCACATCAGGGCGTGCTGCCTTAATGAGTCGCGTATAACGATCTTCGGTTTCAGCCCATTTTCCAGAGCCAGCCTGTGCGCCTCCTGCACATCAAACGAAACCTCCAGGCTGTTGGGAAATTTTGACCGCACTTCAGCCGGAATACCATGGCTTTCATATTCAGTATGGCTGTTCATGCTCTCATGGTACTGCTCAGGGTTTTCAAAAACATATTTCCAGTCTACGGGAGCGTTCCATTCGCCAAAACGGTCGGTATTGTTGCCCAGGTCTATAATATTAAATGTCTTTTTTTGCGGCAACCTGCGCGATCCGCGGCCTATCATCTGGTGGTATAGCGTGAGCGAGTTAGTGGCGCGGTTTAATATTACGGTTTGCACAGAAGGCTCATCAAACCCTGTTGTAAGTATAGAAACCGATGTAAGTATGGCACCCTTAGTTTTTTTAAACCATTTTAAGATTTCGGCTCGCTCTCCCGCAAGGGTCTTATTATCCAGGTGTCTGCAATCATAGCCTGCATCAGTAAACAGCTGGCAAACGGCCCGTGAAGTAAAAATACCGGTATTAAATATCAGCGTCTTTTTGTTTTTAGAGTGCTCTTCATACGCATGAAGTAACAGTTCCAGCATGGCGGGCGCCGAATATAAAGCATCAGAGGTGCTAACGGTAAAATCGCCATGCACGCCGGTTTTTAAGGAGTTAAGCTCTACATCATAGCGCCAGGTTTTTGGCTTTGCCAAAAAACCCTGCGCTATAAGCGATCCAATGGGTTCGCCCACAATAAGTTCACTGTAATTTTTGTGCATCGGCAAACTAATATCTGAGCTAAAAGGTGTAGCGGTAACGCCTATAATGGTAGCGTTTTTAAACTTGCCCAGCAATTTCTGGAACGAGTTATGGTGGGCTTCATCTATAATAACAAGACCCACAGCATCGGTATTTACCTGGCCGTCTTTAATCCTGTTCTTTAGCGTCTCTACCATAGCCACATAGCAGGTATAATCGTCTTTTTTGCTTATCTTTTTTACGGTGCTGTTAATGGCTCTGTTAGTCACACCGGAGTTTTTTAATGTAACCGATGTTTGCCTGCACAACTCAACACGGTGGGTAAGTACCACTACTTTTTTACCGAATTTTTCGATATACCTTTTAGCAATTTCCGAGAAAATTACCGTTTTGCCGCCTCCGGTAGGCAACTGGTATAAGAGGCGCTGTGGTGTATTGCTCTGTTCCATTTTTTGAAACAGCAAGGCAATATCAGATTCCTGATAAGTGTACAGCTTTTTTGCAGGTTTTATATGTGGGGTAGTGGTGGTAGCGGTATCCATTTGTTATAAATTATTGTAGCCTAAATTATGTATAAGTGCAATGCAGGTATTATAAATATTATATAAAACTTAATGTAATATTTTACCGGAAAGTTTTAAAATTAAGCAAAAGCTATTTATTTAAGATTTATTACTGAAAAAATTAATAATACTCGTTTTATCTTAGTGCTGCACGGTTATTAATCACTATACTATAATGGAAGACATTAAAAAACGCATTGCAATACTGGGCGGAGGCCCCAGCGAATTGTTTATGTATAAACGACTGGTAGAAAGCGACCGTAACAATATTGAAATAGAGATATTTTAACGCAAACAGCAACTTGGTGCCGGTATACCATACAGTGCAAAAGGCGCTAATGTGGAGCACATAAACAATGTATAGGGTAACGAGATACCTGCTATTGTAACCCATATACACGGATAAGTGTGCACGGTTAGTAAAGAGGTACATGAGCCTTACCATATAATCCCGCTAAACTTTAATGATTAGGTGCTGCCCCGCCTGCTGTTTGGCAGGTATTTGGAGGCGCAATTTAATTTATTGCAGAAAAAAGCTATAAAGGCGGGCATTAGAACGATAATTCATTTTGGTATAGAAGTAACCGATGTTATTGATAAGTACGGCTTAATAAAGTTCTGATAAAAAATACAGCGTAATCAGCAGTACTGTCTTTTTTACCTTTATATACCCCTACTTAAGATAAATAATATCGTTTAGATGTTCCTAAAGCTTTATATGTTACAAGTGCGGTTGCCGAAAATATAATATGGGCGGTAAGTAGCTGCTTATAATACCCAAAACGGTTATTATAAGGATGACTGTTGTGTTGTTTAAAAAGAATTTTCCATACTGCAATACCCGTCAGGCCGCTCAGTCCTCCCACTATAACTATTCTAAACCCACTTGGCCGCAACAAAACTTTTTTCCATAGCAGCCAATACAAGCTAACAAAACCTACTCCGGTTACATAGTGAAGGATATATCCGGCAGGATGTGTTATTTCATTTTTTATAGCAGGAAGATTTTTTGAATTATCAATTAGCTCATTAATCAGTACCGGTTCAGAATATTCCTGATTGTCTTGTTTAGATCTTAGCATGCTGTATAAAGTCATGAATGTTGTTCCTACGGCACCGGCAATTATAATCTTGTTTATTGTCTTCATGGTTTAGTTTCTAATTGATTCCATACATCGATTATAATAATATCTATACAAGGCATAACTATACCGGGCAATCACTGCGTATTAGGATGCCTGCACAGCGACCAGTATGCAAATATGGTCTTGAGCATTTCGGTAGTGTCTTGGATGTTGTTCTCTTTTTTGAAGAACCCCTGGATGGTCATCTGGGTATATGCCTCATTAACTTCCTGCTGGTTGGCTGATGTTGAGTAAAAGATAAAGGGAATACTCTTTTGCCTTAATTTTGGGTTACCATCGAGTTGCTTCTTAAAATCGAGTCCGCTTTGCCCCGGGAGGCTCACGTCTGAGAATATAATAAATATTATCTTAATTGTAGTGTTTAAAAATGCAAAAGCATCATCGGTGTTAGAAAACCAGATTACTTCATTTTTAAAGCCTATATCCTTAAATATTTTTTCCAGAAATATCCTGTCATCTATGTCATCTTCTATAATGACCAGCGCGCCTGATTTTGACATAGTAGTACTGTTTGATTAGTTTATAGTAAAGATATTTAATCAGTTAAAATAGCTATTATAAAATAATCATAAAAAGCAGCTAATGCCATTTTAAAATTAACCAGAAGTTATAGTAACTATACCTTACAAATCTAAAAATGTCCTTACAAAACGGTTACATAACGTTATTGTTATCCCAATTTACTACCATTTGCTTAGGGCATAGTTTGAAATGCTGTACATTGGTAACCTTAATTACACACCTTTGCCATGAATGTATACTTAAAGTATAATATAGAAAAATTGTGCAGGTCTGTACTACATGATAAGCTATCGGGAACGGGAATTTCCTATAACCTTAATCCTGATGGGAGTGTAAGTTTTCCGTTAGGTATTTGCAGGGATAAATATCAGCAATTACTTGAAGACCTGAAAAATTTCGGGATTGAAATTATAGATGATTATAAAGCGATTTTGGTGCAAAAAGTAAAATCTTTAATTACAGATATCCTTTATAAAAATAATGCGTTGCCTACCCTGAAGATTTCTGCATACCTCGCCGATACTTTAAATGAAAATTACAGGACGCTGGCTAATGTATTTACCGAAATGTGCCATATATCTATTGAAAGCTTTATAATTTTTCATAAAATTGAGTTTGTAAAAAAATTATTATTGCAGGAAGGCTTATCACTTACTGAGATTTCATACAGGCTGCAGTACAGCAGTGTGGCGCATTTATCTAACCAGTTTAAAAACATGACGGGGCTAACGCCAAGTGCCTTTCAAAAATTATCAATTAACAGGAGAAGCTTAAGGGCCGTATTGAACTAAAGAACTAAATTATGACAGTAAATGAAGTACACATCCTGTTAGCGGAAGACGACCGCGATGACCGCCTGTTTTTTAAGAATGCTTTTAAAGACCTTAAAATCAACCACCGCCTGAGCATTTGCGAAAATGGTACCGATTTAATGGATTACATTGAAGGGGCCGAAACAATACCTGACATTTTATTTTTGGATTTAAATATGCCTGGTAAAAATGGTTTTGTATGCCTCAAAGAAATAAGGTCTAAAAGCAGGTATATTGATATGTCCGTAGCAATATACACCAGCCTTTCGCTTCCGGCTATCCAAAATGAAGTATTATCTGCCGGGGCTAATGTATTTATTAAAAAGCCAAACGACCCTGCCTTGCTTAAGAAAATTTTGCTTGAAGTTTTGTATATAAACTGGCAATATATGACCGATGGGCTAAGTAAGGAAAATTTTATGCTAAGCTATCAGTAGTTAAACCGGAAAATATAAATTAAATTTTGTTCCTCTTCCAGGGTTGCTTTGCGCTGTTATATAGCCTTTATGCCTTGTCATTATCTTTTTACAAATTGCCAGCCCTATTCCTGTACCCTCATATTTATCTTTACTATGCAGCCTCTGGAACGGCTCAAAAATAAGTTCTGACTGTTCTTGTAGAAATCCTATTCCATTATCAGCTATGATTATCTTATAATAATCGGCATGTTCATGTTTTCCTTCAATGGGCGCTATTTCTTCCCGGTTGGCTAATTCATAAGAAATACGTAATATGGGCTGCTCATCTTTATTACGGTATTTTAACGCATTGCCTATAAGGTTATGTATTACCTGATATACTAACGGAGGGATAAGTTTTATATTGGGCAGGGTAGTAACAGTAACTTTTGCCCTTGTGTTCTTAATAGTCTCGTTGAAATCAGTTAGCGCATCTTGTACAATGATATTTATATCTGATAACTCATATCCGTTCTCGTGTAACGTATCCACATGGCTGTAGTGCAAGAGGTCTTCAATAAGGCGTTGCATCCTGGAGGCCGACACTAAAATCCTTTCTATATAGATTGCACTGTCTCCGGAAATATGGTTGTCCTTGTCGTCGGCAATCATTTTAACAAATGTATGCATCTTACGCAGCGGCTCCTGAAGGTCATGGCTTGCCACATAATTAAAAAGGGATAACTCTTTATTATGCGCTTTAAGTTCGCGGTTGCTTTGTAGCAATGCTTCATTCTCAGCCATTATTTTAGCTAAGGCTATTGGGTTTTTATCCATAGTAAAAGTTCCTCATCATCTAATGTAGTAAATATTATTAATATTTGCTTATAACTGCGCCGTGCCTTAAGGGCGCGGTAGTTATTATGTATAAAATTAGCTTATTCTTTCCGTTTTTGTTTTACATCTTCTGCAACTTTAGTTACATTATTGTTTTGGCAAATCATTAAAAAATTCTCATTTGAATTGAAAAATTAACATATAATTATAATTTAAAATAATAAATGGGTAACATTATACAAAGCTGGCGCAAAATCATGTAAGACATAATTATAGTAATAGGGGGAGATTTGTGTTAAATAATAAACGCACCTTAAAAAACTACTTATAATGAAAACTCCATCTCGGCCATCTAAGGCCACAGGCGCAAAAAATGGCGCTGCAAAAACAACTGCCCCTAAGGCAGCCGATACTAAAACAACTGCTGCAAAAACAACCCTAAAGCCTGCCGCATCAAAAACAGGCAATAGGGGCGTAGTTACAGCTAAGCGTTCTGCCGCCGAAGGCCTACGTGAACTTTTTGTAGACAGCCTTAAAGATATTTACTGGGCAGAGAAAGCACTTACCAAAGCCCTGCCTAAAATGTCAAAAAATGCTACTACCGAAGCGCTGGTACAGGCAATTAAAGAGCACACTGCAGTAACTGAACAGCAGGTACAACGCCTTGAAAGGGTATTTGAACTGATAGGCGAAAAAGCCGTTGCTAAAAAATGCGAGGCTATGGACGGCCTTATCAAAGAAGCCCAGGACATAATGGAAAGTACCCAGGAAGGCCCTGTGCGTGATGCTGGTATCATAGCCGCATCGCAAAAAGTGGAGCATTACGAGATTGCTACTTATGGTACGCTCGTGGCTTTTGCCAAAACACTTGGCGAGGATGAGGTGGCCGGCATACTGGCTGAAACCCTTGCCGAAGAAAAAGAAGCAGACGTAACTCTTACCGAAGCGGCTTACAATACCATCAATTTTGATGCTGCCGGTGAAGAAGTTGAAGGCGAAGAAGGATCTGAACGTCCTGACACAGAATAATTATAGCCAAAATTTATTCTACAGTACTGCCCAGCAGCTATTGTAAAAGCACCTTCTTAACGGAGATGCTTTTTTCTCATTATTGTACATTTTACTCTTGCTTTTAAACAACCCTCAAACTTCATTTATTTCTATGCAGACAGTATATAAAAAAAAAAGCGGTATTCCGGCTTCAACAGGTGATAATAACGACAACATCAAATACGATATGGTGGTGTTTTGCCACTTGCGCTGGGATTTTGTGTACCAGCGCCCGCAGCACATTATCAGCCGGCTTGCAAAAAGCCTTAAGATATTGCTTATAGAAGAGCCATGGCACCGCCCTGAACAGGAGGGCAGCCGCCTTGTTGAGGTCGCTGCTAACCTTCACATACTACAGCCTAATGTGTACCATATTGACGAAATAGCAGGTATACTTCCCCAGTATACTAACAAAAACACAGCTACAGGCTGGTTCTATTCGGCCTCGTTCCTGCCGCTTTTAGATTATTTTGATTTTGACACGGTTGTCTACGACTGTATGGACGAGCTTTCCCTGTTTAAAGGCGCCCCCGAAAAACTGGTAAGCCAGGAGCGCAGCCTTATGGACAGGGCGGATATCGTGTTTACAGGAGGCAAATCGCTATACGAATCTAAAGTAAAACACCATGAAAATGTGTACTGTTTCCCAAGTTCGGTAGACAGAGATCACTTTTCGAAAGCACTTAACGGACTTGCGATTCCGGAAGATATTGTGACTATAAAAAGTCCTATAGTGGGATATTTCGGGGTAATTGACGAACGTATTAATCTGGATTTGCTAAAAGAAACGGCAATTCTTAAACCGGAGGTTAGTTTTGTCATGATTGGTCCACTGGCCAAAATAGGCGAACACGACCTGCCCAGGCTGCACAACATCCATTATTTGGGTATGAAAGATTATAAGGAACTGCCGGGTTATCTCAAAGCATTTAGCATCGCCATGATGCCATTTGCCTTAAATGACGCTACTAAATATATAAGCCCCACCAAAACCCTAGAATATATGGCGGCCGGCAAACCAATCATCTCTACTGCCATTTATGATGTAGTGCGCGATTACAGCGAAGATGTTACCATAATAAGTAATTCAGGAGAATTCTCAAAAGCCATTGACGCAATGCTTGCAAACAATAATGTGCTTAACCCCACAGATTACAGCGATATTCTTGAAAAAACTTCATGGGATGTTACCGTAGAAAAAATGCAGGCTATAATTAAAAATACCGTAAAATAATGATGAGAGCAGATATAGTAATTATAGGTGCAGGGATATCGGGTGCGGTATTGGCACAGCAATATGCGGAAATTGGCAAAAAAGTGCTTATCATAGAAAAGCGTAACCATATTGCAGGCAATTGCTACGACTACGTCGATGAAAACGGTATACTGGTATCTAAATATGGCGCGCATCTTTTTCATACTAATGATGAGCAGGTGTGGGATTATGTAAACCGTTACAGCAACTGGTACAATTGGGAGCATAAGGTGGTAGCAAAAGTAGATGGTGCCCTGCTGCCCATTCCTGTAAATATTACTACGGTAAATAAGATATTCGGGCTAAACATCAGCTCTGAAGCTGATATGAAAAAATGGCTGGATGACAACCGCGAACCCTATCTTAACCCGACTAATGGCGAGGAGGCAGTACTGAACAAGGTAGGCGCGGTGCTGTATGAAAAAATGTTCCGCCATTATACCAAGAAGCAATGGGACAAGTACCCGGAGGAGCTTGATGCTTCTGTACTCGACCGTATACCGGTGCGCACTAATTATGACGACCGCTATTTTTCAGATACGTACCAGGCATTACCGGCAGGCGGTTATACACAGTTGTTTGAAGCCATACTGGATCATCCAAATATTGAAGTGCAGCTGGAAACCGATTTCTTTGATATAAAAGATGGAGTTACCGGCTATGAGAAGCTGTTCTATACCGGGCCTATTGACCGCTTTTTCGAGTTTAAGCACAGCCTTGAAGACAAGCTGGAGTACCGCTCGATAAATTTTGTATCAGAAACCGTTGATGCCGAATATTTCCAGGAAAATTCCGTGGTAAATTATCCCGGCAATGAAGTTGGTTTTACGCGGATTATTGAATACAAGCACTTTGGTAACCAAAAATCGGCGAGAACAACCATTGTAAAAGAATACACTACCGATGAAGGCGATCCATACTATCCGGTACCCAATGCCAGAAACCAACATATTTACGAAAAATATAAAGTAGACGCTGAAGCGTTAGCCGATGTGTATTTTGTAGGCAGGCTGGCTAATTATAAGTATTTTAATATGGACCAGGCATTTAAGAATGCACTGGAACTTTTTAGCGCACTGGAATCTACCTCGGAACCAATAATCCAGAAAGCGGTATGAGTACCTTCCAGTCATTTTTTATAGGAGGATACGAATGTGCCGACCACATTAACCGCTCGGGTGAAAGGGTAAACCTGCTGAAAGAAACGGAACATGACATACGAGTGCGCGATGATTACCGCGACCTGCTTACCATAGGCATAAAAACGGTGCGTGAAGGCATTTGCTGGAGCGCGGTGGAAACGGCACCCTACCTGTTTGATTTTACTGAAGTAAGGAACAGGATACAAGCGGCAGATAAACAGGGCATCCAAATAATATGGGACCTGTGCCACTTTGGCTATCCTGACGGCATTTATCCTACGCATCCTCACTTTCATCTCAGGTTTATAGCCTTGTGTGAAGCATTTGCTTTGTTTCATAAGTCAGCCACTACGCAGCAGCTTTTTGTAGTGCCCATTAACGAGATTAGTTTCCTGTCATGGCATTCCGGCGATGTGCGTGGTACGGTACCGTTTGCGGTAAACAGTGGCTGGGATATAAAGTACCATTTATGCAAAGCGGCAATCTTAGGGATATCGATGCTTAAAAATATCGACCCCGATTGCAGGATTGTTATGGTAGAGCCCCTGATAAAAATTCACCCGGGTTATGAAACTAACCTCGAGCATATTGATAACCTTAACGGGCACCAGTTTCAGGCCATGGATATTATAGGCGGCAGGATGTGCCCCGAGCTGGGCGGTAAAGAAGAGTACCTTGACATCCTGGGCTTTAACTACTACTGGAACAGCCAGTGGGACCACGGCATTGGGTCGCTTGACTGGCCGGAAGAAACTGTGCCACGCCGTACTGGGATTGCCGACCTTTTAGAAATGGCATACATGCGATACGGTAAACCGTTGTTTTTATCTGAGACCGGGCATTTTGGCATAGGCCGCGCACCGTGGATGGATGAGGTTACTACAGAGTGCATAAAAGCTTTAGACAAGGGCATACCGCTATTAGGAGCATGTATTTATCCGGTACTGGACAGGCCGGACTGGGATGACCTTACAACCTACCACGACTGCGGCATCTGGGACCTTGACGAAAATAAAGAGAGAGTGCCGCATACTCCTGTAATAACATCTATTTTAGAGGGCAATGTATTGCTTCTGGATACACTGGCCCACCCATTGGCTTACGTTGCATATGCTTCTGTAAAAAATGCTACCTGTACTAATAAGCCGTCGCTAATGCATACACTAACAGGATTTTAGTCATTTTTTTAATGCAAGATTGGCAATCTTCCATAGTATAATCACCACCTTTATTTGCTGATAACAATATCAAAATACACACTTTACATATGGCACAAGACAACACTCCGGGTAACCATCAGGATGACAAGCAAAAAGATTTGCTCATCAATAAATCTGATGGAACCAACAAGTACCTGACTACTAACCAGGGCATTAAAATTAATGATGACAATAACTCACTTAAAGCAGGTGAGCGCGGCCCATCGCTTCTGGAAGATTTTATCCTGAGGGAAAAAATTACCCACTTTGACCACGAGCGCATCCCTGAACGTATTGTGCATGCACGCGGCTCAGGAGCACACGGATATTTTGAGGTAACCAACCCGATACCGCAGTTTACAAAAGCCGGTTTTCTACAGGAAGTTGGACAGAGAACACCGGTATTCACACGATTTTCTACCGTTGCGGGCTCCCGCGGCTCTACAGACCTTGCCAGGGACGTACGAGGTTTTTCGGTAAAATTTTATACCCAGGAAGGTATTTATGACTTTGTGGGCAACAACATCCCGGTTTTCTTTATACAGGATGCCACCAAATTCCCAGACCTGGTACATGCCGTAAAACCTGAACCGCACAATGAGATACCTCAGGCAGCCTCAGCACACGATACCTTTTGGGATTTTATTTCGCTGATGCCGGAGTCTACACACATGATCATGTGGCTGATGTCAGACCGGTCATTACCAAGAAGCTACCGCATGATGGAAGGCTTCGGGGTGCATACGTTCCGCTTCATCAATGAGCAAAACGAGTCGCATTTTGTAAAACTACACTGGAAGCCCAAATTAGGTACCCACGCCGTGGTTTGGGACGAAGCACAGAAAATTTCGGGCAAAGACCCTGACTTTCACAGGCGCGACCTTTGGGAAGCGATTGAGATGGGCAATTTCCCTGAATGGGAATTAGGGGTACAAGTTATTCCCGATGCCGACGAACACAAATTTGAATTTGACCTGCTTGACCCTACCAAAATAGTTCCTGAAGAACTGGTTCCGGTAACCATCATTGGCAAGATGGTGCTGAACCGTAACCCTGATAATTTCTTTGCAGAGACAGAGCAGGTGGCCTTTCACCCGGGGCATGTAGTGCCGGGCATCGATTTTAGTAATGACCCGCTACTGCAGGGAAGGCTGTTCTCGTATACCGATACGCAGCTGTCTCGTCTTGGCAGCCCTAACTTCCATGAAATACCCATTAACAGGTCGGTATCGCCGGTGCACAATAACCAGCGCGACGGACACATGCGCCAGGAAATAAACGTGGGCAGGGTGAGCTATTCGCCTAATTCATTGGGCGGTGGATGCCCCTACCAGGCAAAAATTGCTGACGGCGGCTTTGCAAGCTTTAACGAAAGGGTAGACGCGCATAAGGTGCGTGCCCGAAGCGAGAGCTTTAGCGACCATTTTGGGCAGGCAAAACTGTTTTACAACAGCCAGTCGCAAACTGAAAAAGACCATATTGTAAAAGCATTGCGCTTTGAGCTTGGCAAGGTAGAAACCACCGCCATCAGGGTGCGCATGCTGGGCATACTATCTCAGGTTGATACAGAGCTGGCTCAAAAAGTTGCCTTAGGCTTAAGGCTTGTTGTGCCCGCCGTACCGGAGCAGCCTATGAACCACGGCGTATCGCCGGAAAATCTCGGTGGCGACCAGGAACCAAAATCTGTGCCTTCATCTATTGAAGGTTCGCAGGCGCTTAGCATGATAAATAACCCAACGGTAAAACCTACCATCGAGTCGCGCAAAGTAGCCATAGTTTGTGCAGACGGTGTAGACGAGCAGGCCGTATTGGATATTAAGTCAGCACTTATTAAGCAGGGCGCTAAAGGCTGCATAGTAGCACCTTACAACGGTGTGGTAAAAGGCGATGCAGGCGGCGAACTGTCTGTTGATTTTACTTTCCTTACCACGTCATCAGTTGTATTTGATGCGGTGTACATTCCTGGTGGCTTTGATCTTAATGAGCTTTCTGAAGATAGCGATGCAATGGACTTTTTAAGCGATGCTTACAGACATTGTAAGATCATAGGCGCGCAGGCCGGGGGAATCGACTTGCTTTCAGCAACCGGATTTGCGTCTAAAATAAATAATGAAGACGAAGGCATTGTTTTAGGCCGTGACGGCGATAACGATGCGTTTGCAGCCAATTTTATAACCGCCATGGCTAACCACCGTTTCTGGGCACGCGAAGCAACAATATAAACACACCTAAATTAAAAATATGAAAAATTCAGAAAAGCCTATTACTAATAAGGCACAGGCACAGGATAAAGCACCGGGGTTAATTGTTAGCCCGGCAGCAGATGCCGCTACAGAGTTAAAGGACTTTTTTATCGATTCCCTTAAAGATATTTACTGGGCAGAGAATGCGCTGGTATCGGCATTGCCTAAGATGGTTGCCAATGCCACATCGCCACACCTGGCCACTACCATTAAGGAACACCTTGCGGTAACAAAGAATCAAGTGGTAAGGCTGGAAACTATCTTTAACCTATTGGGAGAAAAAGCCGAAGGAAAAAAATGCGAAGCTATGGCTGGCCTTCTAAAAGAAGGCGACAGCATACTGGAAGAAACAGCACCGGGCTCGGTGCGTGACGCGGGCATAATTGCAGCTTCGCAAAAAATAGAGCATTATGAGATAGCTACTTATGGCACGCTTGTGGCATTTGCAAAAACGCTGGGCGAGAACGATGCGGCAAAGCTGCTTACCCAAACACTTGCCGAGGAGAAAGAAGCCGATATGCTTTTAAGCGATGCGGCTTATAGTGCCATTAACTTTGACGCTGCTGAAAACACGTTGCAGGCAGGGTTTTCAGAATAATTTAAGACATAAAGTGCTTATATTTACCGTTGCAATGGCTACCGTTGCAACGGTTTTTTAATACTATAAACTGATTATTATGGAACTTTCTACCCAGTTACTATGGCTTTTTACATTAAGCCTGCCTATTGCCTGCGTTGCCTGGACGGTAACGCATGAAGAGGTTTTTAAGGAGCCACGGGAATATTGTGTGCGCTGTTCTAAAGCCTCCCAAACGCTTATCCGCAGAAAATTCTTTTACCTCTTTACCTGCGAATATTGCTTTAGCCATTATGTTACCGCAGTATCCTGCTGATGACAAACTTCCAGCTGCTGCTTGAGGGCTGGAAAGGCTATGTAATTGCCGGCTTTGCACTGGTATTCGTTGCTAATTTTTACATGAGCCTGTTCGCGCTGTTACGGCAAGCTATTAAAAAAGAGAAAACCGAGATTGAAGTACTACAGCAGGAGGTACCAAAGGATAAGCTGTAATATTAGTGCCAAACGTTACCACTTTATGGTTAAGTGGCTGTCGCCGCGCAATGTATAGTCTGTGTAAGTGGCGCTGGTTCCGGTTTTGGGCGTTATGCTTTCTTTTGCCAAACCGGCTGTTATTCCGGTTACCGTTATTTTGGCCGGTAACTTGTCTTTTAATGGCAGGATCGCCATCCTGAAGTTCAGTTGGCTGTCACCCCTTGTATAAAAAGACAGTGTATTTTTACCCACTTTGTGTTCACAGGCAGGATATTCGGTAAATACCATAAATCCGGCTGCCTCAATTTTATAAAACTGCCGCGGCACAATACCAAAGGCAATGCCCGCACCGTATACTTCCTGGCCTACCTGTCCGCTGGGCACCCAGCCATCCTGCAGGTCTTCAAGGGCAACCCATAAATTAGGATCTATCTCGCCCATTTTTATTTCGCTTTTTGTAGCTAAAACTTCTTTTGGCAGCCTTGGCGGATAGTAATATGAAACCCTGTTTATTACATGTTTTACGAGTTCGGCCAGCAGCAACCGTACCGAAGGTAAAATTTCGTCCATGCCATCTGCTTCCTTTAAAAACATGTGAATACCCGCAAATACTTCCTGTTCTTCATAAGCAGCTGTATACGGCGCATCCTTTAGCGGGTAGATGGCAAAATAAGTAGGGTAGTGCTTTGCATTGCCATAATTGCAGTCCCACAGTTGCACATTTTTAAGTATGCCGGCTATGCACAGGTAACTCAGGTTAAGGAACAATTCATCTTTAGTTTCTTTATACAGCCTGAGCAGCGCCCCTGCCGAGAACGCGGTATTATTAGCCTGGTAAAAAATATCAAAGCCCAGGCCGTCCAGCTTTCGCGCAGCGGTAACAGCCTCATCAAAATATTTTTTGTTGCCCGTAAGCTGCCATACCTGTATCATAAGGTGGGCATAAGCACCGGGAACATCCTTCTCGCCGCCCTGGCCTTCTTCGGTTTCTGCCTTAATCACTTCTAAAGTAGCCATGTTGTAAAAAACAGGCCAGCTATAGTCAAAGTGGTGCGCCACATTAATTACATATTCGATAGAATCCAGCAGCAGTTTTTTGGCAACATCATCTCCGTCTATCGCCAGGCGCGAGAGGTTAAGCAGCGGGTGGTGCAGGTACCAGGAGTCCATAATATCCAGCTTTTTTTGTTCTTCGCTCCGGTCAAGGTCATCTGTTTTAGCAGGCAGCCACCGGGCTATTGTGCCTAACCGCTTATCAAAAAAGTTTTCCAGCCCATTGTGCAGTGTTTCAATAACAGGGCAATGGTTTTCACCGCTCCAGCGGTCATAATCCATCAGGGGCAGCAAAACTGCAAGTTGCACCATGCTTTCCGGAGGCGTTTTGTAATCGCTTACATACGCATTAAGGTAGGAGCGCCCATCGGCAAACTGCCAGCAGCCTTTATGGGTTTCCAGGTCATTTAAGCCTTTGCTAAGCATATCGGGCCAGTCATGATATTGCGTATCAGGATGGGGCAGGAGCAGGTAAATATCTGCCAGATGGTTAATGAACTGCTGCGACACCTGGTAATTATCATTGGGAACTACATTGCTTAACAGCACATAAGCGTCAGATATAATATATTCTTCCCCTGCCTTCAACGGCTTTTCTTTAGTGGTAACTGGTAGCTTCATACCCAGTTCCGGCCATGAGCCGCCCACAAGGTCGCCCGCAGAAGTTTCGGTATGTTCGCAATACTTCTGTAAAGACCCTAAATCCTGAAAATAGAATACTGAACCTATGTGCGGCTGCTCCAGGCTAAAGAATAACAGTCCCGACCGCGTACCCACCTGTGCGGCATGTATCGTGCCTTTAGTATTTTGCGTTTTACCATTATTATATAAAGGCATAATATCCCGCGGCCAATAAGGCACCAGCATATCAAACAAAGGGGTAAGCACGGTTTTAAACCCGAATATCGGCTTATGCGCATCAGGTTTTACAATGGTTACCTTTATTGCTACGGTAGTGCCTTTAAGGGCAATTTCTATTGCGTCTGTTTCTTCTATACTTTCAACCTCAAGGTGGTCGTTAGCGGCATAGGCTGCCTTAAATGCTATCTGGCCACCCTGCGGCCATTCAGCCAGTATCCAGAGGCAAAATTCTGCGGCTATTATCTTTAGCGTATAGCCCTGTAAAGTTATTTCTTTAAGCACAGTACCCTTCCTCAGGTGGTACAGTGAGGTAGCTGTAAATGCGGATATAGGATTCATGTGATTTATTTTGAACCCGAATGTAGTATTTTTAACGATGTTTGCTGTTATAGGATTTTCAGCTTTCCTTGTAAAATTTTATGAATTATGGGCTGTCATAAATGACTTACAATTTAGAAATGGTAAATGAAGTGATTTTATAAATCTTATAAAGACTGTGTAAAATATTGTAAATGAGTGGTTTTGTTGTAACTGTTTTAACATAAGCTTCGCCTTGCCTTAACAGGGTGGCATGTAATGGATGGGTAATTTTATTGAACTATAAAAAATAGTCTCAAAACCAAAATCTATCATTATGTCAGTAATTCAAAATGACCATTCAGAAGGGCCTGTAGCAAAGGCAATCGAAAAACAGACTTCAAAACTTCCTTCCGACCTTTTTTTATGGGCGGCATTAGGTTCTATGGCGGCTTCGGCTACACTAAAAGTTTTAGCTAAAGATAAAACGGCCTTATTTGTAGGCCAGTGGGCAGCACCGTTTTTACTGCTTGGGCTTTACAATAAAATTGTAAAACTAGAAGGTAGCGATAAAAAAGACAAAGGCTCATATTCGGGCCACGGGGCCTCTTTTAAGCAACAACCTATTGAAGAGCATCCTATAAGCGACTATGCTGACCCGAATAACGAATCAACTTTTTAGTGAAAAATTTAAGGCCGGTTATTATTCCGGCCTTTATTCTTTTATCCTAATTACTTATGAAACAATTGAACTATATATTGATAGCCATTGCTGTCTTAAGTGTTACGGTTTCCTTTGCCCAAAAGGGTATACCCCCAAAAGAGGACACCAAAAAAACAGTGGTGACCAATTATCCTACGCACTTAGAATACAGCCCGGCATTGGCGGCAAGCCTTAAAACTTTGCCCGGTTGGCAGGTCATTCCCGGCGCTACAGGCCTTGGCAAGCCCCGTATGCTCTACATCGGCAAGCAGGGGCAGCTGTATGTAACACGCCGTGATGCCGGCGATGTACTTATGCTGACGGATAAGGATAATGACGGCAAGTTTGAGGAAATGACCCGCGTGGCCGATTTTCCCGGTGTGCATGGCATTACATTTAAAGATAATTATATGTACCTGTGCAATAACAACCGTGTGCTAAGGTATGCGCTAAACGCCGACGGTACATTGGGCAAGGTTGCCGATACCCTCATTAAAGACCTGCCCAGCGGTGGGCAGCACCCTAACCGCACCATGGATTTTGGTCCCGACGGCAAGCTGTACATTTCAGTTGGTAGCGTGTGTAACGACTGTAAGGAGAGCGACAAAGAAACCGCCACCATGCTACAGGTAGACCCTGTAACGTGGAAGCGTAAAGTATTTGCATCCGGCCTGCGCAATACAATTGGGTTTGATTGGCATCCGCAAAATAAAGAGTTGTGGGGCGTAGATAACGGAGGTGATTTCCGTGGTGATGAATGGCCGCCGGAAGAGCTTAATCATATTGTTTTGGACGGCAACTATGGTTTCCCGTTTGCTTATGCCAAACAGGAAGTAGATAAAACCCGTGAAGACCCAGCAGGTACCACAAAAGAAATTTTAGCCAAAGCCTCAAAGCCTTCTGTAATGGAATTTGCCGCGCATAGCGCTCCTATAGCCTTTACTTTTTTTGAAAGCGGGCCTAACAAAGGCAATGCCCTCGTATGCTGGCACGGCTCCTGGAACCGGGAAAACCCTTCGGGCTTTAAAGTAGAACTGATAAAATTTGACAAGAACGGCAAGCCTATCGGAAGCGAAGACTTTTTATGGAGGTTCCTTAAAGGTAATGAGCGCTTTGGCCGCCCGGCAGGTGTCGCGGTTACGCCTGATGGCACCGTGTATATTTCTGATGATGCTAACGGTGTTATATATACCCTAAAACAAAAATAAAGCTATGAAAAAATATATTTTATTGCTTGTGGGCCTTGCTGCCTTTGCACAGCAGCCTACCAAACGTATTGAATTTGAAGCCCCGGGTACCTACCCTGAAGGTGTGGTTTATGATAATGCTACAGGAGTTTATTATGTATCGTCTGCCCGTCTGGGTACGGTGGGCAAAGTAACCAAGGACGGCAAATATTCGGTGCTGTATGAAGATAAAAGTCTGAAGTCTACTTATGGTGTAAAGGTACATCCTGACGGCAAAAGGCTGTTTGTATGCGCAGGAAATGCTAATTACAGCATTTATAGCACGCCTGCAACTAAAAAGAAGGAGGCGCGTATGCTTATCATCGACCTGAAAACCGGTAAAAAACTATCGGATGTTGACTTATCTGTACTTGTGCCGGGCGAGCATTTCCCTAATGATATTGCTTTTGATACTAAAGGCAATGCCTATATAACCGATAGCTATGCCTACGCGGTTTACAGAGTGGATGCCGCGGGCAAAGCAACAGTTTTCAGTAAAAGCGAATTGCTAAAGTGCGCTGGGGTAGGGCCTAACGGTGTTGTATTCCTGCCATCAGGTGCATTGCTTGTAGCTAATAACGGTAGCGGCGCATTGGTAAAAATTGACATTGCGAGCCCTGCCAATGCTGTAAAGGTAAAGATTGACCAGTTTTTTCCTGGGGCAGATGGATTATTACTAAATGATAATACTACACTAACCCTTGTACAGAACGGCGGCGTAAACAAAGTTTTTAAGTTAAAAACTACCGACAACTGGGCCACAGCCATGGTTAGCGAAAGCACCGCTATGGAAGACCGCTTTGCTTATCCTTCTACAGCTACTATGGCCGGCACTGATACCTGGATCATGAATGCCAATTTTAGCGAATTAGCGGAGGGCAACAACGTCCCATCAAAAAAATTCTCGATACAGCTGGCTGTATTTAAGCCGGTAAAATAAAATATAAGCATGGAAAGTAAAGATCCTATAGAAGACAGGCTAACCAGTGGCAGCCACCGTTCGTACTGGAATGATACTGAGGCACCACTGGCGTATAAGAAGCTGGAAGGCGATATCACAACCGATGTCGTTATTATAGGTGGCGGCATTGCCGGGCTTACTACAGCCTATTGCCTTTCAAAATCAGGTAAAAAGGTTGTACTGCTTGAAGACGGGTACTTGGGCAGTGGCGAATCGGGCCGGACAACCGCCCAGATCACCTATGCCCTTGACGACCGTTATTACGACCTTGAAAACATATTCGGTGAAGAGAAGGCAAAGCTTGCTGCCCAAAGCCACCTCGATGCAGTATCATGGATCAAAGGGGCTGTATTTGCAGAAAGCATCGATTGCAATTTTAAAAGTGTGGACGGCTACCTTTTTTCCGACCCTACCGATAAAGAAGAAAACCTTGATAAAGAACGGGAAGCTACAGGGCGGTTTGGGCTGCCTACAGAAATGGTTGCACACATACCAGGCTTTCCGCAGGATAACAAGCAGCGTGCCATCCGGTTCCCTAACCAGGGGCAGTTCCATATACTCAAATACCTTAAAGGTTTAGCCGACGCGATAACGCGTATGGGTGGTGAAATATATACCGGTACACATGTGGATGAAATTGATAAAGCCGCTGCAAAAGCCAATGGTTTTACAGTTACCGCAAATCATATTGTTGTGGCGACCAACTCTCCGGTAAACGATATACTCACTATGCATACCAAACAGTTTGCCTACCGCAGCTATGTTATTGCAGCCAAAGTACCCAAAGGAACATTACCCTATGCCATGTGGTGGGATACCGGTAACCAGGAATCAAAGTGGGTGGCCAAGCCCTACCATTACGTGCGGCTCGAACCGTTTGATGATACTTTTGATTTACTCATTTCAGGGGGCGAAGACCACAAAACCGGGCAGGCCGATGAAGAGCATGTTACCGAAAAACAGCGCTATAATAACCTTATTGCGTGGACAAAATCCCACTTTCCTTATTTCACCGACATAGCGTACCAATGGTCCGGCCAGGTCATGGAGCCGGTTGACGGGCTTGCTTATATCGGCAAAAACCCGGGCGATGATAACATTTATATCATCACAGGCGATTCAGGAAACGGCATGACGCACGGCACATTGGGTGGGCTTATTATCAATGATATTATTATGGGCAACCCCAACCCATATATAGCGCTTTACGACCCTTCGCGTATTACCCTCCATACAGGCCTTGATTTCGTAAAAGAAGTAGGCAACATGGGTTACAAAATGGTCAAGGACTGGGTAGCATCGGGCGATATAAAAGATGTATCTGAGCTTCAGCCGGGGCAGGGTGCTATCCTCTCTAAAGGCCTGAAAAAAATTGCCGTGTATAAAGATGATGATAATGTGGTGCACTCCTGTTCGGCCGTATGCCCGCACCTGGGTGGTGTGCTGCAATGGAACGATGATGAAAAATCATTCGACTGCCCGCTGCACGGATCCAGGTTTACCGCTCTGGGCACTGTTATAAATGGCCCGGCGATAACAAACCTTCCCACAGTAGCATTGAAAGACAATTAATGAACATATAAAAATCAACTTATGAAAGCAGCAGTAATCCATTCACCGGGAAAAATAACCTGTGACAACATCGACGACCCAAAACTTCAAAATTCTGATAACATTTCCTTAAGGTAACGTCAACCGCCATTTGTGGGTCTGACCTCCATATCTATTCGGGAGGTATCCCCAGCCGCGCCCGATGGTATTAGGGCATGAGTTTATGGGAATTATTGAGGAAGTAGGCAAAAACGTAACCCATCTTAAAGTGGGCGACCGTGTTATCGTGCCGTTTCCGATTGCCTGTGGTTCTTGTTTTTTCTGTAACCACGAACTACCGGGGCATTGCGAAAACAGTAACCCTGACCATTACGGCCCTGAAGGTGGCGTGCTGACCGAAAAAGGCGGTGCCCTGTTTGGCTATACCGACTTGTATGGGGGCTATGATGGTGGCCAGGCACAATATGTGCGTGTGCCGTATGCTAATTTTGGCCCACGTGTGGTGCCTGATAACCTGACCGATGAACAGGTGCTCTTCCTTACAGATATCTTTCCTACAGGTTATAGTGGCATTAATCGGGCTGAGGTAAAAGGAGGTGAAACAGTGGCCATTTTTGGTTCAGGGCCGGTAGGCATTATGGCCGCAAAAAGCGCGTGGCTGCGCGGTGCAGCAAGGGTTGTGATTGTAGATACCGTGCAATACCGATTAGACAAGGCAAAAGAAACTGCAGGTTGCGAGACCATACTATGGGAAGACGGCGCTAAAGATGTGGTAGAGCAGATACGTGCCATAACCAACGGCCGCGGCGCAGATGTGTGTGTAGATGCCGTAGGCTTTGAGCCCTACAGGAGTTTCTTGGACAGGGCTAAGGCCGTAGTAAACCTTGAAAAAGGCTCGGTCAAAGTGCTGGAGGCGTGTATGAGCGCTGTGCGCCGAGGCGGTATCGTTTCAGTTTTAGGGGTTTATCCTACCTATTATGATAATTTCCCCGTAGGGCAGTTCTTTGACAAAGGCATCATCCTGAAAGGTGGCCAGGCCCCCGCCCATAAGCATATAGATAAACTGCTGGGTTATGTTCAGGAAGGAAAAGTAAAATTAGACGATATCATAACCCATAGGCTTCCGCTTACCGAGATATTGCACGCGTACGATATCTTTAAAAAGAAAGAAGACGGCTGCGTTAAGGTAGTACTTGATCCTTGGGCGTAATAATTATTGAAAGATTTAAAATCTAAAAAAAATCAGGAATATGTCAGATATAAATAAATATGCACTCATTACGGGTGCCACAAATGGAATAGGCTATGAGCTGGCAAAACTTTTTGCCAATGATAAATACAATCTAGTGATCGTTGCACGGAGCGAGGCAGAACTTCAGGCTAAAGCACAGGAATTCAGGAGTTATGGTGTTGAAGTTGTCACCATTGCCAAAGACCTGTTTAAAAGCGAAGATGCCTTTGCACTATGCCAAGAAATACAAAGTAAAGGCATACAGGTAGATGTATTGGTAAACAATGCGGGCCAAGGTGTTTACGGACTGTTTAAAGATACCGATATTGATCGTGAACTTGATATTATCAGCCTAAATATTGCTTCCACCATCATTTTAACCAAGCATTTTGTAAAAGAAATGGTGGCACGTAACAGCGGTAAAATATTAAACCTTGTATCTATTGCCAGTGAAGTACCGGGGCCATGGCAGTCAGTGTACCATGCAACAAAAGCATTTGTACTGTCGTTTTCTGAAGCGCTCCGCTCAGAATTAAAGGATACTGAAATTACCGTTACGGCGCTTCAGCCGGGCGCTACGGATACCGACTTTTTTAATAAAGCAGATATGCAAAGCAGTAAGGCAGTCCTGGATAGGGAAGCACTGTCTGACCCTGCTGATGTAGCCAAAGATGGCTATGAAGCCCTTATGGCCGGTAAAGACAAAGTGGTTTCCGGGTTTAAGAATAAAGTACAGGTGGCGCTGGGTAACATTACCCCTGATACTATATTGGCCGAGCAGACCAAAAAGCAGCAGGAACCCATAGAAAAGTTGTAGTAGGTTTCAGGAAGCCTGGGCGGTAATTGCCGGGATTCTTCATATCTAATAAGAAAAATTATGAGTAAGATAAAAAATTTATTGGCGGGATTAGGCGGCGCTATTGTGTTGAATATAATCCATGAGAGCCTTAAAAAGAAAGGTCCGGATATGCCGCGTGTTGACCTGGTAGGAGAGGAGGCACTCCAGAAATCGCTTAATTACTTAGGCACATCAATAGATGATGACGCTACCTTGTATAAGGTTACCCTTGCCGGCGATGTAATTAGCAATGCCTTATATTACAGCCTGATAGGCGGGGGAAGTTATAAGCACATCTGGACATGGGCCGTATTTTACGGCCTTTCAGGCGGCATCGGGGCAGTTACTTTGCCCGAGCCTGCAGGCCTTGACCCGGAGCCTGTAAATAAAGCGCAGAAAACCAAGGTACTTACAGTTGCCTATTACCTTGCTGGGGCATTGGTAACAGGAGCAATACTGAAAGCTGTTGTAAAAAAAGACGAGTAATTATCTGATTGCTTTAAACTAATTAAATCTGAAATATTATGAGTACAGATAACACAATGAGCCGCCGCAAGGCAATAGGCAGCATGGGTGCCGTACTGGCTACAACAATTGTTAGCCCTGCGCTGGCCGGTGGGCTTACAAATACTGATATACCATCTGGTACAGCACCCGAGGACCCAACTACAAAATATGTTAGGCCACCCTTTAAAGAGCAAACCCAGCCCTGGCCGGGACTGGTAAGCAAGATGGATCCGAGGCCGGACCATGGCGAAAAAAGCTATAAAGGTTCCGGTAGGCTTAAAGGTCGTAAGGCGCTGATTACTGGTGACGACTCCGGTATGGGCAGGGCAGCGGCCATTGCCTATGCACGGGAAGGCGCGGATGTGGCTATTAATTATTATCCTACTGAGGAAGAAGATGCAAAAGAAGTAATTGCCCTTATTAAGGCAGAAGGGCGTAAGGGCATAGCAATTTCCTGGCGATTTGCGCGATGAGGCCTTTTGTAAAAAGCTGGTTGAGGATGCTGTGAAAGCGCTGGGCGGGCTGGATATACTGGTTAATAACGCGGCACGTCAGCAAACACAGGAGTCTATATAGGATATAACTTCAGAAGCTTTTGATGCTACCATGAAAACCAATATTTACGCTCCATTCTGGATCACAAAAGCGGCGCTTCCGCACTTAAAGCCGGGAGCATCCATAATTGGTACGTCCTCACAACAGGCGTACGACCCAAGCGCAGAGCTGTATGATTATGCACAGACAAAGGCAGCGACAACCAGTTATGTTGCTTTACCCCGCTAAGCGTAAGGCTGTTTCCTCCCAATAGCCGGTTTATGCCGGCAATTTTATCGAGCGCATCACGCAACTCTTCACCCTGTAGCGAAAAGTCGTCCATTATCTCGGTTTCCTGAGTCCGGTATTTTGTGGTTATGGCCATTAATCGGTTGCTATAGGTTTGCCATGCGTTTGTTTAATTAGTAATGAAAGCAATCCGGGCAGTGCTACGGTAATATTTACTAAAGCATTTGTTACTAATTCATTGCGTATCAGTTTTGCCAGGATACGGCCCATAAACATCCGTTTGCCAAAATGCTTTTTCCATTGCTGTGCATATTTTTCTTCAAGGGCTTTGCGGGATGGTAATTTCCCGGAATTATACTCAGCACCAGCTCAGCCGCAATTTTAGCGCTGTGCAGTGCCATTGCCATACCGTTGCCGCAAAGCGGATGTATAAGGCCAGCGGTATCGCCTATCATAAGTATGTGGTTTTCTATAGGCTGCTTTTTATCGAAGGATACCTGGCTTATGGTAAGTGGCTTATCAAAGGGGGAGTGGCATGCTCTAAAACCTATTTAAGGTGCTTGTCTTTATAAAGCACGTTATGATGGTAATCATCAATATTCTTATATTTTTTAAAGGAGGCATAATCAGCCAGGTAGCAAATGTTTATCACGTTATTTTCAACTTTAGATATGCCGCAATAACCACCCTTAAAGTTGTACAGGGCTACAATATCAGCATTAAAACTGCCCGAATAATGCGCCTTTACAGCCAGCCATGTCGATTTTTTAGTGATAAATCCCCTCGAAAACACCTGGTCGATATTCGACCGTTTGCCGTAAGCGCCAAATACTATTTTAGCGTGTAAAACCTGATTTGAAATGGCAACTGTAAATGTATTGTCTGCTAAAGTTACATCGATTACCGTTTCTTTAAGGATATTGCATCCGTTTGCTATGGCTTTTTGGTATAAAAAATTATCGAGTGCATAGCGGCTTACACCAATACCGCCCAACGGAAGTTCTGATTTTGTAATTTTCCCGCTGCGAGTAGTAAATTCAAAATTGTTGATTTTTGCAGGCTGTAGCTGCAGAACATCGGCGCCAAGCCATTGCAGGTAGGGCAAAATTTCGTTAGAAATGTATTCTCCGCATACTTTATGCCTTGAGTAGCCCGATTTTTCTATAAGTGTAACCTTTAACCCCTTTTGCGATAGATGTATAGCGCCCGCCAGGCCTGCCAAGCCACCACCAATTATTACCACATTAGGATTTGTTGCCATACAGGCAATTTAGCAATAAAACCTGTAACAGGAGGTATGCCCCGGCATATTAGCTTTTATTTAATAAAAGACACCATAAGGAGTATCCGGGCCTTCGCCACCCTGCTATACTTTACTCTTTGTCTTGAAGCATTTAGTGAAACTAAAGCTTTCGATATCTCATGGAACTAAAGTAATGCCATTAAGAGAATACTTAAATAACCGGTAAGGGTTTGCAGGTGCTAATATTTGTTACTAAGACAATGGCAGATAAGCAGATACCTTGGTGCCTCTTCCGGGCTCACTTTCAATTTCCATAAAGCCGCCGTGATTTTGAACTATCTTTTTACACAAAGCCAGGCCTATGCCTGTTCCCTCATATACGTTTTGAGGATGCAATCGCTTAAAGATTATAAATAGTTTGTCTATATGCTGTTGCTCAATACCTATACCATTATCTGAAATTGAAATTTTATAATAGGTGCCAGCCACTTCCTTATTAGAAACATCCACAATTTCACTGGCAATTTTTATTGAAGGCTGAAGGTTGACAAACTTTAAGGAGTTACCAATTATATTATAAAAAAGCTGGCTTATTTGTACAGGTATTCCCTTAATTACCGGAAGATTTTCCGTTTCTATTTTTGCTTGTTTTTCCTTAATTAAAAACTCAAAATCGTTTATTACGTCGTTCAGGATTTCATTAAGGTCAACTAGAACAAACATATCGGTTTCTACAGTAAGCCTTGAATAATTTAGAACATCTTTAATAAGCCTGGACATACGTTCAGCAGCGGCATTAATTTTTGGGAAATAAAGTTTTTCCTTATCGTCCTGGGTTAAATTACGTTCTGCAAGAGATGTAAAATTTCTTATTTTTCGCAAAGGTTCCTGTAGATCATGGCTGGCAATATACGCAAACTGTTCAAGTTCCCTGTTTTTTGCTGATAGCTCTTTATTAGAAGCCTTTAGGTTCTCCTGCGTAGCCTTTAACTCCCGATTATCCTTTAATGTTTCTTCAATAATTTTTTGCGCATTTATATCAAACATAGAAATTATATATCCGGATATGTCTCCTCTATCATCAGTATTGGGCATAATAGATACCATATACCAAACATAAGATTCTTTAACACGGAGCCTTGCCTGGCTCGTAAATTGTACCTTTCTTTTCTGAACAGCTTCCCATCCTTTTATAATTGCCTGACTTTCTTCAATATGAAATATTTTCTCTAAATTTGCTGCATTAAAAGCCGTAAAGTTACGGCCAAGTATTTGTTCAAGCCTTTTATTGGCTAATGTAATTACACCGGAACCCGACACTGAAAAAACGATCATTGGTATTGTATCGGTCAACTGCTTATAATTGCTTTCACTTTCGCTAAGCTTTTCAGAAAGTTCTATGAGCTGGATGTTTTTTTTGCGCAATTCATCGTAGGGCGAAAGCGGGGTTTCCCTTTGAAAATACTCTATGAATGAGGTTATACGGGATTCTGTTATTACTCCTGAGTAAGGTACCGGGAGCGTAAGGTGTATTTGATAAACCCCGTTAATGAGCTCAGTGCTAACACTCTTAGACAAACGCACCGCATAGGCATAGGCTTCCGGATTACATTCCGCTAAATTAACATCGTCGTATATAACAGCTTTTAGTTCTTTTTTGCCGCCGCTTAAAAAATTGATGCCCAGAACCACATAGGAATTTTTTCCATAAGCGATGGAGCAACGGGCAATTTCAGACACTGCCGTTGCAAAGCGGGTTTGCAATGATGTAATAAGGCCGCATAATTCAGATAGTTTCATAGCCCTTTTATGTGCTAAGATTAAATCCATCTCATTATCCAGCCGTATGCTAACAACATCCTTCATAATTATAAATTTATTTTTGCTGCAAATACAGTCATGTCATCATTATGGCGGGCGTTATCTTTATATAATGCTGCTGCTATAATATTAGGTTCATGTTTTAAAATACCCGGCATGTCAATAAGATTCCATCGTGTTTTTAACCCGTCAGAATGCATTATCAGGGTCTGGTATTTTTCAAGTTCCATGACTGAGTTATTGAGTGTGCGCGGTATATTATGGCCTACAATACCATTATATGGCGTATAATTTTTTGCAGATAGCCCTGTATATAAAACAGTAGATATGTTACCAACGCCACACATAAGCCATTTTTGGGTACTGTAGTCAAGATACGCAACTGTTGCTACCAGCCCCCTTGTTTTTTTTACATTTTCGTGTATATGGCGCAGCACATCAATAGGGCTGGAGTGCCTGCATTCTTTAAAAGCACTAATGGCTTCCTGTACCGCTTCATGAGCATTTATACCATGCCCCAGGCCGTCACCCATTAAAAACTGTATTCCGGTACTCATTTTCTTAATATGAAAACCATCTCCACACACTATTTCTCCGGGATAGCAAACCTTTACCGCACCTAAATTTATTGGATTGGGCTTAGTAAAAGCTTCACTTATTTTAAGATATACTTTGCTGTATACCACCGTACCCCAGTCTGGTAATGTAAATATGGATGAATCGTCGCTCAGGCGCTCAATGGCACCCAAACCCTGGCCTAATGTTGCGGATGAGGAAATCCCATCCTGCATCATCCGTGAAAGGTTTTGAATCCCTTTACCCTTATCCAGGCAATATATTTCAAAAAAAATACCTTTTTCATCATTACTTACACGATACAGCAATTCTCCTGTTTCGGCAAATTTTATCAGATTTGAGGTAAGTTCAGATACAATAATATCTATTTCTCCCACTTTTGCAGGGCTAAAGCCAGAACCGGTGACTAAATTATGTATTTCTCTCTTAATGAATGATACATAACTCCTGTCGTCTATTTTATAACTAACCAAAACGGTATCATCCATTTTTCCATTTTATTATGGTAACCGTTGTGCCTTCACCAACTGTAGATTGTATATTAAATTCATTTACCAGCCTTTTTGTTCCGGGCAGGCCAAGCCCGAGGCTTTTACCTGTACTAAATCCGTCCTGCATGGCAAGGCTAAGATCTGCTATACCCGGCCCCTTATCTGAAAAGACCAGCCGCACCCCGTTTTCCCTGCCATTATTTACAGCCTCTATTGCTACAGTACCGCCGCCGCCATATTTTAAAAGGTTACGCACGAGCTCACTTGCTGCAGTTATAAGCTTAGTCTGGTTTAAAATACCCATACCCGTCTTAACTGCGGCATCTTTAACCTTGTTTCGAAACGGGACCACGTCCTGTTCTTTTACAATAAGAAAATCCTCTTTACTCAGTGTCGTTGTCATCATCGTCATCGCTTTGCCCGTCACTTAATAAAATTTTAGAACGCAGTAGTTCCATACCTTTTTCAACATTAAGTGCAGTAGCGACCCCGGTAAGTGTAAGGCCCAGTTCAACCAAAGTCATAGCCACGGCAGGCTGCATACCTACAATTACCGACTGGGCTCCCATAATCCTGGACATAGCGCCAATGTTGCCGAGGATACGGCCCATAAAAGAATCGATGATTGAGACCGAAGAGATATCAATTAATACGCCTTTTGAATTATGTTTTTTTACGGCATTTACAAGATCCGTCTCAAGGTTTTCTGCGAGCTGGTCGTATAAATCTACTTGGATGGTGACAAGAAGAAAGTCACCCATCTTTAAAATAGGAATTCTATCCATTAATTAATTATTTATAAACTTCCCTTTTTTATTTACTTCCAGTTTTAGCATGCCAAAAGCTGTTTGCAGTGCGCTTGCTAAGGTAGACTTAGTAATTATATTAGACAGGTCTATTCCTAAATGTACAATAATTTGCGCGATTTCAGGCCTTATACCACTAATAATACATTCGGCGCCTAATAGCCTCGTGGCGCTAACAGTTTTAATTAAATGCTGTGCAACCAATGAATCTACTGCCGGTACGCCGGAAATGTCTAAAATTGCTATAGTGCTGCCGGTGTCAACAATTTGCTGTAAAAGATTTTCCATTACTACCTGGGTACGGGCACTGTCTAAAGTACCGATAATGGGCAGGGCAACAACACCATCCCAAACCTGGATTACAGGAGTAGAAATCTCAGTGATTTCATCCGTCTGGCGTGAAATAATATCTTCACGGCCTTTAATATATCCTTCAAATGTCAGTATAGTCATATTATCTATGATCTTGCTTATTTTAAGGCTCTCTGCATAAAGTACGGCCGGGTCATTAAATTCATTTGAAAGCACTTCTAATAAGGCTTCCTTAAAACTTAATAAATAGGTTCCAGTTTCTCTTGGAGAAAATCCTCTTTTTGCCCTTGACACTGATATACCAAGTAATGTTTCTTTTACTTTGTCAAAGCCCTTAGAGTTTTGGTCTTCTACAGTTGAATCGCTAAGCGCATTCAAAAAAGACGCTGCAAAATCTTCAGAATCCTCCTTTTGGTCATCGGCATTAAAATAACTGTCTTCAGCTTTTTGCTTGGCAGTCCAAAGTTCAAGGATGGCGTCTTTTTTTTCTTTTAAAATCTTCACTGACTGATTTGTGTTCATTACTATTTGAAAGTTTCTAAATTGGTTAACAATAATTGACTTAGGGTTACCTTTTATTTAGGTATGCGCATTGCTAACAAATATAATGTTTTTAACACCACAATAAATTATGTTTTCGTTCTAAAATGGTATAATATTATCGTTACTGAAAAACAGCAATGGTAAATTAAAGCGGTTTTAGCCATGTGTACAATTCCTTTGCCCAAATTTAGTTGTTAGGGTTAAGAGTGTATTAACCCCCACCACCATAATAATGCTGAGTTTAAGCAAGGATACTAATTTTATTCTGTATGCTATTTGTGCTTATTTTAAATCTACTTACCTATCTACTCTACACAATATATTTTGTGAACTATACATTGTCAAAAATTAAATTATTAGCCAGAAAGTAGCTAAAAGGCCGTTGAGGTGAAACGCCTAAGCTTTTGTAATAAAAAGTGGGTTGGTATAAGAAATCACTTTGTATAAATACTATTGAAAGCATGAAATTCTTATGCTGAAGCGCATTTGCAAGGAAAGGCTACGATTTGCTATAAGGTACTTCTGTATCAAGTAACGAACGGAATATAGCAGAAAAAAAGAGTTTACCTGTGTTATTTAGACCTATCGAGAGAATAGTTTATTAACTTCGCCAGGGTGCGATCAATATGTTTTGATGAGAGTGACTTACCATAGTAGGTTTTATTAGGTTAATGCTAATTTAGTATTTTTTTTAACATATTATCTAACTATGATAATAAATTAAATTCATTGATTAGGCATAGCTTAATTCCATAAAGTTTTATAGTTTCAAACAGCAAAAAAGTGCCACGAGTATGCACAAAAATTTTAAGTGGTTTTGCAAGATTTGAAAGCCAATGTATATAAATCCATTGCAAAAGGCTGCTGTGTAGTTATTTATGTAATTTTTAAGGCTTTTTGACTTCTCGTTTGAATTGATGGATTCGAACCCTCAATCCCCGAGATTAATTCAATAAACACTGATTATAAATTAGTTATATAATTCAGCTAGGCATAAAAAAAACCGAACTTTTGGGTTCGGTTTTATTTCGCGGAGAGGGAGGGAAACGAACTTAGGGTCAAAATGCACCTTTACAGCACAGAAATCGACTTTGGTAACATGAGTGCCACAAAAGTGCCACAACACTTTCCTATCTCCGGTATCTTTTAAAGCTTCCTGTAAGGAAGCCGACTGATTTAAAGAACGTTATAATTCATAATGTAGAAATTTATAAATAAATCTGTGCATAAGTAAAAACTGAGGTATAATAATTTACCTTTCGCCTATAATTATCACCTTAAAGGCTACTCACGTTGGTCTTCTAATTGCGTTTGATAAACTTTATTGTACTTGTGTCCGTTTCATTAGTTAATCGCACAATATAAATGCCATTTTGAAGTGTCGCTATATCCATGCCATCCGGGGTATAAGTTTGCTCAAGTACAAGTTTACCAAATGTGTCGTATAATGCTGCGCTGCCTTCAAAATTTGAAATGAAAATTTTTTCAGAGGCAGGATTAGGGTACACTGTTACGTTACTTGCGTTGAATGCTTTGTTTGATAATGTATTCATTAATTGTAAATTATCTACCGTAAATATAGAACTAATACCATCTTCGTTAACAGACACATGAGAGGCAGACCAATCTTCCCAACTTATAGTAAGTATCGAACAATCCAGGCTTACCCTAATTGAATCGGGGATTTCATTATTGCTATAGGTTATAGGGCAGGTAAACAAAGTGTATGAGTCGGTGCCGGAAAGCGTTAGAGTCCCGGAGCCAATAGTAATATTGTCTTTCCAAAGAGATACATTCACTGTCGCGAAATCCTCCACAAGGGTTTCATTAGACACGTCCATTACCTGGTTCAGGGAATACTTATAATAGCCATTAAGCGCTTGCGGTCGTGAATTGATAGGTGCTCCTGTAATTGCCATAGCCTTATCGTTGTGGTGAAAGACACTTAACTTTATAGCAAAATTTCCTGATTGTGCATCCGTGGGTGCCGGGAAGTAAAATGGTGGGGCAACCCATAAGGGCATGCCGTTTGTGCACGTCCACCCTAAAGCATAGTTAGTAGTTTGCGGATTTTCGGGGCTGCTGGCCCAATATTCAAAATCAGGATTTAGAAGTTGTGCCGATACGGGAATGGATAGAAAGGCTGTAGCCATAAAAAGAAATAGTTTTTTCATAAGAGTGTAATTAATAGTTTGATATTGAATAATAATATTTATCTGACCATAGAAAAGTGGCCTTTATACTGGCGTCCGTCGTTCCTTTCAACAACAAACCAATAATCTGTAGCAGGAAGCGAACGACCATTAAGGTCCCGTCCCATCCGGTACTGTTACCTGCAAAGGTTGTAATGTATTTGCCATACCTGTCGAGTATAGTTACAGATAATCCCGGTTCATTCCAGGAATGCTTAATGCGCCACGTATCGTTTATCCCATCTCCGTTAGGCGTAAAGAATTTAGGATACATTAGTAACATAATCTCATCTATATCTAAACCACAGCCATTTTTATTGCGGGCATATACATTATAAATCCCGCTTTCCAGCCCGGTAAACTCAGGGCTGTCCTGATAAGTAATGCCGTTGAGCGAATATTCATAATTGCCTGAACCAGATACCGATATGCTTATAGTGTTATGGTTGTCTGTCCAGTCGCTACTGTGTATTTGCGTAATTATTGGCGCATCTGATACATATACCGTTATGGCCTTAGAGCTTTCGCACAGGCTGCCATTATTGTTTTCAGTGACGGTTAAGATGTAGTTGCCCGGCACATTTACATTTATAATACGGGCAGTGTCTCCAGTAGACCATAAATAAGTTTCAAATCCTTCCGGGGCGGTAAGCACCGCAGTGCTACCCTGACAAAAGGTATAGTTGTCCGGCATTGCTATTACCGGTTCGGGCGCAACAATAAGGTCAAAAGATGTGGTAGCATAGCATCCTGAGTGTTTATCTTCCATCCTTACATAAATAGTTTGCGGGTTACTGGTGTTAGCAAAATTTCCATCGAGGCTATCAGTGCCCGATTCAGCATACTCTAAAGTAGTATGGTAGGTTATAATGTACTCATTTGGATCCTGCGTGCCCAATATCGGTGCGTTTTGCGCTATAAGGTTAAATAGTGCAGTACCGTTATGATTCTCATCACAAAGGGCCATATTTGCAGGTTGTGTAATGGGCGGAATAGGCGACACTGTAATACTGGTCTGTGTTACCTTTGTTATTCCCTGCCGGTGTGCCGTGAGTTTTACGGTATAGGTGCCTGCAGCCTGATAAGTATGCACGGGGCTTACCTCGGCCGAAGTGTTGCCATCCCCAAATTCCCATAAGACAGACTCGAACTGTGTTGTAGAGGGATTGATTGAAAATGTTGCTACTTCCCCAATACACAGTGTCTGATTATCAAGTTTAATTTTAAAAACCGGGGAGAGTACTGTGTTAGGCAACCCGAAAGTGCTTAACCGCAAAAAGTCATTTCCTCCCAAGCTGACACCTTCTGCCTGGAAATTGCAACCGACACCAATAGTTTCGGGATTATTAATTACACTCACATAGTTTTGATCAATCCGGGCGGCGTATATTTTATTATCCGGTCCTCGCTGGATTGATCCAAACCCTACGCCGATAATTATGACGATCCCGGAAGCCGCAATATCATTGGCCAGTAAGTCATATTGATTTAGGTGTGGCCCGGACGTTGTATATAATACATTTCCTGAAGCCGAAAATTCCACGCCATAATCATAACCACCGGTAGCTGTCAATTGAATGGGATTCGATATTACACCAGTAGCGTTGTTGAAGTCAAAAACCTGCGTGCCATTAGGTATAGCGTTTCGGGTAAAGGCTATTTTAGATCCATCTGGGGATATCTTTACAGACCCCATGCCAACGGCATCAGGAATCAAAACAGATGAACTGATGACGGGACTTGAAGATACACCACCTGTAGTCACAAGATAAGTATAAAAAAGATTGAAATTATAACTATGGGCAACTACCCAGATATCTTCCCCATTGTTGTGCCATGTGGTATTTATGCATTCAGCAGCTGGAGCCTGAAGTAAGTTGTTTTTATTGATTACTGCGCCCAAGCCACTATTAATCCCCAAATCAATAGTAGAATACCTAAAACCAGAAGTTCCACCTGCCGGTACAGTAAATACATAGTATTGCTGTTGGCTTCCAGGCTTAGGAATTATAATTGCAGACTGGGTAGAAGATTCATGCCCCATGAGGTCATTACCATTTTCCATAATCTGATGATCTTTGTTCCAAATAGTAACTCCATCTGTATAAAACAATAAGTCTCCATTATTATCGGAAATTGAGGCAGTGCCCTCTATAGTGTTAATCTGCCCATCGGTAAGCGCCAAAGGTGCACCGCCATTAAAATCAAGCCCGGCGTGGTAGCCAAAATACCAAATATTATGCTCCTGCGCCTGTGTGTAACTAGTGAACAATAGTAAGATTATAATCGTTTTCATAACCGCGTAGTTTTATAATGGTGAAACTACAGTGTGTTATACTAACAGGAGTTATGAAAATACCAGTTTTACTTATGAATTTTAATTAATTCAAGTTGTTAGTTAATAGATTTGTTTAATTGTAATCCAAACACAAAAAAAGTCAATTTTATTAGAAAGCCTTTCCAATTCCTTATAAAATATCATCAATAAAATAAAAATTGAAATAATTTTATCCCTTGTAAGCGCATCATACATACAGTTAGCAGAAACCTTACGAGCGTCCTTGCTTACATCAAACTGACGCGCATTAAAAAGAACTTTTTTGCCAAATGGTAAATAAGCACCAATCTTAAAATTTCACCTTTGCACTATGAAAGCATTTACAGATTTTATATTGAAGTTTGGAAATTTAAACAAACAACAAATTGACCTTATTATAAGTAAGGCTACCGAGACGCAACTTCCGAAAGACGATTACTTTTGGGAAGCTGGTAAAATGCCTGAACATATTGGCTTTCTTGTGGAGGGCTTTATTCGTATTTCTTTCTATGATAACAAAGGCGAAGAAATTACAAAGTATTTTTTTAACGAAAACCACTTGATAAAAGATTGGGATTATTATGAGGCAACTTTTTATTTACAAGCCATTACCGACTGCAAACTCATCACATTTACCAAAGGAGATTGGAAAGAACTTTCCGATACCATTTTGGATTGGGACAAAATGATTGATAAAATAATGAACAAGCATCGCACTGAAAAAATGGAAAGATTAAGTTCTATGATTTCGCAAGATGCTACTACACGTTATCTTAATTTTTTAAAGGACTTCCCAAACGCTGCTAATCGCATACCTCTTTCTTACATTGCTTCCTACTTGGGCATTACTCAATCTTCATTGAGCCGAATTAGGAAAAATATCAGTTAAAATCGCTATTTGCCAAATGGCAAATACTTTCTCTTTTAAACGTGCAATCTTTGCACCTTAATTTATAAAGAGAAAAATATGCCAACGATTTTAATAACAGGCGGACACAGCGGAATAGGAATTGAATGTTGTAAACTTCTTGCATCAACTTATAATTACAATTTAATTTTGGCAGGGCGTAGCCCTGAACAAATGGAAATTTTCGCAAAAGAATTACGAAAATCCTATAATGTAAAAATAAGTGTGCTTGCGATGGACACATCGTCTTTAAAATCTGTAAGGACAGGAGCTGCGCAATGCCTTAAAATGATTGTAAATGGAGAAATTGATTCGCTGCAAGCTATCATTTGCAATGCTGGAATTCGCCTAAACGGAGCTGTATCTTATTCTACTGATGGTTACGAAGAAACTATTGCAACTAACTATTTAGGACATACTTTATTGGTGGAATTGCTTATTGATAGCATAGTAAATAATGGACGGGTTGTTTTTACAGCAAGTGGCACACACGACCCTGATACAGCAGACGGAAAATTGATGGGAGTAGCGGCAGAATATGATGTAATTGGACTTGCACATACTGGTAAAGATGGCTCAAAGCCCATTTCCGCCGGCAAGTTATATGCAACTTCAAAACTTTGTATAATGCTTTATGCGTATGAATTGGATAGACGGCTAAAAAAGGTAGGTTCTTCTATTGCATCCATAGCCTATGACCCTGGTGCCACTTCAGGAACTTCCTTTTTAAGAAGTATGCCAAAGCCGGTGCGATGGCTTACAAGCACTGCATTTATTCATTGGGTAATGAAACGAAGTGGTATAACAATGGGAGATATTGTTTTTTCTGGAAAATCGCTTGCGAAGGTTGCTGTTGCCCCTGACTTTGTAAACAGCTCGGGAAAATATTTTCAATCTAACGATTTTAGATTAACAGAAAGGCGTTCTTCCAAATTGTCTTATGACGAAGAACGAGCATTAAAATTATGGAGCGACACTAAAACACTCATCCATTTAAAGCCAAATGAAGGTTCACCAATACTTCGTTAGTAGATTAACAGATAAACACAACATAGGAGTGACTCCAAAATCAGCACGACAGCACTTCGGAAAGACAGAAGGGCATATACAATCATCTGGCGTCTTATATCTTCTTATGAAAATAAACAAAAAATTGAAATAATCCCTTGTAGGCATTATACCTGTGAGTGTTTAGTTGTGGTAAACAATATTTCTCACTTTTGATGTTTACTTTCTTATTTTGAAACTAGCAACTTGAATTTACTAAAGATTGCAGTTCTGATGGTGTAAGCCCTGTCTTGCTTTTTATAAAGATGCTGAAGTTGGCGGGGCTGTCAAAATTGAGTGCGAAAGCAATTTCTTTCAAAGACATTTTCCCAAGCAGCAAAAGGCGCCGTATCTCTAATAGAAGTTCCTCATGGATAAGTTCAAGGGCCGATTTTCCAAACGCAGCCTTACAGACTTGGTTCAGCTTATTTCTGGAACAGTTCAGCATTTTGCAATAATCGGCTGCTTTCCTATGTGAGTATATATTTTGCGATAATACAGAAAGAAACTGAGAGGTGAGATGGTCATACCTTAAACCAATATTCTCGCCCTGCATCTCTACAAGGGATATTAGTATTATTTCCAAATAGCAGTATGCCTTATAAATAGAGAGTTGTGAAAAATCCTTTTGCGCCAACAAATCAGCCATTTGTTCGGTCATGCTAAAAAGACGGTCAAAAATTTGGGGTTCCGGATTAAAAACGGGGTCTATAAAGTATAGTTGATAGTGTTGTAGGGGACGTATAAACTCAAAAAGGTCTTTCCTGAATTGTATTAGCAAGCCTTGAGCGGTATTGCGATGCATTAAGTGTACTTGTCCCGGATAAACATTGAAGAGTTGCCGTCCATGCATCTCATAGGGTGTAAAGTCTACGTATTGTTTGCCTTCGCCTTTTTGTATTAATATGATTTCAAAATAGTCGTGCCGGTGAGGCCGGTGGTAATCATAAGGGTTTGGATAGTCGATAGGTTCAATCACCAGTAATTTATTAGGATGGGGCAGCCAGACTACATGGTCACGGGACAATTTTTCATTCATTTAATTATGTGTTTGGAATTTTCTACGTGTAAATAGTTTTGTTTTAAATTTATGGTAGTTGCCTTTGATCTGCGAAATTTCGGCCGTTTATAGCTAAATGATGTATCCAAATGTCCGAATGTTATAGTTAAAAGGCGCTTTTTCACCTTGGAAACCTCATTAATAATCTTAGTTGATATATAATCCTTTCAACTACGTCTTTGCGACTTTTGGCTACGTAAGCTTTTAAACAATTCTTGAACTTTGTCGCAATAAAATATCAAAATATGCATTCAAATAAGAGTACATCCCGTAGAAAATTTTTAGCGCTCGCCACAACCGCTGCCGCTCTTCCTGTTGCAAATGCAATGGGATTAAATAATAGTCAACCCTCTCAAATTGAACCTGGCGTAATGCCCGGTGCCGGACGAGTAGCCATTATTACCGGATCATCCCGTGGAATTGGCGCCGCCACTGCACGTCGACTAGCACTTGATGGCTATGCCGTAACAATAAACTACCTTACAAATAAGGACAAGGCTGAACGGCTCGTACAGGAGATTAAAGCCGCAGGAGGTAGGGCGATTTATCATCAGGCAGATGTTGCGGACCCTAAAGGAGTCAAAGCACTATTTGATGCTAACCAGGAAGCCTTTGGCGGCGTAGATGTGGTGGTTAGTAATGCTGGTATCATGAATACTAACCCGTTTGCCGATATGGGCGACGAGGCTTTTGACCGAATGATAGCTACAAATATTAAAGGGAGTTTTAATGTACTGCGTGAAGCCGCCCGCCGTACCCGCAATGGGGGACGCATTATTTGCTTAAGTTCCAGCATCATCCAAATGAAGCCTGCGGGTACAGGTGCTTATGCCGCTACCAAAGCCGCCCAGGAAATGTATGCCGGAGTATTAGCTAAAGAGCTTAGTGGCCGCCGCATCTCGGTTAATGCTATTGCCCCCGGCGCTGTTGACACAGATTTGCTGAGAAGTAAAGGCACAACCGAACAACTTCAGGGCGCGGCAGCCATGACACCCTACGGCCGCCTTGGCAAACCCGAAGACATCGCAAATACTGTTGCCATCCTGTGTTCTGAAGATGGTGAATGGATCAATGGCCAGCTTATTTATTCTAATGGTGGAATTGTATGAGAATTAACTATGAACACCTCCTGACTAAACTCTAATCAGAGCGCGCAGGAAAAAATCCGATGCAATAGGACGAGCCTTTCAGTATAGAATAAATCGGCTTTTCCACTACGATAATATGACTTTTGGCTACAGCCGCTTTATTACTGTTGCAGAACTTTGCAATAACAAAAACAAGTAAAATGCAAAACGAAATTAAAAAATGGACAGCATCGGATATTCCTCAAACAAACAGTGGCTTAGCTGTAATTACAGGTAGTACCGAAGGTGTTGGATACGAAGATGCACTAGCGTTGTCATCAGCAGGATGGAATGTGGTAATAATGGGGCGTAACGCTCAAAAAGGGGCTGATGCAATTGATAAGATACACCGGATTAATCGGAAGGCCAAAGTGAGTTTTGAAAAAATAGACCTTGCCAATCTATCCTCAATAAAAGCCTTTGTTTCGAGAATGACTTTGAAAGGGCAAGCCATCAATCTTCTAATAAATAACGCCGGTGTAATGACACCGCCAAAACGGCTTGAAACTGCCGATGGCTTTGAGTTACAGTTTGGCACAAACCATATTGGCCACTTAGCACTTACAGCACAACTTCTTCCATTATTACGTAAATCACCTGGCGCCCGTGTTGTTACTGTTTCAAGTGTAGCAAATCGTGCAGGAATAATCAATTTTGATGACCTTCAGTCAACATCTTCGTATGTTCCAATGAAAGCATATGGCCAGGCAAAACTTGCGAACCTGATGTTTGCTTTAGAACTTCAGCGGCAAAGTGAAAAGTACGGCTGGGGCATCACGAGTCTGGCTTCCCATCCGGGTGTTTCCCGAACAAATTTACTTATTACCGGTGCCGGGCGATGGAGTGCCGCAGGAATGGCGCGAACTTTTCTACCATTTTTATTCCAGCCATCTGCACAGGGAGCCTTGCCAACATTATACGCGGCGACATCTCCGGATGCTAAAGGCGGTTTGTATTACGGACCGGACAAAATGGGGGAGACCCGGGGATTTCCATCCGTCGCAAAAATACCTTCACAAGCAAAGGATTTGAATGTTTCTTTAAAATTATGGGAGTTATCGCAGGAGTTAGCTAAAGTTGAATTTTAAGACTTACAGTTTTGAGCCATTTTAAAAACTCTCAATTTCAATATTTAAACTAAAAAATGAAAAAAAAATGAAACGTATAAGTGCGGTATCGATTGTTGTGGTTGTGCTTTCATCCTGTAGTGCTAACAAAACGGTCTATATCAGTAACAAAACAGGCAATACCATCACATTGATGTTGGATAGCTCCTACGTGAACACACACCCTTTCGCTTTCACCGACTCCATAAATGGATTACGGATTGAGGATAAAAAAGTATTCGATTATGGCAAGGGAAAATGGACATTGAATGATAAAAGTAACTTGGAAGAAGTCCTAAAGCATACCAAAATCATCAAAGACGGCAGCAAAACAGCTATCGATATGCCCCACAAGACCAAAGTGTCGCATATAAGTTTCAATGTTGAAGAACTTTGGATAAATATTAAATAACATTTTACAATAAAACAAGATGAATACTATTCAAAAAAATGACAAGCTACCAATGGGTTTAACAGTATTGTCAAACGCATTGCCACCGGTAGGATTTTACCTGTATTACAGATTTAGAAAAGCATTTCCTAAAAAAGCGCGAACGGCACTTATAAACGCAATTTTAGGCATCCCTATTGGGTTGATTGGCGGTTATGTATTACAAATTTACGTTCTGAATTAATATGATAAAGAACATCATTTCATTAGTCTTATTGGTAACCTCGGTAGGCTTGAGTTTTAGCCACGGTTGGGGTTCCTTTAATTATAAGAAAAATCCAGAATCATTAAAAATGATGTCCCAGTTGGGTTTAGCGGAATGGACAATGCCTGTATTCGGTGTTTCCGCTATATTGGTTGGCATACTGCTGCTGCTACCAAGGACATTTTTCATAGGCAATCTGCTCAATGCCCTATCGGTTGTATTTATAATGGCATTTGCATTACGTGCTGGAAACTATCGCATAGCCCTGATAGAAATTCCGTTTTTAGCAATACCACTGCTATTGATTTGGCTTAAATATCCATTTAAAAATTAAGGATAAGGTAGATGAACGTGAGGAAGGTTTTGATATCAATTATTGCTGTAGCCATAATTTTCATGGCTATTGATTTTAGTAAAATATATTTTAATAAGTAACTTTACAACATGGAAGATAGAAAACCATATAGGATAAAAACCATTACAGAGCTGCACAGGCTTGGCGGCTATGACAAACCGCATCATCCGCTCATCAGTATTTTAAATCTGGAAGGTTTAGCCAACAATACAGATATCACCACTGTATTATTTGATTTTTACGTGGTGTCTATGAAGCGGGGTTGTGACAAACTTTTTTATGGTCAACAAAAATATGATTTTGACGAAGGCATGATGGGTTTTCTTGCTCCGGGGCAAATACTGCGTGGCGAAGACAATGGTGTGCCGCATAATTTAAGTGGCTGGATGTTGTTTATCCATCCCGACTTTTTATGGAATACCTCACTGGCAAAAAAAATAAAGCAATACGAATATTTTGGTTACAATACAAATGAAGCTTTATTTCTGTCCGACAAGGAAGAAGCTGTCATCAATGGAATTATAGAAAACATCAGAAACGAGTACAGCTCCAACATTGATAAGTTTAGCCAAGATATTATTATTTCCAGTCTTGAAACACTACTGAACTATGCAGAACGCTTCTATGAACGCCAGTTCATTACCCGGAAAATAATTAACCACAACATATTGAGCCGCCTGGAGGATGTACTGGCAGAGCGTATCAATAGTGAAGACCTGCTTTTAAAGGGATTGCCCAGTGTTAATGAAATTGCTGATATCCTGAATATGTCATCCAAGTATTTAAGCAGTCTATTAAAGCAGCTTACCGGCCAGACCACCCAGCAGTTGATTCATGAAAAACTGATTGAAAAGGCGAAAGAAAAGCTATCAACCTCAGAATTATCCGTTAGTGAAATTGCATACCAGCTGGGGTTTGAACATCCCCAGTCATTTAGTAAGCTCTTTAAAAGCAAGACCAATCAAAGCCCTTTAGATTTCCGGCAATCGTTTAATTAAATAGCATTAATAAACCTATCACTATTTATAAAAAACCTGCATATTCTGATATTGCATCTCTACTAGTTCCTATACAGTCCTGTTAAAAGTACCCAGGGCAAAATGTGCAACAACATATCCCCAATAAGCTGATTGAAAAATCAAACGAAAAACATTCAATAACAAATCTATCTTTAAACGAGATTGCATTTAAGATAGACTGCGAACACCCTTAACCGTTTAGCAAGCTTTTAAGACTAAACCAACTTTTACTTACGCAAATCCGGCAATATTTCAATCTTACAAGTGATAAACTGATATAAGGAATGGTTAATATTTCCATTTATTATTCAGCATTTAATAGGCTATTAAAACATTATCGGGGTAGTCGCTTCTCAAATACCTGCCTTCAATTTAAATCTTTTGTGCCGCAAAATTTCTCCCTTTCGACTACGTCTATGCGACTTATGGCTACATACACTTTTTACTAATACTTGAACTTTGCCGTAATAAAAGTTAAGAATATCCCTATATGCTATGTTAAGCTGGCTACTAATGGTAATAATACGTTCGTCCCAATAAAGATTGGACCTAAAAAATTAATAACTGTAAACACTCAATCCATGTAATTATGTTTAATCACAATTTGTTTATTTCTCATTCTCCTTGTTTAGCAAAGAAAACGCTGGATCGCCTAACGGCCCTAATACTATTCACCTCATTTTTAACATTGCCATTCCTTGCCAATGCGCAAAGCCAGGACAGTGTTGCCAAGAAGGTAATCCGCTTCAACGCCGATAAGTTCGCCGAACAGAGGCCTTTCAGTATCGATTTTAAACAATACGGTAATTATAATTTCTCATCAAATTTAAGGGATCGGGATCTGCCGGATGGAGAGTTTACAAACTGGTCACAGTCTACAGCAAGTATAAACCTTAATTTGCTGCAAAACCGCCGGTGGCTGGTACAGATAAACGGGCTTTACCGGCTGATCTCATCCGAATCAAGATTTTCGACATCAACACCCAACATTCAACAAAACTACAAAGAGGATTACCATTATCATACTGAGGGGCTAAACTTTAGTTATTTTGCAAAGCTATTTGGTAAGACAGTCATCTACACGGCAGGATTTGCATTGGATGGAAGTGAAAAGAGAATAGAACGTACACGTGGGGTTTTTAGCGGTATTGTTGTACTAAAAGCTAATGAGACAACAACTATGAGTGTCGGTATAGCAGGAACAACAGACCCAGGCGCGCAAATTCCAATTGCACCAATATTTATTTACCAGCATAAATTTAATGATAAACTAACGGTAGACCTTACACTTCCCCGTTATGCCTACTTACGCAGGCAAATGTCAAATAATGGTAGGCTTTCTGCTGGTTTCGATCTTGATTTTAATACAACCTTTTTCCTTTACGATCGAGATGCCGCCAATACCACTTACCAGTATCGGCAACTTGACGGTAACGTTGGCCTTGTTTACGAACATATTTTACCGGGCAGCATTACCCTTACTTTCAAAACAGGCTACCGGGTAAACCCAACTGTACGGGTGCTTGAAAAGAACAGTTCGTTTAATGATTATACTTGGGAAGCGCATACAGATTCTGCCCCGTATATTAATATTGGGGTGTCACTTAATCCATTTGTAAAACACAAAAAGTAGATTTTTTTAGATGGAGGCTAATTTGAATGAACGACGCGCCATATTCAAAATGTGATGCATCTGCGTCAACATAAACCTTCCTACTGCAACAATGCAACTTTTGGATACATATGCCCCATAATATCACAGGATATTTGCCCAAACACCAACTCCGGTGTTTAAGCCAACTAAAATAAATGAGGTTACTTCGGAACCTTCTGTAAATTTGATTTTGCAAAGTTGCCCGCCATTATTTTATATCTATCTGACTAAATTTCATAACTAATGAAAATACCATTTGAAATTAACGTGCTTAGGAAACACGTGATGAAAATCCTAACTAGGGATATAGGAAAGTCATCAGTACAAAATAATGACTTTAGACTTTTAAGAGATAGGAAGATACTGATTACAAGGCCAAATCATAGATTAGGCAACCTTTTATTAATTACGCCGCTGGTGCAGGAAGTAACCTACATGTTTCCTGGATGCAGAATAGATTTATTTGTTGGTGGGAGCGCCGCCCCGCATATATTTATGAACTACGAAAATATCGAAAAGATCATCCAGTTACCCCGAAAACCTTTCAGCAATATACTGAAATACATCCGAGTGTGGCTTGTACTCAGGGTGCGCTCCTATGACCTTGTCATCAATGCAAATGAAGGTTCCTCTTCGGGAAGGCTATCAACATTATTTGCCAGGTCAAAGGTCAAATTTTTCGGGGAAGCTGATAATTATTACAAGTTTGCATATCCAGACCACGGGCACCATGCCAAATGCCCTGTTTACAACTTTAGGGGGTTCCTGATTCGTCAGGGTTTTGAGGAAAATAAAAATCAGATTCCACCGCTGGATCTCAGGTTATGTGCCGGAGAAATTGCTGAAGGAGAAAAAATACTGAATGCTATTGTTCAGAACAAAAAATTGACCATCTGTCTTTTCACTAATGCTACCGGCAATAAATGCTACTCTAACCAATGGTGGGAAGCATTTTATAATGGGCTGGTTGAATCTTTTCCAGACTATAATTTCATTGAGATGTTGCCTGTAGAAAACATTTCAAGGTTAGACTCCATTATACCATCTTTTTACAGTACCAACATACGCGAAATAGGGGCAATTATTGCTAATGCATCACTCTTTATAGCAGCCGATAGCGGAGTAATGCATTTGGCCAGTGCAGTAGGTACACCAACAATAGGTTTGTTTTCCGTAACCAGTGAGCAGGTATATGCGCCCTACAATAAACACAGTCTTGCGATAAATACGGGCAAAATAACTATCCCTGAAATGTTCGCCCTAATTGAACATACGCTCCTAAACACTTCCTATACAAAGGGGAGCATGCACGGATAATGTACTGTATTGAAATGCTAAACTCATAGCTGTTGACTTCGAATTTTTACTAAGGTTTTGCCAGCCGGGGAGGGCTGGTCATGTTCGTTAGTTGTTTTTGATGATGCTGTTCGGGATATATTTCCGGGCAGCTTTCATCTTCTTGGAGCAGTGGCTTCTACAAAATATAGAAATATAAAGCAATTTATATTTTATTAATAGTTGCTGAGTACCACATAATAATAACCACTTTTTCTCCCATAATTAGAAAATGAAAAAAATAGTTTTACTGGTTTCTTTCTGCTTTGTTTTAGAATCTTGTGATTTATTTGAATATAGCCCATATGATGGAAAAATAACAGGTGAAAGAAATATTAACTCGAAAAATATTAGCCGAATAGAGGAGAGCTGCGAAGGAAAAAAGGTCATACGGTTTGCATTTATAAGTGATACGCAGCGTTGGTATGATGAAACACAGGCTTGTGTACAGTCGATCAATAACCGCGATGACTTAGATTTTGTCATTCACGGAGGAGACCTTACAGATTTTGGTGCAACAAACGAATTTAAATGGCAAAGGGATATTCTAAATGCGTTGACCATACCCTACGTTGCGCTGCTTGGCAATCATGATTGTCTTGCCAATGGCCAACAAGTATTTGAAAGCATCTTCGGAAGTTCAAATTTTTCCTTTCTTGCAGGGAACATGAAATTTGTGTGCCTGAATACAAATGCTTTAGAGTACGATTACTCACAGGCAGTTCCCGATTATCAATATATAGAAAACGAACTTAACGATTCCCGTAGCCAATATGAAAAAACGGTCGTTGCCATGCACGCCCGTCCCTTTTCTGAACAATTCAACAATAACACCTCAGGTTTATTTCAATACTATACTAAGCAATTCAGAGGTATGCAATTTTGCCTTAATGGACATGAGCACCAACTACATCAGGTTGATCTTTTTAATGACGGTATTGTATACTATGGTGTTTCAAATATTGATAAGCACAGGTATTACATATTTACGATAACAAATGAAAGCTACAATTATGAGGTTGTTAGTTTTTAAGTTGTTTTATACTGGAATGGCATTTATCATATCTACGCATGCATTCGGGCAGGACAGCATTTCTGTTAATGATTCAATCGAAAGGACTAAACAGTATCGGTCAGTTTGGGATAGCTTTATTCCAAAATATGTTAAGCTTCAATATGCCGGAGGAATGGGGTTTCTCGCCATAGGGTCAGGATGGGATTATGGTAATAAAAAGCAGTGGGAGAGTGATTTCCTGATAGGATGGCTACCTCGCTATACCGGTAAGCAAAGTCAGCTTGTGTTTACTATAAAACAAAATTATATACCATGGTCATTACATATAAATGGTAAAGTTATCTTGCGTCCACTTCATACCGGACTTTACATAACCAGCACAATGGGACGTGATTACTGGATAAAGGAGCCAGACAGTTATCCAGACAGTTATTATGGCTTTTCAACCAGACTGCGTATAAATGCTTTTATCGGCCAACAGCTGACTTTCCTATTTCGCCAAGAAAAGCCTTTGTTGGCAAAATCAATAACATGTTACTATGAAATAAGCAGCAATGACTTGTATATTGTGAGTGCTGTTACGAATAGCTACCTGCAACCGCAAGATTATTTAAAACTTTCTTTAGGGGTAAAAGTGCAGTTATTGTAGCAACTTTCCTTATTAGTCTATCCTATGGCGTTTCGATATAAAATATTTGGATTCATTTAAACCAGTAAGCGCATCTTCATAAAAGGAAAGTAATAGTCCACATCGTAAGCAGTCATTATCATATGAGGCGGGCAGGACACAAGCGCTCAAAGCCCCTAAAATATTTAGGAGCTTCTATGTGGCACTATTGAAGAGGCTGAGCTTTTGAGTTGAAGCGATTTGAAGATTACGCCCATCTTTGCTGTATTTCCGGCGGGATCAGTTAAAAGATTAGAGTAAGTTGTCAGATTAGGTTTTCCTGCGCTGCCTGATAAACAGTCCTCACAGAAGGTTGAAAGCCCAGACTGCGGGCCAGTGAGGCATCAGCATGCAGATACCAGGGGTTGGCCAGCGGCTCCGCGGATGCAGTCATATTTTCACCAACGAGCTGCAATAATTCGTAAAGTGTTGTTGGCGCCTCATCTGTAATATTGACCACCCGGCCATCGATGATCCCCTGCAAAGCCATGATGATAGCCGTATATATATCGCGATGGTGAATGGTACTCATCCGCATAGCCGGATGAAATTTGGCAGCAACTACATGTTTAGGCAATTCTTCCAAATGTCCATCACCATCCCCATAAACAAACGGGAAGCGGAGAACTGACCAGTTCAGTCCGCTTTCGCGTAGTTCCTTTTCCGCAGCAACTTTACTGGCCGGATAGGCATGCTGCGGATTAAGCGCATCATCCTCCCGACCGGGGTGCGGATTGTTTTTGTCATATACATGGCTGGTACTTGCAAAAATGAAACGGACATCCGGAGCAATAGTCTTTACGGCATTAATGAGGTTGCGCGTACCCTCCATGTTACTTTTCCAGATCAGGTCCGTGTCCGGTGAGCGGAACACGGCTGCCAGGTGAATGATGGCTTTTGCGTCTTTCACCGCTTCTTGCAGTGTTGCCGGGTCAAACAAATCGCCTTCTATAACCGTTACTCCGGCCGGAACTTCTTTGCCACGTACCAGTGCAAAACAATCATACCCATCTTCAACAAGGCGAGGCAAAAGCCTCGAACCTACTAAACCGGTCGCACCGGTTACCAATATTTTACCCACTTGTCTGTCCATAATTAAATTATTTTTGACAAATGTGGGGCTAATATACTTCTAGGGATCGGACAAAAACCGCATTTACAGGGACAAATCCTGATAAAAGCTGGCTACCGTTTTACCGGTTACTTTCTTAAACAACCGCGAAAAATAACCCGGGTCATTAAAGCCAAGCTCAAATGCCAGTTCCTTTACAGATGTGTGTTGGTTATTATACATTCTGCGCCTTGCCTCGATAATCAAACGGTCAGTGATGAATTCCTTAGGTGAAACCCCGGAATGCTGTTTCACGATCCTATATAAACAATCTGTGCTTAAGGCAAGCTTTTCTGCTATCTCTGTTATGGCAGGCTGATCTGTAAGATGATCTTCTACAAATAGCTTAAACCCTAAAAACTTATCAAGGCTTCCTATCGTTTGCTTTTTATGCATTATAAAATAAGCGGCGTTTATCTCGGTAAGCAGGCTGTTCAGGTAAGCAAGGATCAGTTCCGGATCAGTATCGGCAGTACGCAGTAGGTCATTTAAGGTTTTAAATGTATTACAAAGCCTAAGTGCAGCATCGGGCGGAAAACTGATTTTTTGCTGGTTCAGGGGGTTGAGCAGAAAGGGAAACTTCCGCGGCAATCGCGAAAGGCAATCATCGTCAAAGCCCAGTTTATAATAGTCCGCACCATTGCCGCTTCTAGCCAGTTGTCTAATCTGATGGGGTAACGCAAAAAAAAGCTCATTTTTACCTACTTCGATAGTTTCCCTGTCAATAATCTCCTGACTACTCCCATAGAGCACTAAAAGAAAAAAATAGTAAGGCAGCCGCTGGGCAGGACCGTATTGAGCCGCCGACTCCGGCGCTATATGGCCAAACTCAGGAGAAACAATACGTATAGAAAGCCCTTTGTTTTGACTTAGATTTTCTGGAAAAGTGTTACTGCGCATAACTCCTGACAATCATTTAAGTGAAGTTAATCAATAAGTCTTTATGTATTCGTTAAAAGTGAGGTTGGAACTATCCCAAACTCTTTTTTGAAGGCCACAGAAAAATGGGACAAAGATTCAAAACCGAGTTCAAGATAAATATCTGAAGGCTTCCGGCCTTGATTTTGCACAAGAAAATAGGCCTCCTGTAAGCGCTTCCGCACTAACCAGCGGCTTGGTGAATCCTTAAAAGCCGCTTTAAAGTCACGCTTAAACGCAGAAAGGCTGCGCCCTGTCAGCAAAGCAAATCGCTCCAGGCCGACATTGAACCTAAAATTCCGGTTCATATAGGCTTCTATATTAATTTTTTGAGGGGCATCAAAATTAAAGAATATACCCTCAAGCTCAGGTTGCGACCTGAGCAGGATAAGCAGAAGCTCCTCGTACTTAATATCTTCAAAAGCTGCGTCCAGTTCCATAGCACCTTTATAGTAAGGTTTTACCGAGCGGATAAAGCTATCAATCAATTCGTTTTTAGCAACCGCAATAACAGCCCGCTCGGACAAAAAGTTTTCCCTGTTATTTCGGTACTTTTGCCAAAACTGGTGGAGAAACTCCTCATCAAAACAAAACATGATGGGCTCAAAATCTTCCGCAGTGCTGTTGAGTATGAATTTGACAAGGTGGTTCCTGCGGGCAATACAGCAATCCCCGGACTGGTAGGTATACATTTCATTGCCATCAAAAAAGCTGACATTACCTTTGGCAAGATATAAAAATAGGTGGTCTGGAATGAACTGTTCTCTCAGTATGGCAGGCTTTACCTGGTTTGTTGTCGTTCTCATCTTTACCGGATTTAGTGTTGTTAAGTCGTTTCGTCTTTAAAGGGATGCCCTAAATAAATCAGCAACAAAGGCACGATCAAAAAACGGCACTTCTATTAAAGCGAACTTATAATTCCCTGCTTTTAGCGCCAGGGCCATCATGACTATCAACTGCACGGCTCTTAGCGTATTTCCCCAAAAGAACCACCTTGGGAACATGATCAGTAGGGCCGAGGTGATCGCCCAGACGCCAAACACTATTCGAATAGCATCCGGTATTCCCAGGGCCGACATCATACGGATGTATTCTTCAGACGGTTTCCTGAATGCACGGCTAACATGACTGATACCCAAATATAAGGAAATCAGAATCAACGCCCCGCTTATTATTCTCATATCAGTGAACTTTAATAAGGTTATATTTTACCATGCTATCTACCGATGCCAGTAATGTTTCTTCCTGTGGGGCAATAGGGCGCCAGCCTAATACGCTCCTGGCTTTTTGATTGCTTACATTCCGGTTCATCCTGATGAGTAACAGCGCTTCTTTAGCCTGCCCGTTTACCAATGCCACTAATCGCAGGATCCAGGTCGGCAGCCGCCTTGTAGCAACCAGTTGTGATGCATACGGTCGCTCTTTTTTTAGTAATGCAGCAATCTCAGGCAATGAAATTTGTCCGTTTGCACTGGCAATAAAGCGTTGTCCACCGGCCTCAGGGGTCAGCATGGCGCGGATGTGCAGGTCTGCCACATCCCTGACATCTACAATGTTTAGCGCAATTTCCGGCACCGCTTTCATTGAACCGTTCAGCAGGTTTTTAAGCAAATGGAAGCTACCGGAGATATGCGCATCAAGTGCCGGGCCCAAAATGGCAACGGCGTTGATGGTTACAAATTCCAAATTGCCACCTTCTGACCGTATAAAATCCCAGGCTGCTCTCTCTGCCAGTGTTTTTGATTTTTCGTAAACTGATAACCCCTTTGCTGCTGTATCTGTCCAGTCCGTTTCTGTGGTTTCTCTACTTTTATCGGTTTGCGTAAACCCGACCGCACCGAAATTGGAGGCCATGACTACCCGCTGCACGCCTGCGAGCTTTGCAAACTTCAGAATACGCAAAATGCCTTCCACCGCAGGCCGGATGGCTTCCTGCTCATTTTTGAGCTTCTTAAAGAATATCGGCGATGCTACGCTCAATACATATTTGCAACCTTCCATTACCTGTTGCCAGTTATCATCCTTTGTAAGTTCTGCTTCTGCAAACGAAAGATAATCAATGGCCGTCACCCCCTGTGCTATCAGCGTGTCTTTCAATTCGGCTGTACTTGCCGGGTTGCGGACAGTTGTCCTAACCCGGTAACCTTTTTGTAACAATTGCAGGATGATTTGCCGAGCTACAAAACCCGTTCCGCCCGTTACTAAAACAGTTGCTTTATCTTCCATTTTTCGAGATTAAAATATAGGACAAAAGTCTGGCTAAAAATGAAGGGATGGTTTTCTGAAAAGTCCAAATTACTTTATTGAGCGGTCCTATATAAACGACGTTTGAATTGTACTATTATTTTATGACAGAGTAGTCTCCAGCTTTACTTAGAGATCGTATATACTAATTGCAGGCATTATTGAGGCTTTTTATTATTCTTGTCAATAATGTCTAAGAACAGGTACATCAATAGGTCAACTAAATCCTGAAAACAAAAAAACCTTTAATTCCTGGGATTTAAAGGTTCTTGTTTTGTTGAAGTCTAGTCGTAAACTTCATCTGGCGGAGAAAGAGGGAGTGGAACCTATAGCTCCAAACCCGCGTAAATGCTTATTTCCTTCTTGTTCAAAGAAGTTTTGCCACAAAATTGCCACAACTTCTTTGACACCGCACATATTTCTACTTTTTCAAGTTGAAAATGGCTTTGGCGGAGAGGGAGGGAAATGAACTATGGGGTCAAAATGCGCTTTTACAGCACAGAAATCAACTTAGTAGATGTGAGTGCCACAGAAGTGCCACAACACTTTCCTATCTCCGGTATCTTTTAAAGCTTCCTGCAAGGAAGCTGACTGATTTAAAGAACGTTATAATTCGTTATATGCAAAGTTACAAATAAATCATTAGTTAAGTAAATCGGTCAGTAAAAACTATAACCGTTGCTCCAAGATAAAACTACTAGGCAAAACTAATTTGTTCATTATGGACATTTTGGAATTGATCCTAAATTCATTTCCGCATCTGTTATTAAATAAAAGGAAAAGAATTCCGAACGAAAATTGGTAATAAACGCTTCGTCGGTGATATTGAATAAATTAACCTTGATTTTCAAGTTCTTATTGGTCCTGCGAACTAAAAAAAAGAAGCGAATTTAAGTCTAAGATTTTGTAGACAGGATCATAAGCAGTCAGTATTGAAACTCTTGTTAGGCCCGATAAGCAATCTGTTAGTGTACAAAAGTAATAAATGATAGATCGTGCATTACCACATAAGGGGAATGGTACTGGTCATCACATCCAGTAAATCTCTAATTGAATTCGGAATGTCTTTAATCCATTTTCCAAATGACTTTTCCTGATATTAATGCCTTAAAGCGGTATAAATTACTTGTCAGCTTAATAAGCTGATATTAACTAATAAAAAGGAAACATCTACAGAAACATTTGATTTATCACTATTAAAAATGTCAATTATACAAGCAAGCTCCCTCCATCAACCACGATAATTTGGCCGGTGCTAAAGCTCCCGCGAATCAGATACAAATAAGCCTCAGCAAGTTCATTTGCATTGCCAACCCTACCTGTTAACAATTTGCTTCCAATTTGGCTGTAGAAAGCTTCTCTGCGCTCTTTAGGCATGTTTCCCAGAAGGTTGGTCCTGACAGTCCCAGCACATACCGCATTAACCCTTATTGGTGCGAGTTCAAAAGCAAGTGCGCGGGTCAGCCCTTCAATTGCACTCGCTATCGCTGAGATCACAATTGTACCCTTCCTCGGCTTTCGTCCTAGGGCACCCGTGGTTAAAGTAATCGACCCATCTTTTCTTATCCGTGGTGACCCATACTTTGCTACCATTACAGCGCCCCAAAAACGAAGATTGATAGAGTGTTTTGCCTCTTCAATGTCCAATTTCGATAATTCGTGCAGTTGTAACGTATCTCCGGCGGTAAAAATTAGGTGGTCAAGTTCTCCAATCTTTTCAAAAAGCTGCTCGATCTGTTTTTCGTTTCCAAGATCGGCGGCCAAGCCAATGCTTTCTTTTGGTAGTAAGGTTAAAGCTTCGTCAACCTTTTGTTGGCTGCTTGATACCACGACAACGAGTGCACCTTCCTTTGCCATTGCTGATGCGGCAGCAAGGCCAATTCCTGAAGTGCCGCCCAGCAGCACCACCTTTTTACCCTTTAATGGGTAATCGCTTCTGTCTTCCATTTACTTGGTGTATTTAATCTGTTGTTTACTGGCAAATTTATTCCAACATAACTGTTAACTTGCTATTGCTTACCTATAGGAAAGCGACCATCCGTATGAAAAAATTAAAATGTGATCTTAAGCCCAATATTGAAAGGCAATTAGCCCTGACAGATGCAATTGAACTTTTGAGTGGTAAATGGAAGATTTCTATTTTACGAAGCCTGTATCATAGCAGTTCTTTGCGGTTCAAGGACCTTGCCATGGTATCGGGCGGCGTCACCCCGAAGGTGCTATCCAAGGAACTACAGCAATTGGAAGAAAATATGTTAATTACCAGAACAGTTAACAACACTAGACCCGTGACGGTATCTTATGCACTGACAACCCATGCTTTAGAAACCCTGCCTGTAATCAGAGCCTTGGTAGAATTTGGGCTTCAGCACAGGACAAACATAAAAGGCAAAATATGAATTCTGCTAACAGGTATAAAGTGTATGATTTCTATTTTGAAATGAACGGTTTAAAATATACCTTTGCTTTATCGCAATATAGTCAATGTGGACAAATGCAGTTCACAACCAAAAAATTACCCAGTAGTAGTTTAAATAATCGATTGCACTGACCGCATTTCTTTGACTAACGTTTTAAATTTATTATGGTATGGAAATTTTCAGGCAATATCTTAAAAGTAAAACTTCTATTACTGATGAGCAGTTTTCCATGCTATCTAATGAGTTAAAAACAAGACAAGTATCTAGGGGAGAGATATTACTGATTGCGAATACCCGCACGAAATTATTCTTTTTCGTGAGTAAAGGCCTTCTCCGTTCTTATACTTTGGATAAGCAGGGCAAGGAACATATTATTCAATTTGCGGTTGAAAACGGCTTTATTGGAGATCGCAATAGTGTTGTTTTCGAAGAGCCAGCTCAATTCTATGTAGATGCCCTCGAAGATTCTGAAGTTGTGGTTATCAATAACAAATTTATGGATCTGGCCCATGTAGTCATTCCTGATTTTGGATTATATAATACACTTAGACTTAATGATACGATTCGAGATATACAAAGAAGGGTAAGTTTACTGCTAGCTGCAACAGCAGAAGAAAGGTACAACAGTTTCATAAAATTGTATCCTGATCTGGGTCTTCGACTATCACAACTGGTTATAGCATCCTATCTTGGGATAACCCCTGAATCACTTAGTCGGATCCGTCGGAACCTGGTCAGGAATCCCGAAAGAGGCATGAAATAAATTTTTCAAAGCAATCTTGCCATAAACATTGTCCTAGATAACAAAGGTATTTTATTTGCAAGAAGAATATTGGAAAAATGGAGAACCGCTCAGTTTGACCACATAAAACCATTACACTTGCAAGGATGTAAATTGTTTTTATTATCAGTATTATTTATTTTAAAACAGATATAAAAACTAAGACTTAAAGCTTATATCTTTTGCTCAACAGCCTGAAAATACGTCCTTATGCAATAGTGTTTTTGTACAACCACATACGCATTTAAAGATCAGACATTTATTCTATAAGTTAAAATGCATAAATTTTATTTAGAGAGGCAATCACAGAATTGTTTGGTCATTCGTGATTAGGCATCCCAAAATATAACAGGCTTAATCAAACGATAGCATCACCTTTTTGCATAGCTCAACCTGTTGCGAACTCCACATAAGGAGTTGATGCATTAACTGCCATTACACGATGACTATTTTAATAACCTTCAAAGATATTCTCATCTTTGCCAATGCTTGTATAATCTGGGTGCTAGGATGCAGAGTGCTATAAATACGATTTATATAGAAATTCCTTAAAGCCTGTTCCACCTTCGTCAGCGCATTCATTTCTATTGATCCGGCCGATTTATCTAACAAAGATATCCGCCCGCGACACAAGATAACGAAAACCATCAAGTATATCTTACCATAGATCAAGTTTCTAAGGTTTTGATGTGCATAATTTTGTTTCAGAAAGCATCACAAGTATCAATCACTTGATGTTTTTCTGGCAGAAATAATAGTAACATTTTAAAATTTAGAAAACATGAGTAGTTTACCAATTCGCAATCAGGAATCAGACCACCTGCTTACAGCAGAAAATGCCGCTTTAATTATCATCGATTATCAACCTCCGCAAGTTAATTCTATAGCTTCAATGGACAGGCAGTTGTTAATCAATAATATCGTCGGAACGATAAATGCGGCAAAACTTTACCGTATGCCAATCGTGCTGACAACCGTGAATGTCAAGACCGGGCTAAATCAAGAAACCATTCCACAAGTAAAAAAACATCTTGGCGGCATATTGTCATTAGACAGAACTTCTATTAATTCTTGGGAAGATAAAGAATTTGTAGAGGCGGTAAAAGCAACGGGGCGCAAAAAACTTATTATGGCTGCCTTATGGACGGAGGCTTGTCTTGCATTCCCGGCCCTGGATGCATTGAAAGAGGGCTATGAGGTTTATTTGGTGGTGGACGCTGTGGGCGGGACCTCCAAAGTCGCTCACGATGTAGCCATCAGACGATTGGAACAAGCCGGTGCGATTTCGATCAGCACAGTACAACTTTTTTGTGAACTCCAACGCGACTGGGACAGAAAAGAAACGGTGGAAGGTTTTATGAAATTATTTATAGAAACCGGTGGAACGGCAGGCATTCAGTTTGGTTATGACGGTTCTGCCGGGGAAAAATAACATACATGCGGGTCCGGAATAATCCCAGCCCGCATTTTTAACACCTGATATTTCTTTCTCAATTAATCAACAAAAAAACCATTATGAAATTATTGGACGACACATTACAAAATGTAACCGAAATAGTATCGGAAGAAGAAACAATATGGAGGAACGACCAAGACCATTCGCATTTAGGTTTTACCGTTACCCACATGTTGATCAATGATATCACAGGCAGGTTTAATACTTTTAATATCGATATTAAAACCTCGAAACCCGATTTTAGTGATGCATCCATCGAATTCAGCGCCCTGGTGGATTCAATTGATACACAAGTCAGGCAGCGCGATGAACATTTGCGCAGCGCAGATTTTTTTGATGGCGAAAAATATCCCTTTATCCACTTTAAAAGCTTGATCATTGGTGAAGTGTCAGCTCACCATTACAAGGTAATTGGCCAATTAACCATACATGGAATAACCAGGACCGTCACTATTGATCTGCACTACAGGGGAACAAAGATAAATCCACATACGCAAAACCTGACCGCCGGTTTTCAGGTCCTGGCCGAGATTAAGCGTTCGGATTATGGAGTAGGCAGAATATTGCCGTTTCAGCAGTTAATGGACGAGGTGGTCATTAAAGCAGATGGTGAGTTTGTGATAGTTTAAAATTCAGGCCATGGAAAAACTGAGAAAGCATATCCAGCAGATCACGCCGATCAGCGATGAAGAGTTTGAGTCTGTAAAACCATATTTTACGATCAGAAAAGTATTGAAAAATCAGTTTCTGATTCAGCAGGGTGATGAGGCCTTGTATGAGTACCTGATCCTGAGCGGTATTTTCCGGGTGTTCTATCTGGAAGAAAGTGGAAAAGAACATATCGTACAATTCGCAACGGAGAACTGGTGGATGTCAGACTATATTGCCTATTTCAACCATCGGCATACTAATATGAATGTAATTTGTATGGAAGCGGGGGAAGTTCTATGCCTTACCCTTGAGGGCAGGGAAAACTTATCGGCGGCACTCCATAAGATGGAACATTTCTTCAGGATAAAGCTGACAAAAGGCTATGTGGCACTTCAGCAAAGGATCATTTCATTGCTTTCCGGAAATCCGGAACAGCGGTACGAGGAATTTGCACGCCTATACCCGAACCTGATACAAAAGATGCCCAAAAAGTATGTAGCCGAATATTTGGGCCTTAGCCGGGAAACCCTTAGCAGGCTTCACGCAAAGCACGGATGACTTCTTTCTAACCAATATAACTGTGATTTCAGTCACACTGTTTTTGTGAGTTCCCTCCTTGTACTGAGGAGGGTTGACGTAATAAATTTGTACTATAAATAATTTATAACAATTAAAAAATGACAGCCATGAAAACAATAATGGTATTCACTCTCATGCTTGCTTTTTTATCTTCCAACGCGCAGTATAAAAAAGACAACACATCAGCAAAAGAAAAAACAAGTACTACTAAAAGTAAAGAAACCATGAAAAAGAAAATTTTAATCATCGTGTCCAATGCCAATGCGATCGGACCGAACAACAGGAGAACCGGGATCTTTCTTCCCGAAGTTGCACACCCTTATGCAGAATTTAGCAGAGCGGGGTACCAAATAGATTTCGCCAGCTTAACAGGCGACACGCCTTATCTGGATGCACTTAACCTGGCGAGTGACCCGGACAACCTCGCCTTTTTAACCGGCAAAGGATGGGAGGCCATGCAAAAAGCGGGCAAATTGTCAGATGCTAACATCGACAGTTATGATGCAGTGTTCATACCGGGAGGCTTGGCACCGATGGCAGATATGCCGGAAAATGCGCTCCTTAAAGAGGTAATACGCAAGACATACGAACGGAAAGCGATTGTTGGCGCGGTATGTCATGGCCCCGTTTCTTTATTGAACGTTAAATTGAGTAATGGATCCTACCTGGTAAACGGAAAGAATATCACATCGTTTACCGATGAGGAAGAAAACGCCTACGCCGTAGCGGACGTCCCTTTTCTACTGGAGACAGCCTTAACAAAACAGGGTGCTAAATTTCACGCAGCTGCGCCATGGTCTGCTCACAGCATTGCGGATGGTAACCTGGTAACCGGTCAGAATCCAGCCTCAGCTAAAGGAGTAGCGGAAAAGATGGTCAATATCCTGGAATCTAAAAAAAAGTAAAAGATAGTGATACCGTCCCTCTTTAGTATACAGCCGGGGGGCGGTTTCCTATTAACTTCTCAATTATTAAAAATTATTACAAGGGAAGCAAAATGGAAAAGCAACAAATCATCCATGTATTCGCTACATGGAAAGTCAGGGAAGGGCAGATAGATAAGGTCTTAAACCTATTAAAGACTGTTCGGGCCGAAAGTATCAAAGAAACAGGCAACCTTTTTTATAAAATCCACCAAAGCATTTCGGAGCCAAATATCTTGGTATTGGCAGAAGGTTATACAGGCGAAGCTGCCGTGGCAGAACACCGTAATTCATCTCATTATCAGGAGCTGGTAATAGGGGAAATTTTGCCTTTACTGGAAAACAGGGAAGTTGTTTTAACCATTCCTTTGGACTAAATATCTTAAAAAAAGCGTTATGAATGTTACACTGAATCAGGCCGAAAAGATTTTAGCAGCAGCAAAGGCCAAGGCAGAAAAAATTGGTGTTGCCATGAACATTGCAATAGTAGATGAGGGTGCTAACCTGAAACTGTTTTGCAGGATGGATGGTGCCCTGTTGGGCTGTGCAGATATCGCGATAAAGAAAGCAAAGACATCTCGCTTTTTTGATATGGGCTCGGGTGAAATTGGAAAATTATCACAACCAGGCGGCAGCTTGTACAATATTGAACATTCTAACGGAGGTTTAATTTCATTCGCGGGCGGTATGGTTTTAATAAATGGCGATGACAAGATAATAGGCGCAATTGGTATATCCGGAGGGACTGTAGCACAGGATGAAGAGGTGGCAGTTGCCGGTGCTAACGCTATATAACATTAGGTTATTATAAATCTAAAAATAGAAAAATGGAAAATAATATTAAAAATAAAATAGTAGTAATTACCGGAGCCAGCAGTGGCCTGGGAGAAGAAACTGCAAAACATCTTGCCGAAAAAGGCGCAATTGTTGTGCTGGGGGCAAGGCGCTCAGACAAACTAGAACAAATTGTAAACGATATTACGGCAAAGGGGGGCAAAGCATTATATCAGGTAACGGATGTAACCCAAAAAGAACAAGTGCAAGGCTTAGTTGATATAGCCGTCAGTGCGTACGGTAAGATCGATGTTTTGATCAACAACGCCGGCATTATGCCGATCGCGCCCATGGCTGAAGTGAGAACCGACGAATGGGACAATATGATCGATGTCAATATTAAAGGGGTACTTTATGGGATCGCCGCAGCTTTACCGATCTTTCAAAAACAGGGATCGGGTCATTTCATCAATTTAGGTTCTGTTGCCGGGATCAAAGTTTTTAGCCCCGGTGGTACCGTTTACAGTGGAACCAAATATGCTGTCCGGGCAATAAGTGACGGGTTGAGACACGAAGTAGGTCGTCATATTCGTACCACAATAATTGAACCTGGCGCAGTAGATTCGGAATTGAAGTTAAGCACCAACCACGAAGAGAGTTCTGTCGGTGTTAATGAATTTTATAAAATTGCTATTCCGGCTGCCAGTGTAGCAAGAGCAATAGCTTTTGCGATAGAACAACCGGCTGATGTTGATATCAATGAGATCGTACTCAGGCCAGCAGCACAGGATTTCTAATAGCCTATCCCCATGCTGTAAGCTTTGAGAAATTAAATTATAACATATGACTACAAATATTGGAATATCAGATAGCGACCGATAAGCTATAGCTAATGATCTGTCAAATATATTAGCTGACGAATTTGTGCTTTACACCAAAACAAAAAATGCGCACTGGAACGTGGAAGGTATAGACTTTTATGATAAGCATAAATTTTTTGAGGTGCAGTTTGAGCAATTGGATGATATCATTGACGGCATTGCGGAAAGGATCCGTTCATTGGGCCACTACGCGCCAGCTACCTTAAAGACATTCTTGGATCTAACAAAATTGCTGGAATCCGGTAATGATGAAAAAGATAGCAGAAGTTTTGCAGCCCGACTATTACTGGATCATGAGCATATTATCAGAATTTTAAGGGAAAAGATAAGCCGGTTCACGGAGGATTTCAATGATCTGGGCACAAGTGATTTTATAACTGGATTAATGCGTGATCACGAGAAGATGGCTTGGTTTCTACGCACACAAATATAAAAATCATGGAAAACACAGTGAAAATAAGATCGCCGTACGATCAAAAGTTGGTTAAGGAATTGACTTTGATCGAGGCCAATGAAATTGAGAACATTATTCAAAATGCTAAAAGCTTATTCGATGACCAGTCTCTTTGGCTTCCGGCATACCAAAAGATCGAAGTACTGGAAAAAGCAGCCTCGATAATGAATGCCCGGATCGAAGAGTTAACGTTTTTAGCAATTAGCGAAGGCGGCAAACCTTACAAGGATTCTAAAGCAGAAGTGTTAAGAGCCATAAAAGGCGTTAAATTGGCCGTTGAGCACATTTCACAATTAAAGGGTGAACAAGTTCCTATGGCGCTTACTGAAGCATCATTAAACAGGCTAGCTTTTACAATTAAAGAGCCTATTGGCGTCGTGGCTGCTATCAGTGCGTTCAACCACCCTTTGAATTTGGCCGTTCATCAAATTGTTACTGCTGTGGCGGCGGGCTGTCCCGTAATATTCAAGCCAGCGTTAGCAACACCATTATCAAGCCTGGCCCTTGCCGATATTTTAAGAGAAGCAGGATTGCCATCCGGATGGCTCCAGATTGTGCTTTGTTCTAAAGAGGCCGCAGAAAAGTTAGTCACTGACCCTCGGATCAGTTTTTTCTCGTTTATTGGTTCTGCAAAAGTCGGATGGTATCTAAAAAGTAAACTGTCTCAAGGCACAAGATGTGCATTAGAACATGGTGGCGCAGCCCCGGTAATTGTTGAGCAAGATGCTGATTTTGCCGAAATGATACCCGATCTGGTCAAAGGCAGTTTTTACCATGCAGGCCAGGTTTGTGTTTCCGTCCAAAAAATTTATGTGAACCAGGATATTTGCGACCTGTTCATTCAAAAGTTTACCCAAGCGACCAATAAATTAATTGTTGGCGACCCTTCAGAAAAAAGTACAGATGTAGGACCTTTGATCAATTCAAGAGAAGCCGATCGCGTGGCCGAGTGGGTCAAAGAGGCTATTGCTGATGGCGCTGAACTAATTACCGGTGGAACAAGGGTCTCTGAAACTATTTTTCAGCCAACGATTTTATTTAATCCACCAGAAAGTTCTAAAGTGTCTTGCAAAGAAATTTTTGGCCCGGTTGTATGCATCTATCCCTTTACAGTGCGTGACGAGGCCATTAAGAAAGCCAATGCATTGGAGGTTCATTTTCAGGCCGCTGTTTTTACGAAAGATTTAGATATCGCCTTCGATATAGTTAAAAAATTGAATGCTACCGCCGTAATGATCAACGATCATACTGCTTTTCGTGTCGACTGGATGCCATTTGGTGGGCGGGATTCATCAGGTATTGGTATGGGAGGCATTTCTTATTCCATGAATGAAATGACAAGAGAGAAGCTAATGGTTATTAAAAGTAAAAACTTGTGATGGGATAGTCGATGTTGAATTTGACCCCAATAGGATATGAACGTAGTGGCTGCCAGTGGATATGACGACACCGGCATTTTGCAGATATTTTAAGCGGCAAACTGAAATGACCTTTCCTGATTTGTTAATCAATACCGCGTCAAAAAAGCCAAAGCACCTCTTAATGAAAGGGCCCTGATGTAGTTGCAACTTGTTATGCAGTCGGGTTTAAAGGTTAGTCTTTTTTCAATATGGTGGTATTTAAAGCTATCGTAAATTTAACACCTTCGGAAATTAAACAGCACACGATGAGTAAACATAGTGTATGAGCGTGTACTGAATGCGCTTGCCTGTTGAAAAGCCTGACACCAAAACCTGTGACAAATGTCAATGTCTTTGCGTCATATTATTTCTTTTTGAGGAGTTAATCCTTCTCATTTTGTCCGGCACCCGGTTAGGGCAATAATACTTATAACACTAAAAATAAAAGGATATGAAAAATCAAAATAGTAATCATACACCGGTGTATTTTCAGGACGCCACAACACTGGCGAAAATGATCCGTGACCGTGAAGTTTCGCCTGTCGAAATCATGAAAGTACATCTTGAGCGCATTGAAGGTTTAAACCCTGAAATCAATGCGATTGTAACCGTTGCTGACAGCGCACTGGCGTACGCCAAATTAGCAGAAGATGCCGTGATGAGAGGCGATGAGTTAGGACCGTTACACGGTGTGCCTTTTACCGTAAAGGATTCAATAGATACCGCTGATGTCCTAACCCAGCGGGGTTCACCGATTTTCAAAGGCCGTCTTCCCGATACCGATGCCACCAGCGTTTTGCGGATGAAACAGGCAGGCGGTATACTTTTGGCTAAGACGAATCTTCCCGAATTCTCTTACTGGATCGAAAGCGACAACCTGCTTAGCGGCAGGTCCAACAATCCATGGGACCTTACCCGTACGCCGGGCGGTTCCAGCGGCGGTGAATCGGCTGCTATAGCGGCGGGTATGTCCCCGATTGGTTTAGGCACTGACCTGGCCATCTCTGTTCGAGGCCCGGCTGCGCAAACCGGTATCGTATCACTTAAAGCGACACATGGCCGCGTCCCGATGACAGGGATCTGGCCGCGCGTACCGCGCCGATTCTGGCATGTGGGGCCAATGGCACGCAGCATCCGTGATTTGGAACTTGCCTTCAAAATACTTTCCGGGCCTGACGGCTTCGACGCCTTCGCCACAAGTACCGTACAGTTTGATGCCGGAGCAGGCAAGTCTGCTGGTCGCCAACTGCGGGTGGGATGGATGGTTGGGCCAGGCTTCGGTCCGGTAGACCCCGAGGTGGCGCGCACAGTTGAGTCAGCGGCTAAAGCGCTTAAAGAGCTGGGTTTAACAGTTGAGCAGGTTCGCATACCGGCACTGGAACGCGACTTTGCACTTGACGTGTTTAACAAGTTGCACGTGATGGAAATGAAAGAAGCGTTTCGGGAAGCTACGGTCGGCCGCAGTGAAGATGAATTGTATAAGATGGCTAAGACAATGCTGTCCCTTCCGGATACCTCCATGGGAGACTTTATATACGCAGAACAGGCTGCGGAACGCCTGAGGGACGGCTTTGCGCAATATTTCCAGCAGTATGATGTGTTACTTACGCATGTGCTTCCAATTCCGGCGCACAAACATGGTGTGGAAGAGTTTATCATCGATGGTCAGCAGGTAGATGCTACTTATTTACAGGGCGCAACCGTTCCATTAAACGTTACCGGCTTACCGGGCATCGCGATGCGCTTCGGTACCAGTAAAGAAGGTTTACCTATTGCCGTGCAAGTCGTAGGTAGCTGGCTGGCAGAGTCAACTATTCTGCATGTAGCATCGCTATTAGAAAGCGTGAGTGAGGTACGCGATCTGCACCCTAACATTTAAACTGATAGAATGTCCAGGAAACAATAAGTCCGTTCGGATATCTCCGGATGGACTTGTTTATTTCTGGCAAAGCCTGTCTTCACCCAGCTCATTGTTTTCCTAGAAATGCCTGGATAGGGTAGTGCTCGTTTGACCTTAAAAAGTTTAAGCCGTTTGAGCAATTCGTGATCGAGGCCAAAGCAGTGATTATATATTCATCTATTTTCAGGATAGCAATTAGCTGCTTATCGCTATCCTGAAAATTCAGAGGTAGTTACGTTTTGTATGGTATACTTTGATTTACAAGCTATTAATTGCCTCTTCGATCGGAATATCTCCATCATGCATACTGATCACTTTTCTAAAGGTTTTGGGATTGTTCAATACGGCCACCAATGTATTTGCTACATTCTCTATCGAGTTACTCCGATGATGCTGGATATTTACTGTAATTTTTCCTGAACCAGGTGTCTCGGTTAACCAACAAGGCTGCATCAATGTGTAGTTAAGCTTAGTGTTGTTGATCAGCCACTGGTCAGCGTAATGTTTAGCGATACCGTAATCGGTCAGTTCTTCAAGCCCTTCCTCTTTCCATTTAGCTGGTTCCAAAGAAAAACCGAAACTTAGATGAATAAATCGTTCAATGCCTTTGCTTTCGGCCGCCGTCATAATCTTTATAGCCCCATGCAGGTCGGTTTGCAAAAGGCCTTCGTCAGTCCCCGAGCCGGCCACGCAATATACTGCGTCAAAATCATCAGTAATCTTGGCTACGATCTGAGCTAATTGCTGCGTGATATCAAGGTTTAAATGCTTGTAATTTGGATGATCAAACAATGGCTTATTGTGTCTTGATGTTCCGGTAATTTCATGTCCAAGTGCTAAAAGCTGAAGGGTGAGTATAGTTCCGACCCTGCCACTAGCACCAACGATTAAGATTTTCATCAGTAGATTTTTAGTTGTTAAGAATTTATATATTTTACTGGTATCAAATATCAGCAGCAATTAGTTGCATAAAATTGATCTATGGTAATAATGCTTTAAATGATAAACGTATTAAACCTACAATTAAACACTTGATCTTATAGATACGCGGTTTGATTTTTGCTTTAATTGTCAACTAAAGATCATTTACTGTTAAAGTAAGTAGTTTTAATTGGAACGAAAGGTTTAATATTGTACATTTGTCCTATGCCAAGAAACAAAGAATTCGATTATGATGAAAAGCTGAAAACAGCCAGGGACCTTTTTTGGAAAAAGGGTTACAATGCAACGACTATGAATGACCTTGTAGATACCATGCAGATCAACCGTAGCAGTCTGTATCTGGCTTATGGTAATAAACACGACCTGTTCTTAAAGTCGCTGACCAACTATATTCAAAAAAAAGATAAGCAGTACAATCAGGCGGCACAAAAAAGCGATCAGCCATTAGAGGCGATCAGGAATGTGATTTATTCCGTTTTTAAATCTGCAGTGCAGGATACGAATTGCCTGTTCACAAATTCTGTTTTTGAACTGGCATTGACCGACAAAGAAGTAAGCGAGCTATTGCAAAAGCAAACGTTGAAAGCGGTCGGACTTTTCGAGAAATTGCTCAAGCAAGCTCAGGCGGATGGCTCACTATCAGCAGATAAAAACCCGCTGGCTTTAGCACACTTCTTAGTATCCGGGCTCGTATCTATTTACAACACACATATTTTGTTTGCCGATGCAAAGCTCACCAAACAAACGACTGAAATTTTAATAGGCACTATAGTAAAATAATTTTTTTGCCCTATTGTGGAACGATAGGTTTAATAAAGAAAGAATATGATAACTCAAGTATTTAAAAACAATGCTGCATTCCAAATTATGTCAATAGGAAGCTTATTGTTGATAACTGCGGTAATAGTATCACAATTATTAGCATTGTGCGGAACCGGAAACCCAACCCAAAACATGAGAGAAGCAGTTAATATAAATGCAAAAGCCGCTCAGGAGACTTTCCAGGAACTAGGCTTTTTTGGTGATATCAAAAAAGAAAAATGGAACGACTTTGTCGGGGCAGTTCAAAACAACATTACCCATTCGCGGAAAGAAAAGGGCAATATTTCCTTTAGCTTGTACAAACCTGAGGATGGGAAATTGCAACCCATATGGTTTGAACGTTTCGAGAACAAAGCGGCTCATAATTATCACAAAGAGCAGGTCTATTTTAAAGATGCCATTACGGTCATCCAGCAATCGCTCGCAGGAGATGCAAAGTCTATAACGCTTAAAGTCTTAGATGAGATACCTGCAATGATCCCTAAAATTACTGCTCACAATGGGACAGATCGTTTTGTGATCGTGCTGTTTGATGTTAAGCCTGAAAAAAGGAAATCCTTTATTGGTGCAATGGCCGGGATCGTTTCCCCGACGCGAAAAGCCCAGGGAAACCTGGAGTTTAACCTTTATGGTTACGCAGAGGATCCGAACAAATTTGTGCTAATAGAAGGCTGGCAAAGCCAGGCTGACCATGAGGCGCAATTAAAACAGGACTATATCAAGCAATTGACAATTGCTTTAGAAGGTCTTTTTGTATCCAACCCAGTGGACACCCGCTATATTGTCAAAGATATAGCGCAATAAATACAGATCAATAATACTTAAATGATCATCTATCTCCTGAAATAACAATTCATATATATATATAATTAACATGCAAACAATTAAATTAAACAACGGCGTAGAAATGCCACTTGTAGGTTTAGGCGTATTCCAGATACCGGACCTGAACGAATGCGAACAAACCGTACTGACCGCCATCAAAGCAGGCTACCGCCTGATAGACACCGCTTCCCTATACCTGAACGAATCCGCTGTGGGTAACGCCATCAAAAAAAGTGGTGTAGCCCGGGAAGAACTATTTATTACTACGAAACTTTGGGTACAGGATGCAGGTTACGAAAAGACCAAAAAAGCGTTCGAAAAATCGTTAAAAGAATTACAGCTGGAGTACATAGACCTGTATTTGCTTCATCAGTCGATGGGCGATTATTACGGCTCGTGGCGCGCCATGGAAGAACTGTATAGAGAAGGTAAGATCCGCGCCATCGGTATCAGTAATTTTTTTCCTGACCGGGTGGTCGACCTTATTGCGCACAACGAGATCGTTCCGGCGGTGAACCAGATAGAGATCAATCCTTTCTATCAAAGAGCATCCGACCACGAATTATTGAGGAAAAACAATATCGTTACGCAATCCTGGGCATCCTTTGCAGAGGGTAAAAATGAGATCTTCAACAATAAAGTACTTACTGGCATAGGTACTAAATATGGCAAATCTGTTGCCCAAGTTACCCTGCGCTGGCTTGTGCAGCAAGGGATCGGTGTGATCCCGAAATCGGTTCGCGAAGAACGAATGGTTGAAAATCTTAATATTTTTGATTTTGAACTGACCCAGGAAGACATTGATGCTATTGCCGCCCTGGATACTGGCAAAAGTGTGTTTTTTGATCACCGCGATGCAGAAACCGCAGATTGGCTGACCAAACTGACGTTTTAAGTAATAGATCATTATTAACTCATTTCCATAGTCTAAACAGGCTATGGAAATTTTCACCTATCCCAAAAGCATGCAAACGATCAAATTAAATAACGGTATAGAAATGCCTCTGTTAGGGCTGGGCGTCTATTTAATGAACGACCCTGAAGAATGCGAACGATCTGTTTTGACCGCCCTAGAAGCAGGTTACCGCCTTATTGATACCGCTTCAGCTTATGGTAATGAGGAGGTGGTTGGCCATGCCATCAGGAAAAGCAACGTAGCCAGGGAAGACCTGTTTATCACCACAAAGCTTTGGGTGCGGGATGCCGGGTATGCAAATACCAAAAAGGCTTTTGAGGATTCATTGAACCGGTTACAATTAGAGTACCTGGACCTGTACCTCATTCACCAGGCCGTGGGCGATTATTACGGTTCCTGGCGCGCCATGGAAGAACTTTACAAAGAAGGAAAAATAAGAGCCATTGGAATCAGCAACTTTTTCCCGGATAGGGCTGCCGACCTGATCGCACACAATGAAATTGTCCCTGCCGTGAACCAGATTGAAGTGCACCCATTTTATCAACGTTCGGACACGCAAGCGTTTTTGGAAAGTAAGGGTGTGCAAATCCAGTCCTGGGCATCGTTTGCCGAAGGCAGAAATAATCTTTTCACGAATGAGACTTTGGCTTCGATCGGAAAAAAGTATAACAAATCCGTGGCACAGGTTACTTTGCGCTGGCTCATCCAAAGAGGAATTGCAGTTATACCAAAATCTGTCCGCCAGGAAAGGATCATTGAGAACGCAGATATATGGAACTTCGAGTTAACATCAGCCGATATGGATGCCATCTCGGAGCTGGATAAGAACCAAAGTGCGTTCTTCGACCACAGGGACCCGCAGATTATATCAAAATGGATACCTCGTAAATTTAGACTTTAACTGTTAATCAATAAAATTATGAAGCATATTAAACTTGGAGGTCTGGAAGTAGGCCGTATCGGTCTTGGCGCCATGGGTATGTCAGCATATTATACTATGGGTGAAACCAATGAATCAGAATCAATCCGCACCCTTCACCGGGCAATAGACCTTGGTGTTACACTGATCGATACCGCTGAAGTATACGGCCCTTATACCAATGAAGAACTGGTGGGCAAAGCTTTAAAGGGCAAAAGAGACCAGGTTGTTCTCGCCACCAAATTCGGCCTGATCTCACATGCTAAAGGAGTTGCTAATGAGATGGACAGCAAGCCATCAAACATCCGGTCGGCGGTGGAAGGTTCGCTCAGACGTTTGCAAACGGATCATATTGACCTTTACTATCAACACCGGGTTGATCCTAATACTCCTATAGAGGATACGGTCGGTGCCCTTGCTGATCTGGTTAAAGAAGGAAAAATACGTTATATCGGGCTTTCTGAAGCAGGTGTATCTACTATTCGCCGTGCGCACGCCATTTATCCCATCTCGGCTCTACAAAGTGAATATTCCCTTTGGGTCCGCGATCCCGAGGCAGAAATACTGCCGGTTTTACGTGAACTGGGCATCGGTCTAGTCCCTTATTCGCCTTTAGGTCGCGGTTTTCTGACAGGACAGATCAAATCCGCTGATCAGATCACCGATGATGACTGGCGTAAAAACAATCCGAGGTTCACAGGCGAAAATTTCACAAAGAATTTAAAGATCGTTGAAGAGGTTGAGACAATCGCCGCCGAGGTAAACGCCAAACCCGGGCAAATTGCGCTCGCTTGGTTACTTGCGCAAGGCAACGACATTGCGCCGATCCCGGGAACTAAACGCGTAGACCGCCTTAAAGAAAACGCAGCTGCTGATCTTATTGAACTTAGCAAAGCTCAGATCAGTAAACTGAATAACCTTACGCCAGCTTCAGGAGAACGGTATGAAGATGTGTATATGTCATCAATTGAACGTTAGAGATATTTCTCTTGATATTTCGATCGACCGGTGCTCCAACGCATCAGGGCAATTTTTTACCATATGGTAAATGATCAGGTTTTAATAATGCCGAAATTTAACTTATGAAAGAATTCATCGATTACATATTACAGTTTGGGAACCTCAACAAGCAACAGACAGACCTCATCATAAGCAAAGCAATAATGCGCGAACTTCATAAGGATGAATATTTTTCAGAAGCCGGAAAGGTTCCGAGGCAGGTTGGATTTATTTTGGAAGGCGTGGTTCGTTTCTGCTACTACAATAACAAAGGTGATGAGATCACTCATCATTTCATTGACGAAAACAATTTTGTTTCGGACCAACAAAAGTTTGAGTTACAAGTAGTAGCTTCCGAGTACATACAGGCTGTCACTGATTGCAAAATGCTTGTATTTTCAAAGAAAGACTGGGACGACATCGGGAATACAATTGTTGGCTGGCATAATATTACGGCACTGATAACGAAGAATTGTTTGTTAAAAGCGATTGAAAGAAGGAGCCCGTTGGTTTCAGAAGATGCAACTACACGTTATTTATCGTTTATTGAAAATTTTCCTGCCCTTATAAATCGTATTCCTCTTTCCCATATCGCTTCTTATTTGGGGATCACGCAACAATCATTAAGCAGGATAAGAAAAAATATTCGTTAACATCACTTTTTACCAAATGGTAAATGGTTTCATTTTTTAGAAGTCAACCTTTGTATCATTAATTTAAATAAAAAAAATGAATAAGAAAGTCGTATTAATAACGGGAACAAATAGCGGGTTTGGATGGCTTACCGCGAATTCGGTAGCCGCTTTAGGGCATAAAGTTTATGCCACCATGAGAGATACCCAAGGCAAGAATGCTGATAAAGCAAAAGCCTTGTCACAGGTGGAAAATGTAACTGTTCTTGATGTTTCCTTGACTGATGAGACCAGTGTAAAAAATGCAATCGATACAATCATTTCCAATGAAGGGACAATTGATGTGTTGGTCAATAATGCAGGAGCAGGGATATTCGGTGTGGCTGAAAGCGCTACTACGGATGATGTACAGTGGATGTTGAATGTCAATGTTATTGCCCCATGGAGATTAATGAAACTGGCGTTGCCATTTATGCGTAAACAGTCTGAAGGTTTGATCATCAATGTTTCGAGCGGCTGGGGTAGATTCTCTCCTCCATTTTCAGCAGTGTACGGTGCATCAAAATTTGCTTTGGAAGGTCTAAGCGAAGGATTGCATTATGAAGCAAGACCGTTAGGAGTTGATGTTGCTATAATTCAGCCCGGTGCTTTTCCTACCGAAATGTCTCAAAAGATCCAAACTGGCTCTGACGCATCGGTTGCCGATAATTATCAGGCTATAGCGGAATTCCCAAATAAAATGTTTGCTGCTATTGGTCAAATATTTGAAGCTACCAATCCAAATCCACAGGATGTTGCCGATGCAGTTGTAAACTTGATCAATTTACCAAAAGGACAAAGGCCATTAAGGACAGTTGTTGACCCGTCCACGGGAGAAATCACTAAAAGGGCTAACGACGCTGTTAAAGCTGAATACGAAAATGTTTTAACGGCATTCGGACTGAAAGATCTTTTAAGTTAAACCGAGGTTCAAATGAATTGTCCCCCTGCATAAACTAAAGTTCTTAAAGGGGGGACAATTATGCGATGAAAGTCCCTGCTACTTTGGTTAGGGATTAAATGGTAATTCGATCATTATTACAAATTCATTCCACCAGTCATCTCTATACGCTGGCCATTGACCCAATTTGCGTCACCGCTACAAAGAAATGCTACCACACCGCCAATATCATCGGGTGTTGCCACGCGCCCAAGTGCGGTTATACTTGCCACATGTGTACGTATTTCCGGAGTATCTTCCATGGCCCCGCCCCCAAAAACAGCACCGGGCGCAACAACATTAGCCGTAATGCCACGTGCTCCCAGCTCAAGAGCCAAATACCTGGTATAGACATCTATGGCTCCTTTCATCATTGCATAAGCAGATACTCCCGGAAAGCTGACACGTGATGTGGCCGAAGAAATATTGATTATACGACCTCCGTCACGAAGATAACTTAAGGCTTTTTGTGTTAAGAAATAGACTCCTTTTATATGAATATTCATCATCTCGTCAAATTGTGCCACGGTCGTATCCAATATTGGAGATGTTAGGCTGGTTCCTGCATTATTGATCAGGAAGTCGATCCGGTCTGCACCGAAGGTATTCTGTAGTGCAGAATTGGCTTCTTTGAAAAAGTTTTCAAAGCTATTTGTGTCGGCTGTATTTAACTGAATTGCTACGGCTTTGCTACCGGTTGCTGCAATTTCAGCTATCGTTTTTTCAGCCTCATTTTTATTGCTGTGATAGGTTAATATAATATCGACACCTTTTTGTGCGAGCTTGATTGAAATGTCTTTGCCGATGCCCCTGCTTCCGCCGGTTACTAATGCGATTTTTTGAATTGCCATTGTACTTTTTTTATACTGATTATACAGTACAAAAGTCTGGGAAAAAAATGAGGCTCCGTTTGTTTTAAACAATCAGATTTATGTATAATTCAAAGATTTTAATTGGCTTCGGAAAGCTCCAGGTGAAAGAGATGACTGCTTTTTAAAGAAATGTGCAAAATGTGAGAAATCTGAAAAGCCAAGGCTTTCAGCGATTTCCGATATAGGCCAATTCGTCTGGCGCAATAGCGTTTTAGCTTCCTGAAGAATTCTTCCAGTTATTAATTCTGTTGTGGTAAGGCCAGTGGTATCTTTAAGTAATTTGTTCAAATGATTGACATGAACAGCGAGCTTATCGGCGAATTGTTTTGCAGTACGAAGGTCAATTCTTTGCTGTGGGTTTTCAATGGGGTATTGTTTTTCGAGCAACTCTAAAAAAAGGGATGTTAACCGTTCTGCCGCAGTATGGCCCGAATGCAATATTATTTTGGATTGCAATTTCTGCCCAAGGTGAATTAATTCCAGGGTGTAAGCGCGAAGAAGGTCATATTTATAGGCATAGTTTGAATAGATTTCGGCCTTCATGTTTTCAAAAATGTTTTGTATACGTTCCAAATCCTCAACTGAAAGTGTAAGAATAGGATTTTCTGGCGATTTAAAGATTGGCGTTTCATCGAGGGATAATCCGCTTCTGCTTGGATGAAGGAATTCTGCTGTAAATACGCAGAAAACGCCCGTCTGGATACCAACGGGTGTCCAATAAAAGGGACTTTTTGGAGTTGAGAAGATAAGGGACGGCTTTGAAATTTCAACGGTTCGATCAGGATACTCTGCTTTTGATTGCCCTGTTAGTAAGCTGATCTTGTAGAAGGCGCGGCAATCGTAGGGAATCGGCGGTTTCTCCGTTAAAGTCTGGGTAATCTGATTGAGGTTGAATATATTGAAATGACCCACTTCCTGCTGGATATCTTCAGGTAGTAGTACACTGAGATCAGAAGATAGGCCACTGGAAAGCCGCAGACATAATTCTTCAAAGGAGGTTGTGTCCATAAATTTATTTGTAAAAATCAAATATACTAAAGAAATTAGCTGCATAATAATTTTGACTGTCTAATTTAAAGCTATTAAGTATTGATTTAATAATTACTTTACTAGTTATCCAGCTTCACATTTGGAGATTCATTCAAGTCAATTTTTATCAATCTTTTAACAATTTTTATCAATATCAGCATGTGTCGTAAGACTTATTATTATTGATCCTGGTTGGCATTAGCATATTTTACTATATCCTAAAGCTTGATACCGATGAGATTATCGGTCAAAAAAATTGGCAGTCCATTTTACCAGACGTTTAAACAAAGTTAATTGGGACTTTTGAACAAACTTTGTTTAATACGAGTAGCCTACATTTGTTCCTGATTTTAGAAACAACAGGAAGATGAAAGAATTAAAAAATGTATTGATTACCGGGGCGGCAGGTGGTTTTGGGATGGCTATCATAGAAGCGTTACTTCAGGAAGATTATATTGTAGCAGGCGCTATGCGTGATCCAAAAGGCAGAAATAAAATGGCAGCAGATGCCTTAGAGCATAAAGGTGTATTTATAGTAGACATAGATGTTACCAGTGATGGCAGCGTTACACAAGGTGTAAACATAGCGGCAGCGCAAATGGGTAGTATAGACATCCTTGTTAACAATGCTGGGTTAGGCGCTGGAGGCATCCAGGAAGGTTTTACAGCCGATGATTGGAAGAAAGTGTTTGATGTCAATGTATTTGGCGTGCAACGCATGACCCGCGCCGTATTGCCTTTTATGAAAGAGCAGCAGCATGGACTTTTGATACTGATATCAAGTTTAAGCGCAAGGCTTTCAGTGCCTTTCCAAGGCCCTTACAGCCCCTCCAAATGGGCTGCCGAAGCATTAGCCGAAAGTTACCGGACAGAAGTATCTAACATGGGTATTGAATCCTGTATTGTTGAACCGGGAGCATTTCCCACACAATTTATCGGTTCTTTACTCAAGCCAAGCGAGAAGGAGCGCTCGTCTGATTACGGGACAATCAAAGATTTGCCTGATACCTTGTTAGCATCCATAGAAAGTGTTTTTGAAGCAAATCCCGATCAAAGCCTGGAATTACTTTCCAACGCGATCATTCAGCTTATAAAGATTCCCCACGGTACCCGTCCAATACGTACTGAAGTAGACAGGATGTTTATGGGAGAACTAGTGGCTCCATTAAACAGGCAGTTAGAAGAGGCTAATAAAAAAGTGTACGAGGCTTTTCAGATGGAGCATCTTACAAAGGTCAAAAATTAATTTCCGGAGAATAACTAACCTTCTATTAGTTATTCTCTTCCTGCGTTTTTGTAAATTTATACATGCAAAACAAATTACAGAATCCTTCGACTGAAGTTGTATTAGCTTGCCTGGAGGAAAAATATTTACGAAATGAAGTAATGCTGGATGATCATTGTTTCGTCAGGATTATTTCCGGCGAGGTAAAAATAGTATCATTTGAAACCAGCCAGGTATTTGGCCCTGGGGATACTATGTTTTTTCCACGCCGTCAGCTCTCTACTATAATCCAGTATCCTAAGGATGACCAAGCCTATAAGTGCGTCTTAATTATACTCAAAACAGACCGCTTAAAAGAGTATTATTCCCGTCATAAGGCTCACGAAACTACAGGATACCTACCAACTGTTAAAGCTTATGATAAGCATCCGCTTTTAGAAAGTTATTTTGCTTCTTTACTACCTTATTTTGAATTGTACGAAGAGCTGCCCGAAGAGCTTTTGGCGCTAAAGACTGATGAGGCCATAACTATTTTAAGAACGATTGATAAAAGTATCGATACATTTTTAGCCGATTTCTCAGAACGCGGTAAAATAGACCTGGCCGATTATATGGAAAAAAATTTTATGTTTAATATGCCTTTAGATAAATTCAGTTATCTGACCGGGCGAAGCCTTACAACCTTTAAACGTGATTTTTTCAAAATCTACGGTATGACGCCTCAGCGCTGGTTGACTGAGAGGCGTCTGAAATTAGCCCACTATCTACTTTCGAAAAATAAGCAAAAGCCGGTGGAAGTATACCGGGAAGCGGGCTTTGAGAATTTGTCCCATTTTTCATATGCATTTAAGAAGCAATTCGGCTTTGCGCCAAAAGAATATTTAAAGAATTAGGTAGCTATAAAAGGAAACTTTGCAGACTAGAAATATTTTCCATACGATACAGAATGCTAATTATACCAGTAAGCTCCCTTCATTATTTATATAAGCAAATGTTTCTATTTCTGAATACCGTTACGTCTTCGCATAAAGACTATTTACCTCCTTTCCACCTCCGCACTTTAGTTTGCGCTTCATAAGGCATTCCGTCGGGATAGGTAATAAACTCAACACAACTTCCCCAAGGTGTTATACCATAGCAGAACAAATTGGTTTCTCCAGTTTCCAAAGGAAATAAAAGAGGTTTTGGTTCAGATAAAACTTTTCCACCTGCTGTTGCAAACTTTTCAAGCGATACTAAAATATTGTCTGTATAAACCGCAAAATGCTGCAATCCCAAGTCGCTGGATTTTACGGATTCTCTTTGGCCATTGACATGAATTTCAAACAATTCTATGTTAATCCCATTGCCTATTTTAATCATTCGACAGGAATGAAGTTTCGCATGTGATGCCAAGTTTAAGGTAGTTGCTTCTATGCCTTCCACCTCTAAAGGCGGTTGTTCTTTACTATACGATTCATATATTACTTCTGCCTCAAACGCGTGCTGAAGGAAAACGGTTGCTGTATCTATATCAGGGACATTAATCCCAATGTGGTCTATACCTGAAATGGCGGTGGTTTTTTGATTCTCCATAATTAAATATTGTATTCGATTGAAAAATATTGAAGTGAGTAGTATCCCTGTATCCGAAACCATAGAATAAACAGAGCAAGGCTGTCTATACTAAAATAACCCGTTATCATTTTGTGACTGCTGCTCAATAACTTGCAGGACATCCCAATGTTCTACGATCTTACCTTCAGCATCAAAACGGAATATATCTATTCCAGCATAGTCAGAGTCATCAGGCCAGTGTTGAAAGCAGTGAAGTACCACTAAATTATCTTCTGCGATAACACGTTTAATTGTAACATGTTTCCCGGGATAGTCAACTGCCATCCGCTCGAAGTAAGCAATGAAGCCATCTTTTCCGTCAGCAACATGCGGATTATGCTGGATGTAGGTGTCACCCGCATATAATGCAATTGCTTCTGCCGGACGGCAATCATTGAACATAAGTTCATAAAATGCAACCGCAGTAAGTTTGTTTTTTTCTGTGTGGGCCATATTTTAAACGTGAGTTCTACGTGTATTTAGTGATAGATTTTTAAGGGTTTACATTCTACACACCTCTCTTTAACTTTATGCTGAAATTCAAATTAAAAATAACAAAATTAATTTTATTATTAAATGATTATTCATTTAATTTTGAGTGATTATTTAGTATGAGGACAAGAGACGTTAATAAGGAGCAGTTAGTAAGGCAGAAAGCCATAGAAATTATTGTCAAAGATGGTTTGGAAGGCTTCACAATCAATAAACTGGCGAAAGCCTGTGGTGTATCTGTGGGTACACCATACGTATATTATAAAGACAAGGACGACCTGATTGTGAAAATTGTGCTCGAGGAAGGTGCGAAAATGGAAGTAGCAATGAATAAGAATTTCGATCTGGAAGCAAGTCTTGAAGAAGGTTTAAGAGTACAATGGAGAAATCGATTTGATTATATGATGGAAAATCCTGGACTGGGACAGTTCTTCGACCAGATAAGCAGTTCATCGTACCATCAGCAATTCCTTGAAATGTTTAATAACGACTCAGCAGGATTTCTGGCAAATTTCAAACAGAATATGGGCCGGTTTATAGACGTTAATGTGAAACGTGGAGAAATGATTGACCTGCCTATCGAGGTATACTGGTCTATTGCATTTGGCCCGTTATATACCTTAATGCGTTTTCACCAGCGGAATCAAAGTATAACCGGCGCCCCGTTCGAAATCAATGAAGACTTTATATGGTTAGCTTTTGACAGGGTAATAAAGTCATTAAAAATAAGCTGATAAAAAATACAAAATAAATGATAAATTCCTTCTTAATGATCGGTCAGTCTAATATGGCGGGTCGCGGGTACCTTGAGGATGTTAAACAGATTTACGATGAGCAAATTAAAATGCTTGTAAACGGACGCTGGCAGACAATGACAGAACCCATAAATTTTGACCGATCGACAGCGGGTATCGGGCTTGCTGCGTCTTTTGCAGGATGTTGGAGATTAAATAATGAGAATGAGCAAATTGGTCTTATCCCATGTGCTGATGGGGGGTCGAGCCTTGACGACTGGAAAGTTGGCGGCGCTCTTTTCGAAAATGCTGTGTTCCAAGCAAAGGCAGCCAAGCAAATCAGCACATTAAGCGGAATTTTATGGCATCAGGGTGAAAATGATAGTTTTGCCGGGCGTTCTGCTGAGTATTATGATAAATTGGATGTTATTGTTGATGCCTTTCGTCATGAGTTAAATGTACCTGAAGTTCCTTTTATAACAGGCGGTCTGGGTGACTTTTTAAGTAGTGGCCGATACGGTAACTATTTTACAGAATTTAAGGAGGTCAATCAGGCGCTTCAGAAATTTGCTAAAACCAGGGCCAATTGTTATTTTGTAACTGCAACAGGACTGGCAGCTAACGGAGATGGCCTTCATTTTAACGCTGTGTCGCAACGAAAATTTGGCATCCGGTATTTTGAAGCATTCAATAAAAAGCAAACCGTCATTATGCCACCCGATAATGAAAATGAGTTGGTAACTATAATTCAGGACAGGCCGCTCACACCAACCGAGAAAATAGCCCAATTAGAGATTAGCTTCGCGCGGGGTAAATTATCATTAGACGATCTTGAGCGGGAGCTAATTTTAATAAATACCAGCTTGAAATCCTGATTGAAATCGCACTACACTAAAATTGAACTCAGGTTAAAGCTTGTCAATTATATAGCCCCAACGGGACAAATGTCGAACCTTTTTGCCGAGGACTTGGATAGACTGGCCCAACTCGTTGCTTAACAATATTAAGTTACACCATCGGGAGTCAAGGGATGGATACTGAGCGATACTGTATGCAGGTTGCGCTTGCTTAACATGGAATCCCTAGTCGTTCCATAGAAATTGGTTTTGATCTGCTTCCAGCCATGCTCATGCCCTCGGGGTGAATAAAGGTAATACTTTCACGTGCTGACCAGATACCTCTGGCCAGCGTAGTATCAGCAAGATCAATCGACTGGCAGTATGAGCGTACCAACTGGTGAATTTCAGTCGTGTCGCTTAATAGGGAGCTTTGATCTACGGTCTTAGCCTGGCTATAACCAGATAAGGCAGCCATTACGAGAATGGCTGCCATTATATTTTTGAATGCGGGAATCACTGTGATTAAAAATTAAATTTTCCGTTGTTGTTTTTCCATTCGGCTTGGGGTTCAATAGTTTCAATCACATCCCAGTGTTCGGCAATCTTACCGTTCTCTACACGGAAGAGATCATAAAACGAGGAATGTTTACCGCCTAGATGCCCTTCACTTACAACGAGGACAAAATTGCCTTCACCCAGTACTTGGTGGATAGTATCATACTTCATGGTAATGCCAGCTTTTGCCATTTCGCCTAATGCTTTCCCAAGGCCTGACAGCTGGTCTGGAATAAGTGGATTATGCTGAATGTAGTTGTCACCGTTGAAATAACCGGTAAGCTTATCCATTTTGCCATTGACCAAAATGTCATCCACGAAATTTCTGACCAATACTTTATTACTTGCAGTTTTATCCAGGTCAGTTACTTGGGTTGTACCATCAATCATAGTATGGCCGCTTGGATTGGTTGACTCAGGTTTTTCCTGAAGGTTATCCCAGTGCTCCACGACTTTGCCGTTCTCATAGCGGAAAATGTCAAATCCGATTTTTGGGCCAAAAAAGTTATAATCCGTGTGGGCAAAAACATAATTGCCGTCCTGGAAGACGCGGATCGTTTGCACTTTTGCTGAGCCTGCGGGTAAGGCCTGCAAAGCAGCGCCGAAGCCTGCCAGTCCGTCTGCAATTGCCAGGTTGTGCTGCTTATAGCTGTTGGCATTAATAATTGCAACTGGCGCTGCTGCACCTGTTTCAATGGCTTTTAGTAAATCTACTGTTTCTTGTTTGTAGTTCATCTTTTCCGCTTTTTTTGTTTTTACTTTTTCCTGAGCAGCACCATACTGGAGGGTTAGTACTGTCGATAACATAAATAGGGTATGCTTCAAATGCTTCATTTCTATGATATTTTGATAATACAAAGATGGCATGCAAAAGCCCGTGTAAAAAGGTAGAAAAGCGCCGTTAGATGATACTTTTAGGCAGATGTTTGAGCAGTTAGCTTTTCACGGAATTCTACTGGCGTAGAGCCGTTATGCTTCCGGAAATATTTAATAAAATTGGTAGGTTCCTCAAAGCCAAGCGCGTACCCGACCTCTTTGATCGTGTCATGCGTATGTGCCAGCATTCTTTTGGCTTCCAGCAGGATACGGTCGTCGATCATCTGCTTGGCCGTTTTCCCCAGCACTTTAGATGTAGCTTGGTTCAGTCGTTTTTCAGTAACACTTAGATTGGAAGCAAAATGACGAACCTGTTTGTGAGTTTTGTATTCCGATTCAATCAGGTCATTGAAAAGTAGTACATAGTCCAGGTCTGCACCTTTCCTGACTTCTTTATAACCTTGTTTACGTCTTTCTCTTTCCGCATGGAGCAAAAAGTTGTGCAGGTAACCCCTCAGTACATCTGCCTGGTAATGATCCGACGGATGGGAAACCTCGGTTTCCATCAGATCTAAGAGCACTGGAAAAACACAAGGACTTGGTAAACGTATAGCCGAGATCGTAAACAGGTCGTTAAATAGAATCGTCTCTTTTAAGAAGCGGACGTCGGCCTCGGTTCTACAGAAGAAAGTATCGGTAAACAATATGGCTTTTCCCTCGATATACGGCGAACGATCATAAACCTGGACAATGTCTTTTTTAAGAAAGAGAATGGTGTCTTCCTCGATTGGGAAAGGTTGAAAGTCCACCATGTGCGTCAGGTTTCCGGTTTTGAACCATATGATATGGTAAAAGGCTGTACGGTGCGGCTGAGTGAGTAAATCGCGGCTGCGGGCATACAGATCAACCAACGAAACAACCTCAAGTCCTAAAGGCAGGTCGTCCTTAAATTGGTGATTTATGATGTCTGATTTCAATGCTCTACTATATACTATCCAAATTTACCACTTATTTGTATCATGACAGCGTCTATATCTGGCTCTATTATGCGGTTTTGGGATTTTTAGGAAATAACGATCGATTGATTTCTATTGTTTCCTCATGCGAGGGTTGACTAGTACGTTCCATGAAAATTTTGATAACAGAATCCCTGATCTGAGGTGCAGCTTCCCTGTCACCATCTTTGAGGGCCTGTTTCAGCTCCGTTGCATTTAATTCTGTGCAATAAGCAGGCGTTCCAGGCTGGTGCCTCCATGAACTTTCCAGATCACCAGCGTCAACAACATCGAATCCTGCTTCATCTACGAGCCCAGATATAATTTCTTTGGCTTTAGCATCATCGCCTGATATGGCCATCGCTATACGCGTTGGTGCGCCATTGGGTTTGCCCCCGGATACCAGTGTTTCTGCCAATAACATATTAAAAGCTTTGATAACAGGGCAGCCTATTTGCTCAGACAGCCAGACACTTTCTGCTTTACCATATTTGATTTCTTCAATATCGGCATCACGAAACGGATAATAGTTAGAAGTATCAACCACGATAGTTTCCTGCGATACTTTATCGAATAGCGTTTTAGCCAGGCTCGGAATCGCAATGGTCGGTACGGAAATTATAATAATCTCTACATCTCTAACAAGGTCCTCTAACATCTTAGGCGAAGCTCCTAATTCGTCAGCGCGGTCTTCTAATTTTTTAAAATCCCCCGAATTGCTTACTGAAACCTGATGTCCCGCCAAAACCATTTTTTTAGCGATGGTACCTCCAATGGCACCTGTTCCAATTATTCCTATTTTCATTTATTTAATATTTAATGTCAAATTGGTTACTCGTTTATTTGCTACCGTGGTGATGCTTCTCTGGATGTTAGCCCGCAGATCAAACCTGCAACCTGCCTTCCGATTTTTTTAAGTCTGATTAAATTTAGCGTTATTGCAAAGCTACCTATATTTTGCTTTCCTTTGTATAGTCCTTTCCCAAAGGAAAGTGTAATTTTAATTAAAGGATTCTATGGCTCAGAAAAAAACACACTGCGATTGCTTAAATACAATAAAGCCGGTAAGGGATGCACTTGACGTAATAAATGGTAAATGGAAGCTACCTATTATCATTTCAGTGGGCGTCGGCAATGACCGGTTTACTGATATACAGGAAAGCATACCAGGGATAACCCCTAAAGTATTGGCTAAGGAACTTAAAGAACTTGAACAACACAAACTTCTTAAGCGCACTGTGCTGGGTGATTATCCCGTTAAGATCGTATATACCCTGGAAAAGTATGCCGATACTTTAACCCCCATAATCTATTCATTAAAAGATTGGGGTGTAAATCACAAGCAGGTTGTTTCCCAAGATTAGTACATCGATGACAGATATGCATACCCGGAGGTGAAACGTTGAAACGTTTCATTATTGCCCACTTTTGTATCATGATAGCTATTACTAATTAGCAGAAATTTGTACCAAATCAAATTAGCATCCGGACTTGCCGGACTCTTTTGTTAAATCCTGAAAAATGAAGCATTTCCTAAAAATCAGCGACCTGCATGAAGCCCTTGGTGTTAAACCGCCAGAACATCCGCTTTTCAGTGTGGTATATGGTGAACGCGACTCTTGTAACGGCAATGGTAAAGTTGAATTTTCCTCTGCATTTTATATCATCGGGTTCAAAAAGTTGAAATCCGGTAGCATGCTGTATGGGAAAACAAAATATGACCACGACCGCGGTTCCATGTCCTTTGTAAGGCCACAGCAGAAAGTGGTCTTTAAAAATGTCGAACTGGAGGAAAAAGGATTTCTGATCCTTATCCATGAGGACTACTTACCAGGAACGTCCCTATATAGCGAAATTAAGAAATATGGCTATTTCGATTACGAGGTGAACGAGGCTTTGCATCTTTCGCCTGGAGAAGAGGAGATCATTTGGAATTTGTACTTCAGCATTGAAAAAGAGTACTATAATAACACTGATGAACTCAGCAAGGCTATCATGATCAGTCATATTGACTCGATGCTTAAATATGCGCAACGGTTTTATAAAAGACAATTCATCCACAGAACAACGTTAACGGGGGCGACACTTACCAGGTTCAACGCTTTGCTTGCCGCTAATTTTGAAGAGCGAAAGCTGAAAAATACCGGGTTGCCTACGGTGACTTCACTTGCAGAAAAGATGCATATATCTCCCCGGTATTTAACTGACCTGCTTAAAGAGGAAACTGGTAAAACAGCGTTAGAACTTATTCACCTCTTTTTGATCGGTGAGGCAAAAAATATGCTAACAGGAGGCGATATGAACATATCGGAGATTTCCTCCTCGCTTGGTTTTGAGAATCCAACCTATTTTTCACGCCTGTTCAGAAAAGAAGTTGGCAGTACTCCTAATAATTTTAGGAACAGTTTATTGAACTAATACTGGTCATCTGCTCAGTATATCCATACTATTTATTAAAAGAATTTAACAATTATTAAAACATATAAAAATGTCAAACTATCAGAATAAAATAGCCTTAGTGACCGGTGCAAGCCGTGGACTGGGAAAAGATGCAGCTATACAATTAGCAAAAAAAGGATTTGATATCATCCTTACTTATCAAACCAAAAAAGAATTTGCGGATGAAGTGACAAAAGAAATTGAAACAATTGGGCAAAAAGCCTTTGCATTGCCTTTGGATATTTCCACAACATCTGGCTTTGACCATTTTATAAACTCAGTAAAAAACCTCTTAGAAAAGGAATTTTATAATGCCAAACTGGACGCGCTGGTTAATAATGCTGGTATTGGCATCAACGAACGCATTGAAACGATGACGGAAGAGATCCTTGATTCAATGACCAACATCCATTTTAAAGGGCCTTATTTCTTAACGCAGAAATTATTACCGTTGTTAAATGATGGAAGCAGTATTGTTAATACGTCTTCAGGCCTGGCAAGATTTTCATTTGAAGGATATTCTGCTTACGGCGCTATGAAAGCAGCAATCGATTCTTTATCAAAATATCAGGCGCTTGAATTGGGAAGCAGAAAAATAAGGGTCAACTCCATTGCTCCCGGTGCCATTGAAACGGATTTTGGCGGCGGCGCTGTCCGTGATATTTCCGACTTAAACAAACACTTAGCCTCAGAAACAGCTTTAGGAAGAGTGGGTTTGCCCGATGATATTGGTAGTGTGGTCGCGTTTCTTTGTTCAAATGATTCGAAATGGATCAATGCACAACGCATTGAAGTTTCAGGCGGATATAGAATATAATTTCCCTGAAAATAAAATAGAAAAACCCATTTGGAATTTTTCAAATGGGTTTTTTAGTATACTGAAGTGTGGATGAGGATGTAGTGTATTTGAAACTTACTACTAATAGACTGAAGTAAATTTTAATATTAGATTGTATTTCATTTATTTATTATCATTAATTTAGTAATATATAATCCTTATTACAATGAATAGACCTTTGATCTTTGATTATAAGACAATCCGCCAAGGCGATGGTAATGGCGTTGCTTTTCAATATGACGATGATGCTTCACTAAACATGATAACCATCAATGGGGTCAAGCAAAAATTCATCGAATCTGAGAGTAGCGCTGTTCAACTAGAAACTAAAACTAAAGTACATCAGGAGCAGGATGACGACAATTTTCTTTTAGAATTAAGTACAAAAACACTTACTAAAGTTGAACGAGATGATGAAAGATTTAGTTTGTTAGATCTGGATACAAAGACATTAATCAAGCAAGAAAGGGATGATGAGCATTTTAATTATTACCAATAAGAATGACATCACCAGTGATTTTATAGTTCAAGCCCTCTCCAACAAAGACGTCCCCTTTTACCGGTTAAATACTGACGAAATTGGTAATTCCATACAGCTGTCCTTTAATATCAAGGATAATCAATTTTTCATTTTCGATTCCAAAAAAGACGTCTCTATAGATCTTTTAAGAATTAGAGCGGTTTACTTCCGGCGCCCGGAAATTATAGTTCATTCGCAGGGTTTGTCTTCAGGCGAGATTAATTTTATCAAATCTGAGCTTTGGTTCACATTAGAGGCTTTGTACAAAATTTTAAATAAAGCCTTTTGGATCAATACCGTAGATGATATCCGTAGAGCTGAAAATAAAGTATACCAATTATTATTAGCGCAGGAAATTGGATTTGATATTCCAAATACTATTTTAACCAATAAACCTGAGAGCGCCAAAAAATTTTATGATTCAAATGATGCGAAATGTATTATAAAGCCAATTAAATCAGGACTAATAGCTGCCGAAATTGAAGAAGGTGTAATTTTCACAAGTGAATTGGAATTGGATGAAAGTAAGGCCGAAAGAGTTGCGCAATGTCCCGTTTATTTGCAAAATTTGATAACTAAAACCGCTGATTTAAGAATAACGGTGGTAGGCAATAAAATATTTGGCGCATTAATTCATTCGCAAGTTGGAGAAGAATCTTCAGTAGACTGGAGGAGAGCCAGCCATCCTTTGAAACACAGTGTAATAGATATCCCTGAGGACATCAAGCAAAAATGTCTCGCACTTACAAAAAAGCTAAATCTCAATTTCGGTGCTATTGATTTTATTTTAGACCAAAATCAAGAGTATGTTTTTTTAGAGATAAATCCAAACGGACAATGGGCGTGGATCGAAAGACAATTAAACTTTAATATATCAGATGAAATCACTTCGCTCCTGGTTGAAGAAAGCAGGTTATAATATAAGAGAATTTATATGGCCATTACTGGAACTTGAACCTGCTGTTACAAATGCCCCTGTTCAGGAATTTATTCTGGACGTTGATGATGAGAATTTAGACCAGGTTCTTAGCCTTGCTACAAAATTAAGTGAAAGCGAGGATGAACGACGGAAAGGTATCGAATCAAAAGCAGCCTTATTTATCAGTACAATAAGCGTTGCCAGTTCCATAGTTGTGGCAGCGAATGCTATGGTAATTTCAAATACCAATTATGGGTTGACAATCGTAATTTCGGTTTTTATTTCTTTCACTTTATCTATTTATGCTGCGCGTACTGTATGGTTTGCCGTTAGAGCATTAGAGAGAGGAAGCTATTCTGTTTTAGGCCCTTCTGAGATTAATTTTAAAGGTAACAAGCAAGAGTACCAAAAGCATCTAATTAACTGGCTAATTAAACGCAGAAATAATAACTTAAAAACTATCAATTCAAAAGTTGATAGCTTAACCATGTCGCAGGAATACTACAAGAGAGCAATTATTATTATTTGTATCTATTCATTTGAAATATTTTGCCAGTGCGTGTATAAGTATATGCTGACATATTATTTTAGTTGTTTTTTTATAACTCCGTTATTATCTCTATACTAAGCTTGCCCTCTCCTCCTTACTCATTCAAAGAATTGTGGTGGTTGAGAAGAACATCATTTGAAAAAGGAAAATCCTTCGTCAAAACCATTAATTGACGGGAAGCAGCATGTTCATTTATTGTATATTTACGTAATGCATGTAACATTACATAACAGTTTAAGCAAAGACACTTTCTTATTGCAATTCTATGGATGGATTGTAAGGGGCTTGTTATCTGACGTTGATAGGAAGGCAATCTATATTTTAATAAATAAAAACATAGAACGATTACAATTAATGCAAGATGATCTCAAATGGGATGGCAGGTATGATTTAGTCATAGATCAACAGGCAGAAACGCAACGTTTTGTTAGCGAAGCGAAAAAGAAACTTGAATTTAAACAGATTTGTGATGACAAAGACATCTCTGATTATATTAACAACAACCCTGACTTTACGGTTAAAGGAATTATTCTAAATGACTTAAGACATTTAGTAAATGTTGACAAAGCGCTTAAGAGAGGACATTTACTTCATGATGTTTATCATGGTTACCCGGAGCATTTCTATTTGTTTCAGGTAGATTGTATGGATTATATGCACTCAGCGGCTCATTTTTACAACGAAGGATATGATTACTATTATCAAAGGAAAACTATAAAGAATTACAGTGAAATAGACATTAATTCAATTCATTGGACAGAGCAAAAACGTATTCAACCAAGCGACGAAGTTTCATTCCGCAATTTTAGAGAGGCTCATATTAATTTAATTTTTTTTGTAGAAAGTTTCTTAAATTCAGTAGGTTACCATGCTTATCTTTCTGGAGCCGGTAAAAATGTGGATGAAGAAAATCAACTACGGGGTATTGAAAGTATCACGAGGAAAGGTTTTAAGAACTACTCAAATTTAAAACAACGAATTTCAAATATTTCCCGAATTGTAGGCGGTCAGGCTTTAGATTGCGATCAAGAACCTTTTAGTACGTACCTACAAACCAGTGTGGAACTGAGGAACCAGTATGTTCACTCTTCCGTAGATAAACCCAAAATTTACCAAACTTTAGAAAATTGGAAAGAGAAATGTGATAAAATGATTGATACGGAATGCATGGGTTTAATAAGGAAATTTTGGCAGGCATGTTACCCCACCCAACCTTTTCCGATCATTATCGCAAATGCTTTTGATGGTAATTCATTTAAAGGGCGCCCAGGTAAATTTTATGCCGAACAGGACTAAGTAACTGGCAATCTTTCAGAAACCTTAAAAAGCAATTTTCGTTGCTGATAGAGAAACTCGTTAATATTGTGTAAAAACCTTTGTAGTGTGTCAAACTATTTCTAAAAAGGTCGATATAAGATAAGTTTACACTTTACATGAGTTCTCATGGAATTCTACAGTCCAATTTCGTAGTATATCCAATAACTTTAAATTGAAACTATTAGCTATTACTAAATGTGCTTTCTCGATTAAGGCTACAATTTATTCCACTTTAATGACGCCTCTAGTTATATCCGTAGCGTCATTCGCTGAAGTTTAAATACTGTCCTAACCTCTTCCTAGAAAATCATGTTTACGTTCACTAACTGCGCTTTTTCTGCAATAATCAATTTCACTATTAATATAAATTTTATGTTCCAAAAATTCAATTTTAGGATTCATTTCTTCGACAACAAATTTTATTTGAGTCCAAATTCTTTCATTGATTTCACCCAGTATGGAATTACCATTGCGGATAATTGTACCTTGGTCGGTCCAATTAATCTTCCTGAATAAAGTTATGTCTTGGTTGTGTTCCAAGAAATGGCGGAATAGTGATTTAAAATTAGCTTGATATTTATTTTGGATAATTTTAAAACTAGCATTCATTTTCTTAGCATCCCGATTGTTTAAGCAGATATAATATTTAAAAAAACTAATTTTTTTATTAGTGTCGACTTCATCAGCGGTGAATTCTATCAAATGGTCCAAAATTCGTTCACCTGCAAATAAATACGATGGTTTAGGGACTATATGGTCGAAGACCATTGCAATATTACTTAGATAGTTAGGTAATTGCCAAAGGCAGGTAAGTTCATTGTACTGATCTCTTTCATACCATGATTTACTTGAGATCGACTGTATATACCTTTCTAAAAATTCTGGTTTTAGTTTCAAAATAAATGAGAGCTCATGACCCTCGTAGTCATATCTATCACTTGATAAACACAAATAAAGGTTTTCAGCGGTTTCAATTGAATTTAATATACTGAACTTCTTTTCAATGAAATCAGAATCCAATGACAAAGTTATGTTCTTCCTTTCTGCCTTGTCTATCAAAGTAGTAATAACGTGCTGTAAGAAGCTTGGATCAACAGCACAATAAAGATATGCATTCTTAAACGTTAAGTAAAATGTGCCCTCTATTTTATCAAATGTTCTTTTGTAGGATTGACAACGTTCATTTGTAATGTTCGATTGGTATAGCGAATTAAAGAATTCGATCCTAGTATATTGACTGATTTTAAAATCACCGGAAAATATTATTGCTTCCACCTTGTCAAGTAAATTGGGCGCGGTTTGCTGGACCGTAATAAAAAAGGTGTTGAGATCAATAATTTGATTAAAATACGGTTTAGTCACCAATACAGCGAAAAGTTCAAGAAACATCTTTTCATACTTCAGTATATTGCTCAAAAGGACTAGCGCGGCATCTTTAGGATGATAAAACTCCCAAATATTATGTGTAACACAGTCTCCCATTAAATCAAATAAAGGCAGATATTGTGCTGATGTATCGTAGTTAAAATTGGACAGAATCTCCTCTGCTTTTAGAAAATTGAACCTTGTGCGAAAGTCGTTATGGTTTTCATATTCTTCTCTGACAATTTCTCGGTTCCTTACTATGCTATAATCTAAAACCTTAAACCACCTGTATTCCTCCGTATCTACCTTTTTAAGATATTCGGAATAATACTTCGTGGTTTTTCCCCCTCTTGTCAGATCAATAATTAATTTATTAATAGTGAAAGTGTCTATAAAATTTTTAGGGTCAAAATGACGATCAAAAAGGGTCGCCAGGGCTTCCCAATCACTAGCTCTCAGTAAGTGATGATCATTTTGAGAAAGTCCATTTTTAATATTGTCTAAGGTATATAATGATAACAATCTGTAGTTATTAAAAATATTGCTAAAAGTTGTCCAATATATGGCCCGGATTGTTATAACTTTTTCAATCAGGGCATACGACACTTTTCCAACCTTGGCACCGTGGTAATTGACATGATGGAAAAATGTCGTTTTTAAAAAATTCGGAGCAAGCCTTAAAAATATATAGATGTGGATTGGATGTCCAGTCGCGACTCTGCTCGCTAATTCGATGGAGAAGAAATTTTCTTTCTCAAATCCTAAGCGTTCATCGTCAGCTGAAAACGCGATGTAGCCTGAAATTAACTCGATAAATAATTCAGCAACGTCCTGTTTTTTTTCAATGTAATCAAACATTAGGCTGAGGGACAGGGTAAAATTAGGATTAAAATCTTTGAGAAATTCGGATATTAGTTCAAAGAAGGAATCGTGATGATATCGCTCTATTTTTTTCCCCCCTTCAAAAATAAAGGCTTTTTGCGCAGCGTTACTATTTTCTACTTCGTTTAATAAAACTAAGGGTTCTTCTGTGGGGAGACACTGAATGGTTTTATATAAATAGTTTAATGTTTCGTCGGGCAGATAGGAATAAAATATTTTGAGAAAGTCAAATTCTGATTCGCCGTGCCTAATAATAGAATCAAATTTTTCTTGAACATAGGGTAGAAGTTTATTTTCAAAATCAATTTTGCCGAAAGTGTTCTGACCTTCGATTGCAGTAAATTTAATACGGCCGCTGTATGAAGGAAAAAATTGATCTAAAATAACACGGTAAGAAACTAATTTATCTTCAAGGAATACTTTATAAAATAAATAGCCTTCCAATATTTGATCTGTAAATTTGGCTGTTGTTTTATCTGAAAATACATCCACGATCTCATAAGTTTCCAATGCATATATTTTTGTCCAAAATTGATTTTCGTCAATATTGAATGCTGAAAATATTTTTTCGGAATCCTCCCTATTGTCACTATCAATAGTTCTAAAAAAAGAGAGAATACCTAATACTTTTAAATACTCAGGCTGCTTCAAAACAGGACTATCTCCCGATACCCTCTTATAGTATTCGTTATATATATTTATTACACTATCAAGGACGACGAGCTGTTTATCTTTGCAGGCAATTGCAGCCATAATCGCTAAACGTGCATTTCCCTTGGATAGTTGAATTATTTTTTTTTGGTAAGCACTGTCAACTATATTAAATGGTTCACTTGAAATAATTTTCAAGATTTCATATTCATTAAAGTCAGGTAAATAATAGGTATTATTACTGTACTCTTTCAGAGAAGGATATATTTGCTTATAAACATATTCTCTTACAGTTACCACGATCTTCAATTGCACATCACGTTCGGTAAACCACGTGAATATTTCCCTCAATAAATGAATGCTCTTGTTTACGTCATCAATAAATAGTAGCGTGTTTTTTGCTGTCCCAAGGTGATTTCTCAAATCATTTATAATAGGCAAGTCTTTATTAGATATACAAAAGCAACTATAATCCGGATGATCATGCCTGAATCGCTTCATTATTTCTATTGCTACTTTCGATTTCCCCACGCCTGATTTCCCGTTAATGATTGTAATCATATTGGCCTCTACGAGGGACTTGATTGCCTTTATTTCATTCTCCCTATGGTAAAATGGATTGGATAGCGGCGTAGCTATCCCACCTTTCTCATATTCGCTTACAAACTGCTCTAATGGTAGTATTTGGTAAGTGCCGATTGCGATTCCTAAATAATCTTTAGCCAAATAAGGATAGTACTTATAAATGTTATGGGCGATTGTAGTAAGGTTATATAATTTTAAAGGTACACCATAAGATTTCGTGAGATCCTTTAATTTTTGTTCAGTTTCTTCGTTCAGGTTGCTATTAAAGAACAGTACTACATATTCGATATCCTTGCAAGATATTGAGGTTTTTTTCGGATCAAAACAAGCCTCCAGGTCAGTAACAAGTTTATTATAAAAGGCTTTTTTTTCGGGGCAGTTCTTCTGTGTTGTATACTGAATAAAAATATGTTTACCATTTTTAAGCGTAATTCGCGTATCCGGAGTTCCTTTTGTAGACTTTTGTTTACCTTCCGACTGGCCTACAGGATTGATGCTTTCATAATCTTTTCCACCTTCAAAAAACAGATAGTGATCACCCAACCGGTGAAGAGCATCGCCATTCATGGCCATTAATCTCATTTCTATGGCCTCAATATTCATATTTTATGGAATTAATAAGCAAGTCGCTAAAGTTATTTGAAGTTTAAAAATACTAAATAAATTAGTCAACAGACTCTTGCCAAGCGTAATTTCTAATTTACTTTTTGAAATATAAGCTTATAGCAGTCATGAGCTGGTTTCGCTTGAAATACCTGAATCGCCTTTTTTTCGCAGATATCCATAATATCCTTCTTACGTTTTTGATCTATACGATATCCAAGAAAGACGCGGGATTGGCAGTTCATATTGTAATTTTTCTTAGGATAGGAACCTCCAATATTTATGATAAAACGCCATTCTTTTTCATATGACCATTCGCTTGATTTAGTAGATCCTGAGATTATGGAATATAGTGGATTAAAACCTGCGTGGCCTATTAGGTTTTGCATCAAATGCCCTGTGGCATCGTAGCGTTTATCCTGATAAATAATAGGATAAAGCAGCCTCCTGCGTATATCTTCCTGTGGCCAAAGTGTTGTGTCATATTCTACGCAAAAGCCCGTATGATAATCCGAGTAATGACTCCACATTAATAATTGTTCATGGGTCTCACAAAACGAACAGACTTTCATCTGCTCTTGCATAAAGTCAATTTTTGATTCCTGCAAAGCTATGTATTGCTCTTGCACAACTTCTGCTACAGCGGACTTGAAAATTTCAATCTCATTACTATCACGTCCTTCCTTTAGGAATGCATAATCAATTAGTATTTCAAGAGGGTTAAAAGCGCTCCGTGCCTCTTTTTTAACCTCATCAGGCACTGGAAAGCTTTTGGCAAAATGTGAAACAACGTCAAATCCCGCATCTCTATTTAAAGGAGCTTGCAATTGTTTAAAATCTATGTATTCCGCAAATTCAAATGGGTCATTATATTCTGATGGTTTATTCAACCATACTGTATCTGATTCCAAATTTTGTAGTGCGTAATCTGTAGCAGGCCTGTACTTATAAAGTTTACTTGGCAGATTCTCGTTTTTTAACTGCATTGCTTCATCTACCCGAAGGTCGAGCGGATTAACGCAATCCAGAAATTTAACATAATCAGTTTTCCAATTCAATGTGCTAAAATTTTATTATTTTCTTTACGGTAGTAATCGCTTTGTCGATAGCTCGTTACTTCTTCTTCCTAGGAAATCGATTTTTTAGACTTTCAAGCTGTTCTGGGGGGATTGAGCCTACAACTTTTGGACCAGGCAAAATATATTCACGCTTTTTGGCTGGTAGAATTTCTATTTCTTCTATTTCTTCAATAGCAACAATTTTTTCTTCTTCGGTGACTAAATTTGCTTCCTGCGTTTCTTCAATATTTGATTTTTTAGGTGCATCAATCGCAACGCTTTCTTGGAAATTAGACAATTTACGTACATCAATGGCAAATAGTCCATCGTGTCGAAATCCAACATAAAAAGTTACACGAGATGTTTCATCTTTGCCCTCAATAAAATTACCTGCAGTTGGAACAAAAAATGCTTCTATTCCAGATTTAAGGGCAATTTTCCCTTGTTGTCTACTACTTATTTGAATAATAGTACCTTCTACGCGCTCCAGCATTGAATCGTCTCCGTATGGCTTTTCTTTATGATTTATAAGGCAATCAATACCATTGCCTTTTCCATACCATTCAAATGAATATTTGCTATTTCTTGACATCTCCCTGCATTTACTTATAAACATGGTTGCCTCATCTTTATAGATTGTACTAAATGAATCACCGGCCTCAATGGTAAGACATACGTATAGGATATATAAATAGTAAGATGCTTCTAAGTTTAAAATCTTTGAATTCTCGCTGTTATTGTACCAGATTTTTAATCTGGATATGATTTCTTCTGTTGATATATCGATGTGAGAATATCTAACTAATTTGAACCATAATCTCAATGTTAAAATACTGTGGGGATCTTGCAGAATATTGTCATTAAGGGCTTTTTCTATATTTTTTATTTCTTCATCCCTCAACTTATACCATGCTTCATCTATTTTTTTGTAATTTCCTTGCACCTTATTCAAAAGAGTTGAATGAATGTACATTAAGCGTAATTGGGGACGATATGCACGATCTGCTTTATCTATCAAATTTTTAAACATTTCAATTGATGTCCCATAATTACCTAAAAGTTCGTATGAGTGACCTTCGCTTGAAGAAATATAATATCTTGCTTTTGCGATTTTGTTAGTTTTTCCCAGCGTTTCCTGTTGCTCAATTAATATCTGAGCTTCGTCAATTAATTTCTTAACTGTATAATATTGGTCTAAATACCATGTATGCTCGGGGCTTGTGATAAACTTTTCTTTTTTCTCAATACCTGATAATTCACGTCCAAAGTCAATGGCTAAAATTAAAGTTTGTATCTGAGCAACATAAGCGTGTATGTTATATGGATTTATTGAACGACTTGTATTAAAATACGTATTTGCCTCGTCACTAAGCTCTATAATATAAGATTCTGAAAATGTAGTGGTCTGGCTTTTATTATAATTTCTTTTTAAAAACTCAATATGCCTGCGTTTACACATCCCCCCAAGATGTTGAAGATTGTAATCATTTTCTCCATCGAAGTCAAGTGCGCTCTTGATGTAAGTTTCTGCTTCGAAAAATTCTGCTTGTTCCTCAGCCTTTTCGTACAAAAAGCGGGCTAAATGACCTAAAAAATGGCTTTCATTGGGATAGGCTTCAACCAAAGCAGTGAGGACAGCTTTTTGTTTCTCTTTTACTGCTATATCTCTTATCAAAAAGGAGAACTGATCATTATTTACGTTACTGTGCCATTGCTCTTCCGTACCTAATAAGTCCTCATTATTTCTTTCAAAGAAAACACTTTTTAATATAGCCCTTGTTTCATCGACTAAATATTCATTATTGGTTTTAATTATCTTAATGAGCTCAAGGGAATACATATCAATTTGGTCTTTCCAATTATCAACCTTTTTTCCTCCTAAAAGAATTATCAATACCGTCTCCGCAAACTTTGAAAATCGGGGACGCCAGTACTCGGTGTAGATATAATCGTCCTGATCAAATTCCTGAATAAGGATTTTCCTTATATATTGATTAGCAAACGCTACTTGACGTAATTCTTCCGAAAGTCCCTTTCTGAATAATGACCTAAAAATCAGTTCCGAAACACTTTTTTGTGAATAATAATATATAATTGAAGCGAAAACGGTGAATTTAGCTTGATCATCGCTCATTTTTTCCGTGTAAGCCTCAATGTATTCTATCAGTTTGCTTTTACTATAATCTCTTTCGTTAATGGCCAATGAAAAATCTATTACCTCACTTTCCGCAGGTTGTCTTTTTGCTAAAGCCTCAATCGTCGTTTTATCAGTTGTATATATACCTGTTTTAGCTAAAAACTTATCACGTTCACTAATATCGGCCATTGCATCGTTAAGGTATAATGAAAATTCTCCTGGCCTACCAATTTGAAGAGTTCTTCTTATATAAAGGAAGCATACAGTTTGCTTACTGGCATTGCAAGTTCTAATTAATTCTTCCACATCATTTAGACCCATATTTGAAGCTTCCACGACAGCCAATACTGGGCGATTAACTTTTTCCAAAAAAATTGAAATTGATTTGTAGGTATTGACTTTTTCAAAATGCGTTACTACAATTGTAGGAAACAGGCTTCTTAAATCGAATGCTACCCGATGGGCAAGCGTGGTACCCCCCGCGCCAGGTTTGTGGAAAAGTTCAAATTTTAATGATTTTTTTGTTAAAGTTAAATGGGACTTTAATTTCAACAATAATTCGTCATATTTTGCTCGTTTTGCCTCAATATCGATGGATAAATCTTTCCATGTTATCTGCTCTCCTTGATAAAAAGCAGGAACCTGATTTGCAGCAATGTAGATTGTACTTTGTTCAATGTTCTTATAAACAATGCTAACATGATTATCTAAGAGCTTATTATAAATATCCGATATATCTATATCTGTTTGCTCCCCGGCAATTGTTCGACCAGGAACTATGATCTTATCATTTTCTAGCTCTTGTTTACTTAGAACATTGGCTAGGTTACTAATAATCGTTTGTAGTGATAAGTTGTAAGCTTTGTAATTAATATCAAATTTGTCAAATTTGTCTATCTCGGTAAGAGTATCGAAGTTTTCTGATATAAATACATGACGGATTAAATCATTTCCTACATTATCTATTTGAGAAACTATACGAGTAATCTCTTCAATATATTCTACATCATCCCAAAGGTAAATTATCACGTAGCGATGTACAGCTTTTGAAAAAAAATCAGAAAATAATTCCTTTATAAAAAGGTGGTATCTATTGCTGAGCCAACTCTTAACATTTTTTGTTATAGTGTCGGCAATTGTTTTTAATCCATTGGCAAAGAGCCAGTTTACACTGCCATACGCACCTGTTCCAACTATATTCCTTTGCCCCTTTTGTTTAATCGTTAATGGGACAAAACCTGAGCCTACAGTCTTTTCGAATGATTTAAACAAGCCATGTTCTTTTGAATCGGGATTAAAGTCAATAACAAATGACCAATTAATTCTTGCTAATACTTCTAATTGATTTAAGCTACAATCTTTATACACAGGAGGCGCAACTAAGATGTATTTATTCTGCTTAGAAAATCCGTCAACATAATTATAAAGCTCATCCCAATCAGACACTTCTAATGTTTCAATTAAATCTTGGCTAATTTTTCCGTTATAGGCATTTGTAATGTCGGCCGGAATATCAATTCCAATTTTTTTGTACAACAATTCAGTTAAGTGAAAAGACTGTGATTTGCATAACTCGGCATTTGCCTTATAATCTATAGGAAAATTGGGATTATGTACCGCCGTCCTTGCTTTTTTTTGCAGATCAATCAATTTACTGAAGTCGCTTGCAGAAAAAAAACTTTCGTCTTTTGCTATGTTCAGGTATTCTTGGTAATCGAGATATTTTTGCTGCCCCGTAGGATTTAGATGGCGATCTAATTCGCCTAAGATAATTTCTTCACCATTTAAATCGCCAAACTTTTCTAAAATATATATTTTCAATAGAGCCTCACCACTTTTACGAAAATCTCCAAGTGTGTGTTCATAATCATTCTTATAATAAAAGCTTAATGCAAAGACAACATGCTTTTTGTATTCGTTTATTTTATTAGAAAGTAGTGGCGTGATGGTCATATGGTAGGTCTAAGGTATTTATCAAATAGATAATGATGGTAGGTTTTTCCGGAGATATTATGAATATAGTAAATGTAATTATTTGTCCGGCATCAAGTATCCAATAATTCAATTTTTTATTTATAAAACATTATTACCCCATTAGTTCCTTTCATCTTTTTAAACCTTTACCATCAAGATGATTGTTTTAATTCGGAAACAAACTTAACATACTTTATAGGCGAAAGACAAAATCCATATTGACTGACGAAGATTAATTCATCGATTAAAAACTATAAAAAAGCAAATAAATTTAGAGCATGACATACCCAAGCCGTTGTTGCAGTGAGAACGAAGCCAAGCGCCGCTAGCTCATTGGATCAAAAGCAGCGATTTATCACTACAATAAGTGTTGCCAGTTCCATTGTAGCAGCTGCCAATACCATGGTAGTCTCTCGCACTAATTACGGGCTGACAATCATGATTTCGGTTTTTATTTCCTTCATTTTATCTATATATGCAGCACGTATTGTATGATTTGCTGTTAAAGTATTAGGGATAGGAAGCTATTCAGTTTTAGGCCCTTCTAAGATTAATTTGAAAGATAACAAACAAGAGTACCAAAAGCATCTGATTAACTAGCTGATTATGCGCGGGAATAATAATTTAAAAACTATCAATTCAAAGGTAGATAACTTAAGAATGTCGCAGGAGTACTATAAAAGAGATATTATAATAATTTGTATTTATTCATTTGAAGTATATGGTCAAGCATCGTCCAATATTTATTATCATGCTGAAACGATTTTTAATGTAGATTCTGCGTTTGCTTAAATATGAGCTTACTATCAATATTACCCTCTGCCTTTAAAAAATCTGCGATATAACCAGGCACCTATGAGTCCAAGCACAATATAGACTCCGATATCGGATTCGCTTTTATCGCCAGCCGCGTTATGTTTTCCTGATGTATCAGCTTCTAACTTTTGAGGTTGCACGTATAATTCCCTGGGTGCATGCGATAAAACCCAATCTTTAAAATATTCATAATTGAAAAGCTTATTTTTTTCAGCTGAAATATTAATTTCTAAAACCCGCTCGTTGTTATTTAGGTAAACGTCTAACGTTGAACTTTCAATTTGATGGGAAAATAAAATTTCTACAATCAGTGAGGTGCTTTGGTTGGTGATATAAGCGTCGGGACGTTTGCTGTATTTAGTCATTTCGATATCGCAGCTTGAATACGAAAATGATTCATCTTCGCTGATTTTTAGAGAAGTAGATTTTTTTATAATCTCCTTTGCTGCAAAATGGAAAATGCTTTCCAATGTGCCCTGACAATCCGTGCCCGGCTTATGTCTAAAAAATTTCTGTCTATTTAAAACCTGTGGATGAACAGCTTGTAAATCTTTGCCACATTCTAAACATATACAATTACATTTATTACCATTTGAAACCATTCCGGCATCGTAGATAGCACTTGTTAATTTGTCTTTGCCGAAAGGTATTTTTAACATTTAAAGTTTAAGTTTAATACGATGGATAATGTTGAAATAAAACGAATTATCATAATGTCGATACGGATAGCGTCTCAATTCAACAGATTACGTCACCATTCAAAACAGCCTTATTGCACTTAAAATTTGAACGGAACCTGATCACCCACTATAGTTGCTATTTGCAATATGGACGCTAAGTACCAGCCCAGGCTTCTACGCCTGTGAACTCCGGTGATTTGGCGTCCCATTGGTATCTCAAAAAAAGTATTGGAGGGATCATTGAGCTTTAATTGCTCAAACTGATATTGTCTCGGCCAAACATCGTAGCTTCTGCAAGAGGTAACAACTGCTTCTGCATCAGGATACAGTTTGATGAATGCAACCAGATCGTCGATTAATTTGGGAGTATCCGTAGCTGACCAAAAGATTATTTTTCGATCATGTGCGATTAGAAGACAATGGAAATCCTCACCCATCTTGGTGAAACTACTAACAGCATAAGTTGCTGCCAGATAATCTTTGTAACGTGCTATGGATGGTGTTTTACCAGCAGCAGTGGGTCCGGAGAATAGAAGAAAATTCATGATGAAGGTTTGGATAATAATATGTCTTGTAAAAATACAATTAATAGCCTTACGGTACTTAACAAGGTCTATATCATTTAAAAAATTAGCAAATTGTAATCGAACTCTAATGAAAATCGGCGATGTGCCAATCCTTGGAATGTAGCATCGAGCATCAATAATAAGCGTCCCACAATTATCCTTACTAAGAAACCCGATTGAGCGACGAAGGGCTGCCAACATGCCTGTTAAAAAATTTGGCTATAAAATATCCCTTGTCCTATTCGTCATCACGTTAGATGGTTGTTTTTTATGATTTTGTCGGCCAGGTCGGTCAGAGGTTTAGCTTTCCAATGCTCCACATCCATATTAAGATATAGGGCTGAATTAAAAAAATCAGGAAGCTCTTTGGAAGGGTTGTCTCTTATTACGGGAATAATTTGTCCTTTAAAACGTCCCTTCAAAATTTGATTCGAAAGCAAGGAAGCTTCATATCCTGCACCTGATGGTGAAGTTTTTCTGTCGTTGGCCTTTTTTGTATAAGAACTTGAACAAATTGCTATAATTACAGGAATGCTTACAGCCTTCTCCATAAACTCAGTAAGTTCCTGCCCGAATTCGACTGAATTACGATCCATTATGACGCGTATTTGCCTTAACGCTAATTCTTGGGCGAGTTCATTTATCCACTTTAGATGTTCGGGTGAATGCCAAGAATATGAGAAGAAAGCTTTAGCAATTAGATGATCCGGACTAATTAAATCTATTCCATTCCCCCATGGCGATCTATAAAATAAGGCGACGGTATCAAGCGACTGGGCAGGATATCTAAGTCTTCCTGGTGACCATAATTCTAATCTCATGTCTAATGTTCCCAAAACGCATTCGCGGTCAACTGGTATATTAATGCTGAAGTGTCGTTCGGAATTCTGAGCAACTTCAAATCGTAAAGATTGCTTTTGTCCATTGGTAAAATCCCGGTCTGAGTCAAATAATACTTCAGCGTGTTGATTTTCTGCGAAAGCTAACTTTATGACAATGTAAGTAGTTCCAGTTTCATCAAAATTATTTTTTATTATTCCATTGATTTGAAATGAGCTACCAGTTTCTACGATATAGCTTGATTTTTCACACTCAGTAATTGCAAAATGCTGAAAAGAATGAAGCGGCCAATGGCTTCCAAAGTCAGGGGATGTCATAATAGTATGTTTAGGTTGTTGATTTTATTCTAAAAAATCTCCATTTAAATAACAATAAATTTACACAAATGATTTTTTCTATTATTCAAATTTCCAAATCAAGTCAGTGCCATACACTTTACCATCGACATTTTTAATTTTTTGCTTTTGCTCCATCCAAAAATGTGCTTTAGTAATCGCAGCAGAAGGATTTTCTGCCAATAATCCATTGTATACTTTTTCTGTAAGCAAAATTGAGGGATAAATAATTTTTCGTTCTAATCGCTCAAATGAAATCATTTTGCCTCCAGAGTTATAATATCCATTGCCATTTGAATGCATGGTAAAACTGCTAGCAAATTCAGATTCTGACATTTCAACGGTTTCTGTTGTAGAAAGATAAAATGGTGCAGATGGATCATAGCTCCCCATGTTGGCTATGCCAGGAAAATCAAATAGAGGGAATATTGATCTTATCGCTCTAGGATTTATTGGGTTTCTTACAACCTTGTAATAAGTCTGCATAATTTCTTTGTGCCCCATGTCGGTTAGTCGGGATGCTATATTGGCTGGGTAGCCAGCCCAAATCAAACCTTTATTTTGCGGTCCCTCGGTACCGTTACGTTGTATGCCAACTTTAATAACCTTTAATTCACCGTAATCAATCCCAATGCCGCATTTAAAATCAACATTAGCAAACTTAATGTTCAAGATTTTACGTGTAATGTGGTTAATTGTAATTGCACACTTCACAGCATTTGTAAAACAGTTGGATTTTGGAAAGACAATCATAACACGGTCGCCGATAATATTTCTCGTATGCCCGCCATGATGCCTGCCTGCTTTAATGACTGCTTTGGTAAATGCAGTATAAATTTTACCCATTGTAATAGACTTGTGTTTTTCAGTAAGAGCAACGGAATTTCTAATGTCTACGTACAAAACACAGGTTTCCAAAATTTTGCCCTTCTTTTCCTTCGTTCGTTCGTAGCTTAACCCCGGATCGTTAAAACTTGGAACATCACCCGTTCCTGTATAGACAAACTGGGTATTTAATACGTCGGCGACATCAGTTTCGATTTCTGCTATAATAGATTTTTCAGCCATTTAAGTTAGATTACTGATTTACATATTAGTTCATCGTTTATCATGCTATAGATTATTTATAAGGTATGAAAAGACAGATAGAATAAGGATGACAAGGCTTCCAATAAAGAAACGTAACGACCAGCCAACGCTCCGGTATTTAAGCCAGGCGATTTTAGATATAACATGAATCTGTTCAGTTATTTCATCGGTTAATTTGTCTTCATCGTCAATGATAGCCTGTGCGCGTGTTTTATAAGCAGCTTTAGAAAGGTCTTTGTAGATATGACCAAAATATATAATTGAAGTGGAGGTGTCGTTCCTAAGGACGGGGTTGACGGACAAAAAAGCAAAAACGACGGATGTTAAGCTGAATGCGCCATATAAGAAAATCAGGAATAGAAGCCAGCCGGAAGATTTAACGGCATCAAAAACGGAACTGGAATTAGAGTAAGCAATAGTAAATATAATTCCGTATACAGTTAGTACTAATGTTGCTTTTGTTTCGGAAAAGCGCAGCCATTCTATGTTTAGCTGTAAAATTTCCCAATATTTTTCGGAGTGTTTTGGTTCGTACATGGCTTTAGGTTACGTATGCATTAAAGATACAATATAATTAAGCACAACCTTTGTCATTCAATATTACACTAAAAAAAAAGCAGCTACCAACCTGAACTGGGAAGTTCGGGTTGGCGGCTGCACCGCTTTGAGCGCCCCGCAATTCCCTGACGAAGGAAGCCAATTGCGGGGCGGCGGGCGTTAGCCCACCGCTATAGGTTCAGATTTAAAATTGGCAAGATTCAGGAAAAAACCCCTGTATACAGTCATCCCTTCACGGAACAAACTCCACAACAGCGAGCCGCCCAAATCCGCCAGTGCGGGGTTTATAAACAAATCCTGTTTTAAAAGTGCTTCAGCCAGAGAACAACTCGGTTCACTGTTGTCCGCTTCTGCCAATAGCTGTTCTGCGAATTCTTCAGTAACAAAAGGTAAGTAAGAAATCGCCCTGTACTTTTGCGAATCTGGCTGTTTAACACGGTAAATGGTCGATAGTATAACCTGACCTGACTTACGGGCATTGCCCATGTCCATCCAATAGAGTGGCTTAATATTGTCAAAAGTGTTATTAGCGTCTAAATTGGATAAAGCCTCCGCAATGTCAAAGCGTGCCGATACGGTATCGACACAGGAAATATAGATATTTGCCCTGCCACGCATCGGCAGGTTGCGCATTTTCTTTCTTTGAAAAGGCTTGGTGACAGCTTTCCAGTTGGTGCCAAAAAATCGGTTGACCCTATTTATCAATGCTACGGATTTATGTAAACCAATTTCGGTAGCTGCAAAAAGCTGCCTGCCTTTATTCGCCTCGGTTACCACATCATCATCATATAAGTAGACCTGTAAGCCTGGGTGTCCCAGTTCAATGAGGCTACAGTTTATTTTTGCAAGTGCGGTAAGCATATGAGAGCCTGTTCCACCTGCCCCGATAAGGTTTACCAGTATCGGGTTGGTCGGGTTCAGCAAATAATTATCGGTATAATGGATTGGAGGTAGCGTATTCATTGCAGTAATTGTTTAAGTGTTATACCTTTTTTAATGAGGGCTTTGGTGGGGAACTGTTTTTTTGTCCCCGCCAAGCTTTGCCACAATTGTATGATATTGCCCTTGACGGGGCTTTGCCCACCAATAACATGGCTGAAATAGCTTTCAAAAAAATACCGCTGCCATTGCTCAATGAATTCCTCTAACATGCAATCGGTTTGAATGGCAACCTTAACTGTGCCCATGCAAACCCGCCCATCGTCATGGATGTTGAAAAAGGGCGCTTTGTAGAGCGGGGTCTGTTCGTTGATAGCGGTATCATCGGCTAAGGCAAATATTTTAAGGGTGGTCTTTGATGCTTTCCACAATAGTGCGGGTATGGCTACTTTTCCACTTGGGATGGTCAGCGCCTCCTCGAAATATAAGTTTGTGTATTGTTTAGGGGTATGCCACAGTGCAAAACCCTTATGGTCAGGGTTGATGTACAATACGTTCTTGGGCAGTAAGCCTTTAGGCTTTAGAAAGTTTCGCTTTAATTCCGATGATGCATCCAAGGCATTCGCCAGTTGGCTGCTTTCGGTTAGGCTTAATGGGTGCGCATTAATCGGGTAGCCGTTACTGTCCATATCATAGCCTTCCACATACATAGTGTTAACCACATCACTTTGTTTGTTTTCATAAACCACAAAAGCTTTTACGGGACGGTATAATGTGCCGAAATTCTCTGTTATATTTTTCATGGGAGTTCATTTAAAAGGGTACATAAATCATTCAGCAGCGCAAAGAGCCTGTACTCAAAATCAAGCCCTTTTCCCTCAGGGATACCTTCGGTATCGAAAACCTCGATTAATGCGGGTTGTTCCATCTCGCAGCATTCGTTGAATGCATCGTTGAGCATCAGGGTTACCTGCTCGAACAGGCTGCCTGAGGTATCAGAGATAAAGGAGATGTACTGGAAAGCCTCTACAATCGGTTCGTCCACATCTTCAGGTTCATCGCAAACCATGTTGCGGAAAATGTTTTGGTCGGGATACTCCTGAAAGAGTGCCAACGCCTTTTTAGCTACATTCAGGCACGACCAATTGAGATAGCCGCCTGTTTCAAAACTTGCAACACGCGCTGCAAAGCTATCAAGATGGCGCAGGTCAAAAACCTGCTCCAGTACGGCTTCGCCATTTTTTAAAGCAGTGGTGGTTTCGCCTGTAAGGCTGTTTTCCTGTTCATCACCCTCTTCATACCATTCTTTAAGGCACTCGTAATACCCGAAGAGGTAACTGTCCTCTTCGGTATAAAAAGGCAATCGGGCTACGTGGTAGAGGTAAGCAAATACGGATAGAAGCAATTCTGCGGTCTGCCGCTGCGCTGAATCCTGCAAGAGCCGGTATAGGGGTAGTACCGGGATATAGTGCAATGTCCTGCCTGTAGCGTACGAATTATTTACTTGCAGTTGCAATTTTCCCGTACCGTCCTGTATGATGGATAGTGCTGCATCCTGCCCTGAATTGCGCAGTTGCCTTTGCGCATTATCATACGCAAGTAAAATGTTGTAGGGATAGGCTTTATCATTAAAGTCCTCCGCGATAAAGCCTTTCGACTTGGCAAGGGTTGACAGGCAGCGAAAAAACTGATGCTCTGCACTCGTTTGGGCGGGTGTCTCCTCTGAGGCTTCATACAGGGGCAGGAACTGATGCCTTAAAAAACCATCGGCAGTAAGTGGGGCGGGGCAGCCGCTGCCTTGTTGCCCTGTACTTCCTGCGCATCGGGTAGCCTGTTCTGGTCTTTTACGAATGTGCCTATTTGCTGATAAAGTTTCCATTGGGTTTCTTTTTGGGGCGGGGTAATACGCCCTGTTACTAATTTCGTTTTCATGGTTTATCCTTTTGTGCCGAGTTGGGTTATGAATTTATACTGCACCTGGTCATTGTTAATTTCAGGCCCCTGTATGGTGGCGGTAGTGAGTATGGGGTAGGTCTGGGCATAGAAATTCAGTACTGCCTCAGGACTAAAAGCCCCTGACGGGTCGGCAAGTTCAATGTCCTGCCCTTTATCCTTGAAGGAAAATACCCTTTGTAATTGCGTGGCTACTAACATGGCTATTCAGATTTTGGTTCGTTAAATAAATCGGGTGCGAATTGTGCTGAAAGTGCTGCCTTACGGCTGCACAGGGTTTCAGCCTCGTCGGGATAATCCTGCGGGGATGGCACTTTCATCCACGCCTCTTTATATTTGCCCTCCGCTTCGAGTTCGTCCACCTTTTTCAGGGCTTCCTCATATTTTTTCTGCTTGTCGGTCTTGTCCTTATCCGCCTTAGCTGCCTTTTCTTTTTCCATCTGCGAGGCTTGTTTTGCCTGTTCCCGCTGTTTCAGGTAACTTTCCATATTAGTAAACAGGGCTGCGGTTTGTTGCACGGGATTGGCGACGGCATTAAAAAATCCCTCGTCCAGTTCGGCAACCGTACCCCTTAAGATGATGGGCGGTACTTTTTTTCGCGCATCGTCGCCAACCTTATCGTCGTAAAAAAGTACCGAAACAATCAGCCTTTCTGTGTTTTCACTTGTAATATTGATATTCCACCCGCCCTGAACCTGTAGGGCTGCAATGGATTGAAAAAAGTTCGTTTCCATAATCTTGTGTTTAATGTCCTGTAATGAATAAAAGGATAGCAGCTACAATGAGAAGAAATGATGCGAGCATCAGTGCCTTTTCAAAAAGGGTGGTAAATAATGCCTTGCCGTAGCTGCTGAAATGCTGCATACCGCCCAAGCCCCTGCGGTAGAACCTGCGGCTGTTTACCCACAGGCGTATCACAATGCCGATAGCCAAAAGGCTTAGGCTTTTAGGGTGCGCTGTTATAAATGCTGTTATTGTTTCCATGATAAATAGGGTTTAAATTGAAAAAAACAAGTCAAATGCTTTATAAAAGTCCATGTTCTCCAGTCGCCTTTTTGTGGTATAGCCCCTGAGGCAATGGATGGAATATAGCGCCTGATACCCGTCAAATAACTGGTCGGTAAACAGCCTTTGGTTGTGGTAGAGTTTTTTCCCGTACTGCTTTATGATGTCATGGCCATGCTGTACAAGGCGCAGCCAAAAATCAAAGTCAAAAAATGCGTTATCCCACTTTGCACGGTATTCTGTTTCATTTTCCTCAATGGCAAGTGACATGCCCTGCATGGTTTCGATATAGGCAGGCACTTCGTCGGGAAATAGCCCAAAAAGCAACTTTGCTTTTTCGACGTTATTCAGGTGCTTAAATGTTTTCATGGCGTATAGTGTATTATGGGACAGGCTAACTGCCTGTCCCTGTTAGCTTATATGATTTAATTCAGTAATAGGATGCCGTTACCATCTTTGGCAAAGCTGCTGCACAGTTCAAAAGCTTTTTGAGCCTTTCCCTGCGCCGTACCACCCATGATGATGGATTGCAGTTTGGCTTCGTCATCCTTGTAATTGCGTACATTTTGGTAGTACCCTGTCACGGCATTGTATGCCCCGAATAATGTCCCTTTTGTCGTTTCCATTTGTTGGGTATCGCTTATCATGGCGTAGGCGAAGGCTTCATCCACCGTATTTTTGAATACGGTGGATAATTCATCTTCCGCACCTTTTTTCAAAAGGTCAAAGGTTTCCTTGTTAGGGCAGAGGGCAAGCTGAATGAGTTTTTTTACTTCGTTATCCGTAACCTTAACTGTAGCCCAGTCATTAAAAATTCCCTCTAACTGGCTGCTCAGGGTATTGGCCAGTCCCATAACTTTATGGGCATCTTCCAAACGCTGTTTTGCCCCTGCCGTATGCTTGATGCGTACTACGTTGCTCATGTTTCGCAAGGCCGCATTAACGGTATTTTGACAGACAACCCTGATGGGCGTAAATGCTGCGGTTATGCTTCCGCTTCCATCATGGGAGGTGGTCAGGAATATGTATTTTTCGGTTACGTCCTCGCCATTGCCTACACGGATATAGCCCGGCAGTTTGGCAGTTATGAAAATACGTTCCCCATTGCCTAACGCCCCTGCCGTCTCGTACAGGATGCCATCCCCACCACCTACGATAGCGTCAAAGAAGGCAAAGGCATCCCTGTTCTGCACAATATGGTAATCCCTGCCCACCACACCGAGTACGGCATTGTTGTCGGTGCGCACGTTAGCAAAATAATTCGGTACGGCTACCTCGCCACCTGTCTCCAAGCCGCTTGCGGTTTGTATAATATCGGAGCCTTTGGTGTACAGCGGTGCTTTAGCTACCTCGTAGTCCAGCCCTGCATGTTTTATCGCCTCGGCACTTGTGGGGTACTCGGTTACGATTTGCCCCAAGTTGTGCCATGCTTTTTCTTTTACGCTAAAGAAAGAATAGCGTCCTGTATGCTCGTTGAAATTCAGATTATGTGCCATGATTTCTAAGATTTTAATGATTAAAGAATTGAAAGTTTGAAAGATTAAAAAGGAAGGTCGTCTTCGGGTGCTGCTGTGTTTTGCCCCTGCACGGTCAGGTCTATGGCTGCCCGTTCCGCTTCTTCCGCTTTTTTAGCAAATGCTAACACCTTAAAGTCGTTGGTGTGGAAAGTCAGGCTTCCGACTGCCTGCCCGTCCATGTTGTTGTACACGTCCATCCCGATGCGCCCAATTACCTGTACCACTGCGCCTTTTTTCAGCACCTTTGCACGGTTGGCACTTAGCCAATAGGCACATCTGATGTAGGTCACTACGTCTTTGTACTCGCTACTGCCTTTAGGCTTGTAGCTGTCGTTGATGGCAATACTGAAATTGACCACCTCTTTGTCCCCGTTTACCGTTTTTACGGTAGCGTCTGCTGTAACACGTCCTGCGATTTCCATGACTAAAAAATTTAAGTTTTACATTTTTCACGTATCCCTTTTTTAAAGCCGTCTGCCTCACTCAAAAACATAAAAGTTTTTCACAAAGAAAAAACGGTAAAAAAGAAAGCCAGTTGAAAGCGGGCGGTAAGCCAGTGGAGCGCTATAAGTCCCGAAGGGTGGCGTAGCCATTATGCGCGCGCAACAGGCGTCTCACGCTAACTTAGCTGCCCTTTTTAGCCGTTTTCTTGATGGAAAACTATCATCAACTCCGGTAGATCAATAAAGCCTCAACCCATCGCAACATTGCAGTGGAAGAACAAAATGCCTTTTAAAATTGTAGTTTAGTAATAGCGATAGTGTGCCAGAGCATTAGTAAATTAGTATTTTACCAGTACTTACTTCAGCATGAATAAAAGCCGGTCCAATTTTTACCTAAGCATCATTGCAGGCACTTTAATCCTGTGGGGATGTTCCATTCCCGAAATGGAGATTCTGCCGATAGATGTCGCATTTAATAGGCAAATGATCACAAAGGATGGGTTGGATAAACGCCTTTTTCCCTTTGATGAAGTATTTCAATATTACGAGGTTCGTCATGCATCCAAAATAAAAGCGGATGCCCTGCGCTCCAAGCTATTGGCCTATACCCACAAACACTACAGCACTGATGCGTTAAAGAAAGCCAGAAGTTTCACAGTTTTCTTTTATAAGGGCGGCAGCTTAAAAGGGTATAAAGACATGCTTTACCGGTCAGCCTCGCAAAACGCGGAGGGAAATTTAACCGATCAAAACGATAACTTATTGGCAGAGATCCGGCTGGCTGTTCTAAAGGATGATAGCACCCGCTATATTCAAACCACCTGGCAATTTCCTAAGGGAGAAAAAGCAGTGATGACCAGTGATACCCTAACGATCCAATAACCTAAAAGCAAACCTTTTGAATCAATGAACACTGTAAAAAGAAACCTATACCTGATTATAATTGGCCTGTTCGCAGGCTTTCTTACCAATTGCCAAAACCCCCAGCGCCAGGTAGTCCAAAGCGAATCGCCAGATAAATTAACAGGAACCTGGACAATGATAAAAGAAAGTGGTGGTAAATACGCGCTAATGGATTGTGGTGATGGCAGTGAAACAATTGAGCTTACCGCTGATTCTGTTTTGCATAAAGGGATCATGGAAGAAACGGGCAGCAAAATAGACCACCGCGCTCGTAGTGGCGATAGCACGGCTATTTACCTTGACAAAGCCGGGACTTCCTATTATAAGTTAGTCAAGCCCGATATGCAAACCGGGATATCGAAATGGTTAATCAAAGAAGGCGACGGACCGGAAATTGAGAAGTTTTTTGTGGATAAAGCCCACCTTGCAACTATCAAGAAATCGAAGGGTACAGCATCTGACTGCGGGACAAATTTAAGTGCAGGGGATCCCGTGGATGATTCCCTTGTAATCGGTAATGGCAGCCTAACAGCCAGCATTGAGGGGGGCAACTGCATTTCGATAAGGGATAAAAGCGGGAACATGCAATTTGAGCGTTGCCTGGATGAGGGTAATATCATAGAGCTACGAAAAGTCAAAGGTGATTTTTTACCGCTGACTTTTATGAGCGGGCCGCATTCGATGGATGCTGACTTTTTCCTCAGGGGCAAAGAATGGACCACTAAAAGCATTACCTTTTATAGGCATACTGAAAGCGGTGATGTGAAGACTACTAAGGCAATGGATGTCTCGTTACGTGATTTTGATTTTGGAAGCGTGGCTGAAAGCTTTGAATAACTTTATACGGATTGACTTTGCTGCTTCGTCCTATTCATCAAAATGATAATTGTGACACTATAAATAATCACAATAGCTAGGGGAATACAAACAAACCGGTGCGCCGGAAATAGGTACCACAGTAACAGTACAGCTATAGTACGAACGAGCGAATGAAATATACCCACCCAGTGGTCAATGATCCAACTCAGGGGAAGCCACATCAGACCCGTTAGTATTCCTACAGTTAATGGAAGTGAAGTATAATCTTCCATAAAAAAAGGAATGGCGATAGAGTAAACCAAGACTGCTTGCGCGACTGTATAAAAAAACAGCCTGTCAAAGGTGTTTTTTGGTTTGCTTTGATTAAGGAAGTCCTCACCGGTTAGCTTCGAGATGCCCATACTTAAATAAACGATAGAACCTGTAGCGACAAACAGTACCCAAACGGTAACTTCATCAGAAAACAATAAACCCGAAATAAATACTGTTAACCAGGCTATTAAACCGGCTATAGGTGTAGCCAAAAGTTTGCTTTGTTTGAACTCGTTCCTTTGTTCTTCAAGTGTCCTGCTATTTTGTTCCATGTTTCCGGTATGAGATTAAATAAATTAGTAACAAAGACATTGAGCTAACATAATTGTGCATCAGGGATTGGAGCGGATATCCTTTTCTGATAAGAAAAGATTGCAGCGAAAAGCGCGGCCGAAGGGATGCCCTAATCATAACTTACCAGATGCCTGAATTTATAATATCCGAGATCTTAACTGGGAGTTGCCTGCTACTGCCCTTACATAGTTCAAAAAGATCCTCATCGCATTTCCACGTCATGCCCTCTTTTTTTACTTCCTCAAGTAATGTTTGGTAATGAGTGTAATTCTCCGCTTTTTGTATAAAGTCGTCAAATTTTTCTGCGCGTTCACTGCAATCAGAACCTTCGAAAAATCCTTTCTCGGTGTCCCATTGTATAGCCTGGACTAACAGAGGCCACCTCACCATAATGATTAGCCAGCGGCTAAGGATATCGTCTTCAATCGTAAGCAAGCCTTTTCCGGGTATCGTAAACCTGAAGAAGTGATAAAATAAGAAAAGATTTAGGAACCGTTTGATCGTTCTTGGCGAGTCAAGATATTCACCTATGTCTATGATGATGTTTTCCAGTTCATTATCGTCTACCTGAAAACTCCTGAAGGCACTTGCCAAAATTTCGTCCTGGAGATTTACGATCAATTGAGGGCTGAATTTTTTGATCTCTTTTTCGAGGATTTCCTTTTGCTCGGTAAAAATTTCAAACGGGTCGGTCCTGGTCATAATATCGCGTTGCAATGCCTCATATTCACCACGTAACTGTTGCTGCCTATCAAGGGGAATGATGCTGCTCTCGTCGATCATGGGAAGTAATGCGTCTACAAACGAGCGTTTGATATCGTCACTCATGACCGGTAAGTTAATGGTCAGTTGTGAGAATTTTTCCAAAAAGAAGCGGCCGATTGTACTGTGCTCGCTTTCAAGTTTACCCAGCTTGGCAGATATCTTTTCGTAAGCCGCATCGAGTGATGCCGTAACAATTCTCGGATCCTGGCCAATGATGAAATAACAATTTGAAAGTTCCCCGGTCATAAACGCATTTATTGCCTCAACTACATCTGCAATGACATTAGGCGAACACCGGTCAAGGTCATCAATAAAAATGACTGCCGGTTTATCGATGCTTACGGCCAGCTTAACAGCATTTTTAAGATCTTGCTCTACTTCATGCAGGTAGCCGGTTTTGGAACGATATTCAGGCCGCGATAAAAACTTCGAAAAATCGATGTCAGGAACCTTCGAAAATTCGAGATTAACTCTTTGCGCCGCAGCGAGTATCCCTGCAACGATGGGTAAGGTAATAAATGCCTTAGAATTATTTTTTACAAAATCGGGCAGTATCTCAGAAAAAGAATCTGAAGAAAAGATGTAAGTCAACAGGCCGGTTATTAACAGGTAAATAAAAGGGAAAAATATTTTTCTCAGGAAACTTAGCCCTAATTCCCACTTAATCTTACTGATATCTACACGACTGATGTTAAGCCTGAACCAAAATTTTTGACGGTCAAGCGGAGCAAGTTGCGCAGCTAACTGCAAAATGATCTCGTCTGCAAGGCCCGCCCAAACCTGCTCGCTTTTTTGAAATTTCCATGCATTAAACCATATCACGGGATTTTCCAACGGCCTATTAAAATCTCTTTGATCCTTTGAAAGACTCCACCAAATCAACTTCAGATAAGATACGGGTTTATCGCTTTTTTCGCGATTTTCCAGGTTAGGGTTTATTCTTTTTTCGATAAACCGCATTAGGCTTGTTTTACCTTTACCCCAAGGTGCCATAATACTAATATTGAACGGGGGACTACTTAGCTTCGATGTAATAAGCCGGGCCACAATGGAGGCATATGTCTCGTAATGTAGCAGGTCTTCCTTGGCATATATATCGGAGTGCATCAATAATTTCAGATTTCGCTGGCGTATCGCCTCAGCTATTTCAAAGGCTTCAGCCGGTTCGTCCTCAACTAAAGGGCTATCGTTTGTCGCTATATCTGATAAAGGAACAGAAATATAGTCCCGCTCCAATTCAACATTCCATAGTTCCTTTAAATCCGGAATGTACAGTATCCTGGAATACAGTGAACCGTTGTTTTCAGGATTGGCACAAATAAGGCCTTTGGACCTAAAGTAGTCACCAATGGCATAGGTAATCTCTTCCTGTGCGATACCTCCAAAAAGCTCTTTGGCAACAAGCATCCTATGGCGGGCAGAGAGCATGGTTAAATTCTCCGAAGGCTGCCTCAAGTAAAGGATGGCATTCCTGATACTTAATGGAAGCGTATCATACTCCTGGCCTGACGCTTTAAATGCTATCAGGTTTTCTATCCAGCGGGTTTGATTGACCGAGGATCGCGCCAGGGTCCTTTTATCCTCATACAGGTTCCAGACCGCTTTATTATAAGCGCTGCGGTCAATATAGGCTACCAGTTCACCACATAAAGTTAGGAAGCCAAATTCCGGAGTGCCTTCAGGGAAGGTGTACAGGAACTTACTAAAGACTATTTTAGATTCTTTAAATTTATCCAGTATTGCATTATAAAAGTCTCTTTCACCCTGATGGTCATAATACTGGGAGCACTTCTGTTTGGCACGCTCGAAATAAAATTCAGGCATCTTAAGCTGCTCTTCAACCCAGGAAATGGCTTTGATATCGTCGGTCGTATAATCAAAAACCAACCTTTTGGCCGTTTTACCGCTTACCTCACCATTCATTTTTTCAATTTGCTCCGCAGTTTTCAGATCAACGATATGTATTGTTATTTCTTTTTCCGGCAACAACTCGTTTAAAGTGGCTACGGTCAGATTGTAAACCTTGTTAGGTTCCAGGCTGCCTGCTCCCGCGCCAAGTAGTGGCATTGCAATACTTTTGACATCTTCGGGGCAATCTGCCTTTAAGTTGTGTATGATCCGGTAGATAGCGGTATAGGTACTTGTGAAATCGTTTACACTACAGGCAAGGGCAAGGTATTTTGCATTTGTTGCTGTAACGGGCCGAATTGTGACCCCTCCAAGGTCCGCTGTGGCAATAGGGTCGCTTACCCCAAAGAGGTAAAGCAATTTTTGAAAGGGATCAGAAAGCGTACCTCTTGTTGATTGTGGTAGGACAATCATATCGGCTTTCGTGGTTGCTACAATTGGAGAAGTTACAAAGTTGACCATAAGAAGATTGGTTAAGGTTGACGCAAGTTAAGCATTTGCATGAAACGAACATTCCTGATTATTAAGATTTTATATAGGTTACCGCAGAGAAGAATTTAGGCTCCGCTGCCCGATTTTGACACAACTCGAGTTTGTGCTTATGGCATTACAACGTCCCTGCAAAGCACCTTAGTGAGTGCTTCGGATACTTAATTAGGTAACCCCCTGAAGGCTTGTTGCTTTTTTGTAATGTTTAAGCAAATTACTAAGTATCCAGCAGTTGAAAATACCCAACAATGGGTATTTTATTAAATACTTCTAAGGCAGGCTGAGCCCTTGCGGCCATCTGTAAAACGAGTATTATATTAAAGACGCGAACACGACTGATTCGTTAAACGTCATGTTCATCGTAATGAAATGGCACCACAAAGCATTAACTATAGTTCTTAACAAGTTCTTTATCACGGATAGTACGGCAATAAAAACTAAAAATACCTATAAATGGGTATTGTTAATATCGATTGCTTTCACTAAGTTTCCTGTAAATTATTCTAAACCAACATCATATGCACAAGTTATCTCATCTAAGGCTAAAATCCGGCCCTTTGTAACAAGTTCCGTCCTATTACTTTACATGCCCTTTAAATCACAGTCGGGTAAAAATTTATATTGTATAATTTAAAGTAATTAGTATGTCTGGAACACTGGAAAAAGGTATTGGTATCGCCATCATGTTGTTTATATTAAGCATGATCTCCGAACGCGTTGTAACGTGGATAAAAATATATTTTGGCAAGCAGGGGCGGCGGCTTTGGTTCCTGTTTAATAATGATAAGAAAAATTTACGGGAAGTAAACAGTAAGGAAGACGAAAAATCGATGGAGGTTAGGGTACTTGGCCTAAATATTTGCATAAGTATCTTCATAGCTATCGGTGCAAATGCCAATTTTTTCGCGATTTTTAAAGCAAGCGACCCTTTCATGGCTGTTGGATGGGAAAACCAGCAATGGGATTTTTCCTTAAACGGGTTGGGTTTTGTATTTTATACGTTGATCGGTTGTGCCCTTACCGGGTTGTTTATCAGCCTGGGCTCAAAGTTTTGGCATGACATGCTGGATCTTTTATTTTATACCAAGAACCTGCGTGAGAAACTTAGCCAAAAACAAACGTATGAGGCCTCAAGTACTGATGAACTGGATGAATACCTGGCATTGGACGGTTCTGAATTAGCGCAGTTGGCCGTTGATCAAAATGGCTCTTATTTAAAAGTTAAATTCCCGAACATCAATTTTCTTACTGATTCTGTCGCCATAATTGATAGCCAGCGTAAAAATGTGGTAGCTATCTATTTAATTGACAGCAATGTAACAAACCTGCCTGCCCATGTCCCGGTAAAATTGCCAAGCGGAAAAGTCCATCAGGTTGAAACGGAAATAATTACTGATGTTGGTATTGGTAAGCCCTCAGCCGGGCTTGACGGAAGTGTCGCCAAAAAGAGCGCTCCCGGTTACCAGGGTTCGGCATGCTGTGTTGCAACAGACGCAAGTGGCTTTACTTACCTGGTCACCAACTGTCACGTATTGACGGAAGGCGACCTTAAAAGCCCACAGGATGAAACTGGGAATGAAGATGTGCTATATAACCAAAAGGACACAGGGGACTGGTCTTTTGGCAGTATGGATAAAAGGGGTGATTTTGCCCTTGTGAAACTTAAAAACCCGGACCAATTTATAAATGCCAATGAGCCTCAATCCTATGGTGGCAGATTAAAAAAGATTACCACAGCCGATCACTTTAAGGAAGTAAATATTGCCGGCAGGGTGACTACCGGTAAGGGTTACATCATAGAAAATGTAAAGAATGATGTGGGCATCATGTATAATTACGGCAATTCTTTAAAATTTAACGAAGCCATCCTCGTCGGTAACATTTCCGACCGAAAAAAGTGCAGGCCTGCTTCAGAGCAAGGCGATTCCGGTGGAGCGGTATACGATAATGACCAGAACCTCATTGGTATAATCACGGGTTTGATCGAGGGGAAATTTAGTATCGTTATCCCGCTGCATCAATTTGTATCAGACAACACCTTAAATATTTATTAGATATGAAGAAACTTTACAAATTCTTACTGATTTTATCGTTGGCTGCGGCATGGAATCATAGCGCTGCCCAGGTTACGGGGTTTCCTGCCAAGGACGTCCTTACCTTGCACAAGCTTTTAAGTGACGGGACCTCACCAGAAACCATTGCCGGGATACTGGCGTACTATTACAATGATCCGACAATAAACGCCAGCAACTATAAAAGCAAGGTACAGGCATCCAGCAACATCTTCCTTAATAACCCTATCGTTCTGAATAAGATGGCCAATGGAGTCGGCCCAGTTTTAGGTACGCCTACAGCAGCCGGTTCGGCCATATTGGGGGCGAATGTAACCAACTATGCCGATGGCATTGCGAAATTCCTGATCAGTCGCGGTAAAAAAGAACTGTCTATGGCTTTCTTTGAAACCATGAAGAAAGACCTGAAAAAGTTCCCCGAAGTGCGTTACCTGTTCCCTAGAACTGTTGAGATCATCGATAATATTGAAAGCCATAATATAATGACATTATTGCAAGAGCTCAGGGATGCCTTTACCAAGGACATCGTTAATGAAGCTCAAAATATTTTATCACTAAGTGAGATGGATGCTGTAAAAGATTGTCCCAATAGCGATACTGATTGCCAGAAGCGGGCTGCTGCCATTAAGACAGCCTTGCAGAGTAAGCCTTTGGTGGTCGCTCTAAACCTCATCCAAAATTTTGTGGAAGGCAACACCATAATAACAGGCTTTGACAAAGTGATAAATGACCCGCTTATATGTACCGCTACTGACGAGTATACCAATTATCTGAAATTAACAAATATACTCCTCAGTTCGCTGCGAACAGAGAAAGAGGGTGAAGGCATCTTTATTACGGAAAACACCTTACGTACAATTTTTTCCTCAAGTGAAATATTGAATTTATATTTTGGCTTGGTTTATCAACAGTATTCCAAGCATCCGTGCTACTTAAACCTGAAGATTGGCACAGCGGATCTTGCGACAATCTTCACTAACATTTTAACTAACCATCAAAAATTCCTTGGAACTTTATCCTCTTTAGATAACATTAATGTAGCGTATAAGGCCTTAAGGGTCAAGATAACTGCCGGTGAAAAGATCGAGACGACATATTATGCTTCTTTCGTAACTACATCGTTAGGAGCAATTGGTAATATAGCCGAAAGCTATGCCAAGGTGATGAACGTAACTTTACCGGCCGATCTTACATTAACAATTAAAAATCTCGAAACCGGGAGGGGCCTTTGCATTGATATCCAACAGAGGAATTACCCGGGTATCTTTAACGGATGTATCAAACTTATAAATGATAACAAGATTTTTGTGGATCAAAAAGCTAAAGAAAAAACTGTTAAATATCTTTCATTTGCCGCTAACCTGGCTTCAGCCACAACTTCTGATGAAGTGGAGAACGTGATTGAGTCTGTGGCACTGCCGCCTGGAAGTTATTCTGTAAAACAAAAATCATCGTGGAATATAGCGTTGAATGGCTATATAGGGTACGCAGCCGATTTCAATGGCGGCCTGTATGCACATGGTTTTTATGCACCGGTCGGATTAGCATTCAGTAAGGGGCTTAGCTCAAAGGGCCAATGGGCAATCACGATCTTTTCATCTATAATAGACGTGGGCGGGATTGTTTCCTATCGTTTAAAAGACAGCGAAACGGAATCACTAAAACAGGAAGTACGTCTGGAAAGCATTATTTCACCATCAGCCCAACTCGTCATTGGCATCCCCAAAACGCCTATTGCCGTAAGCGCAGGGTGGCGTATGTCACCTAAATTATTTTACTCCGGGGGTGATACCTTTGAGTCTGTCCCGGCCAAGAGCGTATTTAATATTGGGGTCTTAATTGACATACCAATCTTTACTTTTTTCAACCGTACTTATAATTGATAGCAAGGAGTTAAATGAAATGAGGTTGTATTAAAAGTGAAATTGAGGCTCTGAGAATCGTCTGTACGAAAACTATCTCAGCCACCTATCCGAATAATTTAAAGAAAAAAGAGGCTGTCTCGTACTTATGAGACAGCCTCTTTTTTTTAGCTAAAGCAGTGTTATGTCGGCGATTTTGTTTGACGCCTTACTCAAAAGATATAGGACGTGTTGCTTTCAGGACGATAGATTCATCTTTAAGGCTACCATAGTTTATCACGTAAAATTTATACTTTCCCGTATTTTGATTTGTAATACATCAAAAAATACAGCACCTACACCATATTATTGAAAATTCAAGTGTGATTATAGCATCCTTATGCTGGGAAAAAACAATCGACTTTCAACAGTATTATTATTCTTTATAAAGTATGGGGAGCTGTAAAAGCGGCTGAATTAATCTTTAATTTTAGCATGTGAGGTTTTAAAATAGCCCTGCTGTCATCGTCGGGCTCAGATAAATAACCTCTCAAGCACTATAACTAAATAAGGCACTAAACATGAAGTATATCCTTTTTTTAATTTTCTTCATTTCGATAAATACTATGGCGCAGGATCTAGATATTATAATTATAGGTGTCTCCCATGACTACAGCAAATACCCAAAGCAGGATTTTGCCAGCATACATAATAAGATTAGAAAGTTTATACCAGATGCCTTTTTTGGAGAGTTTTTGAGTAAAGAAGACGAGCGGTTGGTAATGGATTATTGGTGTAAAAAAGACAATATCAAGCGGCTAAAAGTCCTAAGGAGCAATCGAAGCATAGCAGAGGAGTTACTGCCAAAGACAATTGACAGTTTGAAAAAACTAACCCTGTTAAAACCTAATGACTATCATGTAAAAATTGACTTGGCCCATGCCTATTACCTCAATCAGGATGTTGCAAACGGACATTATCAATTTTGGCAAGTATTTGATCACCTTCAGCGAACACCTGATGCTGACCTCAAAAACTATGTCGATAAAGTACTTAGTCCCAAATTAGATACTACGGGGCGAAGTATGAAAAGATTGAAAACTTCTGAGTATGCATGGATAGCGTTCCCGCTGATGCAGGAAATGGGGATGCGTGAATTGCTTTCAATGGATTGTCAGGACTATGATCTAAACTGGGGAGCTTCCTGGGCGGCATTCGATGCAAAGTTCAATTTATCCAGAAAAGACACAATCTCGACCTTTAGCAATAGAATAAAACCACAATTGGCTAAGATTAACAACGGCTTTAAAAAATATGGTGAGGTAGAAACGACCTCGAAGACCGTGACGGAGTGGCTAAACACAGATGAAGCCTCTGCAATATCTGCCTCAGGCGATTTTTATTTGCCAGAGATGTATAATATGAAGAACTTCCCTAAAGAAGAAATGCTTTCAAAAATACATTGGTGGATGATGAGAAATAAAGGTATGTGTGATAATGTTGTAAACAGGGCGAGAAAGACAGGGGCAAAAAAAGTAATCGTTATTGCGGGTGCCAATCATAGAAAATATATGCAGGACATTTTCAAGGATATGCCAAATGTACGGGTTAGGAACATTAATGAAGTTGATTAAGTAATATTTACATGGAGAGTAATAGATAGATGTCTGCAAGGTACAAGGCGTTAGCAGGTTGAAAGTTGAAACCCTATTTGATAAATTCAAAATCAATGCTTTTCCCATTACCGGAGACAACAACTTTGAGCTTTTTACCGGTCATTTGATAGCTTATTTTTTTCGGGAAGTCATGTGTGGCATTTTCGCAGACAAATCCCGTATCAGAAATTTCGGTAAATTTAAAATATACAGGCTTTTTGTTTTCTTCCACATAGGCAACGTAATAGATACCGTCTTTCTGAGCGATGATTTGCAGCTTTTCAGAAAAGATCGTATCCCTTCCCTTTAGTGTAATACCATTACCGACGAATTTATCACGGGATTGTTTAATCCAGTTTTCTACACCGGTTTGGCCCGGTTTACCATTGGTGCGGTTCCATTTACCGGTCAGCCATTCGATCTTGCTAAGGGTTTGTTGTTGACTTGTCTGGCCGTGGATTGATATCGTAATTAAAAGTAAGACTGATAAAAAGTAAGTTATTTTGATCATTTTGGAAGCGATTAAGTATTAAATAGTCATATTATTACACAAAGGCCGACATAGCGGATTCCGCTACGGTTTCGTGACCAAACCCAGCATATTTTCTTCGGGATCTTTAAACCATGCAAACTGCTTGCCACCTGGCAAGGTAATAGGCCCTAATACCTTTTGACCACCTTCACTAACGACATGCTCTAAATGAGCATTAATATCATCCACCTGTATGTACACCATCACATAGTTATGCGGTTCGTGCCCCAGGGCGGTGATCTGCCCTTCTATGCCATCGGAAGTTCCTGTATCGATCAGGTTGGCAAATGGGATGCCTGTGGGCGACCAGCCAAACAGGTTTTGATAAAATAAGGTATTTTTTTCGAGGTCTTTGCAACCGATATCAAAAAATACGACCGGATGAACTGATGTTTTCATGAGTTATTTTGGGTTTATTGAAATAAGCAATCAAGGCGCCTGCATACTTGGCAAGGGTAGCGATTATGTAGGTCGGATAATTTGATTTAAGATCAGCTTGTATCGCCACTATGATACAAATATCGATCAAAGTATAAACGGTGGGCAGTGTTAAGGAATATAGTAAATGGCGGGACGGTTTTTTGTTCATGTAGTGGCGTGTAAAAACAAACATGAGGAACCCGCCCGCAATACCCGACACCCACGGGGCGCTTTGCAGGGCATGAGCATCATAAAAGGAAGCGGGTTTATCAGGAACGAACCGGGCATAAATGAATACTTCTAATACCGACAATAGCACATCAATTATCATGATCAATATAGCGGTACCTAATATCCTAAGTACGAACAGCAGCTGAGTTTTCATATGGGAATTTATTACAAGCCAAAATTAGGCCGGGTATTTCGCAATAAATTGTAAAAATGTTTCCTTGGACAAAGAAATAAAATTGGGCGTATGACGGATCTCCGGATAGTGCTGGCATAGCATCCGGTACTGGCTGGGCGTCATGCCGGTTCTTGCCTTAAAGTCGTTAATGAAATGTGCTTGGTCGTAGAAGGTATGAATTGAAGACAGGGATTGATAAGGGTCACGGGAAATAGTGGCCAGGTGCTCACCGAACCGGATTATCCCCTGCATATTTTTGACCGGCGAACCAAAATAATAAATGGCATCCGCACGCAGTTTCTTCCGGGTACAGCCCAGAACCATGCAAATCTCTTGCACTGTGTTTTCAGGCATCGCTTTGCTCAGATAATTGATGTTTTGAAGTGCTGAAGGGTTTTGCACCTCTAATTTGCCCGTAAAATAGTTATCGATCAGTTCAAACCCAGCCTGTAGGTTTTCACACGCTATCAGTTTATGTCTTAACTTGAACATATCCGGTTCCGCCCAGTGCTCTGCCCCAAGTGCCGTTCCGTTTGTTTCGGCTACCGGCACTTTTGAAAAGTACGGTAACATACCGGGTTTTACACCAATCACGTACATACTTGTCTTTCCCGGATTTTCCAGGGCAAAAGGGCGCTCGTGCTGGCCGTTGATCCAAATGACAGATGAATTTTCTTTAGCAGGTTCGTCCTTGTAAAGATCAGACGTATAAAAATTGGAACCTGTATTAATAATAATGGTCTGATAAACCCGCTGCAAAGCGATCCCCATACCCATATCCTCAAGGTATACTATAGAGCTGACGAATTCTTTAAGTAAGCCTTGGGGTAAATAAGTGGTTAGTGGCATAGTCACCATTTATATGGGTTGAATTGGAATTGCGCGGAAATATCAATTAATTGATATTAAATTTAATTTAAAATATTATAAGTAATACAGAAAGATCATATATAATTTAGTCTCGAATAGTCAATAATCAAGCTGTTAAAAACTGGTCAAGATAATCTACTATCCGTATGTTGTCCAGGCAAGATACAATATAGAACATGGAGCATTGTGCCCGGTGAAGGTCAATACAAAGGGTATGCCTTAGCTCTTGGTGCCGTCTTAAGTGCACGCAATCATATCCATCCGACTTCCTTTCGCCACTTATTGAATTCGCTATCGGAAGGGTGTAAGTCATGGCCTGCCTGATGCTCTAATATGACGCCCTCGTCGTGCGGCTTTAAATGCAATGCTTCACGCAGGCGTACCATTTCTGCCTTATCTTCGACCGGATACATGCCACGGTCGTCAAACTGGGTACCGTACTTCTGCGGCTTCCCTTCAAAATAGCAGATCCTGTCGTATAGATATGCAAGGTTTTGCGGGTTTATATCATCACCTATCTCAATGAAAATCGCATAGCACCTTTTCATCAAAGCCGGTTCACTAATGGCATGCTGTACGATAAGCCATGCTGCATCACTTGCTTCTTTTCCCACTTTTGAGGTTGTAGGATAGCCGATAGCGTCGATGATTTCTTCCAACCGTGCTGCATTGATCCTATGAACCCGTTCCATATCAGGATTGTAGCCTGATGTGAGCTTGCCTTCATTTAATAGTTTTTCACGAACATGCAGGTCATGATTCGCCATCTCTATCAGTTCCTTAGCGATATGTGTATTCATACATGAAGATGGATAAGTAGTGTAAATTACAAAATCCCAAACAAACTGCTGTGAAGTTCATTTTTTAAATGCAGCTCCGGAAATAACCGTGAACCTGAAATGCGATAAATAATAAAAGCCTCCCAACACTCGCTGCGGGAGGCTTTAACCTAAACCTTATCACACAGGGCCAGGAGCCCTGAAATACGAATATGCGTAAAATACCTAAGAATTAAAAATCATCGTCCGCGAAACGGATCTTCCGGCGCAGTCGGGTGAAGAGGTAATCATTTAACATATTGAAGTAAACACCCTCAAACTGCGATTCCCTGCTTTCGGAGATACCGGTATCGCTCAGGGCGACCTCCAGCAATATGCGGGATTGCAGGCTTTCTTCAATCCCGACCATTGCCCCGAACATATCTTCATCGTTACTGCACAGGCGCAGTTCGCGGTAGGTTTGGAAAGGTGCAATATCAACATGCATTTCCTCGCGGAAGATCTCCCCAAGCTGGTCGGCGGCTTCGGGGTTGTCGCCATTGCCGGACATTAAGGCAACCATAGCCATAAAACCCACGAAACTTTCTTTGGTGCCCTGCCATTTGACCTTCCAAAAGTCGGGATCGCCTAATTGCGCCCTCAGGTCTTTTGGCATGTCAAGCCTTGATGCTATCTTTTCTAATGCAAGGTAAATGTCCTCGTCCGTTTCCGCAGTTTCATTTTCCAGCCTTGCCATTAATACGGGCAGGGAAAATACGCTGCCGATATCGCCCAGGATGTCAGCAATTGTCTCGATATCCCAGAAATTATCGGTGCGCCGCAGGACTTCCAGTAAAAACAATTCGCCTTCTATTCCGGGTGCCGCCCGCAGCGCTTTAAGAGCTGAGGAGCGTACTAAAAAGTCCCCCTTTCGGATGCATTCTTTTATGCTCTCAAGGTCTGTACCTTCGGGCAACTGCAAGGGCTCAATATGGCTCAGCAGTGAATTCCTTGTGATCCGGTCGGGGTCTTCCAACCCCTTGAGCAGGCAATTGGCTGTGGCCAGGTCCGGCTTATCAGGGATTATCCTTTCCAATACCAGCCGGGCAATGGAGCGTTTAAAAAGGTCGGTTTCTGTTTCGATGAACCGGCAAAGCACTGGCAGGTAACTTTGATAGGCCTCGCGGTCCACAGCCCGGAAATTGCTGTCGAGGGAAAAAGGCGGCTCGCCGGGCAGAACGTTGCCGTCAAGCAGTTGGGTGATGTAGCGGTCGATGTCTGTCATGGCGTGATGTGTTTAATGAGCAGATATCACAAATTTACAGATTTTTGAATAGCAGTGCCTTTAGAACATAAAAAAGCGGCTACCAATATCGATCAGGATGCTACAGGCTTCTGCTTAATTCAGGAAATTCTTTAAAGCAAGGCTGCAACCTTTGGGCGACCACTTCATCACCGAAGTCTTTTGCTTCCTGATGGGTAGCCAGGCACAGGTAATAATTAGTACCATCATGCTGCGTGTAGATAATCCATTCACCGGTCTGTTTTTTTAGTGGCCTGAACTTACTTTCGTACAATATCCTATTGAGCAGGAAGGTAAGTGCTTTCTGCTGCGCTACAGCCGGACTGTATTCATCAAGGAGCTTATAGAAAATATTGGTGAGCAGGCTGTTCTGGAATGTAACTTCATCTTTTTTACCATACTTTTCACGCCAGGTATTGAGCATGTTCTGGGCAATGAAGGTATTTGAATTGTGGTGGATGTGCTTTAATCCCGCTAAAGGTTCGTTCCTGAAATCCCTTACATTCATCACCGCACCATTCTCGACCTGTTCTATGATATCCAGGATCGTTTGGAAATGGTATGCGTGGAGCTCATTACCGAATTTCTCATAGATATTTAATTTATGCCGCGCCAGCTGTTCTACCAGTACTGTACTATACCGGGCATGCTTTAAGCGGACGTTCAGCCGCTGGCGGATATCCTCTGTAGCGGCATCAAAATCACTGTCATCCACTTCAAATTTTTCAAAAGCGGCTTCGCTGTAGATACCGTTGTAGGTATGCTCCATGATGATTTTCGAGAGAGGTGTGTTTAAAGGACTGTAGGGCATAAAAAAATGAATTGCGCTAAGGGTTTATAAAACCTGTTTTATAGCAGCTTAAGGGTTAAAGGGTCGAACAACCCGGCGAAATACTTTACCAATACCTCGTTAAAAACCGGGTCGGTATCTTTGACCTGGGCGAAAAGCGTCATAGAAGAGCACAGCTTCAGGTCATCCGGCGAACCAAAAATTTCATTAGCGGTCCTGCCTTCAACGGCCAGTACCGCGTAGGATATTTCTACGAGGTTCTTGCCCAACACAGGGTGCTTCAGGTAATCAGCTGCCTCTACAAGTCCTTCAATGGCATAGTAAATTGATGTATCACTTTGCCCCAGCCCTTTGAGCTGCGGAAATATGAACCACATCCAGTGGGTAACTTTCTTACCTGCCTTAACTTCGGCCAGGGCTTTCAGGTAAACCTGGTTCTGCGCATTTAAAAACCTTCCAGCTTTTTCTAATTTCATTGTTTAAGGTGTGTGTAATTATAAGGCAAATTTAAACTTTTTTCATTTTATGGCGTGGCATGCCAATCGGCTGTTCCTGAGGGTATGGGCCGCGCCGATAAGATTACCGGTTATGGGATTGGTTAGGATTATCAGGTAATTATAGGGTTTTAAGGTTAAACGTTGTTGCAACGTTAATATCAGTGTGTATAAGCCTTACCTTTGCATCTGCAATTAAATTCAATCTGAATGCTTTTAAATAAAAATCGACGAATAACACTTATAGCCATTTTTATAGCGGTTTTAGTATTTACAGCATTCATGGAGCTTGGTTTAAGAGCTTATTTGTTTACTAAATTGGGTAATGATTCCGTATTGGCCGGATCAATGCCAAATTTTGTGGCAGTTGTATTAATTACCTTTATATATGCGATAATCAAGGAAAGAAACAAACAGGATAGTGTACTAAAGATAAGTTTGATGGGTTGCTTAATTATGGTTTTCTATGAATTAATTCAACCCCTTATAGCCGGCCGAACATTTGATTGGTTTGATATTTTAGCTTCTTTCTTAGGTGGAATATTTTGCTACTGCGTGCTTAACTTAGTTAATTATTGTACTAAGGCAATTAGTTAGCTTCTTCAATATCATCAATACCGTACTAATTGGCTGTCTCACGTGTCCCAGCCTTTTGACCTGTGGATATATATACCACATCAACGGCTAACCTTTTTACCATTTTTGATCTCTGCCAATGCTTTTGGGTAGACATGGTTCCGTGCATTTAAAGCCTGTGTGCTCCTTTGAACTCATCTTAAATATTATATTTTTTTTGGTGCGTTTTACAAATTTAAGCTTTTTTCATTTTGTGGCGCGGCAGGCCAATCGCTTGTTCCTGAGGATATGGGGCGCGGTCGGTCATGCTGATATCCTCGCGAAGCTGCCCGTGCGCCTTATATTGCCGCTCATTGGCATTTGAATAACGCGGATCAGGGATAAAGGGAAGCTTTGCCATTTTGGTAATGGTGATGGTTGGAAAATGGTAGTCTACCTCCACGTTCCCTAAAAGCAGGTAACATCCGGGCCCTTGAAAAGGATATGCTTTCAGTACATTATTGAAGTGGGCCGTATCAAAGAATTCTCCATTTACGTCCACCCAGGTCCCAAAATACATCTCACCGCGCACGGTCGGCACGTGCTTGCGGGACACAAGGTAAGCGATCATGCGTACCTGTTTTTTATGGAAGCTTAACAGATCCTTTGCCATCACATCCCCGCGTGAGCGCGTTTGTAAGAGGTCGAAAGGCGAGCAGGATACTGGAAAGCCTAACAGCTCGATCTCATCAAAGGCATCCTCGAAAGCAGAGCGTTCTAATGCCGGTAATTTGTATTCTTTAACCGGTTCCTGGATCAGCTTTAGGGCGCGGTCTTCAGGCTTGAAATTTGAAAGGATCAGGCGCGCAATAACCAATAACTGGTTCTTTGTTTTACCGGTAAAACGGAACGCGCCTATAAAAATGAGGGTCTGGATGCTTTCAATGCCAATGGGCATACGATTGATGAAATCTTCCAATGAAAAGTAATCACCGTTACGCTGTCGTTCCTCGATAATGGCACTTGCCAATTTGCTTTCAAGCCCGTCAAGGTGCATGAACCCAAGATAGACATCCACGCCGTACAGCGTAGCTTCATACTCGCTTTTATTAACGCAGGGATTATGGATGACAGCCCCTGACATCCTCGCCTCATGTACATAAACCTCTGTGCGGTAAAAACCACCCTGGTTGTTGATGACCGCGACCATGAACTCTACAGGGTAATACACTTTCAGGTACAGGCTCTGGTAGCTCTCCACGGCATAAGAAGCCGAATGCGCCTTACAAAACGAATACCCGGCAAAGGATTCGATCTGTCGGTAGATCTCCTGGCTCAGCTCCAGTGGGTGGCCTTGCGCAGCACAGCATTCAAAGAAATGGTCTTTTACTTTTTGCAGCGCGTCTTTCGAACGGCCTTTTCCGCTCATCGCCCTTCGCAATATATCGCCGTCTTCGGCAGGCAGCCCACCGTAATGCAGGGCGATCTTGATCACATCTTCCTGGTAAACCATGATACCATAGGTTTCACCGAGCTGCTCTTCAAATACTTTGTGGAAATATTCAAACTTGTCTGGGTTGTTATGCCTAAAAATGTACTCGGTCATCATCCCGCTTTGCGCCACGCCGGGGCGGATAATGGAGGATGCGGCGACCAGAATCCTGTAAGATTTACACAATAGCCTGCGCAGCAACCCACGCATGGCAGGGCTTTCAATATAAAAGTTGCCAATCGTCCATCCTTTGCTCAGGTATTCATTGCATTTTGCTTCATCGATACAAATGCTGGTGTCGCTGATATCAACTTTTACACCACGGTTCTTTTCAATGATACGTACCGCCTCATCAATATGGCCGAGGCCGCGCTGGCTCAGGATATCGAACTTTTCAAAACCAATATCTTCTGCCACATGCATATCGAACTGCACAATAGGAAAGCCCTTTGGCGGCATTTCAAGTGTTGTAAAGTTAGTAATGGGCTCTTCGGATATAATGATGCCACAGGAGTGCATGCTGCGCTGGTTGGGGAACTTTTCCAGCATTTTGCCGTACTTGTGCACTTGCTGCACCCGTTTGTTTTTGTCATGGGCTTCCATCGGTTTGGTCGCCAGCATATCGAGCTCCTCTTTGGGCAGCCCGAACACTTTACCAACTTCACGGAATATGGAACGGTATTTAAACTCGACGTTGGTGCCGCAAAAAGCGACATGGTCGGCTCCATAGCGGTCGAAAATATATTGCAGGATGATGTCGCGTTCTTTCCAGCTCCAGTCAATATCGAAATCCGGCGGGCTTTTACGGTTCAGGTTCAAAAAACGCTCAAAATACAGGTCCAGTTCCAACGGGCAAATTGCAGTTATGCCCAGACAATACGCGATTATGCTGTTTGCACCACTGCCACGCCCTACGTGCATAAAGCCCATACTATTGCTGTATCGGACAATATCCCACGTGATTAAGAAATACCCACTGAATTCAAGTTCATCAATAACCTTCAATTCCCTGGCAACACGGGCTTTGGCAGCGGCATTGTTAGCCCCATATTTTTTGACCATTCCTTGCTCAGCCAGCCGTGTTAAAAGCTGTATATCGGTTTTCCGGTTTTCGGTGTAGTATTTCTTATTACGCGGGATGCCAAATTCATATTCAAAATGGCATTGGTCAATTACGTTTTGCGTATTATTAGTGATCGAAGGATAGTTGCTGTATTTTTCCAGTAATGCCTCCTGTGGAATCATCATTTCAGAGGCATTGCAATAGTCATTTTCCTTAAGCATTGAACCCAGGATATTCAGGTCAATGGCGCGAAGTATTTTATGGAGGTTAAATTCATCTTTGCCCCGAACAGTTACCGGCTGCAAAGCCACCATTTTATCAAGCCTGCTGGTCCATTTTTCATGAAACAATAGCAACAATTCGTCTGGCCTGATACCGATGTACTCATAATCCTGTAGAACAGCCGGGGCATTATCCAGTGGGTAGATTACGATAACATTTTCAAAAGCCGGTGCAATTAGCGGCAGCGGGGTATCATCGAAATTGTGCCTGGTCAGAAAGCGGTTCATTTTACCAAGCCCTTCGCGGTTTTTGGCAAGGCCAATGTAGCGCATTACATGGTTGCAGCGGAATTCCATACCTACAAGAGGTTTAATGCCTGCCGCTTTACAGAGTTTAATAAAATCATAGATACCTGTTACCGTATTGATATCGGTAAGCGCCATTGCCGAAACTTTGCAGGCAGCAGCCTGCTGTACCAGATCCTGCAAAGGAATGGTGCCATAACGCAGGCTGTGGTAGGAATGGCAATTGAGGTACATCTTATTTACTCTTTAAAAAAATGCCGGCACCACGGGCTACTGCATCAAAACCAAAGCGCTTTTTCATTTTGTCCATCGCCTGGTAAAGCGCCATCATTTCTTGTGTGTCCTCGAATATGTTGATCTGGTAAGTTCCGCGTACCAGCCCGCCAAACTGGATGCCCACCTTGCGCAGGGTCATGCGGCGCTGGTACAACCTGTCAAAGAGTTCTTTTACCACACGCACCAAAGTATGGTCTGCCGAGGTATAAGGCACCTTACATTGCTTTGTCTCGGTGTCAAAGTTGGAATATTTGATGCTCACCACCACGGTTGACGTCAGCCACTGCTCAGAGCGCAGCTTAAACGCGAGCTTTTCAACCATGCCTGCTAATATGCTTTTAAGGAAAATGATATCTGTGGTGTCTTCATGGAAGGTCTGGTCGGTCGATAATGATTTTCGTTCCCTGTAGGGTTCTACGGGGCTTAGGTCAATGCCGTTGGCTTTGCGCCATAACTCCGCGCCGTTCTTGCCGATCATCTGTTGCAAGACCTCGGCAGGCATTTCAGAAAGCGTTTCAATATTCCGGATGCCGATACGTGAGAGCAGGGTGAAGGTAACCTCTCCCACCATGGGGATCTTACGGATGGATAAGGGGTTTAGGAACGGACGCACCATATTTTCAGAAATTTGCAGGTTGCCTTTCGGCTTACCCTCACCGGTTGCAATTTTTGAAACGGTTTTGTTCACGGATAAAGCAAAACTTATCGGCAGGCCAGTTTCTTTGGTCACGGACGCCGCGAGTTCGCTGGTCCATTTGTACGAACCATGAAACCTGTCGATACCGGAAATGTCAAGGTAATGTTCATCGATGCTCGCTTTTTCCATTACGGGAGCTTTTTCTTCGATGACCTGGGTAACGGTATTGGACAGTTTTGAATAGAGTTCCATGTCTCCCTTGATGACCTTTGCCTGTGGGCAAAGACGAAGTGCCATCTTCATGGGCATCGCAGCGCGTACGCCAAAGACGCGCGCTTCATAAGAACATGAGGCAACCACACCACGGTCGCCACCGCCGATAATGAGCGGAATACCCTCTAATTTAGAGTTGGTTAGCCGCTCGCAGGATACAAAGAATGTATCCAAGTCCATATGTACAATTGCCCTGTCCATGATCACCTCATTTAATACCTGACAAAATTAGTCCGTATCAGAACATAAAATTATATATTTGCTGTTCTAATTCGGAACAAAATTATTATGTCCTTATTTTCAGATAATATTCGTTTCTTGCGTACAGAGAAAAAAGTCTCCCAGGATAAGGTGGCAGAGGCCACCGGCATTCCGCGTTCCAACTATGCCAAGTATGAATTGGGGTATAGTGAAGCCCCACATGATGCGTTGCTTAAACTATCCCGATATTACCATTGCAGCATTGACCTGCTGCTCTCGGTAGATGTCCGTAAGGTCGATTTTGAAAAATTGCTGAAGCTGGATGACAACCGAATTTTGCTACCCATAACTGTAGACTCCAATGGTGATAATGTTATCGAGGTAATACCCCATAAAGCTAAAGCCGGTTATTTAAGCAGCTATAGTGACCCGGAATTTATAGAGAGCCTGCAACACCTTACCCTGCCTTTTTTGAAAAATGGCAAGTTCAGGGCATTCCCGGTAGAAGGCGATTCCATGCCGCCGCACAAGGATGGTTCCTTTATCGTTGGCAGGTATATTGAGAATTTAGGGGATGTACTGGATGGTAAGACCTATGTGCTGCTTACCAAAAGTGAGGGTATCGTTTACAAAAGGCTGATCCGTAGCGGAGCAAAAAAACTAACCCTGCAATCCGACAATTCGTTTTATAAGCCGTATGAGATCAGGATCTCTGAAGTATTAGAGATCTGGGAATATACCTGTAGCATTGCTACAAAAGAATTCACACCTGATGACCTCAGCCCTGAATCAATTACGGAAATGTTTTTACAACTGCAAAGAGGTATTACTGAGATCAGGGAAACCCTAAAGGATTAGGTTAGTTCGTATTTACCCAATAGCACTGCTCAATTGGAACATAGGTAAATACATCGCGATAAGTAAAACGGCTACAATGCCGCCAACAAATAAAATTATCAGAGGTTCCAAAACCGTAGACATTACTTTGGATTGTTGGATAACTTCCTGATTGTATTGCTCGTTAAGCTGGTTAAAAACAAATTCAGTCTGGTTGGTTTCCTCGGCTACTTTTACTAGTGAAATTATCCTTCGGTCAAAGAGCCTGGTTTGCTTCAGGCTCTCGCTAAGGCTACTTCCTTTGAGAATATCTTCTTCCACCTTTTGCAAGTCATCCTGCAAAGGAACGAACTGTATCATTTGCCGTACCATCTGGATACTGTTAAGGATAGGCACTTTAGACGAGGTTAATAATGTTACTGCCTGTGTGAACTGTGCAAGGTAAACCTTTGCTGTAAATGGGCCTAAAACAGGTATCTTAAGCATTGAATAATGCAGGGTTTTACGATATGTATGATTGTCCTTTAAAAAACGGCTGGCAAAAAATAACCCGATAATAACGATAAAGATCACCAGCCCATAAGTTTGGGTAAGTGCTGACATCTTCATAATAATCCGGGTAAGGGCCGGGAGTTCCATCTGATTTTGTTTAAAGATACCTTCAAACATCGGCACAACATAACTAAGCATGAAGAACACAACTAAAATTGCGGTAGAAAATACTATTCCGGGATAAGTAAGGGCAGCGATCACGATACGACGCTGCTCGTTCTTGCGTTCAAAAAACACTCCTAACTCCCGGCATACGCGCGCAGTAGTACCTGTCTCTTCACCAATTTTTAACGAGTGGTATTCATACTCGGAAAATTGTTTTGAAGCAAACAATGCATCTGAAAAGGGCTTCCCGTTTACAACCTGTTGTAAAACGGTTTCAAACAATTCTTTATCGGCCTGCTTTTTAAAAGAATCTACGATAAGCGTCAGGGCTTCTTTTATAGTAATGCCTGCTTTTAAAAGCACACCTAATTCAAGATAAAAAGACTGTTTTTTTTTATTGTTAAACCCACCGCCAAAAAGAGTGATCTCTTTTTTGAGTAAACGCTCTATCTCGCTGCCGGTATTATTTTTAACTTTCGCTGCCGGAATATTGTCTAATTTAAAAGCCATCCTTATTCATGTTTAGGGTTGCATCGGGAGTGGAAAAAACAAAAAAAGAATAACCCGGTATTTCCGCCTCTGCTGATATACCAATTGCATCAATATATCCTGATTTTACTTCACGCCCATTAAATAACAGCTTTTCTATTTGTAAATTGCCATATATTGTATCCATGTTTCGCAACACAAAATTTTCTGAAAAAGAATAGGTTACTGTGTCAGTATTCGACAGGGCAACTAGTTTTCGATCGTGATAATCAAGGGTGTTATGCGAGTTAAAGTCCTGCCAAAGCCTTTGCTCCAGCAATGATAATTCTGTTGTTTTATCAAAATTCCTTTTGATGATATATACCTGCTTTTGTACCAGGCTAAGAACACTAAAGGCCATACCTACCACAATGGCAGTAATGATCATTACCACCAGCATTTCAGAGAGTGTAAATGATTTTACTTTTGCAGTGTGCATAACTGATTTCTTATTATTTCTTTGTTATTTGCATTGTTTACCGCCATAATTTTTAACCATTGTTTCCCCTGTTGCTCTTGTTTTATCAGTTCAACATGCCAGTTTTTGAACTCTTCAGAATAGGGTAATTGTATGGTATTGTGTTGCGCACTGTATTCCAATTCGAAAAGCCTGTTCTTTATAGCATGTGTGTTACGGGAAAAGGAGTTAAATAGCAGGTTGTTAAGTACCAAACTGGCTACAATAAAAACTACAACAATAAGCACTGTAGCCACAAGGGCCTCAATTAAAGTTGCCGATCTTAATTTTGTTAATAAAGCCATTTCATGACCGATTTAGTTTGGTTCGCCAACAAAATACCGCCAAAATTCTCGGGTAGGTCTTTGCTTGTTATAGCGGCATCATATAAATGGTTTACATATATTGTACCACCCTCATTAGTAATAAATTGATTAGTATAAACTGTCCCTTCTACTTTACCCCTAAGCTCCAAATTGCCTTGGCAATAAATATCTCCTTTAATTGCCGTGTCATTGCTTATGTAGATATTGACCTTAAAATTGGAGTCGGTAAGAGTGCCCAGATAACACACCGATCCACGAACAGTTGAACCGGAATCTACAGCTATTTTATTATTGAACAGTTCATTTCCATCACCGGTTTGAACGCCATCGTAGGACAAAACAAGTGCCGAAGGATACTGTAGTTGACAATTTTTGCCCACTTTTATAGTTTCGGATGCTATTGCCTGAAAATTGCCATCAACGCCATCTTCAATTATAATTACAGGGGCACTTATAATTATATCTTTTAGTAGCGCTGTCTTTCGTATCGTTATTTTTTGGGCCGACCGTATTACAATATTCCCGGTTAGAGTAACATTTGCTAATACAATGGGGCCTTCCGAAACATACCCTTTCACAGGATCTTTAAAGGAATTTGTTAGATTAACCTTTGAGTGCACCGGAATAAAATCTTTATCTGCTACCGGCATAAATTCTTTGAGGTAATAGTTAAGTTCTGCCTTATAGTCGTATTTCAATTTAGGTAAACTATCAGTGCTTTTTTTTACCACGCCAAAGATCAACTCGCTGCCGTAATAGCTATGTCCGGCAAGACTGCCCGTAGTGATGCCCTGCTCGGGCAGATAGGCAGTACCGTCAATATGTGTAGCGCCAACAACAGCAAGTGGTTTAAACGTTTCTCTAAGGTATAACGCTGGCCGGTTTTCTGTAGTCATACTACAGCCCATTAAACAACATTTTATAAATATTTTGTTCCCTTGCTTAGCCTCTACAAATGCTTTTTCAAAAAGTCCCCAATGCGAAAGATGGGTTGTCACTTTTTGATTTTCAGGGACATCAGGAATGCTTAACAAAATCGTGTCTGGCCCTATTTTTTGCTGATCAAGGAGTGCCGCTATACCAGTATCAGCTAACTGGATATTATTTACAATAGCTTTAGATTGTTCCAAAAAAAAGCGGTGTGTGTAGGCAAGCAATAAGGCACCGGCAAGGACCAAAGCAATAACTACCGATATAAAAACAGTAAATTGTAAAGCCCCAGAGCGTAACTTATGTTGCCAGTTAATCTTCAACTTATTGCTGTATTAGTATTTTATTCGTGTTCCCCTTGTATAATACATCTATGTATTCCCGGTTACCATTTTTTAGGATAATTTGCTGTTCAGTATCTTTCTGGCGCATCAGATACGTTTGCCCGTTAATAATAACCATGAACACCTTTTTTTTATCTTTACTATCAGACACGATACCCTTGTAAACCACAGATGGCCAGTTAACTGTCTCTTTGGGCATTGCTTTTTTCTTAGTACCAGCTGTTCTCATATTAGGATCTATCGGCAAATAGGCTTTGCCCAAAAAAGGATCGCGATAATTTACATTAATAGCGATACTATCCCTTTCTTTTACAGCTAATGGCGTAACCTTTAAATTTGTAGTTATGGCTTCCTGGACGGCTTCGCCTGATGTAAAAGAAAAAAACTGGTATACCAGCAAACCCCATATAAGGAGCACCGCCGATAATAGTATGTAGGTATTTCTTTTATTTTTCATCTTTTAATTAAGCGTAAAGCTAAACACACTGCTTTGCTGGCTTACATTTCCGGCCGCATCAAACGCTTTAACAAACCAAAAATAGGCACCATCTCCCAGCGTGGCCGTGTTGTAAGGGCTGGTTTGTTCGTTTTTATATTCAAGGTCAGTAAGGGTGTTGTTATTATAAATATAAATACTGTCTTTTTCGACGCTTCCGGCAATAGCAACCCTGTTCCATTGAAAAGTTACATCGTTATTTGAGGTATTGGTTAGGTTAGCCGGTAAAGTTAGCTGGGGCGTGTTGGGGGCAGTATGGTCTACTAAAATAGTGCGCGATGAGTATAATGTGTTTTGGTCACCATTGCCGGCCCTTACTTTCCACTGGTAGCTCCCTTCGGGAAATAAATAAGTAAACGTAGTACCATTAGTATCCTGTTCTAATACCGAAGTGTTAGATTGGGTATTTACTATCTGTATATGGTAGCCAGTAGCGCCAATTACCTGCTGCCAAACAAGATTTTGTGAGGCAACATTTGTAATTGCGTTATTTGCAGGCAATGATAGTGTTACCGAATTATTCTGGAAATCTTCATTGCTCAACACCTTTAATGACCTGGTGGAATAAGCAGTTTCGTACCCGCTGTTTACTGCCTTAACACGCCACTCATAATCACCGACATTTAACTGGGTTGTGAACGAGGTGGTATCGACAACATTGTCGGTAATAATTTGTAATGGGGCAGTAAAATTGGGCCTTGCAATTTGTATCCTGTATTGGGTGCCGTTCTCTATAGGGTCCCACGTAAATGTTATGCCGGTAGAATAAAATTCGGCATCATCTACCGGAGCAACCAAATTTACAGTTTCATCCGTAATATCGTCCTCCAATAAGATCTCCTCACACGAGAAAACCAAAAGCAGTAGCATCGGTAGCAGTAGTATTTTTTTCATGGCTGCTTATAATTTAAATAAATTTTTCTCTTCCTTATCCTCTACACGGGTCTTAGTGTTGCCTTTACAGCTCTTGTTATCTTCTACGATCTCGCCAATGTACCATTGCTGCCTATCGTTAACAGCCCAGCAAAATTTGCCCAAGGTATAGGCAAGTGGTATGCTGCTCCCTAATTCAATAGTTTCTGTTTTTTTACCGGCCTTATAAAGTGCAATGGTGTACTTTTTATCCTGGCTGTTTAAAAGGTAGTATGCATCAGCCGATTTAATTTTCGCCAGTTCTTCGCCAGGCAGTACCAATGCCATACCGGTTATGGCAACCGTTTTTTTAGTGTCTTTCAGGTATGTTGCAATATCTCCGTTGTATTCTGCATTGAGCTCGTTAGCAAAGCCTGTACGATCCATAATAGAAACTGTTATATATTCCGGTTTAACAGGCAGGCTATCTGCATAGTTAACTTTTATTACAGAAGGATTTGTTGCAGTTTTATTTATATATATTTTATTGATGGCTTTTGTAAAGGGCAGTACCTGGATATCCAGCCTGATCTTGTTTTGCAATATTGGAATGGAATGTATGGAGAAACCATTATCTAAATCATACATTGAACTGGCCCTTCCGATAGTACCTAATTCTATTGTAGCTTCTGAGACTTTATAGGTCTTGTCTTTTATACAGGTTGTTTGGCAACCGGTAATAACCAGCAGCACAAATAATATCTTTTTCATTAGTATTTATTGTAATTTTTATCATTATCCCTTTCCTTAACCGTCTCACTTTTTTGAAGGATAACTTCCCCAGTGAGGTAATCCTCCCCAGTCCTATAATTTTTCTTTTTTATGAAGGTTATAGTTTTAACATATCCTAGTGAAGGATTATTTTCAAGGCTATTAATTAGTAAAAGTATCCCATTAAAGCTTCCCTGAAGGGAAAACACATAACTATTCGTCCTGATATTTTTCTCTACAAAAGTGTGCGGCTCCTTAAAATCTACTATTTTAAGCCTATCCCTGCTGCTTAAAATACTCAGTTGCCTGAGTAGTTCATTTTGGAAGGACGCGTCGGTGGTATTTGTATATTGGGATAATACCTTATCCAGTTGTTTTTCTTTTTGCAACAAATTCTGTAAGTAGGCAGGGTCGTTTAAACCAGTATCAGTAAGTTCCCTTTGCGTTGTATATTGGCTGTAATATTCCCAGGTATTGGAAAAGGCAAATGCATAGCATATGTAAAGCACAATGCAAAACCCAAGTAGTAATATTTTATTTTTTTTATTCAGCTTCATTTCTGTACGGTTATGCTTATTGAAAAAACGGTATTGCCCTCAGCATCCTTCCCAAAAGAATTGATGGTGACTTTTCCAACCCAGTTCATTTTTTCAATACTCTCAACCCAGTTTGTAAATGCCAGGTTACTTAAAGAGGAACCTGAAATCTCAATAAGGCTGTCGGTAGCCATAATCACTTCATCTGCTTTTACCTTCTTTTCAAGCGGATGATATACAATACTTGATAAAAGCAGTGATGCCGGTATATCTTTAACCAGTTGATTGATTGCCAAAGAACTTGCAGAAACGGTAGCACCTGTAAAACTTTCAAGGCGTTGTTCTTTATCTTTTATCCTTTTTTTAATCCTGGTTATATTTTCAATCCCCGCTTTGTTTAGGGCTACTGTTTCTGCAATTTCACTTGCCTTTTTAAAATAGTGCGAGAAAAGGAAAAAATTTATAAGGAGTAAGGTAAGGATAACTACAATCGCCGTTTTTAATCCTTTTTCAAAAAAAGTTTTCTGTTTAAACGTTTCATGAATTATGGTCCCCAGTTCCCAAAGACTACCTGTTGTCGCGGTTGGTAGTAGTAAGGATAGAACCCCACTGAAAGCTAAAATATGAGTGTTGGGCACATTAAGCTCATTAATAGTATAGTCTTTGTTTTCAGGCAACCCACCTGTAATTATATTTTCCTGATCGAGATCAAGTATGCTTGTATTAGTTGCTAACGCCGGCGGTAATTCAAATTGTGAAAGGACCGATATCGCACAATTACCTAAACTGATTGCAGCTACCCTAAATCCGTCTTCCATATCGGTAAGTAATTTATCTACGTAGGTCTTTCTGCAAATAGCTACCAAAGACGATGTATCGCGCCTCCATATTTCATAATAAAAATCATCAGCCTGCAAATTTGGGAAGGCCTTGTGCAATAGTTTTTTATCGCTGCTATCGGTACCCAGTACTTCTTTTTGCAGCACGTGCTCATTATTTATGATAAGTGCAGTAGGGAATTTTGATTTTTGCAAGAACAGATCCTCGATATTGTTATAAATTTCCTTTTGGGCAATAACAAGTTCGTTCTTTTTCTTTTGCACCAACAGGAAGGCAATTTTATCCTGACGGTTTAAAGAAAAGAATTCTAAAGCTACATATTGCTTTCCCAAAAGCATATTTTCTACACGTGCAGCCATTAATAGATAACGGTTGGTTTTATAAGTACACTAAGTTTTTTTCTGGAATCTTCACGCTTGCGCGAACTGAACAGCCATTTAATTATAGGTATCCTTGAAAGTAGCGGAACGCCACTTCCTGAGTCATTTTTAACCTTTTCTTCAAGTCCACCAAGTACAATAAGGTCGCGATCTTTTACCCTTATTATCGAGGTGAATTCCCGTGAATTAATTCCCGGAGGGGCATCTTCATCAATTCGCTCGCCATTAAAGCTCGACTGTATCACTTTGATGTCAAGGGTTATTTGCCCATCGCCCGATACTAATGGCCTGATAGTTACTGATAAGTCGGCATCAATGGGCTGGTAGTTTTTGATTTCAGATGTTTGCGTTATTTGAGAGCCGTAATAATTCTGGCTGGTTACCACATAGTAGGTAGTTTCCCCGATAGAAAGGCTTGCTTTATGCCCGTTTAGCGTAGATAACCTGGGGGATGAACGTATTTTTATATTACCGTTGGTTTCAAGCGCTTTAAGGCTTAAATAAAAGTTAGGTACTACTGAGCCTATATTTAATGAGCCGAAACCGTCAAAACCATTGATGATCTTGTTAATGGTCTGGGCGCCTAAATTTATATCTGCCGTTGGGAATACCGTTCCGGTAGTCGTAGTGGGTTTATCACCTATACCTGCGCTAATACCGGTTTCTACTACTGCTGTCCTGCTTACCTCCAGTAACATTACCTCAATTAAGATAACGGGTACCGGTTTGTCTATATACTTTATGAACGACTCAAAACGCTGTATGGCATCAGCAGGGCCATTTACCAAAAAACTGTTTAGTTCTTTGTCTATTTTTATATCAAGGTCTTTTTTGGCCTCATCTGGGATAATGGAAAGAATTGATTCTGACGGAGCGCTCTCGTTACCTCTACTGTTCTGGCTTTGTTGGTTTTGCTGCTGCTGGAACCCGTTATTAAGGCCGCCACCTGCGGAGCCACTGTTATAGTTGGTAAAGTTTGTTTGTGTCCTGCCAACGGTTTTTTCTGAACTTGCCGGGTCGCCCAACAATTCAATAGAGCGGTGCATCATCATAATTGACTTTATATTACGTACCGTAAGCTGGCTCTTAGTGCCAAAGTAGTAAATATTGTCTTTCTTCATAAAGGTGTAGTTATCACCTGTTGTAGCACTGACAGGGGTGCCACTGCTCATTCCATCACTAAATTGCTGTTGCCCATTTTTATTCGCAGCTATTGGCACATTTGCAGCATTCGACTGGAACATCTTAATAAGGAGTTCATCGAAAGTGATGTTCTTTGCTTTTACGGTGGCATTACCCGCATTCTCTAACGGGCTGGCAATAAACATGTCGATTTGTAATTCGGTGCCAATATCATAAATGATACTGGAGATAGGGGTGTTCTCAAAATCCACTTCAAGGAGTTGCCTGTCCGCATCCAGAATATTAAAGAAGAAGTTAGAACGCCTTTGGCGCTGTGGCCTGCTTTGGCGAACAGCCCCGCCTTTATCGGCGGTGCTTACAGCTGCCGCCCCGGCATTATCAAACTTATCAAAAAGGTAAAAATTATCCCTTGATTTTGAAATAGCAAGGTCATTAGCATAAGCCAGTTTATTTAAGGCGGCATCAAAAGGCATATTTTTTATGTACACCGTAAGCAATTGGTTTTCCATACCCGGTGCAAATACCAGGTTTTTACCGCTTACATCCATGATCCTTTTAAAAGCATCATATAGCTTGTCATCTTTCAAATTAAGGGTTAGGAGATCTTCATTAGGATCGTAAGCTACATCAATAACTTTTTCAGCAAGGATTTCCTTTGGCAGTTGATAAAGGCTAATAGCTAATATATTCCCGGTAAAGTCTACCGAGAGGTTATACTGCTTACACAAAAAGATAAGCAGGTCAGCCACTGTAACATCTGTAAAATTGTTAACAATATTGATCTGTTTAAGTGCCGGATCAATACTAAGGTTTACCTTGTGTACTTCAGAAACTGCAAGCAAAAAATCAGAAAGCGGTGCTTCCTTGATCTTGATGTTTACGCGTTCCATAAGGCCAGGTGTATCCGCCGCGATAGCCTCAATATGATTACGGATCTGCTCAACCCTTGGGCTATCCTGCGCCTGTAGTAGTTGAGAAATCAATAAAAAAACGCCGCAAAGTAATAGTCTTCTCATAATTCTTCATTCGTGGCATAACTGCCATCTTCATTATTATTTTATTCCATAAGTAGCGCAAAAACCTCGTCTACTGATGTTACACCTTTTTTTATAAGGTCTATAGCATTGCTTTTTAGCGTTTGCTTCTTTTTATTTTCAAGGTAGTCGTCTATCGCAAGCACATTAGCTTTGATGAGCCCCATGAGTTCTTTATCTATAGGTAGTATCTCATATATGGCTTTCCTGCCAAAGTAACCGGTATGGTGGCATTCTTCGCAACCAACGGCCTCAAAATGATGCGTTAGCGCAGCAGGTATTATAAATCCTGTAGGGAAAAGTCCTGCATGCAGAGTTTGCTGCACCTTACATGTATTGCAAAGTTTACGCACCAGACGCTGGGCAATACTGACATTGAGGGTGCTCGCAATCAGAAAAGGTGGTATACCCATATCAATAAGCCTTGACACTGTAGCCCATGCAGAGTTGGTGTGGATAGTCGAGAGCACCAAATGGCCGGTTAATGCAGCCCTTATGGCCATATTGGCTGTATTTACATCACGTATCTCTCCTACCATTATAATATCAGGATCCTGCCTTAAAAAGGTGCGCAACGTGGCTGCAAAATCCAGCCCAATATTTTCTTTTAACTGTACCTGGTTGATTCCCTCAAGGGTATATTCGATAGGGTCTTCAACTGTAAGGATATTGGTATCGTCCTGGTTTAACTTTTTTAAAGTGGCATATAATGTTGTAGTCTTACCGGAACCCGTTGGTCCTGATACCAAAATAATCCCGTTGGGTTTCCTGATACTCTCCAAGTATATTTTGAGTTCCTCATCTGAAAAACCAACCGACTCCAGTTCGATATGGCTGGTATCTTTACTGAGTATTCTTAAAACTATTTTCTCGCCATATAGCGTGGGTAATACTGATACCCTGACATCAAAATCTTCATATTCGGTTGTAACTGTAATCCTGCCATCCTGAGGCAGCCGCTTTTCAGAAATATCAAGTTGCGCCCGAATTTTTATCTTGTTGACTATACCAGGGTATTCCTCCAAACTTAAATGAAACTGTTCCTTGAGCTTACCGTCTAATCGAAAGCGAACGCGTGCTTTCATTTCATAATGCTCAAAATGGATATCACTGCTTCCGGTTTCTTTAGCGCTTAACAAAATTTTCTCCAGAAAGTCATTAGAGTAATGAATCTCGGAAACCCGGTTACTTGATGATTTTCTATAGTTGGTAGAGAGGTAGCGGTTAATATTTTCAGTAGTATCAACTGTTAATTCTACGGCAAGGTCTAATAGTATGAGTAATTCTGACCTTAATCCGGCTAAATTCTCATTATCTGTTTTAAATGTAATAGTATTACCAGCTTTTTCTATCGGAACGATACGGTAATGGTATGCCTGCTGGGCATTAACCAGTTGCTGTAATTCGGTAGGTAAATTAAAATTCACATTCATAGCTAGTATGAGAACAAATACTGAGGTTTAGTAAAAAAGGATATACAGTAAACTGTAGCAAAAAACAAAGCCATATAACCGGCTAAAGGAACGGTTTTGTCAACTTGCCTATTCTTGAAAATCATATGTAACAATAGCGAGAAGAGCAGGGAAAAGACAAATAATAAGGTAAACGCTACCGTTGCAAAAGCAAAGGGCAGGGACACAAAAAAAAGCAGGTCACCGGCACCTATACTTTCATTCAGGTACTTTCTTCTCTTAATCACCACTATGTATAAGTAACTAATGGAAAGGATGATTAGGACAAATACTAAATTCAGGCCCGTGTTGACAATAGATGGGAGCACCCCAATGGTCTTTGCATGTAACATATAGGCCACAACGCCAACTAAGGGGTATAAAAACCAGAGCACAAGCCTTTCTTTAGTGTCTTGCCAAAAGATTAATAGCAGTACAACAATAAGGCTAAATTTAAGCGCAACATCAATCATTTGTTACTTGCTTGGGATTACCGTCCTGGTCTATCTCCCATATATTGAACACACCATCTCCGTTAAAATCCTTAATAGCCGTTGCTCGGGCTTTAAAAGTATTATCGGATGTCTCTATAACTTCGTAGGCATAATTTGCTGTTCCGTTGTCTTTAATTGTTTTTGGCGCATCGAACTCAATTTCATTAAAATCCGCACTGTATTTAGAGTACATAAAGTAGTACTGTTTTTCGGCATTAAATATTGCCTTAAGCTGTGTTTGTGCCTCTACGCTTTTTGCTTTAGTAATTAAAGGCATAAGGTTAGGTAATGCTATAAGGAGTAATATTCCTATGATAGCAAGTACAATAAGCATTTCCTGTAAATTAAAGGAAGGCAGCTTCTTAATATATTTTTTAGTCATAAGGTTAGGTTTTGCTACCGGGCAATATTAAAAAAAGATAAAATGCAATAAAGAATTCACATTATTTAAATTAATAATAAAATTTAACATTGTTATGTTAATAATGCTAAATGGCATAAACTAAGGTTTCATTTCGGAGATTCGATGAGGTCAAACTCTGTTATTATCTAAAATTCTCTTATACTACGATTTCTGTAGAGAGTTCATTGCTTACAAAACTTTTATTGGAACTTTATTTGATTCGATAATACCATGATAAACTTTCACTTTATTTGTCTTAATCGTTTTTAAAATGTCTCGGGGAAGAATGTTTTTATAATTGGTAGAATCACTAGATATTGAAACTGTAGCTTTATAATCTTCCCTTTTATCCAAACTTATAAGTCCAACTCGAACGGCTTCATACCCAACAGTGCTATTTAAATTCAATGAATATTCAAAATAAATAGTTTCTCCTGGGTATATATAAAAATTTTTATAACCGAAATTTCTGTAGAAACCTACTTGATTATCATAATCAAGACTTTTTTCGAGAATGCTAGCGTTTTCTATTAAATAAGAATAGATATTGTTTTCTTTCTTAGGATAATTTGTGTTGGAATTATACTTTATTTCTTTATCAAACTGATTGTAAATTTGAAGGTTGACACCATCTGAATATATGGCTCTCTTGAAAACTCCCTTATCAATACATATATTATTAATATAATAGAAATTGTCAGAATTGTTTGTTATAGAGTATTTAATAATATTGACAATGCCACAATTTTCATTTGAGCATGCTATAATTGTGTCATTTTCTAATTTAAGTTCTATTTCCTCCTTATGTTTGGTACAGCTACAAAAAGCAACCAACATAATTAATGTAATTAATGTTTTCATGATATTATTTTTTTTTATTCCAAAATTGCGACACCATATATTCAAAATACTTAGACATACGACTATGCACTTCTGAATCGTGATCACCCATACGATACTGAAACGCATAGGCATCAAGTTCAATTCTTGCCCATACTCCTCCATCTCCAAGATACCCTGAACTATACAGACGTTCCCAATAGGTGAACATACTTTCATTTCCATTAAATGATATGTACTGCCACTGGTGTCTATATTCATGAAATAATACACTTGCGTACCTATAATTTGTTAATATTTGTGTACGATTTAACTTCACTATACCTTCAGTTGTAGCATCTCCTGTATCACCTACATCATAAAATTCCACTTCAGGCTTGCCACCATCTTTGTATGCGTCAGCTAATCCTGTAACCGCGCCATTAATTTTTTGTATACCTTTATCACTAAAATCAGGTTTTGCATCAGGATCTACTATATACTTACCATTTTTATCCTTCTGGAATCTATCTCTTAAACTTAATTCTTGATCTTTTTCTGCCGCTCTATCAAATTTAGCTTGCCCACTCTTACTTAATTTTACATCTGCGCCACTATAGCTAATAGATCCACTAATTTGACTTGTTTTTCTCATACGACCGTAACCAATATCTACGGATACTTCAAAATCGCCTGTATCAAGAATTTCATCTGATCCAGTTGCTTGCATCCCATCCGGGTCTATAAAATATATAGGATTATTTAAAGCGTATGTGTATGGGGAGAACCTTCTTGAAGTTTCTGCAAGCGGATCAATGTTAAACCACCTTCCAAGAGCAGAATCGTAATTGCGCGCCTGATAATCGTACCAGTTTAGTTGTAATTCATCCTGTAGTTCTTTACTGTTAAACTTAATTTTCTGAGCAGGATTAGTGGATAACGCAACACCGTAACCCTTATGCTCCATGCCGAAAGCATAATAGTTATTGGTACTTATAATTTCTAAAGCGTTGGTTTGTGTATTCTTCCAATAGGCTAACCGCACATTACCCAAATGGTCTTTGTACTGGTAAATGTATGAAAAACTTCCTGAGGTTTCGCGCCTTGCATAACCTTCGGTATGCCCAAAATATTGCAATACGCTATTTTCATATAGAAACCCTCCTGCATATAGTGTGGTAGTTACATTACCGCTACCATTGGTCACCTTCTTTTGCAATCTTGACCCTGCTGCATCATATGTATATTCTACCGTATGGGTGGCATCTACAATTACTTTTGTGGGCAGGTTAAGGTAATTGTACGCTATTTCTTCATCGGGTGTTTCGCCTATATTTTTGTTAAGGTCTTTTGTCATGTTGCCGCTGGCATCGTACTTGTAATCGTCGCCTGTGCCACTTGTACCATTATTAAAGCCTGCAATATTACCTGCATCGTCAATAACACTTTTTAGCCTGTTGCTGTAAGGGAAATAGGTATATGCTAAATTATCTATCAGGCCAAAACTATTATCGCTTTTTTGCCCATTACGTGTTAAGCTTATGATATTGCCATTTTTATCGTAGGCTATAGGGCCTTCGGTATATTTATCGTTATTGATACTTGCCCTAAACGTGGCTTTTTTGAGCCTGTTGAGTTCGTCATAATTATAATTATAGCTCCTTTCTATATTATCATGGGCATTTTTCCATCGTGTTTCAGAAATGTTGCCA